>JACJYR010000001.1:0-315000 GCA_020636005.1 Lewinellaceae bacterium
GCGGTTCATGGGTAAGCATTCGGTAAACCCCATCACCCTTCAATGCCTTTCACCGGGACCCAATTCACCGGCAACAGTTCATCCAGGCAGGTGAGGGGTTGATCGGGCAGGCGCTGGAGCACATCCCTTAGGTATTCAAAAGGATTGTGGCCGCAGTTGGCTGCGGGGCAGGCGAACGGGTAAACGATGGCGGCCCACTTCGCTCCTTCATGCGAACCGGCAAGCAAATAATTCTTCCGGCCGATGGCTACGGGCCGGATGGCGTTTTCCACCAGGTTGTTGTCTATTTCCAGTTTTCCGTCTTCGGGGCAGCGTTTTGCATGTTTCCACCGGTTGAGGGCATACTGTACGGCCTGGCCGATCTTGCCCTTGGGCAACACCTGGGCTATATTCTCCTGCAACCAGGCTTCCAGTTCGTCCATGACGGGACGGGCATGCTCCTGGCGGAAGGCCAACCGCTTTTCGGCGTCCACCGGATTGTAAATAAACACGCACTGTTTACCGCCCGGGTGGTGACCGATTTTAACTCGACACCCAGCAAAACCAGCACCAATTCATGCCAGTTCAGCAGGGTCGATGACCCGTCTTCCAATGTGCGGGGATATTCGAAGGTGCCCTGTTCCAGGCGCTTATAATTCAGGGAGGAGCCATCGCCCTGCCAAAGCAGCAATTTGAGGCGGCCCCGACGGCGGTTCAGAAATACGTACACATCTCCGGAAGCCGGATCAAGGCCGAGAGATTATTGCGCACCAGCCCACTCAGACCGTCGAAGCTTTTTCGCATAGCTTGTCCCGAAACCTCGGGAGCACACGAACCGGTGCCCCCGTTTTTCCAGTTCCTTGTCCAGTTCATTCAGTAAAATGTTGGACAGCAACGGGCTGAGGGGGCCGCCCCCGAGGATTCGGGGCAGGCTCTGCGGCGTCCCCTCTGTGCGGGCCTGTACCAATCTGCCTTCCATAGTTTTTGAGGTGACATCTTTTCGCCTTCGGCAATTTTGAATTTCAGCAGAATTTTCAAGGCGAAAAGATGTCACCTCGAAATGGTGCCCACGAGATGGCACCTTTTTGCCTTTGAATTACCTGCTGATAATTTTAATGTAGAGCAGGCAAAAAGATGTCACCTCTTTGGTTGTGGCTATGTCACTATATGTTTCAAAAAACGTATTTGGTAGCTGCGTCAACATTTTAGGTTTCAATAAAAACCGCTGTGTTCCTTTTATTATAGATAGTCACATTAAAAATTGATTGGAACAAAATCCTAAGTCAAAGATTTTCAATAAAATGACTTCAATGACCAATAACTTTTAATGACGATTGTCTATAAAAACTTATTTTCGGCAATATTTGCTATCGGCCAACCGCAAACAGCCAATGGCTAAATGCAATCTTTCAAATGCACGACTTGTCCCGGTTTCCGGGAAAACCTGTTAGCGCAAAGTATAAACAGCATTTCTCACTCCTTCTTGTTCTCCGGTGCCAACGGGTTAGGTACACATACATCCATAACGGCTTCAAATTCAGCACCCAATTCCACCTCGAAGTCCGGCAGCAGTTCAATGCAGTCTTCTGCGATGAAAATAGCATCATGGCCATTCGGGACGACCCCATCGGAAAAAATGTAGTAGGCAGCCTGGTAAATAAAACTTTCAATGCTCCCTTCTATAAATATTGCCGGGGGGCAGTCGTCGTCATTGATGATGGATCCTTTCGCCGATAAAACGGTGATCATGCCATTTACGGGATCGGATAAAGTGACGGTAAAGCCTTCGTCAAATTCCGAAAAATCGTCGCCATAAACGTCTATTGCCAATATTTGGTCATCAGCAGAACCAGCGGGGAAGGTAATGGTACCGCTCGGAAATGAACCGCCAAAATCGTATTCATCGGCAGCGTAAGTGCCAGAACCGGATACGGCCCAGTTGACGGTGGATGGCATCGCAATGTTTCCTGTACGTTTCACGGTAAAGATAAAATCCGAGTTACTGGTATCTATTTCGGGCTGGTTGGCATCAGTGGCCTCAATCACAATATTGGCCATGACAGGGGTGGCGATGTTGATGGTATAATCCTCCACCTGGCCCCACGTGGAATTGCCGCACGGTGTGGCGTTGGGCCCTGCTCCCGTATCGTGCAACCTGACCCGCATCCTCGTATTGCCCAGGGCGGCATTGGCCGGGATGGCAATGTTGCCGCTATGTGGGCCTGTGCCAGTGGGCGAAATGAAGACCTGTTCGCCTGCATCCGCAAAACTCTGGTTTTGGTTGAAGTCAATCCAGACGATGATCTGATCGGAATTGAACGGGTTGGAAATAGTGCCTGTAAAGTTATGGGTGGATCCCGGTGCTACCGTGGTGGTAACGGCCGTGAAATCTTCATATCCCGCTGTGCCGGTAGAAGCATTGTTGATCGTGTTGAACTGCACGTTCGATATCTTTTCATTGGTCGTCTGGTCTGCACCGGCGGCGCAATATGCCGCCGCCGCATCATCATTCTGGATGGTGCCGGTGGCCGTGGCCGTCGTGATCATCGCATTGACGGGGTTCGACAAAGTGACCGTAAAGCCTTCGTTGGGTTCCACCGTAACATCGCCCGATACGTTGACCGTGATGACTTGGGCGGCTCCCGAACCGGCAGGGAAAGTGACCGTGCCGCTGGGAAACGCCCCGCCGAAATCAGCGGCATCGGCAGGGTTGGTACCAGGGCCGGTGACGGCCCAACTGGCGGAGGATTGGTTGGCGGTGCTGCCTGCCCGTGTCACGGTGAAGGTGAAGGGGGTATTGCCCGCATTGCCTTCTGCCTTGTTGGCGTCCGTGGCAACAATGGCAAGGGTGGGCGTACCGGTTCCGGCGGTGATGTTGACGGCGTAATCTTCCACTTGTCCCCAGGTGGCGTTGCCGCAGGGGGTGGTATTAGGCCCTGCCCCCGTATCGTGCAACCTGACCCGCATCCGGGTATTGCCTGCTGTGGCATTGGCCGGAATGGTAATATTGCCACTATGGGGGCCTGTGCCTGCGGGCGACAGGTAAACCTGTTCCCCTGCGTCCTCAAAATCCTGATCCTGGTTGAAGTCGATCCAAACGACGATCTGGTCGGAGTTGAAAGGGCTCGAGATGGTGGCGGTAAAGTTGTGCATGGACCCTTGGGCAACGGTGGTGGTTATAGCTGTGAAATCTTCATACCCTGCCGTGCCGGTAGAAGGGTTGTTGATCGTGTTAAACTGAACATTGGCTATCTTTTCATTGGTAGTCTGGGCTGCGCCGGCCGCACAGTATGCCGCAGCCATATCGTCATTCTGGATGGTGCCAGTGGCCGCAGCAGTAGTGATCGTCGCATTGACGGGATTCGACAAAGTGACCGTGAAGCCCTCGTTGGGTTCCACCCCCGGATCGCCCGATACGTTCACCGTAATGACCTGTGGGGTAGCCGAACCGGCGGGGAAAATGACCGTGCCATTGGGCAGGGCCCCGCCGAAGTCAGCCTCATTGGCAGCGGAGCCGCCGGAACCCGTTACCGCCCAGTTGGCAGTGGATTGGTTGGCGGTGTTGCCGGTGCGGGTCACGGTAAAGGTGAAAGGGGTATTGCCCGCATTGCCTTCAGCTTTATTGGCATCCGTGGCAGCGATGGCGAGGCTGGGCGTGGCGCCTGCATCGTCATTCTGGATGGTGCCTGCGGCCGTGGCTGTGGTAATCGTTGCATTCACAGGATTGGATAACGTGACGGTAAAGCCCTCGTCCGGTTCTATGGTTGCATCGCCCGAAACATTGACGGTAATGATTTGGTTATCCGCCGAACCGGCAGGGAAGGTGACCGTGCCGCTGGGCAACGTTCCGCTGAAGTCCGCTGCATCGGCCGGGTTGCCGCCGGAGCCGGTCACCGCCCAGTTGGCAGTGGATTGGTTGGCCGTGCTGCCCGTCCGTGTCACGGTGAAGGTGAAGGCGGTGTTGCCCGCATTGCCCTCCGCCTTGACGGCATCGGCAGCTGCGATGGCAATGCTCGGCGTGCCCGCTCCACCGGTGATGGTCAAAGGTTTGAAATTGCCGCTGAACAAAGCGCAGGCCCCACCGCTCAAAATGGCGTCCAGGGTCTGGTTGACCCAGGTGGCCGGGTTCACCGTGGCGGGGTTCGGGCCGGCGCCGCTGTAGTAGGATGCCCCATATATGTTGTAAGCACCCGCAGCCAATGCCGTAAAATTGGAGGTATTGCTCACTGCTGCTACCTGGTTGTTGGCGGTATTGACTGCTGCGTAAGTATAGGCGTAATTGGCCCCGGGCCCTGCACCGACCTCGTACACAGCGCCTGGCCCTGTGAGGTCAAAATTCAGGTTCGCATTACTGCCGTTCAGGGTCCATACCACGAGCTTGTAAGTAGTACAAGCAGTCAATGTTGCGGTAAGCGAAGAACCCCAACTGATGGCCCCTGTCGAATTCGATTTCAGGAAGGTGCCGGCGCAAGGCATGGCCGGATTGTAACCAGCCGCCGTAAAAAGTGAAAAGATGATCTGGCCACCAGTGGCATTTGAAACGGTATAATCCCCGTTGGTTGACACGGCGAAATCCAGAACCTCATATTTTTCAGTGCCCCAGGGTGTTTGGCAGGTGTTGCCGCCCGACGTGGTGGCATTGGCAAGCGGCCCGGTTGGGCTGGTGTTCGTAATGTTGATCGCTTTTTGCGTGATAGCGCCGCCAAAGTATTGGTTCAGCCCCAGGTTCAATCCCGGATCACCTGCCGGGAGGGCTATGGCATTTGCTGGGCAAATGTTGTTGCCAGCAGCCGCACAGGTGGAAGTCACCGTAAAGTTGGCGTTGGAAATATCAAAAAACACGACACAGGTATTGTCTGCACATTCTACCAAGACCCTTGCCGTGGCGGTATTGGTAACACCGGCAGGAATGGTCACGGCCTGGTTGCCATCGTTTGGCGTGTTGGCCAACAGGGTATAGGGGTAGGAGTTCCCGCCATCAATGGACAGTTTGATATTGACGTTGTTGCAAAATGCATTCGTGCCGTTTACGTCCCAGGTAACGTTCGTGTTGTTGCCTGCGGTGAGGTTCTCGCCCCCATTGGGAGCCGTCACCGTAAATGGGCCTGACGCTGAAACAGTTACCGCAATATCGTTACCGGCAATACCCCCACCGCCGGCTTTGTTGTCCCTGGCCGTCAGCCTGAAGTTCATCGTCCTGGCCACGGAAGGCAGCGCTTCAAAGCTGGAAGTGTAATTGTTGGCCTTTACTAAATCCAGGTTGGGAAAATACCGGATGGGCAGGCTGGAGGCAGCGTAATTCCTGAACAAGGGTGCTGTGGTACTCGCAGCTGCAGTGGCGCCGATGAACCCTTGTGTGGGCGTGCCGGCGCCGTCTTCGTCTATTTGTTCCCAGGTAAATGCCAACGCATCGCCATTGATATCCGAACCGGTACCGGTCAGTTTAAAAGGGGTTGACTTGGGGATGGTGTACATCCCGCCGCAGGGGTTCGCATTGACGGTCGGGGGAGTGTTCCCTGTGGGTGCCGTCGTAGCGCACCCGCCATTTGCCGCAATGTAAGCCAAAGCCTGTTCGAGGCTTTTTGTATGAAAATAATCGCTGCCGCCGCCGCCGGTTATGTTATTATCGGCCTGGCAGTTGCCCCGGTAGGACATGATGGTGGTGCCGCTGGCGATTTCATAGGCATTGGTGTTGGATATGGCAGCAGTACACGCACCGCCTGTCCCGTTGAAACTGTGTTCCATCGCAAACTGATGGCCGACTTCATGCCACATGATACCGTTCACCAAAATGGGAAGATTCGAGCCGCCACTCCAGCCCCGGCCTTTCGCAAGGCCAGTTCCGGCAGGGTCATTACTGCAAACCACGCCCAAACCGGCTACCCCGCTGCCCCCCGATGCCATGGCATGCAGTACATGCCCCAGGTCATACTGGCCTGCGGTGTAGTGCATGGCCAATGCATTGGCGGCATCACCGGTGCGGTCACCATCCGGATTGAACGGGTCGGTGGCCGGGTTGGTGTAAATGGCGTTGGTGTTGACGACGCCCGTAAAAGTAATGGCCAGCTCCAGCTCGTATTTGGCGCTGTTGTCGGACACCACCTGGTTGATCCTTGCCTGTGCGGTGGCCAGGTTGTTGTTCCCGAAATTGGCGTTTTGGTAAAATTCCCCGGTCGTGGCAATGGCCAGTTTATAGGTACGCTTGGTAGCGCCGTTGGCGTTCAGGTTCATTTCAGGGGCAGCCTGTTGTGAGGCGAACAAGCGTTCCAAATCGTCTTTGAATTCTTCCTTGTTGGGGTCGAAACCACACTCGGTGCCTGAAAAATTTTGATACTTGTTGTAAAAAACACGGTGCACTTCTGCATCATCGTTGCTCACAGGATCTATGTAATAGCTCCCCTGTTCCGTAAATATCAGGGCATGGAGGCCGCCCGGATAAATGACCATGCGGCCATAGGTGCGGTCAGTTTTATTAAAAACCAGGTAGTTTTTGATGGAAGGGTTTGCCATATAAAACTTCTTCTCCATGACCGGCGACTCCAGCACGTAGTAAGCCGCCTGCGAACCATCCGGCAAGGGCAGGCTCAGGGTGGTTTGATTCGATGCCGACTCGGCGCTCCCTTCCATTGCCGCACTCAGTAGCGTAATCTTGATGCTCTCCAAATCGAGTGGTACGGTGATGCCAAAAATGGGATCCATTTGGGCATGAACCGTGGCATTGCCTGCCAGCAAGAACAATAAAATCTGGAAGACAAGCGGTGTCAGGGCAAGCCGGAAACGCGCTGCCAGGCTAAGAATTTCATTGGGTGGAATGGTGAAATGTTTTTTCATTTTCAATATGATTTTAAAATAATGAGGGCGGCTTGAATAAGAGGTTCCCCCGTCAACCACCTGCCGCAATTGGCGGTTGCCGGTATTTGTCCTATGTGTATTGATGAAGAATGCTACCATACAAGGGATAGCAGTGCGCATACGGCCATTAAGTCCTTGGGCCAAAGCCAACAGCTTTAAGCCATCTGATAAAACCATCCGTGTAGTGCAGGAATCAACCTCCTGACCCCCTCAGGAGAAGGGGGCAAAGACAATTCAGGGTAGTGCAGCGACAGCACCCGTAAATTCACAAGTTGGTCTCCATGAAGGGGACACCCTGCCTTTTAAAGTGATAATTGATGAACTGAGAATTGATGAAGAGTTGGGGTATTGATTGGATTCGGTTTAGACACACCAACCGATTTTGAGCGCAAAATAATGCGTTTTCCCGCAATTCAGTAGCTTATTCAATCAAAAAAATTTGACTTTCCTTGCCGGGGCCGAATAACAATTAAATTTCGACCAGCGCACCGCCAGGTTCCTCCTGATGGATATTTTCGCACCCAATAATCGGTTGTGGTGCGCTTCGAGCATTTGCGGCCATTTGGCGGCAAACTGTATCCGGTCGCTCTGCGCACTTTGGTTGGGGATTATTCGATCACCCTTACTTCTTACGCTCTCTTGAAATAACGAAGGTTGTTTTGCAAGGTAACTATGCAGGAAGGCGAAGGCCCTTTCAGCGATTTCCGGCCACCCTGCTGGCACTGGGTCTGTCCATTAAAAAACAACACCGCTCCTGCCGGTTTGCAACCGGCACTACTACCTACTTTATTAAAAAGCACAAAACCCTTGGCTGTTTGAAATACTGCTGCTAAATTCGCTATTGGCGCTTTCCTTGATGCATACCTGCTGGCGCAGGGTCTGCACCCCGAGAAACACGCTCGCCCCTGCCGGTTTTTATTTGAAGGCCCCGGACCAGCGGGGGCAGCTGTGCTTATTTGATTCATGCATCAAAGTCATATCCAACTAAAAATTAAAACCTGCCAATACTGCCAGTGATTTTGTATTCATCCTGATTGCTAAATCATTTGAAATGTCATATGTGTTGGACAACCTTACCTCCATGGTCAAATGTTCATTCATAACCTTGGTACAAAGGCCAAGCAATAATCCCTCATTTACTTTTTGGATATTTGCGAATGGAGTATCTTTTCCATATCTTCCTACGTGGCCATCAAAATAATGAGTTTCGAGGGTCGAGGATTGGCTCGTATAGAGCGCATAGCCAATAGAAACTCCGAAACGCAAAAATACCCAGGTTTTCCTTGGAATGAACCGCCACTGTACACTCGTGTTTAAGCGCAAATACGCAGCTTCTATTTGGGTAATATAATGATCCTTGCCCAAGTTTAAGAAATCTTTGATGTACTGTCCTTTGGCTTTGATTTGTGTATAGTATATCTCATATGCTATCGAAAGTTTTTTTTGTGTGCGGGGAATCATCCACTGAAATCCTAATCCAAATGTTGGGCTAAATGTATTGTCAAAATCTGTTTTATTCCAATATTCCTTGTTGCTGTTCATTTTGACAAAGTTGTAGTCAGCGCCGACATAAGCATAGAAATTATTAATACTATTTTCATTTTCAAACAAATAGTCAGGGTCATGACTTAGGCATTTATTGATGGACATGAAGGCTGCCATTAATTGTTTCTTTTCATATTTTAACTTAAGAATTTGTGGTTTATCCTTTTCATCACAATCTGGGGTTAAATTATAAATTTGAATGCGGTATTGATCATTTACATTGATTTGGCGGGAACCTTTAGTGATAAATTCCTTTGTGATCAGTTCCTCCACTTTTCCATCTGTTGTAGCATAGAAGAAATGTGAGCCTTTGCTTCCTCCATTATAGTACAGTAAGTCTATTTCACTATCTACTAATACCATCAGAAGTAAGGTATCAGTTTTTAAAATTGGGTAGGGGTTGTCGTCCAGTTTATCCAAAGCAGTGGGTGATACGTTTAATTGTACAATGGCTCTGCGATACCGTTCCAATTTCTTGTCGGGGCGCAATACTTCGAAAGATGCCATATCTTGATATGTATATTTTGATTCTTGGCCATTATTGGATTTAAACAGGATGAAACTTGGGTTTTTCTTCCAATTTTGATAATCAATACCCCCAGTTAGGATTTCTCCGTTGAGTTTGACAATGGTACCTGGTAGGTAGTCTTTTTGGGCAATAATGAAGTTGTAGGCCAGCAATAAGCTGAATACCATGATTAGATTTAGACTGCGCATGTTTCAAATTGCAATTTATTCGGTAATTTTTTGAATTCAATGGGTGGGTTTTATATTATTATCCGCAAAAGAATTCATGCAAATCTATAAAAAATTTAGGCTCATGAAGTATTAGGGTGAAAACATTTCTAAATGCTAACTTGTGGTGCAAAATAGCACCCTATGATTGATTTTCCGATTGACGAACCCTGCTGGCACTGGGTCTGTCCATTAAAAAACAACACCGCTCCTGCCGGTTTGCAACCGGCACTACTGCGACTGTGCTTCAGGGCAAGTGCTATCTTGATAATTGAGCAGCGGTCATTCAGGCAGCAATAAGAATTGTGTTCTTCGGGAAAGCTGGAGAAGTGCCGGCTGCAAACCGGCAGGAGCAGAGTTTTGAGCTTTGAAGGGAAGACCGTATGCCAGCTGGTAAGTATTTCCAATGGCTTTTTTATTCAGCTACGCAATCCGTTACAATCAGCAATTTATATATGTCACCCCAATGCAAACCTGAAAAATAATTATGGTTTTTGGGGCCACTGCCCGCTTCAAAAAAACCTCACAATTAGTTTTTTCAAGACTTTAGCCAACAGTCACCTGCTGCCTAAAGTCTCGAAAAAGACACACTCTCAATTCTTGATATCCATCCTAGCCGTCGGCGCCACCTCCAACAGTGCGCCCGTCACCACATCCAACGTCTTTCCCTTTGCATTGAAAGCCGCTGGAATAGTTACCGTTCCGGCCGGGATGACCACATCCCGGCAAGGTTGCGGCACAAACCCATCGCTCCAATTGGCGGGGTCTGACCACAGGGTGCCGTCGCCGAGGCCCGTCCAGGTAGAGGGCAGGGTGATATTGCTCTGCAATTCGAAAGCGCCCATGTCGATAGTGGTCGTCCCAATCCCGGTGGCGTTCACCTTCCGGGGGCTGCCATCCAAATCAATAGTGGAGGTGTTGGCGGCGTTGCTGCCCATGTCTAATGCGGGTGAACAGGGTAGAGGACGCAGGTCGGTGGGGCTGGTGAAGAGGGGGTCCTCGTCCAGGTTGCCCGTGCCGGTGAAGCCGCCCTCCACGATGGAATAGTCGACAACAGCACTGCCATTGTCCAATAGTTCGGAGTTGTTGCCCCAGAAGATGCAGTTCGTCACAGGCGAAGGCAGGATCGCACTTGTCACGAATACAGACCCGCCGCTGGTGTTGGCCGTATTCCCCGAAAAAGTACAGTTCGTCAAAGTGGAGGAGGAAGAAAAGTAATTGTTAATCCCTCCCCCTTTCTGGGTAGCGGTGTTGCCCGAAAAGGCACAGTTGATCAGCACCGGGAGGGAGGAGTCTTTGTTGGCCATCCCGCCCCCGTAAGTTGATGAGTTTCCTGTGAAGATGCAGTTGGTCAGCAGGGGGGAGGAAAAGGAGTTGAGTATCCCCCCACCGCCATTGGTGGACGAGTTTCCTGTGAAGATGCAGTTGGTCAGTACGGGGGAGGAGAAGGAGTTGAGTATCCCCCCACCGCCATTGGTGGACGAGTTTCCTGTGAAGTTGCAATTGACCACTGTCGGAGAGGCGTGGTCATTGAGCATCCCGCCTCCGCCATTGTCGTTCGAATGGCCGCCACTGATGGTGAAGCCGTCGAGGATAGCGGAGTTGGTCAGACCATTGTTGTCGTTGAAAATGATGTGAAAACTGTTGTCGGTATCATCTCCTGGCACGCCGATGTCGCCGCTGAGGGTGGTTACATGGAGCACAGGATCCACGTCATTGATACCGGGGTTACCCGTATTGGGGAATCCCCCAATCATGTGCACGCCCTCGGTCATGGAAAAGGAAACCGACCGGTCGCTGTCTGTACAAGTGGTGCAACTGCTCGGCTTATAAGTACCCGCTGCTACCCAGATTTCGGTAATGCCGGGACAGGTATTGTTGAGGGCATCTTGCAGGTTGGTGTAAGCATCAACCCAACTGGTGCCATTGTTTGCGCCAGTTGCACTTGCGTTGATGTAAAACACGTTTCCACCAGGACAATTGAAGACCATGTTTTCATCATATCCCAGGTCGACACCATAGCCAAAAGGCCTGGCATCACCCTCGAAATCAGAAGCAGGTACCCCAATCGGGGTGCCGGCATCCGTTGCGGGTGAATTGTCTTGAATGTGGAAATCAGTGCTGCTGACGAAAAGCGGATCCTGGGCATAAATCATACCTTCTCCACAGGTCACGTTTGCCGGACAAGTGTTGTCCTGTATCAGGCTGTATGTGGCACTCGCGGCCCCACCATTCCCATTGTAGATGCTGTTGTCTGTGACTGCTGTATTGTTCCAAAGGATGGAATTATTAATGGTGACCGTACCTGTATTGTCGAAAATACTCACTGCCCCTCCTTGCGTAACAGATTCGTTGTTTGCCACGGTGGTGTTCTGCAAAGTGACATTGCCACCGTAAACCATGATAGCGCCACCCCCATCGTCTATAGTACCAAATGCTTTGTTTCCCTCTAATAGACAATTGGTAAGGGTTGCCTGGGTATTAGGACCTTGTATTTGCCAAGCCCCTCCTGTACCTAAACTGGCGCCCACAATGCCAGCTTCATTATTCTTGAAAATACAGTTGGTCGCGTTACAAGTGAATCCCCATGTAAGAACGCCGCCTACACTTGTCCTGCCGGTGTTACCGATAAACTGGCAATCCAAAAGGGTTAGGTTTCCAACTTGACCATTGTTGGGCCCTGCATATAAAGCACCAGCATATTCGGCACTATTGTTCGTGAAATCACAGTTGGTAATATCCAAGGCAACTGTGCCAAACGCTCCGAGTGCCCCTCCAGCCTCGGCTTCATTTCCACTGAACTGACAATCATGAAGGGATGCTGTTAAAGCTGTCGAATTTGCAGCTACAAAGAGTAAAGCCCCTACAGTGGAATTGGTCTGATTGTCAATGAAGTTACAGGCAGTTATTTCAACATTTGCATCTACAGAGACCTGAAGGAACCTCAGCACCCCGCCTGATCCGGCACCCGTATTTTGCGTAAAATTACAGGAATCAATGATGATGGCATTTGTTTCCTCGCTGGCCATACCAGCACCGCCGTTTGCTGAGTTGTTGGAGAAAAAATTACAATTGGTTAATGTAATAAGGGATAAGTTCAAATTGAAAATACCTCCTCCCCGCACATTAGCAGTATTATTTGAAAAAGAACAGTTAATTAAACTTGGTGAACCGTACCTATTGAACATCCCACCGCCAGTAACTATTGCTGTATTGTCTGTGAAAATACAATTGGCCAATGTCGGGGAAGCAGATAAGTTGATCATGCCCCCTCCGTTGTCGAACGGGTATGTGTTGCCATTTGCATTTCCACCACTGATGGTGAAACCGTCGAGGATAGCGGAGTTGGTCAGACCATTGTTGTCGTTGAAAATGACATGGTAGCTGTTGTCCGCAATCCCTGCTGCGCCAATCTCGCCGCTGAGCGTGGTGACATTGGTCGTCCAGTCCCTTTGCGAAAGCATGGTCTCGCCCCCGGCAAAACCACCGTAGATGGCCACATTGTTTCTCATCACAAAGGAAGCCCCACGGTCGGTACCGGAAGTGGGCTTATAGGTGCCAGCGGCTACCCAGATTTCGGTGATATTGGGGCAGTTTTTACTGAGGGCATCCTGCAGGTCCGTGTAAGCATCCACCCAACTGGTACCATTGTTTGCGCCTGTTGCACTTTCGTTGACGTAAGACACGTTTCCGGCAGGACAATTATTGGCCATGTTTTCATCAAATCCCAGATCAAGCCCGGCGCCAAAAGGTCTGCCATCACCTTCAAAATCTGTAGCAGGTGCCCCGGATAGCGTTCCAGCATCTGTTGCGGGCGAATTGTTCTGGATGTGGAAATCGGTGCTGCTGACGAAGAGCGGATCCTGGGCATAAATCATACCTTGCCCACAGTTCACGTTTGCGGGGCAAGCGTTGTCCTGCAGCAGGCAATAAGATGCATTGGCCACCCCACCCTGGCTGTTGGAGATGCTGTTTTCCGTCACGGCCGTATTGTCCCAGAAGATGGAATTTTTGACTTCCAGGGTACTACTGCCGGAATAGACGCTGATGGCACCGCCTTCCGTTTCAGAGGTATTGTTAACGAAAGTGGAATTGACGACGGTACAATTACCACCGTGGAGCCCTAATGCACCACCATCTCCAACTGCTGCCCCTTGTGCCTGGTTGCTGTCGAAAAGACAGTTGGTAAACTTGCCATTAAAGCCGGCCTTTTCAGTGTAAAATGCACCACCACTGCCGTTATTGCTCACGTTGTTGCTAAAGTTACAATTGGTACAATCAAAAAGAGCGCTTCCCGCAGAGTTAAGAAATCCAGACCCGATCGCTCCACCTGCATTTGTGGCGTTATTTCCTGTAAATGAACAACCTGACAAGGTATGGTTTGCGGTCTGCCCAAAAAACACTGCATTTGTGTAAATAGCGCCCCCGTTTTCGGCAAAGTTGTTTGTGAATTGACACCCTGTCATGCTAACATTGCTCTGAGCAGCACTGTACATCGCCCCACCAACGAAAGCGGCGGTGTCTTGTGAAAAGGTACAGGTGTCAATAGTTGGCGAGGAGTGTAAGTTGTACATCCCGCCGCCGATGTTAGCGGACGAATTTCCGGAGAAGGAGCAGTTGGTCAACGTTGGGGCGCTGTAACTGTTGCTCATCCCACCACCGTTGGTGGTTGCTGAATTCCCAGAGAAGGAGCAGTTGCTCACCGTGGGCGAAGAGCTGTTTGAGTTGTTTATCCCACCACCGGCGACTCCTGAATTCCCAGAGAAGGAGCAGTTGGTCACCGAGGGCGAAGAACCTATGTTGTACATCCCGCCGCCGCTGTTGGTTGCTGAATTCCCGGAAAAGGAGCAGTTGGTCACCGTGGGCGAAGAACTTGTGTTGTACATCCCGCCGCCGCTGTTGGTTGCCGAATTCCCGGAAAAGGAGCAGTTGATCACCGTGGGCGAAGAACCGGCATTGTGCATCCCGCCGCCGTAGATATCTATACCAGTTCCATCCGCATTACCTCCTGTGATGGTGAAGCCGTCCAGGATGGCGGAGTTGTCCAAACCATTCTCATAGTTGGAAATGACGTGGTAGCTGTTATTTGCCAAGGTATTGTCCCCATCAATATCCCCGCTAAGGATTGTGACGTTGGCCGTCCAATTGCGGTCGCCGATGCCGGGGTTGCCCGTGTTGGGAAAGCCCCCCAGGATAGCCACATTGTTTCTCATCACAAAGGAAGCCCCACGGTCGGTACCGGAAGTGGGCTTATAGGTGCCAGCGGCTACCCAGATTTCGGTAATGCCGGGGCAGGTAAGGTTGAGGGCATCTTGCAGGTTGGTGTATGCATCCACCCAACTGGAGCCATTGTTTGCGCCAGTTGCACTTGCGTTGACGTAAGACACGTTTCCACCAGGACAATTGAAGACCATGTTTTCATCATATCCCATGTCAATACCGGCACCAAAAGGTCTGCCATCACCTTCAAAATCGGTAGCAGGTGCCCCGAATAGCGTTCCAGCATCCGTTGCAGGCGAATTGTTCTGGATGTGGAAATCGGTACTGCTGACGAAAAGCGGATCCTGGGCATAAATCATACCTTCTCCACAAGTTACGTTCGCAGGACAAGCGTTGTCCTGCAGCAGGCAATAATATGCATTGGCCACCCCACCCTGGCTGTTGGAGATGCTGTTTTCCGTCACGGCCGTATTGTCCCAGAAGATGGAATTTTTGACTTCCAGGGTACTACTGCTGGAATAGACGCTGATAGCACCGCCTTCCGTTTCAGAGGTATTGTTAACGAAAGTGGAATTGACGACGGTACAATTGCCACCGTGGAGCCCTAATGCACCACCATCTCCAACTGCTGCCCCTTGTGCCTGGTTGCTGTCGAAAAGACAGTTGGTAAACTTGCCATTAAAGCCGGCCCTATTCGTGTAAAATGCACCACCACTGCCGTTATTGCTCACGTTGTTGCTAAATATACAATTAGTGCAATCAAAAAGAGCGGTTCCAAAGTAGTTTGGAAATCCAGACCCGATCGCTCCACCTGCATTTGTGGCGTTATTTCCTGTAAATGAACAGCCTGACAAGGTATGGTTTGCGGTATACCCTACCACTGCATGTGTGTAAATAGCGCCCCCGTTTTCGGCAAAGTTGTTTGTGAATTGACACCCTGTCATGCTAACATTGCTCTGAGCACTGTACATCGCCCCACCAACGAAAGCGGCGGTGTCTTGTGAAAAGGAACAGGTGTCAATAGTTGGCGAGGAGTGTAAGTTGTACATCCCGCCGCCGATGTTAGCGGCCGAATTTCCGGAGAAGGAGCAGTTGGTCAACGTTGGGGCGCTGTAACTGTTGCTCATCCCACCACCGTTGGTGGTTACTGAATTCCCTGAAAAGGAGCAATTGCTCACCGTGGGCGAAGAGCCGTTTGAGTTGCTTATCCCACCACCGGTGACTCCTGAATTCCCGGAAAAGGAGCAGTTGTTCACCGTGGGCGAAGAACCGGCATTGTACATCCCGCCGCCGTGGATATCTATACCAGTTCCATCCGCATTACCTCCTGTGATGGTGAAGCCGTCCAGGATGGCGGTGTTGTTCAAGCCATTCCCATTGTTGGAAATGACGTGGTAGCTGTTATTTGCCAAGGTATTGTCCCCATCAATATCCCCGCTAAGGATTGTGACGTTGGCCGTCCAATTGCGGTCGCCGATGCCGGGGTTGCCCGTATTGGGAAAGCCCCCCAGGAAAGCCAAGCCGTTTTTCATCACAAAGGAAATGGTGCGGTCGGTACCGGAAGTGGGCTTATAGGTGCCTGCGGCCACCCAGATTTCGGTGATGCCGGGGCAAGGATTGTTGAGGGCGCCCTGCAGTTCTGTGTAAGCATTCTCCCAACTGGTGCCATTGTTCGCCCCGGTTGCATTTGCATTGACGTATAACACGTTTCCTAAAGGACAATTGAGTACCATGTTTTCATCAATTCCCAAGTCAACCCCAGCGCCAAAAGGCCTGGTATCACCTTCGAAATCGGCAGCAGGGGCTCCAAACAGGACGCCGGCATCTGTTGCGGGCGAATTATTCTGGATGTGAAAATCAGTACTGCTGACGAAAAGCGGGTCCTGGGCATACATCATACCTTGTCCACAAGTCACGTTCGCAGGACAAGCGTTGTCCTGCAGCATGCAATACGATGCATTGACCAATCCACCCTGGCTGTTGGAGATGCTGTTTTCGGTCACGGCTGTATTGTCCCAGAAGATGGAGTTCTTGACATCCAGGGTGCTGTTGCTGGAATACACGCTGATGGCACCGCCCTCCGCGGCTGAATTATTATTCACGAAAGTGGAATTGAGGACAGTACAATTGCCCTCGTAAACCAATAATGCGCCACCGCCCCAATCTGCTGTCCCCAGCCCCTGGTTGCCGTCAAAAAGGCAGTTGGTGAATTTGCCATCAAAACCAATGGCTTCATTGAAAAATGCACCCCCTCCCCCAAAGGTATCCCCATTAAAAGCAATGTTGTTGACAAAAGTGCAGTTGGTGCAGTCAAAAAGGCCAGTTCCAGCCGAGTTTGGAAATCCATGGACTATCGCTCCACCTCCGCCTTCGGCGTTGTTTCCTGTAAATATGCAGCCCGACAAGGTATGGTTGGCGGTCTGTCCTGCTTCTGCATGTGTGAAAATGGCACCTCCAAAGGCAGCAAAATTGTTTGTGAATTGACAATCCGTCAGGCCGATATTGCTCGAAACATCGTACATCGCCCCACCAACGAAAGTGGCGTTGTTCTGTAAAAAGGTACAGTTGGTCAAAGTTGGGGAGGAAGAATTGTTATACATCCCGCCGCCGGTGTTGTGTGGCCAGCTGCCGCTTGCATTTCCCCCCGTAATGGTAAAGCCGGATAAAACCGTGTTGCTGGTCAGGACATTGTTGTTGTTAAAAATGATGTGGAAACTATTGTCGCTGGTATCGCCTACCATGCCAATGTCACCACTGAGGATCGTTACATTGAGCACAGGGTCCACGTCGTTGATACCGGGGTTGCCCGTATTGGGGAACCCGCCAAGTATGCTCACACCCTCACTCATGACAAAAGAAACAGCCCGGTCGCTGGCAGAACATGTGGTGCAACTGGTCGGCTTGTAGGTGCCTGCGGCCACCCATATCTGGGTGATGCCTGGACAGGGGCTGTTGAGGGCATCCTGCAGGTCGGTATAGGCATTCGACCAGGAGGTGCCGTTGTCATAGCCTGTAGCATTTGCGTTGACGAACAAAACATCCGCCGGCGGGCAACATAAAATGCCGTTTTCGTCGAAGCCCATGTCGAAGCCCCCGTGTATTGGCCGGGCATCGCCGTCGAAGTCGGAGGTGGGGATGGTGACGCCAGCAGGGGCCTGTGCCTGGGTGGCGCCTACATTTTTGGCGGGGGAGCAGGGCTGCAGGTGAAGGTTGTTCGATGCGGCATTGACGAAGAACGGGTCGATGTCGAGGTTGCCCGTGCCGGTATAGCCGCCCTGCACTATGGAGTAGGTGACACTGGCGTCGCTATTCGCATCATTGAATATTTCGCTGCTGTTGCCCCAGAGGATGCAGTTGGTCACCACCGTTATAGAAGAAGTTCGATTGGACATTCCACCACCATTGGGTGCTGTATTCCCGGAGAAGGAGCAGTTGGTCACCTTAGGAAAGGAGGAGACTTGGTTTATCATCCCGCCGCCGCTGTAGGTTGCCGTATTCCCGGAGAAGGAGCAGTTGGTCACCGTGGGAGAAGAGGACAGGTTGTTCATCCCGCCGCCGAAGAGTGTCGTATTCCCGGAGAAGGAGCAGTTGATCACCGTGGGCGAGCAGTAGCTATTAAACATCCCGCCACCATCGGTGGTAGCCGAATTCCCGGAGAAGGAGCAGTTGGCCACCGTAGGCGAGGAGTTGTTGTTGAGCATCCCGCCACCGTAGACGGCTGGGTTAAAATTCCCATTCGCATTCCCTCCTGTAATGGTGAAGCCATCGAGGATGGCGGCGCTGTCCAGGCCATTGTTGTTGTTAAAAATGACGTGGTAGCTGTTGTTGACATTGCCTGTCACCTGGTCAATATCCCCGCTGAGGATGGTAGGGTTGGCCACCAGGTCCCGCTCGCTGAGGCTTGTTTCACCCCCTGCAAAACCGCCGTAAATAGCCACATTATCTATCATGACAAAAGCATGAGAGCGATCATTGTCGGTGTACCCGTTGCCTTCGTCTGGGTAATAGGTGCCGGCAGCTACCCAGATTTCAGTGATATCGGGACAGGCAGTATTCAGGGCATCCTGCAAGTTGATAAAGGCGTCGTTCCAGGAAGTACCGTAGTTTTTGCCCGAGGCACTTTTGTTGACATATAAAATATTGCCACCAGAACAGGGTATACCATATTCATAAGCCCCCATGTCGTACCCGTTGCCGAGGGGCCGGGGCTTACCAGTTATGTCTTCATCTGGTATGTTTGTTCCACTGGTACCTGCATCGATAGCAGGGGAAGCAGCTTGCAGTTGCAAATCCCCGGTGGTGCCGAGGCCGACGGGCGGCTGGCCGACGAAAAGGGGGTCCAGGTCAAGGTTACCCGTGCCGGTATAGCCGCCCTCTACAATGGAATAAGTGACATAGCAGGCAGGGGTCTCTGTTAGTTCGGGATTGTTGCCCCAAAAGATGCAGTTCGTTATGATCAAGGGAATGACCTGACTTTCTACATATATGGAACCATCAGTTGTTGCTGAATTTCCGGAGAAGGAGCAGTTGGTCACGGTTGGGGATGAGTTTGAGTAATTGTAAAGTCCACCTCCAAACTGAAAGGCATTATTCCCTAAAAAGGCACAGTTAGTCAGTACCGGGGATGAGCTAGCGGAATTGCTCAGTCCGCCCCCGTAAAATGCGGAGTTCCCACTGAAAGCGCAGTTGGTCAGCACAGGGGAGGAAAACGAGTTAAACATCCCGCCGCCGTAGACCGCTGAGCCCCCGGAGAAGGTACAGTTTAACACAATCGGCGACGAGGTTTGGGAATTGAACATTCCGCCTCCATTCGCGGTGGCAGTATTATCCAGGAATATACAGTTGGCTACTGTTGGTGAAACGGAGATGTTTTGCATCCCACCACCATTTCCGCCATACCCTCCGGTGACGACAAAGCCATCCAGGACAGCAGCATTGGTGAGGCCGTTGTCTTCATTGTTGATAACATGGTAGCTGTTGTCGGTGTTGTTGCCAGCTACGCCGATGTCGCCGCTGAGGGTAGTGACATTGGCCACCGGGTTGCGCTCGCTTAGGCTCGTTTCAACCCCGGCAAAACCGCCGTAGATAGCGAGGTTGTCTTTCATGACAAAAGAAATAGAGCGGTCGGTACCGGAAGTGGGTTTGTAAGTACCGGCAGCCACCCATATTTCAGTGACGTTCGGGCAGGTACTATTAAGGGCATCCTGCAGGTTGGTAAAGGCGTTTGCCCAGGAGGCGCCGATGTTGGCACCCGTGGCATTTTCATTCACGTACAAAATATTTCCAGTCGGGCAAGGTGTGCCAAATTCATAAGCCCCCATGTCGAAGGCCGGGCCGATGGGCCGGGGTTTTCCGTCGCGGTCGGTCGTGGGCGCTCCAGCAGCTTTTCCGGCATCAATGGCGGGGGAACCTGGCTGTAGACGAAGGTCTGTGGAACTGACAAATAATGGGTCGACCAGGGTGATATCCCCATTGACGCCATTGGTAAAACCACTGGTTCCGTCATCGTCGAGATTGTTACCACCGGAGACAGTTGAGCCATTACTATAAGGGCTATAATAAAAATTAGTTTCGTTGTCAGCCACGATGGTATTGGTTAGCGTTGTGGTCAAATAAAAGGTGCCCCCCGAACCTCTAATACCCATACCATTGTGGTTTGCCACCGTACAGTTGACCAATGTTAAATTAGTATTCTGAGCGCCGTTATAACTCAATATTCCACCAACTCCATAACCATTCGTATTGACAACGATGTTTTCGCTCACTACACAATTCGTCATAGTAGCCAGATAGCATTCAATCAAATAAATCCCCCCACCTGAACCACCACCTAATGCCTCATTGGCCCGGACACTGGTATTGTTCATTACCATTTCATGATAGTAATGATAAACCCCTCCTCCTCTATCTGCCTGGTTTTCAAAAATTTCACAAGTATCGATGGTCAGTTGTTTACCCGAACTGATTCCTCCGCCATATAATGTAGCCGTGTTATTCGAAATGGAGCAATTCACGATAGTCATCGGACCATTTGAGGCGATTCCTCCGCCGCTATATAGCGTAGTATTATTCGAAATGGAGCAATTTTCCAGGGTAAGTTGGCTATTGGAGTTGATTCCTCCTCCGTTTTCTAACGAACTATTATTCGAAATAGAGCAATTTTCCAGGGTAAGTTGGGTGGATGTTGAATGGGTATAAATCGCACCACCAAAAGTAGCCGAATTTTCAGCAAAAGAACAGTCTGTCAATTGCATGACTGATGAGGTAGAATTATAGATACCTCCACCCCCATATCCGTAATTGCCAGTAAAAGTGCAGCCGCTGACTACAAACCCGGTGGAATTGGTACTGTATATACCACCGCCACCAGCATTAGGGGCGGCATTTCCAGAAAAGGTACAATTGGTGATTGTGGGGGCACCGTTATTGATGAACATCCCGCCACCGCGGGCATTTGGGTCAGGGTATGGCCCGTTCCCATTGGAATGTCCTGCGGTAATAATGAACCCGTCCAAAATGGCGGTCGCATCGGTATTCGAACCATTGACCACGGTAAAGGCATTATCTCCAGTATTAGTATTGGTCGGAGCATTTGTTGCAATGGGCTGCTGCCCGTCATCTTGCAATAAGTCACCACTCAGGATGGTCAAGTTGGCCGTCCAGTCCCTTGCCCCCCGGCTCGTTTCGCCTCCGGCAAATCCACCATAGATGGCCACGCCGTTCTTCATCACAAAGGAAATGGTGCGGTCGGTGGTGGAAGTAGGCCTATAGGTACCGGCGGCTACCCATATTTCGGTTACGCCCACATCGTCAATCATGGCTTGCAGGTCGTCGGAAGCATCAGCCCATGAGGAGCCGTCGCCAGCCCCGGAAGCATTTGGTTTTACATACCTGAGGTTTGCCTGTGCAGTTTGGCCGATGGCCAAAAGAAGGCAGCAGGTGAGTAGGAAGGTGTGGAAATGATTGGTTACCTTTTTCATGGTCTTACTATTTTTTTAAAAAAACCTGCTGCCAAAGGCATGCACCGGGCAGGCCAAATGACTGTTATTGGATAACAGGGAGGTAGCCAATCCCCGATGGCTAACCATCGGGGCTGGCCGCTCATTTGGTTCTTGTTTTTTTACTTCAAAACAATCTCCCGCATGACTTTCTGCCCGAAAAACTGCCGGATTTCTCCATAGCGCTGGAGGATGTCCTGATGGTCAGGTCTGGCTTGGATGCGGTCCCTGATGGCCTTCCATTTGGCATCCCTGGCGGGGTCGGGGTCCATGCTGGACAAATTCCTGTACTCCACCATGAGCAGGAGGTTGAAGTCGTCTTGGTTGGCGGCATTGCCTTTCAGGATTTTATAACCGAGAATGAGCTGTTCTTTTTTTGCCTCATCCATCATGGCTTTCCAGGTTTTGCTGAGACGTTGGAGATATTCGTCGTCCATATTGGCATCAATGCGGATGGTGGACAAAGTCCATACAGTGCCTGAATCGTACACATCGCTTTGCGCCTGTGCATGTTGGGCAGTAAGGAAAAAAACAGCGCATAAGGTGAGCCTGACAGCCCAGAAAAGAATTGCTTTCATGATTGAGTTTTTAAAGTTTGAATAAAATTGTTGTAACTGTTCAGTAAGGAGCCGACTGGCAGGTTGGTAAATGATTAAACCAGTTGGTTCCTCAGAATCGTTTATCTATGGACACAGCGGCAAGGCCCGGGCACCCAGTACTGAATGGCATTGGGGGTATCATCATATTCAGTATTAAAATGCAGGACAAATGCTTTTTCTCCATTATGATCAGAGGAGCTCCAGTAAACACCGGCTGTAAAGCATTCTGACTGCGCAGCATGCACATCGCTTAGCTCATCTATATTCGGAAGCTCCCAGGTATATCCTCCCAGGTCTTTTGCGGCACAAGCAGCGATAGCCTCTTGCCAGGTATATAAACCGGGTTCGTTTGCAGGAGCTACAAATAGAGGACCATTGGAATCTATTTCCCCTCCGTTGCAGCACAATCTTTGGGCTGTACGCTCCCTTTTTTAGCTTGTTGGGGATGGTTAAAATTCGCCTCAATAATTATGGAACAAAGATGTGGGCAAACGCCATTTCAAGGGGTGGACAAACCGTGCGAAAAGGTGGATATTTCGTGCAAAGGGAAAGTACAGAATGGATAAATAGCTGAAAAACAGGGGCTTAGCCTAATTCTTTCGGAGCGTACCCAAATTCTTGCGAAAAGGCCCTCGAAAAATATTTGGGATCGTTGAAGCCTACCTCAAAGGCCACTTCGGTGACGTTGAGTTCGCCGGTCTGGAGCAATTCCCTGGCCTTGTGGAGGCGGGCGCTGCGGAGGTAGGCCACGATGGATTTATCGGTGAGGGCTTTGAGCTTGCGGAAGAGTTGGGAGCGGCTCATGAGCATCTCGTTGCACAATTCGTTGACATTGAATTCGGCCTCGCCCAAGTTCGCTTCGATGATGGCATTGAGTTTTTGCAAGAAGGCATCCTCGATCTGTAGGCCGATGTCGTCGGACTGTTGCAGCGGGGCAAATTGGGCATACCGGGCCTGCAATTTTTTCCGGAGCTCGATAAGTTTCTCCAGGCGCAACCGCAGTTCTTTTTTGTCAAAAGGTTTGGCGAGGTAAGCATCAGCTCCCCGTTCCAGGCCTTCCAGGCGGGATTCTGCATCGGCCTTGGCAGTGAGTAAAATGATGGGGATATGGCTGGTGCGCTCGTCGTTTTTCAAAAACTGGGTAACAGCAAAGCCATCTTTCACAGGCATCATCACATCGCTGATGATGACGTCGGGGATGGATTCAATGGCTTTTTCAATACCAATAGCACCGTTTTCGGCAACCATGATGTCGTATTCCTCATGCAGTATGGTGCGGATATAGGCGACTACTTCGGGGTTATCTTCAATTAGGAGCAATGAGGAAAGTTCGCCTGTATTTAGTTCGTCAGTCCTCAGTTCGTCAGTTCCCAGTCGGCCAGTATCCGGTTCAATTGCCGGACTGGAGACTGTCGAACTGTGGGCTGTCGAACTGCCGAACTGCCGGACTGAAGACTGCCGCACTGGTAAAGTCACCCTAAAAACTGACCCTTCACCCTCCACGCTTTCCACCTCAATTTTCCCATCCATCAACTCCACCAGTTCTTTGGTAAAGGTCAACCCGATGCCCGTGCCCGGTTCGCCCTTGCTCATGGGGTCGCTGATTTGGTAGAACCGTTCAAAAATGCGGGGAAGCTGGTCGGCTGCAATGCCGATGCCCGTGTCTTTCACCTGAATAGTAACATTTGATTCCGAGCGGGCGACCGACAAGGTCACCTTTCCATCCCGGGGTGTGAATTTGATGGCGTTGGATAAGAGGTTGGACACAATGTGCTGCATTTTTTCTTCGTCGAAATCCATAATCAGGTGTTCCTGGCTGGGCTCAAAAACGAGCTGGACATTTTTGTGTTCGGCCAGCGAGTGGAAACTTTCCAGCAGGTAGTTGAGAAAGGTAACGAGGTTGCCGGATTGTGGTTGGAGCTCCAATTTCCCCGCTTCCAGTTTGCCAAAATCAAGTAGTTGGTTGACCAGGCGCAGCAGGTTTTCGCCGCTTTTCCGAATCAGGTTTTTAGCGGATTTCGGCTCTTCAATTTCCTCCGTCATGCCCAAAATGACAGTCAGCGGGGTGCGGAACTCGTGGGAAATATTGGTCAGAAAATGAGACCTGACCTGGTCGAGCTCTTCCAAGCGTGCCCTTTCAAAGTATTCTTTTTCCAATTGGTTTTGCAAGTGGATACGGCGAAGTTCCCGACGCCTCAAAAACCAGAATGCAGCCATCACAGCCAGGGCATAAAAGCTGTAGGCCCACCAGGTTTTCCACCAAGGCGGGCTTACTATTATTCGTAGCGTGGCTGGCGTTTTGTCCCAATAACCGTCAGCATTGGCACTTCTGACCAAGAGTTGGTAGCTGCCTGCGGGCAGGCTGGTGAAGGAAACCTGCCTGCTGCCATCGAGCTGAATCCAATCGTTTTGGAAGCCCTCCAATTTGTATTCGATGGTCGTTCTCGGAGCTTTTTGAAAAGTGATGGCCGCAAATTCGAAGGTGACGATGTAGTCTTTGTAGCTGAGTTCGATGGACTCTTTTTCTGCTATCCCTCCCACCTCGATGGGTTTGCTCCCCTGGCCATCAATGCGATAGCGGCTCATTTTGACAATGGCCGTATTCGGAGGAACGGTATCCACTCGGATGCTATCAGGATGGAAAACGACGTAGCCTTGCCCAGTGGCAAGAAACATGCGTCCTGACCCATTTTTGGCATAGGTCATCCGGTTGAAATTCGTTTCGGGCAGGCCATCTTCCTGGTCAAAGGTTTGGAAAGTTCCCTGCACAGGGTCGAGGCGGGTCAGTGTTTTTGAAGAAACAATCCAAATATACCCCTTGTGGTCTTCAATAATTTCTTCAATCAAATCGTCGGGCAGGCCGTTGCCCCGGTTGAAAGGTGTGAATGTTTCCGAACCAGGGTCGAAGCGGAAAACCCCACCGCCATAAGTGCCCAGCCAAATCATCCCAGCTTGGTCTTCTAAAAGACAGCGGACATAGCCGTGCTGCAACTCATTTTCTTTATCCCCTTTTCGATAGGCTTTCCAGGAGTTATTTGTTGGATTAAAAACCGCCAAACCTTCCCCTGCTGATCCAAACCAGACCTTCCCATCCTTGCTTTCCAAAATTGCCTGAATTGCACACCCTAATGGAACATCTGGATCCTTGTATTTACAGGACCACAATTTCGGGTTTTCAAGGTCTTTTTCATCAAAATAAGCAGCGCCTCCTCCCCAAAATCCTGCCCAGAAATTGCCGTTTCGGTCAACGCACTCTGCTGAAGGATAATTTGAATAGCTGGTGGACCCGACCGAATAGGGGTCTTCAATAAAAGATTGGACCTTGCCCGTATTGCTGTCAATCCTTTTCACCTTGCCTTTTGCTGAACTGAGCCAGAAAATACCACCCGGTGCCTCACTTATCGCATAGCCGGGGAGTAGGGACTCCAGCACATTTTGATTCAGTGCGGGATAACCTTCTACTTCCACTCCATTGCTCAAACGCCATAGGTGATTTTTTGAATCTTCCAACACCATCTGGAAGGACGGTGAGGGTTGACCTAAGATCAGCGCGTTCGCTTCATTGAACCACTGAAAATGTTGGTTATTTGGATGGTAAACATGCACACCCATGTTGGTTGACAGCATCCAGATAGCACCCTGGTTGTCAACGAATAATTTCGCCAAATAGGAAAGCCTGATTTTGTTTCCATGTTTGGTATGGGGTGGTACGAATAGCAGGTCTTGCGTATGCGGGTGCAAGCGGTAGATACCTTCGGATTTTGTACAAAGCCAGAGCTGCCCCTGAGGGTTCAATGCAATGGAAGGAACCTCCTGCCCTTCGAATGGAAGTGCAGTATTTTCCGGCATTCGAAATGGGGTCAGGCACCTATCTGTGCCTGATTGGACAAAAAGGCCCTTCTCTGTGGCAAACCACAATTTACCCTGTCGGTCCTCGACGATTTTCCGCACAGAAAAAGTAGTATCGTTTCCGATGAACTGGTCATCACAAGGGAGCCACCAATCGCCGGGCGAGCCGTTTTTCCCAATTTTATAAACCCCTCTTTTGGTGCCTACCCAAACATCCCCATTTTTATCTTCTACAATATCGAAGACCCAAATCCCTGCGGACAGGCTATGTTTTGGATGAGGTGGGAAAGAATGAATCTTCGGTTCGGCGTTGTCTTTTTCTTTGAGCCAGAGCCCCGACCCATTGCCCATCCAACTGTCCCCATTCTGGCAACGGCCTATGACTGTTGCACGGCTGCCTAATTTCTCATGGGCGAATGTTCCTGTTGCTGGGTTAAACCTGTCCAGGATATCGACGTCGTTAAAACCAATCAATAACTTCCCGTCAGCCTCTATTTCCAAAAAAGCGATGTGATTGCTGGCCATGCTGTTGCTGTCGGCCGAATTGTGCAGGAAGGTGGTGAATTTTTGTCCATCAAAACGCTGCAAGCCATATTGGAATCCAATCCAGATAAATCCATGGTGGTCTTGGGCGATGGCTGTGGCGAAATTGTGGGAAAGGCCATTTTCAACTTTTAGATGTTGAAAATGATGAAGCTGCTGGTATGGTTGAGCGGTTGCCAGCAAGCAGTGGCAAAAGAGGATTAGGTAGGATATTGAAAATTTTTTATTGAACTGAAGAGGCATCCAAAATGTAGCTATGTGTTCCTTCAGAGTATCAAGCATGTTACAAAGTAATGCCAAATGTAGCGAATCATGTGAATAAGGCAGAAGATTGACGACAAAAGTCGGTGGTTGGAAAATGCAGGTAATACCTTATTTCACGGCCATCGTATCGGTCCAGACAATTGGGTGGCCTACCAAAAAGCGCTTTTGACGTCCTGTGTTATTCCCTGCTCATTCTTATTGGGCAGGTCATTTTCAATGGTTTATTTGACGGAAGACAGGAATGCCTTCCTGAAGCTCATTTTCGTAAACCAACCTGCCCAGCCCATCAATGAGGTGAAGTTTAGCAACTGGCGACTGCTTGTGAACCGTTGTACAATCCGGTCATTTATCATCACCGCTCAACCATCAATTTCCAGGATACCCGGGCGGGGCCACTCTCCATGACCATTTTCAATCCCCGCCGTTCAACCGCCGCAGTTCCTCCTCCATCGCTCCTCTTGAGCGCTTGGCTGCTTTCATTTTTTGGTTACCAAATTTCCAGGTGGCACTGGCCCTGAACCACTGGGAGTCGAACGAGCGCACCCCGTCGATTTCGATACCGCCGTTAGTCAATTTTCCACATCCAAAACGGACGTCGGTATGGCCTCCAACATAGCGCCCGTCACCACATCCAGCGTCTTCCCAACCGCATGGAAGCCCGGCGTCACCGTCACCGTGCCAGTTGGTATGACCACGTCCCGGCACTTTTGCGGCACATACCCATCGCTCCAGTTGGCGGGGTCCGACCACAGGGTGCCGTCGCCGAGACCCGTCCAGGTGGAGGGCAGGGTGATATTGCTCTGCAATTCATAAGCGCCCATGTCGATGGTGGTCGTCCCAATCACGGTGGCGTTCACCTTCAGGGGGTTGCCGCCGAGGTCAATGCTGGTGCTGTTGGCGGCATTGCTGCCCATGTCCAATGCAGGAGAGCATGGCAAGAGGTGCAGGTCGGTGGGGCTGGTGAATATCAAGGTTATTTTTTCCCCTGGTGGTGAATGGATGGTAAATGTGGAACTACTGTTTGGCGGGTAGTTGCCGCCAGGCCCCCCCGCTGTCGTACAGCGTTCCGGTACAGGTGCAGAGCACCGTGCCGTCTTCGTGCCGCAACTGGAGCCACCCGCCTTCTTTTGGCAGGACGAAATTGGTGAGAAGGCCCGCCTGGCTTTCTTCCTTGTCTGCCCATCCAATGTCAGGAAAGCTTTTGTGTAGGGGATTTCCGTTCCGTCGTTGCGCTGGTATTCGTCCCAGAGGCAGGGAGAAAAACAACCTGCCGGGCAGTTCGCCCCCAGGTTTACCATACTTTTGGAAACTTAGTAAACCTGTGCTTTTAAAAAACACCAGGATGTATTGTTAGGACAGTTTGACAAATCTAACAACAATCCGGTGTTCTTCGTGTTACCTGCGCCGAAATTGTGATAAGGATCAGGTATGTCAAGCCTTTAGCTTGGAACGAAATTTGGTTTAGCTGCCTCATCCATTGCGATTTTTTCTATCCTTGCTTTTTTCCTTTCATACAAAGCCGGATGCAGTAAGATCAGGCTTTAGATCCTGTGACAGGTTGTTCCCTCTTTGACATTTCAAGGCTCAATTGACTCCGGGAATTGTAAATAACTCCTGGTCTGTGAGCCGTCCTTTGATGAGGGACTTGCCTTAAAGCTGAAGGTACGTTTTGTCCGGCATTCCCCGTTTCTACAGTTTAGCAAAGCCTCCCTTGGTCGTTCAAAGTGACCTGTCAACCATTTTGGGGTCTTGGCATCCCCCTTCAGAATTTATTACCCAGCACACAAAAACTTGCTTTATGAAGAATTACATTTTACCATTGTTTAAATTACCCAGCGGGAAAAAAAAATTTACCACACCTTTTACATCCTGCATCTTCTCTTCGCTTTTCTTCTTTGTAACTTTCAATCAGGCAACTGCAAAAACCTATACCGCCATTGCTAATGGAAACTGGACCAGCAGCAGTACCTGGACTTGTGATCCAGCGGGCTGTACCACTCCCAATGCAGGGGATGTTATCAATATTCCTTCGCCTTACACCGTAACTATTCCAAACAATACTTCAATTGATTTTACTTCAGGAACAACCACTATAAACATTACAGGCGGCACTTTGGCCTTTGGCAACCCTGGTTCCAATTTGATATTGACTTCATCCTCTGTCATAAACTGGACGTCCGGCAGTTTAATCCCTTCAAGTAATGCCAATCATGTCGCCATACAGATAGGAACCTGGGTTTATAAACATAGTGGCCTTTCAGCGCTTTCCCCTCCTTTCCAGTTAAATGCCAGCGGTGGCATGTCCCTCCCGATAGAATTAATTGGTTTCTCCGTAAAAAGCATCAATACCACAGCTTTCTTGCTGCACTGGCAAACCGCCTCTGAGCGCAACAACGAGAAATTCATCGTGGAGCACAGCACGGATGGCCGGGCCTTCTCCACTATTGGCGAACAAAGGGGGGCTGGCACTACCCTGGAAACACAGACCTATCGCTTCGTCCACGAAGAGCCAGCCTTTGGCCTCAACTACTACCGCCTGAAACAAATAGACTTCGATGGCCGCTTTGATTACAGCCCGGTAGAGGTGGTCAATTTTGGAGAAATAGACAAAGTATCCATCTACCCCACCCTCACCAGCGGAACATTGAACATAGCAGCGGAGGAAGAAGCCCCTTTCACTGCTTATGTTTATAACCAGCATGGGGCGCTGCTGTTGGAGCAGCCATTTGGCGCTGCCAAAAGCAAGGAATTGGATCTTTCCCTCCTGCCGAATGGCAGCTACATCGTGGCCGTATTAATGGACGGGCAGGTCTATCGGGAGAGGGTGCTGAAGTTTTAGCAGGGAGCGTGAGTGGGTGACTTGGAGTTTAATGTCTTCAACTAAAGTATGGATGTAGGAATTTATTCCACCACCTCACCTTGTTTTGGCGGAATAAATTCCGACATCCGTTCAGGCAATTTTTCTTAAGGATCGAAGGAAAAATAATCCCGATGTGAAATCGGGATTATTTTTAAAAACCCTTCCAGTGCTGGGGTTTCAACATAAAAATAGGGAAGTTATTTTTTCATCGTTTCTAAGTTGACGACATTGGACCGGAAGGCCCCCCTTACTGGCAATTTCAGAAAAGCCGCCACAGCAATCCGTGCTGTGGCGGCTTTTCTTTTTTACATTTGCTTTCCCAGGGCGCAGTTAAGTATTCAACCTGAATGATTGGACAATTTTTGTATCAGTTGGAGGGCGGAATTTATTCCGCCATGTTACAGGCGGAATAAATTCCGCCCTCCAATGAGCAGTGTCGCATCATTTCAAACGACTACTTTAGGTGGGCAAATAAATGTCAGTTTTCAAATCCGCCTTTGGGAAAACCCATCCTATGCCGCTGAACAAGATACCACTCGAACTTAACGAAGACTTCAAATATGCCCTCGATTTTTTAGAGAAAACCGATAAAAGCCTCTTTATCACGGGCCGGGCTGGCACCGGCAAGTCCACCCTGTTGCAGCTATTCCGGCAGACCACCAAAAAGAAATCCGTCGTCGTGGCGCCCACGGGCATCGCCGCCCTGAACGTAAAAGGGCAGACCATCCATTCTTTTTTTGGCTTCCCGCCCCGGCTCATACAGGCCAGGGATATCCACAAGAGTTTCACCCGCAAGTGGTTTAAAAAAATAGAAGTGGTCGTAATTGATGAAATCAGCATGGTGCGGGCCGACTTGCTGGATGCCATTGACCGTTCCCTGCAGGTAAACCGTGACAATCCCCTACCCTTTGGCGGGGTGCAGATGGTCTTCATCGGCGACCTGTTCCAACTGCCGCCCATCGTGTCCACGGAGGAGGAAAAACGCTTGTTTGAAATGGTGTATCAAACGCCCTATTTTTTCTCGGCCAACGTGCTGAAGGACTTTGAATGGGAAATCCTGGAACTGGGCAAGGTCTATCGCCAGGAAAACCGCCACTTCCTGCGCCTGCTCGATGCCGTGCGCCTCAACCAGGTGGACTACGAAGACCTCGAAGACCTCAACGCCCGCTACCTGCCCAATTTCGAGCCGCCGGATTCCTTTGTCGTGCTCTCCCCCCGCAACGCCAAAGTGGACAGCATCAACCGCCGGGAACTGGCCAACCTGACCGGCCACGAGCATGTTTTCACAGCCACCGTCACCGGCGACTTTGACCCCCGGCTGTACCCCACCGAGGCGGCGCTGCACCTGAAGATAGGCGCCCAGGTAATGTTCATCAAAAACGACCCGGCGGGAAATTTCGTCAATGGCACCATTGGCAAGGTGGTAGCTTTGGGGGAGGAGGGCATCCGGGTCTTTTCCGATGAGCCTGGCAGCCCCGGCGAGATCACCGTTCAGCCGATGGAATGGGAAATCATCAGGTACAAGCCCAGCAAGGAAAACCCCGACGAGATAGAAACGCAGGTGATCGGAACCTTCCAGCAGTATCCGCTGAAACTGGCCTGGGCCGTCACCATCCATAAATCGCAGGGAAAGACGTTTGATAAAGTCATCATTGACATGGACCGGGGAGCCTTCGAGAGTGGGCAGACCTACGTGGCATTGAGCCGCTGCCGCACACTGGAGGGCATCGTGCTGAAAGAAAAACTCAAGCCTCGGGACATCATGGTGGACGAGCGGGTGGTGGAATTTTATGAGCGCTATATGTAACCGGACAGGTTTTATTATACTAAAACACGGATGGTTTTGTCGGTTTGCTATTAGCTGTTGGCAGTTGGCCATTGGCTTTTGCCAACTGCCAAAGGCCAAAAGCCATCAGCGTACAGTATAAATAAACCTGAATTGGCGTTTCAACTTAAAATACAGCACTTCTGAGAGACCGGATTGTCGAACCCGGCGGTTTGGCGGCAGTACCGGGGTTGGACCACACCGTCTCTCGAAGATCAGTCTGGTCTATATTTTAAAATTACTTTACTAACAGGTTCTCGCCGGGAAAATCATTTCCCGACTTCAATCAACCAGGAAAGCTTTATGAAAAAGAACATCTGTATCCTTTTCCTCCCTTTTCTACTCGCCTTAACCTTTCAGCATCCGCTTCCTGCGGCGAGTGCAAAATGGGACGATGCGGCCATCCAGCAAAGCTTTCGGACTGGCCAACCAGCCAATACTGCGGGCATCGTAAAAAAGGCCAAAACAAAAAAAGGCTGGTTTTCAAAGCTCAAGGCAAAGTTAAAATCGAAATTTAATGGAAGCGTCAAAAAAGGGAAGGGGAAGCCCGGCCGGGAAAAGGCGCCCATGCACCTTTACGTCTGCCTGGGGCTGGTAGTATTGTCCATCATCATGTTTGCATTGTACAGCTATGGACAGGTATTCAGCATACTGGGTTCCGTCTTTGCCATAGGGGCAGCGGTGTTTTTCGTGCTGTGGTTGCTGAATTTTATGGGAGCGATTTGAGGTGTTTGCGTATTAAAGTGTTTTGGTGTTTTCTGATAACGACTTACTACTGGTTGGCCTGGGTAGGAATCCAAACCCATAGGCAGACCAGAACGCCTAAACACCAAAACGCCCTCAAAACTCTATTTCGTCCTCTTTTTTCCGGTTTTTCCACCAGACGTACCCGATGCCGCCTACCAGCAAGTAGGGCATGACGAAGAGGTAGAGGATGCCGATGTTCAGGCCGTTGCCGGCCGTACCGCCATTCCGCAGGTTGCTCTCTGCACCGATTTTGCACATCGGGCACTGGGCAGGCAGGTCGGGCGTAAGCACCGACAGGAAAAGGAACAAGGACAGTATGCTGATCAAACGATTTTTCATAATGGCAAAGTTAAGGATCGAAGGAAGAATAATCCCGGTTTCACAGCGGGATTATTTATAAAAAACCTTCCCGTACCGGGGGTTCAAAATCAAAATAGGAAAGGTATTTTTTCATCGTTACTAAGGAGAATATTCTGTTTAAGGGCGATTTTCAATACTTGAAGCAATGGCCGTGAAAGAGCCTGCAAAGGCCATCCGGCCATAGCCAGATCGTTCTCAGTTGATGTAATAGGGCTTTATCATAAAATAAAGCACCGGCCCCGTGACGGCCACATAGAGCCATACCCAATAGACCCACCTTGCCATTTTCCTGTGCCGGGCAAACTGCCTGGTATAACCCCGGATGAACGTGAACAGGATAAAAGGGAAAATGACCGCCGCCAGCACGACATGGGTAATCAACAAGAAAAAATAAACATTTTTAACCATGCCTTCCCCACCGTATTTAGTTTCGTCCGTCGTGATATGGTACAGCACGTAGCCCAGCAGGAACAGCAGGGATAAGGCCATCGCAGTGGTCATGGCTTTCTGGTGGTTGTCCCGTTGGCCACTTTTAATGAAATAGAGGCCGACAAGAAGGACTACTGCCGTCAGGGCATTCAGCGTGGAATAGATGGCAGGAAGGAAGGTAAAATCCATGCCCAGATCGAGCCGGATCTGCCGCATCAGCACTACCAGGGCCAGCACGGCTGCCGTCACGACCCACGCTATTTTGTTCAGCTTCTTTTCCAATGGTAAATTTGGCTGCTCCATATTGCTAAGTTGAGGAAAGGATTTTGCAATCCGGGCATTTCACTGTTCAGAACCAATGGCTCATGGTCAAAATCCCGTTCTTTTCTTCTGTTTGGGGATGACCATGGACACATGGACGACCAGCTTGCCCATGCTTTCGTCTTCGTTTATTTTATAGATATTTCGAATGGTCAGGGTAGTATCTACCAGGGCCACCTCGTTGGCCGGATCGGTCATTTTGAAGTTTTCTTTGGCCAGGCGTTCCCAGTCACCTTTTGGGGTGCCGACCAGGTACCATTGTTTGTTGTCGGTAATGACCAGCCTGGAGGCCTCGTCCCGCAGGCTGGCGGAGGAGTCTACCGGGATGAAGGAAAGGAACAGGACATCTTCTGTATCGTCGAAGCTTTGGTGCACTTTGGCAATGCGCTCCGATTTTGCTTTATCGTCTGCCGGGTTTCCCGTCAAAAAGTTGACGACGGACACCCTTCCCTTCATGACCTCCTGGCTGATGGGGAGGTTGTCCTGGTTGTCGTACTGGAAGGGGGCCATTCTGCCAAGGTTCCCCAATTCCTCCATGTATTCCTCCCTGAAGTTTTTGCCGGCGTTCAAAAAGTAAAGCGCCCCTGCGGGCATGACGAACAGCACGATAAAAATCAGGATGGCAATGAATGGGTTTCGGCTGCTCTTTTCCTTATCTTCTTCCATATTGATTGATTGTGGACAGGTAACAAAGAACTTGTCAAGTAGTTTGTCAGGCTGATGTAAGGATTGTGGGGCGAGAAAGTCTTTAGAGCGGATCAGGCTTTCAAGGATCGAAGGAAAAATAATCCCGATTTCACATCGGGATTATTTTTAAAAAACCCCTCCATTGCTGGGGCTTTCAAAATCAAAATAGTGAAGTTATTTTTTCATCGTTACCAAATTAAAAAGTTTATCAGTCGGCCTGGAAGTTGGCTATTGCTGCATACAACAAAAAAGGCGGGGCAACCAGCCCCGCCTTTTTTGTCCTGATGAAAAACAATTTTACGCCCGCTGCCAGTCCGGGGATACTTTTGTTGAACCCAGCTGTGCAAGGTTTTCCCAACATAAAATGATCATTTTTCTTTCCTGCGATTACTATATCAACCCCCTGTACAACTCCGTATCATAATCAAGGCTTCCAGTCGAGGTTTTTGAACCCACTTCTTCTTTATTCTTTTCCTCGATCTGGTGCCGCCTGGCGCCCCATGAGCTTCCTTCCTGGAAAAACGCAATAATAGCCCACACCAACAGCAACATCGGCAACAACACACTCATCCGAAGGCCGCTTACTTCCTGCCCCAGGTGCATAAAATGATAGACAATGAAACGGGCCTTGTAGAGACTGAAACCTACCATGATGACGCCATACACCAAAGCCAGGGTGATAATAATCCACTTGGAATCACTGATGTGGGCTTTGTGAAAGCCGTGGAAGATGTGCCCGTTGAAAAGCAGGGCAAAGAACACTTCGGTAATGGTAACAATGGCCAGCAGCCTCAATCCTTTGAAAACCAGTTTCTTCTGTTCGTCGTATGATAAATGGCTCATTATAGCTCGATTTTAGATTTTAGTTGATTGATGTTGGACAACCCGGGTTTTTACAACAGGTAGAAGACAAGGAAAACGAAGACCCATACCAAATCCACAAAGTGCCAGTACAAGCCGATCTTTTCCACCATTTCATAACCGTTGTGCCGCCTGACATAGACCCCGCTTGCCGCATTGAGCATGATGATGGTCAAAAAGACGACCCCTGAAAATACGTGAAACCCGTGGAAACCTGTGATGAAAAAAAACAACGCACCAAAAGCCCTGGGGCCAAAGTCCAGCTTGGCTTCTACACCGCTTTCAGTGCGGTATTTCCGCTGGAGCCACTCGCCGGATTCATGGTCTTTGTGTATAAGGTAGCCATCACCAGCCCGGAACGCAACCTGTTCGCCAGCGGGAAGGGCATGGCCGTGATCATCTTCAAGATACACACCCGCCTCCGTATGGGTGCCAAATGGGTTTTGCGACAAGCTCACATGCTCCTTGGCGATGAGGGTCGTCCACTCCCAGGCTTGGCAACCAAGGAAGGTTGCACCGCCAAGGATGGTCAGGAACATCCAGATGACGACTCCATTTTTGTTCTCACGGTGGCCCTCCTGTACTGCCCGAACCATAGTGACCGAACTGGCGATCAGCACGAAGGTCATGAAAGTAACAAAGACCAGCGGAGCTTTCAGCTCCGGGAAGAAAGGCACTTTTTCAAATACCACATCCGGCACTGGCCAGGTGGGGCTGCTAAAACGCAGCGCACCATAGGAAATCAGGAAACCTGCGAAAGTGAAAGCATCCGACAACAGGAAGTACCACATCATCAGCTTGCCATAACTGGCCTTAAAAGGCTCTTTCCCGCCTTCCCACAGGTGTTCGTCCTGATCGGCGGCATGCTCTAAAACTACTTCTGCCATATTAGTTGGTTTGACGGTTTCATGGCTTCATGGCTTCCTTGTTTCATGGCTCCCGGCCAATTATCAATTACCATTTACCAATCACCATTTTCTTTTTTTACAAGTATGGGTCGAAGGCAAAATAAGTCGCTGGATGAATCAGGATTAATTTTCCTTCGATAGTCACATCAACGGTAAAGGGTTAGAAACAAAAACAAATAGACCCACAGCAAATCTACAAAGTGCCAGTAGGTCAACGTCAGGTCGAAACGCAACCTGCGTTTTTCAGTTACTTTGAATTTCAGTCCGAAAGCGTGTATCAGGGCCACTGCGAGGGCAGCGATGCCCCCCAGCACGTGGGCAGCATGTATCCAGGAGATAACATACACAAAATCCCCGGAAGGATTGATGGTGAATGGAACGCCGGAGGCTGCCATTTGCTCCCATCCCAGGTATTGGAACACAAAGAAGGAAAGGCCAAGGATGAAACTGGCAACCAGCAGCAATTTGTAAGCTTGCTCCTTCCCCCTTTTATACGATAAATAAGAGCTGTGAAGGGTCACGCTGCTCAGCAAAATAACAGCAGTGCTGACCTTAAAAATATCCGGCAGGCTGAACTCCAGCCAGTTGCCGGCAGCCTGCCGCACAACATAGGCACTTGTCAGTGATGCGAACATCATCAACAAAGAACCGCAACCCACCCACATGGCAAATTTGTAGGGGTGGATTTTGTTTCTGCCTGTATTTTCTTGTATGGTCAAGTCCATTTGAAGAAATTGTTGTGTTTGGGTGTTTGGGTGTTTTGAGCCTCGGTTTTCATTTTTCAAATTCAACCATTAATTTTCACCCAAACCCGTTCGCTAAAAACACATAAAACACACAAACTCATTAAATCAAACCTTGTCCAGCCACAGCACTACCAATGCCAATGGCAGGTAGAAGAAGGAACTGAACATGAGTTGCATGGCAGCCTTCCTATCGTTTTGGCGGTAAAGGTTCCAGCCAAACCAAGCGTATGCAATGGCGATTAGCGTCAGCGATACAGCAGACACAATGCCGGTGATTCCCGTGAAAAAAGGAATCAGGCCCACTGGTATCAGGCAAAGGGCGTACAGCGCACCTTGAAGGCCTATGCTCTTGTCACGATCCCCGTTTTTTGTGGCGACAAACCGGAAACCTGCTTTTTGATAATCCTCAAAGCCCAGCCAACTGATAGCACCAAAGTGCGGGAACTGCCAGAAAAACTGCAGGGCAAAAAGGGCAAAAGCCAGGGACGTCAATTCGCCCTGAAACGCTACACAGCCAATCAGCATCGGCAATGCACCCGGAAAGGCACCGATGGCAATGGCCGCCGGGGAAATCCTTTTCATCGGTGTGTAAAGAAAAGCATAGCTCAAAAGTGCCATCACCCCAAAAAAGGAGGCCCAGGGATTAAAGAGCGCCAACAACATCAGGCCGATGATGCTCATCAAACCAGCCGTAAGCACTGCATCCGCAACGGTCATCCTGCCAGTCGCCAAGGGACGGTCTGCTGTGCGTTTCATCAATTTGTCAAAATCCCTTTCGAGAACCTGGTTCAGCGCATTCGCTGCACCAGCTACGCAAAAACCGCCCAGGGCCAGTATGCCAATAGCCAGCCAATTAGTTTCGCCGGTGGCAGCAATCAAATAAGCCATTACTGCCGAAAAAACGACTGTCAAATTAAGCTTAAACTTGACCAGCATCCCAAAGTCCCTCACTTTTTGGGAGACCATGGCAATTGGGCTGGCAGTGGCAGTTTTTATTTTTTGGTACACGAAAATTTTCTATTAGCCTGTAAGATCGAAGGAAAAATAAAATGACTATTTTATTTTTAAAAAACCCCTCCATTGCTGGGGTTTTCAAAATCAAAATGGTGAAGTTATTTTTTCATTGTTACTTAATGATTTGAGATTTGATCCCGTGAAACACAAATCATACATCTCAAATCTTGTAATCTGCAATTTTACAGCAGGAATTATTCAAACGGTTAAAATCGGTTCCATCTAACCTTGTCAATGACCCTGATCGCCCTCGCCTTCTTTCAGCGGTTCGACCTGGGGGATAAATTCACGGCCATTTTTACCATAATCATAAGCCCAACGCTGAACGGTTGGCAGTTTGCCCGGCCAGTTGCCGTGGCCCGGCCTAACGGGCGTCGTCCACTCAATAGTGGTAGCGCCCCAGGGGTTCTGGGTCGTCACTTTTTTACCCTTCCAGATGCTGTAGAAGAAGTTGATCACCATCAATATCTGAAAACCGAATGTCAGGATAGCAGCTATGGTGATGAACTGGTTCATGGTAGCAAAATGGCTGAATGTGTCGAAGTTGTCGAAACGATAGTAACGGCGCGGGACACCTGCCATACCGAGGTAGTGCATTGGCCAGAAAATGGCATAAGCGCCAACGATGGTGCCCCAGAAGTGAATCTTGCCAAGTGTATCGTTCATGTAGCGGCCAAACATCTTGGGGAACCAATTGTAAACCCCGGCAAACATGCCGAAAAAGGCCGCAATACCCATCACGATATGGAAGTGGGCCACAACGAAATAGGTGTCGTGCATCTGAATATCAATGGCCGAGTTGCCGAGGAAGATGCCCGTCAAACCACCGGAAATGAACATAGAGACAAAGCCGATGGCAAACAACGAGGCCGCATTGTACCGGATGTTTGCCTTGTACATCGTCGATATCCAGTTAAATACTTTTACTGCCGAGGGTACGGCTATGATGAGGGTGAAAATGACAAAGAAGTTGGAAATGAATGGGTTCACACCGGACATAAACATGTGGTGGGCCCAAACAATAAAGGACAAAAAGCCAATGGCGAGGATGGAAAACACCATTGCCTTATAGCCGAATATCGGCTTGCGGCAGTGTACGGAAAGCACTTCTGACACCAGGCCCATCGCAGGAAGGATGATGATGTAAACCTCCGGGTGGCCAAGGAACCAGAACAAGTGCTGGTACAGGATCGGGCTGCCCCCAACGTGGTCGAGTGCCTGCCCGCCGATGAAAATTTCACTGAGGTAGAAACTGGTGCCCATGCCCCGGTCGAACATCAACAACAGGAAGCCCGAAACCAAAACGGGGAATGACAACAGGGCGAGAATAGCTGTGACGAAAAAAGCCCAGATGGTCAACGGCATCCGCCACATGTTCATGCCCTTTGTACGCATGTTCAATACAGTTGTGACGTAATTGACACCGCCGAGGGCTACAGAGACGACGAAGAAAACAAGGCTGAGCGTCCATAGGGTCATACCGGTGCCGGAGCCGTCAGAAGCTTGCGGCAGGGCGCTGAGCGGAGGGTAGGCGACCCACCCACCTGCAAATGGCCCGGTGCTCAGGAAAAGGGAGTAGAACATGATCACACTGGACAGAAAAAAGAACCAGTAAGAGAGCATATTCAGGAAGGGCGATGCCATGTCCCTTGCCCCTAATTGAAGGGGGATCAGGAGATTGCTGAACGTGCCGCTCAAACCTGCCGTCAAGACGAAAAAGACGATGATGGTTCCGTGCATGGTCACGAGCGCATAATAAAACTCAGGGGCCAGGGTACCAACGCCGGTATCCGGGTTTATCTCGATCCATTTTCCCAGCAGGGGCCTGAGCCAGGCCATGCTCTCTTCGGGGAAACCCAGTTGCATGCGGAATATAATGGACATGCCTGCCCCAATAATGGCCCAAATCATCCCCGTGATCAGAAACTGACGGGCAATAATTTTGTGGTCCATGCTGAAGATGTACTTGGTGATGAAGTTCGATTTGTACTTATCACCATGTTCATGCTCGTGGAAGTGGTCGTCGAAGCCCAACTCCTCGATGAGCTTTTCTTCTTGAACTGCGGGGGCTGTTGTCGTCACGGTAGCCATATTGTTGAATTTTTCTTTTAAAATGGTTCAGAGAAAGTTGAAATAACTGCGTCCACCTGTTTTCTATTGGGTCAAAATCTGGAATTCCGTGCGGCGGTTTTTTGCACGGCCCTCTTCTGTATCGTTGGTGTCAATGGGGCGGTTTTCGCCGTATCCCTTGGCCGTCAGCCGGCTCTGCAAAATACCCTTGCCGGTAAGGTAGTTGTACACTGCTTTGGCTCTGTTGTCCGAAAGGAAGAGGTTCGCAGCATCCTCACCTTCATTGTCGGTATGGCCTGCCACCTCGATAGTCATGTTCGGAAACTTGTTCAAGGTAGCCACGATGTTGTCCAATTCGTATTTTGAAAGGGCAGTGAGGTTGGCAGAGCCTGTTTCAAAAGTTACATAATTGAGGCGGATGATCTTTTCATCTGCTTTTTCCGCTGCGAGCGCCTTTTCAACAGCGAGATTAAAATCTTGTTTACGCTGTTCAATTTCAATACCGAGCAGTTCATCCTTCCGGGGGTCTTCGTCGGAGCCACGGATGGAGGACATATAATAGGATTGTTGCTCTTTCAGCCAGGCATTGTATTCGTCTTCTGAAACGATGCGCACCAGCTTTCTCATGCTGAAGTGGCCCTTACCGCACAATTCTGCGCAAGCCAGTTCATAGTTGAACGTTTTCCAGAGTGGCTCGCTGGTAGGGTCTTTCGGGTCGGTTGGCTGCTGGTATTCCGGGTATTTGCGAAGTTCCTGCCTGTATTCCTCCGTAGTTTTGATGGGAGTGAAAACAAAATAGGTGGGCATGCCCGGCACGGCGTCCATTTTCACCCTGAAATGGGGAAGGAAAAAGTTGTGGAGCACGTCCCTGGCGGTGATCCTGACCCTGATTTTTTTGCCTACGGGCAATACGATGTCGTTGGGCTGGAAATCGTCCAGGTTTTTATCGTCGGTCCAGTCCTGGCCCAGGGGGTTTTTACCGGTGATCATTTTATAGTCCCTGGCACCCAGCTTGCCATCAGGCCCTGGATAGCGCAGGTACCATAGGAATTGGGAGCCGGTAGCCTCGATTTCCATATAATCTTCTCCGCTGTCGCTGACATCCCCCATCACCTCGTTCCAGGCGACCAACCCACGGATCACCAGGAAGCACATCACCACAGCGGGTACTGCCGTCCAGATAATCTCGAGTTTGTTATCATGAGGAATAAAGGTTGAAATCACGCCTTTGCGCCCGTGGTATTTATAAGCAAACCAAAAAAGGGCAATGTGGGTGATGATAAATACGATGCCCGTGAAGAACAGGGTCACGTTGAACAGCGAATCCAACACCCCGCCGTGAGCGGAAGCCGCTTCGTGGGGGCCATACCCCAGCATCCAGTTCTTATAGTGCATGGCAGACCATACACAATAGACCAGGAAAACAACCATAAATACCAACATCAGGAGACCGTTGCGCCTGTTGGATTCCAATTGTACCTCTTCCTCACCGCGGATTTTAGCAGCCAACTCGGTCACTTTGCCGATTTGAACAACTACAATAACGATGAGAATTAAACAACCAATGATAATTAATCCAGTGCTCATTATAAACGAGTTAGTAACGATGAAAAAATAACTTCACCATTTTGATTTTGAAAACCCCAGCATTGGAGGGTTTTTTTTAAAATAATCCCGATTTCACATCGGGATTATTTTTCCTTCGATCCTTAATGGTTTCAGAATAAACTTGTTTAATGTGGTTTGGACATGGTTTGAAATAGCGGGGTGTTACAATCTTTGAACGATTTCAAACAATTCCAAACAATCCTAAAATCTTATTCATACGCCTGCACTTCGTGGTGCAAGCTTTCCTCCAGGTATGGATCGTTGACCGGTGTCAACGCTGCTTTTTCCAAACGGGTGAACACGAAATAAATGAACCCGCCGAGGAACCCGATTAGGATGCCCAGTTCCAGCAGGCCCGGGATGGTAAATCCTGCCACGAACCCAGCCCCATGTTCACCGATAGCCTCATGGCCACCTTCCACCCCCTGATGTGCAATCTCCTGGGCAGTAATGAATGTACCGGGTTTTATCATGTAGAAGAAATCCCACCAGTGGCCCAGGAATACCAGGATGGACGTGAAAATCAGCGTACCGTAGCGGCGCTTGGTCGTGTTGCGCATCAGGATAAGGAAGGGCAACACAAAGTTGATGACCAGGTTGCCGTAGAAAAGTACCGCGTAGCTGCTGACCCGCTCCTTGAAATAAATGGTTTCTTCCCCGATGTTGCCATACCAAATCAGCATGTATTGGCTAAACCAGCAGTAAGTCCAGAAGATGCTGAAAGCAAACATGTACTTACCAAGGTCGTGGAGGTGTTCTCTGGTTACGTTTTCATAGTATCCTAACGATTTCAAATAGATCAGCAGCAAAATGGTCAGCGAACAGGCTGCCAGGAACCAACTGGCCATGCAGTACCAGGCAAAAAGCGTACTATACCAGTGGGCATCTACGGACATGATCCACTGCCAGATCATAGCTGGCCCCATAAAAGCGGCAATTGGCAAAAACAAGGCTGCATATTTCCTCATTTGGCGATGGATGCCAAAGTTGGCTACTTCGGCGCCGCGCTCGTCTTCTTCAATGGAAAGCTGCCTCAGTTTGTTGGCAAAAAAAGCCCAAAGCCCCACGATGATGATGGAGCCGAACAGGTACCACCCTGCATTCAGGAAAGACGACTTCCCTTTAAGCACTTCGTCCGTTGCTACGGCCTCCGGATCCGACCAATGGTACAAATGGTGGAAGTGTGCAAAAACACCTACACCCAACAGGGCCATCAAAACCAGGCCGGGAATCAGGAAAAGGGAGAATCCTTCCCAAATCCGTTTGAAGGTGACATGCCAGCCGGAGTAAGCTGTGATAAAAGCCGCCAATATGAACGTGATCATAAAAGCCATGCCTGTAAAAAAGGTGGAGTTGTGGAGGAAGTTGGACCAAAAGCGCTGATGGACACCGGCCCCCGCAATTTGCTCAGGTTCGGCTATGAAACTTATGACAAGACAGATAAGGCCAAGCCCCATCATCCCCATCAAAAATGTTTTTTGTTTTGCTTCAAAAGTAAACTGCTTCATGTGCAGGTATTTAGTTGATCCGGCGTTTCATCCGGGTAATTTTCAATGATACTGAAATTCAATGGGGGCAATTAATGGCCGCTACCACCGTGGTTTTCAGGGTTTTCTTTTTCGGGCGACACGGCATCCGACTGACCAGGTTCTGAAGGGGGCATTTCGCCGACAGGGGCCTGGTTTTGGTGGGTCGTTTTGGTCATTTTGGCGGCAGGAAAGCCAAAATCTGCTGCCAGGGAATTTTCCGTGGCGTCGTATTTCAGCTTTTTGGCCTTCGCCTGCAAAGAGCGGATATAGTGAATCACATCCCAACGCTCTTCATAGGACAGTTTATCCGAATAACCGCCCATGGCATTCTTGCCGTAGATGATGGCATGGTAGTACCTGCCGTTGCTCGAATATACATATTGTGAGTCCAGCAAGTTGGCAGGTTGGGCAGGGTATTTCCCTCCATTATCCCTCACCAGGTATCCGTTGCCGCCTCCAGCGTCCCCGTGGCAAATCCCACAGAAAATATTGTATAGCTCCTGGCCTTTGGCCAGCCCCTCCGCAGTGATGGGGAATGGGTTGTATTTGATCTGCTGCATGGCCAGCGTCCTTCCTTCCTCTGTATCGGGGAAATAGTAGGGCACGTGCCCGTCCGGCGTGTAGGCAATACCACCATCCGGATACATTTTCCCTTCAGAGCTTTCCACTGCCTCTTCAGGCGACACAAAGGCCGTCTCACCAATACCGATTGCTGCATATCCCCGTGGGATGGTGTTTTTCACGGGAAGTTTAGGCTGGGAAAGTTGCCTTCTTGTAAAGGTGCTCTCTTTGTCCCAGGTATTGAGAGAGTAGTTGTTCAGCACATTGGCTTCATAGGCCACCGAATGGGCCATGTCGGGGATGAACTCGCTGCCGGTCGTGTTGCCGCCCGGTTGCTGGCACCCTATGTTGGCAATGATGGAACCTGCCATTAGCAGAAAAATAAGTTGTTGAGTGGTTTTCATTTACAAAATGTATTTCTAAAAAACCTTGGCTATGAAACAGCTCGATCTTAACCCGGTTATCAGGTTTATCAAGAATATTCTTGTTTGAAAAAGTTCTAAACTAATGTTGGCAGCGCATTTTGACAAAGGCCTGACAACCCCTCAGCCGATTACTTTAGCATGCACTTCTTCAGCGCCGGTAGTGCTGAAAAAACCTTTCAAGTGGTCTTTGTCGCCCTGGCTCATGCCATTGGTCTGAAAGGCGATGCAAAACTTGTCATCCGTGAGACGCTCATCGAGGATTGGATTGGATACACCAAAACCCATCCCGCAGATGATATAAAAGACCACCGTCATGCCAATGGCGCAAAACAGTACCGTCAACTCGAAAATGATCGGGATGAAAGCAGGGAAAGACCAATAGGGCTTGCCCCCAAAAATGGTAGGCCAATCTCCTTCAAAAAGAAGACTGCCACCAAAAACCCAACTCATGCCCAATAAGGCAGTCAAAGTGCCGAGCATGCCGAAGATAAAACCTACAATGTGCAGGCGGCTTTCTTCCAGACCAAGCACTGTATCCAGCCCGTGGATAGGAAATGGCGAATAAACGTCCATGATATCGAGATGGTCGTGGTTAGCCTTGTTGATGGCGCTCATGAGCACCTCATCGTCATGGTAGATTCCGTAGAGGACTTCTTTATGTTGACTATTCATTCCTTATAAATTATAGAACTGATTCAATTTCAAATGGCAACCCAGCGCTGCCTCTCCTGTTTTGCTTTTAATTTTAATGAACATGCTCCGCATGTTTGCGGGCCTGCGGTTTGGCATTTGGCCCCAGGTACTGGTCGCCATACGTTTTCAGGATGGCTTTGATTTCCGCCACAGCAACCACAGGGGCTACCCGCACGAAAATGAGGTACAGTGTAAAAAACAGGCCGATAGTGCCGACATAGATGCCAATCTCAACCCAGGATGGCCAGTAATAGCTCCAGGAAGATGGCAGGTAGTCTTTTGCGAGGGTGGTAGCAATGATGACAAATCGCTCAAACCACATCCCGATGTTCACAAAAATGGACATGAGGAAAGTCCACCAAACACTCCGGCGGATTTTCTTGGACCAGAATACTTGTGGTGACAGCAAATTGCAGCCCATCATGCCGATGTAAGCCCAGTAATAAGGGCCGAGCACCCGGTTGTAAAAAGCGAACTGCTCGTAAATATACCCGGAGTACCAGGCCACGAACAACTCAATCAAATAGGCCGAACCAACCATCGTACCTGTTACAAGGATGACCTTGTTCATGCTTTCGATGTGGTTGAGCGTAATGTATTCTTCGATTTTCAACACTTTCCGGGTAATAACCATGAGCGTCTGCACCATGGCGAAGCCGGAAAAAATAGCGCCGGCAACGAAGTAGGGCGGGAAGATGGTCGTGTGCCAGCCCGGAATGACAGAAGTGGCGAAGTCGAAGCTCACGATGGTGTGGACGGACAATACCAGGGGGGTTGAGATTCCTGCCAGGATGAGGGAGAGGTACTCATGGCGTTGCCAATGTTTGGCGGCTCCTGTCCAACCCATCGAAAAGAAGGCATAGATTTTCTTGCGGATTCCCTTCGCACGGTCACGAACGGTTGCGAAATCTGGCACCAATCCCGTGTACCAGAACAGCAGGGAAACAGTAAAATACGTCGAGATGGCAAACAAGTCCCAAAGCAGGGGCGAGTTGAAGTTTACCCAAAGCGGCCCACGGGTGTTGGGGTAGGGAAACATGAAAAAGTCGAACCATGGACGGCCTGTGTGCGTGGCGGGAAACAAGCCGGCGCACATGACCGCAAAGATGGTCATGGCTTCCGCTGCCCGGTTGACCCCGGTGCGCCACTTCTGCCGGAACAACAGGAGGATGGCCGAGATAAGTGTCCCAGCGTGACCTATACCGATCCACCAGACGAAGTTGGTGATGTCGTAGGCCCAGCCAATCGTCCGGTTGGCGTTCCAGGAACCGATGCCGAAGTAAAAGGTCCAGGTAAGGGAAAAAAGGCCAAACGCCAACAGGGAAACTGCCAGGACAAAGCAGATGATCCAAGCCAGGTTGGGCGTCTTTTCAGTAGGCCCGATCAGGTCTTCCGTTATCTGGTGATAATTTTTGTTCCCCATGACCAGGGGCTCCCGAATGCGTGATACTGCTGCACTCATATCTGATGGTTAAGTTCTTTTGCTGTTTGAATGGTTGTTTGAGATTGCCTGAATTCGTTTGAAAATTGCTTGAATTTTTGTTGAAACAACTTTTACTAAAAGCTGCCCAACGATTTTCAAACAACTTCAAACAACTTCAAACAACTATGTTTAGCTCAATGCTTCATCCCTGTTCACCACCCGGATGGTGTATTGCACGGAAGGACGTGTGTCCACCTCTTCCAGTACGATGTAGTTGAGCGGGTCTTTGAAACGCTTGCTGATTTCTGCGTCCGGGTTGTTGGTGTCGCCAAAAGTGATGGCTCCCGTGGGGCAAGCCGTTTGGCAGGCAGATTTTACCTCGCCGTCCCTCAATGCCCGGCCTTCTTTCTTTGCTGTCAACTTACCTTCCTGGATACGCTGCACACAGAAGCTGCATTTTTCCATCACCCCGCGCACCCGCACCGTCACGTCCGGGTTCAATACCATACGGGTCAGGTTGTCTCCATAGAACGGCACATCCAGGTTATCAGTGATAACTTCGTTGGCAGGGAACAGGTCGGCAGTCGTGTAGTCCAGCCAGTTGAAACGGCGTACTTTGAAAGGGCAGTTGTTGGCGCAGTAACGGGTGCCGATGCACCGGTTGTAGGCCATTTGGTTCAAACCCTCCGAGCTGTGGTTGGTAGCGGATACAGGGCAGACGTTTTCACAGGGTGCGTTGTCGCAATGCTGGCACATCATCGGCTGATAGACCACATTTGGGTTTTCATAATCGCCGTAGAAGTAGCGGTCAATGCGCAACCAGGTCATTTCGTGGTGGCGATAGACCTCGTGTTTTCCGACCACCGGAACATTGTTTTCTGCCACGCAGGCCACCTGGCAAGCGCCGCAGCCGATGCAGGAGTTGAGGTCAACGTGCAGGCCCCAATGATGGCCCTGACTGTATTTTTCAGCTACATATTTATCGTATGGATAAAGCGACTGATCGTTGAGGTGGCCATGTTCAGCCCGTTCGTGGTGCAATTCTTCCGTAAAAGCATCCAATTCGCTGAGGTTCGTGCGGCGGATAACAGTGCGATCCACCAAAGAACCCTGGAATCCTTTACCAACAGTCATCAAAGCCACCTCGTCCACGTTCACTTTTTCTTCCTGGCCATTGACATTGCCCGTCACCCCCATGGTGTGGTGGTATTGGACTACGGCAAACTCATTGTCCGTTCCGACTTTGCCGGAAATATTGGCATTGGTTGCAAAATACTGCGTGTTCCCGTCGGCATCTATGTTGAGCCAGGGATATACGTTGATGCCGACACCGGTACCGCAATTTCCGGCCACGGTGCGGCCATAGCCCAAAGCAATAGCTACGCAGTCCACTTTCTGGCCGAATTGGCGGTTGCAAGTAGCCCGCTGCACCTGGCCGTTGATGTCAACTTCAACTATATCAGCTTCTTTGTAGTATTCGCTTTCGTTCAGGCCCTTGAACTGGCCTGCGCCGTGGAAGCGGCGGTTACCGTCGAACTCAACCGGGATGGCCAGGTAGTTGCTCCAAACGCTCCGGCTGATGGGGTCTGGCATTTCCTGCAACCATGGATTGTCAGCGTATTGGCCTGCTCCAACATTTACGGTTTCAATAAAAGAGACCTCTATGCCGGCACCGGGTTTGGTGATTTTTCCGGCGGCAGCGGCCACATCGCCCCCAAAGGGAATCTGGCTACTTTCCTGCTCAGGCACTTCGAAAATACCATTGTGCAGGGCAGTGTCCCAGAAAGCCTGAAAGGTGGCAAATTTATTTTGGCGGGGGAACATACTGGACTGCCAACTGGCATTCAAATATTCGTAGTAAGGCTGCTCAGACTGGGGGTTCAGGTTCGGGCTGGCCGCCCAGCGCAGCAGTGATTCCTCAGCCTGCCTTGTTTTGAACAATGGGCCGATGGTGGGCTGTATCAGGCTGTAATGGCCACGCTTCGGCTCCGCATCGCCCCAACTTTCCAGGTAATGATGGGCCGGGGCGACATAATCGCAAAGCGCGGAAGTTTCGTTTGGAATGGTGGCCAGCGAGATTTTGGTTTTCACCTTGGCGAAAGCCTCGGCAAATTTGGCCGCATTGGGCAAATCGTAAGCAGGATTGGCACCCCAAACGATAACTGCGTCCACCCGCCCCATTTCGTTGATGAGGTCCTGCACTTCTTTATCAATACCCTGGCGTTGCAGGGAGGCATTGGCAAAGGAAATGGTATTGCCATAGCTGTCGAGCATGGAATTGATGGCATTTACCAGCGTTTGCTCGCCGATGTTGTTTGAGGCACTGACCACGAGGCTCTTGCCCCGATTGGCCCAAAGCTTATCGGCGGCTTTGGCAAGTGCGGCGGCGGCTTCCGCCTTGGGAGCGGTCACGCTTTGGCTGCCAGCCTTGGAGGCAATGGCATTGTACAAAGCAGCAATAGCAGCCCCTGTTTCGGAGGGTTTTACCAAAATACGGTTGTCGGCATTGGAGCCTGTCAGTGTCATGGCACTTTCCACCTGAATGTGGTGGGACATTTTTGCGCCTTTGACATTTTTGATTTTCCTGTTTTCAGCATATTGACGGGCAAATTCTACCGGCGAGATCCAGGTGCCGAGGAAATCCGCTCCGAAGCTGACAATAACATCCGCTTTATCGAATTTGTAGTTGGGTATTACTTTTTGGCCGAAACATGCCTCATTGGCCTGGAGGATGGCTGAACTTGAAACAGGATCGTATGTGACGGTTTTAGCGTTCGGGTACTTCGCCACGAACTCTCCGACCGCTTTTTTCGCCGTCGGACTGAGGTTGGTGTTCATCACGATACGGATGCTGTTGGCGGAAGCCAGTTTGCCCACCACCTCTTTGTCCAGGTCGTCCCAGCTTGCCGGGTCCCAGGAGCCACTATTGTTTTTCATGGGTGCCTGGTAGCGGTTCGTATCGTAGAGGCTGAGGACGCTCGCCTGCGCACGGGCGCTGGTGCCGCCTTTCGTTACACTCGACATTACATTCCCCTCAATTTTTATCGGCCTTCCTTCCCTGGTTTTTACCAAAACAGGGCAATAGTCGCCCCCATTGGAAAAGGAGGAAGCATAGTAGGTAGCCACACCGGGAACGATGGTGTCAGGTTTTACAACATAAGGAATGGCCCTCTTTACCGGAATGTCGCAACTGGCGATGGTGGCTGCACTGAGGCTGAAACCGAGAAACTTCAGAAAATCCCGGCGGTTGGCCCGCACGTCGAGCGAACTGTCGTGTGCCAGGGCAGAAACATCGTTTGAAAACTCCTTTTGGATGGATTCCAGAAAATGGGGATCGTTTTCCAAATGTTCAACCCCAATCCAGGTTTCCGTATGCTTATTTTGATTTTTCATCTTATTATATAAAGGTGTTTTTTCACTGAAATTCATTGTTCAACTGTTTCATTGTTCCAAGGTTTGCCCGTCAATGAAGCCAATGGGACAATGGAGCAATCAATAATGGCACTTCTGGCATTCCGTACCGCCGATGTCTTCCACGGTCACTTTATCCCTTTTGTTATTTTTTATTTCATCGTGGTACATTTCGTAGTAGTTGTCGTAGTATTGGTTGTCGGCGAATTTCACCTCCGTTTTGCGGTGGCAGTTGATGCACCAGCCCATAGACAAGGGGGCATATTGTTTCATTACATCCATTTGTTCGACTTTGCCATGGCAGGTTTGGCAGGCGACCTTGCCGACCGTTACGTGCTGGGCGTGGTTGAAATAAACATGGTCGGGCAAATTGTGGATGCGCACCCATTCGATGGGGCCTTGTATCTTTTCATCGCCGGATTCCTTATTGGTCAATGCTTTAACGATGCCATTCCATTGGTTTTCGATTAAAGCTTCGCCATCGGCATCCAGGGAGCCTTTATCGGCGATGTAGGTATCGGCAATCCATTTGGTGTAAATCTTCTTGATATCCTCCTGGCTCATGTTGTCATAGTTCTCGATATACTTGTCGGTGCTGGGGTCGAAGCCAATAGAGGCGTAGATTTTTGTCAACTCTGCGGTGCCATCACGGGAACCTACTTTGATGGCCTTGTGGCAGTTCATGCAGGTATTAGCTGCCGGGATGACGCTGTGCTTGCTGCGCCTTGCGCCGTCGTGGCAGTAATTGCAGTCAATTTGGTTTTGGCAGGCATGTATAATGTGGGAAAACTTGATTGGTTGCTCCGGTTGGTAGCCTTGCTGGCGGCCCAGGTTGATGGCATTGTGCACCGTGAAATAACCGCCCACAACGATAATGGCAAAGATGACAAAGCTGATCACTCCCCTGCTTGTCAACAATTCAGCCAGGGTTTTGCGCTCCCCGGCCTCGCCTTTTTCCTTCATCTCCGACATGTAGCTGAGGTTGGAGATAATGCGGGCAAGGATGACAGCCAACAGGGCAAGGACGGCAAACAAGAAAACATAAACGAGGTTACTGCTTCCTTTTTCTTCTAACCCCGTGGGCAGGGCGCAAGGGTCGGGTTCGTTAGAGGCTACCACCGGGCCGCCGCCGCAGGTGCCTTTGTACGTGCAGTCAATGTAGGCCAGGATGTTGTTTATTTCCGCATCCGTCAGGTTGGGGAAGTTGTTCATGACGGTCGGTTTCCATTCGTTCCACAGTTCTGTCGCACGGGGATGTCCTGCTGCGATCAGGGCTTGTGAATTCCTGATCCAGGAATGCAGGTCTGCTTCCGGGTAGCCGGACCAGCGCTCCTGGACGCCACCAAGGGCGGGGCCAGTCAGCTTGTCCTTCATGTTTTTATTGTGGCAGGAAGCGCAGTTATTCTTGAAAAGCGTCTTGCCTGACTCAATGTCCGGAGCGTCTTGCGCAAAAGTGGAAATGGAAAGTAGTGTAGCGAAAAGAATTAATAAGTAACTGCCAGCCAGTCGTTTGTATATCATCTTGAACAGGATTGTTATGGTCGGACTTTGACATAACGGAGGCCGCTTTGTAAAAGTCGGGGCAAAGATAAAACTCAAGGCATTTTTTTAACAAGAAATTAAGGGACGTTAATTTATTTAGATGGGTTCTAAATTCCCGAATGTTCAAACCAAAGAAATACGCACAAAGGAAATACTTAAGTAGTTCTTTATAAGACGGTTATGAAAATGTCATTTTCTGGAGAAGTCGTCCTGCAGACGGACGATGTCATCTTCGTTGGATGGGTGGGCCTTATCAGTATGCTGCCAGATTTCTGCGACGGTGCCCCATCCTTCCAGCCCGACCAGCCGGTGCCGCTCGCCCCGGGCAAGTACCACTTTGTCCCCGACGCCCAGCCGCTGAAGTTCCCCCTCTTCGTCCGTGTCGCTCGTAACCACTCCTGCCACCCCGTCAATCAGCCGCCAGACCTCCGCCCGCCGGTGGTGGTACTGCCAGGAAAGCCGTTTGTTAGGCGCTACCATCAGGATTTTGGGGCTTAGTTTTTCAAACCCCTTAAAATCCGCCATTGACAGTTCAGGGAAATAGGTCTCAATGAATTGGGGGGCTTGCGATTCGTCAATTACATAAAAACCACCCCAGGGCCGCTGGGTGTCCTGGCTGACGATGCGGAAGCCTCCTTCCGAAAGCGAATTGGCTACTTTTTCAAAAACTGTAGATTGCGACATACGATATATTGTGTATTTGAAAATGGAGGGCAAAACTAAACATTGGGGGGCATTCTGCAACATGGAAACACGGAAACACGGATGGTTTTGCCATTTCGTCTTAAAACAAAACTTTGACTATCAAAGTATTGCCTACCATCAACCGCCCACCATCTGACGTTGACCGGTATAAGCGGGATGGTACCAAAAGAAAAAGAGGCTGCCCTGGATATCGGAACAACCTCTTTTTGCAGGTACCCGGAGCGGGACTTGAACCCGCACGGCCGTTTCTGGCCACTGGATTTTAAGTCCAGCGTGTCTACCATTCCACCACCCGGGCTTGTGGGACGTGATGGTAAAAAAAAAGCCTTCACGAGTGAAGGCTTTCGGAGCGGAAAACGAGACTCGAACTCGCGACCCCGACCTTGGCAAGGTCGTGCTCTACCAACTGAGCTACTTCCGCATTAAAAAGTATTGCTTTCTTGTAAAGCGGGGCAAATATCGGTTGCCCAGGGTTATTTTTCAAAATTTCAAAGCCGCTTTTTTTAAATTTTTTTTAAACAGGAAGCGCTAAGCCTTTTGCCTGCTGGACTCGGTGAGGGATTTAGGCCTGCATCCAATTCAATGGCTCAGGAGGTTTTGTCAAAGAACCACCATTTTCAAACCATGTCAAACGATGTCAAACCATTTTCAAACCAAGTCAAACGATGTCAAACCATTTTCAAACAAATTCAAACCACAACCCATCGTCACCGCCCAGCCACCAATAATACCCGCTCAGGAAGTTTTCTTCCAATTTTGTACCTGGCTTGCCCTATTGTTGCAGCCTTTTAATCCTGGGTGATAAAAATCAGTGGTTTTCAGTTACCTTTCCGAAGGAACGATTCAGGAGGAAAGGCAAAATTTGTAATTTTCCGACACCTTGCTAAGTTTGTCTTCAACTCTTTAGCTTGCCCCAAAATATCTGATTGAGGCTTACTTTCCAAAATCACATCTCACATGGTTATCCTGAAAAAAATATTGGACAGGCTGTTTTCTACCTCAATGGCGGGCCTTTACATCGTGCTGTTTGCCATTGCCATCGGCGCAGCCACTTTCATCGAAAACGACTTTGGCACCAGCTCGGCCCAGAAGGTAATCTTCAAATCCCTGTGGTTCGAGCTGCTGCTGGTCCTGTTCGGCATTTCCCTCATCGTCAACATTTTCCGTTTCCGGATGGTGCAGCAGAAAAAGTGGGCTACCCTCACCTTTCACGCTTCAATGGTCATCATCCTGATCGGCGCCGGCGTCACCCGCTACTTTGGCAGCGAGGGCATGATGCACATCCGGGAAAAGGACGTGTCCAACTCGTTTCTATCGGCTGAATCCTACCTTATAGTAGAGGCCATGAAAGACGGCAAAAAGTACGCTTTCAACGAGCCGGTGCTGTTTGCAACCCTGGGCAACAATACCTCCCACAAATCCTACATCCTCGGCGGCCAGCAGGTAGACCTGGATGTGCTGGGCTTCATGCCCAATCCCACGGAAACAATGGTGGACGACGACAACGGGGTTCCGATTGTCAAGGTGGTGATGGGCGGGGCCAATGGCCGTGAAGAATATTATGTGCGGCACGGCGACAAGGTGGACATCAATGGCACCCTGTTCAATTTTGGCAACGCCGAAGATCCAACAGCCTTTAATATTAAGTACGAAAACGACGAATTGTCCTTCATGGCAAACGCTGTTTTTTCCCAAACCGTGATGGCCACCAGGCAACAGGACACCCTGGCCGCCGGCGTTTACCATCCCCTGATGTTGCGCAGCATGTACACGAACGGGCAGGAGAGCTTTGTGTTCGGTGCGTTTACGCCTCATGGGACCATGCAGATCATTTCTTCCTCCCAGAAAATGGCCAGCAACAGCACGGGCGGCGTGGCCATGAAAATCAGCACCAACGGGCAGGAGCAGGACTTTTATGTGTACGGCAACCAGGGTGTGGAAGGGAGGCCAAAAGTGCTGTCGGTTGGCAACATGAGCTTCGCCGTCTCTTATGGCGCAAAGCGGGTCTATCTGCCCTTCTCCTTACAACTGCACGATTTTATCATGGAAAAATACCCCGGCACCAACAGCGCTTCTTCCTATGCCAGCGAAGTTACCCTGGCAGACCCGCAGAAAGGCCTGGTGAAAGACTACAGGATATTTATGAACAACATCCTGGATTACGGCGGCTACCGCTTTTTCCAATCCTCTTTTGACAAGGACGAACTGGGTACTTACCTCAGCGTGAACCACGACTTCTGGGGCACCTGGATTTCCTACATCGGCTATGCCCTGCTGACGCTGGGCATGGTGCTGACCCTTTTTGACAGCAAGAGCCGCTTCCAGCAATTGGCCAAAAACCTCAAGCGTTCCCGGGAAGCCGAAAAGGCCTTCGCCACCATCATCCTGGGGTTGTTCATGGCCAATGCTACCCCGGCCCTTGCCACCCCCCCGCCAGCGGAAAACATACAGGTAGTGGACAAAGGCCACGCAGCCCAGTTTGGCAGGATCATCATCCAGGACTACAACGGACGCCTGAAGCCCATGAACACCTATGCCAGCGAAATTATCCGGAAACTCTCCCGCAAGGAAGGCCTGCAAGGCTTGAATGCCGAACAAATCGTGCTGGGCATGGCCACTTTCCCGGAAGAATGGTACCACGTTCCGCTCATCAAACTTGGCCACCACGAGGAAATCCGCAACATCCTCCAGGTGGGCGGCGACATGGCCACCTACAGCGACTTTTTTAATGTGGACGGCAGCTACAAACTAAAAGAAGCCGTGCGCAATGCCTACAACACCCCGCAGCGGGATCGGGGCGTTTTTGAAAAGGAATTGATGAAACTGGACGAGAAAGTCAACATTTGCAGCATGGTGTTTTCCGGCAGGTTTATGCGCAGCTTTCCCGTGCCGGGCGACTCGACCAACCACTGGCAATCGCCCCTGGACGTGCCCGAACAGCACCTCATCAGCGAAAAGGGAACTTTTGTGGAGAAGTTTTACCCTGCATATATCTCCACCTTGCAATATGCGGTCGCCAAAAATGATTGGGAACTGGCCAATAAATTAATTGTGGAACTGGATAAATACCAGCATACGCATGGTGCAGCCATAATACCTTCCACCGGCAAATTAAATGCGGAATTATTACTCAATAAATTGGATATATTCAATCGTTTGGGCGGAATATATGGCCTATTGGGGCTTGTATTTTTAGGCTTGTTATTTACCTCCGTATTTAAACCAAAATGGGATTTAAAATGGCCCGCCAAAATAGCCATCGGCGGGCTTGCCCTGTGTTTCTTGTTCCACACTTTTGGACTAGGGCTACGTTGGTATGTTTCAGGCCGTGCCCCCTGGAGCAATGGCTACGAATCCATGATATATATTGGTTTTACCACCGTTTTGGCGGGCCTGTTATTTTCAAGGAAATCGCTGGGCGGGCTGGCGGCCACCAGCGTACTGGCCTCCACGATCCTAATGGTGGCGCACCTCAATTTTCTCGATCCTGAAATCACGCCGCTGGTACCAGTGTTGAAATCTTATTGGCTGACTATCCACGTATCGCTGGAGGCCGGCAGCTATGGCTTCCTCATGCTCGGCGCCATCATCGGTATGCTGAATTTAATATTTATGATAGTTGGCAACCAGAAAAATGGTACGAACGTATATCGCATCATAAAAGAATTGAGCCAGGTGAGTGAAATGACGCTCATCGGCGGCCTCTTCATGATCAGCATCGGCACTTATCTGGGCGGTGTGTGGGCGAATGAATCCTGGGGCCGCTACTGGGGCTGGGATGCCAAGGAGACCTGGGCGTTGGTTACTATATTGGTCTATTCTTTTATTCTGCACATGCGCTTTATTCCAGGTTTTCGGGGTTTATATGCATTCAATGTGGCTACCTTGTTTGGACTGGCCACTGTATTAATGACCTATTTCGGGGTCAATTATTATTTATCGGGCTTGCATTCTTATGCGGCGGGCGATCCGGTGCCGATTCCTCCGTTTGTATATTATGGCGCTATTTCGCTGACCGTGCTGAGTTTACTGGCATTTTGGCGGTATAGGGTTTATGCTAAAAATTCGAAAAGAGGAAGTGCTTAATAAAATTATAGGACATATTCGCTCATGTTCTCTTGGTGCTGAAAAGGTCTGTGGAAGTGACGGGGTGACTTCGAAGTCACCCCGTCACTTAACGGTAAATCAGCATTTACAGAACATGAGCGGACATATTTGCTGCCGCAAATAAGTTTTTGATGTTGCTGATTGAAAACGCAATACTTGTTTAATCAAAACACATAGAAACATAGACCACATAGCCTTTAATAACTTTAGACTTTGGACAAATATTCAGCACTGGCCAGCAGGCCGTTTGAAAATATGTGGTAATATTTAAGCTCAAAATCACTCCTTTTTCTCAGATTTGAGTTTGATTTTCTGCTTTCCCGTTCCTTTTTTGACAATCGGGAATTGTGGCCTGGGAACTTGAACATCCCCTTTTTACCTTCCTTTCCCTTTTTTGCACTTTCGAGGCAGAAAAGGAGTCGAATCATAAGTGCAAAAAAGTCTTAGCGCTGCTTTTTTAGTCTGTGCCGGCGACCACCTTTTCGTCTGTTCCCGTTTTTGTTCGGCTTCGCCCCCGCTGGCCACCACCTGTCCATTGAAAAGCGGTACGCTCGTTACGAGCTTTGGCTCGTAAACGGGCATTGGTTGCGGCCTCTGGCCGCCGTAAGCTGCAACATCACACCACATCAAATCCTAGCCGTTGGCACATAACTAATGTCGTTCCACAAGTCCTCCATTACAATCACATCGATCACGCCCTTACCTTTGGCATAATTGGGGACAGACTACAAATGCACCTGTTCCCAAAAGTTGGACAGCTTTTCGGCATCGGTCTATCTTTGAAGCGACAGCCCCCTTGGTCATCTTCGATTCTTAGTGGCACTCACAGTGCAGCAGCGGCCATACGCAGCAAAAGTTGGGCACATCGCCGGCTCAAACTGTTAGCCAATTCGGAAAATAAAAAAGAACCCTTTAAACCTGGTTGTTATCAGACAGTCCAACATCGAAACTTAACAACTATATAAATGAAGAAGACCCTATTTAGGAGATCATTCCCGAACAAAAATTTTTTCTTGCTGATTGTTTTAATAACAATAATTAGCTGTGATAAATCTGATGGTACGGATGTAATTGTGGAACCTCCAAACCCTCTAGCGGTTGACCTGACCAAATTACCCTTTGGAGGCAGTAGTCCTACTAATATTTTGATAAGAAATCAAGGAGCCCCTAACCCGGATTTTTTATCCCTATGGCTATGTGGACTTCCTTCCAATGGTGCCGGGAACTCAGATGCTACAGATTGGACAAATCCTGATGGCACCTGGGATTATACAAGAAAGCCGCAGGTTGAAGGGAATGTTACCTGGATAAGCGAATTTAACGTGTCGCTGGACGGCAATGGCAATCGTATCATAACGGGAAATGCCTTGCCGGACCACCCTACCGGTGTCTTTCCGATAACCCCTGGCAGTGTGGCTTATAAATATGATGGGAATCCGAATGTGATTTCAGAACATGATGTACTATACACCTTTCCGGCGATACCTGAAGTAGCTCCTGAGCCGAGTTGCGTGTTTTTCGGCCCTTCGGGTATCTCGCTCAGCGGAAGTGCCATCTATCACGGAGCGTCAACACTCGGCAATGATGCTGCTGCCCATGAAATGCTTGACAGGTTCGGTGGACACACCGACGGAACGGAAAGGTACCACTATCATTTTCCTGCGCAAGACCTGCAAGACCATATCCACCCCCACGCTTCGGGCCATTCAGCACTTATGGGATATATGCTGGACGGTTTTGGTATTTACGGGCCTTATGGCGAAGATGGAAAATTGCTATCGTCAGCAGATTTGGATGAGTGTCATGGTCATACACATCCGGTTCTTTGGGATGGCGAAATGGTTGATTTATACCATTATCATTGGACTTATGATTTCCCTTATAATATTGGTTGTTTTAAAGGAACGCCCCAATAGAGCCTAAATCATACGAGTGCTTCACAAAAATATGGATCGTATCGCCGGCTAAAGCCGGTGATACCTGAGCAAACCCATAAATTTGTTAAGCTCTCAAATCAAGCACAGCCATAAAAAATGCAAAACGGCTATAGCTTCCATGCAGCCGACGAAGCGTTTGCACTACTTGATAGCCTTGAGACAACAAGCAATTGATTATATTTCTAATAATAAGAGGTGGCCCGTTGCCGGGCCACCTCTTCTCACCTGATTGAATGCTGTATTAACTTCTTTTTTCCAATGGGCTATATATGGAAATGTCAGGCAAGGTCGAAGCGGTCAAGGTTCATCACTTTGTTCCATGCGGCCACAAAGTCATTTACGAATTGCCCTTGCCCGTCTGCACATCCGTAAACTTCAGCAATGGCCCGAAGCTCGCTGTTCGAGCCGAAGATGAGGTCAACACGGGTGCCCGACCACTTGCGCTCGCCTGTCTTGCGGTCACGGCCCTCGAAAATGTTATCCCCCTCAGAAGTCGCTGTCCAGGTAGTGCCCATATCAAGCAGGTTGACGAAGAAGTCGTTGGTGAGGGCCCCGGGGCGCTTGGTGAAAACACCTAGCTGGGACTGCCCGAAGTTCGTGTTCAGCACCCTCATGCCACCAATGAGCACCGTCATCTCAGGTGCGGTCAGCGTCATGAGTTGTGCTTTGTCAATCAACATTTCCTCGGCAGATGCTTTGTGAAGCGGTTTAAAATAATTGCGGAACCCATCGGCGGCTGGTTCCAGCACGGCAAAGGATTCCACATCGGTCTGTGCTTGTGATGCGTCGGTGCGTCCTGGCGTAAAGGGCACTGTCACGTTATGCCCGCCATTTTTAGCCGCCTGCTCGATGCCTGCACAGCCGCCCAATACGATAATATCGGCGAGCGAGACCGCCTTGCCGTCAGACTGGGCCTTGTTGAAATCCTGTTGGATACCCTCCAGCGTCTTCAGCACCTGGGCCAGTTCGGCGGGCTGGTTGACCTCCCAATCCTTCTGCGGCGCAAGACGGATGCGGGCGCCATTGGCACCGCCCCGCTTATCCGAGCCGCGGAAAGTGGAGGCAGATGCCCAGGCAGTAGCTACCAATTGGGGGACAGACAGGCCTGAAGCAAGTATCCTGGCTTTGAGTGCCGCAATATCATTACTGTCAATCAGTTTATGCGTGACCGCCGGAACAGGGTCTTGCCAGATCAGTTCTTCCGATGGCACTTCGGGGCCGAGATAACGGGTAACAGGTCCCATGTCGCGGTGTGTCAATTTGAACCAGGCCCGGGCAAAAGCATCTGCGAACTCCTCCGGGTTCTCGTGGAAATGCCTTGAAATGGGTTCGTAGATTGGATCCATCCGCAAGGCAAGGTCAGTAGTGAGCATAAAGGGTGCGTGTTTTTTGGACGGATCGTGCGCATCCGGCACGGTACCGGCGCCGGCGTCGTTTTTCGGCCTCCACTGATGCGCACCGGCCGGACTTTTTGTCAGTTCCCACTCGTAGCCGAACAGGTGGTCGAAATAATCGTTGCTCCACTTGGCGGGCGTCTTTGTCCATGCTCCTTCCAGGCCGCTGGTAATCGTGGCTGCACCATTGCCGGTGCCGAAGGAGTTTTTCCAGCCGAGGCCCTGCTCTTCGATACTGGCACCAGCGGGTTCCCGGCCAACGTACTTCACGGGGTCGGCGGCGCCGTGGGTTTTACCAAAGGTATGCCCACCGGCAATCAGCGCTACTGTTTCGTAGTCGTTCATGGCCATTCGTCCGAATGTTTCCCGGATGTCCTTCGCCGAGGCAAGGGGGTCGGGGTTGCCGTTCGGGCCTTCCGGGTTCACATAAATGAGGCCCATTTGAACGGCGCCTAAGGGATTCTCGAGTTCCCGGTCGCCAGTGTAGCGCTTATCCCCCAACCACTCGGTTTCAGCACCCCAGTAGATGTCTTCTGCGGGTTCCCAAACATCCGCACGGCCTCCGGCGAAGCCAAAGGTCTTTAAACCCATAGACTCAAGGGCGCAGTTGCCGGCGAGGATCATCAGGTCGGCCCAGGAAATTTTCTTGCCGTATTTCTGCTTGACGGGCCAAAGCAGCAGGCGTGCCTTGTCGAGGTTTGCATTGTCTGGCCAGCTGTTGAGCGGTGCGAACCGTTGGGTGCCAAAGCCTGCCCCGCCACGGCCGTCTGCAATACGGTAAGTACCCGCACTGTGCCAGGCCATCCGGATGAAGAACGGGCCATAATGGCCATAGTCAGCAGGCCACCAATCCTGGGAGGTGGTCATCAGTTCGAAGATGTCCTCCTTTACGGCTTTCAGGTCAAGGGTCTTGAATTCTTCGGCATAATTGAACGCTTCGCCCATTGGGTTGGACAGGGAAGAATGTTGGCGGAGAATGTTCAGTTTCAATTGATTGGGCCACCAGTCACGGTTGGAAGGGCCACTGCCGGCAACGTGCCTCAAGGCACCGCCCGAAAAGGGGCACTTGCCCTCACTATTGACATTGTAACTTGTGGTACTTGTCGGTGAGTTCATACTTTTCTTGTTATCCATAATTCAATTAATTTGTATTGTAAAGTAATGATAAATGAGCAAAGTGTTGGTTTACAGAAGTTTGACTAAATGATATGAAGCCTGCAAGTAGTGACCTGCCCTGGCGCTGCAAACTTAAGAACAAAGGGGTTAACCAGAACTTGGAGTGATTGATCATTCTGTGATACTGGTCACAGAAAAGCGGAAAGGAGTTATTTCTGTGTCGAAAATAACTTCCCTGCTGAACGTGAATGCCAACATTCAGCGGTTCGCCAGGGCTAACAAGCCGGGCTAAAAAAGGTTGAAGCCGGGCATTCGCTCTTTGGGGCAGCCGCAAAAAAACTGAACTGTATGACGGCCTCAGAAAACACAGCATGGCCGTTGCCAGCATATTTTTTTGGTGCAAAGGGGCAATTCCATCTTGAAATTTTTGGCAGCAGCCGGACTCGATGCAGGATTCCAAATATCGCAACACCCCAACTTTAAACGCCGCTGTTTATCAAACAAGGAAGATGCCCCACTTAAAATAATATGAAACTTGTGACGAGGAAACAAGGTGCCTCTGCCAGAGACTATCCAGGCAGGTTTGGGCAGGATGGAATTAACTTAAAAACGATTCCAGAAGGCCGCCGCACGCCAATTATAGCTCTGCCGGATGTACAAGGCAACCCCACCGTGAAGTGGACCTTGAATGGGGCCTGGCTCACAGGATTACCTTCACCGATTTAGCAGCCGATGAAAAATGAAGCCGTCATTGATGCCCTGGAAATAGTGTATGAAACATCATTAATTGAAAATCTGCCCTAATTTTGCCCTTCAAATTCTAAAAAAAAATAATTGATGAGCATGAAACATCCATCTGTCTTCGCCTTCTTATTGCTGATGGCCCTTTACTGTGGCGGCTGCGGCAACGATACCCCTTCCCAAACATCGGCTGAACAAGCAGAAACGAAGGAAAACCCCGCACCAGGGCAGGACGCCCCTGCCAGCCGGGATGCAGGCCAACCTTCCGACTCCAATACCGACGCCGGCAACAGCGCCGAGGCACCCGGCGGCCTTACTATCGAAATGCGGAATGACGGCCTTACGAAGCTGGTACTGGGAAAATGGCAAAACAAAACGGTGCCCGGCAAGGCCATTGAATTCACCGAGGCCAAATTCAGGCGCTTCCTCAACGACAAACTCGTAGGTGAATACGATTATGAAATTGACGCCGAATGTGGCCCGGCCAATTGTTTGGTGGACGGCCAAAAACCTTTTGGTTGGTGTTTCATCGTGAAGGAGGGCAAAGAACCCACCTGCCATGTGGTCTCCACCTGCAACGCCGTGGACATGGTGGTCGCACTGCCCGCAGAGGGCGGCGCCAAGCAAAATTATGTCCGTATTGGCGGGAAATGATGGCGCTGGTTATACTGTACGCTGATGGCAGTTGGCCTTTGGCAGTTGGCAAAAGCCAATGGCCAACTGCCAACAGCTAATAGCAAATCGACAAAACCATCCGTGTTTTATTTTAAAACAAAGGGCCTGGCAATGTGCTGCCAGGCCCTTTGTTTTTTGAGCCTTTTCAAAGGCATTACAACATCAGGGTAACGTCCCCTTCCAGTATTTTCGTAGAGCCATCTATGAATTCTATTTCGGCAAACCAGGTGAACACCGCAGGGCCAAGCAAACGGCCCCGGTGCCTTCCGTCCCAACCCATCGCAGGTTCACCGGGTGCAGTATTTTCAGCCTTGAAAACGGATTCTCCCCAACGGTCGAATACCATGAAATTTTTGATTTTTACGACCTGCGGGCCAGTGTAGATGGTGAAAATATCGTTGATGTTGTCGCCGTTTGGCGAGAAGGCATTCGGCACATAAACCGGGAATTCATCTTTCACATACACAGTCAGGTCGTCGCTGGCCTCGCAGCTTCCCGCCTGAAGGGTCACGGTGAGAGTGGTCGTTTCCCAAAGGGTGGCCACGGGATCAAGGCAATCGGAGCAGTCCAGCAATTCCGGGTTAGTCCAGTGGATGGAGTCCAGCTCTTTCTCCTGGAAGCTGGAAAGGGCTATCAGTTGCAGCGGCTCGCCTGCATAAACAAAGTTCTTGCCCACGAGGTTGGCAGTGAGATCTGCCGTCAACACCTGGCCGTCTTCCACTTTGAAGTCGAAAGCGTTTTCACAACCGGCACCGTCCAGCACTGCCAGGTTGTAATCGCCGGGCGGAAGGAAGGGGAAGGTTGTATCCTCGACATACGGCTGGCTATTCAGCGAGAAATAATATGGTGCAGTCCCGCCTTCTATCGAGGTGATTATCATTTGGGCATCATCCTTCCCTTTACAACTGATGGGTTTTACATCAAACTCCAGCTTTGGTATATCCTGGCTCGACGTCACCACCACGTCATCGGTGGAAAAGCAACCCAGCCCCAAATCAATCACCAGCAAAGTATATGTACCCGGCAACGAAACTTCGGGATGCAGCAGGAACTGATCGCCGGGGAAAAGGCCAAAATCTGCGCTCCAGGTGTAAATGATATCAGGCCCTACCGTGTTGCCCTGTCCGCCCAAGCGAAAAGTGGTTTCGGAATCCCAACAGGACAGGTGCCCATCTTCGCCTGCATCCGCCGTGGGCGGTGGTGCCAGGACAATTTCAGTCTGTGCCGAATAAGTGCAGTTTGCCAATTGGTAGCTGAAACTGATCGTATGGGTGCCAACGCCGGCAACGGCAGGATCAAAAACATCGCCCACTACGCCAGGGCCTGTCCAGACAGATACCCCGCCGGGGCTGCCTCCGTCCACGTCTGCAAGCAGGGTCACAGGTTCCGCATTGGTAAGGCACATGGGGGCTATTGGTAAAATATCAATGGTCACAACAGGGCAGGGCTGCGCACTGCAGGCAAGCTGCGCCACGGCTGCCGGACAAACCGTATTCCCATTGGCCGTCACCTGTATGGCAACCGGCTGGCCCGGGTTGAGGTTTCCAAAAACATAGGCTGTATCGGAAAGCGAAAGGCCAGTTGGCCCATTGATCACCGCAACATCATAGGAGCTTCCGCCGGGCACATTTTCCCAGAAAAACAACACCGAATCGGTCGTAGCTGAGCAGATAATATTGGGCGCCGCAAGGGCTGCATCCACCTGGATGGTTTGGGTAAAAACCTGGGAAATGCAACTGCCTTCGTTGACCATGAGGGAAACTACCTTATTGCCAGGTGTTGCCCACTGTACCTGATGCGGGCCAGCGCCAGTGCCGGGAGCAGCCGTACCGCCACCGAAATCCCAGGTGAAGACTGCGCCGCTGTTGGCCGTACCTGTAAAAGCTACCGTAGCTGTTTCTTCCATGCAGATATGGCTATCCGCAGTGAAGCTGGCAGTCGGTGTTTGGAAAATATGGATAGTGGTAGAGTCTGCATATACGCAGCTTTGTTCTTCGTAGGTGTATATGACTGTATGCGAGCCTATCCCTGCTACAGATGGGCTAAAGGTGCCATTGGCATTATTAGTAATACCCGGGCCGCTCCACTGTCCCATGCCCCCGTTGCCGCCCGTAACGGTGGCTACCAGGGAGATGTTACTTGTATTTTGATCCAGGCAAATGTCTGCTACTGATTGTACGTCCACTACCACGGTGGGGCAGTCCAATACCGTACAGGTCGCATCAACGGTAGCGGGCGGGCAACCACCCGGCCCTGAAACCGCCAATTGAATGGATACAGACTCGCCAGAACCCGGTGGGATGCCACTTACCGTGTAGCTGTTCGGTGCCTGTACCCCGGCAGGGCCATCTATCAAGGTAATATCGTATTGCGTCGCCCCCGGCACATCGGGCCAGGAAAACACAATAGAGGTGGTTGCCGGAGTGCAGGAAATGGCAGGTGCCACCAGGGGTGTTTCTATAAAAATATCGCTGTTGGAAGCTGCGGAAACGCAGCCATCGCCGCTGGTGACCAGCAGGGAAACGGCCTGGTTGCCACCCGATGGCCAAACCACCTCATATTGGCCGGGGCCAATGGGGGTGGCCGCACCGCTGCCAAAATCCCAGTCGAACAGCATACCCGGCGTTATAGCGCCAGTATAAACCACCGGAACCGCCTCACCTGCACAGGCAGAAGCAGGCAGGGTGAAGGCTGAAACAGGCGTTTCAAAAACATGGATATCCATACTTTCGGAATATACGCAGCCTCCATCTTCAAAAAGCAGGGTAACCGTATGGCTACCTGCACCGGCCAGTTTTGGATCAAAAATACCATTGCCCGATACGCCAGTACCCGACCAGGTCAATATCCCTGCACCTGAATTGTTGCTCACGGAGGCGGTCAGCGGGATGGTAGGCGAAACAGATGTCAGGCAAATATCGGCCACCGGATTGATGGTGATCGTCACGGTGGGGCAATCCAGTGCCTGGCAGGTTTGCGTCGCCGTGCTGGTGCCGCACAGCGAATTGCCGTAAGCTTCCACAGTGATAGTTTCTGTGTCGCCCGGCGCAAGGCCTGTTATCTCGTAGGAGGTATTGGTCACTGCCAAAGTTTGGCCTTGCACGGTGATGTTGTACCCCGTGGCGCCCGGCACTGCCGCCCAGTTGAAAATAATATTGGCTGTGGTGGAGGAACAGGAAATGACCGGTGTGGCCAAAGGAGCCTCCACCTGGACATCCGCCGTGAAGGTATTCGAGAGGCATCCGTTGGTACTTTCCACGGTCAGCGAAATAGTTTTCAATCCTGGCGTGGCCCATGTAACCTGGTGCGGCCCCTGGCCGGTACCCGGCATGGCGTTGCCGCCACCAAAATTCCAGGTAAAAACAGCACCAGGAGCGGCGGTGCCTGTAAATACAATATTGGCGGAGTTGCTCAGGCAAATAGAGGGAGTGGCTGTAAAACTGGCCACCGGCGGTGCATATACATTGATTTGAATGGATTCGGAATAGGTGCAGTTGCCCTCCTGGTAAATGACCGTAACAGTATTGGCACCAACAGCCGCCTGGTTGGGATCAAAAGTACCGTTGGCGCTGTTGGTAATGCCACTGCCCGACCAACTGAGCGAGCCTGTGCCCAGGCCACCCGTTACCGTAGCCGAAAGGTTAAACGGAACGGTGGCAGGGGAAAGGCAGATATCGGCCACAGGATTAATGGCAACCATGACCACCGGACAATTTTCTGCCGTACATGTTTGCTGGGCGGAGCTGTTGCCACATTGGCCGGCCCCGTTGGCCACTACTTCAATTTGAACCTGATCGCCGGGGTTGAGGCCCGTGACCTGGTAGGTATTGCCGGACTGCGTACCGGCAGCCCCGGAAAGCAGGTTCACGGTATAGCTGCTGGCCCCTGGCACATTTCCCCACGAAAACTCAATGGAGGAAGTCGTGGTGTTGCAGGAAATGGCAGGTGCCTGCAATGGGCTATCAACGGTCACCGTTTGGGTGAAAACAGACGAGGTGCAGCCATTGGCTGTCACGGTCAATTCAATGGTATAACTGCCGCCGGTGGCCCAGGCAATTTCGTAAGGCCCGGCCCCTGAACCCGACACCACCGTGCCGCCTGCAAAGTTCCAGTTATACGTTGCACCTGGCGTAGCGCTGCCAGTGAAAGTAACTGTTGCAGTTGCTGTCTGGCAAATAGCGGCATCGGCTGTAAAGGAAGCCGTGGGCGCATTGAATACCGTCAGTACGACACTTGTCTCATCGGAACAACTGCCGTTTGTCCCTAAAATATAATAGGTCGTGGTGACATTGGGTGAAACAATGGGGCTTGCCAGTTGATTGGCCGGTGTGGCAGGCGTTGCGCTATGGAAGGTGATGGTTGGGTTGGTATTGTTCGCATCATTGATGGCCAGCGTGCTCAGATCAAATGGTTCGCCCTGACAAATCTGCGGGGCAGGGCCGCCGACCGAAAGATCCGGTGGGATCACGTTGCTGGTAACAGTCACCGAAGCCACCGAAGTGCAGGCAGGAGAAAGCGTATTGTCCGACACGGTTACGGTATAAGTGCCCGCCTGGCTTACATTTATCATGGCGTTGCTGCTGCTGAAACCCATTGGCCCCGACCAGGCATAGGCTACTCCGGCGGGCGTGGAGGCCGAAGCGTTGAGCGTAACCGTACCATTCGTGCAGGTCAATGCAGGCGGGCTGGCCGGGTTGATAACTGCCTGTGCCATCAATTCGGTAAAGACCAAATGAACCACGCTGTCGCAACCCTGGAAGGAATTCAATGAAATATAATAGGCACCAGGCGCACAATAAGATTGGCCGCCGACCATCGTGCAGCCGCCTTGACAGACGGTAAGCGCCAACTCAACTGTATCTGGTAAAATGGTCGTCAGCATAACTTGCACCACGCTGTCGCAACCATGCCAGGAGTCTAAGGTGAGGGTATCGGAAGTACAGACCATCTGGCCGCCCACCATGATGCAATCGCCCTGGCAAACAGTGGTATCAATGATAGTTGGTGGTATTTCAGGTAAAATGGTGATTGCGATAAAATTATCAGACGCATCGGCGCAGAAAGGTGACGTGGTGGAGATCAGCGCTGCATCAAGTGTATCCAGGTTGGAGCCGATGATGGAAGCCAGGTTGGCAGAATCGGCCAGCAAATAGGAGAATCCGAAAACCTCATAAGTGCCAGCGGGCAGGCCCGTCAGGTCTGGCAATGTATCCATGCCAATGATGGTATCGTTCTCCAGGATTAAAAAGGTATATCCATATTCGAGTACGTCCGCCGTTGAATCTATGTCCAAATCAAGCACCAGGCTCGGATCGCCCTCACAGGTGATGATGGCGAGCGAATCAATAATGCCGCCTTCGGCACTGCAGACAATGCAGGAGGCAGGTTGGGCGAACTCCAGGGAAAAATTGTTGAGCACCCCGGTGTCCATGTTGCAAACGTCCGTCACAGTCAGCGTCCAGGTGCCATTGACGGGGTCACCGGGCACGTTGAAGTCGTTGAGGTCGCAGTTGGGGGCAAAGGGTGTGTTGTTGATGGGATCCGTCACATTGCAGGGCACCGTCCAGTCGCCCCGCAGGCAGCAGGTACCACTGAAACAAGGCCCGGAATTGCACTGATAGCCCGTGGTTCCGTCCGTCAGTGGCTTAAAATCACCCAGGACGATGCAGACGTCCAGGTTGTCCTGTTGCTGCCCACATCCCCCGTAATTGTTGTTTTCATCGGCCATGATCAGGTATTTCACCCCGCTTGGCGAGGTGAGCGATACGTTGAGGTCGCCGACCCAGGTGTGGGTGATGGAAAAACAGACGGAAGTCAGTGGATTGGTGCCGAGGTCATTCGCCCCAAGGGTGGTCACATCGAGGGTGCCATCAAAAGAACCGTTGTCAACGATGGGCACCGGGCAGTTTCCTGTAGAGACGCAATCGCAGTTTTGGGAGAACATGGGCGAGGCGGCACAGCAAAGAATCAAGAGCAGCCCAATAAAGGGAATTTTACGATTCATAGTTTTTGAATTATAGGTCCAAGCGCATACATAGTAGGCCATGGTCATGACAGTGTTTACCATAGGGGGGATGAATAATTTGATTACAAATACTGGAACTTGGGTCTATTCTTAAGCTGGGCTATGCACTGGACAAAATGACCAGCATGGCGCAAGCGTTGGATATCAACTATTCTTATAAAAATTCCTCAGAACAGGCTGCAAACAGGATGAGTGCCGGGCGCCAGTCAACTGCCGCCGATTTTTAATGAGGGGGGATAAAAGGGAGAAATTCCAAATTTGCCTGAATGAGAATGTTTTCCAACGACTTTATATGCAGAGAAGACTACCCCGGATTGTATGAACTCAGGGTTTGGGGAGGATAAGCGCTTATTTACCCAAAAAACAGTGCCAAAAGGGAAGGGGGTATGGAATAGACTTAAATTAAGTGGGGCGTTTGAAGCAAAAAGTGCTTAGGCCCGCACTTCGGAAGGTTCACCAATGAGTTGTTCACCATAGATACCTTAGTCACCCATGATTTTCAGAGACTATTCAGAGAAGTGTGTTTTTGATACTGCCGTAAATAAGTTATTAATAATCACCGTCCCATCGGGACGGAATCTTTGTAGGATTTGTAAGCATCAATGGTCTCCGTTCCATCGGAACGGTATCTGAGAATCAACGACATATCGTTCCTACGGAACGAAAGACCTCGGTTCATGGCAAGCTACAAAGATTCCGTCCCGCTGGGACGCCCGGTAGCGTTTATAAAAAACTTATTTTCGGCGGTAAAAAAAACACACTCTCACTATCAATCACTTGTGAAAAATTGACACAGTTTTTTTAATAATCTCTGATTTGCAGGGTTGCAGTTTCGTTGCCAGTCTTTTCTATTTCGATGATGGCGATGCCCTGCGATTCGCCTTTACTCACAGACGGTTTAACCAAAAAAACCATCCTGGTAAAAACTCATTCTTTCAATAATTTTAGCAACACCCCATTGCTCCACCCGAAGCCATCCTGCACCGGGTACTCCCCTCCCCCGGCGTCCAGGCCCATATCCTCTACATTGTACTTTTCCATCATTTTGCCCGTGTTGCGATAGACCTTCTGGTTGAGGTCAACCCAGCGGCTGCGGATGGTGGCGGCCAGTTTTTCAAAACCATAATTGCGCAGGCCGGCGATAGCTACCCACTGCAGGGGTGCCCAGCCGTTGGGGGCGTCCCACTGTTGCCCGGAGCGGATGGGGCTGGTCACGATGCCGCCGGGGCGAAGGAGATTTTTTTCAATAAAATGGGCTGTTTCGGCGGCCTGTTTTTCACTGGCCATGCTAAAAAAAAGCGGGAAGGCCGTGGCTGCCGATGGGATGCCCGTCCTTTTATGTTTTGCAAAATCATCATCAAAAAACTGCCCGCTGGCCTTGTCCCAACAGATGTGCAGCAACGCCTCTTTTCTCGTTTCTGCTTTTTGCTGAAAAAGCCTCCAATCGCTGTCGTTGCCAGCCAATTTGTGCGCACGGGCAATGGTCAGTTCAAGGTGGTAGAGCAGGGCGTTCAGGTCAACAGGTATTAATTCTGTTGTTCGGATGGTGGCGAGCGACTTCCCGTCCCGGAACCAGCGGGTGCTGAAATCCCAGCCTGATTCGCAGCCCGCCCGGAGGTCTCTGTAAAGTTGGGTGGGTTCACGGCGGGTACCTTCAGCCAGTTCAACATCTTCCCGCCAGGATTCCTCACGGGGCATGGGGCGGTTGTCCCAATAGCGGTTTAAAACGACGCCCTCTTCCAACCTTACCACCCGCAAAGTGGCCGGATTTCTCTCCTCCAGCTCCTCACTGCCCGCCATCCAAAAAGCGTATTCTTTCTCCAAAAAAGGCAGGTATTCTTTCAAAACCCCCTCCCCCATTTCATCAGCCAACAGGCTGACCATCAGGGAGTAAAACGGCGGCTGGGATCTCCCCAGAAAGTAAGTCCGGTTGCCATTCGGAATAAAGCCGACGGTGTTGATCAAAAAGGAAAAATTGTCCACCATGTGCTTGATCATCTCCACCCTGCCCGATGCCTGCAGGCCGAGCATGGTGAAATAGCTGTCCCAATAATAGATTTCACCGAAGCGGCCACCCGGCACGATGTAGGGGTGCGGCAGGGGTATCAAAGAACTGCCCGGCACGGCCCGGTCAGCGTCACGGGTCAGCACGTCCCAAAGGAGTTCGATGTGCTCATCCACCGGGCGGTTTGGATCGGCAGTGAAGTTGGTCGTGGGCGGCTTGGGTTTTTCAAAGTGCTGTTCCACAAAGTGGTAGAGGTCGAAATTGGCTTGGGATTTCGCTTTTTGGTAGGCTGCCAAAATCTCCTCAGGTTCTTGCTTCGGCACACAGTCCACAAAGGTTTTTGAATCGGGGAAGACGCCGCTTTTTTGCACGGCAACGAATAGTTCACCAAATACTTTATCGTGTGGTTCGGTCATGTTGAGTGTTTTTTTACTTTTATGGCTGTATGGTTAAATAGTTGAATAGCTAATGGCGACAAGTTAGGCAAAACCATTCAGCCATATAACCATTCCACCATTTATCAAAACAAAATGAAAAACTGGAAAATCAAACTCTCGCTGTTCATCAACTATTTCACCTTCGCCATGCTGCTCAACAGCGTGGGGACGGTCATCCTGCAAGTGCAGAACAATTACGGCGTGACCGAATCATCCGCCAGCATCCTTGAAGCTTTTAAAGACCTGAGCATCGCCATCACCTCTTTTTTCATCGCCTCCTACATCGTGCGGATTGGGTATAAACGGGCCATGCTCATTGCCTTGGGCCTGCTCACCATCGCCTGCCTGGCCATGACCCAAGTCCCGGCATTTTGGATGACAAAAATCCTGTTTGCCGCTACGGGCATTGGCTTTGCACTGACCAAGGTTTCCGTATTTGCCACCATTGGCCTTGTGACCGATGACGAGAAGGAACACGTCAGTTTCATGAATTTCATCGAGTCGTTTTTCATGGTGGGCATCCTGTCCGGCTATTTCATTTTCAGCGCATTTGTGGACAACGACAACCCACAATCCACATCATGGTTGGCTGTCTATTACCTCTTGGCGGGGCTTTCCGCTTTTGCCTTTATCCTGCTTTGGATGACGAAGCTGGACGAGTCGAAAGTGCAGCACGACGACACGAAAAACGCCGCCGATGATTTTGCGGATATGCTAAAATTGATCGCCAAACCACTGGTCCTTATTTTCATCATCAGTGCCTTTTTGTATGTGCTGATAGAGCAGGGCATCATGAGTTGGCTGCCCACTTTCAACAGTAAAATCCTTCACCTTTCCAATTCCCTGGCCATACAGATGTCCAGCATTTTGGCGGGATCCTTTGCAGTGGGGCGCTTTATCGGAGGTTTTACTTTGAAGAGGTTTGATTGGTTTAAAGTGTTGGCAATCTGTTTGGTGGCTGCTGCTGTGCTGGTTTTGCTCACCATGCCGCTGGCGCAAAATTTAGGGGAAGAAACTATCACATCTCTGGCTGGCGCACCCTTGGCAGCGTTTATATTCCCAATGATTGGCATCCTGCTCGCCCCTGTTTATCCTGCCATCAATTCCGTGATATTGAGTTCCTTACCGGTGAAACAGCATGCCCCCATGTCGGGCCTCATCGTTGTTTTTTCTGCCCTCGGCGGCACAACGGGTTCTATCATTACCGGTTATATGTTCGAGCATCTGGACGGGAAGACAGCCTTCACGATGTCGGTGATCCCCATCGGGGTGATTTTGGTCGTGCTGTGGATTTTTAAAAGGGAAACAGCTAAACACGTTGCCGTCCATTAAGGATCTGTGTTTTAGTGCCTTTTACGTTGATCTGCATTCAGCAGATCATCGTTTGATCCAACCAGAGGGCAACAAAAAAAACTGACAGGAACATGGGAGGAAATATCGTCTCAGCCTGGTGACTTTTCTCATCGAAACACTGGTGGACATTGGGGTTTTTGAGGCCGGAAATTAATCGGCAACGGGTACCGGAATTACTTAGCTTTTACTGGTTTTTAAACTTGAAGGGGCTGTGTATCAACAGGTGTTCGCTGTCACAAAACGTTTAACCAAAATCCCCTCAGCATGAAAATGAGAATTGTCTTTCTACTTTTAGCGGCAGCCTTTTCCTTCGTCACCTGCAAACAGTACCAGGAAGCCCAGCTTGAAACCCGCACCAGGCAGCTAAAGCCATCGGATATTACGGCCTACCACCCTCCCATTCAACTGACCATCGCCTGGGTGCCTTACGAAGACTTGCGTTTAATCAAAACAAAAAAGGATGAGTGGAAAATCGTTAAAGACGACAAGCCTGGCAAGAAAGGAAACCTGCCGATGATACTGGCGACCTACCCCAATTCAAACGACACCATCTGGATAGACATGAATACGGACAACGAACTCCTTGGCAAACTCATCAAGCACAGCTTGATGACGCAGGAGCCTATCAAACGCCCATTCGGGGAGTTTTTTGATATGGCCGCTTGCCAGAAATGCCACCCGCCGGAGGTGAAGGCGAAGTTGGATTGAGGGCAGATAACTAGAGGGAAGGCAATGCCAAGGATCGATGGAAAAATAAAAATGACTGCCGAAGGCGGTTCAGGATTATGACACCGAACCGGCTTCGGGGTTCCTCGCAGTGGTTTCAGGGACTAAATCGTGGTGATTTTTAAAAATCACCACGATTTAAACTCCAGATTATCAACCGCAAAAAAATTTCAACCCCTAATTCGCATAAGTTATGATTCACTCCTTAATACCTTATGCATCAACAAGTTTTCCAGCAATCGGGAAAACCTGGTAGCGCGTAGTATAAGCCCAAAAAATACCCGGTGGCCCCAAAAGGAAGCTCGCCGGGTACAGCTATTACCAAGGGGTTGGCCATTCATTTTCAATTGAGCAATCGGGTGACACCGATTGTGAGGATAGAGACACTGAAGCCTGCTTCGGCACCAATTGTCCACTTCGGCGACACGACATAGCGCAGGCCCAGAAAACCGGAGAAAGTGCCATTGGTACGCTGGCCGCCAATGCCCATGTGGCTTTCCAAGGCTGACAAATCCATGTCCGGGCTGTTGGCGCTTCCTTTCACGTTCGACATTTGCATACCAATGGAAAAACCGCCGTAGAAATCCCAGTCTTCTATACTGGTAACGTGTACGGCCGGGCGCAGGGCAATGTGATAGAAGCTATTGGTCCAGGTGGCTGCGATTCCGTCCCCAACAATGGTGGGTTCTGATTTGGAGATCGAATGCCCAACGAGGACGCCGAGGCTGAATTTTTCGTTGAAACGGTAGTCAGCGCCAAGGGAAACAGGCGGCAGAACCACTTTTGCCTTGTCCATCAGGAAGGTGGGCACGACGCCCACGCCGAGCAAGGCATCCACCTGCCCGCTTTTGAACATCCGCACGGGATGCCAGCGGACGCAGCGGCGGCATTTTTTCTTTTTGCCGGGATTGTCAAACGTTCCGAGCCGGGGGGCAGGGCCATCGTTTGCTACCGTTGTGGCGGTGTTGGCATAACTGGTGGCGGAAAGATGGAGGGCAGCCAGCACGATGGCTGTGAGGATTAGATTCTGATTCATTTTCATTTGGTTGAGATTTTTGCAGTTGGAAAAAAGGCAGGCGACCAAGGCCGCCCTACCGATTAGTTATGCAGTATTAATTTGGTTTTCTGGGGGGTTGGAATTTTGGGGCCGGGTTTTTCAGGGTTCCTTTGTTTTCATTTAGCACAACCGGATTTGAATTTCCTGTTGAAGAATTATCCGTTCCGTTCGGTAGTAAAAAGATGCCCATGAATACCCCCAACCATCCTGTGGTTATCAGTCAAAGAATAGGAATTCCCGGTCAGTTTGAAAAAAAGCTTGGAATTGTCATTCAGGGAGGGAAGAAAACAACATCCTAATCAGTTGTTTACCAGCCATTTGCGCAAGCCATTTGATGCCGGGTCGAGTTTCCCGGAAAAAGTTTGAAAAATTGCCGGGAATGGAAAAACCGACTTCACAAGCTATTTCGGGGAGGATTATTTTAGCGGAGTGTTTGTACATAGCACAGCCCGAGCCCAGGAGGGTCAAATGGAGTTTCTCCCAAATTTTTTGTTGAAAACCGGATAGCTGAACACCACCACCAAAATGAGCAGCACCCCCCAGTAAAAACCTGCCGAAAGCTCCTTGTCTTCGTGCAAAATGACCCAGGCAAGGAAGATGCCGTACACCGGCTCCAGGTTCACGGTGAGGGTAGAGGCAAAGGCGGAAAGGTGTTTCAGCGCCCGGAGGGCCAGTACCCAGGTGAGCGTAGTGCAGGCGAGGGCTAGCACGAGCAGCATCCCAAGGTCTTTAAGGGAGGGCAGGAGCCTTGCGGCGGGTTCATTGTGAAAATAGAAAGGCAAAAAAAGGCTCAACAGCAGCCAGGCACTGCTCATCTCAATGAAGGTGATACTGAGCGGCTCGGCATTTTGAATCCATTTTTTGTTCAAAATACTGAACACGGCGGCCAGGAACGCCGAAGTCAGCCCCACCCAGATGCCGGCGTGCATCGAAACGTCCACATTGTCAACTACGAGCGCCATGCCGGGGATGACGAGGAAGCCCAGCCCGATTTCCCACCAGTTGTTTTTTGTGCGCAGGACGAGCGGTTCGATGATGGCGGTAAAAAATGCGGTGGTGGCCATACATACCAGGGTTATGGAGGCATTGGACAGCTTGATGGCCCCAAAAAAGGTGAGCCAATGAACCCCGGTCAATGCGCCCACGAAAGCAAACTGAAGGATGGTCTTCCGGGAGAGTTTGCGGAAAGCACTGCCCGACCGCAACAGGAAAATGAGGCTGCAACTGGTGATGAGTACCCGCCACCATACCAGCGACAGCGCCGACAGGGAAATGAGGTCGCCCAGGATGGCGGTGAACCCCCAGAGGAAAACGGCGATGTGCAGTTCTAAGTAGGCCCTTTTAGTTGCGTCCATACGGATGGAAGTAGCCGGGAATTTTACCCCCCACAGTTGTTTTGGTTTTGAGACTGCATCAAAAGTCCATCTTTCGAAAACATGGCAGCATTTAATTTTAGCACTTTAGCGCACAGGCCACCTGGGCCAAAAAATTCTTTGTTCAATGTTCCAGCTTTCCTTATGATACACCCTCTAATTGACGGCGCAAAAGAACAAAAAACGTTGGTCGTTGTTAGAGGCGGGCCATTCGTTTTTACCTTTGGTAAAAAATTAACGGCAACTTTCATTCACTCATTCTATCTTTCACTCATTCAATCACCGTAACCTATGCCACTCAAAACAGGCGACAAAGCCCCCAGCTTCAAATTGTTCGACACTGAAAAAAAAGAGGTGTCGCTCGACGACTTTAAAGGGAAAAATGTTGTGCTGCTCTTTTTCCCGCAGTCTTTCACCGGCGTTTGCACCAAAGAACTGTGCAGTACACGTGACGACATTGCCTTTTACCAGGATCTCAACGCACAGGTGCTGGCCATTTCCGTGGACTCTGTCTTCACCCTCGGAAAATTCAAGGAGGATCAGCAACTAAACTTCCCCCTCCTCTCCGACTTCAACAAGGAAACATCCAGGGCCTACGAGTCTTTGTACGAAGACTGGATTCTTGGCATGAAAGGTGTCTCGAAGCGATCAGCCTTTGTCATTGACAAAAACGGCACAATCCAATACGCCGAAGTTTTGGAAAGTGCCGGGGATTTACCGAACTTTGACGCCGTTAAGCAAACATTGAATAGTTTGGGCTAGGCAGTGCAAGGAAGGCAAAAGAACATGAATCAATCACTGAATGGCCCAATGTCAAAATGACCCAATTATAGCGATGCCTTACAATCCCTTTATTGAAGAAGACCTCGATGTTGATGTATTATTGGAAGAGGAAGTGACCGACGATACCAGTTCCGGAGAGTTGGCACAACTGATAGTGTACAACGACGAGGTGAACACCTTTGATTGGGTGGTAAAATGTTTCACCGATGTACTGAAACATTCGGTGGAACAGGCCGAACAGCTCTCCATTATCATTCACACAAAAGGAAAGGCAACCGTCAAGACTGCGCCTTTCAAGGAACTTCGTCCGAAAAAAGATGCCCTGGTGGAAAAAGGCCTTTCAGCAGTCATCGAAGAAGGAAACTGATATTCAAACTGTATTTTGATATTTACGCTGGCAGGGTTGCGCACCCTGCCAGCGTTTGTTTTTATACTAAAACACGGATGGTTTTGTCGGTTTGCTATTAGCTGTTGGCAGTTGGCCATTGGCTTTTGCCAACTGCCAAAGGCCAAAAGACATCAGCGCACAGTATAAGTTCTTTCAAAAACCCTCCAACACTTGCTGCAAGATGTTGGCTGGAAACACCTTCACCGTGCCCGTGTCCAGGTGGTAAAATGCAATTTCCATTTCCTGCTGGTTGCATACATTATTAAGTAGGGCCACCGATTGCTCCAGTTCCTTCACAGAAATCCCTTCCAGCCTTACCTGATCCCCTTTGTATAAATACTGGCCTTGCATGTAGGTGCTCTGCCTTATTTCATACCTGTTGTGGGCAGTCAAGGCAAAATAGGTGGTATCCTGCAAATCCGCTTCACTCAAGTCATTGATAAGCCTGGCCAACTTGCCTTCCCGAAAAACGACGCCCCAATGGAACAAGGGCAGGGCCACATCGAGCGGCAAAGGGTATTTATTGGGGGTCAGGTACTTTTTCGCCGTTGTTATATCGAGTATGGAATTTTCCGTTTGCCAATCCTCCAGATCACCCATGTTGTAAAACATCAGCATCCCTTTATCAACAGGCGGCACACCGGTTTTTTCAAAAAACTTCAACTGGTGGAGGCGGATGGTGGCTGTTAGTTCCGGGATTTGGGTTTTGGGTTTTGGGTTGGGAGCGTTGAGGATTGCCCTGAAATGCACCAAAAAAGCGAAGAATTTTTCCCGGGTAGATTCCGTCCAGTCGCAGTCGAACTGAAAGGATTGCAGGATGGCAGGGTGGGAGGTTTGGAGGGGTTGGGCGAGGGATGCTATTTTATCGAAAACCCGCCTGGCCAGCACGGGCACTTCTTCCAATTTCACATTTAATAAGGTGCGGTTGGTGATGAAAACAGTAGGCACAATTTCCAGGCTGCCCAGCCGGGTAGTGTCAATTTCAACCGGGGCCAGCGGCACGGGCTGGCGGCTTGCATCGTCCCAGTCCACATCGAAAAATTTGACGTAAAGCTTTTCGACCCCCATCGAATCCAGGAAAAGGCGCTCGGCGAGTGTAATCTCCAGCCCAGTTTGCCAGTGGTAAAAGGCCGGCACAATATGCCGCTCAACTGGTGGTTTCCCACACCCCCCATAAACCACCAACAAAAAACCCGAAACCAACAGCCGTTTTTTCATACCAGCCCCTCCCTTATCAAGTCGTGCAAATGGACGATGCCCACGTAGGCCGTTCCGTCCAAGACCACCACCTGGGTGATACAATTTTCCCGCAGGATTTCCAGCGCCTGCACGGCCAGTTCGTCTTTTTGGATGGTTTTTGGTGAAACGGACATCACGTCCCTGGCCACCAGGGCAGAAAAATCAGGGCCGGGCTGCCGCTCCAGCATCCGCCGCAGGTCACCGTCGGTGATGATGCCGGCCACTTTCCCATCGGGGTCGAGCACCACGGCGCAGCCCAGGCGTTTGGAGGTTATTTCCAGGATGGTTTGGTGCAGGCCCGTCTGCAGGCCAACCGCTGGCCGTTCGTTGTGGGGGTAGATGTCGTGCGCCCGGAGGTAGAGTTGTTTGCCCAGCACACCGCCCGGGTGGAACTGAGCAAAGTCGTGCGGCGAAAAGCCCCTCAGGGAGAGCAGCGCTACGGCAATTGCATCGCCCAGGGCCATTTGGGCCGTTGTACTGGCGGTGGGGGCCAGGTTGTTGGGGTCGGCCTCCTGCGAAATGGGGGTATGCAGTATAAAATCGGAATGTTTGGCCAGCCAGCATTCAAGGTTGGCCACCATGCAGGCAATCGGGTGGTTCATTGCTTTGACGAGCGGCACCAGCACCTTCAGTTCGTCGGTATCACCACTTTTGCTCAGGCAGAGCAGCACATCCCCGGGCTGTATCATGCCGAGGTCGCCGTGGATGGCATCGGCGGCGTGCATAAAGAGGGCCGGGGTGCCGGTAGAGTTGAGGGTTGCTGCGATTTTCTGGGCCACGATGGCACTCTTGCCAATGCCGGTTACCACGACCCGTCCCTTTGAATGGAAGACAGCCTGTACAAAAGCACGGAAAGTGCCGTCAATGCTTGCCCGCAGGTTTTGCAAGGTTTCAATTTCGATGTCGAGGGTGCGTAGGGCAGCCGATTGGATGGAATTTTCCAAATAAGATAGAATAAAGGGTGAAAGAGGAGGGGTAAGATTCGGCAAAAATATCAAAATGGCCCGTTCGATGGCCAGTTTTATTGGTTTGCTGCGGCGTTAAAAATAACGCCGAAAACAACCAAATTTTATTTTGGCCGTTTCAACCCCATTTCTTATCTTTGGCTGCTTTTTGAAAAAAGGGGCATCGAGGCCCATTTTGCACTATTTGACAACGACATTTACAGGGTTGGGTTTTGCGATGAAGAAGAGTATTTCACCCACTATCAGCCGGGCAACAACTTTGCAGGATCGGCTGGCGGAAGCATTAATCTGAACAATTAAACAACCAGCAGTGAAGCGGGAAGAAAACTATTGGCCGGGCCTTAATCCTAAAAGGACATCGCCAGTGAAAGCGCTCAAAACTTTTTGGACATTCTTTTCTCAGAAGCGGAAATTTTTCTACATTTAAGCAATCAAAAAAAACTCCCTGCAGGGAGGCTGTGGTCCTTCGACTTTCCCCAAGGCCAAAAGGCGTTATTGCATTAATTGACTTTTAAAACATCAGCGAAAATGATGGTAGCAGAAAAAACATTGACTAAAAACCATTTGCACGAAGCCCTCCACCAATACTTTGGCTTCGAAGGTTTTAAAGGAAACCAGGAACAAATCATCCAGAGTGTGCTCGATGGACGTGACACTTTCGTCATCATGCCCACAGGCGGCGGAAAATCGCTTTGTTACCAATTGCCTGCCCTCATGATGGAAGGCACGGCACTCATCATATCACCCCTCATCGCCCTGATGAAAAATCAGGTGGACAGTATTCGTGGTTATAGCGACGAGGACGAGGTGGCCCACTTCCTCAACTCCTCCCTGACCAGGGTACAGATGAAAGAGGTGAAAGCAGACATCGTGGCCGGCAAGACCAAACTGCTCTACGTGGCGCCGGAAACACTTACCAAAGAGGAAAACATCGAATTCTTCCAAAGCGTCAATATCTCCTTTGTGGCTGTGGACGAGGCGCACTGCATCTCTGAATGGGGCCACGACTTCCGCCCGGAATACCGCCGCATCAGGGCCATGATCGATGCCATCAATAAAGAAATACCCATTGTGGCGCTTACAGCTACAGCCACCCCGAAGGTACAATCCGACATCCTCAAAAACCTGAACATGCGCAACGTCAACCAATACGTTTCGTCGTTCAACCGGGACAACCTGTTCTACGAGGTGCGCCCAAAAGGCAAAAAAGAAGCGACCATCCGGCAGATTGTCCAGGTGATCAAAACCATACCCAACCAGTCGGGCATCATATACGTGCAGGCCAGGAAGTCCACCGAAGAGATCGCCGAAGTGCTCAACGTAAACGGCATCAAAGCAGCCCCCTACCACGCAGGGCTGGATGCCAAGACCCGCTCCGCCACACAGGACGCCTTCCTGATGGAAGACATTGACGTCATCGTCGCCACCATCGCCTTCGGCATGGGGATCGACAAGCCAGACGTCCGTTTTGTCATCCACTTCAACATGCCGAAGAGCATCGAAAACTATTACCAGGAGACCGGACGTGCCGGCAGGGATGGCCTCGAAGGACGCTGTATCTCTTTCTTTTCCTACAAGGATATGGCTAAGCTGGAGAAATTCCTGCGGGACAAGCCGGTCGCCGAGCGGGAAATGAGCGCCCAACTCATGCAGGAAGTGATGGCCTATGTGGAAACGACCGGCTGCCGCCGACGGTTCCTGCTGTTTTACTTCGGGGAAGAATTTGAAGAGAAGGACTGCGGCTGTATGTGCGACAACTGTAAATACCCCCGTGAAAAGGTGGAAGTGCAGATAGAAATGCAGCAGGCCCTTATGTCCGTGAAAGCACTGGAGGAGAATTTTAAAATCAACACGATCATTGACTTCGTCATGGGGCGGGAGACGAAAGAGATGAAGGACTATAAATTTAACAAAAAGCCCCTCTTTGGCTGCGGAAAGGATAAGGACGAACTGTTCTGGAACTCTGTCTTCCGCCATGCGCTGATCAATGAGTTCCTGCGGAAAGATATCGAAACCTATGGCGTTTTGAAGATCACACAGTTTGGCCATGAGTTCATCGACGATCCGTTCGAAGTGAAGATCCCGCTCAACCTGGATTACAACAACCAGGAAGTTGACCTGGACGATACGGCTGGAAAAGCCGCCGCCCTGGACGAGACCCTGGTGAAAATGCTGAAAGACCTGCGCCGGGAAGTGGCCAAAAAGAAAGGTGTGCCCCCCTTCGTCATCTTTCAGGATCCCTCGCTCGAAGACATGGCCACCCAGTATCCCATTTCGATGGACGATATGACCAAGATACAGGGGGTGAGCATCGGCAAGGCGCAGCGCTATGCCAAGCCATTCCTCGAAATGATTGCCGATTATGTGGAGGAAAATGAAATTGAGCGCCCATCTGATGTGGTCATCAAACAGGTGGCCAATAAGTCGAAGGTCAAAGTGGCCATCATCCAGGCCATTGATCGTAAGATGCCACTGCCCGACATCGCCCGCCAAAACGACCTGAAAATGGACGAACTGATGGAGGAACTGGATGCCATCGTTTCATCCGGCACCAAGGTCAACATAGATTACTACCTGGAAGACAACATGGACGAATCGGTAGTGGAAGAAATCTTCGACTACTTCATGGAGGCTGCCACCGACAATCCCGAAGCAGCCTACAAAGAGCTCAAGGACGAAGAATATACCTTTGAAGAAATACAGTTGGTGCGGCTGAAGTTTATGTCCGAAATGGCTAACTGATCGTTGCTTGTTGTTCGTTGTTGGTTGATAGTTTTGAGTCGCATGGGCAACGAACAACAAACAACCAACAACGAACAACCATGAAGCTCCTTATCATCAACGGCCCGAACCTGAACCTGCTTGGCAAGCGGGAACCGCATATTTACGGCAAGCGATCCTTTGAAGAATACTTCGAGGCCCTCCAGCAGGAGTTCCCCGGCGTGGTGCTACACTATTTCCAAAGTAATGCAGAGGGGGCGATGATTGACAAACTCCATGAAGCCGGCGCCGCCTACAACGGTATCATTATGAACCCCGGCGCCTATGCCCACACATCTATTGCCTTGGCCGATGCCATTGCCGCCATCGAAACGCCTGTAGTCGAGGTACATATTTCCAATACTTTTTCGAGGGAAGAGTTCCGCCACAAGTCACTGACGGCGCCTTATTGCGTAGGGTGTATCATTGGCCTGGGTCTGAAAGGGTACGACCTGGCGGTGGAGTATTTTATGTCGTAAGGCAGGGACTCCAAGTATCGTTGAATGATAATGCTGCGAAGAACGGGTTAAAATATTTGCCACATTTCCTGTAGTTTGGAAAACGAAATCATGGTGATTTTCTACCGTCGAAAAGAAGTTTTTATAAAAGGAACGCAACGGTTTTTATTGAAACTTAAAATGTTGACACAGCAACCAAACACGTTTTTTCGAAACTTATAGGCACATTAGGACACATAGTTTTTCAATAAAAAATTTTATTGCATAAAATTTTTTATAGCCTGTGTGGTCTATGTTTCTATGTGTTTTGATTTAATAAGTGTTGCGTTTTCAATCAGCAATATTCATAACTTATTTTCAGCAGTACGGAATCACCATGATTTAACTTCTTGAAAATCAACGAACTTTATCTTTTTTCCCTGTTTAAACATCACGAGTTGCTTCTCAAAGGCGGTATTTCGCTGTTTTAAAATGCGCAAGGCCATTATGTAACTGCGCAATCCGTTGAATGCCGCACGGAAGCAGAACCCCAGCGCAATATCTGTTTTCGGCACGCCCATTTTCTCCAGTTCTTTGGCTACCTGTACCTCCATGTTGTTGGTTTCCACCCCTATTTGTTCCGTCGGGTTTGATGTGCAGTGAATAAGTTTTTCTTGGCTATGACCTCCCTTTGCCAACTGGTATTCCTTAGTTGGCTGTGGTGCAAGTTTTTGTACACCCATAAGATGTCTTCGAGCTTGCCCAAAAGTACTCCTCGCATCCCATCGCAAAATTTCTATATTTGCTCTCACCACCCCATTGAAGAATGCAAACATCAAAAATCAAATAAAACATGGCCAGCACGAAGCCTTTCCTGTTTTCCCTTCACATTGGCATCAACCAGTACCCACCGAACTCCAGCGTGTCCAGCCTGTCGGGCTGCGTCAACGATGCGAAGGCCTTGCAGGCATTCCTGGCAAAACATTTTGCCAAAGATTATAAAGTTAAATCAGCATTACTGTTCGACGAAGCGGCCACCTACGACAACATCATTGCCCATTTTGGTGAAAAACACCTGGGCCAAGCGGGCAAGGGCGACCTCGTCTTCTTCACCTACAGCGGGCACGGGGCTAAGGAAAAATCCGCCCCCGAATTCAAAGACCCTGGCGGCAGGGGCGAAACACTGGTCTGCTACGACAGCCGCCCAAATGGGAAGGATTTGGCCGACAAGGAACTGGCCGTTTTAGCAAAAAGGCTGGAAGAAAAAGGCGCATACCTCGTCACCCTGCTCGATTGCTGCCACTCCGGTTCCGGCTTCCGCAGCGACGAAAAGGTGCTCGGCAAGGCCCGCCAATGCTACGACCGCCTCGACGAGCGGCCATTGGAACAATACCTGGGCGGCTATTTCGCAAAAATGAAAAAGACGGGGGATCCTATCGTGGTGCCTACCACCAACCTGCTCAACCTCGCCGCCTGCGACCGCTCCGAAAAAGCCTACGAGCACGGCACGCACGGCCTGTTTACCTACTGCCTGCTCAACGTGCTGAACGACTCGCCAAGGATCAGCTATGCCAAACTTTTCGAGCGCACCCGCCAGAAAATGATGGCCATTGCCGATAAACAGCACCCCCGCTTCGAGCCAACGGGCTTTTTTGACAGCTTCGAGGTATTTCTTCGCCCCGGCGACACGGCCGAGGACATCAGGAATGACCTCAACAAGAAAAACGGCAAGTGGTACGTCAACTTGGGCAGCCTGCACGGCATCCCTGTGACGGGGGCTGCGCCCGCCACGTTTGCCATTTTTAAAAAAGGGGAAAACACCCCGTTCGCCCATGCGCAGGCTGTCAAGGTCAAATTTCAGGAAACAGAAATCAATTTTGAAGGGGGGGGCGAATGGGGGGGCGAGGCCAAACTTATCAGCCTGCCAGAGCCGGCCATCGAGGTATATATGGATGAAAAATTTGCCAAAAAATATGACAATATATTGAAAACAAACCCCGCCACGAAGCCAGTATTTGCAGCACTTTCCAGCGATTTTGCGGAGCAAAAATATAGTATAGAATATGTGCCGGGCAAAATAGAAATCAAAAACAGGTCAAATAACCAATTGGTAAAAGGTTTTAAAACAGGAAAGCCCGCCGACCAGGAAAACCACCTTTTCAAAACTGCATTCGACTGCCTCGATCAGATAGCCCAATGGGAGCGGGTGCTGGCCCTCGAAAAATCGAGCAAGCCCCTGCAGTCCGATGATTTTGGATTTGAACTGGTGACGAAAGATTTGGATGGGAAGGAGGTTACTGCCTCCAACATGGCGACGGTTGAAATCTTCGGCCAGGACGGCGTTTTTGCAGAAAAACCCGCTTTCAGCCTGCGCCTGGACAACCCCACTAAAAACGACCTGCACTTCAGCATCTTTTACATCCAAACCGATTACAGCATCATGCCGCTGGTGTCGGAAATCATGCCCGGTAAAACGGTGAAAGATGTTTACATTGGCAAGCTCCAACTGGACGACCACGAATACGAATATCTTTTTCACCTGAAACTGGTCGTCTCCACAGAAAAAATCGAGGATCAGTTGGTGCAAATGAAAGCGATGGAAGGCCTGGGCACCATTGTAAACATTGACACGAAAGGCGGAATCGTGATGGACGACAACGAGCGGTCCGTGTTGGATGATTGGTTTACCAAAAGCCTCGCCGTGCGAATCGTCGGCATTGACCAGGAGCTGAACGACGCCAAGACCATTGCCCTGGAAGGTGGCGCCATCAAGATTTTGCCCAACAAAAAAATAAAGGCGAAAGTGAACGCAACGTCCACCACCAGGGGCGGCTTCCGCAGCGCCGATGTGCTGAATGTGCTGCCCCGCCTGTTCGACGAAGACAGTACCGCTTTTTTCTCCACCACTGCCAATACCCGCAGCACCTCCTCCGGCCCGCTCGTGCTGAACCTGGAGGGGCTGACCGGCACGGAACACATCAAGGAAAACCCGCTGGAAATAGAGTTGTCGCAGTCGCTGGCCGATAACGAAATGCTCGTCCCCGTCACCTTCGACGGCGACCAGATTGTGGTGCTGGGCGGCTCGGAAAACATGGGTGCCGGCAAGGTAAAAGTCACTGTGGACACGATGCCCGACCAGCAGCCACCCGCAGCCACCCGCAGTCCCGGAAAGGCGCTCTGGCTTTATTTTTTGAAAATCATCAAGATGGACACCCAGTACCTGCGCATCGCCGAGCGCAATGGCGAAAAAGTGTCCCGCACCGACGACGGCATTTTTACCAAAGTAAAAAATGCAAAGCGCATCGTGATGGTGATCCACGGCATCATTGGCGACACGAAGGAGATGGCGAAAGTGGCGCTGAAAGCAAGGGACGAAGGCCAGTATGATCTGGTACTGACCTTTGATTATGAAAACCTGAACACGACCATCCAGGAGACGGCAGCGGCGCTGGAAAAGAAGCTGGGCGAAGCTGGCATCGAACCTGGCTGCGGCAAGGACTTCACCATCCTGGCACACTCGATGGGCGGCCTCGTGTCCCGCTATTACATCGAAAACCTGAGCGGGAAGGAGGTGGTGAAAAACCTCATCCTGGCCGGTACGCCCAACCTCGGCTCCAATTTTGGTAAAATACCCGAATACCTTGGCTGGGCCAATAAAATCCTCGGCCTGGCCAGCACCGTCAACCTCACCGTGCCTTATGCCGCCAGCATCATCGCTTTCCTGAAGGGGGCGGAGCAGGTGACAGTGACCCTGGCACAAATGAACTACAAGGACAAGGGCAATTTTTTAAAAGACCTGGAAAGGAACCCCGATCCGGGCGTGCCATACCACCTCGTTTCGGGCAACATCGGCACCTGCATCAGCACGTACGGCAAAGACAACTTATCGGATAAATTATTTGACATGGTGGCGAAAATCTTCAACGGGCAAACGGACAACGACATCGCCGTGCTGACCTCCTCTATCAAAGGGGTGGACATGCAGCGGTCGCCGGCGCCTGCTGTGTTTGATGTGCCTTGCCACCATTTGAATTATTTTGAAAATGAGGAAAGCTCAACGGTCCTTTTGCAGTGTTTAGCAAGTACCTGATGCTTTGTCATTGCCGAAGGCAAACTGCAACGTCGTGTTTGCAAACGTGAGGGATGGCTCAGCGTGGCTTCCCTTATGACGTTGCAGGTTGCCTGCGGCAATGACAAGGGGCGTCGGTGGGCAAAAGAAGATTTGGAGTAAAAGAGAATTTGATTTTATGGCAAAAACAACCAGCGGCATAGCAGGCATCAACAATCCCAACAAAGGGAAACGCTACCTCTTTGCCATTGCCATAGACGAATATGATGAGGCACAGAGCGGCTATCCAGCTTTGAGCAATCCGGTTTTGGATACTACCAAGCTGTCAAAAGTATTGCAGGATAAATACGGATTTGAAGCCATCCATGAACCCTTGACCAATGAAGAAGCTACCCGACAACAGATTCTTAAAACATTGTCGGGATTAGAATTGGAGGAAGGCGATACCCTCATTGTTCTTTTCAGCGGACACGGAAAGGAGTTCGGATTGGAAGGGCATTGGGCAGCTTTTGATAGTGAAATCTCGGATGAGTTCTCCCATGTTTCTGCTTCCGACATTTCAAAGTGCCTGGACAAACAGGTGGATGCCCGTCATATTTTTCTGATCATTGATTGTTGCTTCCCCGATGGTATTTTCAAAAATAATTATGTCTCTCGTTTTCCCCTCAATGTGCAGGACGATAGCAGATCGAGGTTGGCGCTCGTATCCGGCAGGAACAAGCCAGTACCAGACGGTGCCCCCGGCGAGCATAGCCCCTTTGCCAGGGAACTGATTGCCATTTTGGAAAAAAACAGCCGCCCGCTCAACGTCAACCAGTTGCTCATTGAACTTCGCCGCAAGTTCAATGGTACGCCCCAAAACCCTTCGCTCGACTCCCTGAAACTGGCGGCGCACGAGGGCGGCGACTTCGAGCTGGTGCCCAAAAATTTCAGCCTCGACCTGCCGGATGCCGAGGAACTGGCCCGTGCTTTTTATGAAATAAAATACCCCAACGGCTGGTGGGACGAATTGGAGGTCTTGCCCAAACAGTTCAATGCGTTCACCTTGCAGGGCAAGCCGTTCAGTGGACACCTGCTGGCTGCCAAACGCTTTGTCCGGCTTTTTCTCAGCCAGTCGGGGCATTTTGAGTGCTACTCGTTTTCTTTTGGTTCAAACACCTTGGCCGTCAAGGGCTTATGGGAAGAATTCGGGCGGCAGTACAACATGGCCTCTGCTGCAAAAGCCGACATCGTAAAGGTCATTTATGAAAAAACGCTCGACAAGATTTGCGTCTTTTTTGTGGAAATACCCTCCGGCAGCCAGTTCCCCGGCATAGAAAACATCGTCGAGGAATTTTGGGAAGAGTTCCAAAACAACGTCAAAACGGTTTCGGCCCAGTTGGCCATCGGGCTACCGGACGGCACCAAACCCAACCCCTTTTTCCTGTTCCTCATGGACAAAAGGGGCCTGGCCGATGCGGCCTACCGTCTGAAAGTGAAAGAACCTTTTGCGAACACCGTTTCCCCCAACCCCATCCCCGATTTTACCATCAGTGTCCTCAATTTCTGGTACGCCCGCTACCAGCAAAACGAGCTGGTCTTCCGGGGGCGCTTCAAAGAACTGGACTTTACCACCTTCGATGCGGCCAGGGACGACTTCAGCCCGGAGAACACCATTTTGAAAATATGCGAGCATTGCGAGTTCGAAAAGGACAGCAGCCCGTACCAACGCATTTTTTATAAACACGACGAAATATGAACATCAGAGATTACACCGGCGCAGCCCTGGAGGCCACCGTTACCCTGGAGCGGCCGGTTTCCCGGTTTGTTTTTGAAAAAGGCAAGGCCAAATTCCAGCGCAAGGGCACCGTGCCGGAGCGGATTTTCCCCTACATACCCAGCGATGAGCTGAAGGATGTGGTGCGCATGGCCCAACTCCTCGAACGCCCGGTGCTGCTGCGGGGCGAGCCGGGCTGCGGCAAGACGCAGTTGGCCAAAGCGGTGGCCTACGAGTGGTACGGAAAGGACTACCGGGAGCATTACTTCGAGTGGTTCGTAAAATCCAACTCCAAAGCACAGGACGGCCTGTTCACCTTCGACTACATTTCCCGCCTGCGGGACGCCCAGGCCAAGGAGGGCAATTTGCTCAAAGACAACACCGCCTACCGGGAATTTGGGCCGCTGGGAAGGGCCTTCCTCACGTCCACGCCCGAAAAGCCGTCCATTTTGTTGATTGATGAAATAGATAAGGCGGACATTGATTTCCCCAACGACCTGCTGCTGGAACTGGACCAGAAGCGCTTCCAGATTTATGAAACCAACGAGGAAATCCATGCCGGCCACCCGCCCGTCATTTTCATTTCCAGCAACCAGGAAAAGGAGCTTTCCCCGGCCTTCCTGCGCCGCTGCCTGTTCGTGTACATCAAGTTCCCGGAAAAGGACGATTTGATGAAAATCATCAACGCCCGTTTCAACGACATCCGGCAGGAGCAGTATTTCCAGGATTTTATCGAAAAAGCCCTCGCCCATTTCAAGGTGCTGCGGGAAAACATCGAAAAGGACGTGGCCACCAACAAGCAAATCTCCACCGGCGAACTGCTGGACTGGATCAAACTTTTCACCTTCAAAACCCCGGAGGAACTGGCAGGCGTAGAATTCAAGCCCGGCCGTTTCGAGGGCTTCCAGGCGTTGCTGAAAAACCAGAGCGACTTGACGAGGGAGAAGATTTTGGGGAAGTGATCTCTTTTATTGTGTTTTTGTGTTTGGGTGTTTAGGTGTTTTTGAATTTTCAGCTTAACTCTCAAAGCACATAAACACGCAAACACCTAAGCACGAATGGTTTTTTTTAATTGTGCTTGAGTGTTTTTGTGTTTAGGTGTTTTTGAATAGTAGCCAGTCTCTCAAAGCACATAAACACGCAAACACCTAAGCACGAATGGTTTTTTTTAATTGTGCTTGAGTGTTTTTGTGTTTAGGTGTTTTTGAATAGTAGCCAGTCTCTCAAAGCACATAAACACGCAAACACCTAAGCACGAATGGTTTTTTTTAATTGTGTTTGGGTGTTTTTGTGTTTAGGTGTTTTTGAATAGTAGCCAGTCTCTCAAAGCACATAAACACGCAAATACCTAAGCACGAGTGGGTGTTTTTAATTGTGCTTGAGTGTTTAGGTGTTTTTGAATTTTCAGCTTAACTCTCAAAGCACATAAACACGCAAACACTAAAACACAACAAAAAATGAGCGAAATCAATAGGTTCGAAGATTTGGATTGTTGGAAGGCTGCAAGGATATTGGTGAAAAACATTTTCGTAGCTACCCGGGGTGAGCATTTCTCGAAAGATTGGGACACGAGAAGTCAAATCAGGAGGGCAGCTTTATCGTCCATGAACAACATTGCCGAAGGCTTTGGCAGGTTTGGAAAAAGGGATAAACCGAAGTTTTTCGACACGGCAAAAGCATCTGCAATGGAAGTAAAAAGTATGCTCTATTTTCTGGGCGATGTGGAGTATTTGCCGATAGAAGAAATAAACGAATTATTCAAGGATGTCAACGCAATTATCAATCTGACAAATGGCTTCATCAAAAGCTTTGTGGCCCGGCATCCCGAACTGAAACAGCAGTGAAAAAGTGTGTTTGGGTGTTTTTGTGTTTAGGTGTTTTTTAATTCAAAGCTAAACTCTCAAAAACAAGCAAACACCCAAACACAATCTTCAACCCGACCTCCCAAAACACATAAACACAAAAACACAAAAACACAACAAAATGCTCATCATCCAGCGTTTCTTCGACCAAATCGAACGGGAGTTGGGGTACTCGCCCAACCTGGACAAGTATTTCGATTTTTTGAAAATGCTGATGGCAAAGCCAATGCCGGACGGGGTGGAGCAACGGCGAAAGGTGGTTTACAAAACAGCATGCTACCTCTTCTGCGAAAGGGAGCGGGACGAGCAGCGGTTCCAGCAGATTTTCGACCGCATTTTTGACTCGGAGAGGGAGTTGCTGGAAGAGTGGCTCGACAAGGCCAAGGTGGAAAAGGTGGAGCAAAAAAATGTGGTGAACCAGAAGCCTGCTGACACACCTGTAAGCACACCTGTGAAGGATAAAAAACTATTGGAAGAGGATGACGACGCACCCGTGACCAAACCTTGGGAAGGCAGCACCCCCGATAAATACCTGAACCTCTCCATCGGCCTGTCCGATACCGAAAATACTTCCCAAGCGGTGGAGGACGCCGAGAGCTACGAGGACGATTTCTTTTACACCAACGACTACCACCTCATCACGTTCCGGGAAATGATACAAGGCTGGCGCTACTTCCGGTTGCAGCAGCCACTGGGTTTTTCGGATGAAATAGACATACCGGCCATCATCCAGGACATCACCAGGGAGGGCATGTTCACGGAGTTGAGGTTCAAAAAAGCATTCCTCAACCGGGAGGATTCCCTGCTGATTTTGGCCGATTGCAGGGGTTCGATGACGCCATTTCACAGCCTGGTGGACAGTTTGGTAAACACTGCCAAAAAAGAAGGTGGCCACCACAAAGCACAGGTCTATTATTTTCAAAATTATCCCATGCACTACGTTTACCAAACACCTTATTTTACTAGCCCGAAACATGTGAATGCAGTATTGAGCAGGGTGAGTTCGGAACATACGTATGTGCTGATCATCAGCGACGCCGGGGCTGCGAAGGGTGTTGTGAACGAGAACAGGTTGAATGCCACTGGCGTCGTCCCGAAAACAGACAAAGATGGAAATGTTGAAACCAATGAAGCTGGCAAGCCCATCTATACCCTCGACCAGGGCAGTTTTTTAGGCGAACTCTTGCGCTGTACAAAAGATGTCGTTTGGCTCAACCCCATGCCCCGCAACCGCTGGCGGGGAACCTCCGCCGAAATAATGGCGAACACGCCCAAGGTGAAGATGTACTCGCTGTATGATTCGAACCGGCTGGGGTTCACTTTTGCGATCAAGGATTTGTTGTTGGAGGGGTAAAGAGGTAGTTGTTTGAAGGTTGTTTGAATTGTTTGAAGGTTGTTTGAAAATTGTTGGGGGAAGCGGGAAGAGGTGAAAATATTGAAACAACATAAATGAGAAAACTATGACCATTTCCAGATTTGAAGACCTGATCATTTGGCAATTGGGAAGGGAGTTTGCCAAAGAAATTTTTATACTAACCAAGGAAGAATGCTGAAAAGAGGATTTTGAATTCCGCAAACAAATCTGCAACTCTTCTGGCTCTATTCCTGACAACATTGCAGAAGGATTCGAGCGGGAGGGCAACAACGAGTTCATTCAATTTTTGAGTATTTCAAAAGGATCTTGTGGGAGTGCCGCTCCCAGTTGTTCAGGGCATTTGACAGAAATTATATCACAGAAACCCAGTTCAATGATTTGGTAAAAAAGTCAATTACAATTAGCGTGAAAATCCACAACACCATAACCACAACTAACGAAGCAGACATTAGAGGCAACAAATTCAAAAACAGATAAACTACCCCACAATTTTCAAACAACCTCAAACAACCTCAAACGATTTCAAACAACCTCAAACGATTTCAAACGATTTCAAACGATTTCAAACGATATCAAACAACTTCAAACGATTTCAAACGATTTCAAACAACCTCAAACGATTTCAAACAAAATGCAATCCATCCTCCCCGACAACTTCCCGCTATCCGACTTGCCGCCCACCGAGCGCTACAAGCTGGAAGCCTTTTACGACCGATTCGTCATCAAGCGCTACCGGGAGTACGGCACAGGGCATTTCTGGCTCGCCTGCTATGCGGCGCTGCCCGCCGTGATGACGCCGGATTTGCTGTACAAACTGTGGCTGAATTTCTCCAGCTACCACGACGGGAAGGAGATGCGGATACACCACGTGGCGGTGGCGGACTTGATGCTGTCGCCCCTGTTCCAGGAAATCACTTTTGAGACCTACGAGATGCCGGTGGAACTGAAAAACGCCCTGCTGAAATACTGGCAGTCAGAATTGAAAGAAGGCAACTACAACCACCTGGCTACCTTGGAATCGGTAGCCAAATTCCTGCTCGGCTATACGAAGGTTTTCAGGACAAATGACGCCAGATCGGACGACGCATTCCGGCAGGCACAGGCCGTCACGGCCTGGAGTTACCTGGACACCCAACGGGCTTCCGCCATGCTCCTCCAGTCATTGGAACAAGCCGGCCAAAAAGCAAAAGAAGAACCCAACAACCGCCTTGCCCGTGCCGAACAATTGCGCCTGCTCGACGTGGCCCGCCGCACCGACCAGCGCCACGACCTCGGCTTGATGGCGGAAGGGCAGTCAAAACCTGAAAATATCAAAGCGCTGGCGGGCTATTCGCAGCAATTGCAAAGCCTGTTGGCCGGTAAGGAAGAAGACGTGCTGCGCATCCTGCAACAGTCGGGCGGCGACCTACAACTGATGGACGAGCCAGGTTCGGGCATTTCCATCAAAGCGCCTTCTGCCTTGGTGAAAAAGGCGCAGCCAGAGGAAGTGGAAAAGGAAAAAGGCAAGCTATTCCTGTTCCTGGCGGGGATTGATGAATATGCGGACACCAGCCTTCAATTGCAAGGGTGCAAAAACGATGTGGACAACCTCCTGGCCGCGATAAGGCAGTTGGGATATGAAGCGCAGCAAACCATCGTCCTCAAAGACGAGCAAGCGACAAAAGCGGTTTTTGAAAAAAGCCTGTTGGAAGTGTTCGGCAATTCCGGCCAGCACGACCAGGTGCTGCTGTTTTTCGCCGGGCATACCACAAGGATAGAAGGCGAATGCAACCTGGTCCTTTTCGACAGCGGCCAGGAGGGCGGCTACCGGGGCATCACCCTCCGGGAAATATTTGCCCATTACAACCGTACGATGGGCGAGCATTCCTACCTCACCATCTTGCTGGACACCGAACTGGAATCGCTCGAAACGCCCAACCCAAAAGTGGCCGTCGTCACGGGCGGCGGCATGGAGGCAGAGGGCGGTTCCCGTTTTATGAACACCCTGCTGCCCATCTGGACGAGGAGCAAGGGCCGGCTTTCCCTGCAAAAACTGATAGCCGCCGTCCGGAACCAAACCCGCGCCAACCCGGACAATGCGCCTGAACAAACTGTCCAATCGGCCTATTCCAATAGCTACGGTTCCTACAACGAGCCTGGCATTGCCGCCACCACCCGCTCGGATGGCACGGATCGGCTGCCCGACCTCTTTGCCTTTCCTGAAATCGCGCACCAACCGCTCGTCCGAACCTCTTCGATGGTGCGCCAAATGCAGTCCCTGCTGCGCTCCATCGGATTTTACCAGGGCAGCAGCAATGGCGTGTATAACCAAGAGACAGACACGGCGCTCCGTGCTTTTTTAGCTGAAAAGCGCATCACCGGAACGCCATCTCCCGATAGCATCCTCCAACAACTGGAAGAAGAAAAACGGTGGCGGGAAAGCACCTACCCGAAAATCCTGCTGTTTGTTTTTTCCAACCCCGACAACCGCCTGCCCTCCATGAACGAGGAAAAGGAACGGATTCTTTCCATGGCCGACGATATCGAAAAACAGACAGGCGCCGAATTGGTCTTCCTCGACAACCCTTCCCGGCAGGAACTGCGGAGCTATTTCAACGATGCCAGCTACCGCAACCAACTGCTGTTGTTCCACTTTTCCGGCTTCGAGGCCGACCCCGATGGCGATGGAAAGGAGCGTGGTGTGTTCCTCCAAAATGGCAATGAAAAAGCCATTATTGACTACGGCGAACTGCACCATTGGCTGGACTTTCAGGAGAACATCCGCCTGTTCTACCTCAATACCTGCTACTCCGCTGAACTGGCCAAAATCCTGACCATCCGGGGCGTACAGGCTGCCATCGGCGCTCCCGGGCTGGTTTACGACAATTATGCCGCTGAATTTGCCTACCTCCTGTATGAAAATATGCTCAAAGGGATGACCTTGAAAGAAGCATATGATAAGAATTCATTTGAGCCTTTTGGTGAAGGGCAACACCGCAGCATTGCCCCAGACCAAGGTGAGGAGATGAAGGGGTTCCAACTTTTCTTTGATTGGGGCAGGCGGGAGGCAGCGGCCAACTGGCGTTGGGAAATTGAGCAGGAACAAAAGCAAACGAAGGAAGAAAAACCAAAGAAAACGGCCACGGCGCTTTATTTGGAGACCTTGAAACAATTGCTGGAGGAAGATAATTTGGAAATGGTGCTGGACAGGCTGGCGAAGTTCGATACTATTTTGAGCCTGCATTTGGAAACCGATATTACGATGAACCGCAGCCGTTTCAATCAAAACGAAAGGAGTGTGGCGAGGGGTTTGGTAAATGTTGAAGCCTCTCAACGGGAAAAACAACAGATACGCTTTTCACTGCTCAGTAAAATAGATGAAATCCCGAGGATGATGGCCCTGCAAAAAGCGGCAGGCGACGCAAGGTGGATAGATTTTACGTTGCCTTCGGAGGAAGATATGGTGAAGTTCGAGACGAAGCCGGAGCTGTTGGATTGGTTGGAGAAGGGGTTGGAGGCGGTGAAGGGGATTGCAATGATAAAAACTGAAGGGAATATGACAGCTTTTGGCATTTTAACGGAAGACGATAATTTAATTTGTAGCCATCGAATTATTCCTACTATGTCCGAAGCAGAAAATGTATCCATTGAATTTTATTTTTCAATTAATAATGAGGCTAAAGTCGCTGTTAATGATGTCAAAATGGCCCAAAGATCGTTTGATTACAATGATTCAAAAATAACATACTCTATTGTTAAAATAACGGAGAATAATAGGCCACAATATTTGCCAAAATTTCTTTCACCTGTCTCTGATAACGACTTGTCAAACTTGAAATCTAATGAAATAGATTTGAGAATTCACTCAAGGATGTTTACATTTAGGTTAAGAGATTTAAAAGATTATCCCCTTGAATTAATATTTCTTGAAGATATCAATATCTCAGGTGTAAATATTTTTTACAAACTAAATAATATTGATAAAACCTTATTTGCAGGTACCCCTATTTTTGATTTGGAATGGGATGTTTTCGCAATACATGAGACGGGGTTTGAGGTATCAAAAGATCAAAATTATCAGGGTGTATTAATCGCTCCCATCCTCCAAGACATCGAGCGCCAAAAAGGCAACGACTCCTCCACCTACGCAGCCTGACATCTATCATTTTGTAACCCCTCGTTTCAACGAGGGGGCCTGTAAAACCCCGCGACTTACATCTATCTTCTATACAAAACATCCCATCTACCCAATATATGCCGATGTTTTGCAAAGAAGATAGATGTGGACTATGGTTATTGGTAACCCCCGACTGAAGATCGGGGGTTACAAGATGGTAGATGTTTCACAAGAAGAGGCATGACCCATTAACGATTTTTATTTCTACGGTAGCCGCATTGTGCCAAAGCCAGTGCATATTACCCTACCTGCAAAATTACATACAGATGGATGATGTGCGGGTCGTTGTTCAGCCAGAATTGATTTCCGTACCTTCAATTGGCCCTTTCCTTCAGCCGTCGTGACCCTTTGTACTTTCCTTGCGAGTTTGCCTGCACAATTCACAGAAAAACCACTTGCGGCGGACATCCATTTCCATCCTTTTGTCTTTCCTTCTTTTGTTCATTTCTTCCGTTGCAGTCAACCAGGCAGTGGTATGAAAAAACGGGCGGAAAGCTTCGGGCCGTTGCTGTCCGTGGAAAGTTCGCCGGGCAGCGGGCCGGCTGTCCGGGTAGCAGGCAAAATCTAAAATGGACGGATTAGGCTAGCTGGAAAAAACTTTACTTTTGCCCAAAATCAGCGCCATGCAATACTATCCGATTGGCAAACAGGAATTCGGGGTCATCCGCCGCAACGATTTTGTCTATGTGGACAAGACGGAATGGGCCTACAAACTGGCCGTTCGCACCTCGCAATATTTCCTCAGCCGGCCCCGCCGTTTTGGAAAATCGCTGCTTATTTCCACGCTGAAAGAACTGTTCAGCGGCGACCGGGCGCTTTTCAAAGGGCTTTGGATTGAGCAGCACCTTGGGGAAATCGAGCAGCGGCCGGTTTTTCATATTTCTTTCAATACGTTGAGTTACAAGCAGTTGGGGTTGGAGAAGGCCATTTCTCAAGCCCTCCAGACTATTGCCGACGAGAAAGGTATCCAATTAGATACTGAAGGCATTCCTTCCGTTTTTGGGGAAATCATCAAAAAACTCGCTGCCGAAAAACCCATCGCCATCCTCATTGACGAATACGACAAACCCATCATTGATTACCTGCACGATTTCCCGCAGGCGGATGCCAACCGGGAAATCCTCAAATCATTTTACTCCGTGCTGAAAGGTTCGGAAGACCATATCCACACATTGCTCATCACGGGGGTTTCACAGTTCAGCAAAGTGTCCATTTTTTCTGACCTGAACCACTTGCGGGATTTGTCTTTGGATGATAATTTTTCCACTATCACCGGTTTTACACAAGCGGAAGTCAACGCTTATTTCGGGGAACGCATCGTGGAAATTGCGGGGGAGCACCGTATGCCTTTAGCGGAAATTACCCAAAAAATAAAGCAGAACTACAACGGCTATTCCTGGGACGGGGTGAATTATGTTTACAACCCATTTTCGCTCCTGAGTTTTTTAGAAAGCGGCACGTTCAACAATTATTGGTTTGAAACAGGCACACCCACCTTTTTGGTGAAACACATCAAAAACCAGTTGCTGCCCCAATCGCTCGAAGGGGTCATTGTCAGGAAAGGCGACTTCAACAAATTCGACCTCTCCAACCTCGACGTGATACCGGTCATGTTCCAAACGGGCTACCTCACCATCAAGTCGGCGGAAGGTTCCGGTATGGATGCATGGCTCACCCTGGGCTACCCCAATGGCGAGGTGCGCTTTTCTTTTGAGCAAAACCTCCTCTCCGACTATGCGGGGCAAGTGCCATCCATGGTCAACCAGCAAGTTTATTACCTGAAAAAAAGCCTCGAAAACCTGGATGCCGAGGCTTTTGTGAAACACCTGAAAGGTTTTTTCGCCGCCGTCCCCTTCGACACCTCGCCGCCGCCCGGCAGGCAATTGCCCGAACTGTGGGAAGGCTTTTTCCATGCCCTCACCTTCCTGCTCCTGCGGGTGCTCGGCCTCGACGTGCAGGCGGAGGTCGCCTCTGCCAAAGGCCGTTCCGATGCAGTGGTCATTATGCCCAACTGCATCTGGGTCATGGAATTGAAGCTCGGCACGGCCGTGAGCGCCCTGAACCAAATCAAAAAGCAAGGCTACGCCGAGCCTTACCTCACCGCCGGCAAACCCGTCATGTTGCTCGGCCTGGGTTTCGACAGCGCCACCCGCAATGTGAAAAGCGCTAAATGGCAGCGATTGGGGTAGCGACCAAACCGCCATTTCATACTTTCGTGGTATTGCCTGATTGAACAAACCATGCGTAAGTTTAGGCTTTGAAACAAATCTGGAGGCCATATCTCAGGGTAACACTCTGAAATCCGAAATCCGAAATCAAATGCCCATCCGAGTAGCCATCGTGGAAGACGACGCCGAAACCCGCACCAGCGTTGAATTTGTCATGTTTATAGACCACACCAATACGAAAAAAGTTTTCGGGGCGCTCGCCGTTCGGCATCTTCCTCAACGTGCCGATCAACAATACTTCGCTGGTAAAAAACACGGTGTACATCGCCCTCAACAACGAGATTTTCATCAATGGCCAGACCGACATCGGTGACGGCCGCACGGTGCAGTTGTTCGACCGCAACCGAACCTATCTGGGGATGGGCTACAACATCCTCGACAACCTGCGGGTGCAGGGCGGCTGGATGAAACAGACGACCGTGAACTGGAGCAAAGGGCAGGCACAGCTGAGCCTGCACCATAGTTTTTAGAGGGGGAAAAGTGAGGGGTAGGCATCCAGGAACCAGGGCAGGATGCCATCGTGATGTTCATTTCAGATAGGCTTATATTTCAATGAACCAGTTCAAGCTCGTCCAGAAGCTGTGCCTCGCATTTTGATTCAAAAAAGAATTCACCCGGTAATCCAGCCCAGCCTCGACTTTGTGCCGCTCCGTTATTGCAAAGCCAAGCAATGGGACGAGCCTGATTTCCAAATCGTATTCCCCGCTTTCCATGCTGTTGAGGTACTCATTGCTGATTTTGAGATAAAATTCCTTTGGGTCTGCCGATTGCCCATTCAGGGGTATTTCTGTCGCCAACCGGTACCTCAATCTATATTCCGTGGGTTCGCCAACGGAAAAAGTTTGGTCGGTTACCAGGCGGTGGGACAACCTCAATTGGGTCAGCCGCTGTGTGATGGTAAATTGCTGGATGAGCCGGTGAATGGCTTCCCCTTCCCGGAACCTGAACAAATAGCCCCCTGAAATCCGGGAGTTCAGCCCCACTTTTTTGGCGGCAATCAATGAATAGTCCGTCAGCACGTATTCAAAATCCCTTTCACTACCGCCATCGAAGGTTCCATTTTGCAGCAATTGGCGGGATTCCACCTTAAAGTTTAAGGACCAATTGCTTTTCAGCTTATAGTTCAGGTTTATGGAAGGCAGGAGCCCCATCTGGTATCTGGCTTGCGCCAAGCCCGCAAACGGGAATGACAGCCACAGGCAAGCAATAAAAAAAAGTTGGTTATGAATTTCAATATGACCCCGGAGAGGTTGCATGTTGGTAGAAAACGGTAATGCAACCCCAGCATTCGACTTCGGAGAGGTCGCACATGGCTCACATGCGACCTCTCCGAGGCCGAAAAGGAGGACGCCCGGCACGTTGCTGCTACCAACATGCAGCCTCTCCGAGGTCATTTCCGAACTAATTTCCGTGGGCTTTTTCAACAAATAAGATCCGTTATTTGGGTGATTAGTACTCAAGGTTGCTGGAGTTTTTAAATACGATTTGGGAAATGGAGATTTTCTCGCCCTTGTCGTTGAACAGGTATTCGTACAAGGCCACATTTTTTTTGTTGCAACACTTTACCACTGCCTCATACCGGACGGTATAGCCGTCCGCATTTTTCCCTGTTTTGAGTTTGGTCAACAACACAGAAGGGTCGCCGGCATACTGGATTTGGACTTTTTGGATTTTATATTTTTTGCAGTCCTGTCCAAGTTGGGAGCCTATTGAATCTTGCAATGATTGCTTCAATTCGTCCCATTTCATTTCAACTTCGATGTCCTCCAAATGGCCCGACGTGTCGAATTCGACGCTGTATTTTTGGTTGTTGAACTTGAACTTTGCTTCTATGCTGGTGCGGTCAATTCCTTCTTCCAAATACCACCTTATTTTTTTCCCCGCTGCCAAAGCATCCATGTAGCCAAGTGCGTTGGATGGGATGTCTTTTTCTTTCAAACGGCTTTCCTTTTCAAATTTCTGTTGGGCAGACAAATGGCTGGGCCAAAAGGCGAGCACTACGAAAGACAGGCTGATGGTGAACCGCTTAAACATGGAGGTTGTGCTTTATCATTTTTTGAATAAAAACATTGCTCGGTACTGTTATTTTTTCTCCGTTACTGGTTTTAATAATGACGAAGAAAAGGCCAATAACGTTCACCTGCCATTCTGGTTTTTTTGAACCTTTTCCCATTTCTCTTCGAAATTCCCGTAAAATAGATTTCCCCACCTTCTACCCCCCACGTCTTTTCCACCCATGCCGCCACCCTGGATAGCGGTCGCCTGCCATGATCCCTTTTTTAAACGGCAACCAACAGGTTTTTTGACCCCTCAAGGGTGAATATGGAATCCGCCGGGCAAATGGTTTAGGGAGCATTTTTTGTTTTTGGTAGAATTTTTCGAGCTGTTCTTTTCAGGGGCCATATTTTCGTGGCTCAATTTGATACAATGAAGAACTTACTTTTCACACTGCCGTTCCTTGTGTTTTCCTGCAACCTGGACCAAAAATCGCCGGTCGTGGGTGGCCCGTGCAGCTACAAGACCACCTACCACCCTGCCAGGGTGGTGGGCTTTGATAGCAGCCAGATGGATGCGCTGTTCGAGGTCAACTTGCACGGCAAGCCGGACACCTTCGGCTACCACGAACTGAACAATGCCTACCTGACACCGGACGAAGTGAAAACCACGGGCTTTGCGGTGGGCAATATCTACCGGTTGGCTCATGACGGCATCGAGTCGGGCACCTGCACCCCGGTCATCCTGCGGCTGGAGCTGGTGCCTTCCGACAGTACCACCGCCACTGCCAAATGAACCCCATCCGCCATTATTTCCAATTGCAGTTTACCATGCTGAACCGCCATATCAGCGAGTTCGGGCTGCCGCCCTGGCTGGGTTATTTGCTGTCTGGGGTTTTGTTCGTCGGGCTGTCTTTTTACCTTTATTACCAGACAGGATATGCACCATACCTGCTGTTGTTCTGGGCGTTTGGTTTTATGGCAAATATGGGCGACCGCAACCGGAACGATTTTCTTAAATCCTGTTATAAAGCGCCGGAATACAGAGCAATCAGGCTGCTTGAAAACGGCATTATTGCCTTGCCATTTTTGATGGTACTGTCTATCAAGGGCGATTATTGGGTGGCATTGGCTGTAATCGCCGCCACCCTGATTTTGGCTTTCCGGCAGATTGGCCGGGGCAGCAATTATACGCTCCCCACACCGTTCCACCGCTGGCCATTCGAGTTTGCAGTGGGCTTTCGAAAGACGTTTATCTTCCACATATTGGCCTATTTCCTCGCTTTCATGGCGGTGAAGTCGGGCAATTTCAACCTCGGCATATTCTCGTTGGTGCTGGTCTTTGTGATTTGCCTTACTTATTATCAGGATATGGAAGTAGCGTATTACGTCTGGGCACATGCCCAACAACCGAAAGTGTTTTTATGGAATAAAATAAGGACCGGGCTGTTTTATTCCACCATATTGTCACTGCCAATCGCCGCCACGTTATGCCTGCTTAAACCGGGATATTGGCACATCATTTTGGTGTGCCAAATATTGGGATATGCTTATTTAGCCACGGTTGTTTTAGCCAAATATTCCGCCTTTCCAAAAAATATAGGATTGCCGCAGGGTGTACTATTGGCCATGTGCTTTCTGCTACCGCCCTTGCTGCTGCTGGCCGCAGGGTGGTTTTACCGCCAATCAGCCAAAAAACTCCAAACCATACTGCCATGATAAGCATCGAAAACCTGACAAAGTCTTACGGGGCCCACCAAGTATTGAAAGGCATTAACCTGAAGCTGGCATCTGGCCAGGTACATGGCATCGTGGGCGAAAACGGGGCTGGAAAGACTACCCTTTTCAAGTGCATCGCCGGGCTGGAGGATTACGGGGGGAACATTGAGAGCAGCTTTTCGCCTTTGAAAAACCACCTCGGCCTATTGCCCACCGACCCCTATTTTTTTTCAAAAATCACCGGGCGGGAGTACCTGCAACTGCTCTGCAATGCCCGCCAGCAACCGCTCGCCGGCACCGACGAAAAGAACATCTTCGACCTGCCCCTGAACCAGTACGCCGCCACCTACTCCACAGGCATGAAGAAAAAGCTGGCCCTCACGGCCATCCTGCTCCAACAGAACGAGATTTTCATCCTCGACGAGCCATTCAACGGAGTGGACATCCAAAGCAACATGGTCATCACGGGCATCATCCACAAGCTGCGCTCCTTGGGCAAGACCCTGCTCATTTCTTCGCACATCTTCTCCACCTTGAGCGATACGTGCGACGTGATTTACATGCTGAAAGACGGCCAATTTATCAGGCAGGCAGGGCGTGATGGGTTTGCCGAAATGGAAGTGGAAATGCGGAGGTTCACGGTAGGCGACAGGATAGAGCGGCTCAGGCTTGGGTAACCACCAAACAAGGGCAGGCAGAGGTGGCACTGTCAGTTTTTTTTCCCATTTTTCCGAATCGTTTTACTGAAAGCAAGACAGTATGAAAATTATGAAAAACAATTCCTTGCAAGTCAGGCCTGTTAGCACTCGCAGTGCAAACAGGTCTTGCATTTTTTCTGCCTGCCTCCTCTTCTTCAACGTCCACCTGGCTGCCCAGCCTTTCGAGGTTGGGCACACTGCCCTCACCTTCACCGACCCTGCCCGCAACAACCGCAGCGTGCCCTGCGAAATCTACTACCCGGCAGACTTGGCGGGCGATAACGTTCCGCTGGCTGCCCTGGGCGGGGCTTTCCCGGTCGTCAGCTTCGGTCACGGCTTCGTCATGACCTGGGAGGCTTACCAGAACATCTGGGAGGCAGTGGTGCCGGAGGGTTTCATCCTCGTTTTCCCCAACACAGAAACGAGTTTTTCACCATCGCACCTGGATTTTGGTTTAGACCTGGCCTTTGCCATCGGACAGGTGCAGTCGCTGGGGCAGGATGCCAATTCCCTTTTTTACGGCAAGGTAGCCGCCACAAGTTGCGTCATGGGGCACAGCATGGGCGGCGGCGCTTCCTTCCTGGCAGCGCAGTCGGACACGTCCATTTCGGCCATTGCAACCCTGGCTCCCGCTGAAACCTCCACTTCGGCCATCTTGGCAGCGGCTGACCTCCAAATTCCCGCCCTGATTTTTGCCGGCAGCAACGATTGCGTTACCCCGCCGGGGGTGCACCAACTTCCGATGTACGATGCGCTTTCGAGTGAATGTAAAGCCTATGTCAGCATCACGGGCGGCAGCCATTGTCAGATGGCCAACAACAATTTGCTGTGCAACATCGGCGAAGCGAGCTGCACCCCGGCCCCTGCCATCAGCCGGGCGGAGCAGCACCTGATCGTCGGGCGTTACCTGTTGCCCTGGCTGAAGTTCCAGTTGAAGGGCGACTGCCCCGCAGGAGAAGTTTTCGACGCTGCCATTGCCACCGATCCGGCCATCACTTACCAGCGCACCTGCGAACTCTGCCCGGCGACGAATACTGAGGAAATGGCCTCCTCCAAAGGAGGGCGGGTTTACCCCAACCCGTTCAACGAGACACTGCAAGTCATCGCCGCTGATTACCTCCCATCCGAATTTTCACTTTTTGATAGCATGGGCAGGCAGGTTTTGCGGCAAAATTTCTCCGGTACCTTTTCGGCTGATACCCGCCGCCTCGCCAATGGGATTTATTTTTTTGAAATGAAAAGCCAGCACGGCACACAGGGGAAGGGGAAGCTGGTGAAGGAGTAAAATGGGGCACTGTCGGAGGATTATTGCCAAAGTTTTGGAACATTCTGGATATTCGCCCATCCATCGTAAATGGCTTGTGCTATTTTTGGCGACGGGTGAAGAAATAAGGAGAAATAAGATGCAGGAATGGGAGTTCATTAAAAGACAGTGTGGGAGAATTTGGAAAACTACGAATTGAATTACCGAAAAGCCATTTCTAATTTCCCTATCATTCCCGGTAACCTAACCCACCTGCAACACATCAACTCAAATGGGTACAAACACGAAAGACACCAACCTGGCAAACAACAAACGCATCTTGTTTGACAACCTGAAAAAACAGGAGGCCGACGCCATTCGGCACCTGGGCCAACGGGTGGGTGCATTTTTGCCTACCCTGTCGGGCTATGCCAGGCTGCCCCTGGAAGACCGGGAGGAACTGGTGAGCGATGCCGTAATTGTGACCGTCGGCAACATCGGAAAAGGAAAATTTACCTTTGAAGATACAGACCCGGTGACCTATGCCATCGCAGTGGCTAAAAACTTGTTGTTCAACCGTTTAAGAAAGAAAAAACTCGATACGGTCTCTATTGAGAACGTGACCCATTTACCCGGTTTCGACCCCGAAGCCAACGACCAGAAAAAAGAACAGCAGCGCATCATCGGAGCCATGCTAGACAAACTGGAAGACCCCTGCCGCCAACTGATACGCTGGCGCTACTACGACAACCTGAAAGACGAGGAAATCATGGAGCGGAAGCTATCCCATTTCACCACCCTCAACTCCCTGAAAAGCCAACGCTGCAAGTGCCTGAAAAAACTTTCGGATATGGCCCGGGAGTACCGGCATCTTTTGGAGGGATGAGGGATGAGAGGATGAGAGGATTGATTTGAGCTTTTCAGAAACTTTGTGTAAACTTTTTTAGAAGCCGTTGAAAATCAGCGCCTAAAAACACATAAACACTTAATACCTGAACACCATTTTTAAGACCAAGACATGAGAATAGATTTTGAAAAATATTTCCAGGGCGAGCTCAATGAGGAGGAGCGCCGAAGGCTGGAGCAGGAGTTGGCCGAAAATACCGAACTAAAAGCTCAGTTCGAGCAGGATCAAGATTTTCTGGAACAACTCGAAACCCAACTGTTGCGGGAGAAAGTAAAAGCAGCCATGGCCGGTTCGGCGGGTGCCAATGATGCCCCTGCCCCCACCAAAGGACGGAGCCTGTGGTGGCTGCTTGCCGTGGGTGTTGCAGCCCTTTTGATTGCCTGGGCCGTTTGGAATCCATTTTCCAACGGCCCTTCCCCTGTCACCCCAGTTGCGCCAAATGCTCCCCCGTCCACCACCTGGCCTGCTGGCGAAGCCGCTCCGGCAGCACCCGAAACAGCACCAGAGGCACCTGCCCCCACCGAACAGCCCCGCCCTGCCAATCCGCCCGGACGCCCCATCGCCGAAACCCTGCCCGACCCCGTGGAGGCCCACGCACTGGAAGGCGTCCGGGGCGAATCGAAGGAAAATTCTCCCTGGCAGGCTTTGGTGGAAAAGGTTTGGTACGCACCCTTGCCCGGCAAGGTGGAAAATTTCCCAACAGGCTACCGTCCGGCCTTGCAGATGCTGAAAGCCGGGAAAACAATGGATGCCTTTATGGCCCTGGAGGAATTGGGCAGCAGCCAGCCTGCCAACGATACTTTATCTTTTCTGAAAGGCTACTGCCTGATGCAGCTGTGGGAAGGCCGGGAAGCCCTGCGGCTGTTCGACAGCCTGCAGGGGAAACCGCACCCCTGGCAATCCGAAACGGCATGGTACCGGGGGCTTTGCTACCTGGTGATGGGGCAGAAGGAGCAGGCACTTGGCGTGTTCCGGCAGGTGGCAGGGAGGCCGGGCAGTGCTTTTGCGAAGCGGGCTAAAGAAGCGTTGAAAGACATTCGTTGAAGGTTGCCAGGGCGATCCTAACATAAAAAATTCATGGGCTATTGCGCATTTTTGCCAGTGCTGGCTTTATTTGTAGTTTTGGAATTTAAAGAAAATTACAAATGAAGACTATCGCAAGCATCCTGCTTTATCTCTACTTTTCACTTTCCCCTTTTATTATTTTGTCCCAAAATCCCGACCACGACAGTGCCGAAAAAGAAGTGGGGTTGTTGATGGCCCGGGCGGATTCCCTGCTGGCAAAAAAAGACTACAAAGGGCTGCTGGAAGCCACTGCCCTGGCCCAAAAAACAGCGTCGGAAAAATTGGGGAAGGCCCATCCAACCTACTTCAAATGCCTTTTGCGGGCGGGCCAGGCCTACCTTAATGTGGGCGATTTTCAGGAAGCAAAACCATTGTACGAGGAGGCAGCAGTTTTATTAAAAAACGCTGCTCCCCCAAAGGAACCAGGGGACATAGTACACGTCTGTTCCAGGCTGGGCAGGGTGTACGACATGATTGGGGATGGGGATCGGGCCGAACTGTATCACCTGGCAGCCATGGACAGTTGTGTTTTTTACCTGGGAAAGGAAAACCATACCTATGTCGAATGCTTGATGTCCTTGGGTATTTTTTACAGCGGGCAGGGGAAAACAATGAAGTCAGTTGAATTTTACCGTGAAGCTATTGGCAAACAGGAAGCCATTGACCGACAGGACAATATCATTGGGAATTTATACACCAACCTGGGAAACCTGCAAAAAAGGATAGGTAATTTCCCGGAAGCTGAACGCTGCTACGAAAAAGCCAAAGTGTTTTTTGAATCGAAGGGCCTGGACGAGCCCGCCTATTATGCCACCGTGCTCAACAACATGGGCGACCTCTACCGCCGAACAGGCAGGTACGAACAGGCCGAAACTACCTTGCTGGAATCCAAAACCCTGCGGCAAAACATTTTTGGGAAAAAAAGTTCGGCCTATGGCTTTTCTCTCGGCAACCTCGGCACGCTTTACCAGGATATGGGACAACTCGACCTGGCGGAAAAGTACTTGTTGGAGTGTAAGGACGTGAGGGAGGAAACCCTGGGCCGGGAAAATGCCGACTTTGCCTGGACGATCAACAATATCGCCATCCTGTACTACCAGATTGGCGATCTTGAGCTAGCCGAAAAATACCACCTCGAAGCGAAAAATATCCGTGAGCAGATAGTTGGCAAAAACCATGAGGATTACTTGAACAGCCTCTATAACCTGGCCGCAACGCTGGCAGAGGAAAACAAACTGGAAGAAGCACGGGGCCTTTTCTCTGAGGCCGAAACCCTGCTTGATGCTACCCTCGGCAAAGACCACCCCGACTATGCCATCCATGTAGGTAACCTGGGCGATTTTTATGAACTGACCGGCCAAATGGACAAAGCAAGGCAGTGCCGCCTAAAATCGTTGGACATTGCAGGCAAAAACCAAGGAACCCAAAGCATCAACTATATCCTGGGCTCATTGAAGCTGGCCCATCTTTACCAATTTAAAAAAGAATATAACTTAGCCGGGCCCTTATTGTACGAAGCCAGGCACAGCATGGAGAGAAATATCGGCAAGCTCAACAAATATTACATCTCCATCCTGAATCAAATGGCTGAATATTATGCCGCCACGGGCGATTCGCAAAAAATGATCGCCACCGCCTCAGAAGCAGCTATCATCAGCCATCAACTCTTCCTGAACAGTTCTGCACACATGACGGAAAACGAACTCCAGAAAATGGTGGAGACCAACAAAAACCTGCCCTTCATCGAAAGCTACTTGTCAGCAATTGGCAACATGGAAGACCCAGCCTTGGCTGAAATCCCATTCAATGATGCCCTATTTTACAAAGGATTCTTACAACAAAGCACACGGCGTCTCGTCCAGTCAATGGCCAATGTGGATGACAGTACCCGGCAAATATTCTATGCATGGAAAGCCTGCAAGCGCCAATTAGCGGATCAATACGCCCGGCCCACACAAAACAGGGGCAACACCGATTCGCTGGAATTGCGGGCCAACCATCTCGAAAAGGAACTAGTGCTCAAAGTGGCCTCATTTGGGCAGGCCAGAAAACAGGTAGACTGGCAAGCAGTACAGGCTGCCCTCCAACCTGGCGAGGCAGCCATAGAGTTCGTCCGATTCCCGCTACCCAGCCAACCGGATAGCATTCGGTACGCCGCCATGTTAGTCCGCCCTGGCTATCTGGCCCCCTATTGGATCAACCTGTTTGATGAAAAGCAACTGGAATCGTTATTTTCCCAATCATCCGCCGATAAAGCTACTTTTATTGAGAAAAGCTATTCAAACCCCAACTTGTATCCCCTTGTTTGGCAGCCCCTCGAACCATACCTGGAAGGAGTCACCAGGCTATTCTACGCCCCTTCCGGCCTGCTGCACCGCCTGGCGTTCGATGCCCTGCAAGGCCAGGATGGGGCCACCTTATCTGACCGGTTCACCCTTCGGCAACTTGGCAGTACCCGCCAGCTGGCCATCAGGAAAGACAGCCGCCCAACCCCTGATTTCAAAGCGGTTGTCTATGGCGGCATCCATTACGACATGGACTCGTCAGCCCTCTCAAAGGCCAATGAATTATGGGTTTTTGATGAAAATCAACCACAGGATAGATTTGACGGCGCCTTGCAAAAAAACCTGCGCGGCGGCAGTGGTGGTGAATGGAAGGATCTGAGATGGACTGCCCTGGAAGCAAAAAACGTAGCTGGAATTTTGGAAAAAGCAGGGGCTCAGGTGCAGGTCGTTACAGGCTATCAGGCCACAGAGGAATCCTTTGTCAGCCTTTGCAACCAAGAGCGATCTCCCTGGGTGCTTCACCTTTCTACCCACGGGTTCTTTTTTCCGGATGTAAAGGAGGAGCGGCGGTTATCAGGAGAAACACTTGGCGAGCCGGCCTTCAAAATCAGCGAGCAGCCGATGATCCGCTCCGGCCTCATTTTCGCCGGGGCCAACCAGGTGTGGTCGGGCGGAAAGCCCCTCACCGGTATGGAAGATGGCATCCTCACCGCCTATGAAATCAGCCAGATGAACTTGTCAAACACCGAACTGGTCGTGCTCTCCGCCTGCGAAACAGGACTGGGCGACATCCAGGGCAGCGAGGGTGTCTATGGCCTGCAGCGGGCTTTCAAAATCGCCGGCGCAAAGTACCTCCTGATGAGCCTTTGGCAGGTGCCCGACTTGCAGACCAAGGAACTGATGACCGCTTTTTATGTAAACTGGCTGGAAAAAAAGATGGAAATCCCCGATGCCTTTCACGCTGCTCAAAGTGAAATGAAAGGCCGCTATACTTCTCCGTTTTATTGGGCAGGGTTCCTTTTGGTAGAATGAGAGGATGAGAGGATGAGAGGATGAGAGGATGAGAGGATGAGAGGGCAGTGCTGGGGCAAATAAAAAATTGAAAACGTGACAGTTGAAAAGGAGGCCGCTGATGACTGCCTTCTTTTTTTTTGTCTTTTTTTTAAATAAATCAAAACCTACGGTTACATCCATTTCACGGCCAACATAAACCAGGCATAGAAGAAAAGACAGTGACTGGGTTTTCTTCCAACATTAAAAAAGAAAAAGATGAAACCTACCATTTTACTCAACATCCTGGCACTCTGCACCCTTATCGCCACTGCCGGGACAAGCGCCCGGGCACAGGCCATTTTCGATTTGGAAGTGGTGGCCACCGCCGGCGGCTGCGACAACAGCGGCAACTTCCTCCTTGACTGGACGCTCGGCGAACTGGCCGTGGAATCCCTCGATGGAAATGCCCTGCTGACGCAAGGATTCCACCAGGGCGGAAGTGGTGTAAACCCAACAGTAGAAATCGCAGGGAAAAGCTTTGAGGTAGCACTGTTCCCCAACCCCGCCAATGAATACTTTTTCGTGGAGCACGGCTACCCCGGCACATTGATGTTGCAACTCTATAACGCCTTCGGCCAACTGGTACTTACGCAAACCCTGGATAGCCCTGTGACCCAAGTGAAAACAGCCCACCTGCCCCCGGCCACCTATTACGGAAACCTGCGCAGCACTGCCGGGCAGCACCTTTATGCTTTTAAAATCCTGAAAACTGCTTTCTAAACAAACTTTCCACTTAAAAAACTTACCGGCGCAAGCCCGTACCGGTAACCTTCACCACAATTGATTGGCAAGTCTTGACTCGTTTTGACACCCTCAAAACAGGGCAACCTTTGCCAAAAATTCAGGGGAACACCGCCGGGCAGCCTTATTTTCTAAAACTAATTTCCATCATGAAAAATCTGCTTCAAACCATCGTCTTTCTGCTTATCGCAGCCGCTTCTTTCGCCCAGGCACCCCAGGGCTTCAAATACCAGGCAGTGGCCCGCAACTCCGATACCTCGCCCATGCCCAACCAGGATCTGGGCATCCGTGCCACCATCCTGATGGGCGACCAGGCGGGTATTCCGGTTTACTCGGAGCGCCACACATCGACTACCAACAGCCTCGGTGTTTTCCACCTCAACATCGGCGAAGGCAATACCATTAACGGCAACTTTTCCGCCATCGAATGGGGCGCCAACGACTACTTCCTCAAAATAGACATGGACGCCGCCGGTGGCACCCAATACCAGAACATCGGCGTGACGCAACTGCTCTCCGTGCCTTACGCCATGTATGCCACCAAGGCGGGCAGCGTGGAAGGCGACAACGACACAGATAGCCAAAACGAAATCCAGACCCTGAGCTACGACCCCGCCACGCAACAACTAAGCCTTTCCAATGGGGGCAGTGTAACCTTGCCCACCAGTACCACCTACGCCCCCGGCAGCGGCATCACCCTCAATGGAAACACCATCAGCGCAGATGATGTCAGCGCTACCAATGAATTGCAGCAGCTTTCATTGTCGGGGAATAGCCTGAGCCTTTCCAATGGCGGCGGCTCAGTTTCCCTTTCTGGCTTTACCCCTGTATGGAACAAGAGTGGCAGCAATGCCTATTTTAATTCGGGAAACATCGGGATCAAAACCTCCAGCCCCAATACCATCCTGCACGTAAATGGAACAGGGGTAGACAACAATGGTGTCACAGCAGTCGTGCGTATTGTTTCCGGGAACGGTGCCCAAAACCTGTTGATGGATGGGAATGAAATAGATGCAACAGCAGACGACCTCTACCTCAACAACAACACGGCTGAAAACGTCATACTGGCAAATGGGGGCGGCAAGGTCGGTATTGGGACTTCCAACCCGGGCGTTTATGCCCTTCGGATCAACCACCCCACGGAAGGATTGGGCCTGACCAGGACTTCGACCAATAATACTTGGGAACTCCGGACTGCCCTGGACAATGACTTGGATTTGTATTACAACGGTAGCTATCAAGGCAATTTTGTGGACGGCAGCGGGCAGTATGTGGCCAACTCCGACCGCAGACTGAAAAAGGACTTTGAACCAATGACTGATGTTCTTTCCAAAGTGATGAAACTTGAAGCCATGAAGTACCATTTCCTGAAGGAAAGTGATGAAGATTTAAAAAGCCTTGGTTTCATGGCTCAAGACGTAGCCCCCTATTTCCCGGAACTGGCTTATCTCAACAAACGGGATGATGGCAGCGAATACTATGTCATGAATTACGCAGCGCTTAGTGTGGTTGCCGTCGCCGCCGTGCAGGAGCAACAACAAATCATCGAGGGCCAACAAAAAGGAATAGCCGACATGCGGCAGGAACTGGCCGACCTGAAAGCCATCATAGAAAAACTGGTGAGCGCCACGGCCTCAAAGTAATGCCTGGCCCAGCATAAGTAGTCGTTTGAATTTGTTTGAGGTCGTTTGAATAGGTTTGAAATTGTTTTAGCCCGTTGATTACCAATTCTTTACGGCTGAATTTCAACTATTGAATAATCTAAACCGATTCAAATAAGGTACTTAGGATCGAAGGAAAAATCATCCCGATATGAAATCGCATAGGCGTCAACTTAAATTTATTTCATACAAAAATTCGAGATAGCATTTTCGGGATTTTCGTTTGTCATGGGAATAATATCTGGCAAGCTCACCGATGAAAACATCGAGGTCGCTTGTCAAAAGTATTTCCCAAAACCGTTCTTTGACAAAATCGGCGAACAGCAGCATGCTGATGAATTTCTTCTTTTCTTCGTAAACCCGGTGCACAAAATACCCATACCAAGCCCCCATTGTCAAGGTCAACCAAGCAAGCATCAGGTAGATGGTCATGGCTGCCCTCGGTGGCGATATTGTTTCCCTGCCTTCGAAGAACTTGTCCAGGTTGAACTTGCTTTTCCAACACTTGAACACTATTTCAATGCGCCAACGGTACCGGTAGGCCCTGATGATGTCCCGGCCCCCCCAGGTTTCCTTGTTGACATTTGTTATGAAAATGGTCCAGCCCAGCAGTTGGATGTACTCTCTGGAATGGGCGGCCTTTGCACTGCGGTCAGTACGGGCCTTGTGCTGCCTCATCCGTTTGGCCTCTTCAGGGGCTTCGATGGCCACCAGGCGGACTGGCAGTTTCTCCTTGCCCCCCAGCAATATTTCCTTGTCAAGGACTTGGCGGCCTGCTTTTTTCAAAGCCTTGAGCTCTTTCAGCAAATCCATTTTTTCCCCGGTCTGCGCATCAAAAACGGTTGTCCCAAAGCGGAGGCGGGACAGGAAAAACGCCTTTTTCTCCATGATCGCCCGGAAGGCGGCCAGCACAAAATACCCTTTGTCCCGGATCACAAGGCAGCCTGCCGTGAGTATTTCAACGATACGGTGCGCAAAACCCTGGTCATTTTCACGGTAACTCCCCACAAAAACCCCTTCGTAGGATTCACTCACCAATTCCATGCGCAACTGTATGCGGGCAGTGGCACATTCCCCGTGGGTTTTGCTGTGGGGGCCGGGGTAGAAAGATGACAGGTTGCGGGGCAGCCCCACACAGGTGCTGTCCTCAACATAGACCTCCTTGAACGGTGCGAAGAGGGCAACCCCCTGGTGGCCGTTTGAGGCCGTGCACTGTTTGAGTACAAACCCCAAAAGTTGGCGGGCAAAAGCTTCGTGCCTGAACTGGAGTTTTTTTTGGAGGCCTTGTTTGGAGACCAGCTTTTGGGTCAGCCGCCCTATGCTTTTTGCCCAGTCCCTCAGCCCCGTCTGCCCAAGCTGTACCATCATGCAAAAACCAAGAAAAAAACTATATCCGGTGACTTTCCTCGGCTCCCGCTTTTGGAAACCGCTACTTTTTGCGATGGCGTTTATTTGTTGTTCGCCAATTTTTCGCTTAATTTGTTCCAACTTAATTTTCATATGCTGTTTAGGTGTTCTGAATGTTGATTTGAACAAACCTAAGCAGCATTTTTATTTTATCTAATCATATTCGGTTTTTTTAAGTTGACGCCTATGCGATATGAAATCGGGATTATTATTAAAAAACCCTTCCATTGCTGGGGTTTTCAAAATCAAAATGGTGAAGTTATTTTTTCATCGTTACTTAAAAGCCTTTAAGGAAACCAAATGGCAGCCCCCGCAGATTTACTGTGGGGGCTTGGCTTTTGGTCAAATGGCTATGGTGAAGAACAGGCCCCCTACCGATTGCATCATCGTTTCCCCTTCCCGGTCTCTTTCCAGTGTCGGCTTTACGGATAGGGCTCATTTTTTCAATCCCCTGAAACCAGCCACCAAAAACACACCCGCATAAAAACACAGGACCACCTGCCTTATATTTCTTCACCGCCCCAAAAATCACCTCATATCTTCCTATCTTTGCCGACTTATTCCAAAACAGGACACTTCCCGCCGGTAAAAGAGAGGAAGTGCTGTGTTTCGGAAGAATTACCAAAGGCTCACCGCCAGGCCGATTTTTTTTCACTGGCTTCAAGGCTGAAACCATTTCATCCTGCCCGCCTTTGGTACCTGGGTACGACCACCCTATCAGCGGACTGAACAAACACTGGCCAATGGTAGTCAACCGACCCAACCTTTATTTTTTAACGAAAAGAGAAATTGTTAATGGCCAAATCCAAAGAGACGTACAACAAAAAAGAAAAAGAGAAAAAACGCCTCAAGAAAAAACGCGACAAGGAAGTAAAAAAAGAACAGCGGAAAGCAGACAAGGAGGAAGGGAAATCCTTCGAGGACATGATCATGTACGTTGACGAAAACGGCAACCTGACCCCCGATCCGCCCGACCCCTCCAAGCGGCGGAAAGTCAGGGCCGAAGACATCGTCATCGGCGTACCCAAACAGGAAGATTTCGTGGAAACGGTTAAAAAAGGAACCATTACCTACTTCAATGAAGAAAAAGGCTATGGCTTCATCCGGGAAAAAGGTACCCAGGACAGCATCTTTGTCCATGTGAACAACCTCGTGGACCAGGTGAATGTGAACGACCGGGTCACCTACGAAGTGGAAAATGGCCCCAAAGGCCCTGTGGCCGTGGATGTACGCCTGTTCAAAATGTAGTGCTTACCAGAATATACGACACAGCGTAAAAAGATGTATCTCACACAAAGCCACAAAGCGCTCAAAATCAAATCTTTGTGCCTTTGTGTGGGACACTGAAATATGACCATTCCCGGATATACCAGCAGTTAATCCCACCGGCCAAAAGGCCAGGTGGTGATTGTACCGGGTTAATTCATTTCCCCTTCCCAACTGTCGGTTTTGTCCGGCAAAAAATGGCCCTTTCAACCCTACCCTTCTATCCTTAGTGGAAGCGCTACCTTTCTGCCGCCCACCCGCCAGCCCAACATCAATTTCACCACATAGATAAGACTCACGCTCCCCACCAAATGTTTGACCGTGTGCCCGCTCCAAAACCCAAGGGTATGAAACACGGCCGCATCGAAATGCTCCGCCAATTTGGCTGCTATATACCAGCCAAGGATGAGGTAAATGTATTTCACATAATCCACCTTGCCGGGAAAAAGCAACAGCAGGAAAGGCACAACGGCCATCGGGAAAAACTGCACGAAAGCATAGGGCCGCAGATCGCCGTGGCCTGCCGCCTCGGTGAAGTGCCAGTAAAATACGCTGAAAACACCCAGTGGGATAAGGATGAAAAATGCTACCCTGCCTTGCTGTGCACCCAAATAATCGAATATGATCAGGGAGAGCAAGGGCATGAACATCAGTGTCATCGGCAGCCTGTCCCAAACGAGGGTGTAGTTGTCGGGCGCCCAATGGTAATAAGCAGAGCCGAAAAAAGCCGAAAAAACGCCAACCCCCAGCAACAGCGGGATCCACCGGCGAACACCTGCCGGGCGGAGGTGCCAATGGGCCAGGCTGTGCCAAAGCAGGTAGCCTCCGATGAACAGCATGGGCAGGTTGCTCGCCACGTTCCAAAAGTTGGGGATGCCCAGTAAGGTGCGCTGATCGGCAAAACCGTGATAGGCCGGATCCTGGGGAATCGGACCTGCCAGGGAGAGGCCGATAACAGTCAGCAAAAGAAGGGCAGACAGGGTGTACAGTGCAGGACGGGGCATGAAAAAATACTTTTAGGTTTGTATAGATGTTACTTTGCTGCGAATCTAAGGATCGAAGGAAAAATAATCCGATATGAAATCGGGATTATTTTTAAAAAACCCCTCCAGTACTAGGGTTTCCAAATCAAAATCGTGAAGTTATTTTTTTATCGTTACTAAAAGGATTTTGACGGGCCACCGCCTGAAAATCAGCCTATTAATTCTGCCACCCTTCAAGTTTTGTGAATACTTGATAAAAGTTGTTCAGGTTGAAGAGGGTTGGTCATCAACCTGATAAACTCATATCAGCCTCCATCAACCAACTTGTGTCCATGTTCAAAACTGGTGGTTTGAGTTGTAAAGTTTTTAAGCCGATCATCTACCTTCTGGCCAAAGGTTTCCTACTTTGGAGCGACCATTGGCCGGTGATGCGCAGAATGGGTTCAATTTTAAAGTTCGTTGATTTTCACGAAGTTGAATCATGGTGATTTTAAAAATCACCATGATTTCGTTGTTTCAAACAACTGAAAATGTGGCAATTATTCTAACCCGTTATCCGCATCAATGGCCAACCGCTAACAAATAACAGCAATTTAAAACAACCTGCCAGCCATGCTCGTAGCTGTCCTGATCACCCTGTATGTGGCCATCCTGATAGGGATCATCGGCTTCCTGTTGTTGTACGGAGCCAGGCCGACCAAAACGCTGGCCTGGCTGCTGCTCATCCTGGTGCTCCCCGTTTTGGGGATGTTCCTGTTCTTCACCTTTGGCCTCAACCGCCGCAAGTACAAGTTTTACAAACTGAAAAAGACCAGGCGTTTCAACGATTACCTGGTAAAGGCCAACCGTTTTTACCAACAACTCGACCAGCAAAGCAACGGGATACCCGAGATTTCGGAACACCTGAAGCTAGTCAAGGTGATCATCAAAAACTCACACAGCCTGCCCCTCGACGGCAACAAGGTGGAAGTATTGCAAAATGGGCAGGCCACTTTCGATGCCATATTCTCCGCCATGCGCCAGGCAAAGCAATTTATACACGTCCAATATTATATTTTCGAGGAGGGCAAATTGTTAGATCAAATGATTGACATCATGACCGAGCGGGCCAAAGCAGGCGTAGAAGTGCGGATAATTTACGATGGGCTGGGCAGTTTTTCACTGTCCGACCAATGTATCCAGCGGTTGCATCATGCCAAAATCCTCCTCCATTGCTTCATGCCGCTCCGTTTTGGTTACATCACCACCGGCCTCAATTACCGCAACCACCGCAAAATCGTCATCGTGGATGGTGAAATTGGCTTTACCGGCGGTATCAACATCTCCGACAAATACATTGCAGCCGAGGACGAACTGGGCATTTGGCGCGACACGCACCTGCGCATTGAAGGCCCGGCCGTGCGGGGACTCAGCGCCGTTTTTGCCAACGACTGGTACTTCGTCAGCCAGAGCGATAAACTGCAACAGCCAAAATACTTCCCAGCCTTGCCGGACAAAGGCAAATCCACTGTGCAGATCGTGTACAGCGGCCCCGATTCTGATTTTTCCAGCGTGCTGCAACAGTATTTCACCATCATCACCCAGGCCAGTAAATACGTCTATATTGCCAATTCCTACATCATCCCGGGAGAGGCCGTGATGGAGGCGATGATTACGGCGGCATTGAGTGGGGTGGACGTACGGCTGCTGCTGCCCGAAATTTCTGATAGCGGCCTGGTCAAATGGACGGTACGTTCCTATTTCGAGCAGTTGCTGGAGGCCGGGGTCAGAATTTTCCTGTACCAAAAAAGCTTCCTCCACTGCAAGGTGATCATGGCCGATGACAGCGTCGCATCCGTCGGCACTGCCAACCTCGACATCCGCAGCTTCGAGCAGAATTTCGAGGTGAACGCCGTTATCTACGACCCCGAAGTGGCTGTTTCGCTAAGACAGGATTTTGAAAAAGATTGTTCGGCCAGCCAGGAACTCAATTTCGAATCTTACCAGCAGCGGCCCATCACCGAAAAGCTGCTGGAAGGATCGGCCAGGATTTTCAGCCCGGTGTTGTAAACTTGTGTTTGAAACCACGCCTTGGCTTCTTTGATGTCCGAATCCTGTATCAGAGGGGGTAGCCCGGCACAAAACCCTTATTTTGCTGCCGTGCCGAGGCCAAGCCCCCTAACTCGGTATTTATCATTCATCATCAATTATGTACCAACACGAAACACAAAAAAGAGTACGCTACGGGGAGACCGACCAAATGGGCTACCTCTACTACGGGCGCTATGCCGATTTGTATGAAATAGGGCGGGTAGAAATGCTGCGCTCCCTCGGGCTGGCATATCGGGACATGGAAGAAAAGGAGCGGATCATGATGCCGGTGGCTTCCATGGAAATGCGTTTTGTGCGCCCTGCAAAATACGATGAAATGCTCACCATCCGCACCATCCTTCCACAGTTGCCGACAAAGGATATTGTGTTTCAGGTGGAGGTTTTTAATGAAAACAGGAAGCTGGTAAATGCTGGGACGGTACGCCTTGCTTTTGTGGACATGACGACGAAAAAGACCATCCCGGCTCCTGATTTTTTGCTGGAAAAACTGACGCCTTTTTTCTAAAACTCCTGCCCGTCCATTTTCAGGAAACCCCCTCCGGGCAGTGTGTTTTAAAAAAAAACATACCCCCGGCGGCAATCACCTTCCCCATAGTTGAAACAGTTTGTTGAACACGCTCATTTTAAGGATCGAAGGAAAAATAATCCCGATTTCACATCGGGATTATTTTTAAAAAACCCTTCCAATGCTGGGGTTTTCAAAATCAAAATGGTGAAGTTGTTTTTTCATAATTACTAAGGGCAGAAGTTTGTTGGTTTTTGTAAATAAAACTACCTTTCGCTCCCATTTTACAAGTGGAAACAACATGCAACCAATATGATGGGCTGGGCTTTTTTACAGCACAGCAAGTTTCACTTCCCATTGAGCACATCCTCCCACTTTTAACAAGCCTGCCACGGTTGATTCGCTATAACTTTAAGGAGTATTTTACCTGATTGTTAACGAGTCTAAAACTGCCAAGATGTACAAACACTTACCCATTACCCTTTGCCTGATCGGTTTAACCTTTTGTTGTGCCCCCGAAGCCTTCTGCCAGGACCCGGTGGACTGTACCAGCGCCATCCCGATTTGCAACTCCCAGCAACTGAACTACAACAGCAACGGGGCCGGCATCAACGATTTCGGCCCCGGCCCCAACAACAACGCCAACGGCTGTCTCAGCAACGACGAGCACCAATCGGCTTGGTTCCAGATTTTCATATCACCCAGTTCGCCGCCCGGCGCCACCCTGGCATTCACGCTCAGCCCAACAGCCGGAGCCGGCGAAGACTACGACTTCGCCCTTTATGGCCCCAACACCAGTTGCGGCAATCTCGGCTCTCCCATCCGGTGTTCTTATGCGGCTTCCAATTGCGGCTTTTGCCCCTCGACAGGCATGGGCATGGGCGCTACTGACTTCTCAGAGGGCGCCGGGGGCGATGGGTTTGTGGCACCCCTGGCCACCCAGCCCGGCCAATCCTATATCCTGCTGGTGGACAACTGGCTCTCTTCCAGCCAGGGCTTCTTCCTCGACTGGACTGGCACCGCCATCCTCTCCTGTGCCTGTTCTACCACGGCGACCATCACCGGCAACCTGACCGTTTGCCCCGGCCAGACCACCACCCTGACCGCCAACGGCACCAACCTCAATGGCTATATCTGGGCTGCCTCAGCCGGAGGCACTATCACTGGCCCCACCAACGGCGCTTCCATCACGGCTGCTACGCCCGGCACCTACACCGTCACTGTGTCCGATGCCGCCGGCTGTACCGGCACCGCCCAGGTCAACGTGACCCTCGCTCCCACCCCAACCCTTACTTCCACGGCCACGCCAGCCACCTGTGGCCAAAGCAACGGGGCCATCAACCTCACCGTCAGCGGTGGCACCCAACCTTACACTTTTAACTGGTCCAATGGAGCCACAATTGAAGACCCCAACAACCTGCCAGCAGGCAACTATACCGTCACCGTGACGGGCGCCAATGGCTGCACGGCCACTGCCAGCGCCACTGTTCCCAACAACAGTCCGCCCATCACCGTGACGGGAACCGTGCTGCCCAACACCACCTGCCTTTCCGGCGACGGCAGCATAACGACCATCGTGGTGCCATCCGGCACCTATACTTATTTATGGTCAAACGGGGCAACCTCGGCCAACCTGTCCAACCTGCCCCCTGGAAATTACCAGGTTACCGTCACGGGGAGTGGCAGTTGCACCGGCACCGCTTCCTTCACCGTGCCCAACCAGCCCAATGTGCCGATGGTAACTTCCACTACCATACCGACCACCTGTGGCCTGTTGAACGGGCAAATTGACCTGACCGTAAGTGGCGGGACTGCCCCGTATTCCTACCTCTGGTCGAACGGTGCCACCAACGAAGATTTGGCAGGGGTGCTGGCTGGAAATTACACAGTGACGGTCACCGCCGCCAATGGCTGTACGGCTACCGCTGCCGTCAGCGTGGCCAACAACAACCCGCCCATTAACGTCACGGCTACCGTAGTGGCCAACACTACCTGCAACGGCGGCAACGGAGGCATCACGACCACAGTAACGCCAACCCCTTCGCCCTCCGGCCAATCTTACACTTACAATTGGTCAAATGGTGAAACAACGCCCAACCTGTCCAACCTGCCCGCCGGCTCCTACACCGTCACGGTCAGCAGTGGCGGAAGTTGTACCCAAACGGCCACCTTTACCATACCGAACCAGCCCAACCCACCCGTTATTACCTCAACGAGTGTGCCCACGACCTGCGGATTGTCAAACGGCTCTGTTGATGTTACTGTGAGCGGAGGTGTTTCCCCCTATACTTTTTTATGGTCAAACGGGCCGGCAACAGAGGACCTGGCCAACATCCCGGCTGGAAACTACGCACTGACGGTGACGGGTGCCAATGGCTGTACGGCCACTACCGCTGTCACTGTGGCCAACAGCAACCCGCCCATCAACATAACCGGGAGCGTGGTGCCCAATACCACCTGCAATGGCGGCAATGGCAGCATCACCACCAGCATCACCCCAGCCGGGGCCTACACCATCAACTGGTCGAACGGCGGCACGACCCCCAACCTGGACGACCTGCCCGCCGGCTCGTACACCGTTACCGTGAGCGCCGGGGGAGCCTGCAGCCAAACGGCCACTTTCACCATACCTAACCAGCCTAATCCCCCGGTCATAGCCCAAACAGTGACCCCCGCTACCTGCGGCCTGCCCAATGGCAGTATCAACGTAACGGTGTCCGGCGGCCTCACGCCATACGTCTTTGCATGGTCGAATGGCAGCAACGCTGAAGATCTGAACAACCTGACTGGCGGCAGCTATTCCCTGACGGTGACGGGCGCCAACGGCTGCGCTGCCAGTGCTTCCATTGCCGTACCCGATAACCCGGTCAATTTCACCATCACCCCCACTATCCTGCCCAATACCTCCTGCCTGCCGGGCAGCAGCGATGGCAGCATCAGCATTGTCGTGGCGCCAACCGGTACTTATACCTTTACCTGGTCAACCGGCGCCACGGGCACCAGCCTCACCAACCTGCCGCAAGGCAGCTACACCGTGACGGTGAGCGCAGGCGGAACGTGTACGCAAGCGGCCACCTTCAATGTGCCGAACAGCCTCAACGCCCCCACCTTGTCGCCGACTATTGTGCCGGCAAGTTGTGGCCTTGGCAATGGGGCCGCCACCATTGTCACCAGCGGAGGCCTGGCGCCTTTTACTTATGTATGGTCGAACGGGGGCGCAGGCCAAAGCATCAGCAACGTGCCGGGTGGCAATTACGCAGTGACGGTAACGGGCGCCAACGGCTGCACCGCCGCTTCCAACGTGGCCATTCCCAACAACAACATCCCCATCAACATTTCCCAGGCCATCACCCCAAACACCTCCTGCGCTGCCGGCAACGGAGCCATTGCCCTTACGGTGACGCCCGGCGGGCTGACCTATGCCTGGTCAAACGGGGCCACCACGTCGGGGATTTCCAACCTCGATCCTGGCACCTATACCGTCACCGTGAGCGCCGGCGGCACCTGCACCACCACCGCCAGCTTTACCGTGCCCGATGACAGTGCCGTGCCCAACTTGTCTATCACCCCGACCGCCACTACCTGCAACCTGCCCAATGGTGCCGCCGACCTCGCCATCAACGGGGGCATCGCTCCCTTCCTTATCTCCTGGACCAACGGCGCTACTTCGGAAGACCTTTCGGGCATTCTGGCAGGGACTTACTCGGTGGTCGTCACCTCGGCGGGGGGCTGCCTCTCCACTGCCACCGTCAACATCCCCAATAATAACACGACCTTCAATGTGGCCGGTGTTGCCACAGGCAACAGTTCCTGCTCCCAACCCAATGGCACGGTGCAGACTACTGTCACACCGCCGGGCAGCTATACTTATTTATGGTCAACCAACGAAACGGACCCTTTTCTGCTCGACGTGCCTGCCGGCACCTACACTGTCACGGTGAGCGCTGGTGGCACCTGCACCCAGGTCGCTGCTTTTCAGGTATTTGAATTTGCCATGCCACCCAGCCTCAGCACGACGCCGGCGACTGCCACCTGCGGCCTCTCCAATGGCAGCATCAATTTAACTCCCACAGGTGGCACTGCACCCTATGGTTTTGTCTGGTCGAACGGGGCAACATCCGAAGACCTGGCCAACGTGCCGCCAGGCAATTACGGGGTCACGATCACGGATGCCAATTTCTGCACGGCCACCACGATGGCTACCGTTGGCAACAACAATCCGGCCCTCAATATCAGTGGGGTGCCCGTGGCCAATACCTCCTGCATCAGCGGTAATGGCGGCGTGAACATCAGCATCACACCGGCTGGCAATTACACTTATATATGGTCAAATGGGGCTGCTTTGGAAGACCTTGGCGGAGTTACGGCAGGCATCTACGCTGTGACCGTTTCGGCTGGCGGCAATTGTTCCTCAACCGCTTCCTTTACCGTTTCCAACAATACCCAGAACCCCCTCATCTCAGAAAATATAACGGCAGCAATATGTGGCGAAAGCAACGGCGGCATTGACCTTTCCATTTCGGGAGCCACCCCACCCTATTCCTTTGTTTGGTCAAACGGCGCCACATCGGAAGACCTTTCCAACCTGCCCTCCGGCGATTACGTCGTGACTGTCAGTGGCGTGAACGGCTGTTCCGCAACGGCCTCGTTCAACGTGCCGAACAACAGCTCCAATTTCACCATCAGCGGTACGCCACAGCCTGTCAATACCTGTATTTTCAACAATGGCAGCATCAACCTGAATATCACCCCTGCTGGCGCCTACAGTATTGTATGGTCAAATGGCGCTACCAGCGAGGATCTCGACAGCCTCGCCGCAGGCACTTATTCGGTGACGGTGACGGAATCGGGCAGTTGTTCCGCTTCGGCCGCTTTTACCATAGCCAACCAAACGTCCCTTCCAACGGCCAGCCAAACCGTCACCCAGGAACTTTGCGGGCTGCAGGACGGGGCCGTAGATCTGACCGTGAGCGGCGGCACTTTGCCCTACACTTTTGTTTGGTCAAATGGTGCCCTAACGGAAGACCTCAGCGGCCTTTCCGAAGGCGCTTATACGGTCACCGTTACAGGGGCAAACGGCTGCTCAACTACCGCATCCGCCTCAGTGCCTGGCAACAGCATCAACTTTTCCGTGAACGGCACAACCACGGCCAACACCCTCTGCGGCGCCAACAATGGCAGCATTGACATCAGCATATCGCCGGCAGGCACCTATAATTACAGTTGGTCGAACGGCACCACGACCGAAGACCTCAATGGCCTGACGGGTGGCAGCTATACCGTCACCGTCAGCGCTGGCGGCAGTTGCACCACCGAGGCCATTTTCCAGGTGGGCAGCACGACTGCTGACCCTGTTATTTCACAAACAACTACGCCTGCTGTATGCGGTGAAAGCAACGGGGCCATCAATGTCACCGTCAGTGGGGGCGTTTCCCCATTTACTTATTTATGGTCGAACGGGCAAACGGTGGAAGACCTGGCCAACCTGGCCCCGGGGAATTACACGGTCAGCGTGACCGGTGCCAACGGCTGTGCTTCAAGCGCCAATTTCACCGTACCCAATAACAGTATCACTTTCACTGTCAACGGCACCCCCACCGCCAATACTTTTTGTACCAATGGCAATGGCGGCATCGATCTCAGCGTGACACCTGCCGGCAATTACACCTTTACCTGGTCGAACGGCACTGTGACCGAAGATCTTACCGGACTGGCCGGCGGCAGCTACGATGTGACCGTCAGTGCCGGCGGTACCTGTACTTCTCTATCCAGCTTCACCGTTCCCAACAACCCAAACCTTCCATCCATCTCGCAAACCGTCACGGCAGCCGTGTGCGGGGCGCCCGATGGCGGCATTGACCTCAGCATCAGCGGCGGTACTTTGCCTTATTCCTTTTCGTGGTCCAATGCGGCAACGACAGAGGATTTGTCGGGTATTATTTCGGGCAATTATGCCGTGACGGTGACGGCAGCCAACGGCTGCTCTGCAACGGGCAGCTACAGTGTGCCCAACAACAGCAACACCTTTACCATCAATGGTTTGGCCAATGCCAATACCCTTTGCGCAGGTGCAAACGGCGGCATAGACCTGTCCATTTCGCCCGCCAGTTCCTATTCTTTCGTTTGGTCAAATGGCGAAACAACAGAAGACCTGGGCAGCCTTTTGCCTGGAAACTACACCGTGACCGTCAGCGACGGTGGCACTTGCACGGCCTCTGCCACCTTTGCAGTCGGCAATGGCCAGCCCACGGTGACCGTAAGCGGTATCCCGCAAGACATTTCGTGTTTTGGGGAAAACAGCGGGGCCATCAACCTCACGGCCAGTGGTGGGTCAGCACCTTACTTGTTTGACTGGTCACCCGCCATCCCCGGCAATCCCGAGGATCCCTCGGCACTGTCCGCCGGGGATTACAATGTTGTTGTGACCGATGCGTCGGGTTGCAGCGGTACCGCCGGTTTCACCCTGCAGCAGCCCGCAAGTGCAGTCCAGTTGGCTTGTCACCAAACTGGCAATGTGAGCCTGCCGGGCGCTTCGGACGGCGCCGGCAGCGTGGACATTTCGGGTGGCGTGGCACCATACGGTGTTTCATGGACGCCTGGCGGCACCCAGGCCAACGTTCAACCAGGCAGTTTCAACCTCAACAACCTCGGCGAAGGCAACTATGCCGTGGTAGTGACCGATGCCAACGGTTGCACCTCGGCCTGTAATTTCACCATCACGACCAACGACTGTGTGACGGCCCTTGGCAGCATGGGCACCACCCAACTGTCGCTCTGCGGTGATGGTTGCCAAACGGCCACCTACAACCCCCTCGGGCAATACCTCGATCCGGACGACGTGCTGCAGTACATCCTGCACACGGGCAATGGCAACACCATCGTCAACGAAATTGCCCGAAGCAGCCAGCCTACTTTTTGCTTCGACCCGGCCACGATGAACTATGGAACCGTGTACTACATCTCTGCGGCGGCAGGAGATGCGGATGCGGCAGGCAATGTCATCCTGTCCGATGCCTGCACCCAGGTCTCCGTTGGTACGCCCATTATTTTTAATGAAATACCCCAGGCCAGCATCGCTCAGCCTGCCCCGCTGAACTGCCTCGTTTCCCAGGTAGCATTGACCGGCAGTTCATCCATCCCCGGTTCTGCATTTGGCTGGGCCACCAACGGCGGCAGCATCATCGGCAACCCGGCCCAGGCTACCGTTCAGGCAGGTGCTGCGGGCACTTACACCCTCACAGTGAGCGCCAACGGATGCAGCAGTACCGCAGCGGCTTCGGTCGTTGACCAAAGTACCGATATATCGGCAAGCATCACGTCCTCGCCCGGCGAATTGCTGGACTGCACCATTTCACAAATAACCCTGACTGGCTCTGCCACTGGTTCGCCCAATTTGAATTTTGTCTGGCTGGAAAACGGCATCCCTGTTTCCACCAACCAAAACCTCATCGTGGACGTGGGCGGCATGTACAATCTGATAGCCTACAACCCGCTGACGGGCTGCGCCGATACGACGGCCATCAGCATCAGCGACAATACCGATTACCCGCCCATCACCCTCGAACAGCCCCAGGAACTGAACTGCCTGGTGGCTTCGACGACCCTCAGCGGCACTTCGGACATTGCCGGCGTACAGTTTACATGGGCCACCATCAACGGGGGGGACACCGTGCTGCTGGGCACGGGGAACAGCTACCTGGCCACCGCCCCCGGCACTTATTACCTATTGGGGGTGGCACCGAACGGTTGTGAAAATGGCGAGGCGGTGACGGTGACCGGCGACTTTGCCCTGCCCACCGTGGATGCGGGCGAAAACCAAACACTGGATTGTGTGCAAACACCCGTGCAACTCACTGGCAGCAGTTCGCCTGGCGTGGCATTGGAATGGACGACCAATAACCCGACTGTCATTATCAGCAACCCCAACTCACCCGTCATTACGGTCAACACCAACGGGGTTTATACCCTGACCGTCACCGACCTGGGCAACTATTGCACGGACGCTGACGACGTGGAGGTTTTTCAATATACCAACCAGCCTCAGGGCACGGTGGCCGTTGAGCCGCCTACCTGCTACGGCGACGGCGATGGTGCCATCACCGTAATGACCGACCCCGCCGACGGCCCCTATCAATTCGCCCTTGACGGGCAGGGCAACAGCAGCAGCAACTATTTCGCCCCGCTGGCCCCTGGCAATTATCAGTTAGTAGTGACGGACGGGCAGGGCTGCACCTGGTCAACGGAAGTGTACGTGCCGGAACCGGAGCCACTGACCGTGGAATTGGGGGCCAACCTCCTGGTGCAACTGGGCGAAACAGCCACCTTGCAGGTGTTGTACACCCTGTCGCCCTCCCAACTCGACACCATCCTCTGGACGCCCGCCGGCCTGGCAGACTGCCAGGGGACGCCCTGCGATGAAATCGCATTTTCACCTACGGAACAAACAGAGGTGGGCGTAACGGTCATTGACACCAACGGCTGCCGTTCCAGCGACGACCTGATGGTTTTTGTAAAAAAGGAAAGGCATGTGTACGTCCCCAACAGCTTCTCGCCCAATGGCGACGGCACGAACGATGTGTTCATGATCTATGCCGGTGCGGAAGCGGTGAAAGTGAAGGAGTTCCTCGTGTTCGACCGCTGGGGGGAAACCGTTTTTCAGTATTACAACTTTTTCCCCAACGACCCGGCCTACGGATGGGACGGCACCTACCGCGCAGCGGTGATGGACCCTGCGGTGTTTGTCTGGTTTGCGGTGGTGGAATTTGTGGATGGGCAGGAGGTGCTGTTTGAGGGGGATGTGACACTGATGAAGTAGGCCCCTCGTTAGGATTGAATTGGGAAATTTAGGAAATTTTAGGGCGCAGGAGTTTTCATCCAGGTTTTTCATCCAAATACCCAGACCGGGAGGGTACAAAGCCCCTCCCGGTTTTTCATTTTTTGTAGAATTAAGGGCTTTTATCTTCCTTTGTGGGAAATTAGTCCCAGCTTTTCAGGGATTAATGTAAAATGCGCTAACGTTGCGACTTGGGATGGACAAGAAACTGTATTATACTATACGCTGATGGCTTTTGGCCTTTGGCAGTTGGCAAAAGCCAATGGCCAACTGCCAACAGCTAATAGCAAACCGACAAAACCATCCGTGTTTTAGTATAATAAATGCCATCCAGGAAAAACGACAATTGTCTGGCGTGAATCTTCTTATTCAAACGACACAAACAATTTCAAACGACTGATTATACCTTTTTACCTTTGTTCTATTAATTAGCCCATTTATAATATGGAGATGAATGACTTTAAACCGAAATCGTTCTGGCAACGCCCCGAGGGCGTCACCGGGATGATTTTCCTGGCGGCAGTGCTGATCGGCGGCGGCTATTTGCTGTTCGCTGCCTTGCCAGTTTTGATTGGACTAGCCCAAAACGCCATCTACCTGACGCTGATGCTGATGGCCCTGGCAGGCCTTGTCTATGTCATCCTCGACCCTAAAATGCGGGCGCTGGTCGGCTATAGCTACAAGAGCTTCATGCGTTGGGTAACAGGGCTGTTCGTGCAAATCGATCCCATCGGAATTTTGAAGAGCTATGTGGAAGACCTACAGGACAACCTCCGCAACATGAACAAGCAGATGAACAAGCTGCGGGGGCAAATGCACCAGTTGAAGGAAATCATCGTCAACAACCGCAAGGAAATTGAGAGCAACCTCCAATTGGCCAGCAAGGCCAAGGACCAGAACAACCAGGCCATGATGGTGTTGAAATCCCGGAAGGCGGGCCGCCTGAAAGAGTCGAACATACGCCTGGACGAGCTGTACAAAAAAATGGAAGTGCTTTACCGGGTGCTCAAGCGCATGTACGAAAATTCTGAAATTTTGATGGAAGACATCAAGGACCAGGTGGAGTTGAAAGAGCAGGAGCGCAAGGCCATCCACGCCTCCAATTCAGCCATGCGCTCGGCCATGAGCGTCATCCAGGGAGATAAGGACAAACGGGCCATGTTCGACGAGGCCCTGGAAGCCGTAGCGGATGACGTTAGCCAAAAGGTCGGGGAAATGGAACGTTTCATGGAGGTGTCGGCCAATTTCATGGACAGCATTGACCTCCAAAACGGTGTATTTGAGGAAGAAGGCCTGGAGATGCTGGAAAAATGGGAAAAAGAATCATTTTCCAAAATCCTGGGCACGGAAAAGCAAACCCTCATCCAACAAGCCAACGACGATATGGACGAACTCGACCTCAATGCCCCCCTCAAAATGCCGGAGCGGGTCGGGCACCGTAACCAATACGATAGTTTCTTTGAATAAGATAATTAATGGTGAATGGTTAATGGTGAATGGTGAATCATTCACCCACCATTCACCATTCACCATTCACCATTAACCATTCATCATTAACCATTAAAAAATGGCATCCAAACTAACTCCTTTCTCAAAACTGCTCATCACCCTGCTCATCGTCGCCGCCGTCGTGCTCGGAGGCCGGTGGGTACTGAACAATACCAGTGCCGGCAAGGATCTGCTCAACCAATCGGGCAACGGCAACTCCACAGAAAATGCCCCGGACAGCGGCAACTCAGGCGGCGCCCCTGCCGACGCCATCAAAATCGGCGTGGTAACCTGGGGCGGCTATGCCGGCGGCCAATATTTCAATGAAGGTTTCAAGGCCAACAAAAACTCCCGTTTCTACAAAGACTATGGTTTCCAGGTGGACTTCAAGGTGCTGGACGACTTCAACGCCAGCCGGGATGCGTTCAAGCGTGGCGACGTGGACCTGCTGTGGGCCACCATCGACGCTTTCCCCACGGAGGCTGGCGCCATGGCCGACATCGAGCCCCAAGTGGTCTTTCAGGCCGACTGGTCGAGGGGCGGCGATGCCATCGTGGTGCGCAGGGGCATCAGCAACGTGGCCGATTTGAAAGGCAAAAAAATAGCGGTGGCAGAACTGGCACCTTCCCATTCCTTCCTGCTGTGGCTCCTGGATGCCGGCGGCATGACCGTGAAAGATGTGCAGGTCGTCGCCCAGGCCAGTGCCATTGATGCTGCCGAAGCCTTCAAGGCGCAACAGGTGGACGCCGCCGTCGTGTGGAGCCCCGACGATGAGGCCTGCCTGTCGGCGGTGGCCGGGTCGAGGATTCTGGAAAGTACCAAATCGGCCTCCAACATTATCGCCGATGTGTTCATTGCCAAAAAAGCCTGGACGGAAAGCCACGCCAAGCAATTGCAGCAGTTGTATGAAGGCTGGATGAAAGGCGCCGCCGAAATCAACTCCAATGACTCGAACAAGCGCAAGGCCGCCAAGATATTGTCTGAAAATTTCGAGGGCATCAGCGAAGATTGGGCCTACAAGGCCATCAACAACGTGCGCCTGGCTACCCACGGCGACAACCTTAATTTTTACGGGATGAACCCTGATTACAAAGGTGTGACGGGCGACCGCCTCTACGGCCGCATGTCGCAGGTCTATGCGGATTTGGGCTTCATCAAAGGCAGGGTGCCCGCCTGGCGGGAAATCGCCAACTCCACTGCCGTACGCTCCACCAACCTGAGCGGCCCGGCCAATGCGGCGGAGGCCCAAAAAACATTCACCGAAGTGACCAAACAGGAAGGTTCCGAAAAAGAAGCCATCGCCACCAAACGGGTGAGCATCAACTTCCGCTCCGGCGAATTCCAGTTGGACGAAAACGCCAAGTATATCATTGACAAGGAATTCGTTGAAATCGCAAAAGCATTTGCGAACGCCCGCATCCGCATCGAGGGCAACACGGACAACGTGGGCAGCCGGGAAAACAATGTGGCCCTCTCGCAGAAAAGGGCCGAGGCCGTAAGGGACTACCTCGTCAGCGAGCACGGCATGCCCCGCAACCGGTTCATCGTGATTGGCAATGGCCCCGACAACCCGGTAGCGCCCAACACCAATGAAGCCGGCAAGGCCAAGAACCGCCGGACAGATTTTGAACTGGTGCGGGAATAGGGAACCCTTGCCGCGAGACTATTCAGAGAAGTGTGTTTTTGAAAAAAACACACTCTCACAACCAATCACTTGTGAGAAAATGACACAGTTTTTTGAACAATCTCCTTGCCGCCTTTCAGGAAGGTTCTGTTGATTAAATAAACAACGCTGAAATAACTTCCCCTTTTTGCTGTGTGTTACTCCGCACTGATGGGCTTTGTGCAAACCGTATTTTTTGTTGAGATGGTTGAGAAGGGTTGAGTAATAAACCATCTCAACCCTTCTCAACCCTGTTGCTCATTGGCACAAAACCTATTGGCGTCGAGTATAATAACAACCTCCGTCCCATCGCTCACAAAACCCTACCACCCGCTCAAAAGCCGTTAATCAACTTGGCTGCCAGGCTTATCTTTGGAAGGTAATTTTAAAAAATCAAATGAAAACAGTACCAATGAGAGACCGTACCTCCCACCTCACCCGGAGCCTGCACGCCATTTCGCACTCGTCGAACGATGCCATCGTGTCCATCAACGCACAGGGCATCATCCAGACCTGGAACCCGGCAGCGGAGCGCATCTTCCAGTTTTCGGAAGCAGAAGCGGTGGGCAGGCCATTGGATCTTATCATCCCCAAACGCTTCCAGGAAGGGCATGATGCAGGTGTGAAAAGGGCTGCCGGCGGCGGCCCCTTCCACGTTATCGGCAAGACGGTGGAACTGGCCGGGCTTCGCCGGAATGGCGAGGAATTTCCGCTCGAACTCTCACTTTCGACCTGGGATGCTGAGGGCGAACGGTTTTTCGCCGGCATCATCCGTGACATTTCCGAACGGAAAAAAAGCGAGGCCGCCATGCTTGAATCCGAGGCACGATTCCGTTCTATCACCGAAACGGCCAATGATGCCATCATCTCCGCCGACGGGCGGGGAAGGGTGATTTCGTGGAACAGGGCCGCCGAGGAGATGTTCGGCCACACGGCCCTGGAGGTGCAGGGAAAGTCGCTGTCCCTCATCGTGCCGGAGCGCTTCCGGGCACACCACGAGGCGGGGATGCAGCGGGTAGCGGGCGGTGGCGAGCGGCACGTAATTGGCAAAACGGTAGAGCTATTTGGCCTGCACAAAGATGGCAATGAGTTTCCCATCGAGCTGTCGCTTTCAACCTGGCAGTTGGATGGGGGTGCTTATTTCTGTGGCATCATCCGTGACATTTCCGAACGGAAAAAAAGCGAGGCGGCGCTTGAAAAAAGCAAGGAAAAGCTGAAGGCCAAAGCCATGAAACTCAAGTCGGCGCACAAAGAACTCCACGAGAAAAACAGCCAACTGGAAGCCCTCTCCAACAAGCTGGCGAAGTACCTTTCCCGGCAGGTGTACGACTCCATCTTTCATGGAAAACGGGACGTGAAAATCGAGTCCTACCGGAAAAAGCTGACCGTCTTTTTCTCCGACATCCACAACTTCGCCGAACTCACCGACCGGGTGGAATCGGAAGTGCTGACCAAGCTGCTCAACCGCTACCTCAACGAAATGTCGAAAATCGCCATCGAGTACGGCGGCACCATCGACAAGTACATCGGCGACGCCATTATGATTTTCTTCGGCGACCCCGACTCGCTCGGCGAAAGGGAAGATGCCACGGCCTGCGTGAAAATGGCCATTGCCATGCAGGAAAAACTCAGCGAACTGCAACGGGAGTGGGAGGTTCTCGGCCTCGGGATGCCGCTCGAAGTGCGCATGGGCATCAACACGGGCTATTGCACCGTCGGCAACTTCGGCTCGGAGGAGCGGCTGGACTACACCATCGTCGGCAGCCAGGTGAACCTCGCCAGCCGCCTGGAAGGTGCCGCAAGGGAGAACCATATTTTGATTTCGGAGGAAACTTATGGACTGATCAAGGAGCATATATTTTGCGAAAAAAAGGAAAAAATAAAAGTAAAAGGCATGGCCTACCCCGTGCAGACGTATGAGGTGATCGGCTTGTACGAAGAACTGAAAAAACAACGGGAACGGCTGAAAAAAGAACTCACGGGTTTCCGTTTGCAAATTGATTTTGACAAACTTTCCTATGCTGATAAATTGGCGGCAAGGGAAATTTTGGAGAAAGCTTTGTGCCACCTGGGAGTGGAGGAAATGGCCCTCTATATGTAACCGCTTTTATAGCTAATGTAACGTCGGCTTTGGCCGGCGGCAAGGCTGCGCCAGCCAAAGCCGATGTTACAAATAAATACGTTTATATCATCTTCAACAAATCGTCCTTCCGATTCCTCGCCACCGGCAGCGTCTGCCCATTCGACAACATGAGATAGCCACCATCCGCCCGTACATATTCTTTGATATGCTGCAAATTCACGAGGTGCGAGTGGTGTGCCCGGAAGAAGCCGTGCGGCAACAGCATTTCTTCCACATCTTTTAATGTTTTGGAAATCAGCTTTTTGCGGTTTTCGGTCAAATATATCATCGTATAGTTGCTGTCCGAACTGCACAATATGATATCCTCTGGCAGTACAAATTCGATGCTCTCTTTGGTGGCCAATGCGATCTTGTTGGACTTGCTCTCCGGCTGGCTGCTGAACAGCACCTCCATATTTTTCCCACCTTTCTTTTTATATTTTTCAATGGCGGATTTCAACTCCTGATTTTGCACGGGTTTCAACAAATAATCCAGTGCGCTGGCCTTTACCGCACGGATGCCGAACTCGTCGTAAGCCGTCGTGAATATTACGTCGAAAGGAATATTGTCGCCCAATTCTTCCAATAATTCAAAGCCATTTAAACGGGGCATTTCTATATCCAAAAATAATAAATCGGGGGGTGATGATTTCAAATAATCCAACGCCTCCACCGGGTCGGTAAACTGCTTGACCACCTCCACATCGGGGCAGAATTTTTCGAGTTTCCAGGCAAGGGTTGCTACGGAATGTTTTTCGTCGTCTAAAATAATGGCCTTTATCATTTTGCAATTTGTTTAGTATTCGAGGTGGCACCTTTTTACCTGTTTTACATTTATAGATAAACGTCAATAAACGTCATTGGTCATTGGAGTCATTATTTTTTGGCTAAATGACTAATAACCAATGACTAATGACTGATTATCAAAGATTCAAATAATTAGTTTTCATTGCGGCTATCTATAACAGGATTTCTATTTTTTGGTCGGGGCTGCCACTTTGCACCACATGGAAATGGCACCTTACAGCGGAATCACCAACTCCACCCTCGTACCGGCTGCTGTACCGTTCTTATTTTTCAAATCAAAAATATTTACCGAAGCATTGGCGCCTGCCAGCTTGTTCAGCATGGCAAGGCGGTCGCTGGTGATTTTCATTCCAAAAGATTTCCGCTTATTGGCAGACTTTGATTTCAATTGCTGCGCCGCATCCCTGCCGATGCCGTTGTCCTCGATGAGGCAGATCAAGTGGCCGTTGTTCTTGCGCAGGGTAAGGTCGAGCCTGCCTTTTTCGCCTTTCTTTTGCAAAAGCCCATGCCAAATGGCATTCTCCACATACGGCTGGAGGAGCATGGGTGGCACAAGCGTATGCTCCATATCAAGGCCAGATTCCATTTTTACTTCATAATCAAAAAGGTTATCGAAGCGCATACTTTCCATTTCGATGTACAATTTGAGGGCTTCGATGTCATCCTTTAGCGGCACAGCGGTGCTTTTTGAGTTTTGTAAGATAAGGCGGATGAGGCGGGAAAAACGGTTGAGATAATCAGATGCCTTTTCCGGCTCATTGCTGATGATATAGTACTCGATGGAATTGAGCGAGTTGAAGATGAAATGCGGGTTCATTTGGGCCCGCAGGGCGCTCATTTCCACGTCGGCAAGTTTGCGCTCGTATTCAGATTTCAGGCGCTCCTCCTTCCGCACCTGCCCGATGCGGTAGCGGTACACGAGGTATCCGAAGCCAAGCAAGGATGCCGCCACCAATGCCCAGGCCCAGGCTTTTTTGTACCAAACGGTTGAGATGTGGAGGTGGGTCACAGATGGCTTGCCGAGCGACAACCCCTCGCTGTTGATGGCCTCCACGAGGAAGCGGTAATCGCCGCCCGGCACGTTGGTGTAGGCGGCAAAGCGGCGTTGCGTGCCGTCCTGCCATTTTTCATCAAAACCCTCCAGCATGTAGCGGAAACGGGTGCGCTCCGGCAGGTTGTAGCCCACGGCTGAGAACTCGAACGAGAAGAAATTTTGGCGGTAGCTCAACACAACCGTGTCCGTTCGGCCCGGGCCGTTGTTGATTTGGTAAATATCGTCGAAGACCCGGAAAGCCGTCACGTAAGGTACGGGCAGTTCCGCATTGGTGGCCAGGCCATCGGGGTGGAAATAGGCCAGTGCTTTAGGCCGCCCAACTGCTGCCCGCCCGTCGGAGAGGAAAGTGATGGCCAAAACTGACCCGCCAAGGCCGTACCCTGCATCATAAAATTGGCCAAATTTCAACGACTTGGGGTCGAACAACTGCATCCCTTTTTCGGTGAAGATCATGAGTTGATCCCGGTATTTTTTCACTTTGTAAACATGGCTCCCCACCAGTCCATCCTTCCAACCAAACAAACGGATGATGCCCCGGTCGAGGCTGTCGGCGTGGCCATAGCCGAGGAATTCTTTGTTGGTGGCAATCCAAACCCGGCCATCGCTATCGGGTTCCATGCGGCCCATGCCCCGCAAGGATTTGCGCCCATTGGGGTCGTGCGGGTGGTAGATAAATTTGCCGGTGGCTTTTTCCAGAATGAGCAGCCCGTCGTTTTCCCGCATCCAGATGTTGCCGTTTTTGTCCTCGGCCATGCGGTCGCCGCCCAGGGGGTGGTCGGAACACGCTTTTAGCGCATCCCTGAACGAGTGCAATTCCCGTGTTTTTGGGTTGAGCCGGAAAAAGCCGCCGCTCCACCCGCCGAGCCAGATGTTTCCTTCGCTGTCTTGCATGGCAGCACGGAAGCGCAGCACAGGTTCTTTGGGCTGTACCGGGTATTCCTCCAATCGTTTGGCCCCTGGCCGGTACCAAAAAAGTTTTTCCACGCCCACCACGAGCACTTCCCCATTTGGCAGCATGGCAATGTCGGATATATTGATGCTTTCCACTTCACCACTAAGATGGCCAAGTGGCGGCGGTATGCAATGCCAATTTTTGTTTTTATCCAAAAAATGAAACCCCTTGGAAAAGCCTGGCGTGGCCACATAAAGGCGGCCACTTGCCGTATCCTCCAATATCCTGCTGATAAATGAATCGTAAGGGGAATCCCCTTCTTCATAAAATGAGAACTCATATTGTTGCATCATCGGATTATAAATCCGAAGGCCGGCCCTTGGGTGGAAACTCCAGATACGCCCCTGCCTGTCAATAAAATCCACGGCAAACCAGCGTTTTTTCACCACGTCATTCTCGAACGAATGCGTGATGCAGCCCTTTTGGATGTCGTACAGGAGCAGCCCTCGTTGCGTATTTATCCAAAATTCGTTATTATTTTTTTGGTAAAAACTATGGACGGTTTCCCTGCTATATGGCTTGATATTATTTTCAAAACAGGGGTCGAGCGGTGAGAAACGCCTGCTATTTATATCGAAAACATACACCCCGTGAAACCAAGTGCCGAGGTATATCTTCCCATTGGAGCACACCATGAGGCAATTGTTGCCATTGATATACCGCCTCTCCCTTTCATCCGCCGACTGGAAGGCATAATGGTCAAAACTGCCGTCCATCCTGTTGAACCGTGTAACGCCGGTTCCGGACAGCCATAAGATGCTGTCGTTTTCTAAATCTGCTTTGATGCCGTTGACAGAAAGACAGTTTTTTCCATTGGCGAAGCTGGCGGTATCATGGCAGAGGAACTGCTGGAAGTCATCCGTTGCTGGCCGGTAGCGGATGAGGCCCTTGTCCCGCAATCCAGCCCAGATTTGGCCGTCCCTGTCTTTGAACATGCATTCGACCTGGTTGTCGGGCACACCGTGCGGGTCCTGGTCGTTGGCGGGATAATTCCTGAATTGTTTTTTAGAAATGTCGAACACCGAAATACCTGCCGGGGTGCCTACCCAAACCACCCCGTTCCGGCTGTCGGGAAGCAAGGCGTTCACTTGATTGGTCAACAGTGAGGCCGGGTTGTCGGGGTTGTGCTGATAAGTCTCAATCGTCAAGCCATCGAATCGGACAAGCCCCATGTCGGCACCCATCCACGCCACCCCGTCGTCGTCCACGGCGAGGTCGGTTATGCGGTTGGTGGGCAGGCCATTGGCAGCGTCCAGTGTTAATGGATTTTCAAAAGGATATTGGGCACAAGGTGCAAACGGGAGCAAGAGCCATACGCCAAAAGTTGTCAACTTTCCAATCGTTGACAACTTTAATAAATGGCGATATGTCTCCAGTGTTTTTATGGTGAAAATGATTGTGCCACTGCGCCCGGTGGTTCGTTATTTCAACAAATACCCTCCCAGCGCCAGGAAGACCAGCCCCTTGATGGTACACCAACAAAGATAGATGATAAGGGCTTTTTTGCCGTATTGCTTGAATTTGTTTTTCATTGGTTGGAAGTGTTGGATGGTTAGATGGTTAGATGGTTAGATGGTTAGATGGTTAGCAGGTTAGCAGGTTGAATGGTTGGATAGCCATTTAGCCATCCAACCATTCATTCCCCCTTCATCAGGGTCTCATAAGCAGGCGATCTTTTCTTTTTCCCGAAGGGCAAAAGCATCGGTACCCGCTCGGCGTACTGGCGGTATTTTTCGCCAAAATGTTCAATCAAATCCCTTTCTTCCAACCGTATGGCCCGCAGGATATATATTGTCAGACCAAGGGCGAAAAACAACCTGGAAAATGACATGGTCGGTGCTGCCCAAAATGACAGCATAAACCCAACATATAATGGGTGGCGCACCCATTTGTAGAATAAGGGTATCCTAAAGCGCAATGGCTCATAAGGCTTCCCACGGAAATAGAACCACACTTGCCGCAGGCCGAACAAATCGAAGTGGTTGATCATAAATGTGCTGATTAGGGCAATGACCCAGCCCAGGGCAAACACTGCCATTAAAGCCCCTGACAAAAAGCCGTTTTCAATGACCCAAACCTCTCCGCCCATTGGCTGCCAAAAAGCAAACAGGGTCGTCAATACAGACACAGTAAACAATACGAAAGTGCTGCGCTCAATGGATTGGGGGACATATTTCGTCCACCATTTTTTGAACCACTGCCTTGCCATGATGCTGTGCTGCACCCCGAAAAGGAGAATGAGAAGGATATTGGTCAGCATGGCTTGCCAGAGGGGAACTTCAAGTGGCCCGTCCAGGCTTGTTGGCACCAATAAATTGCCGACAAAACCAATCAGGTATAAAAATGTGGCAAAGAACAAGGCATAAGATATTACGCCGTACAATAGAACTGCAAATCGTTTCATCATTTGGAATTTTTAATATTAGGAAATGAGACCAACTCAACCCGCCCAGGCAGATGGTTGCTGGCCTGTTTTATTTGACAATGCAATATTAGGGTCAGTGGAAAGGGAAGGCAATCAAAGATGAGCGGGTGGTCGGCTTATTGAGCGGGAGGTGGTAGAATTTGAGCAGCGGAGTAGGCCTGCCCCACCAAAACCAGCACCCCAAAATACCAATTGGCCCGTTCCGGAAAGCGCCAAAAACAAACCCAACCCGGTTAAGGCCGACAATGCCTCCATCAAAGCTGGGAAATCCTTGTGGACAAAACATTGCGCCTCCTGCAACGGAAAATCAGGCCTGGGCGACGGCTCCAAAGCTGCGCAACTGAATACGCCCTGCAGTGATTTCACCAACGCTGCATTTCAGAATCAGACAGACGGGGCCTTGTTTTATAAAACGGTGGAAGGGCGGGACGATATGCCAGGCTTCAAGAAAAAGATACCCGATGAGGAAGACCTCTGGCATTTGGTGAGCTATATGCGGACGTTGAAATGATCTTGCCCTTGCCCGATTTGATTGATTTTTTGAAATAATTTAACCTAGGATCGAAGGAAAAATAATCCCGATTTCACATCGCATAGGCGTCAACTTAAAAAAACCGAATATGATTAGATAAAATAAAAATGCTGCTTAGGTTTGTTCAAATCAACATTCAGAACACCTAAACAGCATATGAAAATTAAGTTGGAACAAATTAAGCGAAAAATTGGCGAACAACAAATAAACGCCATCGCAAAAAGTAGCGGTTTCCAAAAGCGGGAGCCGAGGAAAGTCACCGGATATAGTTTTTTTCTTGGTTTTTGCATGATGGTACAGCTTGGGCAGACGGGGCTGAGGGACTGGGCAAAAAGCATAGGGCGGCTGACCCAAAAGCTGGTCTCCAAACAAGGCCTCCAAAAAAAACTCCAGTTCAGGCACGAAGCTTTTGCCCGCCAACTTTTGGGGTTTGTACTCAAACAGTGCACGGCCTCAAACGGCCACCAGGGGGTTGCCCTCTTCGCACCGTTCAAGGAGGTCTATGTTGAGGACAGCACCTGTGTGGGGCTGCCCCGCAACCTGTCATCTTTCTACCCCGGCCCCCACAGCAAAACCCACGGGGAATGTGCCACTGCCCGCATACAGTTGCGCATGGAATTGGTGAGTGAATCCTACGAAGGGGTTTTTGTGGGGAGTTACCGTGAAAATGACCAGGGTTTTGCGCACCGTATCGTTGAAATACTCACGGCAGGCTGCCTTGTGATCCGGGACAAAGGGTATTTTGTGCTGGCCGCCTTCCGGGCGATCATGGAGAAAAAGGCGTTTTTCCTGTCCCGCCTCCGCTTTGGGACAACCGTTTTTGATGCGCAGACCGGGGAAAAAATGGATTTGCTGAAAGAGCTCAAGGCTTTGAAAAAAGCAGGCCGCCAAGTCCTTGACAAGGAAATATTGCTGGGGGGCAAGGAGAAACTGCCAGTCCGCCTGGTGGCCATCGAAGCCCCTGAAGAGGCCAAACGGATGAGGCAGCACAAGGCCCGTACTGACCGCAGTGCAAAGGCCGCCCATTCCAGAGAGTACATCCAACTGCTGGGCTGGACCATTTTCATAACAAATGTCAACAAGGAAACCTGGGGGGGCCGGGACATCATCAGGGCCTACCGGTACCGTTGGCGCATTGAAATAGTGTTCAAGTGTTGGAAAAGCAAGTTCAACCTGGACAAGTTCTTCGAAGGCAGGGAAACAATATCGCCACCGAGGGCAGCCATGACCATCTACCTGATGCTTGCTTGGTTGACCTTGACAATGGGGGCTTGGTATGGGTATTTTGTGCACCGGGTTTACGAAGAAAAGAAGAAATTCATCAGCATGCTGCTGTTCGCCGATTTTGTCAAAGAACGGTTTTGGGAAATACTTTTGACAAGCGACCTCGATGTTTTCATCGGTGAGCTTGCCAGATATTATTCCCATGACAAACGAAAATCCCGAAAATGCTATCTCGAATTTTTGTATGAAATAAATTTAAGTTGACGCCTATGCGATTTCACATCGGGATTATTTTTAAAAAACCCTTCCATTGCTGGGGTTTTCAAAATCAAAATGGTGAAGTTATTTTTTCATCGTTACCTAACAAAGATTGATGCAACCCGCACGGGGAGTGAGGTTTATAGAGAGCCAAAACAATCTTTTAATAGTCGCTGATACAATTAAGGCATCAGCCGATATTTCAGAAATATTCAAGTCCAGAATAATCAAATTATTTCAAATTATCCTCTAAGTCAGATTACGCCATGACCCCTTCATACAACTCTTCCCGCTGCTTCCGAATCCTGTCCGAGCGCAGGTATTCATCAAAATTCATCAGACTGTCGATCGCCCCGTTCGGCGTGATTTCCAGGATGCGGTTCGCCACGGACGACAGCAGGGCGTGGTCGTGCGAGGTCATGATCAGGTTGCCCTTGAACTCCTGCAGGGCGTTGTTCAGCGCCGTGATGGATTCGAGGTCGAGGTGGTTGGTCGGTTCGTCGAGCAGCAGGAAGTTCGGGTAGCGGAGCATGATTTTCGACAACATGCAGCGCACCTTTTCGCCGCCGGAAAGGACACTGGATTTCTTGTAAACCTCCTCCCCGCTGAACAGCATCCTGCCGAGGAAGCCCCGGATGAACTGTTCGTCCTTTTCCTTGGAAAACTGCCTCAGCCAGTCGATAAGGTTGAGGTCGTTTTCGTTGCTGAAAAAGGCGGTGTTTTCGTTGGGCAGGTAGTCGAAGGTGATGGTCTGGCCCCATTCTATGGTACCCGTGTCCGGCTGTATTTCCCCCGCCAGCACGTCGTAAAAAGCGTTCACGGCAGGCGTGTTGCGGCTGAGAAGGGCTATTTTTTCGCCTTTGTTCATGGTGAAACTCACATCCTGGAACAGCCAGTCGCCATTCGCATCCCGCTTGCTGAGGTTGCTCACCCGGAGGATTTGGTCGCCCGGTTCCCGCTCTGGTTTGAAGTGGATGAAGGGGTACTTTCGGCTCGACGGCTCCAACTCTTCGATATTAAGTTTTTCCAGCGCCTTCTTGCGGCTGGTGGCCTGCCTCGACTTGGAGGCGTTGGCACTAAAGCGGGCGATGAATTCCATCAGCTCCGCCCGTTTGGCCTCGGTCTTCTTGTCCTTGTTGGCCTTTTGCTGCATCAGCAACTGGCTCGTTTCATACCAAAAAGAATAGTTGCCCGTGAAGATTTTGATGCGCTTGAAATCAATGTCCACCATGTGGGTACACACCATGTCGAGGAAGTAGCGGTCGTGGGAGACGACGATGACGGTGTTTTGGTAGTCGGCCAGGAAGTCGGCGAGCCAGGTGGCGGTTTCTGCGTCCAGGTCGTTGGTAGGCTCGTCGAGCAGCAGCAGTTCGGGGTTGCCAAAAAGGGCCTGCGCCAGCAGCACTTTCACCTTTTCGGGGCCGCTCAGTTCCTTCACCAGTTTGTAGTGGAGGTCTTCTTTGATGCCCAGGTTGCTCAACAGCACGGCGGCATCGCTGTCCGCCGTCCAGCCGCCCATGTTGCCGTATTCGTTTTCGAGTTCGGCAGCCTTCATACCGTCGGCTTCGGTGGCGTCGGGGTTCATGTAGATGGCGTTTTTCTCCTCGTTGATGCGGTACATCTCCTGGTGGCCCATCAGCACGGTGTTGAGCACCGTCTCCTCTTCGTACTCGAAGTGGTTCTGTTTCAGCACCGCCATGCGGTTGCCCGGCTCGATGCTGACGCTGCCGTGCTGCGGGTCTATTTCGCCGGAAAGGATTTTCAGGAAGGTGGATTTGCCCGCCCCATTGGCACCGATCACGCCATAGCAATTGCCACGGGTGAACTTCAGGTTTACTTCGTCGAACAATACTTGCTTGCCAAATTGGAGGCCTACGTTATCTACTGTTACCATGTCTAAAAAATGAGAGAATGAGAGGATGAGAGAATGAGCGGTGGTGCGTAGCACCTGCGCTTTTTCATTTTCTCCAATCAACTCATTCGACCGAATAATAGGTTGAATATCAAAAAAGGCTGCGAAGGTAGGCAAATATTCGGAGGCTGGTGTTTAAGGAATTGTTACTATTTGCTAAAGAACAGAAATCGCTTTGAGGTGTTAACCCCGCATGACAACTGATCGTACCACCGAACTCCTGCACTTACGCCCTTCCATCCAGGCCAACCTGGAAGAAAATCCCGAGCACAGCCCCGGCCATTTTCAAAACGCCACCCTGCGGCCCATTTTGAAATTTCAAAATGAACTGCTCCTGCAACTTTACCGGCATTACCTGCAAAAGACGAAAGGGAGTTTCTTCCAGCTTCCGCCGCCGAAACAACTGGAATTCATTGCCAACAGCATCCGCAGCGATTTGCGGCTGCGCAATATGCTGGTCGGCATTGTCATCGGGCATTTTACCTTGGAAGAATGGGAGGTCTTTGCGCCGCAGGAGCAGGAACTGACCAAGCGCATCGCTCATTTGTTGGTGCAGCGGTTGTGTGATCAGGTGGAGAGGTTGGTGGGGTAAGTACGGTTCCCAATGTTTTTTTACATCCGGCTCCATGTGTTGCCGCTGTAGGGCTTGCAAGAATTTGGAGAGGCAGGCCACGCTGGTCTTGATGGTAATCTCAGCGTACCATTGGAGGCGAAGCTTTTGCTGAAAAAGGCCAATGGTAAGCTCCCTGACGGAGTGTTTGCTGCGCATATCGATAGTTTTCTCCAGGATAAAAACGAGCACGGCTTAACTGCTTCCAATCGTTTTTCCGCTATTTTTGCCAAACCCTGTATCTGAATAGCGCAATGCTGTAGGACAGGCCTTATATATCAATGGTTTGACAAAAATCCGTAAATAAAAATGACAAATACGAGACGAAATATTGGAATAAATGGATTTGCACTTTTAATGATTATTGCCTCAATATTATTGACTTCCTGTCAATTGGGCCGTTTTGTTTTTTACAACTTCGCAGACATAAAAGATTATAAAAAATTCCAGTCAAGACCATTGACATCCGACACTTCGCCTTTCATTTTTCAAACAACAAATTCAGGTAAATTTCCAAAAGAATTGAACGGTGTGCCGTTTGACAAATACCTTGAGGATAACAAAACAGTTGCCTTTTTAATTATCCGAAACGATACCATCCAATATGAGAAATATTTCAAAGGATATGACAAGCAAAGTATTGTCCCTTCATTCTCCATGGCAAAATCTGTAACATCAATTTTAATTGGTTGTGCCATTGACGAAGGTTTGATCAAATCAGTTGACGAGCCAATTACCAACTATGTTCCTGAATTGATAAAAAACGGTTTTGATAAAGTAACTATCAAGCATCTTTTACAAATGACATCCGGGATTAAGTTTAACGAAAGCTATGTAAATCCCTTTGGAGATGCGGCTTCGTTTTATTACGGCCTTAACCTTAGAAAAGAAATTGGAAAGATGAAATTAAAATCTGAACCTGGTAAACAGTTTGAATATGCAAGTGGTAATACCCAATTATTGGGTTTGGTTTTAGAACGTTCATTAAAGAGAAAAACAATTACCTCGTACTTACAAGAAAAAATATGGACCCCGCTTGGCATGGAGTATGACGCATCCTGGAGTATTGACAGAAAAAAGAATGGTTTAGAAAAAACTTTTTGTTGTTTAAATGCAAGGGCCAGAGACTTTGCCAAAATAGGGCGGCTATATAAAAATAAAGGCAACTGGAACGGGAAACAAATTGTGTCCCAGCAATGGGTTGAAGAATCCACTAAATCGGACACAACAGACGGAAGCGTTAATTTCTATCAATATCAATGGTGGTTACCCACACCCAATAAAGACTTTATGGCGGAAGGTATTTTAGGACAATTTGTTTATGTAAACCCTTCAAAAGATTTAATCATCGTAAGGCTTGGAAAGAAGGAAGGAGAGGCGGACTGGTGGTCAATTTTCACCTCGTTGGCAAAAGCATATTGAAAATGATAAAAACCAATTGAAAATGATAAAAACCATTGGCTATAATGGCCACTTTGCAAATACAGGAGCCGGCACACCCGTTCATCCCAGCGAATCGGAAGGCAACATTTGTGCTACTCCCCCATCCGGAAATCCTTCACACTCTTTTCCGAAAAACTCATATCCTCAAAGATGGACTGGTTGCCTTGCCCGGCGGGCGACTGGCTGCCGATGCCGAGCTTCAGCTTAGCTGGATATTCATTTTTAAACACCCGCACCAGTTGCCATTGACGCCCGTTGGTGGAGTAGTAAAAGCCAACGACCCTGGTGTCGGACGATATTTTCAGGAAAACAGAAGGACTGTTCACAACGTCGTGGTTGTTGTCGTCGGAAAAACCGTTGGTCTTAACGGTGACAATGCGCTTGTTCATGCGCTCATCGGCCTCGAAGGCGAACTTCAGCCACTCCTTGTCGCTCACATACAGGAAGGCCATGCCAGCGTCGTACTTCACGGTGTGCACGGGGGTGGTTTTCACGGTGAACGTGAAGGGGCGGGTATTGTCCACCGTGCGCAGGAGCAGGGGGGCGTTGGCCTTCTCGTAGGGCGGCGAGCCAGGCTCGATGAAATAATCCGTTTCCGCCCCGGCGCTGAGATGGATGTCGCCGTTGGCGGCAACGGTCATCTGCGCCCTGGCCCCATGGAGGCTTTCGGTAAAGGTCCAGGCGACAGGCTCGGCAGGCGCTTGTATTTTGTGCGAACAGCCTAGGGCCGCCAGGCTTGCAAGTAGGAGATAAATTGTGTTTTTCATAGAATCGGGATAAACAGTTGAGAAGCCCAAAAGTCGCCAATTTCAATCTTTTTCCAACATTGTTTATTTTCACCTGCCTGGCGGAGGGTCTTCCCATTGAAAACGACACCGCTCCTGCCGGTTCCGATGTAAAACCGGGATAAATCTTGCAACCAGCACTTCCAATCCTTTCCATCAATGCCAGGACTACTTAGCCGGCAGTTCAGCTATTGCTATTAATGCCTGTGAAAATTGCTGCCCTGTTGTTTGCTCGCAGAAGTGCCGGTTGCTACCGCCGAAAATAAGTTTTTTATAAACGCTACCGGGCGTCCCAGCGGGACGGAATCTTTGTAGCTTGCCATGAACCGAGGTCTTTCGTTCCGTAGGAACGATATGTCGTTGATTCTCAGATACCGTTCCGATGGAACGGAGACCATTGATGCATACAAATCCTACAAAGATTCCGTCCCGATGGGACGGTGATTATTAATAACTTATTTACGGCAGTACAAACCGGCAAAAGCGGTGTCGTTTTTCAATTGACAGACCCAGTGCCAGCGGGGGATTTGGCTGAAACTCTCCCGCTCACAGGCCATGCCCTCCGGCGAGATGTCCTTGCCGTTCACATACGCCCAGCCCTGCGCTTGCAGCCTCCCGATGGCGGATTGCTCGATGAGGGATTCGGTGATGGGTTTCAATGAATGGGTATTGCGGGCAAATCAAAGGACGTTCCTATCAATTGATGGCAACCTGGTAATTATTCAAATAATCATACGCTGATTTTATAAAATCCTTTTTGAACAGTTCTCTTTTGCGCATGTTCCAGGCGGCTATGGCCTCTATGACCTGCTCCAACGAGTAATTCGGATATTCGGCCAATATATAATCCACGGATGCAAGTATTTCAAGCGAAAGCTCAGAGGTATATCCCGACAAAAACTGAATCAATTCCCTGACACGTTGGGCATCTGCCGGTTCCATTTTGTGATGCACGAAATCGTTGACCTCCTCCCATTTATCGTAATTTAGTTGCAGCGGCTCGAAGGGCTTGGCCTGACCTTGTTCCAGGCCAGTCAGATAAGTGCCGTTCATGTCATACAACACTTTTTCAACCCCGATGGCATAAGGGCCATAATAATGCGGCTTGAATTGAAGGTTCAGGCGCTGACCTTTGCGCTGTAGGAAATAAGCCAGCTTATTGGCGGCAAAAAGGCTGCTGTAATCCCCCCTGCTTTCGAAGGCAAAAAGGGCATATAGCAAAGCCGCCCGTGCAGGCGTCAATTTCGATACTTTCTTTGTTTCCTGTTGTTGCAGCAGCGTCTTGATGGCTGCATTCGGTTCGTACACCATCACTTCGACTTTCAAATCACCCAACGCAGCTTGAATCATGGGCTTCACCTTTGCCCAATCCAAGCCGCCATTGCCGCTGCCGAGCGGCGGGATGGCCACACTCTTGATGTTTTCCTTGACCAACAAATCCCTCAGCGCATCCAATCCCTGCTCAATGTATTCGTACTTGGACGGATTGCGCCAATGCACTTTTGTGGGAAAATTGATGAGGAACTTCCGCCCGCTGTGCAGGTTGCTGTCCCACATGGCGAACAGCTTGCCCGGTGCCAGTTCGCCCCGCTTGCAGGCAGCCATGTATGCCTTGTTGTTGTTCGGGAAGGCCTCCTTGAACTGCAAGGCAATGCCCTTGCCCATCACCCCGACGGTGTTCACGGTATTCACCAAAGCCTCCGCTTCGGATTGTAACAAGTCGCCTGTTTTGAAAATAATCATGCTCAAAAAAAGTAAAGCGGTTGGACATTCACCGCAATATTAGTGTTATTTTTTCGGCCAATAGCCCATTCACGTAGTCGGCGGCGGCTTGATTGTAAACGTTCAACGATTCAATATGGGCGATGGGTACGTGCTGGTAAACCAAAAATTCTGCCTGATAGCGCCGTGCCCGGTCAAAATCGCCATCGCTCTTGCTGAAATTGCTGCCCTGGATAGCAGCCCAATCCAATTGCCCCAAATCTTCCAAATCATTGAAATGGTTCGTCACCGCATCATTCCCTTGCCCGTCCGTGAAAAACCAATTGCCGAGCGCCGCCAAGGACGCAATCAGGCAGCGGATGACCAATATCTCCTGCCGGCCTCGCTTCGGCACCAACGGTGCCCTAAAACCCCTAATAATATTGTAGAGCATCATGGACTTGGGCGTGAAGTAAAAAGGCACGTAGTCGCCAATATTCCCGTAACCTTCCAGTTTGACGGGTGCTGTGCCCCTGACATCAATGATTTCAGGATTGCCGATTTGCAGGTATTCCGCACTGGCGTCCGGGTGGTTTTTGGCGACAATGCCCATTTCCAGAATATGGGGCAGGTTCTGGATATGCGTGATGCGGTAGCAGTATTTTTTATCTTGATTGATTAGGCTCATCGCTGTTTTGTCACCCTCATTGGTTCAATAGCAAAGGTAGTGAAATTGCCCTGACCACCATCCTTGCCGTTCAGGTATGCCCAGCCCTGCGCTTGCAGGGTCTCGATGGCGGATTGCTCGATGTGCGATTCGGTGATGGGTTTCATGTGATGAATGGGCGTTTGGTATCAAAAAAAATATCCCCTACTGTTCCGGTGGTACTGACAGTGCTTCCAGCGAAGTAACCCAAGCATCAAAATGTGGATTTCGCTCACGCATCTTATCTATACCAATTTCTACGGCAATAATCGGCCCCCAGGTGGACTTTGAATCTTCGTATTCCGGGTAGTATTTGATAATTCGTTTGGAAGGGGCACTGTGCTGTCCTTGATTGACCTCTTCTGGTTCTAAATCACCAATATCATTGTTTAATTGAGCCAACCTGTTTGGGGGGTGCAATCCCTTAAATGCTTCATTGATGATAGAAGTATCCGTCAATAAAAGCGCCTCATATTCATGCAATTGTATGTAAGGGATAAAACGGTGGTGAGCGGGAAATTCTTCCCTTAATTTCTCCTCTAAAAAAGTGGCCTTCCCGAGGCCATCGCCTTGGGCATTAAAGCCTTCGACCCATGCTGGCTTTTGCTCATACGGGAATGCATAAAGGTCAACCATCGTTGTCACATAGCAATCAGGTTGGTTGGCAGATTCCAGTAACCAAAGCCTGATATCTTTCAGCAGGTGGTCCACTTTGTCAAGACCGCCTCTGAACACTTTGTTTTTGCGCCTGTCTCTACGGGTCGTCACGCTGTGGGCATCCACATAAACGCCTTTAGCGGCAAGGTATGGCTTCAATACATCGTCCACGAAATTCTTCTCCGTGGGACCTTCGGTGATGATATGCACGCTTGCCATAGTTGATTAGGGTTGACCGCCAATGACGTTTTTTTCCCAAAGCTCGCTCAGGGAATACTCCTCCAACCAATGCTCCAATTCGGTGCTCGAAAGGTGCTTGAATTCCGATACCCTGCCATTTCGTTCCACCACCACAACATCCTCCGGTTCAAACATATCCACCAAAGCCGGGGACTGCGTGGAAATAAACAATTGGCAATGCCTCGATGCGGTTTTAATCATACCAGCCAGCGACTCGATAGCCGAGGGGTGCAGCCCCAATTCAGGCTCGTCAATGAACATAACCGCAGGGAGCGATTGATAGGGTTGGCTCAATAATGCAACCAGGGCGATATAACGCAGCATACCATCCGATGCCAAAGAGGCATCGAACACTTTGGGCGACCCTTTTTCTTTCCAACGGAGTTGCACATAACCCCTTTCCGGCTCCAATACGAAATCCTCAAAATAGGGCAGTATCATCCGCAAATGCTGGACAATCCGCTTGTATTCAATCGGGTGTTCCCGGTAAAGGCGGTAGAGGAAACTGCCGAGATTGTTCCCATTTTCTTTCAACCATTTGCCGTCATTGACCAACCACCTGTTGCGGATAGGCGCCTTGGGCGAGGTGTTGTGAAACTGGTAAACGATGATTTTTTGAAGCAAGTTAAAAACCGTGCGAACCGTACTGTTCTCACTCTGCCGCTCAAACAACCTTGACTCTTTGTGTCCAGCGCCCATCGAAATCCAGTTTGGATTCAATGTGTCAATATCATTTCTGGAAAAACGAACTTTTTCATCCGCAAAAAAGAGTATATCCCCTGCACCATGCACCAACCTTGCAGCATATTCGTTCAGGCCGGATTCCGTTTCCAGCACCAAACTCCAGTCAATTTCACGGGTCACCTCCGGCCCATCGAACAGCAAGGCCGAACCATAACCAGCATCGGCAATGAAGTTCTGAAACTGGTCAACCGACGTCACACACCAGGACAACATGCGGAAAAAGCCAATGAAATTGGACTTTCCCGCCCCATTGGCCCCAATGAGGATATTGATTTGCGAAGGCTGGAAAGCTTCCAGGCTTTCAATGCTCTTGAAGCCTTTTATGGTGAGTTCTTTTATGCTGACCATGTTTATTTTATTCTTTTTGGAAACTTTTTCAATTCACAAATTTAGGTAAATCTTCTTAGGTTTTATCCTTGTTGCTGCCAGCTTGCAATGCCATCCGGCGAAACACCCTTGCCGTTCGCATACGCCCAGCCCTGCGCTTGCAGGGTCTCGATGGCGGATGGGTTTACGGAAGCCGCAAAGGTGTCGGCCACCTGGTCGTCCAAATCATTGCGGTCGGTGGTGACGACGAAGGTGGGGTTATAGATGGCTGGGGTGGTAAATGGTAACCCGCCCTACTTGACCATTGAAAAACAGGATGTTCGACACGAGCTTTGCTCCTTGGCGGTTTTGGGTTGCGGCCTCTGGCCGCTGTAAGCTGTATTGTGTAGCTTTTTTACGGCGGCCAGCGGCCGCAACCTTTGCCCGTATGCAAGCACAGCTTGCAACGAGCAGTGCCGTTTTTCATTGAACAGGTGGTGCGACAGCGGCGTGTTGGTTTCAATGTCAAAGTTTTGTGGCCAAAGCAGGACGCTTCGTAAGCAACTGCCCCGCCGCGCATCTATCATCTTGTAACCCGCCATTTCAATGGCGGGGCTGTGCAATACCCCCGGCCCACATCTATCTTCTTTGCAGAACATCCCCATCCACTCAGCCAAGCAACCGCACAAAACCATATTTCACCATAAACTCTTCGCATTCCTCCACAAAAGTCTTGTTCTTGTGGTGCTTTTCCTGGCCTTTAAGGTAGTTCCTCACCACTTCTACCTGCGATTGACCAACTGACACAGCGTAGTAATCGTCTGCCCAGTCAAAATCCGCCTCAAACAAATTCATTTTATTGGCCCAACTCGAACTTTCTCCTTTGAGCAGTTTCATGATTTGGGCGATGTTTTGGTCGCAGGCCATTGAAATCAGGCAGTGGACGTGGTCGGCTTCTCCGTTGATGAAGTCGAGGTAAATGTCCTTTTCTTTGGCATAGGCCTTTAGGTGCTTGAAAAGGTCTATCCGTTTGTTCTTGTTTTTCATGTAGGGTGTCCGGTTTTTCGTGCCCCATACGGCGTGAATCCAGATGCGTACTTGTGCCATAGTTTTCTCTTTTTATGTTTAAGTTGATGTTGATGCCTTGCAAAGATGATAGATGTGGGCCGGGGGGATTCTAATGCCCCCTCGTTGAAACGAGGGGTTACAAGATGTTAGATGTTTTCCCCGCTGGCCGGGGGTCTTCCCATTGAAAACGACACCGCACCTGCCGGTTCCGATGTAAAACCGGGATAAATCTTGCAACCGGCAAGAACGAGTGTGTTTTACAATTGGAAGACTGGGGACCAACGGGGGGAGTAAAAGCTGAACGCCTCCTCCGACAGCTCGCTGTCCTGTAACGCCTCGTAGCTGCGTAGCTGCGCTTCCGGCGCTGCTTCGCAAAAGGCGGGGAGCAGGGCGGTGGGGAGGATATGGAGTGGGTCGGTGGTCATGGTTGTTTTGTTGTAGCTGCAAAGTTTGGCAAATATAGGGAAAGCATGGGGTTAGATGTTTTGGATGGTGGTGAAAACGATGCCGCCGCTGGCCACTTGCAGCAATTCCTTCAAATGCCCCCGGTCTTTGGCCTGCACCGGCTACTGTCGCAACAACTGCACGGAAGCCGCAAACGTGTCGAACAACTGGTGGTCCAAATCATTGCGGTCGGTGATGACAACGATGGTGGGGTTATAGATAGCTGGGGTGGCAAATGGTAACCCGCCCTACTTGACCATTGAAAAACAGGATGCTCGACACGAGCTTTGCTCCTTGGCGGTTTTGGGTTGCGGCCTCTGGCCGCTGTAAGCTGTATTGTGTAGCTTTTTTACGGCGGCCAGATGCCGCAACCTTTGCCCGTATGCAAGCACAGCTTGCAACGAGCAGTGCCGTTTTTCATTGGACAGGTGGTGCGACAGCAGGGGTGGGATGGTTCTTCAATGGGAAGACCCTGGGCCAGCGGATTGATCCAATGAAAAAAGACCTATCCTAAAACCAATATATTTTTGATATTTTTGTCACCTAAAGACATGGCACTATTTAGTTTTAGGGAGGAAATGTGATACTTTCATAATTCCTAAAACGCTTAAAGTAAGTAGTGACTGCTTCAAATGATTAATTTTTAAATAAATCCAACTCGCATGAAACCCAAATTCTTACCATTTTTACTTATGTTTTCCGTCATCATTTTTTCGCTTTTCGGCCAATCTGTTGAAAAACTGGAAATAGATGGAGCCATAAAGATTGACAACACTACCAATCTAAAACCTGATGCCGGTACTATACGATGGAATCCAGCCACTGAAGATTTTGAAGGCTACAACGGATATGTTTGGAAATCTTTAACGATAGGAAATTCTTGGCAGAATAGCCCCACAACCAACATTGTAGTTGGAGGCCAAAAACGAATGCCCGCAGACGCAGCAGAGGGGGATTTTTTTGGAGGCAGTCTTGCAATTTCAGGTGATTATGCGATTATTGGCGCTTTTCTGGATGACGATAATGGTGACAAATCCGGGTCAGCTTATATTTTTGTTCGCTCGGGCACTTCCTGGGTTGAACAAGCTAAATTGACCGCTTCCGATGGGGCTGCGAATGACTATTTCGGTCAAAGCGTCTCCATCTCTGGTGACTATGCGATTGTTAGTGCTTATCAGGACGATGATGACGGCTCCGATTCTGGATCCGCCTATATTTTTATCCGTTCTGGTAACAATTGGTCTGAACAGGCTAAATTGACTGCTTCTGATGCTGATGCAGGGGATTTATTTGGTATCAGCGTCTCCATTTCAGGTGACTACGCAGTTATAGGGGCCTACCTGGACGACGATGGTGGTACCGATTCTGGCTCAGCCTATGTTTTTGTCCGTTCCGGTACTTCCTGGACTGAACAAGCTAAACTTTCAGCTTCGGATGGTGATGCCGACGACGCTTTTGGTTTCAGTGTTTCCATCTCTGGTGATTATGTTATTGCAGGAGCCTATCTAGATGACAACAGCACAAATTCTGGCTCTGCGTATGTCTTTGCCCGCTCGGGAACCACTTGGTCAGAACAAGCCAAATTGACTTCCTCTGATGGGGCATTTGGGGACAATTTTGGCGAAAGTGTCGCTATTTCAGGTGATTTTGCAGCAATTAGTGCCAGCTATGACGACGATAATGGTATGGACTCTGGCTCGGCCTATGTTTTCGCCCGTTCAGGTACCACCTGGACAGAGCAAGCCAAATTGACTTCTTCTGATGGTAATCCAGGAGATTTGTTTGGATTACGGTTGTCAATATCACAAGACTATATAGTTCTTGGTGCCCATCGTGATAGCGATAATATGCTCCAGGCTGGTTCTGCTTATGTCTTTGTCCGTTCGGGCACAAATTGGTCAGAACGAGTCAAATTCACAGCTTGTGATGGAGAAATAAATGACTTTTTTGGTTTTAATACAGCTGTTTCTGGAGACTATATAATTATTAGCGCCAATGGAGACGACGATAATGGAACCAACTCTGGTTCGGTCTATTTCTTCAAATGATTAACTTGATCCATGGCTTGAAAATAGTCGGTAGTTCAAGGGTTTGGTGATTTCAATTTGTTCAGTTGAAATTCCGGACTTCTCGAGCATTAGACATAATGTAACCGGGGCCTATCGGTACGAGGTGCTGAATGAACCGGAAACTTTTCAATATGTGAAAAAGAGGAATCAATTAAGATTGGATTTTTAAAATGTATTACCTACTTCTTCATCTAACCCGGCCCGCTAATAACTTCCCATCTATGAAAGGCACTGCTCGCCACGAGCTGCGCTCGTTGGCGGTTTTGGGTTGCGGCCTCTGACCGCTGTAAGCTATATTGTGTAGCTTTTTTACGGCGGCCAGAGGCCGCAACCTTTGCCCGTATGCAAGCACAGCTTGCATACGGGCAGTGCCGTTTTTCATTGGACAGGTTGTAGGCCAGCGGGTAACCACAGACCTTGAGCCAGCGGATTAGTTTTTGAAACCAGCATGTGCAATTAATCTCACCTATACTTCAACACCAAATCATCCTCACATTCAAACACATTCAAAACCCGCTTCAAACGCCTAAACTTGCTGTTGTTGTCCAAGTTGCTTTCAATGAAATAGGTGTTGGAAAGTGGGAAAGGAGTTCTCAGGCTCTTTTCATCGGTGGTCAGTGGGAGGTATTCTTTCAGGTCGGAGGTCAGGAACAATTGAGGGTTTTCATCAAACAGGGTTTTGATAACGTGGTAAAACATCTTGCTGACCTCTTGTGTGATAATTCGTTCATCCTTGAAAATGAAATACTCCAAACTTTTATTCTTGGGGTCTTCTGCTTCAAAAATGTTGACCTCCTCTGTGGTATCCTCAAAAATGGTATCAATAGCCGGGTAAGGCCATATTTCAAAAAACCGCTTTACCACCAAATCAAAGCGCCTGTTCAATTCCATGATGTTCCATTCATCAATCTTTTTAAGATAGCTGTTGAGCCACAGCCTTGAAAACTCATAGCCCTGTTCTTTGCCGTCCACGTTCATGGTCTTTTTGTCCATGAATGGCCTGTTGCCCAAACTGCCGTTGTTGCCCGAAAGGGTCAGGTTGGCAATGGTATGCAGGTATTTTTCTTTGAGCATCTTATATTCATGGTCATCCAACTGTTCGCCCCATTTTGGGTCTGGGTTTCTTGGGAAAATGTGTTCAATGCTAATGTCCGGGTGTTCGGTCATCACATATTCCCGGTTGTTGTGGTTTTCCAGCAATTCCAGTAGATAGACCTTGTTCTTTGATTGGATGTTGTAAACGTCCTTTTCCTTTAGTGCTGACTTGATTTCCTGATTGTTGGGGAAACGTTGTATCCCTGTTTTCTTTACCAATGAACGTTCAATGGAGGTTAGATAATCGCTTGGCTCTATCTCTCCGTAAAGGGTCATAAAGATTTTGTTCAGGGCGTTGGTCGGTAGGCCAAGGACAAAACGCCGCCATGTGAAGGATTGCACCAATTTCAACACATGCACAAAGGTTGCCTTGTCAATGACCCCGTTCGCATAGTCATCATAAACGGACAAAAGGAAAGGGTAGGAAACGTTTATTTCCAATCGTTTTACATAGTTCAATTGCCGCTCTATGTCTTTGTCCCCTTCCTTCTCAGGGTTTATGAGTTTGTTGTAGTGTTTGGAGTAGTTCTTTATCTCTTCCAAAACATCACTGTAAAAACTTTCATCCCTGCTTTGGAACTTCTCTTTAAACTCCTCATACACTTGGCTTTTAACAGGTATCTTTTTGTTTTTCAGGGTCAGGTAGTCCCGTATTAGGTCGGACACTTTCGATTCGTTTTTCTGTTCGTCTTGGGCGTTCTTTTCGATGATATGCCAATAGTTATTGAAAATCTCAATTTGCTTTTTTGGTTCTAAGCCCATTAGGATGTAGTTCCTGATTAGGTCAGCTTGGGAGAGTTCCAAACCCGTAGAATTAAGGCTTTCAAAAATCCGCTGTGGGTCATCCTTGCCACGTTCCAGCGATATTTCCACGAACAGCAAACGGCTCAATCCTGTCTGGACAGTATCAAAATTGTCTTCATTGATTTTCTTGTGGAAGGATACATAGTTTTCAATCACCCGTGAAAACTCTCCATATTCTTCTGCTTTGTTGTTGGTCAGGATGTATTTGAAAGCCTTTGAATTGTTGTCAGTCTGCTTTAGCTTCAATTTGCTGTCATCCAGTGACACAAATTTATTAATAATGTAGGTCTCGTTGATTTCGCTCGCCTTTGCTTCGTTCTTGATACCAACGGCATATTTAAAAAGTGCCAGGTATAGCAAAGAAATGGTGGTCAATCGTTGCTGGCCGTCAATGATGACCAAGGGCTTTACCTCATTGGAAGTGTAAACCCCATCATGGATAAAAACAATGCTTCCAATAAAATGGGTATCATGGTCTTGCTTGCTGCCCACTTCCATAATGTCTTTGAATAGCTGGCTGCATTGCTGCTCTGTCCAGTCATAATTCCTTTGATAGACGGGAATAATGAATTGGGTTTTGTTCTGTGAAAGAAAACTTTCTAAGGTTAATTGATTGGCTACCATTGGGTTGAGTTTTTAGTTGGTGGTAGCTTTCCCGATAGTATTTATATAGGCTTATTGCAAATTTTAGAAATTAGACCAAGGACTGAATCAGTAAGGCCATTCATAAAGATACTGTATGAGCTAAACTCTAAAATGCCCTTAGTTCTTTGTTGCTCTAATTCAGACATTCTTCTTCTCAACAGAATTGCTTCTTTATTTAAATTGGGAAGCTCCTTAGTATGATGTTGAATTTCTTTTAAACATAAGTCAATATCATTGTCAACTATGAAACTCTCTAACTTATCCTTTGTCTGTTGGTCAACTTTGTACTTATCAATTTCTTCATTTATTCCAAATTTTGTTTTAAGTTCATATTCAATCAACCACTTTGCAATTGAATCAATTTCTTTGATTACGTGAAATATAGGATTTGTGTATATAACCAATTCACAGTAAAGTTTAGGAATGAGTGGTATTTCATCCATAGATAAAACGAGTAGATAGTCCCCGTAAATTGGGTCTTGGATTTGGGAATCTCCTACATTTATAAATTGAGCATAATTTAAATATTCATCATTTGGAGTAGAATCCCTTGAAAGGTATCTTTTCGCTAAATCACTTAACCGATCTTGAATGTATTCTACGGTTTCTGGTGTGATATAGTTATTGTTTTCATATAGTCTCTTTGCTATGTTAGATTCAATCTTCATTTTAATCCTTTCAATCCATTCCAAAAAATCGGTTCTATATGAAAACCTGTGGGTAGGATAAATTCAGCTTACCGCACAGGAAATAAATCATGTTGATGAAATTATGGAGATTACGATAACCCCTTGCCCGTTTTTTGGCTAACTGTATTTTCGAATTGATGCCCTCCAAAATACCATTCGTTATTTGAGACCTTATGAAATTCATGATACCCGACCAATGTGCCCTGATGGTTTTGGCCACTTTCTGAAAGGGGAAAATCCCACTCCCTTCAGCCTGATTGCACCAATCATTCAAAAAGCGCCCAGCCCTGGCTGGATGGTCGAACCTCCAAAACTCCTTGAAAAGTTCTTTGAGCCTGTAACCTTCCCCGATTTTGGGGTACAGTTTGACAAGGTTGGCCAGCTCCGCCAGCTTTTTGTCCGTGAGGTTTTCAGGGTTCCTGAGCAGCGTGTACTTGTGCCCTTTGAGTTCCTTGCATTCCTTTTGCTCGGCTTTGCGCAGGGCGTCCAGGGCCTTGTTCACTTCTTTGACCACATGGAAGCGGTCGAAGGTGATGCTGGCGTTCGGGAAGGCAGTGGCTGAACCGGCTATAAAAGCCGGCGACATGTCGATGCAGACCTGCCGGACCTTCTCCGGGGCGCTGCCGCTGGCCCCCAAGTGCCCCGCAAGGGCTTCAACTGCTGCGGCATCCTTGCCTTCGACCACTTTGAACACCCGGTTTTCATGCAGGTCAACGCCGACGGTGATATAGTCGTGGCCTTTGCGCTTGCTCGTTTCGTCAATGCCCACTTCCTCGATGCCGCTGTGGTCGCACTGGCTGAGGGCCCGATTGACGTAGTGGTTGAAAACCTCCCAAATCCGTTGGGGCCACACCTTGATTAAATTCGCAACCGAGGACGGGGACATCTCCAGCTCGAGCAAGGTCATGATGTACGCCTCGAACATGAGGGTAAAGCCGTTGTTCCGCCTTGCCCAGGGCACTTGTACCTTCTTGATTTCCCCTTTGCTGTCTGTAATACGGGGAACACGGGCGTGCAGGTAGCAGCGGTGTTCAAAGAAATTCAAATGCTGCCAGGTGTGTTCGGCGGTGTCGTAGGCTTTGCAGGAAACCTCAAAAGCATCCTTGAACGAACTCCCCGGAGGAAAATCCAGGTATATGTGCAACTCCCGAACTTTTTCGTCGAGTTGTTTGAATTCGATATGTTTGATTTCCCAGGGGCGGATATCCCCAAGTGCGATTTCAAAAAGCTGTTTGCTGTTCATTGTTTTTTGGAGTCAAAACGGCTTTGTTGCATGAATCGATCAGACATAGCTTCGCTAATTTTCCGCCAACTTAAGCCACTCTTCTTGGTTTAGCAACAGGCATACCTTGGGCTGTCATTATATTGAGCACTTTTATTTTGATATCGTTTTCGGTTTTTTGGCTGCTAAATTTTCGGGAATATAGTCTATCGCCGTGGATGGTTTTATAGCGAAACATTTCCGTCTCTGATAAACTTCGTCGATGATAGCCTGTTTCAACTTTCCATTCCTTTATACCGATTTCATTCATTCGATTTACAGCAACATTTCGTGGATAATCAGGGATGTCATCAGGTACCTCTTCATACCATTCGATAGCATTGCTCCGGGGTGGAATGATGGGATTTATATCTCTATCGATCAAACCATCCCAGCATTCTACGTGATCGTATGCACCATCCAGACAGACATCTGTCACTTCTGCTTCCACCTGGTCAACCAGTTCTTCCAACTGAGACCCGTCATCCACGTCATTCAACGTCAGGGTGTGGCAATGAATGAAACCGGTTTTAGGGTCGACACCAAGGTGAAGTTTTCGCCATGTTCTCCGCTTTGAATACCCGTGTTTCCTGACTTTCCATTCCCCTTCGCCGTAAATTTTCAGACCTGTTGAATCAATAGCTATTACAATCGGGCCGCTACGGGGAATCTGATAAACAGCTATATCCAAGGCTTTTGCACGACGGCAAATTTGCGTGTACGATGGAATTTCCAAATCCTCTATGCCCATTAATTTGAGCAAACTTTGTGAAAAACCTTGTGTCTGTCTGTATGCCAGTTTGAACACAACCTTAAACGTCAAAAGTGTCTCTATGCAAAGGTCGCTGTACACGGGTTGGGCTCCTCTTTGGTTGGGCAGATCACTGTACCATTTGTCTGTCACCTCGTCACCGAAATAGATCGTGATATCTCCTCGGTTGATTAAGGCTTTGTTGTAAGCTGACCAATTGAGAACCTGATATTTTTCTTTCGGCTTGTCGCTTGTATGGTTATCCTTTTTTACCTTTGACATGGGCTGGTGTGTTTGTAGATTTAGTTGTGCAAAAACCAAATATACAAAACCAGCCCGCTTTTCATCCCGCACAATCTAAGCAGGATTCATGCAACAAAGCCAGTCAAAACTAAAGGGCAAAAATTTAATCTACCCACTGGAAATCATAAAGAACCAAAAAATCTTTGTAGCTCTCAAATTCATTGAATGAAGTCACATGGTATTTAAGATAGGCCATAGGCTCGCCTGTATCGTCAATCCAGTGCTTAATCTCAGCTTTGTATTTTACGGTAGGTTTTCCAAAAGCAATTAATAGCTCACTAAAGCATAGGTTGAAAAAATCGCTGTGGTCAAAATAAGTCTTCATTTTTTCATTTTAAATAGTCAGCTTTGATTTTCCATTAAACTTATATCTACCCCGCCAACTAATGCAACTCATAAACCTATTGGTATGGATGACTTTCACAGAGTAAAGATTTATTAGATTACTCTTTCACAAATTCCCTGAAATAACATCATTAATCATCAACAAAAGATGATTCGCATTGTAGGTCTTGATAAAATCTATATCAATAGTTCCATCGTTTACTTGGTAAGGTGCTGTCCAAATGTGCGGTTGTCCCCAATTTTTGGACAATAGTTTAAGAAGGAAAATTTAACTATTTTCACATTTAAACCAGTCCGAAAAATGGCAAAAAAACGTCGAAATTTCAATTCAAAATTCAAGGCAAAAGTAGCCTTGGAAGCAATTCAAGAACGGCTTACGTTAGCCGAACTGGCTCAGAAACATGAACTACATCCGAGTCAAATCACCAATTGGAAAAAGGAGTTATTAGAAGGTTGTAGTTCATTATTTGACAAAAAACGAGGTCCGACTCCCAGCGGTGACAAAGAAAAAGAAGCTCGATTGTTCCAGCAGATCGGTCAGCTCCAGTTTGAATTGGACTGGCTGAAAAAAAAATATGAGGAACTTTCCTAAGCACCATCGCATGGCTTTGATCGGTCAGGAAAACGGACTTTCTATTACGAGTCAATGTAGTTTGCTAAACATTCCCCGTTCATCTTTTTACTATGAACCCAAAGGGGAAAGCGGGGAGAATCTCCGCCTGATGGAACTGATTGATCGTCTGCATTTAGAACACCCTCAATGGGGCCGGCCAAGCATGGCGGCAAATCTCCGCAGAATTGGCCACGCCATAAATCAAAAAAGAGTGGGCCGGTTAATGCGCCTGATGAATATCCGCTCAGTGTTGCCAAAGCCTGACACAAGTAAGCCAAACGAGGCTCACGAAATATATCCATACCTGCTGAAAGGCCTGAAAATAAAGGCTCCAAACCAGGTTTGGTCTATTGACATCACCTATATTCCAATGCCCAAAGGATTTCTTTATCTGGTAGCTGTAATAGATTGGTTCAGCCGTTTTGTATTGTCCTGGGAGCTTTCCAATACCCTGGGGATACGCTTTTGCATTGCTGCACTGGAACAAGCCTTTACATACGGTCAACCTGAGATCTTCAACTCAGACCAGGGTTCCCAATTCACGAGCAAGAATTTTACTTGCTTACTAAAAGATAAAAAGATCCGAATCAGTATGGACGGCAAAGGCCGTGCATTGGATAACGTGTTTGTCGAACGGTTGTGGTGGAGTGTTAAATATGAAAACGTATATTTACACGCCTACCAAAATGGAAAAGAACTTTTTAGGGGGCTGAACAATTACTTTGATTACTACAATAATCGAAGATTGCACAGTTCCCTGGATTACAAAACACCGAAGGAGGTGTTTTTCGGTTGACATCGAAGCCTGGATGAAATAATCTTGAAAGCAAAGATAGCCTCGCATCAGAACCCGTCAAGGGTATATAAACGACTGCCAGCCCACAAAGCCACCCAGCAGCCGCCCTTGACTGAACCTGCTGCTCATGCTGATTGGCGGCTTACAAGATCTTTTAATCCCTCATTGTATTCCATCTTAAACTAGCCGAAAAACTGTCCAACTTTTGGGGACAGGTGCAATGAGACGATAATGGTTATCTCTGGCAAATTCATTTAGAGTTCTTGTTGTTCCACCATAGGTTTTTGACGCTATGGCAATTATATCACAACTTTGATTCAAAAAGTGGTTAAGTCCTTCTTCTACCATCCAATTAATATCTCCAAAGGTTTGAACTCCTACAATTCTGTTTAGATAGTTAAACACGGCACGGTAATCATTTCTTGAAATGTCATCTGTTGTAATTGCGCCATTTGCTTGGAGTTGTCTTCCTAATCTGGATAGTGTCATTGATTTACCTACGTTGGCAGTTCCATAAATAGCAATAATTGTCTTTTTCATTTTATTAGTTTTTATAGGTTAGCTATTTTTTTAACGATGCTTACCTCCCCCTCTTTTGACCTAAGCAATTCGTTTATCCATCATGGAAGGGATGGGATTATGAAGGTGCAATTTTTTAACGACAATTACCTTTATAAACAAACACTTCTGCTCTTGCTGATTTAATTAAATCAAAAAAATCGTTATTAGGTACTTGTCTCCGCTCGAAATGAACATAGCTTGGATCTGTACCACACTCATGATAGAATTTGATGCCTTTCCATTCTTCAATAATTACCCCATTCTCATCTTTGAATCTTAAATTTATTTTACTGTATTCAGGAATATATCCATAACGTTTTTTCCTTTTTGACGCATATTTTGTTTTAGCTATGGAAAAATTTATAACTTGATAGTACCTATTATTGGTTTCAATGAGAGTTACTGATGCCTTGCTTATTTTAAAAAGTAGGTTGTCTTTTTTATCCCTACGCTCGTAATTCTTTAAATTCAGCTTCTTGCTTTTATTTACTTCCTCTCGTTTAAAGCCTAACTGTTCGAGTTCAATTTCATGTTCTTGAATAAACTCTTCATGTGATTCAGGAACTTTGACATAAGCGCAACCATTAATGAAAGCACACATAATTACTAAGTAAAAAATAAAATTTTTCATAGATATTGATTTAATAATGAAACTAATGACTAAAAGTGTTTTGTCTATCGGTTATAAGACGACAAGCATCTTCTGTCATTCATTATTAATACTACTTTCGACAATGCTTATCTCCTCCTCCGTCAACTCATACAACTCATAAACCATCCTGTCTATCTCCCCGTCCGTTTCGTCTATCTGTTGCTGTATAGCTTGTGCCTTAGTCTTTTCCGATTCAAAATACTCTTCCCATTCCGTTTCTTCCGAGAGGGTCAGTTTTAATTTTTGCTTTTTGAGTTCTTTTATAAAATCGGAATAGGTGAGGGTGTGCCAGTTTTCCAGCTTTTGAGTTAGCTTTTCTAAGTCGAATCGGCGGATGAGGAGGCGGGTGAATTGAGAGGATATTTCAAATTTTTGTTTTTGAAAAATTATCATGTTTTCAACAAGCAAAATCAATTTAGTCTTCCCAAGTTTTCTGTTTGAAATAGGCAACTCCAATAGTTGTGAACGTTTTACTTTAGGGAAAGTAATCTTGCTGTCAGAAAAAGTATTTTTGAAGTAGTACGAAAGTAGTTTTGAATTCAAAATTCCAAGTAGGTATTTCAAGTCTGGTTCGCTGTTTGAATTAATGACGTATGTCGTTTGGTCTGTATAATAGCCATCAGGGTCGAAGCAGGTAATTATACTTTCGCCCAAGATTTGTCTTACAATAAGTTTGGATTCAATAAATATTTCTGGACTTCTAAAGGCTTGATTAGTATATAAAGATTCATTTTGGGGCAGGTAGTGAATATACTCCTGATTGAATGAGAGATAAAATCTTTTAATGTTTTTACCAAGCAAATAAGGCTTATGATTATCATCAATTTTTTCAGAAAATAGAAGCTCCTTTCTAACTTTTATGCCATTCTTCACTTCAAAGAACTGTTCCAGCTTTGGGAATTGATTCATTTTAGAAATTACTTCAAATGAATCTTTATTGACTTTATCATTTATAATGTAAGATTCTGAAATAAAAAAGTCTTGTGGCAACTGCTTTTCTATTTCAAAATTGGAATTGCCTATTTTGTAAAAAGTTATCTGTGAGTTAACTGGTGTTTGGCTTTTAAGTACAAAGATTACAGTTTTAACGCTTGCATCTTGGAATATTTGTTCATCGGATGTGGCAAATGACACAATTTGATTTTCTGTAAGTAAAAATTTCCTTAAAGTTCTATCATAGTCATTTACAAGAAAAACAGAAGGTGTGATGAATGACGTTAAACCATTTGATTTTATCAGGATAGTAGATTTTTCAATAAACAACTTGTATAAATCAGGTTGGTAGGAAACTGCTTTAAAATTATCCAGAAAATAATCCTTTTCTTGGTCTGAAAAAAGCTCTCTACTTCTCACATAAGGTGGATTCCCAATTACCACATCAAACCCTCCCTTTTCAAAGACTTGTGGAAATTCCTTTTCCCAATTGAAAGCCTTATCACCTGCAACGGCGGGGTCATCAATCAGGGAGTTACCACATTTGATATTGTTGGACAGCACGGACAGTTTTCTTCCCTTTTGTGCCGTCCGTAGCCAAAGGGAAAGTTTGGCTATCTCCACCGATTCTTCATTGATGTCCACCCCGTACAGGTTCTTTTCCAATATGTCGGCGGACACATCCTGAAACACCATCAGGTTTTCGCCTTCCCGTTCAAACAGCTTGGCATTCAGTTCGTCCACATAGCGGTGTTCATTTATCAAAAACTCCAAAGCCTGGTTGAGGAAAGCGCCGCTCCCACAGGCCGGGTCGCAAATGGTGAGTTCCAACAGCCACTTTCTATAATCGCCCAATTGCTTTTCCAGCCTTTTCAGGGTCTCTTTCTTCCTTCCCCTTCGGTCTTTGAAGTATTCCTCCTCAACGATTCCTAATGCCGTTTTTTGCTCCTCGCACAGTTTGCCCACTGTATTTTCTACGATGTATTTGGTAATGTACTTGGGGGTATAAAAAACGCCGTCCTTTTTGCGCTTGGTCTTGCCCTTGTCTATGGCCTGCCCTTCCAGTTCGGCGGTTATCTCCTCTATCTCATTTAGTGAATGCTCGAAAATATGCCCCAAGATGTTCACGTCCACTTCTGATTCAAAGTCGTAGTGGCTCAGGTTCAGAGTATGTTTGTACAGTAGGTCATCCGCTATTTTGATGCTGTCGAGTATTTCATCAGGCTCAAACAAACCGCCATTGTAGGCAAAGATTTCATGGAGCTTGCCCTTATGCCCCGTGTTCATGTAGCCAAAATACATTTTAAACCGCTCATACAATGGCGTGTATGCGTCGAGTTCATCCCTCAGTTGCAACCATTGGTCTATTATCATCCTGATAGCGTTCGGCGGCAACAAAAGGCGGTCTTCAGCAAAAAAGATGAACAGGAAGCGGTCTAACAGCTTTTGCGTTTTTTTGAACAGGAGGAGTTTGTCGTATTGCTTGTTCTTCTCAACGATGCTATGGAAAATGTCGGATTTGAAGGCTGAATAATCCTTGTAAAGTTTCTTGGTAATGTCCTCCTCCACCACCACAGAATCTTCCTTTATCCGCTTTGGCAGGGCATTGAAAACGTTCTCCTGCGACAAGCATAGCCACAGCAAATCAAACCTTTCTTTGGTCAGGCTGAACAGGTGGAATTCCTCAAAATCAACGGTGTTGTCAATGTAGAACCGGAGTTTTTCATAATTGGAGGTAACGACATATTGGCAACCGGGCTGGTTGCTTTTATAGCCAAATGCCTGGGCTTCTATCTTGTCCAGGTCGGTGGTGTTCATGCCCTTTAGTTCCACCACAGCAACGGCTTTCCCATCCTGTAAAATAGCGCCGTCCGCTTTCCTTGCGCCTTTCAGGTTTTTAAATTCTGTAGTCAGGTTGTAATCAGGGTTGGGGTTGAGGATGTACCCAAAGACATTTACGAACAGTTCCCGAAGAAAGCCTTCCTGAAATTGCTCCTCCTTTGCGTTCCTGATATTCTCCTGAATGGCCGGGTTGTGGAAGTAGGTAGCGAACCTGTCAAAAGCAGCATCAACTGTTGTGCGGTCTAAGCCTTGCAGGTACTTTTTGAGGACGGAGGTTTGAAAGAGGGACATGGTTATTTGAAATGGGCTGGTTTTTCAATACTGCAAAGGAAACTAAATAATTAAAAAAAAGAAAGTTTAATTAATAAATTGTGCAATGCGTAAAATCACCCCAAAAAATAAAAAAAGTAGGCAGTAAAGTCGCTATCGAAATTCTTATCGTTCTTGCAAATGTCAGAGAGTTTCTTGTCTTTGCGAAGCAGAACATCCTTGTAGCCTTTGTTCTCGTCTTTGATTTCTTCGAGGAATTTCTTCCAGGTCTTCGCCTTCCAATTCTACCTCGCCAAATTCTTCCTGCTTTTCAGCGGCCATTCGTAGCAATCGGCTCATGCTTGTAAGTAGAATGATAGTTTTATGATTTTATGATTGCATTAAAAATCCTTCCAAGCCCCTAAGCCCTGGAAGGTCCCCGCTCCGGCCAACCAGTCTTCCAAAACCTGGCAAGTCGATGTCCGGTGCTACATTAAAAAGGTGGTTTACGGGTATCACACCTTGGTCTTTTTGTGCGCCGCAAATTAGCCAAAAACCACAACCCGCCAAGCACCCATGCGGTTTTATTCACATCGAAGGCACCGGGGCAAAAAGGGATTTTACACCTTTTCTTAATCGCCGCACACCGCTTCTTAGCAGTTTTACCCCTTTTCTTAATCGCCGCACACCGCTTCTTAGCAGTTTTACCCCTTTTCTTAATCGCCGCACACCCCTTCTTAGCGGGTTTACGCCTTTTCTTAATTGCCGCACACCGCTTCTTAGCAGGTTTACCCCTTTTCTTAATCGCCGCACACCGCTTCTTAGACGGTTTACGCCTTTTCTTAATCGCCGCACACCGCTTCTTAGCAGTTTTACACCTTTTCTTAATCGCCGCACACCCCTTCTTAGATGGTTTACGCCTTTTCTTTTATGCCAATCATCCTTTGCCAATTGGTTTTCAACACGCCTTTTGTACCGGTGCTATGGGAAAATGCCATGAAATGACCTGGCTTCTGACCAAAATATAAAATTATAATCAATTTTTAATTTGATTTTTTTCGTATGAATCATTTTTTATTGTTGTTGGCACAGGTTGTGCCGGAGAGGTCTTGTTAAAATTACCAGCCGTGGGAGATTGAACGGGTACCCGAAGTTACAGCGACGCACCAAATTCCTGGACAGCTTTCCCGACTGGTATAAACCCATTATTCACCAATTTAAAATCGTTGCCCATGGCCAAGAAAACAACAGCTCCGGCCCCCTTTGCTACGCAGTTGGCACCCAAATCAAGGAAAGAAACGAAGGCAAATATCCCAACCGCCCAGCGCTACTTCTGGGACTACGCCGAACTGTCGTGGAAATACGCCAAAGACTACCAGGAACAATTGGCGGCACGGCGGCCACTTTTCACCACGGAATACATAGAAGAGCAATTGGCCTACATCGCCACGGTAAAGGCAATGCCCACCCGCCAGGTGCGCAGTGCCAAGAGCAAAAAGTCGAGGATATCCTTGAGCGCCCACCGCCAGGTCATCCTATCCGAAGCCGACCTGCTCGAAAGTGCCATCCGGTTCACCTACAAAGACCAGCAGCCACTGACCCCGGCGGAGCTGGAGGAGTCGGGCATCACCGCCCTGCGGGCCGCCACGTCCCGTGATTGGGCGGCGGTATCCGTTTTCATCACCACCGCTGACATTTACCTCGCCGGGCACCTCCAAGAGCTGGTGGATGCAGGCGCCATCCCCCCCACTTTTGCCCTTGACCTCAAGACAAAGGGCAACGCCTTCAATACGGCGAAGACCGAATTCACCGACGGGAAACAATCCGCCAAAGACGGCACGGATGCCCTTGCCGAAGGCATCAGGCAGATAAAAACGGCCATCGGCAACATGCAGAAGACGGGCAAAATTGTATTTGAATTCGAGCCGGAAACCCGCAAACTGTTCACGGAGAAATACCTGCTGGATGCCGTGCGCAGTCACCACCCCGCCCGCATCGTGGGCCGCACCGAGCTTGGCCCCGTGGTGCAGGGCATGAAGCCAAAACCCCTGGCGGGCATCCTGGTGGAAGTGCTCGGCGAACCGGGCAAAACAGCCATCACCGACCCTTCGGGCCGCTACAAAATCCCCATCGCCGGCGGCGAATATCCGGTGCGCTACTCCGGCGAAGGCATGGCCCCCGTACAAATAAAAGTAACCGTAAAGCCCGGCGTTGACCGCCGGATAAACGTAGCGCTGGAACCTGTCCCCGAAGAGGAACCCACCGCCACACCCCTGCCCAAAATCGCCGCCCCTCCGCCCCATGTCATGGACGAAGCCCTGTCAAACGCCATCCATCAACTCAACAGGGAGGCTGAAAACGGAGCCTTGGTCGCCACCGGTGCTGAGTAAGCAGGGATAAAATATTCGCTTCCAAAACGGTTGACTAATCAAACAAGCGGGGCGAACACCAAAATTCGGTGTTCGCCCCGCTCACTTTATAGATGCACGCATTATAGGTAATCGCATTTAAAATTAATCTTGGTTAGTGCATGTTTCCAGCCATTTTTGAGAGGCTGTCTCATAAGTAAACACGGAATCTTGAACGCAGAATTTTTTTAAACACATAGGCACATAGGCAACATAGTATTCCGCCTATGTGGTCTATGTGTCTATGTAGTACATACTTGTAAAAGATTGTTTTTTTAGCAAACTTTTTCTTATAAAATACTGAAAGTCAAAACCTTAGAACATGTTTTGAAAACATCTATCATCTTGTAACCCCCCGTTTCAACGGGGGGCTTGCAATAGGCCCTGCCCACATCTATCTTCTTTACAAAACATCCGCATCACAGTTGGACGTGATGTTTTGTAAAGATGTTGGATGGATGTATAGGTTGTGTTGCCCCCCCCCGTTGAAACAGGGGGTTACAAGATGATAGATGCCCTTCCAGTGATAATTTGGATGTGGCTTCGCCACTATAAGTTAAGGTAGTAGCATCTTTTAACTGACGCAGGTTTTTTGAGAGGCCGGGTTATCGAACCCGGCAGTTCCGAACTGCCGGGTTCGATAACCCGGCCTCTCAAAAAAAGCAGTAAATGGCCAAGTGACTTTTTTCATCCACCAGTTAAAGAATGCCATTACCTAAGTTAAAATTAAATTCTGTCATGTTTTTGAAAAAGTGACTTATGAGACAACCTCAAAATTCCCCAGCATTAATTTTAAATGCGAGCATCTATAAAAGTTGATAAAGGTTTATCAAGTTGAAAAAGTTTGATACCATAAAACCTCATCAACCTGTAAAAACCTATATCAACTCTTATCAACTCTTATCAACTTTAATGGTGTTTGCCCATCTTTCCCTACCTTAGTCCCCGAAACAAACTTGAGAAGGCGCTATGGACTTCATCACCAACCCTCAACTCGACCTGGCGTTCGACTACGTGCGCAACACCAACAAAAACATCTTCCTCACCGGCAAGGCCGGCACGGGCAAGACCACATTCCTACACAAAATAAAGCAGGAAGGCTTCAAGCGCATGGTCGTCACGGCCCCGACCGGGGTGGCCGCCATCAACGCCGGGGGCATGACATTGCACTCGTTTTTCCAATTGCCATTCGGGCTGCACCTGCCTGGGGCCAGCCGGGATGCCAGCAAGCAGCGGCGCTTTTCAGGGCAAAAAATCAGCCTCATGCGCAGCATTGACCTGCTGGTGATCGACGAAATCAGCATGGTGCGGGCCGACCTGCTCGACGCTGTGGACGAGGTGCTGCGCCGCTACCGGGACTTCTCGAAACCCTTTGGCGGCGTGCAACTGCTGATGATAGGCGACCTCCACCAGTTGCCGCCTGTAGTGAAACAGGACGAGTGGGATCTGCTGCGCCACCACTACCAAACTGCCTACTTTTTCGGCAGCCTGGCCCTGCAAAAAACCAACCCGGTGGCCATCGAACTGAAACACATCTACCGCCAGAACGACGAGCAGTTCATCGGCCTGCTGAACAGGGTGCGGGACAACCAGCTCGACAACGATGTGATGGAAACGCTCAACAGCCGCTTCGTCCCCAATTTTCATCCAAAAGAAGAGGATGGCTACATCACCCTCACGGCCCACAATGCCTCGGCACAGGATATTAATTCGCAAAGGCTGGAAGCCATTGAGGGCGTGCTCCATCTTTTCAATGCGAAAATTGAGGGGGATTTTCCCCAACATGCTTACCCGACGGAGGAGACGTTAGAATTTAAAGAAGGCGCCCAGGTGATGTTTGTGAAAAACGACACCAACCCGGAGAAGCGCTTTTTCAACGGAAAAATCGGCCAGATCACCCGCATCGCCGACGGCGAAATTTTTGTGAAATGCAAGGATGATTTGGACGACATCGCCGTGTCGCCCGTGGACTGGGAAAATATCAAATACACCCTCGACGAAAAGACGAAAGAGGTGAAGGAGGAACTGCTCGGCACTTTCACCCAATACCCACTGAAACTGGCCTGGGCCATCACCATCCACAAGAGCCAGGGGCTCACCTTCGAGCGGGCCATCATTGATGCACAGGCGGCCTTTGCGCATGGGCAGGTGTATGTGGCACTGAGCCGCTGCAAAAGTTTTGAGGGCATCGTGCTGCGCACGAAAATCGGCTGGTCGAGCGTGAAAACGGACACGGTGGTGAAAGACTACAGCGAGGAGACGGAGCGCAACGCCCCCGACGAGGCGCACCTGCGGCAGTCGAAGCGGGAGTACCAGCAGGCGCTGTTGCGGGAGCTTTTTTCCTTCCAAATGATGGAGCGCTATTTCAGCCAACTGAACCGCCAGTTTTTGGAGCATGGCAATGTGCTGTCGGGCGAGGGCATGAAGCAGTTCAGGGAGATGGTGGCCAAAACGGAGGTAGAAGTTTTCGCCATGGCCGATAAGTTTTTGCCGCAACTGCAATTCTATTTCAACCAGGAACCACTTCCCGAAGAACACGAAGCGCTGTTGGAACGGCTGAAAAAAGCGGGCGGCTATTTCACCCAAAAACTGAAGGACGAACTGCTGCCGGCGGTGAAGAGCATCCACCTGGTGACCGACAACAAGGCCGTGCGCAAAACGGTGCAAGAGCTGTTGGAGAACCTGCAAAAGGAGGTTTTTACCAAAAATGCCGTTTTTAAAAAATGTATGGAGGGCTTTAGCACCCAAGCCTACGTTCGGGCAAAAACAGATGCAGAACTGGACTTCCTGGCATCGAAAAGCACAGCTACCGCCGCCTCGCCCAACGTACCGAAAAACACCCCGCACCCCGAGCTTTATTCCCAGCTCATGCGTTGGCGGCAGGATTTGGCGGCGGACATGGAGGTGGAACTGTACGAGATTTTGCCGACCAAGACCATCCTTGAACTGGTGCAAACCCTTCCCACCGATTCCATTTCGCTCAAGCGGGTAAAGGGCATCGGCGATGTGAAAATCAAGTTGTTCGGCGCCGATCTGATGCGGATGATCGAGCAATATTGTGCTTCTAAAAACATACCGACCAACTTGCTGCCTCCCCTTGCCCCGCCCAAACCCGACACTAAACAGGTCAGTTTTGATATGTTCAAATCAGGAAAGAACCTGGTCGAAATTGCTTTGGAACGGGGCCTGACAGTCGGCACCATCGAAGGCCACCTGTCGCATTTTATCGAAAAGGGCGAACTGGAAATCACCGACCTGCTGGACAAAGAAAAGGTGGACGAAATAGCAGCGTTTTTTACGGAAAACAATACCGTGGCCACCAGTGCAGCAAAGGAGCATTTCGGGGAAAAGTATTCGTATGGGGAATTGCGGATGGTGTTGGGGTGGTTGAAACGCAAAGAATAACTGGTTGCCTAGAAATTATCGTTCTTTGACAAATTCTGTGGAGTAAGAAAACCGTTAAAACGGTTCAGCACATAACCGCTTGATTTTCAACCCACGACTTAAGTCGTGGGTTGAAAATTGGCTATCACTTTGAGCCGTTTTGGCGGATGACCACAAGTTTTGTCGAAGAACCGAAATTTTATTCCCCTCACCATAAGGCCAACCGCCAAATAACAATAAATTTGACCTCGCACAGGATGAATCCTTCCCAGGCTCCTATGTTTGCAGGTTAGGGAGAGATTGTTCAAAAAGCGGTATCAATTCCTCACAAGTGATTGATTGTGAGCGTTGGTTTTTTCAAAAACACACTTCCCTGAATGGTCTCGTTAGGGAATCCGCCATTGTTTTAAAAACAACAACAAAATGAAAAATACCATCAAATACTTCCCCCTCCTCGCCTTCATTTTTTTACTGTTTTTAAAAACGCCCATCGCCCAAACCCTGCCCGCCGGCCCACAGGTGCTCAGCATCTTCTCCAACGTGGACGACTCGGAGCAGCCTTATGCCCTCTACATCCCCAAAAACTACGACCCGAACAGAAAATACCCCTTCGTGATGATGCTGCACGGCGCAGGCTCCAACCACCGCCTGGCGCTCAAACGGGTGTTCGGCAAGAGCAACACCAACGGCGAAAACGACGCCGAGGCCAGCCGCTACTTCCCGCCCTTCCGGGATGTGGACTACATCGTGGCGGCCCCGCTTGCCCGTGGCACGATGGGCTACACCGGCATCCCCGAAAAGGACGTGCTGGACGTGCTGGCCGACGTGCAAAAGCGCTTCAACATTGACGAAGACCGCATGTACCTCACCGGCCTCTCGATGGGCGGCGGCGGCACGCTGTGGATCGGTCTCAGCCATCCCGACCTGTGGGCGGCCATCGCCCCCGTTTGCCCGGCGCCCCCGAAAGGCACGATAGAACTGGCACCGAACGCCCTCAACTTCCCCGTGCATTTCTTCCACGGCGACGCCGACCCGGTGGTGCCCATCGAGGGCACGAGGGATTGGGTGAAACGCTTCCAGGAACTGGGCGTGAACGTGGAATCCACCGAGTTCCCCGGCGTACAGCACGACAGTTGGGTGGGAGCATACAAGGATGCCGGCATCTTCGACTGGTTCGGACAGTTCAAACGCCATCGCTTCCCCGACCATGTAATGTACAATACCTGGGACTACCGCCACGGCAGCGCCTATTGGGTACGCTTCGACGAAATGACGCCCGGCACCCTGGCCTCCATTGACGCCAAATTCAATGGTGGCAACAAGCTTGACATTTCAACAAAAAACCTCGATGCCTTCAGCCTGTTGCTGAAAGGCCACCCGAACTTCAAAGCAGGGCAGGCTTTGAGCATAACCCTGGACGGGCAGGAAATTTTGTGCAAAGGCAGCGACCCCGTCTCCCTGGAAAAGTCTGGCGGAAAATGGGAGCAGGTGCCTTACAGCCCACGCACCTCCGGCAAGCGGGCCGGTGCAGAAGGCCCCATCAAGGAGGCGGTGGTTGGCCAACATGTGTTTGTGTACGGCACGGCAGGCAGCCCAACGGAAGAAGAACTGAAGGCCCGGCGGGATCTGGTCGAAAAGGCCGCAGGCTGGCGCCAAACCAAGGACTTCAACGGCCGCAGCCTGCTCGTTTTCCCCAGGGTCATTTCGGACAGGGAGGTAAAAGAAAGCGACCTGGCGGAGGGCAGCCTCATCCTGTTCGGCACCCGTGAAACGAACAGCATCATCGCCCGGTACGCCGACCAACTGCCGCTGGAGTTGGACGACCCTTCCGGCGAATTTGGCCTGATTTATATCATGCCCTTCAAAGGCCATTACCTGGTCGTCAACTCCGGCAAACCTTATTGGGAAGGCTTTGCTACGGAAGGGCTTTCCAGCCTGTACCCGGTACAGCTTTCCGCAATGGATAGCCTGGAAGATTTTAAACTGTTCAAGGGCACTTCGGAAAATGTGATCGCCGGCGGGCGTTTCACAAATAACTGGAAATTGCCGAAAGCGGCATCGGAAAAAATAGCAGCGTCGGGGGTGGTAAAAATGAAATGAGCGCGTAGTCTTGCAGGGAACTGCCGCTTTTTTCTTTATAAAAAACTAGGTTCTATTATAGTTTCAAGTTGCTGGGGTTAGCGACCTCGGAGAGGTCAAATGTTGGTAGCAGAATATCCGATTCCATGTTTATTTCGACCTCGGAGAGGTCGCACGTTGACGTAGGTGCGACCTCTCCGAGGTCGAAATTCCGTTCATGGTGCCCATTTCTGCTACCAACGTTTGACCTCTCCGAGGTCGCCAACTTGGAATCATAATTGAGCCAAAAACTAAAACAAAACGAATGGAAAATGCCATAGTGATTCGCATCGCCGGTGTTACCTTATCACTGTTTTTGCTGACCCAAAGTTTCTCGCAAAACCTTAATATCGTGTACGACGCCCAAAGCGGCAAGCTGAACTATTTTCAGGACGGGGTGGAAGTATCAAAGCCGAATGTTAAAAAAGGCGACCTCATCACCCTGCGCATCGAAAACTACAACAACTACCTCTACGACGTCAACATTGAGGAAAAGCACCTGGAAAACAAAATCGGCAACGGCGAAAACCCACTCGGCGGCATACAGGGATTTGGGTTTGGCGACATTTTCAAAAACGTCGTGCCCTCCTTTAGCATTGATGCCGATGCCGATGGGGTAGCTGATTTTATGGACATTGAACTGGATAATTTAACGGAAGAAGAAAGGCAGATCAGGCAGTTGAAACTGAGCGCCGAACAAAAACTTTCAACGCTTCGCACCTTGGAATCACACATGCAGGAAACCGCCCTGGACGTTACGGCCTACGAGAAACAGCAGCAGTTCAAATCCATCGCCCTGGAGGAAGTGGAAAAGCTGAAAATGAATCCCCGGATGCCCCCGGCACAAATCAAGGACTATGCTGTTTCCATCATCACCAAGGCGCTCAACATGCCCAATTTGCAAAACAGCACCTTGTTCGAAGCCATTGAGAAAAACGACGGCACGGCACGGCTCACCCATTGGCTGGAGGACAACAAGCAGGCCGCCCGCAGCTACCAGTCCGGTATCGGGGAATTGGATTACATCAACCAGCAACTGCTCCGCCTGGCCCCGGGCCGGGCCGATTTGGCCAGCAATTATATCGCCATGGAAGAAGCCTTTCAGGAAGCACCAGCCGTGCTGGAAACCGCTGACGGCCTTTCGCAAAAACTGGCAGACCTTGCGGAGGCGGCCCGCCAGGAAAGCGGGCAGGAGGTCATGGATATTTGGTACGAATACCAGGCCTTGACGTACAACGACTTCTCCACCACCTACCGCGCCGAGGCAGACGGCGACATCGTCGTGCTGGATGTGAACTTCCAACTGAAGGAAACGGCCCAGGCCAGCGGCGCCCCCGCCACCATCGCCGTGGCCCCTATCAAAATCCCCGTACATGGCGGACTGAAGCTCAATGCCAGTGTGGGCATCAATTTCGGCCAGTATTTCAACCAACCACAATCTTTCTTCGTGCGCGATTCGACCATCAGGGGGCAAAATGAGGACAGTTTCCTGCCGATGGTGGCCACCAACCTGCATTTCTACGGCCAGGGCCGGAAAGCGATCAACGTAGGAGGGACTTTGGGCATCGGCATCCCGCTGGGCGGCGACGTGGGTTTCCAGTCCATCAATTTCTTTCTGGGGCCCAGCATCTTCTTCGGCCAATCCGACCGCTTTGTGTTCAACCTGGGCATAATGGGCGGCAAGGTGAAAAGGCTTTCAGCCGGCTATTCGGAGGGCGATTATTTCGATGGTGAAACGGAGTTCATCCCGGTGCATTACCCTTATGAACTGGGGTACTTCGTGGGGTTGTCTTTTAACTTGAACAGTGTGGGGCAGTGAGGATAGTTGAGGCTTTGATGAAGGCATGCTGTATGTTTTATTCGGAGTCAATATGCAATTGCATATTCGCCTGTTTTTAATGCACAGAAAATAAAAATGAAAATTTACTTCAATTAAACCATTTGAGTGTGGCGGTAGGAAACCCACCGCCACACTCTTCATCATCATTAGCTCATGACCTTTAAATTTATTCTTTCTATTTTCCTATTATTTTACTCGCTATTTGCTTTTGCACAACCAATTTCACTTGTGTGGGCAACCGACTATCCATGCTATGCACCTTCATCGATAGAATTCGACAGGGTGGTGACTGACGAAAACCAAGGTGTTTACCTCCTTGGAAAGGCAAATAGTTTAATCGGGACACTCTATGGTTCGGCGATTTTAGTCCAAAAATATGACAGCCTTGGAAACCTGACATGGGAGTCTAGATTGGACAACCTTTATGGAGATAGTTTCAAAGATTGTATATTGGGACTTGATGGCAGTCTAATTATAGCTGGCTCGAATAGTGGGCCTCAAATGGGTTTTGGGGGGCGTGCACAGATAGCTTCGATTAATCAAATAACGGGATTAGTAAATTGGAAAACATTTATATTTGACACTTTAGCTGTCGAGGCCAGCCTCAATGATATTGAATCGGATAGTGAGGGCAATATCTATGCGTTCGGTTTATATGTTGCGGAAGAGAATCACATGGAATATGATTCCCTCAGGGCTTTTGTGGCCAAATTGAACCAAACCACAGGAGAAGTGCTGTGGTATCGGGTATTGCCGGACTTGTTCAGTATTATTAAAGGGAAAATCATCAGCGACAAGCTAATGATTACAGGTACAATGCTGGGGGTCAGCGGGACTTATTTTATAGAAATGGATTTAGAAGGAAACATAGTGGATATGGTATTACAGCCGACCCAAAGTTACGGCCCCGGCATTTTTAACCCATACTTTTTCTTTGATGATTTTGGAAATTTTATTACGTTTGGATACAATATTTACAAATGGGAATTAAATATAGAACCCGTTTGGACGTTCGATTTCAGCCGTGGGCTTCCCAATATGGTAGGTCAGGCCAGGACTGCCATTTCCGACGCATGGGGTAATATCTATGCGACAGGAAATTTAAAAGACACCATCAATAATACCTTTTCCACCCAGACTTTAAAATTATCCCCTGACGGGGAACTCATATGGGCCAAAGTAAATAAATTTGGGGAAGACACCTATTTTGAGGGCGGGCTTAAAATCTCCGCTTCCGACAACCATGTATTCGTCTGTGCCGGGCTTTCGTATGGGGTAAGCGGTAACCTCACCGACGACTATCAAATTGCGCTATATTCCCAAACAGACGGCAACATTCTGTATGATACGATCATTGATGGAAACATTCGGGACTTTGCGGACTATGCCCATTATGGCCAAAACCATTTTTACCTCCTCGGCCGCAGCTATGTCCCCCTCTCCACCAACCCGGATGATTACCGCTATAAGCTGTTCAGTTTTAAGGTAGAAGAACCATCCCTCGCAACAGCGGAAATGGGAAAAATGCCCTCCCCCGCCATTTTCCCAAATCCATCCAATGGGATCTTTACCCTCGTCCAAAATGAAGGGGTCTTTTATGATCAACTGACGCTGTACAGCCTTCAAGGGGAGATGATCATTTCACAAAAGATCACTTCCAAAAAGCAGGTGTGGAACCTGCCCGAACTATTGCCGGGAGTTTATATGGTAAAGTTCAGCGGCCATGGCAGGGAACTTTATGAAAAGCTGGTCATTGCGGGCAGGCCCTGATGGGGCATATTGTCAGATATTTTACTCCCTAATAGCCACATTACTGGACGTTTTTCAACACAGAGGTGCGGAGGGCACAAAGGGCCACAGAGATTAAAATGTATTTTACTGCCCCGTCGACCTTCGTGTTTCTCGTGTTCTCTGTTCCTCCGTGTTAATATAAATGTCCACTAGCGTTCACTATGGCTCAAAAGGAACCAAGGGTAGTTTACTTCTTTTTCTTCTCCGCCCTCGCCATTTCATACGCCAACATTTCCTCGTCCGTGATCGGTAAAAAGCGCTCCATCGCCATCACCGCCGTCACCGCCCCCAGCATGGAGGCCACCACGACGCCTGCCAGCGGAATGAACATCAGGACATAGGCAACCGCCCCGGTGGCAATGGCCACCCCCGATACCCGCCAGGTACGCTTCCGGCTTTCCGTTACTTTTAAATGAAAACATTCGTGGTAGTTGTCAATCATGGCGAAGCCGAGGAAAAAGAACTGGATGGCCAGCCCGGCGGCTTGTTCCAGGAAATCGAGGCCAAAAATGCCGAGGGGGATATTGACCACCGTCTGGACAATGTTTTCCATCACCCAGGAGATGAACGAAACGGCAACCATCCTTTTTTGTGCCTTCAGAAATGCGCCGAACGTACGCTCCGGCTCCCGGCCCATGCGGATTTCAAGGGTGCGCTGCACAAAGTGGAAGGTGACGATTTCGAGCACGATGAGCACCAGGTACTTCCTGCCGCCCTGCAGCATCCAGTTGAATTTTTCAAAATCAAAATCTGCAAAAGCGGCGTTGATACTGGCGCCAAATGTGGTAGGATCTTCCACCGCCTGCGACACCATTTCATAAAAACCATAGAAAAATTGGAGGCCGAAAATGACAGCGGCGGCAATGAGCACCTTGGCCGTCCAGCCATACTGCTGCAAGCCCTCCCAGGGCCGGTGTTCCTTGATAAAATCATACGCCTTTTTGTGCAGCAGGAGCGTAACGGCAAACTGCCGTATAAAATCGAAAAACCGCTCGGAAAAGGGCTGGTCTGTGTTTACTGGGCCTGTTGACATTCGGTGTTGAGTTTTTGTAAAAGATTCCTGTTGAAACTCAATTTTCTGGGAGCCTCGCCGCCGGGGAATATCTCGGCCAAGGCGGCCGTTTTGGGGTCAAACTGCAGCCACATCACCGTAGTGGCCACGTCGTCCTGGTCGCTGGACAGGCGGTAAAGGTACACACTGTCTTTTTTAATGCCCAGGTCTTCCAGCCCAAAGGGGTTGCTGACCGGGTAGAGCGACAGGGGCTTCCCTTCTTTCACTTGTTGTTTTTTGACCACCTTCACCTGCTCCACGCTTTCCATGATTGCTTCCACGAGGTGGTTGCAGGCCACGATGCGCATGACGGGCGAATGGGGGTCGAGGCGCAGGCGGTAGAGGGTATCGCTGGTGAAGCCTTTCTTGTCCACTTCTTTCATCGGTTCGTAGTATTCCCGCAGGGAGGCCAGGCCTTTAAGGTGATAAAACTCAAGGCTGTCGATCCATGAAAGCGAGCGGAAGTAGCAGCCTTCCAGGTTCACGCTGGTAATGGTAGCTTCCTGCACCTTCACGCCTTCGAGGTTGGAATTGCGGAAGTCGCCGTCCAGATAGACTTCCCGCATATCGGCGAAGGCCAGGTTTCCGCCGGTGATGCTGATGTCTTCCATGCGGGACTTGCGCAGGTTGGCATAGCTGAGGTTGGCGCCGTCCATCTTGGTAGTTTTGAAAGTGGCTTCTTCAAGGTAGGCGTGGGAAAGATCGGCCCGGTCGAGATTGGCCCGGTCGAAGTTGGCTTTGTAAAAATAACTGTCCGCCAGTTTGGCCCCTTTCAGGTAGGCATCGGTGAAATTGGCCTCCCGCAGGTCGGCGTAGTTGAAGTTGGCCCTGGCGAAAATCTTGTCGTAGGTTTTTTCGTCGAGGTTGCTGTTTATCAGGGAAAAGAGGAGTTGGCCCCGCTCCGGGCTGAGCTGGCGCGGCGTGAGGGAGTCGTTCTCCAAATAGCGGTAGGGCCGCAGGGCCTGGCTGAGCGACACAATGCGCCCGACGAGGGGGTCGGAAAGCGAGCGGGCGGTGTTGCCCTTCATCTCGTCGTCAATCTTGTCCATGATATTGCTCATGAAAAAAATGAGCGAGCTGCGTCGGTTGCCTTCTTCGAGGTTGATCTGCTGGTCGAGGCGATCGTTTTGCCTGCCGAGCAGCTGGTTTTGGATTTCGAGCTTGTCGTTCTGCCGGTTGAGGATGTAGGTCTGCACCATCATGATGAGCAGGGGGCCCATGGCGGCCACAATGGCAAAAATGCCGATGCGGGTGATCCGCCAAACGAGGTGGACGACGACATCCACGATGGTGTCCTTGGACACTTTTCCGCTCGGAAGCTCGTCGAAGAGCTTGCGGACGCTGCCTTTCAGCTTCCTGCCTGCCAGGAGCCTCGTGCTCGATTGGGTGAGGAATTTTCCCATGCCACTGCTGGCTTTTTGGCCGGCTTTGCGCGCCTCCAGTTCTGCCCGCAGGCGGAGGTTGTCCATTTCCAGTTGGCGAAGCCTTTTTTCGATATCGTCATCCAGTTGCTCCATAAGACGAAGGTAGGGAAATCGTGATTGGTGATAAGTGTTTGGTGATTGGGATAAGCTGGAAGCAAAAATAAAGTGCGGGTTTTTGTAATTGGAAAAAGATGTGCTGGTTTAAAAAAACTGTTTGGGCGGGACGGATGAAGTTTGCAACCATTTCTTATCAGAAACGTGAGTTATGGCATTGTGTAGTTGATAATCAAGTCCGTAGGACAAATATCTTTGTAGAAAAGCCTTGTAACTGCCTGTTTACATTCCATCGTAACGCTAGCTGTTTCAAGATGCCGCTCCGATGGAGCCGAAAACACTGCAAATGCTAAGTTCCAATCGAGCAGGAGGAAGTACAGAGAATCATTTAGACCTGCGGAACCCGCAAACAAAAAAAAAATGGCGCCCACAAGGGGCGCCAAGTGTTGTGTGTGGGCCTATTGTCCAGGGTTGTCATTTTTTTTGGTCCATCCGTCTTCGGTCTCGGCGATGGCTTCCACCAGTTTTTCCAGGTTCTTGAGTTCTGCCGGGCCGCCATAGTAATCCTTGATAGTCCTGTCAATGGCAGCGTGCCTGAACGTTACCCAGGTGGTCGGCAGATCCGTGACCTGGGCAGTATATTCGTCCTGAAAAGACTGGAAATCACTTTTTTCAAAAGCAGCAAAGAGGGCATTGGCTTCTTCGGGGGTCAGGGTACGGGTCCAATCTCCTTCTTTTTCCACGTTGCGCTCCCCTTTGAAAGTGGCATTCCCTTTCCCGTCCACCGTAAAGGTATAGACCGGGCAAAAGCCAAAGCAGGGATCCTTTTTTAATTCAATCCTGGAGGCTGCATCGTATTGATAAGGATCGCAGGCAACCAGCGAGGTGGCGAGGGCCAGTAGTAGTAGGAAATTTTTCATGTCGCTTTTGTTTTTCACAGAAACACGGATTATCAATCAGTTATACTTAAACACGGGTAGCATTGTCAGATTATTATTAGCTGTTGGCTTTTCGTCGTTAGCCTTTGCAAAAAGCCAATGGCCAAAAAGCTAATAATAAGAAAGGCAGGTGCGCGGGCAAGGTGGGATGTAATTTCGCCGAAAGGTAGAACAAACAGCCGTATCAGAAAGCAGGTTTGCAACGATTTTTTTCCACACGGGTTTTCTTGATCAAAACTTAGCGCCATGCACGAAATGACCCTGTTCAGCGACCTGCTGGTGGCGGAGGCCCGCCGCCGCCTTTTCGAAGAAAATGTACCGAGGATAAAAAAATGCCTGGGCGAACTTTCCGAGCATGAAATCTGGTACCGCCCTAACGCCCACAGCAACAGCGTCGGCAACCTCGTGCTGCACCTCTGCGGCAATGCCCGGCAGTGGGTACTCGCCGGCCTGGGCGGCCAGGAAGATACCCGCCGGCGCCAGCAGGAGTTCGACGAGCGTGGCCCTATACCCACCAGCGAATTGATCCGGCACCTGGATGAGACCATGGCCGCCATCGCCGCAGTGCTCGACAACCTGACGCCGGGCGCTATCCTGCAGCCAATTACGGTGCAGGGCTTCCAGGAAACCGGCCTGAGCATCCTCGTGCATGTCATCGAGCACTTCTCCTACCACACGGGCCAGATCACCTATTTTGTAAAATGGAAAAAAGACATGGACATGGGGTACTATGCCGGGTTGGATTTGAACAATTAAACTCGTGTCCGCTCCATCAACGCCATGTAAAACCCGTCGAAGCCCTGACCGGATGGTGAAATATGCCGTTCATCCAACCGCACAAACGCTTTATTTTCGGCTAAAAACAGCTCCACTTGCCGCTCATTTTCCGAGGGCAAAATGCTGCAGGTGGCATAGACCATCTTGCCGCCGGGCCGCACTATTTTGCTGTAAGCACGGATGATGTCGGCCTGCATCCCCCGCACCCGGTCCAGGAATTCCTGCGACAGCTTCCACTTTGCATCGGGGTTGCGGCGCAGCACGCCGAGGCCGGAACACGGCACGTCCAGCAGGAGCCTGTCGGCAGTGTTGTGCAGCCGTTTGATGGTTTTGGTGGATTCGATGGGGCGGGCCTGGATGATGTGGACGCCGTTGCGGCGGGCCCTTTTTTGAAGCTCCGTCAGCTTCCATGCTTCCGTGTCCAGGGCGATGATGCTGCCTTTGTTTTCCATCAAAGCGGCCAGGTGCAGCGACTTGCCGCCTGCCCCGGCGCAGGCGTCCACCACCCTCATGCCCGGCTCCACCTGCAGGAAGGGGGCGATGCACTGCGAGCCTGCATCCTGCAACTCGAAGCAGCCCTTTTTAAACAATGGGCTTTGGAAAATATTCCCCCGTTTTTGGAGCACGAGCGCATCCTGGGCCAGCGGGGTATTCTCGCTCTCCCAGCCTTCGGCGGCCAGGAGTTTTTGTAGTTCTTGCGCAGTGGTTTTCAACGTGTTGGCCCGCAGCACCACACTGGCGGTTTGGTTGAGGGCGGCCAGTTCGGCCTCCCATTGATCGCCCAGTTCGGCGGTTCCCACCTCATCCAGCCAATCGGGGATGGACTGGGCTATGCGGCGGTCGATAGCCAGGCTTTTCTTTTTGTTAAAAATAGCTGTTGGATCCAGCCCTGAAAACTCCTCCCAGTCAGGCAATTCCACGTTTTTCAAAATCAAATTCACCCCGGCGAGGCGAAAAAAATGCTGCTCATCGGCGAGTGGGGATGGGCCGTCCAGGGCTTCCAGCAGCCGTTTCCACCGCACGATTTCGTAGGTGTTTTCTGCCAAAAAGGCACGATCCCGGCTGCCCCATTTCGGGTTTGACTTCAACAGGCGCTCAACGGCCTTGTCGGCATATTTGCCATCCCGGAAGATATCGATGCAGGCGGCTGAAAGGGCTGATAGCAGGGGGCGGTGCAGGCGCATAACTGGATAGGCTTTGTGAAAAAATGCAAACGTAGTGATTTTCAAATTGGCGGACGGGAGGCGGCGGACGGCAGACGGCAGACGGCGGACGGGGGGCGGCTTGGGTTTCGATGCAAGCCAGAATAGCCAGGTGATACTCTTTGTTTCAGTTTATTGAGGCCTGGATTTGAAATTAATTGGGACTATGTTTTTTGGCGGGCAGGAGACCGTCCAGAGAAGTGTGTTTTTTTCAAAAACACACTCTCACAATCAATCACTTTTGAGAAATTGACTCGGTTAATAGAACAGCCTCCCTGCAGGCAACAGCCCTTGCGGGGCGTTTATATTTATACAAGTGCCAAATCTTCCTCTTTAACAGCCCCAGCAGGGCGGCGATGTTACAATACCCTGGAACATGGCCGCCCCGCTGGGCCGACTATTTTTGGCCCGTCTTTTCCAAATGGAAAATTGCTGGCGTAAATCTTCGATTTCAAACAATTTCAAACAACTCAAACAATTTCAAACAACTCCCAGGTTTTCACTTCATCTTCACCACCTTCCGCACCACCCATTCGCCGGTAGCCGTCTGTAGCCGCAGGAAAAACAGGCCATTCCCCACCCCGCTCAAATCCATTTCAAACGCATTGCTGTTCAGCACTTCCCGTTTCAGCAGCTTGCCGTCCAGGCCCTGCAGTTCTGCCATTGTCAGGCCCAACCCTGCACGGACGGTCAGCCGATCGCCGACCGGGTTAGGGTAAACCAGGATGTTGTTCCCCTTCTCTATTTCAGAGGTGCCAACGGCACCGGTCTCCAGTTGCAGGTTGTCCAGCAGCACGACGTCGTCTGTCGTGAAATAAGCTGGCTGAAGGTCGCCGTATTGACCTATTTCCGTGTAAAATTTAAACTCCAGTTCCCCTTTGAAATATTTTGGCAGGCCAATTTGGTGGTGGGTCAGTTGGCCCTCTGGTTGGCCGGCAAAGATGGCCTTGCCGGTTTCGTTGCCCTCCCACCTCGCCTGGAACATGCTGCTGTACAGGTAGCCCTCAGCCGTAGCCGGGTCGTTCCGGAACAGCTTGAGGTCGAAGCTCAGCACACTGTTTTCAATGGCCGAAAAATCAACACAGGCCCATATCGTACTGCTCACGCCACTGTAATAACCACTTTTGGAAAAGTTGTTTTCATAGTTGGGGCAACGGGTGAAAAATTCGGAATCGGTTGTCAGGCCGGTAGAGCCGAAGTATGCTGCGCCCTGATACGCCACGATGGGATCGGGGACGTAACTGTCCACGAACAGGGTGTTGTCGAGGGCGTAGTCGTCGTTGAATTCGTTGAGATAATCCCCGGATATCGTTTCCCTCAAGGCAAGCGTAATGTCATTATAGTTGTTGGAGGGATCGGGGTCAGGCCCATAATCCACGTAAAAGGAAAGTTGCCCGGAGGAAATATTGCCCAGGTCAATTTCCCTGAACAGGATAACCGAGCGGAACGCCTCCAAATCGGAGGTGAGGGCGTAATTTTCCGACCATAAGGTGGAACCATTACTATTTTTAATCGAAAGGCCCAATTGCGTGCCTGCGGGGAGCGCCTCGCAGCTATTGTTGACCACCCAAACCAAGGCATTTTGCACCGTTGAAAAACATTTGGGTTTGTCAAAAGAAGCATAGGTTGAAAGGTCGGACGATTGGTACTCGTATATTTCATAATACTCGTAAGCATAGTTGTTGTCGGGGTCGTCATCAGATAGATTGAGCTGCATGTCCAGGCTAAAGAAAGTGGCATGATCAACGATGAACCAGTCGTCCACTTCTATGGTCAGCACCTCCCCTGGGCCGATGGCCTCCGTTATGGCCCCGGTATAGTCGGGCAACCCGAAAGCAGAAAGCGTAAAGGAGCCGTTCATACTGGGCAAATAAGTGGTGATGCCTTTGTTGTAAATGTCAACTGAAATGGGGATATAAGTATTAATGCCGCACAATTGGTTGTAAACAAAAGATTGGCCGCTGCCGATGCCCAGGTCAAAATCCAGCCCTCCAGCATTAGCCGGCAGCCCCACGGCTTTCCAGGCTTCCACCACGGCTGCTATTTCAGGGGCGCCGGGGCCGTACAGTTCTTCCGCCGCATCCTGGGAGTATTGGTAAAAATCGTTGTAGTCGCTGTTTTCCGTCAGGTAGTTGCGGTTGGTCAAAAACACGATTTGGATGGCCTTGTCCATGCCGAGGGCCGGCACATTAAACGACTGGCCTGCCTCGTTCATGCCCTGCTTTCCGTCCACCAGCATCGAAAACCAGAGGTTGCCGATGGAGCTGTTTGTATGGACATCTGCATTGTCGTCCCAAAACTCGCCCCCGTAAAAGGCGGGCATTTCAACGCTCTTCGGATCGTCCATCACCCTGAATGGCTCGGCATCGGGGCTTAAGAGAAAGGAATGGCTCAGTACCCAGCTAAAGTTGCCGGGGTCTGCAAGGCGTTCAAGCGCCTTTCCAAACATATCGGCCAGGCTTTCGTTGATGGCGCCCGATTCCCTGGAATACACCAGTTGGGAAGTGTAGTCCACCATGCCGTGGGTGAATTCGTGGCCCACCACTTCCAGCGTGGTCAGGGGGCCATACAGGCAGTTGCCGTCACCGTAGTTGGAGTATTCGCCGTCCCAGAACGCATTGACGTTGCCTGCGCCGTTGTTGTGGACCTGCACTTTGAGGGCTTTACCGTTCCCATCCTGCCCATTCCAGCCAAACTGGCCGAGCATCATGTCGTAGTACCGGGTGGTGCAATAATGGGCATCCAGGGCCACTTCGTCCATCCGGTCGTTCGTCAAATCCCAATGGGGGCTGTTATTGGTAAAATTGCTCAGGTCTGTGTTCCAGACGGTGATGCCGCCACCCCGGGTCGGGTCGTGGAGCACGTACTGCTGGGGGCCGGTGGAGTCAGTAACGATGTTGACCGTTCCGTAATACTTCGTAACGGCAGTACTGGGCACGCCTTCCTGGAGCAGGAGCGGGAAGTGGGAGATGATTTCCCCCCGCTGTGCGTCCACATAGTAGCGTTGTTTGTCAAAAGGATCCAGGCTTTGGAGGTCAATCTGGTAGGCCAGCCGCAGGTCCTCGGAAGTTTTGGGAAAAGCCGGATCAATGTAGCACAGGCTTGTGGAGGGCAATGGCCCGTATTCCCTGGCCTTCATGTGGAGTTGGGCAATTTTCAGCGCTATTTCCGCACGGATGGCAGGGGCGGCGCCAGCATTGGCATGGGGGGTAAAATGGCCGTTTGCCTTCACCACCTGGCCTTCTTTTTCGTGTAAAAAGTAGGTGCTTCCAACAATAGGCAGCCCGGCCAGGAATTGCTGGTACTTGTAGTGTACATAGCCGTTTTTACCAACTATCTCTTCTTCCAGTATCATGGAAGAAGGGTCGGCCAGGCCCATGTCTGCGGCCATAGCTGCGAAATAGCTCCTGTGGCCCAGGGAGGGGTTTGGGTTCGTGAAATGGCCGTACTTTTCCGTGAGGTAAAGCCCGGAAATGCGTTTGTTTTGGCCAAAAGAGAATGGTGAGAAAACAAGAAAAAGCAACAGGGAAAGAAGGAGGCGACGTGCATTCATGATGGAAGGGTTTAGTTTAAAAGGATTTTAACAGGTAGGCAAATTAGCGGAAAAAGGAAGGATCGCACAAGGAATTAAAAAACTTTGCAAGGTGTCAGCTAAAAATCGACAGTTTCCAGATCGCCATATTATAGCTCACACTGCCAAGCTTTGTGGAGGAAAGAAGTGGTTGGGAAAGGTGGATAAGGATGCGAATAACGGGTTCATTTTTTTCATACGTTGATTTTCAGGAGGTTAGATCATGGTGATTTTAAAAATCACCATGCTCTCGTTTTTCAAACAACTGAATATACGGAAATTAATTTAACCACTTATCCGCAATGAAGGGGGTTATAAACCATGCACAAAACCCGACGTCCCACAGTATGAAAGTTTTTTTTTCCCAACACCAAACCTCACTTCCATTCCGGTATCAGCCCCCGCAGTCCCATGTCCACCACTTTATCGTTTTTTGCGGGGTCGTCGGCAAAGAGATCCAGTTCACCGTTCCCGTTGAAGTCTTCCCATTCAAAGCTGTTGTTGATAGAAAAGGAGAGTACCACTTTGATATTGGCCGGTTCGTTGCCGGTAACAACGAGGGGCTCAGGAAATTTTCCAGTGACGACGCAGGAGCCGGGCGGGATGGGGCTGCTCTGGAAGAGTGGGTTTACCACGGTAGTTGCACCAGCCGGGGCAACGCCCGAGAACAGGGCGTTGAAGGGATCGTAAGGAGCGGAAAAGGCAGTCTCAAAGGCCCAAAAACCCTGCTTTTTGTTGGCGTTTACCGTTAGTGAACGGCTCTTGGGCGTCACCTTGGAAATATAGGTATTGAAACCCACAAAGGAAGCCACCGTGCCTTCCTGGCCATATAAGTCGCCGATAGCCGGAATGTTTCTCAGGTTGAATTTCACGTCGTATTGTTGAAAGGTCACGCTGGCCCGCACCCACTCGTAGGTGCCTGGCGGCACATTTTTCAGGCTGATGTTGGCAAAGACTTCCTTTTCGCCCACCACGGCGGCCTTGTCAAAATCCACGGCATTGTCGCCCCCGGCAGTCGTTTCGGCCCCTTTATAGACGATAGCGCCCTGGCCCAATTGCGTAAGGGCCATCGGGGCCAATTCGACATAATGCACGCTCAGCTTGCTGAAATTGGGCGTTTGGGCAGCATGGCCAGGGGGGATGGCCGAAGGCTGCCCGATGTTGTTGAGCCGGGGCTGTTCCTCGTCGAAGCGGAAGGAAAGCTCCAGATCGGGGCCATTGCCTGTTGTTGTTTCTTTGCTGCACGAAGCCATCAGCAAGGACAGCAAAAAGAATAAAATGCTTCTAACCTTCATACATCTGATTTTTTATGTAAGGATGAAAAAATAACTTCCGTTAAGTAGGCAGGCTAAATTATTCGACTATTCCACAATATTGGTGCTGCTTGAAATCGAAGATTCACTTCAGTAAATTGTTGTTCTTCGGCCATTTTACAACAGTTGACAACAAAGTCAAACCATTTCAACCATTTCAACCATTTCAAACCATTTCAAACAAAGTCAAACTAATACCCAGCAACATGAATCAAGAAATATTTTTGAAAAAAAACCTCATCAAAAGATGCAAGCCCAGGAACAAAAACACCTCAACAAGCAAACACCCAAGCACAAATTCAATCATCCGGCAAAAGATTTACTTAAACTTGCGCCTTGTTGAACCATTCAAACGATCAAGTGGTATGAAACCCTCCCTTTTTTGGCTTATTGTTTTTTGCGGATGTTTTTTTCGTGAAGCAGATGCGCAAGACGTCGATCCCAATACCGAGCTAAACCAGTTGTTAGCAGAAGATGAAGCCTTTCAGAAACAAGAGTTTTCCTCGCCCGTCCTGCCGTTTCCCGACGTCAGCCCCGCAGCCGAACAGTGCCGGGCCTTGTTTTACAAAAATGAACAGGAACGCCTCAGTTCCATTGACAAATCCCGGCTCACGGCGGAGGGCCGTATCAACTACGAACTGTTAAAGTACATACTGGAAGACCGAATCGCCCAACAAGCGTTCGAAGCCTACCTCGTCCCCCTCAATGCGGAAGGCGGCTGGTACACCGATTTTATCCTGTCCGTTGACAACGAGCCTTTTGCAACGGAGGCCGATTACAAAAAATACATCGAAAAACTGAGGGCATTCAAAGCTTACGCCGGGCAGAACATCGCCCTGATGCGGGAGGGCCTCCAGAAAGGCCGCACTGCCCCGCAGGCTATCCTTTTAGGGCGGGAAAACGTGGTGGACGCCTGTATCGTGGAGACGGCGGAAGACAGCCCGTTTTACCTGCCATTTGCCAACATGCCCCCCTCCATTTCAGCGGAAAAACAAACCGCATTACGGGCTGAAGGAAAAAGGGCCATCCTGGAAAGCGTGGTGCCCGCCTATCTTGTTTTCAGGGATTTTTGGCAAAACGAATACATACCCGGAGCAGCCAAAGAAATTGGCATCGCCTCGCAACCCGGCGGCAAGGAGTACTACGAGCAACGAATCCGCCATTACACTACCCTGCCCATGACGGCGGATCAGGTTTTTGAAAGAGGCCTGATGGAAGTAGCCCGTATCCGCAAAGAGATGGAGGGCGTCATCAAAGCGGCAGGTTTCAAGGGCACTTTCCCGGAATTCCTCGCCTTCCTGCGCACCGACGCCCGGTTTTATGCAAAATCGGGCGAGGAACTGCTGAAAGAGGCGAGTTTTATCTGCAAAAAAATAGACGGCAAGTTGCCCCGGTATTTTGGCAGGTTGCCCCGCAACCCTTACGGCGTGTCGCCGGTGCCGGCTGCCATAGCGCCCACCTACACCACCGGGCGATACAGCGAAGGCGCACCGGAAAAGCACCGGGCCGGTTCATATTGGGTCAATACCTACAACCTGCCGGCCAGGCCCCTCTATGTGCTGCCATCGCTCACCCTGCACGAGGCTGTGCCGGGCCACCACCTGCAGATTTCCCTGGCGCAGGAGATGGAGGGCGTGGCCGAGTTCCGCAAGAACTTCTACATCAGTGCCTTTGGCGAGGGTTGGGCACTTTACTGCGAATGGCTCGGCGAGGAGATGGGCCTGTATGAAACCCCCTACGAGCGCTTCGGCAAATTGACCTATGAAATGTGGAGGGCCGTGCGCCTCGTCGTTGACCCTGGCCTGCACGTGAAGGGATGGCCCCGGCAACAGGCCATTGATTTTATGGCCGCCAACACGGCCCTTTCGCTACATGAATGCACCACAGAGATCGACCGCTACATCGGATGGCCGGGGCAGGCAGTTTCCTATAAAACAGGCGAGCTGAAAATACGGGAACTCCGCCAGCGGGCCGAAGAGGCCCTGGGGGAAAAATTTGATCTGCGGGACTTCCACGACCTCGTGCTTTCGGAAGGATCTGTGCCCCTGTTTGTGCTGGAAAACATGGTGGAAGAATGGATCGAAGCTCGAAAAAAGGACTGATTTTTGACCTAAACCATGCGTTATTTGTTTGTTTCAAAAAAACAGCATAAATAGCGAAAAGCCTGCCGGGTAAACCACGGCAGGCTTTTTTCTCCAAGGTTTGACCTTGAATTAGGTGGTAAACCCATTTACTTTAATGATGCTCAACCTCAAACAACCTCAAACAACCTCAAACAACCACATACCCATTCATCCACAAATTGAAAATTATGTCAGATCAACCAAACGGCCTGCCCGTCGCCAAGCACCACATGAAACAATGGAACAAGCTGAAAGCGGAGAATTCCTGGACGATGTTCAAGGTTATCTCGGAGTTCGTGGACGGCTTTGAACGTTTGAACAAAATCGGGCCGTGCATCTCCATTTTCGGATCGGCCCGCACCAAGCCCGACAACCTCTATTACAAAAAGGCCGTTGAAATTTCAAGGCTGCTCACAGAAGAAGGCTGGGGCGTCATCACCGGGGGCGGCCCGGGCATCATGGAGGCCGGCAACAAGGGGGCCTCGCTGTATGGCGGCATCTCTGTCGGGCTGAACATCTACCTGCCTTTCGAGCAAAACCACAACCAATTCGTTGACCACGACAAAAACCTCGAACACCGCTATTTCTTTGTCCGCAAGGTCATGTTCGTGAAATACGCCCAGGGCTTCGTCGTGATGCCCGGCGGCTTTGGCACCATGGATGAAATGTTCGAGGTGCTCACGCTCATCCAGACCCAGCGCATTGACAAAGTACCCGTTATTTTGGTAGGAAAGGCTTATTGGACTGGCCTGATGGACTGGATCAAAGCAGTGATGCTCGAACAGGAACACAACGTAAATCCGGACGACCTCGACCTGTTCTCCATCGTGGACGAACCAGAGGAGGTGGTGCGCATCGTACGGGAGTTTTACGCAGAAGGCACCAACGTAAGGCCCAATTATGAACTGGAATAAGCGCCAGAATACCAGCCTGAAAACGGAGAACTGCCAATTATACTAAAACACGGATGGTTTTGTCGGTTTGCTATTAGCTGTTGGCAGTTGGCCATTGGCTTTTGCCAACTGCCAAAAGCCATCAGCGTACAGTATAATACTGCGGGCCACCAAGTTTTCAGACCATTTAGAGAGTTGTGTTTTTGAAATAATTGTCTAACGCTAAAAGGGGCAGCGCCCCGGCCATATTTTGGCAAGATTACCTGGTCGCTGCCCTTAAGAAAAGCGCTAAATGAATACTTTTTGATAAAAACACACACTCACAATCAATCACTTGTGAGAAATTGATACAGTTTTTTGAACAAGCTCAAGTTTTGTGCAAGGTTGACCTTATTTGATAAGTTTTGCCAATCAACCCTATAAACACTTATCAACCTTCATAAACCACTAGCATTCGCACACAAAAACTTGACAGCGCAAGCTATAAATCACCGTTACCTTTTCCCGTTGCGAAAGTCTTAGCTGTACCTTTGCCCTTCATTCAACAAGAAACACTTAAACACGGCAGACATGAAAACCCTTACCCTCCTAATCACAGTTCTTTTCCTGGCTATCTTTCAACAGGCCTTTGGCCAGGAGCCTACTTTCCCATCGGACACTTCAAAAAACAAACAAAACAGCCCCCTGCTGAAAAGTTATGTCCTGGAAACGGAAGAGCCGATGTCGCTGGGCACTTACCCATCCCTGACCGTCATCCTCGAAATAACAGATGAAAAGCTGGCCCAAAAAGTCTGGAAAGACTTCATGAAGGATTATGGCGGAAAGACCAAAAAGATGAAAGGTGGCAAGGAAGACCTCACCAGCGGCGCTGAAATCGTGGGGGTCAATGGGGTAAATACGCTCGATATCTATTCCAAAGCCAACACAGGGGTGGACGGCAATGTGGAATACACCGTCTGGTTCAACCTCGGCGACGAATACCTTTCCTCCCGGCGCAAGGCTCAATACGAAGAAGCCGAAAAACTCCTGTTGAAATTTGCCCTGGAAACCAAAAAGGAGCAAACCAAGAACGAACTGGAAGACGCCGAGAAAAAATTGAAATCGCTCGACAACGACCTGGGCAAGCTGCAGCGCCAAAAAGACAATTATCAAAAAACCATCGAAGATGCGGAAAAGCGCATTCAGCAAGCCAAAGAAGACATCGTGACCAACGAGCAGCAACAGGCCGATACCTCGCAAAAAATTGATCTGCAGAAGGAACTGGTAGAAGAAATCAAGCGCCGCCTTGGCGAGTTGAGGAAGAATTAAGCGCAAAGTTTTTATCTTTGCCCCTGCTTTTAATTTATACAAAGAGGCTGTACAAATGACGATAATTGTTCGGAAAAGCCAAATTCCAGAAAATAATGGTACAACCACCTATCTGCGATTCCAGGCTTTTTTTACTATCTGCTCATCTGTACAGCCTCTTTTTATTTGCGAACCGCCCCGCTAAATGAGCCAGGTTGGTTGGCAAGTTTCTATCATCTTTTTTTTAAGGATCGAAGGAAAAATAAAATGACTATTTTATTTTTAAAAAACCCTTCCAATGCTGGGGTTTTCAAAATCAAAATGGTGAAGTTATTTTTTCATCGTTACTAAACAGCATCAACTACGCAGCAATATGGACTTATTCGAAAAATTCCACAGCCTTGGGCCGATTGGCAAATTCGCCGATATTGAATACAACTACTTTGTCTTTCCTAAATTGGAAGGCGAACTCGGCAACCGCATGATGTTCCAGGGCAAAGAAGTGATTTGCTGGAGCATCAACAACTACCTCGGCCTGGCCAACCACCCCGAAGTAAGGGAAGTGGACGCCCAGGCTTCCAAGGATTGGGGCCTGGCCTATCCGATGGGCGCCCGCATGATGAGCGGGGCTACCAAATACCACGATCAACTGGAAGCAGAACTGGCGGATTTCATCAAAAAAGAGTCGGTACTGTTGGTCAACTACGGCTACCAGGGCGTCCTCTCGGCCATTGACTGCCTGCTCAGCCGCCGGGATGTGGTCGTGTACGACTCCGAGTCACACGCCTGCATCGTGGACGGTGTGCGCCTGCACCACGGCAAGCGCTTTGCCTTTGAGCACAACAACATCGAAAGCCTGGACAAGAACCTCGCAAGGGCCACCCGCATTGCCAACGAAACCGGCGGCGGCATCCTCGTCATTTCCGAAGGCGTCTTCGGGATGCGGGGCGACCAGGGCAAGCTGCGGGAAATCTGCGCCCTCAAGGAAAAATACGAGTTCCGCCTGATGGTGGACGATGCGCACGGCTTCGGCATGTTGGGGCCTACGGGCGCTGGGGCCTGCGAAGAACAGGGCGTGATGGACGACGTGGATGTTTACTTCTCCACCTTTGCCAAGTCCATGGCCAGCATCGGTGCCTTTTTTGGCGGCGAAAAATACATCATGGACCAGCTCCGCTTCAACATGCGTTCGCAGATTTATGCCAAATCAGTACCCATGCCCATCGTCATCGGTGCCCTGAAAAGGCTTGAACTGATCCGCACCAAACCAGAACTCCGGAAAAAACTCTGGGAAAACGTGAACCACCTCCAGGGCAGCCTGAAAGCCGCAGGTTTTGAAATTGGCGAAACCAACAGTTGCGTGACGCCTGTCTATCTGCGGGGCGATGCCGGCGAGGCCATGGCCATGGTGTACGACATGCGGGAAAACCACAGCGTTTTCTGCTCCGTTGTCATCTATCCGGTAGTACCCAAAGGCATGATGATACTCCGCCTTATCCCTACCGCTGTGCATACCAGGGAGGACATTGACCAGACGATCGCAGCCTTCAAAGACATCAAAAAGAAACTGGAAAGTGGTTCCTACAAGGAATTGGCTGCCCGGTTCGAGGCGCAGGTGGCCGTTTAAGGGCCTTATGTCAGTATAAAAAAAGAGACCTGCCTGGCAATGCCAGGCAGGTCTCTTTTTTTTGGTTCTTTGAAAAATGGTGTGGAGAAAAGAAAACCGTTAATACGGTTTTTGAAATAAGTTATTGGTTATCAACCCACGACTTAAGTCGTGGGTTGATAACCAAGCGGTTATGTGCTAAACCGTTTTAACGGTTTCCTTACTCCACAGAATTTGCCATTAAACGAAAAAGCAGAAAAATATTCAGGCGAAAATATAAGCCAGGTAACGGAAAAAAATGTCGCTCGATGTTATTCAGCCACTTGAACTGCCGTTTTTACCACCAACCCTTCCACCACCGATTTTCCAAAAAAATCCAACAAATGCTTGTGTTCCCTGGCATCGGCCCAACAATGGATGGAAAAGCCGCCAGTGGTCAACCTGAGTTCGGTGCGGCCCGCTTCGTGTTCTCCCGGCCGGGCAAAAAAACGGGCAATGGAAAGCGCTACCCCATGGCGGAGCAGCCAATCGAAAAAAGAACCCGGCACAGGTTCGACTACATCCCTTGTCAAATGAATAGAAATATTGTGGATGTCTGCCGGGCGCAGCGGCAGGATGTAGGGTTCGGTGCGCTCTGTGATGCCGACCAGGAGGCCGTTGCGGAACTCCTCAAAGTTGAGGCGGAGTTCGTCGGTGGCCCGATCCCGCAGCCGGTCTATCTCCGGGTGGCCGTCGAGGTAATAGAGGCGGGGGGAACCATTGCCATTGCGGGCCAGGCGCTCCCGGTAGCCATATTTGCCGCCCAGGGAACTGTAGATGGCCTGCACTTCTTTTGGGCGGAGGGTATAGAACCGGTGGATTTGCATGTGAAGTGTTGCTTGTTTGAGGGAAAACAGGCCGATGGGAAATTGGTTTTCCATCAGTCCCCAAACAAAAAATAAACAGTAACCCTTGGCACCACATCGCTGATACGCTTCACCACCCGGTCATTTTTACGTTGGTACTGGTTGATGATGAGGTTGGGCATGAGGTTGACCTTTTCCTTTAAAATGTAGTGCAGCCCCACCCAATAGGAATGTTCGTTGTAATGCTGCGCCGGGCTGGCATACGTGCCCTCGGGGTGGTATTGCGTGGCTGGGTTGTAAAAATCGTAGCGGAAGAAACTACGCCAGTTTTCTCCGAGAAAGCCCAGTTTATTGGAAAAAAAGAGGGAGACGGACAGGGGGTTCACCGGTTGGACAGTTGCAGAAACAACTTCCTGTGTTAAAGCCTGCGAGACTTCTGCGCCAAAAGTCCAGGTGGGTTTTTCCACCGATAAAAAACACCTGACAAATGCCTGGCGTGCTTCCGGGCTTTTGCGCATGTATTCACCCAGGATTTCGATGGTAAACTGGTTTTGCCAGAGTTTCTTGTAAAGGGAAGCGGAGTATTCGAGGTATTTGTCAATTTCTGGCCTGTTGCCGGAGCCGTTTCCGACCATCACGCTAAACCCGGCGCTTTGCTTCCGGTTGAAGTCCCCGGAAAAAGAGGCCCCCTGATCAATCGTTTTCCCCCATCCCCGCAGGTCAAGTGCATCTTTTTCGACGGAACGGTACCCCCATTTCTTCTCCGGCAAGGCGAAGATGGGCGTGGGAATCAAACCGACCTTCAAGCTGGAGTTCGGGATGAATTTCACCACCTTGTTCCATTCAAAATACCCCGTGACAATGGCCAGCCCGAAACGCCCTTCCCGGGTAGTAGTGCCTGCCCTGCCTTCTACCAGGAACCTAGCTTTGAGGTTCTCGGCCAAGGGCGCATCGTAGCCGAGAAACAACCTGCGCAGGTTGGAACCAATGGTTTTCTCTTCCAGGCTTGCGTATTCCGTATTGCCCCAATAGAGGGTGTCGCCCTGGGCCTTATAGATGAGATCGCCAAAAGAATAGCCCCAGATTCTACCTCCTGCCGGAGAGGTTCCGGCAGATTGTGCCATTAAAACGGGGCTCAGGAATAGCAGTAACAGGAGGCTGAAAAAATTGGCAGTCATTCGCCGCACTGTGCCAGGGTTGGATTTAGTCATCGTGTGGAAGCTTGTGGGTTCGAGTGGAAGCGTGGGTGGTTGCCGGCATTGAGCAATGGGCAACACGATGAACCCACCACGTTGCATAGCCCGGTCGCCCATATTTTGCAACTCACCGCACCGTTCATTCAAGCCATCAAATATCGAATCGGGCTTTGGCCGTTCAATGCGAAAAAAATCACTTCAGGCAGTGACTAATATCAGGCAGGAATCCCACCGGGAACCTGGCAGGTTTCTCCCAAGATTTCTTCCTGGTCAATGAAGGTCGCTTTAGCTGGCTCTTTGTTTGGGTTCGATACCCTTCCGGTGCCGGCCTTCCCTTCAGGCCTGGTGGGCGGGTGGCATTTTGACATCCAGCCACTTGCTTTTTGAGGTAAATGGCCTGCATTCGTTTTTGCGGGCTGCCAGGCCGCTGGGTGCCTTTCGGGTTTCTAAAACTAATGTACTTTTGAGATGATAAGGATCGAAGAAAAATTAAAATAGCGAAGTTATTTTTTCATCGCTACTAAAAATGTGTCCATGAAAAAAGCCATCTCCCTTACCCTGCTGTCTTTCCTGTTCATTTTGGTACTTCATGCCCAGCACTCTGTTGCCAGGCTGTGGAACGATGCCGTTCTCGACGCTATCCGCAGCGACTTTGCCCGACCGACCGTCCATGCCCGCAACCTCTTCCACACCAGCGTGGCGATGTACGAAGCCTGGGCCGTTTACAGTGAAACGGGCGATACTTACCTGTTGGGAAAAACGCTGCACGGGTTTAATTGCTTGTTCACCGGGGCACCGCCGCCACAGGATGTAAAAGCGGCACAGGAAGAAGCAATCAGCTTTGCCGTTTACCGCATCATGCGGCACCGCTTTGCCAACTCACCGGGCAAGGCCGCTTTGTTCAGCGAAATAGATGGCCTGATGGACTCACTTGGCTACGACCGTAGCAACGTTTCCATCAACTATAAATGTGGGCCTGCGGAAATGGGCAATTACATTGCAGCGCAAATCATCGCCTACGGCCTGCAGGATGGCTCGAATGAAGCGGGCGCCTATCAAAATAAATTTTATAAACCGGTAAACCCGCCTTTGGTGGTGCAAGTGCCGGGCAACCCCAATGTGCTCGACCTGAACCGGTGGCAGCCCCTGACACTCGACCAAATCATTGACCAAAGTGGAAACCCGGTTTCTGGCAACACACAAACTTCCCTAAGCCCTGAATGGGGAGGAGTCTTGCCATTTTCATTACAACCTTCTGATGCGAAAATCTACCAAAGGGATGGTCATGCGTATTGGGTCTATCACGATCCCGGGCCTCCGCCGCAACTGGATACAGAGGCGGTGGGCGGCCTCTCCGAAGAATACAAATGGGGGCACGAACTGGTGTCCGTCTGGTCGTCCCAGCTTGACCCCTCCGATGGGGTGCTTTGGGACATTTCGCCCGCTTCTATCGGCAACATCCAGGATTATCCAACTGGTATTGTCGGCCTCCGTGATTTTTATGATCTGCTCGGTGGAGGCGACACCAGCCCTGGCCATGCCTTGAACCCCAAAACCGGACAGCCCTACCAGCCACAAATCGTCCCCCGTGGCGACTATGCCAGGGTGCTGGCAGAATTCTGGGCCGATGGGCCTACCTCCGAAACACCGCCAGGCCACTGGTTTACGATTTTGAATTATGTCAGTGATAACCCCTTATTGGTAAAAAAAATGCGGGGCCAGGGGCCGGTGCTGGACGATTTGGAATGGGACGTAAAAGCCTACTTCGCCCTCGGCGGCGCCATGCACGATGTGGCGATTACTGCCTGGGGCATCAAAGGGTGGTACGATTCATCCCGGCCCGTGACCGCCCTTCGGGGCATGGCAGAGCTGGGCCAGAGCAGCGACCCCAACCTGCCTAACTACCACCCTGGCGGCCTTCAGCTTATCCCCGGCTACGTCGAACTCATCCAGCCCGGTGATACCCTGCAGGGGCCTAACGGCTTCTTTGTTGGCGAGGTAAAAGTGCTCGCCTGGCAAGGCCCCAATTTTGTGGACAACCCCGGAACGGATGTAGCAGGAGTAGGCTGGATATTGGCGAAAAACTGGTGGTCGTTCCAGCGGCCAACTTTTGTGACGCCCCCCTTTGCAGGCTACATTTCCGGGCATTCCACCTACAGCCGTGCCGGGGCGGAAGTGTTGACGGCCTTGACCGGCGACCCTTTTTTCCCAGGCGGTATGGGCGAGTTTTTTTGCAAAAAAAATGAGTTCCTCGTTTTCGAGGATGGCCCCAGCCTGGATTTGACTTTGCAATGGGCAACCTACCGGGACGCCTCCGACCAGTGCAGCCTGTCAAGGATTTGGGGCGGCATCCACCCGCCCTTCGACGATATGCCGGGCAGGTTGATTGGGAGGGAAATCGGTGTTTCGGCCTTTGATTTTGCAGAGCAATACTTTAATGGTGAAAAACCAGAATTTGTACAGCCTGCCAACGTGGATATTTATCCAAACCCGACCACGGGCAGCATACAAATTTTAACAGAACTGGAAGGAAAAATACCAACAAGGGTATTTTCGGGCGATGGGCGGACGGTGATTTCTACGGAACTTGAATTTTGCGACAAGCAGGCTTTCCTGGATTTGAGCGGCTTGTCGAACGGCGTTTACATGATAGTGGGTTTTGAAGGGAAAAAAGGCAGGGCATTTGAAGAAAAAGTCATTTTAGTGGGGAAATGAAGCGACCCAACGAGAGGTGTGTTTTTTAATAATCCCGAGGATGGAAAATGAATTCGTATCAAGCCCTGTGGTACTTATGGCATCATCCTTTGGCATTGGAATTTGAAAGAATATGCGGCACGCTCCTCAAGAAATCCAGTGGTTTACCGGGCGTTTGAAAGTACCGGTCACCAATGCCATTGTGTTCAGAACTTGCCAAACCAGTGGGCTTTTGACAAAAACCAGGACTGCCCTTCGTGGCCAGTTTGTAAGCCCTTTGCCAAGGTTTGTAAAAAACAGGTGGCCGTAACTATACTCGACGCCAATAGGTTTTGTGTAAATGAGCAACAGGGTTGAGCGGGTTGAGATGGTTAATTACTCAACCCTTTCAACCTGCTCAACAAAAAATACGGTTTGCACAAAACCCATTGGTGCGGAGTTTAAGAAGCCGGTTTATCAGCACCTTATCGCAGCACCGTCACATCACCCTTTAGCACCACCTCCCGATCCGGCGTATTCGCACAGCCCACCCGTATGAGATAGACAAAAACATCGGCCAGCACGGGCTTTCCACCCTGGGTGCCATCCCACGGCCCAGGCCCATCGTACACCTTTCCCCCCCACCGATCCCAGATTTTCAAGCGTAGGCTAACCTCGTCGCCGGGGGATACGATGTCGAATGTGTCGTTGGTGCCGTCACCGTCGGGGGAGAAGGCGTTGGGCACCTGCACTCCTTCGGGGTTGCAGGAAGGGATAACGAAGATGGCAGCCGTGTCCGTCCCGGGGCAGCCGTTGCCGTCGAACACAGTGACCTGGTAAGTAGCGGAGGCCATCAGCGTATCCTCGCAGGCGGGCGAGTTGGTACAAAGCCCCGTAATGTTGCCGCCAAACCAGAGGATGGAATCGAAACCGGACGGCTCAATGGACAGGAACACCGTGTCGCCCTGCATGATGGTGTCCAGTTCCAATACTAGATCTACGGCGGGGTTGTCGAATACGGTGAGATTCAGGCACAGGGTGCTGTCACAGCCATTGGCACCGGGATAGGAGATACAATGCAGGCCCGTTGTTGAGAACGTCATGCCCTCGAAACCTACGATGTTGCCCTGGCAAATACTGGTATCGCTGAAAGTCGAATCAATGCCCGGCAGCACCAGCAGTTCCGTGCAGGCCACACTGTCGCAGCCTTCCGGCGTGGCGAAATAGCAGCAGTAAAGCCCTGCTTCGGTGCGCAGTGTATCGCAGAGCAGTATGCCTTCCCCCTCGCAAACCACCAACGTATCTACAGGTGAAAAGATAGTGTCCATCGTCACGCTGACGGTCACCGAAGCTGTGGCCGTGCAGCCGTCCGCATTGGTAGCAATGACGGAATAATCCGTTGTCATATCAGGTGAAACGAGGATGGCCGAGCATTCCGCATCCTGACAGTCGCCGTCCTGCGACCAGTCATACCCGTCCGCCCCGAAGGCCGAAATCACAATTTCACCGCCAAAGCAAAGCACCTGATCGGGGGAAACGGTGAGGTTGACCGCATCGCCGAAGGTTAGCGCCACCGCATCGCTGGCCGTACAGCCAAAAGCATTGCTGGCCGTGACCGTGAAAACGGCGTCTGTTGTGGTTAAAACAGTAGGGTTGTAAATATTGGAATTGCTGAGCGCTGCCGCCCCGCCTACCGTCGTCGGCGACCACTGGTAAGAATAAGTTGGGTCAAATGTGGCCATCAACTGTGCCACCTCGCCGGGGCAGTAGTTGGCTGCGCTGCCGGCATCCACGACGGGCGAAGGGTGTACCACTACCGTCGCGGAATCCACGCCAGAACACCCTTCTGCATCCGTCACCGTCACCGTATAAAAACTGGTGGCAACGGGGCTGACCAACTGCACTTGCATCCCCTGCACCACGCCGGGGCCTGACCATTGGTAGCTGGTGCCCTCCGAGGCAATGATGGCCGCCGTTTCACCCAAACAAACGGGCGAACCTACGAACTGTATGCCGGGCACAGGCTGCACGGTCACTTGAAAATGATGCTCCAAAGTACAGCCGCCATTGTCGCTGCCCGTCAAAACGAGGTTGTTCACCAGGGGCGATGCCGTGCTGTTTTCACAAATAAAAGTGGTCATCGGGCAGTTGTTGCAAGCCACGCAGCTGCCGGGCGACCATTGCCAGCTAAAGCCAGGGATATCCGCCACGCCGAGCATAGGTGTTTCACCCGAACAAATGGAAGGTATTTGCAGGGTTGGAAAAACGATAGGGAAATCCACGTAGGCCATGTCGCCTGCACAGGCACATTGCTGGCCGGCATCAACCACCGCCACGAGCTTGCAGAGGTTCCCTGCCGGAATGGCAAATGCACCTGTCAGTGTTTCCATGCCACCGGTTGGTATGGCAGTGCTTACAGTTTCCGTGTGTACCAGCACGTCGCCGCTGCCGTTGCCATCGGTATCGAGGTAAAAATTGACAAGGGTCGGCGGGGCGCTGGCTGCACCGGTGTTGGAGAGGTGGATGGTGCAATCCACGAGGTCGTTGCTGCCGGCGGGGCTTGCGTTTACCATAAAATTATCCAGCTTAAAAACAGGCCGCTTTATTTCAAAAGGGAAAACGAGCGAGCCGGTACTGGCTTTTATGCTGCACGAGTCGCCCGTGGCAGCACAGAGCCCCAGGGTCTCCGAGGCCGTGCGGAACAGCAGCACCCCATTGCCGCAGCCCTGCGACGACCAGCCACTGGTGTTGAAGGTGAAACAAATTTCTTCGCCCTGCCCTACCCCAACAGGCAATTGCCAGGTATAGGTGTTGCTGTCCTGTGCGGGGGCGCAGTTGAAATTTGGCTGGCAGGTGCCCGTGCAACTCCCCTGCACATACTGGATGCCCTGCGGCAGCGTGACGATGAGGCATGCCCCCAGCGGGATGTCGGCGGAAGCCATCAGCGACACATCGAAAGATACCTGGTCGTTGCAGCCAAACCCGGGCGATGCTGCCACGCTGGTATTGACAGAATAATTGGAGGACACGCCGTTGATGCAAATTGGATCGCCCGGCTTGGCGATGGTGTTGGTCGGCAGGCCGCAGTTCTGTTTTGCGGCAGCGACAAAGAGCAAATACGCATTGGCCACAAAGCCGCAGGAAGTTTCACCCAAAAAACGCAGCGTGAGGGAATTGGAGGGTGCAACCGTAACGCCTGGCAGGCCACCGGCAATGGCCGCCAGCGTATCGGACAGGTGCCAAACGGCCCCGGCACTGCCCAGCATCTGCGGATCGCCGGCAGGGAAAAAGTTGCCGCTGCCCGTTGGGTATTCCACCTCCGCCGATCCGCTCAATATTGCGAAGCCGGGTGGCAGCAGCGCCGTCAGCATCAGGTCGTAAGCCGAGCCAAGCTGGGCATTGAATATTTCAACATAATGATAGGGAATGGTATCGCAGAGGTCGCTGCACGAGCTGGGGCTTTCCACGAGCATTTCTAGTTCGCCGGGCGGGGAGATGACGGTAAGCGTGGTCAGGTTGTCGTCGCAGGCGGCCTGCACGGTGGAGCTGAAGGGGTCGCAGTTCCAGCCATAATGGATGAGCAGGGTTTCTGTTTCACAGGAATTATTGGTGGCAAGCAGGCGCAGGGGAATGGAATCCACGGGCCAGTTGCCCAGTTGAAAAATGCCATTTGTTTGGAGGAATGGCTGCCCCGTGGCGGGATTGACCAATTGGATATTGGAAAAATCGCCGCCCGGATCCAACACATAGAGCCAGGTATTGGGCGCAACGCCGCTGCCGAACTGGGAGTTATTGATCAACAAAAAATCAAATACCAATTGGTCGCTTAAAATATCGAGGTTGTACTGAGGGGCCAGGATTTCGAGGTCGGGCACCTGTGCCCGCAGCACATTCTGCTGGAACTGAAACAAGAGTGGGTCGTCGTCCTCGGGCAGGCCTTTGGCGAAGTCGATGCTGGCGGTCAACTTGAGCGGGAAATTGCCCTTGGCCTGGCAGTCTATGCCGAAGATGTATTGCACAAAAGCCAAAAATCCTTCTTCCACGGACGGCATCCAAAAGGGATCGAGGTAAAAGTGATAAACGCCATTGGACAGCACGGGCGCAATGAGTTGGTTGGTAAAAATATCCGTCCCGCCCTGGTGCCGCAGGAAGGTAAGCCGGGCCTGCTGGATGGTAAAGCCTGCCGGCACGGTCACCTGCCAGTCGGAAACCGTTGCGATAGTCCGGTATTCGAAAGGAAAAAAATTGCCCTCGTTCAAATCCAGGCGGAACAGGGTGCCCGCATTGTAGGGCGAGGGATTGCAGGGCGGCACATTGATAGGGCCGGAGGTGACAGAGTATTTGTAGCCGGTTATTTCAAAAAATTTCGATTCGCAATGGCAATCAATGGTGTCATTGTTCTGCAGGGAAGCATCGTCGTAGAGGAACACGGAAGGATAGATGGTAAAATTCCCCAGCAAGGGGAACAGCCCGCCCTGCGGCTGCAGGTTGTAATTGACCCGGAAATCCGTTTCCAGCAGGATGGAGTCGCCGTTTTCAAAATTAAAACCTGGGGGCAGCCCGCCGCAGCCTGCCAAACCGGCCCCCGACAGGAGGTAGTCGTAGGAAAGGTAATCCTGGGCTGTGTTCACCGGGGCCAGGCTGTTGCACAGGTACCAGGCATTTTGGTTTTTGTCAAAAATGCGGAGCCGGGTGGCGAGGTGCGAAATGCCCTGCTCCGACAGCAGGTTGTTGGCATTCTGGGTACTCATCTGGGGTTTTAAAAACTCGATTTGTACTTTGGCAAAAGGCAGGGCATATCCCGCCGAATCCATGACGACCACGCCCCTGAAAGAGGTGCCAATGGTGTCGCCTGCCATGAGGCGGTCCCTCCTGATCTGGGCGAAATTAAGGCTGCCGGAGCCATCGGCCAATTGATCGTTGTTGTTGTCGGGCAGGCCGAAGTTGGTGCGGGCAGCATCAAAAGTATAGGCCAGGTAGCCGGGCGGCCTTTTGATGTTGAGCACTTCGGGCTGGCAGTCGTGGAGGATTTTCAGGAAGGTGCAGCTTTGCTGGTTGCATTCAAGGGAAACCTCCGGGCATTTGACGATTGTCGTAATGACTTCTGCCGAAAAACTACACCCTCCGGGGATGCAGGGATAAACAGGGCAGGAGGTGGCTGTGGTATCCCGGCAAAAAAACTCCTCGCAGAGGTCTTCGCAAAGAAATGTCAAATCCAGGTCCATCGTGACCGAATCGGCGCTCAGGGGCAATTGGTAAACCGCCGTTATCAAGGTCGCATCGGGCAGGGTCAGGTTGGTAATATCCAATGGGGCCTGGCCGCCGAGCAGCATTTCGTTCCCCGCATCCCAGAAAAGGCCGCAGGGCAGGATGATGCTGACGACGAGGGAATCGTCGAGCAGGGCAAGGCTGTCGTACACCAGGTGGTAGGTGGCCGTATGGCTGCTGCCGTCTTCCATGTACAAATTGTCTGGCTGGAAGAAGGTTCTCATTTGGGCGGCCAGGTCGGCAACAGCGGTGTAGTCGTGCCAGAAGAGCGTGTCGGGCAGGCAGGTTTTGCTGTATTTGTAGCGGTATTCCCACCTTACACCGGGTTGTGCGCAGCCGGGGCTGCAAAAGTAAACGTCCCAAAAAAGGGTGACGGATTCGCCCGGCCCGATGGACGGTATGGTGGCCGCAAATTCGTTCAGCAGCGGGGAGGCAGGCAAGGTGCAGTCCTGGTCAGCAATGGAATCGATGAAGAGGCTGTCCAGTGGCGGGACGGTCAACAAACCGGCACTGTCCACCACGATGCTGTTCAGGGCAGCGTCGCCAATGGACCGCCGTATTTTGGGCACGAGGTTGAGCGCCGCCACTTCGCCGGTGTTGGTTATTTTCAAGCCCTGCCGGTAGGCCCCCGCATCGCAGGTGCATTCCGAAAAAGCGGTGATGGGTTCCCAGACCAGGTTGGGCTTGCGCTCGTCCAGTTGGATGAGCACGGCGGCGTTGGTGTTTTCCTGCTGGCATATTTCACCAGGTTCGCAACCCCAGGCCACCGAGATCATGGAAGCCGCCGAGTAGAGGTCGTAGCCGCAGTCGGTGATCAGAATTTCCTCCGTGATCACCATGCTCTCATTGAGTTCGAATAGGCCATCGCCGTCGCCGACGGCAGCAAAGTCTGCCGCGCCAACAAGCCGTTGCAGCACATTGCCGCCAGGCGAAATATCGGCGCCAAGTGCAGCGCTGATCCCGATGCCAGCTTGATAGGTATCGGTGAAAACAAAGCTTTCGAGCGGGCCGGGGCGGGTATTCCTGACGGTTATTTTTCGTTGCAGCACATCGCCCCGCCTGCCGGAAAGTACCGTGTTTGCCACATTGGTGATGATGAGCAACGGGCGGTCAATGGAATAGGGATCGGTGGTCAGGTTGGTATTGCCGTTGTTCCAGACGAGGCTGATTTTGTTGGCAAACAACTCTGCCCCGTCAATGCAGGCGACCGTGGCACAGGGCGCTTCCGCCGTTATGGTAAAAGTGGCCTGCCCGCCCGTGGGCAGGTTGAACAGGGAAAACACCGGGGCGCCAAGGTTGGAAATATTACTCTCGGAGGCACCAGCCACGCTGCCTGGCACATAGGCAACACTGCACGATGCCCCGGACAATGTGCTGAACGCCACCGCCACGGTAATGTTGGACAGGGTGGTGCCACCGTTGTTGGTCACGGTGACCTCAAAAGTGGCTGTACCGCAGACGGAAAATCCGTCGGGGTTTTGGTAGGTGATGGTCTGGGCGGAGAGGAAAAAGGGTAAAAAGGCCAAAAAAGCGGCCAGGAAGAAATGGATGATTTGGGTCGAGCGGTGCATGTGGGTTTTAGATTTGGGTGTACGTGTTTTGGGTGAAAATGTTGGAGAGTGAAGTAATACGGGAAGTTTATTTTTGAAAGGAAGATGTTCGATTTTTATTATCACGCAACGCCATTGGCCCACGTGCTTGGCGTTTTTGCGTACTGATGCCAATCTTCGTCCCCAGTCCGATGGGCTCTTGCAAGCGGAAAAATATCCTGTGTTGGGCGGCGAGATGCACCGCCTGTCCGATCAATTTGAACAGGGCGCAGATTCAGCGGCCTTTAAACCCTTGGCATTGGAAATAGGGGATACCCGGGACGAGGTGGAAAAAGCAGGAAAGGAATAAGCTGATTTGGTACTTTGACAAATCCAGTGGAGTGGGTAAAAAAAGAGGGGAGGAAGCTGTATCAAAAGCCTTGATTTACGATTTACGATTTCAAAAATATTCAACATACCAAGCGTTGAAGTTTTAGGTATTGCTACAATCGCAATCCGTAAATCGTCACCCGAAATTGGTACTTACCATAGACCACCCTCCCAGTCAGTGGTTTAGTAATGATGGGACAAAGATGGCGGCAAGGCTATTAGAGCAGAATTAAACAGGTATTAAAAGAGAATTAAATCTATGTCATCCAGCGGCAGGGAGGATAAATAGTGGTGGCAGCCAGTATTGGGGCAGGCAGCCCCGAAAGGGTTGGTAAAGGTTGGTGCGATAGAAAGTAACCAAAAGGAGGTGGAGCGGAGTAGAATGAACCAATCGCCGGGATCGTTTTTTTTGTCCCCGTTCTCAAAATTGCGTACACCAAATGCCCTATCCCTTCAGAAACTTCAGGGCTTCGAGGTTGAAGCGCTGCCATTGTTCGATGTTGCAGATATGGCCGCACTTTTCAATGACCACGAGCGTAGCCTTCTCCTGCTTCGCCACAAAGCGCCGGGCGGCCTTGAAGAACACGTGATCCTCCGCGCCCATTACCACCAGGCTCCACTTCTTGAGCTGTTGGTGAAAATATTCATCCAGCACCTGAAAGAACTCACCGTACAGGCCCACCCATTTCATATACTCTTCCTGGGTAAGCCGCTTGGCCTGCTGTCGGTAAAGCCGCCTCGATTTTTCGTGGTTTTTTTTGGGCAAAATGATCATGGAAAACAAGGCGTAAATATGCCGGTAAGGCAGTAACAGGTTGAGGAGCTTGGAAGCATGTACCAACGCCCGCATCTTCAGGGTGGCCCGAAAAACCCCTCCAGCCATCACCATCTTATCAATCAGTTCGGGCCTGCGCTGGTCGAGGCGCTGGAGGATGGCGCTGCCAAGGGAGAGGGAGATGAAATTGGCATGTCCAATTTCGAGGTGATCCATCACCTCCAGGATGTCGTCGCACACAATGTCGAAATTGTAGCTGGGGAAAACCGGGGAAATGCCTTTCGACAGGCCGTGATCGCGCAGATCGAGCAGCAGCAGGTTGAAAAACGGCTTGAAGGCGTCCGTCTGGTATTTCCAGGTGGCGATGGCCCCGCCCGCCCCGTGGATGAAAACGAGCCAGGGAGCTTCCTCCTGGGGCAGTCGATAGGTTTGAAAATGCAGCATCACTTTTCCTGTTTGAGCCAATGGAACAAGGAAAGCAAAGAAAGGTTATCCGGCATTTTTCAAATTGCCCTTCTCCGTACGCTTAATTGCTTCCACGCCAGAAAAATCCGAACCAAAGCAAGATTTATCCGATGCCCACAATCACGCAACCGGCACTTTTGTAGAAAGAACCATGATCTTTCGTCTAATGCAATTTTCATTTTTATTGAATGGCCGGATATTACGCTATCATAGGTTGGGCTTGGCCCTTTTGACAATAATCCAAAAACCAAAGCCCGGCGCCGGCAGTTAGGGCCATGCGCCAACAGTTTCGGACGCTTGCACGGGAAATTAATCCGAAGGTCTTTTAAGCGGCAGTCTTTTACCTGCTGTCCAGGCCTTCATAAAAACGAACTTTACCTTCATTATTGATCCACTTGTGTTATGAACAAATCAATTGCTTCCCTGCTGTTCCTCCTGGCATTTTGGTCAAACTGCCTGCGGGCGCAGCATGGCCTAAAGGCCGAGTACTACAACGGCATCGAGTTCGATAAAAAAGTCGCCACCCGGATTGACGACAAAATCGACTTTTTCTGGCTGGACAAGCCGCCCGTGAGGGGCCTTGACCCCAACTATTGCTCGGTACGCTGGACGGGCAGGCTGTTTGCCCCAGAAACGGGCACCTATACTTTTTCGGCCCGGGTGGACGACGGCATCCGGGTGTGGGTAGGCGGCGTTATGGTCATCAACAACTGGAACCTGAACGATGTGGGGATTTTCAGCGGGCAGGTGAAAATGGAGGCCAGTAAGCAGTACGATTTGAAAGTGGAGTTTTTCAATGCCCTCGTTGAAGCGGAAATCACCTTGCTATGGGAACTGCCAAGCGAGGAAGCCTCTTTCCCCGGCCTCTTTGGCAGGAACTTCAAAGTGGTGGAACCGGAATACTTCCTGCAGGCACCTGAACAAAAACCTCCGCCCCCCAAACCTGCCCCAAAAGTGGAAGTGGCCGAAAGCGCCACTGAAAATAAAATGCCTGCTCCTCCACCAACATCACCAAAACCAAAGCCCAAAAAACAACAGGATGCACCCCCTCCGGCCACTAACCCTGCGGCAAAGACGGTCGTGCATAAAGATACCATCGAACGCTACACCCCGAAAAACGTCAACTTCGAACGGGGCAAGAGCATCATGCTGGCTGCTTCGCACCGGGAACTGGACAACCTGGCCGCCTTCCTGCTTCGCAACCCGGACATCCGCCTGAAAGTGGAAGGCCATACTGATGTCATCGGCGACCCTGACAAAAATTGGGAACTATCAGAGGAAAGGGCAGAGGCAGTAGCAGCCTATTTGGTACAAAAAGGCATCGAGGCGGAACGTATCCAGGCAAAAGGGTATGGCAGCAGCAAGCCCCTGGTAAAGGGGGATCCGAAAAAGCACTATCCGGTCAACAGAAGGGTCGAATTTATTTTTTACTAACAAATAGCGGCTGTCCGGCATCACCTGGGCAACCACCAAACAAGCAGGCTAAATTATCCGACCCAATGGGCGCTGATTGAGATTGCTTCAGCCTTTTAATACAACTGGCAACAAAGCCAAACCTCTTTCAAACTTTGTCGAACCATTTCGAACTACAATTTTAGGATCGAAGGAAAAGTGACTATTTTATTTTTAAAAAACCCTTCCAATGCTGGGGTTTTCAAAATCAAAATGGTGAAGTTATTTTTTCATGATTACTTAACGGCAGGGGGATAAAAAATGGAAAATTCTTCATCCCCCTGCCTTCCTGTTTTTACATGCACCCCAGGCGTTGCCGGGGCGCCTAATTACTTTGGTGGGCAGCGCCTGTCTTAAAATAAACGGGCACCACAACGGTACTCTTTACGATCCTCCCATCCTGTATGGCCGGATGCCATTCGTCCAGGGCCGCCACTTCGTTGACGGCGGCCTGTATGCAGGGTTTACATAAAACAGCCTGCTTTACCACTTGGTAGCTGTTCACTTTCCCATTCGTCAGGATGTCGAACGTAACGTATTCCACACCGCTGTACCCATTGGGGAAAGTGACGCCCGGAAGCTCAACTTCCTTGAATTTTTCTTTCATCAACCTTTCGGTACATGCTCCCGGTTCGGTCGTTTCGTTGCAGGTATTCGAGCAGACGGGACCATGACCCACAGTCGCCTTTTCGGCCACCTGGCCCTTGCTGGTCATGCCGGACAAGTCGTCGGGGGCGTATTTGAACGTGTAATCCTTGGACATATACCACTGATCCTTGGACTCCTTCCACGAAAAAGGGTGGTTGGTTCTTGCCTGTTGGGCTTGGATAGTAGAAAAAAGGCTGCAAAGGAAGATGGGCAAGGTGAGCTTTGCCAGTTTACTGATTTTCATGGTACTCGATTTTGGTTTAAAAAAAATGTGGGTGTTCGGCGTTTTGTGTGTACGGAATCAACATGGTGAATATAACGGATGTTCGATGCCGAAATTATTTAATATCCGAAATCAGGGTGATTGGATGGTGAGGTATTTGGGTGGTTTTTGATTTGATTTTCAAGATGTTAGGAATGGTATGAAAATCCGGGGAAGGGATGGCATCCAATAAAAAAAGGGGGCAAGCACTGGAATCCAGATCATCGGATTTTCCAGCGTTTGCCCCCTTTGAATAGCCAAAAGAAATAGTTTGCCGGGCCAAATAAGTAATCGTATAAAATGGTTCGACCTAGTTTGAAAATGGTTTGACTTTGTTGTCAACTATCGTAAATGGCTCAATCCCAACCATTTACTGGCGTGAATCTTCGATTTCAACCAGCACCAATTTTGTCGGATAATTTAGCCTACCTACTTATACGGCCCTTTCTTACCACCCCTTTCGCTACCGCTCTTGTAGCAACGAGTGAATAATAACTCTTCATTATTACTGCTGAAACCACTTCTGGAAAAGGCTTTTTTAAAATAATGCCGCCGTGAAATCGGGATTTATTTTTCTTCCGGAAGTGGTGCGGTCACATGGAAGCCCACCGGGACGACCACTGTGCTTTTGGCGGCATTTCCGTTCTGAATGGCAGGCGACCAGTCTTTTTCCAGTTTTGCCACGGCGTTCACGGCTGCCTGGGAGCATGGTTCGCAAACAGTCCCCTGCTGTACCACATGGTAACCGCCTGCTATTCTTCCATTGGCATCCAAATCAAAAACGACGTACTCGGTGCCGCTGTAGCCGACCGGGTAGATAATGCTGGGATGATAGATGTTGCCGAGGTTGGACTGGATGTACTCCCTGGTGCATTGGGCAGGGTTTTCCACGCCGAAGCAGTAGCGGTTCAGCACAGGCCCGCGGGTGGCAAATTTTTCCTGGTCTTCTGCACCACCTTTGGGCGTCAGGGTAGAGGCAGGGCCATCAAGCAGGTAGATGAACTCTTTTTGGTAGTTCCAACGATCGCTAGCTTCTATCCAGGCGTAGGAATGGTTTTCCATAATGCCGGAGGTGCCGGAGGTTCTGTCTTTGGGCTTTTCAGCCTGCGCCTGCGCTGATATTACAAATCCAATGGAAAAAATTATAGACAGGAAAAAAACGAAATGCTTCGATTTCATGGTAGATGGTTTTAGTTTGAGAAAACTTGGCGTTTCCAACAGCTTGTAAGAACGCCACGTTTTGAGTAGAGAACAAGTGAAAATTGGCGCATGTTCATTGCTGTGGCCACTGGTTTTTTGGAAAATCCCCTTACAACCTCGCCTGACGATTGCGCCAAAACCTGTTGGCATCCATTATCTTTGCTGCGCAACCAAAAAGCCCTGGCGTGTCGTCAGAGCACTCACACATCCATCCTCCTCATGAAATATTTGATGTTTTCCATTTTTTGTTTGGCTTCCCTTCCCCTTTTTACCCAGACCTTATCCCTGCGTGACTACAATCAGCAGCGCATCAAGGCTACCCGCTCCGGTATGCTCGTGCTGGGCGGCTGGGGCGCTGCCAACCTTATCGGCGGCGGCATCCTTGCAGCTACGCAGGAAGGCGAGGCCAAATACTTTCACCAGATGAACGCTGCCTGGGGCGGCATCAACCTGGGCATCGCCACGCTCAGTTATTTTGCGGCCAAAAAAATAGACCCTGCAGGGTTCGATACCTTTCAAACCATCGAAGAGCACTACAAAACAGAGAAACTGTTCCTTTTCAACGCAGGGCTGGATTTGGGCTACGTGGCCACCGGGCTTTACCTGGCCGAACGGGCGAAAACTTTTGATAAAAACCAAACCCGCTGGAAGGGTTTCGGAAAAAGCATCGCCGTGCAGGGTGCCTTTTTGTTCGTATTCGATCTCGCCAGTTATTTGGTGCACGGCAGGCACCGGAAGCAACTGAAGCCCATCGTGGAGGGGCTGGGCTTCACCGGCAACGGCGTTTACCTCGCCCTGGCATTTTGATACATGCTTCCCCTTTCAGCCGCACCAGTGAAGGGGCTTCATTTTCATTGCTGCCCCCTCCTCTTTAGATGTTCTACCCGGTACCCGGCATTTAGATTTTTAACAGCTTCCTACTTTACTAAATTTGCCAGCGTTTAGCCCTGTCCCAATCAAGTAAAGGAATGTAAGATGGCATCAAAAAAAGCAAAACAAAAATCAGCCGTTCAAAAGCAGAAACCTTCGGCCCCGCCTTTCGGGTCCCTGCAACCGCTGGGAAAATGGATCATGGCCGCCATAGCCATTTTTGGCTTCCTGCTGTACGCCAACACCCTCGGGCACGACTATGTGCTCGACGATTTTTCCCAAATCAAGGAAAATTTCATTACCCAACGGGGCATAAAGGGCATTCCCGAACAGTTTGCGCACCACGCCCGCTATGGCTATGGCCGGGATGTGGGGGAACTCTACCGCCCGCTCACCATGACCATTTTTTCGCTGGAATGGGAAATAGCACCAGACAAGCCTGCTTTTGCCCACTTCATCAATGTGTTGCTGTACGCCCTGAGCGGGGCCTTGCTTTTTTTCGTATTGGCCAAAATCATGGCTGGCTACAATGTGCTGCTCCCCCTGCTAACGACCCTGTTTTTTGTGGCACACCCCGTCCATTCGGAGGTGGTGGCCAATATTAAAAGCCTCGACGAAATCCTCATGTTCGGCCTTTGCCTGCTCGCCATCCATTTCCTGTGGAACTACCTGAAACAGGACAGCCTGGGCTGGCTCGCCGCATCGCTCCTGTGCTATTTGGCTGCCCTGTTTTCCAAGGAAAATGCAGTGACCTTCCTGGCCATTTTCCCATTGACCCTCTTCTTTTTTACCAAAACGAAATGGCAAAAAATAGCTGTACTTACCTCGGCCTATGCCGTGCTGGCGCTGATCTTCGTGCTGGTGCGCAAGGCGGTTATCGGCGGCATGGGCACACCGGGGGGCATTTCCGTGCTGGACAACTTTCTGGCCGGGGCCACCGATGCAGGCGTCAAGTCGGCCAGCGCTTTTTTGATGCTGGGTAAATACCTGCTGGTTTTGCTTTTCCCCATCCAACTGGTCAGCGATTTGGGTTACAACCAGGAGCCCCTTGCCGGATGGGGCGACTGGCGGGTGTTGCTGTCCTTCCTCGCCTGGGCAGCCCTGGGCGTGTTTGCCCTGCTGCGTTTTACCAAAAAAGATCTGTGGTCTTATGGCATCCTGTTCTTCCTGATCAATTTCTCCATTTTCACCAACCTGATCATCATGATCGGCACCAATTACGGGGAGCGCCTGCTCTATTCGGCCTCGCCCGGCTTTGCGCTGGCCCTGGCTTTGCTGTTGTTGAAAATTTTCAAGGGCAACCAAACGGAAAAAATCACGGACGGCAGCCGACTCTTTCAAAACAAAGCTTTGTGGGGCACCGCCGCGCTCATTTTGCTTTTTTACTCCTTTAAAACCATCACCCGCAATGCGGACTGGAAAACCAGTTTCAGCCTTTATGAGGCCGACATCGGAAAAGCGCCCAATTCTGCCAAGCTCAATTTCCACTACGGCCTGGAACTCACCAAAAAAGGCCTCGATGCCACCGACCCCGCCGAAAAGCAACGCTGGGCTGCCTTGGGGCAGCAGCATTTTGAAAAGGCCATTGCCATTTACCCGCAATACCACGATGCTTACGGGCAGCTGGGGCTTTGCTACTACCGTGCGAAAAACCCCGAAAAGGCGCTCGAAAACTACAACCTGGCCCTGAAATACCGCCCCGATTTTGCAGTGGTGTACAGCAACATGGGCATCATCTTTTTCGAGGCAGGCGACCTGCCAAAGGCCAGGGAACTTTACGAAAAAGCGGTGTCGCTCAACCCCAATCTCGTGGATCCGCTCCGCAACCTCGGAGCCGTAAATGCCATGCAAAAGAATTTTTCAGAAGCCATCAAATACTTCAAAATGGCCTACGAACTGGCACCGACCGATCCGGTGATCAACCGCTACCTCGGCTCTGCCTACCGGGACGCCGGACAGGCGGAACAGGGGAAACCCTACCTCGACCGGGCAGAACAGTTGGAAAAAAAGGCGAAGTGATGGCTGTATCGTTTCAAGGCTTCAATGGAAGCCAGGAAGTTTGGGAAGGGGTGCCTTCCTGAAAAAAACTATCTTCGCCACCTGAAAAAGCTTAGTTAAAAAACGGGGCACCAGGCACCCAACTACAGGCTTGATATACTGTAAAATACGGTTGGCTTTGTCGTTTTAAGCTCAGTCCATTATTTCTAAACAAAGTATCGTGTGCTGTTAACAAAGTATTTCAGCATCCATCGTCATCAGTCCACCGTTAACCAGTATTGTTAAGCCTCCGCAATAAGATTTGACGCATCGTGCATGGAAAAACCATTGTTTAAAATCAGGGAAAACGGAAAGTATGGCTTTATGGACGCCCTCGGCGAGGTGGTCATCGAGCCGCAATATGTGGAAGTGGAAGACTTCTACAACGGCTTTTCCAGGGTCCGTTTCAACGACAAGATGGTGCCAATCGACGAACAGGGGCGGTTGCTCATGCGCCATACCTTCAACTATGTCGGCCTGTTTGAGGAGCAACTGGCCAAGGTTCAACTGGTGCAAAAGTGGGGCTATATGGACGAACGGGGAAGGATTGCCATTCCCATCCAGTTCACCGATGGGGGCTACTTCTCGGAAGGGCTGGCCCCTGCCGCCAGCAATGGCCTGTATGGGTTTATCAACAAAAAAGGCGAGTACGTGATAGAACCTGCCCTCGACTGGGCAGGGGAATTCCGCAGTGGCCTGGCGCCGGCCACTACCGGAGAAGTTTCAGGGTTTATCAACAAAAAAGGCGAATTCGAGGTGCCGGCCCTGTTCGACGAGTGCTTTGCCTTTCAGGGAGAGGTGGCCGTGGTCGTGAGAAACGGCAAATGGGGCCTTATCAATAAAAAAGGGAAACTGATACTGCCCCCCCAATTCGACCTGGTAGAGGGTTATGCCAACGGCGAGTTTTACGATGACATGGCCGTCGCTGTGCAAGGCGATAAATATGGTTTCGTCAGCAAAACGGGCGAAATTGTCATTGCGCCCCAATACGATTTTGCCGGCGATTTTGGCGAGGGCCTCGCCCTGGTGGAAGTGAAGGGGAAATTCGGTTACGTGGATAAAACCGGCAGCGTCAGGATAGCGCCAAAGTTCGGGGACGCAGGCGTTTTTTCGGAAGGGCTGGCCCAGGTAAAAACCGGCGACGCCTGGGGATTCATGGACACGGAAGGAAAGATTGTAATCAAATCCATATTTGAAGCGGTGCTGCCCTTTCGGGATGGCCTGGCATGGGTCAGCTACCAGGGCCAATGGGCCTACATCAACCGCTGGGGCGACGTAATCTGGAAGGAGGAGTAGAGAACCTCTCTGTCCTCTCACCCTCTCACTCTCTCATCCTCTCACTCTCTCACTCTCTCACTCTCTCATCCTCTCACTCTCTCACCCTCTCCTCCTCTCACCCTCTACCTCATCTTGGGCCGTCGCCGCTTGCTGCCGGGATTGAGCGGCATCCCGCCTTTAGGCATCATGCCCATGCGCTGGGCGGCTTTCATTTGTCCTTGTTGGCTGACTGCTTTTTCAAATTGCTTCACCTGATCTTTTAAGGCCGTTTCGGTGATGGTCATATCCTTGATGTTCTTGAGGTACATCTTCACCACGTTCCAACGCTGTTTTTGGGCAGCGATACCGGCAAGCTGGAGTTGCACGGCGGCCCGCTCGTTGTCGGTGGGCAGCTTGAGGGATTGCGCCTGCAGCAAATACTTTTCTGCTTCGTCGGTGCGGTTGAGGCCCTGTGCAATGGTGCCTTTCATCAGGTAATAATAGGCACGGTTGGTCACGTACAGCCATTCGGGCTTGAAAGTGAGCTTGAGCCGCTCCTCCGCTCCCAGGAAGTTGGTGCCGTTCTGCATCACCATTGCGGCTGACTGCACGGTGCCGAGCAGGATATAGCCTGCCAACAGGACCAACCCAATCAAAAGAAAGGGGAAGGCGTACCAGAAACCAAGGAAAATGGCCATCAACGTGCCGCCGACCAGGCAGAGGGCGATGAGGGCGAACCGAAGGTAGATATTGATGGTGAACATGAAATTCTTTTTTTTTAGTTGATAAAGTTCGTTTTTTGACAAATCGTGTGGAAAAAGGAAAACCGTTAAAACGGTTTTTGACATAAGTCATTGATTATCATCCCACGACTTAAGTCGTGGGTTAATAAAAAAAGACAGCTATTTTATTTTGCCGTTTTAACGGCCTAACACACGATTTGTCAAAGAACCATAAAGTTAAACCCAGTAAAACGACATGCGAAAAAGAAAAACAAGTGGAGAGGTGTGTGTGTGGTGTGTTTTTTTGCAAAAACTATTCATTTAACGCTTTTTTGAGGGGCAGCGCCCCGGTATTCCTGCCCTGATATGATCGGGGCGCTGCCCTTCAAAGGAATATTCGCTATTTGCAAAGTGCTAAACAAATACTGCAAAAAAAATAGAACACCCGCACCTCCTTCTAAAAGTCCTTAAACCCATACCATGAAAATAAAAAAAGATAACTCAACAGTGTGAAATGAAGAGGGCAAATGTAAGAAAGTTTGGGGGACAGCAAGGTTTTGTTGGGCCATCCAAAATGCCCGGAAGAATATTATTATCAATAAATTGTATATTGAAGAGCGCAAAATATTCATTGATAATCAGTATTTTACAATAAATTTTGTGTTTCCCGGTTTAAAACAGCCACCAGGCTTGCCCTGCCAGTTCACGAACATTTTACCCCCGTGGCACCTTATTTTGGCGAAATGGCACTATGGCCTTCTATTAAACACTAATCATTGAGTAAAACTTAAAAAAATTATGGTTCCTCCAAATCCTTCCAACCAACCCAATCCGCAATCACAAGGGAATCCAGCATCATCCACCAACAAACCGGTTACCCCGCCACCGGCACCCCCGAAGAAAAAATCCAGCAGCCCCATGATACCCATCGCCCTCACCATCGGCTTTCTCATGCTGGTGGCCGTGGCCTGGCTGACTTACAACAGCATGAGCACCACCCGTGCGCTGGAACAAAAAGTGGCCGAACTGGAAGAGGCCGAACGCCTGCGGGGTGAACTGGAAAACCAGTACAACCAGGCCATCGCCGAACTGGAAGGACTGAAAGGCGACAACGAGCAGATCAATGCCCTCATTGACCAGCAAAAGGCAGAACTGGCCGTTCAGAAAAACCGCATCTCAGACCTGCTGCGGGAGAAAAAGCAACTGGATGTAGCCTTGGGCGAAATCAGAAACCTAAAGACCAAAGTGGCCGAATACGTGGCACAGATCGAAAATCTGCGGACCGAGCAGGAACAGCTTTCCATGGAAAACACCAACCTGGTACAGGAACGGGACAGCCTCACGGCCCACCTGCAAAACAAGGTGGTGGAAAACGAGTCCCTCAATATGGCCAAGGCCCAATTGGTGAACGAAAAGGAACAACTTTCCAAAGCAGTCGAGGTAGGCTCCGTCGTCAAAGTGAAGGAAATCAGCGTAACGGGCCAAAAAGTCAAAAAAAGCGGAAAAACAGCTACCCGGGAAAAGTCGAAGCGGGTGGATCAGCTGAAGGTTTGTTTTACGACCATCGCCAACGACCTGGTGAGGCCCGGCACGGAAAAATTCTTCATCCGCATCGTGAACCCGAAAGGCGAGAACCTCGCCATTGACGACCTCGGCAGCGGTGCGCTGGTCAACAAAAAATCGGGCGAGGAAATCCAGTACACCCAAATGACAGAGTACGACTACATGAACGACGAGACGCAGTTGTGCTTCCTCTGGAACCCTGGTGTGCCTTTCCAGAGCGGCCAATACCAGGTGGAAATCTATAACAAGGGCTTCCTGGCCGGATCCGGGAATTTTGAATTGAAATAAAATTTAAGGATCGAAGGAAAAATAATCCCGATTTAACATCGGGATTATTTTTAAAAAACCCTTCCAATGCTGGGGTTTTCAATATCAAAATGGTGAAGTTATTTTTTCATCATTACTAAAGAGCAATCTCAATTAGTTAGCGCAATGTAGAGCCAGGCCTTTTCGGAGGTCTGGCTTTTCATTTATTAATCTATTAAGAGAAGCTTGCCCGGTGCCATAATCGTTGGTTGGTTGTCAAAGACCAGGCTGAGCCTGTAAAAAAACAAGCCTGCCCCCAAGCCAGCAGGTTTTTCCCAAAAAAAGGTATGATCCCCGTTATCCTGATTGCCTAGTTCCAGCTTTTCGACCTGCCTGCCCGCCAGGTTGAAAATCTCTATCCGAACGTTGCCGGGCTGAGGTAAAATGTAGGAAAACAGGGTGCCTTCGCTCGCAGGGTTTGGCTTCACCTGCACCGTAAAAGGTTTTTTTTCCCTTGTCTTGCCCGCCGACACCGGCTCGCAGATTTCCCCGAATTCGGCACAGTAGCACCGCTGCGGCAGGGTGCAGTCCAGCACAAAAGGATTGGGCTTGCCGTCCTGGTAATTGGCAATGAGCCAGGTGCGCTCCCATTCTTTGGCATCCACCGGATCGAGGAGGTGCCAGGCACAAAGGGTGGCCCGCTGGGATTCAAAAAAGGCAGCATCGGCAAAATCCGGCTGGCCCTTGTACATGGTGAAAAAGTAAAACATGGCACGGGCCACGTTCCCTTTGTGGTCTTCCCTTGGCTCAAAGCCGTCATTCTTTTTCTCGCTGTACAAATTGATGTTGGAAGTAGGGATGGTTGACTGTTTGGTGTCCAGGTAGTACCATTGCTGGGTCTGGTTGTCCGGTATTTCGGCAAAGGGCAGATTGGCCCTGTCGCCGTTCACGTCGGCACGGGTGGCGTAGAGATGGTGCATGTCGCCTTTTCCCACGCTCATATCGGCAAAGTAGCTTTGGGGGAAAGTATGTTCCGTATTCAGCCCTTTGTCGAAGGCGGCCACCGTTGGGTCTTTGGCAGGATCGAGCCAGATGGTGTAGCCGGTATAGACGCAGGTAAGGCTGTCGTTTTGGCCATAAATGACGGAGAACAGGGTATCCCTAGCCGGGGCTTCCGGCAGAAGGGTGTTGGGTTTATAGGCAGATCTCAGGCTGTCGAGCAATGGCTGGCCGGCCAGGCTGGGAAACACGGGCTGGTGAAATTGGGCGCCAGCTTTTGAAACCACAGAAAATAAAAAGAAAAAGGTTAGATATTTCATTGAAAAGTGGATGTCCATAAAGTCGTCATTGAGAAGCTGAAACGCCAGTTGAACGGCGGCGCAATAGTTTTTATGAAAAACAAAAATGGTTGAACGGCTGATGGTTGATGGGCCTTTTGACCATTTTTCCATTTTCGCCCAACCTGGTGCAGTTGAACAGGAACAGGGTGCAGGCAGGCCGCCCCAGCCATACCGGCACTACCCGGCACATTTATTTTATGGTTTTTATCGCATCGAAAAGACTGTCCTCGTCGCCTGGCCGGTACTTGCGGGAGTGGTAAACGATGTTGCCGTCCTTGTCCAGCACGAAGGTTTGCGGCAAGCCGTTGAGGTTGCCGGGCATGACGGCCTGGAACTCCCGGTTGAAATCGTGGAAGGCCTCGAAGGGCCATTGCGCCTCCGTTACCCGCTTGTCGAACTGCTCCGCATTTTTATTGAAATCAATGGAAATGGCGTAAAGGTTGAAATCCGCCTCTTTTTTCCACTGCGGGTATTTTTCTGAAACAGCCTTCAGCTCCATCTTGCAGGGTGCGCAGGTGGTGAGCCAAAACATGAGCACGGTGGGCTTGCCATTTTGAGCAAAAACCTTTGAAGAAAGCAGGGTGTCGCTGGCAGCGGTGCGCAGGGCAATGTCGTAGGGGAACTGCTGCTGGATTTGTTCGGGCGACCTGCCGGACTCAGTGATGATGAAAACGCCTTGCGTCACAGTTTGCTGGGTAGGCTGGCCTTGTGCCAAGGCGTTGCCGAACAAGAACAAGCCAGGTAAAACATATAAGAGTCGGTGCATGAGCAATTGGATTTTTAGCTATTGGGGGAAGAAACGTGCCGAAACCCTATTTTGCCGGCGTCGTTTTTTTCAAAAGCCAAAGATACCCCTGCGTAAGACAAAACCACCTTTTGTAAACGGAATAAAACACTTTGCCTGCCTGGAAATTTTTTACATTTGCGCCCCGTTGGAAAAAAGGATTATATGGTTGATAAGATTTATAAGGGTTGATTCCAAGCCGCCCTCGTTAACCTTAGCAACCTTATCAACCCTGTCAACCTTTTAGCAATGAACTTAAAAGATTATGTCATCGTCACCGGCATGCCCGGTGTGCAAAAAATAGTGGCCACCCGCAACAATGGCATGTTGGTGGAGGATCTCGACACCGGGAAAGTGCGCCTCGCCCCCTCCCGCAAGCACCAGTTTTCCCCGCTCGACAGCATGTCCATGTACGTCACGGGCGAAGAAGATTCCATAGCACTAAAAGAAGTGTTCCAGTCTATGCTCGACAAGCTGAACGAAACGCCGCCCATCAGCCCCGACTCCCCGACGGCAGAACTGCGTACCTACTTCACCGCCGTTGTGCCCAACCACGACCCCGAACGGGTTCATGCCAGCGACATCAAAAAGGCCATCCGCTGGTTTACTTTTATGAACGACCGGGGGCTGCTGACGGGGGATCCGGATGCGGACGAAGAGGAGTAGGATAAGGCCGCCGTTTAGGGTGTATGGGGCCGCCAGATGGGGCCACTTATCCGCTGATGACAAGACCTGCCAGATGGGTTTATCTGGCAGGTCTTGTTTGTAGGGCTGCATTGTATTCGTTAAAAAAGGAATGCTATCCCTCCACATCCTTCATTAATGGGAATAACGGGTTAAAATAATTGCCACATTTCCAGTTGTTCGAAAAACGAAAACATGGTGATTTCAAAAATCACCATGTTTTAACGCCTTGAAAATCAACCAATTTAAAATTGGATCCGTTATCCTCATCCGTACCAAAAATACCCTTGCCACATAGCGGTTTTGCCCCAATGCTACCCCATTGCTATACTAAAACACGGATGGTTTTGTCGGTTTGCTATAAGCTGTTGGCAGTTGGCCATTGGCTTTTGCCAACTGCCAAAGGCCAAAAGCCATCAGCGTACAGTATAACATTTAGTCCCTTTCAATCGGGCAGGTCATACAGTGCGAACCGCCCCTGGCCCTCGACAGCTCGTTGGAGGGCAGGTTGATGATGGTGTTTTCGATGTCTTCCGGTTTCACCTTTCCCGCCCGCAGGTCTTTGAGGAGCTTCCGGGCGTGGATGGTCTTGTAGCCTGCTTTTCGAAAGGCTATTTCGGTGTGCGGGTTGCGGTCGTAGGTGAAGGCAACACCGGGCTTCAGCGCCACGAGGTTGCAGCCGTCCGTCCATTGTTCCCGCTCCTGATAGGGCGATTCGCCGTCGCCGCTGAGGATAAACTCCATGTTGGGGTTCACCTCGTTGATGATGAAGTCCCGCACGGAGTGGTAGAATACGGACGTGCCGTTGATCTTGTGTACCTCCACATTGGAACTCAGCCCGTCCAGCACAATCGGTTTGAAAGCGACGATGTGGTTGTTGTTGATTTGGGTAAACACGGTGTCAATGTGCATGTAGGAGCGCTCCTGGGGGATGTTGATCTGCACCACGTTTTTCACAACGCCCCGCTCGAAGAGTTTATCCCGCAGCGTATGGATGCCGTGGGCGCTGGTGCGCTCACTGCGGCCAATCAGGAGGTAGTTTTTGTTCAGCACCATCATATCGCCCCCTTCCAGCGAAATAACTTCACCCCGGCGGGAAGGCGGAAATTCTTCGTAATGGTTCATGTTGATGAGGCGGCCCTCCCCTTTCAGGTGGGAGAAAATAGGGTGCGACCAGAAAATGAACCTCGACAGATAGTTTTCCCGGAAACGGGCCTCCTTGCCGGGCTTGGTGATGATGACGTGGTCGTTGACGGTGACGGCGATGTCCCGGGTGAAGATAAAGTTGGGGATGGGGTCGAAAAGGATGTAGTCCTTCTCTTTGTGGTAGCCAGTGATGAGCACGTTGGCCAACTCCTCGTCGGCCAGGTCGAGCAGCATTTTCTCCGTGTCTTTGGGCAGTTCTTCGTAGTCCACGATTTCGTGGATGATCCATTCTTTGGTCGCCTGGTCGGCACCGATGGCACCGGCCAGCAAGTCCTTGGTTTCCAGCACGTTTTCGTCGCCGAGGAAGGCCCGGAGGATGCCGGTGAAGACGTCGTGCTCTTCCTGCATCTGGGGCAGGTGTACGATGTCGTCGAAGAGCAGTTCGCTGGCCCTTTTGGGCGAGATGCGTGCGATGCCCTCGTCGGGGCGGTGGACGATGACCTTTCGGAGCGGTCCGATTTCGGATGATACTTGGATTGGCATAAAATGGTTAGGCTTTAAAGTTTTTGGTTCTTTGACAAATCGTGTGTAAAGCCGTTAAAACGGCTAAATAAAATAGCTGTCTTTTTTAACCCACGACTTAAGTCGTGGGTTGATAATCAATAGCTTATGTCTAAAACCGTTTTAACGGTTTCCTTTTTCCAAACGAATGGTCAAAGAACGAAGTTTTTCAAGGTTTGATGTGGGTCAATTGAAACGAAAATTCCGGGTGCCGCTTGAGTTTGGTGCAGGATTGCAGGCAGCACCCGGAAATTTTTCAGCTTGGCTATTGTTTTACGAAAGGTTTCACCACCTGGTTGCCATTGACGGTCAGAACTGTCAAATAATTACCAGGTTGTAAATCCCCCACCCTGACGGGGTATTGGTATTCCCTGGCAGCCTGATCACTGCCGGAAAGGACAGCTTGCACTGTTCTGCCCTGCATATCCACAATTTGCAGGGACACTTCAGCAGCCTCGGGAAGCCTGTACAGCACGTTCAACTGCCGGACAGCAGGGTTGGGATAAGTGACGAAGCGGTAGTTTTCGGCTGTCCTGGCGTTGGTGGCCGATGCTTCCAGGTTGCCGGTCACCATGATGTCGTCCAGCGACAGGATGTTGTCGTCAAAAGAATCGTGCAGGAAGGCGATGTAAATGGTCTGGCCGGCATAGTCGGCCAGGCTGACAGAGTGGGGCTCCATGTAGCCGTCGCAAATTGTGGAATCCGCGCTGACCTCGAAATAGGCCGTGTCGGTCAGCATGTTGCCGTGGAAATAGCCGTCGGAAAACTCGAAACTGTCGAGGTCAATCGTAGCGCCGCCTGCGCCGAGGATGGCCGTCATTTCGGCAGCGATAAAAACAGTGTCGGTAAAACTTACCGGCTCGTTGGTGGAGGTGGATACCAACACCTTGTACCCGTCCATATAGCGGGGCAACTGGTAGGGCGCTGACGACCAGTGCAGCACGGCCTGGTCGTCCACTATCTCCAGGGGCGGCGTCACCAGCCAGTTCATGTTTTGCACGGAAGGGTCGGCCATCCAGGAAAGGGAGTGGAGGCCGTATTGCGTTTCACTGGTGTCGTGGGCAAAGTACAGCTCGGCCCAGTACCAGTTTTGCTCTACCGGATCGTTGCCGTTGGCAGGCTGGCCGTCCTCGTCGAGGATCATCCAGACCTGATCGTCGCCGCTGGGATAGATCGCCCAACCAGCCGTCGGATCTGACTGAAAATTCTCAGACAGCAGAATGTCGTCTTGTGCGGCCAAGCCAAGACCAGCCAGCAAAAAGAGGGTGGAATAGTAGAGTTTTTTCATAACGTACAGTTTTTTAGCAAGCAGCCCGCCCGGCACCTGAAAGATCAATCCGAAGGAATTTCAACGAGTACGCTGCCGGGATCAAACCACCTTTTCGATTTCGTAAATAGAATTGATCTTCCCGGCAAATATGCAGAAAAAGTCAGGATTTCGGTGCAGTGCAGAGATTTCGGTCGGCCTGCCATCGTCAATAAAGTTAGACTTCAACTTTGATTTGATGGTAAAAAAAGAGGTGAGGTAGTTCAATTCGACCTTGTCGGAAAAATAGAGGCCAATCTGGCCTTTCATCTTGTGGTAATTGGAGCGGGGCCTGGCGGGGCAAAAGTTGCAGTTGGCAATGAACTCAGGTTTGCAGGCAGTATTTATTTGTTGGCAATCGTAGTGCGGGAGGTTTTCGTAAGAAACCTTGTGGTGTGTATAGGCCACCGAACTCAAAGACAGCAAACCCGATTTCCCGTAGGGCATCAGGCTGCCAAACTGCCCGTCCATCACCGTCAGGCCGATGTCTTTCAACTGCGGCGAAGTGACAAAGGCAATCTCCGAAATCTCGTGCATGAGGTTGATGTCGCCGAGGCCAAACTGGCGGTTCACGGCGTTGCTGCCGCAATAGGTGGCGTTGATGGCGGCGCCGGCTGCTACAGTCCCCATTTCTCCGTTTGCTAAATCTTCCAAAACAACCTGCCACTCGCCTTCCGCCTTTCCCACTGTTTTTATTTGGTGAAATAACTTGATTTCAATGCGTGGTTCAGCATTGACTTGTTCTTTGTAAAACTCACCGATGAGGATGGGATCAAAAGTGTATTCCGTCGTCAGGTAAAGCGCCTCCAGCCGCTCGTAGTTGAACAGGGGATGCCCGTCCACCTGCTCGCAGCGGATGCCGATGAATTCGCAAAACCGCTCAAACTGTGCCGCATCGGTGAAGCTGCCGAACTTGTCGATGGCGTAGTATTTTTCAAACTCAAAATGGATGAAGGGCTTGTGCTCCTGGGTAAAACGCTCCTTGTTGTCGTCGCTCATGATGGCCGTCGCCACGCTGCGGGGATAGTGGTAGCCGCCGTGCAGCCGGGCCTGGTTCACGATGCTGGCTTTTTTGAACAGTTCCTGCTCCTTTTCCACCAGGCAAATGCGGTGGCCCTTCCGGGCCAGGTAAAGTGCCGCATAGCAGCCGAAGATGCCGCCGCCGATGATGAGGAAGTCGTATGTTTTGGATGGTTGGATGGTTATATGGTTGAATGGTTGAATGGCTGGATGGTTATTTTAGGCTGGAAATTTTTTCAAAGACATCATGATAGTCATTGTGGTTCAATACGTTATAAAAATCAATGCTTGTTTTTATTTGCTCTAAGTTGGACACGCCGAGCAAAATCCCCTGCATATCCGGCTGGTAAAAAGCGTAGATCAGGCCGATTTGGTACATGGCCGTGATGGCCATCCGGCTGGCTGACCTGTTCGCCTCCGCCACGATCCGGTTTAATTTTTCAACCTGTGGCTGCAGGTTGTCCGGGTCGGCGCCCCTTGCTTTCAGCGAACTGTTTTCTGCGTACAGCGCCGGGTCGAGTTTCAGCCCTCCCGCATTGATGCCGTAGGCGATGAAACGGCGCCGGCCGTGAAAAGGTGCATATCGGCCATAGTTCGATTGCAGCACGTTGTGCTTGATCTGTATCCTGAAATCGAGTTGGAAATCCTGATTTAGCGCAGCATAAATCTCCGGGTGGCGGATACCGGACAGGCCAACCAGTAATCCTTTTTCAATTGCAGTTTGCAGCGCTTCCAATGTTTCCCCAATCGCCTCCGCACCTTCCCGGTTGTCCCAGTGCACCATCAGCGTGCCGAGGTTTTTGCCAAACAAGTAGCGGTATTCGTCCAGCATCATCAGCACAAATGACTTGGTGAGCACGTGTTCCGGGGTGCGCAGGTTGTTCACGCTCCCGATTTTCATCATCACCTCCAGGTCGGTTACACCGTGCGTTTTTATCCAATCCAGCAGGATGTTTTCTGCCCGCCTGAAATCTTCCGGCTGCCGGTTGATGGGGTAGTTCGTTGCCCCGTCCACCTCCCGGAAGCCCCGGGCGTACCATTCGTCGAGCAGTGCAAAGGCAGTTTCACGGGGGGTCGTCCAGCCCCACATGGCGGTGCCGAGTATCAAGTTGGGTTGTTGCATGAGGAAATGGGTTCGGTGGTTTTTCAGGCAGGTGGGCAAAGATAGGGAGGTAGGAAGGTATTTTTCAAAAACGAGGCTCACCTAAAACTGGTCAGTCTTAGGTGAGCTTCGCTGCAGACTTTTTAACCTTCCATCCTTATTTAGCAAAAAAATAGACCTTGCCCTGATCAGACCCATTAATTAAATTGTGGAGATCTGCCCCTACAATAACCTGATCGCCGGAAATGGAAACACTGGTGCCGAAATGATCGGACGCTGTACCCCCAGATGCAGTCAAAGTGGCAGTTTCTGTCAAACTGCCGCTCCAACCACTTCCAGGCTTGACGAAGATGAAAGCCTTTTCTGCCGACAGGCACCCCACTACGGCTTGGTTGCCAGAAATGGAAACAGCATTGGGATTGGCAGAAACCGGTGCGTGCAACCTGGCAGATTCGGACAGCACACCGTTCCAACCGCCACCAGGTTTGACATAGATATAACCATTGCTACCAGCATTGAACGACCCAACGATAGCCTGGTCGCCAGACAGGCCAACACTGCCACCAAACTGAAAGGAAAACCCGCCGTCGGAATTTGTAAGTTGGGCATTTTCCGATAGGTTGCCGCTCCAGCCGCCCCCGGGTTTCACAAAAATGTATGCCCGCCCACTGCCTGAATTCCACTCGTAATCCCCAATAATGGCCTGATCGCCCGAAACGGCTACAGTAAAACCAAAAACGCTGTAGCTAAACCCATTGGAGGCAGTCAACTGGGCATTCTCTGTCAAGTTGCCGCTCCAGCCGCCACCGGGCTTTACAAAAATGTATGCCTTGCCGCCCTTCCCTGCACTGAAGTGGCCCGGTGCCCCGACCATTGCAAAATCGCCAGAAACGGACACGCTGGTGCCAAACTTATTATTGGCGGCACCATCGGAAGCGGTCAACTTGGCTGTCTCGGTCAGGGTGCCGGCCCAACCCCCTCCGGGCCTGACAAAAATATAAGCCTTGCCCTGGTTGTTATTGCCATTGGTATCGTGCGAAGGTGCCCCTACAATAACCAGGTCGCCGGAAATAGAGACACTGGCACCAAACATATCCGCCACCGCACCGTCGGAGGCGGTCAGTATGGCCAGCTGCACCCAAGAACCGTTCAAGTATTGATAGACGTAGGCCTTCCCATTTGTATTATTTGGGCTGAATGTTGGCCCGGGCGCCCCTACCACGGCAAACTTCCCGTCCAGGGAAACACTGTTTCCAAATTGGTCGCCTGAAGCGGCGTTCGAGGCCGTAAGTTGTGCGTTCTCCGTGCTGCTATGGACAAAGTTGCCCCAGGTGTTGCCCTGGTGTGTCAGTGATTTCCAAATATTACCGTTAAATCCTTCAAAGTCCCCGGTGGCGGCATTCCAGCGGATGGTGCCGGCAGCGGGGCATTCGCTGGAGGCAGCCCCAATTTTGACGGCACCATCCACCACCAGCTTCTCGTCAAGGTTGGAAGTGCCGACACCCAGTTTCCCGTTGACGGCCAAGAGGTTGTTGGTAAAATCGCCCCAGATGAGCGGGGTGTTGGTGGCAGAATTGTCAATGTAGAGCCGGTTGCTGCCCATTTCATTGAAACCAGCATCATTGCCCAAAAAGACGTTGCCGCTGCCGGTACTTACCAGGCCGGCCTGGCGCCCTATGTAGGTGTTGAAGGAGCCAGAAACGTTAAAGTTGCCGGCTCCCTGGCCGAGGAAGGTATTGGAAGTGCCAGTCGTTGTGTTGATACCGGAAAAGCAGCCCACGATGGTGTTGTAAGATGAAGTTGTCGCAACGACGCCGGCATTCGTGCCGAGCAGCGTATTTTGTGTGCCCGTAGTATTTGCCAGCCCGGCGCTGATGCCCAAAAAAACATTGTCGCCATTGTTCGGCAGTTCGAGCAGCGTACGGTTGCCGGTCGCATTATTCTTTCGGATTAGCAATCGTTCTGTTCCTGCCACATCAAAGCGGATAACGTCCTCGTCGGCGCTTTCTTCCACCTGTATTTTAGTGTCGTTGTCGGCGTCGGCCAGCGCTTTTGGGGTAGAGAGGTTTTGCCAGGCTGTTCCATTGTAAAACCAAAACCCACCTGTCGTGGTGTCGAACACGAGCAAGCCGGTAGCGGGCGTGGCAATCGCCGTGCGCTGCGCCGTCGTCATGCGTGGTACGAGCATCCCCTTTGTGTTGCTTTGCACATCCAGCATGGCGCTTGCATTGGGTGCAGAGCCGTCGGTGTTGATGCTGGTGGGCAGTTGGAGGTTGTTGGTGACCTGTGCGGTCAGGCAGATGGGTGCCAAACTAAGGATGGCGAGTATCGGGAAGTTTGATGTTTTCATGTTGTGTCAGTTTATTTTAGTGAAGCTCCGATGTTTTCAAAAAAGGTGGACAACCCTTACGGCTGCCGCTCCCCACATGAAAACATTAAATATTTAGATGACTGCTTTCGTAGAAAGCAAGAAAATGTCTCCGCTCTTTATCCGGTCATTTTTCGACAACTATACCTGCACCTGCGAGGGCGGCAGTGATTTTGTCGAGTTGGGTTTCGACTTTTTTCAGCCGTTCAATCTCCGCTGCCTGCGCCGAATTTTCCAACTTTAATTCCTCAATTTGAACTTGCTGCTCCTGCACCGCCTTCACCAGCAACGGCACAAAACTCCCATACGCCAGTCCGTAATTGTCCACCTCGCTCGTTGGCACATGAAGGCCGCTGAAGGTGAAATTCAGGTCTTTGCAGGCCTGCTCCACCTCCTGGGCGAGGAAGCCCGTCTGCACCAATGCCGTGCTTTGGGAGTAGTCGGTATCAGCCAGGCGCTGTTGGCGGATGCTGTCGGGCAGAAGTTGCATCAAATGCTCGTCAAACTTGCGGGAGTCGAACTGGTAAGTGACAGGACGTAGCTTTTCGATAAAGGCCAGCCCTGGCACGGCGTTATCCTTCACATTGAACTTGAAACGGGCATCCGAAGGGAAAGTGTAGGCGACCTGGCCTTCTATTACGGTGACAGAGGCATTGCCCAGGCGAATTTTGTTGGTGGCGTTGACGGTAGCGGAATACCCCAGTGCCGTGGCGTTGACCAGGTTGTTTGCAGCGACATCGGCAGACGTCCCGATGACGGTGTTTTGGCCCCCTTCCGTGTTGGAGTAGAGCGCCCCGTACCCGATTGCTACGCTTTGCCAACCTGTGGTATTTGAATAAAGGGCTTGGTAACCTTGGGCAGTATTGTTCGACCCTGAATTGGCGGCAAGCGATTGGTAGCCAAGAGCGGTATTGTTAGAACCCGTGGTGCAGCTGAAAAGTGCTTCCCGGCCAATGGCGGTGTTGTTGTTCCCGACCGTGTTGAGCCACAAGGCGACCGTGCCGACAGCGACATTGCAGTTGCCCGTGGTGTTGGACTTAAGGGCCTGATTGCCTATGCCAACATTGGAACAGCCGGCGTTGGTTGACCGAAGCGCTTCCGTGCCAACGGCGGTATTGCTCGATGCTGAGGTATTTGAAAAAAGGGCTTCCCGGCCAACGGCGGTGTTGAAACTCCCATCATTGGAATAGAGCGCCTTATAGCCAATGGCAGTATTGTATTCCCCCTGCGAGTTGGACCAAAGGGCCTGATACCCGGTTGCGGTATTGTAATTCCCGCCGGTATTGTAGAAAAGCGCTTGGTTGCCAGTGGCCGTATTGTATTGCCCGATGGTATTCTGGTTCAGGGCATTCTTGCCCATGGCCGTGTTGAACGACCCGGTGGTATTGGATTTCAGGGCGTAGTAGCCGTGGGCGGTGTTTTCCGCCCCAGTGGTATTGTTGAGCAATGACCAATGGCCAGTGGCGGTGTTAAAACTTCCTTGCGTATTATAATAAAGGGCCAAAGCGCCAGTGGCTGTATTCTGTTGTCCGGTAGTATTGAAATAAAGCGCTGAGCCGCCATAGGCGGTGTTATCATTGCCGATGGTATTGGAGGCCAGGGCCTGATAGCCCCCTGCGGTGTTGCCCCCTCCGGTGGTGTTGGAAAAAAGGGCTTGGTAACCATCGGCGGCATTGTGCTGCCCTGTGGTGTTGGAAAACAGGGACTGGAACCCGGTGGCGGTGTTGTAATTGCCGGTGGTATTGGCACTTAATGCTTGAAAACCGGTAGCAGTGTTGCTCGTTCCAGTAGTGTTGTGGGCCAGGGCCTGAAAACCAGTACCGGTATTGTTGGAACCAGAGGTGTTGAACAAAAGGGCATCGTTGCCAGTGGCGGTGTTGTTTTCTCCGATGGTATTGGTGAAAAGGGCTTGGCGGCCAGTGGCGGTGTTGTAATACCCTGTTGAATTGTTGGCAAGGGCGAGGTTGCCAGTGGCCGTATTGTAGCCGCCTTCGGTGTTGGAATAAAGCGCCAACGAACCCATGGCCGTGTTGGCGAGGCCGGTGGTGTTGGAATAAAGCGCCAGATAGCCAACAGCGCCGTTGTTGTTGCCTTGGGTGTTGGCTTGAAGCGCACTACTGCCAAAAGCAGTGTTGGAAATGCCAGTGGTGGTGGCTTGCCCTGCTAATTGTCCAACAAACGTGTTGTCCAAGGCATTGGGCAGTTCCAGCCGGGGCTGGCCGCCCGCATTCTTGCGCAGCACCATGCTCTCCGAACCGCCCACATCAAAGCGGATAACGTCCTCGTCGGCGCTTTCTTCCACCTGTATTTTTGTGTCGTTGTCGGCATCGGCTAGCGCTTTTGGGGTAGAGAGGTTTTGCCAGGCTGTTCCATTGTAAAACCAAAACCCACCAGTGTTGGTATCGAACACGAGCAAGCCCGTGGCAGGCGTGGCAATCGCCGTGCGCTGCGCCGTCGTCATGCGTGGTACGAGCATCCCCTTTGTGTTGCTTTGCACATCCAGCATGGCGCTGGCATTGGGTGCAGAGCCGTCGGTGTTGATGCTGGTGGGCAGTTGGAGGTTGTTGGTGACCTGTGCGGTCAGGCAGGTAGCGGCCAAAATAAAGATGGCCAATAAAGTGAGGTGAATTGCTTTCATGATGTGTATATTAGAGGAAATGGCAACCCTGCTCCGGTTAAGCTGGAAACTATGGGTGGCGTCTTTCCAATTAAAAAATTTGGTCAAAAAAAAGGAGGGCAGCCGATATGCCGGCCCGGCCGCCACTCCCGGAATGAAAACATTACTCTTAGGTAGTAGGGATGAGGGAGCAGGGATGAGGGACAGGCGAGGCTGCTTTCTCTCATCCTCTCATTCTCTCATTCCTCTCATTTCTCTCATTCTCTCATCCTCTCATCCTCTCATTTCTCCGTAGAATATACCACCTGCCTGATTTCCGAGCGGACGTGCTTGCGGGCGGCGTTGATGCGGTGGCCGATATGGGCGTCGCTCATGCCGGGGTAGATGGTCTCCCAGGTCTTGCCTTCGTCGTTGTCCATGTCTTCCCATTTGTCGTAGAGGTCCACGGTGGAGCAATTGTAGGGCTGGTCTTCGCCCGTCGGGGCCACCTTTCGGCCCAATTCCCAGCCAGCCCGGTTGCCCAACTCGATGTTCTTCAGGTGGACGGGCTTCACGAAGCGGGTCTCCATTTCCACGTAGTCGTCCCAGCCACCGGGGGGCACCAGGAAGAAGTTTTCGACCAAGTAGTTGGCCTCCTTAAAACCTGGCCTGGCGGCGAAGTCCACGTCATGCCAGATTTCGGATTTCACGATGTCCCGGTATTGCCCGGTTTTGTCAACAATGGCTTTCACGTCGGCTGGCAGGGCTTTTTGTTCTGCGTCCCAATTGTCCCAGAGGTGGCCGATGGCAGCCCAGTTGGGCACATAGGTCACGGCCAGGTAGTCGTACTCGGCGCTGGTGCCGGAAGGCCACATGGTCTGTTCAAGGTGCCACCACAGGATTTTGCCATCCTGCTTGCGCTTTTGGTGGATGGCCGTTTTCCAGGCTTTTTCACATTCGAGGTACTTGTCGCCCATGCCAGGCTTCACTTTCATGTAGTCCACGAGGACGTAGCCACCCTGGGCTTTTGCGGTGTTGAAAAACAGGCAGCAAACTGCCAGTGTGAGCATTGAAATAAATGTTTTCATTGTTGAGAAATTTTGAGTTTGAAAAATGATGAATGTTATTGATAGTCAGCTTTACGTCGGCTGCCCTGGAATACCTTCCAGCGCAAGCGCCGTTTGCCCTTTTCTTTTTTCCATAAACAGGTCGGTGAGCCAATAGGCCATTGTGCTGAACACCAGCCCCACCAATAAAGTGGGCAGCGCTTCGGAACCCACTAACTCCCATATCAAATTGGACAGAAAACCCACCACCATCGAGGCAATGGCCGACTGCCAGTGGTGCTTTTTTTTCAACACCGAAAAGAAGGTGACGGGAATCATCACGGGGATGTAAAAGGAAAATATGACGATGATGGCGTTCAGGATGGAGTCCAAAAAACCGGCAATCAGGATGGCCGCCGCGCCGACTATCACGGTGAACAATTTTGCATAAAACAGCTTCCGCTCATCCGAAATGCCGGGCCGGAAACCAGCGATGATGTCCTCACTGAAATTGATGCTGGATATGTTCAGGGTTGTGTCCTGCGTGGACATGACCACGCCTATCATGGCGATGATGAAAATGCCGTACAGGATGCCGTGGAATTGGGACGCTGCGATTTGCAGCCACACCTGGTCGCTGTTGGCCAACTCCGGTTGGAGGAAGGCCCCGGCACTTCCGATGAACACCATCAGGATGACCCAAGCGCTGTAAAATACCCCGGCAAAAGCCGTCGCCTGCTTGGTGACCCGCATATCCTTCGAAGCCAAAAAACGGTTGATGAAGGCTGCATCGAAGCCCGCCCCGCTGATTATCCAGTACAGGTACATACCCAATATGGCGGCGGCGGTATTTGCGTCAAAAGCCAGGGAAGCATTTGCAGTAGCATGGGCTGTGTATGCCTGCCATGAAAACCCATCGCTGGAAATGATGGACAAGGCCAACAACGGTATGATGACCGCAAAACAGATGAACTGGAATGCATCGGTTTGGATGGTCGCCCGGATGCCGCCGAACGAGGAATAAACGATGACAATGACCGTGATGACAGCAATGGAAGCCATTTTCGGAAACCCGAAAACGTTGTTGACCAACTCGCCCCCGGCATAGCTCATGGCAATGGTGATGGCAGCCATAAACCAGGCCGAAACGATGCCCACCGCTATCCGGACGGCCTTGTGGTTGTGGCTGCGGGGGCCACCCATCACGTCGCCGATGGAACAACTGTCCGTGAATTTTTCCCGGATTTTTGGGGCTAAAAACAGGGCATTCAACACCATTGCCACCCCAGAAAAGACGGCGATAAAGCAAAGGAACAGCCCATTGTTGAACCCATCCCGGCTGAGGCCCAGGGTGGAGGCAGGCCCGATATACGAGGCGCTCAGGGTGGCAAATATCAGGAAGGTGCCGAGACTGCGGCCCGCCACCGAAAACTCCTCGAAGTCGCCCTTCCTGCGGGTGTAGATGATGAAGCCGAAATAGAGTACACCGAAAAGGATGATGATGATTTGGTTGTTGTCCATGCTAGTTGGTTTGAAGCAGCTATACTGCTTTCGGCAACTTTTTCCGCTGGTTATATTGCCTTTTGATGCTGTGAAAAATCAGGTTATCTTTACCATTTCAATTCAAATACTTTTTGATTTTTAAACTCAATGCTTATGGATTTCGGCCACCAAACCGCCGCTACCGACGAGATTTCTTCCTACGAACTTGAAAGAAATAAGCCTATGCCCTCCCTCAACCACGGTTCCATCCAGGCCAACCTCATTATTGAACTAGCTCCTTTCAGGAAAAAATACCGCCTCGCTTCCGAACTGAGCATCGAACTTTCCGACTGGCCCTCTGTCCCCGACATTTCTATTTATCCAAAAATGGAGTTGGATATGAAAAACGACATCATCTCCATGAAAGAACCACCGCTCGGTGTCATCGAAATCCTCTCCCCCAGCCAAAGCTTGTCAGAACTGACCACAAAAGCAGCGGGATATTTTGCCCACGGCGTAAAGTCTTGCTGGATTGTCCTGCCCTCTTTGTCCAACATCTATGTCTTTTCCAGCCCCGACGACTATGCTATTTTCCGGGCCTCGGAAACGCTGCACGATGAAAAACTCGACATTTCCTTCCCGTTGGAAGAAGTCTTCAAGTGATAAATTCTTTTTCCTACTTCGCTGCTGCACTCGCCGCTGCCCCATCCTCCTCCAGCCTGTGTTTCAAAAAAGTATAGATGGCGTCCACCTCCCCGTCTGTCAGGTATTTCATAAAGTGGGTGGCCACATAGCTCATTTCGCCTACTTCCTTGCGGGTGGCTCCCTCCCTTGTCCGCATCAGGTGGTGGAATTGTTCCCGGTCGTACATGAAGATAATGGATGGTAAGCAAGGCCGGTATGGAAAAGAGGGCTAATCTTGGTTTATTTAAACTCTTCACCATGACCTATCCTTATTGGGTAAAATGGTACCATTGCCGGCGTGATGTGGGGAGTCACGCCGACAATGGGGGCCCACCTCACTTCTTCGCCGCCGCCGCTGCGGGCACATCCGAATTGTCCACCACCATCCTCACCTCCTGCCGAATCAAGTCACAGGCGGCGCTGGACTCGGCATATAGTTTACTTAAATCCTTTCCGGCATGTACTTTTTCAAAATATGGGATGGGGCTGCCCTGGCTCAGGAACTGCTCCATATTGGCGTACAAATCCACGGTGCCGTCGTGGTAAGCATCGGCGGAGCCCCAGGGCAACTGCTTGGCAAGCAGTATCCAACCTATCATTTTACCATCCTTGATGCGGGCCTCGTGCACGGGTTTCCAATACTCCCGCTCCACCCGCTGGTGGTCGGAACGGCTGCCTGTTTCGGGGAAGTTGAAAAAGTTGAACACCACGATTTTTTCATTCTCACTGCCTGTGCCCAGGGCCATATCTGCGTGCGACCAGATTTCGGATTTCACCCTTGTCCTGATTTCGTCAGTGCGGTTCACCAGCGCCTGTTCTTCCGGTGTGAGGATGGCTTTCAGGTCGGGCGATGCCCAGTTTTCAAGGTAGTCGGCCAGTTGTTTTTCCCCCTTGAAATTGATGCGGGTCACATAGTTGTACTCCTCGCCGGCACCCGACGGATAGGCCACCTGGGTCAGCTCCCAAAAGTTGTACTTGCCCGCCTTGATGTTGGCCTGGTGAATTTTCTTCCAGGCCTTTTCCAGTTTCAGGTACTCATCGTGCATGCCCGGCTTCACTTTCATGTAGTCGAAGGAGTAGTAGCCCTGTGGCGCACTGTCCTGTGCGGAGAGGAAGTGGTTATTCAGGCAGAAAAGGGCTGCCAGGAAGATGGATTGAATGATTGTTTTCATTTGTATTGATTTTAGTTAAATAATGTTTTCATTTGGTTTTCTGAACAAGGCAATAAAGCCAGGATGCAGCTTCCTATAACTCCACTACTTTATCGAGCACAAAAACCTGCACCGTCTCTTTAATAGCCCCGTCCACGTCCATGGCTGCTGCTGTTTCGGGCGACTGCAGCATTTTCAGGTATTTGCCGATGTCGGCTACTTCGGAGGTGATGGCGATGGTGTTGGGGGCTACCATCGTGTACTGTATGGATTGTTGTACGCCCATGCTTCGGAACAGCTCGACGTGGGAGCGGAATCCCCTTTCCCATTTTTCAAGGTCTTCCACTTGTGCGGTTAGAATTACTCTTGTCATGATTCATTTTGATTTTGAATAGTTAAAAAAAGGTGGATGTGCCCCGCCTCATTGGAATGACAGGAGGCATTTATCCAATCCCCGCTTCCGGGTTGTTGCAAAAATACTCCCCCCTCCTCCGGAACCATCTGGACTGAGATTGCAAATAGCTGGACTACCATTGCATGAGGTAAAAAAATGTTAGCATCCAGCTTGCAAATTCAATAAAAGGCCAGTATTAATTTTATGATTTTCAGGAAATTGTAAGTTTCTGCTATCTGCTGCTTCATGTTTGACGAATGAAAGCGCTTTTCGATCGGAAGGCGGGATAGCCAAGGTGGCATCTCCTCCCAAAGCAGGGTTGTGCGGGTCGGCAATGATCGGATTTTGATCAAGGTTCACGCTGTCATTCTGCCTTATGATCCTGGCAGACACTCCGAGGCCAAGCAGCAGTAAAATGATGGATAGAATTTTAAATACATTGTCTTTCATGATGGTTGGTTTAGGAGATGATGCATTTTCATTTGGTCGTTGTGTGGTACAAAGGTGCGCCTTGTATTTCACCCTTCCGACCACATCTTGATGTGGCTGGAAGGAGGTCATGCCACCATGCCGTTTTTGGGAAATTTGCCCCTCAGGTAGCCCATTCCATTCGCCATGTCGAATCCGGGCGGCGGTTGGGAGGTGGCGAAGTGTTTTCATCTTCGTAAATTTTTGGTGATGATTTTCTGTTTTCGATGAAACAAAGGTAGGCGGGCAGGCAAGGCAGGGCATCCACATCTTGATGCTGGCGAGAACGGGGGAGGGATTGGGAATTAGGGAATTGGGAATTAGGGAATTGGGAATTAGGGAATTGGGAATTGGGGAATTGGGGAATTGGGGACGAAGTAGTTCCAGCAAGTGTTGAGTGTAGCGGTGTTTACGCCATTAGGCTTTCCGGTCGCAAGTGCCGCTGCGCTAAACACTTGCTTGAACTGAGCGTTTTGCCCACCCGCCGCCTGCCATAAACCGCAACGAATTCCGACCGTTTGCCAGCGTACAGGCTTCTCAGTTTTTCGAGCTCTTTCTCCCTGCCAATAAATGGTTGCATCTGTTTTTAATTAGCTGTAAAGGTAGTTTTTGACCCACTTACAGCCAAATATAAATCCTGACCTGCTGAAGGAAAACCAGCTCGAACAACCACAAACGCCCCATTAAACAGCTACGCCTCGTTTGAATTTCAGAAGGTGCTTTGAACAGGGCCACAACCAATTTACGGCATTTTAATCCGGACGCTTACGCAGAAGCCATTTTCGGAGGAGAACTCGATGCTGCCGCCCAGCCGCTCGGCCCGCATCCGCATGTTCGACAGGCCGAGGCCGGTGGTCTTGTACGGCTTTTCCTCCACCCGGCCATTGTCGCTGATGCGCATTTCAAGCACCTCCCCCGTTCGGGTGAAGGAGACCTGCACGGCGTCACCGTTGGAGTGCTTCGCAATGTTGGTGAGGGCTTCCTTGCAGATAAGATAGAGGTTTTGGCGGACGTCCACCGGCAGCGTTTTTTTCAAGTCCAGGTTTTTCACCGTCAAATCGAAGTGGAAATTTTTCGGCGTCAGCGTTTCCGCTGCGAATTCCCGGATGCGGTCGAGCAGGTTTTCGAGCTTGTCCTTCCGGGCATCGATGGCCCAGACCGTGTCCCGCATACTCAGCATGGCGCTGCGGCTCAGTTCGGCGATGCGGTGCAGGCGGGGCTTGTCCTCCTGCCGGGCGGTCAGTTCCAGCACTTCGGTCTGCATGGCGAGGCCGGACAGCAGCGTGCCCACCTCGTCGTGCAGGTCGCTTGAAATTTTCACCCGCAGGCGTTCCATCTTCACCGCCTGCTGCAAGCGGTACTGCGACCAGGCCCACCCCAGCCCCGCCACGAACAACACACACAGCCCGTAAAACCACCACGTCCGCCAGAACGGAGGGCGAATGCGCAGGGCCAGGCTCCGGATGTTTTCACCCAAAATCCCGTCCGAGTTGGTGGCCTTCACCTCCAGCGTGTAGCTTCCCGGTGGCAGGTTCGGATAGCGCACGAAACCCTCGCTGCCATTGAATACCCACTCCTCCTCGTAGCCCTGCAGGCGGTAGTAAAACTCGTTGGAGCCGGGGTCGCTGAAGTCGAGCGCAGCGAAGCGGAACGACAGCGTGTTACGGCGGTAGTCGAGGTCTAGGGCGGTGATTTCGCCCTTGTTTTTTTGGGTAAAAAGGGTGTCATTGACAAACACCTGCGTGATGTAAACCGGCGGCCCGCCGTCCAGCATTTTCACCTCCTCCGGCCGGAAAACGTTCAGGCCGTTTTTACCGCCCAGCCAAAAATCGCCGCCTGAAGTCACGATGAAAGCATTGGGGTTCGCACTTTTCGAAGCCAGCCCGTCCGCTTTGTTGAAACGGTGGAACTGCTTCCGCACCGGGTCGTAGCGCACCAGCCCGTTCGGGCCGGAGAGCCAGAGTTGCCCGTTTTTATCCGCTAAAATTTTATAAAACGCCTCGTTGGGAATGCTGTCGGTTGCCAGTCCGAGCAGGCGGTACCGCCAGTTGGCTGTCTCAATTTTGAGCAAGCCCTCCGATGTGGCGGCATAAACTACCGAATCACCAAGGGCCAGAAAACCGCTGCAAACGCCGGTGTTTTCCATTTCGGCAGTCAGTTGCAGTTTGCCTTGGGTTTCGGTCAAAACCAGCAGCCGCTCCGTCTGATCGGCGAGGTAGATGCGGCCTTTTTTATCCTGAAAAATGGCGGTGATGATTTGCAGGTTAAACCGGGACAGGTCGTGCCAGGGTTCGAGGCTGACTTTGTCGGGATGGGAAGAAACTTTAAAAATATCCTTGCCTTTTGCCGTCAGCACATCGCCATTGCGGAGCGAAAAAAACAGGTTGAGTTCATCGGCAGCGCTGCTCGGAACGCCCTGAAAATAAGTATCCCGGAAGGTGAAGATGCCCCGTTTTTCATCCCAAAAAAAGAAATAGTTCGGGGAGGCGCCCCAGAGGCGCCCGGTTTTATCTTCAAAAAAAGATTCCATTTCCGGCAATGGAAACTCCTCGCCCGGCCTGGCCCGGTTGTCCAGCAGGCGGAGGTGTTTCACCAACTTTTTTTCACGGTCAAAAACAAAGGTCCCGTCCGCTTCGGTGCTGCACCAGACGTTGCCGTTGCGGTCTTCGAAAATGGCGCCGACGGAAGTGCCCGCCAGTTCGGGCGCAGCAGCGAACTTGCGTTTGTGCAGGCTGGCGAAGGTCACGCCCTGGCCGTTCCGTTCCACCCAGATATTGCCGGAGGCATCCTTGAAAAGTTCTTCGTAAACGCCGGTTTTCAGGCCGAGCGGGTCGCCGGGCTGCGGAGTTATCAGTTGGGTGAAAATTCTTTTTTCTTTGTCAAAAACGGCCAGTCCGTAGGAGCAGGAAACCAGCAGCCGCCGCCCATCGAGCGGCACGATGCCGTACACCCAGCCGATGTCTTCGGGCACGCCGGGCAGGCGGTCCAATTCTATCCAATGCCGCCGGTCCTTGGGATAAAAAACGCCCAAACCATTGTACACGCCGAACCAAACCAGGCTGTCACCCTCCGGCAAAGCGGTATTGGTGGGGCTGGAATAGTTGCGCAGCCTGCCGTCCCGTGTTTTCAAAAATTCGAAGTGGAGGCCCACCCCATCCGCCAATGAGCGCCACACGAACCCCGGCCGGGTGGGCAGTTTTGTTTCGATGAAAAACGCCGGCTGCCCGTCCGCCCCGTTCAGCACGGTGCAGCGGCTGCCCTCCATCGGGATTTTCCGCAGGAAGGTTTTTTCACCCAAATCAAAGTGGAAAAGCGCCGCCTCGCTGTCGCTGCCAATGCGCAGCCAAAGCCGCCCGGCATCGAGGTGGAAAGCATGGTAATCCTTCTGCCCCGACCCTGGCAACGACCAGGATTCGAAGCTGCCGGTTTCCCTCCGCAAGCATTGCACGGCGCCAAACGTGGTAAACCACAAGTTGCCATTGGCATCTTCGAAACAAGAGCTGGTCACGAGGTTTTCAGAAAGGGAATGCAGGCCGGCGGGATCATTGGCAAAGCGGACGAGCGCCTGCCCATCGAAGCGGCAAAGCCCGCCGTCCGTGCCAATCCAGGCGAACCCACGGGATCCTTGCGAAAAAAAGTAATCGGCAGCAGGCGGCAACCCGTCCTCCTGGTCGAGGTGGTGGAATGCGAGTTGCAACTCCTGCGCCGGCAGGATTTCAAATGCCATGCAGCAAAAAAGGAGGAAGACAAATTTTGGCACGGTAGAATTGGTTAAAAATGTTGGCCGGGTTAAAAACCAGGCTGACATTGTGTTCTCTACCACCTTTGCAGATAAATGCCAGCATCGTTGCCGGTATTGTCACTTTTGAAGGTGTCAGCAGTTGCCGTATCTGTCGCAGTTGGGTCAACGAGTCTGGCACAATGGTCCGGGCAGGGCATGTCGCTCTGAATGGATGAATTTGCAGCCTGCCGGGCGTTGACATAAGCCATACCCACGTGCGAAAAGATGCCTCCGCCCAGGTTCACGACAAAAAAACCGATGCCGTCCACTGCCTGACCGTTGTTGCCTGCGAGGAGGCCGTTCACCATTTTTTTACTGAAAAAAGCAGCAAAATGAAGGCTGGGCGAAACGTTCCTCCCTGTCAAGTCAACTGCTTCCTGCCTGTCGTTGGCCTGCCTGCCACCGGTTGGTATGCTGCCGGGAGTAAATGACCCGCTCAATTGGTAGAGGTTCTCAAATTCAGACCCATTCTCCCGTATCCCCACTGCGATGACCCGCCGGGAAGAATCGTTGGTACCGGCCACGGCATTGTACACCCGTATGCCCACACAGCCAGCCGGTGCAAGCAGGGTTTGCAGTTCGTTGCAGGTCAGGAAACCTTGCAGATCGTTGTCGTTCAAGGTTCCCGTAAATGGTATTCCATTGTGATTTTCATCGTACATGGCTTTTTTATTTTATTGGTGAAAGAATTTTGTTTGAGGGGTTTGAGGGGTTTGAAATGGTTTGAGTTGTTCGGAAAACCATTTCAAACCATTCAAACCATTCAAACCATTTCAAACCATTCAAACCATTTCAAACCATTCAAACCATTCAAACCATTCAAACCATTCAAACCATTTCAAACCAACTAAATCTCCCCCTCCAGCGACTTCCTGATAATTTCCGCTTTACTGTTCACTTCCAGCGCCCGGTAAATGCGCTTGATGTGGTCACGCACCGTGTCGAGGGAAATGCTGAGTTTGTCCGCAATCATTTTGTAGCTGTAACCCTCCACCAGGCCGTCCACGATTTGCTTTTGGCGGGGTGAAAGCACGTCCTCCTGCTTGCGCTCCTTCGGCATGAAGTGCTGCGCAATTTTCCGGGCGATGGACGGAGACATGTACGAGCCGCCCCGACGCACCACGAACAACGCTTCCTGGATATTGACCAATGAGGTGCGCTTGGAGATATAGGAGCAGGCCCCGGCGCACAGCGCTTTGAAAATTTTATCATCCTCCTCGAACGTCGTCAGCATCACGATGTCCGCCTCCGGGCAAACAAGCCGGATGTGGCGGATGCCCTCAATCCCCGACATGCCGGGCAGCCCGATGTCGAGCAAAACGATGTCGATGACAGGCGGCAGGACTTTCGTTTTTTCCAAAAATTCCTCCACGCTGCCGGCCACGAGGTTGATGCAGATGGCCGTGTTGGCACCCAGGTAACCTTCCAGGCTCTCCCGGATGAGGGCGTCGTCTTCGATGATGGCTAAATTGATTTGTTCCATGCAACAAAGCTATAAAAGCAACGATAGCAAGCGAACCACATTTTGATGTGGACGGGGAAGGCGCTGCAAGCGACGCTCCCAATGCATGGCTTCACTGCACAGGTGTACTCTGTAAGATAGCATTTAGTTCCTGTTCCAGCATGAGGCGCCTTTCACTGTACGACCAGCCTCCGTGCAAAAGTTTCCCCATTCACCAACACCCTGATGTGATACACCCCTGCCGCCAACTGTCCCAGGTCGAAGCCCGCCAACTGTTCACCTGCCGCAAGGTCTGTTTCAAACAAACCAACAACGCTGCCCCTCACATCGAAAACCGTCAGGCGGAGCGATGCCTCCTGCTCCGTGTATAGCGGCAACTGAAAAGCAACATGTCCCCTTTCTGCTGGATTGGGGAACAGCTCCCCGACGACCAGTCCGCCTGCACGATCAAAGTGCACTTCCCGCACCTTTGAGTAGGTAAAACTCCCATCCAGGTCCAACATTTTCAAACGGTAATAAAAAACGGAAAGGGACGATTCGCCCGGTTCGAACACCTTTTCATCTATCAAGCTATAACTGTGGTTTTGTTGGCTGAAACCTGCAGCTGCTACTTTGCCCACCTGTTGCCAGTTTTTCCCGTCCGTACTGCGCTCTACCTCAAAATGAGAGGAATTGAGTTCACTGGCCGTCTCCCAATCCAGCTTGGCATCGGTGGCGTTGAGCGGACGGGCATAAAAAGAAGTGAGTTCAATAGGCAGGCTCACACTGTTGGGGAGTATGGGGATGTTGCTGTAGCCCGTTGTCATAGCTGGGCCACCATTGCCATCAGGATCTATAGAGGCAGTGTTGTCCACTCCAAGTATACTCACACATGCCGATAGCGGGTCACCGGCATTGGGGTCAAAGGCATTAATGGACAGGCTGCTTGTACCGGTGAACGATACAAGAAAAAGGTCTTCCTGCACACCTGCTGCCACGCCTCCGAGGTTTGATTGCCCCCCTGTCGAAATCTGAACCAAGTAGTAGCCATTCGCCGCTGCACCACACTGGCTGGTCAAGACCGAGTTCGCTATGACGGTGGCCGACCAGCTCCCGCCCTGCAGGTTGGTGATGACCGGGGTTACAAGGTCAACAGGGACAAAAAGCGAGACCGAGGAATTGTCCTGTATGACCGGGCCAGACCCGTTGATATTAAATACCGAGCCGACCTTCAGGGTGTTGTTCCCCTCGCTGGACAGCGCATAGTTGGTGATGGCCTGCCCAATGGCTTTTCCAAAACTTGTTGAAAACAGGGCGAGTAGTGTTATGATGAGATGTTTCATTGCCGTGAATTTTTAGGTTTTGCGCCCATGTCATGGGAGCTGTTCGCTGATGGTAAAGGTCAGCAGGTGGAAGAAATTGGCCGGGTGGGCCAGGACGTTGTTCTTTACCAAATCGGTATCGTTGTTGGCACCTTGATATTTCACTGTGCCGTCCATGTTGGCGTCCGTCAGCGCATAGGCGCTGTAGGTGTAGGTGAGCAGGTGGAAGAAGTTGCCCGGCTGCCCCAGGACGTCGTTCTTGATGGTGTCGCTGTCGTTGCTCGCACCCTGGAACTTCACACTGGCGTCCCCGGACGTGTTGCCCGCCCACAGCCCAAAACTGCCACCAAGGTTGGCCATAGGGTTGCTGCCGTAAGCCTGCCCCATGGCGGTGGTGAAGTCGTAGGGTGGCGCCGCCAGCGGCAGTTCCAGCGTGCCCGCTGTGCGCACCCCCAAATGGTTACGATGCCGCACCGTCACGTAGTAATCATCATCGGCGGAGCCGAGGAAAGCAACGGGCGAGGTACCATCCACATCCACAATATCGCCATCCCGCTGGATGAGGGCCGAGCGGGTTTCCAGCACCGTACCGGGCGTCATGGCGTCCCGCAGCTCGAGGAAGACCCAGTCAACGATGGCGTCACTGCCAGTGGTGGCAAACACGGACGGATCGACCGTTTCGCCGCCGCCCCTGCCCACGTGGGTGAAGCCGCTGAGGGCAGTGTAGGGTTCCGTGGTGGGGATGAGCGACTGGCTGCGCAGGGCATCGCCCATCTGGCCGCCGGAGAAGGGGCCTTGCAGAAAGGCCCGCAGTTCCACTTCCAGCCGGTGCAGCAGGGCCTCGCCGCCCACGGCGAACACGCCCACGGCTGTCACCCCGCTGCGCATTCGGGCGTAGGGGCCGCCGCCCGTGGCATTGCCCAACAGGCCGTTGGTCAGATCCCAACCCGAGCCGTCGTAGCGGGCGATGCCCGAGTCGGTGCGGTCGAAGCCGGTGAGCTCGTCGGAGGCGGCCCACTGGGCGGTCAGGGTGAGGTCACTGCCGCCGGCCACCGCCTCGGTGACTACCCAACTGGCATCGGCCACCCCTGCGGTGAAAGCGGTGCCGGTGAGGCCGTCTTCGAGCACATTTTCCTGTACCCGTACACCGAAAGTATCCACGGTGCCGGTGGCGGACTGGCTGATTTTGAAAGGGTTGTAGGTGCTGGCGTCATAGCCCACGGGGTAAACGAAGGCCACCGTACCGAGGCCGGCCTTGCGCACCTGCCCCGTTCCGCCCGCCACGATGAAACGGTCGTTGCCATAGCCGAGGATGCCGCCAACGGTGCCGAAAGTGAGGTTGTGGCTGGTGAGCACGACCTTGTTGTCATTGGACAGAAAATGCAGTGTATCAAGCACGTCCATAGCATCGGCCAGCAACAGGTCGGTGCTGGTCTTCGACATTTTAACCTCAAAAAAAGCATCTCCGCCGGAGGTAGCTGTGCTGTTGGCTGCCCCATTGAAAGTGACGGTGGAGGTGCCTGCGGCAAAGTCGGCCGAGTTGGTCCAGTTGCCGCTGAGGGTGTACTGGCCGTTGCCGGACATGGTGGCCGAGCTGCTGTTGGTGATATCGCCGGGGGTACTCAGCGTGCCGTCGTTGACGAGCGAGCCGCCGCCGGTGTTGGTCACATCGCCCGTGGAGTAGAGCACGGCCCCAGGGGAAACCTTCAAGGTGCCGCCCGCCACGTAGAGCTGGGCGGGGGCCTGCCCGTGCAGGCTAAATAGCAGGAGGAGTATGGCAATCAATTGTTTCATGGTGTGCCTTTTTTATGTTGAAAAAAGAAGTCCCGGTTGAGGGCCAGGAGGCCCAAAGCGAGGAAGAGGAAGAGGATGAGGTCGTTCATTTGATTCTATTTGCTCCGCAACCCAAGAAACGGCTAGGGTTGAGAAATTTTAGTCTATATTTTTATTCAAAAACATAGACCGAACCGGAATTGTCGCCGTTGTCATCGTCGTAACTAGCACCGATGAGGGCATAGTCGCCGGAGAGGGAAACGCTCCAGCCAAACTGATCATCAGTAGCCCCGTCGGAAGCGGTGAGCTTGGCCTGCTCCGTCCAGGTGGTGCCGGAGCGGACAAAGAAATAGGCAGAACCGGAATCGGCAACATTGTTGTCGTCCCTGTAAGCGCCGATGAGGGCATAGTCGCCGGAGAGGGAAACGCTCCAGCCAAACCAGTCATTGGCAGCCCCATCGGAAGCGGTGAGCTTGGCCTGCTCCGTCCAGGTGGTGCCGGATCGGACAAAGACGTAGGCAGAACCGGAATCGGCAACATTGTTGTCGTCCCCGTAAGCACCGATAAGGGCATAGTCGCCGGAGAGGGAAACGCTCCAGCCAAACTGATCATCAGTAGCCCCATCGGAAGCGGTGAGCTTGGCCTGCTCCGTCCAGGCGGTGCCGGAGCGGACAAAGACGTAGGCAGAACCTGAGGAGAAACCATTGCCGTTGCCGCTGTCCCCGTAAGCGCCGATGAGGGCATAGTCGCCGGAGAGGGAGACGCTGTTGCCAAACCAGTCATTGGCAGCCCCATCGGAAGCGGTGAGCTTGGCCTGCTCCGTCCAGGCGGTGCCGGAGCGGACAAAGACGTAGGCAGAACCTGAGTAGCTACCATTGCCGTTGCCGCTGTCCTTGGTCGCGCCGATGAGGGCATAGTCGCCGGAGAGGGAGACGCTGTTGCCAAACCAGTCATTGGCAGCCCCATCGGAAGCGGTGAGCTTGGCCTGCTCCGTCCAGGTGGTGCCGGATCGGACAAAGACGTAGGCAGAACCGGAAAGGTTGCCGTTGTCGTCGTCCTGGTAAGCACCGATGAGGGCATAGTCGCCGGAGAGGGAGACGCTGTTGCCAAAAAAGTCACCGCTAGCCCCATCGGAAGCGGTGAGCTTGGCCTGCTCCGTCCAGGCGGTGCCGGAGCGGACAAAGACGTAGGCAGAACCTGAGTAGCTACCATTGCCGTTGCCGCTGTCCCCGTAAGCGCCGATGAGGGCATAGTCGCCGGAGAGGGAAACGCTCCAGCCAAACTGATCATCAGTAGCCCCGTCGGAAGCGGTGAGCTTATCGGTTTCAGTACTTTTATAGATAATGTTTGGATTGCCCCAGAATTTAGTTTCGGGACTGGTCAATGATTTCCATTGGGTTCCGGTATAGCCTTCGAAGTCTTCAGTGGCAGGGTTCCAACGAATAGTGCCCGCAGCAGGAGTGGCGTTCGAAGTGTCATCTATTTTAATGGCTCCGTTGATTTCCAGTTTTTCAGAAGGCGTACTGGTCCCAATCCCCACATTCCCCACATTGTTATTGTAAATGTCGTCGCCGGGGTTGGCCCAGTGGCCGCCGGTGCCTGTGCCGGGCAGTCCGGTCAGGTTGACCGTTTTGGTGCCGCCGGCGTCGGTGAGTTCGAGATCCCAGCCGTTCAGTGTCAGGGAGGTATTGGTCTCGTTGAGAGGGTCGGCATCGGCATCGTCCACCTCGTCGGTAAAAGAGCCGCCGCTGTTGGATAGGGTGACGGTGTTGCCCGTCTTGGAAATGGTCTGCAGCTCGTTGGTCGTACTGCCGTCCACCTCGGTGGCCTTGAGGCCGCTGGCGCTGCTGGTCAGGATGTTGCCGCCCGCCGGGTCGAGGATGGTCTCGGCACTTATGTCTGTCCCTGTCAAGGTGAGGTCCACAGTGTTGCCGTCGCTCACGGTGGTAGCTTCACCGCCACCACTGCCAGAGAGGATGGGCTGCCAGGCCGAGCCGTCGTAAAAATGGAAGGCATCGGCATCGGTGTCGTACACGAGCAGGCCGGTGGCAGGGGAGGCAATGGCGGTGCGCTGGGCCGTGGTGAGGCGTGGCACGAGCATGCCCTTGTCGGTGGATTCGATGTCCAACTGGGCGCTCTGGTCAGGTGGGTTCGTGCCGATTCCTACGCTTCCCGTGCCATCAATGGAAATCCCCTCGGCACCCCCGTCACCGGAAATCCACTGGTTGTTGGTGTTGATAGTGCCATCAAACCGGCTGGTGCCGTTCACATGAAATTTGGCCAGCGGGGCGGCAATATTGATCCCAATATTGCCATTGGAGGCAATGTGAAAACGGTCAGGCATTAGCGCTGGATTTGCTGCCGGGCTTCCCCCTGCAATGACGAGATCTGCCTTGTTGGAGCCCGCATCCGTCCTGAAAATATTCCAGGTGTAAGAACTGCCTAAGTTCTGGAACAGGATGCCCTGGTCGTTTTCATTGGCACCAACCTTCAATTTAAAATTACCATCGAAAAGCTCCAGCTTTTGGTCAGTGGGGGCTATTCCGATGCCCACACTGCCCGTGTTGTTGTTGTAAATATGGGTGCCGGAAGTGGACCAATGGCCGCCCGAACCGCTGCCCGGCAAGGCAGAGAGGTCAACCGTCTGGGTACCGCCCGCATCCGTGAGGGACAGGTTGTACCCTGACAGGGAAAAGGAGGTGTTGAGTTCGTTGGTGGGGCTGGCATCGGCATCGTCCACGTCATCGGTGAAGGAACCACCGCCATTGGACAGGGTGACGGTGTTGCCTGTTTTAGAAATAGTTTGGAGTTCGTTGGTGGGGCTGGCATCGGCGTCGTTCACAGCATCGGTGAAAGAACCACCGCCATTGGACAGGGTGACAGTGCTGCCGGACTTGGAAATGGTCTGGAGTTCGTTGGTGGTGCTGCCGTCCACCTCGGTAGCTTTCAGGCCGGTGGAAGTGCTGGTCAAAATATTGTCCCCATCCGTGTTGATCTTGACATCGGAACTGAGGTCGCCGGAACTAAGGGTATGGTCTATGGTATAGCTATCGCTTACGGTAATGCCTGATCCACCTGATCCCAAATTGGGATAATATGGCGTGGGTTCGCCATTGATGCCTACTCCCATAGGAGCTACCCCCAATTGGATAATCCTGAATTCACCAATTTCACCGTCAGTTACATAGGCGAAATTGCCCTGCATCGCCACCTGGTTTGGATAGTCACCGAGTGCAAAACTGCTGCTGAGGCTTGGGCTGGCCGGGTCGGAAATATCAATGACTTTGAGGTCGTCGGAATTTTGATCCACTACGCAAGCATAGTTGCCCTGCACTGCCAGGGAAATAGGTTCGTTGCCGAGGACCAGACTGCCGCTGAGCGACGGGCTGCCCGGATTGGACACATCAATGACTTTTAAACCTAAAGAAAAAATTCCTATCACGTATGCGTAGCTACCCTGTACCACTACAGTCCCTGCGCCATAGCCGATGGTCAGGCTGCCACTGAGTGAGGGGCTGGCCGGATTGGACACGTCAATGACCTTAAAAACCTGGGAATCAGAACCCACTACATAAACATGGCTGCCCTCCACTGCCACGGAAATTGGGGGGCCGCCGACGTTGAGACTGCCACTGACCGAGGGGCTAGCCGGGTTGGACACGTCAATCACTTTTAGTTCTTCGGAATTGTAATCCACCACGTAGGCATAGTTTCCCTGCACTGCTACAGCTACCAGGTCGCTTCCTGCGGCAAGGCTGCCGCTGAGGACAGGGTTGGCCGGGTCGGCAACGTTGATGACCTTAATGGTTGAGTTTTTCACCACGTAGGCGTAGTTGCCCTGTACCGCTATCGCTCCGTTGACGCCAGCAAGGCTACCAGTGACGAAAGGATTGGCCGGGTCGGAAATGTCAATGACATTGAAGGTGCCTAAATCGTAATCTGTCAAGTAAGCATAGTTGCCATGCACTGCCAGGCCGATTGGAGTACTGGTGAGAACGGTATTGCTGATAAGCAGGGGTTCTGGCGCTGGCCACAACGCCGTGTCGAGGAGTGGCTGCCAGGTGGCGTTGCCATTGGCATCGGGTTTCAGGAACTCGTTCAGTTTCCCGTCTGCCGGGATGCCCAAGCGAAACCAGCGGGTGCCGTCCCAGTAGAAAAAATTTTTTTCGTCGGTGTCATAAACCTTTAGTCCGGTCGCCGGGCTGGCAATGGCCTCCCGTTGCGCGGTCGTCATACGTGGTATCAACACCCCCTTATCGATACTCTGCACATCCAGCGCCGCACTCGGATCGGGCGTGGTAGTACCGATGCCGACATTGTCGGTCTGGGCGGCAAGTTGCAGGACAAGGGCCAGGGCCAGGGTAAACGTTAGATGGAATTTGTTCGGCTTCATTTGCTTATTTAATTGGTTACAAGATGATGGATGGTCAATGGTGTCAAACTTGTTGAAGAAAGTCCGCAAAATGGCTCCTGATCCCGGAATGGGCTTGGAATTATTGTTCATTTTCATGGACTTATCATTCATCCGTTGGTAAAATATTGATCATCAAATGTTTGCAACCAACTTGATCGGATAAAAACTTGCTGTGTGGCGGGATAACCGCTCCTCATCTTTTCTAATTCCTTGTTCGTCGTGGTACTGTTGTCAGTTCCCGCTTTGCCTATCCAATCGTTATGGATAAATAGGCTTTTGCGGTTTTGGTTATCAGTAGCTCCAAAATTTGCCGTAGGTATGTTCCTATTCATTCGTCATTTCTGGCTCGTGGCCGTGAGGACGGCTTCTATTTTTTCGAGCCTGTTTTTCAGGCTATCCATTTCGGTGAGTTGATTTTTGAGACTCTCCACCTCTGCGCTGAGCATCGAATTTTGTTGCTCTATGTTATCCATTCTCAATTCACCATTTTCAATTATTTTCTGTTGCTCCTTCACCGCCTCCACCAATACGGGGGTCAGGCGGGAATAGTCCAAGGACTTATAGCCCTCATTATCAGTGAGTACCATTTCGGGGAAGAGCGCTTCCACTTCCTGGGCGATGAGGCCGATTTGGCGCTCGTCGTTGAACTTCCGGTCTGGGAACTCTTCTTTTTTCCAGTAATAATAGAGTCCGTTGAGTTGCTGTATTTTTCCGAGCGCCCCGGCGATGGGCTGGAAGTCTTTTTTGAAACGGACATCGGAACAGGTGGCGATTGTACCTGTGGCGCAGATGTTACCGACGACGTGAAGTTTTTCGCTGGGGGAGGCAGTTCCAATACCAATATTGCCATTATCGGCGATGCGAAATCGCTCTGGCAATAAGGATGGATTAGCTGCCGTACCTCCACCAGCGATGACGAGATCGGCTTTATTGGAGCCCGCATCCGTCCTGAAAATATTCCAGGTATAGGAACTGCCTAAGTTCTGGAACAGGATGCCCTGGTCGTCGGCATTGTTGCCCACTTTGAGGTTGATATTGCCATCAAAGACTTCCAACTTCTGGTTGGGCGTGGAGGTGCCGATGCCGACGTTGCTATTGTCGTCTATGGAAACCCCCTCAGGATCTCCATCGCCGGAAATCCATTGGTTGTTGGTGTTGATGATGCCGTCGAAACGGCTGGTACCGCTTACATGGAGCAGGGCTGCTGGGGTTGGGGTGCCGATACCGACGTTTCCGGAGTTGTTGTTTATAATATCGATACCATTTACAGACCATTGGCTACTGCTCATTAAACTGCTTAAATCCAATACTTGGGTGGGCTGGCCATCGCCTTCGAGCGATATTTCGAGGTTGGTGCCGTTGAGGTTCAGCACGTCAATGGTCTGGTCGTCGGTATCGGTGTCCGTGTCGATGCTGCTGAGGTCAAGCGTCTGGGTTGGCTGGCCGTCGCCTTCGAGCGATATTTCGAGGGTGGTGCCGATGAGGTTCAGCACGTCGATGGTCTGGTCGTCGGTATCAGTATCGATGCTGCCGAGGTCAAGCGTCTGGGTAGGCTGGCCGTCGTCTTCGAGTGAAATTTCGAGGGTAGTGCCGTTTAGATAGAGTACGTCGATGGTCTGGTCGTCGGTATCTGTATCAATGCTGCTGAGGTCAAGCGTAGCGGTGCCACCAGCATCTGTAATTTCGAGGTTGTTACCGTTCAAGGCAATCGAGGTAATTAGCTCATTGGTGTCGTCTATGTCATTATCTTCCGAAGTTGATAGGCCGTTATCTGGTAGGACCTCCGTACCAAGGCTAGAATATTGTACCGTGAACATATCCTCGCTTCCACCACTGGTCAGGGTTAGATTTTCAAAGGTTGCTACATCCTGAAAATAACCCGTTACGTAAACAATTCCGGTCAGGTCAGTTGTTATTCTAAGGCCCTCATCGTTTTGAGTACCACCACCGCTTTTTGCCCATAGCAAATTACCATTACCGTCATATTTCAGGATAAACACGTCACGCATTCCTGAAGAAGTTAGGGTGGTCGTTCCAAAAGTAGCAGAAATAAGATATTGTCCCGTGGCCAGAACGTCTCCGGAAGCGTCAACGGTTATTCCGTATCCGAATGTGCTTGTCGAAGATGCAGAATTTTTTACCCAAAGGACATTCCCTGCCGGGTCGTACTTTACAACAAAAAAATTTGTTCCTGCAACATTCAAAACGGTACTGCCAAAAGTTATTTCGGTATTGAAATACCCGGTGGCATAAACATTTCCGCTTGCATCAACTGAAACATCTCTACCACTATCAAAAGACGTCCCTCCTCCCTGTGCTACCCACTGCAAAGTGCCGGTGCCATCGCACATTGCTGTGAACACATCCCTCGTGCCACCCACACTGGTCAGGGATGTACCATCGAAATTTGTCGTGCCAGTGAACTCCCCTGTAATGTAGATGTTCCCTCCCAAATCAGTTGCTATGCCGGAAATACTTTCTGTATCAGTTCCCCCTATCTGCTTCACCCATTGTACATTTCCTGCTGCATCGTACTTCGCAATAAAACCGTCATAATCCCCGATTGATGACAGTGAGCCGGCCCCAAAATCAAAATTGCCGACGAAAGTACCTGTGACAAATATATTTTCTGAAGCATCCACTACTATATCATTACCAACCACGCTACCATAAATACTATTGTTGCCTTCCTTTGCCCAAATGATATTTCCATCCGTGTCATATTTTACATAAAATAGATCACTACCAGCTGGTGATGTATTCAAAGAGGTGCTACCGAAAGTAGCAACATCCTGAAATGCCCCCGTAATGATTACATTGCCGGTTGCATCGGTTGCAATGCCAAATCCCTGATCATTGCCTGTTCCACCTCCCTGTTTTGCCCAAAGCACGTTGCCAGTCGGATCAATCTTTATTAAAAATACATCCTTATCACCAGCGCTGGTCAGTGAGATAGTACCAAAAGTTGCCGTACCTTCAAAATAGCCAGTAACAAAGACGTTCCCGGTGGCGTCAGTGGCAACATCCTGACCCCTATCAAGGCCGGTGCTACCTCCTTGTCCAGAAAAGGTATAGTCCGTCAAGCTGCGCCCACAGTCCTTGTACCACGCTTCACCTGTGTAATAATTAAAGCAACTATCGGTCGTGTTATAGATGATGAGTCCAGCAACAGGATTGGCAATAGCATTTCTTTGGAAAGTCGTCATTCGAGGTATAAGCAGCCCTCTATCTGTAGCATCTATATCCAGCACTGCGCTCGGATCAGGAGTTAGTGTGCCGATACCGACATTTCCATCATTGCTATTGAAAATATCATTGCCATTTTCTGTCCAGGGAGACAGGGAACTTAAATCAAGAACATGGGTAGTCTCGTCATCTTTTCCCAGGGAAATTTCGAGGTTTGTTCCGTTCAGGTTGAACACGTCAATGGTTTGAATTTCGTTCGTAGGGTCTGTATCTTTATCATTGACGCTCAAGGCAAATGTTCCCGAAGGCCCTACTCCGACTGCTATTGGGTCGAACAGTTTTATGACATCAAGTCTGTTTTCCGCAGATTTTGCGGAGTAGGCATAATTCTCTTGTACGTCTATAGAATAGATATTGTACCCCGTTCCAAATACATCTACTGCTACTGGAGAATTTTGATCCTGTACATCAATTATCCGTATATCATTTTCTGTTCCTAAGAAGACGAAATGCCCTGATATTTTCAGCGCTCTCCAGAGATATGGCAATCCTGTAAGGCTTGCGGACAGAATCGGCGTTGCCGGGTTGCTTATATTCACCACTTTTAATTCTCCGGGGTCATCAACTATAACATATGCATAATCGCCTAGTACTTCTATGCAAGTCATTTCTCCTCCTAGTAGAAGGCTGCCAACAATTGCAGGTGCAGCTTTATTGGAAATGTCAATCACATGGATATTGCCATCAATCAACTCCACCACATAGGCATAGTCGCCTTGTATTGCAATCCAAGAGAGTTCGGTAGCAAACGCAAGCGTAGAAGTAAGAGATGGTGCGGCTGGGTTGGATACATCAATGACCTTGAAACCATCAAGGTCCAAAACATAGGCAAATTCTCCCTGCAATGCAAACGTCTGTGGGTAATAGAGTCCTATTGTTCCGACGGGCGAAGGATTAAACGGGTCTGATACGGAAATTATATCCAGTTTACTTTCGCCCAAATCGCATACGTAGGCCAAATCTCCCATGGCGATTATTCGGCTTATTATACTGGATGAACCAGTGTTTAGACTTCCTGTGACCATCAGGTTGTCAGGTTGGGAAACATCTACTACCTTGAATCTGTCAGTTCCACCACCTAGCCCTATATAAGCATAATTTCCGTTTACATCTACGTACCGAAGTTGTTGGGCTCCTACCAAAAAGGGATTGGCTCCGGAAGGGGAATAGGAAGGTATCAAAGTCGAATCTATTAAGGGCTCCCAAAAGGCATTACCCTCAGCATCGGACTTCAAAACCCCGTGTATTCCTCCATCCGTTGGAAGCCCCAAGCGAAACCAGCGGGTACCGTCCCAGTAGAAAAAACTTTTTTCGTCGGTGTCATAAACCTTTAGTCCGGTCGCCGGGCTGGCAATGGCCTCCCGTTGCGCGGTCGTCATACGTGGAATCAGCACCCCCTTGTCCGTGCTCTGCACATCCAGCGCCGCACTCGGGTCGGGCGTGGTGGTGCCGATGCCGACATTGTCGGTCTGGGCGGCGAGTTGCAGGACAAGGGCCAGGGCCAGGGTAAACGTTAGATGGAATTTGTTCGGCTTCATTTGCTTATTTAATTGGTTACAAGATGATGGATGGTCAATGGTGTCAAACTTGTTGAAGAAAGTCCGCAAAATGGCTCCTGATCCCGGAATGGGCTTGGAATTATTGTTCATTTTCATGGACTTATCATTCATCCGTTGGTAAAATATTGATCATCAAATGTTTGCAACCAACTTGATCGGATAAAAACTTGCCGTATGGCGGGATAACCGCTCCTCATCTTCAATTCCTTGTTCGTCGTGGTACTGTTGTCAGTTCCCGCTTTGCCTATCCAATCGTTATGGATAAATAGGCTTTTGCGGTTTTGGTTATCAGTAGCTACCAAAATTTGCCGTAGGTATGTTCCTATTCATTCGTCATTTCTGGCTCGTGGCCGTGAGGACGGCTTCTATTTTTTCCAGCCTGTTTTTCAGTTCGTCCATTTCGCTGAGCTGGGATTGGGAATTTTCTACCGCTGCCCTGAGTGCTGCGTTTTCCTTTTCCAGGTTCTCGATTCTCAATTTTCCATTCTCCATTTCCTGGTAAAGTGCACGTATGGCTTCCACCGTCATCGCATCGTAGGTGCCGTAGGCCGTTTGCAGGTAGCCCAGTTTGTCCTCTTCCACCAATGTCGGGAACACCTCCTGGATGTTCTGAGCGGTAAACCCGTACTGGACGCCTTCCGGTCTTTTCGAGCTGGTTTTGTCGTCGTCCCATTCGTAGGTGATGCCCTGCAGGGCGAGGAGTTTTTCGAGCATTTCCCAGCTGTTGAGCGGGGTGATGTTCTTTTTCAGGCGGGCGTCGGAGTTGGCGAGCCAGTTGCCGGCGGAGGATTTGGAGGCCTCGCCTTCCACTTCCAGTGCGTTGGTGAGCGGGGTGCGCCGTATGCCTACCTTGCTGATGGCGCCCCAGCCCATGTCACGGCCAATAGTGAGGCTGTTGGTATTGCCGCCTGCATAATATAGGGCACTGACCACCCTGTTGGCCTGGTCATGGATGGCGATTTCCGTGTTGTTCAGGGTTTCGAGCAGCAGGCCCGCCGTATTCGAGTTCCATTGACTGGTACCTCCCCCGAAGTCTTTGTTGGTGTCACCGATGGTCAGGCTGCCTGTCGCCATGTAGCCGGTTGGACAGGCATAAGGGTGGCCGTCGTGGATATTGGACCTGCCGTTGACCTCCAGTTTGGAGCCAGGTGCAGAGACGCCGATGCCGACGTTGCCTTCGATGATGGCCCCATTTGCCGGGGCGGCTGTAGTGCCGGAGTAGGTTGCGCCAACGGAGATACCACCTTCCACGTCCAGTTTACTGGCGGGGGTGGTGGTACCGATACCGACATTGCTGCTTCCGTTTTCAAAAACTGAGGAAGAAGCGACCAGCGCCGAGCCGTTCCATTTGGGCAGGTAGTTGGTGGTGTTGGTACCTACCTGCGGATCGGTTTCAGCAGGGTTGAGGCTGCTCAGGTCAACAGACTTGGTGCCACCGCCGTCCACGATATTCAGCGTGTTACCAGTCAGGCTGGCACTGGTATTAAATTCATTGGCCGGGTCGGCATCAGCGTCGTTTACATCATCGGTGAAGGAGCCGCCGCCATTGGACAGGGTGACGGTGCTGCCCGTTTTGGAAATGGTTTGATGGTCGTTGATGTTACTGAGGTCAACCCATGCCGCTTCCCCATTGGGATTCACTGTCATAAGATAAGGTCGGTTATAATTATATTTCCACAGGTCTTTTTTATAGGAGTTGCCTGATGCTATTCCCGTTCCGACATAGGCCTCCCCGCCCACCACGAAGGAGACCACACCCCATCTTGCGTCGAAATTGGCAGGGAAGTCGTTGAGCTGTGTCCAGCTATCCGTTGCAGGGTCGTATTTCCACAGGTCTTTTTTAAAGAAGGCGCCTGTTGTTCCTATTCCCGTTCCAACAAAGGCCTCCCCGCTCAACATGAAGGCGATTGCACTACGTCTTGCGTCGAAATTGGCAGGGAAATCGTTGAGCTGTGTCCAGCTATCCGTTGCGGGGTTGTATTTCCACAGGTCTTTTTTATAGGTGAAGCCTGATGCTTCTCCCGTTCCGACATAGGCCTCCCCGCCCAACACAAAGGAGACCACAGCCAATCTTGCGTCGAAATTGGCAGGGAAATCGTTGAGCTGTGTCCAGCTATCCGTTGCAGGGTCGTATTTCCACAGGTCTTTTTTATAGGTGCTGCCTGATGCTAATCCCGTTCCGACATAGGCCTCTCCGCCCACCATGAAGGAGACCGCACCCGATCTTGCGTCGAAATTGGCAGGGAAGTCATTGAGCTGTGTCCAGCTATCTGTTGCAGGGTTGTATTTCCACAGGTCTTTTTTATAGGTGCCACTGTATCCCGTTCCGACATAGGCCTCCCCGCCCAACACGAAGGAGACCGCACGATATCTTGCGTTGAAATTGGCGGGGAAGTCGTTGAGCTGTGTCCAGCTATCCATTGCAAGGTTGTATTTCCACAGGTCTTTTTTATAGGTGCCATTGTATCCCATTCCGACATAGGCCTCCCCGCCCAACACGAAGGAGATCGCACCAGTTCTTGAGTCGAAATTGGCAGGAAAGTCATTGAGTTGGCTCCACTCGTCGAGGTGGGGCGGCAGAGTGCCTGAGCTAAATTCGAGGGCACAATCCATGTTCCACCTCGCACCGTCGTAGCGGTGAATGCAGCCGTCGTCAAGGCTGTACACTTGCAGGCCGGTAGCGGGGGTGGCAATGGCAGCTATCTGGGCATTGGACATGCGGGGTATGAGCAGGCCCTTGTCCGTGCTCTGGATGTCCAGCGCTGCCGAAGGCTCGGGCGTGGTAGTGCCGATGCCGACGTTGTCGGTCTGGGTAAAGAGGAACGTGGAAGTCAACAGCCAGAAGGCAAATGTCAGGACGAAAGGTGCTGTTCTCATGTCTCGATATTTTGTTTTTAAAAGGAGGAGGTAAATGAGAATCATCCGCATTTGGGAAGAGAATTGCTGATTTCCCTTTCCGCCGCTTTGATTCTTTTAAAATTTGCCCAATATCCTTGCATTTCCTCCTTAAACATCTGGACAATCTTACCAAATATCTGGACGAGAATTCCATTAACTTCTAAAACGGGGGGTTAGTCCCCGTTTCCCTGTGCATGGCCGGACAAAGCTGCTTCCAGGCGGGCCATGCGTTGTTTCAGGTCGTCCATTTCGGAGAGTTTGGAGCGGAGGCTGTCGTTCTCGGCTTCCAGTTTTTCTATTTTGTCGTTCAAGGCCCTGATGGCCTCCACCGTCATCGCATCGTAGGTGCCGTAGGCCGTTTGCAAATAGCCCAACGCATCCTCTTCTACGAGGGTGGGGAACACTTCCCGGATGTTCTGTGCCGTAAATCCGTACTGGATGCCTTCCGGCCTTTTCGAGCCGGTTTTCACGTCGTCCCATTCGTAGGTGATGCCCTGCAGGGCGAGGAGCTTTTCAAGCATTTTCTGGCTGTTCAGCGGGGTGATGTTCTTCTTTAGGCGGGCGTCGGAATTGGCGAGCCAGTCGCCTGCGGCAGACTTGGAGGCATTGCCTTCCACTTCGAGGGCGTTGGTGGTGGGGGTTCGTTTGATTCCGACTAAATAGGCTTGAATCCTCATCATGTCATCCGACGGTTCGTCAATATAGACGTAGTCGCCGTCGCCAAAATTGAGCCGGGCCTCAAATCCGTAAGCTCCTGTTGGCCCGATAAGGCGCATGGTTTCCGTGTCCGAAGATTTTATGGTCAGAACATGGGATGGCACTTGTTCGCCAATACCCACCTTGCCGTTTTTCAGTACTGTGACGGCATTGGAGCGGGTGTTAGAAGCGGTTCCGTTGCCGATAACGAAGAGGCGGTCGGATGCGTTGAAACTGGTGGTAGAGGCAGGCGTATAGTCGGTATTGTAGCTGCCAAAAACGGTTTCGCTGTATGATTTTGACAGTAATCCTAAGCCCCCACCGATAAAGGTATATGAGCCTGAAGCTGAATTGCCTTCTCCCCCACCGATAAAGGAAGTATGGCCCGTAGAATTGTTGAACCGGCCTCCACCCACAAAGGAAGCATAGCCGTTAGCATGGTTGATTTCGCCCCCACCGACAGCGGAAAAATGGCCGCCGGCAGTATTACTGTCACCTCCACCAACAAAGGCACTAAGGCCCGAAGCAGTGTTGAAATTGCCTCCACCGACAAAGCAATAAGCTTCCAAAGCCTCATTATTACCCCCTCCACCGACAAAGGAAGACGAGCCCAAAGCCTTATTATTTTCTCCTCCACCAACAAAAGAATTGGTGCCAACATTGATATTGTCCCATTGTGTCCCGCTAACAACCCCTGCCCGAAAAGCACTTTTCGCCGGAATCCACATGAGCCGTGTTCCCGCCCCGGAAACGGGGGTGCTGCCCGTGGTACCTTGTGCCAACAATGCCCCATCTTGGAGGTGCAGCTTGGCATTGGGGGCTGGGGGTACCGATGCCTACGTTGCCCTGAATGATGGCCCCGTTTGCCGGAGCAGCTGTATTGCCGGAGTAGCTGGCTCCGACGGCCATCCCGCCTTCCACGTCCAGTTTATTCATGACCGTGGAAGTGCCGATGCCTACATTGCCCTGAATGATGGCCCCATCTGCCGGTGCGGCTGTATTGCCGGAGTAACTGGCTCCGATGGCCATCCCGCCTTCCACGTCCAGTTTGTTGGTGACCGTAGAAGTACCTATGCCCACATTGCCCTGAATGATGGCCCCATTTGACGGTGCGGCTGTATTGCCGGAATAGCTGGCCCCGACGGCCACGCCGCCCTCCACGTCCAGTTTGTTGGTGACCGTAGAAGTACCGATGCCTACATTGCCCTGAATGATGGCCCCATCTGTCGGTGCGGCCATATTGCCGGAGTAGCTGGCCCCGACGGCCACGCCGCCCTCTACGTCCAGTTTGTTGGTGACCGTAGAAGTACCGATGCCTACATTGCCCTGAATGATGGCCCCATCTGCCGGTGCGGCAGTGGTGCCGGAGTAGCTGGCCCCGATGGCCGTGCCGCCTTCCACGTCCAATCTATTTTTAGGTGTGTCCGTACCAATGCCCGTATTGCCGCTCTTTATCACGGTGACGGCATTGGAGCGGCTGGTGCCGTCAATCCCGTTGCCAATAACGAATAATCGGTCGGCAGTGTTGAAAGAGGTAGCGGACACAGGGGTGTAGCTGGTGTTGAAAGTGCCGAATACGGCTTCACAATATGATGCTGCCTGAATATAAGAGCCGCCACCCGTAAAAAAATGGAATCCTGGAGATGCGTTGAACCCACCACCACCAATAAAAGAACTTTGACCAGTAGCATCGTTTTCAGTGCCCCCGCCGATAAAGGAATTCGTGGCAGAAGCTAGATTGCCCGTCCCACTGCCGACAAAGGAATACATGCCCGAAGCCTGATTGAGGGTACCACCACCGATAAAAGAACCCTCGCCTGCAACCTCATTTGCCCAGCCCCCACCGATAAAGGAATTAGCGGCAGAAGCTAGATTGCCCACCCCCCCACCGACAAAGGAACGAAGGGCTGAAGCACGACTTGACCAACTTCCACCGACAAAAGAATCCTCGCCCGTAGCCTCGTTACTCCTTCCCCCACCGATAAAAGAATGGGCGGCAGTAGCTCTATTGTTAACTCCCCCGCCGACAAAGGACTCGGACCCAATAAAGTTGTCATCCCAATCATTATTTTCAACTTTCCCCGCCCGAAAGGCACTTTTCTCCGGAATCCACATAAGCCGTGTACCCGCCCCGGAAACGGGCGTACCGCCCATGGTACCCTGCGCAAGGAATGCCCCATCCAAGAGGTGCAATTTGGATTGGGGGCTGGGGGTACCTATACCTACTTTGCCGCTCCCATCCTCAAATACTGAGGTGGACTTCACCAGTTGCGAGCCGTCCCATTTTGGCAGGTAATTGGTGGTGTTGAAGCCTACTTGGGGGTCGGTTTCGGCAGGGTTGAGGCTGCTTAGGTTAACTATTTTTGTACCTCCCGCATCGGTGATTTCGAGATTGTTGCCATTGAGGGTGGCGGAAGTGATGAGTTCGTTGGTCGGGCTGTTGTCAATGCCCATGAGGGCGGAGCCGTCGCCAGCGAAGGCCGTGGCGGTGACGGTGCCGTTTACCTCCAGTTTGGAGCCGGGCGTGGACGTGCCGATGCCGACCTTGCCGCTCCCATCCTCAAAAACGGAAGTGGATTGTACCAGTGACGAACCGTCCCACTTGGGCAGGTAGTTGGTGGTATTGGTTCCCACCTGGGGGTCAGTTTCAGCAGGGTTGAGGCTGCTGAGGTCAACTGAAGTGGTACCACCCGCATCGGTAATTTCGAGGTTGTTGCCGTTGAGGATAGCGGAGGTAATAAGTTCGTTGGTGGGGCTGTTATCAATATTGGTCAGGGCAGAGCCATCACCTGCGAAAGCCGTGGCTGTAACTGTGCCTATAACTTCCAGTTTGCTGTTTGGAGTAGGTGTCCCGATGCCTACATTCACAGTACTGGAGCCCAACACCAAGCAACCGCTACAGCCCACTTGTGCACCATAACCGATGGCAGTGGCATTATTGAGGTCACTTGATGTTGGCTCGGCATGGGCACCCAGGAAAGTATTGTTGGAGCCTGTTACATCCTGCAATCCTGATTCTGCCCCAACCGCCACATTGTTGTTTCCTGATGTTTTATTGAGCAAGGATTTGTAACCGATTACGGTGTTCTGAGAACCTGTACTGTTGAAAAGCGCTTGAAAACCGATGCCTGTGTTTTGGCTGGCCAGGTTTTTACGCAATGCCTGCATTCCTATTCCTACATTTTCACTGCCGGTCACATTTTCATACAAAGCATCCAAGCCTACTGCCGTGTTGAAAACCCCCGTCTGGTTGTCGTGCAGTGCATTGTGCCCAATGGCAATACTGTTGCGTCCGGAGATGTTATTTTGGAGGGAATAATTGCCGATAGCTGTGTTGAGCCGTCCGGTTGTGTTGTTTTGAAGGGATTGTTTACCAATACCAACGTTGTCAGTTCCATTTATTTCAGTTAAGCTGCCTGTGTTTTCGCCAATAAACAGGTTCTTGGTTGGATCCATCCATTCCATAAAACCAATATCGTTGGCATTGCGTCTAATGCGCAACACCTCATACCCTGCCACGTCGAAGCGGATAATGTCCTCGTCGGGGCTTTCCTCCACCTGGATTTTCGTGTCATCGTCGGCATCCCGCACGATGCCCGATGTTGATAGGCCCAGCCAGTTCGTCCCGTCAAAATATTTGAAGCCGCTGCTGGAACCGTCGTACACCAGCAAACCTGTTGCTGGCGAAGCAATGGCCCCCGTACTGGCAACCCGTGGGATAAGGATGCCCTTGTCGGTTGCAACGATGTCCAATGCCGCCGAGGCATCTGGCGTGGTGGTGCCGATGCCAACATTGTCGGTCTGGGCCATGGCCTGGATGCTGAAAACCAATAGGATGAATGAGAGGAGAATAAGCTTGTTTTTCATGATTTTATGTTTAAAAATGGCACAGAGAACCTGGTGCCCGAGCGGTAGCAATTGCCCGGACAGCGTCTGTATTCCCTATTTTTTCCTAAAAATGCTGTATGAAAAAGAAATAGTTGGCTTATTGCCGGCCAAGGCCACCACTCCGCAGAATGAATGAAAACATTAAGTTCTGGCGAAATAATCCGAGAATGAGAAATTGAAAGAATTTAGCTGCTTCCTCTTTCTCTAATTGAGGATATGTACCCTGGCGAAACAGTTATTGGTGTAACGGGATGCAGCAAATATCATCCGCCAGGCCTGAAACCATCTGGACGGAGATTGCAAAAAGCTGGATTGAGATTGCATAAGTCCAAAAAACAGGTAGCATCCCAGCACGAAGGGACGAAAATTTTTAGCCTTAATTTTCAGAAAACCAATCAGTTGCGCATTTCGCTCGGCGGAGCACCAAATTCTTCATGGAACACCCGTGAAAAATAATTCGGGTCGGAGAAGCCCATCTCGTAAGCAATTTCTGATACGTTACGGTCGGTAGTTTTTAATAATTCCAATGCTTTATGCAGGCGCATTTTGCGGATAAACAAGGTAGGGTTTTCGCCTGTCAGGGCTTTCAGTTTCCGGAAAACCTGTGTGTGGCTGAGATTGACGGCCCGGCAGAGATCCTGGATGCCCAACTCCGTATCGTCTATTTTTTCATCAATGGCTTCCTTTATTTTTTGCAGGAAAATATCTTCCAGGGTAGGCTCGACGGCAACATCGGATTTGACAAATTTTGGCAATTTGTCAAAACCCTCACCGGCATACCGTTTTTGCAAAGCCCGCCTCAACGCTACCAGTTTTTCCAGGCGCACGAAAAGTTCTTCCTTGTTGAACGGCTTCATCAGGTAGGCATCGGCACCCTTGCGCAACCCTGTGATGCGGTCGGCCTCTTCGGCTTTTGCTGTGAGCAAAATGATGGGGATGTGGCTGGTGCGTGCGTCGTTTTTCAATGTTTCGCAAACTTCGTAGCCGTCCTTCTCCGGCATCATCACATCGCTGATGATGATGTCGGGCACCATTTCAAATGCCTTTTCCATGCCTGCCTGCCCATCTGGGGCGATGTGGACGGCGTAATCTTTTTCCAAAAGGCTTGCGATGTAGTTAACGACGTCCACATTGTCCTCAATGATCAGCAACAAAGGCTTTTCCTCGGCAGGAGTTGCCAATGGAACTTGCCGGGGCGACCCGAAGGATGGCACCGGGTCAGGTGCAAGTTCGGGTGCGAGGTTTTCGGGGGCATGAGCGGTTTCCACCAAGGTGGAGGTACCTGCTGCCAGCGTTGCTGGCAGCAAAATGGTAAACGTGGTGCCTTTTCCGGGTTCGCTTTGAGCGGAAATATGGCCGCCCATCAATTCCACCAATTCTTTCGTCAGTGCCAGGCCGATGCCAGTGCCTTCGCCCTTTCGGGTGTTCGTGTTGTCGGCCTGGTAAAACCTGTCGAAGATGTGTGCCAGTTGATGGGCTGCAATGCCAACGCCAGTGTCCTTTATTTTAAGTTTCAAACAGGGCAGGCCGTTGTGTTCCGTTTGACTGGCATGCAGCACGACCTTGCCGCCAGCGCCCGTAAACTTCAGTGCATTGGACAACAAATTATAAATGATGTGCTGGATTTTCACTTCATCGAAGTCCATCACCAATTCCTCGATTTCGGAATAGAAAGTCAACTGTATCTTTTTTTCGAATGCCATGGAATGGAACGATTCGGTCAGGTATTGGAGGTAATTGATGAGGTCGCCTTTCACCAGCTCCATTTTCATGGTGCCGGCATCGAGTTTGGACAGGTCGAGCATCTGGTTGATGAGCCGGAGCAGGTTTTTGCTGTTGCGGCGGATAATGGAAATTTTGGAAATCAGGAACTGGGAAATCGAAGATTCACGATAGTAAATTGGGCTTTCAGAAAGTACCTGATCAATTTCCAATTTCATCATTTCCAAATTTCCAAGGATGACGGTCAGCGGTGTCCGGAACTCGTGGGTGATGTTGGTGTAAAGTCGGGTTTTGAGGGAATCGAGCTCTTTCAACCGCACGGCTTCGGCGTGTTCCAGTTTGCGGTTCAGTTGGAATTTGTAAAACAGAAAGGCAGATGCACCCAATACCAGCACGTAGGCCAGGTAGGCCCACCAGGTGGCCCACCAGGGCGGCAGGATGGTGATTTTCAGGCTGGTGCCTTCCTCGTTCCACACGCCGTCGTGGTTGGTCGCTTTCACCCGCAGGGTGTATTTGCCGGGGTTGAGGTTGGTGAACGTGGCCGTACGTTCCGTTCCGATGTATTGCCAGTCATCGTGAAAACCCTCCAAACGGTAGGCGTATTGGTTGCGCTCAGGGGCGGAGAGGTCGAGCGAGGCAAATTCAAAGGAAAAAATCTTGTCTCTCCAGGTCAGCACCAATTCGGTTGTTTCGGTGATGGGCTGTTTGAGGGGTGAGCCTGGCGTCTTGAAATCCACGGCTTTGTTGGCCAGTTTGAAGCTTGTTATTTTCACCTTTGGCTCGAATAAATTGTCTTTGATGGACGCAGGCCAAAAGGCATTTACCCCGTTTATCCCGCCAAAAAAAAGCTCGCCGCTTTTGCTTTTAAAATAGGCCCCGGAATTGAATTCATTGTCCTGCAAGCCATTTTCCGTGCTGTAATTTTTGAATTGCCCCGTGCGCGGGTTGAATTTGGAAATCCCTTGGTTCGTGCTCAGCCAAAGGTTGCCGCCCCCATCGTCCAGTATGCCGTACACCACATTGTCGGGCAGGCCATCCTTTTTCTTGAAGTGGGTGAAACGGCCCGTCGTCAAATCAAAGCGGTTCAGTCCGCCACCGCCCGTGCCGATCCAAAGCACCTGATCGGGCGATGCCGGATCAGGGTGGATGCACTTGACCTGCCGCTGGCTCAGGCTGTTGGGGTTGCGGGCGTCGTTGGTGTAGAAGGTAAATGCGGCCTGGCCGGCATCAAATTTCAACAGGCCCTCATCAGTGCCCAGCCAAAAGGTGTTTTCATCCTGTTGGAAAATACAGGGAAAGGTATTGGGCAGCCGCTCGCCTCCTGAGACGGCCAGGTAGTTGTGCCCATCGAAATACCCGGTGGCAGGGTCGAAGCGCCCAAATTCCGAGCGGTTGAGGAGCCAGATTTGACCTTTCCTGTCAATGCACATGTCGATGACAGCACCTGGCTCGCCCTTGCCTTGGTCGCGCAGTATTTGATAATAATCCCATTTTTCTATGTCCTTCCCCTTTCTTTGAAACCTGAACAGCCCCAGCTCGCTGCCCAGCCAAAGATTGCCCTGGGCATCTTCCTGCATCGTGAAAAAATAGTCCAGCCCGGCTGCACGGGGCCGGGGCCAGCGTTCCTGCTCCAAAATAACCGGGGACGCCACGCCGGTTTTGCGATCCCAGCGCAGGAGCTGCAGATTGGTCAGCCCCAGCCAGACGGTTCCATCGGAGGTCTCATAAATACAGCGAACGCTGCCCCCATTCCATTGATCCACTCCATATTTTCCACCAAATTTTTTCAATTGCGGGCTGTACTTGTACAATCCTTTCCCGTTCGATCCCACCCAGATATTGCCTGCACGGTCTTCCGTCACCACTGCCAGGCCCACATCGGGAAGGTTGACGGTGGATTCTTCCTGGGCCTGGTTGTGCAATACTATTTTATGTGTCAGGGTGTCGTAAACCACCAAGGCACCGACGCCACCTATCCAAATTTGCCCCTGCTGGTCGAAGACACCGATGCCATTGGCCCCGGCCAAAGGCCCTTCCTTATATTTTTCTAAATCAACATCCAGGGAGAAAAGCTGGAACCGTTTTTCAAAGGGCTTCCATTTGGCAAAACCTCCCGCCGTTTTCATCCAAACCGCCCCTTTGGGATCCGAGAAAACGGAATAAAAGTGCTCGTCAGGCAGCCCTTCTCCTTTGACAACGTATAAAAAATCGGCGTGATCGTACCCATCCCACTTGGGGTCAAAATCACTCCAATGCAGCCGCTTTATTTGATACGCACCATCGCTCCCCTGCCTGCTGACGATGCTGATTGTCCCAGCCGAATTTGCCCATATAGCGCCCGATTCATCCTGGGCCAGATGGTGGACGGATTTTTCCCAAAGGCTGTTTTCTGTTGCTGTTTTCATAAAAACAGTGAACCTGGCCCCGGCAAAATCGAGTGCATCCGGCGGCAGCTCCATCTTGACCAGGCCCCCGTTTTGGGTGCCTATCCATATATTCCCCTCCCGGTCTTCCAATAGTACATTGATGGTTTTGCTCGACAAGCCCGGGTAGTTTTCCGTGATGGGGAGGGCCAGTGGCGGTGCGGCTGGAGGGGGTAGCAGCCGGCAAAAAATGCCGCTCCTGCGATCCAGGAGGTTCAAGCCTGCACTGGTCGCAATCCAGAGCCTGCCCTGCCTGTCTTCATAAATGTCAAAGATGTAGTTGTCGGAAATGGAAGTCGAATCGAAGGGGTCATTTTGATAAACTTCAAACTTGTAACCGTCGAAGCGGTTGAGCCCATCCTTGGTGCCTACCCAGAGGAAGCCGTCCCTATCCTGGTACAGTGCGGAGATGAGGTTTTGGGAAAGGCCCAGTTCGTTGGGGATGCGCTCGAAGTGGATGTTTTGGGAAAACAGCAACAGTGGAATCTGAAAAAACAGGACAGTCAGCAGGAGCCGGGAGAAAGTAGGTAAGTATGTTTCCAAGTAGTTTCTCATTCCTGAACGGAGTCAAAAAGGATTGACCCAAAGGTAGAGAAAGTTATTGTTGGAAAGCTGATAAATTTGAAGTGTAATTGCGCCGGTATGGCATGAGTAGCCACACCGGCGTTTGATTAGTTTTTAAAAAATAGCATCCACTTTCGCCAGGTCATCATTTTTGATCAGAAAACCATTGCTGGTGTAAAAAATCTTCCAGTTGCCATCGTACTTTTTCATGATGGCCGTGGAGCGGATGGGCAGCTTGCTGAAACTAGCCTGCGTAACATCCGTGACGATGACCTGCGAGCCGTCATCCGCAACGGAAAAATCCCTTTTCTTTACATCGAAGGTCAGGTTGGCCATCATAGCTGACATGACCGAGTCTTGTTTGTACGATTCCAGCGTTTTCAGCATGGTTGCTTTGTCCAGTACTTCAGAGGGGTCGGTGCCCAGCAGGATGCCGTCGTCCGCCATGATATTGTTCAGGTCCGAAAAATTGTCGGGCTTGTTGGCCTGGTAAAACCGGTCCATGAGGTCGCCAGCTACTTTTTCGATGGCCTGTTTGTCCACCGTGGCGGCTTCCTGTTTGGGAGGTTCCGGGGGTTGCTGGCAGGCGGTGAGGCAAAAGGTGAAAAGGAGGAAAATAGTCAGATTTTTCATTGAAGGAGATGTTGATGCGTTACATAATTCGATATCAGCGAGGTGACAGCATGGTTGGCCAGTCATGCCTTCACTTCAGTCGAAAGGATTTCTATTGTTTTGTGAGGTATTGGACAGGGATAGGCATTCCTTCGCTCTCCACATCCCAGACGATGGAGTTGATAAGCCATTTGCCGTCCACCTTCACGACCTGAAAGCTGTTTACGTTTTTTTCTGCCGCTTCTTCGTTTTCGTTAAAAATGGCATTGGAAGCGCTGATACGGTGTCCGATTTTGCCGAAAGATTCCGTCTCGCCGCCCAGCTCCCATTCACGGACGGAGGTGAGTTCACCGGCGTCTATAGCGGCTTTGAAACCTGCGATAAAATCGTCTATGAAAGAAAATTCCGGACTTTCGCCGCCCATGTTAACCAAGGTAGCTTTGGCCGTAAATAACGCCTTGATGGCCTCGTAGTCCGGCTGTGTGCCAGTTTTAAAATTTAGGGCTTTGTAAGCATCTGCCACGAGTTGGTTGATGGCTTTCTCTTCTTCCGAAACCGGGGTTTCCACATTGGCCCGGGCTTCATTTTTTTCAACATTTTCTGTGGCTGGCGAACAGGATAGAAAGAAGGTGAATGCCAGTATAGTTATGGATAAAATGCTTTTCATAATTAATGTTTTTGTTCTTTTCGTTTTCATTGAAATTTCAGCTTTGTCGCCCTGTGCAGCTTTCCACCGCACCTGTTCAGGCAGGTGAAAAGCTGCACCTGGATGTTGCTACATTGCGCTTCATGGCTTTCCTGCTTCCACGGCCACATCCGTCCGCATCATGTCATAGGTTGAGGCATACACTTTTTTCCCATCTACCACCGTATCTGATGCATAGTGTATCACACCGCCGTCCATTTTTATGTTGACCGTTATCTGGGCATTGCCCCCGACGGGCGTGCCCGTTAAGGTAAGGGACCCGTCTTCATTTATCCGTCCGGTGCCCTGTGCCGCTTCACCCCAATTGGAATAAGGATAGTGGTTGGCCTGATACCAGCCTAAGACCCCGTTCTCCATATTGAGGGTAACCATTCCCTGGCCTTCGGAGGTGCGCAGTTCCCCGTTTTCGTTTTTGTAACTGTCCTTGGTAGTGTACATCAGCCCGGTTGGGGTGGACTTAAAGTCCACTGACATGCTGAGGTCTGTCCAACTGCCGCCGCCTTCCTGTTTCAGGGTAACCATGTCTGTCTTCCAGGTGCCGGCCATGCGCTGGAGGGCGTAGAGCTGGTGGAAGTTTTTGAAGGCTTTGGATTCGGTAGCTTCCATGCGGAGGATTTTCCACTGGCCGTTTTGCTTTTCCAGTACCCTCGTTTCGGCGATGCCGTCGCCTTCGGTGAAGGTAACATAGGCGATGTTGCCGGTCACCTTGAATTTGTAGTCGTTCTTGGCCGGGGGATTGTCGCTGGGCTTTTGCCGGGCCATGATTTTCTTCGCATTTGCAGCGACTGCTTCCCAACCTTGTCCCTCAAAAATTCCACCCTCGCCGTGGTATGGGCTGGTATAGGAAAAGTACGTCATGTCGTCGTGGGCCACGCAGGCAGCCCATTGGTCGTAGTTGTTGGCGTAGAAGTATTTGGTCTCGTCTTCGATGACCTGTTTGATGGCGGTTTGTTCCGCCGTGAGTTTCTGCTGGGCAAAAAGCGGCAGGGTAAGCAATGCCAGCATGGCGATGATAAATGGTCTGTTTTTCATTGGTTGAATTATTTAGGATCGAAGGAAAAATAAAATGACTATTTTATTTTTAAAAAACCCTTCCATTGCTGGGGTTTTCAAAATCAAAATGGTGAAGTTATTTTTTCATCGTTATTTAAAGAGTGAATTGATTGACAAGTCTGTCGCCCTTATTTATTCTTTAAAACTATCAGCTTTTTTGTTTGAATGTGGGCGTCGTTTTCTAACTGGTAATAATAAACCCCATCAGGAATGTCGGTAACTTCCATTTGTATTTCATGTTTCCCTGCAGGAAATTCTTCGCTCAGCAATCTCTTAATCCTCTTGCCAAATGCATCGAAAATATCGATGTTTATCACACCCCGTTCAGGTATCTCAAACGCAATATTGGTAACTGAACTGACGGGGTTTGGAAAGTTTTGAAATAGTTCTATCGAAGAAGATGGCCGATCCAAATCGTTAGTTTCTGAAACAACACCTTCACAGCCCGACGAAACAAAGGTTTCCCAATGCATGGGCAATGAAAGTCGTGCATAGTAATCGGCCCAAGCCCACGTATGAATTGCATTAGGTGCAAGTATGTAATTGCTGAAAGTATTGGCTATGCCTTTTGCTGCTAACGAATCTATAAATTGTTTATTGACTAATTTGTTAGTATTTGAATTAGTTGACCCCGCCGATATATGAAAGGCCATCTCCCTTATGCTGTCGAGCGTGACTGCATCTGCTGCTAATAAAAGGTTGGTGGCGCTGTGAGCTAACATATAGGACGTGTTGTAAGGCATGTCAAACATAAGGGCAAACCTTGGAATTAATGGTGGGTAATAATAGTTGTAATCATCGAATGGCCCTGGCAGGTACGGATAGTCCAAATTATACCACATGATCGTGCCGTCATAACTTCCGACCGACGAGAATACTCCAGGATGTTTAATGGCATATAGTGTAGAAGCATAACCTCCCAGTGAAAATCCGTCAACTCCCCTGGCACACCATTCTGGAATTGTTCTGTAAATGGAATCAATATGTGGAATCAGGTCCTGAAAGAAATAATCTTCGAATTTACCTGTTCCGATGCCTTCGTCGTCTGCAAGGTCCGGCCTAAGCATATTCACAATACCAAAGTCAGTTAAATCTTCGGTAGCAGGGGTCCCACCTGAGTTCCCTCCTGTACTTGGCGCAACCAGGATCATTTTGCCAATTATTCCATCTGCTATTAAATCATCTGCCACGTTTTTAAGTGTTTTTCCATCCGTTCTAAATTGTGGATTAAACCATTCAGCTTCATGCAGCCGCAAAAAGTAGATGCTTGGATAGCGTTCGGTTGTGTCCGAACCGTAGCCGTCGGGCAAATAGATAAGGTAAGATTTTTCTACGCCTAAAGCCAGAGAATAAAAAGTATGGGTCTCTACGGTGGATTGTGCATACAAACCGATGGAAACCAAAAGGACAAAGAAGTGCAAAAAATACTTTTTCATTGGTTTGATATTTATAACTTTTCAGAATTAAAAAGTTGATTAACGCCCCTGTTCTCGATGCTTAGAGCTTCACAAAGTTGGCTATAACTACCCTCTCGCCATTGGAAACCAGCGCCCGGTAGATGCCTTGCGGCAATCCCGAAGTATCGAATTCCAACACGGCCGTTTGGTCGTATTTATCGAAATCAAGTGTGCGAACTACCTGTCCCAGGGCATTCACAATGCGGAGGTTCAGCTCGCTTCTCCAGCCGTTTTCGATAGAAACACTGGCGGTAGCAGCCACCGGATTCGGATAGATGAATATTGTGGACGGGTCTGCCAATGACTCACGGGCGTCTGTCAGGCAACCTGCGCCAGCGTCGTACGGGCTTTCGAAAGCGCCGATGTCAATGCAGCCGCCCTGGATGCGGTCGTTGCCGGCGAGGTCGGTAGCGGGCGGGTTGTCAGGTAGTACGCCAGCATCCACGGCTGGGCTGTTTTGCGACAGCTGATAAGTACCGGCTTCGAAAAGCGGGTCGGCACCAGATTGGTCGGTGCTGTTGAGGTAGGCATCCAGGGCATCGCTGCCGAAGAGGTTGCCACCGAGGGATATGACTTCAAAATTGGCGCTGCCGGGAACATTGAAAAAATCGGGGTGGCTGCCGCTCTGCAAAATCGTGTTCTGGAGGGTCAGTTTGGAATTTACTGATTGGGGGTAAATGGACGTCGCCGGGCAGTCGTTGTCGGCAAAAGTGCAACTGGTCAGGATGAGCTCTGCATTCTGCACAGCCGCCACCACCGCATTGGAGCTATTGGGGTTGTGGTCGGTGAACAGGCAGTTGACCAATTCTACATGGCGGCTTTGGGGAACAGGGCTGCCCTGTAAGCTGTAGATAAAAAAGCCCTGCACTTCTTCGGCAGTGTTGCCGCTGAAGTGGGTGTTGCGGACCAGGACGGAAGTAGTATTGGCGCTTTCAATTATGGCTATCCCCCCGCCTTCACTATCGGCTCCAGCGGCGTTGCCGATAATTTCGCAGTTGTTCAGTTCAAAGTGGTTGTCCGTGCCAAAGCTGTTGAAGAAAGCAATGCCGCCGCCAAGGCGTTCGGCCGTGTTGCCTTGGAATGTACAATCAACCACTATGATGGTATCGTTTAGAATGCTTTGCCCATAATAATTGACGTAAAAACCTCCTCCATCAGGGTCACTTCCAGATGCCGATTCAAGTGCCTTGTTTCCCTGAAAATCACAGAAGGTGAGATTGAAGTTGTTGTTCACGCCATCTAATAGGTTATATGAGATACCAGCGCCCTGGCTGGAGGTATTGTTTTCGAAAAGGCACCCGGTGAAATTTGTTCCCGTGTTGCCCGCCCCGAAGTTTGTCAAATTGAAACCACCTCCATAGACTATGCTGCTGTTTTCCAAATACTGGCTGTTGCTGATGTCAAGGAAAATGCCGGTACCTGTTTTGTTGAAAAAATCTATTCCGCCTCCTATGGCCTCCGACGAATTGCCCTGAAAAACACAATCCGTGATGATGATACTGTCATTGGAAGGGTTGTTCACGTTGTAGGTAATTTCAACTCCGCCGCCATTGGGAACTGCTATTTCACTGGTAACAACCGCCTGGTTTCCGGTGAAATTACAGGAATTGAAAGTGAAGGTATTGCCTCCCAGGCCTTCTGCCCCGTAAAAAAACGCCCCTCCTCTTCCGGAAATATTTGATTCAAAATCGCATTCGTTCAGCGTTACCCGGTAATCGCTCGGAGCAGCATCAAACTGGACGAACAAAAGCCCACCCCCAGCTGACTCGCTCCTGTTCTGCGTAAACTGGCAATTGGACAGGTCAACCCAGGAAGATTCTATATCCATTCCACCAGAATAAAGCCCAGTGCTGTTCCCGATAAACTGGCAATTATTGAGATGAACCACTTTGTCCCAATCATAAGTGGCAATGCCCAGCCCACCCCCATAAATATCGGCCCGGTTGCTTTCAAAAGTGCATCCCGTCAAGGAGGCTTCGGCGGAAGCCCCTTGCAATAGATACATGCCACCTGCAAAACCTACGGCGTAGTTCTGGGTGATGCGGCAATTGGCTATTTGGGGAGAACCCAAAGAAAAAATACCAGATCCGCTCCTGCGGTGAATCGGATTCACACTGATGTCGGCATGGCCCCCGCTGATGGTGAAGCCATCAATGACCGTGGCCGTGGTGATGGCCGTACCGATGTACACCACATTGATGACATTGTCCTCCCGGTTAGTCCCGAAATCATCAACCACATCGTTGCCGTTCAGGTCGCCGGAGAGGATGGTGATGTTGGCAGCGGGGTCACGCTCGGAGAGCAGGGTCTCCGTGCCGTTGAAGCCGCCGTAGAGTTTTACGTCCTGGTACAGGTAAAATGTCTGTTTTGGTTCGCCCGTCCAGGCGCTGGGCTGCTGCGGCAGGTAGGTGCCGGCGGCCACCCAGATTTCGTCGCCGGGGCTGTAGTTGTCCAGCGCTGTGGCGAGTTCGTTGTAGGCGTCGGCCCAGGAGGTGCCGTCGTTGTTGCCGGTGGCGGCAGCGTTGACGTAGGTCTGGGCATTGGTGTTTTGGGTGAATACAAGCACGTGGAGTGCCGTAAGGAGGGTAATGATTGTTTTCATTTTAGCATTAAGATTGTTAGCTGATTCGGTGAGCGTTGGCAACTTTTGAAAAGCTTCCATTGCCAGACACCGAAAAAAGGGGTGAAATATTGGGTATCCTGATTTTACAAATGCCATCCGGGACAAACTCACAACTTCAAAGCCCCCTTCTCCACCACGACCACGCCGTCAATGGAAACGGTCGCATCCGTCAAAGGAAAACTGTAAGAGAATTGCCCTTCCACCTTGTTCTGGCCGCCAAAAATGGAGTTATCCCCGATTACTAAATAGACCATCCCTGCCGCAGTGTCCCATCTGAAATCCTGGTCGCCTTTTTCCATGACTTTAAGCGCAGGGTTAAGTCCGATGGAGAAAGCGCTGATTTTGTTGTAATCGCCTTTTTGCAATTTGAAAACGTCCGTCAGGCAGGCCTGCCCCTCCCCGGCTTTCAGGTTTTGCATCACTCCATCCTTGAATTCACAGGTAATATTCCGGACAGGTTCGTAATTACATTTATCCTTTGCTACCACCACCTTTCCCTTTCCGGAGTTTTCAATAGTGGTGGTATAAATGCTGCCTCCTGGAAGGCTGACCGTACGCTGAAAAAGCAATGGTTTTTGGGCATCTCCCTCCGTCACGATACCATCATCAATAAAGCAGGGTCGGCCGTTGACAGAGAAGGTAAGGTCGGTACCGCCGGGCGTCGTAATCTTTACCGTTTTGGAATTCATCAACATGGATTCCAGTTTTTTGGCCTGCGCCCCAATTTTGCTGTAATCCGCATTCACCGCCGCCCATTGCATTTTTTCAAAAGTCCCGAAATCCAGCCCGGCGTCAGCAGCCTGGTACGCCGAAGGATAGGTGACGAACACGCCCCGCAATTTTGAATCGTTCAGGCTATTGTTCAATGACTCGTTGGCTTTTCTGACCATGGCGAACTTTTCCTCGGGCACGTCTTTGTAGATCATCTGAAAGTTTTCCTCACTTGGCAAACCGATCCAGACATCAATTTCCTTGAACCACTCCTTAAAGTAGTTTCCTCTGTCCATTTTGAGATACTCATCGGGCACATCGTGGAACAGGCTGTATGAAATGGGATCAGTTGTTAAAAGCAGGTTGACCAGCCCGCCCTGTTTTTGCGCCTCGACGGCGATGGCTTCCATGAGGTCGATCGTATGCTTTCCACCGTAAATGACCACCACATCGCCCGGTTTTATATTGGCAGAAGTGGTGGCGATGCGTTTGCCCAGTTCGGCAAAATCCGGGGCTTGGGCTTGTACGAAGTAAGTGCTCGTCAATAGCAACAGGGCGAGCAGATTGATGCTGAGAGTTTTCATTGTAAAATGGTTTTAAAGTGAAGTAATAATCATCAGAATGGTGCGGGAAACGGCTGTTTCACCAGCAAGGAATTTGATGAATAAATTATTGAATACCCTATGCAATTGATAGAAGTAAAAAACAGCCATTTAGCCAGTTTGGACAAATTATACCATCCACACAGACCCCGGGCAACTTGTACTATTCGTTGACTGTTCCGAGCGTGTAAGCCTGGGAATGATCAACCGCTTTTTCCGTCGTGTGCGTAATGACAGGCACCACCACTTTTTTTACACAGAAAAAACAGGAAAAGAAGATCAATGCAAGCAGGAGAAGAAGGGCCACTGTTTTCATTTGGTAAAGAATTTAAAGGTTATACAGGCATGGAAAAGTTGCCTTTATTTTCGGTGAAACAAATTTACCGGCAAACCCCAAAAACCATCTGGACAAAAATTCCAAAATGCTGGACGAGGATTGCATTTTCACTAAAAACCAGCTTATTTCACTGAAATCTTATTACTTACGAACATCGCTCGGCGCCACGCCAAACTCCTTGTTGAACGCCCTGGAGAAATAGTTCGGGTCGGAGAAACCCAGTTCGTAGGCAATTTCGGAGATGGTGAGACTGGTGGCTTGAAGCATTTCATGGGCTCGGTGCAGCCGTATTTTCTGGATAAAACGGTAGGGGCTTTCTCCGGTCAGGGCTTTCATTTTCCGGAAAAGCTGGGTGTTGCTCAGGTGTGCGGCTTCGCAAAGATGTTCGACACCCAGGCTGGAGTCGTCAATTTTCTCATCAATGGTTTGACGGATTTTTTGGATAAAAAGATCGTCGAGGGTGGGTTCAGCGCTCGAAGTGAGGGTGTGACTTGAAGTCACGCCCTCACTTACCCCGGCACTTGCCCTGGTGTACCGCTCCTGCAAAACCCGCCTCAATTCGATCAATTTCTCCAACCGGATGAACAGTTCCTCCTTGTTGAAAGGCTTTTTCAGGTAGGCATCAGCGCCAGTTTTCAGGCCGGCAATCCGGTCTTCGTCGGCAGCCCGTGCTGTGAGCAAGACGATGGGGATGTGGCTGGTGCGGGGGTCGTTTTTGAGCGTTTCGGTCAGTTCGAAGCCGTCCTTTTTGGGCATCATCACGTCGCTGATGATGATGTCGGGGATGAGTTCCAGCGCCTTTTCGATGCCTGCCTGCCCGTCGGCAGCTGTTTCGATTTGATAGTCCTTTTCCAGCAGTTGGCGGATGTAGAGGGTCACGTCGGGGTTGTCTTCCACGATGAGCACCGTGTTGGCGTCTGGTTTTTCCGCCGCAGGGTATTCCGGCGATGTAACAACAATTTGCTTTTCAGGCAAATTAACTGCTTGTACCTTGCCTTGCGCAGCCTCGTTTTTTACAGGCAACACGACCGTAAAAACAGTGCCTTCTCCGGGGGTACTTTCCACGGAGATGCGACCTTGCATCATTTCCACCAGTTCTTTGGTCAGGGCCAGACCGATGCCGGTACCTTCACCCCTGCGGGTGGTACTGCTGTCCACCTGGTAAAAGCGGTCGAAGATGTAAGGCAAACTTTCCGGAGGGATGCCGGCGCCGGTATCTGAAACCAGAAGTGAGAGGTGAGGGGTGAGAAGTGAGGGGTCACGCTTCTCACTTCTCACGTCTCGCTTCTCACCTCTTATTTTAGCATGAAGCACGACCTTTCCGCCCGGTTCGGTAAACTTGAGGGCATTGGAAAGCAAATTGTAAATGATGTGCTGCATTTTCACTTCGTCAAAATCCATCACGAGGCTCCTCATTTCAGGATAAAAAACCAGGCGTATGTTTTTCTCCGCCGCCATGCTGGAAAACGACTCGGTGAGGTATTCGAGGTAGGGAATGATGTCGGCCTGCACGTAGTCTGGCCTCAACATGCCGCTGTCGAGCTTCGACAGGTCGAGCAACTGGTTGATGAGGCGCAGCAGGTTTTGGCTGTTGCGGCGAATCAGGTTGTTGAAAATTGAGAAATTGGAAATTGAGAAATTTTGGGGCAAGGCTTTCCCAATTTCCCAATTCCTCAATTTCCCAATTTCTTCTTCCACCTGGTCGTTCGCACCCATAATGACCGTCAGCGGCGTGCGGAACTCGTGGGTAATGTTGGTGTACAGGCGGGTTTTCAGCACGTCCATTTCCTTGATTTTTTCGGCTTCGGCATGTTCCAGTTTGCGGTTCAACTGGAATTTATAAAACCAATAGGCCGCTGCGCCAAGAAGCAGCACATAGCCCAGCCAGGCCCACCAGGTTTTCCACCACGGTGGCAGGATGATGATTTTCAGGGTGGCGCCGGTCTCGTTCCAGGTACCGTCGTGGTTGGAGCCTTTCACCCTGAAAACGTAATCGCCAGGGTCGAGATTGGTGAAAGTGGCAGTGCGTTGCGTACCGATGTACTGCCAGTCCTGGTCGAAGTTTTCGAGTTTGTAGGCGTATTGGTTACGATCCGGCCCGGTGAAATCGAGGGCGGCAAACTCAAAAGAAAAAATATTGTCCCGCCAGGTGAGCACCAGTTCTTTGGCTTGTGAAATGGACTCCTTCAAGGGCGAGCCACTGGCCTTGAAATCAACAGATCGGTTGGCAATTTTGAAATCCGTGATGACGACGGGCGGCTGGAACGTGTCGTTTTTCACCGCCGAAGGCAGGAAAGCGTTGAACCCGCCAATCCCCCCGAAGAAGAGCCTTCCGTCCTTGCTTTTGAAATATGCGCCTGAGTTGAATTCATTGTCCTGTAGGCCATCCTCGGCCCCGTAGTTTTTGAAAATGCCCTTACCAGGGTTGAATTTTGAAAGCCCCTGGTTGGTGCTCATCCACAGGTTGCCATCCTCGTCGCTGAGGATGGCATAGATCACGTTATCGGGCAGCCCATCCGATTTTTTGAAATGGCTAAACTGGCCCGTTTCCGTGTCGAAGCGGTTCAGCCCACCGCCGCCCGTCCCGATCCAAAGCACCCGTTCCGGTTCAGCTGGGTCAGCCGAGATGCACTTGACGAGCGGGTGGCTCAGGCTGTTGGGGTTTTTGGGGTCGTTGGTGAAAAAAGTGAAGCGGGAAGTGCCCGCATCGAACCGCAGCAATCCCTGCTTCGTGCCCAGCCAGAACAGCCCGTTTTTTTGTTGAAAAATGCAGGGAAAACTGCTCCCCATTTCCTTCCTGCCGCCTGAAATGCCGAGGTAATCATGCCCGTCGAAGTGCCCGGTCACGGGGTCGAAGCGGCCAAATTCAAAATGGGTCAGCAGCCAGATGCCACCTTGCCCATCTATGTGGACATCGAAGACGTTGGGGTATAACTCTTCCCCTTCGTAAATCCTGAACAATTTCCAATCCGGCAGCCTGCCGCCCTCCGAGCGGAAGCGGAACAGCCCCCGGCTGGCAGCCACCCACAGGTTGCCGTGCCGGTCTTCGTCCATGGCGAACACCTGGTCAATTTCGGATTCGAATGCCCGTACCCATTCCGACTGGTTCAAAACGAGGGGCTCCGTCTTTTTCGATTTCCAGTCCATCCGCAGCAGCTTGCGGCTGGCGGTGCCCATCCAGACCGTCCCGTCACGGGTCTGATGAATGGCACGCAGGCTTTCGCCCTGCCAGTGCATGGCGTCCTTTTGGTCGCTGAACCGTTTTTTATGGGGAAAATAACGGTACAGCCCGTTGCCGTTCGTGCCCACCCAGATGTTGCCATTCACATCCTGCATGATAGACTGAAAACCTGCCCGGAAAAATTCGGGCGTGCCAGCTGCCTCGTTGTGAAATTGGGAGATGATGTGGTGGCTCAGCGTATCGTACACCACCAATGTTTGCAGCCCATCCACCCAAATGCGCCCCTTCCGGTCAAGGAAACCGTCCACGCCCTCTGCGCCCATCAGCGGCGGGACGGGGTAATCCGCCAGCCGCACCTCCAGCGGGTAGAGGGCGAAGGCTTTTCGCCGTGGCTGCCATTTGGCGAAGCCGCCCGCCGTGGTCAACCAGACAGCGCCCGCAGCGTCCCGGAAGATGGAATAAAAGCGGTGGTCTGGCTGCGTTTTCCCCAAATCAACGTATTGAAAATCCTCCTGCTGGTAGCCGGTCCATTGCGGGTCCACGTCCTCCCAATGCAGCCGTTTTACTTCATAATGCCCGCCCGCTTTGTCCCGCCGGATTTGGCAAATCTGGCTTCTCGTATGCACCCAGACGACCCCCTCTTCGTCCTCCGCCATTGATTTGACGGGGTTTTTCCAAAGGCTGTTTTCCTCCGCCGTTGCCTGGAAAACCGTGTATTTCACCCGCTCCGGGTTAAATCTACCGGCAGGTATTTCCATTTTCACCACACCGCCCTGCATGGTGCCCACCCAGATGTTTCCCTCCCGGTCTTCCATCAGCGAGAGAATATCCGTTCCGCTCAGCCCGGGGTGGTTTTCGATGATGGCAGGGGCGGCGTCAACGACCCTGACGGTTGGGGAAATCCGCTGGAAAGATTCGGTTTCCCGGTGCATGAGGTTCAGCCCGTCCGAGGTGCCAACCCACAGCCAGCCCCGGCTGTCTTCCAGGATGCACTTGACGCTGTTGTCAGAAATGGTCGTGGAATCGAACGGATCGTGTTGGAACACCCTGAAATGATAGCCGTCGAATCGGTTCAGTCCATCTTTGGTGCCTACCCAGATGAAGCCCTGGCGGTCCTGGCAGAGTGCGGAGATGAGGTTCTGGGAGAGGCCCAGTTCGTTGGGGATGCGCTCGAACTGGATGTTTTGGGAAAAAAGCAGCAGTGGGTTGGGCAGAAAAAGCACAATCAGCAAAAGCCGGATGGAAAGGGACAGGTATTGTTCAAAGTAGTTTTTCATAGGAATGCCGCAGGAATTTGGGTAAGCCAAAGGTAGGCAAAACAGGAAAATACTCTTTCCTGCTTCTTCTTAAATAACGGCTTTGGAACGTACCCAAATCAGGCGGCAACTCCAGGTTTCCGCCTTATTTGAAGCCTCAAACCTTCTACTTTAAAAACAGCTAGGATACCTTCGGCCGCTTTATTCTATTGCCCCAAAATACCCTGCCTGACGTCAACGCACGGCCACCTTCTTCCCTTTCAACACTTTCATCGCCGCCAAATACTGCTTTGCCAGCGGCCCGATTTTCACCCGGCTGCTGCTCACGTCGTCCGTCCATTTCACGGGGAGTTCCAGCATTTTCAGGCCCTGCCATTCGGCCACGGTGAGCAGTTCGGTACTGAAAAACCATCCGTCGCTCACAGCGCCGCCCTCGTGCAGTTGCGGGTAGCGTTCCCTTTTCAGCCATTTGAAACCGCACATGCCGTCGGAGAAACCCACGTTGAGATAGGTTTTTAAAATCAAATTGAAGGCACGGGAAGTGATTTCCCTTTTCAGGGTGCGCCCCACGACTTTGGATTTTGGGTGCAGGCGGGTGGCATACACCAGGTCGTAGTTTTTATTCGCAATGGCATCGTAGGCTTCGAGGAAATGGGGCAGGTCGGTGGCCAAATCCAAGTCCATGTAGCCCACGATGTCGGCTTTCGACAGGCCCCAGGAGTGCTTCAGGGCCAGGCCAACGCCTTTTCTCGGCACGGTCAGCGGCACGATTTCGGGGTGTTTCTTTTGCAGTGATTTGGCAATTTCAAAGGTGCGGTCTTTCGAGCCGTTGTCGGCAATGACGATGCGCCATTGGCCTTCCGTTGGGAAATGTTTTTTTATAAAACCATGCAGAATAAGCACCTGCTGTTCCAGGGTCGCTTCCTCGTTGAGTACGGGAATGGTGACGTCGAAGGTCATGTATATCAAGGATTGATGCTGTGCAGATTTCCAAGGTGTTGCCTCAAAATGGCGGGGTCGGGAATAGCAAAATTGTAGCCGCCATTTTGAGGCGACACCTTGAAGTCAGCTTTATTTTGAGTACTTCATTGAAATTAGTTTGTGCTATTTGGTGTGTATGAAATTCGGATAAAAACTTGTTATTCAGGTTCGAAAAACAATTTACTGGCGTGAATCTTCGATTTCAAACAATTTCGAACAACTCAAACAATTTCAAACAACTATTTTGGGGGCAAATATATCCTTACGCAACTGCTGCCGGGCGGTTGCAGCCGATCTATTTTGCAGTGTACCTTGGTTTTGTTTCTTTTGCACATCCAATAATTGCTGACAAACAACCAAATTCCAATGCCATTCGATTTCAATAAAATAAAATCCATCTTCGTGGTGGACGATCCTTCGGCAGCGACGAAGGATGCGCCAGTTGCCAACAAGCAGGATTCCAAATCCGCTCCTCCTTCCAAACCATCCCGCACCGCTGCCCCGGAAATGGAAAACCTGGAGCCGGGCCAGGTTTCTTCCAAATTTGTGGAAGTGCTGTTCCGGGCCATGGAAAACGCCAACCTGCCCGGTGTGGACTACCTCGAATACCGCCAGTCCCTCAAGTCGCTGGAAAAGATGCCAATGGAAGAGCAGGTGCGTTACCAGTCCGCATTTGCCATGGCCCAGGCGATGGGGGCGACCCCGCCCAAGCTCATCGAATCGGCCCAGCATTATATAGATGTGCTGAAAGGGGAAAGTGCAAAATTTGACCAGGCCCTGCGCAACCAACTCCAGCAGCAGGTGGGCAACCGGGAAGAGGCCGCCAAAAACCTGGACGCCGTCATCCAGCAAAAAGCAGCACAGATAAAAAAGCTGACCGAAGAAATTGCGCAGCACCAAAAAGAAGCCGAAACCCTCCGCAAGGAAACCGCCGAGGCATCCCAAAAAATGGGGGCGACGAAGAACAATTTCACCGCCTCCTACGACGCCCTGGTGTCGCAAATTCTCAGCGACGTGGAGAACATGAAGAAGTTTTTGAAATGATTGTGTTTGGGTGTTTGGGTGTTTATGTGTTTTTGGATGCTTGGGTTAAATGCACGGTATCTTAAAACACATAAACACAAAAACACAAAAACACAAATAATCCCCCCAATCGGTAACACCTACCCAACGCCATAGATAAATGAGCAAATACCGGCAAGACGAGGATCGGCTGAACGAATTGAAAACAGGCAACCACCGGGCGTGGAAGCTTTTTTTCGATGAAAATATTGAAGCCTTCTCTTTGTTCACCATGAAGTATGGGCAAATAGATCGGGAGCAGGCGGCAGGCATTTTCCAGGAAGCCGTCATCATCCTGCACCGGAACTGCACGGAAGGGAAGCTGACCGCCCCCTTGCGCAGCAGTTTGCAGACCTATTTGTTCGCCATCGGGAAGAACCTCTGCCGCCGGGGTGGGAAAGCCCACCTGCAGTTCCCCGAAAACCTGCCCGAACTCCCCGAAAACCCATTCGAAGCGGAAGACGACCGCCGCCATAACGCAGCGCTGGTGAAAAGCCTGCTGGGCCGCATTGGCGAAAAATGCCGGCAGTTCCTCACCCTGGTTTTCCTGGAGGAAATGCCCCAACCGGACATCATGCAGCAGATGGAAATCCCCTCCGACGAGGCTTTCCGCAAGCGCAAGTTCGATTGTTTGAAAAAAATGAGAACCCTTATTTAATAGAAGTGAGAAGTGAGGGGTGAGAAGTGAGGTTTCCCTCGCCGCTCACTTCTCACCCCTCGCTTCTCCTGACTAACAATGAACAACTTTAACGACATATCGCACATAGAAAACTACCTTCTGGGAAGGATGCCGGATGCCGAAAGGAAGGCCTTCGAGGCGGAGCTTTCTGCCGACGCATTGCTCCGCCAGGAGGTGGAAGCCTACCAGAAAATCTTCTCCGGGTTCAGTGTCCTGAAAGAGGAAGCCTTCGCCGTGCAAGTGGCCCAGTGGGCCAAAGCTGCCCCCTCCCAAAACCACGATAACATTGTACCGATTAACAAGGGCGCTACTATCCGTACTTTGTGGCGGCGGGTGGCAGTGGCGGCTAGCGTAGTGCTGCTGCTGGGAGTGGCAGCGGCATGGTGGGCGTCGCAGCAGTATGGCGACGAAAAACTGGTGGCGGCAGCCTATGCCCCGCCCCTGGCAGCGGGCACGATGGGCGGCCCGGAAACCCAGGCAAGCGAACTGGAAAAACAGTTTGAGGCTGCGCACGGGTTGTTCCAAAAAGGCAGCTACGCCGATGCAGCCAACGGATTCAACCAGGTAGCAAAAACACTAGAAACCAACCCGGCCCTGTTCGACAACCTGACCCGCAAATTTTACCTGGACAACGCCCGTTGGACGGGCCTGCTGGCACAATTCGCCGCCGGGCAGCTTTCCGATGAAGCGTTTTCACAAGCACTGAACCAGTTCGCCGACGATCCGGCAAGCGACTACGCAGCAAAAGCCAAGGAATTGAAAAAAGACATGGGTTCAATTTGGCGGAAGATCGGGGGGTGAGCCGGTACCCATTGCCCGCTCCCCTATCTACTCCAACCGGGCATCCTTTTTCTCCTGAAAAAAAGTAAGAACAGCCCCAACAATACCACACCGCCAGCCAGCCATTTCCAATTTATCCCACCCTTCTTCACCGCCCCCATTTCCCCAATCGGTGTGTAGGCCGCCCAATAGACCGGGTGGGCGTAAAGGTCCTGCCCGGCATTGTCCAGTTGTTCCAGTTTGGCTTTCCAGAGCGCCTCGTCCTTGCGTTCCCCACGGTCCAGGTGGCGGAAAAAACTGACCGTCAGGTCTTTGTTCGATTCGTCGTTGATGCTCCAAAGGGTAGTGATTACGCTCCTGGCCCCTGCGTACATAAAACTGCGGGCCAGGCTGATGATGCCCTCGCCGTTGAACCATTGGCCGTTGCCCGTTTCGCAGGCACCCAGGAAAACGAGGTCGGCGGCGAGGTTCATGTTGTAGATGTCGTTCACGAAAACAGTGTCGTAGCCGTCCTGTCCATCCGACAGGACGATGAAGGAGAAATCGCCATCACCGGCATTGGCCTTGGCGTGGGTGGCCAGGTAGAGGATGTTGGGCAAGGCGGCATTGTCCCGAAAAACCTTTACGGTTGCAAGGTTTTTTGAAAAAACTGTACCGCCAAGCAATGCCTTTCCTGCTCCGGCACTTTCCATGTTAAACAGGAGCGGTTCAAAACCCGTAGGGTTGTTTTCGGGAAAGGCAGGTGCAAAGGCGGCAAATGGAGTGGCAGCCGCAGGCCGTTTCACTGAACTAAGTTCCTGCAACAGGGACAGGGAGTAATTGTAGGATATATTGTGCCGCCGTGCCAGGTAAGGGTATTTCTTAAAAACACATGGTGTGGCAGGCGCTTCATAGAGCAGGGCATCGAAAGGCAAAAAACCGAGGATGCCGCCCGGCACGATAATCAGGTCGCGGGGAAGGCCGTATGGCTCTATGGGTTTCAACAGTTTTTGGTACAAGCGCAGGGCCAGGGTGGTATAGGTGCGGCAGAGGCTGTCCCGGTTGCTGCCGTAAAATTGGAAAGCTTCTATATCACTTCGAAACTGGGTGGCCCAGGTTTCCAACGGGAAATCCTTCCGCACCCGCTCCACGTGAAAACCATCCTTTTTGATCAAAAAAATAAAGAGCGTGGAGTCGCCCACGAAATACTCAATAAATGCCTGGCCTGGCTGGAGCATTCGCTGCATTTCACCAACAGTCGTTTCCGCCTGCTGGTATTTCAGGCTGTAAAATTCGGGGTACGCCGTTTCTATCTGCCGCCGCAGGCTGGATAGGTCCTGGTTGCGCAGCAGGATTTCGTTCTTCAGCTTTTCAGCCTCGCCCGTTCCCCCGCTGGTATTCTGTTCGGTGGAATACAGCCTTTTCTCCAGTTGGGAAATCTGTTCGGCCAGTTGCTTTTCCAGGAACAGCAGCTTGGAAGGCACGTTGGCCATCGAGTTGGCGTCCGCATTGCGCAGGGCCTCGAAGAGGAGCAGCCCCTTGCTCTTCTCGGCGAAGCGGAAGGCCTGTTCCAGCCATTTGCCCTGGCCGGCGCCCAGGCTGGCTTCCCAGGCGGTGTTGATGGCAGATTCGGTGCGGCGGCTGGCCTCGTCGAGGGTAGCCAGTTTCGAGGATTCATAGTGATGTACCCGGCGATAAGCTTTTTCCGCATTGAACAGGAGATCATGGCACTCCAGTGATTTTTCAATCCATTGGTGGTCGCCGGTTTTGTCGTACAGTTGCTTGAACACCGCTGCCTTGCCGCCCAGGGCCTCCATGATGGTGTTTTCGGGGTAAAATTTTTCGGGCTTGGGGTTGTTGGCCGGGTCATTTTCCACAAAGCCCAGTAGTACACTTCGCAGGGCCAGTTGCTGTTGTTCCAATGCTTGATCCAACAGGTTTTGCCGAAGGTAAAAACCGGCCCAGGCAAGGCGGAGCTTGCCGAACTCCCGCCGCAGCGTGTCCCCGTTGCAGAAGCTTTTGAGCAGGGAAAAAGACTCCTGAAAGTATTTTCCTGCAGTGGGGTCATCCTCATTTAGCTCGCCCAGGAGTTTCAATACGCCGGACAGCCAGACTTTCCCCGAATAGTGGAGGTCGTCCCGCACTACTTTTTCAAAATCGGCCCTGGCCATTTCTGCGTGGGCTTTGGCTGGTGCGGGCATGTTTTTTTGGTAGTAAACCGTGGCAAGGGCCGACTCCAGCAATCCTTTTGAAACGACGGTCAGGCTGGGCAGGCGCAGGGCCGAAAGGCAGGTGTCAACAGCAGCATCTGCCTTTCCGGTTTCGAGCAGGGCCGTGCCGATGTCGCTGCTGATTTCCGCCGCCAGGTTGTATTCCTTGAAACGCAGGGCGGTACGGCGGGCCTTTCCCAACAGCACGAACGCTGCCTCGTAGTCGCCAAAGCGGGTGTAGATGTTGCCGAGTTCCCGGTGCAGGTAGGCAGCCGTGCGCAAAGTTTCCGTGTTTAGTTTTTCATCAAACACAAAGAGCGCCCGCTCATAGCAAAGACGGGCGTCGTAATATTGGCCGAGCGCCTGGTGGGAGTAGGCCCAGAGCAGGTAAACAGAGCCAAGCAGTTCCCATTCCCTTGGGCTGGCGGGCGGGCGGGGCAGGTTTTCAAGGGCGGTTTTTTTGCAAAGCTCAATGGCGGCGGCAGGGTCGATCTCGTAGGCCACATTGTAGAGGGCATCCACCCATTGGTAAAGGGTTCCTTCAGCGGCATATATGTTTTGGGCAAACTGGAGGTACAGCAGGCTGCTGTCGGGTTTTTCAACCGCCAGGTTCATCGCCTGTTCGGCATAGGTGTTGGCCAGCAGCGTGTCGCTTTCGGGGTTGGCAAAAATGGATGGGGGAAGAATAACAGGTAGGAACAGTGCCAGTAAAATCGGCCATCGGTAGATTGTCATGCTGTCTGGTTTTGGAAGATTGCGCCTGGGCAGTAAAAGTACGAATTGCCGAAATGTAAAATGTGCCGGGCAAACCGAAGAGGTATTCGCCCGGCACATTTCATAAATGTAAAATTTGGAAACACCTGGTTTTTAACTCAAAAACTTCTTCACAAACCAAATCACCACCAGGAAAATGAACAGGCCCACGGCCACCAGCAACATACAGAGCGGCCCACAGGCACAGCCCGCTGGCTCCGGATCGTAAGCCTTGCACTCCTCACATTCCAGTTCGGCGTTCACCTGTGGGTTGCCGGTAGTGGTGATAATATTCGACTGGCCCACCGGCAGGGTACACATCTCCTCGCCATTGTCGAAGGTGATGCAGGCCAGCAGTTGCTCCATGTCAGCTAAATCAAAGCCTTCTTTCAACTGGATGCTGAACACGATTTCGCCCATAGTGCTGGGGTGCCCAACGCCCACCTGCATGACGGGATTGAGCAGGCCCGGCCATTGCCAGGTGATAGTCCGCTGGTTGAAATCTTTGGTGCCCTGCAGGAACTCCGGCTGGGCCGGCGTAGGCGACATCGAGATGTCGTCCAGGCTGTTCATGTTGAGTTGGGGCGGTACGTTCAGCACCACCTTCAGTTGGGTCGTGGGTGCCCCGCCGTCATTGGAAAATGAAATAACGCCGACCACTTTTTTGCCGCCGCTGCCTGGGCACTTGCATCCATAGACTTCCAGGCTGTTGGGGTCGTGGGCCGCCACCACGGGGGTCCTCGTTTCTTGAAAGCCGATGATTTTGGAGGCCAGCGGGAACTGGCCGCCGGTCAAGGGGATAAAGCCTTCGTTGGCCAGGTAGAAGTTGTTTTGCAGCAGGGAAGTAAGTCCCACCGATTCGAGGTATTGCGCCTCGCCTGCCGGCAAATTGGGGAGTTGGCTAAAAAGCTGATCCGTATTGGTATTAAGGGTGTCGAGGACGGTCATCACGGCGAGAAAGCGCAAGGTGTCGCCGTGTTTGCTGGCCTCGTTGAACAGCACCTGCATGGACGTGTCGTTGGCCATTTCGGCAAAGACGTTGCGCACCTCATTGCCCAGGTTGGCATCGGACAGGTTGGCGTAGTTCCAGATGAGCACATTGTTGAAGTCGTTCGTTTCTGCAGGCGTGAGGGCAAACTGGCCGAGCGTGTCCGTATCATGGAAGTGCAGCAGGGAACGCAGGTAGTTGGACCGCCCGCTCTTGATAGCCGGAGGGGCCGTTGGTGCAGTGGATTCATTGCTGAACCGGTCGTTGACGGCCTTGCTTTTGGGCGGGTCGCCTTTTATCACCTGACTGTTGTAAAACAAAAAAAGCTGGCCTTGAACGGGCTGTGGCGGATCGAGCTTGGCAGGCTGCCTGAACGTGAGGATGGCTGCCATGGTGTCCCCCGGCAACAGGCCCGCATTGTTCAACTGGAGCCGAACGGCCGGGCTGGTGGTAAACGGGACGCTGTTGGGCTGGAAAGGAATGGGGGCCATGTCGATGGCCAGGTCGCCACTGGGCAGGAACCCCTTTGCATTGCTGGGCGAACGGCCAATATCACTGGGGTCACTCACCAGTTTTTTGGGGGGTTTGGAGCCACCGCTGTAATTGCCGGTGAGAAACACCGTTACATCGGCGCCAGGGGTGGGGCTATTCACCAAAAAGGTGTTTTGCGCATTCAGGTAGGAATGTGCAAGGATGGAATCCGTGGTACCGTTAATGAAGGTACCGTCGCCAAAAACCCAGAGATAGGTGTAGTAAGGGTGGCCCCTGGCTGCGTCGCCGGCAATTTTGAGCAGTAAGTCCTGATCTGTGATACGGAGGGTAGTCGTGGAAGTGGGGCCGTCGGCAGCCTGCACCTCGATGATGCCCTGTGAAAAAGTAAAAACCGGGCTAAGCATGAAAAACAGCAGCCCGGATAGTAAGTTGGTGGTGATACGCCTCATTGTTTGATGTTGGTTGGTGAAAAAATGAGGAGCCTTAGGTGTTGGTTCCATTGATTGATAGGCCCATTGGAAAGTTTGTTACCCTTGGGTTGGGTAAAGATAGGGTTTCATTGATTCATTGTTGAGTCCGCCCCGAAAAGTCAGTTCCAGAGAAAAAAGACCAGGAACAGCGTTCAGCGGTTTGGAAATAAAATTTTTTCAAACAGGTGTTCATTTAGCGCTTTTCTTAGTGGGCAGCGCTAAACAAATATTCAAAAATTTTTTCCGGGCCGCTGCCCTACCCCTAAACACCATTTTCCCGAACCGGAGGCACGTCTTCACAATAGTTTTTCAGGAGGGGGACTCATTTTTTTATTGTCAAATCTTGCTTTCCCACACATGATACGATTGGGCCGTTACTGCTGAATATAGGGGTAAAGTTTTTCCCTGAGCACCCGCAGCGCTTTCCCGATTTGGTGTTCCACGGTTTTTACGGAAATATCAAGCTGGTCTGCTATTTCCTGGTAGCTCAATTCCTCGAAGCGGCTGAGCTGGAAAACGGCCCGGCAGCGTGGGGGCAGGGTGTCGATGGCCTGGTGGATGTGCTGCTCCAGTTCGCCGTGCAGGAAGTTTTCTTCTACATCGGCCTCCGGGGCAAAGGGCGTAGCAGGTGTGATTTCATCGGGTTGCTGGTTTTTGCGGGTGCGCAGAAAGGCAAGTGCTTCATTGACGGCCATGCGGTGCAGGTAGGCTCCGGGAGAGGTTGTAATGGTGATGCTCTGCCTTTTTTCCCAAAAACGGATAAACACCTGCTGGGCCAAATCCTCAGTGACGCCCCGCTCGCCCACCAACCGGTGGATAGCTGCGCACACAGCACGGTAATGGGCCTCAAAAAGTTCTTTGAGCGCCGACTTGTCGTCTGTTTTGAGCCTGGCAGTCAGGTTGTCCAAGGAAAGATGGATTGGAATGAGAGAATGAGACAATGAGCGAATGAGCAAATAATTGGGTTGTTGTGTATCCGCTCATCCGCTCATGCTCTCAGTTGCCGTCGGCAATGATAAAGAATTATTTTCCAACGATACCTTTTCAAAAAAAGCTGTTTTTTCAATAACCTGAATCCCTGCGGCGTTCATAAGCTTTCTTCACTAAAACTCTGTCGTATATGATGAAAACAACCGCATGGATTGCCGCGCTGGCATTTACATTCTCCGTTTATCAACAACTCAACGCCCAGGCCATCCCATTGGGAGAGGCCCTCAAAAAAGGGTATCTGTCCTTCACCGCAACCGGGAACGGCGGCCATACCGGTGAAAGCCTGAAGTTGAAATTGGTCAACAAATCCAAAAAGCAACTGACCGTCCTCGTCGCCGCCGGGCAAGTATTTGAAGCGGGCGATTCAAGCCTGCAAAACCTGATGGTTGCAAAAGAAGAAATGTTCATGGTGGAAGCGGGCAGAACACGCACGGCCAACCTGTCAGGGCTGTGCATCGAAGCCTCGGACGGCTCACCCGGGGAAGGCAGTGGCTTTAGCCTGGGCAAGATGGCCGAGGGCAACCTGCTCAAGATGGCCCGCTACCTCAGCGATAATAACCTGCACACCAACCCCGCCGCCCAGTTTGCCGTGTGGGCGGTTTCGGACGCCGAACGGCTGGAAAGCATCGGCGACCCGGCGCTGGCCAAATTCACCGCCGACATGCTGGGCAAGCCCGTGCCGGAATACCATATCGAATACCAGCAGCCCCAGGATCGGATGCTGCCCGGCCAACCTGCCAACTGGCGGGAGGCCATGGCCCTGAACGGGCTGTTCTACTACGATCTGAGCCACGACACTAAGGTTGATTTCGGCCTGTACAATGAGCAGGGGGAGCTGGTGCATACCCTTTTTAAAAACCGCCTGCAAAGGCGGGGCTCCCATAAGTTCCGTTTCAACTTCGAGATCAGGGGGCTGGAAAAAGGGAAGTATTTTGTCCGGCTGACAAGGGATGGTCAGGTTTTGAAGGAATTGGCAGCTGAGTTTTAGGAGGTGCGGACGACATTGGCCAATCAAAAAATAATCGGGGAATTGGGAATTGGGAATTGGGAATTGGGAATTGGGAATTGGGAATTGGGAATTGGGAATTGGGAAATTGGGTTCAGAAAACCCTTGTTTTAAAAATCCTCCATTTCCAAATTCTCAATTTCACAAAAAAGGCCCGGAACATCACGCTCCGGGCCTTCTGATTTTTAACAAAAAAACATTTTACTCAATGATAACTTTCTGCACCAACTGGCCATCTTCCGTGCTTATTTTTACGAAATAAAAACCAGCCGGGACATTGCTTGTGTTCACGTTGACGTAATCCTTGCCAAGGATGTTGAACTTCTTGCCAAACATCTGCCTGCCATCCAGAGACAGGAAGCTGATGTTGACCTCCTGCTGCCGGTCGGTGGACAAGGCAATGGTCACCATATCCGTAGCCGGGTTGGGGTACACCGTTGCGGTGAGGTCGCTCAACTGCTCGGTAGCACTGCTGGGGCCGTCTTTCGACTCAACGATGGTGCCCTGATCAGGAGCTTCCACACAGATATTGTCGCCCTGATCGGTAGTGACGCAGGCTTGGCTATTGTAGGCGAAAAGGTTCATGTACTCGATGTCGTCCAGCAGCCAGCCGCCGTTTACAACGGCAGTATTGTCGTCGGTAGCGAAGCGGAAACGGACGTGGACGTCTTGTCCTGCCCATTCGCTCAGATCCATGTAGGAAGCTTTGAATTCAGCGCCGCTGTTGCCGGTGAACGAAGCAATATTAGGAAGTGCCAGTGTGCCGTACTGCAGCACGGCCGGGTAACCGTTGCGAAGCATTTTGTCGTTTGTAAACTCCCAGTCGGCTTCGTTGATGTTTTTCACCATAACGAACCCGCCGTCGGCGGAGCCTTCCGTGTCATAGCGATGGTAGAAACGCAGGGTGGGCCGGTTGCCGTTGATGCTCAGGAACACTTCGGACTCGTCCATGTCGAGGAATGCGTCGGATTCTGCCTCAATGTCTTGTGCAAACCAGGCAAAAGAGCCCGTGTATCCGCCAAAAGCATCAATTACGTTCCAGGAGCTTTCCACGGCGCCGTCCGGGTCGAAGCTGGGCAGCCAGTTGAGGGTGTTCACGTCGTTGGGAACGCTGTCGAAGAAGCGCCTTACCGAGTATTTGTCGGGAGAAGTGGTCATTGTATAGGTGATGGTCACCTCCTGTCCGAAAGGCAGGCTGCCCAGGCCAAAGGTGACGACATCGCCCTGCACGTTGGCCGGGATGCTGGAAGAACCAGCTTTGAAGGTACAACCGTTGGGAATGATGTCACTGACCAATACATTGGTGACAGCATCGACTTTACAGTTGGACACATGAATTTCGACATTGATCTCTTCGCCGGCATTGATGAAGTCTGTCACTTTTTTGGTAATGGTGAGGGCGTTGCGGCAGTCGCAGGGGAGGGTGAAGTCTTCCACCTGATCGGTGGCGTCGCTGGTACTGCCTTGGGAGGCGTTTTCTCCAGCCCCCCTTCTGGCAAATGCTTTCCAGATCAGGCAGCGGTTGGCCCCGTCGAAGATGGTCTCATCGGCAGCCAAGATAGCATCCCTTCCGGTAAGGAAGCCAGGGTTGCAGCCCTGCGTTTTCAAGCCCTCATACACCAGGCGTACGGCTTTATAGTTGCCACTGTTTTGATCGTAGTTATCTGCGCTCCAGCCGTACTCGTCCACGAAGTTCCAATACATATCCCACAGCATGGCCGTCCAGTATTCTCCCAGATCGTGGACTTCGGTATTGCTGGCAACGCCGCCGTAGGTCAGGGGATTGACGCTCATGTCAGTTGAATAGGGGAAGCGGCGAATGCCTAATCCATTGGTATTCTGGCGCAGTGCAAAAGTTCCGACCCCCCTGGCCATTTCACCGGAATCACCTGGGCGTACAGAGGTGACAAGCGCAAAGAAATCGCTCCATCCTTCGCCCATCTGTTCGGCGTTGTTGAGGCAGGAAGTGCCGGGGCCGCCGGTGAGACGGGTCGAGATACCATGACCGTATTCATGGGCGATGATACCGTTGTCCAAATCGCCATCCAGGGAAATCGGTACAGCCTGGCCCGGGTTAACGAGGGTAATCTTCAGTCCGTTGCCCTCGAACTGCCGGAGTACCTGGCAATCTTCGAGGGAAATAAACACTGTGGGTATGGTCACCTGGCCGCCATCCACCCCCGGCGACATGCCGCCCAGGGCAGTGCCGCCAGCAATTTGGCAGATAATGACGCCAACGGCGCCAGCTTGCTGGGCACGGAGAGCCTTGGAGCCGAACTCGCAGGAGCCACGGTCAATGAGGGCAATTTTACCGGCCACATCTGCGCTATTGATGAGGTTCTGGCACCCGTCCGTAGGATTGCCGCTGCCATCATCCACAAATATGGCCTCGGCAGTGACGGGCACATCAGTGACGTAAGCCCCATTGCCCGAAGGACCTCCTTGTGTTCCCCAATCGCCATCCGTTGGAAGTATTGTTCCGTATTGTCCGGCAACAGAAGCAGGTTCTACGGCAGTCACATAATTTGCGCCGGAGCCTTGCCAGATAAACATATTCATGGTGCCGCTCTGCCCGTCGCCCGGTGTGCTGAAGTTTGCATTGTTGAGGGAAGGGGGGGCAAGGCCAGCGCCTGCTTGTGCGTGGGCGATGACGTAATCGCCACCTGCGCCACCGTTCCCATAGTTGTTCTGCTGGAAATTGCCGGCAGCTTCATTGAAGCCATAACGGTAGGAAAAGTCGTGCATGAAATTGTTCCAGTAAAACAGGTTGGTTACCGCAGCATCAATTATCGCCTCTGGCTCGGCAGTTGGCGAATAAGGGAAGTCAAAAACCAGGGAAGGCCCCCCATCGGGCTCGTCATTGGAGGAGCCGCTGCTCATCCTGTCCTGGTAGGCATGTACGTTGTTGCCCCTGGTGATGGTGTATTCAGGCCCGGCGGCACCGTTGGTGTCGTGCCATCCGAAAGGGGAAGCGATGAGATCGTTCGGATCGGTGACGAGTGTACGTGGCCCGTGGTTGGGACTCTCGTAGGGGGCAGGCCAAACATTGTAGCTACCAGCCATCATGGCTGAAGGAGCTTCAAAGGTGTTCACATCATGTTCCTCATGGCAGTCGTTTTGGCCCCTGGTATAGGCAGAACCGTCCACTTTGCAGTAAACCGTCCAGTTGTACTCATCGAGCACGGAACCAGTAACGGCGTCCACCCGGGAGTTCCAGAGGTCGTAGGTACCGACGGGTGCCAGCACGATATCCCAGGATAGCAGCACTTTGTTTTGATAGGGCTGGAAATTCAGCTTGACAGGAATGTCCTCTCTTGCAAAGTCGCCTTTGTCAAACTTAAAGGATGTGCTGCTAATGGTTTCTTTCAGGCGGAGGCCATTGGCGGCGATGCCGTAATGGGCGGCCAGTTGGTGAACAGCCTGAGAAGAGGTGACGACTGGCACGGTGGTGTTGACCTTGCTGGCCAAATCCTGTACAAACATTTTGCTCACAAAAAAGACCTTGCCTTTTTTGTCCACATTAATGGTGAGGATGGCGTTGTAAACAGGAATGCCCTGAAAATGCTGCAGGAAGAAGATCCTTGTAATTCCGGTCTCGTTGTCGGTGTACATGTCGTTGACGGTCATGCCGTCCATGTCCTGGGGGGTGTAGCCCCACTCGCTCAAGTGTGTGCGGATGTGTTCGTTGGCAATGTCGAGCGGGGATAGTTGCTGTGTGTGTGCAACAGTGCCCAAGAACAGCCAAGCGAACATCAGCAAATGCTGACTCGTAAATTTCAACTTCATACTGGGAATGGTTTAGTTAGACAATATTTTAAGTAAGATATGGAATGCAGGCAAAAATAGGGAAATACAAACAGGCTAAGGAAGAAAGTGTTGAAAATAAAAGCGGGGCGACAAAATGGGCAGTTGGCAGTAGGCGGTTGGCAGGGGGCAGTTCCCAGTTTCCAAGGACATTAGCAGACTGCCCACCGCCACTGCCACCTGCCCACTGTAAACTGCCACCTGGATCACTCCTCCTCGCCGGAGTGGGAAGCAGGCAGTTTGCCGTGGTATTCCCAATGGCGCTGCTGCTCTTCGCCGTCTTTTTCGTAGGCCCGGATAACTTCCTTGACCAGGCGGTGCCTTACGACGTCCTCCGCCGTGAGGCGGACGGTGGCGATGCCGTCGATGTTTTTGAGGATTTCAATGGCTTTGCGGAGGCCGGAGCGTTGGTGCATGGGCAGGTCCACCTGCGAGAGGTCGCCGGTGAGGATGGCCTTGGCAGAAGGGCCCAGACGGGTGAGGAACATTTTTATCTGAAGGGAGGAAGTGTTCTGCGCTTCGTCCAGGATGATAAATGCGTTGTCGAGTGTACGGCCCCGCATGTAGGCCAGCGGGGCTATTTCGATGACCCTGGTTTCCATGAAATATTTCAGCTTTTCGGCCGGGATCATGTCGTCCAGCGCATCATAGAGGGGGCGCAGGTAAGGGTCGATTTTTTCCTTTAAATCGCCGGGCAGAAAGCCAAGGCTCTCACCGGCTTCCACAGCAGGACGGGTCAGGATGATTTTTTTGACCAGCCTGTTTTTGAGGGCGCGCACGGCCAGCGCCACGGCGGTGTAGGTCTTGCCGGTGCCGGCAGGGCCTACTGCGAATACTACGTCGTTTTCTTCCGATGCCTGCACGAGGATTTGCTGGTTCTTGGTCTTCACCCGGATGACTTTGCCGTCTGGGCCGTGGACCAAAACTTTGGTATCGGTTCCGTTGACGTGGGTATCGAAGGGATTGCTTTTGGTGTATAGCAGATCTTCCACCATTTGCACGGGCAGTTCCTGTCGCTGTTTGAGCAGGCGCACCATTTGTTCGAACTTGCCCTTGGCCTCCTGGGTGAATTTTTTCTGGCCCGAAAGTTTAAGGTTGTTGCCCCTGGCGGTGATGGAAATGTCTGGAAAGGCTTTGCGAAGGAGGTTGAGTTTCACGTTGTTTTCGCCGTACAGTTCCACGGGATCTACGCCTTCGACGGTAAGGATGATTTCGCTCAAATTATTAGCTGTGAGGATTTATCCTGCACGTTTGGAAATAGAAATTGGAAATCATAGAAATTGGAAATGCGCCAGGCTGCGGCAAAAAAATCCCAATTTATGAATGTCTGAATTTCATTTTCTCTCAAACGGCGGGCGGTTCGGTTGTTAGTCGTTTGGCTGGCCAGTCAGTTTGTCACGGCCCGTCATTTCAACAATTTAAACATCAAACCAGGTTGAAAGAATGAACTTTTGCTTTAAAAACTATTTTTGTGGGGTAAAAGTACACCCTTGATTGTAAACGCAGTTTTAAATCACTGGTTCTTTTTTGTAGCTAAAAACTATGTTTCATCTGTGCCTTAATTTAAGGTGGTTTCAAAACCCGGCGGCCACTTTTTCAGTTCCCGGAAACCATAAGCAATCGGTGGGCTGTCCGTAAATCTGCCTTATTCTGAGCTTAGTAACGATGAAAAAATAACATCGCTATTTTGATTTTGAAACCCCAGTACTGGAAGATTTTTTTAAAAATAGTCCAGATGTGAGATCGGGATTATTTTTCCTTCGATCCTTAAGTGATTGATTTCGAGACTTTTTTTCAAGGACAAAATTCCCTGAACTGTCTTGCAAACATACCTGACAAAACTCCTCGACCATGCAGATCGTCACATTTACTACGGATTTTGGGCTGGATGACTACTATGTGGCCATCCTGAAAGGTGCCATGCTTCAGCAGGATCCCGACTTGCTCTTTATTGATATAACCCATAAGGTCAAGCCCTACGACATCGTGCAGGGTGCTTTTGTCCTGAAAAACGCCTTCCACAATTTTCCGGCAAACACCATCCATATCATCAGCGTAAACAATGACTCGGAACGGCTGTCTTTTATCGCTTTCCGTCACAACGGGCATTTTTTCGCAGGCCCCGACAACGGGGTGTTCACCCTCATGTTCGACGAACTGCCAAAAGATGTTTATCGGCTGGATTACAATCCCGACAGTGCATTTCCGCTAAAAGAAGTATTTGCACACGCCGTAGCCCACCTGGCTGCCGGGAAACCATTGCACGAAATCGGTATGCCTGCCGGCGAGACCGAACGGCGTATTGCCCTGCAGCCCGTCATCAGCACTTCTCAGATCAGAGGCTCTGTCATCTATGTGGATCACTATGAAAACGTGGTGGTCAACATCCCAAAAGAACTGTTTGAAAAAGTGCGCAATGGGCGGAAGTTCGCCCTGTTTTTCAAGCGCCACGACCCCATTACCAAATTGTGCCACCGCTACCAGGATGTGCCGGTCGGGGAGACGCTCTGCCTTTTCAATTCCGCCGGGCACCTGGAAATAGCCATCAATATGGGCAAGGCGGGCAGCTTGCTGGGCCTGAAACTGGACGACATGGTGCAGGTAGATTTTTATTGAAAAACCAAGCACCCCAGCGTAACGAAATGCCCTTTGCCGCATTAATAGGCAAGCATGGCAGTTCTGAAAGCTATTTTTGTCGAGAATCGCCCGGGCAGGATTGGTGGTTTTGAAGGATTATCCGACTTTTGGAACTGCTTTTGCAAATATGCACCATACGAGCACGGAACAAACGACCAACCACAACAAAATTTCCCACACCATACTATTGACCGGCCCTGGCAAACAACTAACCTGATACCTTGTTTCAATGAGATTATGATTGAAACAGTTATCGCCCGACAAACTATGGACATGAAAGAGTTCCTCAAAAATGCGTACAAGAAAAATGGCAAAAAAGCTGTAGCCATCTTCCTCGTTTATTTCGTGACCAAATGGACACTGACCATCATTTTTGGCGCAAAGATCGTCGCAGCATTTAAGGGGTGGGTCAATTGAAGATTCCCTTTCCGGCTGGCGCTTGTGTGGAAAGTCCCCAAGCTTGTTGTTTATAATGCTACCTGCCAGGTTTTATGCATGACCCCATCAGGGTTAATAGCAACCACTCTTCCTGCTTTGAGGTGAAATGCAGTCTTTTAGGTGGAGAGGCCGGGTTATCAAACCCGGCGGTTCCAGCCCCAAACTGCCGGGTTTGATAACCCGGCCGCTCAAAACAAAACCGGTGCTGAAATGCCCACTCCACCTTAAAGAGGGGATGAGCGATAGCAATTGATGAGAATGTTATTGCTCCATAACATGGCTGCGTGAGGTTGATTAAAATTGGTGCGCCCTCAAAAAAATGCCATCCGAACGGTTAGCAGGGCTACATTTGCCCCACTAATTTCCAACTATCGCAATGACTGCAAACCGCAACCCTTCCCCGCTTATTCCCATTTTCATCACGGTGTTCCTCGATATGCTCGGCATCGGCATTATCATCCCGGTAATTCCAGCCCTGTTTTTCGCTGCAGATTCCGATTTTTTCGCCCCCGAAGTGACCCGGGAGTTCCGTTCTGTAACTTATGGGCTGCTGCTGGCCTCCTATCCGTTCATGCAGTTCTTCGGGGCGCCGTTGCTGGGGTCGCTGTCCGACCGTTTCGGGCGAAAACCATTGCTGACCGTCTCGCTGTTCGGGACGATGCTCGGCTACCTGCTTTTTGCTTATGCCATTTACTCGGGGCGATTGTGGCTGTTATTTGTAAGCAGGATGCTCCCAGGCTTTACCGGGGGCAACATAGCAATTGTTTATTCTGCCATAGCAGACGTGAGCGACGAAAAGAGCCGGCCCAAGAATTTTGGCCTGGTGGGGATGTCTTTTGGCCTTGGCTTCATCCTTGGGCCTACGCTGGGCGGCATCCTGGCAGACGAATCGGTCGTGCCGTGGTTCAATGCTGCCACACCTTTTTTGTTTACTGCCGGGCTTACCTTGTTGAACATCCTGCTCGTGCGGGCCCGCTTCAAGGAAACCCTGCTAAAAAGCCGGCACACCCCGCTCAACCCGTTCCAGGGTTTCAGGAATGTGGCCGGTTCGTTCCGGTCGCCCCGGTTGCGGGTTATTTTCAGTGTGGTGCTGCTACTTTCTTTGGGTTTTGCTTTTTTCACCCAGTTTTTTTCCGTGTTGCTGATTGAAAAATTCAGTTATGCCGAGAAGGATATTGGTTTTTTGTACGCCTGGATAGGGGTGTGGCTCGTTTTCACCCAAGGTTTTATCGTGAGGCGGTTGAGCAAGGTGGTGGCCCCGGCTACGGTACTTTCTTTTGGCATCCTTTCCCTGAGCATTTGGATAGGGGCGGTGCTGCTACCAGACAGGGATGTATGGTTTTATTTCATCAACCCCCTGATAGCAATGTCGCAGGGCGTCATTTCCCCCAACCTCACAACGGTCGTATCCATGCAGGCAGGCCCGGAGCGACAGGGTGAAGTGCTGGGAATCAACCAGTCCATGCTGTCGCTGGGCCAAATCGTGCCACCGCTCCTGGCGGGCTACCTGAACACTATCAGTGGCAGCCTGCCGATGGCAGCGGGCGCTTTTCTGGTCTTTTGCGGATGGGTGGTGTTCGTATTTATTTTCAAAAAACAACAAGCCAGGATGGGGCAAAACGCAGCAGGCCAGCCAGTTGGTTAACCGTGCAAATAAACCCGGCCGAACTTTCAACAAGCCAATATGTTTTCGCTTTCTGTAATTGCGCTACATTTGCGCCGACATTGGGTTACATCCTGTTTTATCAATTCCGCTGATTAGCCCCCTACCCTTTTGACTTTTAATTTTACCTAAAACGCTGTCCGGGTTGGGGAAATATGGCGGGCTGTCTCAAGAAATGGCTGAACTGACCATTGATTTGGGAAAAGAGAGGCCGCTACCCGGCATCCTTCCCAAACAACTGACCTATGTGCTGGGCATCTACCTTGCCGGATTGGTATGCTTTACCATTTTCCGGCTCATCCTCTTTGTGCAGGAGTTCCACCAACTGCACTACCTGCCCACTGACCAAGGGGTCATTTTGGTACTGAAGGCATTCCTGATGGGCCTCCGGTTCGATACGGTGGTGTCGGGATACATCCTCACCCTGCCTTTTTTGGTGCTTACTGCTGATGCCATGCTGGGCCTGAATAACCGCCTGCTTTACCACATCGTGGTTGCCATGACGACGGCGGGCTATGCTTTTGGCTTTTTCGCCTGTGCGGTGGACTTGCCTTATTTCCACCATTTTTACACCCGGCTCACCATGTCCGTCATGATTTCTGCCAACAGCGGCAACTCTTCGCTGCCCAGCACGATGGTTTTGCAGGAGTGGCGGTACTTCTGGGCCTTCCTGCCCTTTACCATCCTGACCTGGTTCTTTTTTGTCAGAAACAGGCGGTTGATGAAAAATGTGCTTTACCGCTCGGATGGCTTTTCCTTTGCTTCCTCTTTCAAGTCGTTTGTGGTATTTGGCCTGCTGCTGTTTTTTGGCATTTGGAACCGGTTTTCCCTTCAGTCCCACATTGACGCAGGCACGGCCTATTTCTCCGACTATGGCTTTACCAACATGCTGGGCCTCAGCCCGGTCTATACCTTTGGTTTGAGCTATGTCAACTCTTTCAACGACGCTAAGCAGGAAGTGAATTTCATGGGCGACGGCGAGGCTATCCGCCACGTGCAGCAAAATTTCCAGATTCCTGCCGCCCAGGAATTCAATTCGCCCATTGCCCGGCAGGTGGTTTATGCAGATACGGTTGCCGCCAAGCCCAACGTGGTGCTGGTGATCATGGAAAGCATGAGTGCCAACAAGATGGGCCGTTATGGCAACCGGGAAAACCTCACGCCATTTATGGACAGCCTTGCCGAAAAAGGGTATGTATTCGACAGTATTTTCACGTCGGGCATTCACACTTTTGCAGGCATTTATTCGACCCTGTTTGCACAGCCCGTGGTGAAGCGGCAGCACCCCATGCGAAAACTCTCCCACCAGTCCGGCTTTGCCAACACGCTCAAAGAGCATGGGTACTCGACTGTTTATTTCACCACCCACGACGCCGAATTCGACAACGTAGGCCCCTTCCTCCAGGCCAATGGGTTCGATCGCATTGTGTCCAATACGGAATATCCAAAAGAAAAAATCCTGAGTGCCCTGGGCGTCCCCGACGACTATTTGTATGAACACGCCATCGGCGACATCAATGAAATCAGCCAGGAAGGCAAGCCATTCCTTGCTGCCATTATGACCGGCAGTGATCACGGGCCTTACTTAATCCCTAAGTATTTTAAACCCAACCACAAGGACGCCACACTGGGCGTAGTGGAATATGTTGACTGGTCCGTTCAGCGGTTTTTGGACATGGCCGGGCAGCAGCCCTGGTTCGACAACACCATCTTTGTTTTTGTGGCCGATCATGGGGCCGCACTCGACAAGCGCTATGATATGTGCCTCAGCTATGTACATACGCCGTTGATCATTTATGCCCCGAAACTGCTCGGGCCTCCCCGTCAGTTGGAGCATATCGGCAGCCAGTTGGATGTCTTCCCCACCGTAATGGGGTTGTTGAAACTCCCTTACGTCAACAATACTTTTGGCATTGACCTGCTAAATGAAAAAAGGAGTTTTGCCACTGCCTATGCTGATGACAAGTTTGCTGTTTTCAGTACTGAATATATGTTTGTAGCGAGGGAAAATGGCGTAAAATCCCTTTATCATTACCGCAGCGGTGACCTCACCAACCATATTGACTCATTGCCAAACCTGGCCAGGGAGATGGAAACTTACGGCCAAAGTATTTTCCAGGCCGCCCAATGGCTCAAGAAGAACAGGAAAACAGGGATGCAGGAACTGCAATAAAGGAATTGCCTGCCCTTGTCTGGCTCCGCCTTATTTTTCCGAAAGATTGGGACAAGTAGTGGATAAGCTATTGGCTGTTAGCCAAAGGCAAACAGCCAATGGTGGGTATATTGGGTTAAATTAATTGCCAGATTTTCAGTTGTTTGAAAAACAAAATCATAGTGATTTTAAAAATCACCATGATTTAACCTACTGAAAATCAACGAATTTAAAATATGAACCCGTTTTTTGCACCAATAACCAAAAAGTAAAAAATAATTGGTAATAGATAGGGAGGTCCGGCACTTGCCCAACCAGGTTCAGTTAAAAAAAACAGACTCCGGTCGGGAAAATATTTGAAACTCTACCGCTCATGCCCCCAACGCTTCAACTAAATTTTCAGCCAGCAGGAGGTGGGTGTTTTGTGAAATCCTTGCCTTTCGCAGGTTTCTGCCCAAGGCATCTGCTATCGCTGCATGAATGTGAAAATGGCCGAACTGATCCTGTTCGCAAAAAACGCCCAGTGGCAAGTCCTTCTTATCTCCCAGCATCTTCAACAATTTCCGCTCAATATTCGTAACAGCGGACACTTCGGGATGGTGCATCAAGCGAACCAAACGGCGGATTTCGAAATCATCGGCGCAGCACTGGTAAGCAAAAACCCCTTCTCCCGGTGTGGGCAGAAATTCGATGGGGTTAAATTTTACAATGTGAAAATAAGATAGGTCGTCGTCCAAATGGTTAAGGTACATGGCCCCAGCTATCAGCGCGTCAAAATCTCCACGTCGAAGTTGCTCAATTGCTCCTTTCATGTCCTGTTTAACATCAAAAAACACGGCATCGGGCCGGAAATGGGACATTTGGGCCTTTTGAAGGGTGGAAAACACACCAACTTTCGGTTCCTGTTTAAGCTTGAACAGTTGCTGATCAGCGATAGAGGCCAATGGTACAATCAACCATTCAGATGGATCGGAGCGTTGGGAAAGGGCGGCAATGACCAGGCCTTCTGGTTGGGTGGTGGGAAGGTATTTCAACAGTTGAATAGCCATATCGGCTGCACCGGTCCTGAGCGCATTGTTCAATTTTTCAGTCCCTTCAAATGGAGACCCCGTCACCGCCAAAACAAGTGCTGCCTCGACGCCTTTTTCGGCAAATTGTTCCATGCAATGGTCAGCATGTTCCAGTAAAAGGGGTGTATTCCAGGTTGCAATCTTTATTTTTTCCAATTGTTTTTTTGCATCAAAGGTAGGCATGCCCACCGCATATTATTTTGAAAACCAGGGCTGGCAAGGCCTTGAGAGGAAGCATTTTAAAAAAAAAATTCGGTGCAGGGCCAGTTTTGAGGCGCAGAAATTAACCAAACCCAAGCATGGCGGGAAAGATGTGCCCCAACGATTGTGATTTCCTTTGCAATGGCGTGTACACTGCCGGACTACCAACTGTCGAACTTTTTCTACCTTTGCCCCCATGCAGATAGCAGCTAAAGAAATAGCCAACATGCTGGGTGGATCACTGGAAGGGGACGGGGACGCAGTGATCAGCAAACCGGGCAAGATCGAAGAAGGAGGGGCGGGCACGCTTACCTTTTTGGCCAATCCAAAATATGAAAGTTTTGCCTACACAACGGAGGCTGCCGCCCTGTTGGTACAAAAGGATTTCCAACCCAGTATGCCCGTTGCCGCCAAGGCGCTGATACGGGTGGAAGACGTATATGATGCCGTGCGCAAGCTGCTCGAAAAGTTTGGGGAAGAACGGGAGTCACCGACTGGTGTTTCAGACAAAGCATTTGTCCATCCAGATGCCGTGCTGGCAGCCGGCGTTTCCATCGGCGTTTTTTCCGTCATCGAAGAAGGAGCAAGGATTGGAGCCGGCACCCTCATTTATCCCCAGGTTTTTATTGGCAAAGGCGCAATCATCGGCAAAGGCTGCGTCCTCCACCCGGGTGTCAAAGTATTTCACGCTTGCGAAATCGGCGATAATTGCATCCTGCAGGCCAACGTAGTCATCGGCAGCGATGGGTTCGGATTTGCACCGCAGCAAGATGGCAGTTACAAAAAAATTCCCCAGATTGGCAACGTCATCCTGGAAGACAATATCGAAATCGGCGCCAATACGACCATTGACCGGGCGACCATGGGCAGTACCGTCATCCGCCAGGGGGTCAAACTGGACAACCTGATCATGGTGGCCCACAATGTTGAAATAGGGGACCACACCGTGGTAGCGGCCCAGGCTGGCTTTGCAGGCAGCACCAAAATTGGCAGGTATTGCCGCATTGGCGGGCAGGCGGGTTTTGTTGGCCATATATCGGTCGCCGACCACACCCAGGTTCAGGCACAAAGCGGAGTGGCGGCACCTGTCAAGGAAAAGGGGGTTGCCCTGTACGGTTCTCCCGCTATCCCGTACAAGGATTACCTGCGTTCTTACGCAGTTTTTAAAAAATTACCTGACCTGTTGCGGAAAATCCGTGAACTGGAAAAAAAAATAAACCCCTGAAACCAGGGTTGATGCCGCTTACAGCAGGCATCCTACTTGTTTAAATTCACACTTGCCCAATCATGAATCAACATACCATCCAAACAGCAGCCAGCATTCAGGGCATTGGCCTGCACACTGGCAAAGAAGTCACGATGACCTTCCGGCCAGCCCCCGTCGGCCACGGCGTCGTTTTTCAACGCACCGACCTGACAGACAAACCCACCATCAAGGCCGATGCCACCTACGTGGTGTCCACCCTCCGTGGCACGACTATCCAGCAGGGCAACGCCCATGTCAGCACCGTTGAACATGCCATGTCTGCCCTTTATGGGCTTGGCATTGACAATGTGCTGATTGAAATTGATGGTCCGGAGGTACCCATCATGGACGGAAGCGCCATTTCATTCGTCAACGCATTGACCAAGGCCGGCCTTGAGGAGCAGGACGAGCCAAGGGAGTTTGTGGACATCACCGAGCCAGTTAGCTATTACGACGAAACCACCGGTACAGAGTTGATGGCGCTGCCCGCCGACCACTTTCAGGTAACTACCATGATAGATTTCAACTCCAAAATACTGGGGCAGCAATATGCCTCCCTGCCTGGAATCGAGGATTTTGCCGATGAAATCGCCCCTTGCCGCACGTTTGTTTTCCTGCATGAACTCGAATACCTCGTGGAGCACGACCTTATAAAAGGCGGCGATCTGAGCAATGCCATCGTCATTGTGGATCGGCTGATGAACCAGGAAGAACTGGATGCCCTGGCCAAAAAGCTCGGCAAGCCCAGCGTAAAAATCGATAAGGAAGGCATCCTCAATACGATAGAACTTTATTTCAACAACGAGCCCGCCCGCCACAAACTGCTCGACGTGATGGGCGATCTGGCCCTGGTCGGAAAACCCATCAAGGGCAAAATCGTGGCCACCAAGCCCGGCCACAAGGCCAATGTGGAGTTTGCCAAAATCCTGAAAAAAATCTATACCGAACAACGCAGGCTGAAAGGTGTGCCCAAGTACGACCCCAATGCGGAAGCCGTTTATACCGCTATGGATATCGCCAATTATTTGCCGCACCGCTACCCGTTTTTCCTCGTGGACAAAATCATCGAAGTGGGCGAAAACTATGTGGTGGGCGTTAAGAATATCACCATCAACGAGGGCTTTTTTCAAGGCCATTTTCCCAACAACCCCATTTTTCCGGGGGTACTGCAATTAGAAGCACTTGCCCAAACAGGCGGTATTCTTGCACTGACCAAAGTAGGCGATCCGGGAAATTGGGACACCTATTTCGTGAAAATTGACGGCGTGAAATTCAAGCACAAGGTTGTGCCGGGCGATACCCTTATCCTGAAAATGGAATTGACAGCCCCTATCCGCAGGGGACTGGTACAGATGCACGGAACGGCTTATGTCGGCAACCGCCTGGTTTCTGAGGGCGAATTGACAGCCCAAATCGTACGGCGAACAGAGGACAAGAAAAAAGAAGAGCTGGCAGTCAGCAATTCCTGATTTCAATCGTTTTGTAGGCCGGGAAGACAAAATTTTCTTCCAGGGCGGATACAATAAAAGGGAGCGTTAAAAGTTAAAAAGACGTTAAACAAAGAGTGAAAAATACCGGGGGGTATTTAAGTGGGGGCAAGTTTCTGGAATGTCGGAAAGCCCATAAACTCCAACAGGGATTCAGGTTTTCCGATGCTTCAAAACACCTATTAGATTCTATAATTTCTTTGAGTTGGGAAAAAATTACGCCAGACCTTCATTCTTACATTCCCTATATCTTTTTCCTTTCCTATCCGAGGCAAGGACAATAATAGGCCGATAGTAATACCACATTCCGCTTAGTCGGCACGTCCCTTGCTCATCCCCGTTTTTTTTCTTTAATCGCAACAAACAATCAGTATTCGGGAACACCAATTTTAAACTTTGTAAACCACAACAATGAAAATTACTACTGAACAACCCTCCGTATTGCCCTACCTCAATGGCAACGGTCACGGGATGAGGTTTATCCACCCCGAAGCCCAAATCGGTAAAAATGTGACCATTGAACCCTTTACGACTATTGGCAGGGACGTCGTTATCGGCGACGATACCTGGATAGGGCCACACGTTACCATTATGGACGGGGCGAGGATAGGCAAAGGGTGCAAAATTTTCCCCGGCGCTGTTGTTGGCGCCGTCCCCCAGGACCTCAAATTCAAGGGTGAATACAGCCTGGTCGAACTGGGCGATGGTGTCATTGTCAGGGAATACGTTACCCTCAACCGGGGCACCCAGGCCAGCCACCGCACCTCTATCGGCACCGGCAGCTTGTTGATGGCCTACGTTCATATCGCCCACGATTGCCACATCGGACGGCACTGTGTGCTTGCCAACGGCGTTACCCTGGCGGGCCATATTGAAGTGGAAGAATTTGCCATCCTGGGTGGCCTGACCGCCGTTCACCAGTTCGTTAAAGTAGGCTCCCATGCCTTTGTTGGCGGTGGCTCATTGGTCAGAAAAGACGTGCCACCTTTTGTAAAAGCAGCAAGAGAGCCTCTTTCCTATGCAGGCATCAACTCGATCGGCCTGCGCCGCCGGGGCTTCGATTCCGGGCAAATCCATCAAATCCAGGATATTTACCGCATCCTTTTCGTTCAGGGCTACAATACGACCCAAGCCATCGAAATTATTGAGACAGAAATAGATGCCACTGCCGAAAGGGACTATATCCTCGAATTCGTCCGCAAAGCAGACCGGGGCATCATGCGGGGCTTCCAGCAGATGAACGGGAGGCGTTAATGGTGAATAATTAATGATGCGGATAACGGGTTAAATTAATTCCCACATTTTCAGTAGTTTGAAAAACGAGATCATGGTGATTTTGAAAATCACCATGATCCAACCCCCTGAAAATCAACGAACGCAAAAAAGAAACCCGCTGTTCGCATTAAAGATGAATGGCAAAACCCCATCCACTATTGACCATTTACCACTCACCATCAATTCTCCATGCAAGTCACCTTCCACGACGTTTCCAAACGGTACCGTTACGAATGGATTTTCAAAGGCCTTCACTATGAGTTCATCCAAGGGGGCAAGTACGCAGTGACGGGCCCCAATGGGAGTGGGAAATCTACCCTGATGAAGGTGCTGTCCGGCCATTTGACACCCTCGAAAGGCAAGTTGGTATTTGAAAATAATGACAGGAAATTTGCGCCCGACGAAGTGTACCAACAGATTAGCTACGCCGCTCCGTATATTGACCTGATAGAAGAATTCACCTTGATGGAGGCACTCGACTTCCACTGCCGCTTCAAGCCATTACTGAAAAACCTCCTGCCTGGCGACCTCCTCGAACTGCTCAGTTTTCCAAAAGCCAAGGACAAGCAAATCCGCCACTTTTCTTCCGGCATGAAGCAACGCCTCAAACTGGCGCTGGCGTGCTGCTCCCAATCATCGTTGATCCTGCTGGACGAACCTACCACCAACCTGGATGTGCAGGGCGTGGACTGGTACCTGGGATTGGTGGAGAAATTTTTGGGCGGGCGCACTATCGTAGTCGCTTCCAATGTGAAGGAAGACTTCGGGTTTTGCGATACCGAAATCAATATACAGGCATATAAATAGTCAAAGGAGAAACAGGAATCGCAACAGCCAAATCAACCAATCAACCGGGAACTATCGCATCAGCACCACGTCCCCATAAAATACTTTCCTGTCCCCGTCCACAAACTCTACCTCGGCCAGCCACACAAAAACGGCGGCATCCATCGGCTGTCCTTCGAATTTGCCGTCCCAGCCGAAACGGGGATCATTGGGCTGGAAATTTTCCCTGAAAAAAACCTGGTCTCCCCAGCGGTCGAAGATGCGGAAGGCAACCACATTGGCTACATCCGGCCCGGCATAGAGCAGCAGCAGGTCGTTGATATTATTGCCGTCGGGCGAGAAGGCGTTCGGCACATAAAAGGGGCGCTCCTCGTTCACCACTACCGTTATCTGGTCGGTGCCCATGCAGCCCAGTGTATCCATTACATAAATGCGATAGGTAGTCGTCTCATCAGGCGAAACAACTTGTTCGAGGCATTGGGGGCATTCGGTGCTGTCCGGCAAGTTGACCCAAAAAATAGAATCCACGGCGGCGATAGGAATGCTGAGTTGGGCTTCCAGGTCAGCCGTTTGGCCCTGTACGATGTAGATGTCGTCGCCCAGTTCCACGAGTATCTCTCCAGGTGCCAGCAGCAGTACCGTATCCATCCAAACACATCCGTTCACATCCTGCACCGTCAACTCGTGCAGGCCGGCAGACAGGAAGCTCAACTCGGGGTAAGCAATGGCCACTTCCCCATCCACCGAATAATAGTAGGGCGGAGTACCGCCGAACACCGTATCAATAAAAATGTATCCGTCCGGGTCAACACAATCGGGATGGTCGAGCGTGAACAAGGCACCGTCGATGGGCAGCGAGCTGGCCACCACATTTGTAGAATCCGTAGCCGTACAGCCATTGTCCAGTCTCATCACCGTCAGGTAATAAATGCCTGGGACATCCACTTCCGTCAGGATGGAGTTGGGGGTTGAAATGACTCCTCCCGCATTCGTTGTCCATAAATAAGTCACATTGCCGGTAGAAGAACCTATACCTGTAAGCTGTGTGGTCAGGTTGTCGCAGTCAATCGTTCCCAACGCAGCGGCTTCCGCTGCCGGCAGGGCTTTATTTTGTAAAACAGCCACTGAACTGTCGTTCTCGCAACCATTGGTAATATCGGTGATGGTCACCCGGTAAAGCCCCTGTTGGTTGACCGTCGGAGTCGAACTGGAAGAATTGAGTATGATACCAGGGCCACTCCATTGATAGGTATAATCGGCAGGGTTGCCTGGTGGGAACACCTCTAATTGGGCAGTCAATTGCACACAGGTCAGCACTGGAGGTATCGCAAAAGCAACCGAAGGCAAGGTGAAATCCCTGGTCACTGTCACATCCACAGCAGCTGTGCAGCCCGTGCGCCCGTGCGTAACCGTGAGCTTATAAACTCCTGCACTGTCCACCGTTGAAACTGCATTCAGGGTACCAGAAACAATATGACCGTTTTGGGTTGACCAACTGTAGGATACATTGCCAAGCGGACTGGAAGCACTCCCGTCCAGCATAAGTTGCGGGTGGTTACAGTCCAGCAACAGGTTTTGGGCCAGGTCAATCAGCGCCACAGGCTGCTCCAAATCCAACGTGACCAGGACCGTATCTGTCACTACGCACAGGCTACTGGTATCCGTCACTTCCAGCACATAGGTGCCGGGCTGATTGATTTCCGGCGCCAACGTGGTTGCCGCGTTTGAGATATTGCCAGGGTTGGCCGACCATTTGTACAAAATATTTGGCCCGGTAGTGCTGCCTGCACCGCTAAGTTGCAGGCTGGTGCGGGCGCAGGTCAGGGTGGTATCTTTCCCGGCAATGGCGAGGGGGATATTGGCATCCACCGTCACCAGGGCCACATCTGTTGCCGTACATTGGTTGTGCTGATCGGTAACGGTGAGCACGTAGAGGCCGGCGGAATCAGCCGTTACAGTAGCCATATTTGGACTGCTGATGAAATGGCCATCCGTTGTTGACCAAACAAAATCCAATTGCCCCGAAGGGATGGAGCCGCTGCCATCCAATGTAATGGTCAAATTTTGGCAGTTGATTTCCTGATCGCTCCCGGCATTGGCCGTTGGTGGTTGGTTATCAGCAACAACCATCATGGATGAAAAGGCTGGGCAAAGGCTCACATCGTCCGTTACCTCCAGTTGGTAGGTGCCGGGGCAGTCCACCGTGATGTTGAGTATATTCGATGGCCCGACGATGCAGCCATCGGCAGTCGTCCATTGATAAGAAGCCACGCCAGAAACTGTACTGGCGGTGGCCGCCACCACTAAAACCGTATCCACACAAGTGAAAAGTAAGTCAGGCCCGGCGTTGGCCTGCGGCACATCGGAGCTTTCGGTCACTATCACACTGTCAACGGCAGTACAGCCATTGGCGGTGCTGGTCACGGTGAGGTAGTAGGTGCCGTCGTCACAGACAGTCGCATTGGGCAGGTTTTGGTTGCTGCAAATATTGCCGTCCTGGGTCGTCCATTTGAAAGTAACGCCTGGTACAACAGGGCCACCCATCAAGGTGACCGTCGTGTTGCTGCATGTAATCATCTCGTCCGGCCCGGCAACTGCTATTGGGTGCAGGGTATCCACGCCGACCTGCACCATATCAGAGGCAACGCAGCCTGTCAGGGTATTTGTGACCGTGAGCGTGTAATTCCCCGGAGCATTCACCACTGGGTTCAAAGTCGTTTCACCACTGACAAACTGCCCGGGCGAAGCCGCCCATTGATAGGTAATGCCTGTCCCCGAGGAAGAGCCGCTGCCATCCAGCGCTATCTGGCTGAGTGTGCAGGTCAGGTTCTTATCAGGGCCTGCATTCGCCGTGGGGAGTTGGCCGCTGTCCAACACCTGCACCTGGCAGGTAGAGTCGAACACGGCACCATTTGGATAGGTGCGGATGACCGTGAGTTGAAAAATCCCCGCAGCATCCACACAGGTACAACTATCAGTCGGGCTGCCGCACAGGCTACCGGAAAGTGCCGTCCATTGGTAGGAAATATCAGGGCCAAAGGAAGCACCCGTTGCACAAACAAAAACGGAGTCTGTATCGCAATCCAGCACATCGGAGGCCGTTGCCCCGCAATGGGGCACGCAGTTGGCCGGGGCGAATACGATAGCATAATTGGTGTCCTGGCAAAGGTTGATAGAATTGGTAACGACCAGGAAAAAAGTATCCTGTGAATTATTTGGGGAAACAACCGGGGTAAGGGTATTGCCGCCGCTCAGGATGTTTCCACCAGCGGAATACCAATCGTAAACGTATTGCGAATCAATCGAGGAGGCTGTGCCATTGAGCGTTACTGTTGTTTCACCACAAGGAATCTGCCTGTTCGGGCCAGCGCTGGCCATAGGCTGGAAGTCGAGCAGTTGCACTAGCACCCCATCGCTGGCAGTGCAGCCATTATTGGTGTTGGTGACCAGCAAATCGTAAAGCCCAGGCCCCAAAATTTCTGCATTCAACACATCGAGGGTAGAGCAGAAAATGCCGTCCAGCGATTCCCAGGTGTAAACAATGCCCGGCCCCTGGGAGGAGGCACTGGCGTCCAGTTGGTAGCAATTGGACAACTGTTGGCAGCCCAATGACAGGATCAGCGTATCTTCTACATTGGCGACAGGCGAAACCGTATCGGCAAAAACAGATACGGTGTCATAACCCGTCAACCAAACTGCTTCATTGGTGACGGCAAAAACAAATTGCCCCGCCGACAGTACGGGGGCAAATGGATTGCTCTGGTCTTCCACCATCCCGCTGATGGCTGTCCATTGGTAGCTAAAATTTGGCCCCGTAGAACCCACTACATCTGTAAGGGTATCAGGATTACTGTAACAATTCACAAAGCCATCCGCCCCGGCATAGGCCGAAGGCATACAGGCAGCGGTGTCGAGCGAGACAAACGCAGTGTCGTAGTTGACGCAATTTGTACCACCGTCCGACACTTCCAAAATATAAACCCCTGGGCTGGTCACAGTCGGTGCAAGGCCTGTTTCACCCAAAAGGATAAAGCCGTCAGGAGTAGTCCATTGGTACAAAATATCGGGGCCTGCGGCAGAGCCACTGCCGTCCAGCATGGCCTGGCCGGTATTGCAATCAAGCAGCATATCTGGCCCGGCGAGCGCTGCAGGCGGGGCCGTCAACTGCGATACGATGACCGTGTCGCTGTTTTTGCAAACAAATAAGGAAGCTGTGAAAATAAAGGTGTCCGGATAGTTGACCGTCACCTGCATATTAGTAGAAATAAGGTTCCCGGCGATATCAGACCATTCGACCACGGCATTGGACGGTAGGGTAGAATTGATGCCATTCAGCGTGAAGGTGGTGTCCTGGCAGGTCAGTGCAAAGTCTGGCCCGGCATCGGCCACGATGGGATTTGGGTTTTTCTCCACCGCCACGGAGTCAATGGCCGTGCATCCATTTTGGGTATTGGTCACTGTCAGATAGTAAGTCCCTGGTGCGTTCACCCGCACACGCATGGAATCACTGGCATCAATGATGGAACCGCCTGGGGTGCTGGTCCATTCATAGATGAAGTTGGTTCCAACAGATGTGCCCGGCCCGCCAACACCGGGTGAAATGACAATGCAGGTGATTATGGTATCCGGGCCTGCATCGGCCACCGGGGGCATGGTGTCGAGTACCACCGTTATGGTTGCCGTATCGGCACAGCCGTTGGATGGGTCGTTGAGAATAAGGGAGAAGATACCGGGGTTGGCTACCGTGGCAATGGGCGTTCCCTGGCCGCCGGCGATATTGCCTACCCATTGGTACTGCAGGCCCGAACTTCCAGTGGAGCCGCTGCCATCAAGTGTCACCTGGGTATTGGTACAAGTCAGCGAATCGGGGTCGGGGATGGTGATAACGGCATGGGGTGCCAGGGTGTCCAGCGATACGACCACCAAATCGTTATCCTGGCAGCCGTTCTCCAAATCAGTCACGATGAGTTCGTAATTGCCAGGTTCGTCCACCACCGGATTGGGGACGTTGGCGGGGGGTAAAATATGTCCGTTGCCAGTAACCCACTGAAAGCTGAGATGCCCTATCGGGACGGAAGCCGAACCGTCGAGCATGATTGATGGCACAGTGCAGGACAAAATGGTGTCCGCTCCTGCATTTGCGGTTGGTAGTATAGTATTTTGAAAAATGGCTACGCTGGCCTCATCGGTGCAGCCGTTTGAAATATCGGTCACCAGCAGTTCGTAGGTATCAGGAAAAGTGACAGTCGGCGTTGGGGAACTGGGATTGGAAATGGGGCTGCCGTTTTGGGCACTCCATTGGTACGAAAGGGTACCCGTACCGCTGGAGCCGGTGGCGTCCAATTGGACATTCAGCACCAAACAAGTAAGCGTATCTGGCGACAAGGAAACGGCGACGGCGGTAGGGATGTCCCCATTTTCCAAAACATGCACCGAATCCGAAGCGGTGCATCCGTTGGCCGTGGCCGTCACAAAATAAGTTCCAGGATCGTCCACTTGTACCGATGGTTGCAAAGTGTCCCCCACGAAACTCCCGCCATTGGTGGTCCACACATAGCCGAGTGTTCCAATATTTGTGGTTGCGTTGGCATCCAAAGACACCGTGGTTTGCTGGCAATCCAGCGTATCGGGCACAGCAACCGAGACAGTGACTTCCACCACCGACAAATCGAGGGTAATAATGCTGTCGCAATTGAAAAACGAAACCAGGGTATCCACATAAATACCAGCTGCATGGTAGGCCGCCGGGCCAATGACCACCGAATCGCCGCTGCAAATTGTGTCCACCAGCGAGGTGGTAATGGGCGGTAAAACAGTCAGGTTGAGAAAAACGGTGCTGTCGCAACCAAAGCGGTTTTGCAGGGTAACTTCGTATTGGCCTGTTTGATGAAAAGCTTGCGTTCCCACCAGGAAATCCTCGCCGTCACAAATCGTCCCAGTCAATGCGGTGGTGTCTGGCAACAGCACCGTCAGCGTTAGGTTCACGATGCTGTCGCAACCGCCGAAGGAGGGGAAGGTGTCGCTGTGCATACCGCTGTCCGTGTAAAAAGAATTGCCCACAAACACGGTATCGCCCACGCAGATGGTGTCCAGGAAATTGAAAGGCGCAGGGGGCGAGGCAATGGTGACGATGATGCAGTTCGTGTCAATATCCCCGCAAAAATCGGGGCTTGGGCCATTGAGGTTGTTGTGCAGGCCAACAGGCGTCAACGGGTCGCCGACATCGGGCATGCTCGCCGTGTCCTGGTAGAGGTACGACAGTCCGCATACCTGATAGGTGCCCGGCAAATAAGGCCGCATATCGGGCATGGAGTCGTACGCAATGAGGCTGTTGTTTTGAAAAATGGCGTAGGTATAGCCGTGCAACAAGGGATCCGGCACAATGGAGCCATAGATGGGATTGAGGTCGAGGATGAGCGCAGAATCGCCGACGCAGGCATTCACGTTCGGCTCGAAGGCCAGATTGCCGGCATTTGCCTCGCAGCAAAGGATGCCGGATTGGTCGCAGAGGATGACTTCGAAATCGAGGATGGAGCCACCGTTGAAAGGCGAGTCGTTGTCAATTTCCAGGCACCATTGGCCATTGGCCGGGCCGGTGTTGAAGTTTTCCAAACAGCCCAAATAGGGGTGATAGCTCCCGGTGAAGGTGGCATTAGACCAGGGGCAAACGTTTGGGCAGCCGTCGAACACACAGGGAAATGCACAGCCGTTGACGGTGTCCGGTTCGCAGGTTTCGGCACAGGGCAGGAAGAGAATGTCCCACAGGGCGATGGGCGTCCAGGTGTTGCAGCTCCCGTTCGTGCCAACGAGCTGAACTTGCTGCCCGCTCGGCGAGGTCAGCGTCAGGTCCATGCCCCCTACCCTGCCGTGCCGGAAGCGCACATACACGCCACAGACGCCTTGGTTGGCATTGGCCAGGTTGTTATTGAAGGCATCGGTGATTTCGTAGCAGACTTGGCCCGTTGAATTGGAGTTGAAGGGGTACGGGCAATTGCCTTCGTCGGCGCACCCGCAGTTTTGCCCTCCGAGCGGAACGGCAGAAAGGATAGCGAATATGGATATGAGCAATGGGATTATGCGCATAGTCACTTGTAATCAGTCAAAGGGATGGTCATTGGTCATTGGTCATTGGTCATTGGGGTTTACGGGATATTTTGAAAAAGGGTTTTCCAGGCTTGCCGTTCTTAGCCAAAGACTGCCAAAATTTTAGCTTACAGCCAGGAAATCGGTCGAAATTTCATCAAAAGTAAGGGAAAAGTTGGAAGTGGGCGGGGGAATGGATGGGGATTTTTTTGATTTGTCGGGTTTTGGGTAAAATGCGTTTTACACAGTTCAGCCACTTTGCTTTATTAAAATTACAAATCAAGAAATTCAAAAGGGCAGTATTGATAGGTAGGCCAAATTATTCGACACCATTGGTGCTGTTTGAAGTTCTTAGACTTCAGCCATTTACTACAGTTGACAACAAAGTCAAACCATTTTCAAACATGTCGAACCATTTCAAACAACTACTTAGATGCTCATACTGCCCTTTTTATTTAAAAAATAGCTTTCACGCAAAATAATCCTTCATTTTATCAAAGAACCCCCGCTCGCTTTTTCCCGGTTCGGGTTGGAAGTTTGGCATTTCCTTAATTTTTTCGAGCAGCCGGCGATCCTCGTCCGTGAGTTTTTTGGGCGTCCAGACATTCACCTGGATGAGTTGGTCGCCCTTGTCGTAGCTCTGCACGGAGGGCAGGCCCTTGCCTTTCAGCCGGAAGATTTTGCCGCCCTGGGTGCCAGGCGGCACCTTTATTTTCACGCTGCCGTCAATGACAGGTACTTCAACGGAGGTGCCAAGCGCTGCATCGGCAAAATTCAAATAGAGATCATAGACGAGGTTGAGGCCGTCCCTTTGCAGGTGGTCGTGCGGTGTTTCCTCTATATTTATCAGCAGGTCGCCGGGAGGGCCGCCTTTGGCGCCGACGTTGCCTTTGCCGGAGAGGGATAGCTGCATGCCCTCTGCCACGCCAGCCGGGATGTCAATTTCGATGGTTTCCTCGCCATATTCACGCCCGTCGCCTTTGCAGGTGGGGCAGTTTGCCGTCACCACTTCTCCAGCGCCCTGGCAGGTCGGGCAGGTCGTTGTCGTTTGCATCTGGCCCAAAAAAGTGCTGCGCACCTGGCGCACATAGCCCGAACCCCGGCAAGTGCCGCAGGTTTGGGTAGAGTTGCTGTCCTTGGCCCCGGAACCGCCGCAAGTGTGGCAGGCTGTCTGTTTCCTGACCTTTATTTTTTTGTTGACGCCCGTGGCTATTTCTTCCAGGGTCAGTTTTACCTTGATGCGGAGGTTGCTGCCCCGCTGCCCGGTGCGGCGGCCACTGCCGCTACCTCTTGACCCCCTGAAAAACTCGTCGAAGGGACTGCCGGTATTGCCGAAAATGTCGCCGAATTGGGCAAAGATATCCTCCATCGTCATGCCGCCAGCCCCGCCCCGGAAGCCGCCGCCCATGTTAGGATCGACACCAGCATGACCGTACCGGTCGTAACGGGCACGTTTGTCTTTGTCGCTCAACACCTCATAGGCTTCTGCAGCTTCCTTGAACTTTTCTTCTGCCGCTTTGTCGCCTGGATTACGGTCAGGGTGGTATTCAAGCGCTTTTTGCCGATAGGCTTTTTTTATAGAGGCATCATCGGCGCTTTTGCCCACGCCGAGGACATCATAATAGTCTCTTTTTGCCATTGTTTAAGTCGTTGCTCGTTGTTGGTTGTTCGTTGTCAGTTGTTGCCGCTTCATAAACGATCAACTAACAACTTTCAACGAACAACTATTTCCCCACCACTACTTTGGCATGGCGGATGATTTTATCGTTGAGGCGGTAGCCTTTTTCTATGGTGTCTATGACTTTGCCCTTCATGTTATCTGTTGGGGCAGGGATTTCCGTGATGGCGTCGTGGAGTTCAGGGTCGAAAGGCTCGCCGTTGCTTTCCATCGGCTCCAATCCTTTTTGTTTAAGGGAGTTGTAGAGCTTTTGATAGACCAAATCCACCCCTTCGCTCCAGGTTGCCTCCTTGTTTTCGGCCGCAAATTTTTTGGCCCTGTCAAAATCGTCCAAAACGGGAAGCAAGGCTGACAGAGTGTCTTGCGAAGCGGTTTTTATCCAATCGAGTTTTTCCCGGATGGAGCGTTTCTTAAAGTTTTCAAATTCGGCAAACAACCGCATGTACTTATCTTTCAGTTCGCCTACTTGTTGTTTCAGCTCTATCACTTCGTTCAGTTCATCTGCTTCGCTGCCAGGGTTACCGTTCTGTGCCATCTCTGCCGTATCCTGGCCATCGGGCGATGCTTGATCGAGTCGTTCATCGGTTTGCGTGGTAGCATCCATATTCTTCTTGCTCATTATTTTAAATTTTTTAAACATAATTCAACCAGCTCTGCTATCAATATGTTTGCCATCGGTAATTCTCCGACAAAATGTCAGCGCTATGAAGCCCTATTGCCACATTGCCTTATATTCAAATGTCTGAAATCCTTATCTTAGCACCCTAAATCAAAGAAATTGCCCGTGTTGCATTTTGTTTTGAAATTCATAAACGCAAGCAGGATCATCATTTCATTGGCCATCCTGTTGCTGCCTTTGATGCCAATGGCTCAAAACAGCGTCACATTTGAAGCTTTTTCGGATGCTAAGCAGGTTTTGATGAACAACTATTTCGAGGTGTCTTTTACCTTGAAAAATGCAAATGGGACAGACTTTACAGCTCCTGATTTCAAAGGTTTCCAAATACTGGCCGGCCCCAACTCTTCCACCTCCATGCAAATTATCAACGGGAACGTTTCAAGGGAAATGGGGTACTCCTACACCTTGCAGCCAACCGCTGTGGGAAAGTTCACCATTGGTAGTGCTTCAATCAAGGCAAATGGCCAGAAATTGACTTCGCAGCCCATTGTTATCGAGGTGGTGAACGGCAATACAGCGCCAAAAAATAGTACCAATGCAGGAGGAGAAATTTTTGTAAAATTGGAGCCAAGCAAAAAAGAAACCTATGTGGGCGAGCAGATTGCCCTCGATTTCAAGCTATACACCACCGTCTCTATTGATGGTTACGACATCATGGAAGAGCCAGACTACCGGGGGTTTTATGCGCAGGAGATGCGGCGCTTTAGTACCAGTGCCCAAAGGGAAGTTATAGGCGGCAAACAATACACCACGAAAGTTTTGCGGCGGATTGCCTTGTTTCCTCAACAGGCAGGCCAATTGACCATTTCACCCGCTAAGTTCCAGTTGGCTGTTCTGGAAGAGGGGGATCGTACTGGATTTTTTTTCAGCAGGAACATCAAACCAGTTTTTTACACTACCCAGCCAGTAGATATACAGGTTAAAACGCTGCCGGCCAATGCCCCCGAAGATTTCAGCGGGGCCGTAGGAAAGTATGAATTCCAGGCATCTGTCAACCGCAATATGGTGACCACAGATGATGCGGTTTCAGTGATGATGCTAATAACTGGTACGGGTGATGTAAAGCGGGTACAACCTCCTCCATTGCTGCTATCCGATTCGTTTGAAATATATGCCCCAAAAATAATTGAAGAGCAAATGATAGAAAACCAGGGAATCATTACGGGCAAAAAAGTAGTGGAATATTTGATTTTGCCTAAGTTCGCCGGAGAATATACCATTAACCCTTCATTTACCTATTTTGATCCAACCGTATCTCAATATTTAAGCATTTCTGCTGGTAAATACCCAATTAAAGTAAGGCAAGGCACCGATAAACATACTTCCAACCGGGAAGAACTAAAGCTAAAAGGCAAGTCAAATGATATCCAATTTATTAAAACACGGTCAGTATTGACCAAAAATAGCCAAAGTATTGTTGGCACTGGTATCTTTTGGGCTTTGTCATCCCTGCCCGTAGTAGCGTTTATTGGGTTGTTCTTTTATAAAAGAATCACAAACAAACAGGCAGAAATAGATATATCGCTGCGAAAAAGGAAACTTGCAAATAAAGAAGCCCAAAAAAGGCTGGAGACTGCAAAACAGCACATGGAATCCAATAATAACAGGGCTTTTTATGACGAAGTATCCAAAGCACTATTGGGGTATGTTTGTGACAAAATCAATATCCCGCTTTCCCAGTTGTCCAAAGAAAATGTAAAAGTCCAACTACAGGCCCTGTCCGTTGCGCCATTACTCGCAGAAGACTTCATAAAAACTATACAAACCTGTGAAATGGCACTTTTTGCGGGGATGGAAAATTCTGCAGCCATGATCAACACTTATGATAAGGCAGTTGCCATTATTGCAGGAATTGAGGAGGGACTTGAAATCAAAGGTGTCGCAAGAAAATAAAGTAACCTTTGCGAATATATTGATGCAATGAAAACCCATTATGGCTTCATCCTGCCCATATTCCTCTGCATTTCCTTGCTGCACCTATTTTCTATTGCCATTCATTGGCCTATTGGCATCTATGCCACTAAACCACTATTGCTGGCAATTTTGGCTGCTTGGTTCTATTTTAAAACAAAGCCTATTTTTAAAAGCTTTACTTGGTACTTTTTTTTTGGGCTGATATTCTCCTTATTGGGTGATATTTTTTTGATGTTCAATGGAGAGATTTACTTCCTTTTGGGCCTGGGCAGTTTTTTATTTGCACACCTCTCTTATATTTCCACTTTTTTGATTTACCCACATTTTAACACAGGTGCAATCAAGCAAAATCCATTGTATGCAATTCCATTTATGCTGTTTCTTTTGCTGATTTTATGGTTTTTGTGGCCGCATTTGGGAGAGATGAAAATACCTGTGCTTATTTACAGCACTGTAATAACAACTATGGCTGTCAGCGCTGCAAACATGAAAAATCGAGTCTCTAATCAGACCTATATAAATATTCTCTTGGGAGGCGTTTTATTTATAATTTCTGATATGTGGTTGGCAGTCAATAAATTCCATTCAACAGTTCTGCCGGAACCTTGGGACCATTTTATCATCATGGCAACTTACATTTCTGCACAATATTTACTGACAACAGGAAGCGAAATGGCCAATAGTAAAGCTTAAACTGTTCCCCTGTTGTGCATTCGCCAGAATGATATTAACATGCGGAAAGGCAGGAATACGGAGCATATCAGGCTGCCTACTCCGAAAAATATCATTTCACTGTCAATATAACTGATGATAGATGCCTGACCATTTAAAGATAAATGATCAAATTCCTCCTCCAGTCCAATCTTATCCATATAATCCTGAAAAAAATGTAATTGATCTATCAGGTAAAGAAACAATGGAATACACAATACAATAACAGCGACCTTCATCCACTGAATATATCCTAAAAATGTATGCTTTAGTAAGAAGACGTATCGGGTAAGGGTAATAAAAATGACTATAAAAATGGTGTTGATTTTCCAAAAAGGAAAACCAACAGGCTCAAGCCTAAAAATAGGGAACAAAACCAAAGTCACAACAACCAATGTAACAAGCCACCATAAAAGCTCCATTCTTAGTGAAAGCAATTTTTGATTGTCCATTTCAATATATTGATGTAAAACAAGAAAAAGGTAGGAGTAGAAACATAAACAGCCCACCAGACATCTAGTTCTGGTGGGCTGTTAGGAAAATATTTCCATACAATGGAAGAAAAAAGAGTTGGCGGCGACCTACTCTCCCAGCCTTTAGGGCCAGTACCATCGGCGCAGAGGGGCTTAACTGCTCTGTTCGGAATGGGAAGAGGTGTGCCCCCTCGCAATGGCCGCCAACATGCCTTGGGCCTGTTTGGGGTAGGGCCCCGCTGCGGGGCCCAAAATCATGACGAAGACGGGGGTGGGAAGAGTTCCTGTTGCGGAGGGCAAAACTGCCGGCGGCGAAAAAACGTCGTCCTTTCAATCAAAATTAAAAAAACGGAAGCGTTCGGGCAATTAGTACCGCTCGGCTCGAACGCATCGCTGCGCTTCCACCTGCGGCCTATCGACGTGGTCGTCTCCCACGGCCCTTCTGGCATCGCTGCCATGGAGCATTCATCTCGGGGCCGGCTTCGCACTTAGATGCTTTCAGCGCTTATCCGTCCCGGACATAGCTACCCGGCGCTGCACCTGGCGGCACAACCGGTACACCAGCGGTCCGTCCATCCCGGTCCTCTCGTACTGGGGACCGCCCCCCTCAATGCTCCCGCGCCCACCACAGATAGGGACCGAACTGTCTTACGACGTTCTGAACCCAGCTCGCGTGCCACTTTAATGGGCGAACAGCCCAACCCTTGGGACCTTCTCCAGCCCCAGGATGTGACGAGCCGACATCGAGGTGCCAAACCTCCCCGTCGATGTGAGCTCTTGGGGGAGATCAGCCTGTTATCCCCGGAGTACCTTTTATCCTTTGAGCGATGGCCCTTCCATGCGGGTCCACCGGATCACTTGAGCCTGCTTTCGCACCTGATCGACCTGTCGGTCTCCCAGTCAAGCGCCCTTCTACTCATACGCTCCGCGCATGGTTACCGTCCATGCTGAGGGCACCTTTGCGAGCCTCCGTTACGCTTTGGGAGGCGACCACCCCAGTCAAACTACCCGCCATGCAATGTCCCCCCTCGCAGGGGTTAGGACCTAAGTACGGGAAGGGTGGTATTTCAACGGCGGCTCCAAGGGGGCTGGCGCCCCCCCTTCATAGCCTCCCACCTATCCTACACATCCCGTACCCAAGCGCAATGCAAAGCTGTAGTAAAGGTTCACGGGGTCTTTCCGTCCCGTGGCGGGTAATCGGTATCTTCACCGATGCTTCAATTTCACCGAGCCCGTGGCCGAGACAGTGCCCAGATCGTTACACCATTCGTGCAGGTCGGAACTTACCCGACAAGGAATTTCGCTACCTTAGGACCGTTATAGTTACGGCCGCCGTTTACCGGGGCTTCGGTCAACCGCTTCGCTTGCGCTGACGGCCTTCCTTAACCTTCCGGCACCGGGCAGGTGTCAGGCCCTATACTTCCCCTTGCGGGTTGGCAGAGCCCTGTGTTTTTGCTAAACAGTCGCCTGGGCCTCTTTGCTGCGCCCCGGCTCGCGCCGGGGGACCCTTCTCCCGAAGTTACGGGTCGAATTTGCCTAGTTCCTTGGCCACGGATCACTCGAGCGCCTGAGGATGCTCTCCTCGACCACCTGTGTCGGTTTGCGGTACGGGCCCCAACGGCCTGGTGCTTAGGGGCTTTTCCTGGAAGCATGCTTGGGGGCGTTATCGCCTCCGCCCGGGGGCTTCGGCGTACTGTCGTGTCTCGGCTCGGGGGGCGGTTTTGCCTGCCCCCCTCAACGCCTACGCACTTCAACGCCCTAATTCCGTCAGGACGCAGCCCTTACGCTCCTTCGTCACCCCGTCGCAGCCGCTGCGGGTGCCGGAATCTTGACCGGCTTGCCATCGGCGTCGCCTCTCGGCTTATCCTTAGGTCCCGACTCACCCTGTTCTGATTACCGTTGAACGAGGAACCCTTGGTCTTGCGGCGAACGGGTTTTCCACCCGTTTTATCGTTACTCATGCCTACATTTGCTTTTGCAGCCGCTCCAGCACGGCTCGCACCGCACCTTCTGCGCCGCTGCAATGCTCCCCTACCGACCTTGCGGTCCCACGGCTTCGGCGGGCGGCTTGATGCCCGGTTATTTTCCGCGCAGGGACGCTCGACTAGTGAGCTGTTACGCACTCTTTGAATGGGTGGCTGCTTCCAAGCCAACATCCTAGCTGTCACTGCGTCCCCACATCGTTCTGTCAACTTAGCCCCCACTTTGGGGCCTTGGCCGGTGGTCTGGGTTGTTCCCCTCTCGGCGACGGACCTTCTCACCCGC
>JACJYR010000001.1:320000-2420000 GCA_020636005.1 Lewinellaceae bacterium
TTGGGCCAAAAGAGTGCATCAGAAAGAATGGGCTTGGGGCGATGCCCCAAGCCCATCTTGTTTTCAGACAGCAGAGCCATGAAAAATTATTCTTGCCCGGCCTGTTGTTCCACATAGGCCCGCAAGTCTTCCAGCATTTGCTCGCTCAATTTTTCCTTGGTGTAGTGCGGCATGTAAGCCCGCTTCCAGGGCACTGGCGGGGTACCATACCGGGCCACCTGATAGACCGAATAGCGGTCGTACCGAGGAAAATGCTGGTTTAGAAATTCAAAGGAAAGCCGTGAATTGTCAAGGTTGAAAAAGGAGTAGCGCTTGTCGTCATGGCAATGCAGGCAGCTCAGTTCATATATCTCCTTGCCCTTTTCCACATCTCCGGTGTTTGAAAAACCAGTCCGTCTGTCCTGCGGCGGGTCCAGAAAGGTAGCGGGGAATCCGTCCATGAAATGTGATTTTACCATTTTAGCCGATGCAGATTTATCGCCATTGCCTTTCAATGCTTTATCTATTTTTTGCAACTCTGTATCGGGAATCCGGAGATCCGACATCTTAAGGCTGATGGTTTGGAAATAGGCCAGCACGGATTCCATTTCCCAATCTTCAAGCGGGCGGCCCTGTGCGCACTGGGTGGCGCAGAGGTGGATGGCCTGGCGGAGGTCGTGCCTGGCGGCATTTACGAGATCACCATATTTTTTTTCATAATCGCCGTTGTAAAAACTGCTCCGGTCAAATACGCCATACAGGGCACTGCCCTGCAAGTATGGCAGCCCTTTTTCACGGACATAGGCGAGCCGGGCCTCTGGGTCGGTTTTGCTCAAATCTGGTTCGTCCCGTTCAATGTTGTGGCAGGAGGTGCAGACAAAATGCTTGCTGACTCTTTTGCTCTCCCCGCCAAAAGGGCTGGAAGTACGGCCTTTGGTCACGATATCCCGGCCCCGTTCTGCAGAAACGCCTTCGATGCCGAAGTCGGGTTGATGGGGTGCCGGCGCCTCCCCTAGCTGGACGAGCACATCGGCAACATTCATTTCCTCCACGGCAAGAAATGTCTTTTTCCAGGTCAAATTGAGGAAAAGAAAGACAACGAGGAGGGCCAAAGCTGCGAATTTCAATTTTTTCATAACGCACATCAAAGGTTGAAAATCCTGGAAATGGTGAACCCGACCCGGTATTGCCCATCAAGCCAGTTGCTGATGGTATAAGGTATGTAGTCGGTCGGCACGATGCCTTTAGAGTTGGTAAAATTAACTTGAAAAACGTGCCCGCCGGTTTCAAACTCGAACCCAATACCCAATGGCGGATAGTAGGTTCTGTTGCCCCCCGATTTGAATGGGCTTTGCCGCCCGTTTAGCGGCAAGGTAAAGTCGCCGATAATACCCAGCGCCTTCGTCACCTGAATCCTGGTGGCCAGGCCTGCGTGAAAGATAGTATTGACATCCCCGGCGGCTACGACGTTCCGGTGGGTCAGCCCACCGGAAAGCTGGACAGAGATGCGGCTGGAAAATTTCCGGGCGGCCAGCAACGCAGTATGGTAGATGATGCGATGGGAAAATTTTTCGAAATAGTTGAGGCTGGAAGGATCGGAGGATTTTTGCGATGCAGAAATCGTCTCGAACCCGACCACCGTGAGCGAGATCGGGTAGCCATCGACCTGTTGGTGCAGGACGTTGTACTTCAGCGAGCCGGTCAGCAACTGGCCCAACTGTCCTGCCCCTTTCGAACGGCCAAAACCAACGGTCAGCCGGTTGTTCAGGCCATATTCCAGGCCAAAGGCAACATCGGCGGCGTTTTCAAAACCATAAAAGGTAGTCCAGCCACCGCTTTTGCCGGCAATATCGCCGAAGCGGTGGGCGACCCTGAAATCGAGCTTCCGTTTGGGCAGCGTCTCCACAGATGGGGTATTGATGACCCAGCGATCCTTAAAGGTCTGAAATACGGGCGTTTGCGCGGTTAGAATGCCCTGCATAAGGACACCTATTATTAGTGGTAGGAATTTTTTCATAAAATGTATATCAAATTGGGAGTTACTGCTTTGCTGATTTTCGGTGGGTATTGTTCAATTATTCCGGGTAGCCGTCCCGCAGCCAACACCGGATTATCTGCAGCTCTTCTTCGGTGAGGTCGTCTTTTAACGATTCCGGATAGGCAGACTGATCGGGTGGCATACCCTGCACGGGGTCATCTTTTTGGTCAATGACCCATTTTTGAAAGGAGCCCGAATTGAGGGCATCCAGCAGGTCGCCATTATAATCGGTATAAATGCCAAACCCAAGGCCACCGCTGACATGGCACCCGGAATAAGCACAGCTACCGTCTATAATTTCTTTTACGGAATTGTTGTATGTCACGCCGAGGGAATCGCACAAAGCGGCATCTGCCAGAGGTGGCAGTTCGTCAAAATTGCACGAGGAAAGAAAATAGCAGGCCCCGGCCAACAAAACGGAAGGGCCGGCAAAAAAGAAAAAAGGCTTCATAAACAAAGAGGGCTTGTGGTTAAAAAACATAGGGCTTGTTGGTGCTGATAAAAAAGGTAAGGCTGCCAACTCATGCCATACCTTTTCCGATAAAGACCGGCAAAAGTAACAACTACCTGATTTTCACCCAACAGTAATATATGGGTTTGGCTAATTTGAACCAAGCCCTGAAAGGCAAACCCCGCACCACCTTTTAAACTTTTGCCCGTGCCAACTGTATTTAGATTTCTTCCAAACCATTTACATTTGCAGATATTTTCGTACAAACCTAAAACAACATAGAATGATGTACCCAGTTGAATTGACAAGGCCCATGGCCAATGAACTGAACAGCCTCGGCTTCGAGAGCCTGACCACGCCGGAAGCAGTGGAAGAAGCACTGGAATCGCAGGAAGGCACCATGCTGGTCGTCGTGAATTCCGTGTGCGGCTGCGCTGCTGCCAATGCCCGCCCGGGCGTAAAATATTCTTTGGAAGGCGACAAAAAGCCTGAAAAGCTGGTCACCGTCTTTGCGGGCGTGGACGGAGCTGCCACCAGCAAAGCAAGGGAATACCTCCTCCCCTACCCGCCCTCTTCCCCGTCCATCGCCCTGTTCAAGGACGGAAGGCTGGTACACTTCCTGGAACGCCACCACATAGAAGGGCGCAGCGCCGACATCATTGCCGCCAATTTGAAAATGGCCTACGAACGCTACTGCTAAATGTTCGTTGTCGTATAGTATAATGTATAAAGCCACAGAGCAAGTGCTTTGTGGCTTTGTTATTTTAGACCTGCAGCAAAGTCATTCTCTTACCCTGCACCAACTAGGTTTCAGCAGGATAGGTGCCTAACTGTAAATCCTAATTTTTTTTGGGCAAGGAAATGGGGTAACGATTGCCGTCCATCGTTTTTCATTCAGTATGGAGATTGTTCAAAAAAGTGATTGATTGTGATAAGGTGTTTTTTTTTTAAAACAAACTTCTTGGAATGGTCTCTCAGTTTAAACCCAAAGCCTTTTAAACCAACATCCAGCTAACTTGTCCAACCGCCCAAATCTGCTATCATGAAAAAACTCTTACCTGCTTTACTCCTTTTTCTGGTGTCCAACCTCCTGGCCCAACTCAACCCCGAACCCCTCCAAATCCCGATGCGGGACGGCAAATCCCTGGCCGCCGACCTCTACCGCCCCAGCCAACAGGGCAACTTTCCCGTCATCCTCATCCAGACACCATACAACAAAAATCTGTTCCAACTGGGGATGCCGCTCGGCGTTGGGCAAAACATCACGGCCAGCAACTACGCCTTCGTGGTGCTCGACTGGCGCTGCTTCTATGGCTCTACGGCAGCCTGTACGCCTGCGCCCAAGCGGGGCGAGGACGGCTACGATGCCGTAGAGTGGATTGCTGATCAAAGCTGGTGCAACGGTAAGGTTGGCACCTGGGGCCTTTCCGCCCTTGGCAACATCCAGTTTGAAACGGCCCGGGAACAGCCGCCCCACCTCGTATGTGCCATGCCTATGGTGGCTTCTCCCAACACTGCCTACTACCAATATTTCCCTGGCGGCACCACCCGCCCCGAATACTTGCAAACACTTGGGTTCCTCTTTGGAAGCACCTTTTCCCTGGTTTTCAATAATCCTTACTACAACCTCGTATGGCAGTTTGCGGAAAATACCACCATGTACCCGCAAGACATTGAAGTACCCATGCTGATGGTCGCCGGTTGGTTCGACCACAACATCAACGACGACGTGCTGCTGTTCGACACGCTGCGGGCACTGTCGCCGGTAGCCAATGACCACCGGCTGCTCATCGGCCCCTGGCGGCATGGGGGGCTTGGCTTGGTACAGCAGGGCGATTTGGCCTTCCCGGCAGCAGTCAATGGGGACGACATCGCAGGCAACCAGTTCTTCGCTCACTACCTACTGGGCGAGGACAATGGCTGGGAGGACACTCCCTTTGTACAGTATTTTCAAATGGGCGACAATGACTGGCAGACCGCTGAAAAATTCCCACCCACCGGCCTTGGCGAGCAGGTGCTCTATTTCACCGAAAACAAAGACCTGGTACCGGTCGAACCTTTTGCTGCCGAAGCAGCCCTGAACTTTTCATACAACCCCAACGACCCGTCCCCGACCATTGGTGGCAAGACCCTCTCACCTTTGTTGTTGCAAGGGCCGTACGACCAGGCTCCGGGCGTAGAATCCCGCAACGATGCCCTTGTTTTCAGCACGGCTATTTTACAGGAAAACATTGTGGTGAAAGGAAAAATAAAAGCCCATCTATTTGTCTCCTCGGATCGGAAGGACACGGATGTTGCCCTTCGGCTCACAGAAGTTTATCCCGATGGAAAATCGGTGCTGCTGAATGAAACCATCCAGCGGATGCGCTTCCGCAATGGCTATGCAGTGGGCGATACAGCTTTCATGCTGCCTGGCGAGGTCTATCCAATTACTTTGGTTTTCGACTATTTGGCCAATACTTTCAAGGCAGGGAACAGGCTCCGGCTCACCGTGACTTCCTCCAATTACCCCCGCTACAACCGCAACATGAACACGGGCGGGGAAATGTACCCCAACAACTCGCTGGATACATTGGTCAATCCATTGATAGCACAAAATTCCCTGCATGTACAGGGGATATATGCCTCCAGACTGGAGATACCAGTAGAAGAAACGGTGAATGCCCAGGAGGAAGCAGGCGATCTGTCGGTGGTCTTTGTTTATCCAAATCCGGCAGTTGGTGGCTTATTTTTGGAAAACCTGCCCATCCCTTCCAAGGTTTGGCTCACCAATGCGCAAGGGATTTTGGTGAAAACGCTGCGGACAAATGTGCCAAACGAGTCTGTGCAGGTAGGCCCACTGCCCCCGGGCATCTATTATTTGATAGTAGAAAATGGACAGGGCAAAAGGTGGATTGAAAAAGTTTTCATCAGCCGGTAAAACGAATGCAATGGTCACTCGCTCCGCAAACTCTCCACCGGGTTTGCCCAGGCCGCCCGCAAAGCCTGCAGACTTACCGTGAGCAGGGCGACCGTCAAGGCCACGCCGAGCGCCAGGGCAAACACCCACCAACTGACCGGGGAGCGATAGGCAAAATTTTCCAGCCATTTCACGGCACCCCACCAGGCCAGCGGGATTGCGATGAGGCTGGCTACCAACACCCACTTGGTAAACTCGGATGTAAGCAGGACGAAAATGTTCCCCGTTGTGGCACCGAGCACCTTTCGCACCCCGATTTCCTTCGTCCGGCGCTCTGCCGTGAAGGCGGCGAGGGCCAGCAGGCCAAGGCAAGCGATAAAGATGGCCAGCCCGGCAAATACGATAAAAATATTGCCCAGCCGCTGTTCTGATTCGTACATACGGCGGAAGCGGTCGTCCAGGAAGTTGTAGTCGAAAGGCAGGCCAGGGGTCACTGCATCCCATTCCCGCCTGATTTTATCGATGAGTGGGCCAATGTCCGTCGTGGCATCAAAGCGGATGGCCAGGTTGCTTTTTTGTTTTGGCGAAAAGAAGAAACCAAGCGGCCCGACATTTTCCCGAAGGCTTTCGTAGTTGAAATCTTTGATCACGCCGACCACGGTATAGGTCCTGTAAGTCTGCAGGCTGATGTCGTCGAACTGGTCTATTTTCTGTCCGATGGGGTTTTCGAAACCGAATTTCTTAACAGCGGTCTCATTGATCACAGTCGCTGCGCTGTCGGTCGCAAAATCTTTGGAGAAAAAGCGGCCGTCCACCATCTCCATGCCCAAGGTGGACAGGTAATGGTCATCCACCCACCAGCACTGCATTTGCAGGGAATATTGATCCCGGCTTTTGCCATCAATCCATACCGTGTTGTCGCTGCGGCAGGAGTTGACGGGCAGGTAGCAGGTAGAGGTGGTGCTTTTCACCTCTGGCAGGGCTTCGAGGCTGTTTTTGAAGCCCTCGAATTTTTCGCCCAGCGAACCGGCGTCTCCCAACAACAACACCTGCTCCTTGTCGAAACCGAGGCGCTTGTTTTGGATAAAATTCAGTTGGCGGTAAATGACCGCCGTGCCAACCAGCAGTAGCATGGAAATAGCAAACTGGAACACCACCAGCGAATGCCGAAGCCAGCCACTGCTCATGTTGCTTTTCAGTTTTCCTTTCAACACTTCTATCGGCCTGAAAGCAGACAGGTAAAAAGCCGGGTAGCTGCCCGCCATCATGCCCACCAGCAGCGCACCTGCCACCAGCAGGCCAAAAAAGCCAATATGGCCAAAAGGCATTTCCAACTCCTTGTTCGTCAATTGGTTGAAATAAGGCATGGCCATTTCACCTATCAAAATGGCAAGGGAAAAAGCGATGGCGCTCATCAGAATTGCCTCCGTCAGGAACTGCCCTACCAACTGCTGTTTTACCGAGCCCAGCACTTTTCTCATGCCTACTTCCTTGGCCCGGTTGGCCGAGCGGGCAGTGGCCAGGTTCATGAAATTGATGCAGGCGATGAGCAGGATGAACAGGGCGATGGCGCTGAAAATCCAGACATAGGCCACATCGCTGTTGGCCTCGTGCTCGGCCACCAGGCTGGATTTCAGGTGGATATCAGTAACAGGGAACAACGTGTACCTGGCCCAGCTTCCCTGTGCTTCCAGTTCTTCGAGGGTGGCACCGATGGCCATTTTTACTTGCGGGGCTGCATATTTTTTGAACAAGGCCTCGATCTTCCTGTCAATTTCCCTTGGGTCGGCACCTGGCTTGATGACGACGTAGGTGTTGAAATTGTGGCTCAGCCAGACGGGGCTTTGCGCCTCTTCCAGGCCAGCCATAGACAAGAAAAAGTCGTAGTGGAAATGTGATGCACGGGGGATGTCCTTAAACACACCAGTCACTTTCACGGGCGTCTGGTTGTCGATGATCATGTTTTGGCCAACGGGGTTCACATCGCCGAAGTGCCGTTTGGCGGCGCTCTGGCTAATGACGATGGTGTTCGGTTCTGTGAGCAGCGCAGCTTTTTCTCCACCCACCAGGGGGAGGGTGAACACATCGAAAATCTCGTTGTCGGCCCAAGTGATTTTTTCTTCGTTGAAATTCTGGGTCGTGCCTTCACGCCGTAGCAGGCGGCTGCCCCATTGGCGGAAACGGCAGGCAGTTTCTACCTCGGGCACTTCATCCCGCAGGGCGGCAGCCAGGGGCGCCTGTGCCACGGCATAGGTCTCGTGCTTGCCGCCAAAATTAATGTCTGAATTGACCCGGTATATACGGTCGGCCTTTTCGTTGTAACGGTCGTAGCCCAGTTCGTCCCACACGAAAAGGCTGATGAGCAGGCAGCAGGCCACGCCAATGCTGAGGCCGAGGATGTTGATGCCAGCGTAGAAACGCTGCTTGTGAAGGTTGCGCAGAGCGATTTTCAGGTAGTTGGTAAGCATAGTCGGGTGAAATTTGTGGTGATGCGTTTAGTGTCTAAATGTGGGGGGGTAGTGCCACCCAATATCAATGGGATGCGGCATAAGACGGGCAGACCCTATCTGGTTGTTACAAAAATTTTCCCTGAAAATGAAAAGAAAACATCGGGTCAACCTGGATAAGTGACCCACTTTGGCACCGGGTGGTTGCAAGACTTGCTAAGCCAGGGACGCAAAAGGCAGTTTTTGTTGCAAGTGAAAACACTATGCCTTCGAGAGCTGCCAGCTTACCACCTTGTGGTTCCGCTGGCCGGTTTCCCAACAGCCGAAAGCACAGCGATCTACCCTAGCCTCACTTGCCGCGGAATACCCCCATCCCATCGTTGTTGTTCGCAACCACGAGCAGGTAGCCGCTGCCCTGCTTCACCACCTCTACTTGCCGGGCTTCCCGGCTGGCCCAGAAGCCCGTTTCCCGGTTGGGCAGCACTTTCAACTGGCGGCCTTTGTTGCCAATGATGATCCAGCCGTCGCCTGCGTCCATCCGCCCCGATTCGATTTCCAGGCCATAGTCGTTGCCCACGGCCACAATGTCGGGCAGGCCGTCGTTGTTAATGTCCAGCGCCTGCATGTCGAGGATAGTGGAGACCTGCGCCAGGTCGGGCAGGTCTTGCCGTTCGAAGCGACCTTCCTTCGTGCCCCAGAAAATGCTGTTGGCGAAGCAGTTGGCCATCCGGTGAATAGCTGCCTGCTGCGACTGCACGGGCAACACCTTGTCGAGGGTAGCTTCGGAATAGGGCTTGAACCTGACAAACTGTTTTTTGAAAACGGGCACCTGGGAAATGAGGCTGTTGCGGTGGGCAAGCGGGAAACGTTGGCCATTGTTATAATAGGTGTAAATGGGGTCGAGTTGGCCATTCTGGTCGAGGTCAGCGGCAAACACCTCGACGGGCGCTTCCAGGCTGGCTTTCAGGCGGCAGTTTAGGCCGAGGTTGCCGGCAGCGATGTCCTTCCTGCCGTCGCCGTCAAAGTCGGCGACGAACAGGCTGGCCCACCAGCCTTCGGTGTTTTCCAGGCCATACCGGGAGGATACATTTTTAAAACCGCTGGCCGACACCTCGTAAACGCTGATGGGCATCCATTCCCCGGCGGTGATCATTTCGGCTTTCCCGTCGCCGTCCAGGTCTTCAAAAACGATGTCCCTCACAATGCCCGCCTCGCTGAATGCCGGCAACAACTGGCCGGTCACGTCCTTGAAAGTTCCCTGGTTGTTTTGCAGCAAAAAGCTCCTGGAAACACGGGGAAACTCGCCGGGTTTCACATTGCCCCCAACGGCCAGGTCAAGGTCGCCGTCGCCATCGAAGTCGTAGGCTGCCACAGAGGCGCTGCTCTCGTCCACGACGGGCAGGGCGCTCACGCTGGGCAACAGGGTGCCGGTGCCATTGTTCAGGTAAAGCCGGTTGACGTAGTAGCCTGCTGTGAAGGGCGCCTCATTGCCCCCGCTGGCGATGAACAGATCCTGCGCCCCGTCGCCGTTGGCATCAAAGAAAACGGCGTCCACATCCTCGTGGATCAGTTCCCTTTCAAAAGCAGGCTGGGGCATCAGGCTGAAAGTGCCGGCGGCACTTTGCACGTACACCGCCCCTTTTTTGATAAAAGAACCGCCAATGAACAGGTCGTCCAGGCCGTCGCCGTTGATATCGCCCCTGGCGAGGCAGGGGCCCTGGTTGGAATAGCGCCGGTGCAGCAACCGCTCCCGGTCAAAATCTTCAAAGGCGTTTTCAACATGGACATAATCGAGGCCCAGGTTATCCTGGACATATTCGAAGAGGGGGGCAGGCTTGACATCCTCCGCTACTGTTCCTGTGGCATTTTTATGATCCACCACCAGGGTTTGGTTGGCAGGAACATTATTCAAAACCTGCGTTTTCCGATCCGGCCAGATGATGATCACCTTGTCGGCTCCAGTTTGTTTTCCTAAGCCAACATGCAGGCCCTGGTCGGCGGAAGAAAGGAATCCCCGGTTCAATTGTTTGGCGAGGGTCTGTTCCATGCCGCCACTGGTCAATTTTACGATGGTACCTACGCCCGAAGGGTTCTGCACAGGGCCGGTCAGGTTGATTTTTATAAAATTCCCTCCACCGTTTTCCCGGGTGGTGTTCTTATAAATAAAAGCCACGTCGTCGGTATTGTGAACGACGAGGTCGAGGTCACCATCGTTGTCGAGGTCGGTATAAAGGGCACCGTTGGAGAAGGATTTTTCGGGCAGGCCCCAGGCTTCGGTGACATCTTTTGTGCGCAGGCCACCGGTATTTTTGAACATAAAGTTGCGCAGCTTGTGCGACGGGATGAGTTGGCTAACTTTTGAAAAATCCTCCATGTTGGTGCCGGCGGCCTGGAGCGAGTCCATCGTATAGTTGGTAAAATCCTGGTCGGTCACGTCCCGTTTCATCCCATTCGTAATATAAAGGTCCTTCCAACCGTCGTTGTCGAAATCGGCCAGGAGGGGCGTCCAGCTCCAATCCGTGCCTTGGATGCCGGCGAGACAGGCCACCTCGTTGAAGCCGGCGTTACCGTTGTTAAGGTGGAGCATGTTGCGCATAATCTGGTGGCCATAGCCAAAGTTCACCAGGGAAGTGTAGCGATCCAGTTTCATGATGGTGCCGTTCTGCTTGTTGCGGAAGTTGTCGGAGGGCAGCATATCAAGTGTGACGATGTCCATCAGGCCGTCATTGTTGAAATCCGCCACATCCGAGCCCATACTGAAGTGGCTCATGTGCCGGAAATAGGTATTCCATTGGTCGGTAAATGTGCCGTTGCGCTGGTTGATGTAGAGGTTGTCGGGTTCGATGTAATCGTTGGCCACATACACATCGGGATAGCCATCGGAATTTGCATCTATGATATTGACGCTCAGGCTAAAGGCCCGGTTGTTGATGCCAGCGGCGGTACTGACATCGGTGAACGTGCCGTTGCCGTTGTTCTTAAAAAGCCGGTCGGTCTCATAAGGGTACTGGGGTGCATTCATACGCCGGGGCTTGCCCGTGCTGTTTTCCAGGAAGGTTTTGCTATTGGTTGAAAAGTCCACGGGACGGTTGATGATATAGACATCAAGGTCGCCGTCAAGGTCGTAGTCGAAGAAATTGGCCTCGGTGGAGGGGGCATCGAGGTCAAGGCCATACTGTTTCGCCTGCTCGGTAAAAGTGCCGTCCATTTGGTTGATGAAAAGCCGGTTGCTGCGGTTTTCGGGGGTCTCGCCAGTGCGGCATTGGTAGATGTCGGGCCAGCCGTCGGCGTTGATGTCAACGATACTGACGCCTGTTTTGGCACCCTCGTCCAGGCCTACACCCGCCCTGGCTGTCACGTCCTCGAACTTGAGATCACCCCGGTTGAAGTAGAGCTTGTTTTCCCCGGTCACAGCAACGAAATACAAGTCCATCAATCCGTCTTTATTGAAATCGCCTGCCCCCACGCCACCGCCGATGTAGAGGTAGTTGGCGGTGAAGTAGTTGGCCTGGCGCTGCTCCTGGATGGTGTTGGTAAAAACGATGCCGGTATGGGCCGGGGGCAGCAGGTCAAAGTGCCGCTGTTCGGGTGCGCCTGTGCCTTGGCCATCGTCCGTAGCAGATTCATTTGGCTGGCAGGAACAGAGGGCAAAGGCTGCCAGAAAAAATGGAAAACTGTGGAAAGGGAACTTCATCGATATTCTTTTGAAAGTAAAAAACTGGAAAGGCATTCTATCGAAATCTGGAAACGGAAAGCACATGGCGACTGATTTTCGGCCTGCGGGAAATTTATTTTTTCTAATTCCCATTTGCCGTACCATCCATCAGAGCGTGATAGAATCAAGCAGGCTTACGGTCGGGGTATGCCTGCCGTTGCGCAGTCCCGATAAAAAATACAAAATCCTGGCCGCCCCAACCCGCATTTGGCAAATTTAGCATAAGAATTGTAAGGGAATAGGCGCATTAGCGAAAGAGATCATTCCCATAAAAAACGGCTATTTTGTTTTGGCCGTTCTTCCTCTCATAAACACCTGTTTTCAGGTTTTTTCCCATCTGCATTAGAGATTAAAAAAAATCTTACTGCGAAAACGAACAATATTCGTTTCAATGACCTCGTTTTGGGGTTTTTGAATAAAAACGTTTTCGACCTTTACCTCATCGTCCCCAAGCCACAATTTTCCCATCGAACAGTGCCAGGTTGATTCATGGCTCAGGCAGGAATTTTTTCTTAACAAATAAAATTTTTTCTTAATTAAAACAAACTTGCCCTACCTTTACCCCATCCACTTGAAGCCCTTGGTTCTGAATTTTTTGAAACATTAAAACGACTAAACATGAAACATCTCATTGGCTGTCTGCTTGTGGGCTGCGTAGCTTTTATCTGCTCTGTAAACGCCCAGGACAACAATCAACTCATCATTTTCCTGCAACATGGCAGGTCTATTTCAGAAGATTTCAAACGCAATGCCCTGCCCGGCATACAACAGTATGCCCAACGGGAAAAGCTGGAGGTGAAGATCCTCGATGCACGGGAAGGGGCACCTGAAGAAGTGGCTTTCACACCTGCCATCGTGTTCCAAAACAAAATAGGGCACTCTCTTTTCCAGGGGCGCTACCGCAAAATCGGCCAACTGGAAAAGTTCGTGGCGGATGCTAAAAAGGCGCACACAGCAGAAAAAGCTGATTTCCAGGAAAATACAGTCGTCTGGAACTATGGCCGTGCGACCCTGGCCGCCCCCATGAAAGTGATGCCACTTACCGGAAAAGTGCCTTCCAATTTCAACCAGGACGATTTTACCCAAAAGGCCTATGAATCCCTGGCAGCGGGCATGGACTATTTTAAGATGGGCAAAGACGGCGATTTTTCCGGGCCTGTGCGCCAATTCCACATGGAGTTTTACCCGGAAAAATCAAAAGAGGGTGCCCTGCTCATCCAAATGAAGCTCTTTTCCCAGTTCGATCCGAACAACCCGGTCTTCGTATCGGACATCCCGTCCGGCGGTGATTGGGGCGATGTGGATATGGTTTTCAAAAAAGCCGGCAACCGCCTGGAGAAAATGTTGCTCGCCCAGATCAGCAATTGGGACAACGGCGACGGCTTCGACTCGCTCAGCGAGAAAATACCGATGAAGTCGTGGAAGGATTTGGGCATGGTTGCAAAAGGCCCGGTAAAGGAAAATGAGCTGACCAGCCTTTCAAAATAACTCGTTGCACTATCAACTAATTTTTTTTGATTTTAAGGATCGAAGGAAAAATAATCCCGATTTCACATCGGGATTATTTTTAAAAAACCCCTCCATTGCTGGGGTTTTCAAAATCAAAATGGTGAAGTTATTTTTTCATCGTTACTAAAGGTCAGCTGTACGATCTATGATTTCAGGTTTTGCCGCCGTAGATAAATCTAAATTCTGATACACGGCATCATTTGGCCAACATCAAAAAAAGAAGAAACTCAGCTAACGCAGCACAGAACGTTTAAAAACGAATAAAGGGCCTACTTGCTCACCGCAGGTAGGCCCTTTTGCTTTCCGGGCATCGCTTTTAATCCATACCTGATGACTGATTGTCAAATCGCTTTGTACATTTAGCGGCTTGTTTTTAGCTCAGGCTGCCAAGCTTTGATAGAATTAAGTGGTTGATAAAAGTTGATTACCAATCCTGTCAACCTTCCTCAGCTAAGCACAAAACTTGACGGCCCGCAGTATATTTTACCTGAAGAAATATGGACCTTTATCTGACAAACAAAACAGCCATCGTAACGGGTGGCGCATCGGGTATCGGCGATGCCATCGTCCGGCAATTGGCGGAGGAAGGAGCCGTGCCCGTTATCCTGGACAAGAACATGCCGATGGCCCAGCAATTGGTGTCGGAACTGACCCGGAAAGGCCTGCAATGCCTTGCCCTGGAAGTGGATCTTTGCAACGATACTGCCTGCCAGCGGGCGGTCGGCACCATCCTGGAGCAACGGGGCGGCATAGACATTCTGATCAACAACGCCGGCAAAAACGACGGCGTGAGGCTAGGTAGCCCGGTGGCTGCCTTCCGGCAATCTCTGGACACCAACCTCGTGCAATATTATTCAATGGCCAATCACTGCATGGAAGCTCTGACAGCCTCGAAGGGAAACATCCTCAACATCGGCTCGAAGGTGGCAGTGACAGGACAGGGCGGCACCTCCGGCTATGCGGCGGCCAAGGGCGGCGTGCTGGGCCTCACCCGTGAATGGGCGGTACAATTATCCCCGCTGGGCGTGCGGGTGAACGCCATCCTGCCCGCCGAAGTTTGGACACCGCTCTACGAAAGCGTGATGAGCGGCTTGCCCAACCGGGACGCCCTGCTCGAACAAATCCACCAGAGCATCCCCCTTGGCCACCGCATGACGACGCCGGAGGAGATAGCCAACATGGCGGTGTTCCTCGTCTCCGGACGGGCATCGCACGTCACCGGACAATTCATTTTTGTGGACGGCGGCTATACGCATTTGGACAGGCTGGTGTCCGTGAAAGCTTTTGCGGAGGGGCACAAAAGGGAGGGTGGCGATGTGTTTGATAAACTAAAGCAAATAATAAAAAAGAAGAAAATGGGGTGAGGCGCAGGCTCTAAAGGACGAGAGGTTGCCGGAGCTAATCACCCTTTGTACCTATGCGCCATCGCTTGTTGTTCGTATATTGTCAACCTCTTAAAAAGTGATTTCAAACATGAGTTTAAGCAGGCAAATTGCAGGTCAATTCAAGGAAGTCCAATTAAGCGGCACTTGGGTCGCCACTAATTTAAAAACCCAATTATCGGACGTGACCTGGGAACAGGCCACAACCAAAGTAGGGCCGCTCAACACCATCGCAGCCCTTGCCTTCCACATCAATTATTATGTGGCAGGGCTGGTACAAGTATTGGAGGGAGGACCGCTCGACATCAGGGACAAATATAGCTTTGACATGCCACCCATCCATTCGCAAGCGGATTGGGAAAAACTATTGGACAAGATGTGGGCGGATGCTGAAAAATTTGCCAGCCTGGTAGAACAAATGCCCGATGAAAGGTTGTGGGAGGGTTTTGTGGATGAAAAATATGGTAACTATTACAGAAACCTCCTGGGCATGATTGAGCATAGTTATTACCACTTGGGGCAGATTGTGCTGATCAAAAAAATACTCATGCAGCAGGATATGTAAGCAACTTTTTTAAAACCTACCATGCGGAAAAAACCATCATAGGATCGTAGGAAAAATAATCCCGATGTGAAATTGGGATTATTTTAAAAAAAACCCTGCATTGCTGGGGTTTTCAAAATCAAAATGGTGAAGTTATTTTTTCATCGTTACATAGAGAGGGTGTTTGAAATGAAAGGCTGACAACCTGCGATTTGTGCAAATACCGTTTGCTTCATTTATTAATGATGCGAGCGTCTATCAATAAGTTACTGTTATTTTTCCTTCGAGCCTGACCTCACTCCTCCACCTTGAACTCCAGCGCCGTCAACTCATCTTTTGGAATGCGGATGGAAATCTTGTAATACCCTGGTTCCAGCCAGGTGCCGTGCGGAGCGGAATCGGTGCCGCAAACGCCCTGGCAGGCAGAAGAAGTGTAATGTTTCTTGCCCTTTACGGTGCCCACCGCCTCCACCAGCGCATAGCCGAACTGCTGGCCCAAGGTTTCAAACGGATAGTAATCACTGGTCGTCTGGCCATTTTTCAGGTCGCCCACATCGGCCCGGCTGACGATGAGGCCCTGGATGTCCTCGCCGGATTTATTTTGAAACTTGACCATGACGTATTCCGTGGCAGGGAGGTTTTCTTCCTTGCTGCAGGCAGTGAAAAGAAGGGGCAATAAGAAAAGGAATGGAAGGAAGTTCTTCATAGGTTGGACTTTTATCATTACAAATTTTAAAGGATTTATGATTCTTCGATATTTGATTAATGATTGTTGGTGGAGAACATTCAGAGAAGTGTGTTTTTGAAAAAAACACACTCTCAAAATCAATCACTTGTGAGAAATGGACACAGTTTTTTTAACACGCTCTTTTGATGGGTGTGGAATAGATTCCGGAAATCATAAATCACACATCAAAAATCGCAGCTTCTAACTTTTAATAAGAAACACCCAAAGCCCCTTGCGTTTTATCCAGGTCTGCAATTTTTAACTGAAAAGTCCCCCCAATGTCTTCAAATCGACATTGCCGCCCGAAAGGATAATGCCTATCCGCTGGCCGCTAAACTTGTCCTTTTCTCTCAACAAGGCAGCCAAAGCCACGGCTCCGGACGGCTCCACCACGATTTTCATCCGCTCCATCAATAAGCGCAGGGCTTCTACGATTTCCTGCTCTTCCACCCTGATAATTGCTTCCACATGGTCACGTACAAGGGGGAAGGTTTTATCGCCAAGGGAGGTACGCAGGCCATCGGCGATAGTCTGTGGATTGGTTTGCGGAATAATGTGGCCGGCCTGTTTTGATTGCCATGCGTCGTCGGCACCGAAGGGTTCGGCAGCGGTCACGATGGTACCGGATGAAAAAAAGCGGGCAGCCAGGGCCGTTCCTCCCAGCAGGCCGCCGCCGCCGACTGGAGAAATAATATAATCCAAATCTGGTATCTCTTCCAGCAGTTCCAGTGCAGCTGTGCCCTGGCCCAGGATGACATTATCGTCGTTGAACGGGTGGATAAAAGTAGCGCCAGTGCGGTTCACCACGTTTTGCAAGGTATCTTCCCTGGCCTGCAGGGTTGGCTCGCATTCGATGATTTCGCCACCATAGTCCCGCACGGCCGCTTTTTTCACCTCGGGGGAATTGGAGGGCATGACGATATATGCTTTCACGCCCAGCATTTTAGCTGCCAGGGAAAGCGCCTGGGCGAAGTTGCCAGAAGAATGGGTCGCCACGCCGTTTTGCCTGGCCCCTTCGCTGAGTTGGAGGATGGCATTTGCTGCGCCCCGCATTTTGAAAGCCCCCATTTTCTGGAAATTTTCACATTTGAAAAAGAGGGTTGCACCGCTGAGGGCGTCGAGGGTTTGACAAGTCAGCACAGGCGTCCTGTGAATGTAGGGCTGAATGCGGCGGTGAGCGCTGAGGAGATCTTCTTTTTTCATGGTTGATGGTTGTTGGTTGTAAGTTGATCGTAGTGCCCAACTAACAACCAACAACGATCAACTTACAATGCCGAACGTCATTTTGCCAGCTCCATGAGCTTGTCCAGGTTGGGGGTGAGGATGATTTCCGTGCGCCTGTTTTTGGCTTTGTTCGCCTCGGTATCATTGGGCACGATGGGCTGGTGCATACCACGGCCTGCGGCCTCCATCCGGTTGGGCAACACGCCGTTGAGGGCAAGCAGCTTCACCACCTCGGTGGCACGGCGCACACTGAGATCCCAGTTGTAGTTGACGCTGCCGGCATTGTCAGTATGGCCTTCCACGGTGATTTCGATATTGGGGTTGTCGTTGAGGGCCTTGGCAAGCTGGGCGAGGGCCGTTTTACCTTTGGCGTCCAATTGGTCGCTGCCTTTGGCAAAGAGCAGGTTTTGGCTGAGCGAAAGGTAAATCTTGCCGTTTTTTTCGCTCATGCTCAAGTCGGCGGCACTGTATCCAGTGAGGGCATTGGCGAGGCTGAGGCGGAGGGCGGCCATTTGAGCTTCTTTTTCGGCCAGTGCCTTTTCCAGTTCCGCCACCCGTTGTTCCCTGGCCTGCAGGTCCATCGTTATGGTTTCCATGCTGGAAGTCTGAAGGCCGAGGGTCGTTTCCAGCCCCTGCATCTGGCGTTCCCTCGCCAGGAGTTCGTCCGTGCTGCTGGCCAGTTTTTCTTCAAACGTGGATTTATCGGTAGAATAAGAAGAAAGGAGCTTTGCATTTTCCTTGGAAGCGGTTTCAAAGCGTGCAGATAATTCTTGGTTATAGTCTTTGATGCGCTTGTTCTCCAGTTGTTCCTGCGACAATGCATCTTTTGCCTGCATAAGCTGGTTTTCTGCGATGCGGAGTTTGCTCTGCAACTCTGCTTTCTCGCTTTCCGAGGCTTTGAGGTTTTCAAATTGGGCCTTGTAGTGGTCGCGGGCCGTTTGCATGTCGTTGAATTTCTGTTTCGACACGCATCCGCTGCAAAAAACGGCCAACACCGCTGTCCCGATCAGTAAGTTCTTGATTTTCATAGGAATATTGATTTTGGTGAAACAGGGCAAAGGTAAGGAATTCATGGTTTCTGTGAGAGAATGAGTGAATGGGAGAATGAGTGAATGAGTTACTCTGCAATCGCACCCCCACAGCTTGACCCGGCACCGGCGGTACAGCCATAACAATGCTGGTTGAGCACGATGGGGCGTTTGTTGAGGGTTTGAAGATCGAAGTCGTCCAGGTGGCGGGATGCAGCGGTAGCCACTTTGAGGTCGAGCATTTGGTTAAAATCGCAATCGTAGAGATAGCCGTCCCAACTGACAGAAATCGTATTTCGGCACATCAACCCTTGCACCGTGGCGGGGTTAAAGGCATCCACGAGCGATTGCATGTACGCCTCGTAATTGCCAGATTCCAACAAATACTCCAGAAAACGGCTAATGGGGAGGTTGGTGATGGTGAACAGGTTGTTGAAATCAATATCGTAATTCCGTTTCAGGTGGCGCTTGAATTCCTTTTCCAGCGTGGGTTGCCCCCCTGGCAGAAAAGCGCCGGAAGGGTTGTAAACAAGGTCGAGTTCGAGGCCACTGCCTTCTTTGCCATAGCCCACTTCGTTGAGCATCCGAAGGGCTTTGATACTGTCGTCGAAGACCCCTTGGCCCCGTTGGGCGTCCGTCCTGATCTTGTTGTAATAAGGCAGGGAGGATACCACGTTCACCCGGTGATCGGCGAAAAACCGGGGCAGGTCATGGAATTTCTTATTGGAAACAATGACGGTCAGATTGCAGCGGTCAATGATTTTTTTGCCGAGTTGGCTCACCTCCCCCACAAACCAACGAAAATGGGCATTCATTTCCGGTGCCCCGCCGGTGATGTCCACCGTATGGATGCCTGGAGTGGCGGCAATGATTGACAGGCATTGTTCCAGGTGTGCCCTCGACATTTGCTCCTCCTTCCTGTCAGGCCCGGCGTCCACGTGGCAGTGGGCACAGGACTGGTTGCAAAGCTTTCCGATGTTGATTTGAAAAATTTCAATGCCGGAAGGCCTGAGCGGCTGGAAGCCCAGGTTCGAGACTTTGTCTTCAAAGGATTGGAACTGGGACTCGACCATTTCATGGCCGTTCAATACTTCCAATTGAAAAAAGGTATTAGCGAGTTCGTTGCCCCTGGAGGCGAGTGATTTGCTCCGTTGATGGATTGACATATTTTATTGAATGGCGAACAGGGTTAGTCGTTATTTGCGATTTTTGGATGTACGATTTACGATTTTCCGGACACATAATTTTGGACAAATCCATGCATTATAGTTGCGCATAATCGTAAATCCAAAATCGCACAACGCAAATCAGGTTTTTTGAAAAACCCTACTCATTACATCGTTAGTTTCTTCACATGGTTCATCATCTGGACGCTGTACACGAGCGTGGTGCCTGCTTTTATAGCTGCGGCCACGTGTACGGCCTCCATCATCTGCTCCTCGTCAGAGCCTTGCTTCAGGCATTCGCCGGAATAGGCGTCAATGCAATAGGGGCACTGTATGGCATGTGCCACGGCCAGGGCGATGAGCGCCTTTTCACGGGCAGTGAGCGCACCTTCCTGCATCACTTCGCCGTACCAGTCGAAGTATTTTTTGCCCATAGATTCCTGGAATTCGGTGATGTTGCCGAATTGTTTCAATTCGTCGGGACTGAAATAATGTTCTTTTGTCATTGAGTTTATTATTTTTCGTTCTTTGACAGATTCTGTGGAGTAAGGAAACCGTTAAAACGGTTTAGCACATAACCGCTTGATTTTCAGCCCACGACTTAAGTCGTGGGTTGAAAATTGGCTATCACTTTGAGCCGATTTAACGGATGGCCACAAGATTTGTCAATGAACCTTATTTTTTAAAGAAGAACTCCCTTTGACCAGCTTTACAACGGCAGCATGGCAAGCCATGCGCATTGATACTTCTGGCAAACAGCCGCCCGTTCTTTTCGTTGAGCCAAACGGCGGCAAAGGAAATCCTATTCTTTGTCCTAAACTGTTCCTGCCTTGACAAAATGGGGGTTTTACTATGTTTGAACCAATTCAAAAATGCAACGGCGTTTGTAGGGTTAAGGTGCCCGGAACAATTTGAAGCTATCCAAGCACGCTCCGGGAAATCAAGGCTATTTTTGACCATTCCCCAGTCCTGCTTTGTTGCTTCAGAAATCTTTAAAAGTCAATACGTTTTTCATGGCACAAGGAAGATGGCGGTCACGACAATTTGGAAAGGATATGGTTCCAGAGTTTTTCATATGGCACGATTTCAAGTTCGTTGATCAGCCCCCGGTAAAAGAAAGGCCGCTCCACCAGGCGGTCATAGTATTTCTCGCTGTTTGTCAATTCTGCCAATTTATAATTTGCCTTTGACAATTGCACAATCAACCGGACGAACTGGACGATGCGGTAATGCTCCGTGGGATCCAATTGCTTGGCCGCATACCCTTTCAGGCGTGAAACTTTTTCATTGGCTATGACAAAATTGCCTTCGGCCATCAAAAAAAGGAATTGGGCAATGACCAGGTGTACCGTAAAAACCCGCTGTTCCTTAGGATAAAGGAGGGGATCGTTCAGGAAGCGGCCCACCTTGAAATTCTTCTTTGCCTGCGCCCGAAAGGCATCTGCCTGCTCCTTCCCATATTCAAGAAAGTAATTGAGGTAAACCTCGTAAATGTCCCATTTCTCTTTCGTCTCATTGTCCAGTTTCTTGAACTTGGAATTGGATCTGGCCCGGTTGTACACTGCGTATGCGCTGAGCAAGCTATCAGTGTGAAAGGAAAGAAGCAGATAGTATTCCATGAATAAAAACCACCGTTCGCTGCCTTCCTGAAATAGCTGGAGGCTTTTCTCGACATTGGCCTTGCCGTTTTTGAAATCCTGCAGGTGCAGGTATGCCGACATTTTTTTCAGGTGAAAAGTAGAGAGTTTGTCCTCCTGCAGGTACTCGGGATTGTCTTCGATATATTGCTCTGCCTTTTCACACACTTCCAGCATGAGCTGGTAATCGTGCTGCATTTCGTAGCGTACCGTCCAGACAAGCAACATGTTATAGTTGATAATGGGCGATTCGTACATTTCAGAAAGGCCCACCAGTGCATCGCAATAAATAGACAATTGTTCCACCAGCGTCTCGATTTCCTGCGCCGGCCGGCTGTATTTCAACAGCACCCGCTGGAAGAATTCCTCCGAGCGGATTTCTGCTTCCAGGATATTGGAAAACTGTTTGATGTGGGTGTCGTACTCCTCAAATTCAGCTTCACTGCCCGCCTCTGCCGCATATTGGCGCAGAATCCTGCAACAGTTGACAATCACATCAGCAAATTTGAATTTCAGGGCGGTGGACAGCACGTGCTTGGCCTGGTCAATGGCCGTTTGGTGTGCGTCGTTGGCAATGAGTATCCTGACAAGGGTCCATTCCTTGTTGCAGGCAAAATAGGCCCGGTCGTAGTTCGAGGTGTTCGGGGCGTTGGTGTCGAGGAAGAACAGTGTGTTGAGCAGCCTTTTGCGGAAGCGGGATTTCAGTTGGCGGTATTTGTCGTGGGTGGGGCTGCAGTTGTAGAGGAAAGTAGCGGCGTCCCGGTCGTTCTTGAACTTGCCGGCCATCAGGGCTTCGTAGAATTCGGCAAACTTGCTGTTGGGGCTTTCGAGCGTGGTGTTGTCGAATATTTCAATTTTGCGGACCTTCTTTTTGGTCACAATCCGGGAGATTTCAATCAGGTTTTTCATGCCTATTCAAGTTGTTTTATTCCATGATGCTTTCCTTCGGGTTTAGGAAAAACTGTTGCTGCACGTTGCATTAAAGAACCTTGGTGCGGCCAAGAGCACGTGCCAAAGCATTGTCCGGAGAAAAATGTTTTCGATACGTTGATAGCCCTTCGGCAGGCTTCAAAATTAGCAAGAATTATTCCTTTTCCTAATTTTTAATGTCACACTCAGGCATGGCCAGCCTTCAATCCAGGCCGGCCCCGGTAAAAAGTAAAGGCATGGAAAAAAGTAACCATGCCTTCAAAAAAACCACCCAGCAAAAGCTGGGTGGAAAAAAAAATTGTTCTTGCTGTTATTTTAAAACGACCAGCTTTTTAGTGAAAACCGCTTGGCCTTTTACCAGGCGCACTGTATAAAGCCCGGCAGGCAACTGGCTCTCCAGTTGAAAATCACGGACACCCGCTGGCAAAAGCCCATTTGACAACAGCGCCACCGGGCGGCCCTGCATGTCGTGGACAACGAGTTCCACCGCAGCAGCCTCCTCCAAATCCACCCGCACCGTCAGGGTTCCATCGGACGGGTTCGGGAAAACGCTCCAGTTTCCATCCGCTGACAGTTGCTCCTCCGTACCGGTTGCATAATCGGGCTTCAATATCCTTATATCCGTATAAAGCCGGTACTCGCCCGGTTGGAAAGCAAGGGCGGCGTTCACGTCCGCCACGTTCAGGCTGTCGCCGGATATGTAATCGTACCACCAGCCGGTGTGCTGGAACTGAGGGGAGACTGGTTTTTCCACCACATCGAAATTGCCCAGTATGGCCACGTCCATCGTGGGGTGGTTCAGGTGGATGGTCTTGGTGGCCCCGCCGACATTGAGCTGGTAATCGCTGGTTTGGAAGGCTTCGTAATTGTTGCGCAGGTAGAGCAGCGAGCGCACCGAGTTGTACACGTCCACGCGGTCGGGCGCTTCGGCATAGTCCCAGCGGATGGGCTTGGGCGTGAGGCGGCAGTTGGGGTCCACGGTGCCGTTCGTACACCAGTTGATGGAATAGTCGTAGCCCAGTTCGCCGAACTGCCAGAGCATTTTGGGGCCGGGCATGGTGTAGAAAAAGGCGTTGGCCTGCTCGATGCGGTCGAGGGCGGTCGGCAGGTTTTTCACCATATAGCTGCCGGCGGAATTGCCGTACTCCAGGTTTTTCCACATCAGGCGCTCCTCGTCGTGGCTTTCCATGTAGCTCATGATGAGGGGCTTGTCCCAGCCGCGCTGTTTGTAGTCCACGCTCCAGCGGAAGTCCCAGTTGCAGGGGCCGGTGGGGTATCCCATAGTGGCCTGGTTGTAGTTGCAGTTGCCGTTGCCCCAAAGCATCATGCCGTAGTTGGCCAGTTCCTTTTCCTCGCTGTTGTCGGCAAAGTGTTCCAGGATGACATAGGTGTCGGGGTCGTTGGCCCACATATCGTCGGCATAGTCCTTCCAGATGGCCACCCGGCTGGCGTCGTACTGCCCCCATGCGCCCACATTTCCGATAGTCAGTTTTTGGGTAAAGCCCTTGGACAGGTCGAAGCGGAAACCGTCCACCCGGTAGTCGTCCACCCAATGGCGGAGGGTTTGTTTCACATAGTTTTTGGTATAAACGCTTTCGTGGTTAAAATCGAAAAACACGTTGAAATCATGTTTGGGATCCACGTTCAGCCAAGGGTTGTCGGCGGCTGGTTTAAAGGAAGCGGCATCCCAATAGAGCATGGCCAGGGGGTTCTTCTCGTGCGTGTGGTTGAACACTACGTCCAGGATGACGGCGATGCCCCGGGCATGGCAGGCATCCACGAAGGAGCGGAAAGCATCCGGTGTACCGTAGTATTTATCCAAAGCATAGTGGTAGGTCGGGTTGTAGCCCCAACTGAGGTTGCCGTCGAACTCGTTGACGGGCATGAGTTCGATGGCGTTGATGCCAAGTTGCTCGAAATAGTCGAGCAGGCTTTCCAGGCCCTGGTAGTCCTGGTACAGGAAGTCACGGAGCAGCAGTTCATACACCACCAGTTTTTCCGGGGCCGGCCGCTGGAAGTTGTCCACCTGCCAGTCGTAGGCCGGGGCGCCGGGCTGCATCAGCGAAACGATGCCGGTCGTTTTGCCCGTTGGGTAAGGGTGGATATTAGGGAAATGGCTCTGCGGTATCCAGTTGTCGTTGGACGGGTCGAGGATCAGGTCGCTGTAAGGGTCGCCGATGCGGATGGTGCCGTCCACCACATATTGAAAGGCGTATTGCTGGCCAGGAGTGAGGCCGCCGATTTGCAGCCACCACGTTTCGCCATCGGGCGTTTGTTTAAACTGAAAATCGGTATCAAAGGCCCAGTCGTTGAAGTCGCCGATGAGGAAGGCGTTCTCTTTGTCCGGCGCCACAAAGGCAAAGAGCACTTCCGTATCGCTCAGGTAGTTGATGCCGGGCTTGGCGCCGGCCGGCAGGGCGGCAGTCGCATTGGAAAGTGGCACCGTATAAGTAAAGGAGGCGGTCTTGGTCTCTACCCCATTGTTGGCGGTGAACTCCACTATGTGGGTGCCGCCTTGCGTCACTTCCAGGTCGTATTGCAGGGAGGTGCCGGTGGTCGAGAAAACGAGGTTGCCATTGTCGAAAAGGGAAAGGTCGCTGGGCTCGTTAGCGGCGGCCTGCACATTAATGATTTGGCCCAGTTCGGCTAAAATACTATTGGCGCCCGGATTCAGCAGACCCACTGTAAAGTCGGCATTGTCAGGATATACGTCGTAGAAAATATCGGTGTTGCCCACGTCTTTACCTTCCATTGTGCCGTTGGCATTCCTAAAAACGAAGGCCATTTGCTGGATGACCTCTGTCATGCTGGTCACGCCATAGTATTCCTTGATGCTTGGGTCGATAACGTAGCTGTACACATCTGGTTGCCCCGGTACGGGCTCCATTTTCCAGTTGGCGTTGGCCACGCCCCACGATGTGACAACGTGTTGCCAGATGCTGCTGGGCGTGCTAAGGGATGTTACCACGCCCGTATGGACATAGACATCGCAGTTGCAGCCTGCCAGGCCACCCGAACCCTGGGTCGCATTAAAGTAGATGGTGACAGGCTGGCTGGCCGTCGGGAAGGCCGGATCGGCCCATATCACCTGGGCAGTCATAAACTGATGGAAAACTAAAGTAAGCAGGAGTAAGGGAAGTATGGCTCGTTTCATCGAGATGAGATTTTTTCTTTCCGGAATATACCGGCGGGCCAAAAGTAAAGCAAAGGGCAGTTTTTAAAAACCAAACTGGCAGCTTATCAGGATAATGTCATTTGCGTGATCTTTTGAAAAAAAAAAGCCCTGCGGGATTGCTACGTTCCGCAGGGCTTTTTTTCGAACAATTGCATATCACGACTTAAAAGGATCTGAATAGCGTTTTTGCATCACGCCTTCCTTGTCGGTCAGGGTTTTCAGGAAGGCGACGAGGGCATCTTTTTCCTCCTGGCTCAGGTTGAGGTTTTTGGGTTGGCCGTTGGCCGACTTCAGGTTTTCGTGCAGGGTGGGGTATTTTTTGATGCCTGTGCTGTAATGCTCCACTACTTCTTCCAGGGTCTGGAAACGGCCGTCGTGCATGTAGGGGGCGGTGAGCGCCACGTTGCGCAGCATGGGCACTTTGAAGAGGCCTTTTTCTGATTGGTTGTTGGACAGGCCGCCGACGCCCAGGTCGGAGTACTCCATGTCCAGGCCGTTGTTGGCCACGTTCACCAGGGTGGCAGTAGCCCGGTCGAGGTTGTGGCAGCTTGCGCAGTTGGCCATGAACAAATCTTTGCCCATGTTTTCCTGGTCGGTGAAGTTGCTGAAAGGCCTTTTGAAATCGCCCTCCCGTTCCCATTGCTTGTCAAAATCGCTCCTGAAGATGCCGATAGAGTTGACGAAAGCCTGCAGGGCGATCAGGATTTTATCTTCGGGCCGCTGATAGCCGAACTCGTAGGGGAAGGCTTTTTCAAACAGCACCTGGTAATAGTCGTATTGCATCAGTTTATCGTACAGGGTACTCAGGTCCATGCCCATTTCGATGGGGTTTTTGAGGGTCTGCTCGCTTTGTTCCATCACGTTGGCGGCCCTTTCATCCCAGAACAGGCGGGAGCCGCCCGCAAAGCCGTAGTAGGCGTTGAAGCTTGGAAATGCGCCGAGGGCCAGGGTATTGCGCTCAGTCAGCTTGCCTTCAAAACCTTCGCTGAGGGCAACATCATCCGAAAAAGCAGCTTCGGGTTTGTGGCAGGAAGCGCAGGACACGCTTTCGTTGGCCGATAGTTTTTTATCGAAAAACAACACCCGTCCGAGAGTTGCCTGTTTGTTGTCGGCGAATACGGTACCGCCGCCCAGGTAGGTGGGGATCTGGAGGGCGTAGTCGTCCACGGTGACCGGCAGGTTGAGAGTTTTAGAGAGGATGGCCATTTCCTCTTCGGTGTAATTCTTGACGGTTTCCTCGGTCTTGTCCTTGATACAGGAAGAGAAGAGGGCAAAGGCAGCGGTGAGGAGAAGTAGGATTTTGGTTTTCATAAATAGTGAATTTTGCGTGTAGAATTGGTGATGAAATAGTTATTGCCAACCTGGGCTACGCCCTAAAGTTATGAAACCTTGAACAGGAATTCCAGGGTCGGCCATATTGTGTCCAGTATTTTAACATTAAATGCAGAAACCGGGCAAAACGCTGCCTGTGGCCCCGTCTATTTGAACAGCAGCGACTACTATTTTTAAGGACACCCATGCTTGTGGGTACCGTTGGCCTTTACCCAATATGTTTTAAAAAATGGTTCCTGTGGATGCCTTACGGGGTCACTTGAAGTGCCCCCGTAAGTTCTTTCAAATTAGCGGGGCACTTCAAGTGACCCGCTAATCCCGCCGGTCATTTTCACAGTTTTTGTCAAAGAACCAAAAAAATAAAACCCGCCATTTCCCCATCTTTTTGATGCCCAGGCAGCCAGCCGCAGCCTCCGTTCGCAACATGCCCGGCCATTTTGACAAACCTGGAAGTGATATTCCCGCTATTATTTCCGAAAAAATGACAGAACGTCACCTTTTGTTACGTGGCACAAACTCTGATAAGGGGGAACCGTCGCAAGACACTTGACATTCTTTTACAAAAAACAATCTTGTTGTCCCTGGCTGATTGTGCGTTGTTGACGGCTTGTTGCACGGATTTCTTTTAAATCCGGAAATAGTGCCCACCTGCAACAAGATCAATCATCAGTGTACGACCACAGGCAACAATCAACAAAACGTTAATTACTATGAAGTTCAAGCCCATCAACGACAGAGTTGTCGTGAAACCGGCGCCCGCCGAAGAGAAAACCAAAGGGGGCATCATCATCCCCGACACCGCTAAAGAAAAGCCACAGCGTGGCGAGATCGTGGCCGTTGGCCCCGGCAAAGAGGGTAACAAAATGACCGTGAAAAAAGGTGACATCGTCCTTTACGGCAAATATGCCGGCCAGGAACTGAGCCACGACGGCACAGATTACCTCATCATGCGTGAGGACGACATCCTCGTGGTGCTTGGTTGATGGTTGACGGCCAAAGGGACAAACCAACATCCCGAAACCACAAACCAACCTCCTCATTTTCGATCCTTTATTCCAAATTTTAAAAACAAAAAATTCAAATCCAATTATGGCAAAAGAAATTTCATTCGATAGGGACGCCCGTGAAAAACTCAAGAGTGGCGTTGACGCATTGGCAAATGCAGTAAAAGTGACCCTCGGCCCCAAAGGCCGCAATGTGGTCATCCAGAAAAGCTTCGGCGCACCGCAAATCACCAAAGACGGTGTTTCCGTGGCCAAAGAAATTGAACTCGAAGACGCCGTGGAAAACATGGGCGCACAAATGGTGAAAGAAGTGGCCAGCAAAACCAGCGACATCGCCGGCGATGGTACGACCACTGCCACTGTGCTTGCACAGGCTATGATCACGGCCGGCCTGAAAAACGTGGCCGCCGGTGCCAACCCGATGGACCTGAAGCGCGGCATTGACATCGCCGTAAAACTGGTGGTGGAAGACCTGAAAAAGCAGTCTGAAAAAATCGGTGACGACTTCAAGAAAATCCAGCAGGTAGCTGCTATTTCTGCCAACAACGACGACGAAATCGGCACCCTCATCGCCGATGCCATGAAGCGTGTCAGCAAAGACGGCGTCATCACGGTAGAAGAAGCAAAAGGCACGGACACTTATGTAGAGGAAGTGCTCGGTATGCAGTTCGACCGTGGCTACCTGTCCCCCTACTTCGTGACCAATGCCGAGGACATGATCACTGAGTACGAAGATCCGTACATCCTCATCCACGACAAAAAAATCTCCAACCTGCAGGAAATCCTTCCCATCCTTGAGAAAGCTGCCGGCTCCGGCCGTCCGCTGCTCATCATTGCAGAAGATGTGGAAAGCCAGGCATTGGGCGTGCTCGTTGTCAACCGCCTGCGTGGCGGCTTGAAGATTGTGGCCGTGAAAGCCCCGGGCTTCGGCGACCGCCGCAAGGCCATGCTGGAAGACATTGCCATTTTGACAGGTGGCACCGTAATTTCCGAGGAAAAAGGCTACAAACTGGAAAATGCAACCCTGAACGACCTGGGCCGTTGCGAAAAAATCACGGTTGATAAAGACAACACAACCATCGTGAACGGCAAGGGCACAAAGAAAGAAATCACTGCCCGCATCAACCAGATCAAGCAGCAGATTGACGCTACCACTTCCGACTACGACAAGGAGAAACTCCAGGAGCGCCTGGCCAAATTGGCTGGCGGCGTGGCCGTGCTCAACGTGGGCGCACCGACCGAAGTGGAAATGAAAGAAAAGAAAGACCGTGTGGACGATGCCCTGCACGCTACCCGTGCCGCCATCGAGGAAGGCATCGTGGCTGGTGGCGGTGTGGCCCTGGTTCGTGCCATCGCTGCCCTTGCAAATGTAAAAGGCAAGAACGAGGACGAAAACATTGGTGTCAGCATCGTACGCAAAGCACTGGAAGCACCTGTCCGTGTCATCGCCGAAAACTCCGGCGAAGAAGGCAGCGTCGTGTTCCAGAAAGTGGCCAGCAGCAAAGGCGCTACCGGCTACAATGCCCGCACCGGTGAATACGAAGACCTGAAAAAGGCCGGCGTCATCGACCCGACGAAGGTGACCCGTGTGGCCCTTGAAAATGCCGCTTCCATCGCCGGTATGGTGCTGATGACCGAGTGTGTCATCAACGACAAACCGGAGAAAGAATCCGCTATGCCCGCTATGCCCCACGGCGGCGGCATGGGCGGCATGATGTAATCCGCTAACGACAACTCATTGTTTAAGTATAAAAGCCTCTCCGCCTGGCGGGGGGGCTTTTTTATTGGCTGGGACCAAAGGAACATACCCTAAGTCTTTGCCCAGCCGATTGAATTCAAACTTAAGGGTAACTACCTTACCTTTACCCCACTTTTTCCTTTATACTTTTTACTTTTCCTTTAAGCATATGGTCAATTTCCTCATGTCCCTTATCATAGGCTTGTTCGTGGCGATGCTGTTCGTCAATGTTTACTTCCGGGTGAAAGTAATGAAGTCGTACAAACGCCTCGTACAAAACCGGGTGCAGTTCGACACGGCGCATATTTTCAACCCAAAAAAAATGGAGGCGGAAATCCTGCCCAAATACCCGCACATGAAGAAGGACATCCTCGATTTTTCCAACAACATCCGCTATACCATCAAAATGGCGACGGTGCTGATCGTGCTGATCACGGCGTTTGGGGCTGTGCTGATGTACTACCGGAAACAATGAGAGGATGAGAGGATGAGCGCAACTTGAGCAATAAACAATGAAACAATGAACAATAAAACCATGAAACTATCCCTCCCCCTATTTTTCCTGATCTTGTTGACCGGCTGCTTCGAAGTGCGGGAAGAGGTGAACATGAAGGCCGATGGATCCGGGGAGGTGCAGTTCGTGGTGAACCTGAGCCAGAGCAAGGAAAAGGTGCGCACCTACCTCACCATGGAAACGGTGGAGGGCTACAAAGTGCCGAAGCGGGAAGACGTGGATGCAAGCATCGGAAAGATTAAGGCGACCCTCGGCCAGGTGAGCGGTATCTCGGAGGTGTTTACCAAAGCGGATTGGTCGAACTACATTTTTACAATAACATGCCGCTTCGCCCATGTGGAGGCGCTGAACGAAGCAATTAAAACCGTCAGCAAACAATGGGAAAAATTGCCCTTTAAGCCGACGGTGGACAAAAACTTCAGCTACAACAATGCCCAGTTCCGGCGCATCTACGAATACCCGTCGAAGCCGGAAGAGTTCCGGCAACTGCCCTCCGTCCAGCGCTATATGCTGGAATCAGCCAGGTTCGTCAGCATTTACCGCTTCGAGCGGGATATCCGCCTGTTTTCCAACAAAAAGGCACAAATCTCGCCCAGCGGCAAGGCCATCATGCTGCAGTTGCCGGTGGCAGATTTGTTGAAGGGCACGGGGACGCTGGCGAACACCATCGGGTTTTGATTTGCTTTTGGGTATTCGATGTTTGATATTTGAAGCCTGATGTCCGATGTTTGATGCTTCATTGCCTGTTTTCGGTAGCAAACATCCAATATCCAAATCTTCAAACCAAGTTTCAATGATCCATTCCAACTTCCCTGTTCCCTGCCAGCAATCCTGGAAAAACACATTTTACCAAAAGACCTTTTTGGCCATATTGTTCCTTTTGCCCGCCTTCGTTGCCGTGGGCCAGACAGCCTTAAAATACGTGCCCGCCAATGCCGAAATGGTACTCACCGTGAACCTGCCCAACCTGGAAAAGAAGGTCAACCTGGAACAATTGAAGCATTATGATTTTTACCAGTCGCTGATGAAGGAAATTTACCAATCGGGGGGCATGGAAGGGAAAGAAAACGAAAAAGCCTACTACGAAGAACTGATCAACCATCCGGCCAACCTCGGCTTCGACCTTTCCGAGCCGTTTTATATTTATTTGAAAAAACAGAGCGACAACCTCCACTTCACCGCCGTGTGGAAGCTCTCGGACAAGCAGAAGTACGAACAGGGCCTGCAACAATTGAAGGCAGACGGCTACCAACCCAACCTGGAAGAAAAAGGGGGGTTTCAGCTCTGGCAATCGAATGACGAGACCTTTGCCTGGAACGACGAGGTAGTGGTCAATGTATGGACGCAAAAACAGGCCAGCCCCTACGATGGCTGGGGCGTGACGGAGGGGCCTTACGACTGGGGGGACGAGGGCGAAGAAGACGTGGTAATTGACGACGAAGTATTGGATGAAAACGTGCCCGACGAAGCAGTGCAGGAAGACCCGCTCGGCGAAACCGTTTCACCTGCGAACGACGAGGCTTTTTTGCAGGAAATGGGCATGGCCACCAAGGACACCTCCGCCGCTGTCTGGGCCGGCATAGTAATGGGCCGGCAATTCCTGCAGCCCATGTCACGCAACGAGCGGTTCATGGAAGCTATCTCCCTACCTTCCGACCTCCATTTCTGGCTCGACTACGATTTTTTCTTTTCGGAGGCGATGAAAGATATGAACACGGCCGGCCAGGGCATGGGCCGTGGCATAGACGCATACCTGGGCGCCATGGCGACCTTTATGGATGTGTTCTATGCCGACACCTATCTTTCTATGGGAGTCAATTTTGAAAACGGAAAAATGGCCATGTCCAACCAGTTGTTCTTCAACGAAGACATGCGGCGCTTCTACCAGCGGGTTTTCAAGGTGAAATTCAACCGGAAGTTTCTGCGCTACGTGAAGGGCGGCGACCAGTTATTCGGCTATTTTTACTTCAATTACAACGTGAAAAATACCATTGAGGAGGGAAAATCGCTCCTTTATAAAATCTTCGAGGCCACGCCCCAATATGGCGATATGGCCAGGGATGTGATGCAGATCCTCGGCATTGTCATTGACGAAGACGCCATCGGAAAGTTGGTAAAAGGGGATTTCATGGTCTCCGTTTCCGGGATACAGTCGGTAGAGGTAACGCAGAAAATTTACGACTACGACGCTGACTTCAACTTCATCGAAAAGGACACGACGATGCTGCAGGAGATGCCCGTATTTACCGCCCTGGCTTCGTACGGCAGCGAGAAGGACATCATGAAATTCGTGAATCTTGGCATCCATTCGGAGGTGCTCAAAAAAGAAGGCCGCTATTACCGGGCTACCATCCCCGACATGGGCACCGACCTTTTCCTCGCCCTGCAAAACGGCGTGTTGATACTGACAAACAACCAGTACCTCGTGACCCAAAACCTCGACAAGGGCGTTGACAAAAAACTACGGCTCCCCAAAAAACACCGCAAAATGCTCTGCGACAATGCCACTGCCTTTTATTGGGACATCCCAAATACCATCCGGGCTGCTGCGGGCGACCAGGCCGATGCGAATGTCGGCACGATGGGCTATCTCAATATGCTCGGCAAACAGTTCGAAAGCCTGGAAATGACCTACTCCAAAAAGGTGGGCAACTCCATGAAAGGCAAGATTGATTTCAATTTTATCAAAAAGGATAAGAACGCCCTGCAACTGTTCTTCAACTTCGTGAATGATATTTTCCTGGAGATGGAGGGTGGGGCGAAAACTTGACAATGAAACAATACCTCGCCCACATCAAGTCCGTTTTCCAGGCCCACGGCGACCCCGAACGTGCCCAGGGCCAGATGCGCTACATGCGCCACCAGTTTGAGTATTATGGCCTGAAAGCCCCTGAATGGGTAGCCCTGTCGAAGGATATTTTCACAGAACAGGGCATCCCGGATGGCGAAGATTTGAAAACCCTCGCCCGCCTTTGCCTGGACGACGAGTACCGGGAGGTCAACTATTTCGCCATTGAACTGGTGCAGAAGGTGCAGAAAAAACAGCCGCCGGAGTTCATTGACTTTTTCGAGGAACTCATCACCACCAAAAGCTGGTGGGACACGGTGGACTGGCTGGCCAAGCTCGTGGGCATCCATTTCAAGCTGTACCCGCAACTTATCCAGCCCGTGACGGAACGCTGGATGGCCTCCGGCAATATCTGGCTGCAACGGGCCTGTATCATTTTTCAATTGATGTACCGGGACAAAACGGATTTTGATCTGATGAAAAAATACATCCTGCAAGTAGCCGGCTCCAAAGAATTTTTCCTGCAAAAAGGATCTGGCTGGGCCCTGCGCCAATACTCGAAGACCAACCCGGAAGGCGTGATGGATTTTATCAAAAACAACCCCCACCTGGCCCCCCTCACCAAACGGGAAGGGATGAAATGGCTGAAAAACCAGGGCCTCTTACCGGACAGCGTGTGAAAAAATGTGCCTCACACAAAGTCACAAAGTCGCAAAGCCCTCAATATCAAACCCTGGTGCCTGTGTGCCTTTCCGTGAAACACAGAAATATGAACCTCCCCGATTACCAGACAATTCACTCATTCACTCATTCACTCATTCTCTCATTCTCTCATTTCTCTAAAAAACAACCCAAGCACATGGCCCAACTGCCCCCTTCCAAAGAAAATATCAACGTCCAGCGGATCGTCGTCATCGTCGGCCTGGTCTTGTTCGTACTTAAAATCTTTGCCTGGTACATCACCGAGTCCGTGGCCATACTGACCGATGCGCTGGAGAGCACCGTCAACGTGGTGGCCAGTTTCATTGGACTTTACAGCCTGACGCTCTCCGCCAAGCCACGAGATGCGGAGCACCCGTACGGACATGGCAAAGTAGAGTTCATCTCGGCAGGTGTGGAAGGGGCGCTCATCTCGGTGGCTGGCCTGGTCATTATCTACGAAGCTATCAACAACCTCCGCCACCCGCATGAAATCGGGCAGCTCGATTTCGGCATCCTGCTCGTGGCGATAGCAGCGGCGGTCAATTACATTGTCGGAGTCGTGGCCATCAAGCGGGGAAAAAAGAACAGCTCGCTCGCCCTCATCGCCAGCGGGAAACATCTGCAATCAGATACCTACACCACTGTTGGCATCATCGTTGGCCTGCTCCTGTTGCGGCTAACGGGCTGGGTTTGGGTGGACAGTGTGGTAGCCCTTATTTTCGCCTTTGTCATCATTTTCACTGGGTATAAAATTTTGCGAAGCGCCGTTGCGGGCATCATGGACCAAGCCGACGAAAACCTCATTGGGGAAGTGGTAGAATACCTGAACCAGCACCGGCAACCCAACTGGATTGACATCCACAACCTCCGCATCATCAAATACGGCAGCGTGCTGCACCTCGATTTCCACCTGACAGTGCCCTGGTACATGAACGTTCACGAGGCCCATGCAGAAGTGGACAAGATCGATAAATTGGTGAAGGGGAAATTTGGGGAGAGCGTCGAAATGTTCGTCCACTCCGACGGCTGCCTGCCTGCCTCCTGCCCGATATGCAGCAAAGATGACTGCCCGCTGCGGCAAGCACCTTACCAGCAAACTATTCAATGGGAAGTGGGAAACGTTTCTTCGAACAAACGGCACCGGCTGGGGCAGCCTTTCGAAAATCCTTCTACCTAACCCACTGTCGCTTCGCTCTCCTGCAGAAAAATAGCCGTGGACAGCATAATTAATCTACGGCCAATTTCAGGCTTACCACGCTTTCACCACTGGCCACTTTCAAAAGGTACATCCCCGAAGCCAAATTGGCTAAATCAATCCTCCTGATTTGCGCAAGCCCGCCGGTCACCTCAAACTGTTCCTGGTAAACCTGCCTGCCAGTCAGATCAAGTACACTGAGCGTGGCCCGGCCGCTCTCCAGGGCTTCCAGATAAAGTTGGAACAGGCCGGAGGAGGGGTTGGGCTGCACGGATATTTTTCCAAAAGGCTGGCCTTCAAAAACGGCGTTGGGTTCTACGTTGACCGTGACGGGCACCCGGTCGCCAGGACAGGACGTGGGCACCGCCTCTATCTGCCAATCGAAAAAATAGTAATAATAGCCTGTTCCCTGGCTGGAAGTGTTGATGGACACGATGTCCGGTGCTGCGTAGGGATACTCCACGCCCTCGTTGCTGCGCACGAGCCGGGGTCCTTGCACATTAAACGTTTCCATATTCCTTGCCTCATTCGTCGTAAGGATATAACCAGTGCCGGGGCCTATTGTAAAACCTATGTCAAGGATGGATATCCCCATTGGTATGTCCATTTCTACCGACTGGAGCACGGTGCCGTTGTTGTTCCTCAGTTCTATGGTGCGGATGCCTGGGAATTCGGTCGTCACCTTTACTGTTTTCAAAATAAAGTCGTCAAACACATCAAAGATAAGCTGGCCGTTGGTGTTGTTGCCGCTGTACAAAGTCCCCTGGTGGTTCACCATTCCCACTTCAAAATCGCCGCCGCCATATTCGTTCACATCTTGCACATAATAGGAGGTAGTTTCGGTGAGCGTGGGGGTTTCAAAAGAATTTCCAATGGCCAAAATATCCATCCCATCGGGGGAATCGTACCAATGGGGCATATTGCCGGTAGCCATCAGGGTGGCGGTACCAGGGCCAAAAATGGTCACATCATCGGCTTGGGGCACATCGGCCATAGGCAGCACTTCCACATGGATAGGCGCTGTACTGACATCCCCGCAAACACTCGGGACAGTCACAAAATAATCGCCCGTCTGGCCCACCGAGATCACCGGGCCCGAAACGCCATTCGACCAGGTGTATCCAGAAGCGCCGGAGGCAGCCAACTCCACGCTGCCACCTTCGCAAAACTCGGTCTCGCCCACGGCAGCAATGGCCGGGGTCGCAATTTCGGCAGTGGCAATACTTAGCACCGAAGAGATGCCCACACAACCACTGGCATCCACCACGACGACACTGTAATTGCCTGGATGGTCAACTGTGGCGGTTTGGCTCACAGCCCCATTGTTCCAAAGGTATTCGTAACCAGCAGGAGCCATCATGGACACCGACTGCCCGGGGCAAAGTTCGGAAGGCCCGTCGTAGGTAATGTCAACACTTCCCAAGGCACAGGAGCTGCCCTCCTCAATGGTGATATATTGGTCGGATGCGGGGTTGGGCACCACGTCCACCGTGCCGGAAGGCCAGCGGACGACGGCGTACTCCACTTCGGTTTCCTGGCCAAGGCCAAAATAGGCGGTGAGGGAATTGGAAATGCCATAGCTCTCACCGGCACGGACTTCCCGTATCTGGATACCCCAACTCCCATGCAGTTCTATCCTGGCACCGACGCCGGTACGGTTGCTTTGCACCCCTTTCAATTGCACGGCCAGGAAGTGGTTGTCGTTGCCATCGTTCATCCAGAGCTTGTCGGGGATGCTGGTCGGGGTGTTGTAGCTGTTTTGGTAGGCGGAATAAATATCCTGGAAGCCATCGTGGTTGAGGTCGCCGACGGCAAGGGTGCCGAAGCTGGAGGGAAAAAGGTTTGACACCTGTGTGAAAGTCTTGTCGCCATTGTTGTGGAAAAAATAAACCGGCTGGGCCGTGATGATGTCCACAAAACCATCGTTGTCGAAGTCTCGCATCAGCCCTTCGTTGTATTCAAAATTGCTGCCCATGATGATGCCGGCCTGTTCGGTAATATCAGTGAAATGACCGGTGCCGTCATTTTCCAGCAGTTGCACCCTGAAATCGTGGTTGGTGACGAAGCAGTCCATGTCGCCGTCGTTGTCAATGTCCTGGAAATCAGCCGTCCAGGATTGGTGGTGTATGCGCAGGCCATATTCTTCTCCGGCCTCGGTGTAGTTGTTTTGGCCATCATTGACAAAGAGGACATTGATGCGGCGGGTATCTTCCATGTCAAACACCCCGATGCGGCATTTGGCGATGTAGAGATCCAGGTCGCCGTCATTGTCGAAGTCCGTCCAGACGGAGCCGTAGTTGCCGGAATCGTCAAAAGGCTCGATCGTACCGGGGGTGATGTCGAAGTTAATGACGGCGTTGTTGGCTTCGGCAGGAAAAAGGCCCGTGGCATCATTCAGCCATATCCGGCTCGGCCCATCGTCGTGGCAGGCAAACACGTCCAGCCAGCCATCGTTGTTAATGTCGGCCATATTGGAGCCTTGCATAAAAATATTGCTACCGGGAAATGTCTGGAGGTCGAAGTCGGTACCGCTGTTGATGGCGGTCAACATTTTCACCCCTGTATAAGAACCGCCGGACAAAATATCGCAGTAGCCATCATTGTTGGCGTCGCCGACGACAATGGCCCAGGCACGGGTTTGGTTGCCGCCCGGGAACAGGTCGCCGTAGGTGAAATTGGTGAAAGGCTGGCCGTTGGGCACCTGGTACTCTATGCTGAGGGATTTCCCTTTGTCCAGGCGTACGATGTCGTCCAGCCCGTCGGCATTCATGTCGGCCACGGCAATCGCCACGCCGCTGGTGAAGGTTGCAGGGTTTTGGAGCAGGCTGGTTTTATCAGTAAAGGTGGCCTGGCCATTCAGTGTGGAGGCCATGACAACCATCATACTAACCAATAAAAGGGTATTGACTTGTCTCATTGCTATCTATTGTTAGGTGATAAATTCAAGGGGTGAAAGTAGCCTAAATTAAGTTGCCAAGTTCAACAATTCAGGGCCAAAAGAAATACAGCCGTCAATTTTTCAGCCAGCCACTTTTGCCGCAGGTAGCTATGTCAATACTTCGTTAAGAATTGCGGCGGCTACGCCGCCGGAAAGGACTTTTAAGAGGTAGGTGTTTTCTTTTTTTTTTTTTTTTGGCCTCAGCCAAACCCGCCCGAAAAAGAAAACACCTACCTCCATTATATTATTTGCCGCCAAAGGCGGCGCAAAAGGTTTCACGAAGTATGGTATGTGGCATAAAAACAAAAACCCACCTGTTTTTGCAAGTGGGCTGGAAAAATCTAAAGCTATGAAAACTATTAAGCCGTTGGTTTGATTGGGATCTTTCAAAACTTGCCAGAACCTGCCAAAGCCCGCTCTGTACGCCCGGTGGCTTTACTGATGGGAAAGTTGGGAATAAAACCTGATTCCCAAAAGCAGTTCGGGAATCAGGTTTATTGCTTCGGCCCTACAGGTGGAGCTTTTCCTTCCTGGCCAGTAGTTGTTCATTGGTTTCCACGTGTTCCGGATCGGGCACACAGCAGTCCACCGGGCAAACGGCAGCGCATTGGGGCTCTTCATGGAAGCCCACGCACTCGGTGCATTTTTCCGGGGTGATGTAATAGTAGTCCTCAGCGACAGGGGCGTGTTTTTCATCAGCGGTTGTTTCCCCGCCATATTCAAGTTTGTAAGAACCCTTCACACTCGTTCCGTCGGCGATGGCCCATTCGATGCCGCCTTCATAGATGGCGTTGTTGGGGCATTCCGGTTCGCAGGCTCCACAATTGATGCATTCGTCGGTAATCATTATAGCCATAAAGCAGTACAATTTTTTTTGGTTTGTGAAAAGTTGTCCGGAAGCGGCAACCATTTCCGGCAACATGGCAAAATTAGCAGGGTGGGTAATAAAACCAAAATTACTTTGCCCTTCGGCTGAAATTCTTTTGGGGAACGGCTGGATTGCCCAATCGTTTAGGCACCCTGGTCACCGGGTAAGCACCGATGAAAAACAACTTCCTCCAGGCTGCCAGTTCGGGATGGATTTTCGAAACCGCAGCAATGGCGCCCCGGAGCCATTTTACTTTCCTTCGATGCTTGTGTGGAAAAGTTTTGAAAATGCGCCACCGAAAGGAAGGTTCTTGGAAGAAAGTCAACTTTGAAAATGGTTGGGGTCATTTTTTTATTAAAAATTTTAAATAAACACTTGATAATCAACTGTATGAATCAATTATAAAAACGAGATGATGGAGATTTTGAAAATTACTATGATCCAAGCTCCTGAAAATCAACGAACTTGAAGAATGGGCCCGTTATTCGCATTTTTTAACAACCGTACCTTCCAAGTCAAACGCATCAAAACGAATGGATAAAATCCTCCAGCCCGGTATCTTCCCCTAACTCCAAACGTTTGCGCAGCCTATTGCGGGTCTTTTTCACGCTGACGGCAGAGATGCCGAGCATAGAGGCGGCTTCCTTGGTGTTCAGGTTGAGCTTGATGATAAGGAACAGGCGTTCCTCGGCATCGCTGAGGGTTGGGTAGGTATTACGGAGGCGCTGCATGTAGCCGGGGTAGGCTCTCTCAAAATATACCTTGAACGAGGCCCAGTCCTCGTCGGTCAGGATATGCTGTTTGTACAGGTTCTCTTCAAAATCATCCGGCGTGGAGGCCGCTCCAGCATGGGTGGATTGCCCTGAAACCTGTTCTTTCAGTTCAACCAATTGCCTGTTTTTCTCCATTAAAATACGGGTCATGTTCGACAGGTTTTCCTGGTTGCGGGAGAGTTCAAGCTGGATGTGGCGGGTTTGCAGCCGCCAGCGCCACAGCCCTGCGGCCGCCAGCAGCAGCCCAATAAAAATGTATGCGGTACGCCGTTCCAGGGAGCGTTTGGTTGTTTCGAGCGCCGATTTGCTTTTTTCCAGTTCCAGTTCTTTTTGCTGGCTCTGGTATTTTACTTCCAGTTCGGCTATTTTCTGCTTCGTATCCTCGCCAATGAGGCTGTCTTTTAGCAGGAAATATTTCCCTAAATATTCATAGGCCACCTCATAATTCCCTCTTTCAGCGGCAATCGTTTGCAACAATGAATAATTGGTGATCAGGTTTTCGTGTATTTGGTGCTCCTGGTTCATGCTGACGCACTGTTGGGCGATATCTTCCGCTTTGTCAAATAATTTTAGATGGCGATAGGCATCAGCCAGGTTGTTCAATCCCTTGGCTTCTTCCTTGTGCTTTCCGAGCCGGTGGTAAATGGCAATGGATCGCTCGAAATAAGGGATGGCTTCGAGGGGGCGCTCCTGAGTTGATTTGGTGATGCCGAAATTGTTCAACGCAGCCCCCAACTGCGCCTCTCCGCCGTATTTTTCAATGAGCGGCATAGCAATTTCAAAATAGCGCTCCGCACTTTCAAAGTCGCCCAGTTGGCGGCTCATCGCACTGGCTTGTTCCAGGCTTTCCGCTACGCAAAGGCTATCGTGGCCCTCCCCGCAAAGGGCCGCCGCTGTTTTGTACTCCTCCAATGCGGCTTCATACCTACTTAAACGGAGCGACAATATCCCCTTCCGGTGCAAGACCCAACCCTGCCAACCCGGATTGCCCGATGCTTTGGAGAGGTTTTCAGCCTCCAGCAAACAGCGTGCTGCTGTTGGGTAATCGCCTGCATTGATATGATCGTAAAAAAGGTACATCCATCCGTAGAGTTGTTGGAGGGTGTCATGGGCCAGGGTTGCTTTGGATAAGAATTGCCGGTGGGTGCCCACTTTTTCCATCATATCAACGATGGATTCAGGGGGAATGGGGTCTGCTTTTTTCCAATCGGCCTTAAAATCGGCTTGCGCAAAAACGAAAGACGAACAAAGAAATATTAATAGCAATAAAAGAACCTGGCTTATTTTCATAAAAATACGGTTTGGAAATGCAAGGCTCAAGCCCAACAAACACAAAGGGAAAGGGTTTGTCCCCCATTCTGTCACCCTTTGTTTTTGCGTTTCTTCGTTGGAATAGAAAGAGATTTAGCCACAGATTTTGAATACCTCACTCTTTACAATTGAACAATATGAATAGAGTGATTCACAAAGCTATGGGTTTGGTAACGTAACGTCGGCTTTAGCCGGCGAACGGGTGAGCCGGCTAAAGCCGGCGTTACGCCTATAATTTTGTGAAGCACTCATATGAATTCTCTTTACAATTCCTTTTTCGTAATCACTTTTGTTATGTTTGCCACTGTACCTTCAGCCTAAAAAAATAACAGTCGGTTTTAGTCCTGGCCAACATGACCATCCCGGCAGGAACTTATAAATCTTTGGGCGACCTGGCTTCCAATAATTCTTCTGCAGCCATTGGGATGGTTTAAGATACGGGCCTATTTCTGGATCAAGATTTTGAAGTCTTCCTTGGGGGATTGTTTGAAATCCTCATTGCTGTTTGTCCATAAAAAGAAGGAGGAAAAGCCCCAGTGCAACCAAAAAAAAGCTGGCTCGCAAATCAGTCCGGCACTCCCATAGAAAAGGGGGCCTGCATAGTATTTTGGGAAGGAATACAATGAAGGCCAACTTAGCGCTGGAAGCTTTGGTGCTGATATGCAGTCAGCTTTTATTCCTGCAAATGCTGCCGGCTGAACAGGGCAGAAGGGCAAAAAAGTACCCGCAAAATGCTGAAAAACAAGTATTTAAAGCTTGTCACCCAAATTGTCACCCCTTGGTTTCCCACAGTTTAATCTTTTGATTTATACCTTAGCACCTCCCCTAAATAGCACATCAAATCCATTTTCCCAACCCTCACCGTATGAAACCAACCCGGAATTCTATTTAGTAACGATGAAAAAATAACTTCACCATTATGATTTTGAAAACCCCAGCAATGGAGGGTTTTTTTAAAAATAATCCCGATTTGAAATCGCATAGGCGTCAACTTAAAAAAACCGAATATGATTAGATAAAATAAAAATGCTGCTTAGGTTTGTTCAAATCAACATTCAGAACACCTAAACAGCATATGAAAATTAAGTTGGAACAAATTAAGCGAAAAATTGGCGAACAACAAATAAACGCCATCGCAAAAAGTAGCGGTTTCCAAAAGCGGGAGCCGAGGAAAGTCACCGGATATAGTTTTTTTCTTGGTTTTTGCATGATGGTACAGCTTGGGCAGACGGGGCTGAGGGACTGGGCAAAAAGCATAGGGCGGCTGACCCAAAAGCTGGTCTCCAAACAAGGCCTCCAAAAAAAACTCCAGTTCAGGCACGAAGCTTTTGCCCGCCAACTTTTGGGGTTTGTACTCAAACAGTGCACGGCCTCAAACGGCCACCAGGGGGTTGCCCTCTTCGCACCGTTCAAGGAGGTCTATGTTGAGGACAGCACCTGTGTGGGGCTGCCCCGCAACCTGTCATCTTTCTACCCCGGCCCCCACAGCAAAACCCACGGGGAATGTGCCACTGCCCGCATACAGTTGCGCATGGAATTGGTGAGTGAATCCTACGAAGGGGTTTTTGTGGGGAGTTACCGTGAAAATGACCAGGGTTTTGCGCACCGTATCGTTGAAATACTCACGGCAGGCTGCCTTGTGATCCGGGACAAAGGGTATTTTGTGCTGGCCGCCTTCCGGGCGATCATGGAGAAAAAGGCGTTTTTCCTGTCCCGCCTCCGCTTTGGGACAACCGTTTTTGATGCGCAGACCGGGGAAAAAATGGATTTGCTGAAAGAGCTCAAGGCTTTGAAAAAAGCAGGCCGCCAAGTCCTTGACAAGGAAATATTGCTGGGGGGCAAGGAGAAACTGCCAGTCCGCCTGGTGGCCATCGAAGCCCCTGAAGAGGCCAAACGGATGAGGCAGCACAAGGCCCGTACTGACCGCAGTGCAAAGGCCGCCCATTCCAGAGAGTACATCCAACTGCTGGGCTGGACCATTTTCATAACAAATGTCAACAAGGAAACCTGGGGGGGCCGGGACATCATCAGGGCCTACCGGTACCGTTGGCGCATTGAAATAGTGTTCAAGTGTTGGAAAAGCAAGTTCAACCTGGACAAGTTCTTCGAAGGCAGGGAAACAATATCGCCACCGAGGGCAGCCATGACCATCTACCTGATGCTTGCTTGGTTGACCTTGACAATGGGGGCTTGGTATGGGTATTTTGTGCACCGGGTTTACGAAGAAAAGAAGAAATTCATCAGCATGCTGCTGTTCGCCGATTTTGTCAAAGAACGGTTTTGGGAAATACTTTTGACAAGCGACCTCGATGTTTTCATCGGTGAGCTTGCCAGATATTATTCCCATGACAAACGAAAATCCCGAAAATGCTATCTCGAATTTTTGTATGAAATAAATTTAAGTTGACGCCTATGCGATTTGAAATCGGGATTATTTTTCCTTCGATCCTTACACGCAACTTTTTTACACTTTTTCAACGATTCTTATTTCCAGGGTGACATTTCTCCCGGACGAGTACAGTCCCTATACTTCTACAAATATTCCAAATAGCTTATATTCGCAGGATTCCATCTTTTCAAAATACGCAAAAACTACCAAACCGACTTCTTCAATTGCTTTGGGATTGCTACATTATCAGGCAGCGCCTTGAGCTAAAATCACTTTTTAAAACATTATTTATGAACGCACCATCCTCCAACTCTTCCCGTTTCCTCCACACAGGAAAATTGACCCTGCTGCTCGTGTTGCTGTTTTCTTTGTCGGCACAAGGACAAAATAACAGCAATGTGAAGTGGCAGGAAATGGGCAAAAACAGAAATGCTACTTTCTATCAGGTACAAGCAGATTTTTACCAGTACTGGCAAGGAAGGACTATCGAAAAAGGCAAGGGCTACAAGCCATTTAAAAGGTGGGAAGCCTACATGGAACCAAGGGTGTATCCTTCGGGGAACATGACCCTGACTTCATCGACCTATCCCAATTTCAAGGAATGGCAGGAAAATTCGGCCAGTTCTTTCAACAATTTGCTGACTCCAACCGGCAACTGGACTTCCCTCGGGCCTTTCACCACCCCCATTCAAAATAAAACCGGCAGGGGCCGCCTCAATTTTCTCCGGTTTGACCCGACCAATACCAATACCATGTACGTTGGCGCACCCGACGGCGGCCTTTGGAAATCCACCAACGGAGGCGCCACCTGGGCCACCAACACGGACTTTCTTTCGGTCATCGGCACTTCCGATCTCGTCATTGACCCGACCAACACCCAAATCATGTATTTGGCAACGGGCGACATTGAAGGCAACAAAAACAGCCTTGGGATTTTTAAGTCAACAGATGGGGGCACTACCTGGAACACAACTTCACTTACCTTCGGATTTGATAATTATTACAGGATTTCGAAATTGCTGATGCACCCCTCCAACCCCATGATCATGATCGCCGCCACATCAGGTGGTATTTTCAGGACTACCGACGGCTGGGCCACCAATACCGCAGTAGTGCCATGTTGCTCAGACGACCTGAAAGACATGGAATTCAAGCCTGGCGATCCCAATATCGTCTATGCTGCCGGCACCGAATACTACAGGTCCACCGACAATGGACAGACCTGGAATATTATCGCTACCGGGCTGCCTACCTCCAATGTTTCCCGGATTGCCCTGGGTGTCTCCCCTGCCAATCCGGCCTATGTCTATGCCTTGTACGGCAAAGCCTCCGATCAGTCTTATTTAGGCTTGTACCGTTCCACAGACAGTGGGGCCACCTTCTCCATGATGTCTTCCACGCCCAATCTGCTGGGCTATGAAACGGACGGTTCGGACAACGGCGGCCAGGCCTTCTACGACCTATCTATTGCCATCTCCCCCACCAACGCAGACTTGGTGACGACAGGTGGTGTCAACCATTGGAGGTCAACAGATGGAGGCGTTAACTGGAGCATTCTCACCCATTGGTTCGGCGACAACGGTGTGCCTTTTGTCCATGCAGATGTGCATGAAATCACTTATATGCCCGGCAGCAGCACCAATCTGTTCTCCTGCAACGACGGGGGCATCTATAAGTCCACGGACAACGGAGCGACCTGGACGGAGATCAACAACAACCTGGTCATCGGGCAACAGACGGAAATCGGCTTGTCGCAATCAACTGCCGACCTTTACGTCGTTGGGTACCAGGACAACGGAACCATGCTGCATTCCGGGGCTGGCTGGAACAGTATCTTCGGGGGCGACGGAGGGGATTGTTTTATTAGCTACAACAGCAACGACACTGTTTATTTCTCTTATGTCAATGCAGAGTTTCATCGTTCTGACGACGGTGGGGCGACGGAAACTCAGATTACGACCGGCCTTTCTGGAAGTGCCGATTTTTACAGCCGCTGGTACCTTGATCCCGTCAACTCAAGCATCCTCTATGCTGCCGGCCGTGACAGTCTTTTCAAATCAACCAACAAAGGCAATACCTGGACTAAGCTCGATGCGGGTTTTGGCTCCGACCACATCAAAGCCATCGCCGTAGCGCCCAGCAACAATTCCATCGTCTATACCGTCAAACCAGATGCTGTTTCAAAATCAACCAATGGCGGCGTAAACCTGAATGCTAACGTTACCGGCACCTTGCCAGTGGCCAATGCAGCTTTGTCTGATATTATTGTCTCCAACACAGACCCCAATAAAATCTGGGCCTGCTTCTCAGGTTATAGTGCTGGCAACAAGGTGTTCAAGAGCATAGATGGCGGCACCACCTGGACGAACATCTCCGCAGGGCTACCCAATGTGCCCATGAACTCCCTGGTATATACCAACGGCAACGCCAATGACGCCATCTATGTCGGGGCGGATATTGGCGTATTTTATTACGACAACACGTTGGCAGCATGGGCACCTTTTTTCACCAGCCTCCCCAATGTGGCCGTCCGGGATTTGGAGATTTACTACCCGACCGGCAAACTAAGGGCTGGCACTTATGGCAGGGGCATTTGGGAGAGCGACCTTTACACACCCGCAGAAGGATGCGTACCAAACCTTGTCGTCACCCAGAACCCCGTGCCAAGCGGCAATTACAAATCCCAGGGCGACCTGAACTCCAACTCCTCGACCGTGCTGAGCGGGGCGATAGTGAATTTCATTTCGGACACCGGCGTGAAACTGAACTATGACTTTGAAGTGGTGCTGGGCGGCGTGTTCGAAGCATTCATTCAAAGCTGTACCAACGTGCAGGCAAAAGACAATTGATAAGAAGCTTCAATTATGAAACAAAGCGGGCGCTCGATAGTAACCTGGCGCCCGCTTTGTTTTTTCTTCCTGCATCAAAATGGCAGCCCCAGCAATTCCTCGTTCTTTTCTTTCATTACCGATTTAGGAGAAGTATTAAAGAATTTGGCCGGGTAGGCGATCCTCTTTTTTTGCGCCGCTTCGCCATCGGGCATGCTTGCATATTCCTTTCTGAGAAAAACCTTCCGCCGAATGCTCATCGAAGCCATCATCCCGTCGGAGTCCAACTCCAAAGCCGTTGGCGCATAGCCTTTTGCCCGGACGATGATATGGTACTCCCTGCCGCCATCGAGCTGCATCCAGAGGCCCTCGTCAAATGGCTGCTCCCGGAAAATAAAGGGGCGTTCCGAACCTTTCACCCAAACTTCTGCCATAGTGCCCGTGATGGGGATGGTAGTTTCTTCGTCCAGGGCGAGCAGCTCAATTTCAATGACCACCTCCATCTCATAGATGTCAAAATCAGCTTTGTCCATTTGCTTTTCGTTGTTGCCAACATGTGGGCGATTAGAAGCAAAATAGCCATGTTTGGTTTGGTTGTGGAAGGTGAAATAAAGCTCGTCGTCCCTGGTGTTCACCAGTTCGCCCAGGTTTTCGGGCTGCTGCCAATCGCCGGCCTTGCTTTTTTCAACCTGGTAAATATCGTAGCCGCCAATGCCGAACAGGCCGTTGGAACTAAAAAACAGCGATTGCGAAGCAGCGTCAAAAAACGGCGTCACGTCATCGCCCGATGTGTTGAACGGCAAATTGCGGAGTGCCCCAAATTCACCGTTCGGTTCCAGCGTGCTGGCCCAGATGTCCATGCCACCCTTGCCGCCAGGCCTGTCGGACACGAAATACATCACGTATTTTTTCAATTCCTTATCAAATCCGATGGAGGGTTGGGTGGCCGTACCATCTTTTTGATTGATGTGCTTGGGCAGTTTTCTCGCTGCGGCCCAATCCCCTTCGTAGGTCTTATCCCGGCACCAGAGGGTGCATTTATGCTGGTGAAACACATCCCCGTCTTCGCAGATGGAGTAGTACATGCGGCTGGCATCGGGCATCAGGGCCATGTTGGCGGCATGGGAATTTCCATCGGCAGGGTTTTCATCCAATATTTTCACTTCCCCCCCCGCCAGCCTGGCACTTTCCAGCCGGTTTAGCGGGGCGCTTTTTTTATCTTTTTGAAAAACAGATGTGAAATAAAGCTTGTCGGCATACCGCAACGGGGCGATGTCAGGCTGCGAAGAGTTGATATGGCCAGGCAGGGCAGTGATGCCGTGTTGAGCCGTTGCCGACTCAAGATGGGGCATAAACCAAATTGACAATAATACGAGAATGGGTTGACAGCGTCGAGTCATTTTCCAAGAAATTGTGTGCCGGGTATGCCTTTATCCACAGGTGTTTGCCGGGCAATGGTTACCGATTGAAATTGGAGAAAAGTGCTTGCAGGTGCAGGGTGTTGCTGTTCGGTAAATGATTTGGAAAACTGCCTTATGGCAGGCAGATAGTGACTCGATGTTCGGGCGTTCAGGTTTGCAGGGGAAAAAACTGTTCCAGATATGCCAGGTCGCCTGGCCGAACGGGGTTTAATCAGCCTCTGTGGATGTTTAGTAGTTGTTAGAAATTGTTAGGCTAAGTGTAAAAATGGTTCGAATTTGCCAATTTTCCGCTCAAGTGATTGATAACCAACAACTTTTAAACAAAATCAAATAATTTCAAACAATGGGAAAAGTGTCGGGCAATTCTATACCACTACCTAAAACCTCTCAACAAATGTGTATCCCTGTAAAGCAACGGCACCATTTGAGGCAAATCCATACGTGAAAAATTCCCATTTTCCCGTACGTTTGTTTCCGGTCGGCCAAAGGCCGTTTATTGCTGCACCGGCTGGCCAGAGACTTACTTTTTTGTCATGGTTAAATTCGCTATTCCTATCCCTGCCTTTGTCACAACTGCCATCCTGACACTTATCGCCTGCAGCCCCAACCCCACACCCAATAACGGCGAACAAAGCCCCGGCATGGCAACTGCTGGCCCCGTCGAACTGGAAACCCTGACCATTGAGCAGGAGCATGGCAACTGTGCGGATGCGAGTCCGGAAAAATCTTGTGCACTGGTCAAAATGACCTACCCTTCCGTTAAAAAAGGCAGCGAAGCCCTGAAAAGCGCCGTCAATTTGTGGGCCACGGATTTTATGCTGGGCATGTTGGAACCCTCCGCAGAAATGGACCAGGAACAATCCATGGAGTCCGCCATCCAGGGCTTCTTCAATATGCACGAAGAATCGGTAAAGGATTTTCCCGATGGCAACCTGTTCTACACCGTGGAAGTGTCGGACACCGTACTGCTCAACGACGGGAAATACCTGACCCTTCGGCTGGACGGCTACAGCTATGCCGGTGGGGCGCATGGGAACCCTACCGCCGGCGTCGGCTCTTTCGAGGTAGCCACGGGGCAGCCCGTTACCCTGGAAAGCCTCGTTACCAACCTCGATTCGCTGGCCCAACGGGCCGAACAAAAATTCAGGGTTGTTAGAAAGGAGGACTTTGCAGAGGGCTTTGACTTCGATCAGGTCTTCCCTTTCAAACTGGCCGACAATATCGGCATCGTGGAAAACGGTCTCTTCTTTTGTTACGTGCCTTACGAAGTGGCACCTTATGCCATGGGCTTCACCGAATTCGTGCTACCTTTCGACGATATCAAAGATTTGATGAGAAATCGTGCCCAGTGATGCGGGTAATGGGCCATTTTTGAAATTCATTGATTTTCAAGAAGTTAAATCATGGTACTTTTATAAACCACCATGCTTTCGTTATTCAAACATCTGGAGATTTTGGAATTTTGGTTTTTTGACAAATCTTGTGGTCATCCGTTAAAACGGCTCAAAGTGATAGCCAATTTTCAACCCACGACTTAAGTCGTGGGTTGAAAATCAAGCGGTTATGTGCTAAACCGTTTAAACGGTTTCCTTACTCCACAGAATTTTTCAAAGAACGCAATTTTTTAACCCGCTATTCGACTCCATGACAAATGGCGAATGAAAACGCAATCAATCTATCGTTAAAATTCACCGGTAACTATTCTATACAAATGCGGCTACTTTACCCACTCCTTTTCCTGTTCCTTTTTCAAAACCCCCTCCTCACGGCCCAGGGCATCCGCACGGATGTAGTGTCGAAAAAACTGCTGGACAAAATAGCAGCAGAACCGGCATCTTACTATTCCGTCCATATCGTTTTGTCCGATCAGGTCAACCTTAGGGCGTTGGACGAACAACTTTCCGGCGAACGGGCCAGCCTCGTAAAGCGTTCCCAACAAGTGCAGGCAGCCCTGCAGGAGAAGGCAGCAGCCACACAAAGCGGCTTGCTGTTTTTTTTAAAAAACGCACCTGGCGTGGATCCAGCGTCCATCCATTCTTACTGGATAGCCAATGCCATTTTTGCCAGCATGAAAAAAGAAAGGGTGGCCGAACTGAGCCAGCGGGACGACGTGGCCTGGATAGGGCTGAACGGCCCATTGGAACTGGAAAAGTATGAAGCAGCCCCGGCACCGCCGCCGCCCATGAAGCCCAACGGCATTGAGCCGGGCCTGGCTGTCATCCATGCACCGGCCCTGTGGGCAATGGGCTACTCCGGCTACGGGCAGGTCGCTTTTACCAACGACACGGGAGTTGACCTCTGGCACCCCGCCCTCACCACCCGCTACCGGGGCTTCTATGTGCCGAGGGAGCAGACCTGGTTTGAAGTGGACAGCCTGCTGGTGCCAACTGGAAACTACACCCCCAACGACTGCCAATACCACGGCACCCACGTTACCGGCACCATGCTGGGCCTCGACCGGCTGGCTTTCGACACCATCGGTGTGGCCTTCAATGCCCAATGGATTGGCGCCCCGACCGTCAGCCCCTGCAGCAGCAGCGGCACGGAAGACAATGTGGCCGCCTTCCAGTGGTCGGTTGATCCCGATGGAGACCCAAATACCATCGAAGATATTCCCGATGTCATCAACAACTCCTGGTACGACCCGAGCCTCGATACCATTGATTGTTATAGCATTTATGTGCCGGTGGAAGAGGCCATGGAAGCCATAGGCATCGCCGTCGTTTTTTCAGCAGGGAACGAAGGCCCGGCCGCCATGACCATCACCCCGCCGCATAATATCAACCTGAGCGAAGTCAGTTCCTTTACGGTCGGTGCGCTCAACGGCAATGTTCCCTCGCTCCCCATCGCCGGTTTTTCCAGCCGGGGCCCTTCGCAGTGCGGCGGCGACAGTTCCATTTTAATAAAACCGGAAGTGTCGGCACCGGGGGTGGACGTCCGTTCCTGCCTGACCGGCAACAAGTACGGCCTGTTGAGCGGCACTTCCATGGCTTCCCCCCATGTCAGCGGGGCCATTTTGTTGCTGAAAGAAGCCTTCCCCGATTTGACGGGGAAAGAATTGAAAACCGCCCTCTACCACACCTGCACCGACCTCGGACAACCGGGCGAGGACAACACCTACGGCATGGGGGTGATCAACGTGATGGAGGCTTTCAATTACCTGGTCGCCCAGGGGCACCTCCCCGTTTCACCTTACAAGGCCAACGATTTGCTGCTGGTAGATGCGATGGTTTCCCCGTTTTCCTGCGAAAATGAAGTAGCCCCCGTGGTCATTGTGGAAAATGCAGGAACAGATACGGTGTCCTCTTTCGAGGTTTTCTACGAAGCCGGCACGGCGAGCCAAACTTACACCTGGGCAGGCACGTTGGCCCCGGGCGAGCGCACAACCCTGCAGGTTGCGCCCATGACCGTAGCCAATGGGGAATACGAGCTGGGCCTGACCCTGCAACAGCCGAACGGCGTAGCGGATGAGCGCCCACTGAACAACCGCATCAGCATCCCGGTAAAAGTGAGCGGCATGGAACGCTACCAGGTGATGGTTGAAGGAAACGGCAATGCCGTTTGCGAAAACCAGCCAGCCCTGCTAAGGGGGGCGCACCCGGAGTCCGGAACAGTCGAAATAAATTGGTACGATGCGCCTGTACTGGGCAACCTCCTCGGTACCGGCGAAGCCTTTGCCACGCCACCGCTCACCCAGCCAGCGACCTATTACGCCGCAGCCACTTTTACAAAATCACTGGGCCAGGAAAACAAGGAAGGCGGCACCCAACTCCTCACCGATTCCACGAAAATCGGGCTTGTATTCGACGTCCATCATACCATTCATCTCAAATCCGTCAAGGTATATGCCGAGCAGGCTGGTTTCAGGGTATTCGAACTGGCAGATGCAGCCGGAGAAAGCATTGATGGGGGCGTGATCAATGTCGGTGAAATCGGAGAAAACCGCCTGCAACTGGACTGGGTCATCCCGCCGGGTTCAGGCTACACCATCCTCAAGCACGGCGGCAAACCGCTCTACATCAATACGACCGGGGCCTCTTTTCCTTATGCCATTGACAACATTGTTGAAATAACCGGCACTACCGGTGGCCCGCCAGTTGCCCAGGAGGGGTATTTTATGTTCTACGATTGGGAGGTGGAGTATGAGGAACCATGCGGCCGCATTCCCGTCACAGTGGAAGTGTCGCCTGCCGGTTCGGTGCCCACCGCATCCTTCACTGTATCGGAAGACAGCCTGAACATTGACAGCAATGAACCAATCCAGTTCGCCGTCAATGCTTCTGTAGGAGTGCAAAGCTGGCATTGGAATTTTGGCGACGGGGCGACGAGCAGCGAGGAAAACCCTTCGCATACTTATACGGCACCGGGCACCTATGTGGCCAGCCTGCTGGCCACCTCTGCCGATGGCTGCACCAGCTTTGCCCTCGACACCATCACTATCAGCGCTACCAATTTGAGCATTGTAAAACCAGGGCCACCCCTGACGGCGGGGATTGCCGTCTATCCCAACCCCGTACGGGAACGCTGTTCGGTATTTTTTGATTTCCCCTATCCAAGAAATGTAACCCTCCACCTGGCCGATATGACGGGCCGCCACGTGAGGACAATTACCTTGAGAACTGTGCAAAAGGAAGAGGCCAAACTGGATGTTTCCGATCTGGAGGCCGGGGTCTATTTTTTGATGGTGGAGATGAAGGAGGGGCAGTCGGTCTGGAAGGTGGTGAAAATTTGAGAGCTTCTATTGACCATTTTCGAGGATATGAAATTGGAAAATGGCCGCCCCATTGATAATTTTCCTGGATTACCGGATAAGCTCAAAAAGGCATTCCCCAATTTGGTGCTCAGAATAGCTTGCATAGAAATGGTCGGGAAGATGAAATAGTTGAGCGCTGAACTATCTCATCTTCCCGACCATTTCCATCGAATTCAGTTGAATGTTATTTCGCACTCCTTACTTATTCAAATGCACCGTCACGTTCGGGAACGGAATGCCCACACCGGCCTTGTCGAATTCTTTTTTCACATGCTCATTCATATAAAAAAACGTGTCCCAGTAGTGCTCGCTTTTGCAGAAAGGGCGGGTGGCGAGGTTCACGGAACTGTCAGCCAATTCGGCAACTACTGCGCCGGTGGCTGGCTCATCCAGCACAAAAGGACATTCTTTGGCCACTCTTAAGATGACCTCACGGGCCAGATCAATGCTGGCGCTGTAGGCAATGCCGAATTTCAGTTCGACCCCGATGATGCCCTGCCCGGAGATATTCGTCATCACATTACTTGTCACTACGCTATTGGGCACGATGATGTGCTTATTGTCGAGCGTTTGCAGAATGGTGTTGAAAATCTGGATTTCCTTGACCGTACCCGTCTGGCCGCCACCGATGGTCACCAAATCCCCAACCTTGTAAGGTTTGAAGACCAGCAGCAATACCCCGCTGGCAAAATGGCCGAGACTGCCCTGGAGGGCCAGCCCAATGGCAAAGGCCAGAGCACTGAAAATGGCGATGAAGGAAGTGGTTTCGATGCCAAACATGCTGGCAACGCTCAACAACACCAGCACTTTCAGGCCTACGTTGACCAATGAGGCAAGGAATGGCCTCACGGTTTCATCTACCCCTTTCCTGGTCAGTGCTTTTTTCGTCAGGTTGGTGATTTTCCCGGCCAGCCAAAAGCCGATGATGAGGGTGAGCAGGGCGCCGATGAGCTTTGGGGCATACCCGGTGATGAGCTTTGACAATTCTTCAAAGTTGAGCATTTGTTCCATGATGTTGATTTTTTTGCCGGATGATGGCGACAGGAAGCCCGGAATGTGGCTTGATGAACGCCAGTTCCTGCTATTTAGGTTTTGATTGACAATGGTTCAGACCAAAATTTGCCCAAAAGACACATAATATTTTTGAAAAATTAACCTTTTCCAACAAACTGAACGGCAGGTTCAAAAGTACCAACAGTTTAGGGGGTCTGAAAAATGTTATTGACCGCTTGGACGAAAAGCCTATCCCCAGAAAGGTACGGAGATGCCCCTTTCTGCCTATTAAGCAACGATGAAAAAATAACTTCACCATTTTGATTTTGAAAACCCCAGCAATGGAAGGTTTTTTTAAAAATAATTCCGATTTCACATCGGGATTATTTTTCCTTCGAACTAAACTCGCTTCTAAGCTGCCAGGAGCGGCGGCCTTCGGCGCTGTTTCCCAGCTGTAAAAGGGACTTTAGTAGCTTTTGCATAGCATTTTAACTGCCTGAAAACCAGCCACAATAAATATCAAAGGCCCCGGTTTACCGCCCTCCCGTCAAATCTTTCCAAACCACTCCTGCGATTACCTCGCTGCCCTTGGCCGTGAAATGGTCGGTGTTGTCCTGCAGGTCGTAGGTGTTTTGGCTGAACTCGCTGACAGGGGCGATTACCGGAATGTTGTTCTGTTTGAGGTATTGGCTGATTTCATCAAAAACATCCTGGAGCACGAACTGGCCGTTCTCGTAGGCCACGGCGGGTGGGAAAAGGAGCACCGTAAATTCGCTGCCATTCGCCTTGGCATAGTCGGACATTTGTTTGACCAGGGGCAGCAGTTCCCGGTTGTTGCCCTTGAACATCCAGCGGTACCACCCGGACGTGGACATCTTGCCCTCCTTGATGTATCTGTACACAGCCTTTCGGATGAAAAATGGGAGTTTGAAAAACGGCTTTTCGTAAATGCGGTACAGCCCGTTGTCGCCACCTTCGTAAATAGTGTTCCGCTTTGAGAAATCGTTGAGGTTCAGGAAGTAATACAATTTTTCGGGTTTATAAATTGGGTATTTCACCTCCAGGTAGCGCTTGACCTCTTCCAGGCCGTATCCAGGCGTTCCAAAGTTCAGGATGCGGATGCTGTCGCCTGCCATGCGCTGCAAGGCAGCAGGCGGCGTTTCGTCTTGGGACAAGGCAATGCCAAACGGCACAGAATCGCCAAGTAAGGCTACTTTCCGTGGGCCGCCCGTATCCTCGCTGTTGTCACGGATACCGTACTGGTTGATGTGGATGCTGCGCCCGTCCTTTTCTATTTGGTAGCCGGGCTTGAGGACGTAGCTGAGCGCCGGATCGTCCGATGCGGTGTAATAGTGCAGTGGGTCGTTCTGCTGCGATTTCAGTTGCGGGGCAACCATAAAGGCAAAAAGCGCCTGACAGGCCAGTTCCAACAGGAACAGGGCGAAGAAGACACCAAAAAGTATAGCGAATAGTTTTTTGAAAAAGTTATTCATGAGGTTGATAATAAGTTGATAATAAGTTGATAATAGGTTGATAGGAGGTTGATAAAGCCCTCACCAAACTTCCACCAACCCTCAATACGGCGCAGGCGGCGCAAGTGTCAACACCTGTTTTTTGAAAGCATTGATAGCGTCTTTCAAAGCCTGTTCCAAGGCGAGGCGCTCCTTATCCATTTTCATGCCCTCTGCCTTTTCCATGTCCTTGTCCCATTGGGCAAAAGTAGCTTCCAGCTTGTCCACGTTTTGGGTGAAGGCGATTTCCTCCTGCGTCAGTGCCCTGCCCTGGATATTGATGCTTGCTTTCGTTTGCACAAGCTGTTCGAGCAGGGGCGTGACTTCCTCGCCCGTTTGGCGGCTTTCCTTGTGCATTTGGGCAATCCCGGATTCAAGTTGTGCCTCGCAACCGAGGAGGAAGGAGGCTATGATTAGAAATACCAGTGTTGTTTTCATTGGAAAAATTTTCCCAAAGCTAAGGAAATTGACTTTTTATAAACAAATATACCCTTCCCGGCAGGCTACATTTGCCCTCGTGTTTCTGGTTGCTTGGTAACAAGCCCAACTTCCTTTTGATAAAACAAGATTGAAAAAGCACTTCACATACCGTTCGCTGACAGCCATTTTTCTGGTGGGGCTGATATTGCAGGTGGTCGTCCTGCAGGAGTTGCACCACTTGCTGGAGCACCACCACGCCTCCAACCTCCACTGTGGCAGTGCCGATACCCATCTCCACGGCGAGGAATATGCGCCCGTTGATTGCTTCATCTGCTTTTTCCACTTTGCCCCGGCGAAGCTGGAGTTTTCAGAATTTATATTAATCCCGCCCGTACATCTCCTTTCCCATCCACCGTTTTTTCATCAAAATCCTTGGTCGGAAAGAGTGGAGTGGCACTTCCGGTTAAGGGGCCCGCCCACCTTTGCTTGCTGATTCCCCCCAACCTTTATTTTCATTTTAAAACAGGCCCAAAAGGTGTTGCCTCGAAATGACGGCTGGAACGTGGTCATTATTCCCACATTTCCCCGCTATTTCGAGGCGACGCCCTGGCCATCGTTTCCACTCAAATTCAAGCAAGCAAAATGAAACAGCTTCCCATCTGTCTATTCCTTTTAATAGGACTTCAGCCCCTTTTTGCCCAACAAAAAATAGAAGGCAACATTTTCGACGAAACCACCAAAGACCCGCTGCCCGGCGCCACCGTTTACATCCCCGACCTGAAAAAAGGCACTGCCGCCGACGCAGACGGCCATTTCATGCTGGACGACCTGCCCAAAGGTTTTTTTCTCACGGAAATCTCAGAGCTTGGCTACGCCAAAAAAGTCGTCAAGATTAACACGGCCGATGACAAGCCCCTCCAAATCTATCTTTCCACCTCGGCCGTGGAGATGCAGGAAGTTGTCGTCACGGGCGTCTCGGCTTCCACGGAGCGGATGAAAAGCCCCATCGCCATCGTGCCGGTGAAAAAGGATTTTTTGTTGGAAAACCCCTCCTCCAACGTCATTGCGGGCCTGGCCAAACTGCCCGGCGTGAACCAGGTCAGCACGGGTACAGCCATCTCAAAACCCGTCATCCGTGGCCTCGGCTACAACCGGGTGGTGGTGCTGCGCAACGGCATCCGGCAGGAAGGCCAACAGTGGGGCGACGAGCACGGCATCGAACTGGACGGTAACGAGGTGGACCGGGTGGAGATCATCAAAGGCCCCGGCAGCATCATGTACGGCTCGGATGCAATGGCCGGCGTCATCAATTTCCTGTTGCCGCACCCGGTGGCGGACGGATCGTTGGTCGGCGAGGCCAGCATGGAATACCAAAGCAACAGCAACCTCACCGGGGCTTCGCTCATGCAGGCGGGCAACCTGAAGGGCTTCCACTGGATGGGCCGTGGCAGCTTCAAGCAGTCTGGCAATTTCTCCAACCCCGCCGACGGCAAGGTGTACAATTCCGGCTTTCGGGAAATCGCCGGGAGCGGCTTCATCGGCATCAACCGCAATTGGGGGCATTCCGAGCTCCATTTCAGCACCTTCAACCAAAAGCCCGGCATACCCGAAGGGGAGCGTGACTCGCTGGGACAATTTACCGGTTTGGTGGCAATGAACGGCACGGAAGAAGAGCAGTCGTTTCCCAGTAGTAAACTGGACGGTTTCAACAACAGCATCGAAATCCCGTTCCAGCGCATCAACCACCACCGCATCGTCTGGTCGAACGTGGTGTTTCTGGGCGAATCAAAACTCACCGCCGACCTCGCCTGGCAGCAAAACCGCCGCCGGGAATTTGGCAACGTGCTGGACCTGGGCGAAACGGAACTGTATTTCAAACTCAACACCTTCAACGCCGACCTGAAATATTTTTTCCCGGAGCGCAACAACTGGAAAGTCTCGGCGGGCATGAGCGCCCAGCAACAGGACAACCAAAACTTTGGGGAGGAATACCTCATTCCGGCCTATGGCCAAACCGACGGCGGCGCTTTTGTTTTTGCCCAAAAAGAAATGGGGAAATGGTTCTTCAGCGGTGGCCTCCGCCTCGACTACCGCCACCTGGCGACCGATCCGCTTTTTTTGGGTGAAAACGAAGAACCCGTGCAGCCAAGCGACCCGAACGCCGTGGAAAAATTCGCCGCCTTCCAGCGCAATTTCACCAACATATCGGGCAGCCTCGGTGCCACTTATCAGATTGCGAAACCGCTCGTGGCCCGCCTCAACCTGTCGAGGGGCTTCCGCTCGCCCAACCTCTCCGAACTGGGCAGCAACGGCCAGCACGAAGGCACCTTCCGCTACGAAGTCGGCAACCGCCACCTGAAACCCGAAACCAGCTTCCAGGCCGACGCCGGACTGACCTTCAACGGCGACCACGTGACCCTCGACCTGAGCGGTTTTTACAATGCCATCCAGCAGTTTATTTTTTTGGAAAAAATGCCCAACGAAATGGGCGGGGACTCGCTGATTGACGGCTCCAATGTGTTCAGGTTCGTGCAAGGCGATGCAGCGCTCTACGGCGGCGAAATTTCCCTCGACATCCACCCGCACCCGCTGGATTTCCTGCATTTTGAAAACAGCTTTTCCTACGTGCGGGGCATCCAGCGCAACCAGCCGGACTCGCTGCGCAACCTGCCCTTCATGCCCGCCCCCAAGCTGCAAAGCGAGCTGCGGGCGCAGTTGCAAAAGCCCTGGAAATGGCTGGAAAGTGCCTATTTCAAAGTGGAAGGGGAGTATTATTTTGACCAAAATAACGCTTACACCGCTTTCGATACTGAAACGCCCACGCCTGGCTATTTTTTGCTGAACGCCGGCCTCGGCGCCGATGTCAGGAACAAGCAAAAGGAAACGGTTTTCCGTCTGTTTTTCGCTGCTGAAAATCTGCTGGACAAGCAGTATTTCAACCACCTGAGCCGCCTGAAATATGCGCCGGAAAACCCGGCGACGGGGATGATGGGGATTCTCAATCCTGGCCGGAATTTCAGTGTGCGGGTGGTGGTGCCGGTGGGTTTTAGGCGGGCTTAGGCCAATCCTGTCTTGTAGCGGTTCGATGACGCTAAGAAACGATGAAAAAATAACTTCCCTATTTTGATGTTGAAACCCCAGCACTGGAAGGGTTTTTTAAAAATAATCCCGATTTCACATCGGGATTATTTTTCTTTCGATCCTAAGCCATCGTATCGCTAATATCCAAAAACTGCCCCGGCCATGCCGGGGCAGTTTTCATTCGCTTGAATGATTTTAATAAATTCGCACAGCCAACTCCCGGTTCAACGGCCAATTCGCCCAGGACGACGGCAGGGCATTCCATCAGAATGGCTCGGCCCCCTATACTAATCACTACCAATCACCCATTACCCTTCTCCCTAAAATTAGGTACCTGGCTCCTGCAAAGTCAGTATTGGCAACTTGTTCGGTACTTCCCACCTTTGCGCCTGGAATTTGTCTAAATAAGAATAAGCTGTTGGCCATTTGCATTTGGCTGATAGTACCACCAGGCATTTCCCGTTAAAAAAGAATCGCCCTATGTTAAAATATACACCCTTCCTGCTGATTTGCCTTTCTGCTTTCACCGCGGCCAAAGCGCAGGAAAGTGAAAACACTGCCCTGCCCCCCAATCTTGCCGAAGCCTTCGGCAAATTCAGGCTAAGTGGGTACGGGGCCGTCAATTACTACGCTTTCGACTGGGAAACCCTGCCCAACAAGCGCAACGCCATTGACCCGGAGCGGCTGAACCTCTACCTCTTCTACCATTTTAACCCGAAAATTGAGTTCAAGTCGGAGATAGAATTCGAGCACGGCGGAACCGGCGCTACCATGAGCTTTGACCCGCTGGAGGAGTTTGGCGAGTTTGAGCAGGAGGTGGAAAAAGGCGGTGAGGTGGTAGTGGAGCAGCTCAACCTGCAGTTTAAATGGAAGCCCTGGCTCAAACTTCGGGTAGGGAAAATGCGCTTCTACATGGGCAATGCTTCCAAACACGACGAACCAAAGGAATACTTCACCGCCTACCGCCCAGAAGTGGAAAATACCATCCTCCCGCTCGGCTGGTACGAGACGGGGCTGGAATTGTCGGGCGATGTAAAACTCAATAAAAACAAGGAATTCCCCTTTTTATCCTACAAAGCCTACCTCGTTAGCGGTCTTGACAACACAGGTTTCAGCTCGGCCAACTGGATCCGCCGGGGCTACCAGACCCGTTTTGAGACCATTAACGCCGATAACCTGGCCGGGGCTTTTCGCCTCGACTTTGTTTTTGCCGAGGAAAGTGAAATCGGCTTCAATGTGTATGCAGGCAACACCAGTGGCAACCGACCCAAAGACGACTTCACCAAATCAGCCTGGGTAGCCTACGGTGACCTCCATTTTTCCATAGACAAACACCCGTGGCGGGCCAGGGCCTATGGCATGTATGGCTATGTGCAGAACAGCCAGGCCCTGAGCGCTGCCAACCGCAACCTTTCCAACAACCTGAACGTGAAACGCACCCCGGTGGGCAAGGCTGCGGCGGGCGCCTACGCCGAACTGGGCTACGATGTGATGCCCGTTTTGAAAAAAGAATCCAGGCACCAACTGTACCTTTTCGGCAGGGCAGAGTGGTACGATTCCATGTTCCGAACGGAAGGCAATGTATCTGACAACCCCCGTTACGAGCGGCAGGTGCTGACCTTGGGCCTCAACTATTTCCCACACCCGCAAATCGTGTTCAAAACGCACTACGCCTGGCGCAACCTTGGCTCGGGCGAGCAGGAAAACACGTTTGTGCTGGGTTTCGGATTTGATTTTTGAAATACTGGCTTGTTCAAAATACTTTATTCTAAAGCAAGCATTAGCAAATGAATAGTAGCTAACTTGTTGATTACCAGTTTTTATATAATTCCTCAATTTCCAATCGCAAGATAAGCGCTGTTATGGGCAGGCTCAGTTTTTTTTGAATGCGCCCGACTCGCAGCCAACTTTTGCAGCAACAATTTCAAACCATCCAAACCACGCCAAACTATTGAAACAACTTCACATCAATCAACAACAATAAAATGAAATTCAACCACTACCTATCTGTACTGGCCTTTTCCCTGTTCCTGGCTTCCTGCGGGGACGACGATACGGGCACCGGGACCGCTGACTATGCCGATGTTTTGGCAAATGTGGGTACCAACGTTTTTCTAAAAACGTATGAAGACTTAAAAGACAGGGCCATCCAACTGCAAAATGCCACTGCTGCCCTGGAAGCACTGCCCAACAGCGCCAACCTGGAAGCGGCAAGGGCCGCCTGGGTGGCGGCCCGGTCGCCCTGGGAGCAGTCCGAAGGCTTCCTGTTTGGCCCTGTGGATCAGGAAGGGCTCGACCCCTCGCTTGATTCATGGCCCGTGAACGTGACAGACCTGAACAACGTGCTGGCCAGCAGCAATGCACTGACCGTTGACTTTCTGAAGGCACAGGAAGGCACCCTCAAAGGTTTTCACACCATCGAATACCTGCTCTGGGGCACGGACGGCAACAAACAACCGGATACCTTCACCGAGCGGGAATACGAATACCTGGCTGCTTGTGCCGGAGCCTTGGCCGCCGACGCCGCTGCGCTCTACGACCTGTGGTCGCCCGCTGGCGGCAATTATGTGAAACAAGTGACGGATGCGGGCAATGGCAGCAATATTTACATTAGCCAAAAGGCGGCCCTGGAAGAAATGGCCAATGGGCTGATCGTCATTGCCGACGAGGTGGCCAACGGCAAAATCAACGATCCGTTTTCACAAAAAGACCTCTCGCTGGAAGAGTCCCGTTTCAGCGCCAACTCCAAGGCGGACTTTGCCGACAACATCCGCAGCATCCAAAATATCTACACTGGAAAATATGGCAGCGGTGGCAATGGGAATGGTATCGCCAACATCATTAAAGCAAAAAACGTAGCCCTCGACGCCAGGGTCTATGCAGAAATAGCCGTGGCGATACAGGCCATCGAGGCTATTCCCGGCACGTTCAGCGATGCCGTTTTCAATGCCGGAACTGCCGTGGAAAATGCCCAACAGCAGGTACGTGGCCTGCTTTCGACGCTGGAAAGTGAGGTGCTGCCAATCATCAGCAATCTTTAAAAAGTTGATTGAAGAAAGTCGTTCGGATTTAATTTGTGTTGACTCATCTCCGCCACGAATTGCACGATTACACTCGAATTCACGAAAATTAATTCGTGAAAAATTAGTGGAATTAGTGGCTAACCTAAGGCAAAACATCAAATGCGAACGGCTTTAAGGTTGATAAAGTTAGCTGGTTTATTATCCAGGAACATCCACCTTTTTTAATCGCATAAACGCTTAGCGAAATGCCTGATAAAGTTTTCTTTCTTCTGCCCGTCTTTCTTCTGCTGTTGGGCTGCCAAAAGGACGATCAGCCCAAACCCGACGAATTGGAAGGCCTCATGGCCGGCGGCGGTACCACCGTTTTTAGCACAGGGCCGGATGCCTATACCTTTCCTTTGGCCAATATCGGTGGGTATTTGGGGCAACATGCCGCTGGAGATGCTGCCTTTGAGCAAGCTTTTGTGACGGCGCCCGCCCCGCAATTCGGCGGCATCGGGCCAGTGTTCAACCAAAACGCCTGCATCGCCTGCCATGTGCGCAATGGCCGTTCTGCCCCACCGGTGCACACGGGTGACCCCGCCACGGGTTTGTTATTGCGCCTGAGCATACCCGGCGAGGGCGCCCAAGGGGGTGCCTTGCCGGTGCCGGGTTTTGGGGTACAGCTACAAACGAAGGCGATTTTTGGTGAAATGCCCGAAGGGACATTGGCGGTAGCATATAAGCAGGAAGTTGTTGAATTTTTAACGGGTGAAAAAGCCAGCTTACAACTGCCTGTTTTTGCCATAGAAAACCCTTATCAACCCTTGCCGGTGGGCGTGCTGACTTCCCCCCGCAATGCCCCGCCCGTCTTTGGCCTCGGCCTGCTGGAAGCTATCCCCGAAGCAGGCATCCTCGCCTTGGCGGACGAAAACGACAGCAACGGCGACGGTATCAGCGGCAGGCCAAATTGGGTGTGGGACATCAAGGAACAGCGGACGGTATTGGGCCGTTTTGGCTGGAAGGCCGGCAACCCAACTGCCGTGCAGCAGACCGCCGATGCCTTCAACCACGACATGGGCATTACGAACAGCTATTTTCCGATGGAAAACTGCCAGGGCCAGGGGAACTGCCAAAGTGGGCTGTCGCCAGGGCTGGATATAGACGATGATTTTGTGGAAACAACTGCATTTTATTTCAAAACGTTGGGCGTGCCAGGGCCCCGTGGCCTTGATGATGAGGTGGTAAAAATAGGCAGGGAATTGTTCGATGCGGCTAAATGCAGCAGTTGCCATGTTCCGAAGCACCAGACGGGCAGTGATGCCATCAGTGCGCTTTCCTTTCAAACCATTTATCCCTATACCGATTTGTTGCTCCATGATATGGGCGAGGGCCTGGCCGATGGGCGCCCTGACTTTTCGGCCAGTGGCCAGGAGTGGCGGACGCCGCCGTTGTGGGGTATCGGCCTGGCGCAGGTAGTGAACCCTAAGGCCAGTTTCCTGCACGACGGCCGGGCGAGGACACTGGAAGAGGCCATCCTGTGGCACGGAGGCGAGGCGGAGGCGTCAAGGAATTTTTATAAAAATGCCAGTAAAAAGGAGCGGGAAGCAATGGTGGCTTTTTTAAAAGCACTTTAGCTTTTTGTAAGTCGTTGTTTGAAAATTGTTTGAGTTGTTTGAGTTGTTTGAGGTTGTTTGAGTTGTTTGAGTAGTTTGATAATTGTCGTTCTTTGACAAATTCTGTGGCGTAAGGAAACCGTTAAAACGGTTTAGCACATAACCGCTTGATTTTCAACCCACGACTTAAGTTAAGTCGTGGGTTGAAAATTGGCTGTCACTTAGAGCCGTTTTAACGAATGACCACAAGATTTGTCAAAGAACGACAATTTTCAAACTACTCAAACAACTTCAAACAACTCAAACAACTTCAAACAACTACTTATCACTTATTCTCCACCGGCAAAAAGCTATACTGCTCTGCATATTCCAGCATCTGCTTGGTAAAGTCGTCCGGGTATTCCACCTTAATGTCGGTAATGTTTCCCGTGCCATCCTTTTCTGCCACCAACCTTGGGTTGATGAACCCTCCATAGGGTGGGATGTTCAGTTTTTCTGAGCGGGCCAATACCTCGGCGTGGAGGGCTTTGTCCACTTTTACGCCGTAGTTTTCTACCAGGGCCTTGCCTGCCTCGAAGTCTCCCTGCGACTTGATGCGCTGGATTTCTTTCAGCAGTTCCCCGAACAGCATCCGCAATTTTTCATAATCGTGTATTTCAAAATAGGTCTTGCCATCCCGGGTCAATTTTTCGATCACGTTGTCCTTTTTGCCCATTTGGTAGGCCCAGTTGGCCACCATCTGGCGGTTGCGCATGTGGGCTTCTTCGATGTCGTTGCCGGGTTTGATGCGGCGCAGTTGCAGCATCATGCCGTTTTTGATGTAGCTGTCGTATTCAGCCTTGCCAACTTCCAGGCTCGGCATGATGCCCAGTTCGATTAGCTTGGGGTCGAGGATGTAATACAAGGCGAACAGGTCGGCCCGGCCTTCTTCCAGCGCAGAAGAATAGCCTGGCAGTGTTTGCCCTGGTTGGCCAACGCCGGGTTCAAGTTGGCCGGAGGCATGGCCGAGCACCTCGTGGAGGGCGGTGTGAAGTTTCCCTCCCAGATCGCCGTATTTGTCGGCCCGCTCTTTTTCTTCCTGGTCGTTTGAAAACTCTTCAAGCATGCCGGAACCACTGGCATGTTCGTAGGCATCTTCAATGTTGCCGAGGCTGACCGACTTGGAGCCATACTCGGTCCGGATCCAGTTGGAGTTGGGCAGATTGACGCCGATGGGGGTGGAAGGGGAGGCATCGCCCGATTCGCCTGCCACTGTCACTACCTTGTAAGTGACGCCGGTAACGCTTTTCTTTTTGTGCTGATCCAACAATGGGGAATTGTCTTCAAACCACTGGGCGTTTTTGCTCAGGGTGGACATGCGCTCCGAGGCTTCAAAATCGGTTATCTGGACAATGGTTTCATAAGAGCCCCTCATGCTCACTGGGTCGTGGTAAACTTCTACGAAACCGTTGATGTAGTCAATGTCGCCCTGCGTGGCCTGGCACCAGGAGATGTTGTAATCTGCCCATTTTTTCAGGTCGCCCGTTTTATAGTAATCAATGAGTATTTGCAGGGCCTGCTTTTGCTGGTCGTTTTCAGCAACTTCTACGGCCTTTCCCAGCCACATGATGATTTGGTCAATGGCCGGGCCATACAATCCGCCGGATTTCCACACATTTTCAAAGAGTTTGCCGTCCTTGCCCTTTTCGAGGCGGCTGTTGAGGCCCCATTCGAGTGGCTTGGGATCTTTGCTGTTCGTTTTTGCTGCGTAAAAGTCGTTGACATCTTTGGTGGTGACGCCTGGGCCATAGAAGTTGACGGCAGAGGCCAGTACATTGTCCACCCCGGGCCGCTGATCCACCCGTTTAGGATCTTTTTTGGGGTCAAAAATAGCGGCCATTGCGTCGGCTGACAGGGAGCCGCCCACTTCGGAGAGGTTTTTTTCAAACCAATCCCTGGAAAAGCCGGGCGTGAATTTGTCGTGGGAATAATGGTGGTGGATACCGTTGGAAAACCAAACCTGCTTGGCGTAGAGCAGCAGTTCTTTCCAGTCGTTGCTGTTCTTGTCGCCTTTGTAATTGGCCACCATGCGGTCGAGGGCATGGCGGATGGCGAGGTTGTAGCGATAGTTCTGGTCGTAACCGATGTCTCTGCCGGAGAGGCCTGCCTGCACCAGGTAATAGACGAGTTTTTTCTGGTTGGGAGTAAGTTTGTCGAAGCCCGGCACCTGGTATCGGACCATTTTTTTGTCGGCAAAGGTTTCTGTTTGCCAAACGAAATCGTCTGTCTTGGGTGAGGTGATGTTAGCCGTTGGCTGTGCATTGGGTTTGCAGCCCATAAAGAAAAAAGTTGCCAGAAAAAAAAGGGTAAGCTGTTTCATGTTGTCCCGAAATGATTTTAGGATTGAAGGAAAAATAAATTGGCTCCCGAAGCCCATTGGGGATTATTATGAAAAAACCTTTGCCACCCTGGAAGAAACCATTCAGAGAAATGTGTTCTCGAAGAAAACACATGCTCACAATCAATCACTTGTGGGGAAATTGACACAGTTTTTTGAACAATCTCCCCTGGAAGGGCTATGACAGGATCCCAGCAGTTATCCCGAACTGGCTTTGGGAGTCAATTTAATTTTCACTCAATACATATTGATTAGGTGGAAAGAAGACATTGAAATTAGTATAGTTTATCGGACGATGGATAAATCGCTGTAAAATCGTGGCAATCAAGTTCGTATGGCAATTTACTTTCGTGAATCTCCGAGTTCAAGCAAGCCAAACAATTTCGAAAAATAACCCAATGGTTTAATGGCGTTTTCGGGAGGTGAAGGTAAGGCAAAAGAAAACAAACCTAAAAACAAAAGGGCCGATGGTTGTCCATCGGCCCTTTTGGCGGTGTGAGACGGGGGTCATTTCTTATATTTTTCAGCGACCATTTCAATAGACTTTGCCAATTTCCGGTCTTTTTCGGTCACTACATTCCCTTCATGATGGGTATTGAGCTTAAAGCTGACAGTGTTCCAGACATTGGTCCACTCGGGGTGGTGGTCTATTTTCTCGGCGTAGAACGCAACTTCGGTCATAAATGCAAATGCCTCTTTGAAATCTTTGAATTTGAAGGTCGCCTGCAGGGAATTGTCTTTTTCAGTCCACATATTTAAAAGTTTAACCTGGTAAATGGTTGGATGGCCAAATGGTTCAACCATAAATTGAAAAAGTACTATCCTGCTGCAACTCTATCAGTTGTCCCCTTGATAGGATATGTTAAAATCTTCGAGCACGGCATCGAGGATGGGGTCGTCGCCTTCCAGGTAGCCGCGCTTCAGGTCGTAGCCCCAAAACTTGCTGAGCGTGTTCCAATACCCTGCTGTCATGCCGCCGCGGTAGGTTTTGACCAGGTCGTACAGCGGGGTGTTGAGTTCTTTTTCAATCATTTTCACCAGGATTTTCCCCTGTATTTTGGTGAGGCCTTTCAGGGGGTCCTCAAATTTGTCGTCCAGTTCTTTTTGCAGCTTTTTGGCGTAGCGCTTGCGTTTTCCTTTCCTCATCTCTTCGGTTTCCACTTCCAGTTGCTTGAACACTTTGATGGATTCCTTGGCATACGGATATACGATGGCGGCGCATTTCAGGTAGTAACGGTAACGGTTATACTCTTCCCGGCTCTTGAAATTGCGGGGGGAAGTCAGGGAAATCTCTGCCAGGTCGTCGGCCACCAGGATGGTGTCGCCCTTGTCGTCCAGGAGCATCGTCATCAATTGGCCATTGATAGAGGTCTTGCCAAGGTTGGTTTGGGCCGACGTGCGGAGGTTTATCAGAATAAAAGCTGCAAAAAATAGGACATGGAATATTTTCATGCAAATAGGTTTTAGCTGAACGAAGTTAATCACATTTTTTAAAACGCAAGGGCACGTTGCAAGGGTGTTAAACTATTGCAAAAGTTCTACCTAAATATTTGTAAAACTGATTGGAAGACTGGCATGGACTGGAAAGCAACCGGGCGATTTTGGCCGGATGGCCCTGCAAAGGAAAGGATTTGAAAAACAAAACAGCCTGCCGGAATGTCACCTGGCAGGCTGTTTATAAGTCATTGATTGCTGACTTTTCTCAAATTGGTTTCGTAGAGTTGTACGATTTTGGCCTGTTGGTCAGCCACTTTGTTCAGCAATTTCAGCTCCTGTTTGATGGAATGGTTTTCGGGAGCTTGCTTGCTGACTTTGAGTGATTTCAATTGGCGGTTCAGGTCGAGAATTTTTTGGACGGTGGCTCTCAGTGCTGTTTGAGCATTCAACAGGCGTTGTAAAATTGAATGTTCGCTCATTTGACAATGTTTTGGTTTGGACTAAAATAGGTTTAAAAAATTTTTCCGATTCTCAAGAGAAACAAATATAGTTTCAAAAACTCCATTTTTTCAAGTTTCCAGCATAAAAATTTTATTAAAATTTCCTTAGGATTGGGTTATGCCGACGAATGGTGTTTTTGGGCAGATGAAAACGCAAAGACCATTTTTTTACCAAAACGGTTGGGAGCACAATGGATTGTATGGGATATTTATTTTATTGGTTGGTACGCAATAGCTGCCCTTCCTGAAATTTAACATGAACCCTCTCCCCGTAACGATGTTATGCTGCTCGTGCCATTTCTGTCAAAAGAGCATACTATTCAAAGCATACATATTCCGGATCGTAGGGCAATCCTTTTCCCGAACTGGTTTCAGAAGCATAAAATGACAAGTTTTTTGCAATCGCTACCTAACTGGGAACCTACATGTCGGGCATAGACAGGTTCCTTGCGGCCATTCTCCAAAAACCACTTATGGTTCCATCTCAAAACGGCGTGCCTGAGACCTCCCAAACGTGATCGGGCAAGCTGGTTTGGCTCAACAAAACTCGCCTTATGAATCAAACTCAAACTTTGTGGTACCTGGAAAATATTGATTTGACGAGCATCCTTTGCCCTGGCAAGATCAAGGCCTCCGGGCAATCGCTGGAACACAAGACCTATAAAAAAGGAGCATACATTTACTTGCCCGGTGAGTATGCCGACAAGATCTTCTTTATCATGGAGGGCAGGGTGAAAATCGGCACTTACAGCGATACCGGAAAGGAGATCACGAAAACCATCATCGGCCCGGGAGAGGTATTTGGTGAAATGCCGCTGGCAGGGGAAGAGGAGCGCCGCAACTATGCCATCGCCCTAGAAGATACCCTCACATGCGTCCTTTCGGTCGCTGAAATGCGGAACCTTTTACGTGAACACGGCCCGCTGACCTTGTTTTTCATGAAAATCTTCGGCAACCGCATGCTCGAAATGGAGAAACGCCTCGAATCGCTTGTTTTCAAGGATTCCCGATCCAGGGTGGTGGAGTTTTTGAAGAACCTGGCCATTGAAAAAGGCCAGCGGGTTGGCTATGAATGGGTCGTCCGCAAATTCTTCACCCACCAGGAGATCGCCAGCCTGACCGCTACCTCCCGCCAAACCGTCACCACCGTGCTCAATGATCTGGAAAGCAAAAACATCCTGACCTACAACCGCCGCCGCCTGCTCATCCGAGACATAGAGGCGTTGGGGCAGGAAATGAACCGGATGGTGGAAAGGAGTTGAAGGGCGGAGCTTTAATTTTTCGTCCTTTGACAAAAACCGTGAAAATGACCGGCGGGATTAGCGGGTCACTTGAAATGCCCCGCTAATTTGAAAGAACTTACGGGGGCACTTCAAGTGACCCCGAAAGGCCTCCACAGGATTTGCCAAAGAAGCTAATTTTTTTACCTAAAAGTGTCTTTCAAGCCTTACAAAATCCATATCTCAATAACAATCAAGTACTTAAACGCCCAAACACCTCATTGGCGCAGCTACCCTTTCCTGATTTTTACCTCGATGTTGGTGGTGGAAAAACCTTCCAAATAGGGCAGGCTCCGAACCTGTCCACCGGCGGCTAGCACGATGTCCGAACCAATAATTTGTGCCGGCTGCCAATCTCCTCCTTTGACAAGCACATCGGGCAGCAGGTTTTTTATCAACTCATAGGGTGTATCTTCTTTAAATAAAACTACGAGGTCAACACACGCAAGCGAAGCCAACACGTACATGCGGGATGGTTCGGCCTGGATGGGGCGCTGAGGCCCTTTTAGGCGGCGGACGGATTCGTCGGAATTGACGCCAACGACAAGGCGCTGGCCCAAATCTTTTGCCCCAGCTAAATAGTGCACATGGCCTATGTGAAGCAAGTCGAAGCAGCCATTCGTAAAAACGATGCGATCACCGCCGGATTTCCAGCTTGACACCTGTTCAGCCGCCTGTTCCCATGATTTTATTTTTGACTTTATTTTTTCAAAAAACATAACGGATCAAGATATAGGACCGAAGGAAAAATAATCCCAATGTTAAATCGGATTATTTTTAAAAAACCCCTCCATTGCTGGGGTTTTCAAAATCAAAATGGTGAAGTTATTTTTTCATCGTCACATAATGGGCAGGTGGCTTTCCTGCCAGGGTTCAAGGGGCCATTTCCTGCTGTACAGCCCGGGTCTGTGGCATTGTTTTTTTGTTGACGATGGGCAGCAAAATCAGCGCTATGATGCCAAGGATGGAATTGAACCCGATTTGCACCGTAAAGAAAATAATATTGGCAGCGGAAAAAGCATCGTCGCCCCTTACCCCGTAAAATAAGGTTAAAGCCGTAATGACCAGCGCATGAAATGTTCCCATGCCGCCCGGCGACGGGATGACAAAGCCCAGGGTGCCAAACACAAAAACCGTCAGGGCGGCCCGAAGCCCCAGGTGCTCGGTGGGTCCAAATGCCTGAAAGCCGAGCCAGGTCATCAGGAAAAACATGACCCAGATGTTGAGGCTGTGGAAAATAAAAATCCCCGGCCGGTCCAACTGCCTTACAGTCATGATGCCCTCCCAGAAACCTAAGAGTATCTTGGCTATTTTTTGGAAAAATACGGTGCGCATGAGTCGTTTTCTAAAAAACCAAACAATGGACATCAAGGCCAATAGCAGCAGCAAAGCAGCCCATTTCCAGTTGATGCCCGTTGTTCCCCCTTCGCCCCGGTTCTCAGCGATAAAACCCAACAACTTCTCCGACTCGAACAGGAGTGCCAGGCCAAAGACCAACAGGAGGCACATCATGTCCACTGCCCTATCCACCACGATGGTGCCCATAGCCTTTTCCAAAGGTATGTTTTCGTATTTGGTCAAAACGCCTCCCCGCGCTACTTCGCCCATGCGGGGCAGGCCGAGGTTGGCAAAATAACAGACCAGGTTGGCCAAAAAACCATTGATGAACGAAGGCCGGTACCCCATTGGTTGCAGGAGCATCAGCCATTTGAAGGTACGGCTGATGTTGCTGATGAGGAATGCCACGAAGACCAGGCCGATCCACCCGAAGCGCACACTTTTGAAGTCGTTCAACAGTTTGCCTACCAGGCTGCACTCGGAGTCAGGTACGCCCCTGAGGGCACAATCTGCCATAAAGGCTGTATTCTGATGTTGGTAAACCAGGTAGAGTATCACGGAGCCGATGCTCAGGAAAAATAGAAATTGAAGGATATTTTTTAATAGTTTCATTTTTGGATAGGGACGCTAAACTGGTCAACGGCCAAGGGTGGAGGGTGGACAATACTTTGATAATCAGGGTTTTGATGCAGGCCAAATCGGTAAAACCATCCGTGTTTCGGTTTAAATGCCAGCGGCCAGGTGCCAAAATGGGACACCTGGCCGCTGCAACTAATAGATCCGGTTGTTTTCGTCCGGAAAGACGATAGACGGCGAAAAGTCCCTGGCTTCGTCCGGTGTCATCAGTCCATAAGCAATAATGATGACAACATCGCCTGGCTGGCAGCGGCGGGCGGCTGCCCCGTTCAGGCAGATGATGCCGGAATCCCTTTCTCCGACGATGGCGTAGGTTTCCAACCGCTCGCCATTGTTGTTGTTGACCACTTGCACGCGTTCGCCCGGAAAGATGTTGGCTGCCTCCAGCAATGCCTCGTCTATCGTAATGCTGCCCATGTAGTTCAGGTTGGCCTCTGTCACCGTCGCCCGGTGGATCTTAGATTTGAAAATGTTTAACAACATAGTTTTATAAATGAAAGGGAAACGAGGCTAAATAAGCATAAGCAAATAGGGTGAAAAATTGCCATACAGCCAACCCCGACCTTGCACTCCTTACTTTTTCCTTTTTCCTTTTTTCTTTTTTTCTTTTTTCCGCTTTTCAGGTGGGTTTTTCTTTTTCTTGTTTTTTTTCTTGTGCATTTGGGGGGAATCATCTACCTCCTGCTGCACCCTGGCCATTCTTTCCAGGATAGGGATGGCCGCATTAAAGGCATCTTTCCTTCCCGCTATGGGTATTTTCACCCGGATCGCACCCGTGAGGCCTCCTGCCAGGAAGCCGCCGCTTGCGGTAAAACTTCCCAACAACAGCGATTTTTCCCACTTTGTTCGGGGGCTGGAAAGGCTGTGGTCGCAGGCCGGCCCCTCCGGCCCGATGGTTTCGCAGGCTGGCTCGTTCTTGAAGATGATAAGCCCGGTGAGGGTGCCCAGGGCAAAGCCCCCGGCGGCACCCCAGAGTGCGTTGCGCTGTATGGTGTTCCGTCGCCTGACGTGGATAGTGTGTATCCTTTGATAGGGAAAATTGTAGAGGAAGTCGGAATTTACCTGGGAGCCTTTTTCCAACAGGCTGGGCTTTTTCCGTAGCAATAGCGTGGTATCGTTCAAACGGTGCAGGGTGCCTTTCACGATGTCGCTGGAGTCGAAGGGCGTCACCCATATATCCAGTTGCCGGGCAGTCCTGATGGGTTTGGATTTGAATTTCAGCTTGCCGGCTTCGGGGTCTTCGTATTTGATTTGGGACACAAAGCGCTTTCGCAGCTTGAACCGGGGGCTGTTCCTGACATCGGCCCTGCGGTAGATGATCTCCTCTTCGTTTTCCTCTTCAATAATGACGGGATAGGGGTTTCTGTTCTCAAAATAAATGGTGTCCTGGGCTAGTGTTTTCAGGGAGGGAAGGATGGATAGAAGAAAGAAAAGGCATAACCGGTTGAAACGCATTTTGATGCTTTTAGGAATAAAAGTGCGCAAAGTTATAAATGAGTGCGGTATGTGTCAAATATGGGGATGTTAATAGTTCGCCGAGCAGGAGTTTCAGCAGGTGCTTGCCTTTTGCCCCTCCTTTTCAAAATGTACTAAGTTTCACGTTCGGATGGCTTTTTTTGTAATTTCCCCGCTTTAGGATCGAAGGAAAAATAAAATGACTATTTTAACCCTTCCAGTGCTGGGGTTTCAACATTAAAATAGGGAAGTTATTTTTTCATCGTTACTTAAACTATGAACCGACAACGGGATGCCTTTCTATAAAAATATTTTGAGTTTCATCGGGGCCCTTTTTATTGCGATTGCTGCCGCTGGGCAAAACGACCCAGTGCGCCTGACCAGCTATGGTTTCGACGATGGCCTCTCCCACAGGAATGTTTTCGGCGTTCAGCAAGATACCAATGGTTTCCTCTGGATCGCTACCGAAAAAGGGCTAAACCGCTATGACGGCCACCGTTTCCTGAACAAGGAGAATGGCCCCAAACACCTGAAATTTCCCATCGGCCCTGTTCACGATTTTTGCATCGACCCAGCCGCCAATTGCCTGTGGTTGTCGCAGGGCGAATCCATTCTGCGGTTTTCTCCGGACGAAAACCGCCTCGATACTATTTTACCAAAACAACCTACCAACCCTGGGGGCCTGCGGTACAACAATTTGACCACCGACAGCAGCGGTACGCTTTGGGCAACTTGCTTTTCTATGGCCGACACCAGCGCCTCGCTGCGCCGTGTGAGTAAAAAAGGCAAGTTGGTCGATGTGGCCCGGTTGCCCGGCCACTACGAAAGGCGGCCCATGGCCAGCGTGGGGAACCTCCTCTACCTTGGGGCCTACGAAAACGAAATCTGGGTGTTTGATGAAAATGGGCGGCAGGTCAAGCAGTTTGAATTTCCTGCCCCTGCCAGCGACAAATCGTATGCGCGGACGGTGGTTTTGCAAGCAAGGCCCGATGGCAGTATCTGGGCCTTGCTCGAACATGGCCAAGTCTATTTCCTAAAGCGTGGCAGCAACGTGTTTACCAGGCACCCGCTGTCCGACATAGTGCCGGGAAACATGCATCCTTCGGCCCTATGGGTCAATGAAAGGACGGACATTTGGATAGGCGGTATTGTAGCCCCGGGGGGGCACGGCGATGGCTCGCCCTGCAGCAGTATCCAGGCGGGGGCTACGCTCCTGCATTACGACGCTGCCTCCGGCAGCTTGCATGATTACAGTTATTACCTCAAACAAGTCATGCCGCACACAGAGCCGCCCCGGCAGTTTTTTGAAGACCGGACAGGTGTAATTTGGATTTCTTCCTTTTTTGGGCTGGTGAACCTGACGGAAAACAACCTTTTTGCCAGGTACCTGTCGGATGGGAACGACTGCTGCCGCAATGGGGTATGCAGCATGAGGGGCATCACCGAAGATGAAGCGGGCAATATCTATTTCAGCTACTACAATTCCATCCATGTGCTCAATCCAACTTCCGGATCGCTGACGCCGCTCTTTTCGCCGGATGTGAAGGAAGTTGGGTCGCCCTTTGGGCTATGTTATTATAAAGGTGCCCTCTGGACAGGGGACGGCCTGCGCATTGACCTGAAGGACTTGCATATAGATACTTTGTTTAAGACCCCTGAGAATATCGAGGGGGTCGTAATGGCCGGCCGGGAAGGTACCCTCTGGTTCGCCTATCAGGACAGGCTCCTGATGCTCGACGCCAAAAATTCCAGGACCTTACATATTGAGGATAAATCAGCCCTGTGGGCCAAAGGCGGCGGCGGCCAGATTACCTTTTTGTTGCAGGGAAAACAGGACAGCCTCATTTGGATAGCTACCCGTGAAAACGGTTTTTATAAAATTAACAAGGAAAAAGCCTCTTTGCGCCATTACCACAAAGCCAACTTGCCTGGACTGCCCCACGACCGCATACTGGCGATGGCGGAGACCAGGGGCAAGCTTTGGCTCGCCACTGCCGCAGGCCTTGTTTGCATGGCTGCCCCGAACGACAGCCTGCAGGTTTTTACCACCCAAAACGGGCTGCCCAATGATTTCATCAACGGATTGCTGCCAGAAGGGGATTCCGCCGTATGGGCTAGCACGGACAACGGCCTTTGCAGGTTGGATGTGCGCACGGGCAATGTCGCCAGTTTTTTTCAGGCAGACGGGCTGCCCAACAACGAGTTCAACCGAATTTCATTCCACCTGGCTGCCGACGGGCGCATGTATTTCGGCGGGCTGAACGGCATCGCCGCTTTCTATCCAAGCCCACGATACGGCGAAAAGGCCAAGCCGGCCACTGACAAGCTGATGTTGACGGAATTTGCAAAATATGACGGCAAAACAGATTCCCATCAGAATTTTGGGCTGACTGCTTCCCATCCCATAGAACTGACCTACCGGGACGAGATGTTCACCTTTTGGTTTTCCCTGGCCGATTTCAGTGATCCCAAGCTGCACCGGTACAGCTACCGCCTGGAGGGCTGGGACAAGGTGTGGTCGGAGCCTTCGCCCATCAATTTTGCCAGGTACTTTAATATCCCGGCGGGCAACTATACTTTAAAAGTCAGGGCTTCCACGGGGGGTGGCAATTGGGTGGAAAACCAATTGTCCGTGCCAGTCGTCATCCGCCAGGCTTTTTACAAAACCCGTGTGTTCCAGTTGCTGGCGCTTGGCTTCCTCACTGTCTTGATTTATGGCATCATGCGCTACCGGTTGTATTTGCTCCGGCAGCATGAAAAAGAACTGGAAAGCATGGTGCAGGTACGCACCAAAGAATTGGAATCGGAGAAACAGAAAAGCGAGGAACTGCTGCTGAACATCCTGCCGGCGGAGACGGCCGAAGAGCTTAAGCAATTTGGTGCAGCCAAGGCCCGCCGCTTTGAGAATGTGACGGTGATGTTCACAGATTTCAAAGGTTTTACCGTTATCGCCGGGGAGATGGAGCCCGAAGCCCTGGTGGCCGAGATTGACTATTGTTTCCGGGCATTTGATGAAATTACGGAGTTGTACCGCCTGGAAAAAATAAAGACTATCGGAGACGCCTATTTGTGTGCAGGAGGGTTTTCTCAAAAAGGGGAGGTTGGCCCGGCGGTCAGGGTCGTGCAGGCAGCCCTTGAAATCCAGGCTTTCCTGAACGCCATCGCACATGAAAGAGAGGAACAGGGCAAACCACATTTCGAGGCGCGCATCGGCATCCATTCCGGGCCAGTGGTAGCCGGTATCGTGGGCATCAAGAAATTTGCCTACGATATATGGGGCGACACCGTGAACATCGCCCAGCGGATGCAGTCCAACGGGGAGGTGGGGAAAGTAAACATTTCAAAATCTACATTTGAATTGGTCAAGGATCATTTCGAGTGCGTGCACCGGGGTAAAATAGCCGCTAAAAACAAAGGCGAGGTGGACATGTATTTCGTGGGGTGCAGCAAGGATTGAAAAGTGCCCGGGCATTTTTGGCAATATTTTTTCATACCATTCCTTCAATTGACATTTTTCCTCCCGCCTGACAAGCGTTTTTTCCGCCCTTTAGTAACGTTGAAAAAATAACTTCATCATTTTATATTAGGAAAACCCACCAAGGAAAGGGGTTTCATAAATATAAAATGTGCATCTTATTTTTCCTTCGATCCTTAGCTAACCGAATACCAACTTTCCAGTAAAATTTACCAGACGTACATAGTTTTTTGAAAACGTCAGGCTATTTCATCCAACAATTCTCAACGCTATTTCCCAGCAAAAAAAGTAAGTAAAGCTTCGATCCTGCCGGCCATTTTTGGTGGCCGGCCAGGGAGTCGTCGCCAAGGGCCAGTGTCCGATCACCAAACAATAATCTGTTGAATTTTTTGGCGCAGCCCGACATTTAATCTTCCCCCTCCTTCTCATTTGCTGACTTTGCCTTCCCCCTCTTTTAAAGATCCATAGCATTTGAGTTGGTCTTGTTTTCCTGAACATATCCAAACACAAACGACTATGAGAGCAACATCCTGTACGCTATTGGTGGCCCTGCTTTTCTTTTTCCGGGCGTCAACGGCCCTTTCTGCAGCTACGACCGATCCCTATCCAATTTACCCGCCCGGCATTTCTTCCCTGAATTTTACTGAAATCAGGTTCCGCCTGCTGTTGATGGGTGGCCCGGTCTCTCCGGTTTACAACGAAGAGGTAGAAGCCTATATCCGCAGGTATCTGACCTACGGGGCCGCCGATTCGGAAGCGATACTCGGCAGGTCGGTCGCCCTTTTCCCCATTTTTGAGCATTACCTGGCTGCCTATGGTTTGCCGGACGAGCTTAAATTCCTGCCCATCGTGGAGTCGGAGTTGGTGCCTTACGCCGTATCGGTGAAAGGTGCTGCAGGACTTTGGCAATTTATACCTTCCACTGCCAGGGCCATGGGGCTGGTGGTAGATCAATACCTCGACGAACGGAAAGACCCCTACAAGTCAACGGAAGCTGCCGTCAAGTACCTGAAGCGCCTGTTTGAAAGGTTTGGAACCTGGGAACTGGCCCTGGCGGCCTACAACTGCGGCCCGACCCGTGTCAGCCGAGTCCTCCAAAACAGCGATTGTGCCGATTTTTGGAAAATTCGTGACCAATTGCCACGGGAAACCCAACGCTATGTGAGCCGTTACCTGGCTGCCAGCTACCTGGCCAATTATTACACCTTGCACGGCATCACGCCTGTGTGGCCAACTTCGGCAGCCCTGGACGTGATGGCAGCCAGGATCTACAAGTCGTTGTCGCTGCCCACTGTTGCCAAATTGACGGGGCTGGATGTGGCTACCATCAAACAGTTGAACCCGGCCATCAATAAAGCGTATGTGCCGGCCATCAAAAATGGTTTTTTCCTTGTCCTGCCGAGGGCCTCATGGTATGATTACCTGGATGCTCAAAGTAGGGTGGGCGTGGTTCAGCCTTAGGCACATTGCCAGCTAAATTCCTTTCGATTCAAAACTTCGGCTGTTATTGCCCGGTTGGCCGCTGGTTAAAACGGTATATTTTCCCGTTGCCTCCTTTGCCTTCATTGCTGATGAAGAGCGTTCCATCCCGGTCGAAACAGATCCCCTCCGGCTGCTTGTGGATGGCAGCATCCAATGGTTCTATGTGGGTAATCTTCCCGGCAGCATCCAGCACCACCAATATTTTCCCGACAGAAGATAAGATGTAAAGCTCCCTGGAGGTTGGATGCACGGCAATGGCCGAAGGGGCAAAGGCATCGTCCGCCAGGCCCGGCTCGAAGAACTCGACCAGTTTCTGTGTGATGCCATCTTTGCCGTTGTCCGCCCATTTTTTTATTTCATCCCGATCAATAGTAAAAACAGGAGCTTTCAGCAGTTTTTCCTGTTTCAAGTCAAAGGCGTAAATGGCCCGGTGGTGCTTGAATTGGTCGCCATCGCCGGCTTTGCCTTTGCAGGCCAGCAGGAGATGGCCGTTCACGGCATCGTAGGCCAGGCCTTCAATGTTGTTAGCAGAATTGAGGTCGGTTCTGTAGGTTTTAGTATCCTGTTTTTTATCGCCCGGTTTTTTCACTTCGTAAATATTGCCATTGCTTTTAGCCACATAGATTTTCCCCTCCACCATTTCGATCCCCTCATAGTCGCCCGAACCGTTGAATTTAATTTCCTCCCGGATCTCGCCGTCGCTTTTGTCGAGGTAGAAGATTTTGCCTTCCTCGTCATTGACGGACAATAAATATCTACCATCGTCGGACAGGCCCAGCCCGGAAATTTCCATCAGTTTTTTGGGCATGGAGAACGTGGCGTCAGGTTGGTCGAGGAGGTAGGGGAAACTGTTGGAGGGCGGCGGGGTATGCTTTTCCAAAGACGTTTCGTCGGAGGAGGCGTCCGTTTTCAGGCTGTCCTGGCTGTCGGGCGGAATGGCCGGCACATGGCCGCTTTTGGGGCCATCTCCACAGGAAAAAATCAACAAGCAGGCAACTACAAGCAGTAAATTTTGCATGGTTCTATTTTTATTTCAGGACGACTGTTCCCAATTCCTTCGCCAGCTCGTTCCGCATCTCGTGCAGCCGGGTCTGCACTTTCAGCAGGCGCATGAGTTGGCCCATGTCTCCCCCGTCTTTCAGTTCTTTCAGGCGCTCCTGGTTTTTCTCGCACAGCCGGATGATTTTTCGCAGTTTGAACTGCCGCAGGGAGCTGAGGCTGTCCCTCGTAAAATTTTGCTCCGGCATTTTTTGGGAGGTTAGGTAGAGGTCACGCTCCTCCCAGCCCGGACTATACTCGAATGGCGAGTGCAACAGGTCAACCGCCAACTCACTGATGTTTGGGTCGGTATGGCCAATGAAATATTGGGGAGAAAGGGTTTCGTGCGCCACTACCATGTTGTGGCATTCCCTGGCCACTTGCTGGTACAGTTTATTGTCAAAATCCTCCAGTACCTCTTCGATATTGCTCAGGATGAACTCTGCCACCGTGATATTTTCTTTTTCGTCATAAATTTGGCTGCCAGCCTCAATGAGGATGCGTACGATGTCCCGTTCCTGAAATTCATGCCCAGCGGCAGTGGGCCTGGCTGGCTGAGGCGGCAACACCTCCAAATCGGGTAAGGGGTTGCCCTGCCCGTCCTCCGGCACGATGCTCAACTGCGTGCCTTGTTCCTTTTGCCGTTCGAATTGTTTTTTTTGCAAAACCTGCCTGACCGCCTTGTTGGTCTCTGACACCAGCACTTCTTCTTCCAGTTCCATTACCCGGGCGCACTCTTTTACATAAAACGACCGCTTGAAAGGATCCGGCACCCTGGCTATACTGTCCACAATATCGCGCACCAGGCCCGCCTTTTTTACGGGATCACCCTTTACCTCCCCCAAGAGCAGGTTGGTTTTGAATAAAATGAAATCCTGAGCCTGCTGCCCGATAAATTCCTGAAAGGCTGTGGCGCCAATTTTTTGCAGGTAGCTGTCGGGGTCTTCCTTGTCTGGGATCAGGACCACCTTCACGTTCATGTCCTTTTCCAGCACCATGTCCAGCCCCCGCAGGGCCGCCTTGACGCCCGCGGGATCGCCATCGTACAGTATTTTGATGTTCGGGGTGAATCGCTTGATCAGGGAAATCTGCCCCTCGGTAAGGGAAGTGCCCGAAGAGGCGACCACGTTTTCGATGCCGGCCTGGTGCAGCGATATTACGTCCGTGTAGCCCTCCACCAGGATGCACTCGTCCAGTTGGCGGATGGCTTTTTTGGCGTGGAAGGCCCCGTACAGGATTTTGTTCTTAACATAGACGTCGGTCTCTGGCGAGTTGATGTACTTGGGCGCTTTCGGATCTTTTTCCATGATGCGCCCGGCAAAGGCAATCGGCTTGCCGGAGAGGTTGTGGATGGTGAACATCACCCGGTTGCGGAAGAAATCCTTGTCGTACCGGGAAGTCAGGCCGAGTTTTTTCAGGTAGTCCAGTTTGTAGCCAGCCTGGGTTGCCTTTTGGGTAAACACATCTCCCTCCTTTGGTGCAAAGCCCAGCCCGAATTTTTTGATGGTTTCTTCCCGGAAGCCCCGCTCCTTGAAGTAGTTCAACCCTACGCTTTTACCGATATCGGTTTTGAACAACTGGTCTTCAAAAAATTGCCGGGCGTACTCGTTTACAATGTACAGGCTTTCCTCTTCCTGTTGGGCAGCGGCCATTTCGGGGGTCAGTTCTACCTCCTCGATTTCAATGCGGTATTTTCGGGCGAGGTATTTCAGGGCGTCGGGGAAGGAGAGGTTCTCGTGCTCCATGATGAACCTGGCCGGATCGCCCCCTTTACCACAGCCAAAGCATTTGAACAGGTTTTTGGTCGGGGAAACCGTAAACGAAGGCGTCTTTTCATGATGGAAAGGACAAAGGCCTATCATGTTCACCCCCCGTCGGCGGAGGTTTACAAAATCCTGGACGACATCTTCCACTTTGGCCGTCTCCAAAATTTCCTGAACAGTTTTTTGCGGAATCAAAGGAAGTAATTTTTATCTTTGAACAAATTTGGCCTTGAAAACAAGTCACAGGCAACTAAATTGGCCCAATTGACGTTCTTGTTTTCAAAATTCGTCGGAAAAAGCTTTCTTCAAAATTAGCGCTTTTCCCCGATACCGAAAGCCCACATACGAACTTACATCACTTACACATCTTTAACCTGCCACACAAAGGGGAACTTACCATCTGAGAATCAAACCACCACCACCGAACTTTTATTTATTTGAAACAATGGCTATCTTTTTTGTGCAATTTTAAGCTTGCTTCCATCTTACTGATGACTTTTCGGCAGGCACAAAATTGCAAGATTGCCTGAAGAGCAAAAAACAAAAAACAAAGACTAATGAGAAAGCTTGCCTCCAGCCGTTTGGCCATCTCTGCAAACTGGCTTACTCATACTGAAAGATATAATTGGGTGTTCTCATAGTGTGTGGGCTGCCCCGCTGCTTTAGCGGCGAGGGCAGTTTTTTTCAGCTATCTTTTGGTTTTTGTTTCCGCTCAACATCAAGTTTGAAATCCCAGACAGAAAAGGTAAGTTTCAGTAAACGTACTGCCAACCCCTTCTGCCATCAAAATAATATTGGGTGTTCTCATAGTGTGTGGGACCAGCCTGAAACCCACTGGGGAGTAAGGCTGGTTTTTTTTAAGAGGTGAAAAGCGAGGACTGAGAATTGAGAATCGCCTCACCTTTCGCTTCTCACCCCTCACTTCTATTATTTTTTGTCAAAATAGTGGGTGTTCTAATAGTGTGTGGGACTACCCCGAAACCCGAGTGGAAGTAGGGGTAGTTTTTTTTAAGAAGTTAGTCATTGGAAGTAGCAATAGGGCAACTTCAGGTTCCTCAACCCTGCTTTTCAATTGATGCTTTTAATATCCTGCCGGAACGCCTTCAAGATATACGTTACAGATTGCTCTTAGTATGTCAGCTACCCCGATGCCAAATCCCCCCACGGGAGTCGGGGTAGGCTTTTTGAAAAGGGTTGAGGGGGTTGAGACGGTTGTCAATTAACCATCTCAACCAATTTTTGTAAGGCATCTGCAACCCTATTTCCAACATCCATCCTAAAAACTGATTTGACGCCGGGCAGTAACCCTCGCTGCCCGGTTTTTTTTAAGATAAAGCATCAAAATTCTGGAGTGAGAGCGTAAACTGCTTCGCCTTAGCCATGTGCTTCCGGCGGGGCAGTTTCATTTGGGTAGAAGCGGGAAAAGAGGGGTGAGAGAAGAGGAGTATGGCGCACTACCCCATCACTTACTATTTGCCTCTGCGGTATTGTTAAGTTCTGGAAGTTGAAAATGGAAAGAACCAAAGGCGTCGTACACTACCTCATGGATGCGGCTGCGCACGGCTTCAGAGAAGATTTTTGCATTTCGGGTGCTGGGGTGGATGCGATTGGAGAGGAAAATATAAACCAGATTGCTGGTAGGATCAACCCAAATGCAGGTGCCAGTAAAACCTGTATGGCCGAAGGATTTGGGGGAAGCTTGCTTGGAAAATGAAGGGTACCGCTTAGTGGCCGGTTTTTCAAAGCCAAGACTGCGGTTGGAACCAGCATACTCCTTTGTAAATTGCTCCACGGTTTCAGGCTCAAAATACCGCACTCCTCCATATTCACCATTGTTGAGGAAGATCTGAAAAAGGGCGGCCAAATCCTCGGCATTGGAAAAAAGGCCAGCATTTCCGCTCACCCCGCCCAGCAGGGCTGCTGCCGGATCGTGGACGAAACCATCAACTAGCGTATGGCGCCATTTCAGATCATTTTCTGTTGGGATTAAATGTTTGGTGGTAAAGTGCCGGATAGGCTTGAAAGTGGTATATCGAAGGCCAAGGGGGAAATATATATGTTCGTTCAGGTAGGCATCCATAGGTTCCTGGGCTACTTTTTCTGTTATTTTCTGTAGCAAATAAAAATTTACATCGCTATACCGGTATCGCTTGTTGCCGACCTGGAGGTTTGCCACCCGCTTAAAAATTGTGTCGGGATAGTCATTTCTCAAGAACAGGCCTTTGGCCACCTGGATGTTGTAACCCGGTTTCCCTCTCCGGCAAAAGATGCTGTTGCAGCCCCTCGACGGGACGTTGCGCCAGGAATAGAACTTGGCAATTGGCATTTGGGACTGCAGGCCCGATGTGTGCAACAGCAGCTCTTTTATTTTGATGTTCCCCACTTTTCCCTGCTTTGGCATCGAGAGGTAGTCCCCGATTTCGTTTTTCAGCCCAATCTTGCCTTGCTCGTAAAGGCGCATGATAGCCAATGTGGTAGCTGCCACTTTGGTCACCGAAGCGATATCGTACAGGTCGGTCGTGTTGACCGGCTGTTTTTTGCCGTAACTATGGTTGCCAAAGGCTTCTGAGAAGATTACCTGCCCATCCTTTGCCACGACCACCTGGCAGCCCGGGAAAACACTTTTATCAATGGCCGTTTCCGCAATGGCGTTGATGCCTACGAGGCGTTCTTCGGAAATGCCTGTTTTTTCAGGTTTGGAAAAACCCAGCCTTGTTGCCTGATTCTTGACCGAGGTGCCATAAGGCATAAATACGGAAACGTTCAGCGGTATTTTACCATCCACCGGCATACCGCCAAACAGCACCTGGGCCGTGTAGGCCTCAGTTGCCTTGTTTCGCTCGAAAACCTGGATCATGGTCAGGGTCGGGTCGAAGAACTGGAGGTTTTTTGGGTTTCCAAAATTGAGCAGTATCGTTTTTTGCCTGTGGCTGAGGGAGTTGAGGCTGTCAACAAAAGGCTTGTTTCTTTTCAGGGAAAGGTTGATGCTGTCCAGCAGGACGATGGCTACCAGGCTGTCGCTATTGGTTTCTGGTGAAACCGGGCGCAAATCGCCTGCCGTAACGGGATGGAGTTCCTGGGCAGAATAGTCAGCATATTTCAAAAATATGCGCTTGAACTCCCGAAAGGGCTGCCGCCCGTATTCAAACACTTCAAACTTGCTGGCCAGGAGGTTTTTTGCGGGCAGCAATTCATCGTGGTTATTGGCCAGAATGACCGACTTTTCGAACAAAAAATCTGCAAAATACAGCCAATTCGGATCCTCAAAATAGCAGCGGATATCCTCTACCCTATCTTCGTAGTTTGCTGCCCTGGAGGCAGGCCACCTGACCAGCCTGGGGGCATGCCTTGGGCTGAGGGAAACCAGGTGGACGGGTTGTTGCACAGAGTCGGTCGGCAGGATTGAAAGCTCCACCGGCAAAGAGCCACCGTTTACCCAGGCTTTGGCACTAAGGATTTGCCGAACCCGGTCGTCCAGTGATTTCTCATCCAGTTTGCCTTTTGAAAACAAGGCCTGAAGCCTGGCAAAAACTGCCCTGGCATTGGAGGTGAGGAAGAGGTCGGCCCCTTGTTCCCATTTTTTGTCCAACGATATTGGCCCATCGAGCGAAACGACCATCAGGCCATAAAAATCCAGGTTGTTGTTGAGGTATTTTTTCATGGACTCGGGCCTCGCAGTTGCAGAAGTATCCCCCTTAAAGGCTGGATCTTCCACCAGCAACCCTGCAAGGCCCTCCCGGGTGCTAAACAGGAAATGCCGCAACAGGCTATCGCGCAGGGTATCATTTTTCACGTACAGTTTTTCCGAAAAACTGCTGCCCACGGCCACGATGCGGTTGGATTGGAGCTGCTCCATCGTGCGGTAGGCGCGCATCATTACCTGCTGGGTATCGCTCTCAAAAAGCTGCTCATCAAAAACGGGGCTATCCTCATCATCGAGTTTGAAAGTGGGGCTGATGGAAAAATTGATGCCCAACGCCTCACACTGCATCAGGTAGTGGTGTTCCAGGGTTTCCTGAAGCGCCGCCGAATCGATCGAAGCAATGGCGGCAGGTGGAGGGAGGTGCTGCAAGCCTTTGAATTGGTTGAGGAGCGATACTCTCTCTGTTGTGCCCAGGAACAAAGGCAGCTTCGCTACCCTCGTCAAGCTGTCCTTTAAATTGAGGTAGTCTTCCAGCCACATGTTTTCCAAGATGACGCCACCAGCCTTTCCCGACCGCACATCCTCGCAAATCTGGGCCGCTGCCAGCGAGTCTTGCACTTGGGAACGCAGCATAATTAACTGGCCTATTTTTTCTTCCGTGGTCATGGCCTTCAAAACGGCTTCTACCTGGGCGGTGTCAACACCTCCAAATGGTTTTTTTACCGATCGCCCCAACGGGGCCTGCTGGTGGCACCCAAACAAAACCAACACCAGGCTCCCGAGCATCATCGAGCGCCAAAGCATGTTGGTATGTTTGAAATACTGCATGGATTGATCAGGATAATCAGTCTAAATAACGAGTGAATTATCACTTGCCGGTTTAACTTTTGGAAACCTCCGGGAGGAAAGGCTTTTTTATAAAACTACCCCGATGCGAAATCGGGGTTATTTCACCCTCGATCCAAAACAACCTTTCCGCAAAAATTCCCCAATCTTGATAAAGTCAGGAATTTTCATCCGGTTCTTCCCTAACATAAAAAAACGACAACTTCTTTTCTACATCGTCAAAGGTTAACAATTCTTTGTAGTTTTTGTGCTGTTCATAAAAACTGAACAACGCAATGTCGCCGGCGCAGGCTCCTGTGTGCATAAACAGGACGCTGATAAGCAGCCACTTAAATTGCACGGGCACAAAGAACATCAACAAAATGGACAGAACTGAAACCACCAGGAAAGGAAGCAGGCCGATAAAATAAAAAGCCTTGCGGTCAATGACAAACCGGTCAGCAACGGCGTAAAAATAAAATTTTCGCCAATTGACGCCGTAGGAGACCTTTGGTGCGCCGGCGATTTTATAGGCCAGCCCGTGCAAACCTTCGTGAAGGGGGATGATCAATGTAAAGACCAACAACGTGCCTAAACCCATATATTTCAACAATGTCCCCCAACTAATTGCCCCATTGACTATGTCTATCCAGCCAAACAACACGATGCCGGACAGCAGCACGATCAGCAAGGCAAGGTAGCTTCGGATAGTCCAGGTGCCGGAAGAAAACTGTTCCTGGATAAACGGCAACAAATCGTTGTGGCTCACCACCAATAGCGGATGATAGGAGGGATTATGTTCAAGTTGTTGGGTCGTCATGGTACGACAAAAAGTTGCTTAGGTAACGTGAGTTAAAAAAATCTGACGTGGTGTTAAGGAATAGAGGATGCAAATCTTCCCTGCACTGCTACATGTAGCGGGCCAGTGCGGGGAGTTCTAATCAGTAGGTGGGCATTTTTTTACAAGAGCAATCAAAGACAGGAGGATAGATCATTCTTCGCCAACGGGCTTCCCGAAATCATAGCTATCCAGCTTTGGCCGTCATCATATTTTTTCATCCTCATCCAAAAAGGAGAGGGCTGAAAGCTGGTTTGGGAGCACAAAACAAAGAATTTGAATTTATTAGCGCAAGGAATTTTGGTTAAGATAAAAAATACCTGTACTGCTGGGCATTGAAAATCGTTTCAGCAACAAAATCCCCTAATCCCGCCTTTATGAAAAAAAGCGTACTCCTTTGCCTGATGTTGTTTGCCGGATGGAAGGCTTGCGCCCAATTTGGACTGACGGTAGCGACCACCATCAACTCTTCCCCCAACTGGCAGGTACTGGTCGAAAATTTTGTGACCCACCGCCACATGGACTTCCTGCGCAACGGCACCATGGCGGTGATAGACTATACCCTGCCGGGCAGCAGTGCAAGATGGCGCTTCCAGCCTGCCATCCAGGGCATGAGGGCCACTTCCTACTATTTTCCCCATTATTTCGAAGCCTATACCGTTGGCTTTCAATACAATGTAAGCTACTCTCCCATCGAGTTGGGGTTTAACAAAAAACCTTCCCGTATTTTTTTTACCCTCTCCCCGGGTTTTAGCATGGTGGGCACGAAGTACGAAGAGCCCGTGCTGGAGGGGAATGTTTTTAAAGGAAACTACATTTACCACACCAGCCAACAGGTGGCGTTCCATATTGGGGCCGCCGCATTTACAACCTTTGAATTCTCCCCCATGCTGACGCTTTCCCCTGTGGTGGGTTTCCGCATTTTCCCAAACATTGATTGGAGGGATTTCACCTTTACCCTCACAGAAGGCGACCTGAACGGTACCTACGACCGCACCACCTGGCGGCAGCTCTTTTTCGCCCTGCGCTTTGGCCTCCAACTCCGAAAAGAACCCCGCAACTGATCAAACTATTTTTCATTGTTGGCATTCATTATGGTTTGTCTGCCGGCCATTCCGGCAATAAAGATTGCTCCTTGCGATGGTAGCAAGGCGCTTCACTGTTTTGTCAAAATCCCAACATTTTATCGCAACACCACAACAGGATGAGCCCAAACTTTTCCTGTTTAAATTCCATTGCCTACTTTCGGCTTGCATTTCAAAAAAACCAGTATGAAGAAAGCCTCACTCTTTTTCCTGCCACTATTAATGATCGCCCTGGTTGTCTTGTACGCCAAGTGGGAAGCCATTTTCTCTCCGATTGCAGGGGAAACGGGGGAAGGCAAAAACCTTCCTGCCGACTGGATGTACGACCAAAGGGCTTACCCCGGCAACCATATTGACAGACAAATCTATTTTGATGCTGTCCGGCAAACAAAAATGGCCAGGGCCGCCCTTCAAGACAGGAATAGCGGTGAATGGAAGCCCGCAGGGCCGGTCAATGTTGGCGGGAGGATTACGGATATTGCACTCCACCCCACTGATCAATCCATCATTTATGCGGGCACCTCCCTGGGCGGGGTCTTCAAAAGCACGGATGGGGGCGCTTCCTGGCTGGCAGTTTTTGAAGACGAAGGCGCCAACTCCGTTGGCGACATCGCCCTGGCCCCCTCCGAACCCAATACAATTTATGTTGGAACCGGCGAGGCCAACGGCGAATTTGCCTCCGGCGCTTTTTTCGGGAACGGCATTTACAAATCCACGGATGGCGGGGAAACCTGGGAAAATGTAGGGCTGGAAAACTCCAACCACATTGGCCGGATTGCCGTTGACCCTATGAATGCCGACCGTGCCTATGTCGCCGCAACGGGTGTGCTTTATGGTAAAAATGCTGATCGGGGGCTTTACCGCACGCTGAACGGGGGCCAATCCTGGGAAAAAGTGCTCTTCGTCAGCGATTCAACTGCTTTCATTGATGTCGTGGTCAATCCCCTAAATGCCGACATTGTTTATACCGCAACATGGGAACGTATCAGGGCACCCTGGGGACGGCGTTATGCAGGGCCGACCTCCTGCATTTACAGGTCGTTGGACGGGGGCGACAATTGGGCCCAGTTGACAAACGGCTTGCCTGCCAACAGCGAAACCCGGGGAAGGATAGGGCTTGCCATTGCTCCCTCCAACCCCAACACGCTCTATGCGACCTTTACAAAGGATCAAGTGACCAACGAATTTGACGGCCTATATAAATCAACTGATGCCGGATCCTCGTGGTCAAAGGTGGACGATGGGTCCATCAATTCAGTTTTCTCCAGTTTCGGTTGGTTTTTTGGGAATGTAAGGGTAGCGCCCAACGATCCTCAAAAAGTGTGGATATTGGGGGTTTCTCTTGTAAAATCAGTTGATGGAGGCATAGCATGGTCCGTTACCACCAATGGTATGCACGTTGATTTCCACGCCTTGGAAATCCACCCTCAAAACGAGAACTTCATGGTAGCCGGAAATGATGGCGGCCTTTATCTGTCCAATAATGCCGGGACTTCCTGGCAGCATGTCGAGGTACTGCACAATTCCATGCTCTATACCTGTGAAATAGACAACTCGCAGCCCGAGCGCTTATATGGCGGTTTTCAGGATAATGGAACCAACCGAACCATGACCGGTAACCTCAATGATTGGGGGCAGATTTTGGGTGGTGACGGGTTCCGGGTGGTGGTCGATCCCCTCAACAACAATTACATCTACGCAGAGTACCAGTTCGGCAACCTCTTCCGTTCTTCCAATGGTGGTGCCAACATGGAGTTTATTTTCAATGGCCAAAATATGGATCGGAATAATTGGAATACCCCCTATGCCCTGAGTCCCTTCAATACTGCCACTATTTTTTACGGTGCCCAACAAATGTACCGATCCGATAACCGGGGTGAGACGTGGGTATCTATCAGCAATGACCTCACCAAAGGCCTCCATCCAAGCGGCACCCTTTCCTTCGGCACCATCTCAACCATCGGCCTTTCTGAATCTGATCCCCAAACCATCTATGTTGGTACTGACGACGGGAACGTGCAGGTTACTTTCAACGGTGGCGCCAATTGGAACAAGGTGACTGCCGGACTCCCCAACCGCTACGTGACATGCGTCGCTGTGCACCCTACTAACAACAAGAAAGCCTATGTCACCTTGTCCGGCTATCGGGATGTGGACTACCTGCCCCATGTTTTTTTTACAGCAAATGGCGGCGCCGCCTGGCAGGATGTTTCCGGCAACCTGCCCGAAGTTCCCGTCAACGACATCATACTCGACCCTGCTTTCCCCGATGAGGTGCTGTACCTGGCCAACGATTTAGGGGTCTGGTATTCCATCAACGGGGGTGCTTATTGGGAGCCGCTCGGAAATAATTTCCCGATGACGGTAGTGAACGACCTGGATTTCCATCCTGCTACCAGAAAATTGGTCGCCGCAACTTTTGGCCGTTCCATGTTCTCTTTCGATGCAGCCGACATTGGCCCGGTAGCGGCCAGGGAAGAACGGGAAAAGGGAAACCAGTTGGCTTTGTGGCCCAATCCAGTGAGGGATGTTGCCATCATTAGGCTCGAACCTTCCAATGTGCGCCTGGGAAAAATGGAAATATTTTCTGCAAATGGCCAATTGGTGCATACCATCACCGAGCAAGGTTCCAACCAGGCCAAAGTGGATTTGGCTTTCTTGCCGACTGGCGTTTATTTCATCAGGATGCAAGGTGAAGGCTCGGTTTTTACCAAAAAATTTGTGAAGGTATAAACAAAAAAAGGGCAGCACTTTTCTCAAAGCCTGCCCTTTTCTAATTATTTTGGAAATGCTCATTGCTCTTTGTTCATGGCTACCTGTTGGTTGTTCTTAGGCGTAAGCATCCACATCTGGCCATAATGGTGCATCATGGAGGCCCTTTTCTTCCCGATACTCCCGTTGCCGCAGTACACATCCACATGCCCGGCTCCTTTAATAGCACCTCCGACATCCTGTGGCAATAAGAGCCGGTATTCGTGATGATCTACCCTTCCGTCCTTGATGACGGGCATAGCTGCCAAAATCACGCTCCCCAACGGGAAAAAGTGGGGGTCGGCAGCTATCGAAATGCCTTCCATCAGTGGCACCTGGCCGGCGCCTTTCACCAGGCCTGTCTTTGCCTCAAAGAATGTATAGGAAGGGTTGTAGAAAAGTGCGGTATCCGTCAGGGAGGGGTTTTTAATTAAAAACCGGCGCATCCCGTCCAGGGATAGATTGCGGATGGACAGGTCAGGCCTGTTTTTGAAAAAATACTGGATGTTGCGGTAAGGGTGGCCATTTTCACCGGCATACTGGAAAATCATCCGTTCGCCTGAATCGAGGAATTCAACAGTGCCAGAGCCTTGCAACTGCATGATGTAAGCGTCCATCGGGTTGGCTGTATAGGCCAGTTCCAGGCCCAGCCCTTCCAGTGCACCCTTGGCGTCAATCTCCTGCCGGCTAGGCATGGGGCCTTCCCAGTTGGCAGGGTAGGCATAAAGTGGGTACTTATATTTTTTATCTTTCTTCTGCTTTACCTGGAGCGCTGGTGTGAAATAGCCCGTGAAATAGACATTGCCCTGCTTGTCGTCGCCCCATACCTGGTGTGCGTCAAGCAAGCGGTGAAGGTCAACAGGGCTGGAATTGACCCTTTGCAGCAGTATTTCAATGACCTCCTTAAACTCTCCGAAAGTAACCTTGAGGTTGCCTACTTTTTCATTGTCGTTGAAGTTTCCTGCTTCCAGCACATGTAATTGGTGTTGAAGGGCAATCCGAAGATCGTCCCCGATAAAGGGGAAGCCCAGGTCTTCCCAATTGGAGGGGGAAAAAAGATCGGGCAATTCTTCGCTGTGTTCCAATTTGCCATTCTCCAAAACAGAAAGATACCGCTCTGCCGGAAGTTCGAGGCAATCCTCATGGATGTAGGGTTCTGAAATGGAGAAATTGTGGAAGGTGATACCTAAAAGGATGAGAAACACCAGCGACACGACTGGTTTTACCTTGTTCATGGGAAATAGTTTAGGATGTTCGCTAAAATGCAGCCTGGAGAGCAACAATCGCTCCATTTTATCCCAAACAACTGAAAAAAAGCTATTTACGCTTGAAAAATAATCGTAAGGTTTGTAGGTGCTCATAGATGCTTAAAATTCGGTTAATGGTGAGGTTACAAATCGCAAACGCATTCCATCTTTGAATTGTTGGGTTTTGGCACCATAATTTTTTCTACAACCTCCTACTATTCAATACTTTATGAAAAATACATTGCAAATTCTTAGCTAATAACACCTTACTTGGACACTAATTATTTGGTGGCCCCAAACCGCTGACGAAACATTCATTTGCTTTTGGTATTTATGCCGCTGAACACCCGCTGCGTTACCAATGACGAATATTTTTTTTGCTAATCGCATTTTTTGAAGCAGGGGCCACCCCAAAAGCAGTTTCTTTCATTTTATTGAATACCCTTAGCTTTGCCCGACAGCGAATTAAAAAACACACATCCTAATCCATGAAAAAAATCCTTGTTGCCAACCGGGGCGAAATCGCCCTTCGAATCATGCGGACTGCCCGGCGGATGGGCATTGCCACCGTGGCTGTTTATTCGGAAGCTGACCGCCATTCGCCCCATGTGGCTTTCGCCGACGAGGCAGTCTGTATCGGGCCGCCGCCTTCCAACCAATCCTATCTTGCCGGGGAAAAAATAATTGAGGCGGCCAGGAAGCTGAAAGCAGACGGGATTCACCCTGGTTATGGGTTCCTCAGCGAAAACGCCGCATTTGCAAAGGCCGTGACCGGGGCAGGCATCGTTTTTATTGGCCCTTCGCCCCATTCTATGGAGGTGATGGGCAGCAAACTGGCAGCCAAGGAGGCGGTCCGGAAATTCAACATCCCGATGGTGCCAGGTACGGAAAATGCTGTTGCCGATCTGGGCGAGGCAAAAAAAGTTTGCCGTGAAATCGGCTACCCGGTGCTGATTAAAGCTTCGGCAGGCGGAGGAGGCAAGGGCATGAGGATTGTGGAGAACGAAACCGAACTGGCCAGCCAGATGGAACGTGCCATCAGCGAGGCCCAATCGGCCTTTGGCGATGGTGCCGTTTTTATTGAAAAATACGTCGCCTCCCCACGGCATATCGAAATGCAGGTTTTGGCGGATTCGCACGGCAATACTGTCCACCTGTTCGAGCGGGAGTGCAGCGTACAGCGCCGCCACCAAAAAGTGGTGGAAGAGGCCCCCAGTGCCATCCTCACCCCGGAGGTCAGGGCCGCCATGGGCGCAGATGCCGTGAAGGTCGCCCAGGCCTGCGACTACACTGGTGCAGGCACCGTGGAATTTCTCGTGGATGATCAGATGAACTATTATTTTCTGGAAATGAACACCCGCCTGCAAGTGGAGCACCCCGTCACGGAAATGATAACCGGCATTGACCTGGTGGAGCAACAGATAGAAGTTGCCAGGGGCAAAAAGCTCCCTTTCCAGCAAAAAGACCTGCATATAAACGGTCATGCCATTGAGCTAAGGGTGTATGCCGAAGACCCTTACAACAACTTCCTTCCCAGCATCGGCAACCTGAAAACCTACCGCCCACCGCAGGGCGAAGGCATCCGGGTGGACGATGGTTTTTCGGAAGGCATGGACATCCCCATTTATTACGACCCCATGCTCGCCAAGCTCGCTGTTTGGGGAAAAAGCCGCCCGGAAGCCATCCGCCGCATGTTGGATGCCATCGCCCAATACGAGATCGAAGGGCCTGCCACGACCCTGCCTTTCGGAAGGTTTGTCATGGAGCACGAGGCTTTCGTTTCCGGGAAATTTGATACCCATTTTGTAAAAAACCATTTCACGGCGGAAGCCCTGGACGAAAAAGAAAAGGAATTGGGCGCCATTGCAGCTGCCCTGGCATTGCGGCTTTACCTAAAGGAAAGGGAAAGGTTGACAGAGCCTTCACCAGTGGGCGCATTGTGGCAGTTGCGCTAATAAACGGCTGGCTAACAGTGGCTTAAGTAGTAGTTTGAAATGGTACGACTTAGTTTGAAATGGTTTGACTTTGTTGTCAACTGTTGTAAATGGCTGAAGCCCAACAATTTACTGATGCGAATCTTCGATTTCAGTCAGCACCAATTGTGTCGAATAATTTAGCCTGCCTGCTTATTCCACTAAGGAACGATGAAGTTATTTTTTCATCGTTACTAAATAGATACAAAGGCTGTGCTACGGGTCAGGCAATCTGCCGCTCCTCGCTCCACGACGTACTGAAACTAATATTGATCACCAGGAAAATACTGATGTCTAGCCCGAAAGTCACCTGCGCCGCCATGTCCGTGCGGTTGCCAATGCGGGCTATTGTGCCTTTGGCCTCGATGGTGATGGTCACAGAAACCAGGCCTGCCAGCAATTCCGCATGGCCCTGGAACAGCAGCCCCGCCGTGACGATGATCGAAGTGGCATCTGTGTAAATCTCCACGGAGGTCATGAAGAGCACACTCACGTTGCCCACCACCGGCAGGCCCACTACGATTTGAGCGCCAAAGCCGAACTTCATTTTCAGCGACGGCCCGACCTTCGTATCGGCAGCAATGTCGAGGTTCACCTGGCCAATGGCATAGACCGTGGCGGCAGAAATAGAGACGCACATCACCGACAACCTGCCATAGAAGCCCACGAAAGCGCCCGCCGTCGGCAGCAGCTCGCCGGGATTGGTGGTCACTTTCAGGGCAGCATTGAAATAGGCGCCGAGTTTCAGCCCGGCCTCCAGTTTTAGCGGCGTGTTCGGGTCGTTGTAGATGGCATCCGGCATGGGGAAGCGGATGACGGGGATTTCCTTCGAGGCTTCCAATTTATATTCCCAACTCCCCGCCTTGTTGCTCATGGCCAGTTTCAGGCCCTTGGCCATTGCCCCTGCGTAGTTCTCGCCCTGCAAATCCTGGAGGATTTGCAGGATTTCGATGATAGGCTCCAGTTCCTTGGCAAACTCGATTTGCGGGCTGGGGAAATCAGGATCGGAAGATTTGCCGCCGTATTGCGCAGCGACGCCTTTCTGGCTGTCCCAATTGCCCTTGATCGTCATCAGCCGCTTGATGGGGCCGAGGTCGATCACCACGCCGACGTTGCCCATTTTACTCTTCCACTGGTCGGCAAGGTTGTTGGCAAAAGAGTCAACGTCGAAGTCCAAAGCTCCTTTGGCGTTTTTGGTGCCGCCGCCCTGCTTTTGGATCTTGTCGGCCTTGTATTCGATGTAAATGCGGAGCGTGCCGCCACCGAGGTTGATGAGTTCCCATTCCGTGTTGGGCAGGTCGAAGTTCTCGATCTGTTTGAGCAGCTTGTAGCCCTCCTGCTTCACGGCAGCCACCGTGTCGTTGATTTTCATCAGTTCCAAGACCTGTGTGCCGCCGTCTGTCGCTGCATTTTTTACGAACTCGGTGCCGCTTTTCACCAAAGAAATGGCGTCGCCAAAATTGCCGGAAGCATTGCCGATGTTGGGGAAAATGGCTTTTGAGTTGCAGATGCGGAAGCCATCGGCGAACAGCGGCGGCGTCTTGCTCAGCATTTTATCCAAACCCTGCTTGAAGGAGGGCGTGAGGAAAAGCGCCTTTTGCGTGTCGGTGCTTTGCAGGAAGCCGTAGTTGATGGTATCGTTCACAGCACTGCGGAGCAGTTCGGTCGGGTTGGCGATGCGCAGCAGTTCGTTGGCGGGGTTTTTATCCAACACCAGATTGCCACCTTGCTTTATCAACTTGCCGATGCGGACGATCGGCACGCTCAAATCGGGCGGCACGGGGTTCACCTCGCCACTGCCGAAGTTGTGTTTCACCATGCTCCAGGCGCCGTCTTTTGGCAGCAATACGCTGCCCCTTCCTGCCACAGCGAAGATTGGATCAGTGCCATTTTGACCAAAAGAATTGCTGATGTCGAAACGGTTGATGCGCATCTGCTGGCCGCTGCTGCCAATGTCCACCACGCAGTCAATCGCACCACCGATGCTACCTGCCTGGCGGATGATCATATCTTTGAAAGCTTGCGTCGTGATGGGCAAGCCCCTCGGCTGGATCTGCACGAAGCCCAGTATTTTTTTGGAGGAAACGAGCTGCTTGTCCTGGTTGCCGATTTTTTTGGTGGCAAAACCGCTGACAGGGTTTTCGATCTCCACATCGGCATCGAAAAAGACGGGCTGCAGTTCGTAGTCGAAGGGGATATTGCTGCCAGACATGTTGAGGAGCGCCTTGCCGTTGATGTCCACATACTCCTCGCCCGGGGCTATTTGCATCGTGCCCTTGATGGGCTGGATGTCCTCTGTTTCATGGATGTTTTTTATCAAAAACAGCCCCTTCGACACGCCGGGGTGTATCTCGTATTTGCCCTGCCGTTCGTCTGGGATGAGCTTGCCGGGGTTCGCCGGGTCGTCTTTGTAAACATAATAGGTAAAATCAAAACGCCCGTCGCTCTCTGCCTTCCAGCCGCTGTCGTGGCGATAGACGTAGCCCGTGCTGACCCGGAACAGCGTTATCGTCCGCACGACCTTGACGGCCCAGGGGTACATGATGCTTTTCACCTGGATAATCTCGTGCGCCGTGCGACCAACGAACACGTCGAACTTGGCCTGGCTCGTCTCGGCGATGGCCGCTTTAGGGTTGAGCCAGTTGCTGAAAATGCTCGCCCCGTATCCACTGAGGTCTATGCGCTCCAATGGTACGCCCCGCTGCCGGATGAGCTGGAACGGATCCATCAGCCACTCGTTGTTGTAAATCTTGGTGACACTGCCACCGAGCGTGCTGTCGCCGGTCTCGTTTCCCCAGACATCGAGGATGTTGTTGATCTGCACGGTGCTGCCCATGAACATGTCGCTCTCGCCCTGCCGCAGGGCATCGCCGCCATCCACTTCCAGTTGCCGTGCGCCAGTGATATTGTTTTTAAAAGACTTTGAGTTAAAGGTCAAATCAGCGCCTGGACGGGGGTTGCCCTCATAGAGATATTCCTTTTGGAGCAGTGCCAGGGCCCGCATACCAAAAGGCAGGGTGAACAGGGAAAGTGCGCTGAAATTTTCCTTTTCCGCAAAATTTTCCACCAAAAAATCGGTGAGCGGAATGGGCGCCAGCACCACGTTTTCAGCGCTGTTGTTGAGGATGCGGGTCGCACCGCCGTCGTCGGGATAGTAGTTGAACCCGAAATCCGGGTCGCCGCCATTGGGCAGGTCGGGCGGGGTGAGGTTGATGACGGGCTCCCAGGAAATCTGCGGGACGGTGAAGGCTTTTACATGGAAGCCTCTGCTCACTACATCCATGCCTTCCACTTGCAAGGGGAGGCCAGCCGAACCAACGGGCGCCATCGTCGTGACCATCGCCAAACGGGTATTGCCAAAAAGCCCGAAGCTGATGCCGAGCAGATCGGCATTGGTGCTGACGTCGAGGAGTGCAAAAGTGTCGTCTGTGAGGCGGTTGGTGTTGCCATCCCAGATTTCACCATAATCGGGCAGGGGCGGTATGGCACTGCTCCTGGCAAAATTGACCGTCTCCGCTCTGTCCTGATAGGATTGGGGGTCAACGCCAGCTTTGGGGTCGTTGCCAAGTAATCCAGTGAAGTCCAGGTTTTGGTTGACAGGGGCAGCCGTGCTTTGTGCCTGTGCTTGCAGCGGTGCAAAATGGAAGGAAACTTCCACCTCGTCCACCCCCTGCCCCCTAAAGGGGGATTCATCGCCAACGGGCTGCCATTTTACCTGGCAAACGAGCCATGCCCAGATGGTGGGCTGGTTGATGGACACTGCACCGAAGTTTACCTGCGTCCCCCGGAATTGATATTTCAGTCGGTTGATATTGGCAGCATAAGGATCGGGCAATGTAGGCAGGTAGGCATAAAGGCCCATCGTAAGATACAGGGCTCCTGTTTCTACTTTTTCAAAATCCTCAGCGAGCAAGCCAAAAAGCAGGCAGCCGTTCACGGGTGTAGTTTTGAACAGGGCATTGCGCAGCGCCAGGGAAATAGCTTTCGGCGGCTGAACCGGGTCAACCGTTTGGTCAAGATTGTCAAATATGATATTGTCGTCAAAGAGGTAGATCAGCCGGAAGGCATGGGTCACTGCCAGCAGCAGCACCGAGTTTTTGGAGCGGATTTCCAGGGGTTCGCTGTTCACTTTTACGGGGCGGTCGGCACGCACATCGGCATTGGTGAGCGCCATGATGAGTTCCGTGCCGTTGGCCAAAGTGTTGAAATAGAAGGGCGACCCGGAGGAAAACTGAAGTCTTGCAGTGGTGCCAAAGGGGTTCTGATGGTCTTTCCAAAGATTCAGGTTTTGATAGGAAAAAACATTGCCAGCGGCCAAATCCGTGATGGCGATGCGGCCAGGCGAAGCCATGATGTAGGGTTGGTTCAAACCCAAAGCCCCACCTTTCAAACCGCTCCAATTTGCAGCCAAACCTCCTTCTGTCTGTATCAGCATTGCTCCTGTGCCTTCAGCGGCAGAGGGGTTCGCTACGTCGATGGAGGCCGCAGGCAAAGCCCAAAAACTATCGCAGATATGCGCCTGCCCTGCCAAAGTGTGGAAGGGCGACTGGCTGTTAGTCGCTTCAAAATTTTCGTTGGAAGCGGTGTAGGGAATCAGCACACGGTTCACCACTGTGTCGTAATTCCCGGCAATCTGGGCGTTGTGCTGGAAGGAGTTTTCATTGCCATATACCTGCCACGAAGCACCGCCCGCATGGTCAATCGTGCTGGTGTTCCCTTTGAAATGGAATGCCAGTTCGTCCGGCAACTGGAGTTCGGCAGCACGGGCATCCTTGCCATAATCGCTGTTTGGGTCGGCGTCCGTTACTTTTTGTTGTTTCAATGAAAGCCGGACGGTGGCAGTGGCGGTGGCAGGAATTGTCAGTTTGTTATTGATCAGCGTCGCCTTGGCTGTGAGTGACACTGTGCCGCCGCTTATCGTCAAACCTGTGAAATAACCGGCGGGTGCGTTTTGCGCCAGCAACTGCGAGTTGATCCAAACGCTGCCCGCATTGAGCTTGTAGGAGTCGGCGGCCGCTGCCGCCAAGGGATAGTTGATATTGATGAAATGAAAGCCCGTGGTGATTTTGAAAAGTATGGCCGGGTTGGGATTCCCCTGAACGTAAAGGGCTACGAGCTTTTCTATTTTAAAAAAATCAAACCAGAGCAGGCGGCCATCTGCGCTGGTCAATGGGCCGATGGTTTTTTCGGGCGCTGCACCTGATGCCCAGGAAGGATTGGAGGCAAAGATTTGGGTGCTGCGGACGGGCGTTTCCCGCACAAAGACCTTGTATTCGGCGGCTTCTTCCAATTTGCTGCCTACTTGCTGGAAGGCAGCAGCGGCCGATCTGGTCAAGGTTTCAGCAGAAAATAGATCGGCGTCCTCGAAGGAGAAGTTGCTGGCTTTCAGCGCAGCCAACTCCTCCGGCAAGGACGTGCGGGAGAGCAGATCCCCCAGGGTTTTCATCTGGTCTTTTTCTTGAGCGGTATTCGCAGACAAGCGGCCCAGGACGCTTGCCATCAGGTTTTGAACGGATTCATTTGGCATGGTCGGCAGATTGATGATCTGAAATTTAGAAATTGGAAAATTTTGGTGTTCAGCAGGTTAGGCTGAATTTCCAATTGCTGAATTTTTAATTTCGAGAATACTGTTTTGTGCCTTTGTTTGAGAATGGAAAAAGGGAAAGGTGTTGGAATGCTACAATGCGGTCAAGGTGTTTTGTAAAGTATTTGTGTCTTGCAGCAGAAAATACGCAAGGACCTGCGATGTCAAGTTTTCCCGGTAGTTATATTTAGGATCGAAGGAAAAATTATCCCGATGTGAAATCGAGATTATTTTTAAAAAACCCCTCCAATGTTGGGGTTTTCATAATCAACATGGTGAAGTTATTTTTTCAACGTTACTAAGAAAGGATAATTAGGTGTGTACAACAGATGAGCGGCGCAAGGTAATTTTCTTTTGGGCGGTTGTCAATGGCATTCTAAAATTTTTTCAATATTTTTTGCTGCATCTCCCTGCTACTGTAAGGTCGCCAATCCGGGAAGTGTTATCCGGGAAGGAAGTTTTTTTTGTAAAAATGACATTTCAAGCCAAGGCCTTATGGTGCAATGCTCGCAGCCTGGCAACGTTGCGCCTTTACCTGGCAAACTGGTGGCTGACAAATACCAGGACCCCTGCTTTCAGCTCCCTCAAAACAGCAATCACCCCAACCCCGTCCTTATCGATCAGTTCCATCCCGTTCATCAAAACCTCATTCAGCCGGCCCTTACACGATTCGGCCATTTTGGCCTTGCGTCCCACCACATCGGTAATAGTTTTCCTAAAAAAAGGATCCAAGCCAGCCTCATCCCAAAAGCAACCCTATCAAGCGATCGGCAAAGACCGTAAGAACAGCACCCTGGCCGCCACGGCGGCATCCGATTTTGGCACACACCAGTTGTGTCGCCATCCCTATTAATTTCATGGATCCCGGAAAGGGAAAAGCAAATTATTGCCCCGCTTTTTATAGTTTTGGCGCAACAACTTTCACCAACTAAAATTTACAAGCCATGCAAAAAACAAGGCGCACATTTATCAAACAGGCCGGCCTGGCAGCAGGGGCAAGCATGTTCTGGCTCTATGGCTGCGGCCCGGGCGGCCAGCCAAAAGAAGCAGAACAAGCAACAAATGCCGCCACAGACACAGCTAAAGAAATGTTCTTCAAAATCTCCCTTGCACAGTGGTCTTTGCACAAGGCCCTTTTTGACAAAAAAATTGACAACCTCGATTTTGCAGGCATCGCCCGCAACACCTACGGGCTGGATGCAGTGGAATATGTCAACCAGTTTTTCAAAGACAAAGCAAAAGATGCGGCCTACCTCGCCGAAATGAACAAACGTGCCGCCGATAATGGCGTGAAGCAATTGCTTATTATGATTGACGGGGAAGGCGGCATGGCCGAAACCGATGCTAAGAAACTCAACGAAGCCATCGAGAACCACAAAAAATGGGTGGACGCTGCGAAAATACTGGGCTGCCACAGCATCCGGGTGAACGCCTTTAGCAGTAACCCAGACCCAGCGGCGGCTGCCTCAGCTGCCGTTGAAGGGCTTGGCAAATTGGGCGAATATGGCGCGCAGGCCGGTGTCAATGTCATCGTGGAGAACCACGGCGGCTTTTCGTCCAACGGCGAGTGGCTGAGCGGCGTGATGAAAGCAATCAACAAGCCCAATGTGGGTACGCTGCCCGATTTCGGCAACTTTTGCGTGAAGCGGGACAACAAAGATGGCGACCCCTGGGGCGGCCCCTGTATAGAAGAATACGACCGCTACAAGGGCGTGGCCGAGATGATGCCGTTTGCGAAGGGTGTCAGCGGCAAGTCGCACAACTTCGACGAAAACGGAAACGAGACGGAAACCGACTTTGTAAAGATGCTGCAAATCGTGAAGGACGCCGGCTACCGTGGCTATATTGACGTGGAATACGAAGGGGACCAGCTCAGCGAGGACGAAGGCATCCGCAAGACGATTGAATTGTTGAAGCGGGCGGGGCAACAGGTGGGTTGAGCAGGTGGTTTTTGGTTGTTGATGATACGTTTTTTGAGGGGTATGGTTTACCTACCCCAACATATCTTCCTATCTAACCTAACCGTGACGTTACCATACTTCACTTATACGCTGCGCCAATAGGTTCCGAAATTTGGGAAAACCTATTGGTGCAGGGTATAAACCAACCCGCAAACCGTCTGGCAACATGCATATTATAGCTCATTGATTTTTTCCAATAGCCAGGGTTTTGCTATCATATTGTTATTTTGGGCGATTTCTTTTGTGACGGCCTCTTTTCTTGACTTATCCCACTGTCCGGCTTCAATGGATTTGGTAATTTCTTTTATCACGTTGATAAAAGCAAAATATCTTTTCATTTTATTGATAGAAATATTTTTCCTCTTAATAAATCTTATAAACGATAAAGCAAAAGTATGGAGCAACTCGTCGTATGTTCTGTCTTTTAAGAATAATTCAAAGTAACTGCGGAGCAACAAAGTTTTGGCTATCAGCATGTTATCGAAATCAGCGGAGTTGAATTGGATCAATATTTCAATTGTTTTTGCATATTGTTTTTGTTGAAAATATAGATTTGAAAGCGCCAATGATTTGGTTGTTTCCTTGGTCGCCGGGTATAGATATTGCTCATATTCCGTGATGAAATCCATTGTCCAGTCAAATTCTTTTAAGGCAGCGCCGGTTGAAGCTATATTATTGAAGGTGCCACTGGTCAAAAATCCATTTTCAAAAAGTATATTTTCACCCAATCCAATTTTATAAATATCGAGCAGGTTTCGCCTGTATTCGCCCTTTCCTTTGTTGATTTGGTTTACGGTATAATTTATCAAATGAAACAATGCAAATTGTTTATCCTCCTTGCAAAAGCGGCTGATATTTTCCAGGAAATACAATCGGGCGTTCTGGAAGCTCTCTTCGGCCCCATTGTCGAGGAGCTCGAAAATAGATTTGTAGAGCGGGAGGTAAGGGTAAATCTCAACTTTAGGCACTGTTCCACTTTGCCGTACTGATTTCATGGTACGTGCAGTTTTGAGTACGATTTCGTCACAGGCCATTCTGCTTTGTTCTGCCTCAAACAGTATTTCAAGCGCCTCCCTGGCAGACTGCAGGTGGGAAAATGATTTAATTTTTTGCGTGAGCGGGTGGTAGTAATATTCTTTTTGCAGCTGCATCTTTTCCCTGAGGCTTTCAATGTTTTGCACAGCGCTGTTTTCCAATACCGCCAGGATTTCCTCGAATTCCTTTTTGTACAGGGCGTATAAATTCCTGTTTTTATAGGAATTCAGCAATAATTTCCGCCAGGTGATTTGTTCATTTTTAACCTCGCAAACGACCAGGTATTCCTCCACTGCTTTCTTCATTTTTAAGGTTAAATTCCGCCATTTTGCATCGTTGAATGCTATGGAGGGAAAGACCTTGCTAAATAAACGTTCCTTGGCCAGGGCAGCGGATTCGAATTCCGGATGATGCTTCGCCAGGGCCTCGTAAAGCAGCAACAGGTTGGCATCCGTATTGAAAAAGTCTGATTGTAAAAACCAGCGCAGGTACTTAAATTCCTTCTTCGACAATGCCTGCAGCAAAATTTTTAGTTTAGTATTCTCCATGATGGTTATTTTTAGAATGAAAAAACCAGTAGAATAATTTTTATAAGCTATTAAAAAAGAACAAGTTAGCATGACTTTTTTCTAAAAGGACTGTAAAAATGGGCTGACAATATCCCTCTTTTGTCCACAATCCTGCCTTAAATTTTGGTGAAATTTGTTGCGTCTTCAATTTTAAGCCCATCGGGAACACCACACCGCCTTCAAAAGGGTAGAAGAAGAGATAGCCAAGCAGTTCAGTGCCCAGAATTCCAGTAGTCGTTCGTGAAAATTTGCTAAAGTACCGGGAGGCACGTCTTTGCCGGCCCGCTGAATAAACACCATGAAACAATTCCTCCCATATCTTATGCTTTGGTTAGGTGCCTGGGCGTTTTTTCTTGCAGCGACCGGGGAACATCCATTCGCTGTAGCAGGTAAGGGAGGATGGAAATTGGAAGAAAAGCCCCTTGAGACCATCCCGGCAATGCGTTCACAATTTGACACCGGAACGTCCTTGTTGACCCTGGAAAACCAAACTTTTTCAACAGTTGGCCTGTGGAGGCCCCGGTTCATTGTTACCGGGGCCTGCCTCCTGTGCTTAGGCCTGCTTTTTTATTTTCACGGGCGCTTTTCATCGGCGAAGGAAGATCTGTTTGTCAAGCACCAAATGCGAGAGCTTGAACAAGCTGCCCTCCGCTCCCAAATGAACCCCCATTTTGTTTTTAATGCCCTCAATTCCATCCAGCGCTGCATCGCCGAAGGCGACAACCAAACCGCCAACTGCTACCTGGCCCGGTTTGCAAAGCTCATGCGTTCGACCCTGCGTTTTGCCAACACCCCAAAAATTACACTCCAGGAAGAAAAAGAGATGCTCGAAAACTACCTGGAGCTGGAATGTATGCGTTTCAAACCTGCCCTCACCTACCAGATTTCAGTACCCAAAGACCTTGACCTTTACGATGTGGAAATCCCGCCCATGCTCATCCAGCCACTTATTGAAAATGCTATCCATCACGGATTGACCCCCAAAAACGGGCCGGGCATGGTGCACGTGGATTTCTGCACGGAAGGTCGGCACCTGCTCGTCCAGGTCAAAGACAATGGAGTGGGCTACCAGCAGTCGCTCCTGCAAAAGCACCTGGAGTCCGGCCAGCATCATTCTATCGGCCTCATGCTGACCCGCCGCCGGCTGGAACTGCTTGCAAATACCCCCGAAGACAGCAGCCTCGAAATTGCAGAAAATAAAGACGCAGCCGGGTCGCCCTGCGGGACAACTGCCCAGTTGCGTATCAGTCTGAAGGAGGAGGAGCGGCAGAAGGGAGGTTTTTCGATAGCAGCCCTCTTATGGTTTCTTTGAACAAACGGGCATCCTCCATGACGAACCTGTCGCAGCGCCCTTCGTGGCTGCTAATCTCCAGGCCGTTCCTCGCCAGATTAAAAACCATGAATTCCTCCACCTTCCCGATTTTGTCCAATTGTATGACGAGGCTGAGGTGGCTGTGCTGGAAACTGGAAAATTGGAAGACTACTTTATCGTCCCATAATTCCAGGATGCCAGGCAGTTGCCGGATACCGTCCCAAAGGTGGGCCGGTGCGGTATGGACGGGCGTTTTTGCATGTTCCATGTTGGGGGGTGGTTCCTGGTATATTATCTGGTATTTGGGCCGCAGGCATGCCCCATCCTGCGGCACTTGCCAATACCAGGGAGTTAAATAAGCTGTTGAAATTGGGCCATGCCCTTAACAAGCAACTATCAGGCTTTCAGATGCTGAAAGGCAAAAGACCAACTTGAATCAAGCGCAAGCTGCCCATTTTTTTGTTTGATTGCCGGACAAATGAATATACGGTTTGAATACTCGGAAATTCGGAAGGAATGGGTTGTTATTCGGTTAGTGTGGCAGGCTGCCAGATGGTAAAATTTTAAACCACCATGAAAAGGATACTCCTGATAGATGATGAAGCTGATGCCAGGTCGGCGTTGCGCATTTTTCTGGCCAAGTATTGCCCGGGTGTCTCAGTGGTCGGGGAAGCGGACGGTGTTGCCAGCGGGGTGCAACAGATAAAAGCCCTGGAACCCCAGGCCATCCTGCTGGATATTGGCATGAAGGATGGCTCGGGGTTCGACCTGCTGGGCTTTTTCCCACATCCATGGTTCAGGGTCATTTTCACAACGGCTTACGACGAGTTTGCCCTGCAGGCATTCAAATTCAATGCGCTGGACTATTTGCTGAAACCAGTTGATCCCGTTGAATTAGTGACGGCCATTGAAAAAGTGGAAGAAGGGACAATGCATGATTATCGCAACAGGCTGTCCAACATGATGGCCAATGCCCGTTCCCGGCAATTCGATAAAATAGCCCTTCATACCCAGGAGGGGATCATCTTCATCCGGCTCACGGAAATCGTCCATATCGAAGCGGATGGAAATTACACCACCTTCTCCCTGGCCGGTGGGGAGCGTTTCGTGGCCTGCCGGGCCTTAAAGGAGTTCGAGGAAATGCTGCCTAAGGACACCTTTTTCCGTACCCACCAGTCCCATATCGTGAATATTGATTTTATCAGAAAATTCCTGAAGGAAGAGGGCGGGTGCGCTTTGCTGGAAAATGGGACAAAGGTGGAAATCTCCCGGCGGCGCAAGGAAGATTTTTTGGCTTTGCTCAGCCGCCGCAGCATGTTTTGAACAATCGGTTCAAAATCGCAACAGGGTCACATCCCCGCCCATCCGTACTTTCTCCCCATCCCGGAACACCACCTCTGCCAGCCAGACATAGACCCCCTGTTCTGCTTTTTTCCCCGCCACCGTGCCGTCCCAGCCCTGCGAGAAGTCATTGGGCAGGGCATTGGATACTTCAAATACCAGCCCGCCCCAGCGGTCAAATACCCGAAAATAGGAAATGGAGCCTACGTCGCCATCGTCAAAAGGCAGGAATACGTCATTGATACCGTCCCCATTGGGCGAAAAGGCATTGGGGAAATACACCTGGCGGCAGTCCTCGTATTCGACAAAAATGGTAGAAGTTACCTCCCCGCAGCTATTCGAGGCGGTGAGGGAATAGCTGCCGGGCACAGCTATCACAAAACTATCCTGCGTAGAGCCGTCCTGCCATTCGTAGCTAAGGCCGGGCAGCGAAGAAGGGTGCAGCACCACCGTTTGGCCGAGGCATAGGCTGAGGTTGTCTCCCAGTTGGTCGAGCGTTGGCAGGGGGATTACGGTCACATTCACCCGGTCGTCCGCCACGCAGTAGTTGTCCACAGTGACGGTCACTTCGTAATGCCCTGTTCGGTCCGTTGTAATACTTGGGGCAGTAGAACCATTCGACCATTGATAGGCCACGTTTTGGGTGCCAACGGAAGTGGCATCGAGCAGCACGGTTCCGCCTTCGCAAATGATGGTGTCGGGCCCCAGGTCGAAAAAGACCGTATCGCCGTCAATGGCCACGGTGATAGAGTCGTAGAAAGGGTTGTTGCAGCCGTCGAGCACTTCCACCAGGTAGGTCGTCGTCTGTTCGGGGGCGGCGATGGGGTTGGGAATGTCGGGGTTGCTCAAGCCAGTAGCTGGCGTCCAATGGTAGCTGGTGCCGCCGCCCACCTGCAGTTGGTATTGGCCGCCCGGGCAGATGGTCACGTCCTCGAAGCCATCGAGGAAAGAGGTATAGGAGTAACAGACCTGCTGCACGTTGCTGGAGCCGCCGGTAGCGGCAGTGAAGCCCCAAAACACGAGGGGATCGCCGCCAAAGATTTCGTTCACGATGTCGCCTGTGTAGGTGAGCCTCAGTTCACAGTCGAAGTAAACCTGGATGGTGTTGGAAGGGGCGTCCCAGTTGACCCTGAGCTTGTGCCAGTCGCAGTCCTCAATGTTGGCGGTGGTGCCTGCCTGCACGGGCCCGGCGAGGTTGCTGGAGGAGGCATGGTTGAGGTCGCCGTTTTTTGAAATCGCCAGATGGTCGAGGGAAGGGTCGGCCAGGTTGGCGTTTTGCCAGGTATCGAACTCAATGCCCAGCGACGGGGCAACGTTTTGAAAACCCAGTCCCTCGCCCGCCGTGCCAATAGAGGTGCCGACTGGCTGGAAGCCGAACAGGATGCCGTCGGCCCCGTCATTGTCCTTGCAGCCAAAGTTTAGTTCCATGATGACCTGGAAGGAGTTGTTCAGGTCAATCTTGTCGATGTTCCACATCGAGCCTGCCCTGAACTCCTGGGCGGGCGTCAGGGTCCAGCAGGAGTCGTTGGTCTGTACGGCGCTGCCGTTCAGGATGAACTGGGCCCGGGCAACCTGCGCCTGCAAGGCCAGTGAAAGGATTATCGTCAATTTGGCGAGTTTCATTGGGGCGAAGGTAGGGAATGTGCTACTTCTGAACAGCGAGGATGGCAAAACAACTATGCAATGCCGGTTGCGAAGAAGCATCTAAAACCTGACTTTTCAGGAAAATGGGTTTTCAAAGGAGAAAGCGGCAGGGTAGTTTTGGAGAATATTAATTACTCCTTTTTAAAATCTATGGCTATGAAAATGAAACTATTCCGGGTGAAACTCAACGCTTTTCTGCATTCCTTTCCCCCCTTGCTGTTATTTTGTTTAACAACCAACCTGGTTGTGGGCCAACAAACTGCTGTGGCAGGAAAAGTAACCGATGAAACCGGAGACCCGGTCCCCTTTGCATCCGTTTGGCTCAATGGCACCACCAAGGGCACTGAAACAGACCTGAACGGAGAATTTACCGTCCCCCTGGAAGCAGGTATTTTCGATCAGGAAATCACGATCTCCTGTTTGGGATACCAGCCGCAGACGCTGCTTTGGTCCATTGATGATGGAATAAGCCAGCAGGTGGAGGTGGTGCTCAAGGCTGGGATTGATTTGCCTACCATCTTGATTGTTTATGAAAAGCCTTTAATCGAAAGGGATTATTGTAGCTGTTGTTGCTGCATTTTGACCGCTCAAAAAAAGAATGAAGCTGAGACGGATGAAAATACAGCAGATTTTGATGTAACAGGCATCCTCACCTACCCCAACCCCTTCGTTTCCCAGATCTACCTAAAACTTGACCCCAAAAAACCAGGCACTTTTACTTTCCAACTTTTTACCGAAGGCGGCCAATTGGTCTTCACCGATTCCCAGAACCTGACCGTCGGCCAGCAAACCGTTCGACAGCTCCCCCCGCAGCAGGTGTTGCCGGAAGGGATTTACTTCCTTCATATCATTGAAGATGGAAGAGCGGTAAAGACCGAGCGGGTGGTGAAGGTTCGCCCATGAAGCGTAGATCCAAGGCATTTTGGTAAAGGGCAGTCTCCTGGTAGGCTGCCCTTTTGTTTTTGGAAAAAAGGGAAAGCCCTTAATTTTTTAGAGAGTTCTCCTACATTAGCCCCGCTAACCCCTTAATGACGGTTTTATAGTCGCTCGCATTGAAAGTTAATCCGAGGGTCTTCTGAGCGGCGGGGTTATCGAACCCCGCCGCTCAGAAATCGCTGGGACTGGAACGAGCCAACCATTAGTTTTAAATGCGATTCCTGTAAAACCTAAATACCTGGTGTAGAGAAGAATTTCCAGATAGAGGTGAAATCAATATGAAAAAAATTTTCAAAATTCTTGGCTTTAAACACACCTCTCCCTGATGGATTTTTTTCTGGACGGCAGGTTGAAAAACAGATTTTTGTACTCGGAGCCAATAGTTTTTTGTGCAAATGCTGGCGGCTTTTAGCTGGTGCCGTTTGCTAATAATGCGAATAACGGGTTCATTTCTTAAGTTCTATGATTTTCAGGGGGGGCAGATCATGGTCATTTTGCAAAATCACCATGATCTCGTTTTTCAAACATCTGGAAATGTGGCAATTATTTTAACCCGTTCTTCGCATGAGTAGCCACCGGCTAATAGCTATTGGCAGTTTTTCAAATGCCTGTAACCCAATGGGCCAAATAAGTTCTCCAAATAATATTTATAGCAAATTAAACTGGTAATCATGTCAACATCAAAACAGAAAAAGCAAACGCCGCATCTCACCCGCCGTGATTTTGTGAAAACAGCAGGCCTCACCGCCGCTGGTTTCATGATTGTCCCCCGCCACGTCATCGGGAGGGGCTATACGCCGCCCAGCGACAAGGTGAACATCGCCGGCATCGGCGTGGGCGGCAGGGGCGCATCCGTACTCGACGAACTTAAATCCCAGAACATCGTGGCCCTCTGCGATGTGGACGACGTGCGTGCCGCAGAAACCTACAAAAAGTTCGACAAGGCAAAGCGCTACAAGGATTACCGCAAAATGCTCGATCAACAGAAAGACTTTGACGCCGTCGTCATTGCCACGCCCGACCATAGCCATGCCCCGGCAGCCCTTTCCGCCATGTCGCTGGGCAAGCACGTATATGTGGAAAAACCACTGACCCACAGCATCAGCGAGGCCAGGGCCCTGACGGCGGCGGCGGCACAGTTCAAGGTGGTGACCCAAATGGGCAACCAGGGCAGCAGCGGCGACGGCATCCGGGAGACGCAGGAAATCATTGATGCGGGCATCATCGGCGACGTGACCAAGGTACATGTCTGGACCAACCGCCCCGTGTGGCCGCAAGGCGTACCGACCCCCACTGGTGATTTTGAGGTACCCACCAGCCTCGACTGGAACCTCTGGCTCGGCACGGCGCCCGACCGCAAATACAACCCCAACTACCTGCCCTTCAAGTGGCGGGGCTGGTGGGATTTCGGCACCGGGGCGCTGGGCGATATGGGCTGCCACTTCCTCGACACACCTTTCAAGGCACTGCGCCTGAAATACCCCTATGCCGCTGAGGCCAGTTGCACACAGGTCTTTTCCGGCGACTTCTTCGAGGCAGATTATCCCGACTCCTGCCCGCCCTCCTCCAAAGTCCATATCTTCTTCCCCGCCCGGGGCGAAATGCCGCCCGTAGAAGTCGTCTGGTACGACGGCGGCCTGTTGCCGGAGCGCCCCGAAGAACTCGGAGCCAACGAGGAGATGGGAGAATGGGACGGCGGCATAATCTTCGAGGGTTCAAAGGGCAAGCTGATGTGCGGGCTGTTTGGCAACAAGCCCACCCTCCTGCCCACCTCCAAGATGAAGGACTTTCAAAAACCTGAACCCACCATCCCCCGTATCAAGGAGACTCACCAGATGAACTGGGTAAAAGGCATCACCGACGGGACGCCGACCACCTCCAGCTTCGACTATGCCGGCCCCTTCACGGAAATGGTGCTGATGGGCAACCTCGCCGTCCGTTGCTACAATATGAAAAAACTGAAGTTTGGAAAGAAACCTGGCGACTGGGCACCCTACGAATACCCGGGCCGCCTGCGCCTGCTGTGGGATGGCGACAACATGCGCATCACGAACTTCGATCCCGCCAATGAATTTGTGAAAAGGGAATACCGAAAGTTTTAGGGAGCAAAAGTGCCTGTAAGGTCAACCTGTCTGGTTGAAAGCATGGACGGCTGCCCGTACGCTGCCATGCTGTCTCAGCAGCCACATGGCTTCCTGGTAAACAAGGCCTGTTTCCAGGGCAACCATTTTTGCGCCTCGGTCCAGCAGCTTGGCATTGGAGAGTTGCATGTCCACCATGCGGTTGTCCTGCACCCTCCCAAGTTGTATCATCAGGGTGGTGGAGATCATGTTTAAAACCAGTTTCTGGGCCGTGCCGGCCTTCATGCGGGTGCTGCCCGTGACGAATTCCGGGCCGACGATGACTTCCACGGGAAAATCAGAGATGGCTGCCAGTGGGCTGCCGGGGTTGCAGGTGATGCAGCCCGTGAGGACGCCGTTTTTTTGGCAATCGTGCAGGCCGCCGACCACATAAGGCGTGGTGCCGGAGGCAGCAATCCCCACTACAAAATCTTGTTTATCAATGTGGTATTGGCTTAAATCCAACCAGGCTTGTGCCGGGTCGTCCTCTGCATGTTCCACGGAGCGGCGGATGGCCCCGTCGCCCCCGGCGATGAGGCCGATGACCAAATCAGGGGGCACCCCGTAGGTCGGTGGGCATTCCGAAGCGTCGAGGATGCCAAGCCTGCCGCTGGTGCCTGCACCGATGTAGAACAGGCGCCCCCCCTCTTTGACCCTGGCCGCCAGGGCAGTAACCAACTTTTCGATGGCAGGGATGGCTTTTTCAACAGCGAGTGGCACGGTCCGATCCTCGGCGTTGATGTTTTTCAGCAGGTCTGCCACGCTCATGCGTTCGAGGTGGCGGTGGGGGGAAGCGCTTTCAGTGATTTTATCCATCGGCGGTTGTCCTTCGTTTGTTGGAAGATGTTTTGGTAAAATAGCCCTAAAAATCTGGAAAAAAGGAATCAAAAATCCGGGCCTCCATTTATACTGTACGCTGATGGCTTTTGGCCTTTGGCAGTTGGCAAAAGCCAATGGCCAACTGCCAACAGCTAATAGCAAACCTACAAAACCATCCGTGTTTTAGTACTGATATTTAGCTTGCGAACCAAAAGTTTTTGGCTGTAGCACCGGGTTATTGGCTTTTACAAATTGGTTCTTTGACAAATCTTGTGGTCATCCGTTAAAACGGCTCAAAGTGATAGCCAATTTTCAACCCATGACTTACGACTTAATTCGTTGGTTGAAAATCAAGCGGTTATGTGCTAAACCGTTTTAACGGTTTCCTTACTCCACAGAATCTGTCAAAGAACGTACAAGTTAAACTAGCCTAACAGATTTTTTGCAAGGCAGAAAACCAGGAAGAGGGAGAAAAAATTTTGAAAAATTTTTTTTCGCTCTATGAGGCTACGTCTCGCCGGCTAAAGCCGACGCTACCTTGTTACGCACTCCAATATCTTCATTCCCTTAAAAACTCCAGTTCCTCGTCGTCGGACAGGCGGGCGAGAACGGACGGCTCGCCCATGTCCTTGTCGAGGGTACGGTATTTCACCACATAGTCAACGCCCATGATGACGTCGGAACTGATCTCGCCGAAATGTTTAGGGATGGGCATTCCGCCAATGTTGGCCGTCGTGGCAACGATGGGCTTCCCGAACTCTTCCAGCAAGCTTTTACATAAAACATCCTGGGGTATGCGGACAGCCACACTGCCATCGGCACCGCAGGCGTTAGGAGGGAGGTTTTTGGCATCCTTGTAAATCACGGTCAGGGGCCTGGCATGAAAAAGCAGCAAGGTCTCCACCCGGGGGTGGATTTCAACAACATAATGTTTCAACATTTCGATGGAAGCAACAAGCAGGACAAAAGGCCCTGCATTCGCCTGGTTTTTAAGCCGTGAGACCTTGTCAATAGCTGCTGTGTTGGTCGCATCGCAGCCGATCCCCCAGGTGGTATCGGTTGGGTAGAGGATGAGGCCGCCGCTTTCGAGGGTTGCAATAACAGGTTCTAAATAGTAGTTTTGAACCATGTAGGTGTTCTGATTGGTAAACGTTTGCATGAGGGTATCAGGTGTCGGTGAATGGTGATACGTTTTAGCGGATGGCAATGTTTATTAAATTGCCAACCTATTTTTAACGAAGCGGAAACCTGCCATTATGTCGTTGGCCCCGCTTATATCTATCAAAATGTTGCCTATCTTGCACTTTGCCAGTACGAATTGATAAAACAGCAGGCCAGTATATTGTTTAAACTGCTTTGTAAGTTGAAATATTTAAACCGTACCAGCCTGATCGGCATTTTTGCACGTCTTTTCTTTTTGAAGAAAGGAAACAACGTACTAACTTTTTTTTCAAAACCCTATTGCTTTAAACAAATTTTTGAGAAAGGATGGAAGCCCCACGCCCCATGCCAATCCCATCCAACAACGTAACATTATGGCAGCAACTAAGAGGCTCTTTAAAATATACATAGTCGCAATGCTCCTGTTGTCGGTTGGCCTGCCCTTACGGGCGGCCCACATCATCGGAGGGGTCATTACCTATGAATGCCTGGGGGGCGGCAACTACCGTTTTACCCTGAAAATCTACCGGGACTGTTTTGGCGGCGGCGCACCGTTCGACTCGGCGCCCGGTTCTCCCCTACAGGGCACCGTAACGGTGTATAAGGGAAACTCTTCCGCCCCATTTAAAAACATAGAGTTGAGCGGCCCGTCCATTACCAACATCCTGCCCAATATCAGCAACCCCTGCCTGGTTGCACCCCCCAATGTCTGTGTGGAGGAGGGGGTTTACCAATTCAACCTCAACCTGCCGACCACCAATGAAAGCTATCATGTCGTCTATCAGCGCTGCTGCCGCAACAACTCCATCTCCAACCTTGTGGATCCCGGCGAGACCGGCGCCACCTATTACATCCAACTGACCAAGGAGGCCCAGGCGCTATGCAACAATAGCCCGACCTTCAACGACTTCCCGCCGGTAGCGATTTGTACCGGCGAGCCAATTAACTTTGACCATTCGGCCAACAGCAATGATCCGGGCCAGGGCGAGGTGCTGAAATATGAGCTTTGCAACCCCTTTGTCGGTGGTGGTACCGACCAGACCAATGCGACCCAGCCCTTTGGTGTGGCACCCAACCCCGACCTTCCCCCACCCTATGGGTTCGTTACGTTTTCTACGCCTTATTCTTCAACATATCCCCTTAGCGCCAACCCGGCCCTGACGATTGATGAAAACACGGGTTTCCTGACCGGCGTCCCCAACGTGGTCGGTCAATTCGTGGTCGGGGTTTGCGTTAAAGAATACCGCAACGGCGTGTTGATCAGCGAGGTGCGCAGGGATTTCCAGTTCAATGTGGCCAAATGCGACCCCACCGTCATCGCTGACATTAAGGAAGACGAGATCGTCACCCTGCAGGGTCAGGAATACTATGTGGTCAACGTGTGCGGCCCGCAGGTGGTAGAGTTCGACAACCAGAGTTTCCAGCAGCAGTATATCAATTCTTATAGCTGGAATTTCAATATCAAAGGCGTTGATACCACTTTGAGCGTGTGGGATGCCAAGCTGCTTTTCCCCGACACGGGCACCTACTACGGCTCGCTGAAAGTAAACCCCGGCCTTACCTGCGGTGACACTGTTTTTATCCAGGTTAATGTATTTCCGGGCATCACGGCCGACTTCACATTCGACTACGACACCTGCAGGGCGGGGCCGGTCACCTTTAACGACCTGTCGGAATCAGGCGCTGGGCCAGGCTCAATTGTCGCCTGGGATTGGGACTTTGGCGACGGCAAAAAAACCTCGGAACAAAACCCCATCCATATTTACCAGGTGCCGGGGCAGTTGCCGGTGACGCTCATGATCAGGGATTCCAACGACTGTGCCGGCCTGAAGACGAAAACGATCCAGTATTTCCCGGTGCCGGAACTCCTGGTGGTGGCGCCCAGTGAGTTCATCGGCTGTTTACCCGCTGATATTTACTTCGACAACCTATCTTATCCCGTAGATGAGCAATACGATATTACCTGGGATTTTGGCGACGGCAGCGGCAGCACGGAAGTCAGCCCTCTGCACACCTACACGACCCTTGGCACTTTTACCGTCTCGCTCAACATCGTCTCCCCGCTCGGCTGCCAGATTGACACGACCTGGGAAGACCTCATCACCGTACTGCCAAGCCCCGTGGCAGACTTCACCTACTTTCCCGACCAACTGAGCAACCTGCAGCCAACGGCCTCTTTTACCGACCAATCCATCGAGGCCATCAAGTGGAAATGGTCGTTTGGCAACAGCGGTATTTCCATTGAGCAAAACCCCGTTTATACATTCCCCGATACGGGCCTGCAGGCCGTCGTGCTGGTGGTTTTCCACGAAAGCGGCTGCACGGACACTACCATCCAATACCTGGACGTGGTGCCGGAAGTCCGTTATTTCCTGCCCAATGCCTTCACTCCGAACGGCGATGGCACCAACGACGGGTTCAGGGGCAACGGCTCCCTGGAAGGCGCCACGGGGTTCAGCCTGTCCATCTGGAACCGCTATGGGGAGAAGCTTTTTGAAACCGATGACCCGAATTTGGCCTGGAACGGACGAAAGGACAATACCGGCAAGCTCGCCCCGCAGGGGGTGTATGTGGTGCTGGTCAATTTCAAGGGCCCACGGGGAGAACCTTTTAAGTATAAAGGGTATGCAACTTTGATAAAATGAACCGGTAGCCCCGCCTGAATACGGGCTGCTCAATGGCGGGCCTTACTACACCCTGGCCTGTCGCCTGCTTTCTGCACTGCTCTTGCTTTTGAAAAAAATACCACTTACGAACCCAAGATGAAGAAACTTGTACCCATCGTTTTGCTGGTTTTAATTTCAGTCCCCTCTTTCGCCAAGCACATTATCGGGGGTGTACTGACCTATGAATGCCTGGGCGGCGGCAATTACCGTTTCACCATGAAAATGTACCGGGACTGCTCCGATCCCACCGGTGCCGGGTTCGACTTCGGCGCCCCGTTTTCCATTTATAAGGGCAGCGATCCGGTGCCGATAGAAACCCTGTTTCTTTCCCCCGATGTGATCACGGGCATTGACCCAGAAGACAACCCCTGTTTGGAACTGCCCCCGAACGTTTGTGTGCAGGAAGGGATTTATGTTTTTGAATACCAATTTACCGATTGGCCCTCCACGGAAAGCTACCACGTTACCTATCAGCGTTGCTGCCGCAATGCCACTGTGACCAACATCAAGACGCCGGGCGATGTGGGCGCTACCTTCACCGTGGAACTGACGGCCAAGTCACAGGAATTTTGCAACAACAGTCCGGTCTTTAATGCTTTTCCGCCCATCGTCGTTTGTGCCAACTACCCCCTGGTGTTCGACCACAGCGCCGTGGATGCGGAAGGCGACCAACTCGTGTACGAGTTTTGTGCCCCGCTGATAGGTGGCGGCATGAACACCTCCCCCAACAACTGCGACCAGATAGTGCCGAACCCGGCTTGCCCGCCGCCGTATGAAACGGTGGATTTTGTTAATCCGCCTTACAGTTTCTTCGATCCGATGGGCGGCAGCCCCCCCATCTCGATCAACTCAAGCACAGGCCTGATAACCGGCACGCCTACCACCATGGGCCAGTTTTCGGTGGCCGTTTGTGTAAGCGAATACCGCAATGGCGTGTTGCTCAGCCGCATCATGCGGGACTTTCAGTTCAATGTGGGAGATTGTGAGCCTACCATCAATGCCGACATCAATGCGGACAACCTGGTGCTGGAAAACGGCCAATATCTCATCCGCAACTGTGCCGATCCGCTCATCAAAATAGAAAATGAGAGCACCCTGCAGAGCAACATTGATAATTTCCAATGGCAATTTTATGTTGGCGACAGTACCTGGGTGTACAACACCTGGGATGTGTCAGTCAACTTTCCCGGGCCGGGCAGCTACCAAGGCATCCTGGCGCTCAACCCAGGCTCGCAGTGCGGCGACACGGCCCAAATCTTTATTGACATTTTCCCCAGGCTGGTGGCAGCTTTTGGCTACGACTACGACACCTGCGTGGCCGGGCCGGTCAGTTTTATGGATCAATCCTTTATTGACGGCATTGGCCAAATCGTGGATTGGCGATGGGACCTGGGCGATGGCACCAAGGATACCCTCCAGCGCAACCCTGTCCACGTTTACGGTTCGCCGCAAGTGGTTTTGGTCAACCTGGAGGTGGAAGACAGCCACGGCTGCACTGACGACACGACCCGGGCCGTGACCTATAAGCCCGTGCCAGCGCTGATTTTGGTAAAACCCAACGACACCGTCAGTTGTGCGCCCGCCGCCATTTTGTTCAACAACCTCTCCAGCCCCATTGACCTTTACTACGATGTGCATTGGGATTTTGGGGATGGGGAAACAGGCGATGCCATCAGTCCGGTACATACCTACGAGCGCCCTGGCATCTATAGCGTAAAACTGGAAATCACCTCACCTATTGGGTGTTCTGTGGATACCTTTTTTGAGAACCTGGTGGAAATCCTTTCCCCACCCATCGCCGACTTTTTCTATTCGCCCACCGACCCAACCAACCTCAACCCCACGGTAGATTTCACGGACCGCTCCATTGACGCCGTGCATTGGGACTGGATAGTAAACGGCCAACTCGTTTCCCAGCAACAGGATTTCAGCTACACCTTCCCGGACACCGGGCTGCAGGTGGTTTCGCTGGCCATTGTCCACCCCGAAAACTGCCTGGATACCCTTACCCGGGAAATTGACGTAAAGCCCGTAGTCACCTTCCACATGCCCAATGCCTTTACGCCCAATGAGGATACGGTAAACGATCTGTTCATGGGCAACGGCATCCTTATTGGCATCTCGGATTATAAAATGGAGGTTTGGGATCGATGGGGCGGCCGCATCTTTGAAACGGCTGACCCATCGGTGGCCTGGAACGGGAGGGTGAAGAACACCGGCCGGGCCGCCCCTGCCGGCATCTACCCCTACACGGTCAGGTTCACCGGCCCGCGGGGCGAGCCATTTGAGTTTAAGGGCCTTGCCACCCTGATCAGGTAGTTGCCGCTTTTTCCTGCCGTCCTTTAGGCCTATTTCTTTTTGCCTGAAATTTTTCAAAAAACTCCTTCCAGAAAAAAAAATCTTTACCTTTGCGCCTCTTTTTAATTTCACTACTTTAAATAGCAAAAAAATGGACGCCATCAAATATGTTCAGGAGCAGGTTGCCAGGAAAACGGAATTCCCGAAATTCCGTTCGGGCGATGCTGTGGCAGTGAGCTACCGCATCATCGAGGGCACCAAAGAACGCATCCAGGTATTCAAAGGAAACGTCATCCAGATAAAGGGGACAGGGGCCACCAAGACCTTTACCGTCCGCAAGATTTCGGGCGGCGTTGGTGTGGAGCGTATCTTCCCCATCACCTCTCCTGCCATAGCAGAAATAGAAGTGCTGAAGCGTGGGAAGGTGCGCCGTTCCAGGTTGTACTACCTGCGGGATGCCATTGGCCAGAAAGCCCGTATCAAAGAGCGGAAATACATCCGCCCGGTGAAGGCAGAAGAAGCCTGATCTTTTTTTTTAACGGGGTTTTCCCGTGAAACGCCTTGCAGGCTTAGTGTTTGCAAGGCGTTTTCCGTTTTCCAAACTGGGGAATATCTGCGCATTTTCCAACTGGCGGGGTACAGGCCCTGCCTTATTCAGTATTGAAACACCGGGCCTAATGAAAATTTTCTATACCATCTCCCTCGTCGCTTCAACATTGGCGGCCTGCCTGCCAGCCGGGCCATCCCTCGCCCAAATCGTGAACATTGAAGAACGCCGCATCACCGGCACCAACGACAGCACCCATTGGTACGGCCACCTCAACCTGGCTGCCAACCTCAGCAAGGTGAAAGACCAAATCCTCCAGTTCAGTGCTACCGGTCAGGTTCAGTACAAAAAAGACCGTAGCCTTTTCCTCCTGCTGCTCGATGGCAAATTTCTGCGCGCTGGCGAGCAGGATTTCAACCGGGCGGGTTTTGCCCACCTGCGCTACAACTACAAGATCAGCGATCCCCTGGTGCTGGAAGCCTTTGCACAGGCCCAGTACAACAAATTGCTGCTCATTGAATTGCGCCTGCTGGCCGGCGCCGGCTTGCGGTATCGCCTTTTCAAGGACAAATCGGGGGGCAACCGCATCTATGCCGGCATGGCCTATTTGTACGAACGGAACCGCTTCCTGGAAGGAGGTGGAGAAACAGGCTGGCACCGGCTGAGCAATTACATCTCCTTTACTTTCCGTCCCTGGCAGGGGGTAAAGCTGGTGAACACCACCTACTATCAGCCCCAGTTGCTCGACCTGGCCAACTACCGCTTTTCCACCGAATGGCGGCTGGACATGCCGCTGGGCAAGCGGCTCAGTTTCACGACCGATTTCACCTACAGCATTGATCGTTCGCTGCCCATTGACGCGCCTGCCAGCACCTACGCCTGGCTAAACGGCCTGACTTTCCGCCTGAATTGAGGGAACTTCAGCCTCGTCAAAATGAAACCAGTCGCCGGGGGGAAGAACCTAAACCTGTTTGAGCAGCCACTCCTTTTCACCAATTTTGGTTGCCGCTTCGATCTGTTGCTTGAGCACTGCCCGTTCCACCTTGTCGAAAGGGTTGGTTTCCAGTAATTTACGGGTAAAATGGATGGTGTTGAGGTAGTTTTCCCGGTGGTAGCCCAGTTCCTTCCGGCGGCGCAGAAAAGTTTTGAAGGCGGCGAGGTGTGCCTCCAGCAGGTCGTACTCGTCCAGTTCAAAATAGATTTTCAATTGCAGCGTCTTGGCGGCCAGGTTGAGCAACAGGTCTTTATACTCGGCTTTTTGCAAAAGCAGCAGCCCGGTGCCGTAATCTTTCCTTTCGTACTCAAGCCGTGCCAGGTTGAAGCTGAAAACGCTTTCCCGGTAAGGTTCTGCCAGCTTTTCCCGGTAGCTGTGAATGAACTCTTCCACCCAGTCGAACTCCCGCATGACCAGGCCGCTGGTCACTGCGTTTTGATAGGTGTAGCGGGAAAGTTCGCCATCGGTAAGGAAGTAGCCTTTGTGCAGGCCTTCTCTGTAAAAGTCGAGCTGATCCTGCAGGTACTCCTGGCTGCCGGCATTGTAGCGGCGGATGCAAAAATTAATGGCCAGGATGAACAGATCCCGGATTTCCCCGGCGGGAAAGAGCTTGCCGTGTTGAAGCAAAAGCGATTTGAAGTTTTGAAAAAAGGACGGTTCGTCGGGGTTGGTCAGCGCCCGGTAGCAGTGATAGAAAATGGCGACAACAGGAGTCCCCAATGCCCCGCTTCTTTCAGTAAAGGCGAGGGCCTCGTCGAGCAGGCCGAAGTCGTAGCTGATATTGGAGACGGCCTCGTGCGATAGCAGGAAGCAGGCCTGCCAAAGCTTTCGGGCGAGGTAGGCGGTGTCCAGTTCGTTGGAAAGTACCTGCAAATGCTGACTGTCCACCTCCCGTTGGTCGTAGGCCGTGCGGTATTTTTCCAGCGAGGCGAGGTATTGGTTTTGGTAATAATCAGGGTTGCGATAGGGCTGCCCTTCCAGTTTGGCGGACAGGTCCCGGTGGTTTTGGGTAAAATGGGCGGGCAATTTCCGGTTGCGGAAGGCCTGGCCCAGCCGCAGCCGCAGTTGCACATCGTCCTGCGTGAAATCCTGGACGGCCAAAAACTGGCAGGCCAACTGGTACAGCAGGCTCATCAACATCCGCAGCCGGTGGTCGTCGTAAGCGCAGCCGGGGAAAAGCGCTGGAAACACCGCCTCCTTGCCCGGCACTTCTTGCCCGTTCTTCAGGTATTTTGCCAACCAATCGAAAAGCTGTACCACCTCTTCCCGGCGGTTGAAATAAGGCGATTCAAGAAAACGGCGCAAATCCTTCTGCTCCGGGCCGGAAAGGGTGCGGAGCAACTGTACGAGGCGGGATTTTTCCATAAAGGGGGAAATATCTTTAGTGAAATGGGTTTTATGCCAGAAAAAAAGCTTAGTAGTAGTTTATTTTTTAAAGACAAATACTTGTCGAAAAGTATTGTAAAATAAGGAAATTTTTTAAAAAAAATTTTTAAAAAAAATGACAAAACGGATTATTTGTCTTTGCCCATAGGCTGGTGTTCCCGCACTTTTGTATCGTCAAAAGAATTTTATCACACAAAAAAAAGAAATCCCATGTTTCCGAACAATTTTACCCAATCCATGAAAAAGATTTTAACAGCCGTTTCATTGTCCTTGCTCTCGCTAAACCTGGCCTGGTCGCAGTACACCCTCTCAGGCACCATCACCACCGAACAGGGCCTGGGTGTACAGGGGGTGTATGTATCTGCTGACCCATCCGGCACTATTGCGGCCCTCACCGATGCCGACGGTAATTACCAGCTACAGGTGCCAGCAGGCAGCAACGTTACGATTGCGCCTTTCAATAACATGGACCCCCTGAACGGCGTCTCGACCTATGACTACGTTTTGATCACAAGACACATAGATGGCATAGAACTGCTGAGTTCTCCTTATAAAATCATCGCTGCCGACGTCAACAACTCCGGTGGCGTAGACATGGTGGACACGATGGATATCAGGAATCTGATCCTTTATTTTACGCCCACTTTTCCCAACAATACCTCCTGGCGTTTTGTGGACAAAAGCTATGTATTTCCCAACCCCGCCAATCCCTTCGCAGAGGCCTGGCCGGAGGTCATCCAACTCAATAACGTGGGCAGCGACATGGCTGGGCTTGACTTTGTTGCCGTCAAGACAGGGGATGTGAATGGCTCTGCCTTTCCCGTGTTGACCCCCGATACTTCCTTTTTGTCCAAAATAACCGGCCACGTTTTCTACGATGTAGATGAAAACTGCGCAGCAACGCCCGGTGAAACGCCCCTGCGCTACCGGAGTGTGAAGGCTGTTGGTGCTGGCAGTACGTTTTATGGCGTCACGCAAGCCAGCGGTTTTTATACCATCTACCTGCCGCAAGGCACTTACGACGTATCCATCGAGCAGCCCAACGGCCTTTGGCACGCCTGCAACGGCACGGTGAACGGTGTTTCGGTGCCATACCAGGGATCTGCTACCGTTGATTTTGCGGAACAGGCCGTACAGAATTGCCCGCTGATGTCGGTGGACTTGTCCACCTGGGGCATCCGGCGTTGTTTTACCAGTCCCTATGTCGTTGAATATTGCAATGAAGGCACGGAGACAGCCGAAAATGCTTACGTGGAAATAACCCTCGACTCCTTTTTTGAAAATGTCAACAGTTCCATCCCCTGGTCATCGGTGGACGGCCATACTTATACATTTGAATTGGGCGATGTAGCCGTCGGCGAGTGCGGCAGCTTCCAATTGCATTTCCTGGTCAGTTGCGATGCGGTTTTGGGGCAAACCCATTGCAGCTATGCCCATATCTACCCGGATGACCCCTGCCTGCAACCTAGTGCTTTATGGAGCGGCGCCGACCTGCTGGTAACGGGCGAGTGTGCCGGTGATAACGTGATTTTCACCATCACCAACCAGGGCGAAGATATGACCGAACCGGTCCCTTATGTGGTTATCGAAGATATTATGATACAAATGACCGGGAATGATTTGCAACTGGAAAACGGCCAATCCACTACCATCACAGCGCCCGCCAACGGCTCGACCTGGAGGCTGCAATCCGCCGAAGCCGGGCACCACCCTTACGAGACTTTTGCAAGCGCCAGTGTGGAGGGCTGTGGTACCAATGGCAGCGGCACATTCAGCCTTGGCTTCGTGAACCAATTTCCCCTGCCGGACGAGGCGCTTTTCGACGACATTGATTGCCAGGAGAATACCGGTGCATTTGACCCCAACGACAAAACGGGCTATCCCAACGGCTATACGGCCAGCCATTTCATTGAGCAGGGGCAGGCCATCACATACCGCCTCCGTTTTCAAAATACGGGCACCGATACGGCCTTCAATGTGCTTGTGGTGGATACCTTGCCGGAGTACCTCGACCCGGCTACCCTGCGCCTGAACGGCAGCAGCCATCCCTTGGAATACGATCTGGATGGCCACGGGGTCGCCAAGTTCCGCTTCCCCAATATCATGCTGCCCGACAGCAACGTGAACGAGGCGGCTTCCCACGGGTTCGTGAAGTTTACCATTTCCCAAAAACCGGATTTGGCCCTCGGTACCGTCATCGAAAATGAAGCAGGCATCTACTTCGACTTCAACGACCCGGTGATCACCAACCGAACCTGGCATACCATCGGCGAGGATATGGTGCTGGAGGTGACCGACCAGTGGGTTTTCCGCCCTGGCGTGGAGGTACAGGTTTTTCCCAACCCCTTTGAAACGACGGCCACCTTCCGCCTGAAAGGCCTGGAAACCAATGCAGGAACTTTGAGCCTGTACGACCGGATCGGCAGGCGGGTCAAGAGCGTCCCGTTCATAGGAAATGAAATAACCTTCAATGGCTCAGGCCTGGCTAAAGGGATGTATTTTTATAAAATCGAAGCGCAGGGCGCCCAGGTGGCCACTGGCAAAATCATGGTGAAATAGCGGTGTTTGTGTGCTTTTGTTTTACGTGTTTTCAGGATGCTGCCTTCATCACTTTATGGAGCTTTCAGCAGGAAGATTTGAAAACATGAGTCATCCCGAATTTTTAACCCAGGATTTTAATCGTGGATTAAACAGGCCTTTGCCGGTAATTCGATCCTGAGAATTCGGGATGACTCATGTTTTTTTCTCCCAAAGCTGTTTTGAAAAGAGGGCCGATTAAGTGCCTTTCACCCCTGCTTCCCAAAAAATACCCAGTCCAGCCAACCGATTTCTTTTCCTTTTTCCTGGTTGTTTTTGAAAACCAAATAAACATCGTGCCTGCCCTTTGCGCTTTTCAGCGGAATCGCATATTCCCCCTTTGGTGCTGACCAGGAAAGTTCCCCTGCCAGGATGCCGTCCGGTTTGTCCAAATGCACCTCCACGGTGCTGCCCGGAAGCACATTTCCCGCTTCGAAAAAACCCAATGCGATGTTGCCCACGCCGGTTAAATCCAAGTTTTCAAACGCTATAAAACGACCGTCCATCAGGTCGGTGACCAGCAGCGTGTCCGAACTGGAATAGTGCCTGATGCGCACTCCTCTGCTGGCCTTAGTATATTCTTCAGCTTCTATTTTGGGATGGCGCAGTACGGTTGTTGCCTTGGCAGCAAGCGAGGGTGCGCCCCGGCTGCCCAAATCCCGGTAGCTGGCCTGGAAAATATATGCCCCTTTTTCTTTTTTGCCCAAATGGGCTTTGGCGGTGTAAGTGCCTGAGAATGGGAGGCTCGCCGAACCCTGCACTTCCCCGGCCAGCGAAAGGATGTATTTTACAATGGTTTCTGCCTCTTTGGGGCTGATGTTTGGGTGGGCTGACATGGCCGTCTGCCCCCAGTTGCCTGCGCCGCCGTTGATGACCTTCTGGCTGAGGTTCTTTACGGCGAATTCGTTGCCGTAATACCGGTTGGCAATGTCCACGAAACTGGGGCCGTTGATTTTGTGGTCAACGGCATGGCAGGTGCCGCAGTCACTTTTTTCTATCAAAATAGCCCCGCCGGCAAATTGAAGGCTGCCAGTTGCCAACGCTGCCGTTTGGTGGCCCATCACGATGGCCGCTACATCTTTGCCTTCTGCCAGGTAGTCAATGGAAACCTTTAACCGACGGGGGTCGAGCGTGCCGGCGGCGAGGCTGCCGTCCTCGGGGTCGCTCACTTCCAGGGAATAGGGTATTTCGGTTTTGTCCCAATAGAAAGTCTGGTTGCCGCCCAGGTGCCAGGCAATGGCCGGCCCGGCATTGCCCACCACGATTTCGGTCTTTGCACGGGATTTGGCACCAGCAGGGTCGGTCACAAAAAGCGTGACCGGATAGGTGCCGGGCAAGGTAAAAGTATAATCAAAAACAGGCGCTGCCGAGCGCACGTCCCCGTTTTTCAACACCCATTCGTATTGCAAGGCATCGCCATCGTAGTCAACCGATGCGGCGGCGGAAAAGCGCACCGTCAAAGGGTCGGCACCGGCCAATGGCGTGGCCAGGATGGCTGCGACCGGCTTCCGGTTGCCCGGCGCATATTCTATTTTGTTCAACCGGGCATCGGGATTTTGGGCAAACCACTGCTGGCCGTATTCCAGGAGGTAAAGTGCTCCGTTGGGCCCGAAGGCCATGTCCATGGGGCGGGAGAATTTTTCGGAAGGTAAAAAAGGGTCGGCTTGCAAGAACTTCCCGTCCTCGTCCAGCGTCACCACAAAAATCCAGTTGCGCATCCATTCATAGATGAAAAATTTACCCTCGAAATAGGTGGGGAATACGGTTGACGATGGACGGCTGGCGGCTGGCGGGGGAAAATCGGCCGCATGGAAAACAGGGCCGGCCATAGGGTTTTTCCCTCCCGTGCCCAGCCAGGGGAATTCGAGGCTTTCATCATAGCTGTACCAGATGAGGGGCGCTGCGACGGGCGGCAGTTCCCGTTTGCCGGTGTTGTTGGGGGAGTTGTTCACGGGGTGGTCGGGGTCGAAGAGACCATTGTTGGTTTTTGTAGAAAAATTGTAGTCGAAATAGATGTGGTTGCCCCGGAAGAGCGGCCAGCCGTAGTTGCCGGGCCCGCAGGCGCGGTTGAAGGAGTCGTAGCCTTTTGGCCCCTGGATTTTGCTGTCCTTGCCGGCGTCCGGGCCTACATCGCCCCAAAACAGGCAATTGGTCTTTTTGTCAATGCTGATGCGGAAGGGATTGCGGCAGCCCATCACAAAAATTTCGGGCCGTGTGCCGGGGGTGCCGGGCGGGAAAAGGTTTCCTTCCGGGATGGTGTAGGTGCCGTCCGGCTGCGGGCTGATCCGGAGGATTTTGCCGCGCAGGTCGTTGGGATTGGCCGCCGACTTTTGGGCGTCCCACAGCGCCCGGCCCGGCCGTTCGTCAATCGGCGCAAACCCCTCCGACTCGAAGGGGTTGGAATTGTCGCCCGTGGAGAGGAAAAGGTGGCCTTCGGAGTCGAACTCAATAGAGCCGCCCGTGTGGCAGCAGCCGATCATTTCCGGCACTTCCAGCAGTATTTTCTCGGAACTGAGCTGCAGCATGTTGTGGTCAAAAACAAATCGGGACAGCCGGTTGCGGCGCGTCCGGTGATAGCTGCCCGCCTGCACGTATTGCGGACTTGGCAGGTCGTCGTACAGGGAGTAGTAGATGTAGAGCCATTTGTTTTCCGCCCAGTGCGGGTCGAGGCCCACACCCATGATGCCCTCCTCCTCTTCGTGGTACACCGGCAGGATGCAGACCGTTTCGATGGTGTCCTTTTCCGGATCATAGATTTTGATAGCCCCTTTCCGCTCAACGACCATCACTTTTCCATCCGGGAAAATTTCCAGTTCCATCGGCTCGTCGAGGTTGCTGGCCAGCACAGTTCGGACAAAGCGATCCTGTGGCGGGATGCGCTGCGTAGTGGCTTTGGTGAAATCAAGCATCCCTTCCCCGATGGCATACTGGATACCGCCCAGGAGGTGTTTCAAAAAAAGCGAATCCGAATAACAGGCCGCATCATGCCCGAGGGCCGTATAAAATGAGCGGCCGCCCTCGAATTCATGGCTCCAACTGATGGGATGCAAGGTGCCATGTGTGCCGCCTTTGTAAGTCGCTTCGTCCACAGCCAGCAGGACTTTGGCATCTTTTGGTAAAAATGGTTCCCGGCTGTTGTAATTCCAGGCCACCTGCGCCGGCACGTTGCGGTTGCGCCAATTGGAAGTGTCCCTTGGGCCAACGGTACCGCCTGCCAGGGCCGGGGGGATATTCACCAGCACTTTGTTGGCGGGCAGGCCAGGGCGGAAATTGTACCATTCGTCGGAATGTTTCCAAGTAATCGGCAGGCCCGCCGTGGCGGGATGGTTTTGTTCCAACACTTTGAGCGTGGCCTCCTGTATGTTCGGATGGTCATTAAAAACGGCTCCGACCAGGTTTCCATACCACTTCCAGTCGTACTCCGTGCCGGCTGCGCCATGGATGCCCACAAAGCCGCCGCCCGCTTCGATAAAGCGCTGAAAGTCTGCCTGCTGCCAGTTATCCAGCACATCGCCGGAGGTATTGAGGAACACGACGGCGGCGTAATTTCTTAGCCTTTCTTCGGTGAAATAGGTACTGTCTTCGGTGGCCTCCACCTGGAATCCGTTTGCAGCGCCCAACTGTCGGATGGCGGCAATGCCGGCTTCGATGGAAGCGTGGCGGTAGGCATTGGTTTTTGAAAAAACAAGGAGGTGCGGTTTGGTTTTTTCCTCCTTTGCGCAGGAAAAAAAGAAGAGGAGGGAGGCCATTAGTACAGTGAAACGGGAATAGGGCATATTGCTCAGGTTAGCTTGGCAGCAAGGATAGGGCTTTTCTGTTTTCTGAAAAGAAAATGATGGGCTCAAATTTTTTCCAAATACTTTCCATCCAGCCATCCCCGCTCCCCGTTCGGCAATTTCACTTGCCACCAGCCCCCCAGGAAATCGAGGAGTTGCACTTTCGTTCCTTCATAGAGGGTGAGCAATTCGGAGCCGTCCTTGTCGGGTGCGCTGCGCAACGGGGCGGCGTCTTTCAGCAGGATGGCCTGGCGGGTGTTTTGCTCGTACATGCTGCTGCTGAGCGCCAGTGAATAAGGGAGGAGGCTGAGCAACAGGCAGGCAGTACCTGCCAGGAAACCGGTTTTTTTCTGTTTCCTGGATTTGCCCATCAACCAGACGGCGAGTGCACCAAAGCCCAGCCACCAAAATGCCAGCGCCACGATTCCCCAGTAGCTGGAAGAAATCGTGTTCCTGAGCTTCTTCCACGCTGCTGTCAGAAAAAACTCGGGCAGGGGTTCCAGTTCCCCCTTCACCTGGGCCTTTGCGATGGCCAGGTTGGCTTTGGTGTCGGCATCGTTCGGGGCCAGCACCAGCGCCCGCTCGTAGTGCAGGATGGCCTTTCCCAGCGAATCCTGTTTATAATAAGTGTTGCCGAGGTTGTACTGGAGCTCCGGCGAATTGAAGCCTTCGGCCAGCACTTGCTGGTACAATTGGGCAGCGTTGGCAAAGTCGTTTTTCTGATAGGCATTGTTTGCTTGCTGGAAGCGATCGTCGGCCACGTTGGCCAGCAGGCAGGTGGAAGAACAGAGCAATAGACAACCTAAGGTGATCAGCTTTTTCATCGCGCAAAAAGAATTTTGGCAAAATTAGGAAAGTGAGATGGTTTGTGGTTTATTATAGAAGGTTTACAGCAATCCGCTTGTGGGCTACTTTTGGCAAAAAATCAGGCCGTCCCAATTTTCTTACTTTGGTAACGATGAAAATATAACTTCACCATTTTGATTTTGAAAACCCCAGCAACGGAGGGGTTTTTAAAAATAATCCCGATTTCACATCGGGATTATTTTTCCTTCGATCCTTAACGTTTTTACTTATTTCTTTCAAAAAATGAAAAACACCCTCCGCCGCTGGCGTGCCACCTGGAACCCCGATATGTACCACGGCTGGGGCCGTGAAAAGCGGTATTTTGAAGGCTGGTATTTTAAACTGGTGGATGCCGGGGAAAACCATGTCTTTGCCGTCATCCCCGGCATCTCAAAAACGGCGGATGGCGTGCAGCACGCTTTCATCCAGGTGCTGGACGGGAAAAACTGCCAGGCGAGCTACCACCAATTCGAGGCGCTGCAATTCCAGCCTTCTCCCAGGGGGTTCCAACTGCAGTTGGGCAACAACTCCTTCTCTGCCGACCACGTGGAACTCGACCTGCCGGAACTGCAAGGCAGGCTCGGTTTTAAACACCGGACCCCCTGGCCCAAAATGCTGGGCGCCCCGGGCATCATGGGCTGGTATTCTTTTGTGCCATTTATGGAGTGCTACCACGGCGTGGTGAGCCTTCACCACCAGTTGACTGGTGAAATGAGGGTGCACGGCGCTCCTGCCGATTTTTCCGGTGGGGTTGGGTATATAGAAAAAGACTGGGGCATCTCTTTCCCCCGCTCATGGATTTGGATGCAGTCGAACCATTTCGAGAAAACAGAAAAGATATGCCTGATGGCCTCTGTGGCCCGCATCCCGTGGCTGGGCAGTTATTTCATCGGCTATATTGTGGGCTTTCAATGGGGCGAACGACTGTTCCGGTTTGCCACCTACACGGGCGCACAGATGAAAGCCGGCCTGGGCGAAAATACCGTGTCGCTCTCCTTCCGGGATCGGCGCTACCGCCTGGAAATAGTTGGAGAACAGGCCCCGGGCGCAAAGCTCGTGTCCCCCATCACGGGCAACATGTCCGGCAAGGTGAACGAAAGTATGCAGGGTACCTTGCACGTCCGTTTTTTTGAATCAGATAAACTGCTCTTCGAGGATACGGGGCGGAATGCCGGGCTGGAGATTGCGGGGGAGGTAGAAGGACTGCTGACGGATGCCTGGCGGCGATGAGGGGTTGAGTCGGGGATTGCCGCCTTTGGGTCAGGATATTTAACGCGGAGGCGCAAAGCAGAATCGGCCCTGGGAGCTCACTTGCCATGATGGTGTTGGGGGTTTCAACACGGAGGCACAGAGAAACACTGAGTTTGACTAAAGAGACAGAGCCTTTTGAGAGAGGGTGAGAGGGTGAGAGGGATGAGAGGAATGAGAGGAATGAGAGGCTTAACAAAAGAGACCGAGCCTTTTGAGAGAGGGTGAGAGGGATGAGAGGAATGAGAGGTTTAACGAAAGAGACCGAGCCTTTTAGCTCTCACCGCCAAATTTGGATGAAGAGATTGTTCAAAAAACTGTGTCAATTTTTCACAAGTGATTGATTGTGAGAGTGTGTTTTTTTCAAAAACATACTTCTCTGAATAGTCTCTAGCTCCCTCATACAACTATCCCCCAAACGCACAAATGATACAGGCTTTTTAGGCAATAGCTACTTTGGCACAACAATTGCCAAAAGGAAAACCATCTTCCCCTTTGTAATTCCCTCCCCTCATTAATTTCCCAGTTTTATCATTCATTTAGCAACCCAATTTGCCGGCAACGGCATCAGGCTTAAAAACTTGAACAAATATTTCTTTCTATGAGGAAATTTTACTTCTCCACGGTCAGCATATATCCACACCTCTCAGGGTGTTTTCCCCTTATAGCGGTCCTTGTTTTCAATCAAAAAATATTGGCTGCCAGCCTTGCCAGGTGATCCATCAGGCAGGGATTTCTTTTTAGCAAAATAGCTGTTCACCCCCCCCACTTGCACGAGCGCTGATGGCACTCGCTGCACCAGGCTGGTCTTATGTCTCACAAATCATTTTTACCAGAAAGCTACTTAGGATAATGAGCGAATTGGTCGAGCTTATAATAGCAGACGCCTCAAGAAAAATTTTGGGTTTATAGTGTTTTTTCGGGCAGCCTTCCCGTCCCGGATTTATGCCGGGACGGAAATGCCCTTTTTTATCTCCCTTAGCTAATGGCCAGTGGCCTATGGCTTTTTTTGGTTTTATCCCCCAACGGCCCAGGCCGTTTTTTGACAATCTTTTCCATCCCCCGGCATTTGATATTGTAATCATTTTTGAAAAGTCCACATACTTAAATCATTTAAAACACGAAAATTATGTACAGATCCAACATTTACCCTAAACTGATACTCCTTGTATCCTTTATGGTGTTGGGTTTTAGCTCGGTCTTCGCTCAACTCGAGATGAAACTACAACTACTAGACGAGGATACCTGGGGTGTCTATGTTAAATCCACCTCGGCGGATACGCTGTCTTCTACAGCTTATAGCGCATCCGGCCAGGTGACCATTGTAATGCCTGCCGGCTTTGTTTGGACAGGCCCCTTTTCCGGCGATGGCGGTCTTTGGACAGCGGCAAACGGTACCATTGTCAGCCCTCCGGAAAACCCGACAAAACAATATGTTTCGTTTGGTTTGCAGAGCAACACTCCGCCAATCCAATTTCCTTTTGGGAGTGAAACACTGCTTTTTACCATCAACAGGGTCAGCCCATGTCCAGATAGTATTTATCTGATTGACTGTAACTCGGCCACTGGGGTTTCTGATCCATTTTGCCCGGATTTCCCGGATGGCACCCCTGGTACCAACACACCGGGCACCAACCCTGGAAACGACCTCTCGGTAGTTGACATCAAGCCGGGCGTCGGTACCTTTTTCTACAACTACTCCGACAACTATGCCCTTTCCGCCTGGAGTTGCCACGACTGCGACGGCGACGGTATCCTGAACGGTATAGAGGACACCAACGGTAACGGTGTGTTCGATCCGGGCCTCGACAGTTCGGCGCTTTGCGACCCTTGCGATCCTTTCCATCCTGAAGCTGCAGAAATGGAACTGATTGGCGGGGCCGATGTCATTTGTGCCAACGACCTCGGCGATACAGCCTATTTCCATGTCAATATCACGGGTGGATGGTCGCCCTATGATGTTTACTATACTTTTAATGGTGGTATTGATACTGTTTCAGTATTGGATTACGTCAGCGGCGATTCTATCGCTTTTGTTCCTGATTCTTCTGTTACGCTCAATATATTGTATATTATAGACTCCTTTGGATGTTTGTTGGATACAGCATTTACGGACGGTATCGTCATTTCGGTACACGGCCCTATATCCGTGACCGACCAGCCGGATAATGTGGTGGAATGTTCCAATTATGGGACGTATTTCACCATTGATACACAGAATGATGGGGATGGGGTGATTCAGTATAATTGGCAGACTACGATGGATACCACTGGTACTTACAGTGATATGGACAACGTAAGCCCTTACGCACGGGTCTTTACGGATAGTATGACGATTACTTCGGTGGCCGGCTTGCACGGTAGATATTACCGATGCAAAATTTTCACCTCTGTCTGCGACACGGTCTATTCCGCTTGGGCAAGGCTTGATGTGGAAGGCCCGATCACGGTGACGACCCATCCGAGCAATTTCGTTAATTGTGCTACGGAAGATGCCAGCTTCACGGCGGCGGCCAATAACGCCGGTGCGGTGGGCACTATGGCCTACCAATGGCAGGTGAACAGTGGATCTGGTTGGACAGATCTGCCCGCAGGTGTCGGCCCAGGTGGCGCAACTTATGCCAATGTGACGACTACCACGGTCAATATTACCAACCTCTTCATCGGCATGGACGGCTGGCTCTACCGGATGAAAATCTCGACCGGACAGTGCGACACTATTTATACAAATGCAGCAGCACTGGACGTAGATGGTACGCTGGCGGTGGTAGATGACCCGGACGATATTTCAAACTGCGCCGGTAACGAGGTCTATTTCATCGCTGAATGGTCGAACCCAGGTGCCGCTTTTGGCAACCAAAACAGCCAATATGAATGGCAAATAAACACCGGCTCAGGTTGGACTGCTATCAATAACGCAGCCGGTATTTATACTAACGTCATTGGAAACAATGTGGGCGGCGGCGGCAACGATACGCTTACCATTTCAAACGTACTCGGGCTTGACGGCGCTCAATACCGCTTGTGCCTCAGATCTGCAACTTGCTCGGTCCCTGTTTACTCGGCCCCGGCTTCCCTCGCAGTGAGCGGCAACGTTGGCTTCACCAACCAGCCGGACGACATCACCGTTTGCTCCGCAAACGACACCATTTTTGTGGCCTGTGCAAGCATCCCACAAGGCACCTTCTATTTCTATTGGGAAAGTTCAGCTGACCTTGGTGTCACCTGGGATTCCATTGACATGACGGGCGTATTCAGCCACGGTTCCGGTGGTTCGCTTATTTCCTCCGGCTGCGATACATTGTTTATCAGCGATGTTGCAGGCATGGGCGGGCGTTGGTTCCGTGCGGTGGCCAAGGCTACCGATTGCGGGGATATCGCTTCTGATGAAGCAAGGTTGAGCGTACAAGGGCCGCTGACCCCTGTTGACCCAGTGGATGTCACTTCCTGCGGTGGCGAAGATGCCGTGCTTATCAGTGCTTCCTTCACCAACCCGGATGGCCTGAACAGCACCATCTACCGCTGGCAATTCCGTCCGAATTCCGGTGCCGCATGGGCCGACCTTACCAACGGCACAAGCCCATACAACGGTACTTCTACCGATCAGTTGAGTATCGGCAACACGGCCGGCCTCAACGGCTACCAATACCGCCTGAGCGCCAGGACGACCACCTGTAATATCCAGTACACCAACTTCATGACACTGACGGTGGAAGGCCCCATCGTGGTAGATACGCATCCAACACCGGTAACAGTTTGTGCTGGTGGGTCTGCTTCCTTTACCTCGACTGGCTCGCTGGCCAGCGGCGTGGGCACACTGGCCTACCAATGGCAGCGAAATTCAGGCTCCGGCTGGGTGAACATAGACGGTACGACCGATGGTGGTGTTTATTCTAACTATGACGCTACTACCTTGAATATTTCTGACGTGACCGGCCTCTACAGCTACTGCTACCGCCTGGCCTACACAACGGCCTTCTGTTCGGTGGTGTACTCGAACCAGGCCTGCCTCACGGTAGAAGGCCCTATCAATATTGATGTTGATCCGGTGGATGTGACCCAGTGTTCCGGCGAACAGGTGAACTTCTTCATTAGTGCGTCGAACTCCTCACCGGATGGTGGCACCCTGCAGTACCAGTGGCAGGTCAGCACCAACAACGGTAGCTCTTGGGATCCCTTGACGAACGATACGATTTACAACGGTACCAAGACCGACTCCTTGAGTATCAGCATCTCTACCGGCCTCGACAGCAACCTGTACCGTGCCATCATATGGACGGGTACTTGTGCCAATGATACTTCGTTGGCTGCCATGCTGCTCATTGAAGGCCCGCTAACCGTAATTGATGAGCCAGACAACATTACCGAGTGCTCCGGCAACGGCGTACTGATGCAGGCTACGATTGTCAACGCAGGTTTGGGTGCTATCTCCTATCAGTGGGAAAGAAGCTGCGATGGTGGTACTACCTGGGGAGATGTGGCCAGCGGCGGCCCTAATAACTACTCTGGTGAAACGACCGCCACGTTGAATATCGGCGACATCGTAGGCCTGGATAGCTGCCGCTACCGCCTGCGCTACTGGACACCTAACTGTAATCCTGGCAGGACAAACTATGCCGTGGTAACAGAAGAAGGAGCCATCCGCTTCACGAGCCAGCCAGTTTCCAGGACGATTTGTTCGGGCAACCCGGTCTGCTTCGCCGTAGAAACGGAGAACGACAACTCTGGTTTGATCACCTACCAATGGCAGGTGCGGCACCCAATAACTGGCCTTTGGAGCAACCTGAACAACAACAGTACTTTCAGCGGTGTGAAGACTGCCAATATGTGCATCTCGAACGTGGCTACCTACAACAACTTCTGTTTCAGGGCCTTGATCCAGACTGTGCATTGTGCCTCTATCGCCTCAGACTCTGCTTGCCTGACCGTACAAGGGCCTATTACTTTTTCAAAGCACCCGACAGATATCATCCAGTGCTCTGGTGAAGATGTGCTGTTTACTGGTTCGGCTGGTATTACAGCAGGCAACGCTGGCACCATCATTTACCAATGGCAGTATTCTTCGGACTGTATCAACTTCAGTGATGTGGCAGACGGTGGTTTCAACGGCTACGTCGGTGCGACCAATGACAGTCTCGTGATTAACAATGTGGCCGGCCTCGACAACTATTGTTTCAGGCTCACCGCCAGGACGGATAGTTGTAACAGGGTCAACTCCTTCAGTGCCAAACTAAGGGTGGACGGCCCGCTGACCGTCGTATCAAGCCCCGTCAACAGGGTCAATTGCGACAACAAACAAGCGCTGTTCGTGGCAGATATTGCCAACGCCGGCTACGGCGGGGAAGTGACCATCCAATACCAATGGCAACAGAGCTTTGATGGTGTGACCTATACGAACCTGGTGGACGGTGACGTCGGCTCCAATACCTATGGTGGTACAAAAGGCGATACGTTGCTCATTGCACCCATATCCGGCCTTGACAGTACCTTCTACCGCCTGAAAGCATGGACGGGTACCTGCGATACAGTTATTACGAACAGGTCATTGTTGAGGGTGGACGGTCCGATTACCTTCACCGATCAGCCAGACGACTACATCACCTGCGCAAGCACGGAGACGGTATGCTTCACCACGGCCATCCAAAACGCGACCGGTGTATCTTCTGCCAGCTACCGCTGGGAATACAGCACCGTGTCCGGCATCTGGACCAACGTGCCCAACGCTGCGCCATACGCACTTGGCAGTGTGACCACGAACCAACTTTGCATCACCAACACGGCCAACTTGTACAACTACCGCTACCGTTGCAAAGTCTATACACCTTATTGCGATACGCTGTACAGCGACCTGGCCCAGCTTTTTGTCGAAGGTCCTATTTCGATAGACCTGGAACCTGTTGACGCAGCCATCTGCAACAACACGAACCACGCCTTCATTTCCGAAGTGAGCTTGCCAGCCGCTTCTTCCGGTGGCATGACCTTCCAGTGGCAGGTGAAACCTCCGAGCGGTCCTTGGGCCAACATACCCAATACCGTAGGTGGTGCCCCAACTGGTTTTGGCGGCCTTTACACCGGGGTGAAAACAGAGGAACTACAGATAAGCCTGGTGGATCAACTGGATGGGTACATGTACCGGCTCGTCATCACGACCAGCCGATGCGCCGATACCACGCAAGAGGTTACGCTCACCGTACTGGATGCCTGTACCACCGGCACTTGCGACTTTGACCTTGACGGCCTCATCAACGACATTGACCCGGACGACGACGACGACCAATTGTACGACTTCTGGGAAGACTGGATGACGCTGAACAACCTGCAAATCGCAACGGATACATTTGTCGGCTCCGGCCCCTGGTTCTACCAGGTTTCGCCTTCCGACACAACGAAGATCTCTTACAGCAACTGTAACCAGGATACTGACGGCGACGGCATACTCGACAACCAGGAAGACCCTGACGGCGACAACATCAACAACGGTGAGGAAACCGACGGCTACCTCGACAACGTGTTCAATGGTAACCCGCTCGATCCCTGCGATCCGATTCTCGGGCCTACCTGTATCGGCGTCAACCTGGCCATCCGGGTCAACCTGCAAGGGGCTAAAATCAGCACATCGGGAACTGACACGCTCATGCGTGACAACCTGAGAAACCTGCAGGTATCCAACGGTGCCAACACCTACAAGCGGGGTATCCCAAGGAGGGAGCCTTACACAACCCTGCCTATGGGTTCAGGAACAAGCCCGGCCTTTCACCATGTGGGCGACGGCCTCGTGCAGCAGGATACCCTTTCACAGTCCGACAGTACACTGGTGTTCGCCACTACCGGCCCCAACGCCATCGTTGACTGGGTGTTCGTCGAAATCCGCAGCTCTACGTCACTTGACAGTGTGGCTTCTACCCGCTCGGCCTTCCTGCAGAGAGATGGCGATGTGGTAGATGTGGATGGAGTCTCTACGCTGAGGTTCCTGACCCTGCCAGCAGGCCCATACTATGTGTCGGTGCGCCACCGCAACCACCTCGGTATTATGACGGCTGAGTCATTTGACCTAAGCCCCGTTGTGACGGAAGTTGACTTTACGGACAACACCTTCCCGACCTATGGCGACTATGGACAAATAGAACTGAATGGAAGGATGTACCTCTGGGGCGGCGACCTGAACGCCGATGGCCGCACCATCTACCAAGGCCCGGGCAACGACATCTTCAAACTGTTTACGACCGTGCTTAACGATACTGACAATACTGGCTTGATTGCCAACTACATCAGCCAGGGCTACCAATCGGCAGATATTGACCTCAATGGAAAGGCTATCTACCAAGGCCCGGGCAACGATAGGGCATTGCTCCTGTTCAACACGATTTTGAGCCATCCGGCCAACGTGAACAACATTGCCAACTACGTGATTCTGGAGACGTTACCGTAATGTGGACTGAAAGGGGGGGCAAGCCAATCCTGGTTTGCACACTCTTTCGATAAATACTGGAATTGAATTCCGGGCTTCCGGGTATAAATGAAGGCTGCCCCCTGCGGGGGGTGGCCTTTGTTTGTTTTGTTTTGTTTTCATTCAAGTACAACATTGGAATCAACCCGGGTTATTCGGTTTTTAAAAAATTCAAATAAACAATTGATAATCAGTTTTATAAATCCATTTTTAACAAATTCATACAACTCAGGCGGCTCAAACAAATTCTTAAAACTTGAAAAGTTGGCAACAGGAGGGAAATACGAAATAAGGCTTAGTTTTGGGTAAAATGAAAAATCGTATGCCCATCGGAATCAGGTCTTTTTTGCTGAAAAACTGCTTGTACTGCTCCTTCCTGCTGGCTTGCCTTGGCTGCAAATCGCAGAATGGCGAGGCACGGCACGGCGACCACTCCTACACCAATGAACTCATCCACGAAAGCAGCCCCTACCTGCTGCAGCACGCCCACAACCCGGTCAATTGGCAGCCGTGGAACGACAAGGCCCTTCAAAAAGCAAAGGAAGAAAACAAGCTCATCCTCGTGAGCATCGGTTACGCAGCCTGCCACTGGTGCCACGTCATGGAACACGAATCTTTCGAAGACACGGCCGTGGCCAACCTGATGAACAAATATTTCATCACCATCAAAGTGGACCGGGAGGAGCGCCCCGACGTGGACGACGTCTATATGTCGGCCTGCCAACTGGCCTCCCAGCAGGGGTGCGGCTGGCCGCTGAACGCCTTTGCCCTGCCCGACGGAAAGCCCGTATGGGCGGGTACTTATTTCCCCAGGAAAAAGTGGATCGAAATATTGGAGTACTTCCAGGGCGAATGGGAGAAAAATCCTGAAAAGATGAAGGAGTACGCTGCCCAATTGACCCAGGGCGTCGGAAAATTAGATGATGTGCCGAAGCCCGATGGCGAAGCCGAATTTACCCAAAACAACCTTGATCAGGTAGCCGATAATTTCTTCCAGCGCATTGACTATCAGAATGGCGGCAGAAAAGGGGCACCCAAGTTCCCCATCCCCAACAACTACCAGTTCCTGTTGGAATACCACCACCTAACCGGCAACCAGGAAGCGCTCAAGGCGGTCACTGTCACCCTTGACCATATCGCTGCCGGTGGCATCAACGACCACCTCGGCGGGGGCTTCGCCCGCTACTCTACCGACGACAAATGGCTGGTGCCCCATTTTGAAAAAATGCTCTACGACAATGCCCAACTTGTCAGCCTTTATTCGCAGGCATTTCAAGTCACCAAAAACCCGCTCTATAAAAAGGTGGTGGAAGAAACATTGGGTTTTGTCAAAAATGAAATGACCGCTAAAGAGGGTGCATTCTTTTCATCCCTCGACGCCGACAGCGACGGAGAGGAAGGCAAGTTTTATGTTTGGAAAAAACAGGAGGTGGATTCCATCCTCGGCGATGCGAAGGTGTCGGCAGCGTTTTGCGATTTTTTTGAAATCACCCAAACGGGAAATTGGGAAGACGGGAAAAACATCCTGCACCGAAAGAAAACCGCTGCCGAAGTGGCAAAGAAGCATGGCTTGAGCGAGGACGCCTTGAACCAGTTAATAACAGCGGCCAGGGGAAAACTCCTGAAGGCCCGGTCTGCCCGCATCCGGCCCGCCCTCGACGATAAGGCCCTCACCGCCTGGAACGCCCTCATGCTCAAAGGCTATGTGGACGCCTACCGGGCTTTTGGGGATAAAAATTATCTGGCTGCGGCACTTCAAAGCGGGCAGTTTATACTAGACAAAATGATGCAGCCCGACAACCGCCTGAACCGCAACTACAAAGACAGAAAGGCCGTCATCAATGCTTTCCTGGACGACTATGCCCTCACCATTGATGCCTTCACGGACCTTTACCAGGTGACGTTCGATGAAAAATGGTTGAACAAGGCAAAGGCATTGGCCACTTATGCCCTGGCACATTTTTACGATGACGAAAGCGGCCTCTTTTACTACACCTCAGACCTCGACCCGCCGCTCATCGCCCGCAAAATGGAGACTTCAGACAACGTGATCCCCGCCTCCAACTCCGTTATGGCGAAAGACCTTTTCTTGCTGGGGCTTTATTTTTACGACAACGACTGGCTGGAAAAAGCAAGGGGCATGATGCACCTTTTTGCCGACAGGATAACCACGACCAAAGAGCCTGATTTTTTCTCCAACTGGTGCCAACTCTACCTCGACCTGGTGCGGCCGCCTTACGAAGTAGCCATTGTCGGCAACGACTTCGGGGCCAAACGGGATGCCCTGCTGCGCAACTACCTGCCCAATGCCATCCTGCTCGGTGGCCAGGGTGAGGGCACCCTCGAATTGCTGAAGGACAAGCTGCAGGCAGGGCAGACCATGATTTACGTGTGCCGGAACAAAGTGTGCAAACTGCCTGTGACGGAGCCTGAAAAGGCGTTGCAACTGATGGAATAGGGTGTGTTGTCGTGGTTGGGTAGTTATGTGTTTTTTTGGCCGCCTTTCGATTGGACGGAGCGGATGGACAGGGTTCTCCGGCCTTGACGCAGGAACACTTGCCGCAGCGCTTTCGAGTGGCCGGGTTATCAAACCCGGCGGCTTCCCGGCAATGCCGGGTTTGATAACCCGGCCGCTCGAAGATATTTATGATTTGCCTTTGAAATAAACCGCTGTATCGAAGAACCGCAACGTCTTCGCCAAATGCTCCTGCCAGTAGGGCCACTCGTGCCCGCCCGGAAATTCCTGGAAAATATGCCGGATGCCTAACTCGGTTAATTGCCGGTGCAATAACCGGTTCGGTTCAATCAAGGTATCCGCCACGCCGCAATCAAAGCGGAGGGCAGGCAGCTTTTCCCGGTTCATTTTCATGGCAACTATCACATCCGGTAGTTCGCAGTGGGCGGTGTATTCCTCCAGCGGCTCCTCGACGAAAAGCGCCATTTGTTCCAGCTCCGTGATGGAACTATGGGCCGAAATGGCGCTGAATTTTTCGGGAAACCTTGCCCCCAGCATCAAGGCACCGTAGCCGCCCATGGACAAACCGCTGATGCACATGGGGGAGTTTTTACCCGCTTCGGGTATGTTTTCCTGAATGGCCAACGGCACATCGTTTACAATCCACTGGTCAAAATTTTGCTGATGGTGGGAAAAGTACGCCGACCCATCGCCCCACATTCCATCGGACGGCATCGCAATAATGGCAGGCCTGATTTCCTGATGTTCAATCAGTCGCTGTGTTGTCCGGTGGGCACCGCCGTTCATCGCCCAAGCCCAGGCGCTGCCATACACGCCGTGGAGGAGGATATAGATGGGGAGGTCAGTCACACCTTTTTCAACTTTTGGGACGAACAAACAGATGTCCCCACGCCCTTGCAAGTTGGGTGTTTTGACAGTGAGGAAACGAAGGCCGCCCATTTCAAAAGCCGGGTCGGAGCGTTCTATGGTTCGGAAGCTGTTCATATTTTTAGTAACAATGAAAAAATGACTTCACCATTTTGATTTTGAAAACCCCAGCAATGGAAGGGTTTTTTAAAAATAATCCCGATTTCACATCGGGATTATTTTTCCTTCGATCCTTAATCAAATACAATTACGCCTTTTGCATTTTTCCCTTCCAGCAAATCATCAAACGCCCTTTCCAAATCATCCAGCCGGTATTCCCTCGTGACCATCTCGTCCAGTTTCAGGTCGCCTTTTTTGTAAAGCTGGATAATTTTAGGAAAATCAATCTGTGGACGGCATTTTCCATATAGCGGATTGATGTAAAGCTTATCCCACTCAAACAGTCGCATGTCAATCGTGATTTCCTCCTCGATGCCGCTGACCTGTACCGCCGTCCCGGCATTTCTAATCATGGCCAAAGGCGCTGCGCCGAGGGATGGAATAGCGGTACATTCAAAGGCATAATCTGCGCCACGGCCACCGAGCATTTGCTTGACTTTTTGGGCAGCTTGGGTCAAACCGGTGTCGGCTTTGTCTGCCAAAATCACATCCGTGGCACCAAACTGCCTGGCCAGTTCCAGTTTTTGCGGATTGATGTCAATGGCTATGATGCGCCCTGCGCCCGATATTTTGCAAGCCTGAATGACGTTCAACCCCACGCCGCCACAGCCCAGCACTACCGCTGAACTGCCCGCTGCCAATTTGGCCGCATTGACCACCGACCCGTAGCCCGTCATCACGCCGCAGCTCACGATGGCGGCAGCGGAGAAGTTGAGGTCCTGCCCGTCAATTTTCACCAGGGCCGATTGTTTCACCAGCGCATATTCGCTCAAAGTGCCAAGGTTGAACGAGCGCTCGATGGCTTTTCCCTGCCATTTTGTGCCTTCCAGGTGGGCGTGGCCGGGCGTATTCCCATTGCCGCCAGCGACCACCGGGGAGTTGTTTTCACAAATATGCTGGTTGCCCTCCTGGCATTGGAAACAGGCCATGCAGGGCGTTGCCCAATTGAGAATAACCTGGTCGCCTTCTGAAAAATCGGTGACGGCGGTGCCCAATTTTGAAATCACGCCGGCGCCCTCGTGGCCCATGACGATGGGCTTGCCCCAGCGAAGGGAGTCGTGGTCGGTGTGGCAGAGGCCGGCGGCTTTCATTTTTACCAACACCTCGTCGGCTTGTGGTTCGGCGAGGTGTACTGTGTCAATGATAAAATTACCGTCGCCTGTTGCAATGGCGCTTTTGGAATTGATAGGCATGTGTTGATTTTTAAACGCTTAGGATTGAAGGAAAACAGAGGGCCGTTTTATTTTTCGTTCTTTGACAAATTCTGTGGAGTTTCGCTCAGGTTATTAGTCACGCTTTCCTTAAAAGATTGGCCGGCTTGAACTCCACCGAAGGGTCAACCAGTTTAGACTTGTCAACTGTTTGGCCCTCTTTGATAAATTTCGTGCCGAGCACATACGCCCTGGCATTGTTGACGGCATCCACAGCCAGCAGGGTATCGTCTTTGAAATACCAGGCAGAAAGGCAATTTTCCTTGCCTTCTTCTATCCGCACCAGCACTTGATTGTAACCTGCGGAAAGCCCCGCCATTTGCAGCTTGACATCATATTGATCCGACCAAAACCAGGGGATGGTATCGTATTTCACTTCTTTACCGCATACGGCGGCGGCGGCGACCTTTGCCTGGTCAACGGCATTTTGAACAGATTCCAACCGGATGAAACGGTTGTAATGCGGGCTGAAATGAAAAGTGCAATCGCCGATGGCGTAAATGTCGGGGTCGTTGGTGCGGGCCGTGGCGTCCACCCTGATACCATTTTCAACCGCCAGCCCAGCCGCTGCGGCCAGTTCTGTATTCACCCGGATGCCTGCACCGACGACGATTATATCCGCCATGTATCGTGTGCCGTCAGTGCAAAGTACCTCGTTTAGCCCGCCGGTAGTTTCAATAGAGGCTACGTTTTGGTTGGTAAAAATCTGGACACCCTGTGCGCCGTGCAATTTTTGAAAAAACGCAGACATTTCAGGCGCAGTGACCCTTGCCAGAATCCGTTCTTCCCGCTCCAGGACGGTCACCTCCGCACCGAGTTTTCGCAGGGAAGCAGCAGTCTCCAGGCCAATATATCCACCGCCGATAACGACCACCCGTTTTTGCCCGCTTGTGCGGATGGCATTGCGAATACGCATAGCGTCCTCCGCCGTCCGCATGGGGAAGCAGTTTTTGGCGGACTCGATGCCGGGGATGGGCGGGATGATAGGGCGGGCGCCCGTGGCAAGCACCAATTTGTCGTACGCCTGCCTGCTGCCATCGCCCAAAGCGATGGTTTTTTCTTTGCGAAGAATAGCCTGGACGGTGGTCCCTGGATGCAAAGTGATGCCTTCTTTCTCGTAGCTCCCGGCGGGCTTGAGCATGTTTTTTTCAAAACCATCTTCACTCGTCAAATAGGTTTTGGAAAGGGGCGGGCGGTGGTAAGGGAGCATCGGGTCGGTATCGAACAGCAGGATGTCCCCCTGCCAACCTTCCTGCCGCAGGGCAAAGGCAAAGTTGGCGCCGGCGTGGCTGGCGCCAATGACGACGCAGGTTTTATGGTTCGAAGAATCAGCCATTTTAATTCGCCACTTTTAAGGTAATGCCATCCAGCACATCGCTGATTTTCAATTGGCAAGACAGTCGGCTGTATTCACTTACATTGTCGTCAAATTCGAGCATGTCCTTTTCGATTTCCGTTGCTTCCCCTGTTTTATGAAAATCTTCAGGTGCAACGTGGACGTGGCAGGTCGCACAGGAACAGACGCCCCCACAGTCGCCGTCAATGCCTTTAATGTTGTGTTGAACGGCGAGTTGCATCACGGAGCCGGCATCGCCTTCCACCGTGAAGGTTTCGTTGTCCCTGGTGATGAATGTTATTTTGGCCATATTTTTTCAGGTTATACGAATCAGGAGTTGAAATTTTTTAGCGGTTGATAATCAGGAGTTTAAATCCTGGTACCACTTAAAGCCAAGCGGTTATTTCAACCCCTGATCCGCATAGGATGATATTACTTGATGAAGGTTGATTGCCTGGCTATCTCAGCCCTTTTTGTTAAACTTTACCCGGAGCCGCTCGAAGCCCACCTTCCGCTCAAACTCGCCCCACTTTTCTATTTTTTCATCGCCATCCAGCATGTCAATGGACTGCACTTTTTCCGCCAAAACCCTTAGCAGGACTTTCATGATTTGGCGGGCATGGTGTTGCCCCAGGCATTTGTGGTGGCTGAAACCGAAGGCCACATGGGGATTGGTTTTCCGGTCGAGCACCACGTCGTTTGGATGTTCAAACACCGAAGCATCCCGGTTGGCAGAGGCCCAGCAAAGGGAAATGCGGCTGTCAGCTTTGACGGCATGTCCGCAAACTTGTGTGTCGTGCGTGGCCACCCGGCCCATGTGCGTGAGCGGGGAAAAATAGCGCACAAATTCTTCGACGGCCTTGCCGATGATGTCCGGTTCGTTGCGGATGCGTTCGAGCGACGCTGTATGGTCGGCCAGGTAGGCTATTGCGTTGGTGACGTAATTAATGATGGTGTCCCGCCCTCCGGCAAAGGTGAGAATCATGACGCCTTTGACTTCTTCCCGGGTCAATTTCCGGCCTTGGTATTCGGAATGGAGCAGGACGGAATAGAGGCTGTCGCTGGGTTGTTCGATGGCCTCGTCAATTTTACGGTCAATGTAGTCGTAGAGTATGTTGGCTTTGCCGGCATCGAGTGCAGTCTCTTCGCTGCGGAAAACGTGGACGCCCCACGAAATCCAGGTCTCTGCCTCTGCATAAGGTATGTTAAGCAAGAGTGTTAAAGCCCTCGATTGCAGGGGCAGCGAAAACCCGCCGACCACTTCCACGGCATCTTTGGCCGAAGCCTCCTCCACGATGGCGCTGATTTGTTCCGTCAAATTTGCCTCATACACGGCATCCAATGGCCGCCGGAACCAATCCTCCACCAAGGCCCGGTACCCGGTATGTTCCGGCGGGTCCAACTCAAAGGGGATCTGGCGGGTGTCCCGGATGTTGACCTCGGACGGCACGACGATGCGCCCCGGAACGGCTGCTGACTGGAAGGTCTGCCAGTTGTGCGCACACTGGCGCAAGTCTTTGTGGCGCAAGACCATCACAACGGGGTCGTCCTGGTCGTCCATTTCACCAACGCCATGCTCCAGGCGGGCTTGCTCGAAAGGGTCTGGAAATTCGCTTTTTTTCATACTGTCATTATTTCTAAAAAAGTAAAATCAGCAGGTGCAAAAATCCGGGTTTGCCTCGACTTGACATTTTCCTTTTTTAGCCAAAAAGTAATTTATTCTGTAATTAAAACGGGTAATAACTTAATTTGGCAGACAAAATAGTGTCTTTATGAAACCCGTATTGGAACAGATTACTTTGGGAAAAGAGAAATCTATCCTGGCCTTCAGCTATTCAAAAAAGGATTTTGATGCCCCCTGGCATTTCCATCCGCAGCATGAACTGACCTATATCGGGGCGGGCACTGGAACGAAGTTCATCGGCGACTTCGTGGGGTCGTTTGAGCCGGGCGAGCTGGTGCTGCTGCGCTCCAACCTGCCCCACTGCTGGAAAAACCAGGTTCGGGAAAATGGGAAGTCCGAATCCACTGTCGTGCAATGGAACAAAGGTATCTATGCCCAGGCACCAGAACTGGCGGGCATGTTTGAGATGCTGAAAACGGCATCGAGGGGCATTATATTTAAAGAAGAGGATGCCAAGCCACTGCTCCCTGCGATGTTGCAACTGCCCATGCTGGCCGGCCCGGAATTGTACGTCGAGCTGCTGGGGCTGTTGGTGCGGCTATCAGGCTGCCGGCACCGAACCCTGTCGGAGGCCAGTTTCGAGGACGATTTGCCCTCGGAGTACGGCAGCCGGATGGGCAACATCCACGACTTCGTGGAGGCGAATTATCCCCGGAAAATCTACCTCAGGGAGTTGGCTGATTTGGTCAACATGTCGGAGCAGTCTTTTTCCCGTTTTTTCAGCAAAATGATGGGGCGCCCGTTTTTCACCTTTTTGAACGAATACCGTATCAACATGGCCAGCCGGATGCTGATTGACACAGACTGGCCGGTGGCGCAAATCGGTTTTTCCTGCGGGTTTGAATCAATGCCTTTTTTTCATAAGCAGTTTGCGAAATTTAAAGGAGAGTCGCCGTCGAGGTACCGGAGGCGCTATGGCGGGAAGTAGCCAGTCATTCCTTGTGCGGTTGATGGGGCAAGGATATGCTCTTCCTGCAACCGGGCAGTTTTCCAGGGAGCGTTCAATTCGACTTCCAGAAATAAGGCGTCAACAGCACAAGGATGGTAAACAACTCCAGCCTGCCGAGCAGCATCAGGATGGAAAGCAGCCACTTGGCCGCATCGGAGAGGTGGGCGAAATTGTCCACCGGGCCGACTTTGCCGATGCCCGGGCCCACGTTGCCCAGCGAGGTGGCCACCGCCCCCACCGAGGTGAGGAAGTCGTAGCCCATTACGCTCATCACCACCGAGCCAAGGATGAAAATCATCATGTACAGCAGCAGAAAAATAATGACGTGCGTCATGATGCGGGGCGCCACGACCTGCCCGTTGAGCTTGAGCGGCACCACGGCACGGGGGTGCAACAGGCGCTTGAATTCTAAGTAGGAGTTTTTGAAAAAAACCAGGTGGCGGATGAACTTGATGCCGCCCGCCGTAGAGCCTGCGCTGGCCCCCAAAAAGAGCAGGATAAAGCAGACCATCGTCAGCCCGTTGGTCCAGGAGGTATAGTCCGCCGAGACAAAGCCCGTCGTGGTGACGAGCGACACCAGTTGGAAAAAGGCATCCCTGACCGCTTTTTCAAAGGTGATAAATTCCCCCCGGTGGTTGACACTGTAATAAACCCGCAAGGACATGATGACGCCGAGCACCAGCACGAGGAAGAGGTACGCCTTGAACTCGTCATTGGCCCAAACCCGCTTGAAACGGCCTTTCAGCGCAAGGTAGGTGACCGAATAGTTGGTGCCGGCCAGGAACATGAAAACGATGATGGTGTATTGGATAAAGGGCGTGTCGAAGGCCATCATGCTGGCGTTCTTGGTGGAAAAACCGCCCGTGGCCATCGTGGTGAAGGCATGGTTGATCGCTTCGTAAAAGGTCATCCCGCCCAATTTCAACAATAAAACCAGGATGCCCGTCAAGCCAACGTAGATGCCCCAAAGGCGTTTGGCCGTTTCCTGTATGCGGGGATGTATTTTATCGGAAGTGGGGCCGGGTGCTTCCGCCGAAAACAGCTCGATGCCACCAATGCCCAACAAGGGGAAGATGGCCACCGTCAGCACGATGATGCCCATGCCGCCGATCCACTGCGTCAGGCTGCGCCAATAGAGGATGCCCTTCGGCACTGCCTCGATGTCGTTGAGAATGCTGGCCCCGGTGGTGGTCATGCCCGACATGGTTTCAAAAAAGGCATCTGCCACAGAAGGTATTTCACCGCTGACCAGGTAGGGCAACATGCCAAACGAGACCATCGAAAGCCAGCCCAGGGCCACAATCAGGTAGCCTTCCCGTTTGTTGACGGTCTTGCTTTTGTTGTTGCTCAAAAACCAGAGCAGCGCCCCCACCGCCACGCAAATCGAAGCAGAAATGACCAGGTGCAGCCCATCGCCCGAAGCATAAACAGCCGAAACCACCACCCCCGTGAGCATCATCCCACCCATCACGAAAAGCAGGACGCTGATAACCCGTGCTATTTGTTTAAAGTTGATCATGTTTTTCAGTCAATTCTCTCATCCTCTCATCCTCTCATCCTCTCATCCTCTCATTTCTCTCATTTCTCTCATCCTCTATTTTCTCTCATCCTCTCCCCCCTCACCGAAACATCCGCTCCACCTTGGAAACCGCCTCCGGCATGGTAAAGACGATGACTTTATCGTCCATTTGCAGTTGAAAGTTGCCGTCGGGAATTAGGCTTTCGTCGCCCCGGATAACGCCACCGATGAGCGCCGCTTTGGGGAAATGCAAATCCTTGATGGGTTTGCGGGTCATCAGGTTGTTTTTAGTAACCACGAACTCGATGACCTCCGCCTCCACCCCATGAAGGCCGGTGATGGCCTCCACGGTGCCTTGCCGGACGAACCTGAAAATATTGTTGGCGGCTATGAGCTTCTGGTTGATGAGCGTGTCCACGCCGATATTTTGGGAGATGAAAGTGTATTCCTTGTTCTCCACCTGTGCGATGGTCTTGTAAACGCCGTGGTTTTTGGCAGTGAGGCTGGCGATGATGTTGGTCTCGGAGTTGGGCGTCAGGGCGATGAAGGCGTCCATGCGGTCGAGGCCCTCTTCCTGCAGCAGGTCCACGTTGTCGGCCTTGCCGTTGATAATCAAGGTGTTGTTCAGCTTTTCCGTCAGGATTTTGCATTGGTCCTTGCTGCCTTCTATAAGGGTGATATTGAAATCGTCTTCCATCAGTTTCGCCGTTTCGTAGGCCAAAGGAGACCCCCCAAGTATCATCACATTTTTCACCTTTACCTTTTTGGCCCCCACGAAGCGCTCCACCTCGTCCACCTTGTCTTTTTTGGTGATGAAATAAACGTGGTCGTTCCGTTTGAGCACCACTTCCCCGTTCGGGATGATGGTCTGGCTGCCCCGCAGGATGGCAATGGGGCGCAGGGCTTCATTGGCCACCAATTGCTTCCAGTTGCTCAACTGCACATTCACCAAAGGCGAAAAGTCGTCGAGCGTGATGCCGAACAGGGAAATTTTGCCTTCCTCGAATTCAAAAATATCGGTGAACGAGCAGCGCTTGACGAGGCGCAGAATCTCCTTGGCCGCCAACTGCACCGGGGAAAAAATGGAGTCAATGCCCATAGCGGCCACCAGTTCCCGGTTCACTTCTTTCAAGTATTCCGACTTGTGTACCCGGGCGACGGTCTGCCGTGCGCCCAGTTTCTTCGCCAGGCTGGCTGTTACGATGTTGGTCGTTTCCGAAGTAGTGACGGCCAACAGCAGGTGGGCGTTCTCAATACCTGCTTCCCGCAGCACGTTGATGGAGGAGGAGTCGCCCCGCAGTGTGAGCAAATCGAGGTGGGTGGAGGCATAATCCAGCACCTCCTGGTTTTCGTCTATGAGCGTAATATCCTGGTTTTCATAGGATAACAGCTCTGCCAAATGGAAGCCGAGGTTTCCCGCCCCGGCGATGATGATTTTCATTTTAACAATGATATGCTGACTGTTGGGCCAAACCTCGTCTGCGTTTTGAATACCGAAGGGTTTCGCCACGTATTTTAAAAAGTGCGCAAAGGTATCTTTCCCTAGGTTGAAATTCAATAAAAATGAAGTTGAAATGCCTCATTTGCCTCCTTCCTCCGCATCCCGCCGCAGGTGGTTCACCACCCTCCGCACCGTCTTCCGGCGTATTTCCTTTTCCAGTTCCCGGTCTATCCTTTTCAGGGTATATTGAAATTTAAGTTCCAGGCTATCCTTGTGGATTTCGATGATGCGCAGCCGGAAAGAACCTGGTTCGATGTGCTCGTGATAATCCTGGAGGCAATCTATCAAGTCTTCTTCGAGGGCTTCGATGGTTTCTAAAAACTCCAGGTTGAGTTCAAATTCGATGTTCACCTTTCGGATGCCTTTCTTGGTGTAATTGACGATTTCGCTGGTGTAAACGGTATTGTTGAGGATGAAAATGATGTCGTCGTCGTCGTTCTCGAGGGCGATGCGGGAGATGGTGATGTCGGTGACACGGCCCTTGTAGTCGCCGATTTTCACATGGTCGCCGATGGAGATTTCGTCCGAAAAACTGATGGCGATGCCGCTGATGATGTTGACGATGTAGTCCCGTGTGACAATGGCAATGGCCGCCGCCACGATGCTCAGCCCGGTGAACAGGCTCTTGGTGTCAATGCCGAACAAACTGAGGATGGCAATGATGACCGCCGCCGTCATCAGCAGGATGTAGATGTTTTCCAGCCCTGCCAGCACGTTGTCCGTGCGGCCCCTCGGCAGGCGCTGCCGCCGCCGGTAAGTGGCCGAAAACAGGATCAGGGAGAGGTTCAGCCCCAGGGCGAGGATGATGAAATTGAGCAGGATGTTGGTCAGGCTGGTGAACTTCGCCCCAACAGCGACCAGCTCGCCCAATGGCTCTAATATCCTGGCCCATTCCTTTTCCTTGAACCTGACAAAGAGCAGGCCCGTGAAGAGGATCATTTTCGAAAGGGTGAGGAGGATTCTTGCCATGAGTCAATGAGTGAATGAGAGAATGGGTCAATGAGTCAATGAGTCAATGAGTGAATGAGTGAATGAGTGAATGAGTGAATAAGAGAATGCGTGAATGATAGAATGAAGAAGTGCGGGGAAATTCTCTCATTGAATCATTCACTCATTCACGCATTGTTTCTAAATCCATTTTTTCTTTTTGAAATAAACCAGGGAGGCGATGGAAATCAGGCCCATGACGCCCCAAAGGTAGTAATAGCCATGATGGAAGTGTAACTCAGGGATGTTGTCAAAGTTCATCCCATAGATGCCCGCCAGAAAAGTCAATGGGACAAAAATGGTGGTGATGATGGTCAGCACCTGGATGACGTTGTTCATTCGGATGCTCAGTTCGGAAAGGTACAGTTCCTGGAGGCCGTTGAGCATGTCCCGGTAGGTTTCTATCAGGTCGGCGATGCGGATGACGTGGTCGTAGAGGTCACGGACGAAGAGGCCGGTGCTTTCGTCCATGATCTTGCTTTCGCTGCGGGAAAATTTGCCGACGGCCTCCCGGAGCGGCATCACGGATTTGCGCAGTGCCAGCATCTGGAATTTCAGGTGGTGGATGCCTTCTTTGGTTTCCCTCGACGGGTCGGTGTTGATGTCGGCTTCCAGGGTTTCCATGCGCTCCTCGAAGCATTCGAGGATTTGGAAATAGTTGTCCACCACATTGTCCACGAGGGCGTAGGCGAGGTAGTCGGACTTGCGGTTGCGGATGCGGCCACGGGCAGATTCGAGCCGCTCCCGCACGGCCAGGAAGGTATCGTCCGCATTCTCCTGAAAGCTCAACAGGAAGTTTTCGCCAAAATAAAGGGCAATCTGCTCCGAGTTGAGCTCATGCTCCGCCTTGTTGTAGGTCAGGGCGTTGATCACGATGAAGGCCTCGTCGCCGTACTCCTCGAACTTGGGTCGCTGCTGGGTGTGGAGGATGTCTTCCAGCACCAGGGGGTGGATGTTGAAATGTTGCCCAAATCGCTCGACCAGTGCCACATCGTGCAGCCCCCGAACGTCGTACCAGGTAACTTTTTCAGGCAAGGTGCCTGGGTTGCTTTTCAGGTCAAATTGCACCTCGGAAATTTCCTCCCCATTGTAGCGGATCTGGTGTACCACTACTTGTTCCAGCCGCTGTTCGCCCGTGAACTCCAGTGTGCCGGGTGGGGCGCCGCTGCGTTTCAGCTTCTTCTGCTTTTTCCTTTTTGTTTTCATGGGGTAAATGTAAAAAGGTGCTGCCGGAAAATTGCGGACAGCACCTTTTTAGCCATAAAAGTCATAAAAATCAGCGATCCGCCACCTGCCGTTTCTTATGATCCTCAATGATCTGCGCCAACTGCGGCACGCCCACCCGGCTGGCGATGATTTTTTTGTCCTTGTCCAAAACATACAATTTCGGCAGGGAGGTGCCATAATAGTTCTGTAAAGCCCTGGCCCGGGTGTAGGGGTCGGCGGTGATGATCCAGGGCATCTTTTCTTTGTGGATGTCTTCGACGGCCTTCTCCAGTTCGGTGCTGTTGGCCGAAGAGATGGAGAAGACCTCGACGCCCTTGTTTTTCCACTCCTCATAAAAAGGAATCAGCTCTTCCGTCGTTTTCTTGCAGTGGCTGCAGCCAGGTTTCCAAAGGAAAATAATGGTGTAATCTGCCTGCACGTCGTAGGGGCTGATGAGGTCGTTGGTGAACTTGTCCTCGACCGGATCGTAGCGCTGCACCTTCACATTGGGCGCCGGGTTGCCGATCAGCACGTTGCGCATCATAAAGGCGTCGTCGGTGATCTTTTTCAGGTTTTCCTCCGTCACCCAGTTGGCCTTGCCGCTTTTGTAATAGGCATCCGACAGGTGGACATAGACCGCATCCATCCCCATGATTTCCGGGGTGTAGTATTTATTGAGCAAATAGGGCAGCACATACTGGAACACCGTTTCGTTCTTTTCCGCCCGTTCCAGGATGAAATCCACCGCCAGGATGATGCTGTCCGGTATTTGATAAACCGTTTTGTCGAGGTAACGGTCAATCTTCTCTTTCAGGTAGGGCGTGTTTACAAAAGCCTCCTCCGTCAGGTCGAAGCCGTCCCAGTAGTGCCAGCGGTAATATTTGAACCGGAACAGGGAATCAATGGAGCCATCGGGGTTTTTGGGCGCTTCCGGTATCACGGGGTCTTGAAATGCCTTCACGATTTTGGCGGTGTAGGTGCCGGGGTTTTCAGCGGCTATTTTGTCCTGGTGTTTGCGCACGTCGTCGGCCAGGTCTTCCAGGTCTTGTATGAGTTTTTCCTTTTTCTTTTCGTCCTGCTCGGCGGCGATGGCCTCCTGGATTTTTTTGGATTCGGCCACCTTGTCGGCCATGTAGAGTTGGTAGTCTATCAGCAGTTGGTTGTCCTTCGAGCCTTTGATTTTCATGTTTTTGGTGAAATCCGGCGCCGTTGTTTCCACGGAAAACTTCTGCTCGGCCTTCGTCACCACGAACTCGAAAAACTTGTTGTCGGGCGGCATCAGCACGAGGTAGACGCCGGGAGCGAGCGGTTCATTGCCTTCAAAAACGTACTTGCCTTTTTCCAGTGCCGTGGTGTCCTTGCTGTACACCTTGTCCGCCCGCCGGTAGCCGAGAAACACCTTGTCTCCCTCGTAACCGTTGATGGTAACGGTGATTTTGTAGCCGTCGCCCGCAAAGGCGGAAGCACTGAAAACCAACATATTAAGCAGGGAAAATAAGAAAACCAGTTTTTTCATGTCTTTGGAAAATTTTTGTTCGGGGTGCAAATTTATAGTGTTGGGCAGATACATGCCCGAATGGCAGGGGTGTTAAGTTTTTATTTGGAAAAGGTGGAGGTGTCGATAGTAGGATTGATAAACTATCTCGACATCTTGAAGAAAAAAAACTGACTTGTCCTGAATAGGTGTAGCATAGATAGTTGTAACCCCATCGGTTAGCGGTGGTCAAAAAAATTAATAAACATGACAAAAACTCAAAAAAGTGAATACTCGATAAGTCTTTTTCAGCAACTTTACCAAAATGCCAGACATGAGAAAAAGCTATCTTCTGATTTTATCCTTCACGACTTTGCTGTATTCACTACTTTCTGCTCAAATGGTAGCCAGTATCAATGGGTTCGGGGCTGATGAGGGACAGGCGGTTGAAAGACGGCGGGAACAACCTGAGAACCTGTGGGGTATTGATTTTCATGCTATCAGTATTTCTGGCCACTATGCCCGCAAATTTGCTAAAGGATTTTATATCGGTTTGGAAACAGGGATACTACCTGGATATAATTGGATAATACTAGCGGGGGAGCATTTTACAACTGAAAGTACAATTTGGTCTTCCAACAGGGATCATGAACATTTTAATAGATGTAGGCAGCTTGCTTTTGGCCATATATTCATCAGGTGGCGACCTGAGCATGTTCCTTTAGAGATAGACACTGGTTTTCGGGCGGCAAAATATACTCGCAGCGTTTTGTACGAGGATTATTTTGGCTGGACGAATTTCTATGGTGCTTTTGTAAAGCCCATGATTAGAATAAAAATGTTCAGCATAGGGGCAAGGATAGATATAGGTAATATGTACAGCTATAGTTTCAGGCCTTCCCCGGAGTTTATCATAATGGCTACCCCAGTATTGAGGTTTAATTTCAATTGAGCGCCTAACAAAATTATGGGACGAAAACCAAGAGGGGCTTGGTTATCGAATCCATCGGATGGTGCGAAACTGCTGGGTTCGATAACCCGTTCTCTCGAAAAGCACGAAACCTGTCCCACATTTTTATTGCAGACTCCATTGAAAGCAATTCCCACCCACATTCGCCAGTATTTCATAAAACGGTTACTTTTGAGAAACAATACCTGAATTATGAGACGACTATCCGCTGCTTTTACCTGCCTGTTCATTTTCCCCTTTTTTTCGTTTTCACAAAAAACACTTGAAAACACAGCCATCCAGTCTCTTATCGAAAAATACAAAGTGGAATACCGGGGTCCCTATCGGGACATCCGCTGGTTCTGCCCCGACGGCACCTACGCCGAACCCCGCTCCGAAAAACTCTGCGCCGACATGAAAAACGCCGTGCAGCGTGCCCGCTACCGGGACGAAGTGGTGTCCCTCGGCAAAACGAACCATGTCTTTCTGGGCCAAATCCTCTCCGCCACGCCCAAGGATGACTTCTGGGATGCCGCCAACTACAACTCCCGCCTCAAACAGTACCAGCTTGAAAAATACCTCCGTGCCGTGGACGACGGCTGGGTGCTGCGCCTGGCACAATTCTACCGGGGTGCTTACCAGGTGGAAGACGAGGAGAAATGGGGCATTGATTTTTTCAACTGGCTGCTACCCAAGGACGAAGTGGCGGAAAAGCAGTTTTTCCTGCTCCGACAAGCTGCCAAGGACATCCCGCACCAGGGCGACGACAGCCGCACCCAAAAAGTGAGGGCCGTCTCCAAAGCCATTTCTGAAAAATACACCCAGTTCAATGATTTGAGGGTAAAAATACATGGCCAACCAGAACAGGGCGACATCGCCAAAGTGAAGGCTTTCAAGGAAAAACATGCCGGAAAACTAACAAAGGCCCTGCTCGACCAACTCGATGAACTCGTCGCCGACATGGAGGCCGTTTACAAACCAATTGACCTCAACTCACTGAACAAATATTTGAAAAACATTCCCAAAGAAAGCGAGATTGGGCAGTCGCTCACATCCTTTATCGCCACCTTCAGCCAGCCACAACCCACCTCCGCACGGGTGATGGCCACGGCAGAAATGCTCTGGCAAATCCGTCAGCAATTTTTAACCATAAAAAGCAAAAAGGCCCGCCTATCATTGCTCGACATTTCAAATGCGCTGGAAGAACTTTATTTTAAGGACGTTGCATCATGGAATACTGCCAACGCCAGTGAATTGATGAACAAAATCTGCTACACGGGCATGGCCGCTGCCGGCACCGGCTACCTCGAAAACTGGGAATGGGAAGCGGTGGAAAATGACCTCGCCGTGCCGATGGCCGATGAAATTTCCCTGGCAGAAATGAACGCCTACCTCGAACGCAGCCGCGGCCTCGTGGAGTGGGGCACCGGCATGGTGCGGGGCGTCTATCGGGATGTGGTGAACCTGTACAATGGCTTCGAGCCGCTGGCTTATGGCTTTTTCGACGACCGTATTCGTGGCTCGGTGCTGTTAAATTTAGGGCAGAGCGTCACTCAACTCGGCGACTTCATTGCCAAAGAAGCCAACTTCTCCAACCAGGTGATGAACATCGGCAACCAAAGCCACGCCCGTGGCCTCAACCCCGGCTACGCCCTCGGCGAACTGGTCGTCGTCAGCGAATCGGAGGACGAAGTGGAAGTTTCAAAAGACAAAATCTACATCTTCAACCGCCCGCCCGGCGACCTGAAACCCGTGGCAGGCATCGCTACCGTGACCGAGGGAAACATGGTGTCGCACGTACAACTGTTGGCTAGAAACCTCGCCATCCCGAACGCCGTGGTTTCCTCGCAAAACCTGTCGGATTTGAAGAAATATTCCGGCCAAAAAGTCTTCTACGCCGTGTCGAACCGGGGCACGGTCATCATGAAACCTGCCGACAGAATGACCGCCGAAGAACAGAAATTATTTGAGGTGAAAAAGCGCAGCGAGGAGCGCATCAGCGTTCCCGTGGAGAAGATTGAGCTGGACAAAAAGAGCGTATTGAACATGCGGGAAGTGAACGCCGCTTCTTCTGGTAAAACCTGTGGGCCGAAGGCTGCCAACCTCGGCCAGTTAAAAGAATTTTTCCCAGATAATGTGGTGGAGGGCCTCGTCATCCCATTTGGTCTTTTTCGCCAGCACATGGATCTACCTATGCCTGACAAGGGGATGAGCTATTGGCAGTTCCTCAACCAGGTTTTTCAAAAAGCCAGGGAAATGGGCAAGTCCGGCAGTACGGACGAGCAAGTGGAGGCTTACACCCTGGGCGAGTTGGAAGTGCTGCGCAATGCCATCAAGCAAATCAACCTGCTGCCCGATTTCGTGGCCGACTTGAAACGCAGTTTTTACAGTGCTTTCGGGACGGAAATCGGCAAAGTGCCCGTCTTTTTGCGCAGCGACACCAACATGGAAGACCTGAAGGACTTCACCGGCGCTGGCCTCAACCTCACCCTGTTCAACGTGGTGGACGAAGCAAAAATCCTGCAGGGGATCAAAGAAGTGTGGGCATCGCCCTACACCGAGCGCAGCTTCAAGTGGCGGCAGCGCTACCTGCTCAACCCGGAAAATGTTTTCCCCAGCATCCTTATCATCCCCAGCGTGGACGTTGACTATTCCGGGGTCATGATCACAAAAGGAATTACTACGGGCGACGGGCGTGACCAAACCATTGCCTTCAGTTGGGGCGCTGGCGGTGCCGTGGATGGCCAGGCCGCCGAATCGTACCTGTTGCGCCACGACGAAAGGAACATCCTGCTCTCCCCCGCACGGGAACCGACCTACCGCAAACTGCCTGCTTCAGGCGGCACGGACACCAAATTTGCCACCTTTGAAAAATTCATCCTCAACCACGGCAACGTCTATGACCTGCGCCTGCTTGCCTACAACCTTTATCAAAAATTCACGGAAATGCGCCCACCCTACGATGTGGAATGCGGCTTCAAGGACAACAAGCTCTGGCTGTTCCAGGTGCGGCCCTTTGTGGAAAACAAGAGTGCGCTGAGTTCGGCTTATCTGGAGTCCATTACGCCGAGGGTGGATGGTGCGAAGATGGTGGGGTTGAAGAAGGGGTTGTAAAATACTTAATCCCCAGGGCACGCCTGTATCTCAACAACAAACACAGCCCCCAGCGCCACGCTGAATTCCCCTTCCAACCTCACACTGTTGTTCGAGAAAAAATTGACCGTTGTTGCAGCGGCCACGGTGGCGTCTTGTGACAATAGCTCCCCATCGGAAAAATAACTGCCTTCCGGCACCGGATCCCCTGTGACGATCAGGTTCGGGGTACAAGTAACTGTAGTAAAAAAACCTTCTGCGCAACCCTGCGGCACGCCTTCGCTGTCGTAAGGGACCAAAGTAACGTACACCAGGGTATTGGAGGACAGCGGGCTGGGCGGGCTGAACGACGAAACGTTTCCCATATCCTGAAAAGCAAGGATATCCGTGCCACCGGGCACCGTACCGATGGCCAGCCAATAGCCCGATGCCCTGGGATGGGCATACCATTCGATACTGGTGTTTTGTGGCACTTCGACCGCAGCGTTCACGGGGCTGGTCAGGTAGGTGCTGATGGCCGCTTCGCAACTGTTTTCCAGCCACACCACCTGATCCGTTGTATAGAGGGGCGCAAGGATGTCCCTCACCCCGTCGCCGTTAATATCTGCCACTGACATGGAGACCACATAACTAACACTGGCGACAAGGACGTTTTTGGTGAAATTTTCACTCCCATCGTTTTCGTACCAAGCCAGGTTGGTGGAGCTCGGTGAGGTGCCAAAAATATCCATGTCGCCGTCCAGATCTATGTCATCGGCATAGACCCCCGTCGCCCCGTTCAGGTTAGTTTCGATGATATGTTTGGTAAAGTTCGCTCCTCCGTCATTTTCGTACCAGACCACCTGTTTTGCCACCGCAGCGGTGGCCACTATGTCCATGTTGCCATCGCCGTCCACATCGGCGGCCTGGACGTGCATCGCTCCGTCCAGGCTATTGTCAATGGCATGTTTCGTAAAGTTTTCATTTCCGTCATTCTCGTACCATGCCACTTCATCCACGATTTCGCCTGCCCCCACGATGTCCATGTGGGTATCTCCATTCACATCAGCAACAGAAATGCCCATGCTGCCCGTCAGTGAGGCATCCACAAAGTGCTTGGTAAAATTTTCATTCCCATCGTTCTCATACCAGTTTATTTCATTGGTGGAACGGGAAACGCCCACTACGTCCAGGTCGCCATCGCCGTCCACATCGGCGGCTTGTGCCTGTTGAGCCTCGTAAAATAAGCCATCTATAATTTGCTTGGTAAAACCCCCACCGCCGTTATTTTTCCACCAGGCAATCTGGTTCGCAAACCTCGAGACGGAAAGTATATCCAAATCATTGTCGCCGTCCAGGTCCACTATCTGGACGGACGTTCCACCACCGAAATTGCCATCTAGTACATGCTGGGTGAAATTTTCACTCCCATCGTTTTCCCACCAGGCGATATTCCCGGACTGCGAACAGCCAGCCAAGTCCGTATCCCCGTCGCCGTCCAGGTCGCCCGCATGTACCGCACGGGGCGCATCAAAGGAACTGGCTATAGTTTGCTGCAAAAAAGTAGGTTCGCAGGGTGGGATCACTGTCGTGAAAGTTTGAAAACTTTCTTCCTGGCATCCATTGAATTCTTCACCAGCGGAGTATGGGATGACGGTCGTGTAAACGGTTGTGTCACAAGGGAAAAGAGTGGGCAAATGATACTCGCTGGCAGCCCCCACATCATATCCATCCAATAGTTCCGTGCCCCCGGTTGACAGGCCCACATTGAGTTTGTACCCAATAATATCTCCACCCAGTTCTATCCAGTGCAGGGTGTCGCCCATGCCTACGCCGGTTTCGCCGTTCAAGGGGGATGTCAGCCTTGTGCAGCCTTCGGCCAGGGTGGTGAAATGCTCATCCGTGCAGCTACCGATTTCCCCCATTCCATCATAAGGCATCAGCGTGACATATATGGTCGTGGAATAGGGGAAATCAATCGGCGGGTCATAAGTAGTGACATTGCCCATGTCCATCAGGGGCAAAATATCTTCACCGCCCGGCGCCGTCCCGATGGCAAGGAAATATCCTGCCGCCACGGGATGAGCCAGCCACGAAAGGTTGGTATTGACTGGTTCTGCAGGCGACCCATTTACAGGGTTAGTCAGTTGGGTGGCGGGGCGAATCACACAGCCACTGTTCAGCCAGCCAATTTTATTTTCGTCATTGTATGGGATCACTATATCCGCAACACCGTCCGCATTTATGTCCGAAGAAAATATTCTCCAAATATCGCCCGCACCGGAAAGGATGGTTGTTTTTGCAAAAACATTGGTGCCATTGTTTTCATACCATGCCACGTTCACGCTGCCCGCAGCCGAGGCCACAATGTCCAGATCACCGTCCAAATCAATATCCTGGGCAAACACATCGGAAGCATCGTCGAAGTATCCGTCCACTGTGATTTTTGAAAAACTATTACTCCCATTATTTTGATAAAACATGACCATGCCCGCCCTAGAAATAGCCAGTATATCCATGTGGCCATCACCGTTTATATCCGCAGCATTAACAGACCCCGCAGCATCCAGGTCGGCATCCACTGTATTTTTTGAAAAAGTGCCGTTGCCGTTGTTTTTGTACCAGGCCAATTGGCCGCCCAGCCTCGACGATGCAATGATGTCCACCTTGTTGTCGGCATCCACATCTATCGAATGCAGGCCGTTGGCCGTAGAAAAATTGCCATCTATTATGTGTTTTGTAAAAACATTGCCCCCGTCATTTTCATACCAAACCACATCGTTCAGGTTCCACGACACGGCGGTTACATCCATATCGCCGTCGCCGTCCAGGTCAACGGGTTCGGCCTTTTCCACGCCATCGAACACCCCGTCAATGATGTTTTTGGTAAAATTAAAACTGCCGTCATTTTCCCACCAGGCCACCTGGTCGCTCGTCCGGGCCGATGCCAGGATGTCCATGTCCATGTCGCCGTCCATGTCCATGCCATAGATGGAAGTGCCGCCCAGGAAATCATTGGCAATAATGTGTGCGGTAAAATTGTTGTTCCCGTCATGTTCCCACCAACCGATTTCACTGCCGTTGCTGGCACAAAGCACGTCCATGTGGCCGTCGAGGTTCATGTCGGCAGTATGGACGGCAAAAGCCCCGGAAAAAGAGGGGGCTATTACATTTTCAGTAAACATCGGTTCACAGGTCAAGAGGCTGAAGGTTTGGAAACTTTCCTCCGGGCAGCCCACCGTAGGCCCGGAAGAAGTGTATGGGCTGATTTTGACATAGACCGTGCTATCACAAGGAAAAAAGCCGGGCGGGTCGAACGTGGTCACATTTCCGACATCGAAACCATCCAGGATTTCAGCCCCTCCGGGGGTAAGCCCCACGTCGAGCAGGTAGCCATCATAACCCGCCCCGAGGCCTGCCCAAGTGAGCATGGCATTGGGCGGCACAGTGGCCGAGCCAGCCAATGGATTTGTCAGGTACGTACACCCTACGGGCACGCAGGGGGTGGTGGAAGTGACGGCGATATGGTCCAGAATGAGCGGGGTTAAACCATAGCCACTAATGGTGAAACGAAGCGAAAACTGGGCATCGCAGCCAAAGGTAGAGAGGTCAATACTAACTTGGTCCATATCCATGCACTCAGGGTAGCGATAGGTGTTCCCGTAGTTGGGCGGATCGTTTGTGGCCAGGCCGAAACCCGTTTCCTCCCAAAGCAGCACCGGTGTGCCGCAAGCCGTCAGGGCTTCGATGCGAAAGGTGTCGGGAAAAGCGGCACTGTACGGGAGGTAGCCATAATCAAAACTGAGCTGTGCGCCCGAAAAGGCTGAAAGATCGAGCGGCGGAAGCTCAAGGGTGGCGCTGTGCGGCATACCTTGCCCACCAGAAACTGCGGCCAACAGGCGGTTGTCGCTTTGGCAGGTGTCCAGTACAAAATAGCCATTCATCGTCCATGCCATCGCCGAGTTTTCTACCATCCAATGCTCGGGCAGAAAAAATTCCACCAAAGCCTCTGAGTAAGGCAAAGGGAAGCCATTTCCATAAAATGCCACGTAGCGGCTGATAGCGTTGTCGTTTTCGAATTCGTCAGCCAGCCCATTTGGGGAAGCCAGCACCACATTCAGTTTCTTCCGCCCGCCGGTGATGGGCAGGTTGGTATTGGCCGTAGCCCATGCCTCCGTGCCGGTTGGCAGGCTGCCAGCCCAGGGTTGCGCGTGAACCAGCGTCCCACCGACATAGAACTCCAGCATGGCACTGGCCAGCGTAGCCGTGCCGTTGTTCCTGATTTTCACTTCCGGCAAAAAAGCATTTTGGCAAAGGGTGTCATTGGTCACCAGATCAACCAGGGCGGCATCGGTGGCAGGAGTATAGTTGTTCCCACAGGCCACAGCGGCATTTGCCACCACGCTTTGTCGCTGGGCGGCGATGCTGGCCTTCATCCTCGTTTTTTGCCCTTCGGTAAAAGAGCCGCCACAGCCCTCCGTGTAGTCCATGTAGTTTTGGAGCAGATCAGGTTGATCGCCAAGGCCGCCCAGGGCCACCGGGCGATAGGGGTTGTTGACGCTGGTATCGTCGTCGTCCGTGGTGCAGGAGTTGCCGGGGTTGCCACAACTGTTCGAGATACCGGCAAAAGCCTTTGGCGGCGTGTCGCACACCTGGTCGCCGTCGGCGAGGCAGTCGTTGTTCGTACAGGCCCCCTGGAAGGTGTGCCAGAGGGAAAGGTAGTGCCCGATTTCATGGGCCAACAACCAATCGCTGGTGGTGGAACGTAACACAACGGCATCCACGCTCCCGCCATAATAGACCCCAAGGATGTCCGGCACGAAGCGGATGAAAAAAATATTGAGGTACTTGTCGGTATCCCATTTATTGGCCTGGATAAAATTGATGAGTTCTATCCCCGGCTCACGGAAGGTGAGCGAATCGTCGTGCCGGATGATGCCCGTGGTGAAATTGCCGTTGGCGTCTTCGTCGGCCAGGCAAAACATGATTTCGGTGTCCGCATTGCTGAAGGGGTTCGGGCCGTTCACCTGGTTGATGTGGCGGTAGCGGTCATTGGTGTCGGCTATTTTCTGGATGATGGTGGCATCGTCAGGGTTTTCATCAGCGCCGAGTGGATGGCCATCGTGGATGATGTGTACGACAATGGGCAAGGTGTCCACGCCGGATGCCAAATACTCCATACCATTCAATGTTGATTGGTAGAATGTTTCAAAATCGGCCAGCTTTTTTGCTAAACCAGGTTGGGTTTGCCGCTGCTGTTCCAGGTACGCATCCGTACCGCAGGTATTGGTTTGTCCATGTTGGGAAAAAAGGCACGGGGATGAAAAAATGGTGAAAACAAAGCATAGAAACGGAAGCCTCATAACGGGTGGTTCTCTTTTTAAAGTTATTTGATTTTTACAAACATACAAAAAACCCTTTGGCACAAAGAATCTCCTTATACAACAAGCGACGTGTAACAGTAAGGGTAGGTGCTTATCTTTGCTGATATTGCAGGTTGACAAAGTTGGAAGCCGTTAAGCCGCCAGCAATTTCACCCGGGGCTGCAACTCGAACGAAAAAAAATTTGAATAATGAAATCCAAACCATACCTCCTCCTCCTATTCCTCGCCAGCCTCACCACTGAAATAGCCGCCTACCCTATTGACGGCTTCACCCTCACCGGCATCCGCCGCCTGCTGCGGCTGGAGTTGATCCAGAAGGATGAAATGAAAGGTACGAAACTCATCCCCGGCGCCTTAAAATCTATCAACGACATCAAGCTCAACCTCTACGGCACACCCAAGGGCGACAGCCTCGGCTACCTGCCCGAACCCGATCCGGCATTCCAAAAAAAGCTGAACGCCCTCTTCCCCAACCTCAACGAGAGCTACTCCATGACCCTGCTGGACATATCGCCGAACAAGCCCATCCGCTACGCCAAACGCCAGGAAGACCGGGGCTTCCAGCCCGGCAGCGTGGGCAAGCTGGCGGTGATTTCCGGCCTGTTCTGCGAACTGGAAAATATATTCCCCGACTCTTTCGAGCAGCGGCGGGATTTGCTGAAAAAGAAAATGGTGAAGGCAGGCCCCTGGGCACTCACCGACGAACATACCGTCCCATTTTTCGATACCACAACAAAAAAACTTTTAAAACGGCGGGTGCAGGCCAGCGACGTTTTTTCCCTGTACGAATGGGCCGACCACATGATGTCTGTAAGCAACAACGGTGCGGCAAGTGTGGTGTGGCGGGAAGCTATCCTGATGCGGGTCTTCGGCAAGGATTATTTCAACCTCACCTACGAACAGGGCGAGGAGTATTTTAAAAAAACGCCAAAACCATTGCTTTCAGACATTGCCACCTCCGTCGTCAACGACCCGTTGCGCTCGGTGGGCATCACGGAGGACGAATGGCGCCTGGGCCAACTCTTCACCCGGGGCGGCACGAACTACATCCCCGGCCAGGGCGGCAGCCTCGGCACCCCAAAGGGCTTGATGAAGTGGCTCGTTGCCATGGAGCGTGGCGACCTGGTGGATCCAACGACCAGCCTCGAAATCAAGCGCCTGATGTACATGACCGACGTGCGGGTGCGCTATGCCAACAACAAAGCAATTCGTGATGCAGCGGTTTATTTTAAATCGGGCAGCCTGTACAAATGCAACGGCGTGGCAGGTGACCCCTGCGGGAAATACGCAGGCAACAAGGAAAACTACATGAACTCCGTTGCCATTGTAGAATGGGGGGACAGCACGGTATATATGGTGGCCCTGATGACGAACGTGCTGCGCAAGAATTCCAATATTGATCACAATCTGCTGGCGGGGAAGGTGGATAAGTTGGTGAAGGGGTAGGACTCAAATAGATTGAAGCGGGGGGTGCTTTTTTGCCGTTCGCAATACTTCTCTAAGATTGACCAAGCCCTCCAGGTTGAGTTTGAGCTTTAAGACCGTTGCCCGGCCAATCGAAGTTACCCCAATGATGTTGGTAAAATTTTCATCCCATCGAAAATGTGCTTTCCATGAATCGTTCCGGGGATTAAAGAGCGGCACCATTTCACCGCTGATTGAATCAATCGCCTCTGTCGAAATGTATTTATGGCTGTTGCAGGCCTGGCAGGAAAAAGCAAGGTTGTCCATCGAATGGGTTCCTCCGCCTACCAATGGAATGATATGTTCCACCGAAAAATAATCCTGCGAATAACGGACTTGGGCCATACAGTATTCACAGCAGCCTTTTGCCCTTTCTTCGACTTGTTTTTTTACATTGGAAGGCACTTTTTCAGGCATGGCTTTTCGGATGGATTTCCATTTCATTCATCAGGTCATCCAAATCCACGTTTTTTAGCTCGGCGAGATCAAGCAGGTATTTCATTCTGTGCGCATTCGACTTTTCAATTTTATCGGAGTAAGCAATCAATTCGTTTTGGTCTGTCGGGGTCAGCTTTTCTTGTTGCCGTTTTTCAATGAGTTGGAAATATTTTTCCCAAAAATCAGCAGGGAATCCTTCATTGATTTTTTTGAGCAACTCTGCTTCTTTTGCACCAACAGCAGTTTGGGAAGATGAAGGAGGGAATCTGTCTTCCAACAGCTTACTGATTAGCCGTTCGAGTACAACGCCTTCTTGATTAGCTTTTTCCCGGAGCCGTTGTTCAAGGTGCTTTGGAAGTTGGATGGTTATGGACATACTTTGAAATTTTGACAAACAAATCTATGGAAAACCAAACAAAGAACAAATGCTGCCCTGCCTTCGGTTTTCAATCATAGTTTTTTCAGTTCCTTCATCACCCCCGCTGCAAAATCCCGCACCTTGCCTTCACTGCTCTCCAGGCTCTCCTCCACCAGGGGCATGAATTTCCAGTCGCCCAACTGCCCGATAAGGTACAGGACGGCCAGTTTGATGCGCATGTCCTTACCCCGCAGCAGCATTTTGAAACACTCGTATTCGCTGGGGATTTTCAGGTTCATGGTTTTCACCGTTTGCTCGGTGATGGTTTCCAACATGCTCGTTTCGATGATGGGGATGATGGCCCTTTTGATGCTCGGCTCCAGCAGGTTGTCGAGAAATTCGAGGGCATTCATCCGCAGGTCGTCCTTGTCGCTGCGCAGGCTTTCGTAGATGGCGAGGATGTCTTCGGAGGCGTAGTTGAGGCCGAGCAGGCGGAAGATGCGCTCCAGGTTGCGGTCCAGGCGCTGCTCCATCAGGCGGATGAGGCCCATGCGGGCTTCCATTTGTTCCTTTTCCCGTTCGCTGACAGGCTCGCTTTTGCGGGTTATCCGGATGTAAAGCTGGGCGTGGAGCGCCGAGAGCGTATCCTGGTAGAGCCGTGCCTCCCGCAGGATGCGGCGGACGATTTCCTTTTTGTCAAATTTCAGGTAAGGGTAGTTGTTGCGCAGGGAGTTCAAGCCACGGAGGGCTGCTTGTTGCAATGCCTTGTCGTCGTAATCAAACAGTTCTATCAAAAAATTAACGGACTGCTGCGATCCTATTTTTTTCACCACAAGTGGGAAGGTGCGGAGCATTTCCATCGAAATGCCGGGAGTGTGCGCCATCCGTTGCAGTTCGGGGATGATGGCCTTGCCATACTGGGCCAGGGCTTCCACGGCGGTGTCCTGAAATGGTTCTTCGGTCAAAAAGCGGGCGATCCGGTCAATGAAAACAGGGTTGAGGGTACTGCCGCCCGCAGCGATGGCGTGTTTGACCACGTCCTTGTTGGCATCCGAAAAAAAAGGGAAAATATGTTCGTACAACGCTGGGATGTTGGCATAGCCAATCGCCTTGAGCAAGGTAATTTTTTCAAAACGCTCCTGTTCGGCGCCCTTGATAAATGGCAGTTCTTCCAACAAATCCACGATCCGGTCTTTCAGGGCGAAGGCCGCCTTCATACGGGGGTTGTCACGGGTGTCGCGGGCCAGGGTAACCAGCGCTGCCCCTTTGACGTGGTAGTCTTCGTCCCGCAGGTATTCGTTCATGAGGGTGAGCCGCTCCTCGGCGGCATGTTCGATGAGGTACTGGAACGCCTGGATTTTCACTTTTTGCGAGGAGCTGTGGATAAACGGCTTCACCTCCTCCACCAGGGGGTGTTTTTTATAAAAATACAAGGTGGAAATAGCCGCTGCCTGCACCTCGGTGGAGGGGTGTTGCAGTAGCTTGCGCAATGGCTCGAAATACCTGTCATTGGGCAGTTCCCTGATTTTGTCGAGCACGAACAGCAGTTGCTTTTCCGAGCCGTTTTCGAGCACCTTGCTCAGCCCGCCGATGGCCGATTCGCTGGAAAGGTCTATTTGTTTTTTGGGCGCCCCCCCCTCCCCTTTTGCCTTGTCAATTTTAAGTTTGAAGGAATGCAAATATTCGCCCCGCACCCGGTAGGCCAGGTAAATCCATAGTAGTATCAAGGCAATGGTCAATAGGCTGATGGCTTGCGTGGAGAGGTTTAGCCCTTTCACAAAAAAAATCAAAATCAGGCCGCTGATGCCCGTCGCCACGCTGTCCACAAACACGTCAATGAAAGTCTTCGTCTGGTTTTTCACCTCCACCGGCACCGGCAGGATAATAAGCTCCATCGCCGCCTTGTTGATGGACTGCTTGAGGCTGCCATCCGACATTTTTAAAAAAATAGCCACCATCAGCCACTCTGGGAAGACCAGCAACAGCAGCGCCGCCAACAAAATGAGCGAGGGCAGGAAAAACAGCGACGTGCCGACCCCGAAAGTGCCGACGACCCGCCGGGTGAGGAAGAGTTGCAGCAGCAATGATAGCAGGTTGAACGTGGAAAACCAGAAGCCGAAAAAAGCAGTAAGTTCCTCCGCATTGTCAATAGCAGCAGCAGCCAGGCCGCTGAACTGGTAGTCCACCAGCTTGGCGACCATCACGCTCACGCCCACGATGCCCGCCAGAAAACTAAGGTGCCGGGACTGCCGGATGAGGTTGATAGGGTGTTCCGAAAACCCGCTCATGCGCTTTTTTTGCTGAAACGGGTTTTGCGTTTGCACCACGTAGTTTTTCCACACCGACCGCACAATGGGCAGGCAAAGGGCCAGCAGCAGGGCGCACACAAACAGCAGGAACTCCACCCGCATGAACTGCGCCAGCGCCGAGGTGAGGTAACCCCCAAAGATGCCGCCGCCAATGGCCCCCGCCCCGATGAAACCGAACAAGCGCTTGGCCTCCCGTGCATTGAAAACCAGGTTGGCCAACACCCAAAACTGCGAGGTGGCCAGCAGGGCGAAAATGGCCACCCAGATGTAAAAGAGGTAAAGCACCGGCCCTTTGGCGATGTTGAACAGCAGAAAAACACCGAACAGGATGAGCGACGCCACTGAATAGGTCAGGGTGTTCGCCATGATTTTGTGCAAGGGAATCCTGGTGAGCAGGCGGGAATAAATGGTGGAGACCACCGCCGCCGAAATGGCCACCAGGATGAAGGCATTCGGCAAACTTTCGACGCTGAACTTCGTGAGGAACAGCCCGTTGACTGTCGGTTTCACGATGAGCAGCGTGGAGATGATGAGGAAAATGTAGGCTTGCATCAGGCCTGCCCGCTTCAGTTCACCGTCCCGAATGTCGAATGCCGTACGCAGGAAAAATTGAATGGCGTTGCTGATGGCGGTCATTTTGCTGTTGGCTGGAAACTTATTGCAAATTACGAAGCTCTCTTGTCATTGCAGTAGGCAAACTGCTACATCATGTGCGTGGCCATGCTTGGCTTCCCTCATGACGTGGCAGTTTGCCTGCGGCAATGACAAACGGAGGGAAAGATATTGCAAAAAAAACTACAGGGCCTATTAGGAAAGATGTTATTAAAACACAATTCCCGGCACTTGCGAAAAGCACCGGGAATTATGGATGGAAATGGAAAGATATCGTTAGTCCGAAGGTTCTTATTTGCCCACTGATTTGGGCGCAAAAAGCGTATCAATGGGCAATCGGATGTCCAGTTTGGCATCGAACACTTCGTCGCCGGGCGAGAACACCTCGAACTGGTAAGGGGCGCTATAAACGTAAATAGTTTTCAAGGTCGGCAATATGACCCAGCACGACTTTACCCCGAAAGAGAAGTATTCGTTCGTTTTGTCCAACAAAGTCTGCAATATTTGCGTGGGGGAAAGGATTTCTATGGTGGCGAGGGGCGGCTCTTTTCGCTTGACTTCATCCTTTGAAAAATCTATCGCTTCTGGTTCGCAAATGGCAATATCGGGGGTAGTTCTTTCGCCAGGCGTATCAAGCGTAAGCTCAGGCAGTATCTCAAATTTGTCGCCATAGCGATTGACCAAAAAGACAGTTAGCCTTTGAGTAATGACGGAGTGTAGTTTGCTCGGCATAGGTTTCCCGCGTTCGGTTTCGTAATCTGATTGGATGGGCAATGTTGCTGAGTCCATAATCTGAAAATGTTTTTAACAAAAATAGCCTATTTGATCCGCTGTTCCAATATGACATGGAGATTGTTCAAAAAACTGTGTCATTTTCTCACAAGTGATTGATTGTGAGAGTGTGTTTTTTTCAAAAACACACTTCTCTGAATAGTCTCATGACATGTCATTTTCCCATGCTTTCGCCTGTAAGCGCAAATCGAATCAGCCTTTGTTCTTTGGCTGAAAAGGCCCGTTTTCTACCAGCAGGGTTTTCTTTTTCAAAACATCTTCCACTGCCGTCACAAGGTCACGCATAATCTGTTCGCCCTCCGCATCTTCGGCCAGGCCGACGAGGATGTAGCGCTGCCAGCCATCGCCCCACACCAGCACAGAATCAGCGTGGAAGTTTTGCCAGGTACCCGACTTGCGGTAGAGCTTGGCACCGGGGGCCGTCTTGTCAAGCGTATTGATAAACTTGTGGTGAAGTTCAGGATCGGACATCATCTGGAGCATGTGCTCGGAGCGTTCGGAGCTTACCAATTTGCCCATGGCGAGCATGTAATAAAACCTGCACACCTGCGACACGGAGGCAGCATGGCTGAGGCCCTCCAACGGGTCGGGGTTGCGGGCACCCCCAGCGGCGTAACGTTTGCCGACCCACAAGCCACCACCGTAGTTTTTGTCGTAGAGCTTGTATTTGGGGTCGGTGAGCACGTTGGAGATTTTTTTGTAGCCCACCCGGTCAATCATGCGGGTAGTGGCCTGGTTGTTCGACCGGCTTATCATCAGGCGCATGTCGGACAGCACTTCCTGGGTAGGCTTGAGTTCCCCTTTCGCGATGGCATCCTCGGAGGCCAGCAGCACGGCGATTTTAGGGAGGCTGGCGGCGTACATCATTTCATCGCCATTGACGGCGGCATATCGGATATTGTACTGATCGGACAAATCAACAAGGCCGACCGCCAGTTTTTTATTGGCAATGAGCTTTTTCCAGGTAGGGTTTGCATTCAGTTTCTGGGCCAAACCGGTTTGCAGGCTGGCATCTTCCAAACTTCGCAACGGGACAATATATCTGTCTGATAAATGGAGCGGCAGGTCGGGGTTGTAATTTTTCTGGGCGGTCGCCCCAAGTGTCATCAATACGCTCAGGGTGCATGCTTGCAGGAATTTTAACATCATAAAATATTGCTGTTTGAAGTGAATGTTACCGATTGCATGTTTGGTTTTCCTGGCTAAATAAGGCCATTTTCGTTCCAAGCCCGAGTTGGCCCGGCGATTGGCAGCGTAAACGAAAGTTTGGCTGCTGGTATTCTTATAGTTCCCGGTAATGATGTCTTCTGAGAGATGTTCGGCGGTCAAAGGCCCGGAGGCACAAAGGTGCAAAGGTAAAGTTTGGTTCGCAGGGTTTTAGTTAAAATGGAAATTTTTACCTGGAACTGATACGCCACTTTAACATTTCAGCTTCATGCTTCCCGGCTGCCAAAGGGGGTTTTCTTCAAAAAATCATACCGGACGCCCGATAAATAAAGGCCCTGGGGGTGGGCCGATTTAAAGCGGGCAGGCGCCTGGCCTGTTTTCAGGCAGTTTTCAAAATCCCCCAACCCGGCCCGGTCGTAGCCTACCTCCAAAATTTGCCCCACCATATAACGCACCATGCCGCGAAGGAAACGGTCGGCAGTGAAAGTAAAAGTCATTGACTCTCCTTGATTATCCAGTTTCAGATCAGCTACGCTGAGTTCGCAAATAGTCGTTTTGTAGAGGCCGGGCTGCCTGCAAAAAGAGCGGAAATCCCGGTAATTTTTCAACAGCCCGACCGCCGTTTGCATGGAGCCGGTGTCCATATTTTCTTTTGGGTAAAATGCGCTCACTTCGCTGAGAAAAGCATCTTTCACGGTGTGGATGTGGTAGGTGTAAGTCCTCGAAACGGCATCGTGCTGTGCATGTACGTTCCAGCCGACTTTGATGCAATCGTGAATGGCAATATCGTCCGGCAGCATCTTATTCAGCCGGAAAACAGGGTCGTAATCAAAGTCTTCCTCCACTTTGATGTGGCAGAAATACTGGCTGGCATGAACCCCCGCATCCGTGCGCCCGCAGCCGATGCAGTTGACCTTGTAGCCCAGCATTTTTTCCAGCGCTTCCTCCAGCGTTTCCTGTACGCTGGGGTGATTGGGCTGCCTTTGCCAGCCGTGGTAGCGGGTGCCTTTGTAGGAAAGGTGGAGGAAGAATTTCATGGGGCAAAAGTAGGGAAAGGCAAAGGGTTTACGCCTCTCAAAAAAGCGAAGTAGCCGCACCCGATTATTAAATCCAAAGTAACCATTAAGCCAACCCCACCCCTATAGATTTTAAAGGGTCGCCTTCTTTCACCGGCAACCAATGGGGGGCAGCAGCTTGTCCAGGCAACTGAGTGGCTGATCCGGCACGCACTGCAGGACGACCCGCAGGTATTCAAAAGGATTGTGCCCGCAGTTGGCTGCGGAACTGATCAGGGTGTGGAGGATGGCCGCCCGCTTCGCACCCTCATTTGAACCAGCGAACAGTTAGTTTTTTCTTTCCGGTGCCACCTGTCGGATGGCATTTTCCACCAGGTTGTAGTTGATTTCCAATGGGGTTTGATACCTAGATAGCTCGCTAATTGGTGTTGCGGGACACGTTGGACAAGGTCTGGTCTTTTTTGTAGTAAGTTCAGGTATCGCTGTTCAGGGGAAGAAGTCTTAAACTCGTCAAAGTCTATTCGCTGTTTAGCTAACAATTCTTCCGACAGCATTCTACACATTATTTCAAATTTAGGAAATTTACTGTTCATTTCTACTTCCGTGTCAGAATTTGAAACTAAAAGTATATTGTCCTCTATACAACTTAAATAATATTCTGACGGAGTCTTGCTAACTACACAAGGCGGTGTCAAAGCTTCCATTTCTGTGTAGAAAGCCGTTGTTTTTTCTTCTCCGCCTATTATGTAATAAGCCCGAATACAGCCTTTTAAAACAAAATAGCTATCTTTCGATTTTTGTCCTTCTTTGAGTAAAGTTGTTCCTTTTTTTTAAAGAACGGAATATATCCAAAGAAATGATAGCGGTCTTTTCATCATCTGTCAGCGACAGATATTTTGATATAAAGTCAAATAGTATGTCTTTCATTGTTTTATGTTGTTACTGTCGTTTGTTATACTTGGCACCAACGGTTTGGCGGCTTGGCGAAGGTAGCGATTTCACCACAAATGTTGATGCGGAGAACCAGTGTTTGATTAACCACAAATGTGTCTGCGGAGCACTGAACCGCCACTTTTGCCAAACTCGTGTTAGCGGGTCGTTGTTTATTATTTAGTCTGTTCAATTTCACAAATTATTGGCATATGGTCACTTAGTTTTAACCAATTTTCAGATTGTCCAACTTCAATTTTTTTTGTTCGTTCAGCAAATTTTTTGGCACCAAAAACATAATCAATGTGGCTTTGTTGCATGAATCGATCAGACATAGCTTCGCTAATTTTCCGCCAACTTAAGCCACTCTTCTTGGTTTAGCAACAGGCATACCTTGGGCTGTCATTATATTGAGCACTTTTATTTTGATATCGTTTTCGGTTTTTTGGCTGCTAAATTTTCGGGAATATAGTCTATCGCCGTGGATGGTTTTATAGCGAAACATTTCCGTCTCTGATAAACTTCGTCGATGATAGCCTGTTTCAACTTTCCATTCCTTTATACCGATTTCATTCATTCGATTTACAGCAACATTTCGTGGATAATCAGGGATGTCATCAGGTACCTCTTCATACCATTCGATAGCATTGCTCCGGGGTGGAATGATGGGATTTATATCTCTATCGATCAAACCATCCCAGCATTCTACGTGATCGTATGCACCATCCAGACAGACATCTGTCACTTCTGCTTCCACCTGGTCAACCAGTTCTTCCAACTGAGACCCGTCATCCACGTCATTCAACGTCAGGGTGTGGCAATGAATGAAACCGGTTTTAGGGTCGACACCAAGGTGAAGTTTTCGCCATGTTCTCCGCTTTGAATACCCGTGTTTCCTGACTTTCCATTCCCCTTCGCCGTAAATTTTCAGACCTGTTGAATCAATAGCTATTACAATCGGGCCGCTACGGGGAATCTGATAAACAGCTATATCCAAGGCTTTTGCACGACGGCAAATTTGCGTGTACGATGGAATTTCCAAATCCTCTATGCCCATTAATTTGAGCAAACTTTGTGAAAAACCTTGTGTCTGTCTGTATGCCAGTTTGAACACAACCTTAAACGTCAAAAGTGTCTCTATGCAAAGGTCGCTGTACACGGGTTGGGCTCCTCTTTGGTTGGGCAGATCACTGTACCATTTGTCTGTCACCTCGTCACCGAAATAGATCGTGATATCTCCTCGGTTGATTAAGGCTTTGTTGTAAGCTGACCAATTGAGAACCTGATATTTTTCTTTCGGCTTGTCGCTTGTATGGTTATCCTTTTTTACCTTTGACATGGGCTGGTGTGTTTGTAGATTTAGTTGTGCAAAAACCAAATATACAAAACCAGCCCGCTTTTCATCCCGCACAATCTAAGCAGGATTCATGCAACAAAGCCAATCAATGTGATAAGGTCTTGATAGATTTCGTTGAAAATACAAAGTTGGTTTAGATTCTTTTCCTTGTTGTTCTCCTGTCAACTTGTGGTAAATGCTTTCAATGTCAAGTTCTTTTAATTCATTTACAACGTCTGTATGATTCCACCACCTATCCCATTCGTCCCAAATTGCGTTGCTATTAAAATCGCCAATTATTATTGTCCCATTTAATTTGTCTTTGTTTACTTGTATATATTTCCAAAGTTGTCCGATGTAACCAAAGTTTGGCGAATTATTTCTGTGCGTCCAAACAGCAAGAATGTCAAAGTCATTATTTATTTTACAAGGCAAAAAATGTTTTACCGTATGATTTTTGAAACTGTTTGTCCAGTCTAATTTTTCAAGTATAAAATCTGGTCTTGCAAATATGCCAAGTCCTTTGTTTTTGGTGTCGCCAGTCCACAGGTAATTGTCAGCCCATTTGATGTAGTCCTTGTGTCCAGATTCGGCTGGGTTTTCACATTCTTGGATGATGTAAATGTCAGCGTTAAAGTCCGAAATACTGTCGAACTTTTTCCTAAATGCTCCATTACAATTCCAAGTTACTATTTTCAATGTCGTGTCATTTTACAATGCCCGCTAACGTGATAATATGCGCAAGTTTCGCCTACCAATTACAAAACTAAGAAAAAGCAATGCAAGCGGTTGTTTTTGAAAAAATACTTTTCTAAAAATCAAGAAATCAATAAGTTACGGATTTAGAACCATGTACCTTTTTTAAAAACAATGAAAAATACGCAATGCGCATTCTTCATTGTTTCGGTGTTGCACAATACAAAATGCGCAAGTGTTTAGTCGTTCTTTTTGTCAAGCAAGATGATTTCCTCGCCCACTACCGCTGTCACGTACCGTTTCTGGCCCTGTTTGTCCTCGTAGGATCGGGTGCGGTTTTTACCAATCTACCCACAGTCCTTTTACTTCTAAAGCATAGTTTTCAGCCAACCACAAACCGTCCAAAATCGAACACCCCCTCGCCGCCACCGTACATCCACCTGCCCTTTTTCTTTTCCTAAATTACTGAAAAACAAACCCTTACACCACTGGCACGTAGGTTGATGCCCCAAGCGTCAGCAATCACCCGACAGTTTTTATAGGTTAATAAAAGGTTGATAAAAGGTTGATAGGCCAAAAGCGATGCGTGGAATAAACCCCTGTCAACCTGCTATCAACTTATTATCAACCAAAAAACAAAGAGACCCACCATGCTAAGCAACTATCTGAAAATCGCCTTCCGCAACCTGCTGAAAAATAAGTCCTTCAGCTTCATCAACATCTTTGGTTTGACGATGGGCACGGCTTGTTGTCTGTACATCCTGTTATATGTGCAAGACCAGCGCAACTATGACCATCAGCACCACGATGCCGGCAACCTGTACCGTGTGATCACCGACCTGGGTTTTGCGGACCGGGAGACGATGCACATGTCCACTTGTAGCCCACCGATAGTGCCTACGATGAAGGCGGAGTTCCCCGAGGTGGAAGCGGTTGCGAGGGTTTGCAGCCCGCCCGGCGTTGACCAAAACCTGTTCCGCATCGGCGACAAGGTATTCTATGAAAAGAAGGGCTTCCTGGCGGACAGCACTTTTTTCAGGGTGTTCGATTACCGCTTCCTGCAGGGCGATCCCGCCCATGCCCTCGACGAACCGTTCAGCGTGGTCGTGTCGGAGGATTTGGCGAAGAAGCTGTTCAATACGAATGAAGCGGTAGGCCAGACCGTGAGCATCGGCGGCGGCGATACGGAAGAGAAATTCAAGGTGACGGGGGTGTTCAACGGTGATTTGGGCAAGAGCCATTTGATGCCTGCTTTTTTTATGAGCATGAATTCCGGCGGCTTGGGGCAGTTTGTGCGCAGCGACGATTCGTGGGCCGGCAACAATTTCATCTATGGCTATGTGCGCTTAAAAAGCGGCGCTGACGCAAAAGCTTTGGAGGCAAAGCTGCCTGATTTCCTGCAAAGGCATGGCGCCGACCAACTCCGGCAATTGAACATGGCGAAAACACTTTTCCTGCAGCCTGTCACGGAGATTCATACTACGGCCGGCCTCAACGCCGAATTGTCGCCCGTGACGGGCAACCGGATGCTGAATATCATGCTGCTCATTGCCGGGTTTATCCAGTTGGTGGCCTGTATCAACTTTATGAACCTGAGCACGGCCCGCTCTTCCCGCCGTGCGCAGGAGGTGGGCGTGCGCAAAGCCATTGGTGCCAACCGGGGCGCCCTCGTCGGCCAGTTCCTCGGCGAGAGCCTTATGCTGGCCTTTGCTGCCGTACTGTTGGCCATACCACTAATAGAATTTGCCATGCCCCTGCTCAACCGTCTGACCGGGGCGGAAATAGACCTGGATTTTACCCAAAACTGGAATGCCTGGCTCATGGTCATCGGCTTGGTATTATTGACCGGCCTGGCCGCAGGCAGTTATCCCGCTTTTTATCTATCTTCTTTCAAACCCATCCAAGTATTGCGTGGCAGCGGTGGTTCCCCCTTCAGGGGGTCAGGTGGCGGAGGCGGGGGCAGTGCTGCCGTTTTACTACGAAAAAGCCTGGTCGTCAGCCAGTTCGTCATTGCTGCAGCACTGATCATTGGTGCATTCGTGATCCACAAGCAATTGGATTACATGCTGACGACCGACCTTGGTTTTGAGAAAAACCAAAAGGTGGTCTTCCCTTTCCATTCGGTGGAGGGCCAGCGGCATTTGGAAGCGTTCAGGAACGGCCTGATGAACCTGCCGGAAGTCAACCTGGCCAGTGGCGTGTTGGTGCTGCCGGGACAGGCCGTTTTCAATGACATCGGCATGTACAAGGAAGGCGAGGACATGGACCGTGCGACGGACGTGCGCTTTACCTACACCGACGAAAACTACCTGCCAACCCTGAAAATCAAACTGCTGGCAGGCCGTGCCCTGACGATGGCCGATACCACAACCGAACTGGGGAAGAACAAGCTGATCGTCAACGAGACAGTGTTGAAGGAATTGCGCATCCCGCTGGAGGAAGCGCCCGGCAAGATACTCCGCTCGAAATTCAGGGAACGGGATTTCGAGTTTACCATCGTGGGCGTGATGCAGGATTTCAATTTTGCAAAACTGGGCAGCAGCATTGACCCTTTTGCCATCACCATCGCCACCCCGGTTGAGTTGTCGCAAGTCGTGGCCGACGTGAATACGGGCGATTACACGGGCTTTCTGAAAAAAGCGGAAGCCCTGTGGAACAACACCCTGCCCGGCCTGCCCTTCGAGTACAGCTTCCTCGACCAGGATTTTGAAAAACTCTATACCTCTGAGCGCACCTTGTCCCGCATCATCAGCGCTTTTACGATTATGGCCATCCTCATTTCCTGCCTCGGCCTGTTTGGCTTGTCGGCCTTCACCACCGAGCAGCGCACCAAGGAAATCGGCGTCCGCAAAGTGCTCGGCGCTACGGTCACGGGCATCGTCGTGTTGCTGTCCAAAGACTTTTTGAAACTGGTCGGCGTGGCCATCGTCATTGCTTCGCCCCTGGCGTGGTTTGGCATGAAAAAATGGCTGGAAGGTTTTGCCTATCAAACCCACCTTGGCTGGGAGGTATTTTTGCTGACGGGCCTGGTGGCGGTGGGCGTTGCCTTTTTGACAGTGAGTTTTCAGAGTGTGAAGGCAGCGCTGTCGAATCCGGTGAAGAGTTTGCGGAGCGAATGAATGATGCCAAATATTGTTTCAAACAAAGCCACAAAGTCTCCGATTAATACTATTTGTGTAGAATGCCTTTGTATGAAACGTTTGGTTTCCGAATGTCAAGATTGACTTACGAGACCGCCTATTTTCCTTCAATCCTAAAATAGGTCTCCCGTATTTTTTTCACCAAGTCGTCCAGCGGTTGTTTCGGAGGAAAGGATCTCAATGCCGGGGCGGCAGCTTTTTATCAGGCTGCCGCCCCTTTGCTTTTTTGGAAACCAACAAAAGCCTAATCTTTGCGCTTCTTCTTTTTACCAAACCCTGTATTTTAGTTTATGCAAAATGTCCTTACCACTGTCCCCACGCCAGCTTTCGTCCTCGAAGAAAAACTGCTCCGCCAGAACCTCGACCTGATAGCTGGGGTGCAACGGGATGCCGGCATCGAGATCATCCTGGCGCTGAAAGGCTTCGCCATGTGGAGTGTTTTCCCCTTTGTGAAACAATACCTGAGCGGCGCCACGGCCAGCTCGCTCAACGAGGCGAGGCTGATCTTCGAGGAAATGGGCTGCAAGGCGCACACCTATTGCGTGGCCTACCTGCCCGGCGAATTCCAGGAAATCATGCGGTACAGTTCGCACCTCACCTTCAACTCGGTGGCACAGTACGAGCGCTTCCGCCCACAGGTGGAAGCATATCCCGAAAAAATATCCTGCGGCATCCGCTGCAACCCGGAATACTCGGAAGTGGAAACGGAACTCTACAACCCGGCAGCCCCCGGTTCGCGCCTGGGCGAAGTGGATACCGCCTTTGTACATGGCCTGCCGCAAGGCATCGAGGGGCTGCACTTCCACACGCTCTGCGAGTCGTCGTCCTATGATTTGGAAAAAACGCTGGCCGCTTTTGAGCAGCATTTTGGCCACCTCCTACCCCATGTGAAGTGGTTGAACATGGGCGGCGGCCACCTGATGACCCGCAAAGGCTATGATACGGCCCACCTGATCAGTCTTTTGAAAGCCTTTAAAACCAAATGGGGCGTGGACGTCATCCTCGAACCCGGCAGCGCCATTGCCTGGGAAACCGGCGTGCTCGTCAGCACGGTACTCGATATTCACGAAAGCAGGGGAGTGAAGACGGCCATAGCCGACATCTCCTTTACCTGCCACATGCCCGATACGCTGGAAATGCCCTATCGCCCGCGCATCACCGGTGCTACCGACCCAGTGCCGGGGAAACCTGCCTACCGCATCGGCGGGGTAAGCTGCCTTTCCGGCGACTACATGAAGGAGTATTCCTTCGACCAGGAACTGCAGGTGGGCGACCGCCTCATTTTCGAAGACATGATTCATTATACCATGGTGAAAACCAGCACGTTCAACGGCGTCCGGCACCCCGACATCTGCATCCTGCGGGAGAACGGGGAGGTAGATTTGGTGCGGCGGTTCGGGTATGAAGACTACCGGGACAGGTTGTCGTAAGTATTGGTGAATGATCCTCCCCAGGCTAAATTCTGGGCAGGGTAATACAACCTACTCACAACCAGTAATTTACAAAGGAAGCAGATACCTCGTTAACTTACACGGGCTACCTGGTTGACGCGAAGTGAAACCTATTCTGTAAAACAAGCCATGAATTGAGGCTTTTGAAAAAAAGATTTAAAAACCTGTCGTTCATTATTAAGGCCACATGGCTGTATTGGCCTTGCTGCTGGCCGTGGATGGCCCTTGCACAACAGCCCCGATCCAGCTACGATTTTGCCCAAAGCTACATTGGGTTTTCGTCCCAAATCATTCCCGGTTTTGGCTCCACCCAACTGCTGAGAGACCAGGCCGATCCGCTTTCCATTGCCCGGCAAAGCCTGCCGACGACCTTCCAGCCCAGGCTCGACATCGGTGGCCTGCATTTCTGGGGCCATCTGGACATGATGGCCTCCCTGCCGCTATACGGCGCCATACGCACTTCCGTCGAGGACGTGACTTTTGAAATTTCGACCGGGTTTTCCATGAACATCAGGTATTACCCCATCAACTTGTTAAAGCCGACTGCATTCGCTCTTCGCCCTTTCTCCGGGTTGAAATGGAGCGATATGCACTATCGCCAGGAGGTGAAAGGCCAGCAAAAAGGCATCCAATGGAACAAGCAGATATTGATGCTGGAAACAGGCTGTGCCCTGGTACATAATAAATACCTGGCTGACTTCACGGTGCAGTGGCTCCCCAACCACAACTACGATTACCCCATCTCCCGGTCGCAAACAGGAAAGTTGGAATTCCCCTTTATTTCCTTCCATGTTGGGGTAAAATACCTCTTTGATTTCACAGCGATCAACAAAGATGCTGCGGTACAACAGGAGAATGCCGTATGGATGGAGTACCTGGGCAAAAAGCGGAAGCTGAATTCCTGGTCGGTGGCCATGGGAGTTTCAGAATTGTTGCCCGTTGGAAAGTCCAGCTACAAGGAACGCCCCGAACGCCAGTTTCTGCAGAACCCCGGGCCTATGGGTTTATTCCCGGACATTGCGGTGGCGAAGTATTTCCACCAGCCCGATTTTGAACTGCGGCTGGCCTTCCGGCCCACCGGCAACAAGCAGGAGGGTTATGGTTTTTTGCAAAAGGCTAAAAGGCTTTCCATTTCGCTGGAAGCTTACAAATTTTTGTTCGACTATCATGGTTTTGTCCCCTTTGCGGGCGGAGGTTTTGGCCTCAACCGCATGTCTGTGTCCGAGTTTGATGACGGCACCAAAGTGCTGGAGAAAAAACAAACCCGCTACGCCCCACTCCTGCTGATAGGCTGGGATATCCGCCCGACCCGTGCAGAATGGATGCTCATACGGAGCAATATCCGCTGGACGCCCTGGCTTTCCATGGAAATACAAGGGGATCGCCTCCAATTCAATGATGTAGAAATAAACTTCCTGCAATACGTTCTTTTTCCTGGCAGGTTGCTGCTGAAAATCAAGCGCAAATAAGGCAGTTTGGGAACAATCCAATACATTCGCCCTGCAACAAAACGAGTGTACCTTGGCCCACCTTCAAAAAAAACTAACCCTTTACGGGCTGACCATGATAGCGGTCGGTTCCTGCATCGGTTCCGGCATTTTCATCACACCGGCGCAGATAGTCAGTGCCGTGCCAAATGCCACGCTCGTGCTGGCCGTATGGGCCCTGGGCGGGGTCATCGCCCTCACCGGGGCACTGACATTCAGCGAGTTGGGTGGGCTGTTCCCCCAGTCGGGCGGGGTGTACGTTTACATCAAATCGGCTTACGGCAACCTGGCCGGCTTTCTGTATGGGTGGGTGATCTTGCTGGTGATCAACACCGGCGCTTTGGCGGGGCTGTGCGTAGCCTTTGCCGAATACATGAAAATCTTTGCGCCGGACATGGGTGAGCACACGAAAATTGCCATTGCGGCGGCTACCATGCTCTCGCTCACCTGCTTCAACATCCTGGGGGTCAGCATCAGCCAGGGGTTGGCCAACTTTTTCACGGGCCTAAAGCTGCTCTCCATCGGCTGTATCATTGCGGCAGCGTTCATCTACTTCGACCCGGCGAAGGTCAATCCCGATTTTTCGCTGGCGCAAAACGTCCCCGACAACCTTGCAACAGCGATGCTGACGGGGCTGATTGGCGTACTGTTCTCCGTTGGCGGCTGGCACCATGCCTCCTATGTGGCCGGGGAAGCAATGGATGCTCCCCGCACTGTGCCAAGGGCGATGTTTTTCGGGGTACTCATCGTCATGGTGACCTATCTACTGGTCAACCTTGCCTATATGCTGCTGCTGCCGCTGGATGCGATTGCCAACACGCCACGGGTGGCAGGGGATGCCGTCTCTACGCTTGCGCCCTGGGGTGGCAGGGCCGTAGCGGTGGCCATAGCCCTGTCCATCTTTGGCACCATCAGCATTTACACCATGTCCGCCCCGAGGATCTACTTTGCCATGGCCGAGGATGGGATTTTTTTCAAACAACTGGCCTACGTTCATCCCCGCTGGAAAACACCGGTCGTGGCGATGCTGGTGCAAGTGGTTTGGGCCTTGGCAGTGCTGCTCTTTTTCCGGGGGCTTTTTAATGAAATCATCACCTTCGTCACCTTTATGGACATTGCGTTTATGGGGCTGGCCGGCGCAGCTGTATTTATTTTCAGGAAAAAAATGAAATCGGCACAACGGCCCGTCCGTGCGTGGGGCTACCCCTGGGTGCCGCTTATTTTTGTGGTCATTTCCGCTGCATTTGCCATCAATACGTTTTTCGAAAGGCCGGCCCAGGCCCTGCCCGGCCTGGGTCTGCTAGGCCTGGGGGTGCTTGTTTTTTATGGTATTAAATATTGGCGGCAAATGAACCGGAAGGCGTAGGTTTCGGCCTCCGAAATTGGCCCTGGCCTGCTTTGATCCATTGTTTTTATTATAGACAATCGTCATTAAAAGTCATTGGTCATTGAAGTCATTTTATTGAAAATCAGTGACTTAGAATTTTGTCCCAATCAATTTTAAATGTGACTATCTATAAAGAGTTGTGAGGAGCGGGATGCGAGTAGTAAGTAGGTACAACTTTGTTTAAAGCCTGGCCAATTATCCTTCTCCTGCAATCATTCACGTTTCTAAGGATCGAAGGAAAAATAATCCCGATGTGAAATCGGGATTATTTTTAAAAAACCCTTCCATTGCTGGGGTTTTCAAAATCAAAATGGTGAAGTTATTTTTTCATCGTTACTAAACTCCGCACCAATGGTTTTGTGCAAACCGTATTTTTGTTGAGAGGGTTGAGAAGGGTTAAGGAATAAACCATGTCAAGCCCTCTCAACCATCTATACTGTCTCAACCCTGTTGCCCATTTGCACAAAACCAATTGGCGGCGAGTGTAAGAACCAATCTTGAGCCGATGCAAGTGATAATCCGTTCCGCTACCTTATCCGACGCTGCCCCCCTGGCGGCCATTTACAACCAATGCGTAGGCATTTCCACCCTTGACCTGGTGCAAAGGGATAGCGATCATTTCCGCAACATCCTGGCCTCGCTGGAAGAAAACGAAGCCCTGCTCGTCCTCGAACACGAAGGTGACCTGGCAGGCTACGGTATTTTAAAAAGATATAGCTGGAAAGAAGGCTACCGCTTCGCAGGCGAGACGTCTGTTTTTATGGATGAAAAATACCGGGGAAAAGGGCTTGGCAACCTGCTGAAAAAAACACTGATAGAGACGGCAGAAGCACTGGGCTACAAGCACCTCGTTGCCCGCATATTGGCCAGGAACACGGTTAGTATCCACTACAACCAAAAGCTGGGCTACGAGATGGTCGGCCATCAAAAACGCATCGGCTACGTGGACGGCGAATGGCTGGATGTGGCCATCCTTCAATTATTCCTGCCTGCCAGTGAGCAGGGGAAGCAAGGGGCGAAAGTTGAGCTGTGAGTCCTTATAGGTTCGTGTTGTGCCAAACCATTTTTTATCTCAATTCCAATGTACACTGACCACGAAATTCCGCCCCGGGGCATTGATGCCACTGGCAAAGGTCCGGTAGTTCAAATCGAACAGGTTCTCCACGCCGGCCTGCAGGCTAAGGTGCTTGGTGAAACGATAGCCAGCTTTCAGGTTCCAGGTGCCCCAGGCAGGCATGCCTTCAGGCGTGGCGGCATTTAGGTTGTCCTCGCCGGAGGGGGAATAGTCCTCCAATTTTTTCCAGGCATTGAAAAGGGCATAGGCATCGGCAAAGAGCTTACCTTTTTCATAGGATAGCATGGCCCGGCCGTACAGCGGGGGGATGTGGTCGAGCGGCACATCGTTGGTGATATCCCGCCCTTCCGTGTAGGTAATGGTCCCCTTGAATTTCAGGCAGGTCGTGACCCAGTACTGGACGTTAGCGGAAAGCCCCCAAACCCTTGCCTTTCCGATGTTCACGTTAGCGAGGGTACGGAAGCGTTGGCCCATAAAGTCAATGCTGTCCTGCCCGCCCAATTGATAGGGCCGGGGGACGATAGCGTCAGTAAGTGTGCTGAGATAGGCTGTCACCTGCAGCGAGCCAAACGTTCCGATTTTCTGGGTGATGCCGGCCTCCCGGTAGAAGACTTGTTCGGGGCGCAGATCGGGGTTGGCCACCATCAGGTCGCCGCCGTTTGTTTCAAAGGTTTTTCCAAGATCGTCAATATTTGGGTTGCGGAAGCCGGTGGACAACAGGACGTTGAGGCGGAGGCCGCCGTTCAGGTTGCCGACCACGCCGAAATGCAGGTTTTGGGAGTTGGCGGTCTGGCGGACGTGCGCCAGTTCGGTCTCGAAAAAGTTTTTATCAAAATTCACATCCAGCCTGGCAGAACTGAAGCGCAGGCCATCCGAGATAATGATTTTCTTGTCCAGCAGTTCCCAGCGGTGGGAAAAGAAAACACCGGCGGTGGTGAAGGTGCCGTCCGGGTAGCGGCTCACGATGGGGGTGCGCTGTCCGGTATTGATGTTTTCCGCTATGCCCGTGCTGTTGAGGTCGTTGTGGACAACTTCCAGGCCGTAGCGGATTTCGTGGCCTTTTACCTGTTTGAAAATATCGAGGTTGCCAGAGTAGATTTTCAAATCTTCCGTCAGGTTGTTCCTTTCCTCTTTGTTGAAGCCCCGGTCGTGGCGGCTTTCCTCAATCATCTGCATTGCGGGGGTGAAGCGGATTTGATCGGCCCACCATGATTGTTGTTTGTTCAAGTATTCATACGATAGGAACATGCGCTCCTGTGGCCCATAATACCATTCGGCAAACCTGGGCTGCCCATTGGAAAAAGTCTGGAGCCGGTCGTAGCGTGGCACATCAGAGGAAGTGGACAGTTGAAAGTTGAGGGTGTGCGTTTGCTTGTCGGAAGGGGCAAAAAGGATTTTCTGCAGCACGTCCAGTTGCTGGTAGCCGCTTTGTTTTTGCACATTGGGGTCAGGGTTGGTCAGGATGCGATCCTCCCCGTCGATCCTTTTTACATAATAATTGGCATCGCCAAAATTGGGGTAATCCATCATGTCGTTTCTGCCGCTGCGCAGATCGCCGAAGTCGCTGGCCGTGATGCCGGTGAGGGAGGCCCAGCGGCGGCCACCGAGGTTCAGGTCGGCATGGCCCGTCATGCCGTGATTGGCAGAAGCATAGCGGAAAAAAGCATTGGTCTTAACGGCCAGTGTGCTATCGCTGCTCAACGATGGCTTGCGTGTGATAAAACTGACGACACCGCCAATGGCATCGGTGCCATAGACGACCGACCCGGCGCCTTGCAGCACCTCGATCCGCTCCATCATGTAGGGATCTGTGGTGATGCTGTTTTGTAAATGGCCCGCCCGGTAAATGGCATTGTTCATGCGGACGCCGTCCACCACGAGCAGCACCCGGTTGGCCTCAAAGCCTCTCAATACGGGGCTTCCCCCACCCTGTTGTGATTTTTGCACAAAGACTTCACCGCTGTTGGCAAGCGCATCGGCGGTGGTCTGCGGGTTGAGCTGGCGGATTTGTTTGTCTAAAATGACATCTATTTTATGGGGGATGTCACTCTTGGCTTCCACGATTTTGTTGCCGGAGACGACCACTTCTTCCAGGTTGATCGAAGAGATGGTATCTTGCGATTGGGCGAATAGCTGGGCCAGGCACGCCCATGCAAGGAGAGGGAGGTAGAGTTTCTTCATAGCAGATTTAATGCTTTGCTTTGGCTTTAAATCACAGGTACATGCCGGTCAATTAGTGTATGTGTCTGTTGTGAAAAAGCGGCCAAAGCGCCGGCACGTCGTTCTAATAGGCTTCAAATGTAGGAAAGTAAAGGATCAATTCCCAACCGCTTAAATTCATTTTTTCTTCTCTTATATTTTCTATAAAACATTGTATTTCAAGTTATTTGAAAAAATATTCCTGCCCAATAAAACATTTCGGCATCCAACATTTACAAGTTCCGCTGGACTGTTGCCGGCATTTTATGGTTGCTCCCGGCCAGCGACTCCTGCAAAACACCCCTCGACCCGATTTTTGGGAAAACCGGGAAGGTAGCGTTGGACGGCAGGTTATTTTTCAATAAAAAACACTATAACTATGGATATGGAAATCATCGCTATTTTAACCCTCATCCCGCTGCTATTGGTTGCTTTTTGGTTGTTGAGAAAACAAAATCCACGACGCAAAAGGCCGGGCCGAAAATAGGGCCGGGCATAGGATTCAATTGTTTCTATAAAAAACAGACCGTTGCAGGAGCGTATGTTTTTATAGATAGTCGCAATGAAAACTAATTATTTGAATCTTTGCTAATCAACCATTAGTCATTGGTTATTAGTCATTTAGCCAAAAATAATGACTCCAATGACCAATGACGTTTAATGACGTTTATCTATAACTGGTTATCTTACCTGCTTTTCAAGGACGACCGGGCTTGACATTGAAAGAATTGGGCAATAGTGCCATGCTTATTTTTTCAATTTGTGGTTCCCAATTTTCCCCTTGTCTAAATTCCTGTGTATCCTTGCCCGTACCAATGCCATGATTCCTATGAAAAACCTGCAGCCAGCCATCGAGGGCATCCGCCTTTCCCTGGAGGGAATCCTCGGGGAAACGTGGAAACACGAAGACTTCAATGCCCACCTCTCCCAATTGGTGACGGGTAGCGATCAACTGTTCGCTTTGTTTTCAGAGGCCGGCGACCTTTGTTACAGCAAACTGACCGCCGGGGAGAAGCCATCGGGCGAGGAGACTTTTCTCTGCTTGCTCATCCATCATCAATGGGCACCAAATGCCAAGGCCTACATGATCCTGTGGCGGGACGTGCTGTTTCAGGAGCAAAAATCGCAGTTGCTGCTACTGGAGGGAGAGGCCAGCCCCGAAGCGGTGGCCCATTTAAAAAAAGAGGCTTTTGAAACGGTAGCCGAAGCTGCGGCCTGGTTGAAGAACAACATCGAACTGGAAGCCAGCTCCATTCAGCGCAGCAGGGGCGGCAGCGAGAAAATAGTGGCCAAATGGAACCTCCAAAACAACCCCTGGCCCACCTACCGGGAACAACTGTCCTTTATCCCCAAACAGTGCCGTGGACTGGAAGACCAATTCAATGATTTGGTGGCGGTTTCTTCGGTTTTTAATAAAATCCGAAAGCACATACAATCCATCCTCGAATCCTGCCTGCTCGAAACGGCCAGCAGCGAAGCCGCCGCCCGGAAAGCGATTGGGCTTATTGCAGAAGAATCCAAAACCGAAAAAGAGGCCAACCTTAAAACAATAGCCGCCAGGTTGGATGAAGTGGAAAGGGAGATGGTGCTCACCCAGCATTTCAATTTTTTCTCGCTCTCCCTGGAAGATCAACTGGCCGCCATCCCTGAAAAAATGCAGGTAGCCATCGGCACCCAGGGCGGCAACCTGCAACAACTGGACATCAACCTCCGCAAACGCACCCGCCAATGGGTGGAGTCGGAAATACTGCCGCTACTGTATGAAGTATGGGAACTGACGGAAAACGTGGGCAATGGCATGAAGATGTCCCTGATGAACATCCGCAACCGGGCCATCCTCTTGTCGGCAGGCACCAACGAAAACAGCAATATAGATTTTGAAAAAGCGGCACTTTCGCAGCCGCTGCAGTCTTTCCTGGCCAACATCAGCAAAGCCAGAAGCCAGATGGAAGGCTACGTCAAGCAGATAAGTGACCGTGCCATCCTGCTGAAAGCTTCCCATATCTACCAGCCAGAGCAATTCCTGTTCGTCTCCCAGCAAACAACCATCAACCGCCTTACCCTCGATCAGGGTAAAATGATAGATAAGTTGAAATCGTGGTGGCTCAAAAGCACCCTCCACGTGCGCCGCCTTATCAAATCCGTGGAGGAGGAGGAGTCGCTGAGTATTTCAGAGCGGGTGGTGCGCTATGTCCGCCACCGGGAAACGGACGAAAAGGCCAGCCCCTATACGAGCATTTTCCTCACGAAGGGCTACATCGGTATCTCCTTTGCAGTGGGCCGGGAAGACGAACTGCGGCATGTGAAAAATGTGGTGGACAATTGGAAAGCCGGGTACAGGGGCGCCATCTCAATCACCGGGAAGCGGCTCTCCGGCAAGACGCTTTTTGGCGAATTGGCGGCTGCCAGGTTCTTTGCCGACAATAACATCATCCGGCTCTTTCCAGGCAGCATCCTGGAAGTGCAGGGCCGCAAATTCGAAGCTACCCACGACCTGAAGGCGGCACTTGATTTTGTGAGAAAACATACCCTGACCACCCGACCGCTCATCTGGATGGACGACCTGGAACTTTGGTGGGACCCCAGTATCCCGCTGTACCAAAATGTGAGGGCACTCATTGAATATGTGGACGACTACTCCGACCAGATTTTTTTCATGGTGTCCATGAGCAACTTCCTCAAGTCGCACCTCCAGCAGTCCTGCCAGATCAACCGAATCTTCCAGGCAGACATCAGGATGGACTACATCTCGGTGGATGCCGTACACGACGCCATATTGGTCCGGCACGGGGCCACTCACAAAAAACTGGTGGACAAGGAAAACCAGGAAATATCGCCCCAGGCGTTCAGGAAAAACATCGCCGCCATCCATAAAAGATCCAGTGGCAACATTGGCGAAGCCCTCAATGAATGGGCCTCTTCCATCCGGTTGGTGGACGAGGATACCGTCACGCCCAGCTTCGAAAGCAGCTATTCCCTGCCTGATTGCCTCAACGAAACCACCGGTATGCTGACGGCCCAAATCGTCCTCCAGAAACGGACCAATGAGTACCGCCTCCGCAAGCAGTTCGGCCCCGCATTTCAGGAAAAATACCTCAACGTACTCCAACGCCTTATCCATATCGGCCTGCTGCGCAGGCAACTGGATGGCTGGCTCGAAGTAAACGATATCGTAGTAAATGAACTCGGAAGGATGTTGGTGGAAAAGAATTACCTGAAAGGCGATTGAGGGGGAGGCAAGGAAGCTCACCTGAAAACTGAACGTTCCAGGTGAGCCTCATTCCATTATACTGCCTGTATCACATCGTACTGCGTCAGCACGTGCAGCATCCCCGTCCTGTCTTTTGCCACCACGGCGTGGATTTCTTTGTTTAAATACTTGCTCAACTGGCGGAAGGGCAATTCCTCGTCCACCATCGGGAAAGGTTTGCTCATCACGGTTTTTATTTCTTTCTCGGAGTTTTGCAGCGGGTTTTCCAGCAGGTATTTCAACACTTCCGTTTCTGTGACGGAGCCGAGCATCTCGCCGTTTTCTATGACGGGCATTTGGGAAAGATCGTGTTCCCGCATGATGGAGAAGGCATGGCGCACGGTGTCGGTAGGTTTCACGGCGAAGAATGATTTGTCCTGTTTCATCGCTATCAGGTCTTTGACCTTTAGTTCCGATTCCAGGAAGCCCCGTTCACGCATCCAGTCATCATTATAGATTTTCCCAACGTAGCGGCTGCCATGATCGTGGAAAATGACGACCACCACATCGTCTTTTGTCAGCTTGTCCTTCATTTGGATCAAACCAGCCACTGCGCTCCCCGCCGAATAGCCGAGCATGATGCCTTCTTCACGGGCGATGCGACGGGCCATTACTGCCCCATCTTTATCCGTCACTTTTTCAAAATGGTCGATGACGCTGAAATCATAGTTTTTCGGGATGATGTCCTCGCCGATGCCCTCGGTGATGTAGGGGTAAATTTCCTTTTCGTCGAGCACGCCCGTTTCATGGTATTTTTTGAGGGCCGAGCCAAAAGTGTCAATCGCCCAGATTTGGATGTTGGGGTTCTTTTCCTTTAAAAACTGGCCGACGCCGGTGATGGTGCCGCCCGTACCTGCCCCAACCACGAGGTGCGTTATTTTACCTTCCGTTTGTTCCCAAATTTCCGGGCCGGTGGTTTCGTAATGCGCCTGGCGGTTGGCGAGGTTGTCGTATTGGTTGAACCAGTAGGAGTTGGGTATTTCTGTGCTCAGGCGTTTTGCCACCGAATAATAAGAACGGGGATCGTCTGCCTCCACGTTGGTCGGGCAAACGATAACCTCTGCGCCGAGCGCCCGCAGCATGTCAAATTTTTCTTTTGACTGCTTGTCGCTGGTGGTGAAAATGCAGCGGTAGCCCTTTACGCAGGCGGCAATGGCGAGGCCCATGCCCGTGTTGCCGCTCGTGCATTCGATGATGGTGCCGCCGGGCTTGATTTTGCCTTCGGCAACTGCCACGTCCAGCATTTTAAGCGCCATGCGGTCTTTGATGCTGTGGCCAGGGTTGAAGGTTTCAACTTTACCCAAAACGAGGGCAGGCACGTCGGCCACGACTTTGTTTAGTTTTACAAGCGGCGTGTGGCCGATAGTTTCTAAAATATTTTGGTAATACATGGAAGGGAAGTTTCGAGTTATGAGTTATGAGTTTTGAATTAATGGGCTGTTAAGGCATCCAGAACATAGCGATCTTTAACTAATTTGAGGGTGCGAAGTTACAGGGAAAAAGGAGTTGGGGGTAAGAGAAATCTGCACGAAAATGTTTTAAACCGAACTTTAATAAATTTCATTAAAATTGTCAAACAATCAAAGTTTAACAGGGCTACCGCATAAAGCCGGAAAAAAAAACGGGAATTGAAGAAATATTGCACCGGGTCCTGGATTGGGGAACGGGTGATTTGGAAAAACTGCCAAGCCAAATGGGCAGTTTACCTGGCACAGGCAGGGTGGCTGTTTCCACCCTGCAAATGAACCGTTCGGGGTTGACAAATTTATTGAAAAGTGCTTATCTCAGCAGTTGAGCACCCACCAAATGAAATCCGTAAAAGGGTGAAGAACCTTGTGCGGTATTTTTTACATTTGCCCAACCCCACACAATACTCATCACTCAAAACTCAAAACCTTCACCCACATGCCCTTTGTCATTTACGCAGCGCCCAACTATACCCCCGCCGCCACCACTTTTATTGATAAACTGGCGAGTATCCCAAACGTACAACTTGGCCTTATTTGCCAGGAACCTGTCAGTTGGCTCCGGCAGGAAACGTCCAGCAAACTGGCCGCCTTTGCCCAAGTGGAAAATGCGTTTGACGGAAACCAACTGCTGGCCGCAGCCAGGCAACTGCTTGCCCAACGCGGCAATATCCACCGCATTATCGGAGCCACGGAGCAGATACAAATACCTGTGGCCGAGGTCAGGGAAGCCCTGGGCATTCCGGGCATGGGCGTGGAAACGATGAAAAACTTCCGGGACAAGGCCCGCATGAAAGACTTGCTGCGCAAAGCCGGGGTGCCCTGTGCCAAACATGCGTTGGCAGCTTCCGTAAAGGACGCACTGGCATTTGCCAAAAAAACAGGCTACCCCATCGTCGTAAAGCCGCCCGACGGGGCCGCCTCCCAAGCTACCTACCGGGCCAACAACGAGCAGGAACTGGAAGCTGCTGTTTTAAAAAACAACCCGTCGCCTGGAAAGGAAGTGCTGCTCGAAGAGTTCATTCAAGCCGACGAATTTTCGTTCGATACTTTTTCTTTGAACGGGAAACCACTCTTCCATTCCATTTCCCATTACCTCCCGAACCCGCTGGAAGTGCTGCGGGAACCCTGGATCCAATGGCAGGTGCTCATCCCACGGGAGGTGGACGAGCCGCAGTACGACGACATCCGCCAGGCAGCTTTCAAAACCCTGGAAACGCTGGGCATGGAAACGGGGATGACGCACCTCGAATGGTTTCGCAGAAAAGACGGCAGCATCGCCATTTCGGAAGTGGCCGCCCGTCCGCCCGGGGCACAGATCACCACGCTCATCTCCAGGGCCGCCGACTTCGACTGCGTGAGCGCCTGGGGCAGGCTGATGATTTTTGGCGAATTTGAAGTGCCGCAAAGAAAATATGCCGTCGGGGCCGCCTACCTCCGGGGGCAGGGCGAGGGAAAAGTCGTGGCCGTGCATGGCCTGGAGCAGGTAAACGCCGAAGTCGGACACCTTATCACCGATGCCCGGACACCACAAATCGGCCAACAAAAAGGGGCCACCTACGAAGGGGAAGGTTTTATTATCTTGCGGCACCCGGATACCGAAGTGGTGCGCGAGGCCCTCGGCAAAGTGGTCTCCACGGTGCAGGTCATTTTAGGGTAGAGAAAAAACCGGCGGGCAAAAGCAACAGGCCGCACACCTCCGCCCCTTGGGACTGCCCGCCCCCAAAGACCGGCCTGCCCGGAAGGGCCAACAAAAATTGAATCTTCAAACTATAAAACTCACAGGCTGCCAGTTGCGGAGCCTCATTTATCAAAACATTAAAAAAACAAGTGCCATGCCCAACCAACAGATAACCGTGCTCTGCCTGGCCGGCGACGTTAAAGGCCAACGCCTCATCACCGAGTGCAAACAGGAAGGCTGCCGGGTCTTCGTGCTCACCCGCGAATCGCTCAAAGGCGATCCCGGATGGCCCACTGCCGACGTGGACGAGTTTTTCTACATGCACACCCTGACCAAAAAGGACGACGTCATCAACGCCGTGAGCTACCTCGCCCGTACCCAGCAGATTGACCGCATTATCCCTTTGGATGAATTTGATCTTGAAATAGCGGCGGCTTTGCGGGAGCACCTGCGCCTACCGGGCATGGGCGAAACGACTGCCCGTTATTTCCGGGACAAACTGGCCATGCGCATGGCGGCGCACGACAAAAGCATCCTCTCGCCAGCCTTTGTGCCAGTAGTCAACTACGAGGTGATCCGCCATTTCACCGAACAAATACCTCCGCCCTGGGTACTCAAGCCCCGCTCGCAGGGCGGTGCGGCCGGCATCCGCAAAATTCACCATGCCGATGAGCTTTGGCACCACCTTGAAATGATGGGCGACGAGCAATCGCACTGCGTGCTGGAACAGTTCGTACCAGGCGATATTTTCCATGTGGACGCCATCACCATTGACGGCAAGGTCATCTATGCCGATGTCAGCCGTTATGGGCGGCCTCCGCTCGAAATCATCCAAAACGGGGGCATATTTTTGACTTGTTTGCAAAAAAGAAATAGCCTCGACTCGCTGGCACTCAAGGAGTTGAACCAAAAGCTGCTCTCCTCATTTGGCTTCCGCCGGGGTGTTACACACACGGAGTTTATCAAAAGCCACGCCGATGGAAAGTTTTATTTTCTGGAAACGGCGGCCAGGGTCGGCGGCGCCTACATCGCTGATGTGATTGAACATGCCACTGGCATTAACCTCTGGACAGAATGGGCGAAAATTGAAATTGCCGGGGAAAAAGGGAATTACAAGCTGCCCGAACACCTCGAAAATTATGCAGGGATTGTGCTATGCCTGGCCCAGCAGGAATGGCCCGACCTCTCGGCCTACAACGACCCGGAGGTCGTTTACAAAATCCATAAGAAACAACATGCCGGACTGATCGCCGCCTCGCCGGATCCTGCCCGTTTGCAAGTTTTACTGGAAAACTATTCGTGGCGATTCAGTAATGACTTTTTGGCTTCTGCGCCGCAATACGACAAGATAGAACGGTAAGGCTCAGCCGGCCACGAGGGAAAGGACGTTCAGGATGCGGGAATACAACTCCTTGGGCTGGAAGGGTTTGGCCAGGTAGTCGTTCATGCCGATGGCGAGGCAGTTGTCTTGTTCCTGTTTGGTTGAATTGGCGGTGAGGGCGATGATGGGCACCTGGCTGATTTCCCGGATGCGCTGGGCTGCATCCAGGCCGTTCATCACGGGCATCTGAATGTCCATCAAGATAACATCGTAGCCATATTCCTTGAATTTTTCCACAGCAATAAGGCCATTTTCAGCAATATCCACGGCGACATATTCCGACCAGGAGGTAAGGACTTTTTTCGTGGCAATCTGGTTGAGGAAGTGGTCTTCTACCAGGAGTATTTTCAGGGGCATATCGGGCACATCGCCCTCGAGTACCGTTGCTTTGCGGCCAGCCTTCACCGGGAGGGTGATTTTAAATTCGGCCCCGGCGCCCTCTTTGCTTTCGATGTCGAGCGAGCCTTCCAACATTTTTGTGAGCTTCGCCACGATGGCAAGCCCCAGATGGCGCATTTGCTTCAATTCCCCTTTCTCTTCCGGCAAGGACTCCAGCATTTTGTCTGCGTGCAACAATTCTTTGAGTTTTTCCTTTGAAAATCCTGCACCGTTGTTCCTTACCGACAAGGAAAGATCAAGCTTGTTGGAAACCGGTTCGCCTGCTTTGACGATGACGGCGATTTCCCCATTTTCCGGCGTATTGCGGATAGCGTTGTCAACGAGGTTGTACAATATTTGTGTAAGCTTCCGGGGATCGCTCACGATTTTTTCGGGCAGGCGCTTGTCGATTTCAAAGTTGAGCTTCATCCTGGCCTTATCGGCCTTTATCCGAACAGCGTTGGCCATTCCCTGCAGGAATTCCTGGAGTTTGAACTCCTCTTCATCTGCTTTTACGTTGCCCGACACCATGACCGTGAAATTCACCAGGTTGTTCACCGACATGGACAGGTCTTCCAGGGAGGCTTTCAGATCGTTGAGGTAAGATTGCTGCTGCTCGCTTGCGGGGGTGTTGTCCAGCAAAAAAACCAGGTTGACGATGGAAGAAAGGGGCGTGCGGATTTGGAACCCCAGGTCAGAGAGCACCTCCTCCTGGATTTTGGCAGTTTGGCTGGTGAGGTTTTTCTCAATAATGAGCTGGTCGGACAATTTGCGTTCTGTGATGTCCTGGATGTTGCCCTCCAGAATGACCCGTTCCCCACCTTCCTCAATGCGTACCTTTCCCTGCACGGTGACATGACGGAGGGTGGTGTTCCCAACGATGATGCGGTGCTCGTGCTGGCAGGTACTGCCATCCCGCGACATTTTTTCGAAGAAAGCTTCTACGCCTGGCCGGTCTTCCAGGTGTACATAGTTCAAATAGTCGGAGAGTGAAGGGGAAAAAGTGCCGGGCTGGAAAGAAAAAATCCTGAATACCTCATCGGACCAGTGCATTTCGTTGGTGACCAAATCCATTGACCAGTTGCCGAAATGGGCCATTTTCTGCGCTTCCAGGAAGCGCCTTTTACTGAGCTCCAGTTCCCTGGCGGTCTCCTCCAGCTTCATCTGCACTTTGGATCGCTGCAGCGCAAAGCGAACCGCCCTGCCGAAGGTTTTTCCATCAAATTGTTTCTTGACAAGATAATCCTGAGCACCGGCTTTAATGGCCTGGTTCCCGATGATTTCGTTGGGGGCATCGGAAAGGGCGATAACGGGAATGCCCGGAAAATGATCCAGGTAGGTAGCTATTGTCCTGAAACCGCTTGTATCCTTCAGGTTCAGATTCAACAATACTATATCTATTGGAATGCGGCGCAGCAGTTCAAAACCCTCAAACAGTGTTGCTGCATGGTGAAAGTCGTACTTGAAGCCCACATCCTCCATGAGGCCTTCGATGCTCTGCGCATCGTTCGGGTCACTTTCTACAAGCAGGACAGGAGTCTTATATTTTGTATTCATGTATTCGCCTTGTCATGCAGTGATAGGAGGGAATCAGAAAAACCAACGCATTTGTAGCAGCAATGCCTACTCCATCATCGTGGGAAGTATGGCCGTCTTGATCCAAAAATCCTCGATCACCTGTATTATTTCAAAAAACCTATCAAAGTCAACTGGCTTGTTGATATAGCAGTTCACATGTAAGTTATAGCTGTTCAGGATATCCTGTTCTGCGTTGGAGGTGGTCAGAATAACGACCGGAATGCAGCGCAGTTGGGCATCTTCCTTTATTTCTTTCAGTACCTCCCTGCCATCTTTTTTGGGCAGGTTCAAATCGAGCAGGATCAAATCCGGCGTAAGAACCGATTGGTAAGGAGGAGTTTTGTGCAAGTACCGGGTAGCTTCCAGGCCGTCCATGGCCACATCGATTTTCACATCTATACTTCCTTCTTTAAAAGCCTCCTGAGCCAGCCTGACATCTCCGGGGTTGTCTTCAATCAGCAGGATATTTACAGGTCTTGATTTCTTCATTGAAGCAGATTTTTGAAGCTTGGGCCAGGTCGGTTCTACCTGAAAAGGGAAATTGCACCCCCGACCTGCATGGTTTCAGATGCGAAACCCGTCAAACAAAGGCCCGGCGCATTCTACCCGCTTAGTATTAGCAGGGATAGTGGCAGCCTGAAATAAAACATTGGGCACTTTAATCTACGGCCTTGGATATTTCATAACCTTTCACTTTCTGGGCCTGAAATAAATATGCCAAAACTCCAATGGGATTTCAGGAGGGACCCGATTTCCGGAGGGATCAAAATACGTCGCGGGCAATCGGGCAGGAAGGCAAATCCGGAATCAAGGGTTAAATTTGCCCCATCCCGATACAAACCTTTTAACAATTGATGATGCAAACTTTTAACCAATTCCAGGCAATTTTTGAACAATACATGGCTGCCAACCGCTTCGAAAAGCCACCGGCAGCGCTCTACGAACCTGTCGATTATATCCTTTCTTTAGGAGGCAAAAGGCTGCGGCCCGCCATGCTCCTGCTGGGATATTCCTTGTTCGACGAGGCCATTGAAAAAGCATTGCCGGCAGCCTTTGCCGTGGAGATATTCCACAACTTCTCCCTGGTGCACGACGATATTATGGACGCTGCGCCGCTGAGGAGGGGCAAAGAAACCGTCCATTCAAAATACGGGCTCAACGCAGGGATCCTTTCGGGCGACGTGATGCTGGCCAGTGCCTTTAGCCAGCTACTACGCCTAAGAAACAAAAAGATGCTCCCCGCAATCATGGAAGTATTCACCCGCATGGCCATTGAGGTCTGCGAGGGGCAGCAGATGGACATGGATTTTGAAACCACGGAGCAGGTATCCATTGCCGAATACCTCAAAATGATTGAATTGAAAACCTCCGTGCTGGTTGCGGCTTCCCTTAAAATGGGGGCCATGCTGGCAGGCGCTTCCTCAGCAAATGCCAACCATCTTTATGAATTTGGGAGAAACCTGGGCATTGCCTTCCAGTTGCAGGACGATTTGCTCGATACGTTCGGCGACCCCAATAAAGTAGGTAAGAAAGTGGGGGGGGACATTGTGCAGAATAAAAAGACTTTTCTCTACCTGCAGGCACTGGCACTGGCCGATGACGCCACAAAAGGAAAGCTGCTCAAATTGTATGCAGCAGGGCCGTATGACGAAAAATCTAAAGTCGAAACGGTAACGGCTATTTTCAGGGAATTAAGGATAGGTGAAATAACGGAGAGGCTCAAGGAATCCTATTGGGTCGAAGCAATAGGGAGTTTACGCAGCGTGGAAGCAAGGGAAAACGGCATTGGGCTTTTGGAAAAATTCGCAGAAAATTTAATGCAACGGGAATTTTAGCCATAAAAAAAGGAGCAACCACCGAAGCGGTTACCCCTCACACTATGAAACACTATAACTTTAGTATCCGGGGTTGTTCATGGAGTATTCGACCTTATTCGTTTGGGCAAAAGCAGCTATCTGGTAAGTATCAGTGAAGAAAGGAAGCCAAAAGTAAAAAGTTCTATGTTTAGCTCCAAAATTTTCCTTGAAAAACTTTTGATTGTCTGTTACTTAGGTATAAACAGGGTAGATGAACGACAATTTCAAGTTCAGAATTCAGAACCAAAAATCTTTCGTGGCATTGTAGAAATACATTTACGTTTCTGCCTCAAAAAGGTTTGTTTTTTTTAAAATAATTTTGAAAAAAAATCATCACATGAAAAAATGCTTTTCTTTTCTCATCGCCCTGACCATTTGGTCAAGCGCCTTTTCCCAGAACCGGGAAACCGACTTGCAGCACCTTCGGGTGGACGTTGTTTACCTCGCCTCCAACATGCTGGAAGGCCGTGAAACCGGTAAAAAAGGTGAATCGCTCGCCGCCCAATACATCGCCGAGCGCTTTGCCCAGGCTGGCCTTCAGCCAAAAGGCAACAATGGTACCTGGTACCACACCTTCGACTTTAAATACAACACCCATCCCCACGGTGGCGGGGAGGAAGAAAACCGCACCGGGACGAACGTCGTTGGTTTCCTGGACAACGGGGCGGCAACTACCGTTGTTATCGGGGCACATTACGACCACCTTGGGATGGGGCTGGAAGGTTCCTCCTTAAATGCCGGTGAGCCGGCCATCCACAACGGGGCAGATGACAATGCCAGTGGCGTTGCTGCCATGCTGTTGCTGGCAGGGTACCTGAAAAATTCGTCCGCCAAACACAACAACTACCTCTTCATCGCTTTCTCCGGCGAAGAGATGGGCCTCTTTGGCTCCAAGAATTTTGTGAACGCCCCGACAATTGACCTGGATAAGGTAAACTACATGCTGAACATGGACATGGTGGGGCGATTAAACGAAGAAAAAGTCCTGGCAATAAACGGCGCAGGCACCTCCCCTGCCTGGAAAGATGCCCTGGAAAAAATTTCTCAAAACGGCATTAAGGTAAAGACCACCGACAGCGGGGTCGGCCCGTCCGACCATACCTCTTTCTATTTGAAGGACATCCCGGTGCTGCATTTTTTTACGGGCCAGCATTCGGACTACCACAAGCCCAGCGACGACAGCGAACTGGTCAATTACGAAGGCATTTTCGATGTTGCCAATTTTATGCTGCAACTCATTGAGCAACTGGATAATACAGGCAAATTGGCTTTTACCAAAACAAAGGATGAACAGCAGCAAGCCGCCAGCTTCAAAGTCACGCTGGGCGTGATGCCCGACTATGTGTACGATGGGGAAGGGATGAGGATAGACGCTGTACTCGACGACCGCCCTGCCAAAAAAGCAGGTCTTGAAGGCGGTGATGTCATCATCCAGATAGGCGACAAAGAAGTGAAAAATATTTATGACTATATGGATGGCTTAGCCTTGTACAAAAAGGGCGACAAGACCAAAGTTAAAGTTAAAAGGAAGAATAAAACCATCGAAAAAGAAGTCGAATTCTAGCATTGGGCAGTGCCGGAATTTTCTTTCGTACCTGCCATTTTGTCCAAAACATCCGATTGGAACGATTTTCAAAGGGTGAATAAAATTCCCAATGTTGGGAAAAACATTCAAAACGAGAAGCCTGGCTGCATTGCGTCGCCCAGGCTTTTTTTTTGGAAAACCACCAGCCTGAATTTTCATCGTAGAAAAAATAAATTTCAAGCTTTATTCCTGAAAAGCCAGGAAAGGATCGAAGGAAAAATAATCCGATGCGAAATCGGGATTATTTTTAAAAAACCCTTCCGGTACTGGGTTTTCAAAATCAAAACAGGGAAGTTATTTTTTCATCGTTACTAAAGCCTTGGAGAAACTGTACCGCAGGTTGATGACTGCCTTCGGCGGCATCAGGGCTTGTGGGGCAGCCTTTTGGGGAGTCATTTTTTCTTCGATCCAAAGTTTGGGCCTTGTGGTTAAATCACCTGGATATGTTACAATACCTTTTAACCGAAAGCCCTGAAAACCAACCAGCCATGTTCCCTGCCAACCCCGATGGTGCATTGCTGGATGCCTATTCCCAAACCATCGTTGGTGTTTCCAAATCGGTAAGCCCGGCAGTGGTACAGATCAAAGTGGGCAAAAAAGCAATCCCTTCCCGCAACAACCGGCGGCAACAGCCTTATGGCACCGGCAGCGGGTTTATTATCTCCAGTGACGGCTTCATCGTGACCAATAGCCACGTGGTGAACAGTGCTACCAAAATCGAAGTGGTACTGCAGGATGGCCGTGAATTCAATGCCCAACTCATCGGGGAAGACCCCGCCACCGATATGGCCATCGTTCAAATAAACGGCGAAAACCTGCGGGCGGTGCGCTTTGGCAACAGCGACGAACTACAGGTGGGCCAACTGGCCATTGCCATCGGAAACCCCTATGGTTTTCAGTACTCTGTCACTGCTGGTGTAGTAAGTGCCCTGGGCCGGACGCTACGCTCGGAAAGCGGTCGGCTCATTGACGATGTGATTCAGACGGACGCCGCCCTCAACCCTGGCAACTCCGGTGGCCCATTGATGGACAGCCAGGGAAGGGTAATAGGGGTGAATACGGCGGTTATCTTGCCTGCTCAGGGTCTTTGTTTTGCCGTTTCTTCCAACCTGGCCCAATTCGTGGCCGGCAACCTCATCATATCCGGAAAGGTGAGGCGTGGATACATCGGCATTGCCGGGCAGACTGTGCCACTGAACCCCCGTTCTGTGAGCTACCACCAGTTGACCATCAAATCGGGGGTGCTGGTACAGAACGTGGAACCTGACGGCCCCGCCTACAATTCGCAGTTGGCAGCAGGTGACATTATTATTGCCTTCGAAGACAGCCCTGTCCATTCAATTGACGACCTGCACAGGCTGCTGAACGAAGGCACCATTGGCAAACGCTCCGAACTGACCATACTGCGGCAAGGAAAAAAGGAAAAGGTGGCGGTGATCCCCGCAGAGATGCGATAGTACCACTACCCGCCGAAAGGCAGGTGGAAAAATGTGCTCAGTCAACCATACTTTTGAGCTGAAAGGCATTGATCCCTATTTTTCCATTGATAGAATGCGAACCGGCGCCTTTCGGCAACTTCATCCAAATCAAAACCAATCCCTATGTTTGACTACCGCACCATTGCCCGGGAACTGGAACGAAACAAGGCCGTTTTTCAACAACTTTTGGAAAATAAAACCGCTGCAGAATACCGCTGGCGGCCTGCTCCTGACAAATGGAGCTTGCTGGAAATTGTCGGCCATCTTTACGACGAGGAAAGGGAAGATTTCAAGGCAAGGGTACACCATGTACTGGAAAACCCAAAATTACCTTTGCCGCCTATTAACCCAGTTGGGTGGGTGGCAGAACGGGACTATGCCGGGCAGGATTACGGCGCCACGTTGGCAAAATTTTTAACGGAAAGGAAAGAGTCTGTTTTATGGCTGCGCTCGCTTGTTTCGCCAAATTGGGAAAATACCTGCCATCACCCTACCCTCGGGGCGATGAGCGCAAAAAAATTCCTGGCTAATTGGCTGGCGCATGACTACCTGCACATCAGGCAGATCAACCGGTACAACTTTCAATATTTTCAACAGCAGGCCCAGGAAGATTTGAGCTATGCCGGGGATTGGCAGGTTGGAGGCACAATAAAATAAGGCTTTATCAAAAGGCCTGTCGCCCGCCTTTGGCGGCGAATAAAATCCTTTAGTGCGGGTTGTTTTAAAAATTGCCTGGCAATTTTTAAAACAACCCGCCGCTTTTCAAGGGTTCATGCAGCGGCTATCGCTGCTTACTGGCATGAGATAAAGCCTCATTTTATTTTTCGGCCGATCCAAATTTATCAGAACAATTTATTTCAGGAACACATTGAACTCCACCCGGCGGTTGGCTTCCCTGCCTTCCGGGGTTTTGTTGCTTTTCAATGGCTGCGATTCCCCAAAGCCCTGAAACTGCATCCGCTGGGTACTTACGCTCCTTGAGATCAGGTATTCATAGCAAGACCTCGCCCTTTCTTCCGAAAGTTGCTGATTAGCGCTGGCATCGCCCACATCGTCCGTATGGCCCCCGATGAACAGGAGGTATTTGGGATAGCGGTTCAGGATTTCCGCCACTTTCTCCAAGGTAGCATAAGACTGGGCCTTCAACGTCGCCTTTCCGGTTTCGAACTGTACATTTTTGGCGGCAAAAACGAGGAACTCCTTGTCCTCTTTTTCTAAATCGGGACAGCCTTGGTTCGTCCCCTTTTCGCCAGGGCATTTGTCGAGGTGGTTGGGTGTCCCGTCGCCGTCTTCGTCCGGGCAGCCTTTTGCAGTTTTCAGGCCAGCTTCGTTCGGACACAGGTCATCCATGTCGGCCACGCCATCGGAGTCTTTATCGGGGCAACCATTGGTATCAGCACCACCTTTCTCGTTCGGGCAGCGATCGTCTTTATCTGGTATGCCATCATTGTCTGCATCAAAGACCGGACAGCCATCGTTTTGCGCCAGGCCTTTCTCGTTCGGGCATTTGTCCTTGCTGTCCATGACGCCGTCGCCATCCCTGTCCGGGCAGCCTTTGGCCGAAGCGACGCCAACTTGATTGGGGCATTCATCTACATCATCGGTGATGCCATCGCCATCGTCGTCCGGGCAGCCTTGCAGGCTTAATTTGCCGGGCAGGGTCGGGCATTTATCATCTTCATCAAGGACGCCGTCTTTATCAGTGTCTTTTGGCGGGCAGCCATTGCGGGTGGCCAGGCCAGGTTCGTCCGGGCAGCGATCGTTTTTGTCGGCCACGCCATCGCCATCCCGGTCAGGGCAACCCAACAGAACAATTTTACCTGGCGTATCGGGGCATTCGTCCTTGTCGTCCACGACGCCGTCACCATCCGAGTCGGCGTTAATAATTACTTTTTCTGGGGTTTTGGGCGGGCAACCATTCAGTGCCGCGGTACCGGCCACGTCGGGGCATTCGTCTTTTTCGTCCACAATGCCGTCGCCGTCCCGGTCGTTGGCAGGCGGGCAGCCATTATTTTCAGGGGTACCTTTTATAGTAGGGCAATCATCCTCGCCATTTGGAATCCCATCGTCGTCGGTGTCGGGGCAGCCGTTAGCAGCGAGGGTTCCAGCCTCGTCAGGGCAGTGGTCCTGGGCATCGGGCAGCCCGTCGCCATCTGCATCAATTGGGCCGGGGGGGCGGGGGGTTGGGATGAGCTTGAAATACCAGCCCAGCCCTAGCTGGATATTGTCCCGTTCCTGTTCAAAAGACTTCCGGTATTCCGCCTGCATGGTCAGGTAGGAGCTTCTTCCGACCCGGTAATAAAAGCCAAGCCCCGCAGGTACCTGCAGGTTGTTTTCCTCCACGCCTTCAAAAACAATCCCGATACCAGCAAAAAGATAGGGGATGAATTTTTTCTCCGGCTTCGCAAAACGGAATTGGCCGGTGAGGTCGAGGCTCACCAGGGTCGTTTTCTCCTTTTGCTGTTCCGGCAGGTTGGCCAAGGCAATTTTCAACGGCACGCCAAAGGCTATCCTGTCGTCGAGGTTGCGCAGATAGGCGATTTCGAGGCCGTTGGAGACCTTGAAGCCATCCACGGAATTCGGGGTATTGTAGTCGAGGAAAAGAAATTTGGCAGCAATGCCATTTAAGGAGACGGGAACTTCCTCTTGGGAAAGGATCAAATCGGGTTTTAGCAGGCACAGCAGGAAAGCAGCGCTCAATAAATGCTTTTTCATAAAACTGTTCTGATTTGGGATAATAATTTTTTTAAATCGGTCAAGAACACTGAAACGGTTGGCAGTTCGTCAGTCCATAAGTTCGCAGGTCTTTTCCCGAACTTACTTTGGGATGCCAGTGGGCGAATTGTAAAACACGGATAAACACCCAAACACAAAGCCAATGCCTTACATATTAATTTCAAACTTAATGCCGGAGTGTCGGATTCCCACCTGATTGCTGGGTAAAGATAGCAGATGTGGAAAAAATGGGGGGATCTGGTGGTAGTCGGGGTGAGAAATACCTGTTTGCAGGGATAACACTGGCTGGGGCCGTTTGCTCCCAAGGCTCGATCCATCTGGCGGGGGTAATCCAATGCTTCAAAACCCCATCAGATGCAGGGAGCAAGATTTCGGTAAGCACCTGAAATCCCCTGCTGGCAGGGCTAAAATACCCATTCAGTTCAAAACATTTTGATGCAAATAATCCCGCCAGCATCTTTGCATCATCAAAAGAAAGCAGCGAATATCTTTCTGCGATGTTTGGTAAAAACCCGGCTGAAAGAAATTACAGTGTACACTTAATCAATTCTTTAAATCGTCTTTTTTACAATCAACTGTCAATGGCCGGTTTTAAACTGGCACTAAAGTTATTACAAAAATCAAACTTATTGTTTCATTAAAATCAAATTTAGAGCTATGAAAAATTTAATCTATTCTGTCTTCGCATTGATCGTACTCTCCATGGCTGCATCCTGCCAAAAAGAGGACATCGTTCCACAAAGCACCGCTACCACCATCCTTCCAGGCGAAACTATTGGCCCTGGTTCTACAGAGGGCGATATTTCCAGCCGATCTGACTTATTTTCCCCGCCGAGCACCCCTACCTGGGAAAATTGGGATCTCTGCGGCAAGCCGTTCGTCGTGTCAAAGCAGCAGTTGGACGGAGGGCGTTGGGTGCTCGCTATCCATGACCAGGGCATGAACCAAAAGGTGCTTGCAACAGGGATCAGTTTTGATCAATTGCCCAATAAGGTGAAACAATCCCTCAATAACATTTTTCCTGGTAATACCACCTTGGCCCAATGGCAAAGTGTAAAGCCTGCCGACAGCACCTATTATATCGAGTATGATATGATCAGCCAGGTAGTGGTGCTATGGATGGACGCCGGTGGCCACCTGCTTTGCAAAGGAATACATCAATAGAGGCCGCACCAGATCTGCTCGTTTCAACAAAGCCTTGTGCCTTCGGGTGCAGGGCTTTGTTGTTTCCCTGCCTCGATACTTTGGAGGGTTTGCTTTGAGGAGTCGGCTAACAGCCAACCCAATGCCCCGTTTTAAAATCGTGAGGCTCCGGCACATGGCAAAATATCCAACATTTTCTTCGGGGTTCGCTTTCTTACAAAGTCAGGTTATATTTACCCCTTCTTAAACTTTAGACCTTGTGTATGAAAAAACTGCCTGCGCACCCTTGCATTTCAAATTTCCTTGTCATCTTTCTTTTCTTTTTTTCAAATAACCTGGCCGCACAATACGTGCCCGTGCCCGCCCCGCCGCAAGCCCAGCCCATCCTGGTGCGGGGCGCGACAGCGCACATCGGCAACGGGCAGGTCATCGAGAACAGCCTGGTGGCATTTGAAAAGGGCAAGTTCACCTACATGGGACAAGTTGGCAGGAAAAATGACTTCCCCAACCACCTGGAAATAGATGCTACGGGCCAGCACCTGTACCCCGGCTTCATAGCACCCAACACCACACTGGGCCTGGCCGAAATAGACCAGGTGAGGGCCACCCGCGACGATGCCGAAATTGGCGAACTAAACCCCAACATCCGATCCCTCATTGCCTACAATACCGATTCGGAAGTTACGCCCACTGTGCGTTCGATGGGCGTGCTGACGGCAGAGATAGTACCGCAGGGCGGAAGGATTGCAGGTACTTCGAGCCTGGTCGTGCTGGATGCGTGGAACTGGGAAGATGCTGCCTACAAAGCAGATTTGGCCATCCACCTGAACTGGCCGGCCATTTCGGCTTACAGTTGGCGGGAGCGCCGCCGCAGCAAAAATGAAAAATACGACGAGCAGGTCCGGGAGGTCGAGGATTTCTTCCGACAAGCGCAGGCCTATTTTCAAAAGGATCATCCAGCGGTATCCAATCTCCGCTTCGAGGCCATGAACGGCCTTTTTTCCGGGGAAAAGCGCCTGTTCGTCCATGCGGACGATGTGCAGGCTATCCAGGACGCCGTGCTCCTGGCCAGGGAATTCAGCCTCACCCCGACCATCGTGGGGGGCCGGGATGCCTGGATGATCGTGGATTTTTTGAAAAAACATCAGGTCGCTATTATACTGGGATCTACGCAAAGCCTGCCGGGACGGGATGATGAGGATATCGATCAACCTTTCAAAACACCTGCTATGCTGCAGCAAGCCGGCCTGTTGTGGTGTTTCAGCCACACTTCATTCTGGCAACAGCGTAATCTCGCCTTCCAGGCAGGACAGGCCGTATCCTTTGGCCTGGCGTACGAAGATGCTGTGCGGGCGCTGACTTCCAATACGGCCCGGATTTTTGGGATTGGCGATGCTGTGGGTACCATCGAAACTGGAAAAGACGCCACCTTCTTCCTCTGCCAGGGCGATGTGCTGGATATGCGAACATCAAAACTCACCCGGGCTTTTATTCAGGGCCGGGACGTCAGCCTTGACAACAAGCAGGAAATGCTGTACCGGCGGTTTCAGGAGAAATATAAAGAGCGGTGAGAAGAGGATGAGAGAGTGAGAGGATGAGAGAGTGAGAGGATGAGAGGATGAGAGGATGAGAGGATGAGAGGTACAAAAAACGGCAGCGTGAAATCACGCTGCCGATTTTTTTTAATGTAGGCCAATAGAAGGTTTAAGGTCCGACTTTTGGCATTGCGGATCAGTTGCCGATGTTGTAGATTTTGCCGGTTGCCGGGTTGGGCTTGGCTTCGGTGCGGCGGTTTTGGGATCTGCCGTCTTTGGTCTTGTTGTCGCCGACAGGAGCAGTGTCGCCACGGCCTGCAACAGTTAGTTGCTCAGGCTTTACGCCTTGGCGGATCAACCTTTTAACCACAACCATAGCACGGTTCACGCTCAACTGCCAGTTGTCCATGCCCGAACCGGAAGGATACTTCTGTCCATCGGCATGGCCTTCGATGAGCAGGCGCATGTTCGGGTTGTTTTTCATCATTTTAGCCAGTGATTCAATAGACTTGCGGGCATTGCGGTTCAGCCGGGTGGAGCCACTGCCATATTGGACGGGGTTCTCCAGCTTGACGTACATGTCGCCGTTCACTTCGGACACTGCCACATCACTGCTCAAGCCAAAAGCTTCTTTGACATCACTCTTGATTTTGGCGATTTGGGCTTCTTTTTCGGCAACGGCCTTTTTGGCATTGGCCAGTTCGCTTTTGGAAGCATCCAGATCTTTCTTAATGTTGGCAATTTCACCGTTGAGCCTGTTCTTTTCAGATTCCATTTCGCTTTCGAGGGAAGCAACTTTGCCTTCCAGCATGTTCACTTTTTCCTGGCTTTGTGCGAGGGTGCTGGCCAGGGCTGTTTTCTCGTCTTCCAGTTGCTTGAATTTCTTCTTGGAAACGCAGGAAGTCAGGGCTAGGGACGACACCAAGATAATGCCGAGTAATTTCAGTGTAAAGTTCATACTCATTGTATTAATTGTGTTTGATAATAATACCTGACGGTGCAAGTGAAACGGAGTAGGTAGTCAATAACAACGTCAGACTTTTTTGTAAAGTGGATTAGCTTTAGTTTGTTCAACGCGCAAAGGTAAAAATTGGAACAGAAAAATAGGAACGGCGGGAAAAATAGTTGTTTTGTTAATAGGAAGTAGCCGATCGGCCATCTTTTTACTGAATTATCTCGAAGCTCCTCGATACGCTGATGAACTGCCCCTTGTCCAGTGTGGACGCCGAAATGGTGAACCGGCCACCCTTTTTCGCTTTCCGGGCTATTTTTTTCAGTTCTTCATTGACTTCGCCGTGGGATTTTGCAACCGCTGTCTTGCCATTTTTTTCGTAGAGGAATGAAAGTTCGGCGATATGCCGGTTGTCGCCTTCCGGCCCCCGCACAGTCACAGCGTTTTCGAGGTTTTTCAACAATTCCTGGCGGGTGGCATCCTGTCCTTTCAAATCCCCCCAGGTCAGGCTGTAAGGTTCAGCTACGTCCTTTTCAATATTTTTCAGGAAAAACTGGATGGGCAGGTTGAGCTTTACCTTTACAGGATGCCCATATCGGAGTCCCGGCTCCCAATCCGGCATTTCCCGGATCACATCCAGGGCAGCTGCACCGCACCCGCCGCCTATGTCTATCAGCAAATTCGGGCGCTGCACCTTCCCGGCCTCATCTACCACGAAACTGACATATACCGTGCCTTGGATTCCCATTGTAATAGCTGAATCGGGATACACCAAATGGCGGGAAATAAACCTGACCATTTCCTGATCGGCGCATTTGCGTTTCTCTTCCGTTCCACTTCTCAAGGCTTCGCACCCCATGAAATAGGGCATTTGATCGACATGGGTGAAAATTGAATCGGAAGCATATTGTGCGGCAAGCGTTAGGCACAACAACAATGCCTGGATGGTGGCGGCAGTTTTTCTCAAAGTCCTGTTTTTAAAGAGGTCATTGGCAGAAGTTCCTTTCCCCCTTTTCCCTGGGGCAAAGTTCTTATGCAAAATTATTCAAATTTAACCCAACCGACATGCCCTGCGGAAAAATTGTGCCAGTATTAATTGGGGGCACCGCTGCAAACCTGCTGGAATGGGTTTCTCAAAACCCCATCGCACATCGTTATAAAAGTACCTCCTCCAGGATTTCATGGGAATGTATCGGCGGAAAATGCTCGATGTGAAGCCGGAAATAAAGGAGGAGGCTATTTAACAGGGCCTTTCTTTCCTCCCGGTTTAGCCGAACCTCGTGGCATTGTTCCTTTGGGAGGTGTATCAGTTCGCTGAGCTTTTCTGCCAGGCTAGCGGTCAGCGAATACGGGTGCTGGGGCCTAATGCCGGTAAAAAGGCCTTCCTGCAGGTCGAACAGAGGCGTAATTTCATCGTACTGCCCACCAGGCTGGAAACCAAGATAGCCAGTCAAATCCAACATGAAATGCAGGTGGAGATTGGCGAAAGACCGGTTCGTTTGATCCAGGAAAATGAAGTTGTCGAGCAGGCATTGGAAAAGTTCCTGGTGTTCTTCATTGCCCTGGATGGCCTTCCGGGCTATTTCGACCATGAACATGCCAACCGCACTTTTCCTGACATCAAACGGCAGGGATTGGTAAACGTGGCTGGCCTTGATTTCCTTGATTCGGGAAAGGTCCCTGTCCTCCCGGTGGTAAGCGATTATTTCCACAGGTGTCATGATTTGGAGCAGGCCGGCGCTTACTTTCGATTTTTGCGAACGCACCCCGCTGATAATGTAGGAACGCAGCCCGCTTTCTTCTGTAAAAATATCGGTAATGACACTCGTTTCGGAGTATTTCACGCTTCTTAAAACGATGCCTTTTGTTTGTATTAGCATTGGCAGTGTTGGAATTTGTAGGACATTGGTTGAAATTGAAGATTTAGGCCATCCTGTTCGTTTGAATCTAAAACTCGAACTTATAAACAACTGAATATCAGCAATCATTAAATAACCATCAGACGGTTTCAAACAGAACAACAAGTGTCGAATCATTTATTCGAACAACTTAAAAGCTGTGATTCCAGCTTCTTTTAGCACCTGTGCCAGAACGCTGTAACTTTTCAAAAATAACCCTCGTCACAAGCAGTAAGAAGTTCGTTGACAAAGGTAAAACCGCCAACCGGGAATCTTGATGAAATAAGTTTCAACCCTTCCAGCAGCCAGTTCGTCGAGAATCCGCCTACGCAACTATACGACCATTTGGAAAGAGGCAACCCAGGGGACATACCTTTGTCATTGTGAGCAAGAAATCATCCGACATATAAAAAGGTAGCGGGCTGTTTGGTATCAATTTTTTTCACAAGTTGTTGAAAACCAATGTATCGCAACGAAATCCAAACGACCCCGCTACCGCCCCAAAATAACAGCACGCAAAAATTTTAAAATAACCATATCATGAAAACGTCTGCATTTATCGCCTTCTTATTGGCGGCTTATCCTGTTTTTTGCAGCAACTACGCCACGACCCCCGAAACACTCGATTGCAGGAAATATGTCGCCCAATTTGCCCCCGATCTTTCGGCTACCCAACTAGTGGAACAAGACCTCCTCCACGGTTTTTGGACCCAGGAAACACCGGATGGTATTGTTTACAAATTTCATTTCTACGAAAATGGCACCGCCAACAGGCTCCAACAGGATGCCAGCGACAACCTGAAAGCTACCCAGTTGAATTGGCAGGTGGAAAATTGGAACGGCAAACCCGTCCTGACTTTGCAGGAGCAGGGGGTGTTTATGGTAAACCCTATGCAAGTTGAACAAACCTGCGACGGGATGGTACTGACCAGCCTCGCCGGTTCCAACCGCCTGGTGCTTTCCTACTCGCCGCTGCTGGATCATGCTGAAATGGAAAGCCTTAAAGCAAGCCTGGAAGGAGACTGGACCAATGTTTCCTGGTCGGAAAGCGGCAACCAATGCAACAACCTGGAAGATCAGGCAGGTTCCTTCCTTAACTTCCGTTTTAATGCAAACGGCACCTACATCATGGCCTGTGGCAACGACAGGTTGAAAATGGAAGAATCCGGCACCTGGGACTTGTCGAAAGATGGCCGGTTTATTTTCTTCCAGCAAGCCGGTCTCCCGCTGAAAGTCGCTAAAATAGCGGGCATCGACGAGCACGGGATGGTATTGGAACATTCCATGAACGCCCCCGGGTTCAGCGACTTTTTCTGCTCGGATCTGAAATCTTTTACTTTTATCAGGTAGGGCACAACCGTAGTTGACATGTCCAGGCTGTGTTTGGGTGTTTTTATACTGTACGCTGATGGCTTTTGGCCTTTGGCAGTTGGCAAAAGCCAATGGCCAACTGCCAACAGCTAATAGCAAACCGACAAAACCATCCGTGTTTTAGTATAGCCTGATTTTCAAAGTTGTTTTACAAAAAAAAACGGAATGACCCGCAATTGGCTTTTGATACGAAAAACGGGTTCATTTTTCATTCGTTGATTTTCAGGAGGTTAGGTCATGGTGATTTTGAAAATCACCATGACCTAGTTTTTCAAGAAATAAGTGTAGTGAATAATAGCCATAATATGAGGGGCGCCTACTTTGGTGCCCTTTTTTTTATTTGCAAGGTCTTTGGTTTAGCGGCAACAGTCCCCTACCCCGCCCTATCGGCCCCATAGACGATACCGGCTTCCCGGCGCACCCAATCCAGTACTTCCATCAGATCCAGGCTGAATTGGAGCGGCAACTTTTCGCTTTCCTTTTTTCCTGTTTTCAAACAGTGCATCACCTCCTGTATCTCGTGGTAGTAGCCATTGCCCTTGTAGTTCATGCCAATGCGCTCACTGGGCCTGTCATAAAAAGTAAGGGACATTTCCGTTGCGTGGTGGAAGGGCCCGTGTAGTTTAAGCGCCCCGTCTTCCCCATATAAGAAAGCTTCCGTGTCCGTCTTCACGGTTATGGAGGCATCCAAAATGGCAAGTCTTCCATCGTTGTACTTAAACAACACCCCGCAACTATCGTCTGATCCCGTTTCACCAAAAACCGCCGTAGCCTGCACCTCGTCTGGCTTGCCTAAAAAGCTGAGTGCAAAGAAAACAGGATAGATGCCGACATCGAGCAAAGCGCCGCCGCCGAGTTTCATATTGAAAAGGCGGTGCTCTGGTGGGAATTCTGCCTTAAAGCCAAAATCTGCCCGCACTGTCCTGATGCCGCCTATGGCCCCCTCCCCGACGAGCCGCTTCGTCTCCTCGAACAGGGGGATAAACCTCGTCCAGAGTGCTTCCATGAAAAAAACATCGTTCGCTTTGGCCGCAGCAACCATCCGTTGTACCTGGGCTGTGTTCATGGCCAGCGGTTTTTCGCATAGCACCGGGATGCCGTTTTCCAGGCACATCAGTGCATGGGCGCAATGCTCGCTGTGCGGCGAGGCGATGTAAACCACGTCGAGGCCTGGGCAATCCAGCATTTCCTCGTAGCTGCCGTAAGCGTGGGGCGCATGGTATTCCCTGGCAAATTCTTCTGCCCGCTGAAGCGAACGGGACGCGACGGCATGAAGCCTCCCCCCTTCGGCCAATTGTAGATCATGGGCAAATTTGTGGGCTATCCTGCCGGGGGCGATGATGCCCCAATTTATTGTCTCGCTAGCCATAGTTTGATGTTGTTTGATGTCTGTCAATTATCGAAAGTCAGCGCTCATAAAACGCATAAGTTCTTTGACAATGTGATTGCTTCAAATGCCTTGGCCAGGAAGTACAATTTTTCCAGTCCTATCCAGAGCGACTTTACGCCAGGCGGGCCTTTTGACTTGGAGGCGGTTGCCAACAATTTGACGTATTTGGCAAATTCGCCTACTCCTGGGCAAGGTTTGCAGGGGTCGATCTTGGCCCTGCCGGTATGGTTGAGAAAGGTGGCCAGCACGAAGAAATCTTTTGCGCTAAAGCCAAAGTCCTCTATCGGGGCACTGCTCAGCTCGCTGGCACCGTAGCGCAGGTTCAACACCTTCCAGGCCAGCAGGCTGTAAAAGGTGATGGCATTTTCCAGGCTTTGCGGTTCTTTCAATTGGCTGTCCTCTATGCGGCAGCCTTGTTTGAGCACGTAGTGGAATTCTTCGATGCGCCAACGGCGGATGTAAAAACCAACGATTTGCAAAGCCTGTTCAAAACTCTCCACCGGCAAAGTGGTGAGCAGGCGCCAGACGACCGGTTTTTTTTGCCATGCCTGCAGGGGGCTGACTTGCTCTACCAGCACCCCGGACAGGCCGACAGGGTTGCTTTGTTCGGGCTGGTCCCGGCCGGCACGATAGTTCGCCAGGATGGTCACCGCACAGAACTTGACCCGGAAGGTCAGTTCGTGCCGCTTGCCCTTGTCATCAAATATCTTTGCCTTATAGATATGGAAGGCTGTTTGGGCGGCAAGGGTCGGCCACAATTTCTCGCCACTGGCAAGTTCCTTGTCCTTGTTGGAGCGTATCAGCAGGTGTACGTTGGCTGCGCTTCGTGCCTGGAACATTTCATAGAAGTCCCCTTCCCGGTCGCATATGTCCACTGCCGTATGCTGGGGAAAGCCGGCGAAAAAGGCTTGCAAGCTTAGGAACTGTCTCAGCCACCTGTGGGATTCCTTGTCCTCCAAAGGCCAAAGGGACCTGTTCTGGCCAAAGTATTCCGCCTGGCGGCTCCACATGTCTTGGTCGAAAAGACCCAGTCCGATGCCCTTTGTGTCAAACAGCAAATGGTTGTGAACATAGTACCCCTTGCGGTGGGCATAGTTCAAGCTGCCTATTTTCCCCGATACACGTTTGCCGGTCAGGTCCAGGTCGGTAGTGTCCTGCACGGCAAGCACCGTCATCGGCGGGATTGCTGCAAAGTATTCGTTCAGCCGGTCACGCTCTGCTAAAAGCATAGGCTCTGTCTGCACAAAGGAACTTGAAAAAAACCATAGAAGGACTGCATCTGTGCATTGTCCTGCGAACTCTGCGGCAAGGATTTGCCGAAGTTGTTGCCCAGTTGGGAAATCATTTCAGGGAAAATGCCATTGATACGGCTGTCCCCGAAAATGCTGTGTGGGCTAAGTTGGGCGGCATATTCGTCAAACATAGGCTGTGGATTTTTTAGCGTAAAATTATAAATGACCACGACGAAAAAAAAATCATTCACATTGTCAAAGAACTTATGCGTTTTCTATACGCTGACTTTCGATAATTGACAGTGTTTGATGTTGTTTGAAAGTTGTTTGATGTTGTTTGATGTTGTTTGAAAGTTGTTTGATGTTGTTTGAAAGTGGTGTCGGGGCAATATTCAAACTATTTTCAAACTACCCTCCAACAAATTCAAACCATTACTTTTGGCCAATGAAAATTCCCCCTTTTTCCATTGATGAAATCATTCGGCAACGCTGCCCAAATGCAAGATTGGGCTGCCTCCTGATGGCAGTAAAGGTAGCACCTTCCTCCCCCGAACTACTGCAATTTATCCAAAAAGAACTGACTCATGTGCAGGAAAAGCTGGTCTTGGAAAACATCCACGACTTGCCACCGCTCCATGCTGCCCGTGAGGCTTACAAGTCGTTCGGCAAAGACCCCAGCCGCTACCGGCCATCGGCAGAGGCGTTGCTCCGCAGGGTGGTGCAGGGCAAAGGGCTTTACCAAATCAACAATGTGGTGGATGCCCTCAACCTTGTATCCGCTAAGTCGGGCTTCTCCATTGGCGGTTATGATTGTGGTAAAATAAGTGGGGACATCCGTTTTGGGAAAGGTGAGGCCAACGAGCCTTACCAGGCCATAGGAAGGGGTGTTTTAAATATTGATGGCTTGCCCGTTTTGCGGGATGAAATCTGTGCTTTTGGCAGCCCCACCAGTGATAGCCAGCGGACAATGGTTTCAGCATCCACCCATTATTTTCTCGTCGTGTTTTTTGACTTTGGCGGGCATCCATCGGTAAAAGAAGCAATGGGGGAATTGGAAAAAATGATCGCCGATTTTTCAATGGGGGCATTGCTTGATCAGAAAATTTTGATGTGAGAAATAGGCAGCCAGAAAATAGACTTTACTGACAGCTGAAATTTTTTTATTCTAAACCTATTCCCAAAAGACCCCTTCCAAATCTGTACTTTCCCACCCAACTCCCCTACCTTAGCGATTCCAGCAATTGTCAGTTTCACATGTCAAACCAACAAAAACACCGCCGCCTCGCCGCCATCATGTTCACCGACATCGTCGGCTACACCGCCATGATGCAGGCCGACGAAGCCGCCGCCAACGCCATCCGGGTGCGGCACCGGGCGGTTTTTGAAAAAAATCACGAACAGTTTCACGGGGAAATCCTTCAGTATTTCGGCGACGGCACCCTCAGCGTTTTCCAAAGTGCGGTGGAGGCGGTGGAATGTGCCATTGCCATGCAGCAGACGCTGCAAAGCGGGGAACCTGTGCCGCTTCGCATCGGCCTGCACCTCGGCGATATTGTTTTTGACGGCACAGAAATTTATGGCGACGGCGTCAACCTCGCTTCCCGCATCGAAAGCATGGGCATTCCAGGCGGCATTTTGCTTTCGGGAAAACTGAACGGCGAGCTGAAAAACCATCCCAATATTTCCACCCAATCGCTGGGCTTTTTTGAATTGAAAAACATCTCCGAACCTGTCGAAGTATTTTCCGTGAGCAACGACGGGATAAAAATCCCCGCCCGCCACGAGCTGAAAGGCAAACAAAAAGAGCAGACCAAGTCCATCGCCGTGCTCCCGTTCGTGAATCGGAGCGCCGACCCGGAAAACGAATATTTCAGCGACGGCATGACCGAGGAAGTGATCAATGCGTTGTCCAAAATTGAAAACCTGAAGGTCACTTCCCGCACTTCTTCTTTTTTCTTTAAGAATAAAAACATCCCCCTGCGGCAAATCGGCGAGGAGCTAAACGTGTCCACCATTCTGGAGGGCAGCATCCGGCTATCCAGCAACAAAATGCGCATCACCGCCCAGTTGGTGGACGTGGCCGAAGACATGCATTTCTGGTCGCAGAAATTCGACCGCTCGATGGAGGACCTCTTCGCTGTGCAGGATGAAATCAGCCTGTTGATTGCCGATAAATTGCGGGAACACGTCGGTCACCTGGAAATTGGCGAAAAACTGGTCGAGCCGCCCAATCTCTCCGTTGAAAATTACAAGCGCTACCTGAAAAGCCGCTACCATATTTTAAAAATGAGCCGGCCCGAAATCGAAAAGGGGATGGCCATTTTACAAAATATCATCGCCGAGCAACCGGACTACGCACTGGCGCACATCGGAATACACCTTGGCTACACGCTGCTCGGCGCTCTTGGCATGATGCCGGCCATGGAGTCGTTCACAACGGCCCAACCTTACCTGGAAAAAGCCATCGAATTGGATGAAAATTTACCGGAGGTACAACTGCACCTGTCTTACGGTGCCTTTTTTCAGCGCTGGGATTTTCCGGCGGCTTTCCGGCACATGCAGCGGTCGTTCGAGATACGCCCGACGGTGGAATATTACCAAACGATGGCCTCCACTTTGGTGGTGGAAAGCAAATTTCAGGCGGCGGAAAACTACATTGACACCGCCATCCAACTCGACCCGTTTTCCGCCATTAATTTCCATTTAAAAGGTTTCATCTTTTACGTCCGGGAAAAATATGAGCAGGCCATTGCTTATTATGAAAAAAGCCTGCAACTCAAGCCCGACGGCCAATTGTCGCTGCCGGAGTGGGGGCAGTCGCTCATCCTGCTGGGGCGAAATAAGGAAGCGTTGAGGTTTTACGAAAACCTGCCCAACCTGCCGGGCGACCTGCTGAAACCGGGCGGCCTGGCACTGGCCCACGCCGCTTTGGGAAATATTGCGGAAGCAAAAAAAGGCATGGCCGAACTGGAAGCCGCACTGCAAACCCCTCAGATGGAACGGGCCATGAGCCAGCTCATCCTTTGCCATACCGTTTTGGGCAACCATGAAAAAGCACTGGATTTAATAGCCGAAGGCATGCAGTTAAGATTGATGATGATCGTTTACATGCCCATTGACCCGATGCTCAAACCGCTGCGGGCGTATCCCCGTTTTTATGAATTGATGCAGCCGATTTTGGGTGAAAAAACGCAGCCGGAGCAACCCGAACGGAAGTACAAAAAATCCCTTCTCGATGAAGCGGATTTGACAAAATACAAGCGCCAACTGGAGCAGTTGATGACCGATGAAAAACCCTACCTCGACCCCGACCTGACCCTGCGCAGCCTGGCGGACATGCTCGACCTGCCGCCGAATTACCTCTCCCAACTGCTCAACGAGGGTTTCGACAAAAATTTCTCGGAATATGTCAATTCCTTCCGCCTGGAGGATTTCAAAACAAGGGTAGCCGACTCTGCCAACAGCCACCTTACTCTCCTCGGCCTGGCCTACGAAAGCGGCTTCAACTCCAAGACGGTTTTCAATGCTTTTTTCAAAAAAATGGAGGGGATGACGCCACGGGCCTGGGTGAAAAAAGTAGCGAAGGAATAGCGTAGTTTGAAAATTAAATCAGCTGGAGTTTTTGGAAAAAACAATTAGTGGCAAAGCTGGAAAATGGAGCGGCCTGGGGCGGGCTCATTTTGGGGGGTGAACTCCAAAATCCCTTAATGCTGCCCGTAGATTGGTTGCTTCCTCCCTGTTCATTTTAAGGCAATTGACAGTTGCCCTGCCAGTTGGAGTGATACCAATGACGATTGTGAAATCATCGCTCCAAATAAAATGCTCCTCCCAAAATTGGGTTCGGGGGTTGTACAAAAGAACCAAAGTTCCTGTCAGCGGGTCATGTGCCCCGGTTTTGTCGAATTTGCTACCGTTGCAGAATTGGCAGGCATTGGCAAGGTTTGAGTCATCGTGCGTGCCGCCTTTTGAAAGGGGAAGAATGTGTTCGATGTGAAATGGATGAAAAGCGTATGCACCAAGGGCTTTACAGTATTCGCAGTTATTGTTCGCCCGTAATTTAACGAGGCGGCGAAGTTCAGCAGACACGTAATTACCCGGCATGTTCGGGAGCTTTGATGCCAAGTTGTGTTGCGATTTCCGGCAACGAAATACCCCGGAGTTGCGCCAGTTCGCCTAAAATTTTGACACGCAGCAAGCGCATTTTCTCTTCTTCTTTGACCAATTGAAAAAATATCTCCTTCTCGGCAGGGGTCAAATCTCCAGCCTGCATTTTTTCCTGAAGCAACCGGAACTGTTGCCAATGGGCTTCGGGAAGGGCACATTTTTCATTCAGTTGTTGGAGCAATGCTTTTTCCTTTGCTTTGATATCTTTTGTCCGCCGGCGGGTCAGTAAGCCCTTGATTTCACGCATAAACGCTTCCAATTCCTGAGTGCCAAGTTGCGACAACATGGATTTCGGGTCAACTTCTGCCTGGATTTGTACTTTTTGCATGATTCTTATTTTGAACAAAGTTAGGGGAAATGCAGGAAAGGCTTTTCTCAAAATTGAGGAATTTCAAGCTTGGGAAACCTATTCCGTCACCTTGTCTTAGACGATGGACTATCGTTCCTTATGGTCTTTCTGTTTGTATAATTCCGGTTCGCAAACCAGTTTGACGTGCGTGAATAAGTCCGGATTTCAAAACCGGAACGATTGGCGGCGGACGTGCCCCGTTCTTTGTGGTATGAAAAGTCAAAAAACATTGTTTCACCAAAACACAAAGAAAATGAATGCACCGACCATGCAAGCCGCCGTTTTGACCCGCTACGGTTCTCCGGATTTTATAAAAATACAGGACGTGCAAAAACCAGTGCCCAAAGCGAACGAGGTACTGGTGAAAGTCCACGCCACCACCGTCACCGCCGCCGACACGATGATGCGGCGGGCCGACCCGGCCATCGCCCGTTTGTTCCTTGGCTTTTCCCGGCCCCGGCACAACATCATGGGCACCGGTTTCGCCGGTAAAGTAGCCGCTGTTGGGCCAGGCGTGAAGGAGTTCGAAAAAGGCGACGAAGTGTTCGGGGAAACCGGTGTCGGGTTTTCCGCCAACGCCGAATACGTCATCGTGGCCGAGGATGGCGTCATTGACTGGATGCCGCCGAACATCAGCTTTGAGGAAGCCGCCACGCTCACTGACGGCCCCTTGACCTCCTTTAATTTTTTGAAAAACCTGGGAAAAATCAAGGCCGGGCATTCCGTTCTCATCATCGGCGCATCGGGCAGCCTGGGAACGGCCGCCGTGCAGTTGGCCAGGTACTTCGGCGCCCACGTGACCGGCGTCAGCAGCGCCCGGAATGTGGAACTGGTCAAATCGCTCGGAGCGGACGAGGTTATTGATTACACCAAAGTTGATTTCACCCAAACGGGCAAAAAATACGACCTCATTTTCGACACCGTCGGCAAGTCTTCTTTTTCCAAAAGCAAAAAAGCACTGACCGAACATGGCCTGTACCTCTCGCCCGTGCTGCGTTTTGGCCTGCTCCTGCAGATGATGTGGACGTCCATTTTTTCCAGTAAAAAGGCAAAATTTGATGCTACCGGGCTGCGCCCTCCGAAATTGCTGCGGAGCTACCTGGACGAGTTGGCCAAGCTCGTCGAAACGGGCAAACTGGGCATCGTCATTGATAAAAAATACCCGCTTGCGGAGGCCGATGAGGCGCACCGCTATGTGGACACGGGCCGGAAAAGGGGGAATGTGGTTTTGCTGGCGGCAAGCTGATTTTCAGGTGGTTGCGCAACTTTATTTGTTTGACCATTTCACAAAAGTGCCGCCATTGCTAACCAGGGAAATGAACTGCTGCTGTACAGCGTTTACTGCTTTTATTTTTTGATTTTGGTGGAAATCCAGAGGTGAGTGGGCGGCTTTCGAACAGCAAAACTTATTGGAGCGATACGCCGAAGGGGAATTGACGGAAATCCAAATTTAACTTTCAAAATGAGCCCACTCATTTGGGGGGAAGGAACACGGATTCGGCGGATTATTCCCGGATTTTTGTAGCCACGAATTGCTCAAATTTTACTCGAATTAATGTGGTGGAAATTTGTGCAATTCGTGGCTCACTCAACGCATATTATCTCAATCTCGACACTGCTTCTGCTATCCTTCCAATTGCTTTTTTCAAATTCTCTTCCGAAGCCGCATAGGAAATCCGGAAGCAATTCTCCGCCCCGAACGCCCCTCCGGACACGGTGCCGACATGCGCTTCCGCCAGCAGGTATTCGCAGAAATCATCTGCGTTGTTGACGTAGGTTTGGCCGCCGGTGGTGCCGAAATAATGGCTGATATTTGGGAAAATATAAAACGCACCCTCCGGGCGGTTCACTTTGAAGCCGGGAATTTGCTCCAACAGGCCTATGCACAACTCACGGCGTTTCAGGAACTCGTCCCGCATCTGCCAGGAGGGCGCCATATCGGAAAGCAGCGCATGTGCAGCCGCCTTTTGGCCAAAGGAGTTGGCACCCGACGTGAACTGGCCCTGGATTTTGCCGCATGCCTTGGCGATAAACTCCGGCCCGCCCATGTAGCCAAGCCGCCAGCCGGTCATGGCAAAGCCTTTGGCAAAACCGTTGACGGTAATGGTGCGGTCTTTCACACTTGGCACCGCACCGATGCTGGCATGGCTGCCCTGGAAGTTGATGTACTCGTATATTTCATCGGAAATGACAAAGACATGCTCGTGGGGGGCAATCACCGCTGCGATAGCTTCCAGTTCGGCCTTGCTGTACACCGAGCCTGTCGGGTTGCAGGGCGACGAAAACAGGACAAATTTTGTTCGCTCCGTAATGGCTTCGGCCACTTGCTCTGGCGTCACTTTAAAGTCCTGTTCGATGCCCGCATACACCGGCACGGGCACCCCGCCCGCCATTTTCACGATTTCGGAATACGATACCCAATAAGGGGCGAACAGCACCGCCTCGTCGCCCGGGTCGAGCAGGGCGAGTGCCAGGTTGGCGATGGACTGCTTGGCGCCGTTGGATACCACGATTTGGTTGATGTTGAATTCCAAACCATTGTCCCGGCGAAATTTTTCCACGATGGCCTGGCGCAGTTCCACCAAACCCGGCACGGGCGTGTATTTGGTATAACCATCGTCCAACGCTTTTTTGGCAGCTTCTTTTATGTGGGCTGGCGTGTCGAAATCCGGTTCGCCAATACTGAGGTCAATCACATCGTGGCCTTGTGCTTTGAGGTCACGGGACATTTGCGCCATGCGGATGGTGGCGCTTTCGTTCATTTCCATTACCAGCCTGGAAAGGGGCTGTGCGAGTACGTTGGACATGTGTAAATGATAAATGGTTAATGGATAATGGTGCGAATAACGGGTTCAATTTTTAAGTTCGTTGATTTTCAAGAAGTTAAATCATGGTGATTTTCAAAATCACCATGATTTCGTTTTTCAAACAACTGGAAATGCTGCAATTATTTTAACCCGTTATACACATCAATGGTTAGTGGAAGGGGCGGGCAAATTTACGACTCGCTCTCATATTTGTTTCGACAAAATAAATGCCGTTGCGATTATCGAATGCTGGCATGGCTCCGAAACCCTGGCAACGTTAAACCGCAACTATCTTTTCCAGTACATTTTTTATCAACTGCTCCACCGCTGCCCCCGGGTTCTTTGAAAAAACATTGTTGACCCGGTTGGCGAGGATGGCATTGCACGAAGTGGCCTGGTGCCCCATCATCTTTGCCAGGCCGAAAATGGCGGCGGTCTCCATTTCAAAATTGGACAGGTGCAGCCCTTGGAAGCTAAAATTGCCGGCCTGCCTGAAAAAGTCGGTATCAATGATGCTGCCCAGCCGCAGCCGCCTGCCCTGGGGGCCGTAAAACCCGGCGCAGGTGAGGGTAATGCCCTCGGCCATGCCTCCTTTCAACAGGGAAACCAGTTCGGTGCTGCCTTTGGCCACATTGGGCCGCAGGGACATTTCAAAAGAGGAAATAAAATCCGTGAAAGCCAGGTTCAGTTGGGCTTCCTCCCCATCGTGCTCGTAGCCGTAAAAGGAGAGCATGTTGTCGAGCCCGATGCCGAAGACGGAAACGACGAGGCTGTCAACGGGGATGTTTTCGCTCAGGCTGCCCGATGTGCCGAGCCGGATAATGCGCAGCCTGGTCAGTTTGTCCTTGACGGTTTTGGTGGCAAAGTCAATGTTGGCCAGGGCGTCCAGTTCGTTCATCACGATGTCTATGTTGTCGGGGCCGATACCGGTGGAGATAACGCTGAGCCGCCGACTGCCCAGCCAGCCGGTGTGCGTGACGAACTCCCGCCTTTGCACACAGTGCTCTATTTTATCAAAATATTTGGAGACGCGGGGCACCCGGCCGGGGTCGCCCACAAAAAAAACCGTGTCGGCCACTTGTTCGGGGTGCAGGTTGAGGTGGTAAATGCTGCCGTCGGCGTTGAGCACAAGTTCTGATTCTGCGATGGGCATTGTTCAAGTTGGATGTCTGCGGCCAGCCGCCGCCTTTTGCAAAGCGGCCGCCGTTTGCCTGTGTTTGTTAATATTGCAGCCCAAAAGTCAAAAAATTATGAGAAAGATCTGGCATTTATCTTCCTGCAGCACCTGTCAGCGCATCATCCGGGAACTGGGCGGGCTGCAGGATTTCGAACAGCAGGACATCAAGGAGCAGAACATCTCGCCCGAAGAACTCGACTGGCTGCGCACCAAAACCGGCTCCTACGAAGCGCTCTTCAGCCGCCGCGCCCTGAAGTTCCGGGAATGGGGCCTGCACGAGCAGACGCTCACCGAGAAAGACTACCGGGATCTGATCCTGAAAGAATACACCTTCCTCAAGCGCCCGGTCATCGCAGTGGATGGCGAGGTGTTCGCCGGGAACGCCAAGCCGGTCGTGGAGGCCGCCAAAAGCAAGCTGGGTTGACGGCCGGCACGGCAGCATCCACGACGAAACAGTAGGCGGAAAAACCCTCGGCCCTCCGCTCAACCACCTGTTTTCAGGAATTTCTCACGGCCCGTTTCACCGTTGGCCTTCCTAACGGACAGCACATAAAGGCCATCGGGCATGCCTGCCGGCAGTGCAATGGCCAGCATGTTGGTGCCGCTGCCGAGCGTAGTCCCCTGCCGGTAAACGGTGCGCCCCTGCAAATCAGAAACTTGCAACTCGGCCGCCTGCGGGCTGGAGGTTTCCACCAGTGCATGCAGCACGTTGGCCACCGGGTTTGGATAGATGGCCAGGGAAAAATGACTGGTGGCGGCCCCTTCCGCAACGGCCGATACCAGCGGATAGGCGAAGAATATATCGTCCTGCAAATACTCCACCGATGTGTTGCGCCGGACGACGTCGGCCAGGCGGGTCTGTTTTATCGAGGCCTTTTCCCCGGGGGTCAGCCCGTTGTCGTTTTCATAATAAAATCGGTCGCCGTCGCGCAGGGCCTCGAACTGTTTTCCGACAATGCCCATGGCCGTTTCACCGAACAGCGAGCCCGGCATGTGGCTCTCCGAGACGATGCCCACCCAGGGGTCCACATCGTCCACGTTGCCCCCATAAACAAAGGCGAGGGACTGGGCCAGCAGCGGATCCGGATTGATATCGCCAAAGGTCTCGACGGGCGGCAGGCCAAAACTTTGCCGCATGGTGTTGTAATCGGGCAGCCCCCTGTCCCTTCCACGTTGGATGTTGATGGCGGCCAGGTCCATGCCGCCGGCACCTGGGGGGCCAAACAGGAAATTGCGGAGATCGTCAATCACCTTGGCGTCGAAATCCTGTTGCACGACCGTCGCCATTCCCTGGAAATAAGGCTCCACGCCGTACACCTCCATGAGGGCATCGGGGTTGAAAAAAGCATCCCGCAGCAGGATGTCACCCTGGGGCATTGTGTGGCCGTCGTGGTCCATCCTGCACAGGGTGCTGTTGATGGTGGTGTGCCCATACCGGAAGGCGGCGGCGGAGAATTCGTTCATGATGCCTGGATGGGTGAAAAACTTGTAGCCAGTGTAAGCCGGCAGTTCCACGCCGAGGGCCGGCAGCCACTCTTCGTACACGATGGCCGCTATTTCGCCCCCGTTCAGCTTGCGGGCCTGCTGGTAGAGTTGTTCGTCGGTCCAACCGGGGTGCTGTCCGGCCAGTTGTTCGCAGAGGCGGTTGTGCTCCCTGACGAACAGGGTATGGATGGCCGTGAGGAAAGGGTTTTCGTTGGCCCGGACATCGCCGGCCACGAACCATTTTGAAACAAACGGCAAGGGCATGGCCATGGCCGGTGCGCCTGGATCAACAGGTGCGTCCAGCTCGCCGGTGGTGGTGTTGAACGGGAGCAGACCGCCGGAGGAGGTGCGCAGTTTCCCGCCTGAAAAAGTGCGGAGCCAGTTGGCCCTTGCCTCGTCCGAACCATAGACGGCCGAGCCGTCAATGAAGGCGGAGATACTGTTGAGGTGTTTGCGGAAATTGGCGGGCGAGGTGCCCGTGGCGGGGTCGTAGTTCGACCTTTTCATGGGGATGGTGGCATTGCCCGAGCCGGCCGGGTCAAAAAAGGCATCGAAAGGGGGCACTGAAATGTCCATTGTTTCGACCGGGTGGTCTTCCACCAGGGTAATGTCGTGGTCAATGAACTGGCCCCAGGCCCAGGCGTAGGCGCTCATGCCCCGCGGGTCGTTGAGCAGGGTGTTTTGTGAAAAAAGCTGGTTGCTGATGAAGCGGGGGTTGGGCCGGCCGGTGCCGCCGGGTTGGGCCACGCCGTCGGCATAGCCGATGGCACCGGCGTAGAGCACCCAGGTGTGCGCTGCGCCCCAGTCGGGAAAAGAGAGGTTGTTGCCGCTGCCGTCCAGGGTACGGTACTGCTGCGCAAAAGCAGCGAAAGCGGTGAAAAAGGCCATGCAGAAGGCCAAAACCTTGGGTAGGAAGTATTTCATGGGAACATGGATTTGATTGTACAGAAACTGATTTTGATTCACCCAAAACAAGCGGGAGGTGCATGAATGGGGCGGAAAAGGTAGTGCCAAAGAGGCCTGCCGGAAAATGACTTTTATCATGCCGGGCGAACATCCCGCATTTGCACCCTGTTACACAGGTACAGCACCTAAAATAAGTAGGAAACAACCGGTTACTTCCCGCAGCCCGCTTGCAAACAAACCAGCAGGGACAAGCATCCCCCTGCCATTTCATTAACCAGAAAAAAAATTCACCGATGAAAAAACTTGCATTTCTGATCATGGCACTGCCCGTGCTGCTTTCTTCCTGCGTAGTCGGCAAGAAGAAATACGAAGACCTCGAATCCAGGAACAACGCCCTGCAGATCCGGTACGACTCCCTGGAAAACAACTTCTCCGAATGCCAAAGCGAAGTGGCCTCCCTCAACGAAGAACTCGTGGTGCGGGGCGACGTGCTCGAAGAGCAAAAACAGGAATACCGCACCCTGCAGCAGAAACTGGACGATTTTCAAAAAACCAACACCAACCTGCTGACCCGCCTGTCCGACCTGTCCATCGTGGACGAAAAAGGGGCGGAAAGCATCCGCAAATCCCTGGAGGTGATCAACCAGCAAAATGCTTACATCGCCGACATGAACACCTCCATGAAGCGCAAGGACAGCCTCAACAACCTGCTGATGATGAAACTAAAACGCTCGCTGGTCAATGTGGACGACCAGGACGTGAGCGTGGAGGTCAGGAAGGGCGTCGTGTATATCTCGCTTTCCGACAAGATGCTCTACCGCTCGGGCAGCGCCCGGATCAACCCCGCCGCCGACACCGTGCTCGCCAAGATAGCCAAGGTCATCAACGACCACGAGGGCTTTGAGGTGCTGGTGGAAGGCCATACCGACAACGTGCCCATTGGCAACATCAACTGCATCGAAGACAACTGGGATCTGAGCGCCAAAAGGGCTATCGCCGTGGTGCGCAAGTTGCAAAAAGACTATGGCGTGGCACCGGAACGCCTGACTGCCGGCGGCAAGTCGTACTACGCCCCCAAAACGGACAACGACACCGACGAGGGCCGGAGCCTCAACCGCCGCACGGAAATCGTCATCCTGCCCAAGCTCGACCAGTTCTTCCAGATGATGGAATCCGATAACTCCATGGGCAGCAGATAGGATATTTAATGATAAAATCCTGAAAGCCAGCAGGTTGCACCCTTTATTGGGCAGCAACCTGTTTTTGTTTTTACAAACGCCCCCTCCCCTCCCCCACCAATGTTTCCTGAAACTTAATCCAAAGTTCACACCCAGTTAATCACCAAAACGCAACATTGCCGTTCAGTAACGATGAAATAGATTTTCAGGATCGAATGGCCGTCAAAGGCCTGTTTAACCCACGGTTTTAATCTTGGGGAAGCGAAAACCAAGCATTTGAGAAACGGTTTTTACCGTTTTTGAATACCTGCCAGGCGCTTTATGCCTGGGTTAAACCGTTAAAACGGTTTGATTATCAGGATTTTGTCGTCACCCCACGATTAAAATCGTGGGTTAAAAATTCGGGATGACTCATGTTTCCTTCGATCCTAAACCCGATAGCCTCTATTAACCGCTCATCTTTTCAAATAAACCGTTAAAACGGTTTGATTATCAGGATTTTGTCGTCATCCCACGATTGAAATCGTGGGTTAAAATTCGGATGACTCATGTTTCTTTCTATAATCAATCCGATAGCCTCTATTAACCGCTCATCTTTTCAAAAAACATGCACGTAACAGCCTTAACCATTACGCATCTGACCCGCAAATGAATTTTCAAAGACCCGTCAAAATCATGCTCGTGGACGACGAGCCGGACATCCTGGATTTCCTTGGCTACCGGCTGTCGAGGGAAGGTTTCAACATCATCACTGCCTCCGGCGGGAAAGAAGCTATCCGAAAAGCCATCCGTGAACGCCCCGACCTCATCGTACTTGACATCATGATGCCCGAATGCGACGGCATCCGGGTCTGCGACCGCCTCAAGCACTGCCGCCGTACGGGCGATGCCGTGGTGCTGTTCCTCACCGCTGGCAGCCCGCAGTTTGCCAAACATGCCGTGGAAGTGGCCCATGCCGACGACTTTGTGCTGAAACCCGTGCGCCCCAACGCCTTCATCGAGCGCATACAAGGCTTGCTGCACCGCTACGGAAAAGTGAAAAGCGAGGAAACAATGGTGTTGCAATTCGGGCACAACGTTGTGCTGAACAAAGTCACCAAAGAAATCGTGACACCCGACCGCTACGTGAAACTCCGGGAGAGCGAATTTGAAATCCTCTGGCTGCTGGCCACCCACCAGGGCAAGGTCTTCTCCACCTCCGATATCCGCCGGGAACTGCACTACGAAGAACCTTCCGACCCGATGCCCATCAAAAAATACATCCTCCGCCTGAAGGAAAAAATCGGGGAGCAGTATATCAAGACCGTGACAGGTTTTGGGTATAAATTTGAAGTAGGGTAACCTGGCCCCCGGTGCCTCCTCCCTGCCAGCCCCGTCTTTTTCATGCCCTTGTTTTTGTCAAAATTTCCCCTGGCCCTGCCGTTGGTTTTGCCGACTTTTGCGGGGCAATGCCGCAACCAGGTAGTAACCACAGTCCCGCATTATGCCGATGAAATATGCCCTGCTATTTTGTTCCTTGTTATTGTGCCACTGTCAAAACGACACCACCATGCAACTTTCCAATGTTAAAATCCACGCTTTCCGGCTGCTGCCCGGCCAGGATTTAAAAAAAGAAATCCAGGCTTTCGTGAAAAAAGAAAACATCCAGGCTGGCTGGATCATGACCTGCGTCGGCAGCTTAACCCAGGCACACCTCCGCTTCGCCAACCAGCCCACCGGCACGAAAGCCAACGGCCATTTTGAAATCGTCAGCCTCGTTGGCACCATCAGCGTGAACGGTTCACACCTCCACCTAAGTGTCAGCGACAGCCTCGGCACGACCACGGGCGGCCACCTGCTCGACGACAACATCGTTTATACCACCGCCGAGATCGTCCTGGGTGAAGACCCTGCGCTCGTTTTTACCCGGGAAAAAGACGGCACGACGGAATGGGAAGAGTTGCAGGTGCGGCACCAGCAGCCAAAGTGATCTATACTGGCATGAATTCGGTCACAGACGGTGGTAAACAACTTTACCTTCTGGTTGTTAGGCCGATTCACCAAACCACAATCCATTATGCGCCAGTTTTTTATGTTGCTAATTGCAGCCATTTTCTTGGCCCAATGTACACAACCGACCGTTGAGAAGCCCGCTGCCGCCACCTTCTCCGACCAAGACAAATCCGCTATCCTCGATGCCATTCAGCAAGAAAGCGATGCCTTCTATGCCCGGAACTTTGAAACCTGGAAAAACAAGTACACCGACCCACAGGTCAGTTGGACTTGCGTGGAAGAAAACGGCCTGGTGTTGGAAGCCTACAACAAACCCGACCTCGACAAGCTCGTGGGCGATTACATGAAAGCAAACCCGACGCCGGACACCGTGACCATCCGCCGGGAAAATGCCCTTTTTATGCCCGATGCAAACAACGTTTGGGTCAATTTTGACGAATACCAAACCGTTCACGGCAAAACCAAAATCCTGAAAGGTGTTCGCCTGATGTCAAAAGTGGATGGCGACTGGAAGATTGCCGCTATGAACTCCACTTTTGTGAAGTACGAATAGGTTAAACGGATTGGTTTTTATCCTTGCTTGCACTCAAAGCCGCTCCACCCGGCAATGAAAACACCCCTGCGCCGCATTGTGAACGTGCAGGTATTTCACACTTGCATTTCCCAACATCCGCCGAATTTCCTCTCCCAATTCGCTGCCTTGAAATGTCTTGGCGGCAACGAGCATGGACTTTTCATCGTAGCCCCGCAGCGAAAGCAGCCGGTGGCCGAGGTGCCCAGGCATTTGATTGACACCTAAGCTGGCAGGCTGGGCATTTTTCCTGACGAAAACCGGCCCCGAAGCCCGGTAGGGTGAGGCAACGTCGTGGTGCGGAAAATTGAACAAAATCAACTCCTCGCCCACCTCGGCATCCTGTAAACTGACCCGGCAGGGAAAGCCGGGGCTGGCGTCGGCGGTCATGCGGCAAGCATTGATTTTTGTGAGTTCCTCATCGTTCATTTCAAAAAAATGAGCAGTGGCAGTGGGGTCAAGGGCTGTTACTTGAAATTGGTACTCCATGATTTTTAGCTTTTTTCTGTTTTTGAAAATTCCCAGCCGAGGATGGCCGTCTTGCGGTCGCTGCCCCAGTGGTAGCCCCCGAAAGTGCCTTCCGACCGGATGACCCGGTGGCAGGGGATGAGGTAGGCCACGGGGTTGCTGCCGATGGCCGTTCCGACCGCCCTCGATGCCCGTGGTTGTTGGATTTGCTCCGCAATTTGGCCATAGGTGGAAAGGCCGCCCATCGGAATCTTGAGCAGTGTTTCCCAGACTTTGAGTTGAAAATCAGTGCCTTTGAGGTGTAGTTTTACCTGGTTCAATCGGCTCCAGTCCTGTGCGAAAATGTGCAGTGCATTTTGCTGTTGCAAATCCACCATCTGCCGGAAGCGGGCATTGGGAAACTGGCTTTTCAATGCTTCCATCGCTGCCGTTTCGTCGTCGGTGAAAGCCATGTGGCAGATGCCTTTCAGAGTGCTCGCCACGAGCAGGTGGCCGAAGGGACTTTCCGCAAAACTGAAATTAATGGACAGGTTTTCGCCGCCGTTTTTGTACTCGCCAGGCGTCATTCCCTCGATGTTGATGAACAAGTCGTGCAGCCGGCCCGTGCCGGAGAGGCCCGTTTCATGCGCTGCGTCGAAGAGGGTGGCTTGCGTGTTTTTCAGGATGCCTTTTGCATACTCCACGCTGATGTATTGCAGGAATTTCTTGGGACTGACGCCTGCCCACTCTGAAAACAATCGCTGGAAATGAAAGGGGCTGAGATACACCCGCTGGGCGACCTCATCAAGGTTGGGTTGCTCCCGGAAGTGCTCCCGGATGTAGGCGATGGCTTCGGCAATGCGCTCGTAGTTGACCTGGTTTTGTGCATTCATTTTTGTAAAATTTATGATGCAAAAATAGGCCGTTAGGAAAAGTAGGAAAACCCGAAAATTGCGGAATACTGCGCTTTCGGTGGAGAGGTTCAGCTATTATTTGAAGGTGGGCAATTAGAAAAACCGTTGAACTGCTGCCAACGGAAAATGCTGATTTTTCAGACACGTAAGGCATATATTTCTCCAATCACAGCGGAATTAACTATGAGAAATAGATGCCTTTTATTTTTCAAAAATGCCGCCGCTGCCCCGAAAACTCCATCGCCTCGCCCTTCCCGAACCCGTAACTAAAGCCCAAGGCCACGAAGCGTCCCCGACGGTTCCAGCTGTAGAGGTAAAAACCGGGCTGGTTGGTTTCGCTTTCCTGGATGCGGGAGGCGAACACGTCCCGGACACTGAAATTGAGGACGGCCTTGCCTTTCAAGATTTTTTTGCGGAGGCCAAGGTCTGCAAAAAGGTTGTTTGAAAATTCGCTTTGCACGCTTTTATATTTCGATTGGTACTGGCCCGTGATTTCAAAATCAAAATCGGCGGGTAGTTTCACTTTTGCTGTAAGTTTTGATGACCACTGGCCAGCGGAAAAATCAAAGGAAGTCGCTTCGAGCGTGCCTTGCCGATTGAAATAATTGTAGTTGAAATCGCCATTGAAGGCCAGCCATTTGGCAGCTTCGTATTTGCCGTTCAGCTCGATGCCCGTGGCCCGGTTGGTGCCGATATTCAGCGGTTTGTAGGTGTTTACGTTATTTTCAAAAGTGGAAATCCGCTCCACCACATCCGTCGTGTAACGGTAGTAAACACTGAAGTTCAGCGAGGTTTTTCCGAGCAAGTAAATACTGGAAACCTCGTAGGAGTCGGTGAGTTCCGGCAGTAATTTGGGGTTCCCGGTGCGCACGCTGAAGTTGTTGCGGATGTTGAAAAACGGGTTCAAATCCCACAGCCTCGGCCTGAAAATCCGCCGGGAATAGCCCGCTTGAACGGACACTTTTTCCGAAATTTTATAAGATGTGTGCAGCGTCGGGAAGAAGTTGGTGAAGTTCCGTTTGTTCGATTCGTTGGTATTGACCAGCAGCGTGCTCAGGTCGGTGTTTTCGAGGCGAAGGCCCAGTTTCAGGCCCCATTTGTCCCCTTCGTAAGCGCCCGTTCCGTAAACCCCCAGCACGTTTTGGTGGAATTCAAAAACATTGGTCATGTTGTCGTTTTGCACCCATTCCCCGTTGTCCAGGTCGTTCACCGCAAAGTCGTTGCTCACGTCGTTGAGGACGTATTGCGCCCCAGTTTCCAGCGTCCATTTTTCGGCAAAAGGATGGGTGTAGTCGAGTTGAAAAGTGTGTTTTCCTTCCTGAAACTTGGTGCGGGTTTGCTGGTTGTTGGTGGCGGCATCGCCGGTGATGTTGATGTTTTCAAACTCCGAAGATTGATCTTTCCCAAAAAAATTGCCCACGGCGCTGAACAGCAGCGTATGCTCCTTGCTGTCCGTAAAATCCTTTTTGTATTGCAGTTCGTACTGGTATTTCGGGTTGGTGGCCTGGGTTGACTCTTGACGATACCACTCGGAAATGGGCGCTCCCGAAGCGTCAGGAATGCTGAAATTATAGCGGGAAGGCTGGTCTTCCACCTCGTAAGTGAAATTGCCGGAAAGCGTGATGACGTTGAGCGGGTTGATGTGGTAATCCGTGCCTAATATAAACGTGTAAAAAGCCTCGTTGCGGTATTCCGTCCCATCGCTCAAAATTGTTTTCCCGCTCACCAAATCCCGGTTGATGTTCCGGCCCTGCTGAGGTAGTTCCCGGTAGCCAGCGCCCAACTGGCTGAACAGGTTGAACTTGTCCGTGCGGCGGTTCAGGCTCAGGCCCACGCTATGGTTCTGCGGAATGCCCGTGTTCAGACTGACCGAGCCATTGAGGCCCTTCCGGTTCTCTTTTTTAATCACAATATTGATGATACCTGACGTGCCCTCCGCATCGTATTTGGCGGATGGGTTGGTGATGACCTCGATTTTTTCAATCATGTCGGCGGTGATGGTGCCCAAGGCATTCGAGCGCTCATCGGCCAGCACGGAAGGCTTGCCGTTGATGAGGATTTGCACCCCTGTGCTGCCCCGCAGGCTGATTTGCCCTTCGATGTTCACGTTGACCGATGGCACATTGTTCAGCACTTCGAGGGCGCTGGCGCCCGTGCTGCTCAGGTCTTTCCCAACGTTGAAAACCCGTTTGTCCAACTTGAATTCCGTGGAAGATTTTTCGGCACGGACGACCACCTCTTCCAGCGTTTCGCTGTTTTCTGAAAGTAAAATGACGCCCAGATCAGCCTTGCCATCCACGATGAAAATGTCCTTGATAGTTTGCACAGCAAAACCGATAAAGCTGATTTCCACATAAAAATCTTGCACCTCGGTCTCCACGTTGAAGGTGCCGTCCATTTCCGTGGTGACGCCTGTGATGGCTTTGCCAGTTTGCTGGTCGGCTATCATTACCGTAGCGAATTCTATGGGTCGCTGGCTTTGGTCTTCTACCACTTTGCCGCTGATTTCGATGGTGTTTTTTTGGGCAAAAAGGCTGTTTGCGACAGCGGTTAAAACAAGGAGCAGGAAAAAAGTAAAAAGTTTAAATTTCATATCTGGGTGTTTTGATGCCGCAAAGAAGCAGGGCGACGGACATTTTTGAAAATAGACTCCATGAACACCGGGATTTTGTCAATGAAAAAAAGCAATCAGCCTCATTTGGGACAAAAACCGGAGGGGGTAAGCCTAACAAACAGTTCTTTTTGTAGTTTTACAAACAGCAGATAATCAAAGAAAAAAACAAGCGCAGCATGAAAAAAATCAAAAAAGAAGACATCAAACAGGAAGTATTTGACCTCTACGATGACTACGCCCACAACCGCCTTGACCGTCGGTCATTCATGAACAAACTTTCTGCTTATGCCGTTGGTGGGCTAACTGTCCCGGCGCTCATGAGTGCGGTCATGCCCAATTACGAGGACTCCATCCAGGTTCCGTCAAATGACCCAAGGCTAACTTCAGAATTCATCGAGTACGACTCGCCGAAGGGTGGCGGGAAAATCAAGGGACTGCTCTCCCGTCCGGTCGGGAACAAGTCGAAACTGCCCGGCATCGTGGTCGTCCATGAAAACCGGGGCCTCAATCCGCACATCGAAGACGTTGCCCGGCGGGCGGCGTTCGAGGGTTTCATTTCCCTCGCCCCGGATGCCTTGTCGCCGCTCGGCGGCTACCCCGGCACCGACGACGAAGGCCGGGAAATGCAGGCAAAACGGGATCGGGAGGAAATGTTGCAGGATTTTATCGCCGCTTTCGAAACGCTGAAAGTGCATCCGGAATGCAGTGGAAAAGTTGGGGTGGTCGGTTTCTGCTTCGGCGGCTGGGTGTCCAACATGATGGCGGTGCGGGTGCCCGATTTGATGGCGGCTGTTCCATTTTACGGCACTCAACCCACTGCCGAGGAAGTCCCCAATATCAAAGCGCCGCTGCTTTTGCACTTCGCCGCACTCGACAAGCGGGTGAACGAAGGCTGGCCCGCCTACGCCACCGCCCTCCAGGAAAACAACAAGGAATACAGCGCCCACCTTTATCCGGATGTCAATCATGGTTTTCACAATGACTCGACGCCACGCTATGATTATGAGGCGGCACGGCTGGCTTGGGAGCGGACGATTGAATTTTTTAAATGGAAATTGGGGTAAGTGAGCCGGAGTACAACTGGGGGTTAGGAAATAAAAAAAAATTCTGCCCCTCTTGCAAATTTACTTGCAATAATCTTAACTTTGTTGCGCAATCAACAATATGGACTACGAAAAAACATTGGGCCGCCAGACCGGCGTTTTGTACGGACTTCTTTCCCGCAGGCTGAACAGCTTGCTGGCTGAGGCCGAACTGGGCATTACCGTGGACCAGTTTCGCCTCCTGACCATGCTCTGGAAAGCGGACGGCATCACGCAGCAGCAACTCGCCGACAAAATCGGCAGAGACCGGGCCAGTGTGACCCGAATGGTGGATATTCTTGAAAATCAGGGAATTATAACCCGGATTTCCGACAAAAACGACCGTCGCATCAATTTGCTGCATCTGACCAAGAAAGGACGGGAACTCGAAGAAACCGCCGCCGCCTGCGCTCACAGGGCTTTGGAGGAGATGACAAAGGGCTTTAACGAGGAAGAGGAGGCGATTTTATCGCAATTGCTCCGGCGGGCAATTGGCAATTTGAGATGTTAATTTTTTTACCCGAATAGTTGCGCAATCAATGATTGTTTGTGCAACATAAGTTAATTCTTCAAACAATACAATCAATTTTTCAAGCATGAAGTACCTACCAATCATTGCCCGATACCTGCTCGGTATCATTTTACTCGTCAATGGCGTGAACATGTTTGCCCAGTTCATGCCGCTGCCCAACCCGCAGCAGCCCGATTTGGCACAGCGCTTCCTGAACATCCTGCACGAGGGGGGCTATTTTTACCCCATCCTCGGCACGGTGAAAATCTTCACGGCACTGGCACTTTTTACCAATCGCTACCTGCCGTTCATGCTCATCGTGATGTTCCCCATCACGCTCAACGGTGTGCTGTTCCACCTGCGCATGGACCCGATGATGGCGCCCGTGGCGGTCGCAGTGATGCTGCTGCAATGTTGGCTGATATACCGGAACCGGGAAAAATACTACCCCATGCTGTCCACAGGCGTTTGATTGTCAACCATTTTAAAAAAAAAATTCAGACATGAAAAAACTTTTCTTTTCGGCAGCCGCAGTGCTACTGACCACCCTCGTTGTACAAGCACAAATCAATACCCGTACCGACACGGTCATCGCCGCTCCGGTGCCATACACTGCCTATGGGCCACAGTTCGACTGGTCGAAAGGCTACTATGTAGCGGAAATCAAACCCGGCACAGGCGTGTATTGGGTGACGGAAGGCAGCCACCAAGTAATGTTTATGACCACCGGGAAAGGCGTGGTCGTGGTAGATGCGCCACCTATTTTTGGTGATAAAATTTCAAGAGCCATCGCAGAGGTGACCAAAGAACCAGTCACGCACCTGATTTACACGCACTACCACGCCGACCATATTGCCGGGGCGTACCAGTTCCCGAAAGGCATCAAAATCATTTCGAGCGAGGGCATCAAAAACCGATTGCGGGAACTGCAAAGTGGCCAGCGGGAGGTGCCCTTCGGCACTTTCGTGGGTGGAAAACCTGTCGAATTGCCCACCGGGACATTCAAAAACAACTACGTCCTGAAAGTCGGCAACAAAACCATCGAACTGCAAGTCCTCGCCGCTTCACACACGCACAGCGACGTGGCGGTTTATTTACCGAAGGAAAAAATCCTGAACGCCGTGGATTTTGTGTGGGCGGGCTGGATACCTTTCGATGGCCTCGGCGAAGCGGAAGACCTGAACGGCTACCTGGCCGTGCAAGAACGCCTGCTCCAATTTGATTGGGATGTGATGGTCGGTGGTCACGTCGGGCGGCTGGCGAACAGGCAGGATGTGGAAACGAACATCACCTACATCAACGACGTGAAAAATGCCGTGATGAAAGCGCTGCAAACCACCGATTACATGGCTGCCGCAAAAAAAGCGGGATTTTCCAATACCTTCCTGACGGTGGAAACCTATTTCGACATGGTGGCCCATGCTGCCTCGAAGGAAGTGGAGGCCAAATGGGTGGGCAAACTCGCCGGGGCAGACGTTTGGACCTACAACAATTGCCGCCGGATGATGATGTGGCTTCGCCTCAATTAACCAGACTGATTTCCAACATGAAGCATTTCTTTTTCCTGCTGTTTGCCCTTGTTTTTGCGGAGCAAACAAGCGCCCAGCAAGCGCCCGGCAATCATCCTGACTCGCTCGATTACGACCTGCACCTTTCCTCCACTGTCCTGCTGAGCGGTGGCAACCTGTCGAGGGTCGTTTCACAAAACCGGCTGTGGGGCAGCGTGGGCAACCGGCTGTTGCAGGTGGTCAGCGAAAATTCCTATCGTTTTGGGAAAAACGGCAGCCGGGTGGTCGAGAACGACGTTTTGAGCCGCAATTACCTGCGCTTTTTTCCGAAAAGCCGTTGGTACGGTTATCTGCTCGGCACCTACGAAGTGAACCACCGCCGTTCCATCGAAAACCGCTGGCAATTGGGGCTTGGTTCGGCTTATAATTTTTACCAAAAAACCAACCGGGATTTCCTGCGCTTCGGCATCACCGTTGCGCAGGAAACTGCGCGTTTCAAGTCGGACTCCTACAACCTTTCCGGGTTCGATGGGACGGAAAAAATCAACGAACCCCGTGCGATTTTCCGCTTTGGCGGGGTGCATTCGGTGCTGGGCAAACACCTCGTTTTGCGCCACGACACCTGGTTCATGGCTGGACTGAAACATTCGGACAACTACCGCTGGCATACGTTGCTCGGATTGCAAGTGCCTGTTTATCAGGGCTTTTCATTTAAAACGGAACTGGACTACACCTATGAAAACCTGACCATCAGCGGAAAAAACCCATTTGGAACGCCATCCAGCCAAGACGACTGGACCTTGAGTTTTGGCGTGGCCTACGATTTAAACAGTTTGAAAAAATGATGAACAAAATTCTAAACCCGGACGCTGGCCTGCTCCTTTTGCGGGCCGGCATCGCCCTGTTGATGTTGCCGCACGGCTGGCAAAAAATCGAACATTTCAGCCAGTATGCCGAGCGATTGCCCGCCTTTGCGGTAGTGTTGTCGGCGTTTGCCGAAATTGGTTGCTCGCTGGCAATCTTGGTTGGCTTCAAAACCCGTTGGGCACTTATTCCGCTGATTATCAACATGGTAGTGGCGGCATTTTTGGTAAAAGCCAGTGCACCGTGGCAGGAAAAGGAACTGGCGGTCGTGTATTTGGTGGTTTACCTGACTTTGTTTTTGGCAGGGGCTGGAAAATTCACCCTACCTGAATTGTTCAAACAATAAGCCATGCGAAATCCATATCTTTCCTTCATTGCCTTCGCCGTCGGCATCCTCCATCTGCTTGGCTGCAAGGCTCTAAATCAGCAACTCATGGGTCACGGAGAAAAAGTCCTCGTCATCGGCAGGCACGCCGACATGCTCGCCCGTATTACCGACATGCTCAAAAGCCACCAATACGATGCCATCGGTGCGATGACCAACGAGGAGGCACTGCAAAAATTTGCGGATGAAAAACCGCTGGCCGTCATCATCGGCGGTGGGGTGGATGGGGAGAGCCGGGCGCTGTTTCACCAGCAATTTTCCCCAAACGCAAAAATGATTGATGCGCACCCGCAGACGGTTTTGGGCGATTTGAAGGCGGCATTCTCAAACAATAGGTAACGCCGTTTTTTTTAGAAAACACCTGCACGTTACCCCCGTTGGTGCGCCGTCATGCCGCCCATCACCATTTTCATAATCCGAACCTTCGCCCAACGGGGCACGGTGCGCAGAGAGTAAACCAGCAATTTGCCGACCCCGCCCGGCACTACGGAACTGCCCCTGCCCAAGGCCCGGAGAATAGGCACACCCACATCGGCAGGCGAGTTGGATAGGCTCATTTTCATGTTTGCCCTTTCGGAAAAACCACTTTCCACCGGGCCGGGAATGGCCGAAAGTACGTCAATCCGGTGCGCCCGCAACTCGTCCGCCAGCCCCTCTGCCAGCGACTGTACCCAGGCTTTTGTGGCGGCGTAGTGGGCGGAACGGGGCACGCCCTGAAATGCCACAATCGAACTCATCAGAATGATGCCGCTGCGTTTTCTTTTCTGAAAAATGGGCACGAAATGATGCACCAGCCGCAGCACCGCCTCACAGTTGAGCCGCAGCATGTTGACCTCCGCTTCCAAATTGGATTTTTCAAACAAACCCGATGTGCCAAAACCAGCACAGGGAACGAGCAAGCCCACGTCCAGCCCCCGGGTTTCCGAAATCAGCCGCTGCACAGTATTTGGCACGGACAAATCGCCTGCCACGACCTTTGTTTGGATGCCATGTTTTTTTTCGACATCGCTGGCCAGGTGCTCCAGTTCGTCTTGCCGGCGGGCACTGAGCACGAGGTTCAGGCCGGCGGCGGCCAGTTGGACGGCCAGTTCCCGCCCGATGCCCGAAGAAGCGCCGGTGACGAGGGCCCAGGGGCCGTAGTGGTTTTTTAGCCTTGTTTTTTCAGTAGTGCTGAGTGATTTTGCCATGATTTTTTTTACGGCAAAAATCAGGAGGAAAGAAGGTTGGGGACGATAACAAATGTTAAGGAATCGGGTGTTGATTAAGTACCTTTGCCGCCTCTCCACTGCTTCCAATTTATAGTCGCATGGCTTTTGTCAAAACCTCGGCCATCCAGCCATTTTGTTGCGGGATCCTTGGTGTTTTATGCTGAAACACAAACCTTTCGGATATAACTTACCCATTATAAAAATCTCCAATGGCATCCTTTTTGGAAAAGTACCCGTAGTCAAGACAATTTTAGGAACCCAATCTTTCAAAATTCCCCTTCTCATACATTTCCGTAACCTCGGTTTCCCATCGAACATAACTGCGTTGCTGCAAGGCACGTACCTCCATTTTATTGGCCGGCAGTAGCGGTTTTTTTACACCCACCCTAAAACTGTCTTGCCATGCTGACAACACTACTTTATTTGTTTCTCGGATTCAACCTGGTCAAAATACTCATGGAAAAAACAAACACTATCTACAAAGACATACGATTCTGGCTGGCCATTATCTCGCTCATCACCCTGGTGTGGATGACGGTAAAAAGCTACCCGGCGGGGTGAAATGGTTTTATTGCCGCATGGACTCATTGTCCCACTGTTTGGTGCAGCGGAACAATGAAACCATGAATTGACAAAACCGTCAGACAATCTTCAGGCTCATGTCAAGGCTTTGGGCGGAGTGGGTGAGTGCCCCGACGGAAATATAATCCACGCCAGTTTGGGCGACCCGGCGCACATTGTGGATGTTGATGCCACCGGAAGCCTCGGTCTCGAACCGCTTTCCTACCGTTGCCACTGCTTCTTCCAACAAAGGAATTTCAAAATTATCCAGCATGATGCGGTCCACCTTTCCGGTGGCCAGCACTTCGTGAAGTTCCACCAGGTTCCTTACCTCTACGGTCACCCCTAAATCAAGGCCATTTTCCTGTTGATAAGCAGCCACCCTTTCGATGGCATTGGCCACGCCGCCGCAGGCTTCTACGTGGTTGTCTTTTATCATAAACCAATCGGAAAGGCTGCTGCGGTAGTTGTGGCAGCCACCAATGCGCACGGCCCATTTTTCCAGGAAGCGGAGGGTGGGCGTTGTCTTGCGGGTATCGAGGATTTTAACGGGCAGGTCTTCCACCTCAAAGACAAAGTGGTTGGCCAGGGTGGCAATGCCGCTCATGCGCTGCATGATGTTCAGCGCCACCCGTTCGGCGCGGAGCAGCGCCTGGGTGTTGCATTCTACCTGGAAGGCCACATCGCCGTAGCTGATATGGCTGCCGTCTTCGATAAAGATACTCATGGAGCCTTGCGGATCTGTTTTTTGAAAAATCCGCTCGGCGATTTCCACGCCTGCGAGTATGCCGGCGTCTTTTATCAGCAGGTTGGCCCGGCACCGGGCATCTTTCGGGATGCAGGCCAGGGAAGTGCGGTCGCCCTGGGGCGCATCTTCCAGCAGTGCCTGTTCGATGAAAAGGTCTAACTGGGTTTCAATGGTTGGGTTGGATGTCATTGGTGTTTGTTTTTTAGAAAACAGCAGTGAAAGGTGAGACGTGAGGGCCTGGCACCTCACCCCTCCCTGCTGTTACTGTGTTTGCAAGTTAAGGATGTTTCCCATATGATAGCAAGTGCGGCAGCGGGGTTCGTACAGATCTTTTTCACCGAGCACCACGGTTTTTTCGTCGGCGGCCAGGCGGTAGGAGTGAGTGGCGAGGTTGCCGCAATGTTGGCAAATGGCGTGTACCTTGGTGATGTATTCGGCCACGGCCAACAGTTGGGGCATGGGGCCGAAAGGCCTCCCTTTATAGTCCATGTCCAGCCCTGCGATGATGACCCGTTTGCCGCGCAGGGCCAGCGATTGGCACACATCGGGCAGGTCTTCGTCAAAAAACTGCGCCTCGTCAATGCCGACTACGCTGATGCTGTCCGTCAGTTCCATCAGTTTTTTCGAAGATTCGATAGGGATGGCAAGGATGGAATTGGCATCGTGTGAAACCACTTTTGTCTCGGCATAACGGGTGTCCAGTTTGGGCTTGAAAATCTCCACTTTCTGGTTGGCAATCTTGGCCCGTTTCAAGCGCCGGATGAGTTCTTCCGTTTTGCCGGAAAACATCGAACCGCAGATGACCTCTATCCATCCGCTGCGCTGCCCTTTAAAATGTGGTTCGAGGAACATGGTGATTGATTAAGTCATTGGGTCTTTGGGGGGCAAAGAATTGGGTATTACATTAAAATAAATACCTTTAAGCCGATTTTATTGGGGGGTGCGAAGGTACTGTTTCAAACATTTCCATCCAAAGAATTGGAGGCCGTTTATACATCCAGGCATTGCCCCATATCTTGACAGATAAAAGACTAATGGCTTATGCCGCCAGCTTTTGGGCATAAACTATTGCCTATTTGCCTTTCAACTGAATGGTAGAAAGCCAAAAGGCAATGACCAAGGGCTAACTGCGGAAAGCATAAACGACCAAACATGGATTTACAAAAAGCAAAGATCACCCTGGACAAAATCAATGCGCTGTACAGGAACATGAGTACCGACGCCCGCAATATCAGTTCAATAGAAAAAGACTTGATGCGCAGTTATATCCAGCAGCTTTACGAAGTTTTCCTGGAATTGCCCGAGGCAGCACCCGCACCGGCGCCCCCGGTGGAAATCATAAAGTCCACCCCGAGGGCTACTTTTCAGAAACCCGAACCTCCACAGCCGCCTCCTGCCCCAACGCATGAGCGCGAAGAAGATAAACCACTGCCCGCTGCTATCAAAATGCCCGAACCCGAGGCGAGAGTAGAAACAGAACCTGCCCCACCCCCTCCCCCGCCCAAGCCAACGCCCGTGCAGCAACCCGAACCGGCTCCGGCACCTGTACACGCACAGCCAATCGCTCCTCCGGTGACGGCAGACGGGGAGCTGGAAGAACTCTTCACCATTGCCCTGGCCAAGGAATTATCGGAAAAATTGGGCGAGCTCCCTATCACCGACATCAAAAAGGCTATGGGGCTGAACGAGCGCATCTTCACCGTGAATGAACTCTTTGGTGGCGACCAGGCCGTATTTGATGAAACGCTGTCCTCCCTGAACCGCCTGCCCGGCTTCGAGGAAGCCAAAAAATACCTCATCAACGGGGTGGCCACCCGCTACAACTGGTCTTCGAAGGACAAGAAAAGTAAGGCCCGGAATTTCATCAAGCTGGTAAAGCGGCGGTACAACTAATCGGGCCTGTTCCAGAATTATTCATCCGCATTTTGTTATTTACCTGAATTAGCTACTTTTGTCATGCTTTGAGGCCTCACTGTCGGGAAATGACAGGCCGCAAAGCCAGCAAGTTTAACCTTAAATATTCTATCAGCAGTGGACAAAGACAGACGATTCGACAGTGTGTATTCAAAGAAAGTTCGTGCTGGAAAACGAAGAACCTATTTCTTTGACGTCCGCAGGACAAAAGGCGACGATTTCTATCTGACCCTGACGGAGAGCACCAAAAAATTTCATGGCGATAGCTTCGAGCGCCACAAAATCTTTCTCTACAAAGAAGATTTCAACCGCTTTCTCAACAGTCTCGAAGAAGTGATCGACTACATCAAGACGGAACTGATGCCGGACTACGACTACGAGGAATTCGACCGCCGCCACGATGAATGGGATGCCAGGCGCACCGAAGAGGACGAAGCCGGCGATAGTGGTTTCAAAGTGGAAAAAGGCCGGAGGAACCAGCCTTCGGTGGAGCGAAATAACAAGGATGACGACGATGACCTGGAAGAGGTCAATGAAAATGAGGAATTCCACGAGGACGACGACATGAGTTGGTAAACCATTCGGAAAATAATAATCGGCCAAGCCTCCAGTACTTATGAACTGGGGGCTTTGTCGTTTTTATGCTGTTAGCTTTTGCAGCAACCAGCGGCTGATGGTAAACTGGCAACACCGTTCATTTTTCAGGATGGAAAAGGATACAAGATGTTCCCTAAGGATCGAAGGAAAAATAATCCCGGTTTTACATCGGGATTATTTTTAAAAAACCCTTCCAGTACTGGGGTTTCAATATCAAAATTATGGAAGTTATTTTTTCATCGTTACAAAGCTATGTCCTGGCCGCTCAGAGGGCCCCTCTTTTGCCCAGTTCAACCACTTCCAGGTTTTTAATAATACCATCTTCAATAGTAAAACGCACAATGGTCTTCACCTGGTGAAACCCCTCCTGGCCGCAGGCACCGGGGTTGATGTGCAGCAGCTTCAGTTCCTTGTCGGGTATCACTTTCAGGATGTGCGAATGGCCGCAGATGTAGAGGCCCGGCGGATCTGCCCGGAGTATTTCCCTGACCCGCCTGGTATATTTGCCTGGATACCCGCCGATATGGGTAATGAAAACCTCCAGGCCCTCACAGTTGAATCGCAGGTCCAGGGGAAAGCGCCGCTGCATAGCCCCATCGTCAATGTTGCCAAAAACTGCCCGCAACGGCTTGAAAGCACTAAGCCGGTCGGCCACCTCCATATTGCCGATATCCCCGGCATGCCATATTTCATCGCAGTCCTTAAAGTAGGTAAAAATGTTTTCGTCCAGAAAACTGTGCGTATCGGATAGCAGTCCTATTCGCTTCATATTGTAGTTTTTGGAACCTTTTTTTGCTACCACCACATTCAGGCTTGAAAACCCGACTTGAGTAATGATGAAAAAATAACTTCACCATTTTGATTTTGAAAACCCCAGCAATGGAGGGTTTTTTAAAAATAATCCCGATGTAAAATCGCATAGGCGTCAACTTAAATTTATTTCATACAAAAATTCGAGATAGCATTTTCGGGATTTTCGTTTGTCATGGGAATAATATCTGGCAAGCTCACCGATGAAAACATCGAGGTCGCTTGTCAAAAGTATTTCCCAAAACCGTTCTTTGACAAAATCGGCGAACAGCAGCATGCTGATGAATTTCTTCTTTTCTTCGTAAACCCGGTGCACAAAATACCCATACCAAGCCCCCATTGTCAAGGTCAACCAAGCAAGCATCAGGTAGATGGTCATGGCTGCCCTCGGTGGCGATATTGTTTCCCTGCCTTCGAAGAACTTGTCCAGGTTGAACTTGCTTTTCCAACACTTGAACACTATTTCAATGCGCCAACGGTACCGGTAGGCCCTGATGATGTCCCGGCCCCCCCAGGTTTCCTTGTTGACATTTGTTATGAAAATGGTCCAGCCCAGCAGTTGGATGTACTCTCTGGAATGGGCGGCCTTTGCACTGCGGTCAGTACGGGCCTTGTGCTGCCTCATCCGTTTGGCCTCTTCAGGGGCTTCGATGGCCACCAGGCGGACTGGCAGTTTCTCCTTGCCCCCCAGCAATATTTCCTTGTCAAGGACTTGGCGGCCTGCTTTTTTCAAAGCCTTGAGCTCTTTCAGCAAATCCATTTTTTCCCCGGTCTGCGCATCAAAAACGGTTGTCCCAAAGCGGAGGCGGGACAGGAAAAACGCCTTTTTCTCCATGATCGCCCGGAAGGCGGCCAGCACAAAATACCCTTTGTCCCGGATCACAAGGCAGCCTGCCGTGAGTATTTCAACGATACGGTGCGCAAAACCCTGGTCATTTTCACGGTAACTCCCCACAAAAACCCCTTCGTAGGATTCACTCACCAATTCCATGCGCAACTGTATGCGGGCAGTGGCACATTCCCCGTGGGTTTTGCTGTGGGGGCCGGGGTAGAAAGATGACAGGTTGCGGGGCAGCCCCACACAGGTGCTGTCCTCAACATAGACCTCCTTGAACGGTGCGAAGAGGGCAACCCCCTGGTGGCCGTTTGAGGCCGTGCACTGTTTGAGTACAAACCCCAAAAGTTGGCGGGCAAAAGCTTCGTGCCTGAACTGGAGTTTTTTTTGGAGGCCTTGTTTGGAGACCAGCTTTTGGGTCAGCCGCCCTATGCTTTTTGCCCAGTCCCTCAGCCCCGTCTGCCCAAGCTGTACCATCATGCAAAAACCAAGAAAAAAACTATATCCGGTGACTTTCCTCGGCTCCCGCTTTTGGAAACCGCTACTTTTTGCGATGGCGTTTATTTGTTGTTCGCCAATTTTTCGCTTAATTTGTTCCAACTTAATTTTCATATGCTGTTTAGGTGTTCTGAATGTTGATTTGAACAAACCTAAGCAGCATTTTTATTTTATCTAATCATATTCGGTTTTTTTAAGTTGACGCCTATGCGATGTAAAATCGGGATTATTTTTCCTTCGATCCTAAAGCTTTCTGCCTTGCGTCCAGCACATGGGCGCTGTGCCAGTTCTTACTTTGCCCGCTCGTACACCATGCCCCGGCACCCCCGGTTGGCAGGGTTGCCATTGGTGTCGGATTCGATGAAATATTGGTATATCTTGGGCCGCAATGCTTCCATGATGTAGTGGCCCCATCCCATTACCAGAATGTTGCGCTCAAAAGTTTGGTGGTGCTGTACCATATCGTAGCAGCCGAATAAAATGACGGGCAGCAAGACCAGCGGCGACCCGGCGGCAGGCGGCCACAGCAGGTACCAAGTCCCAACAACAATCAACAGGGACGAGCAGGCAAAAATGACGAATTGATGGCGCAAAACGGTTTGTTTTGGGGTAAAGATGGGTAAATTCGGGCAACCTCCAAAAGCCCTGTTCCAGTGCCAACTCATTTAAGCATCCAAGCGCCTTTGCATAAGAAAAGAGCCAATTTATGAAAATAGCCCTCTTCATCCCCTGCTACGTGGATCAGTTTTACCCACAAACCGGCATCGCCACGCTGGAACTGTTGGAAAAACTGGGCTGCCGGGTCGAGTACCCAATGGCCCAGACCTGTTGCGGGCAGCCCCTGGCCAACGCCGGCTGCGAGGAAGATGCCCTGCCGGTTTACCAGCATTTTACAGAGGTGTTTGGAGGGTATGACTACATCGTTGCCCCGTCCGGCAGTTGCACCTACCATGTGCGGCACCACTACGGTGTCATCGAACAGACGGAGACCGTGCGGCGCATCCGGGAGCGCACACTGGACCTGACTGAATTTTTGCTGGATGTTTTGAAAATCAACCAGTTGGGTGCAAGCTTCCCACACCGTGTCGGGCTGCACCAGGGTTGCCACGGACTACGGGGCCTCCGCCTGGGCAAAGGGTCGGAGCGCACGGGCGAGGATTTTTCTAAAATAAAAACCCTGCTTCAAATGGTAGAGGGCCTCGAATTAATGGATCTTGACCGCCCGGACGAATGCTGCGGCTTCGGCGGCACGTTTGCCATCAACGAAGCGGCTGTTTCCGTAAAAATGGGGAAAGACCGCATCTCCGACCATCTGCGCCACAGCGTCGAGGTCGTCACGGGCGGGGACATGAGTTGCCTGATGCACCTGGAAGGCATTATCCGGCGGCAGGGGCATCCGTTGAAAGTGATGCACCTTGCCGAGATATTGAATTCGACCTTATGAACCACGCCAAAAAAGCCGCCAGCTTCATCGCTAACGAAGCCCGCACCGACTGGCACGACCAGGCCCTCTGGTTCGTCAGGGAAAAACGGGACAGGGCTGCCCATGCCATCCCCGAATGGGAAGCATTGCGGGAACTGGCCTCCCAAATCAAGGCCCATACCCTCTCCAACCTCGATATTTACCTGGAGCAGTTTGAAAAACAAGCCCTGAAAAATGGTGCCCACGTCCACTGGGCGATAGATGCGGAAGAACACAACCACATTGTACACCGCATTTTACAAAAACACCAGGTGCGGCATGTGGTCAAAAGCAAATCCATGCTCACCGAGGAGTGCCACCTGAACCCATTTTTAGAACAGCAGGGCATCGAAGTGATAGATACTGACCTCGGCGAGCGCATCATTCAACTGCGGGAAGAGCCGCCGAGCCACATCGTGCTGCCGGCCATTCACCTGAAAAAGGAGGATGTCGGCGCATTATTTCACGAAAAACTAAACTCGGAAAAAGGGGCAACCGACCCGAAGTACCTGACCGAAGCCGCCCGCCAACATCTGCGCAGCAAATTTTTGAATGCCCAGGCCGCCATCACGGGCGTCAACTTTGCCGTCGCTGAAACGGGCAGCCTGGTCGTCTGTACCAATGAGGGCAACGCCGATATGGGCGTCCACCTGGCCCCGGTGCAAATCCACTGTATGGGCCTTGAAAAAATCATTCCCCGGCAGGCAGATTTGGGCGTGTTCACGCGCCTGTTGGCGAGGAGTGCGACGGGCCAGCCCATCACCGTTTATACCTCGCATCACCAACAGGCAAAGGTGGGCGGCGAGATGTACATTGTCATCGTGGACAATGGGCGCAGCGAACACCTGGGCCGGGCCGATTTCCGAAATGCCCTCAAATGTATCCGATGCGGGGCCTGCATGAATACATGCCCCGTTTACCGGCGCAGTGGCGGCCACAGCTACGGCTCCACCATTCCTGGCCCGATTGGCTCCATCCTCGCACCGGGCCTTGATTTGGAACAAAATAGCGACCTGCCCTTCGCTTCCACCCTCTGTGGATCCTGCTCCGATGTGTGCCCGGTAAAAATTGACATCCACGAACAGCTCTACCGTTGGCGCCAGGTGATTGCGCAAGAAGGCCATTTAACAAGGGTAAAAAAATGGAGCATGGCCACAGCAGGAAAGGTACTTGCCAGTCCTGGCCCATACGATTTTACAGGTAAAATGGCACGTACCGCACTCAATCTGTTGCCCCGCTTTGCATTGTACAACGGGCTGAACGAGTGGGGCAAGGAGCGGGAATTGCCGCAAGTGCCCAAGGAGCGTTTCAGGGAGTGGTATAAGCGAGTGAGAGGGGTGGGAAATGAATAAAAACTGGAGGTTATGAGCAGGGATAAAATCTTAACGGCTATCAGAAAAAACAAGCCTGAGGCGCAGGCACCGCCGGAACTGCCGGACTTTCGGCGGGCAGATGTTGATTTGGAAAAAATATTCCGGGAGATGGTGGTGGCGATGGGTGGAAAGTTTTTACAGCTTACTGAAAAACAACCAATTGAAACATTGATAGCTGAGCATTTTCCCAATGAAATAAATATCGCATCAGCCATGCCGGGCCTGCCCGGCTCTATTAATCTAACCAAAATCAGGTATCCGGCCCAATTGGAAGGCGTTGGCCTCGCCATACTGCCTGCACAGTTCGGCGTGGCGGAAAACGGTGCTGTCTGGCTAACAGAAACCGACTGCGGACACAGGGCATTGCCCTTCATTGCGCAGCACCTGGTAGTTGTTTTAAAAAAAGAAAACCTCGTGCAAAACATGCACGAAGCCTACCAAAGAATCCGGTTGGATGGTATGGGTTTTGGCGCCTTTATCGCCGGGCCTTCCAAAACAGCAGACATTGAGCAATCGCTGGTAATCGGTGCGCAAGGAGCCAGGAGTTTGACTGTAATGCTCTATTGAAATCGGAAGGAAGAAACTGGGAATTGAAAAATAGCGCAGAAGAATGGTATTTTTTAAGAGGCTTTTACAGCTCGTAGGGCGACGACCAGCAGCCATGTCCCCTTGTCAAAACCGCCCCTCCTGCAAACAAATGCTCCTGAACTGCGCTATGGCAATTCCGTAGCCATAGGCACAGGGCGAACATTCAATGGACTGAAAATTATCGCTAAAGGCCTGGGCAGCAGGCAATTGTATGGAGTCAACGAAATGGATATCCATACCCGGCACACCCGACCATCCAGGCGGCCCTTCCCGCCAAAAGGGAACCAAATTGTTCTTGGCATGGCCATCGGACATGACCACGGACTTGTCATTTCCTTTGCCCCAGCCCCCTGCACTGGCCCGAATAATTAATGAAATTCTATCCATCTCCCGAAACCGGCCCCAGCGTATTCTGTTTTTAGCGTTCAAAAAAAGTAACATGGAACAACTCAAATCCGCCATCCGCCACATGATTGCTATTTCCGACGAGGAAATGAGCGGCCTGTTGGAAAACTGTTACCCCAAAACCTTTAAAAAACAGGAAGCGCTCAGCCGGCCCGGCCTCGTGCCGAACGATATTTTTTTTATCAACAGGGGCATCCTGCGGGTGATGATCCTGGACAACAACGGCACGGAGCACACCATCCATTTTGCGATGGAAAACCAGTTTATTGCGGATTATTCCTGTTTCATACTGCAACAGCCTTCCATGTACAACCTGCAAACCATTGAGGAAACGGAAGTCGTCGTCATGCCACGTAGTGCCATCGAGTGGGGCTACGCTAACCTCGCCCAGGGCGACCGATTGGGCCGGCTCATTGCTGAATATTATTTCATTTACCAGGACAACCGCATCCAAAACCAATACGCCCGCACCCCCAAACAGCGCTACGACAGCATCGCCGAGGTGTTCCCGAACATCCACAACCGGGTGCCACAGCACATGATTGCGTCGTACCTTGGCATGACGCCAGTGCATTTGAGCCGGCTGAAACGCAGTGCTTTGGGGCGGTGATTGCCGGCTTTGCGGGGGCGATTCCGGGTTACTGGGTTATTTCGATTTCAGAAAAATTGAGGAAGTCGTGACCTGCGATGATGCTGCCGATAAAGTGACTTATTTCTTTGTGAGAAACTCAAGGTGCTGCCCGAAAATAACATGGCAGCCGAAGGGCAGTGGACGGATTTGCGCAATTTCAGGCCAGAATGCCGTTTTTTACAAAACCATTACCATTCACGTAACTGCCCCGTGCAAAGGAATTCCCTATAATTTTACCTTTGCCGCAAAAATCGGACATGACAAAATCACTGACTATCACCCTCGCCCTCGCCGCAGTTTTATCGGCCTGCAACCAACCTGCCCAAAATCCGGAGCAAAAAGCCGGGGAAACCGTGGCTGCCCCGCAGCTTTCCTACGAGCAGGAGAAGCACCTGAAAAATGTGAAACAGCTCACCAACGGCGGCGACAACGCAGAAGCCTATTTCAGCTTCGACAACAAATACCTGACCTTTCAGTCCACCTACGATGGCTGGGGTACTGCCTGCGACCAGATTTTCTACATGCCCATCGAAGGCACCAACGGCCAGAAGCCCCCCATGGTCAGCACCGGAAAGGGCAAGACTACCTGCTCTTATTTTATGCCTGGCAACCAGCAGATTATCTACGCCAGCACCCACCTGGCTGCCGACACCTGCCTGTCGGCCCCCCGGGTAGTCAATAATAAGTACGTCTGGGCTGTCCACAAGGAGTTCGACATTTTTGTGGCCGACCTGCAAGGGAAAATATTGGCGCAACTCACCGACACCCCTGGCTACGATGCCGAAGCCACAGTAGCACCCGACGGCTCCAAAATCGTTTTCACCAGCACCCGTTCCGGCGATCTCGAACTCTGGACAATGAACCTCGACGGCAGCGATCAGCGCCAGGTGACCAAAGAACTGGGCTACGATGGCGGTGCTTTCTTCACGCCCGACAGCAAGCACCTCGTCTTCCGGGCCAGCCGCCCAAAGACGGACGACGAGGTAAAAACCTACAAGGAACTGCTGGCCCAGGGCCTCGTGCAGCCAACCGCCCTTGAAATCTTCGTCTGCGACCTCGACGGCTCGAACCTGCGCCAGGTGACCAGCCTCGGCGGGGCCAACTGGGCGCCCTTCATGCACCCTTCCGGCAGCAAAATCCTCTTTTCTTCCAACCATAAAAGCGAGAGCGGGCGGCAATTCAACATCTTCGCCATAAACACCGACGGCACGGGCCTGGAACAGATCACGTTCGACAACGTATTCGACAGCTTCCCCATGTTCACCTCCGACGGTAAATACCTCGTATTCGCCTCCAACCGCAACAACGGTGGCACCCGGGACACCAACGTTTTCCTGGCAGAGTGGGTGGATTGAATAAGGGTTTATGGTTTGTGGTTTATGGGGAGCACTGTTTCTTTACGCCTCCATAAACCATAATCCACGAACCACAAACCCGCAGCCATCGTCAACCAACCACCGAACAGCAACTTTCTCAGCAAGAGCGTCCTGCAGATGATGTGGGCGGTATTGCTGTTTGCAGGCATGAACCTCTGCACCAAAGGGCTGCCGGAGTTGCCGGCGATGGAAATCGTCTTTGTACGCTGTGCCCTTTCGCTGGTGTTGAGTTATTTTTGGTTAAAAGGGTTGGGGCAATCCTGGAACGGCAGTCGGGAAAACAGGTGGCGGCTGGTGGGCCGGGGCGTTTCGGGCACCGTAGCATTGTTCCTTTTTTTTCTCACCGTGCAGAAAATTCCGCTCGCCACAGCAGTTACCATCCAATACCTGTCGCCCGTTTTCACGGCCATTTTGGCGATGGTTTTTTTAAAGGAAAAACTGCGGCCGGTTCAGTGGCTGTTCTTCGCCGTCTCTTTTTCAGGCATCGTTCTGCTGAAGGGGTTCGACGAGCGCATTTCCTGGCTATACCTCGGCATCGGCGTCACCTCGGCTTTTCTGGCGGGAGTGGCTTATGTGTTCGTGCGCAGCCTCAGCGGGCGGGAGCAGCCTTTGACCGTGGTCATGTACTTTCAGATGGTCGGGGTGGTGCTGGGCGGCAGCTTCACGGCAGTGGATTTCAAAATGCCAACTTCCTGGGAATGGTTGCTGCTCCTGGGCGTCGGCCTGTTTGCCCACTTTGCCCAGGTAAATTTGACCAAGGCCATCCAGGGTGAAAAAGTGGGCATTATTTCCAGCCTCAATTTTTTTGGGGCGGTGTACGCATCCATCTTTGCCTGGCTATTGTTTGGAGAAAAAGTCACCCTCGTCAATGTGTTGGCAATGGCCCTTGTCATTAGCGGCGTTTTGTTGAACATCTGGACGAATGCAGGCGGCGATGCGCGGTTGCGCCGGTCTGTTGTTAATCTGCTGAACAGGTGATCTCAGGCCAGTGCTTAGTTTTGCCCCAAATTTTTCAATCCACAGCCCAACCCTTTTCTCATGAGTAAAAAAAACAAACCCGATCAGTTCGGTTTCGTCTTCTCCACCAACCCCGATTTCCAGTTCCAGCAGGAGCCGGAAGAGGCGGCAGCAGACCTGCCCCACGACAAGCAGCCCTTGAAAATATGGCTCGACCGCAAGCAGCGCAAAGGCAAGGAAGTCACCCTCATCACCGGTTTTGCCGGCAGCGATGAGGCCCTCGGCGAACTGGCCAGGGCGCTGAAAACCAAATGTGGCGTGGGTGGCTCGGTAAAAGATGGCGAGATACTGCTACAGGGCGACCACCGGGACAAGGTGCTGGCCTTCTTGCTGGACAAGGGCTATTCAAAAGCGAAGAAGGCGGGCGGTTAAGCTTTTTTGCCCCTTATCATCCTGTCCTTTCCGTTCAAATCCTTCCGAAGTTCCACTTCCTCAAACCCGTTTTCTGCCAAAATCTGCCGGGTGTCCGGGGCGTAGAACTCGTTGGTTTCAAAAAACAAAAACCCGCCAGGGCGCAGGCGCAGCAGGGCAAAAGCGGTTATTTTCCGGACGAACCGCTGCGCATCGTCTCCACCCGCAAATAAGGCGAGGTGCGGCTCGAAGTCAACCACGTTTTTGGGCAAAATGGATTTCTCCTCCTCCGTGATGTAGGGCGGGTTGCTGGCAATAATATCGAAGATGGGCAAGGCTCCCCAGGCTTTTTCATTCAAAATATCCACCTGGTGGAAATGAACTTCTGCGCTGTTCCATTCAGCATTGCTTTTTGCCGTTTCCAGTGCGCCCTTGCTGATGTCCAGGGCATGAACTTCCAGGTCCGGCCTTTTATTCTTTACAGCAATAGGGATGCACCCGCTCCCGGTGCCAATGTCCAGAAAACGAGTGTAAAAAGGAGGGGTTGCGGGCTGTTGGCGGCTTAGCGTTTCCAGCACCCAGGCTACCAGTTCTTCCGTTTCCTGGCGGGGGATCAGTACGTTTGGGTTGACCTTCAAGGGCAGGCCGTAAAAGATGGTCCGGCCCAGAACATACTGCACCGGTTCGTTGGTGCGCAGGCGCTTGATGATTTCTTCCAGTTGGCGCTGCTGTCCGGTATCCAGTTCCCGGTCTTCCCGGATCTGTTTCGGCCGAATGCCAAAAGCATCTTCCAGCACGATGGCGCCAATGCTGATGGCCTCGCTGGTCTCGTACTGGCCGAGAATGGACTGGATGATGTGGCGAAGGGCTTTGGCAGCGGTCATAGGTTTTTCATTTTATTACCTGAGCTTATGTGAAAAGATTTTGTAGATGCGTCGCCGGTTAGAAGTCAGGCGGTAACTTCTACCGCCGAAAATAAGTTTTTAATAAAATACTACCGGGCGTCCCAGCGGGAGGGAATCTTTGTAGTTTGACATGAACCGAGGTCTTTCGTTCCGTAGGAACGATATGTCGTTGCTTCTCAGATACCGTTCCACTGGAACGGACACCATTGATGCATACAAATCCTACAAATATTCCTTCCCGATGGGACGGTGATTATTAAAAACTTAATCTCTGCAATAGAAAATCACCACACGTTCTCGTTTTCAAACTACTGAAAAGATGGCAATTAATTTAACCCTTTATTCGCATCAAAAGCCAAAGGCCAATGCCTAAGAGCCAGTAGCATTTGCACAACCTGTCCCGAAACCCGGGAAAATTTAATGGTGGCGGGTTTAAAATAGTCATTTTATCATTCCTTCGATTCTTATGGAAAAAGAAAAAAAACCAGTGCAAAACGTCCAGTTCCGCACTGTTGGCGAGTTGCTCGATTTCCTGCCGGAAGACCAACTGGCTATTGTTGAACGGCTGCGGGAACTGGTGTTTGAGTGCGTACCCGAAATAGAGGAACGGCTGTCTTTTAACGTGCCCTTTTACCGCCGATTCAAGGCGATCTGCTTCATCTGGCCGGGCGCCGTGTCGTGGGGCAGCAAAACCTGGGAAGGGGTGGAGTTCGGCTTCAACTACGGCCACTTGCTGGCCGACGAGGCGGGCTACCTGGATCGTGGCACCCGGAAGCAGGTTTTTTCCAAACGCTTTTATTCCGTGAAAGAAATACCGGAAGATTTGCTGCGGGACTATATTTACGAAGCCGCTATTATAGACGAGGAAGCAGGAAAGGCCCGAAGGTTGAAAGGGAAGAAAAAAGGGTAAAAAAAAAAACGGCCACCCCTAAAAATTGGGGCAGCCACTTTTTTTTCTTTTTCCCAAAAGGCCTGGGAGCAGGTTTGTCAAAGCTGCCCGCAATCCTCGATCACCACCTTCGCAGAAGGGGCCCCGCTGCGGCTGCCGACCGCTTCCATTTTCTTGACAACGTCGAAGCCATCCACCACTTGCCCAAACACAACGTGCTTGCCATTCAGCCAGGGTGTCTCCACGGTGCAGATGAAGAATTGCGAGCCGTTGGTGTTGGGACCGGCGTTGGCCATGGACAGGATACCAGGGCCAGCATGGACGCCTGCCTTGCCGGCAAAGGTCTCGTCAGCGAACTTCGCCCCATAGATGGACTCCCCACCCGTGCCATTGCCATTGGTGAAGTCGCCGCCCTGGCACATGAACTGCTGGATGATACGGTGGAAACCGCTACCCTTGTAGTGGAGCGGTTTGCCGGAGAGTCCAGTGCCCTTTTCGCCCGTGCAGAGTGCCCGGAAATTCTCGGCGGTCAGCGGGGCGGCGTCTTTGAAAAGTTCGAAGGTGATGCGGCCTGCCGGCTCGCCGCCGATGCTGATGTCGAAATAAACTTTCGGGTTGTCGGGATTCTGGGGGAGTGGTGGAGTGTATGCGTCCATAGTTGTCTGTGCGGTTAGTGAAGTAGTCCCCAAGGCAATGAGGAAAAGGCTTGCCAGTAGGGAAATGCTTACTTTTTTCATTGTTTGAAATGATTTAGGAAAAATAATCTGCCGGCGCTCACGGGTTCCGGCGGTACCGCCCAGCCAGGTGGTTGGTTGGGGCCGGCCAGGGAACGCCCCATTTATCAAAAAGGATGCAAAAGTAACCAAGTGGTCGGATTTATGCAGGGGAAATGATAATTTGCCCTGTACTGCCTTCCTGCCATGGGGTCAAAATGAAAGAAACTTCCAGAAGGGTCTCTGTTGAGTACATTTGGCAAAAAATAGCACAAACCCGTCACCCCAACTTTACAATGCCCAATACCTGCCATCTGCTGCCAGGTTACGATATTTGTTGCCATTTCAAGCTTTCATCTGATGTAATAAAAATTCCCAACCGCATGAAAAAAATGTTGATCCTCCTGTGTTGCTGCCTTTCCCTGACCGTGTCAAGTCAGCTCCCCAACGGCATCATAGCCCCCGACTTCACCGCTACCGACCTCAACGGCAACTCCTGGCACCTCTACGACCTCCTCGACCAGGGCAAATCGGTGGTCATCCACTTTGCGGCTACCTGGTGTGGTGATTGCTGGGACTATCACCAGTCCGGCCCGCTGAACAGCCTCTACGCACAGTACGGCCCCGACGGAACCAATGAAATGATGGTTTTGCTGGTGGAAGCCGATGACGGTACCACGCTGGATGACCTCAACGGCACCGGCCCCAATACACAGGGAGACTGGATCACCGGGACGCCCTTCCCCATTATTGACGATGCAGCATGGCTGGGCAACCTTTATGCGCTCGACGATGTGCCGAGGGTGTACCACATCTGCACCAACCGGGTACTGACCAATGCTGCTGGCCTTGGGGGCTGGCAAATCCACAACCTGCACGAAGGCTGCCTCCAACCCTTTGGCAACTATAATGCAGGCATCCTGCTCTACGATGGCATACCGTCCGATTTTTGCGGGGAAGCCACTTTCTCCCCTTCAGTCAGGTTCCAAAATCTTGGCCTGGAAACCCTGACCAGCGCCACCATCCAGCTATCGCTCAACGGCACTGCCGCCGAGACCCGCCAGTACAACGGCAACCTCGATCGCTACGAAATCGCCGGTATTTTTTTCAACCCTGTCACCGTGACCCAGGCCACAGTGGTTGAAATCGCCATTACCTCCGTCAATGGGCAGGTGGATGAAGATTTTTCCAACAACTTGGTTTCAACAGACCTGCCAGAAGCCCCTTCCACCAGTGACAATTCCCTGCGGGTAGAAATCCTGACGGACGATTATCCCGGCGAAATCTATTGGGAAATCCTGGACGACAACGGGCTTGTTTGGTACCGGGGCGGCAACCCCGGCATTTTTACCGATGAAGAATTGGAAGGCACCTATGCTGCGGCCAATACAACCTACACCCATGATGTGCCCCTGCCTTCCAACGGCTGCTGGGAATTTACCATCTATGACGGGTATGGCGACGGCATCTGCTGCGGGGGCGGCCTCGGCCATTACCGGTTGCTGGAACAAAGTAACTTTATCCTGTTGCAGGGCGGCGTTTTTACCGATGAGGACCACCGGCCTTTTTCCATGAACAGCGGCACCACCTTCAACGACAATGGGGCAATCAGGGGATACACCGGCGAAGCCGGCGATTTCTGTGGCGTGCTGGAGTTCACCCCATCCGTTGACATCCAGAACCTGGGCGCCAATGCCATCAACACCCTTGAACTACAGATCCGCCGAGGCAACGAAACCCTGCAGACCACTTCGTGGGCCGGCAACCTGCTGCCTGGGCAGCTTGGGGAAGTTTTGCTACAGCCGTTGGTTTTGGATAAAACCTCTGCCCTCGACATCCATATCACCTCGGTCAACGGCTCCCCTGATACCTACGATTTTGCCAATCATTTTCCTGTCAGACTATTTCGCCGCAAGGTGGAAGACAACCATATCACCCTGCAAATACAGACCGACACCTGGGGCTGGGAGGCCTATTGGGAGCTGCAAAATGCTGCCGGTCAGGCCATTGCTTCCGGTGGCAACGAGGTTATCGGCCCCGACGGCGGTGGCCTCCGGGTGGCCCAGTTGGGCGACCCCGGCGCCTATCCAAGCGACACCCTCATCACACTGGATGTTTCGCTGCCCGACAGCGCCGCCGAATGTTATACCCTGCTGATGGTGGACGACTGGGGCGACGGTTTCCTGGACTATGGTTTTTATAAAATCTTTGATACAAATGGCCAGTTGTTGTTGAACACCAGGCCGATATACACGGAAGCCTCTAATTTGATAGATGCACAATTGGGCGTCTCAGGATCAAGGGAGCAGGAGGCTGGAAGCCTTCAACTCTATCCAAATCCCGTCAGCAACACCCTGGTGTTGGAGTATTTTTTGAATGAAAACGAACCGCTGCAACTGGTTTTTCTCAATGCCTTCGGGCAACGGGTGCAGGTGCCAACGCCAGAACAGTCCGGAGCAGGCTTCCAGCGCCTGCCAATAGATGTTTCCGGCCTTGGGAACGGTATTTATTTCTTGAAGATCGGTGATGGGGAAAGGGCGACTGTGAAACGATTTGTCAAGTTTTGAGCGGCCGCTTACCCGATATACTTGCCGCCGTTCGCTTAGGGTCATTGATGCGGGTATCGGGTTAAAATAACTGCCACATTTCCAGTTGTTTCAAAAATGAAATCATGGTGATTTTGAAAATCACCATGATTTAACTTCTTGAAAATCAACCAATTATAAATTTGAACCCGTTATTCGTACCAAGGTTTTCGCTTTTAGCCAACAGCAAGAAACAAATAGCCAACAGCTCTTGCACTACCGGTCCCGGTTTTTCGGGAAAATCCGGCGGAGTGATCCATACATTGGCTTGCTCCTTGACAGGTACGTTCAAATTTTTCTTTTCAATTTGACAATACAACCTTGCAACGGGTGTTAATAGGTCTTGTATTTTTGCACCCCTTTTTTTAAGAAAGATTATGCGGGAAGCGAGTGATGAGCGGCGAGGACTATCCTCACAGCTCACTCCCGGCTTCCCATCCTAACAAAATAATATGAAGCCTTATATTCTTGTACTGCTCCTTTTAATAATGGTTGGGATGGCGCAGGCGCAAAGCCCAAGCCCTGACAACCTCATTCCCCGTGAACTGCTGTTTAAGGAAAAAGACAAAAACAAGGTTACCCTCACAACAGACGGTGAATTTATCCTGTACCAGAAAATGGCGGATGGCTCCGACAGTACGCTTTATTTTGTGAGCGGGCGATCCCCGTCTGCGGAGAAGAGCCGGAAGTTCGACGGGGCCATCGCAGATTGGACGACCACTTACGACGGCGGCATCGTCGTCGTTGTGCGGCGGGACACCAGCCTGCAAGTGGAATTTACGACCCTGGGCGCCAAAAATGCCAAGAAGCTCGACGTGCAGCCTTTCACCCGCATGGAGTTTATTTACCAAAGCCCCCGTTTCCCCAATAAGGTCGTGGTAAATTTTACGGCCAAAGACGAGACCCAAAACGGCATATATTTTCTCGATCTTTTCAGTGGCAATATGCGCCGACTTGGCACGATGGGCGATTTTCAACAGATCTATTTCGATGAAAATTTCGGCATGGTTGCCGCACTCGGCAGGAATGATCTCGGTGGCAACAGCATTTTCGTCCGCCGGGAAGGAATTTGGGAGGAAGTGCGCAAATATCCTTTCAACCCTGAAATGTTCATCGGCGGGCTGTCCAGGATCATCTCTGTCAGTGGTGATGGCAAAACGGTTTACGCAACCGACAACTTGGACAAGGACAAGACCACGCTGGTAGCCATAGACGTGGAAAGCGGCCAGGTGACCGAACTGGCCAGCGACCCCGATGCCGACATCCTGCCCTACGCATTTACGCTTGACCCCAACGGCAAACCGACTTCAGTGGCCGCACTTTGGGGCGATACCAAACGGCACATCCTCGACGAATCCATCCGAAAAGATTTCGAGTTTTTGGACAAGGAACTGAACGGCAAGGTAGGCTTTGCCGGATCGAGCCTGGACGAGAAGCTCTGGCTGGTGCGGAAAATAGACGGCGGCCCGCAAACCTATTACCACTACGACCGGGCCAACCAAAAACTGACCGAACTGTTCAACGACTTTTCCTACCTGAACGGCTACGACCTGCCCACCCGCACGGCCGTTACCATCACCACCCGTGACAGCCTGCGGATCCCTGCCAACATCTATGTGCCACCCGGCATGTCGAACACCAAAGGGATGCCCAAAGTACCGCTTCCGACAGTTATCTACATACACGGCGGCCCTTGGGCAGGCGTCACACACTGGAACAACTGGTTCCATACCAGGAATTTCCAACTGCTGGCCAACCGGGGCTACGTCGTCATTGTGATGGAATTCCGCGGCACGACCGGTCTGGGGAAAGCAGTCTGCGATGCAGGCGACAAACAGTGGGGCGAAAAAATGCACAACGACATCGTGGACGTGGCCACCTGGGCCATCAAGAGTGGCGTCTCGAACCGCAAACGGATCGCCTTGTGGGGCTGGTCGTACGGGGGATATGCTGTAAACTTTGCGCTCGGCGCCGCACCGGATCTGTTTGCCGCCGGCGTCTCCATGTACGGCATCGCCGACCTGCCCGCCTTTTGTAAATTGCCCTTTGCCGACAACGACCTCTGGCGCAACAGGGTCGGTGACGTGAATACAGAAGAAGGGGCGGCCCTGCTGAAAGCCCATTCGCCCACCACCTACCTTAAAGACATCCACAGCCCCATCCTGCTCACCACCGGCAGCCAGGACGACCGGGTACCCCAACAACAAGTGGACGACTTCGCCAAAGCCCTCCACAACGCAAATAAGGATGTTATCTATTTTTATTACCCCGACGAGGGGCACGACTACCAAAAGCCGGAAACCTGGATTTCATTCTGGGCCATCGCCGAGGACTTTTTGAACAAGCATGTCGGCGGGCGCAAGGAACCTAAGAAGGATGATATTGAAAAAGGGAACTTTACAACGGTTTTCGGGGCGGAGTACATCGAGGAGATTAAGTAAAACGGAAAGCTCATATCGGACATTGAAGATCGAAAGCAAAGAGGCTCACCTTAGACCAGCGTCTTAGGTGAGCCTCTTCTTTATAGAGGTGTTTTCTCTCTATCATGGTGTTTGGCCAAACAAGTCCCTGGCCTTGGCGATAGCCTTGTCCAGGCCTGTGGCATCCTTCCCGCCGGCGGTGGCAAAAAACGCCTGTCCACCACCTCCGCCCTGAATCTCTTTGGCCAGTTCCCGCACCATGTTGCCGGCGTGGAGCCCATGTCCGTTTTCTGTAAGTTCCTTGCTGATGGCTACCATTATCTGGGGCTTGTTGTCAACCACGGCGCCGAAGACGATGCAGGCATGGCCGAGTTCGTTTTCCAGTTGGTAGGCCAGTGTTTTAATGGCATTGGCATCCTGGAGGGGCAGCTTGGCAGCGATGAAATTGACGCCGTTCAACTGTTGCACCTGGCCTTTGAGTTGCCCTTTGAGTTGGCCGGCCTGTTCGGCGACGAGTTGTTCCACTTGTTTTTTCAGCGCCTTGTTTTCTTCCTGTAAAACAGCGATGGCCTTGAGCGGATCCTGGGAGCTTTTCAACTGGTTGCGCATTTCCTGCAACAGTTCCAATTCAGATCGAAGATAGCTTTCAGCGTGTTCGGCGGTAACCGCTTCGATGCGCCGGACGCCAGCGGCTACGGCACTTTCGCCCACCACTTTGAAGAGGCCAATCTCGCCGGTGGCCTGCACGTGGGTGCCGCCGCAGAGTTCCTGGCTGAAATTTTTGTCAAACGTGACCACCCTTACGTTGTCGCCATATTTTTCACCAAAAAGCATCATGGCACCCAACTTCCTGGCAGCTTCGATGGGCATGTTCCGCACTTCTTCCAGAGGAATGTTTTCCCTGATTTTTTCATTCACCATCGTTTCAATTTTCAGCAATTCCTCCTCCGATAGTTTTTCAAAATGGGTGAAATCGAAACGCAGGCGGCGGTCGTCCACATCCTGGCCTTTTTGGAGGGCGTGGGTGCCCAGGATGCGGTGCAGGGCAGCGTGCATGAGGTGCGTAGCAGAATGGTTGCTGGAAGTGGCTTGCCGTTTGTTGGCGTCCACAGAAGCCTCCACACCACCCGTGATGTCTTCCGGCAGCTTGTCCACCACCTGGATGATGAGGTCGTTTTCTTTTTGCGTATCAAGCACTTTGATGCGCTGTTCGCCAAACTCCAGCCAGCCGCTGTCGCCATGCTGGCCGCCACTTTCGGCATAAAAAGGCGTACGGTTGAGCACGAGTTGGTACTGGCTGCCCTTTGCAGTTTTAACAGTGCGGTAGCGCAGCACCCTGGCGTCATTGACCACCAGTTGGTCGTAGCCGACGAACTCCACCTCCTCGCCGGTGCGCACAATTTGCCAATCGCCGGTTGCTTTGGCTGCTGCTGCACGGGCGCGGTCTTTTTGGGCCTGCATGGCTTTTTCAAAGCCTTTTTCATCCACCGTCCAGCCCTTTTCCTCGGCCATCAGGCGGGTGAGGTCGATGGGGAAGCCGAAGGTATCGTAGAGTTCAAAGGCATCCTCACCGTTGATGATGTTGTCCGAGACTTTCAGGTCGGCAAAGCGGCGGAGGCCATTTTCCAGGGTATTCAAAAAAGCCTTTTCCTCCCCTTGTATGATTTTGGCGACCTGCGCTTCCTGGGCTTTCAGTTCCGGGAACACATCGGCGAAACTCGTTGCCAGCAAAGGGACTATCCGGTACAGGAGTGGTTCCTTGATATTTAAAAAAGAATAGTAATAACGCACGGCCCTGCGCAGGATGCGGCGGATGACGTAGCCCGCCCCCGTGTTGCCGGGCAACTGCCCATCTGCAATGGTAAAGCTCACGGCACGAATATGGTCGGCCACCACCCGCATAGCTATATCAGAAGCGAGCGTTGAGGGTTGAGAAGACAGGGAAGCGCCAGCCCCGGGATACTGGCCGGTGTATTTGATGCCACTTTCATTTTCGATGAAATGTATAATGGGCGTGAAAATATCAGTATCGTAGGTATTGAGCTTACCTTGTATGACCAATGTGAGGCGTTCGAAACCCATACCGGTATCCACGTGCTTTTCGGGCAGTTCTTCCAGCGAGCCATCGGCCTTTCTGTTGAACTGGATGAAGACGTTGTTCCAGATTTCGATGACACGGGGATCGCCAAGGTTCACCAGTTTTTCACCGGGCACTTTGGCCCTTTCCTCGTCGGGGCGCAGGTCAATGTGGATTTCAGAACAGGGGCCGCAGGGGCCCTGGTCGCCCATTTCCCAAAAGTTGTCTTTTTTGTTGCCGTTGATGATGTGGTGTTCAGGAAGATATTGCTTCCAAAAAGCTCTTGCTTCCTCATCAGGTTCCAGCCCTTCGTCGGGCTCACCCTCGAACACGGTGGCGTACAGGCGGTCTTTTGGCAGTTGAAAAACATCTGCCAGCAGCTCCCACGACCATTCAATGGCCTCTTTTTTGAAGTAGTCGCCAAAGGACCAGTTGCCAAGCATCTCGAACATGGTGTGGTGGTAGCCGTCCCGGCCCACTTCCTCCAGGTCGTTGTGCTTGCCGCTCACGCGCAGGCACTTTTGGGTGTCGGCCACCCGGCGCACGTCCGGCACCTGGTTGCCCAGGAAGTAATCCTTAAACTGGTTCATGCCCGCATTGGTAAACATCAGCGTCGGGTCACCTTTGTTTACAATGGGTGCGGACGGCACGATTTTGTGCTGTTTGGAAGCGAAAAAATCGAGGAAAGTGCGTCTGATCTGCTGTGCTGTCATCGAAATAAAATTTTATGAAATGGCCTTTTGGCAAGAACGGGCGAAGGTAAGCATTGATGCTTTCAAATGGTTCCCGTTCAAAAAATTAGTGATTTTGTTTAAACGTATTAAATAATAATATCTTCATAAGGTGGAAATAATCAATGCTGTTTGTCAACTTGAGTAAAAACCTTCTTAGGCAACCCACGAAAAGTTTTCCACACAAGGGTTGACTTTCAAGGTTTTTTTTCATATTTGCCACCGCCTTGAAAAAATAAGAGGACACCGAAACTGACCAGCCGAACATTTTTAGGGCAAACAGACATAGAGAAGAATTCTCTTACTGATATTAAAATGTTTATTTGTATTTGCGATTCGATCATTGAGTTCCATGAAAAATCTGGTAAACTGTTCTTGATTTTTGCCCGTGTGAACATTAAGAATCAACCGCTAAACCAAGGGAGGGAACCCTTTAGTTTTGGAGTGCTTGCTCAACATGTATGCTTTTTTAATCATGGTTTTGCAAGGGCGGCAAAATTAGGTATTGGCTAACAACAGACCACGTATGAGACGAGAAAAATTCTTCTACAACAAACAGACACTACAGTACGAAAAAATCCGGCTTTCCATCAAAGAGAAACTATCCAGGATTTTCGGCTTTACTTCTGCCGTTGTAGTTACCGGCTTTCTGCTTACACTTCTCATCTGGAAGTTTTTTCCATCCCCACAAGAAGAGCTGCTACTGGCTGAGATAGATCGCCTCAAAGGCGAAATCAGCGTCGTGAAAGGCGACTTCGACCTGATGTCCAGGGCCTTGTCCAGCATCCAGGATCGGGATCGCCGGGTACACCGCCTGGTGCTCGAAATGGATCCCGTTGACGAGAACGTCTGGGAGGGTGGTGTCGGTGGTACGGATCGTTACGCAGAACTGAAGACCTTCCGCAACTCCGGCGACATGATGGCCCAACTCCGCCAAAAAGTGGACAAGCTCAAGCGCCAGATGGTCGTGCAGTCCAAATCGCTGGACGAAATAGAAGAAATGGCCGAGGGCAAAGAGAAAATGCTCGCTTCCATCCCCTCCATTAAGCCCGTAAGGGCCGACAAGCTCAACCGTGGCGTCGAACTGCTCTCCGGTTTCGGTTACCGCCTCCACCCTATCCACAAAATCGTAAAAATGCACGCAGGCATTGACTTTTCTGCCCCGCAAGGGACGCCCATCCAGGCTACCGGCGACGGCAAAGTGGTGGAAGTGGACAACAACAAAAGCGGCTACGGCCTCCACGTGGTGATAGACCACGGTTATGGCTATAAGACCCTGTATGGGCACCTTTCAGGGGTCGAGGTGAAGGTAGGCCAGAAAATCAAGAAAGGCCACCAAATCGGCGAAGTAGGCAGCACGGGTACTTCGACGGCCCCCCATTGCCACTACGAAGTCCATTACAAAGGCAAGCCCGTCAACCCTATAGACTATGTGCTGGACGGGCTGACCCCGAAAGAGTACCAGGAACTGGTGCGCCTCTCCGAACTCGACAACCAATCTTTTGACTAAGCCTATTATAAATCCTGTTATCCTTTAACGAACATCAAAACAAGCGTCCATCTTTACTTTAAACAGTATTTTCAGAAAAACTAACGAGAGGCCTCCGGTTCGGAGGCCTTTTTTGTTTTACTGGGAAAAAGAAAAACGTGGTGGCCTGGCAAAGGTGGCAGCCTGACAACCCGGGATGAGCAAGGCAATATCTGGATGGGCTTTGAGGGAAAAAAAGCAGTTCTTAAATACCTGCCAGCTTCCGATAAAACCATCGAGTTCCCAACCGATTGGCTCTGCAACTTAGGCAAATGCATGGTCCCGTTCTATGATTCCGTCACCCGGCCCCTTTTTGTAGGTAGTACCATGGCTGGGGTATTTGAATACGGCCAACCAAACGCTCAGGCCTTTTAAAGCCGGCCTCCTGCACCATGTAAAATTTGTGCGTGGAAAATCCTCCCGATGACCTCGTACCCGGGCGACTCGCTGGCATGCCCTACCTCCCCATCCACTCCTTAAACTCCGTCACCCGGTCGGCACTGACGAGGGCTTCTACTTTGGGCTTGGGCAGCAGGTCGAGTTTGAGTTTCCCCTTAAAATAGGTGTGCGCCGTATTTATGGCGGGAAAACTCACCAGGTATTGCCGGCTGATGCGAAAGAACAGTTTTGGGTCGAGCAGGGAGGTCAGTTTGTCCAGGCTGAAATCAATGGGCAGTTGCTGCCCGTCACGGGTCACCATGAACGTGATTTTTTCTTCCGAATATAAATAGGAGATGTCCCGTGTCTCGATGCTGCGGATTTTCGTGCCGACGGTTATCATGAAGCGCTCCTTGTAGGCCGGCTCGTTTTTTTAACCGATGAACTGGAGCAGGGCGTCGAGGTTGGGTTGGGCGTACCTTTTTTTCAGGGATTGATATTTTTCCAGCGCCTGCACCAGTTCGTCGTAGTTGATGGGCTTCAGCAGGTAGTCCACGCTGTTCACCTTGAAGGCCTGAATCATGTACTCGTCGTAAGCGGTGGTGAAAATGACGGGCGCCGCCAGCCGCACCTGCTCGAAAATTTTGAAGGCAAGGTCGTCCTCCAGGTGGATGTCCATGAACACGAGGTCGGGCTCGGGGTGGGCATCGAGCCAGGCCACTGCCTCCTGCACGGAAGGCAAAATGGACATGACATTGATGGTTGGGTCATATTTCTGCAACAGGCCCTCCAGCCGCCGGGCGGTGAGGTTTTCGTCTTCGATGATGATGGCGTTCATATTTGCGGGTTGATGAGGGTTGATAAGGTTCATAAGGGTTGATAAGAGTTTATTTGGTTGATTATCAACCCTTATGAACCTTATCAACCCTCATCAACTTAATGCCTTCAGACAAAACCATCCGTGCTATAGTATAACATCTTGATATTCCGCCCCAAGGGTTATGCTGAAGCGGTACACCGGATCGGCTTCAAGGCTCCCTGGGCGGGAAAATCAATCGTAGCCTGTTCCTTCCTGGCGTGAACCATCTCCCGTTTTTTGCATTTCACCCCCTATGCAGACCCAACCGCCCATCAACATTGTCTGGCTGAAACGTGACCTGCGCCTGCGTGACCATGCGCCACTGGCACGGGCCATTGCCGACGGCCTCCCGGTACTGCTGCTCCATTGCTTCGAGCCGGGCCTGATGGCTGCGCCCGAATACGACGTGCGGCATTGGCGCTTCGTGTACGAGAGCCTGGAAGACATGCAGGGCCGCCTGCGGGAGCGGGGACAGCGCCTGTTTTTTACCCAACTGGAAGTGCTGGAAGCATTGTCGCTGCTGGCCGGTTTTTTTGACATCAAAAACCTCTACAGCCATGAGGAGGTAGGCTTGAAAATTACCTTCGACCGGGACAAGGCCGTGAAAAAATGGTGCCTGGCCAACGGCACCGGCTACCGGGAATTTCCCCAGAACGGCACCCTACGGGGACGCAAACACCGCCGGGGCTGGCAGGGGCAACTGGAGGAATACTTTGCCACCCCGCCCGTCCAGGTGGACTTGTCGCAATTGAAGACCGTGCGCCTGCCGGAGGCGCTGGAAAAACGCTTTGCCGGACAGCCACTGCCATCGGCCATCACTACCTGCCAGGAGGGTTTCCAACGGGGCGGCGAAACCCTCGCCTGGCGCTATTTCATTTCTTTTATCAACAACCGCAAAGCGCAGTACAGCCGCCAACTCTCGAAGCCGGAGGGCAGCCGAACCGCCTGCAGCCGCCTGTCGCCCTACCTTGCCTTCGGCTGTATCAGTGCGCGGGAGGTGATGCAGGCCACTGCCATCCGGATCGCCGAAAACGGGCCCGACTGGAACCTCAACAACTTCAAATCCCGCTTGTGGTGGCGCTCCCACTACGTGCAAAAACTGGAATCCGACTGGCGGGTGGAGGTGCAGCCCATCAATCCCGCCTTTCTGCAGATGGACCTTGCCGGGGAAGGTCCGCTGCTCGAAGCCTGGCGGGCCGGCCGCACCGGCTTCCCGATGGTGGATGCCTCCATGCGCTGCCTGCACGCCAACGGTTGGGTCAACTTCCGCATGCGGGCCATGCTGGTCACCTTTGCCGCTTTTGCCCTCCGGCTCGACTGGCGGCCCGTCGCCACGCACCTCGCCCGCTTGTTCCTCGACTTCGACCCCGGCATCCATTACCCGCAAATCCAGATGCAGTATGGGCTGACGGGCTACAACACCCTGCGCATTTTCAACCCCGCCGTGCAGGTGCGCAACCACGACCCCGGGGGCGTTTTTATCAAAAAATGGGTACCGGAGCTCCAAAACGTTCCTGCCAAACACCTCGCCGAACCCTGGATGATGACCCCGATGGAACAGGCCTTTTACAGCACCCGCATCGGCGAAGACTATCCCGCCCCCATCGTTGACTACGACCAGGCCGTGGCCCGGAACAAGGCCGCTTATTGGGCCTTGCGCCAAAGCCCGGCGGCAAAGGCTGCCCTGCCGGCGGTTTGGGAAACGTTCTGCCTGCCGGCGGATGTGGAAAAATATAGGGAAGGGGAAGAGGTATGCCCTACCTGAGGGTGGTGTTGCCCAATTAGTTGTCCGCCCATCCCCGGGCCTCGCAACCGGGTGCCGATGTTGCAGATTACCACTAGTGCCTTTTCAGGCTTTATCCGGAAAACCCTTTCCGTTTTTTTTATTGGCAGGCGGCACATATACCTTCCGTCCCTGGGCGGTTGCCGGGGAGCTTTGCCTGACCATCGCCGTTGCCATTTTTTTCATCCGTTTTTCAAAAAAAATTACCCGACCGGCGGGCATTCGGGGTCATCCGGTACGCAGGCGCCGGGGCGATGTTTTTCGCCGCTTTCACGGCCACGCCCTGGCACGACCAGGCGGTCACTTTGTCGGGTACGCTGCTGATGCTGACCTTATTTTACTTGACCGTCTTTGTATTCAGGTCCCGGCTGCACTGGTTCAAAATCCTGTGCGTGCTTTGCCTGGCGGGCTTGTATTTAGGCAGTTATGTTTATTACGCCCGCACGTTGCTGGAGTGGTTGCCCATTTTGCAAAAGGTGAGCCTACTGTTGAATGTGCTGTTGATTATTGGGCTGGAATATTGGGCGGAGGCAGGGGATTTCGGGCAGGTGCGGGCAATATTGGAAGGATGAAAGTGGAGAAGGTATGGAAGGAGGATTTTCATAGTACTACCTGCTCCCAAAACGCACTGAAATACCGCACCCGCCGATCGTCCTCCGGAAAAAATAAAAATGGACGGACATCGGCAGCCAATTCCTCCAAATCAACTTTTTTCAGTTGTTCAAAAATAGCTGCCCTGAGCAATTCGGGCGTTCCTGCCGACATTTTGGCTTCGAGGTAGCCATAGTCAGGCCTGGCATTTTTTGAAAAAAGAAAAACCACGTCGAAATAGTCCCTTCCCTTGGCACGAGGCCGGTTGACAATGGTGTAAAGTTTTTGCGCCAGTAGTAAATCCGGCGGTGTGACCAGCAGCCGGGTGAATAACCCAAAGCGGTTAAGCACAAAAGTCTGCGGCTGGAATTGAAAACCCTGTCGCTCGGTATCGAGTTGGATGAGTATTTTTTCCTCCCGGTGGCCGCTCAGGCCCTGCTCAAAAAGCAGTCCGGGGAAACGGATATTGCAGCGGTATGCCCCTTTATGGACATTGTTAATCTCGACTCGCAACCCTTGCTTTTCAAGTCCTTTCTTGACCGTTTCCGCAACAGCGTCGAAGTCGCTGTCTGTTAGGCTGAAATTGTCAAAATCAAGGTCTTCTGAGAAGCGGGTGTTCCCGTGTACCAGGCGCAGGCAGGTGCCGCTCAGAAAGCTGAATTTTCGGGCAAATGGGCTTTCGAACAGGATTTCAAGGATGACACATTGCAGGTACTCCCTTAACATAGCCTGTTTTTGAAAGTGCAGGTGTGTGGGAAATTGTTGGGCGATTTGTTCAAGCGCTATCATTGGGAAAGGAATTTATTCAGGCCAAACCACCGGGTTTCCAATGTAGGGGAAGCAATCAGGCTCAGGTAATTTTCAATTTTGGAGAAATTTATTTTCGCTGAAATTTCTATTTTATTCAATCTAAAACCTTCAAAATCAGCGACTTCCAATAGTTTTGGATTAAAATAAAGCAGGTCGAGCAATGATTTTTCAGGGTCAGCTATGTTGAAGCTGACTTGCTGCTGCTGTTCGGTTCGATAACCAAAAAACAGGGATGGCTGAATGGAACGGTAAACAAAATGACCAGCAGGGGTTTGCCATTCGGCCGGTTTTGAAGTCGTTATCGAAATAGTACTGAAAACGCTTTCCGGTATAAAATGGTAGTACCGCAATGCCGTTTCCAGGGAAACATAGGATGGGCCACGAAGCCGGTTTGCCAGCAAAAACAAGTCGGCCTCGGTTTGGAGGGAATCGGGGAAAGCATACCAGGTATTGCGGAGCCTGACCAGGTAACCTTTTTTTTGCCAATTTACGAGGTTGACAAAATTGAAATCCGGCCATTCCTTGGCAATGTCCTTTTTTGAAAAAGCCTTTTGAGTGAAAAATCTACTTTTAAATTCAAGGAAATTCATTCCTGTTTTTTTACAAAATTATAAACTTTTAGGAATGATTTTTTTTATCGCTGAAATTTTCCCTGAATGAATTTCCCCCTCCCTGCATTTCAACCCCCCAAAACTGCAACTCACCCTTTTCTGATTGCAGCGGCCGGTGTCCGCCCCCATTTTTGACCCATCGTTTCACACAAACCAAAAGTACAATCATGAAAAAACTCATTGCCACTCTCGCATTCTTCTTTACCCTGGCCATCATCTTCGCCCAAACCGGCACTATCAAGGGCACTGTGCTCGACCAACAATCCGACATGCCCGTCATCGGCGCTACCGTGCAACTACTCGGAACCACCGAACCCTTTGGCGCAGTGACCGACGTGGACGGTTATTTTATCCTCGAAAAAGTGCCTGTCGGGCGCAACGTGCTGCAAATCAGCTACCTGGGCTACGAAACCATGACCCTGCCCAACGTGGAAGTGACCACCGGCAAGGACGTCATCCTCAGCCTGACCATCCGGGAATCGGTGGAGCAACTGACGGAGGTCGTCGTGACTGCCAAGACCGACAAAGACCAGGCGCAGAATGACATGGCGGCCATCTCCGCCCGCCAGTTTTCCGTGGAGGAGGTCAACCGCTACTCCGGCGGCCGCAGCGACGTGGCCCGCCTGGCCTCGAACTTCGCCGGCGTCTCCGCCCCCGACGACAGCCGCAACGACATCGTCATCCGGGGCAACTCGCCGACCGGGGTGCTCTGGCGCATCGAGGGCATACCCGTGCCCAGCCCGAATCACTTTTCCACCTTCGGCACCACGGGCAGCCCGGTGAGTGCGCTGAACCCAAACGTGCTGCGCAATTCCGACTTCCTGACTTCCGCTTTCCCTGCTGAATATGGCAACGCCAACGCCGGCGTGTTCGATATAGGCTTTCGCAACGGCAACAAGGACCGCAACGAATTCACCGTACAGCTCGGCGCTTTCAGCGGCCTGGAGGCCATGGCCGAGGGGCCGGTCGGCAAAAACGGTGGCTCGTACCTCGTGGCCGGCCGCTACTCGTTCATCGGCCTGATCGGCGCCGGCTCGACGGCTGCCACGCCCGACTACCAGGACTTGTCTTTCAAAATTGATTTGGGCCGCACAAAAGCGGGCAAGTTCTCGCTGTTCGGCATTGGCGGCCGCTCGCAGATTGACTTCCTCGGCTCGGAAATCGAGGAGGGCGACCTCTTCGCCGCCAAGGACGAGGATTCCTACGTGAAGGGCGGCTTCGGCGTGCTGGGCCTTTCCCACAACCTCATTTTGGGTGAAAAAACCTACCTCCGCACCGTGGTGGGCGGCTCGTTCCAGGGCAATACATTCGAGCAGGACCGCTACTTCAACCTCGATACCGACCAGGAAACCAAAATCCGCTTCACGGAAGTGGACAACTCGGAATCCCGCTTCACCGTGTCCTCTTTTTTAAATTCAAAAATCAGCGCCCGGCAGACCATCCGGACGGGTGTTTTATATGAAAACCTGGGCAACAACTCAAATCTCCGTGACCGGGAAAACAGGCCTGACCTGGACGGCGACGGGCAGCCTGATTGGTTTACCTTTTACGACATTGATGGCCGTACCGAACTGGTGCAGCCTTACGTGCAGACGCAATACCGTTTGACCGAAAAAATCCAACTGAATGCCGGATTGCACGGCCAATACTCTACGCTGAACGATCAGTTTGTCGTTGAACCAAGAGCATCGGTGAGCTACGCCGTGAACCCGAAACACAAATTCACGCTCGGCTACGGTATGCACAACCAACTGGCGCCGCTGCCCATCCTGTTCCTTAATGAGGACGTGAACGGAGAACTCGTCCGCACCAATTCCGACCTCGATTTCGTGCGCTCGCAGCACCTGGTGCTGGGCTACGACACCAAGCTGGGCGAGGACTGGCGCCTGAAATCGGAGGTTTATTACCAGTTTATTGACAGGGCACCGGTGGAAGCGCAGCCGAGCAGCTATTCCACCCTGACCGAAGGCGCCGACTTTGGCTTCTCCGACGATAAGACTTCGCTCGTGAGCAAGGGCACGGGCTTCAACCGGGGCGTGGAACTGACCCTGGAGAAATTTTACAGCAAAGGCTACTACACGCTCGTCACCACCTCCATTTTTGAGAGCAAATACAAGGGCAGCGACGGCATCGAGCGCAGCACCCCCTTCGACAACGGCTACGTGGTGAACCTGCTGGCCGGTAAGGAATTCAAAATCGGCAAGGCGAAACGCAACGCCATCGTGGTGGACACCAAACTGACGACTTCCGGTGGCCGCTGGTACACGCCCGTTGACCTCGAAGCCTCCCGGGCCGCCGGTTTTGAAATCCTGCAGGACGACAAGGCCTTCAGCCAGCAGTACGACAGCTACTTCCGCTGGGACGTGAAGCTGGGCTTCAAGCTGAACAGCAGCAAGCGCAAGCTTTTCCACCAGTTTTTCGTGGACCTGCAAAACGTGACCAACCGCCAGAACGTCTTCGCCCGCCAGTACAACCGCCTGACCAACAACGTGGACCAGGTGGACCAAATCGGGTTCTTCCCCGACTTTTTGTACCGGGTGCAGTTTTGAGGTTGTTTGAAGGTCTGTCAATTATCGAAAGTCAGCGCTCATAAAACGCATAAGTTCTTTGACAATGTGATTGCTTCAAATGCCTTGGCCAGGAAGTACAATTTTTCCAGTCCTATCCAGAGCGACTTTACGCCAGGCGGGCCTTTTGACTTGGAGGCGGTTGCCAACAATTTGACGTATTTGGCAAATTCGCCTACTCCTGGGCAAGGTTTGCAGGGGTCGATCTTGGCCCTGCCGGTATGGTTGAGAAAGGTGGCCAGCACGAAGAAATCTTTTGCGCTAAAGCCAAAGTCCTCTATCGGGGCACTGCTCAGCTCGCTGGCACCGTAGCGCAGGTTCAACACCTTCCAGGCCAGCAGGCTGTAAAAGGTGATGGCATTTTCCAGGCTTTGCGGTTCTTTCAATTGGCTGTCCTCTATGCGGCAGCCTTGTTTGAGCACGTAGTGGAATTCTTCGATGCGCCAACGGCGGATGTAAAAACCAACGATTTGCAAAGCCTGTTCAAAACTCTCCACCGGCAAAGTGGTGAGCAGGCGCCAGACGACCGGTTTTTTTTGCCATGCCTGCAGGGGGCTGACTTGCTCTACCAGCACCCCGGACAGGCCGACAGGGTTGCTTTGTTCGGGCTGGTCCCGGCCGGCACGATAGTTCGCCAGGATGGTCACCGCACAGAACTTGACCCGGAAGGTCAGTTCGTGCCGCTTGCCCTTGTCATCAAATATCTTTGCCTTATAGATATGGAAGGCTGTTTGGGCGGCAAGGGTCGGCCACAATTTCTCGCCACTGGCAAGTTCCTTGTCCTTGTTGGAGCGTATCAGCAGGTGTACGTTGGCTGCGCTTCGTGCCTGGAACATTTCATAGAAGTCCCCTTCCCGGTCGCATATGTCCACTGCCGTATGCTGGGGAAAGCCGGCGAAAAAGGCTTGCAAGCTTAGGAACTGTCTCAGCCACCTGTGGGATTCCTTGTCCTCCAAAGGCCAAAGGGACCTGTTCTGGCCAAAGTATTCCGCCTGGCGGCTCCACATGTCTTGGTCGAAAAGACCCAGTCCGATGCCCTTTGTGTCAAACAGCAAATGGTTGTGAACATAGTACCCCTTGCGGTGGGCATAGTTCAAGCTGCCTATTTTCCCCGATACACGTTTGCCGGTCAGGTCCAGGTCGGTAGTGTCCTGCACGGCAAGCACCGTCATCGGCGGGATTGCTGCAAAGTATTCGTTCAGCCGGTCACGCTCTGCTAAAAGCATAGGCTCTGTCTGCACAAAGGAACTTGAAAAAAACCATAGAAGGACTGCATCTGTGCATTGTCCTGCGAACTCTGCGGCAAGGATTTGCCGAAGTTGTTGCCCAGTTGGGAAATCATTTCAGGGAAAATGCCATTGATACGGCTGTCCCCGAAAATGCTGTGTGGGCTAAGTTGGGCGGCATATTCGTCAAACATAGGCTGTGGATTTTTTAGCGTAAAATTATAAATGACCACGACGAAAAAAAAATCATTCACATTGTCAAAGAACTTATGCGTTTTCTATACGCTGACTTTCGATAATTGACAGTGTTTGAAGGTTGTTTGAGGTTGTTTGAAAGTGGTTTGAAAGTCGTTGCGCAACGACTTTCAAACCATTTCAAACCATTTTCAAACAACCTCAAACTATTACTTTTACAGCCATTTTCCACAACTTGCGCACCGATGGCAAACGACTGATTTTCAAGTACATGATTAAACCGAATATTCCCTACCTCGCTTTCGACGACCGGCTGCTGATGCTGTTCGGGATTCCGCTGCTCACAATGATTATCCCTTTCGTGTTCTTCGGGTTCAACTGGGAAACCTACTGGCCAAGCGCCCACCAGGAATACCCGGAATCGCTGGTTTATACCACCGTTTTCTGGCTATTCAACCGGCAACTGATGATTGTGCTGCGCAAAAAGTACAATGCTTTCAGCGACACGCTTAAACGGTTCGGGATACAGCTGCTCGTCATTGCCGTGGCGGTGCCGTTTTTTTCGATTACGCTGGGAATTTTGCTCAACCAAATTTTCCAAATGCTGGGCACCACGGACTTGCGCCAACCCACGCTGTTGCAGGCTTTGAGTTCCACTTACGTCCTAACTTTCGCCCTCGTCATGCTGTACGACACCATCTTTTTTTTCCATAAATACAAAGAGGCCATTCAGGAAAAAGACCGCATCCAGATGGCGCACGTGCAGGGGCAACTGGACAACCTGCGCAACCAAATCAACCCGCATTTCCTGTTCAACAGCCTGAACACCCTGATGAACCTCATCCCCACCGACCCGACCCGTGCAATGAGCTACCTGGACAAGCTCTCCCGGTTTTACCGCTACACAGTGAGCAACCAGGAACAGCAGCTCGTGCCCCTGCAAACCGAACTGGAAAACATCCGGATTTATGCGGATTTGCTGAAGGAACGCTTCCACGACGGCATCCAAATTTCATTGCCGGAAGCGGCGGTGGGCAAGGCCCAAATCCTGCCGCTATGCCTGCAATTGCTTATAGAAAATGCCGTGAAACACAACGTCGTTTCCACCAAAAAACCACTGCACGTGGCGGTGGAACTGGCAAACGACGGCAAGGCTATCCGGGTAAAAAACAACATCCAGCCGAAAATCCGGGAAGCCGACTCGACGGGCATGGGCCTGAAGAACATCCGCACCCGGCTGGCTTTTTTTACCCCGGAGCCGCTTGAGGTGAAGGAAGCGGAGGGGGAGTTTACGGTGGTGGTGCCGCTGGTTTTTTAAAAATATTGGCAACTAATTATTTGCCCCATGTCATGGCCGAAGGCCACCTGCAACGTCAAAAGGGCTGCCTTGATGGCCGCTTTGACAGCCAACATGACGTTGCAGTTTGCCTTCCCCAATGACAAAGCAACGGGTCGCAAGCATTTACAACTGATAAATCATGAAAATCCTCATCGTCGAAGACGAAATCAACGCCTTTCAATACCTGCGGGATTCCATCCTGAAAATCAGGCCTGACGTGCAAATCCAGGCCCACCTCGAAAGCGTGGAAGAAACCGTGAACTGGCTGCTCGAAAACCCCAGCCCCGACCTCATCTTCCTTGACATCGAGCTGTCCGACGGGCGGAGTTTTGAAATCTTCGAACACGTGCAAGTGCAGTCGCCCATCATTTTCACCACGGCCTACGACCAGTACGCCATCGAAGCGTTCAAACTCAACAGCATCGGCTATTTGCTGAAACCTATCCACGTGGACGACCTTCGGAAAGCCCTCGAAAAGTACGAACGCTCCCGACCGAAGGCAGATGTGCAACTCACGGCCCAGTTGCAAGCTGTTTTTGGCAAACTGAACCAGCAGAAAAAACAGCGCTGCCTGGTGAAAAAAGGCAACCACTTCGAGTTTATCAACATCGCCGACGTCGCCTGCGTCCATTCCGACGAGGGGCTGACTTTCCTCCATACCTTTCAGGGCCAGCGCCATTTCTACACCAGTACCGTGGAGGGACTGATGGCAGGCCTCGACGGGAAGGATTTTTTCCAAATCAACCGGGGGCAAATCGTGAACATCAACGCCATCCAGAAAATACATCCCTTTTTCAACCAGCGGATGAAACTCGACCTGTCGGTGCAGGTGCCGGGCGTGGAATTTTTGGTGAGCCGCTCGAATTTGCAGGAGTTTCGGGAGTGGGTGGATAGTTGAAATTCCCCGTTGCAAGCGCCTGATTTCCCATTCTTAAAAAATTTTAGAACAATCGTTCCAAAAAGATTGGATTTAATTTGGAACATTCATTCCAATACCCGTATGTTTGCATCCGGAACGAGCGTTCCAATATTTTTTAACCAAAAAAAGTTTTTTCAAATGAGCAAATTGAATGGAAAAGTAGCCGTCGTCACCGGCGGCAACAGCGGCATCGGCTACGCCGCCGCACAGGATTTCATCGCCAACGGCGCAACAGTTATCATCACGGGCCGCAACCCGGAAAAAGTGGCGAAAGCCGCAGCCGAACTTGGAGCCATCGGCATCGTCGCCGACCAGGCCAATTTGGCACACCTTGACAGCCTCGTGGCCGAGGTGAAAAGCAAATTCGGCAAGGTGGACGTGCTGTTTGTCAACGCCGGCATTTTTTCGCCCGCCCCGGTCGAACACATTTCCGAAGAACACTTCGACAGCCAGATGGACATCAACTTCAAAGGCGCCGTTTTCACCGTCCAGAAGTTCCTGCCCATCCTCAACGACGGTGCTTCGGTCATTAACCTTTCGTCCGTCAATGCCTATACGGGCATGGCGAATACGGCGATTTACGCAGCGAGCAAGGCGGCGCTCAACTCCTTCACCCGCACCGCCGCCACCGAACTGGCCCCTCGTAAAATCAGGGTGAACGCCGTGAACCCCGGCCCGGTCGCCACAGAGATTTTCAGCAAATCCGGACTGCCAGAGGAGGCCGTCAACGGTTTTGCCACCGCCATGCAGCAGCGGATACCATTGAAGCAGTTCGGCACACCGGAAACCATCGCCAAACTGGTGACCTTCCTCGCCTCCGACGATGCCTGGTTCATCACCGGCTCGGAGTACAACATCGACGGCGGCGTCAACGTCAACCCCTTGCTGGCCAACTGATTTTTTTTGGACAATTTTGGAATGATTGTTCAGAAATGAGCTAATTTTGGAATTAGGAATTAGGAATTGGCTGGAATGTGTTGTTTCTCCACTAATTTCCTAATTCCCCAATTCCTAATTCCCAACCATCGTATGCCACGTACCAAGCAATTCGACGAGCAGGAGGTGCTGCAAAAGGCGATGGACCTTTTCTGGAAAAAAGGCTTCCACGATACCTCCATGCAGGAACTGGTGGACCACCTCGGCATCAACCGGGCAAGCCTGTACGACACCTTCGGCGGCAAGGATGCGCTTTTTGAAAAAACCTTCGAACAATACCGCCAAATGAATACCAAGGCTGCCGAAACCCTGCTCGCCAGCGAGCCTTCGGTCAAAGAAGGTTTCAAAAAACTGTTCATTGCCAGCCTCGAAGCGACCGTGAAAGACAAAGAAAAGAAAGGCTGTTTCGTCGTGAACACCACCACCGAACTCATCCCCAATGAAGAAAAATGGATGCCCATCCTCGACCGCAACCGCAAGACATTTGAAGCGCTATTCCTCAAGCACTTGCAGCGTGGCGTCGCGCAGGGCGAAATCAGCCCCGACAAGGATTTGAAGTCCATCGCTGCCATGTTGTTCGCCCTGAACAACGGCATCGGGGTGGTTGCAAAAATCAACCCGTCGAAAAAGGATTTAATGAAAATAGCGGAGGCGGGGCTAAGGGTTTTGGATTGAGTACTTTTAAAAACTCACTCCGCCCGCAGCGTCTCCACCGGATGCTTCGCTGCTGCCCGCCTCGTCCGCAGTGTCACCACGGCGGCTACCAGCGTTAGCGCCAACAACCCCGCCATCAGTACCACCCAAAATTGCGGCTCGATGCGGAAGGCGAATCCCTCCAGCCATTTCGAAGAAAGCCACAAAGCAACGGGCATGGCCACCGCCGTGGACACCACCATTAGCAAGAGGTATTCCCGGTTGAAGGTGAGCAGGATGTTGCCCGTGGAAGCGCCAAGTATTTTGCGGATGCCGATTTCTTTCTGGCGGCTGAAAGCCATATAGCTGACGATGCCGGCCAATCCCATCAAGGCCAGCACGATGGCCACCAAACTCAGGCCACCCAACAGCACACTGCTGCGGCGCTCGTCGGCATAGAGCCGGTACAGGCGGTCTTCGAGGAAAAGGATTTCGAGCGGGCGCTCGGTTTCCACCGCTTCGTAGGCCGTTTTGATTTTACTGGCAGCGGCAAACCAGTTGTCCGTGTTCAACCGTACCAGCATCTCGTAGGCCCAGGCCGGCTCGGCGGCAATGGTGATGAGGAGCGGCTGGTCGGCGTATTTCAGGCTGAAATATTTGTAATCGTCAATGATGCCGTCAATGGTGTGGTGAACGCCGTAGCCGAACTCCTCATTTTCCCATTCCGGCTCCATCACGAGGGTTTCGCCCACCAGCTCGTCGGGTGCGACGCCCTTGACTTTGGCCAGCTTCTCCGCCGCCGTCCGGTTGATGACGAAGATGCGCTCCTTGCTCCCGGCGAGTTGGGCGCAGGGTTCGCAATCGAGGCCAAGCGCCTTGACCGTGCCCAGGCCGAAGTACTGCTCGGTGCCGTCGGACAGCGTGGTTTCGGTATCCTTCATTTTGTAAGTCAACTGGTTGAGCATCATCGGGCCGGGCACGCCGTTGGCCCCGACGGCTTCCACTTCGGGCAGTTCGAGCAGCTTTTTTTCCAGTTGGCGGTATTTTTCAATGCCATCGATATTGAAATACACAACGCCCTCTTTTTGGTAACCCAGGTCCATGTTGTTCACAAACTCCATTTGTTGATAAATGAAATACGTGATGCTCAGCAGCCCTACCACCATCGTGAATTGCACGGCGGTGAGTGTGTTTCTGAAGTTAAAATAGCCGTTGGCAGTGGTGGTGGACGTTTTTCCAAAAAGCCGGAGCATGGAGCGGCTGCCGTAAGCGAGAGCGGGATAGAGGCCGCTCAGCATCCCCGTCAGCAGCAAAAGTGCCAGCAGCGAAAGCAGGGCCAGGCCATTGAAAAGGATGTTTTTTCCCAACTCAATACCCATCAGTTCGCTGAATGGCGGCAGCAAATATTGCAGCAAAAACAGGACGAACGGGGCGCAGAGCAGCGACAGCAAAACCGCCTCCACCAGCAGTTGCAAAGAAATATCGTGCGACTGTGCGCCGAGGGCTTTCCGCATCCCCAATTCCTTCTGCCGGTCGGCGTACATGGCGATGGAAAGGTTGGTATAATTGGTCAAAATAATCAGCAGGATGACCAGCCCGACGATGCCGAATGTGGTCAGATAAGCCTTGTTTGCGGTAGGTTTCAGTTCGTAAAGGTTGCCATTGGTGAAATGAATGTCCGTCAGCGGCACGGAAATGAAGCCCTTCCAGAGTTCATCTTTCACAAAATTGGGGTGGTACTTGCCCACGTCGGTATTTAGTTTGGCGAGAACGGGGGCGGCTGCCTGGTTGGGTTTTAGTTTAAAATAAGTATAACCTGCCCAGCCCGGAATGCGGTCCTGGTGCAGGATGAAGTCGAAGCTGTAATGCACATTCCCCGGCACATCGGCCACCACGCCGCCCAACTGGAAACCTTCGCCCCGCAGCGTGATGTCTTTCCCGACAATGTCCTGGTTTGCCCAATTGCTGCCGAAAATCCGTTCCGCCAGCGTTTCCGTGAGGATGATTTTTTTAAAACCAGAAAAAGCCGTCTCCGGCGTCCCCGCCAAAAACCGTTGAGGGAAAACGGCTTGAAAAGCGGCTCCCGTGTTGGTGTACAACGCTTTTTCGACGGTGAAGCGCTTACCGTCCATTTCCAGGAAATATTGTCCAAAACCGCCAATGGGGGAGTGGGTGGGCACGAAATGACAGGCCGTTTCCACCTCGTCGTAGCTGTCCAACAGGTTCACCAGCATCAACTGCGAGTCAGCCGAAGTTTCGTTGTAGCCGTTGAAGGCCATGCAGGTATAGGTCTGGTCCCGGTACTTGTTCATCACCCGGTGGATGCGGTCGTGGCCGGGTGTTGCGTGGTCGTAGCTCAACTCATTTTGCAGGTAAATGCCGATGAGCATGACCGCCGAAATGCCGAAAGTAAGGCCCAGCAGGTTGATGGCGGTGAAGCCCTTGCGGTGCAGGATGTTGCGCAGGGCGATTTTGAAATAATTGTCGAACATAGGTAGAAATTGTTTCGCCCTCGAATATTTTTCGAAAGCATAAGGTTTGAAAAACTGGAACACATCGGCAATGAACTGGCGGTTGGCGGCGGTACGGCCATATTTAGCGGCACGGGCGTAGTAAGCCTCGTGCAGGTCGCCCTGTATTTCCTCGATGAGGTCTTCGGAAACGAACCAGACCAGGAATTGGTCGGCCCATTTGGGTGGAGTGGGCATGGCGTTTTTCATCCAAGTCCGGGGATGAGGCCCCACAGTTTTTGCCGGGAGGCTTTGATTTCTTCTATGACGGCTACACCTTGCGGGGTAGCTTTGAAAATGCGCTTGCGGCGGCCGCCCCGCTCAGCAGTTTCGCCGCCCATTTCACTGGAAATCAGCCCTTTGGTTTCCAGTCTTGACATCACGGTGTGCACGGCGCTGATGGAAATGGACTTGCCGGTGTGCTGCTCGTACGCTTCGCTGACGGAAAAACCGTAGGCGTCGTCGTCCATCGCCAGGATGATGAGCAAAATTGTTTCTTCCAAACTGCCAAGGTTTTGCATTTTATCAATATTTGTAGAAGAAATGGCGGTAAAAAAAGTGCTGATTTGTTCAACACTTGTAGAATGAGTGGCAAAAGTGTGGAAATTGAATTTGGGAACCAAATTTTTTTGGCTAAAAAAACAAAATCGTTTCATCCGTCACGGGCAAATTGTAAGTTTGGGAAAAACAGTCCACCATGTCCAACCACCAGCTCATCGAAACTTTTTACACCGCCTTCCAGTCCGGCGACGCCGACACGATGGCCGATTGCTACCACGACCAGGCTATATTTTCCGACCCTGCCTTCGGCAAACTCGAAAACGGCGAGGTGCGGGACATGTGGCGCATGCTGCTGGAGCGCAGCCAGGGCAAGCTGTCCGTCGCTTTTTCCGGCGTACAGGCCGATGGCGAGAACGGTACGGCCCGCTGGGAAGCAAAATATCCTTTCTCAAAAACGGGCCGGATGGTTCACAACCGCATCTCCGCCCGGTTCAAATTTGCCGACGGCAAAATCATCGAACACAGGGATGAGTTCGACCTGTGGAAATGGTCGGGCATGGCGCTCGGATTGCCGGGAAAACTGCTCGGTTGGGCGCCGTTTTTTCAGCAAAAAATCCGCAACACGGCGCTGGCTTCGCTGCGCATATGGCAGCAGCAGCGTTAAAAAACCGCCCTTTCAGCCACCTCCCGCCAGGCGTCCAAATCAGCTTGCACACTTTGCAGTTTTGCGGTCACCGTGCCCACGGCCACTTTACCCAGCACCAGGCGCAGCGGCGGGTTTTCGCTTTCGCAAATCCGGATGATGGCCTGCGCCGCTTTGGCCGGGTCGCCCTCCTGTTTGCCGTCCACCGCCTTGATTTTTTGCCGGAAAATACCTGCTGTGCCATCGTAGTCGGCGATGTGGTTGTTGGCCTGTTGAAATGCCTTGCCGGCAAAGCCTGTGCGGAACGGCCCCGGCTCAACAATAGTCAGCCGGATGCCGAGCGGTGCAACCTCGGCGGCAAGTGCTTCGCTGGCTCCTTCGAGGGCAAACTTGCTGGCGCCGTACACCCCGAAACCCGGAAAACCCTTGAACCCGCTGTGCGACGAAATCTGGAAAATATGTCCATTGCGCTGGCGGCGCATGAGTGGAAGTACCGCCTGCGTCAACTGCATCGTCCCGAAGAAATTAGCGTCGAACACCGCCCGCATTTCCGCATCGCCGGCCTCTTCAATGGCACCCGCAAAGCCAAACCCGGCGTTGTTCACCAGCACGTCGAGCCTGCCGGATTGCGCTCCCACAATGGCCATGGCCTGCCGGATTTGTATCGGGTTGGTCAGGTCGAGTTGCACGGCGAGTGCCTTTCCTGCATTTTTTTGGTTAAAATCCGCCACTTGCTCCGCCTGACGGAAGGTGCCGATGACGAAATCGCCGTGGGCGATGACGGCTTCTGCGAGGGCCTTGCCCAGGCCGCTGGAGATGCCGGTGATGAACCAGGTTTTGTTTTTCATCCTTTTAATTTTTTTGACTGAATTTGAATTGACGGGGCAAAGTTGGGCCTCAGCAGGGGTTACTCGTTATGACCAAACCTACAAGTTTCGGTATTTTTCGGACATCAACTTTTTAAAAGACAGCGGCGACTCTCCGGTTTCCGCCTTGAATATTTTTCCGAAATACGACAAATCGTAATACCCCAACGCCGCTGTGATCTCCGAAACAGGCATGTCCGTAAATGTCAGCAACCGTTTTGCTTCGAGGATGCTGCGGGCTCGGATGAGTTCGGTGGTGGTCTTGCCGGTCACGTTTTTGCAGACCAGGTTCAGGTGGTGCGGGGTGATGTTCAGGCGGTTGGCATAGTCACTGGCCGTGAGGTTGGTGGCGTAGTTTTCATCGAGTAACTTCTTGAGTTTTTTGTAAATGATAATATAATTTTTGGAAACCGGGCGCTGGTTTTCCCCGTCGATGCAGCGCTGGATTTGCGCCAGCAAAATATGCAAGTACGAGCGGGCAATCGATTCAGAACAATCCTTTCGTTGTTTTTCAACATACAGTAAATCAATCGTTTGCCGAATTTCGGCATAAGCTTCCGGGCCGGGTTTTAAAAACGGATTGGCGTAAAAATTATCCAAAAAAGTCACCTCGAACAACTGCGTCTGCGCCTGTTGGTTGAACGAAAAAAAGTGCTCCGTGAAAAATACGCTACCCCCGGTCAGCGGTTGCCAATCCTCAAAATGATGCAACTGCCCCGGCGATACGAAGAACAGGGAACCGTCCACGTTCGGGTATTCCCGGTAGTCGATGACCTGCGAGCCGCCGCCCTGATCAATCCAGGTAATTTCATAAAAAGTGTGCTTGTGCGGGTCTTCGATGTCGGGCTCTTCCATCTCGCCAAAGCGGGTGATTTCGAACTCGGTCGGGTTCGCCGGTTGGTTGATGAAGTGGCCAATGGAATAGAATGGGAAGATTTCTTTCATGGGGTAAAAATCGGTATTTTTTGGATATTCAACCTTGGCAGTTCCCAGACTGTTCTTTGTCTTTCTTTTAAAATACACCTCTACCATGCGATACCAATACAACGAACCTTCCGGCGGCATCCTGAACCTTGTCATTGCCGAGCCTACATTCGAGCGGCGTTTTTTTCAGGAAAAAAACCGGCCCCTCAATGCCATCCTCTGGAACCGGGGTGCTACGCAAACACTGACCGTGGATGGCTTGGGCATTGCCTTCCCGGCCAACCATCTAGCCTGCCTAATGGTCAACCAATCATTCACGCTGGAGCGCCCGCAGGACGTGGTCATCTGGCAGTTCAACCGTGATTTTTACTGTATCATCGACCACGACGAAGAGGTGTCCTGCGTCGGGTTTTTGTTTTATGGCTGGAAGGATTTTATGCTCATCCAACTGAGCGGGGATGAGACCCGACGCTTCGACCTGTTGCTCCAGGTTTTCAGGGAAGAATTCGAAATGCACGACAGCATCCAGGGCGAAATGCTGCGCATGTTGCTCAAGCGGCTCATCATCAAACTGACCCGGCTGGCCAAGACACAATTCCTCGATGGCTCCCTGAACGAACCGGAACTCGACATCGTGCGCCAGTTCAACCTGCTGGTGGAAAACAACTACAAAAAACTCCGGCAGGTACAGGACTACGCCGCCCTGCTGCACAAATCGCCCAAGACGCTGAGCAACCTTTTTTCAAAATACGGGGAAAAATCGCCCCTGCAAATCATCCAGGAACGGGTGGCGATGGAGGGCAAGCGGATGCTGCTCTTCACCGGCCAATCGTCGAGTGAAATTGCCTACGAACTGGGCTTCGAGGAGCCGGCGCATTTCAGCCGGTTTTTTAAAAAAATGGTGGGACAGAGTCCGTCGGAGTTTAAGTTGGCGGCGAAAAATGGGGGGTAGCGGGAGCATGGATTTTATTCGAACAAATCCTCCATTGTCACTACCTGGTCAACGTGGTTCAATTTATTGGAATTTTCAATGGCGCCCGAAGTGGTGACAAGTGTAATGAACAGGTGTTTTTTGGTTTTAGTATGGTATTGGAAAACCTGCTTTTTTGTTTCAAAATTTTCCACATCCTTTTTGGTCACTTCATACGCTGAGGTGCTGAATTTCATCTCGCAAAGGTTGATGACCTGGTCGTTGCGGTCAATCAGTAAGTCAATTTGAGTACCGGGGAGACCATCTTTGGGCCTTGCCAAAAAAGTGGATATGGAAGATGCCACGCCGGCAATTCCAAGTACTTTTCTGAGTTGGTTGATGTGGACAAGGCACACATTTTCAAAGGCATACCCACTCCACGTTTTCCATTTCGGAAGGTCGCTCAATTGGATAAAATCGGTCTGGCTGCTTTTTCCCAGCGGTTCCAGAAAAGTCAGGTAAAAAAGCGAATACGGGTCGGTGAGGCGGTGGAGGCTTTCCTTCTTTTTTTTCCCAAAACTGTTGTAAATCGTAATAAAACCGGAGGTGTGCAGTTCGTCCAGCGTTTCCGTCAGCATACCGCTGTTGGCGAGTTTGGTTAATTGCACGATTTCTTCCCGGGCCAGCCCGCTCCGTTTTGAAGCCAAAGCCCTGATAATGGATATATGGCGTTCGTGGTTTTTAAAAAGGGAAGCGTAGAGGCGGCCAAATTCATGGCGCAGATAGCCCGTTTCCGAAAAACAGATAGCCTGGATATTTTGTACAGCCGATAGTCCGGGCCGCAATTGGTCGAGGTACATAGGGATGCCGCCCATCGTCATGTACAATTGGAGGATGTGGTAGCGGTTCAGTTTGATGTTGCGGGCCTGGCAATACGCTTCCGTTTCGGCGAGGGTAAAAGGGTAGAGATAGACCATTTTTGTCACCCGGTTGTGCAGGCCAGCCCGGTCGTTGATGACTTTTTTTATCATCCAGGAGGCCGCCGAGCCGCAGATGACCACCACAATATTTTTTTGTGAGGCCCAACTGTTCCAAAAATAACCCAAGCCGGTGAGAAACCCGGAACGAGGGCCTGCCAACCAAGGTAATTCGTCCAGGAAGACGACCATTTTTTCATGCTTATTTTTCGATTCCAGGGCTTGTGTCAAAATGTTAAATGCGTCCAGCCAATCCGCAGGCTTGTGGTTAATATGAAAATCGGGGAAATATTTGCCCAAACCAAAAACGAAGTTTTGAAGTTGGCCGTCTCTTTGATTGTCCTGAAGTCCGGTCAGCTCGAAGTCTATCCTGCCGTTGTAAACCTGCCGGACTAAATAAGTTTTGCCAACTCTCCGGCGGCCGACGATGGCCACCATTTCCGGGCGGTTGGATGAATAGGCTTCTTCCAATTGGCCAATCTGCTCTTGTCTTCCAATCAATAAATTTTCCATGATAATCCGCTAAATGTGGGTAAAAATAGATGGATTTAGCGGAATTAAAACTTTATAATCCACTAAATGTGGGTGAAAACAAATAGATTCAGCGGAATATAAACTCAGCGAAGCGGGAATTGATTAATCTCCAAACAGCTTCAACTGTCCATCTTTACCTGCTTCCTGGGTAGGTATTTTCTTCGAAAACCCATCCACCGTCCGTCCCCCATGCTTCCAACTTTCGGCTTTTTCCTTTTCAAGCATTTTTTCAAAATTATCATTCGGCTGAAAACCGTCCTCTGCTTGCTGGGCCAGTTGGCTCAACTTGGCGATGGCTTTTTGCTTGTCCTGCTCTATGAGGATGGCTCCGACCATGGCTTAACTTAATTTGGTCATGCGTTCGAAGAGCCAGGCGGGGATGTAGCCGCCCATCAGCGCCAAATCGGCGGAACCGGAATGTTTCATGTTTTTTCGTTTTTCCGGAATTCCTTCCAAGTCAATAAATACCTGACGGCGAAGGACTTGTACGGTGACCAGGCCTCTGCTACGCTGTTCATTTGCGCCTTTAATTTGGCAGAGGAGGCGAGACCGTATAGCTTGGTCATCATCATTTTCAGGTGGTAATCATCGGCAGGGAAAACGTCCGGGCGTTCGAGGGTGTAGAGCAGAATCATGTCCATCGTCCAGATGCCCACGCCTTTGATTTCGGACAGTATTTCCCGCACTTCGGCATCCGTTTTTTGCGCCCAGTCCACCTTGTTTTGGTCAAAAAATTCGACCACCTGTAGCATCGTTTCGTACTTCTGGGCGGAGAGTTTGATATTTTGAAAACCCTTTTTTTCGAGGGTGGAAAAATTCTCAACTGTCAGCATTTCAATACCTGCCGCATCCATCATTTTTTGAAAAATCCGCTTGCTGCTACGGTAATGGATTTGCTGCTCGATGAGGCAACTCATCAAATCGTGGAAGACGTTTTTGGTGCTGCGGAACTTGGGTAGCGGCAACTGGGCGATAATGCGTTGGAGCACTTCGTCATTAGCTGAAAGGTGATGGATGATGGGCTGGGTCATGCTTTTTCATTGGGTAGTCATTTTTAGTTTTTGTCAACCTTGTAACAGCGATTTTGAGGTAGGGTCTTCAGTTGTTTTTTTTCGAAAAATGGTGGGGGCAAGCCTGCCGAATTGTAATTTGAGCGCCAAAACCGCTATCCAATGAATATCCAACCGCTGATTGCCCACATTGAAAAAATCATCCCGCTGGACGAAGCTGCCAAGCAGGATTTGGCTGCCAAAACTATTTTCAAAAAACTCCGCCGCCGGCAGTACCTCCTGCAGGAAGGAGACCATTGCAACCACTACAATTTTGTGCTGAATGGTTGCCTGCGCTTATATTTTGTGGATGGAAAAGGCTCGGAAAACGTGCTCCAGTTTGCTACCGGGAACGGCTGGGTGGCTGACATCGGCAGCCTGCACACCGGTCAGGCCAGCAGGCTTTGCATTGATGCGCTTGAACCGTCGGATGTACTGCGCATTGCGAAGCAAGACCTGATTGAACTGTACGTGAAGCACGCAGCCTTCGACCGTTATTTCCGGGTACTCACGGAAAACGCCTTTGTGGCCATGCAGCAGCGGGTGCTGCAAAATATCAGCTCGACCGCCGAGGAACGCTACCTTTCTTTTTTGGAAAAATATCCCCATCTCGCCCAGCGGTTGCCGCAGGTACAAATTGCCTCGTTTATCGGCGTCACGCCCGAATTCCTCAGTAAAATCAGGCGCAACCTGATGGAACAATAGCCTAATTTTTTTGTCGGGCTGTCCCCTACCCCACTCCTTTGATGGTAAGAATGCTTAACCTCCGCCCTCCTCCGCCTTAGTAATGATGAAAAAATAACTTCACCATTTTGATTTTGAAAACCCCAGCAATGGAGGGGTTTTTTAAAAATAATCCCAATGTGAAATCGGGATTATTTTTCCTTCGATCCTTAATCTACTTCAAGGTTTTTTCTTAATCTGCTTCATTGGCCGGTGGCCGGTTTGGCCCCCATCTTTGTGCCACACAATCACCAAAAAAATTTGGCACATGAAATATCTTCTTTCAAGTCTATTATTGCTACTGGCCTTTACGGTTTGTGGCCAAAATGAACCTAATTCTTCCACCTTTAAAAATGATTTAAACATGAATCCATCTGCAAAATCCGCCATTGAATCCCTACTTTTTGACTACGAAAAAGCGCTCAACGCCTCCGACACCAAAGCCGTATTGAAACTCTATGCAACGGACGGCGTCTTCATGCCCACCGAAGCACCGACAGCCACAGGGCCAGCAGGGTTGGAGCAGGCCTACAACTTCGTTTTCAGCCAAATCAAACTGAACATCAAGTTCCAGATTGATGAAATCGTGGTGCACGGCGACCTGGCCTATGCCCGCACCATTTCCCGGGGGAAAACCGATGTACTGGCAGCAGGTATCACCGTGCCCGAAGAAAACCGGGAGCTTTTTGTGCTGGTAAAAGAAGAAGGGGCCTGGAAAATCGGGCGTTACATGTTCAACAAAATGAAGCCAGCGGAGAAGTGAGATTGACCTTTTATTAATAAAAAAACCGGCTTTGTAACAAAGCCGGTTTTCGCATTTGGAAGAAAATGTAAAAACCATCCCCGGCAAGCAAAAACCTGCCGGGGATTTCGGTAAAATTTTCATGTTTTGGAAGCCAGTGACCTATGGATCACTGCCAGCCATAGAGCATCCAATTCCTCTACCTGATCACCTGGAAACGGGCTGTTTGTACACGATCCCCCGTCTTCATACGGAGGAAATAAGCGCCATTTCCAAGCCCTTCCAGGCCGAGCGGCAAGGTCATACTGCCTTCAGGTTGCTCGCCCAGATCAAGGGCACGCACCATTTGACCATTTAGGTTGAACACCTCGATCGCCACTGGCGAAGCTTTCGCCAGTTGCAGATTGATGCTGATCTGGTCCGATGCGGGGTTGGGATAAAGAACAACTGCCTTACCAGCAGCCGAGGTGTTTTCGCCGGATAAGATCATGTTATTGGAAGACCCGCCATTTGTAAGGTTGTTGGACACGGGCAAGGGGAAAGTGCCGCCATTGTCGAGCGCTACCCAAGGCTCGAAACCCGGGTTGCCGCCACCGAGAAAGCCGCTGGCAAATACCACGGCGGTACGGCCTTTCCAAAACCCAAGGTTGGCTTCGTATTTGGCCACCACAGTGGAGTTGTCGTTGCCAGGGGTGACGGCGATCTCGTAAGTACCCGCAGGCACGTTGGCATAGCCGGAAAATTCGCCGTAGTTCACATTGTCGAATGCCACCCCGCCATTGGCCAGGATGTCCACTTCCGGCGCATCGGGCGAGCCGTGGAAAAACAGCAGGCCGATGTTGCCATCCGCATCTGCCCGTTCCTCGCCAAGGTCGAACACTGCCAGATCAAAGCCGGGAGTTCCGCCGACAATACCGTTGGCGACCACCACGTAAGTTTTTCCGTTTTCCAGGGTCAAATCGTAGTTTACGAGTGCATCGGAAGCGGCGGTGCTGTTACCCAATGCCACGCCGAGGCTTAGGTTGACACCCGCCGGCACGGTAACAAAAGGCGTGGCAGTGCGAAATGCAAAGTCATTAACGAACAGGTCGCCATTGACCCAGAGATCCACAGTGGGCGTAGGCGAATTGTGGATGACCTGGACCCGTGCAATTTTTGCCGTTGGCAAAGTGACCACCGTGCCATCTGCCAGCACGACAATGATGCCGAAACCCGGCGTACCACTCAACAAACCGGAGGCGATGGCAATACCCGACTGGCCTGCCAATCCGCTCACGTTTGCCTCGTAGGTTTCCACAATGGCAGCACTGCCGGCCGGTTTTACATCAAGATAATAGGTGGCTGGATCGAGGGAGAGGTAGCCGGCAAATTCATTGTAGGCAAAATCGGTCAGCAGGTTGCCAATGCCACGGGCGGCAATGTCAACTGCCGGGGCATCGGGCGAACCATGCAGCACGGCAAGATCGAACTTGCCAGGTGCGATGGCCTGCTCACGCCCTTCTGTAAATATGCTGAGGCCAAAAGCAGGCGTCCCGCTGAGCAGGCCATTGGCCACAGCAATGTAGCGTTTGCCTGCCTCGAAAGTAAGGGGGAAGGTAGCAATAGCATCGGCAGCCGAAGTACTGTTGGCTGGGGCGACCCCCACAGTGACCGTTACACCAACTGGCACTTCCACAAAAGGGGTGGCTTCCCGGAAAGCAAAATTGTCGAGCAGCAAGTCGTCGTTCACATAGATATCCACCTGGGTGGCGCCTGGATCAGGGGAATTGTGGATGATTTGAACTTTGGCTTTGGTATCCACCACCGGCACAGCCTGAAGCGGAAAGGTGCCGCCGGTGCTGAGGGCTACCCAAGGCTCGAATGCAGGGTCTCCCCCACCGAAAAAGCCGCTGGCAAACACTACAGCGGTGTTGCCCCTCCAAAAGCCCAGGTCGGCATTGTAGCTGGCCACGATGGTGGAATTGTCGTTGGCAGGCGTCACGTCGAGCTGGTAGCTGCCGGCCGGCACGTTGGCCAACTGGCTGAACCCACCGAAAGATACATCGTTGAAAAGGACGTTGCCCCCGGTGGTGATGTCCACGTCGGGCGCATCGGGCGAACCGTGGAAGAAGAGGATGCCTACATTGCCGGGGCTGTCAGCGGTTTCGGAGCCCTGGTCGAAGACAAAGAGGTTGAATGGCTGGGCGCCGCCGACTACGCCAGCAGCCACGACCACATAGGTTTTTCCAGCCTCAAAGTTCACCGGAAAAGTAGCAATTGCATCGGAGGAAGAAGTGCTGTTGGCCAAGGCCACGCCGATGTTGATATTTACACCGGCCGGCACGTCAATGTAAGGAGTGGCGGTGCGGAAGGCGAAATTGTCGAGCAATTTGTCGCTGTTGGCGTAAATGTCAACAGTGGGTGTCGGTGAATTATGGATGATTTGTACACGGGCGGTCTGCGACCAGGAAAGGAGTGCCAGGCAGAGGCACACGAGGGTGGCTGTCAGTTTTTTCATAACATTTTTTTGGTTAGAAACCCAAAGCAGCGTTGCTCAAGGTCTTTGTTGAATGTAAAGATTTATAGAAGAAGAGAGCCAGCAATCGAAAAATGGCTGGATAAAACTAAGGGAAGAGCAGTCTTAAAAATCAATGAAAGAAGTGGTTCAATCCAATTTTCTATTCCTGGCAACAACTTCTGGAAAATGTATTTCCATAGAGCCTATGTGCAGGTAGGAGAATAATAGTTGCCTGGCTGGTTAATTTTTTTTCAAAATTGTGTTAGCCTATACTTCACGCTAACAGGTTTACCAGAAAACCGGGACAGGCCGTGCATTTGCAAAATTGCCATTGGTTTTTGGTCGATAGCTGTTGGCCAACGGCCAATGGCTAACAATGCGAATAACGGGTTGAAATAATTGCCACATTTCCTGTTGTTTGGAAAAACGGGATCATGGTGATTTTGTACCGCCGAAAAAGAGTTTTTAATAAAAGGAATGCAACGGTTTTATTGAAACCTAAAATGTTGACGCAAGAACCAAACACGTTTTTTCGAAACTTATAGTGGCGAAGCCACATCCAAATTATAACTGGAAGGGCATCTATCATCTTGTAACCCCCCGTTGAAACGGGGGGTTACAAGATGATAGATGTTTTCAAAACATGTTCTAAGGTTTTGACTTTCAGTATTTTATAAGAAAAAGTTTGCTAAAGAAACAATCTTTTACAAGTATGTATTACATAGGCACATTAGGACACATAGTTTAGCCAATAAAAAATTTTATTGCATAAAATTTTTTATTGGCTATGTGGTCTGTGTTTCTATGTGTTTTGATTAAATAAGTGTTGCGATTTCAATAAGCAATATTAAAAACTTATTTTCGGAGATAGAAAATCACCTTGATCTAACTTCCTGAAAATCAACGAGTTTATTGAATGAACCCGCTATTTATTACAACTGGATATAAAGCTCCGAATTGATGGCCGAAGGCGGTGAGGTGGTCACCTGAAAAATGACATCGTTGAAGTCTTTATCCCCGCCCGTTGTCAAAATATCCTCAAAGCACAGGACGGTGGACGAGCAGGTCTCGTCGTGAAAGATCAAGCTCTGCACCCTATTGTCGGGATTGAACAGCGGGTTGCTGTACAAGGTGTAGTTGCCATTGGTCACCCTGCCGTCGCGCCAGCCATCAGAAATCAGGAAAAAGCCGATGACGGTATTTTCATTAAAAGTACCCAATAGTTCCATGGTATTGCCGGGCACCAGTTCGCCACCCGACCCGACTGCCGAGGCATTGGGAAAGACGATGATCTTCGTCAAATCGTCCAGGGTGGCCGGCGGGTTGTTGACATCGTAGTAATAATAGCCGAGCGAATTTTTGTACCCGGCCACTTCGTTGATAAAGGTGACAAGGACCTCACAGCGCTCTTCCAGGACGATGTTGTGGGTGATGTCCGGAGCGAAAAATTCCGGATGGTTGTTTTGCGCATTTTGGGTTTCTGGCAGGGCCTGGGTGTAGAGGGAGGTCAGCAACGTTTCACACACCTCCTGTTCTGCTGCCAGTTGGAGTGGCGTGCCGTTGCCGTTGAAGGCGGCCAATGGCAGCAAGTCGCCGGATTCCGGGCGCTTCAGTATTTTCAGCCCACCCTGGCCTTTGGCCACAAATACAAAATTGCCGGCCGTTTCAACGAAGTTGACCGAAGCACCTTCTGCCTCTAAATCCCAGACAAACACGAGGTTGGGGTCTTCATTGTCCACCAGTTGGAAAACAGCCAGGCCGTCCGCCCCATTGGCGGCATACAGGAAGCCGTTGGCAGTCGTAACGCCGTTGCAGTTGCCGTTCACGATCATATCGGCGGGCGAAGCCCACACCTCACGGATGCCGTTGCTGATGTCGAAGGCTTTGACGCCGCCTGTCCCCATCGCTACATAGACGATTTCGGAACCATCGGCCTGGAAATGCAGGGTGCTTTTGCCAAAATTGCCGGCATCGGTTTTCTGGTGGGCAATTTCACCGATGGATACCTCTGCACCAAAGCCAAACTGCCCCAGGGTTTCCACCCGGAGGAAGGAAGAAACACCGGCCTGTAAAGTCACCACCTTTGAGGTACCTGTTACCCGGCCATTGGCTACCACGTATTTTGCATCGTTAAAGGAGGTATTCCCTATCAGGTGCAGGTCCGATGCATCGAACAGGTACACGCCGCCGTTGGACTTGCCCGCCGTGACGTAGAGGAAATCCCCGGCATGTTCGATGGAATTGGCCGACGATGCGATGCCGGAAGAAAGGGCATTGGATAAATTGGCATAGGATAAACTATTTCCGAACAGGCCATACTGGACAGAAAGTTGGCCCAGTACAGCTCCTTTTTTTGCATCGGACAGCGCTACCCACAGCCTTGTGTCGCTGGCGGGCGCATCCTGATCCACCTCGATGGCGTTCACATCGGCGGTGCTGAAAAATGCCTGGCTGACCACTACCGGCAATTCGGGGTCAGTGAGGTCAACCGCCTCCACCGCACCCAGGTGGTCTTCGCCCCTGGCATGGTAGCTGACATAGGCGAAGTTGTCCTTCACGACCACATGGGTAGCACTCAGCGCATGGCCCTGGTATTCCAGTGGCGTCACATCCCCGATGTGCAGCCAGTACATGTCGTCGTCGGGCGAGCCTTCGCCGCCCCTGTCATCAAGCTGGTGGTTGGAAATACCTTCTTTTTTCAATCCATTGCCTTTCCAGACGACGAGTTGGTTGGCTTGTTGAATCCGGCCGGCATCGGGCTGGGTATTGATTTCAAGGTAGCCATAGTCATCTTTTACCGGGCTTTGTTCCTGAAGGTTTTCTCTTTGGCAGGACAAAACAAAGAGGGTGAGCAAGGAGGCTAAAAACAGGTGTTGTGTGTGAGCAGGATGTTGCATGTTCGTTCAAATTTTTGTTGTTTCCGGCAGATGGCCCATCGGATGGAAAAAAAAGGAATTGCCTGACCAAAGGGCGGATGCGCTGGAAGAAGTAAATCATTGAATTAGTTTGGGATGTTTGGCTTGAAAAAAAATTCAAACAACTCAAACCATTTCAATCAACTACTTATGATGAATTACCGTGTTGAAAGTTATTCCGGGAACATGGGCTGGGAGGGCTATGATCGCCAAAAAAAATTAGATGGGAATGTAAAAGGCCGGGGGGGAATCAGGTTGGGTTGAAAAGGAAAGTCAAGTTTTATACCAAACTCCGGTACTGGCAGAAATGTGCGGCACGGCGAAGCATGATTTTGATGCACAAAAAGCAGCTTATCGCTGCACGGTATCAAATTTTGTGGGCATACGTTTGGGCAATAGGTTGTCGTGGCATTTTTTTTGGGATTAGTGAATTGCCCCGACGCAATCGTTCCCAATTTTATGAAGTATAGTGCAACGAGTAGTGCTTATGATGTTGAGATTCTATTGTACAGGCTCATCCTGGTGACCGCTGCGGTGGCAGTTACCCTGTTTGGGCACATGGCATCCGCTACCCTGCCAGGCGCTATGGAATACCCTGCACACCGTTGGATGCTGTCATCTTGTTGCCTGTTGGTTTTTGCGGGTTCTTTTCTCTCAAGGAAAATCAGGGACAACATCATCACACTGACCTGTTGGTGGCTTTTCATCAACCATATATGGGTAACCTGGATTGTGTACGTCAATAGCTTCGATATTGCCTACTACAGCGGCCTGCTCACCTCATTTTGTGCGATTACTATTGCTATCAGGAAACCTGCCTTATTCTATATTTTCACGGTTTCGGCGGTGTTGATGGCCATCTTTGCTGCCTGGATGTGCCCCAGCCCCGACATACACCTGAGCATGATCATCTTCACGATGCTGATTTTAGGGGCCGCCTTTATTTTGACCAATATTGCCATCCTTGCCTTTCAGAAAAGCCTCCTGAACCGGAACGCTGAACTGGAAAAAGCCGTGGAGGAAAGGGCGGCCATTGCGGAAAAGCGGGCCGGCCAACTTGCCAGCAAAAACAAAGAACTGGAGCAGTTTGCCTATATCGCTTCACACGACTTGAAATCGCCCCTGCGCAACATCGGAGGCTTCGCACAATTGCTGCAAAAACGGTTGGGCAGCACCCAGGAAAAAGAAGTCAATGAGTATATAGAATTCATTGTCGGCGGTGTCAAAAGGATGAACCACCTCATCGAGGATGTATTGCTTTATTCCCGTTTTGGGGAGGAAGCTACTTGCTTCAAGTTGGAGAAAATAGCACCAATTGTGCAGGAAGCTATCGCTGCCCTCCAATGGGAAATCCAGGAGAAACACGCTATTGTGTATTCGGAGGGCCTGTTGCATTCGCTTTATTGCGACCGGCCGCAAATGGTGCAGTTGTTTCAAAACCTCATCTCCAATGCTATCAAATACAATAATGCCAGCCGCCCGATTATTAAAATATGCTTGACGGCCAATGTGAACGAGTTTCTTTTTTCCATCAAAGACAATGGCATCGGCATTCCGCCAGAGCAACAGGAACGGGTGTTCAAAATGTTCCAGCGCCTGCATACCGAGCAAGAATATGCAGGGACCGGCATCGGATTGGCAGTTTGCAAACGGATCATCGAAAACCACCAGGGTAGGATTTGGATAAGTTCAAACACCGGGGCCGGTACCAAATTCTATTTTACCATCAGCAAATACCTAGACAAAGAGAAGGAAGCCTCATCGCGGGCCAATGTATTATACGATTCATAATATTTAAAACAATGCTCCACCTGCCCATTATTTGGCAGGACAGCCCCGCCCGAAAAAACAGCAGTTTTCCCGGCAGCCCGTGCCTGTTTACCGGCTCTTCGTCAATCAATTCAAGCCCATTGCCGTCGTTCCTGCACTTGCAGGTGATTTCATAAGTCATCAAACAAACGGCCCCTGTGCCCAGCCCGATGTACCCAAAGCAGTGCCCGTACCACTCCCGCTGGTTGCCCCGCCGGCAAACTTCCAGAATAAGTGCTGGTTGTGTTCTCCTGCCTGCATCACCTCTCATGACGGGAGGTAGGTTACAAAATGCTTCGTTGGGAGGCGGGAAATTGAAAAATTAGAAATTGGGGCATGGGAAATCACACATGCCCGCATTGCGCTGCCTCAGGCCTGCCCCTCACACCTCCAGGCAGGCCAACAGCCATTCCCGCTCCGTCAGCACTTCCTCGCCAGTAATTTCTGCGCGCAATTGCCCCACGGCCTTGTTGTCCAGCAAGTTGACTTTCAGCAGCTTCTCTGCGTATCGGACGATGTTCAGGTAGTTGGTTCGGTGGTAGCCGATGACCCTTTTGCGGCGCACATAATTGCGCATGGCGTCCAGGTGGGATTGTAGCAAATCCAGTTCGTCGAGGGCGTGGTAGGTTTTCAGCAGGAGGGTCTTTGCGGCAAGGTTGAGCAGGGGATCCCGGTAGTTGGCTTTTTGCAAAAGCTCCAGCACGGCATCGTAGCGGCGGCGGGAGAATTCGAGGCGGGCGAGGCTGAAGCTGTACGAGCTTTCCCGGTATTTCCGTTCCAGCGAATTTTTATACTCATTGATAAAAAACGCCACCCATTCCAATTCTTCAGATTGAAGCCCGGCGGCCACGATGTTGTGGTAGGTAAAACGGGAAAGCGTACCATTTTCCAGCAGGTGGCTGCTGGCAAGCCCCGCCTTGTAAAGTTCGAGCACCTCCCGGAAGTAGTTTCGGTCCCCATCATTGAGGCGCCGGATGCAATAGTTGATGGCCAGCAGGTACAACCCACGCATCTCCTCAGTGCCGAAAAACCCACCGGATTCAAGGATTGCTTTCTTAAAATACTGGAAATGGCCTTCATCAGCGGGCTTGCGCAACATCCAGTAACAGTGCAGGTAAACGACCACTGCGGGGGCGTCCTTCCAGGCAGATCTATGTGCCCAGGCCACCACCCCATCGTCCCCCTCCGACTGAAACCCTGCCTCGTAAACACCCTGCTGCGCCATCGAAAGGCAAAGCAACCGCAACCGGGTAGCGAGGTAGTACACATCCATCGTGCCGGACAGTGCTTTCAAGGGTAGCTCTTCTGCGGGGTTTTGGGCCGCGGCCACCTGGTATTGTTCCCATTGCAAGCGGTGTTGGGTTTGGTAAAAATGGGCATCCCTGAGCGGCTGCGCTTGCAGTGACTTTTCCAGCGACTTTTGCACCCGTTCGAAAGGCACGGCCATGCCACGCCTCCTGTAACCGATGGCCAAATGGAGGCGGTTGGAAAGTTCATCTGCCGTGGCTTCCTTGATGGAAATATACTGCTCCAGCAATTTGTGCAGGTAGCTCATCAGCAGCCGCAGTTTTTGGTCGTCGAATGGTTCACCCGCCACTAGGTGCTGCCACGTACTTTCCTTGGAGGCTTCCTTATTTTCCACTAAAAAGTCGTACAACAGCAACAGGTCATCACGGGTGTTGAAAAAAGGCGAGGCGAGGAACTTGCGCACTTCCCGCTGTTCGAGGCTTGAAAAAGAATGGATCAGTTGGTGGAGGTTGCTGTTTTGCATGAGGGGTGCAAGATGGGCGGTTTTTTAAAATAATTCAAAGCAATCAAATTTGGGCAATGCAGGTTGCCCGTTCACACCGCCTTTTTACCCGCTTGAATCAAAATGCTTGCAGGCTGGTAGCGGGCAGCCTTATCTTTAGACTATCAAATCAAGCATTGCTGTAAAATTTTGCCAGCACATATAGTCTTGAAAATCAATTTAGAAAATACATAAACACTCAAGCACAATTAAAAACAAAAATCGAATTTTATGAAACAAACATCATTTTGGACGGCCTGCATTTTCGTTTTCAGCCTCGTGGCTGTTTCCTGCAACAATTCCGACGACAGCCCCGACCCTTCCAACAACAACTCGCAAGTGCTGACGCAAGGCGGCACCTGGAAGGTAACTTACTATTTTGACAAGGACAAAGTCGAGACTTCAGATTTCTCCGGCTACACTTTCAACTTCCAGTCGTCCGGCGCATTCGAGTCCACCCGCAACGGCACTACCACCACCGGCAGTTGGCAAACAACCAGCGACGACGGCAGCCAGCGCCTGGTCATCAGTACCTCCAGCAGCAGTAAGCCGCTCAGCAACCTGGACGACAACTGGATTATCGTGACCATGACAGACAGCAAAATCGAACTGAAAGACGACAACACGGAGCATTTGGAAGAACTGCATTTTGAGAAATTGTGATAGTGGCTGGTTTGAAATGGTTTGAGTCGTTTGATATGGTTTGAATTGTTTTTTGGAGACTGGTTTTCAACAGTTTAAGGCATAGGAGCGGTTCAACTTTTTCAAACCAGCAGCAGTAAAAAAATTAGGGTTCTAGGTGTTTTCGAACCGACAGGTTCAAAAAAAGTCCCGGGCAGGTTAAATGCCTGGGGCTTTTACTTTTTGCAGCTTTGGGCCATAAAAAACGCTGGCAGCGTTTCGCAACCCTGCCAGCGTTGGCGCAATGGATTCCACTAAGATCTTACGCCGTTTTCCCACCCTTCATCGCACAAGTGCTGATGCCAAATGGCAAATACAACGGGCAGAAACTGACCACGCTCGTCAGCACAAAAACCGCTGCCAATACGAGCAGCACAATGCCCAACGTGCCGGTAACGGTGCCCGTGAAATAAAGCACTGCAAATACGATGGCGAGAATGATCCTTACTATCCGGTCGGCAGATCCCATGTTCTTTTTCATGACGGTGAGTTGTTAGTTTAAAAAATATTTTACCAAATAAACAAGGCCGGTAATGATGGCCAAACAAGTCAGGCATACGAGCAGGAACTTGAGGAATTTGGACTTCATGGCCGTTGTTTAGCATAAAGATGGGATATTCAGGATTGGTCACCCGGTAACATTCATCACCCTGCCCAATGATTTATCAATTTTTTGAATGGCTGATTTGAGACAAAGCAATTTTATTCGGTGGATGAATAGGGTTTCACGCATAGTTTTCCCATCCTTTTTGAAAACAAAAATCCTGACCTATGCGAATTCCAACTCCCCTTGACGGCCTTCCGGTACTTATCCTTTTGGGTCTCTTCGCCAGTTCATTCAACGTCTTCGCCCAGCAGCCCCTCAATTTAGGTTTTGAAAAAACAAGTGTAGAAGGCGCGGCGCGGCCCTGGGGATGGTCGCCGTTCCAGTTAGGGCCCAACACGGTTACTTCGCTCGACAGCCTGTCTGTCCATGATGGAAAATACAGCCTCCAACTCTCCAACGAAGCGCTAGCCGACGATGGAACAGGCGGCGACCATACCTTGGGCTACTGGCTTTCCCCTTATGAACTGTTGGGCAAAAAACTCACCCTGGCAGGTTGGGCAAAAACCGAAAAAACGGGCGGTGCGGCCCAGGTCATCCTTGCAGCCTATGGCGACACGGGCTTGGTGAAAGAAGCCAAAAGCATTGATTTTAAAGGCGTTGGCGACTGGCAGCCATTCACGTTGGAACTGTCGGGCGTAGAGGCGGCCCATTCTTTTTTCATCATAGTTGGCACCAATGGCAGCGGGAAAGTGTGGTTCGACGGCTTTCAACTTAACGTGGATGGAACATCAAAACAGGCGCTGGAAGTAGCTGATAATTTCACGCCACCCCAAAGAAAATGGCTGAAAGAAAATGCCACCCCTTTCAAAACCTGCAAACCTTCCCCGATAGGTGAAAAGGCAGATTTCTCCGATTTGGAGTTTTTCCGACAGGCCGTTGGCGAAGCTAAAATCATCGCCCTCGGCGAAGCGACGCACGGCACCAGCGAGTTTTTTCAACTCAAACACCGGCTGCTGCAATACGCCATTCAAGAACTCAACGTGCGGGTATTCGCCATCGAAGCCAACCAATTGGAAGTGGAAAAAATCAACCGTTATGTGTGCGGCGGGGAAGGCACTGCCGAGCAGGTTATCAAGGTGATGTTCCGGGTCTGGAACACGGAGGAAATGCTGGCCCTCATAGAATGGCTGCGGGCCTACAACCTCCAAAATCTCAGGCAAATGGTGGAGTTTGTCGGTTTCGATTTGCAGGATCCGAGCTTGCCAATGGACAGCCTTTCCCATTTCATCGGGGATGTTGAGCCAGCGCTGCAAGCACTTGTGGACAGCCTGCAACGCAACTACCGGGAAGCATGGCGGGCACAATATTACCCGCAAGCTGCCGACAGCATCCGGCTGATTTGGAAGGAAAATGCCGAGCAAATCCTCGCCCTCGTTTCATCCAAAAAACAAACCTGGCAGGAAAAAGCAAAAACTGCCGCATCCAAAAAGAGGCTGGAATGGGCACTGCAAAACGCAAGGGTCGTCGTGCAGGCTGCCGACATTGCCTACTCCCAAATCGTGAGCGCCCGTGACACGTTCATGGCTGAAAACATCCGGTGGATACAGTCGCAAAGGCTGCCCGGCACCCGCATCGTCGTTTGGGCGCACGACTCGCACATCGCCCGCAGCGACAGCCCTGATTTCCGCTACAATTACCACCAGGGCGAATCCATGGGCAAATACCTTTCCCGCATGTACGGCAGCGATTACAGGGCTTTCGGCTTGTTTACCTATGGCGGGCAGTACAGCGCCACCGTCAGTTTCACCAACCACAAAGTGTTGCCTGTAGATGCCATGAATGCGCCGAGGGGCAGTTTTGACGAGGCGTTGCACGGCATCGCCGGGGGACTTGGCAGCGGCCAGTTGTTCCTCAACTTGAGACCTGCTTTTGAGTTAAAAAACAATGAATGGCTTCTCCAGCCCCGTCCAGTCCGCTTCGTCGGGTATGCCACCAGCGATTATGATTTTGGGGCGGTGATGTCCGTACCGTATCAGTTCGATGGGCTGTTTTTTGTGGATAAAACGGGGGCGTCGAGGATGTTGCGTTAAAGGTTTCCGCCCGCAGATATTAGCAAAGTGCCGCAGATTCTTGTTAGAAAAATATTGAAAATCCCAGATAGGAAAATTCATGAAATCGGCGGGTGAGTGCTTTTCCGTAAAGTCTGAATTTCACAAATAACAATCCCTCAAATAAGCCAACCCGTCCGTTAACTCACCTCAGCTTATCGTTCATCCAATTCTCCAGCGGGGACATTCCGTCAAGGGTAATTTTGCACACATTACCCACCCTTTCGACCCAAATTAAAACTGGAAAATCCAATTCAGAAATCAAACTCGTGAACTACATCCAGTGGGCATCGCCCCTCCCGGTGCCCATTTTTATTTTTATTATAGATCAGGGAAAATAACTTGTAAGGGTTCCTTTAGCCGATAAGGCTGGGGAGTGGTTTTTTAAAAATAAATCTTACAATTTATTTTTCCTTCGATCCCAACCGATTTAATCCAATGGATAAAACTACATGCCGTTACCTGGCGGCTCTTTGTGTCATTTTTTGCCTGGCTATCAACAACTTACAATCCCAAGTTACCTGGGACGGCGGCGGCGGCAACAACCTCTGGAGCAACGGCCTCAACTGGGATACCAATACCGCCCCCACCTCCTCGGACGATGTGGTCATTGATGCCTTCAGCGTAGAAATACCGAATGGCTACCTGGCCTTCGCTAATTCCGTCACGCTCAATGGCTCGACACTTTCATTGGTCGGAACTGGCAAATTGACAATTGACGTTGGCGGCTCGTTTGCGCTCGGCATCAATGGCGCTACTGTCACCAATGGCGGAAATATCCAAATCTCCAATTGTGCCATCGGCATCAGTTTGCAGGGTAGTTCCAGTTCGTTGATCAACAACGGCGGCATCACCATTAACAACCACAGCGGGGCCGGTTTGCTATTTGCCCCCGGCAGTTCGGGCTGCTCGGTGGACAACAACAATTCCATGTCGTTTGACAATGGCACCAATGCCAATGTTGGGGCCATTTCCTACCAGGCCAGCAATGCTTTCAACAACGATGGCACCATCACTATCGGCAGCACCGCCCACGCTGGAATGGGGATAGCCTTCGGCGTATTTGGCGGCACATTCACCAATACAGGCACGATAAACATCGTAAATACCGGGGCGGCCAAAGTTGGCTTTTCTTCTGGCTTTTTCCCTGGCATATTGACCAACACGGGAACGGGGATCATCAACATTGGAAGCGGTGTTGGGGGTAATTGGATCGGCGGCTTCAACCTCGACCTCACCAACAACGGCACCATCAACCTGGACAAATCAGGAGCGGTGGATGTCATTCTTTCCGGCAGCGGCACCTTTGCGGGGGCTTTGGAATTTTCTACTACCAACAAGGTGGCACCCGGCAACTCGGCGGGCTGTCTCGCCTTCAACAGCGGCTATTCCAATTCTGGCAACACGGCCGTAGAAATCGGCGGCACGACGGCCTGTTCACAGCAAGATAAAATAAATGTGACGGGCACGGCCAACCTCGGCGGCAGCCTTACCATCACCCTGATTGGTGGCTACATGCCGCCTACTGGGCAATTGACCCAATTTACCATTCTGAACGCCAACGCCATCAACGGCACCTATGCTTCCGTCAGCTACCCTACCGTGCCCGACATCACCTGGACCATCTCCTATACTGCCACGGAAGTGATGGTCAACGCCAATGGCATTTTGCCCGTGGAACTGACCTATTTTTCTGCAAAATCCACTGACAACCAATCAGTTCGCCTCGACTGGCACACCGCCTCGGAGGCCAACAACGAGGGCTTTTCCATTGAGCGCAGCGACGATGCCAAGGATTGGGATGAAATAGCTTTCGTCAACGGACATGGTACAACCGTAGCCGCACACTCCTATTATTTTTTGGATGAAAAACCGTTGGCCGGCATGAATTATTACCGCCTCCGGCAAATGGATTTCGATGGAAAAGAAGAGTTGTCGGGTGTAGTGAGTATAGATATCCAAAATCTCGAAGATTTCGGAAATCTGGTCTTTCCCAACCCCACCAACGGCACTTTTGAAGTCCAGGGCAACTTTCCCCCTGAGGCGCTGCTCCGCATCTCAGACAGCTTTGGCCGGTTGGTGAAGGAACAAACCTTATCCCAAACCTCCTTTGTTGATATTTCCTCTGAACCAAGTGGAATTTATTGCATGAGCATATCCTTTTTCAACCGCTTGGTTTCCAAGCGTTTAGTAAAACGGTAATCCCATTGATCGTGCAAGGCAGGGCTGTATGGCCCTGCTTTTATTTGCCTCAATGCTTTGGTTTAGCCGTCAAGTATTATAACTTGAACTATGGCAAAAAAATAGTTGATTATCAAGCAGGTGCGACCCCTCCGAGGTCGAAATCCGTCACTTATGAAAAATCTACCAAGATTTGACTTCTCCGAAGTCGTATATGCTGACACCCCGAAGAGGTGAAATTATTGGTAGATATTGAATATCAATGAATTAGCGACCTCGGAGAGGTCGAACAAGTGCCATAACTCACGTTATCTTATCAAAACGATTTCACCTGTCAACCGCTTTACCTTTCCATCCTTCCCCAGCAATTCAGCCAGATAAATATAGGTGCCTCCGTCCAGTGGTTTGCCTTTGAAGCTGCCGTCCCAAGCATTGGACAGGTCATTGGGCAGCGTGTCATACTGTTCAAAAACAAGTTCCCCCCAGCGGTCGAAAATGCGGAATAGGTTGATTTTACTGGCCATGCCATTGGTATAAACCTGAAAAAGGTCGTTGGAGCCATCGCCATTTGGGGAGAAAGCATTGGGGACATACACATTCAATACATCGGGCCCCCCTTCTTCGCAATCGGGCGGCGGTAGCAGGGAAACCGTCAGCAGCACAATGCTGTCGCAGCCAGCCTCATTCACCAAATATTGCTCGAAAATGCCCACCTCCAACAATTCGCAAGTAAAGCTATCAAGCTGGGTGGTATCCGATAATAGCAAGAGCGTGGTAGTAACCACGGTGCTGTCGCAGCCATTTATATTTTGCAGGTTTTCGATGAAAATGCCTGCCAATGCTGGGTCGCAGGTTTGCGAAGCGAGGTAAACAGTGTCGCTCGGCAGCAGCGACATATTGGTAATGACGGTGCTGTCGCAGCCATTTATATTTTGCAGGTTTTCGATGAAAATGCCTGCCAATGCTGGGTCGCAGGTTTGCGAAGCGAGGTAAACAGTGTCGCTTGGCAGCAGCGATACATTAGTAATTACGGTACTATCGCAGCCATTTATATTTTGCAGGTTTTCGATGAAAACGCCCGCCAATGCTGGGTCGCAGGTTTGGGAAGCGAGGAAAATGGTATCGCTCAACGAGAGGGATACATTGGTAATTACGGTACTATCGCAGCCATTTATATTTTGCAGGTTTTCGATGAAAACGCCCACCAATGCTGGGTCGCAGGTTTGGGAAGCGAGGAAAATAGTGTCGCTGGGGAGCAATAAAATGTTTGTAATTACGGTACTATCGCAGCCATTTATATTTTGCAGGTTTTCGATAAAAATGCCCGCCAACGCTGGGTCGCAGGTTTGCGAAGCGAGGAAAATGGTGTCGCTCAACGAGAGGGATACATTGGTAACCACGGTGCTGTCACAGCCATTTATATTTTGAAGATTTTGCGTAAAAATGCCAACCAGTGCTGGGTCGCAGGTTTGCGAAGCGAGGAAAATAGTGTCGCTCAACGAGAGGGATACAATGGTAATTACGGTGCTGTCGCAGCCATTTATATTTTCGTAAATTCCCGTGAAAACGCCCGCCAACGCTGGGTCGCAGGTTTGCGAAGCAAGCAAAATGGTGTCGCTCGGCAATAGAGATACATTGGTAATGACGGTGCTGTCGCAGCCATTTATATTTTGATAATTTTGCGTGAAAATGCCCGCCAATGCTGGGTCACAGGTTTGCGAAGCGAGGAAAATGGTATCGCTCGGCAATAGAGATACATTGGTAATGACAGTGCTGTCGCAGCCATTTATATTTTGATAATTTTGCGTGAAAATGCCCGCCAATGCTGGGTCACAGGTTTGCGAAGCGAGGAAAATGGTATCGCTCGTTTGAACCGATAAATTAGTGGAAATAATACTATCGCACCCATTCATTGCAGTGAGGGTATCTATGTAAATACCAGTTGCTGATTGCCAGTCATTATTTAACCATACGCTGTCCCCCTCACATATCGTTTGCGAAGCCTGGACAGTTTGTGCCTGCACAACGGTGATGGTCGCCTGCAAGGTGCTATCTATTAGGCAGGAAGTGGAACCGGGCCCCATTATGGGTTCAAACGAATAGGTTGTAGTTTGGGTAGGGCTGACAAAATATTGGTAGCCAGATTGGATATTGCTCAGATGCTCCGTAAAAACCCCGTCCGTATAGACATTGAATTCATAAGCATCAAAACTGAGCATGGTCAATAATATAGGGGTAGTTTCCCCCAAACAAATGGCGGTGTCATACGTGACAGCCCACAGCACCTCGCTGGGAAGCACCAGCACAAAGGCTTCGTCGGCTCCCGGGCAATTCACGCCGTCGCTCACGGTCACTTTATAGGTGCCTTGGTTGGAGGCCGTGATGGTCTGGGTGCTTTGACCGCCGCTCCAATGGAAACTTAGGCCCGGATTTCCCGCATCCAATATGGTACCCCCACCCTGGCAGATAGCCTTGTCGCCGCCCAGGTCCACCTGCACCTGCGGCAACTGCTGTACCTGCACAAAACAAGTGGCTTCTTCACTCTGGGAGCCTGATTTTGTGATAAAACTAACGGCTACTTCCCGCATACCTCCTGTCGGCGAAAGGGCAGCGTTTTTATATTGTACATTTTGCAGGGAATTGAGGAACTGTGCCAGTGTCGCATTGCCCGTCATATTGGTCAGCGTGAGGGTGGTAGTGCCGACACCAGTAGCTACGAGGCCGGGCGTCGAGCCAATCCAAAGCCCTTCCTTGCCCGGATCGAGTATGCCGTTGGCAAGGCTGATGGTCATTTCTTTCAAAACCGGATAGTTGGGAATGTGTACATCCACATCCGCTATCCTTACATTGTTGATGTGGCAGTTGAAAATGGCGGCGTTGTAATCGTTGCCCTGGGCACCTGAACTATTGTTAAAATCCAAATCAAAAGGTATCTGGCAGTCCATGGGTTGGGCGTTGCTGAACTCCGACAAGCCAGTAATAAGAATAGGGACGCTGCAAAGCGGCGTTTCCGTTTCGTCATCCAAATTGATGAGAAAAAGTTGGCCCCCATTGGCGCTTCCAACCAGTGTGTTGCAAGACCCGGGATAAACCGACAAGCCAGTATATAATTGATTGGTAGGAAAAAGTATGCTGCCCCCATCGGGATCATCAGGGCAAATCCTGGCGAGGCCCATTGTGGTTGCAACGTATAGGAGGCTGTCATAAAATATCAAATCATTGTTGAAGGGAAAGCCGGTTGGCCCCAATAAATTGGAGGTTCCCGCATTGGGATCGAGCGCATACAGGTTGCCAGGAGCTTGGGTCGAAATGGCATACACCAAACCATCGCCGCCACAGGCCGCCCCCACCGCATCAAGTCCGGGCATGGACATTTTCAGGTCAAGTTGGCCTGTCAGTGGATCAATTTCATAGACATTGTCGCCGCCGCCGCCAAAGAGGTAGAGCGTACCGTCGGGGCATTGGCAAAGGTCGCCAGTGAATACCGTATCACCAGCAGGGGTGAGCAGGTTGCCAATAAACTGGGAGTTGCAGTTGCCGCCGTTGATGGTGATTTCAAACAGGCCGCTGTTTGCGAATCCGTTGGTGGCAAAATAGGTTTGGGCAAAAACTGTCCTGCAAAATAGCAGGACAAGGATAGTTACATGGGATGGTCTCATAATCGGTTGTGTAATGGGCAAAGATGCTCAAGAAAATATTCCTTTACAAGTGTTGCATGGCCAACGATAGTTTTGAGCGATTAAATGTTAGGGTTGGTTGAGTTGGATAAAACAAAAGAAATGTGGTGGGGCAATTTTTTTTAGCAACAGATTTATTGTCAAGTCAGTTTGACAATGAAATTGTAGCCAACGCAAACTTTGATTTATCCTCCGCCAGCAAGCAATTATCCACCACAAGGCTGATTCGCTGCAAATTGGCTTATTTTGCTACCGAAGTTGGCCAAACTGCCCATTTTCCCGTAGGAAAATATTCATGCCCAAGCTGCTGCAAATCCTGTCCATCCTCCTCCTCGCCTGCCCCTTTGCCGCAGCACAGCAGCCCTATTTCAAAAACTACCAGGTGCGGGACGGCTTGCCTTCCAACAATGTTTATTTTGTTTTCCAAGACTCAAAAAACTACATCTGGCTCTGCACCGATGTGGGGGTGAGCCGCTTCGATGGCGCCCGTTTCACCAACTACACCACTGCCGACGGGCTGACGGACAACGAAGTTTTTACCTGCTTCGAAGACCGGGCGGGCAGGCTTTGGTTCGCCACGCTCAACGGCAAGCCCTGCTTTTTTCAGGATGGGAAAATGCACAACGAAAGCGATGTGCCGCTGCTGCGGGGCTGCTCTTTAGGCGACTTGGTGCTCCATATTTTTGAGGATAAAAAAGGGCAGATTGTCTTTGCTTCCAGCAACCTGTTGGGCAGGCTTGATTTTGAAAAAAACGCCATCACTATGGATACCTTCCCTGATGTGGTGATGCAGGCATGGCCCAATGCCGATGGCAGCATAGGGCTGCTCCTAAATGGGGACGTGGGCTTTTTTCAGGATAAAAAATTTGCACAAACGACCAGTTTGCCATCTGCCACAAAGCCCATCAAACTTGGGTTTTCGGGCGACACGGTTTTTATTTCGGATATACATGGCCTCCTGGTTTACAATACTTTGACCCAAAAGCTTATTACCAGTTTCAGCTACCCTGCCAACATGGGCGAAGCTATCGCCGTACTGCCGACCAACCAGCGGCTATGGGTGGGCTGCCGCAATGGGGCTTATCGTTTCGACCCAAGCAGTCACTCCTTCCAACAGGCATACCTGACCAATAGCCAGGTCTCCGGCATCCTCGAAGACAATGAGGGCGGCTGGTGGTTTTCTACCCTGGACAACGGCCTTTTTTACACGCCCGCCCCCGAAATCCTTCAAATCCTCGACCCAGCGGGCAACAGCCCCGGCCATGTCACCAGCCTCTCCGCAGCACCCGACGGGCAATTGTGGGTGGGTTTGATGAACAATGCCTACGGGGTTTTGAAAAATGGGAAATTGGAGGTTTTTCACCATTTCCCGCAGGGCCTGACCCCAAGGGCCATCGGCATGATCCGGCACCTGGCGGATGGCAGCACCCTTGTGTCTGGTAAGGCCGGGAGTTTGCTTTTGAAAGATGGCCAGCACCAGTTTTTTTACCTGCGCTCTACGGATACCAATATGGATAGGGAGGGCAATTTGTGGGCGGGCCTCACGGGGCTGTACCGCGTCCAATCCAATAAAGTCAGGCATTTCGGAAGCTATGCGAGCAAACTGGACGAGCAGGATATCGGCGAGTTTTTCAAACTTTTCCCTCCGGAAAAACTCAGCGACCAACGGGTGGACCGCATCGTTTTTGACGAAACTAACACCGCCTGGCTGGCCTCCCCAAACGGCTTGTTTTTTTACAAAAATGAAAAAATGGGCCATGCCGTGTTGGCCCACGCCATCCGGGATTTGTTGTTTGATGAAAAAACAAAAACCCTATGGGCCCTCACCGAAGCCAATGGACTGTTTGCGCTGAAAAATGGGCAAACACTCGACAGCATCCGCATTGCCATCCCAGGTCAAAATGACAAAATCTGCCGGAGTTTTTACCAGGACGAAAAAGGCAATTTTTGGATAGCCACCGCCAGCGGCCTGTTCAAAGTGGAGGGCAGTCCCGGCCATTTGCAACTGCTCGACTTTTCCAATGTACACGGCCTCGGCGCCGAAAAACTCAATGCCGTCGCCGTCATCGGTGAGCAGGTTTTTTTGGGAAAGGACAACGGCCTGGTGGCAGTGCCACTTTCCATTTTTTCAAAAAAACTATCGCCGCCGCCCATCTACCTCAAAAAGCTGAAAGTTAACGAACAAGTGCGGGCATTTGCCCAGCAGTTGGCGTTGGGTTTTGGTGAAAATTCGCTGTCGTTCAGTTTCGAGGGCCTGTCGTTCAAGGACTACAAAAACCTGCGCTACCGCTACCGCCTGCAAGGCCACGATATTGACTGGCACACGACTTCGAGCGAGGTGGTGGAATACGCCTCCTTGCGCCCAGGTAACTACAAATTTGAGGTATTGGCAGTGAACAGTTCCAACGTGGAAAGCATGGCAGCAGCGGTGTTGGATTTCAGCATCGCCCGGCCTTTTTGGATGAAATGGTGGTTTATCGTTTTGTCCATTTTTGCCGCTGCTGGTTTCGTATTTTTTTGGGTAAAACATCGGGAGCGGAAACTGCGCCGGAAATTTGAAATGCGCCAACGCCTCATGGAAAGCGAGAACGAACGCCTCGAACTCCAAACCAAAAATGCCGACCTTAAAATGCTGGCCCTACGCCTGCAAATGAACCCGCACTTTATTTTCAATGCCCTCAACACCATCAAGGGCTACTATGGGCAGGAAAAATTCACGCAGGCGAACAGTTACATCGCCAAATTCGCCCGCCTGCTGCGCCTCAACCTCGACTACTCGGACTCATTCATCCCGCTCGACCAGGAAATGGAACTGCTGAAAATCTACCTCCAACTGTCGCAGATCAGGTATCCTGATAAAATCAAATTCAACATCACCGCCGAGCCTGAGCTAAACACTTCGGGCGTGCTTATCCCTTCCATGGTCGTGCAGCCTTTTGTCGAAAATGCGGTGATCCACGGTATTGTCGGCAAGGCAGGGACGGGGCATATTGCGGTGCATTTTTCTAAAAATGGGGACGAAATATGCGCCACCATTTCGGACGACGGCATCGGCAGAAAGGCCGCTGCCGCCAAGTCGAAACTGCGGGATCCGCACAAGCCCTTGGCGACGGCCATTACGGAGGAGCGCTTGCAGTTGCTGCGCAAAAATGGGGCGCAGGCAGTAAGCATCAACGATTTATACAACGGAAAGGGAGAGGCAGCGGGGACGGAAGTGGTGGTTTTGTTGCCGGTAGAAAGGGTAAGGGGTTAGGCAGCCATAAAAGGCCTGATCACTTCTTCTAAAGCGGGTTGCGGTTTTGGGTTTTCGTGAGCATTGGGATAAAAACGTTGGAATAATTTCTCCAACAGGATGGCAGGGGGCATATCCGTAACAGGATAGTAATCGAGCAGCAACTTGACAAGTTCATCAAAATATTTGCGTTTTCGGGCAACATATTGCTTGGCCATGATGCGGTCTTTGGCATCCTCGTGCATGGAAATCAATCGGTCGAGTTGGCTGATTTCTTCCAACAATTCCTGGATTTGAATAAGGTCACTTTTATTCGATTTCATGACGGCGGATGTTAATTTCTAAAAACCCTTTTCTAAACGCAGTGCCACGACGATTTTTTCTAGTCCTGGAAAATTTTGAAATCCAGTACAATTTATCGGACTGTGTGCGTAAGTGGTGCAAGTGGTTTTCTGGAAAAAGTTTCACAAGATAGGCATCTACACCATAAGCAGTCAATGTTTCAGGGTAAGAAAAGCGTTCAAATAAAATTGGTTCGTGTACTTGGGCCACTGAATGTTCCAAAAAATAAACGATGTCAATATCATTAGGGTTTTCTTTTTTGGTCGTGAAGCTACCATTGATCCAGGTCAGGATTTCTTCCCGATTTGTGGCTATCATTAAACCTTGCAAAAATTTTATCAACCCTTTATATAAAAGTTTTCGCTGTTCGTGCGGCATCATTTCAACAAAAGTAGCCTTGAAGTCTTTGAATTTGCATTCAATATTTTTGTCAGGAACAAGGTAACCTTTATGGTCGAAATGGAGCATTGTGAAGTTTTTGTTCCAAATGTAGAATAATTCCAATTCTGAATAAACTTTCATTCATGATAAAATCCATCCTCATTGACGACGAACCCAACGCCCGCCTGTCCCTCCGCCAAGAGCTTGATCTGCATTGCCCCGAAATCAAGATCATCGGCGAGGCTGCCTCCGTGGCAGAAGGGGCGAATTTGATCATAAAGCACCCCGGGCTTGAGCTCCTCTTCCTCGACATCCAACTCACCGACGGCTCCGGTTTCGATATTTTGGAAAAAGTGGATTTTCAGGCTTTTAAGACCATTTTTACCACAGCCTACAGCGACTATGCCCTGAAGGCCATCAAATTCCAGCCACTCGACTACCTGCTGAAACCCATTGACGCCGAGGAACTCCGGGCGGCAGTTGACAAGGCGCTGCACACCCAGCAAGCCTCTTTTAATCAACAGATGCAGCAGTTCATGCAGCAATACCGGAACGCCACCGCACCGCCCGAACGCATCGCCCTCGCCACCTCCGATGGCATCCACCTTCACCCGGTGAGGAGTATCGTCAGGCTGGCCGCAGAGGGGAACTACACCACTGTTTTTTTTGAAAACGGTAAAAAACTGCTGCTTGCCAAAACCCTGAAAGAAATGGAAGAAACGCTCGCCGCACACCGCTTCGAGCGCATCCACAAATCTCATTTGGTCAACATTGACCACGTACAGAGCTATGTGAACCGCTTCGGCGGTGAGGTGGTGATGAGCGATGGGATGGAACTGCCCGTGGCGCAGCGTAAGAAGAGGTATTTGTTGCAGATTTTGGGCGGGGTACATTAAGGGTGCAGCCAGCAATAGGAGCTGCGTTTATTCTGAAATTGGAAATTGAGAAATTATTTAAAAACTGATAATCAATAAGTTAGTTGCCTTGAATTTCCTAATGCTTGCCTTAGGATAAAGTCTGGTGAGCCAAAAAACTTCTGTAAAAAATAGCATGGCCAAAGGTAATCACCTTGTGCCCCATTCCCATAGGCCAAAGCCTACCTTCTTATCCAAAGGGTGGCCGCATAATTTCAGTGCCAGCGCTATTTGGCCACGGTGGTGCGCCTCGTGGGCAGTGATGTAGCCCAAAAACGCAACCGGGTGCGGCTTGAAACCTTTGATTCTTCCCTCGGCCAAGCCTCGTTCCAGCATGGCCGCTATAGCCTTCCCGCTTTTCTCCAACTGCTCCATCAACCGGGTTTTGGAAATATTTTCCTTCTCAATTTTTTCCACCATTCCCAGCAGTTCGGGGTCGGCAGATTTGAACCACATCAAGCGGACGTTGTGGACATGCGCCAGCGCTTCGCCGACTGTGCGGCCCTTGCCGCCCGCTTGGTCGCCGAGATGCGCCTCGTCAATGGATTCGAGCAGGTAGCGGTTGATGCGGTCATTGATGAGCCAGGTTTCGATGAGTTGATTTTCCATAAAAAAGGGATGGTTTGCAGGCACAGATTTTGGCGAAAATTAGGGGGCACCTTTGAATTACGTAACGCTTAAAAAACAAATTCCGAGAATACAGAATACCGTCACGTAAACTGATTATGCGGCTGCATGAAAAATCAGACCTCAAACTACGTTTACTAAACCTTGAAGGTTTAGTAAACGTGTGCCTCAACTTTTGGAAGTTATTTTTTAAACGATCCTAAACGCATTTTCAAAGGCTATTTCTTGACAAAACTCCCCCGCCAACGCTGCACCCCATCGCTGACAACCACCCAAAACAGGCCTGTTTGCAAACCAGATACATCCATTTTTTCAGAAAAAACACCTTGCTCAACCCTTTGCCCTGCGCTGTTGAAAACCTCAACCGACAACACTTTTCCTTTTGTATTTCCAGGCATTTTGATAAAAATATCCCCGCCTGCGGGATTCGGCGAAATGGTAATCGTCTCATCATCCAGCCGTTCCCGCACGGGCGTTACGCACAAATCCCATGTCCCATCAGTCTCCGTCACCGTGTGGAATTGGTCAAGTGGCACATGGCTACAAGTCGTCACCTGGCCGGAGGGCCACCACACCACCAGGCTGTCAATCATGGTCGCATCGCCCAGCCCGAAATGCACCCGCAGGTCATTTTGCCCCTGAAAAGTGTTCTGTGCCGACACGTCCCGCCGCAGCCATTTCGCCACGCCGCCGATGATCGCCTTGATGCGCACTTTTGCCCCAATGGCTGCCCGATTGGATTCAACACCTTTGAGTTGGAAGCTGACCCAATGGTTGCTATTGTTGAAGTCGTTGCGGAAAAGGGCTCTGCCATTGCCTGCCACATTGGTGGGGCCGTGCAGGAAAACATCGAGATCGCCATCGTTGTCGTAGTCGCCGACGGTGGCGCCCGTGGCATCTTTGTGTTGGGAAACAGGGCTGGTTTGTAGCATGAAACCACCTGCTCCGTCCCCTTTATAAAAGCGGGCCGTCAATACGCCATCTCGTGTGAAGATCACGTCCAAATTCCCATCGTTGTCGAAGTCGCCCCAGGCATTTGACAGCGAATGGGAGAGCGAGGTAGCAGTGAAAGGCGTGTTTACGCTGGTATAAGTCCCGTCGCCATTGTTGTGGTACAAGCGGTTGGGGGCATACACGTAGTTGGCCAGGCAGATGTCGAGGTGGCCGTCGTTGTCGTAGTCAATAAAGGAGTAGCTCTGGCCGTCCTGTGGGGTATCGAAGGGGAAGCCCGTCAACGGCACGAGGGCCGGGCTTCCCGTTTCTGTCAGCTCGTTTTTATATAAAAAATCTGGCGCCGCGGGTGGCTGCACAGCCGGGCCTGCGGCCACAAAAAGGTCGAAATCGCCGTCGTCGTCGTAGTCCGCCCAAGTGGGCACTGTGTAAGGGGCGGAGCTGTCGGTGAAGGCCAGGCCGGTGATGGACTGCCAGGTGCCACTGCCTGTGGAAGAAAAAACAAGGCCATCCCAGCCCGCCGCCGGAAAGGGGTTGGCGATGGCCACGTCCATGAAGTGGTCGCCGTTGAAATCGCCCAGCGCCCCAGCCCAGCCTGAATTGTTGGCATTGAACGGGGGTGTGGCCACGGCAGTAAAAACACCAGTACCGTCGTTGAGGTAGAGTTTTGATTTTGCATAAACAAGCAGGCAATCCATGTCGCCGTCGTTGTCCACGTCCGCCCAACTGGTGCCGGCGAAGAGCCAGTCGCCGGGTACGATGCCAGCACCAATGGCGTGGGATTTTGTTTGAAAATTGCCACCGCCGAGGTTCTCGAACAGCTTGTTTGGCGCAGCAAAAAGGTCAATGTCGCCATCGTTGTCAAAGTCAACCCATGCCGCCCCGACGTAAGTGTGGGCGGGGCTGATGGTGAAATTGGTGATCGGGTTGTTGGCGTCTATAACTTTGACGAAGCCTTGTGCCGACAGCTCGGCCACGGCCAATAATAAAAAGAGGATGGGTAAAAAATGATTTTTCATAGCCAGGTGATTTATTGCTGGCAAATGAAAACAATGAAAGGGAATGCAATGTCAAAAAGCATCGGAAGCGAGGAGTTGCCGACGATTTTTGACCAGATTTTTCCGAAAGCCCAAATTCTTGAAGTGCAAAAACCTGCCAAATGAAATGTCTCCAACGATTTTCTGATAAATCCTTTATTTTTGAAAAAAATTAATGCCCATGCTTGCAGCAGCCATTCAGACAGACATCCGCCGTGTGACGCTCGAAGAGTATTTTGAGTTTGAATTTACTTCGCCTACCAAACACGAATATATCAACGGACAAATCATCCCTATGCCATACACATCAGACAATCACGGGCTTATTGCCTTAAATATTGCCCATGAAATCAAGAATGCAATAAAAAACAAAAACTTCAGGGCTTATGCTGGTGACCGAATGGTCTATTCCCCCTTTTGCAACGACAATTTCTACCCGGACGTGGTCGTAGTGCAAGGCGAACCGGAGCATTATGACTTCAAGGGCAAGATGAAAGCCACGCTAAATCCGGTCGTATTGGTGGAGGTGTTATCGGACAGCACCGAAAATCTGGACAAAAACGAAAAGTGGAGTTGCTACCGGGAAATTAAGTCGTTGAAGCAATACTTTTTGATTTCCCAACACGAGCCGCACATTGAATTTTACACCCGGGTCGATGACTCCAACCGCTGGGTTTACACGTATGTGAAAGGGCTGGATGAAAAGCTGTCGGTAGCAGGTTTTGATATTTCGCTCAAAGACATTTATGACCTTGTGAATTGGCAAGCTGAACCAAAAACGGAAGCAACTTGAGCGCTCCGATTTTGTGTGTTTGTGTGTTTTAGGTTCTGGTTTTCCACCAGTTTCTAATACGGTTTACACAAAAAACTGAAAAGCATCCCAATTTCCTAATCTCCCACCTTCCCCCTAAACTCCGTTGGAGTCATCCCCGTCCACTTTTTGAAGGCCAGATTGAAGGCAGCCTTTGTGCTGAAACCTGATTGAAAAGCCACTTCCTTTATAATCAATCCGGTGCCGTCCTGCCTTTTCAGCAACCACTGCGCTTCCTGCACCCGCCATTTGGCCACCCAATCCGAAAAACTCATCCCGAAATTAGCATTGATAACCTGCGAAACGTGGTGGCGGGATACGCCGAGTTTTTGCGCAAGCCCATCAAGCGTCAGGTTGGGATCGAGGTGGATTTTTTCATTTTCAAAAAGCCCCCTGATTTGGACTGCCAGCGTTTCGGCCACTGCTTCGGATAGCGAGGATTTCCGGTACTTTTTAGGTAATACGGCTTCCAGGAAAGTCGAGCCTGCCAGCATCCGCCTTTGGGCAATGCCCAGCCAACCTACCAACGCCATGAAAAGGGCGATGAAAAAAGAGATGAGCAGGTCGAGCCGACCGTTCATCAGCCCTGCCAGGGTTAGCAAATGGTGTATCCAATAAGCTGCCACGATGCTGCCGTAAGCCCCCAAAATCCAGCGGTGCCAGCGCAGCATCTCCCGGTCAGCCTCGAAGCGGGGGCGGAAATTGCGGTAAATCCAAATTGGATAAATCGAAAAGTGCAACAGCAGCAGGTAATACGCCCCGTCCAATCCAGCATTGATCAAGGTGAAACTGCTCCAGTCATAGACTTTCCAGCCCATGTTCCAAAAATACTCCGGGCTGATTTTGATGAAATAAAGGAGCCCCGGCAGGTAGTGCCAAAAAGAGGGCGGCGGCATTTTTACATCAAAAGCAGAACGGTAGTAGCCCAGCATCAACACGCCGAGGAAGAGCGGGAAAGTAAACGTGATGTCTTTGAATATGGGATAAACCTGGATGTAGCCGGTCCACCAAAGCACCCACTCTGACAGCATAATGGCAAACAGCAGCACGATGCCGCCGAGCCAGCGGAAGGGGCGGCGGTATTCTTTTTCATGAAAAAGGCGCCCTGCCACCATGTAGCCCCAAAAGGCGACGATGGCAAAAAAAATAGTGATGGGATCGAATCCTGGTTCCATGTTTTGTTGGTGTTGGCAGCAAATCCTGCAAGGTGGCAAAACTCGTTTTTTTCGCCCGCCCGGTTTGGCAGGTTTCGGCAAAGTGCGGGACAAAATGGCGATTGGTGCCTGAACTGCCTAACGATTTCCAAACGGCGCCATTTGGCCATTATTTTGAAATACATTTGCCCGCTGCCCCGGCATAAAGAACGTACGCCAAAGCTCCCGCTTCGGAGCATTTCTCCAAAACGGGGGTTCTCCGAAGCGGGAGCTTCGGAGCTACCAACCACATCAATCCACCCATTATGAAACTGTTCTTTTCACTTGCTCTTTTTTGCTTCGCAACATTTACCTGCCTGCTTTCCCAGCCCGATATCGAATGGCAAAAGTCCCTCGGCGGCACCCACATGGACTACGGCAGGGCCATGCTTTCCGCAGGCGACGGCGGCTATTTGATGGCAGGCTATTCCGACTCCAGCGATGGCGACCTCACTTCCAACCACGGTTTTGAAGACTGCTGGCTGCTGAAAATGGACGGCGCAGGTACCGTGCTGTGGAGCAAGTCGTACGGCGGCAACGACGAAGATTACCCGACTGCCTTGCTGGCCACCAGCGACGGCGGCTACATCATGTCCGCCGTCACCAGTTCAAACAATGGCGACATAACACTGAACCACGGTGGCAACGATTACTGGATCGTAAAACTGGACGGCGCAGGCAGCATCCAATGGCAAAAAACCTACGGCGGTACCAGCGGCGACTATGCCCGTGACATCCTGTCCACCAGCGACGGCGGCTACATCGTGGCGGGCGCTACTTTTTCCAACGATGGTGATGTGATTGGCAACCACGGCAGCTACGACTTCTGGTTGCTGAAACTGGATGCCGACGGTAATTTGCTCTGGCAAAAAACACTGGGCGGCACCGGGTTCGACTATGCCAATGCCATTCAAAATACCCCCGACGGTGGCTACCTCGTGGCGGGCTATTCCACCTCCAACGATGGCGACGTGAGCGGCAATCACGGCGGCGGCGACTATTGGTTGGTGAAACTGGACAGCGGCGGCGGCATCCAATGGCAGGAATCGCTCGGTGGGCCTGGCGAAGACTATGCCTCCGCCCTGACCACGATTTGGGATGGTGGCTACGTGGTGGCAGGCAGGTCGAAGTCGCTCGGGGGCAATGTGTCCGACAACCACGGCGGCTATGATGATTGGGTGGTAAAAATAGACGAGGACGGCGGGCTGGTTTGGGAAACTTCGCTCGGTGGCGGCATGGATGATTACGCCGTTTACATCGAACCCACTACCGACAATGGCTTTGTGGTAGCGGGGAAGTCCAGTTCCAGTGATGGCGATGCGACCGAAAACAAAGGCGGCACTGATTTTTGGGTGGTGAAACTGGATATTGATGGGGCGCTGCAGTGGCAAAAGTCAATGGGCGGTACGGCAGATGATTATGCTTATTCCGCAAAACCTACCACCGATGGCGGCTTCATTGTCACTGGGGAATCTGCTTCCAATAATGGCGATGTGTCCGGCAATCATGCCTTGACGGATGCCTGGGTGGTGAAACTTGCGGGGGTTTCCAGTACCCGTGAAAGCATACAGCCGATTGAATGGCAGCTTTTCCCGAATCCGGCCAGCCGTTTTATCCAAATCGCATTGGCAGAAAACAGGCCTGGCACGGTGGCGGTGCTGTCGGATTGGTTGGGGCGGCAGCTTTTTTCAAGCATGTTTGACCAGACTTGCCGGATGGATGTTGCTGGTTTGCCCAGTGGGATTTATGTTTTATCAGTAAAAACAGCGGACGGTAGGCTGTTTCAAAAAAAGGTGATGAAGCAATAGGGATTCCAGGTTAAATATTTTCCACCTCTTTCCCGGTTTATTTCTATACTAAGTTTTTGAACTACCTGTATTCCTGGGCACTTTACTTCTTTTCCGTAAAATCTCCACTCTACAATCCCTCTTTTTTGTTTTTGTTCCAAAGCATCCTTCCCCGCATTTTTGCATCGTGAAAGGTGTGCGACAGGAAAATGCCGGATTTTCCAGCCGCCCCCGGGCTTTCACGGTAAAAGAGAATGAGAGAAATGAGCGGTTGAGAGATTGACCGTCATTTTCCCCATTTAATTACTTGACTACCTGAAACAATTCCGATTACCAAGCAGTCGGTAGTGAGCAAAAAACAGTACGCAACAATGATGCGCCAACAGTGGACTGAAGACTGTGGACTGTGGACTGAAAACTACCAACTGCCAACTAACAAATAGTCCTATGAAAAATTTTATCCACCTACTAATACCCACGTTCATGAGCAAATCCCTGGTTTTCAGCCTGTTACTATTATTTTTTACAAACATGGGCAATTCGCTCTTCGCCCAGTGCAACCCAGACATCACCGCCCCGACCCCCATTTGTTTTATCCCCTTGGATATTGCGCTGGCTTCCGGCCAGCCGCAAACGATACTGGCCAGTGCCTTGGATGGAGGCAGCACGGACAATTGTTCCCAGCCAGCACAGCTCGAATTCCGCATGGAAGACGGCACTACTTCTGCTTCCCCGCCACTTACGACCTCAGTCACTTACGATGAGTCCGATATTGGTACACACACTGTGACACTCTGGGTAATTGACGAAGCAGGGAATGCAGATTTCTGCACGACGACACTTCATATCCTTGATGACTGTGGCGGCGGCTCTTCGGCCAACATGACCTGCAATGATTCGATCATCGTGCAAATCGTCGGCGGTCAAACAGCCAATATCTACCCTGGCGCCATCCTCGAAGGTGGGCCTTATTGCGAACTGAACTACACGATGGGAATTGAGCCATCTTTTATACAAGTTCCCTTGCTTTCGCTGGATGAAACAGATGCCGGCCCACATACGGTGGTGGTCTCCGACAACACGGCCAACCCGCCCTGCTGGGCCACACTGATCGTGCTGGTCAATTGCACACAAGACACGACCGCCCCAATAGCCATTTGCGAAGCGAACACAACCCTGGTCTCGCTCGGCGTAAACCAGCAGGCAACGCTGACGGCCATGCAGGTGGACGACGGCAGCTACGACAATTGCTCGGCGGTTGACTTTTTCCTGGAGTTGGCACCAGCTTCTGCCAACCCACCCACTACAACCAGCCTTGATTTTGGCATCAACGACCTCGGCACGCACGACGTCGTGCTGTGGGCGGTGGATCAATCGGGCAATGCCAGCCATTGCACGGCAACCATTGATGTGGACGATTGCATTGGAAATACGACGCTGGTGTGCAACGCCCATGTCACCGTTGAACTGACCTCCTCCCAGCCAGTTGATTTTTACCCGGCGGATATATTGGAAGGTGGGCCGTATTGCTACGATCAAATGTCGATGCGGTTTTTGCCGGCATTGTTGCCGCTCCAGCCCTACCTTACATTTAGCCCTGGGGATATCGGCACCTATACGGTGCAGGTGGTACACGACCCCAGCGACAATAGCTGTTGGGGCACGGTGGAAGTGATTGGGAATTGTGAAACCGAAACGGTGCCGCCCGTGGCCGTTTGCGATGCAGCACTAACCATCCAGCTAAGCGTTGACGGGCCTGACCTGACCTACTTGCAAGCAATAGACTTAAACGAGGGCAGTTGGGACAACTGCACGGCTGCGCAGGATTTGCAGTTTGCTATTGAAACAGGGCCACCTTCCCCCTCTATGCCCAGCGAGGCTCAATTGGCCTTCACCGCTGTTGGCACCTATCCGAATGTAGTGATGTGGGTAGCCGATATTGCCGGCAATTCGAATTTTTGCGCTGTTGATATAACGGTCATCCCGCCCAAATGCAACCCTGACCAAACACCTCCCGCCTGCATGGCCCCAGCCGATACCACCATTCATTCTGACGATTTGGCCATCCTGAACATTGATCCTCAAAACACGCAGCAACTGGATCAATACTTCGGCATGGCCAGTGCTTACGACTTTTGTGGCTTGGGCGGGATAGCGCAGGCTGCCGCAGTGCAAAACAACGCTTGTGGTGCTGTCCAACTCATTACCCGCACTTTTAATGCCTTCGACAATGCAGGAAATTCTTCTACATGCGAACAACTGATTTCGGTGGAAACAGACTATTCCATCAACATTCCAAAAGACTTTTTGCCCGGCGACCAAATTGAAGAGTTGCTGGACGTAGTACCCGGCAATGGCACCCAGCTTGGTGTCACCTTTGAAGACGTGGTGTACGATTTCAACTGTGATTCCCTCCCCGACCTCATCGAACGAACCTGGTCGGTGGTGAACTGGTGCGATCCGGCCAGCGGGTTGCCGCCTGTTACATTGCCCCGCCTCGACCGCAACAACGACACCAACGTGGGCGATGCCTATGTGGCCTGGAGCACAGCCGACTCCGTTTATTTGTTGGAGAACGGCCTGCCTATCGCCCCGCTGACCAAATACGGCACCATCTATAAATACCTGCAAATACTCCGCTACAACTACGACGACACGCTGCAGCTCGCCGTGGCCGGGCAGGTTTTTATTGACACCTTGGTGAACTGCACCCTCGACAACGACGAGCCGAGGCTGCCCGGCTGGAAGGTGAAGGCCGTTGGCCAAACGACCGGCAGGGTTTACACGGCCACCACCAACCAATTTGGCCTGTATGAAATCAACGGCATCTGCCCTTCCGACACCGAACTGGAAGTAAGCCTCGATGTGCCGATGAACTACGGCCAAAGCTGCCCAACCACCTGGACGGTAAACGTGCCGCCCGGCATGCCCGCCGTGCAGAATATCCCCGTACAATTGAACAACGAGTGCCCCTTGATGACGGTAGATTTGGCCGCTCCATTCCTGCGCCGCTGTTTCACGAATACCTACCTGGTGGACTATTGCAACTACAGCGCCCAGTTCATCCAGAATGCCTGGGTAGAAGTTTCCCTGGACACTTTCATGGAATTCCTCTACAGCGCCGTACCAGGCATTGCCTTGGGCAACAATACTTATTCCTTCCAAATCGGTGACCTGGAGGCTGGCGAGTGCGGCAGTTTCAACATCGTTTTCGAACTGAGTTGCGATGCAGTTTTGGGTCAAACACATTGCTCGGAAGCACATATTTACCCGGATACGCTTTGCCCACAAAGCCCGCAGTGGTCGGGGGCGAATATCGAAGTGGAAGGTTTTTGCCAAAATGACTCCATCCATCTGAGCATCAAAAATACAGGCACGGGCAACATGACGGCCCCTTTGGATTACATCGTGGTAGAAGATGTGATCATGTACCTGAACGGTAATTTTCAACTGAATGCAGGGCAGAGCCAGGCATTGATGCCCATCCCATCCACAGGGCAAACATGGCGGCTGGAGGCGCAGCAAGTGCCTGCGCACCCCTTCCCCGGCAGTGTGGCCGTGGCCGTGGAAGGCTGCAACGGCCTGAACCTCACGGGCCTTGTCAACTTGTTTTGCACAGAAAACCCCAACCCCTTCATCGCTGTGGACTGCCAGGAAAACATCGGCTCTTTCGACCCCAATGACAAATCGGCTGCCCCGTTTGGGTACGGTGAAAACCACTTCATCGAGCGCAACACGGACATCGAATACCTCATCCGCTTCCAAAACACCGGGACGGACACGGCTTTCAAGGTTGTGGTGCTCGACACGTTGCCGCAGTACCTCGACCCTGTGAGCGTACGGCCAGGTATTGGCAGCCACCCGTTTTCTTTTGAAATGCTGGATGAAAAAGTGCTGCGTTTCACCTTCGACAATATCCTGCTACCGGACAGCACAACCAACGAAGCGGCGTCGCACGGTTTTGTGAAATTCAGCGTGAAACAACAGCCCGGCCTCGACCTCGGCACCGTCATCGAAAACAACGCTGCCATCTACTTCGACTTCAACGAGCCTGTGATTACGAACACGGTGTTCCACACCATCGGCGAAAACTTCATCGAAGTGATCAACGATGCCAATGAACGCCCGGCCGGATTTGGCGATTTGTTGGTGTACCCCAACCCCTCCTCTGGGTACGTCAACTTTGAAATCCCAGGAGGCCCCCTCGGAGACGGAACGTTTGTGCTGCACGACCACCTGGGCAGGGTGGTACGGATGGACACAGTGGCAGGCAACCGCTTCCGCTTCGAACGGGGAAGGCTTGTGCCGGGTATTTATTTTTATTCTATTGAAAATGAGGGGGATAGGTTGTATTCGGGGAAGATTATCCTCCAGTAAAAATTCGAAAGTGACTGCGTGACTTTGAGTCACGCAGTCACTAAAAGTATCCCCTGATTCAATCCTTTACTTCAAACCATCATCGTATTTTGGCGGTGGTGGTTTTTGTTTTGACTGTATTTTTTACTTCCCCACTTCCTGCTCTGGATAGTACACTTTCCGCCGTTCCTTGACATAAGCAATGATTTCATCCCTCGTCTCCACGATTTCCGGTGGTATTTTGAGCCGCTCTTTTTGGGTTTTGGGATCATCCATGAGTTCCAGCAAGGCGTAATAGGCAGGGAGGTATTTTTGCCTTATTTCCTCTGCTTTTTCAAAGGTGGTGAAGGCTTGGAGGGCGAGGTGGTATTGGTGGTGGACGAGGAGTTCATTAAAAGTTATTTGGCCAGACCCATTTTCCGATAGCGCCTGTTCCAAATCAGTTTTCAAATTTTCCACTTTTCCAGTCCAAATTTTTATTAATAAATAAGTCCTGTAAGTTAAAATACTCCTATTATTATCGTGGTATTCTTTTATTAATTCAAGCGCTTCTTGTTTCTTAATATTTGACCTATAGTATAAATTTATCAATGTTAATTTAGAAGATAAAAACCCTTTTATAATAGCTTCAGATAGTTTCTGCTCAGCTTCTTCAATTCGGCCTAATATTGAGTATAATATACCTAAGTTATTTAAGGCATAAACATTTCCTTTTTCAGATGACAATTCATAAAAATGCTCTGCTTCTTTTAAATTGCCAATTGTTTCATATAAATGAGCAAGGTTAAACATTGCCATATCATGGCCATGTTCTATTGCAGTAAAATAATATTTCTCAGCTTCATTAAAATCATTTTTTGCGGCCATAATTGTACCGAGAAAAGCTTCCTTTTGCCCTCCTCCTATGCTGATATCGTTTGCGACTTCAATTGCTTTGTCAAATTTTCCTGATTTTACAAAGTCTTCAATTTTTCTAGCAATATCAGAAAACTTCTCAGGCAACTCCACCCACCCTTCTTGCAAAGAACCAATTGCCTTTGCTTTTTCAATCAAAGCATCATAAGTCTGAAAATCAATAAACCTCGAATGCACCAACGCTTTCGCCATTAACAGCTTTTGCATAGCATCCCCATCCTCCGACTCCAATGCTTTTAAATGCCGCTGTGCCAATAACTTAATTTCATCTTCAGTGTACCATACCTCCAAAAACTGCGTGAGGTACTTCGCATTGCGCCGCTCGGCCGGGCTGCCCTGGGTCATCACCAGCCATAGGTTGAAGAAGCGCTCGGTGAGGCGGTAAAGGTGGTTGCGGCCATCGGTCGGCACTTTGTCCACGATGTTGATGTCCACGAGTTGTTTCAGCTTGGCAGAGGCTTCGTTGCTGCGCATCCGACAGCGCTGTGCCAGTGGGCCTACCTCTGTTGCCTCCCAAATGAAGGCAAGGTTGTAAACAATTTTCCGTTGTTCAGGTGAAAGCCAGTTGAGGCGCTCCTGGTAGAGTGGGGAAATTTTATCCATCACCCCCCGCAGGTACTCATAGGAGCTGAGACCCATGTCCTGCACGAGCACCTGCACGAAGTATTTCAGGGTACGGGGCAGGCCATCGGTCAGTTGGCGGATGACCTTGATTTTGGCGGGGTGCTTTTCTGCAAATTCCTTGATGTTGGGGTTGTTGTATTGTTTGCTCCAATGCAGCAGCAATTGGTGGACCTCCTCCTCTGATAAGGCTCCCAATTTGATAACAGAGAAAAACTGATAAAACGGCTGGTCATAGCGCCAGAAGTGTTCGCTCATGCGGGTACTGGCCCCGATGATTTTAAGATCGGAATAGTTCAGTAGTATTTCCCGCAACACGGCAGCTTCCCCGCTGATATTTACAAATACTTTGTCAATGTTGTCCACCAGCAGCACGATGCGCTGTTTGGTTTTGGAAAGTGCTTGGTGAATTTTACGGAATAAATTGCGGGCAACATCTAAGGCGTCTTCAAGGAATGCCTCGTCATCGGGTAATTCTGCTTCCAGCCCCCTCCCTATCAGTTCCCGTAGCACCACTTCGAAAATATCGAACAACCGGGTGATGCCGGCCTGCTCTTCTGCCAGGTTGATGGGGATTATCTTTTGGCTCAGCGCTTCCGCGCCCTGGATTTCCACTTCAATCCGCTTGAGCAGGGTAGATTTCCCGCTGCCCCGCCTGCCCAACAGCAGGTAGTGCTGTACAGAGTCGCTAGGGTTTTCCGCATCCTTTCTGATACTGTCCATGATGCGCTCGAACTCCTGGGTGCGCACGATGAAGTTCTCTTTGATCGCCGCAGGGTCTAAGTGGGAGGGTTGATAGAGGTTGAGGTTGGATATGTCGTTAGCGTACATGGTACAACGGATATTTTTTTAACCAATAGCCCTTCAGGAAAGGGGAGGTGAAGTCGTAGGTAAGGTTGGATACTTCTTTGAGGTAGCCGTCCCGTTTCAGTATTTCAATAGAATTAGAATAGTCGTCTTCGTCAATGCCGGTCTGTAGGGCCATATCATACACCTGTTGGATGCTGATGGCACCCTTGTGGGCGCAATAGCTCAATAAGGTTTTGAGGAACTCGAACTCCTCCTTAGAGAAATACTCTTTTAACCGCCTGTGCCAATCGTCAAAGTGAAACTGTTCTTCTATGATATTTTCAAATGCCTCATCCACAATGCTTTGGGATATTTTTGTTTTGTTCACCCGGCGGGCTATCCGGTCTATCTCTTCCACCATCAATTGGACAAAAAAAGGAAGGAGGTATTGTATTTTTTGATAAAGGTAGGCACGGTCGTTTGCATCGTATTGAATGGTTGCCCCATCCGTTATTTGGGTGATCAGTTGGTCGGCTTCCTTGGCCGTCAGTGCATCTATGGGGATGAGGTTCAAGTGGTTGATAATAGCCGGCCTCGCACCCAGGGCCTGCACAATATGGCTCAAACCAATGGAGCCAGCATACACAATCGAAATCTTTTTGTACTGCTCGTTTAGGTTGAATTCCCTGAAATTGTGAAGGGTTTCAATGGCTTCTTCTGCCCTGCCCTGCTTCCGCATGTTGTTGAGCACTTCGGGTATCTCATCGATCAAGAGCAGTATTTTGACCGGTTGGTTTTCAAGGTCGTTGAGGAGGTTGTTCAGTTCCAGGCGGTAGTTGATTTCTTTTTCATCGATGGCAATACCCCCTTCTCCGATAGAGCTTATTTTATAGCGCTTCAGCCAAACGGCTATTTGTTTTTTGAACCTCGTTTGCCTGCTAAAGCATTCGATGATCATTTCAAAAACCCTTTTGTACAGTCCGTTGGCTGTCCGTTCAGCCTCTATGTTTTTATAGATGGCGACATAGCCTTCCATTGGACTTTGTGCCAAATCTTTCATGATGGAAGTCTTGCCTACCCGGCGGGGGGCGACAAGCAGGATGTGGTTGCCTTTTTCTATTTGCCGCCAAAATTCGTCGTTGATGTAAGGTCTCCTAATGTAACGGTGGCCAGTTGCGGCGTCACCGATGATGGTGTCGGGAGAAATCCAGGTGTTTTCCATTGCTTCTATTTTAGCAACAAATTTATTGCTAAAATATTTTAGCAACAAAGTTGTTGCTAATTTTTTTTAAACTTCAAGTCACGCTGTCTCTAAAAGTATCCCTGATTCAATCCTTTACATCAAACCATCATCGTCTTTTGGCGGTGGTGTTTTTTTTTTGGCTTTTTTTCAGGATTCAATACTACTTTTGCCAAACCAGACCAAGCTGTCCTACATCATTACCCCTGCCAGTACTATTCCCTACTGCTTTAAAGGGGCAACCCTTTTTCACCGATTCTAACCTGTACTTACTTGATTCCCTGTATTGGAGGCCCACCGGGCTTTCCATAGATTTGCTATTGCTGTGGCCGCTTTTGGCCTCGGTTTCTATTTTTTTATAACTTCCAAACACATTTAAACTATGAACCCAACCTCCTACTCTCAACACCTGTACCCCAATGAAAAAGGGGCAAACCAATCAACCCATTTTACCAACCTGAAAAAATGGCGCTGGGCAGCTTTCCTACTTGCACTATTTTTCATCAGTACGAAGACAGAAGCTACTACCTGGCTCACCGTCCACAACACCGGCTGCCAGTCCATGAAAGTGTATTGGAAAAACGGCAACAACGAAGTTTACTACACCACCCTCGGCCAGGATGGCTCCTGGACAATCCAGACCTATTCTGGCCACCAATGGATGTACCGGAAGATGGATGGCTCCTATCTTGGAGGTTACACTGTCACACAGGCCATCTTCCAAACTGACAATTTTGACGCTGGCGGATGCAATGGCGGCGGCAACTGCGGAAACCTGCTGGCGCATTGGAACCTGAACAACTGCAGCCCAGGGACCAGCTACAACGAGTTCACAGCCAACACGAGCACTCCCACAGGGTTCTCATCCGTGAGCGCTTCCATTTTCTCCAACCTCGGCGACCACTCCTGCAACTATGGCCAAAGCGGCTATGGTATGTGCCACGCTATCAAGGACGGCTGCAGTTGGTCGAACAATGACAACAATGCCTATAAGTTTAGTATCACCCTTAAACCAACAACGGGCAACACGGCCAAACTTTCCAAATTGACCTTTTATGAAGCGGCACCGGCCAATTACACCTGGACCAACGGTAATTCGGGCGACAACGATCCGCCTTCCAAATACGGCGTCCGGGTAACGAAAAACGGCAATGAGGTTTTTAAACAAACTGACATTTCAACCTCTGCCAATTGGTCGCTGGAAACGATTGACTTCTCAGCAGACCCTGATTTCACGGTCAGCAGCCAGACGACTTTCAATTTTGAAATTCTTGGCTACTGCCGCCAAGGCTCCAATGGGTACGCTGTTTGGGATGTGGACGAGATCAAAGTGTATGGTTGCTCCGAAAACAATTGCGCCAACCAGGGCGGCGACTCCGACGGCGACGGCGTTTGCAACAACCAGGACTGCCAGCCCAACAACTCCGCCATTCCGGCAACGCCCGGCACCGCCTGCAACGACGGCAACCCGAACACCACCAACGACGTCATCCAGGCCGATGGCTGCACCTGCGCCGGCACACCAACAGGCCCGAACTGTGTCACCGATATCACGATAACAACGGGCAACGGTTCTATCACGGTAACGGGATTAAATGCCGCACCGATCAGTTCCCTGCAAGTGTTTTCATCCACCTGGCAGCCCATTTACTCCTGCTTCGCAAACTGTGGCGCTTCGCAAACGGTCAATGTACCAGCAGGCAGTTACTATGTTTATGCTAAATACTACACCGCCGGATATGCGCTCATTTGTGAGAAAAATATAACCGTGACCGTGACAGGCGGCGACCCATGCGCCAGCCAGGGTGGCGACTCGGACGGCGACGGCGTCTGCAACAACCAGGACTGCCAGCCTTTCAACCCGGCCTTCCCAGCAGTACCCGGCACGGCCTGCAACGACGGCAACCCGAACACCATCAACGATGTCATACAGCCCGGTGGCTGTGCTTGTGCAGGTACGCCCGTTTCGGTTTGCGACAATGTCACCAATGCCGGCACGATTGGTTTTGGGGCAAATTGCGCTGCCAGCACCACCGTCTGCAACACTGCAGCGCCCAACATCTCCAACTGCGCATCGCCCAGCGGTGGCTCAGGCAACCTTGAAATCATCTGGCTGAAAAGCACCACCTCCTGCAGTTCGCCAACCACATCGGCAGCCAGCATCATCGCCGGCCTCGACCCGCATTGGTCGCTCATTCCAGGACAAACGGGCCTGACCTACAATCCCGGCACAGTGAGTACCAGCACCTGCTATCTCCGCTGTGTCCGCCGGTCGGGATGCGACAGTTATAAAGAGTCCAATATCATTAGCCTGACGGTGGACTGTGGCGGCGGCGGTACGCCCAATTGCGCCAGCATCGCCGTCACCACAGGTGCTGGCTCCATCACGGTCACTGGTCTGAACGGTGCCCCCATCAGTTCCCTGCAGATTTTTTCCTCCACCTGGCAAACGGTGTCAAATTGCTTCGCAAACTGTGGCGCTTCGCAAACGGTGAACGTGCCGGCGGGCAACTATTATGTATATGCCAAGTACTACACGGCGGGCTACGCCTTGATTTGCGAAAAACAACTGACCGTTACAGTAGGTGGCGGCTCGCCCTGTGCCAATGAGGGCGGCGATTCCGACGGCGACGGCGTCTGCAATAACCAGGATTGCCAGCCTTTCAACGCAGCCTATCCGGCCACGCCCGGCACACCCTGCAACGATGGCAACCCCAATACCATCAACGACGTTATTCAGCCGGGTGGTTGCGCTTGCGCAGGTACACCTGACGGCGGCGGCGGCATCTTGACACCACCTGCCCAACACCCCAAATTCGTCAACAACCTGCCATCTCCGCCCCGCATCAACGCCACGAACGGTGGCACCTACAACATCGGCATGGAGCAAAGCAGCCAGTACCTCGGCCTCTACGCCACGAACGGCACTCCGCTGAACACCACTGTCTGGGGCTATTCCTACAACGGCACTAAAATGTACCTCGGCCCTACCTTTATCACCAAGAAGGACGTGCCGATAGATGTGAAATGGATGAACAACCTGCCCATGACCCACCTGCTGCCCATTGATCACAGCATCCACCAGGCCCACCCCATGTCTGGCATACCTACGGTGGTCCACCTGCACGGAGGCCATACAGAACCTGACAGCGATGGCTATCCGGAGGCATGGTTTACCCAAAATTTTGCGGAAAAAGGTGGGGAATGGAAAAAAGAAACCTACCATTATAGCAATGACCAAGAGGCCTCTCCATTGTGGTACCACGACCACACCCTGGGAAGAACCAGGCTTAACGTTTATGCCGGCCTGGCAGGCATGTACCTGCTGCGTGACAATAACGAACTGTCCATGAACCTGCCGACGGGCGTTTATGAAAGGGAATTGATCGTGCAGGACAAGCAGTTTTTGGATAATGGTTCGATGTACTTCCCGTCGCTGCTCAGCGACCCGGAAGCCGCCGACTTCCCCACCAACCCGTCCATTGAGCCGACCATTTTCCCGGAGTTTTTTGGGGACTATATTATTGTAAATGGAATGGCCTGGCCAAAACTGGACGTACAGCCCACGAAGTACCGCTTCCGCATGTTGAATGCATCGGATTCCCGCTTCTATATTTTCAAGTTGTCCAACAATGCGAATTTTCAGCAAATCGGGTCAGATGGCGGCTTGCTGAACAGCCCGGTTACGCTCAACCAACTGGTACTTGCACCGGGGGAAAGGGCAGATATCGTCATAGATTTTGCCGTTATGGTCGGGCAGTCCGTCACCCTGCTGAATGTAGGCCCGGACGAACCATTTAAAGGGTTGGCGGCTAATCAGGCCCCCGCCGATCCCGCCACTACAGGCGTCATCATGCGGTTTAACGTGGGCAACACCACCAATGCAAATTTCTCCGTACCCTATTCCTTGCGCCAGCCCATCCAGTTTCTGGGCCAGCAGGTAAAAACACGGCAACTCCTTTTGCTGGAGGGCATGGATCAGTATGGACGCTTGCGGCCAGCCCTCGGCACTGCTCAGGAGGGCAAAAAAGCCTGGGTGGATCCTATCACTGAAAATCCGAACGTGAACGAAACGGAGGTTTGGGAAGTGTACAACAATACGGAAGATGCGCACCCCATCCACATCCACCAGATTAGTTTCCAACTGATCAACCGGCAACAATTCACCGGCGACCTTGACCCGAATACCAGCCAACTGACAAACATTCAAATGGTTGGGCCGCCCATCACACCAGCAGCCAACGAGCAAGGCTGGAAGGACACCTACATCGTACCGCCGGGCCACGTGGCACGTTTCAAGGTGCGGTTCGACATCCCCGGCAAATTTGTCTGGCACTGCCATATCCTATCCCACGAAGATTGGGACATGATGCGGCCTTATGAAGTCATGGGTTCCACTGGCGGCGGCGGCACGCCCAATTGCGCCAGCGTTCAGATTTCTACCTCCTCAGGAAAAATAAATGTGAGCGGCCTGTCTGGTGCGCCCATTTCCTCGCTTGAAGTTTTCACCAGTGCCTGGCAACCCTATTTCTCCTGCTTTGGCAATTGCGGGGCAACCAAGTCAGTCAGCGCCTCCCCCGGCACTTATTATGTCAAGGTAAAATACTTCAGTGCTTCCTACCAGCCATTGTGCGAAGTGAACCAAACAGTGGTGGTGCCTTACCTCCTGACAGGCAGTGCCGATGAGGTTTTTAAAATGTACACCAATAAGAATTTGGAACATGTTGAAATAGGCTGGGTTCACAATGCAGGCTACCTCGTCAGCGATTACGAACTGGAGCACAGCCTCGATGGGACTGCCTTCGAGCCACTCGGCATCCTACCGTCAGAGGGCGGGCATTCGGCCGAAGTTTACAACGGTTACGACCTCGAACCCGCAACAGGCGACAATTTCTACCGGGTGAAACTATACTTGCTGGACGGCACGGAAGCCTACTCGGAAACGATGACCGTGCATTTCGACGACCTGACAGACTTCATCCTGTTCCCCAACCCGGCGAACGATTTTGTAAAAATCAACCTCGAAAAGGTGGTCGGGGCGAAAGATGCCAACATCCAGGTGTTCAACAACCTCGGAGTATTGGTGAAGCGCTTCGAACTCGGCGAAGTGTATGGCAAATGTTACCAGATGGACATCCGGGAGCTGCCGGAAGGCCACTATATCGTTTGGCTGAACGTGCCGGACAGGCGGCCAATGGCAAAGACCTTGATAGTTGGGAAGCCTTAAGTAGCAGGGAGATTTATTTCCCTCTGATAAAGCTGGTTTTTCAATGGCTAATTCCCGGTTATTTCCCCACTAGGTAACGATGAAAAAATAACTTCACCATTTTGATTTATAAAACCCCAGCAATGGAAGGGTTTTCTAAAAATAATCCCGATTTCACATCGGGATTATTTTTCCTTCGATCCGAGAGTAATTAAATTTTAAACGGGAAATTAAATTCCCGACAGCCCAAACCACCACTGCCAGGCGCAGTGGTGGTTTTTCTTGAGATGCAAACAAAGCGGATCCAAGTACTCCCCAACCATATCTATTTTACCAAAAGCCGATTTTTAGCCAAAAAATCGTCATTTCTTACAAAAAACATTGTTTCACTTTAATCTTTTTTTAATTTTGGGCAAAATTTTGCAGGGCGTACACCAATCAATAATAGGACATCATCAAGCTTTCGCCCTTTTATATTCTATTCTGACATAAATTGTCCCTTCCCTAAACCGAAAAAGTCTGGCAAAAAGAAACGAGGCAACATGGCTATTGTGGCTTTATTGTCTTATTCATCAACAATTTATAATCCTCTTGAAAATGAAAAGAATTTTGACACCTGTTGTCGCCACCCTGCTATTGGGGTTGGCCTCTCTTCAATCCGGTTTTGCCCAGTGCTACGAATTAGGCACCACCGTCGGGCAATTGTCCCCTATTCTTAAAAATCCTATCGGTTTCTGTCCTGGTATTGCCCAATTGGGGGCCGTTTGCGATTGCCCGGCTGGCTTTGTGGCTGTCGGCTATGAAGGACTGGAAGGCAATGTGTATGGCGGTATGGTGCTCAGCCAATTCAAATTGCGCTGCAAGCAACTGAACTCCAACGGCACATTGGGCGCTGCGGTCACGGTGACTTGCTCCAACGGTACTTCTACCGTCGGTACACTCGATGGGCCTATTGATGCTGCCGCAAACCAAGGCATCGTAGGGGCGGAGGTAAGGATTGGTTGCGCCATGGACGCTGTCATGGGTGCTTCTAAGCCCATCCTCGACATCGCTGCAGGCCTTCCCAACTCGACCAGCAACAGCATGACCGGTATTGGTGGCACCGGTGGTGCCCCACAGCCTGTGATGTATGTTCCCAATGGCAACGTGATTGTGGGTATGCAGACCTACGTGGAACCGCTCAACCAACCTGCAGGTGCTATCGGCATTACTGCTGGTGTTGCCTGGCGCTATGCCCCCATCGTGGCCTGCCCGGTGATGCTTTGTTCATTGAACACGATTGTTGTCAACAACATCTCTGCCTGCAACAACAACGGCACACCTTCCAACCCCGCCGACGACTTCTTTACCGCCGATGTGACGGTCACCTTCTCCAACCCGCCAGCTACCGGCACCCTGAACCTAAGCGGTGACGGCACTGCTTCCGTTGCAGTTGGCTCGCTGGGGGCTGGCACTTATACTTTCACAGGTGTACAAATGAGTGCCGACGGCTCAGCTATCAACCTGACCGCCGCTTTCTCTGCCGACGCTACCTGTACGCTGACCAACAGCAATGCAGGCACAGCCCCCGGCTCTTGCTCCGTAGTGCCTCCTTCCTGTTCTGTCAATGCTATAACAGTTGGCAATATCTCTGCCTGCAACTCCAACGGCACACTCGCCAACACTGCCGACGATACCTTCACCGCCAATGTGACGGTGACTTTCTCCAATCCCCCTGCCAGTGGTACGCTGAACCTGAGCGGCTCCGGTGTTGCCGCCGTTCCGGTCGGGTCGCTGGGTGCCGGCACCTACACTTTCATTGGCGTCACCATGCCGGCCAACGGCCAGCCTATCAACCTTTCGGCCAGTTTCTCTGCCAACCCAACCTGTTCGTTGACGAACCCCAACGCCGGCACGGCCCCGGCCAACTGCTCGCCCAATGCACCGACCATCCCAACGATGTCGGAGTGGGGCTTGATACTCTTCGCATTGATTGTCTTTACAATGATGGTAGTGTTTGGCACACAAAAACAAAACGCATTTGCGCTCAGCAGCGCTGATGGTCAGGTTTCAGGGAATTCCCGCCAGGGATTGCCTTTCAACAAGGCGCTTTATTTCAAAGCCCTGCCAATGGTTTACCTGGGCTTTGCCGTTGTTTTTGCTATCGCAACCAAGGTATTTGGTTATGAAATGACCAGTGCCGACTTGCCAGGCAGCTTATTGGCCGGAGGCGTGATTGCCTATTTGGTACAATTCGTCATCTCTACTTCAAGGAATAAATAATCTCCTTTTCGAACAAGCTGATTGACCCACTATCTGTCTTTTTGGCCAGGTAGTGGGTCAAATTTTATGATAGCCTTTCTATTTGACCTACTTTCAAATTCAATCTCATGAAAAAAAATTTCCCTTTCCTACTGTTCATCTTCTTTTTGGCAACTTCCGTTTTTGCACAAAACAACTCTATCAACTTTGATGGGACAGATGACTACATCCAATCTACCTTTCCTGGCATCCTGGGCAGCAACGCCCGCACCGTGGAAGCCTGGGTGAAAACCACCTGGAACGGCACCCAAAGGGTTATCGTGGACTGGGGCGCAATTTCTCCCAATGGTTCCCGCTATACGGTCAACATGATTAACGGGGGACTGCGGATTGAAGTGGGGGGAAATGGGGTGACCACGGCCACCCTCATCAACGACGGCAACTGGCACCATATCGCCACTACCTATGACAACAGCCTGGCCACCAATAAGCACAAGCTTTATATTGACGGCGTATTCATTATCGGCAGCAACCTTACGGTAACGGTCAATACATTGTCAACAAATGCCTTGATGATCGGCCGCAGGGTGGATGCTGTAAATTACTGGCAGGGCAATATTGATGAAGTCAGGGTTTGGAATACGGCAAGGACAGCCGCCGAAATAGCTGCCAACATGAGCACCGAACTAACAGGCGGCGAAGCAGGCCTGGTCTATTATGCCAAATTTGACGAGGTGGGCGCAAGCTGCGACATCGTGGACTGCTCCGCTGGCCAGCACCACGGCACCAGGCTTGGCACGGGTGGTGCCAACAACCTGCCCCAGTTCAGCACGGATGTGCCTACTATTACGGATGTAGCTTGTACAACACCACTGGTTGGCTGTACCCTGGCGGCCATGTGCTCAATGGACGGCATCAGCGTATCCAACATTTCTGCCTGCAACAACCAGGGCACCTCCGACCCCGCCGATGACACTTTCACGGCCAACGTGACCGTGACCTTCACCGATGCCCCTGCAACGGGCAACCTCGTCCTGAGTGGCGACGGCACGGCCGCTATCGCAGTTGGTTCTCTGGGCATGGGCACCTTCACTTTTACAGGCGTGAGCATGAACGCCGATGGCACCCCCATCAGCCTTACTGCCACTTTCTCAGCCGAACCTGCCTGCACCTTGACCAATGCCAATGCTGGCACTGCCCCGGCGTCCTGTTCAGTCATATTGCCGCCACCAACTTGTTCGGTTTCCGGCATCTCTGTTTCCAATATTTCCGCCTGCAACAGCAATGGCACACCGGCCAATGCAGCGGACGATACCTTCACTGCCAATGTGACGGTTACTTTTTCCAACCCGCCCGCCAATGGTACTTTGAACCTTAGCGGTGATGCCACAGCAGCTATTGCTGTTGGATCTTTGGGGGCCGGCACATACACTTTTACCTCCGTGACAATGGTGGCAGATGGGACACCCATCAGCCTAAATGCGGCCTTCTCTGATGCCCCCACCTGCTCACTGTCGAACCCCAATGCAGGTACGGCACCGGCCAACTGCTCGCCCAATGCACCGACCATCCCAACGATGTCGGAGTGGGGCTTGATACTGTTTGCCCTTATCGTCTTTACGATGATGGTTGTATTTGGCACGCAACAACAAACGGCATTCGCCATGAGCAGTACCGAAGGGCAGGTTTCATCAGGCGCCCGCCGAGGGGGGCTACCTTTCAACAAGACATTGTATTTCAAGGTATTGCCGCTGGTTTACCTTGGTTTTGCCTTGGTATTTGCTATCGCAACCAAGGCATTTGGTTATGAAATAACCAATGCAGATATTCCAGGCAGCCTGTTGTCTGGCGCAGTGATTGCTTATTTGTTCCAATTTGTTTTGGTAACTTCGAACTCGAAAAAGAACAATTGATCATTGATATAAAACAATAAAAGGCGCAGTAACGGGCATAGGGCTTGTTACTGCGCTTTCATTTTCAATCGTCCCACATGCCGAAAAAGAATAAAAAACAAGCCAAACAAGGCCGATCCAGTGCTATCTCGCTAAACCCTATCCAGCGCATCAACCTGTTGCTGAAAGACAGGCACCCTGTATTCAAGTTCCTGCTCGGCTTCATTGGCTGCATGGTGCTGTTTTACCTGTTTTACTATTCCTCCTTATACAAAAACTTCCTGGAACTGCCCTTCCTGCACCTTCAGGCGAACATCGGCAATGCCCTGCTCCACCTCCTGGGGCACGATACACAAGTGGCTGGCACTTCCATTGCCAGCAAAGATTTTTCCGTGGACGTGAAGAACGGCTGCGACGGCCTGGAGGCCATAGCCATCCTGGTGAGTGGTATCCTGATTTTCCCGGCTTCCTTCAAGCTGAAAATGCCAGGACTGCTCTGGGGCGTCGGCACCCTGCTGGTACTCAATCTGTTGCGCATCGCCGCACTCTATTTGATAGGGCTTAATTTCTCAAAAGAGGTATTTGAAATCGCCCACATCCAGGGTGGGTTCATCGTATTCACCATGATCAGCGTCTTGCTGCTGTTTGTTTGGATAAACTGGGCAACGAATAAAAATGTGAATTAGGGAATTGGTAAATTGGGGGATTAGTAGTCCCGCCCCAATACACCAATTCATCAATTCACCAATTCTCATTCTCATGCAACCCATCCTCCGATCTGCACTTAAATACTTCGGCCTTTTCATACTGCTCTATGGGGCGATGACAGCCATCAGCCTGATACCTGCCGTTGGCGCTGCCTTCAATGCTGCTTACCGGCAGCCCACTGAGCCTATCCTCAAATCCCTGTTTTCCAAAGCCTACCTCCAATTGAAAACCGAGCAAGGCAAGCCCGACGTGATAAGGGTAGAATACGCCTCCAAACTACAGGTGCAGCAGCAAATGGAGGAAGCCAAATTGACCGGCAAGGCAGCGGCAAGCATCACGGGCCGTGACAACCTCATCAGCTTTTACAACCTATTCCTTAGCTTTTGGCTCTTCCTCGCAGCGTTGGTTTTGCTCTCGCCCATTTCCTGGAAAGAGAAGGGCATCGGCCTGTTGGCGGGTACTGTTTTGTTCTATTTGTACACAGTTTTGAAAGTCTATCTCGCCCAGTTAAGCCTGTTCAACCAGCCCGATATTGCCATCTATCAGACGGGGGAATTCTGGTTGAACACCAGCCGCTCCATCCTCTACTTTATGACCCTCGGCACCAATGTGCTGGTGGTGCTGCTGATATGGGCGCTAGTAGCGTTCCGGAAGGGGAATTGGCGGGAATTGCTGAAGAAGCAATAAAGGGTGAGCGTGACTGGATATCGTTGTGTTTTCTGCCCCTTCAGGTGGCCCGCCAGGCGGGCCTTGTTTTGGCACAGGGTAATTACCTCTTCCTTGTTTATTGTTTTTTGGACATTCAGCGCAATCTTTAAATTGTAAAATGGATTGTAAATCAATTGACTAAGTGAATTTCCATCAAACAACCAGCTTTCCACCACTTCTTGCAGTTGCCGGAAATGATTGCCCAGACAGTATTTCCATATCGAGGTTGTTCAAAAAACTGTGTCATTTTCTCACAAGTGATTGATTGTGAGAGTGTGTTTTTTTCAAAAACACACTTCTCTGAATAGTCTCTCCATATCTATGTAACGTAAAACCGGCTTTGGTGAAAATGGGTACATCCAACGGTTGGTGGTAGCGGGGCCGGGCTACCGGGATTTGAAGATTTTGAAGAACTGGGTAGAAGCGGGGGCGCTAATACGGTTTTGAAGGCTGGATTTCCAATGCATAGGTTTGCTAAAATGCACCAGAGAATAGGGCAAAGCGGACGGTTGGAAAAGTGGCGCTGAGGAAACCGAACAGGATCAACCAGCCCCACGGCCCTTCCCAAACGCAAACAGCAACACCAACATCCCCACCATTATAGAAACATCCGCCATATTGAAAATGCCCGTCTGGACATAGCCGAGATCAATGTGCAGGAAGTCCGTCACCGAACCGTGCGCAATGCGGTCGAAGATGTTGCCGATGCCACCGCCCACCACACAGCAAAGTCCAAAGACGGTCATTTGGGACAGGTTGGTTTTCGCAAAAACGAACAGCAACAGCGCCAAAATGGTAATCGAAGGTATCAGGGAAAGAATGATGTTTTTGACAAAAACGGGCAGGTTTTCACCCAGGCCCAGAAAAGCGCCCGTGTTTTCCACTTTGATCAAAATAAAATTGTCTCTGATGACATCTACCTGCTGGTGGTATTGCAGGTTTTCCCGGACAACGGCCTTGGAGATCTGGTCGCAGCCAATGTTGGCACTGACAATCAACAGAATGGCGGCGATGCGTAATACACGGTTCATAATTTTCATTTTTAAAAAATTAAATCGAAAACACGGCCTAAGAGGAAGCATACTCAATAAAAGGAAACTTCCGCTCATTTGAAATAACCTGATACTCATCAGAGCTTTCAAGCTGTAATAGATGCCGCTACCTTTGTTTCCAGTTGTATGTTTACTCTCAAAATTTCAAACCAAATGAACGATAGAAAACGGAGGTTGATGTGCATTGTTGCCCACCCTGACGACGAATCGCTCGGCATGGGCGGCACTTTGGCAAAATACGCAGCAGAGGGCGTTGATGTGCACCTGCTCATGGCCACCAGGGGAGAGAAAGGGCGCTTCGGCAGGGCGGAAACCCACCCCGGCCCGGTGGTAGTCGGGGAGGCGAGGACAGAAGAACTGCTCGCTGCGGCTGCCGTGCTTGGCATCGGGCAAACAGCCTTTCTGGGCTATATGGACGGCGAGCTGGACCAGGCCGACCCGGCGGCAGTAGTCGAAAAAATTACCGGGCATATCCGCCGGGTGCGGCCGCAGGTGATCATCACCTTTGGCCCGGAGGGCGGCTACGGCCACCCCGACCACATCGCCATTTCCCAGTTTGCGACTGCCGCCGTCCTGCGGGCAGCCGACGCTTCCTATGAGACCGGTGACCTGGCTGCCCACAGCGTTTCAAAACTATACTACATGGCCTGGCCACCATCCAAGTGGGATGCCTTTCAAACTGCCTTTAAATCGTTGTCTTTCAACGTGGATGGCGTCAGGCGGGTAGCAGCACCATTCCCCGATTGGGCCATTACGACCCGGATAGATGCCACTCCCTACTGGCAAAAAGCCTGGCAGGCTATCCGCTGCCACCAAACGCAAATGGCCATTTACAGCAACCTGGAAAAACTCTCAGAAGCGCAGCACCTCGACCTGTGGGGCCTGCAGGAATACTACCGGGCACTGAGCCTCGTCAATGGTGGCCGGAAAGTTGAATCCGATTTGTTTGAAGGCATTAGCTGACTTGCCGGCCCATGTTATATTTGTTCGTGCCGGAATTTTGGAAACTCGCCTGCAAAGGCCCGGTGCGGTCCTGCTTCGGCAAACTTTTACGATTATTGCACGATGCCCCAACATCCCATACCATAGCAAACCACCATTCTTCTTATGCAAAATCACACCACCCTTTCCAGCCGCCGCTATGAGAGGATCGAACTGCCGGCAGAAACTTTCAAAAAACTTGGCTATGCCCTCGTTGACCAAATTGCGGGGCACAACAGCTCCATAGCCGATCGGCCCGTTGTGGTGACAGAAAGCGCCGAAGCACTTGAAAAAATGCTGCGCTCCATTGCAAGCCCGATAGAGGAAGGCCAGGACGCTGCTTCCCTGCTCGAAAACGCAACGCAACTGCTGCTGTCCCGCTCCCTCTTCAACGGCCACCCCAAATTCTGGGGCTACATCACCAGTTCGCCTGCCCCCTTGGGCATCCTGGGCGATCTGCTCGCCGCTGCCGTCAACCCAAACGTTGGAGCCTGGATACTTTCGCCCGTGGCCACGGAAATTGAAAAACTGACCATCGAATGGATCGGCCAGTTCATGCACTACCCTGCTGGCGGGGGCCTGCTGGTAAGCGGCGGCAATATGGCCAACAACATCGGCTTTTTGGCTGCGCTCCGGGCAAAAACAGGAGCGGAAACCAGGGAAAAAGGGCTGCGGGGGCTGCGCAAACAGCTGACCCTCTATTGTTCCCGGGAAACCCACACCTGGGTGCAAAAAGCAGCAGATTTGTACGGACTGGGAACAGATAGCATCCGTTGGGTGGCTACGGCTCCCGACGGCAGCATGGATCTGGAAAAACTTGAATTGGGCATTCAGGAAGATCTTGCTGCCGGGCACGATCCTTTTTTGGTGATCGGCACAGCCGGGTCAGTCAGTACAGGCGTCGTCGATCCCCTGGAGGGCATTTCCCGGCTTTGCAAAAAATATGGCCTTTGGTTCCATGTGGATGGTGCGTACGGCGGGCTGGCCGCCAGCCTGCCAGAACTGCATTCCCAGTTCGACGGGCTGGAGGCGGCAGACTCCGTGGCTGTTGATCCGCACAAATGGCTCTATGCGCCATTGGAAGCTGGCTGTGTCCTGGTAAAAAAACCCAAACACCTCACCGATGCTTTTTCCTACCACCCGCCTTATTACAATTTTGAAAATTCGGACATGAACTACGTGGACTTTGGCCCCCAGAATTCGAGGGGCTTCCGGGCGCTGAAAGTCTGGTTGTCCTGCCACCACCTGGGCATGGCGGGCTACCGCCAACTCCTGCGGGAGGACATCCTGCTGGCCCGCCACGCCGCTGACCTGCTCGGCAAAACGGCCGGTTTTCAGGTTTTTACCAGCCATTTGAGCATCACCACCTTCCGCTATGTGCCGGAGGAATTAAAAGACCGGGCGGGCGAAGAGGAAGTTGAGCTTTACCTGAACGGCCTGAACCAGGCACTGCGGAACAAAATTGAACAGGAGGGTGTGTTCTTCCTATCCAATGCCATAATCGAAGGAAAATTCGCCCTGCGCATGTGCATTGTAAATTTCAGGACGACGGTGAAAGATATTGATGCGTTTCCAGCCTATGCGATGGAGGTAGGGAAACAGTTGCACGAACAAAGCAGGAAGGAGGCAAAGGCTACCTCATAAGGCTCGGTTTTACAAATGAAAACAGGGAAAAGGCGATTGCAACTAAAGTACCAGGGAAATAACCAGTAACATGCCTGTTCCTCAAACTGCTACTGCCTTTCCGCCTTTTGCCTGTCCGGCAGCATTTGCAGCTTAGCCACAGCCGCCTGCGGGAGCACTTAGCCGGCCTTATAAAAAGGCAGCTTCACCACCCGTGCCGCCAGCCGTTTGGCCCCTGCTACCACCTGGATTTCCGAACCTTCTTTGGCGTGTGCCAGCGTCACATAGCCCATCCCGATGGGCTTGTCCAGCGAAGGCGACTGGGTGCCGGAGGTTACCCTGCCGATGGTGTTGCCGTCCATGTCCTCAATGGGGTAATCGTGGCGGGGCACCCGGCGGTCAAGTACCTCGAAGGCGACCAGTTTGCGGGAGAGGCCCGTTTCTTTTTGCTGTTTGAAAATGTTGCAGGAGTTGAAATCGCCCTTGTTCAGTTTGGTAATCCAGCCGAGGCCGGCCTCCAGGGGCGAGGTGGTGTCGTCAATGTCGTTGCCATAGAGGGCGAATCCCATTTCCAGGCGCAGCGTATCCCGTGCGCCCAGGCCGATGGGCTGGATGCCAAACGGTTCGCCGGTTTTGAAAATCACGTCCCAGAGTTTTTCCAAATCCTTGTTGTTGGCGTAAATCTCAAAGCCGCCCGAGCCGGTGTAGCCCGTAGCCGATACGATCACGTTACCGATGCCGGCAAAGGTGCCTTTGTCAAACGAGTAGTATTTCATGGCTTTCAGATCAATGTCCGTCAGCGGCTGCAGGGCTTCAGCAGCTTTGGGGCCTTGCACGGCGAGCAGGCCGGTGTCGTCGGAGATGTTGATCATGCGGGTATCGAAGGTGTTGTGCTGCTCGATCCAGGCCCAGTCCTTTTCGATGTTGGAGGCATTGACGACCAGCAAGAAAGCCTGCTCGCCCTCAGCGCACATATCCTGCGGGAGGCGATAGACGAGGAGGTCGTCCACGATGCCGCCGGTATGGTTGGGCAGGCAGGAGTACTGGGCGTCGCCAATTTCCAGTTTTGAGGCGTCGTTGGAGGTTACTTTTTGGATAAGCGCAAGGGCTTCTTTGCCACGGATGATGAACTCGCCCATGTGCGACACGTCGAACACGCCGACGCCGTTGCGCACCGTCTCGTGTTCTTCCCGGATGCCGGCATAAGAGATGGGCATATTGTAACCTGCAAATTCGGCCATTTTGGCTCCCAGGCCGATGTGCTTTGCTGTCAGTGGAGTGGTTTTCATATTGCTTGCTTTGAAATGTTGGTTAGGTAAAATTGAAAATAAGTAGTTATTTGAATTAGTTCAGGATCGAGGATTCACGCCAGTAAATTGTCACGCAGGCCAGCTTGACATGCTGCCGGAAAGCAGCATCTTAAAACACAAAAACACCTAAGTACACAAACACACTGCACCAACCCAGGCTTCCTCACTGCTGGACGAAAGTCACTTCCTCCATGACGTCGCCAATTTCAAGTTTATGCACCACGTCCATACCGTCCACCACTTTTGCAAAGATGGTAAAATTACCATCCAGGTGGGGGGCCGGGGAGAAGTTGATGAAGAACTGGGTACATTCGGTGTGTGGGCCTGCCGAGGCCATGCCCACATAGCCTTCCTCGTCGTAATGGAGGTAGGGCAGTTCCGAGCGGATGGTATAGTTGAGGCTGCCGAAGCCGTCGCCGCGGGTGCAGCCGCCCTGGGCCACAAAATTAGGCACCACCCTGTGGAAGTTTTTGCCGTCGTAAAACTTGTCCCTGATCAAGGCCAGGATATTGGCCACGGTACCAGGCGCTAGTTCGGGCATGAGCAGCAGCGTGATGTTTCCTTTGGCGGTTTTAATCAACACCTTTGGTTCGGGTTTGAGGGCCGTGATGACTTTCCAGTCAATTTTATGGTTGTAACGAGGCTTTGCGGCCGGGCCTGGTTCTTCCCCTTTGAAATAATCCAATGTTTTCTTCACCTCGTTATAGGTCTCTATCTCCTGGGGTATCCTCAGTTTTTTGAGGGCATTTTCCAAAATAGCCAGGCTGTCGAAGGTGGACTTGAAGCCCAGTTTGGGATCCCGCAGCACCTCGGCGGCCACGGCCATCATGCCTACGTCACCATTTTCGATGGCGTCCCGGAAGTAGTCGCTCAGGTCTTTTTTCACCCGGGCACTCCCCACGAAGAACTGGTTGAAATTAGGCATCCGGGCAATACCGGCCAAGGCCTCCACACTGGCAGTGCGCACGGGGATGATGTCGGAAGGATAGGCGGCGTCCCTGATGTATTTGTAGTTCCAGCCATTTTGGGCGATGGCTTTGATGGCCGCCGCCTTTTCATAGGGGTTGGGGGAATTTTCAAAGCGGCGCTTCAATTCCCAGTTGAGGTATTTCCTCGACTCCTCGAAAAAATAAGGCAGGTGCTTGCTGGCGGCGGCGTACAGGGCCATTTGTACCTCCCAGGGCCTGCCGGGTTCCTTTGCCATCTGCCAATAGGTGGACGCATCTTCCGAGGTGCCATGTTCCACGAAATATTCACCGGCGGTGACGGCCACGGCTACAAACGGGTCGTTCAGGGCACGCAGGGCAACGGGTTTCACCAGCTCATAGTCAAAATTGCCGAGCGCCCGCAGGATGTTGGTACGCACCCGGTAATCCTGTTCGATATTGTACTGGTACAGCAGGGCATTGGCCGCCCGCTCGGATTTTGTTTTCCCCAGGGCGATGGCCAGTGCCATGCGCACCCGTGCGTCGTCTTCCCGGGGTAGTGCCGGGGCGATGAGGCTGTCCTTTTTTTCCAGGTCGATGCCCTTGGCACGGGTCAGGTAGTTGGCACCTATGAGCCTTACTTCGGCGGGGTACCTGGTGTTGGTGGCAAATTCGAGCATTTTCGAGGTACCCTCCTCCGATACGATGTCCCGCAGGGCGTAGCGGTAAATGCCCCAGGCCTGTCCTTCCAGCAGGGTGCTATCCGTCACCCGGTAAGTGCTGATGGTGGCCAGTGCGCTCAGGCGGGCAGGGGTGGCACACTTTCCGATAGCTTCAAGGATGGCGGCGTTGAAAAAACGGGAAACCCCCACGGTATCGTAACTGTCGAAGGCCTCAATAAGGAATTCCTCAGCTTTTGCACTGCCGATTTGGCCCAATGCGTAAGCGGCGGCTATGCTCACCTGGTCGATGGGGTCAGTGAGCATTTTCGCCAGACTGTCCACCGCCAGGGTGTCCCTGATGGAAGCAAAGGCCAGCACGGCGAGGTAGCGGTAGGTGGGATCTTTGTGTCTGAAGTAGGGATAAAGGCTGTCGGTCATCCCCCTGTCCTGCAGGTCGTAGAGGTCTTGCTGGGCGGGGTTGGTAAAATCCACATGGACTTCCGTGAGCTTGTCCTCGTTGGGCGGTACGCAACGTACAAAACCTAAAAAGGCAGTTATTAAAAGGAGAAATAGCTGTTTGTTCATTAATATTTAGTTGAAATCTATAATGGCCCGGCATCAAAGTGTTGCCCAGGCCCTGGCATCCAGTGTCCTTTCAGGAGCAATTCAAATTACCCACCATTAAAACCTTCGTCGCCCCGGACGATTTTTTTCTTGACACTCGTGTCCTGTTTTATGTTTTTGTTGGTGCCAAAGGGGTCTTCGAAGAAGGCGTCGTTGTCGGTGTCAGTGTCATTGCCGGGGTCGCTGGCCTCGTCGTCATCCGTGTCCCTTTGGTTGTATTGGCTGCAATCCAGCCCAATGCTCAGGTCGCCGCCGGGCTTTACAAACCGGGCATTGGCCTGGTAATCGGCTTTGGGGTCGTTTTCCACTTTTTTCAAAAAGGCCTTGCAAAAAGGCTTGGCCATCCGGCTGCCCTGGCCTTCCGCTAGTGATAGGAACCTCACCCAGCGGTCTTCACCGCCCACCCAGGTGCCCACTACCAGGCTCGGCGTGATGCCCATGAACCAGCCGTCCACATAGTCGTTGGTGGTACCCGTTTTACCGCCTACCTCACTTTTGAGGCCCATGCCGCCGGATGCATATTTCAGCATTTCAACCATCACATAGTTGGGCTCTTCCTGCAGGGCCTGTCGCTCCTGGTCTTCCTGCACGTAGATGGTGCGGCCGTTCTTGTCCTCGATGCGGGTGATATAGATGGGCCTGCTGTAGTAGCCGTTGTTGGCGAAGGTGGTGTAGGCACCCGTCATGTCCATCACGGTCATATCAGCAGCACCGAGGCAGATGGAGGGCTGTTCGGGGATTTTCTTCGTGTCCACGCCCATGTTGCCCAACAGGTCGATCACCGGCTGCACACTGCCCAGTTGCTGCATCAAAAAGACGGACACGCTGTTGACCGATTTTTTGAGCGCCGAGCGCAGTTGCATGGACTGGTAGCTGTACCGCCCGGTGGAGTTTTGGGGCGTCCAGTCCTTGATGAGGTGGAAATTATCGCTGCCTGCAAAGATGGTCCTCGGCACGTCCAGCACTTCAAAACAAGGGGAGATGCCCTGCTGTGCAATGGCGGTGGCGTAGATGAAGGGCTTAAATGTAGAGCCGACCTGCCGGTTGGTACGGGTGTGATCCAGGGCAAAATACTTATGGTTGACGCCGCCAATCCAGGCTTTCACGTAGCCGGTTTTGGGGTCAATGGCCAGCGAGCCGATCTGCATGATGAGATGGTGGTATTTCAACGAGTCGAGCGGCGTCATCACCGTGTCCTTTTCCATCGTGTCATTGTAGTCGAACACCTTCATTTGTACAGGTTCATTGAAGACTTTTTCGACCTCCTTTTGAAAGGCCAGCCACTGTTTTTTCACTTTGTTCCACTGCTCCTTCTGCATGGCCCGGCGATAGCGTGCCCGTTCCGATGCGTCTATGTCTTTCGGGAATTCTTCTTTTATCATCCAACTGATATTGGCATCGGAGAGCCGGAGACCTTCCACTTCGTTTTCCAGGTCATTTTCAACGGTGCCCATGAATTGGTCCCGCATGGTAGCGTAGCGCTCCGAACTTCGCACCATCTGGTTGATCTTCCGCTTGCGGTAGGCCAGTTCTTCGGGGGTTGTATCGTTGTTCTTGTAGTCCCAGGGGGATATTTTCATCCTCTTGTTCCACAGGTTCCAGAAGCGCTGCTGCACGGCGGCCATGTGTTCGGCCACAGCCTCTTCGGCGTACTGCTGCATGACGGGATCAATGGTGGTATAGATGCGCAGGCCGTCTTTATAGATATTAAAAGGGGTGCCGTCCGATTTCTTACGGGCATCGTCGCTGGGCAGGATGCGGTACATCAGTTCCTTGGCCAGTTCAGAGCGGAAATATTGCGCCAGGCCCTGGGTATGGGTTTTGCGCTTGAAATTGGAAATATCAATCGGCAGCACCTTCAGGGAGTCATAGGCTGTCTCGGTCAGGATGCCGTTTTTGCGCATTTGGTTCAGCACGATACTGCGCCGCTGCTCGGCCAGGGCCATTTTCCTTTTGGGGTTGAACAGGGAGGGGTTGTTCAACATGCCCACCAGCATGGCAGCTTCCTGCACGTTGAGCGAGTCCTGGCTTTTGGCAAAATAGGTCTCTGAGGCCGCCTTGATGCCATAACTGTCGTAGAGGAAGTCGAATTTGTTGAGGTACATGGCAATGATTTCCTCCTTGGTGTATTTGCGTTCCAGTTGCACGGCGATGATCCATTCTTTCAGCTTTTGCACCACCCTGGTGAGGCCCGATCCTTTTGGCCCGGTGAACAGTAGCTTGGCCAACTGCTGTGTAATGGTGCTGGCCCCGCCGGAACTCCGGTCCGCCATCAGAATGGTTTTGAAAAACACCCGTCCCAGCGCCCGGAAATCAATGCCGCTGTGCGAGTAGTACCTTTCGTCTTCTGTGGATACCAAGGCCTGTTCGATGTAGGGGGACAGTTCGTCAAAATCAACGGGCACCCTGTTTTCGATAAAATAACGCCCCAGTACGTTGCCGTCAGCGGCAAAGACCTGCGAAGCCTCTTCGCTCTTGGGGTTTTCAAGTTCCTCGGTATCGGGGAGGTCGGAGAAGGAAAGGAGGAAAAACGTGAGGATAGTAGCCAAAATGCCAAACAGGAGCAACCGCCACATCCACCTTACGATGTATTGGTACAATACCATTCGTTCATTTCGCATCTGCTGCGGGGTGAGTCTGGACATCGCTTTCGAGTATGTTTATCAAAAAGTTGCTGAGGGCAGGTGGTTTTAAAACCGGCCCATCTCATGCGGCGGCAAAAGTAAGAAAGGAAACCGGGAGTTTGCCCGGCAGGCGCATTTGATTGTTTTGACGGACGCCAGGGCGGGCCTCCGCTGGTAGTTGGGATCGGCCACGATTGCCTTTCCTGCGCCTTAACGTAAAAATAACGTTAGGATCGAAAACATTCTTATCCTGGCCAAACAATCGGCACAGGCTTTTCGTTAACCTTTGCATTAAACATCATTCACTTTTAAACATCCTGCCAAATGACAATGAACATCCCAGCACAGGACATGGCCGCCAAAGGTTTTAAACCAAAAGGCATCCCTACCAAAGTCAAGATCGTGAGCACCGAACATTCGATGCTCAAAGTGCGCTTCCTGTCCACAGAAAAACAGGTGGAGATGAATCCCAACGATTTGGTGCGCCGCGTAGAAGAAGGTGCTTTGGAACTGGTGGACTGAAGTTTCACCCAGCGGGTCTCCAAAAAAAGAGCCTTTTCAGTGTTTGCTGAAAGGCTCTTTTTCTTTTTGCAGGGGTGGGTATTCGGGAAGGATAATTCCAGGGTACCTTTTTTATTGCAACACGATCATGCTGATTGGATGACATGCCGGCACTAAAGCAAGTGTGCAAGTGGTTGGTTATCAGGTAATAAACCGGAGTAGCTTTCCGAAGGGAGGTTGTTCCGGTTTTTTTTTTGCAGAATTTTTTTCCGAAACCAGGTACTAAATTATAGTTGGATGCACAAAGGATTCAAACCAGTTTTTGAAACCACCTTTTTAATCAACCAAAAATTTCAATCCAACATGAAAAAATCTTTTGTGTTCCTGGCCTCCGCCCTGATGGCCGCCATGTGTGCCACAACCCTTTTCACCTCCTGCCTGCAAGATGCCGTCAAGGACGTCGTCGCTGATCAGCAAACAAGCACCTTGGGCTTTATCGATACTGCCAGGCCTGATGTAGAAAAATTCATTCCCGCTGAAGGGGAGCGTATCGAAGGCCGCTACATCGTGCAGTTGACCAATGAGTTCCTGTTACCGGGCGCCCTGGTGGACACTGCCTCCACCGCCGGGCGGGAATCGGCCTCCAGGTTGTCCGGAGCCCGCCTGTCCATCAACTCCGGTAAAATCTACGAACTGATGGCCGAGTTTGGCATTGGCAAAGAAAAGGCCTCGGAAATCTATACGGAAGCCATTAGCGGTTTTGCCGCCGAACTGGGCCAAGACGAAGTAAAACGCCTCCTGTCAGACCGCCGTGTACTGTCTGTGTCGGAAGATTTTTTCGTACAAAGGGAAATGCCCGAAATAGAAGTTGCACAGGGAGTGCCTGAGTACCAGGTGGTGCCCTGCGGTATCACCCGGCACAATGGCCCTGGCGTTGGCCCCTCTTCCAAATGGATCTGGATTGTGGACAGCGGCATCTCCCTGCACCAGGATCTGAATGTGGAAACCAATACGACTTATGCCAGGAGTTTTGTCGGCGGCAGCCCTTTCAACGATTGTATTGGGCATGGCACGCACATTGCCGGCACAGCGGCTGCAAAGAACAACTCCATCGGCGTGGTGGGCATGTCCGCAGGGGCAAGGGTAGTGCCCGTTCGGATTTTCGGTTGTAGCAACGGCGCACCGCTGGCCACTATCCTTAGTGGCATCAACCATGTGGCGCTCTATGATGAGTCGGGCGACGTGTGCAACCTCAGCCTGGGCGGGTACTATGGCAGTGGCTGTTCCAACTACTCCCCCTACAGGAATGCCGTTACCAACATGGCCGCATCCGGCACCCGTGTGGTAATATCCGCAGGAAATGACGGTGCCAATGCGGCCTATTACCATCCTGCCTGCATCAATGGTACCCGCATCTACACCGTGGCCAATATGGACTGCTACAACAATTGGAACTGGAGTTCCAACTATGGCACGAACCCGGTGGACTGGATTGCGGTGGGTACCAATGTTTATTCCACGCTGCCGAACAACCAGTATGGCATCATGAGCGGCACGTCCATGTCGGCCCCTCATGTGTCGGGCATCGTTCATGCCCGCCAGGGTAATCCGGCGCAGTGCGGGTGGGTGTACCGGTACGAGGTGGGGTATAAGGTGGCATGCAGGTAGTATTTGGGATAGCTGTTGAAGTCTTATCATTTCCAAAGCATATATTCACCAATATCCAGGCATTTTCCCCTGAAAAGGAAATTGCCTTTTTTTTTAAAATGTCTTTAAATTAACCACCTGAATTTTAACTGTTCAGATTATATGGAAATACAATCGCTTTATCAATCCGTGAATGAAAAATTGCCCGGGAATTTGTGGCTATTAGGAATGGTACTTGTTTTTACCAGTGTTTGCCGGGGGCAAGAAAGCACTTGGATGCCTGCTGATACGGTTTATGCCGACAGCCTTTATGCGGTGGCCAATAGCACAGTGGACGAAACAGCGGCAGCAAAGACAACAGCCATTTATGCTGCTATTCTTCCTAAAAGCAAAAAGCATGTGGATGCGCTTTACTGGTTGGCAAATTGCCAAAGTGGAAACGGCCGTGTAGAAGAGGGGATAAAAACATTGGCGGATGGACTTGCATCCATTGCCAGTGCAGAAGGGGACGAATTGCCGGAAACTGCCCGCTTATTAACAGGGATGAGCAATTTGTTGCGCCTCAACGGGAACTACCCGGATGCGCTGAACGCAGGCCAAAAAGCATTGAACATATTGCTACAGCCAGGGTGCGATATTTATAATATTGATGTTGTTGAAGCTTATTTTGTAATCGCCAATTGCGAAATGGTAGCAGGGAAAAACCTGCGTGCTATCGAGAGCTATAAAAAGTGCCTGGGGGTTTTAGAAAAATTATCAGGTGATTATACTGCTGGCATTGCTAATATCTACAACAATATAGCTATGGCCTATGACAATGTTGGCAATAGGGCCGAGGCGATAAATTACCACTTTGCTGCGCTTGATATACGGCTGCGCCATTTTGGTGAAAATAACGAAGAAACAGCGTCCTCTTACAATAACATAGGCAACCACTTTTCTGGCATTTATGAAAATGACACAGCTATACTTTACTACGAAAAGGCCCTGCACATTTATGAAAATTTATCCGCTTATGAAAAGGTGGGCCAATGCCTGTTAAACCTGGGCCAGGAGTATGGTGCAAAAGGATATTTTGAAAAAGCCAGGGAATACTATTTTGAATCGTTGGAAATTTTGAAAAATTTTTGGGGCGACAATTACTGGCAGAATTGGCTCATGTTAAACCAGATAGGATTGATGTACATGGAAAGGGGCCATTTTCAAAAAGCATTGTCGTACTACAGAAGGGCCTTGGGCATCCTGATTGCGGCATCGGGGACGGAACCCATCCCTGATCTCATGACTGTTTATTCCAACATTGCATTGACCTACTCCAAAATGGGCGAAAATAGCCAGGCTATTTACTGGCAAAATAAAGCATTGCCCATTCTCGATTCTTTAGAGGGGCTTCCACAATATTTTGCAACAATCTATTTAAACCTGGGCGTTTTTTATAGCAATATACAGGAAGAAAGGCAAGCTATGGAACATTTTGAAAGGGCACTCTATTTCAAAAAAATCCAGGGCGAAAGGTTTGGGGAAGATGTCTATAATAATATTGGCAACTTGCAATTGGAGAAAAAACAATATCAGCCTGCCTATGCCAGCTTTTCAAAAGCTTACGAATCCTGCAAACAACAAGGAATGGAACGAGAAAAAATCCAAAGGGCTTTGAATGGCATGGGCATGGCCTGTGTGGCCATGGACAATTACGATCGGGCACTTTCTTATTTCACAGAATCCCATCGTCTGCTGGACAGATCATCCCACAAAAAACTTTTGGTAACCGATGAGGTGGATTGCTACCTCGGGGAAGGGCTGGCGTGGTCAGGGATATATCTGGTAAATGGTTCTCTTGATGCCTTGGACAGTGCCTTCAATGCCTATCAAACAGGGTTATCGTTATGCAAGGGAGGTTTGGAAGGGTTAAGTTGGAAGGAGACAACGGCTGAACTTAATGCCCGGATAAAAGAAATAACCGAACATTGCCTTGAACTTTGGGATAGTACAAGTGGCATCAAAAACAGACGATTGGATACCGTCGGGCTTTTTTCCTTGTTTGAAGGCTCTAAGGCACTTGGGCTTTTGGGAGGTGTCAATGAGTTGAATGCCAGGCAATTTGGAGCTGTTGACCCTCAAATCTTGGAACAAGATGACAAGTTGGATGCCGACATCAATTACCTGGAGAAAAAACGGGATGCCATGCTCAGTCAAAACATCCTGGAAACCGATGTTAGCATTGCACAGTTGGACAACTCCTTGTTCCACCTGAAACAAGAAAAAGAAAATCTGAAAGAGGAACTGGAAAAAGACTACCCCGACTACTACCGCATCAAATACGACCGCTCTACCGTCAGCCTTGGTTACGTTCAGGATACCCTGCTCCGGCAAGATCAAACCCTCCTCGAATACTTCACCGGCGACAGCAGCATTTTCATGCTGGTTGTCAAACAGGACGATGTCAGCATGGTGAGGGTCAAAAAAGAATTCCTAATAGAAGCTTGGGTAAAAAATTTGCAGCACGGGCTGTATGGGTTTTACGGCCAAAAGAAATCCGAACAGACTGATGAACTATTCGGTGCGACTATCGAAAGTTACTCGGAAGCAGCGCAGCAACTCTACGACAAGCTGATAGCCCCCATCAAAAACTTGCTGACAAATGAGGTCATCGTCGTGCCAGATGGGGTACTTGGGTATGTGCCGTTCGAGGCACTGCTTGCTGGGCAACCATCCCAGGCAGACAATTTCAACACCTATCCTTTCCTCATCAAGGAGTACCAGTTCAGTTATTGCTATTCCGCCACATTGCTACGGGAGATGAAAGAGAAAAGGCACAAGCAGCAACCACGGGGCCAGTTGGTTGCGTTTGCCCCATTTTACGAAGGCAGCTATTCAAAGCTGGACGAACAGTTCGGCGGCAGTTTCGATTCGCTGTTTGCTGAGCTCGGACTACCGGTGGACGAAAGCCTAAATAACCGGAAAGATTTTGATCAATTGCCCAACTCCGGCGAAGAGGTCTTTGCCGCCAGCAAATTCTGGAAGGGCAAATACTACCTCAACAGCGATGCTACCGAACAGCGCTTCTACGAGGAGGCAGGCAACTACCGCATCGTCCACTTATCCACGCATGGGATGGCAGACCCAAGGGTGGGCGACTATTCCTACCTGGCTTTTGCCGAAGTGAAAGACAGTATCGAGAACGAATTGCTTTACGTCCGTGACCTCTACAACCTTCAACTTAACGCTGACCTCGTAGTACTTTCCGCTTGCGAAACAGCAGTGGGCGAACTTCAAAAAGGCGAGGGTATCATCAGCCTGGCACGCGCCTTTGCTTATGCGGGTGCGAAGAGCATCGTGACCACACTATGGGTCGTCAATGATGCGGCGTCCAAGGATTTGATGGAGTCTTTTTATGCCCAACTAAGGCACAAAGGTATGACCAAAGATAGAGCACTCCACTTGGCTAAAAGGCAGATGATCGATGGGAAAGAAGATTTCAGGAAACACCCATTTTTCTGGGCGGCGTTCATCCCTGTGGGGGATATGTCGGCGATGCAATAGGTGGGCCGACAAGTAAGCGTCAAGGCGGCATCCCGCACTTATCATTGCTGGACAGCCGCCAGTTTCTTCAACAATGCCCGGACTTCCTCCATCCTGCTGTACTGATTCTGTTCGTCTGCCAACTGCCCGGCCAAAGCTTCAAAGGCCGCTTTTTTTGCCGGTAGTTGGGCAAGGTAGGTGAGCAGGAGGTACCACCGGGCATCTTGTTTGTACTGTGAAATTCTGGTGGAAACCACCGCCTCGAACTCAGTTTCTGCGGCGGGGTATTTTTTCTGGTTGAAATATACGTGGCCCCGCAGGTAGCGCACCTGGCTCTGATCGCTTTCGGAGGGCGGGCCGAGCAGTTGGGCGGCTTTGGCAAAATCTCCGCCATCAAAGGCTTCGGCAGCCAATTGCAGGAGTGTTTTTTCGGTGGCAGGGTCGCCCGATTTCAGGCCGCTGGCCAATTGGGCGGGCGGTTGGTAGGTGTTGGCGGCAAGGGCGAGATAGCCCTTTTGTGCAGACTTCCCATCCGGTGCCTGGTGTTGATTTTTTTCCGTTTTTTCCTTCTCCGGCTGTTCTTCATCGGGGGCGTCGGCGACTGGAGGGTTGTCGGCAGGTTCCGTCTTTCCGGGAGCTTCAACCGGGGCCGTTTCATCGGGCTGGGCAGGCCATTCAGAGGAGGGCCGGGCCGGTTGGGAATCGGTGGTGGAGGCAAAATATTGATACCCGCCCCATAAAGCGAAAAGGCCCACCAAAAGGATGGGCAGCCCTATTTTCAGGTAATTCATCTTGCCGCTGTCGTCCCCGAAGGGGTTGGGCGGCGGCGCATCGTCCCAATAGGCCATTTTCTTTTGGAGGTCTTTTTCCAGGAGCAGGTTCATGGCATCGTGTTCCAGGCGCTGGAGCTCCACCTCGGAGGCGAGGCGCTGGTCGGCGGCCATTTCCCTGCGGAACGCCTCGGCGTCACCGGCCGCCATTTGGCCAGTCAAAAAAGCTTCTATCTTATCGTGTAGTGTTGGGTCATTCATTGCTTGGTTGGATGTTAAGGTCGTTGAGCAAATGCGGGTGCCGGAGGATGGCCTCCTTGAGCTTGCCCCGGCAGTTGTGTACCCGCTTTTTGGCCATGTTCTCGTTCAGCACGAAGTCGAGCTTTTCAGCGATTTCCTTCATGGAATAGTCGAGTTTGTACAGCATGAGCAACTGCTCGCATTCGGGGCCGAGGCCGCCGATGGCTTTTTCCAGCAATGCCCGTTTTTCCTCGGCGATATAGGCGGCTTCGGGGGCCTTCGCTTCGGTTTCGGGGGGTGGCATGCCCTCGGGCAGGGGCTTGTGCAGCTTCCGGCGGAAGGTGATCCAGGCCCATTTGGCAATGGAAAGGAAATAAGTTTTCAAGGTACTGTTCTCTTTGAATGCGCCTTCCCGGATGCTCCGTTCGAAGGTGCAAAGGGTTTCCTGCAATACATCCTTGCCATCGTCGGGGCTGCCGCCCTGGTTTTTCACATAGCTGAAAACCCATTGCCGCAACGAGGGGTCGCTGTAAAATTGGTAAACGGCCCATTCCCGCTGCCGGGGGTCGCCGCTGCGGATGGCTTGGATGAGGTGTTTGTCTGGGTACTTCATTTACTTAGTGCAGGAATGTGCTGCGTGGTGCCGGTTTTGCCCAAAAATATAAATTTATTCTAAACGCTTTCATTTTAGGATTGTGCTTTAGAGAACAACCTTCCAACAAATTCAAACTATTTTCAAACAATCCCTAACCCTTTTCACACAACCATCCCCATCAATTCCCTCGCATTGGCCAGTGCCGATTCGCTCGGCGGGTTTTGGCTCAGCATGACGGCGATGGAGCGCACCCGCTCGTCGTCGTCCAGCAGTTTCACTTTCGTCAGGGTGGCGTTTTCCGTGAATTTTTTATAGACAAAATAATGGGCATCGGCCTTGGAGGCTACTTGCGGCGAGTGGGTGATGGCCACTACCTGGTGGTGGTTGGACAATTGGCGGAGGATGTTGCCCATTTTCAGCGACACATCGCCGGAAACACCCGCATCTATTTCATCAAAAATAAGCGTGGGCAAGGGAATGGCGCTGGCCACGAGCGATTTGGTGACGAGGGTCAAACGGCTCAACTCGCCGCCGGAGGCCACATCTTTGATGAGCTGCAGGCGGCTGCCGGGGTTGGCGGCAAAGAGGAAATTCACCTCGTCCGTGCCGGTGGGCGAGGGGCTTTTTATTTCTTTAAAATCCACTTCGAAACGGGTGTGCGGCATGCCGAGCTGGCCCAGCAGTTCGAGCACTTTTTGGGTAAAAGCGGGCGCCGACTTTTTGCGCCGCTCCGAGAGTTGGGCAGCGGTGGTGCGGAGTTGCTGCTCGACCTCGGCCTGCCTTTTTTCCAAGGCCGCTATTTCAGAAGAAATGTCGCCGATAGCATCCAGTTTTTGCTGAAAATCTTGCTGAATAACTAAAAGGTCTTTCACGGTGCTGACCCGGTGCTTGTTTTGCAAACGGAAAATGACATCCAGCCGTGCCTGTATCTCCAGGATGCGCGCTGGGTCGAATTCGGTGCTGTCTGCCACTTTTTCGAACTCCCCCGCCAGGTCTTCCAGTTCTACCGACACGCTTTCCAGGCGCTGGTACAATTCGGGGATGTTGGGATGGTACTTTTTGACCTCGTTCACATTGCGGAGCAAATCGTTCAACTGGCCGGTGAGCGGCTGCTCGCCATCGCAGAGGTGGTGGAAGGCGGCGGAAAGTGTCCGTTTTATTTCTTCGGCGTGGGTCAGTTGCTGCAATTCCGCTTCGAGGCGCTCCTGTTCGCCGTCCACCAGTTCGGCCTTGTTGAATTCTTCGAGCTGGAAGTTGAGGAAATCGCTTTCCTGGGAGGCTTGGGCATTTTGCAGCTTCAGCTTTTCCAGCTTTTTGCGGTCGAGCGAAAACCGGCGGTACTGTGCCAGGTAATCAGCGAGCAGGGCCTTGTTGCCGGCCAGTGCATCCACCATGCGCAGTTGAAAAGAAACCTGGTGGATGTCGAGGGTGTCGAACTGTTCGTGCAGGTCCACCAGGGCGCCGGTCAGTTGGCGCAGCACTTCCAGCGTCACGGGCGTATCGTTGACAAAGGCCCTGGATTTTCCCGAGGGCAGGAGTTCCCGGCGGATGACGGTTTCCCGGTGGTAGTCGAGTTGGTTTTCATCAAAAAAAGCATCCAAGTCATAGGCCTCGATGTCGAACCAGCCCTCTATCACGCATTTTTCTTCCTGGTTGTACAAGGCTTTCAGGTCGGCCCGGTCGCCCATGATCAGCCCCAGCGCGCCCAAAAGGATGGACTTGCCCGCCCCGGTCTCGCCGGTGATGATGGTCAGCCCGCCGGGGAAGTTGATCTCCAGTTCCTCGATGATGGCGTAGTTGCGGATGCTGAGGCGTTTTATCATGGATTGAAAGTAATGGTGAATGATTAATGGTGAATGGTTAATGGCACTTGCTTATTCACCACTCACCATTAATCATTCACCATTAATGCCCCCTTTTCAAACAATTTGGTGGGCAAAGGTAAGCGTTGTTTTGAAAAGTTAATTTGCCGCTGTAAGTGGGTTGAGGCATTTTATTTAAAACAAAAAAAATCCTGCTGGCAGGCCGGCAGGATTTTTTTAGGATTTCATCAAAAGGTTGGATCCTCAAAACTTGCTGATCAACCGGGCATTGCTCAATGGCTGCTGGTTTTCGTCGAGCAGGTTCATCATATAGGTGCCGGTGGGCAGGTTGGCAATATCGTACCAATCGCCTTCGGCGACAGAGAAGCGCTGTACCTGCTTCCCGGACAAATCGTGGATGGCGAGGTAGGCGATTTTGCCTTCGGTGCCGCTGAGGGTAAAGAGGCCGGCGGTGGGGTTGGGGTAGGCTTTGAAGTTGGCGAGTTGGATTTCTTTGGTGCCGCTGATGCCAGTGTCGAACACATAAATAGCGGAGGCCGAGTTGGCAGGGTCAGCTACTTCTGAAACAGTAAGTTCAAATACACCAAGCCCTGCATAATAATTATTGGGGTAGAGGTGAAGGTCAAGGGTAGCGCCGGTTTCCTGGGCCTCCATGACGAACTGTTTGGTGCTGACCGTTTCAAAATAGCACAGGTTCTTGTCGCAGACACCTGATGTCCATTCGGCAGGGGCGGATATGACCGTGCGTACCCATTGAAAGGTTTTCTGTTGGTTGGAGTTGTTGTCAATGGTGTTGTGGGCAGCCACATCTACGCTGCCGCTCGGCACAGTAGTGTAGGTAGAGTCATTCTCAATGGCGACCTGCGACCTGAGTGTGCCAAAGCCTGCCAACAAAGCAAAAAAGAGTAGATATTTTTTCATGTTTGATTTTGATTAAATGTGAAAGGTTTTCCAAAGAACCTATTGAAAAAAGGATGGCAATGAAAAACTCTCGTGGTTAAAAAAAAATATGCCCGAAATTAATGAAAATAAACGGGTGGTGCAAATCTCCGTAAAACGCACTTGATAAATACCGGACTAATGATTGCAGCCTTTTTGTTGGTATTCAATTTTTGCCGATACAACAAAAAAAAAGCGGGCACCGGAATTTGCTCCACAGTGCCCGCCCCTCTTTTTCAAAGATTATGGTAAAGCCCGGTAGGGGCTACGAATTAACGAGTCAGCATTACCCGCTGTGTGGCCAGCACATCGTCCATGCGTACATGGATGAAATACATGCCATTGTTGAGGGTCGTTGCATTGAAAGGAAGCACATTGGCACCAGACAACTGGCCATAGTCTTTTTCAACCACCAATTTGCCTACCGCATCGTAAACCTGTACAGTGACATTGGCTGTGTTCGCAAGATTTACATTAATATTTGTCACATCGCTGAAAGGGTTCGGCGAAACACTAACTGCCTCATGGCTGAACACTTCATTGGAAGCAGTTTCTACGAAAAGGCCATTTTCGATAGCCTCGTCAAGCGTAACAGATTTGACGTTGACGACATACCCTTGATCGTCCATCAGCACGCCAATGATGTGGATATTGTCCAGATTGTAGGTGGCAGGAATGGTGTAGGTCGTAAAGGTAAAGCCAAAATGGTCGTCTTCTTCCGCTGCATCCGGCAGGCTGCCTGTTGCACCGTTGAAACCTCCGAGCAGGGCACGTCCGACATGGTCATAGACCATCATGCTGGCGGGTACGGCACCGGGGAGCAGTTCATAACCGCCCATTGGGCCATTGCCACCACCGGAGTAGGCATTGATCTGATCGTAAGTGCTTGCAGTGCCTGTGACACCATCTTCGATAAGGATGGCATTGAGCTTATAACCAGCTCCTACGCTTTCGAGGAACTCAGCATCCACAGAAACGGTAAGTTTACGGGTAGCATCGTCAAATTCTGCGCCGACGCCCAACCTGGCCGGTGGGGCAAGGGTAACTTCCTGGAGGAATGGTTCTTCAATCTCAGAAGGATCCAGGATCTCAACCCTGTTGAAAACGACGGAGGGGAAACCCGGAAAGTCAGGGAACCCAGTAATGCCGGTATTATAGGCGGCGAGTACCATAGGATCCTGGTTGTGTACAGCTATGCCGACAAAGTGCCCCGGATAACGATGCGTCATGCCTTCGAGGAAGACCGCACCCCTGGGGCACCACTGGCACCAGGTACCTGTTGCTTCTTCCACCAATACACCTTTGTCAGGATGAGGGTTGACACTCGAAACCGTGAAGGTGCCACCTTCGTCATTGGAAACGTCTTCGTCATCGCCCATACCGTTTACATTGGAGATAGATACGGTGATATCTGTTGAACCGTCCACAATGACAAAGGGAATGGTTGATTCTATCAGGCCCGTTTCACCAAACCCGATATTGAGGCCGGTGATGGTCTCGGTGTTGGTGCTGTTGCCATCGCTCCAGGTCAGGTCAACGGATTCGATGGTTTCAACACCGTTGTTGATGATAGCGCCGCCAGGGTAAACTTCCACGCCCACCAGGCCGCCTGCAAAAAACTCTTCTTCGTTCAAATAACTGAATTTTCCATCGCGGGTGACGCTGGGGGAGGAGATCCTCACGTCGTCAAAACACCAGCCATAGTTCCACTGGTTGCCATCGTCATATTCGAAGGCGAGGCGGATGGTCTGGCCGGCATAATCCGGAAGGACTGTGCCGATTTCCTGCCAGGGGCCTGAGCTTTCCAGGTTGAAAATTTCTTCCCAGGTAGCGCCGTCGTCGGTAGAAGCATAAACTTTAGCTGTTTCGTCGAGACCTTGAAAGTCGCCATTGACGAAAAAGGATTCAAAATACAGCACCAATGTACCGGATGCGCCTGCCAGATCAATTGGGCCAGTCTCAACCCGGCCTTTTTGACCGGTTCCGTTCACAATGGCGTCGTCGTTGAAGGCCATGAACATGGTATGCGCAGCTGGAGCAAAGTATTGGCTGGAAGCACCGGCGGCATCGGTCAGTTCCCATTCGCCGTCTTTTGTCCAATCAGCCGGGAAGCCCGACTCAAAGTCTTCCGAGAAATAGACCGTTTGTGCCTCTGCTGTAAAACAAAGGAACAGGGCGGGTAATAACAAGAGTAAAAAATTCTTCATAAAGGTTGAGATTTAGATGAAAATTATTGGGTTTGTGATTTAGCTTTTGTTGAACGGAGAGCGCCTCCTTTTCCAGTAAACTGCCAGGAACATTCCTGAAATTTTAGATGTAAAAACCAGTTCGTGGAAAATGGGGAAATACTGTTTGCCAAAGGCTGAAAGTTTTGGGAAAGTTTTGTATTTGTAGGATATGCATGAATTAGGGCGGCCAGAAAACAAATACCAGGTAACTTGGCCCTTTTAGTTAAGTGGCAAATGTACGCAATTAGATCCCGAATTCAGTTTAGGTTGGGCGAATTCTATTTTGTCTTTTTTACGACCTTATTCGTTTCTGCCCTGCCCTGCCCGCTTTGGGCGTGCTTTTGCAGCTGTGACATTTACCTTCTGTGACGGGATCAATCTGTCTAATACCTGCCAATCCCTACATTTGCTGCCTGGAACGGCCCGATAGCGGGGCGGCCACTTTTTAACTTTCTCAAACACTCATTTTTCTCATGCTAAAAATAGGCTTGCTCGGCGCCGGCCACCTCGGCAAAATCCACCTGAAATGCCTGGCGGAATTGCAGGGCGACTTTGTAGTCACCGGCTTCATTGATCCCGATGCCGGGGCTGCCACGGAAGCAATGGAAAGGTACGGCGTCCGGCTGTTCGACAATATGGAAGCGCTCCTTGGGTCAGTGGATGCCATTGACATCGTGACGCCCACCCTTACGCACTACGCCCTGGCCGCACAGGCCATCCGGGCGGGCAAGCATGTTTTCATCGAAAAACCCGTGACCGAGACGCCGGAGGAAGCAAAGACGCTCCTGGAACTGGCGGCCCGCCACGGGGCCGTGGTGCAGGTGGGCCATGTGGAGCGTTTCAACCCCGCTATGCGCTCCGTGCGGCATTTGGCGCTCAACCCCATGTTCGTGGAGGCCCACCGGCTGGCCAACTTCAACCCCCGTGGCACGGATGTGCCGGTGGTGCTTGACCTGATGATCCACGATATTGACATCGTGTTGAGCCTGGTGAAATCGCCCGTGAAAAACATCAGCGCCAGCGGCGTCGCCGTGGTGAGCGACACGCCCGACATCGCCAACGCCCGCATCGAGTTCGAGAACGGCTGCGTGGCCAACCTGACTGCCAGCCGCATTTCCATGAAGCAAATGCGCAGGGTGCGCCTGTTCCAAAAAGACGCCTACATCGGCCTGGATTTTTTGGAGAAAAGCGCCCAGGTGCTGCGGATGTACGAGCATAACGGCGGGCCTGTGCCTTCCAATGGGTTTGAGCTGGAAACACCCAATGGCACCAAGGTCATCACGATGGAGGTGCCGGTTTCAGCGCCAGTGAATGCGATCCAGGAAGAGTTGAGGGCTTTTGCCGAAAGTATCAGGGAGGGGAAGCCACCGGTGGTGTCCTTGCAGGAGGGATACGAGGCGTTGCGGGTAGCATGGGCGGTGATGGGGCAGATTGACGAGCGGTTGGGGAAAAAGTAAGGTGGATTGCCTCTTTTGTTGTGAACCTGTTATTTTTGCCTGGGCCACCCGGACATAAATTCGAGTTGGTGTTTCGTGAAATATTTAAGGTTCTTTGACAAATTTTCAACCCACGACTTAAGTCGTGCATTTATTTAGCGGTAAAAAGTCAGTAAATAAGCTCTCTTTTCCGCCCCTGACCCCTAAAGGGGAACCAAATCGGCAACTATCTACGAACTTCCCAATGGGGTTCCCCTTTAGGGGTCAGGGGCGGAGTAAGGCGGGAGGCGCTAAATAGATACTTAAGTCGTGGGTTGAAAATCAAGCAGTTATGTGCTAAACCGTTTTAGCGGTTTCCTTACTCCACAGAATTTGAACGGGAAATTGAAAAACCCCTGTCAGGCAAGCAGGCAAAAACAACGTGAAAACCCAAGCCTACGTGCAAAAATGCCATCGCCCCGGCATCTGCCCGGGGCGATGGCATTTTTGATAAACCAATCTGGCCGATGCAAAAATTAACTGCCAACTACATCTTCCCCATTTCCTCGGAACCCGTTAAGGAAGGCGTCGTTGTCATAGACGACAACGGCAAAATCCTGTCCATCGACCGCCGGGAAAACCACGATCCGGCCAGCCTGAAGACTTGCGATGGCGTCATCGTCCCCGGTTTCATCAATGCCCACTGCCACCTCGAACTGTCGCACATGAAGGGCGTGGCGCCAACGGGCACAGGGCTTTTGCCGTTTTTAAAAACCGTCGTCAACCATCGGGACGTGCCGCAGGAACAAATACTCGAAGCTATTGAACAGGCCGACCAGGAGATGTACGACGCAGGCATCGTGGCCGTTGGTGATATTTCGAATAAGGCCGATACCGCCGCCACCAAAAACAAGAGCAAAATCCGGTACTATACTTTCGTTGAAATGTTCGACTTCCTGAAGGACGAATGGGCTGAAAAAACCTTCAGCGATTACTACGAAATTTTCAAACAACAGGCCAGCGAAAACGGCCACCGCAAGAGCTGCGTTCCCCACGCTCCCTACACCGTGTCATCAAAACTTTTCCAGCTAATCAACGAAGCCAACCGTCCACCGTCCACCGCCCACCGCCCACCGTTGACCATCAGCATACACAACCAGGAAACCATCCACGAGGACGAGTTTTTCCTCCAAAAAACAGGAGACTTCATGGACTTTTACGATGCTTTCAACATCCCGATAGCTGCATTCAAACCCACCGGCAAACCCTCCATCTATTACGCCCTTGAACGCATGGACCCCCGCCATCGCAGCCTTTTCGTCCATAACACCATGACCCAGCCCGAAGAAATCCGTGCCGCCCACGCCTGGGCCACCTATCCCCAAAATGTATTCTGGGCCACCTGCCCCAACGCCAACCTCTACATCGAAAACCGCTTGCCCAATTACCGGCATTTTATTGAAAATGAAGCCAAAATGTGCATCGGCACGGACAGCCTGACTTCCAACTGGCAGCTCTCCGTGCTGGAAGAAATGAAGGCCATCGCCCGTTTTCAGAGCTATGTGGGTTTTGAAACCCTGCTGCGCTGGGCCACGCTTAATGGGGCGGAGGCACTGGGCTTCGAGGAAGCATTGGGCAGTCTTGAAGTGGGAAAATCGCCAGGGCTGAACTTGGTGGATATAAAGGAAGACTGGAAATTGACGGCGGCTACTACTGTAAAACGTTTAGTTTAAAAATGAAAAGCCCAACCGGAAAATCCAATTGGGCTTTGGGAAGCGGAGAGGGAGGGATTCGAACCCCCGGTACCTTGCGGTACGACGGTTTTCAAGACCGTTGCAATAAACCAGGCTCTGCCACCTCTCCGGGTTTCGCCTTGACTTTTTCAAAGGCGGTCGCAAAGGTAAAATCCTTTGGGAAAAAATGAAATGCTTTCTATGGCGGTTTTTCCAACGAGGGAAGCCAGAAAAAAGGTTCTGCCGCAGCGGCATTTTTCCTTAAGGATTGAAGGAAAAATAAAACGGCTATCTTATTTTTAAAAAACCCTTCTAGTACTGGCGTTTCAAAATCAAAATAGCGCAGTTATTTTTTCATCGTTACTAAAAAACATCATCCGCTTGCAGTTCCCTGGCTTCGCAGCAGGCCAATGCACGCTGGCAGGCTCATTTTTTCAGTACCCTTTTCCCTTGTTCTTCCCGGTAATGGGCTTTGGCGAATCCATGTCCACTTCATCGCCGTGGGCGACCTTGAACTCCACCCTGCGGTTCATCAAAGTACTGCCGGTGGAGGGCACCAGCGGTTCGTTTTCACCGCTGTAATTCAGGATGAGGCGGCTGCGGGCGATGCCGTGTATGTTCACTAAATGGTTGATGGCAGCGTTGGCCCTGTTGTATGAGAGGTTCAGGTTGTAGGCATCGGAGGCAGTCTTGTCCGTAAACCCGGTGACGACCACTTTCAGGTCCCGGTTGCTTTTCATCACGTTGGCGATATTGGCCAGGCTCCCATAGTCGGCGTACCTGATTTTGTAGCTGTCTATGTTGAAGTGGATGATGGGCAAAAACCAATCTGCTATGCCTCCCTGGCCGAAATAAGCTCCACCGGAAGTACTGCCTCCATTGTCGCCGCCCTTTTTGCCCGGAGAAGTATAGCCACTGATTTGATCGTCAAACACTTTTTTGACATCGTCCTCGGTCATAAATGGCTTTCCTTCTTCCTGAACGGCAATCTTGCGGCCTTTTTTCACATAAGGCTCGTCGTCTTCAAAATTGGGGATGCCGTCCCCGTCGCTGTCGAGGGCCATGCCCCTCGTGTCCACTTCTGCGCCGGGAGGAGTGTTGTTGTCCTGGTCCAACAGGTCAATGACCCCGTCGCCATCGGTATCCGTCAGGTCAAAGACTGGGCGGTTTTTTAATTCGGTGACATCTTTCATCAGGACGTCCATGGGGTTGACCCAATAAAGCGGTTCGGCCTTTTTGTCCTTGTTGCCCAGGTTGAAGTTCAGCCGGACACTGGAATAGGACAGCACATCCGTCCGCTTGCGATCTACCCCGTCCAGGCGGTCGCCATCTTTGCCAAACAGCACGGAAGCCTTGCTCTCAAAGCCCAGGTTGAACCGGGGGGCGATCCTGAAAGCGATACCTGCGCCCATATCCCCGTGGGTCTGTACCACGTAGCCCATAGCAACAGGTGGCGGGTTGTTGATGCCTGTTTTCAGGACGTCCAGCTTGAAGCGGTTAAGGCCACCCCCAATGATGGCATAAAGGTTCACTTTGCGGTTGGTATTGGGCGTCCACAGAAGGTTATTGACGGAAATAAGCAGTTGCAGGGTACCCGATTGGAATGTAGCCTGCGTATTGCCATCGTCCTGGTCATCATTTTTCAGTTCGGCATACAGGCCATCCAGGCGCAGGGAAAAAACATAGTCAATAGCCCTTCGGATGTGAAACCCGGCGCCCCAGTTTGGCACAAAATCTACATCACCAAACGTGAAGGCAGAACCGGCGTGCAAACCGATTTCCCACATGTGCGCCGGGGTGGCCTTGTAGGGCTGCGGCAAGGGCGGCACAGCATCCACCGTAGGGGCATTTTGGGCTGGAAGGGTTAATGGCAGGATAAAAACGACGAGATAGGGGAGTATAGTGATGTTTATTCTTTTAGCCATAGAAAGTTGTTTTTAGGTGATAAAATCGGTGCAGGGCCATGGAAAAACAAATTGCAAGTCCAAAAAGAGCAAGGTACTTTCTAAACATGCAAATTTAGCCATGAAGGGGTAAATCATCAAAATGAGCATGTTTTACCTGCGACTGCCTCTTAGAGGGTCAATACATAAAAGTCTGATGTCCTGCTTTTTGTTCGTTTCAAATCAACATTTAGGGCCTTTACTGCGTGTTGGATAAAAGGATCGGAAAGCGTAGAAAATTTGTATTGGCTTTTAAAACTTTCCTGGCCCTCTAACCAGGCCAGGCACTAAATAAGTGAAAAACCCAGGCCCGGAAGGATCTTGTATATTTTACGGGAAAACGGCAGCCCCGGTTTCCGATTTTAACCGGAAATCAAGTCGGTGGTGCAAAAATGCGCTATCCATCAGTTGGTTTTCTGCCAATCCGGGGCAAGGGGAAGCATTCCCGTGCGGGAAACAGCCAGCCAGGGCTGCACCATGATTTTCTCATTCCACGTTGCGGCCTCAGCCGTTTGGGCCCATGAGTTTTCCCAGTGCAATCTGCAGGGCAGAGGTGGAGATATGGGTTGGTTTTTCGCTGAAACGGTAAACCTCCTCCAATGCACGGCGAATGGTGTTCGACACATCCTCGAAAATAGCCTCGTCGGTCATTTCAGCATCGGGCTGCATGAGATAGGCGAACACCCTGGCCATGCCGCAGTTGGCAATAAAGTCTGGTATCATGCTGAGGTGGTGGTCGGCGAAGTGGGCAGTCGGGCCAAAGAACACGCCATCGTCCACAAATGGAACATTGGCGCCACAGGCAATGACCTCAATGCCGCCGGCGATCAGGTCGTCCACCTGTTCCCTGCTCACGAGCTTGGAGGCGGCGCCGGGGATGAAAATATCGGCCCCGAGTTTCCAGATACGCTTGTTGGTTTCTTCAAAAGAAAGCATATCAGGCGCTGCCAGTTTATTCCTGTCTTTGTTCAAAAAAAGTGTTTTCACCGATTCGATCCCCATTCCTTCCGGGCGGATGATGCCGCCCGCCCGGTCAATGATGCCCACGATTTTGGCACCCTCCACCGCCAGGTAGCAGGCAGCTGCCGAAGCGACGTTGCCCCAACCCTGGATGATGGCCGTTTTCCCTTTTAAATTGGTTTTTTTGAAAATCTGGTAGTAGTGCCGCACCGACTCGGCCACCCCGTAGCCGGTTATCATGTCGGCCACCGCATACTTGATGGGGCCGTCCGGGATGTAGCGGGTGTCTTCTACCACCTTCGAGCAGCCGTAGCGGAGTTGGCCGAGCACTTTTATTTTTTCGCCGCGGGAAGCATTGCTGAAATGGCCGTTCACGATGCCTTCCTGCGGGTGCCACAGGCCCAGTTCTTCGGTGATGGGGATGACGTCTTTCAGCTCGTCCACGTTCAGGTCGCCCCCTGTGCCGTAGTAGTTTTTCAAAATGGGGAACACGGCCCGGTACCAACGCCGCAGCACCTCTTCCCGGCGGGGGTCGCTCGGGTCGAAGTCAATGCCCGACTTGCCGCCGCCAATGTCGGGGCCTGCCACGGAGAACTTGATTTCCATGGTCTTGGCCAGGGAGACAACTTCCTCTTTGGTCAGCCCCTGGCGCATCCGGGTGCCGCCGCCGGCAGCCCCGTTGCGCAGCGAGTTCAGCACCACCCAGCCTCGTGCGCCCGTCTCGGCGTCGTTCCATTCAAAAGTAATTTCGGGCCGCTTGTCTTTGTATTGTTTCAATAATTTTTCCATGCGTTTGTATTGGTTAGGATGTTACAAATTTGGCGGGCAAAAGTACACTGCCGATACGTGGTTTCTATTGATGGGTTTTATAAAAATGGCGAATCGTTACTTTTGCCGGCGGAGCGTGTTTGGGTGTTTGGGCCTTGGGGTGGCCTTGCACCGTTGTGTTTGCTTGCCCCGCCTGATTATTGCCAGGCCCAACACACCCAAACGCATAAACCCCTTCCTACATAAACACGACAAAAAAATGCTCGAAAACTGGCTACGGCCCATTCCCGCTGGATGGATAAAAGACCTGAACCTGGAAAAAAGCAGGTTTGGCAGCAAGGTGCAGCGCTACGAAAAAGAACTGCCCGACCTGAAACAGACGGACATCGCCCTGATCGGTATCGGGGCAGAAGAGGCGGACGCTTTGCGGGCGGCGCTTTACCCGTTGAGCTTCCCTTTTGGCCATTTAAAAATAGCCGACCTGGGCAATGTGCGCAAGGAAGACCATTCGTTCATCATACCGGTGGTGCAGGAGTTATTGGAGGGGGGCATCTGCCCGGTGCTCATCGGCCACGACGGCCGGTTCGTGCAGGCGCAGTTCCAGGCGCACCAGGCCTGCCAGCACTCCGTCAGCCTCGCCGTGGTGGATCAGCAGATAGCCTTCCACCCAAAACTGGCCGAGGTGAAAGGTTTTTACCTCAACCCCATTCTACAGGGAAAAAACAGGCTTTTTCATTTCAGCGCCATCGGCTGCCAGTCGCACTTTGTGGACGATGGCGTGTGGATGGATTTGGAAAAAAGCCATTTTGACACGGTCAGGCTTGGCAAGGCCAAAGCCAACCTCCCCGACACCGAGCCCTACCTCCGCGACGCCGATATGGTGGCCTTCCACCTGGGCGCCCTCAAGCGCAGCGAGGCCCCCGGCACAGTGGACGCCTCGCCCAGCGGCTTCCTCTGCGAAGAGGCCTGCCAACTCAGCCGCTATGCAGGCATGAGCGACAAATTGACCTCCATCGGTTTCTATGGCTTCCGCAATGACCTCGACGAAGGCGGTGCCACGGCCCAGGTACTGGCCCAATTGGCCTGGTATTTTATGGACGGCTTCGCCAGCCGCAAAAACGACTTCCCCGCCAGCATGGACGGCCTCACGGAATACATCGTGGACACCAAGCACCACGACTACCAACTGACTTTCTGGAAAAGCAGCAAGACCGGCCGCTGGTGGCTGCAGGTGCCCGTGAAGACCAAGAAGAAGCACCAGCGCCACCGCCTGATACCGTGTTCCTACAACGACTATTTGCTGGCCTCGAAAGGAGAGTTGCCGGACCGGCTGGGGGAGGCGTTTGGAAGGTTTGGGTGAATTCGCTTGTTTTTTAGCATCATTGCAACCCATTATATGTTTTCAAACAAAGAAAAACAGTTCATCAAAGCAACAGAAGAGGGCCGTTTGGAACAAACACCTTTTTCGCTGCTCATGCGGCGCTTCCGGCGAAACCGCACGGCGCTGTGGTCGCTGCGGGTGCTGTACGGGCTGGTGTTCGTGGCCGTTTTCGGGGATTTCATCGCCAACGAAAAACCTGTTTTTTGCAAAATTGACGGCACGGTTTATTTCCCCGTTTTAAAACAATATGCCGTGAATCTCGGCCTGGCGCAATGGCCCGCCGAGTTTTACCAGAATGAATGGAGCAGCCACCGGTACAAAGCTGTCCTTTTCCCGCCCATCCCCTATTCCGCCGGAACGATTGACCCAAAAAACACGGGCTATAAAAGCCCGTTTGCGAAACAAAACATACCATCCAACCGCTACCGCCACTGGCTCGGCACCGACAATATCGGCCACGACATCGCCGCAGGGCTGGTGGCCGGCACCCGCACGGCACTGTTGGTCGGACTGATCGCCATGGCCATTGCCACATTAATCGGCGTGGTACTGGGCTCCCTGGCCGGCTACTTTGGCGACGATAGGCTCCGGGTTTCCCGCAGTCGTTTTTGGTTGAATGTTTTGGCCTTGTTCCTTGGCTGGTTTTATGGCCTACAGGCGAGGGGGCACGAACTTTCCGAGGCGGCGAAAAATGGCGGGCTTGGCTGGGAATTGCTGAAAAGCCTGTCCATCGTTGTTGTTTGTCTATTGTTGGCCAATGCGCTGGCAGGCCTTTTAGGCAGGCTGCCTGTTTTAAACAAGAAAATGACCCTGCCGCTCGACTTGCTGGTAATGCGCAGCATCGAAGTGCTAAACTCCATCCCCGGCCTGCTCCTCTTGCTTGCCATCGTGGCCGTTTTGCAAAAAAGCACCATTTTCCACATCATGGCCATCATCGGGCTGGTGCGCTGGACAGGCATCGCCCGCTTCCAACGGGCGGAACTGATGCGCATCCGGCACCTTAATTATATAGAGGCGGCCAGGGCGATGGGCTTCAGTGACTGGCGCATCCTGATCCGGCACGCCCTGCCCAATGCGATCACGCCCGTACTCATTACCATTGCCTTCGGCATTGCGTCGGCGATACTGCTAGAGTCGGCGCTTTCTTTTCTTGGATTTGGTGGCGAGGGAGTTACCTGGGGGAAGATGCTGGCAGAGGCAAGGCGCTATCCTGGCGCCTGGTGGCTGGCCGTTTTTCCGGGCGGGGCCATTTTCGTCACGGTGACGGTGTTCAACTTGATAGGGGAAGGGCTTTCGGAGGCGATGGCTGGGGAAGGGTGAGGGTTTCAGAATTTGATTTCAACTATACGATGTACGATATTGGATTTCTGACTTTGGGCGCTTCGGGAATTGTAAAATCTGATATCACAAGCCTGATTTCTTAAATCCAGCCAAACTTCTAAACTTTAATTGAAACCCGAATGAAGGCCGCACGTTAGGGGGGATTAATGGCGTTTGTTCATGCCTTTGGGGAAAAGTCCCGAACGGGTTTTAGACTTAGGATAGTTGCCTTTTTTGTTGGGCTGTACGTGGGCGTTTTCATTCATGGGGCAGCCCGTGCCACGATGGCAGGAAGAGGTTGAAACAGTAATAAACGAAGCAAAAAAAAGCAGAACAAATACAATGGTCAATTTCTTCATGTACAACTTTTGTATGACAGATTAAAAAATATGGAGTACAAAGTTGGGCATAATAGGGCTAAAATGATAGCCCCCCTGTGGAAATACCAATAAAATCAGGCATTTTTCTTTTAAAAACGTTTGGAAAACCCACTGCTTGTATAAATTTGCGCCACTTTTTTAAATCCTTAATTTTTTAAAACTACCAAAATGAATAAAGGAGATTTGATCAACAAGGTTGCAGAGAGCGCAGGCCTCACAAAAGCACAAGCTTCATCTGCTGTTAACACCGTTTTCGACGCCATCGGCGAGAGCCTGACTAGCGGTGACAAAGTTACGCTGATTGGCTTCGGTACTTTCTCTGTTTCCAAAAGGGAAGCCCGTCAGGGCCGCAACCCACAGACCGGTAAGAGCATTACCATCGCAGCTAAAAGCTCTGTCAAATTTAAGGCAGGCAAAGAACTGACCGAATCAGTCAATTAATCAGAAACCACCAAGACTCAGCTTTCTGAAAGGATAGGGCAATCAGGGTACGTCCCCGGTTGCCCTTTTCCTTTTCAATGAGAGAATGAGGGGATAAGAGAATGAGGGAATGGGGGGAATAGTTGGAGGGGGAATTTTTTACTTTTGTGGCCATTTTACCAGTTCTCAGTTTACGGTTCGCCGATCCGCAGTCTTCATAGTTCGCTCGTCCGGCAATTTTGCACGACTGCCAAACTGAAGACTGGGTACTGCGGACTCAAAATATACTTTATGAAATTTGCTACCAAAGCTATCCATGCCGGCGTGACGCCCGATCCATCCACCGGCGCGGTGATGACGCCTATTTATCAAACCTCTACCTACGCACAGGCCGCCCCCGGCGACCACAAAGGCTACGAATATGCCCGTACCCAAAACCCGACCCGCCATGCGCTGGAGGCCAACCTCGCCGCCCTGGAAAACGGGGTGGACGGCATCTGCTTTGGGAGCGGCATGGCTGCCATGGACGCCATTCTGAAACTCCTGAACGCCGGGGACGAAGTAGTGGCGACCAACGACCTGTACGGCGGTTCCTACCGCATCATCACCAAAATATATGAGCGCTTCGGGTTGAAAGGGCATTTCGTGCCCATGTACGATGCCGCCAGGGTCGAGCAATATTTGACCAAAAACACCAAATTGCTTTGGATAGAAACGCCGACCAACCCGATGCTCAACATCGTGGACATCGAGGCCATTTGTAAAATGGCCAGGGAGAAGGGCATTCTGACTTGTGTTGACAACACTTTCGCCTCGCCATACTTGCAAAACCCCCTGGATTTGGGCGCTGATATGGTCGTACATTCCGCCACCAAATATCTCGGCGGCCACTCAGACACGGTGCTTGGTGCGGTGGTGGTGAAAGAACAGGAACTGGCGGACCGCCTCCATTTCATCCAGAACGCCAGCGGCGGCGTGCCCGGCCCGATGGACTGTTTCCTGGTGTTGCGGGGCATCAAGACGCTCCACCTGCGGGTGCAGCGTGCGTGCGAGAGCGCTGAAAAAATAGCAAACTACCTGAAAAGCCACCCAAAGGCCCACCATGTCTATTACCCTGGTTTCACCGACCACCCCGGCCATGCCGTGGCGAAAAAACAAATGCGCCATTTCGGGGGCATGGTTTCTTTTGATCTGGAAAATGACACCTTTGAAAACGCTAAAAAGATACTGAGCAAAACGGAAATTTTTACCTTGGCAGAGTCGCTCGGTGGCGTGGAATCGCTCATCGGCCACCCCGCTTCCATGACCCACGCCTCTATTCCCAAGGAAGAACGCATGAAAGTCGGCCTGACGGATTCGCTGATCCGGTTGAGCATTGGCGTAGAAGATGTAGAGGATTTGATTTCAGACCTGGAACGGGCGTTTACCTTTTTGTAAGTTTCAAGGGCACATAATTTATGAAACTACGGATCTGCCGCTGTGCGGAAAACAACCACAGCGCTTGCGGGCAACCCATACGCCATTAGTACCGCCGCCCCTCACGCTTTGAATTTGACGAACAGAAAATGGTTCAAAATACTGTGTCAATTTCCCACAAGTGATCGATGGTGAGGAAGCTGTATCAAAAGGCCTTATTTACGATTTAAAAAGTTTCCAAAATACTGACAGTTTATATTTTAGGTATCGTTACAATCGTAATTCGTAAATCGCTATTCGTAAATCGCTACTCGTAAATTGGTACTTATGATAAAGCCTCTCTCTGAATGGTCTCCCTATCTTTGCCCAAAACCCATCGCATGAAACTCATCTTTGGCCTCCACCTTGACGAACGCCACGAGCCACGCCCTGCCACCGCCGAAGGCGGCACCTACTATTGCGGCAGGATCCACCTCCTCGCCGCCCTCGAAACCTACCTTGGCCTCAGCGGCCATCCCGACGACATCGAGTACCTGCGCATCGAGCAGTACCGGCAAGCGCTCATCCGTTGGCAGTCAACAGTAGCCAACTCCCCGTCCCCCGTCCACCGCCCACCGTTTTTCCAGCGCTCTTTCGAGGCCGACCAGTTCGCCTCCGCCACGGAACTGCTGGCCCGGCGGGACGAGCTAAGGCTTGCGGGCTGGGATTTTCAGAAAAAGGACACCATGCCGGAAAGGCTGGCGACCCTGGCAGAAATCGAAGCCATTTTTTCAAAACAACCAACAGCAGACGAAGCCGCCCTGCAGCTACCGCCCGGCTATGCCGACCGCTTTTGCGAGGTTTTGGTAAAACTGGACGACCACCCGCACCCGTTCACAGAGATTTGGCTCAACGAACCCCTGGAACTGTTGCCCTGCCATTTTCAAAGGTTATTTAAAAAGTTGTCCGAAACATCGGGGAAGCCTGCGATCCGGCAGCTTGACAGTCCGGCAGTTCAGCCGCCTGCTGCGGCAACGGATTTGGCACTTTTTCAAAATAGGTTGGCACAAGCCGGAAGGAGTCCTGAAAAACTGGCGGCCAGGGCCGATGGCTCGCTCTTTCTGATCAAAGCTAAACGGGCCGGCGATGCCGCCCTTTTCACCGCCCAATTGCTGAGGTTGAACTGGTTCGGCAGCGGGCAGTCCGAAGCCGGCAGTCCGAAGCCGGCAGTCACTGCGCTGATTCCGGAGAAAAACAGGATGCTCGACATGGCGCTCATACAAGAGGGGCTGCCGAGCCTGGGCATCGAATCTGCTTCGCTGGCCCGGCCCACCTTGCAGATTCTGAAACTGGTACCAACCTTTCTGTGGGAGCCGGTCAACCCTTTTAAAATACTAGAGTTCGTGTCGCTGGCCGTGAAGCCACTGGCCGATGACCTGGCCACCCTCATTGCCAACCAGATTGCCCGGTCGCCGGGGCTGCAGGGGGAAGGTTGGTACGCCATGATCAACCGGTATTTTGAAGAACTGGCGGAGCAAGAACCGCCCAAAGTGGCCAGCGAGCAGCGCCGGCAGTACAATTTCTGGTTCGAGCGGCAGCGCTACGACATGGGCCAAACCGTACCTAAACAGGAGGTGGTAGAAATGTTCGCCTACCTGCGGGAATGGTCGCTGAAAGCCTTTGAAGAAGGTGGCGGCAAAAACAACTCGCTCATCGTGCTGAGCGAGCAGTCGAAGCGCATAGCCGAACTGCTGCGGGCGCTGCCCGAAACGGTGCTCACTTATCTGGAACTGGAGCGAATCGTACGCACGATATATGAGCCGGCGCCTGTCGTTTTCCAACCCGAGGAGGCCGGGCGGATGCCGTACGTCACTCATCCGGGCGCATTCACCGGGGAAGTGGACGAAGTGCTCTGGTGGAATTTTACCCAAAACGAAACACCCCATTTCTTCTCGCGCTGGTACAAGGACGAGCGGGCTTTCCTGCAACAGCACGACGTGCAGCCCGACTCGCCGGAACAGGAAAACGCCCGCACCATCTGGCAGCGCACCCGACCTGTTTTTTGCGCCCAAACCCGCCTGCTGCTGGTGCTCCCCCAAACCATCAACGGCGAAGACGCCCAACCCCACCCCTTGCTCGGCGACCTGGAGGCCACCTTTTCCAATTTGGAGGAAATCGTGTACGACCTGGACTCGGAAGCAGGCAAAGAACGCTTTGGCCGCTTTTTCAAAATACCGGAAAAAATAACACTGCCCCCCAGGAGCCTGGGACGGCCAAAGCCTTTTCTGCAACTCAGGCAGACTGGGCATATAGGCCGGGAATACGAAACCCTGACCAGCCTGGAGACTTTGTTTTACTACCCTTACCAGTGGTTTTTCAGGTATAAACTAAAACTGAACAAATCGTCTATCCTGAGCGTAGTCGGCGACAACACGCTTATGGGCAACCTGGCGCACCGGGTCTTCGAGCGCCTGCTGAAAGAGGACATTCATTCATTTGACAAAAACGCCCTGGAAAAATGGATAGGCACGGAATGCCGCCGCCTGCTGCAACGGGAGGGCGCCGTGCTGCTGATGTATGGCCGTGAGCCGGAGCGCATCGCTTTTGTCAACAAACTCAAATACGCGGCCTGGAGCCTGATCAACCTTATCCGCGACAACGGCTGGAAGGTGCGGGATACAGAAATAGAACTGGCGGGCACTTTCCCGTTCGATGCCGGGCAGCAGGTTCCCGTCAGGGGCATCGCCGACCTAGTGCTGGAACGGGGCAACGAACTGGCTGTGCTCGACCTCAAATGGCGTGGCACCACCTACCGGGAAGGCGTGATCCGCAACGAGGAAGACCTGCAGCTCGTCCTGTATTCCCGCTTACTTTCCGGGGATGGCGACTGGGCGCACTCGGCCTATTTTATCATCGAAAAGGGGAAGCTCATCGCCCGTAACAACCAGGCGTTCAGCGGCATTACTCCCATCTCGCCCGGTGCCGATTTCCGGGAGGTAAATGAGCGGATCCTAAAGCGAATGGAGGCAACCTGGCACTGGCGCAACAGCCAATTGTCAAAAGGGCAATTGGAAATCCGGTGCCGGCAAACAATCAATGAAATTGAAGAAACCTATACTTCGGACGGGCAGGGCGACCTGTTGTTGGAACTATTGGAAATGCGGGGGGAAGATGCGAAGTACGACGACTACCGTACGCTGATCAATTTGTTGGAATGAAAACCGGGAAGCACCAGGGATGCGCCCAACTAAAGGTCCTTCAGCGCCGCTTTGCCCCTTGTTTGCTTTTGTTTGTCAGTGTAGTTTATTTATGGTAACCGCATTTGAGCCGCAAACCCTTCAGATAAATTTCCGAGTGGGCACCTGTTGAGCCCATTCAGAGATGAGGCTTTATCAAAAGACCTTATTTTCGATGTAAGACTGACGATTTAAGGATCAAAGAAAAAATCCTTCCAGTACTGGGGTTTCAAAATCAAAATAGCGAAGTTATTTTTTCATCGTTACTAAAATGGTCAGGTGTGAAAAGAAAAGGAAGAATAAAAAATTCCGGCGAAATGCCCAACGCGGGCTTGACGAGGTTTCCAGGAGTTGGCCCACAGACATTTCTACCGGAAAAGATTTGATGAGGTACATGGTCTGAGGGCAATTTGGTTATTAGAGGTGGTCATCTAATCTCTTGTGAAAAAGCACAAGAACGGTAATCTAAACGGGGCTGTATTTAGGATTGTTCAGGGAAAATGGCCTATATTTCATAATTCTTTTGCCCGTAGTGAAAATTAGGGATGCCGTAAGTCAAAAGCCCGTTTTTACGAATCGTTCCCCGTTTTCTATTTTATGAAATTATCCGCTGCAATATTTTCTCTCGCCTTTTTGGCTACCAGTTGTACCACAAACAGGGCAATTATTGATTTTACTAGGGGAAGCGACCAGTTGGGGGCTTATTTGAAGGTGCGCCTCTCCCTGGACAGTTCGGAGGTGGTATTTTATTGGGCCGGCGCCGCTTATGCCTTCATTCCCGGCCAACCGACGAAAAAGTTGTTTGATTTTGAAGGCTATAACATTGCGAAAGCCGTCAAGACCGCTGAGGGCTATGACCAACTGGCCAGGGAGGTGATGGTGTTCAAGGATACCGGCACCGGCAGGGTACTGGATAGCTGGCCGAACCCCTACACGGGCGACACTGTTGAGGTGTTCCAAATCTGGAACGACCCGGCCAATGTCAGGCTGCGGCAGGCCGATTTCGACGCCGGTAAACTCCCCGTCCATTTCACCAGGATGGGCGATGGGCAAGCAGGCATGTATGTTGACGGCTGGATCGCCTACCCTTCGCCGTTGCCCAAGAAAGATTTCCCTGAAAACTCCCGCTCCGACCTTTACCAGGCTGGGGAGCTGTTTAGTTTCTTCTTTAACGAAAAAGACCTTCGCAACCGAAAAATGCCTTCCATCCCCTGCCACTTTTCCTGGACCCGCATCAGCGACTTCATGCCCTGGATGCGCATGGCCGACCGGCCGGGGCACATCGTTTTTGTGGGCCGGGGATATAAATTACCGGACGGGTTTGGGGCGCTGCCCGATGCCCTTAAGGATTACGTATTGCAACAGCAGCCCTTGTTCGCAAAGGCACCTGACAGTTTTTCCGCCCCCAACATGAGCAGTTGGAAGTATTTTAAAAAAATTATGGGCGAACGGGCAGCCGCAAAGCATTAGGCTTGCCCATCAGGCATGCGATCCCTCGCTGCGGGCATCCAGCACCCGGACGATGAGATAGGAGCCAATAAGGCTGACAACAATCCCTTCCGCAAAAATGAACAGCGATGCCGTGAAAGGCGTAAAGTATTCCGGCATGGGCATCTTCGATTGGATTTCCAGGAAAAAGCTTTGGTCGTAAGTCAGGAATAAGCCCATCGCTATGCAGAAAAGCACAACGCCTACCACTGAAGTGTAAATCCCAACCGCCACTCCCGGCAAGTAATTTCCTACATCTTCAGGAAAACGGCGCCTGAAACTCCGGACAGCCAGGTAGATAAAGGAAAGGTGGATGATACCGTTTAAGATCCGGAGATGGTACTGGGTGCTAAGGCCGAGGAGATGGGCCACTAAGAACAAGCCGGCAAACCCGGCGAACATTTGAAGTCCGTAACGAAAGGCAATTTTTTGCATGGTCATTCAATTTTCATAGTTAATAAAAACCAACCGCCAAATAATAAACCCCGTACTGTCAGATAGTTCAATGATAAATTTTGCTTTTTTGAAAATGTGCCATATATCTATTTATTTTTTTGAAACTTTGCCAAGTTTCCAGCCTCAAGCGGATCCCTTCTTTAGCCACTTTCCACCAAGGATGCGCCCCCAGGCACTAAGGTGATGTCTATAACAAAGCCCATCTGCGTCACCAGCATTTTTTCCAATCAACTTTGAGGGCATTTTACCTTGTTGGGATAAGCAGATTTTCGTTGCTTTGCCAAACACCCAATAATCTCAAACCCTGGGCTTTATTTGCTGCAAGTGATTGGCTTTTGGCAGTTTGTTTTTGGCAAAGGCAAATGGCTATTACTATCCATTTTTCAGTGGGATAATTCCCGGCATGGCCGGCTCGAAACTAGAAAAATAACGCTATGATATGGAAACAATCTTTTGACCTGCCCTACCTCAACCGTTTTTTCAAAAACACCCTGGGCGAAAATCTCGGCATGGAGTTCAGCGAAATGGGCGACGACTATCTCATCATCAAAATGCCGGTGGATCGGCGCACCGTGCAGCCTTACGGCCTGTTGCACGGTGGCGCTTCGGTGGCCTTGGCCGAAACACTGGGCAGCGTGGCTTCCACCATGTGCATCGAAGACCTGGAAAAAGACATGGCCGTAGGGGTGGAAATCAACGCCAACCACCTGCGCCCCGTCACCAAAGGCTATGTCTATGGGAAAGTAGCGCCCATCCGGGTGGGCCGGCGGATGCACGTTTGGAACATCGAAATCAGGGACGAAAAGGAACGGCTGGTCTGCGTAAGCCGCCTGACGATTGCAGTGATTGGGCGCACATGAAAAAGGAAGCCTTAAATTGCCGGGCAGCATTGCCGGATGGCCCTATCCCCAGGATGGTATGTACCGGGGAAATAATACGTTTTCAATTTTAGGATCGAAGGAAAAATAATACCGATTTCACATCGGGATAATTTTTAAAAAACCCCTCCATTGCTGGGGTTTTCAAAATCAAAATGATGAAGTTATTTTTTAATCGCTACTTAATGCTGAAAACCTTAACGTAGTGAAGGTTTTTTGAAAGGAAAATAAGCATTTTATTTTTCCTTCGATCCTATATTGCAGCCTCAACAATTTCAATACAATGAAAAAAGAATTCCTTTTTATCCTCTTGATCTGTTTTGCCGTGCAACGCCTGCTCACTGCACAGATCACCGACCCAAAAGCTACCGAAGTTTGGGAACCTGAACCCAGGGTGGTGACGCCCGGCATTGGTACAGCTCCGCCGTCCGACGCCATTATTCTGTTTAATGGGAAGAACACCAGTGAATGGACCCACGAAGATGGTTCGCCCATAAAATGGGAAGTGGCTGACGGCTCTATGACTGTAGTTAAAGGCACCGGGGGCATTTTTACGAAAAAAGCCTTTGGCGATGTCCAACTCCACGTGGAATGGCATAGCCCCGCCGAGGTGAAGGGGGAAGGCCAGGGCCGCGGCAACAGTGGCATTTTTCTGCAAAACCGCTACGAGGTGCAGGTGCTCGACAACTATAACAACCGCACCTATTCCAATGGCCAGGCCGGATCAATTTACAAGCAATCCATTCCTCTCGTCAATGCCTGCCGCCCTCCCGGCGAATGGCAGACCTACGACATCCTCTTTACTGCCCCACGGTTCAATGCGGACGGCATCCGAATCGCCCCTGGCTATGTGACCGTCCTCCAAAACGGGGTGGTGGTGCAGAACCATACCGAGATAAAAGGCACAACTGAGTACATCGGCCTGCCTAAAAACGAAGCCCACGGTAAGGCACCGCTCCAATTGCAGGATCACGGCGACAAGGTGAGCTATCGGAATATATGGATTAGGGAGCTTTGAGCTATTGCCTTGTTATTTCAAACTCGGTCCGCCTGTTCTGCTGCCGACCAGCTTCTGTTTCGTTGGCAGCAATGGGCCTGTCCTCGCCGAAACCTTGGTATTTCAATCGGCTGGAGGAAATGCCTTTTTCCACAAGGTAATCAAAAACCGCCTTTGCCCTGGCAGTGGAGAGGGTCAGGTTATCTTCATCGGTACCTACATTGTCGGTGTGGCCATTGATTTGGATGTGCAAGGCAGGATTTTCTTCCAACAGTATTTTCAAACTTTCCAGTTCACCAAGGCTTTCCTTTTTCAGGTTGGCCGAGCCAGTTTCAAAAAAGACATTTTTCAGCACAACGGGTTTTGCCTTTGACAAGTCATTTCCTGTAGTTCCGGTTGGGGTGATGGGCTCCAGGGCTATGTCCAGCAGGAAAGGTTTGTCCAGGGCTGCCTCATCCGAGAGGGCGAAGTTCTCCGATTGAAAAAGGTATTTCTCTTTGGAAACATGGAGGGCATAATTTTTCCCGGCCGGCAGGGTGATGAGGAATGCCCCGTCGGCTTCAGTAGTGGCGGTGGCAAAGGCCAGTCCGGTGGCAAGGTCGGTGAAGGTTACTTTTGCAACGAGCGGCTTGCCTGTAAAGGCATCTGTCACGGTCGCTTTCACATAGGTGACTGGATATGGCCGGTCAATTTCAGGTAATTCAAAACTATAAATATCGGTTGTCCCCTTCCCTTGCGGGTTGTCAAAAGCTGACTCGCCTGCTTTTACATTTAATATATCGGTGGCGAAATAGGCCGTCCTGCCATCAAGGCTCACGGAAAGTGCCCCTTCGTTGCCTTCCGAGTTGATGGGGTAGCCGAGGTTTTGGGGCTTACCCCATGAACCATCGGCCTGGAGGCGGGAGAGGTAGAGATCGAAACCGCCCATACCGGGAAGGCCGTTCGACATAAAATAAAGTGTTTGGCCATCGGCATGGATGAACGGAGATTGCTCATCGCCTGCGGTATTGACGGGAGGACCCAGGTTTTTAGGCTCCGACCAGGCCCCATTTTCCTGCCGCTTACTTACCCAAAGGTCTTTTCCGCCCCGCCCCCCCCGGCGGTCGGCGGCGAAAAAAAGGGTTTTCCCATCGGACGATATGCTCGGTTGCGATTCCCAGCCAGCAGTGTTGACGGGAGGGCCCAGGTTCTTGTGCCTGGTCATTTTTCCATTTATCCTTTCCGCAAAGTACAGGTCGCAACTGCCCAGCCCGTCCCTTCGGTTACAGGCTGTAAAGACGAGGTATTTTTCGTCGGCGGTGATGCTTTGGGCACCTTCGTTGTCGGAGGTGTTTACCGCCTCAATCGGCACACCCCTTTGCCACTCGCCGTTAACCCGTTGGCTGATGTAAAAATCTTCCTGTCCACCCCTGACTGCCGTGTAGATTAGTGCCTCGCCTTGAGCCGTTATCGTGGGGAGGTACTCGGCACCGGGGGTGTTGATATTGGGGCCCAGGTTTTTAGGCTCATAGGGTACGGGGTTTTCAGTTGCCTCGGCAGCAAAGCGGGCGTCTGCCAGGTATTTTTCCGTTTTTGCCCTCCGTGATTCACTGATTTTGGCAGGCGAATTCAGGAACTGCTCGAAATGTTCGGCTGCCTGCTTGTATTTCTTTTGGTCGAACTCTACCAGTGCAAGGCTGTTCAGGACGCTGGGTTCGTAGGCAGGATCGAGGGCGAGCGTTTTCTCGTAGCCAAGTTCTGCCTCCGCATATTTCTTTTGCTGGTTTTTTACATTGGCCCACTCCATCTGGGCGTCTATAAAGGTTGGATCCATGTCCAGTGCCTTTTCAAAGTCCTGCACGGCAGCATCGAGCTGGCCATTGAATGCCATGCGCTGGCCACGCAAAAAGACCGTCTGGAGTTTTCCTTTCGCCGTTTTGGCGGTGGTATATTTTTTTTGGGCCATGCAATTTTGAAACAATAGCAGGAACGCAAAAAGGCCAATCAATCTACACATAGGCTCAGATGAAGTTAAGGTACTAAGAATGAGGGGCTGGGGTTTAGCCGGACGCGCATCGGGGAATTAACGCCTCAGTTTTATCACTTCCGGCACACCTCCAAAACGGGAAAAATTCCGTGGCATTGCTTTGGGCAAAGCAAAGAAAAATGGCCGCTGGATGGTAATCCAGCAGCCATTTATTTTCTCGTTTTATGTCCTTATTCTCCTAAAAATACCTCAAGCGAGCGTTTCGAGCAGTTCGGCGGCTTTAGCGGAACCCAGGCCTGCGGCCTCTTTCAGGTCGTTGACGTAGCCGCTCTCGCCGGCTTTCTGGCGGGCGAGGGCCCTATTGTAAAATTGGTCGGCGGCCGGTGGCGCTTCCTCCCGCTCTATGTTAAAGTCGAACATCTGGTTGAAAACCCCCACTGCTTCGCTGTATTCACCCAATTCAAATAAGGCTTTGCCAAAATTGAACAAGGCGTTTTTCTGCCACTTATAATTTGGATCGTCCACGTCGAACGACCTTTTTGCCACTAATTTCAGTTCGAAGGCAGCTTTTTGATACTCGCCTAACTGGAGGTGAAGTTCCCCTTTCAGCCTGCGGGAGCTCCAGTAAATGGGCTGGTGCGGTATGGATGATTTGATGGCAGCATCCAGATCGGTGATGGCGCCCCTGAAATCATGTTTTTTGGCCCTGGTATTGGCCCTGCCCCAATAGGCCTCCGGGTTGTTGGGGTTGATGTCAATACTTTTTGAAAAATCGTACATGGCATCCTGGTAGTTGCGGAGGCGGAAGTTTACATAGCCCCGGCGTTCGTAAGCCATGGCGTGGCGCTCAAATTTCTCAATGGCCTTGTTCAAGGCTTCCATAGCTTCTTCTTCCATGCCCGACTCCTTCACCAGTTCCCGCCCCTGCAGGTAGGCCTGGATAGCAGTCTTGTCCCCTTTTGGCTCGATGACCCGCTCTTCAATCAGCTTTCCATCCTGGATAATCCAGGCACGCAGATCACCGGCAATGGCATACTGTGCCACATACCCCAGCAGGTTCAGGGTGTTTTTCCAACTTTTTTCGGGACATTCGGAGATGAAACGGGGGAGGTTGAGGGTGAAGGAGCTTTCCTGGAATACTTCTTCCGCTTTGATAAGGATGTCGTTGCGGTAATAGTTTTCGACGCGGTGCTGGAACAGTTTCAGTACCTGGTCATAACTTCTTTGGTTGCCGAACTCCAGGCAACCGGAGAGGATAGTCTTGAACATGATGCTCATTTCGCTGCTGTTTTTGTAGTGTTTTTGTTGTAGTGTTTTTAACCGTGTGTAGCTCCTCTTGAAGTTGGTTAAAAGCTTTCATAAGTTCGGTTTTTTTCGACCTGTGCCGTACCCAAAATTGAAAAGGCGGGCGTAGAACACATGGCGTAGCATCAGTAATCAATAATTCTACACAGCTTTCTCAAAAATATGTTCAATTTTAAGGGCTTCCCAGGCGCAAAACCAGTAGGTAGGCTTTAGATATGCTTATTCAGAAAGTCATAGAATCACAAAAATCTAAAAATAATTTGGGCTGCCAAAGAAATGTGAAGTATTTGTAAAATATTTTCAGCAAAAAAACTTGCATTTTAAGAAAGTTCAATGTACCAAAAAATTTACGATGGCTGTTTTCTGGGAAAGGATTTGAATGGAAATATAACTGCACCTACGCATTAATTCCCCTTTTGTTCAGTTAAAGGCAAATTAATTTTTCAAGCTATTACCACTTTGCAACAGGTTCAGCAGCCTGGCTGCCCGCCGGGCTGTGCTGCTTTTTCAACCATGATTTAATCGGGAGTGCGTGTTTTTTGCCTAAACAGATGCCCTGAACGGCCACTTTTCCCAGGTAGTTTAGCTTACCTTTGCACCTTCTGAAACCTATTCCCTGACTTTATGGATAAATCTAACCAAGGCTCGGTGTCGCTCAGCATCGTGGACAAAGTAGCGACTATTGAATTTTACCATCCTGCCCACAACTCACTGCCCAGCAACCTTTTAGCAGAACTGGCTACAGCCATCCGCCGGGCGGGCGAAAGTGACGATGCAATCGTCATTGTGCTGCGCAGCAGCGGCGACCGCTCCTTCTGTGCCGGGGCCAGCTTTGACGAACTGGCTTCCATCAACGATTTTGAGACCGGTAAAAAATTCTTCCTCGGCTTTGCCAATGTCATCAATGCCATGCGTGTTTGCCCCAAGCTCATCATCGGGCGGGTACACGGTAAAACCGTCGGCGGTGGGGTAGGTTTAGCAGCGGCCACGGATTATTGCATTGCCAGCAAGTGGGCTTCTTTGCGCCTGAGCGAACTGGCGGTCGGCATAGGGCCATTTGTGGTCGGGCCGGCTGTGGAGCGCAAAGTTGGTACTGCTGCCTTCAGCCAACTGGCCATCAATGCCACCGAATGGCAAACAGCCGCCTGGGCCAAAGAGAAGGGCCTTTTCAACGAGGTTTTTGAAACGACAGAACAGGTGGACGCCTACCTCGCCCATTTCACCAACATCCTCGTCCACTCCAACCCGGCGGCCATGCTGCATTTGAAGCAGGTTTTCTGGCAGGGCACGGAACACTGGGACCAACTGTTGGACGAACGGGCAGCGATGAGTGGGCAACTGGTACTGTCGGATTTTACGAAAAATGCGATTGCGGCTTTTAAGGGAAAAGATTAAGGTAAATTGAAATTGCGACCATGACTGAAACCAAACCAACCGTTGACAAAAAGCTACTGAAAGAAGCTTTCCGCCTCATGGCAACCGCCAAGAGCATGACGGAGGTCTATGAAGAAAACTTCAAGTTCGTCTCCAAATACGTCCATGCTACCTCCCGGGGCCATGAGGCGGTGCAGATTGCCCTCGGCCTGTTGCTTAAACCGCAGGATTACTTGTCGCTGTACTACAGGGACGATTCGGTCTTGTTGAGCATCGGCATGGAACCCTACGACCTCATGCTCCAGTTGATGGCCAAGCGGGACGACCCTTTTTCTGCCGGCCGCAGCTACTACTGCCACCCCAGCCTGAAGGATCCCGACAAGCCTAAGATACCCCACCAATCTTCTGCTACGGGCATGCAGGCTATCCCTGCAACAGGCATGGCCATGGGCATCCAATACAAAGAAAAGACGGGTATGGACATGGGCTGGGACAAGCTCGACGGCGGGCGCCCCATCGCGGTTTGCTCGCTCGGCGACGCCTCCGTCACAGAAGGGGAAGTGGCCGAAGCCTTTCAAATGGCTGCCTTGAAACAATTCCCCATCCTTTATTTCGTGCAGGACAACGGCTGGGACATTTCCGCCAATGCCGAAGAAACCAGGGCACAAGATGCCGCCGAATATGCCAGGGGTTTTCACGGAATTGAAGTCCGCAGCATCGAGGGCAACGACTTTTTTGAATGTTATGCCACCTTGAAGGAAGTCGTGGAAACCATCCGCCGGGAGCGTCGCCCATTCCTTGTGCATGCCAGGGTACCGCTGCTCAACCACCACACTTCCGGCGTCCGCATGGAATGGTACCGCGACGACCTGGAAGAACACCGCCAACGAGACCCCTACCCTATTTTCCGAAATCAACTGCTGGAAGAAGGCATTTCAGAAAAAGCGCTGCTAAACATAGAAAAGGAAGCCCGCCAAAAGGTGGAGGCCGACTTTGAAAAAGCAAAAAAAGCGGAGGATCCACGCCCGGAAGATTTGTTCACCCACGACTTCGCCCCCACCCCTGTCACGCAAGAAACAGGCGAACGCTCCCCTGCCACCGGGGAGGTAAAAGTGATGGTGGACAGCGCCCTGTTTGCCGTGGAAGAACTCATGCGGGCGCACCCCGAATGCCTGCTCTACGGCCAGGATGTGGGCAGCAGGTTGGGAGGTGTGTTCCGGGAAGCAGCCACCCTGGCGCAAAAGTTCGGGGACAACCGGGTGTTCAACACGCCCATCCAGGAGGCCTTCATCGTCGGCAGCACGGTGGGTATGAGTGCCGTTGGCCTGAAGCCCATCGTGGAAGTTCAGTTTGCAGACTATATCTGGCCAGGGCTGAACCAACTCTTCACGGAGGTGAGCCGCTCCTGCTACCTCACCAATGGCAAGTGGCCGGTAAGCATGATACTCCGGGTGCCCATTGGCGCTTATGGCAGTGGCGGCCCTTATCATTCCTCCAGTGTCGAATCTGTGGTAACGAATATCAAGGGCATCAAAATCGCCTACCCCAGCAACGGGGCCGACCTGAAAGGGCTGTTGAAAGCGGCCTACCACGACCCGAACCCTGTCGTCATTTTCGAGCACAAAGGGCTGTACTGGTCGAAGGTAAAAGGTACGGAGGCGGCCAGGTGCATCATGCCGGGCGAAGATTATGTATTGCCGTTTGGCATCGCCAACAGCGTCCTGAAAGCTGAGAAAGACTGGGTAGAAAAAGGCGACTCCCTGGTTGTGGTGACCTATGGCATGGGCGTCCATTGGGCCTTGAACGCAGCGAAAAAATTTGAAGGCCGGGTGGAGGTACTGGATTTGCGCACTCTTTATCCGTTGGACGAAACAGCTATGTACGAAGCCGCCAAACGCCACGGTAAATGCCTCGTCGTAACGGAGGAACAGGTGAACAGCAGCTTTGCCCAAAGCCTCGCCGCCCGCATCCAGGAAAGCTGCTTCGAGTGGCTGGACGCCCCCGTGCGGACGATGGGCGCAGAAAACATGCCCGCCGTGCCACTCAATGAAACACTGGAAAAAGCAATGATACCTTCTATTGAAAAAGTGGAAGCAGCAATGAAGAAATTGTTCGATTATTGAACGATGAGGTTAGTAAGTAGTAGTAGTTTGAAATGGTTCGACCAGGTTTGAAAATGGGTTGACTATGTTGCCAAGTGTTGTAAATGGCTAAAGCCCAATAATTTACTGCCGTGAATCTTCAATTTCAAACAGCACCAAAATAAAATCATTCCCTGAAACAGATTGCGTTTGACGCATAGTAACGATGAAAAAATAACTTCCCCATTTTGATTTTGAAAACCCAGCAATGGAGAGGTTTTTTAAAAATAAACCCGATTTCTCATCGGAATTGTTTTTCCTTCGATCCATAAAAGAAAAGGGGATGTTGCGAAACACCCCCTTTCCTTTTTGAACACAAAATGGACCGGTTTACTGAACCACCAGTTTTTGTGCCACCGTGCGGCCTTCTTCCATCGCAACGGTCAGGAAATAGATGCCTGCCTGAAGTGCTTCTTTCTCAATCTCCAACGTTGTGCCGCTCAAGTTATAAGTGCGCACTGTCTGGCCCGTCAGCGAAGTGAGGATGGCCCTGGCGTTGGTCATATCTTTCGGGAAGGTGACCAATGCGGTGCTGGAGAACGGGTTCGGTGCCACCGTCATGGACAGCGGGATGAGCTGTTCCCGGGTGCTGCTGGCGCCACAGGCCACACAGGAGTTCCATTTGTAGCAAATGGTTGTGCTTTCAGCAGGAATGACGAGCAGGCGGTTGTCGTTTGCCGGGTTTTTGCAGTCGCCTGCATCGGCCGGCATACACTCCTGATCCACGTCGCATGCTCCCCAGGAATCATCTGTGTTGAGGAACTTGAATTCCAGGCTATTTCCTACGGATGCAGCATCGAAGGTAATCGTGGTGCTCCAGACGTTACTGCCTTGATCCGTGAATACGGGGGTGGAGGGTGGAGTCCAGTCGGGCACGCCCACTGCACCGCTGGCAGCAAAGTTTCCTGCGATTTTCACCGTCTTCAAGGTATTGGTGGCGAGGTAATCTGTCAGGTCCACCTGGAAGGTGACCTCGACTTGAGCGTTGGCCTGAAATCCGAACAGTATCAGGCCCATAGCGAAAAAGTAAAGTTTTTTCATAAATAGAAAGATTAATTAAGTGAATGTATAAAAATTGATGATAATGTGGTTTGAACAATCAACAAGCAATGTTGATTAAAATTTTCTGGATTTAGTTGGCAGGCACTTTTTAGAAAAGATGGGTAAAAGTAGGGATCGATTGGCGTTTCAACAAAAAAATATTTGCCATTCATTCAACTGGTTCCGGTTTTCTTGGAATCTGCAAATTGGCGACATTGATATAAGCTTTCGTGCTGGCAGATGATCCATAGGCCATTGGATCGCCCCACAGGGGTTGTGGATTGATGTCCGGTAAATTTCCCTGTAACCCTAAGTTTCCTGCTGTTTTGATTTCAGCTATAAAAAGTAAGGAATCAGATGTTCGATCCAACAGCGGCCGCAAAATCCCTATCCATCTATCGCACACCGGGCTTCCCAAATCAAGAGAAACGTTTTACAACGTGTATTGGGCCAGTAAGGGCCATCCCGTCAGTTATCTCCCCGATTGTTCCACCATCCCTTGTATTTCTTTGTTCAACATCTCCTCTGCCAGCAGCTTTTCCAGTGCCAGGTGGAAGCGGAAGCGCCAGTAGTGCTGCGGGTTGCTCGGGTCGTTGATCTGCTCGTCGGCAGCATGGGGCCTGCGCAGTCTGGCGTCCATACCCACGAGATCCTGGATGGGGAAAATGGCCCACATGCTGGGCGATTGGAAGTGCATCTGATTGATGGCCTTCACGATGCCGGTGGGGCAGTCGTGGGGCGCTGGGCCGATGGGGTGGAAAAACTTTTTGTAAAACTGAGTGGCCGTGCCATAGTCGTTTTCCCACCAACCCCTGATGGTCGGCATATCGTGGCAGGAGGGGCTGCAGACGGAGGTGTAAGGGTATTCGGCAGGCTCGCCAAAGGTAGCACTGCCCTTTGGCATGCGCTGTATTTCCAGCGAGAGGATGTTGAGGTCTTTCATCACGCCCGGCACCGAGTGGGGTATCATGCCGAGGTCTTCGCCACAGATGAGCATGTTGGTGGCCTGCAGCAGCGCGGGCAGTTTACGCAGTGCCTGTTGTTTCCAAAACTCGTCGTGGCGCTTGAAAAAATAATCGTCGTACAGGCGGTCGAAAATGTGTTGTTCCTGCTCGCCCAGATCCTTGTAGGAGCGGGTGGTGCTGAGGGTGATGCGGGGGTTGAAGGCCGTGCCGCCACTATTGGGTTCTTCTATGAGCAGCACCTCGCCCAACAGGCGCATGAGCGGTTTTTCAAGATGCCTCATCATGGCAAGGCTTGGGTCGTTTTCAAACAACTGCTTAACCTTCAACTGGGTGTCCACGAAAGGTTTGGGGGAAAAGTGGCCGAAAGCCACCTCGTCGAGGAAAGTTTTGCTGACGAAACCAGCCGCTTCGCCAAAAAATTCAGGCAGGTATTGGCCCCGGATGTAAGGTCGCGTATAACGGTCAAGGTCGCCGTGCAGCCCAAATGCAGCCAATTCGTGGCGTTGATAGGGCAGCCGTGGGTTGAACAGGCCGAGGGTGCCGATGACTTGGTCTGTGGGTATTTCCCAAATCCTGAAAAAGCCGAGAATGTGGTCAATGCGGAGGGCGTCGAAATACAGGCTGAGCTGGGTCATGCGTTTGCGCCACCATTCGAAGCCGTTTTCGGCCATTGCCTCCCAGTTGTAGGTCGGGAAGCCCCAGTTCTGCCCGTCCACGGCGTAGGCGTCGGGCGGAGCGCCGGCCTGCCCGTCCATGTTGTAGAGGTGGGGGGCCACCCAGGCGTCGCAGCTGTGGCGGTAGATGCCGATGGGCAAGTCGCCTTTCAGCACCACCCCGTGCTGGCGGGCATACGCTGTGGCGCCGAACAGTTGCCGGTGGGCGTGGTATTGGATGAAATAATAAAACGCCACGTCGTCGAAAGCGGCGTAGGTTGGCGAGCAAAGTTCGTCCGTGACCTGTTTTGAAAACACGGCATATTCCTTCCATTCCTGGAATTTCACCGTGCCGTTCAAGTCCCGCAAATGGCAGAAGGCCGCATAGGGCTTGAGCCATTCCGCATTTTTTTCAATAAAGTCCAACGCTGCTGTGTCTTTGTAAAACGCCGCTTTTTCCTGGTCAAACAGCAGTTTGAAAAATTCAAATTTTGACTTTAAAACCTTTTCAAAATCAACGGTTTCGAGTGTGTTGAGATCTGAAATAGCCTTTTTCAAGCGGGCCTCTGCCTTTTTATCTTTTAGCTTCGCAATGGACTGCACGTTGACATAAAGCGGGTGCAGGGCAAAGACAGAGATAGCGGCGTAGGGGTAGCTGTCCGTCCAGGTTTTGGTGGCCAAAGTATCGTTGACGGGCAGCACCTGCACGAGCTTCATCCCGGTTTTCACGGCCCAGTCCACCAGCAGGTTCAGGTCGGTGTATTCGCCGATGCCCATCCCTTTTTCGCTGCGCAGGGAGAAGACAGGGATGGCCACGCCGGCGCCTTTCCACAAGCTGCTGCCGTACCGGTAGTGTTCATCCGTCCGCACGGCCACGTTGCCCGCGGCAGAGGGAAAGGTGAAATACATGGTGCGGTTTTCTTCTTTTTCCCATTCAACAATACTATTCCTGGCGGGATCGTACAAGGCATATTTATATTCGATGTCCAACCAATTTTCCTCCACCGCCACCTCGGCTCGCCATATCGGGAAGCTTTCGTCAGACATCACCAAAGGTTTCACCCAATTTCCCAATGCCTGATGGTTTCCCAGGATGCAGAACTTCAGGTGTTGGGGGATGGCGGCGGCGTGGAGTTGGAAGACGGCCTTGTTTTTTGCAGTGCTTTTCTTAGCTTTTACTGGCTTTCTTGATTCGGTTGGCTGCCCGGCGGTTTTTTCCCTTTTGAAAATAACATCCTTGAAAGCCGCCGAGAAGTAAGCCTGTTCAGCCTCGTAGGATGGCCGCCAGTAGTCCTGGCAAAAAACCTGTACCGCCCCTTTGGGGACGACCAGCGTACGGAAGCTGCCGTGTTCCTCCAACTGGCCATTGGGCGTTTCAAGGGCATATTTATATTCGATTTGCTCACTTTCGCTGATGGCAGCGCTGGCCAGCCAGTTGTTGTCGTCGAAAGTGTTGCAAAGGATGGCCTCTTCGAGGCCGTTGCGCCTCAGCCGGATGGCAATGTGTTCCCCGTGCTTCGTCCCATAATTGATGTGAAAATGTGCGATCATGTAAAATTTGGATGTGGATGATGAAATGGGCGGCAAAAATATCGAATGGACGGGAGAAAATGGCGGCAAAAACCAGGGGGTGTTCGGGTGTTCTTGTTTCTCCGTGTTTTTTTTTGGTACCGGTTTTCAAAAAATCTGAAAGTTTTCCCCAAAAACGGAAAGGCCCGAAAATTTCAGGTTCAATAAATTTCATTCGAGATAAAGCGATTGGAAATCAGGAAATCGAAGATTCACGCAAGCAAATTAACGATTGCCTGATGGCCGGCTTCCAGGTAGTCCCCAATTTCAAAGGAAACACAGCTATGAAACAACATAGGCCGAAGGGCATTTCCCCCACGTCCGCTTAAAAGCTTTTGAGAAGCCGGCCACATCGGCAAAACCGCTGCGATAGGCCACTTCAGAGATGTTAAACCGCCCCTCCAGCAGCCATTCCCTCGCTTTTTCCATTTTCCTTTTTTTGAGCCATCGCATGGGCGGGGTGCCAAATACCTCCTGGAAGGTGCGGTGGAAGTGGTAGGGAGAAAGGCAGGCGCTTTGGGCCACCTCTTCCAGGGTGAGCGGGGCATCGCACCGGTCGTGCATGAAATCACGGGCTGCGAGTACCCGGCGGAACAGCTCTTGCCGGGTGGCGGGTGTGCGTGCCTTTACCTGGTTAATCTTTCGGGCACTTTCCCGGTGCAGGGAGTACAAACAAACGGCAAGGTCAAAAAAAACCTCCTTGCCAAGGCTGCCAGCAGGTTTAAGGGTAGTTGCCATTTCTGATGCGATGCCCTGCAATTGCCCGGAAAATGGGTTTGCCTGCCGGTACAACATTTCAAAAAAACGCAGGGGTGCCGTTTCGGGGTTGGGTTCGTCCAGCAACCCGTGTTCGCTGAATGGCCAACTGGCAACGTCCCCCAGCAATTCCGTACTGAAAAAAACAGCGACGGCCTGCACATCCGGGGAGGCGGGCAGGCACTCCATTTCCAGGTCGTTGTTGCTGAGGAGCAGTTCGCCTGCCCGGAGCATGATTTCCTTACCTTCTACCAAGAACGGCATGGTGCCCCGCAAGCACAACCGGGCGGAATAGGTGGGGGTGAACTTCATGTACCGGCTTACATTTTCGCCAAAGAAAAGGGAGTCTGTTTCATGGGATGGCTTGTTCGCAGGGGAAGGTGTCGTTGTCCAGGTGATGATTCGGCCCATTGTTATATGAGTAGTTAAGTAATGATGAAAAAATAACTTCCCTATTTTGATGTTGAAACCCCAGCACTGGAAGGGTTTTTTAAAAATAATCCCGATTTCACATCGGGATTATTTTCCTTCGAGCCAAAGCTGATTTTTATTTTTTCATCCATCATGCGAATAACGGGTTCACTTTTTAAATTCCTTGATTTTCAAGAGGTTAGAACATGGTGATTTTGAAAATCACCATGTTCTCGTTTTTCAACCAACTGGAAATGTGGAAATTAATTTAACCCGTTATTTGCATCAAAAGACAATCGCCCTGTTAGATACGGTTGCAGGCATCCCAGCCAATTTTAGCAATTTCGGACAATCAAAATGGTAGTCCCTGTTGCATTTTTGGGGTTAAAACAACAATGATGAAATTCAGGTACCTGCTTGGCTTACTTTTTCTGTTTCCTGGGCTGTCCGCCGGTTGTCAAAACAAGATCGGGGAAATAACGCCAGACTACATCGGCCGCCAGTTCGTAGCTGCCATCAATACTGCCGACCCCGCCGATTGGGAAGCCATTGCAGGGGTCGTGCATTCTCCCGCCTCGGTTGAAAAAAACGGGATGGACCGGCTGGTGGCCATGTTTCAAAGAATGCACGGCAACTACGCCCCGATGGAGTACCACCACGCCGAACAGTTGGTTTTCCCAAAACCCGATGGCGACTCCTATATCCTGCACGTCTATGCCCGCAAGCAGGGCGAAGTGATGTGGAGCGACTTCCAGTTCCGTCTCGACCCTTCGCCGCCGCACCTTATCTCCAACCTCGTCTTTGTGGCAGAAGTGGCCGAGCCGATTGCCCTGCCCAACGGCAGCATCGAACAGCAAGAAACACTGGACTGGCTGAACGGCTATATCGAAAAAATGGAGCGGGAAAACGACCTCTCCGGCAGCATCCTCATCGCCAGGGGCGGGCGGGTACTTTTTGAAAAATACTGGGGCTTGGCCGATATTGAAAGCGGGCGGAAAATCAACGCCGGGACGCTGTTCGGCATGGCGTCCGGCAGCAAGATGTTCACTGCCATTGCCATCATGCAGCTGCAGGAACAGGGCAAACTGAAACTGAGCGACCCCCTCACGAAATATTTCCCCGACTTCCCGCACAAGGAATGGGCCGGGCGCACCACCCTGCAGCATTTGCTTTCCCACACTTCCGGCATCGCCGAGTATTGGACCAAGGAAAACGAGCCTGCCATGCTGGCCTTCGATGACTGGCACCAATTCCTGCCGTTGATTTACAAGGAGGGATTTCAGTTCGAGCCAGGAACAGAATCCGGCTACTCCAACTCCAATTACATGCTGCTCGGTGCCATTGTTGAAAAAACGAGCGGACAGGATTACTACACGTATATGGAGGAGCATATTTTGAAAAAAGCGGGCATGTCGCAAAGCGGCTGGTTCAATTTCTCCGATGAAAAATTGCCGCTCGCCGTGCCTTATGCACGGGACGGGAAGGGTGGATGGACAGCCGCCAAACATTTCAAAAAAGGCTCGCCGGCAGGAGGTTGCTATTCAAATCCCGCCGATATGTGGCAGTTTTTAAAAGCCTTGAAAACCAATCAGTTGATCTCGGCAGCCAGTTTGAATGATATGACCACGGACAAAACTGCCGGGGTGAAGGACGCACAGCCATACGGCCTCGGTTTCATCCTGGAACAACATGCCCAGGAGCCGACTTTTGGCCACGGCGGCATAACCGGAGGGGTGAATTTCGAGTTCCGTTATTTCCCGCAACAGGATATCCTGCTGGTGGTGTTCAACAACCAAAACAACGGGGCCTACGATGATTTGAAAAGGAACACGGTGAAGTTGATTTCGGGGGAGCGGTAGGATTGTCCTGGCGGTTGGCGTTCTCCGGCGTGCTTCAGGAACGGGCGATCAGTGTCCTGTAAGTGGTTGTTTGAGGTTGTTTGAGGTTGTTTGAAATCGTTATGCAAAACTGATTAACATGTGTTTATTTAGTATTTAAACGTGAGTTATGGCAATTGTGCCTCGCTCCATCGGTGCGGCACTTGAAACAGATAGCGTTCCCATGGAACGCAAACTGGCATTCACAGGACTTTTCTACAAAGAAATTAGCCCTGCAGGCTTGATTATCAACTACATATTGCCATAACTCACGCTGTTTAAAGAATTCAAATAATCAACGTGAAAATCAACTGCAAACAACTACCTACTCAGGCATACCCAAGTTTTTCCATTGTTTAAACACCATGACGAGGCTGTCGCTCAACGGCTCTTTTTTGCTTTTGAAGGGCATGAATTTTTCATCCCCGGGAGGCAGTTGGATACGGGTCAGTATGTCGTCAAGGTTGTTTTTCACGGCACCATAAGTATCGAGCATCTTTTTCTTTCCCTGCTCCGGGAAGTGGCAGGGGGTGCAGCGGGCCTGCATGATGGGCAGGATGTCTTTTTGGTAAGAAATAGCACCGGGCTTTGCCGAGTCGTGGGCATTGGCCTGCCCTTTTTTGGTGCTGGTGCAAAATGGCAGGAACAGGATGGACAAAAGGATGGCAAAAACGAGTCGGAATTTCATGGCAAGTAAAAATTTTAAGTGAATGCAAATTTGTAAAAACTACGGATGAAAAATTAATTTTTCTGTCAGTGAATGGCCTGCTGCCGAAAGTTTCACAAAATAGATCCCCGCCTGTGCTTGTAATCCATTGTCTATCCATCCGTTCCAAGTGGAGTTTTGTTTGCCGGCCTTTTGTTTCCCTGGAAAAAAGCACCCCCCGTTATTCGCATCAATGACCAAAGGCTAACGGCGAGCAGCATAATTTCAACAATGCACTAATTTTTATTTCAATAGCGCTACTGGTTTTGCGGTTGCAGCCGCAGCCTGAACTGGTACGACACGCCTACGGTCACGTCCCATTTGTCCTCCACGTCTATATTGGTGACCAAATCGCCAAAATCCACCCGCAGCCTGCCAAGTGTGGCCCGCGCGTTCAAGCCTTTCCAGAGGTGCAGTTCAGTGCCGAGGCCATATTTCAGCATCCCCTGTTCGTCCGTTTGTTTATAGGAGCCAATGGCATCCCGGATGGCCACATCAAATGTCCGCTTCGTCTCGAAGGCGTAGGCAAACACCAGCAGGTTTTTCTTTTTGAAGAAAACAGCCCCCAAGGTCAGCCCGAAGCCGTGCTGGAAATTGTTTTTATAATGGATGGTCAAGGGTTTCGACGGGTCGTGGTACGTCAGGTTGCCGTCGGTGAAGCCGATTTGCACCTCCGCTCCTGCGAGCATCCGGCCTTTTAAAAACTGCTTTCGGAAGCCCGTGAACAATTCGGCCACGAAGCGGGATTCCTGCGCCAGTACATCCACGCCGTCCACGAACGAGCCGCCGAAAAGGTTTTGCGAACCGGCATTTGCGCCGAGGTAGAGGCCGTCGAAGTGGCGATCCTCCTTCCCGATTTGCGAAAAGCAAAGTGTCCAGCAACAAAGGCAAATAGACAAGGGCAAGATGTTATGCACAATCATCATGGTGCCACCGTCTTCAACGGGCCCTGCCAAATCACCTGTTCAATGCGCCATGCATCGCCGTGCCTGGCCAGCAGGAGATAGTCCATACCCCACCATGCGACGACCTTCACACAGGCGATCTGCTCCTGTACCTCCAACACCATGATCTTTTTCGGTGCATCCGGTTTGGGGAATTTCTTTTTCTCCAGCACATTCCTGGCAAAGCCGATAGCTTCATCGAAGGTCATCTGGCTGCCCTCGTATTGCCCTGTTTTATCCTTGTAATAGCCATACTTGTGGAGTGCCGGGCTGAGGCTGCGCTGAAGTTTGAGGGTGTCGCCTTCGTAAAAGCCTTCGAGGTAATCGAGGGCGGCACGGTGGACAAGCAGGCTGTCGGAAACCTGCGCCTTCATGCAAACGGAAAACATCATTAAGATAACAAAGGCAGTGTATTTCATTCACTTGAGTTTAAAATTGAATCAGGAATCCACCTGTTTTACAGTTGATTATTTTTTTTGGGCTTTGCCTTGGCACAACCCGTTTTCGAGTCATGAAGGCCCTTTTGGAACACGTATCGAGGACAAGACCCCCGAAGGGAGCCGTTCTAATCCACCATTTAGCAGGCGGGTACTTTATCGGCAGGCAGGTCATTTTTGCGTGTTTTCACTTTGCAAAATATTGCACATGCTTATCCTCCAGCCCCATTTTCTGCAAAAATTCCAGCAGCGGCAAAGCAGGCTCCCCTCCTTTTTCGGCGTGGTGCAGCAGGGTAAAACCATGAGGGCCCAGCGAGCGCAGCAGGTTCGGGTACTTCTCCAGCACCGGCTGCACAAGGCTGGTTTCACCGAGCATGGTCAGCACGAAAATATCCGCCCGGGCGCCGTTTTCCAGTAAAAACAAGGCAAAGTCCCGGTGGCCCATGTGCCCGGCGGCGCCAATGGCGGTCTCGAAATCGCCGTCCCCCCAGTCCCATGCGGCATTGAGGATGTGCGGGTATTCGGCAAGAATGGCCTTTGCACGGTCGAAATCGCTGTGCGATACTTTGACGAATTCTTGCACGGCTGCGGCAGGTAAGGGGTCAACAGCCGTCAGCGCCGACAGTTGGTTTTTTCCAAAAACCGGAGATGCCAGGGCAGTTGCTGAAAGGGTGGCAGCGGTGCCAAGAAAAGTCCTTCTGTTTACATGCTTCATGATAAATATTTTGAGGAAACAGACAATGAAAAAACGGCAAAGAAGCTTGAAGGCCCAAAATACCGGCTTTTTCTATCTATCAATTTCAATTGCCCGGCAAGGCAAGGCATTTAGCAAGAATAGACAAATCCCACTTTGCTTTCTGCCGCATTTTCGCAGCAGCGACCATTTGCTATGCCAGCAGGATGCAGCAGCCGGGAAAACCAAAAACCAGTGCTGCCGACTGCCACAATCGTTGGCCGCCTGACATTCCCCGAAATTGGGCCACGACCATTGCCCATCCATTCGCATTCTTACCAAACCCCTTTTACCAGCCCCCTATTTTTGCCAAAAAAAAATGGAGCTATGAAAATAAAACTGTTCACCCTGTACCTGGCCACCTTATTTGTTTTTACAAGCAAATCTGTGGCTCAACCCCTCGACGAATCTACCCTCCCACCAGGATATTTTGATGCCACCGACCCTGGCTTGCAAGCATGGGAAGCGTATTTCCAGGAAAACTATTTCTCCAAAGGCATCCCTGCCGACTCGCTGTGCGAGGGCACAGGCTACCTGCCCTACCTCCGTGCAAAGCGCCACTACGACCTGCGAAAAGATTACCTGGGCGATGCCGGGGAAAAAAAACGCTGGGAGGTTTTCAAAGAAATCCGCTCCCGAACCCTCGACCGCAATGGTGGCCCATTGCCAGCAGCCGATTGGCAAAATCTCGGGCCCAACAAGATGGAGGGCCAGGGCGGCCGCATGATTTCCCATGCCTTTGACCCGGCAAACCCGCAGGTCATCTGGGCAGGTTCAGCCAGTGGAGGGCTATGGCTTTCGGAAAATGGCGGCAACTCCTGGCAGCCCATGACCGACCAAATCCCCTCGACGGGCGTCGGTGCGGTGGCCGTCAATCCGTTGAACCCCAACTCCTTGCTCATCGGAACGGGCGAGGGGTATGCTATTGGCACGTCCATCCGCCCCGGCCTCGGCGTGTTCAAGTCCACTGACAGGGGGCTGATGTGGGAGCAATCAGATTTTGCCTTTCAACATGCAGCGGGCGTTTCCGCTTTTAAAATTGCATGGAGCCATGCCGATACCAACATCGTCTGGCTGGCCGCCACCAATGGCATTTGGAAAAGCACTGACGCCGGACTGACCTGGAGTTTGAAGAAAGGCGACGGCACCAACCAAAACACCGCCATCTGCGACGACATCGTGCAGCATTCCACCGACCCCGGCCTGCTGCTCGCTGCCATCGAATCGGATGGCATCTGGCGCAGCACGGACGGAGGCGAACACTGGTCGAAACTTGGCGGCGGACTGCCCACGACTGACCTGAATTTCATCAACCTCGATATTTGCAAAAGCCAACCCGATGTGCTGTACGCCTCCATCGCATCGGGCCAGGCGACTGGCTATGGCCTGCGGGGCCTTTACCGTACCGATGATTTTGGGGACAATTGGGTGAAAATCCAAAATGCCCCCAATGCCCTTTGTTCGCCGCAAGTTCCCAATGGTCCTTGCCAGGGTTGGTACGACAATGTGGTGGCCGTTTCCCCCACCGACCCCGACGTGGTGTGGCTTGGCGGCGTCACCCTTTGGCGCAGCACCAATGGCGGCAACACCTGGGTAGAACGTGACCGCCTTACCTGCCCCAATTGCGCAGAACCGCCTGCCTGCCGCACCTACGTTGACCAGCACGATTTCGCTTTCGACCCCAGCGACCCGCTCACGGTCTATGCCTTCAACGACGGAGGCGTGGCCAAAAGCACCGATGGCGGCGACTGTTTTTTCCATAAAAATGAAGGACTTTTCACCGGACAACTGTACGCCATTGCCGCCGGACGCAGCGACCCCGGCACCGTCATCGGCGGCACCCAAGACCACGGTTTGCAAGGGGTTAAATTATCGGAAAACACCAACCTCGCCTGGGACCGATGGGGATTCCTCGACGGCTCGGACGTGGAAGTCCATGCCACCAATGCCAACATTCTGTATGGTGGTTGGATAAACGGCACGTATTGGCGCACCAACAGTGGGGTTCATAACCTCGCTTCGCAAATCACGAATGGCATCAACCTGGCCGAGAACAGTGGCTTCTACTTTGCCATCCTCCGGCAGCACCCAACTGCACCGCTGACCCTCCTCGGCGCCACACAACAACGGCTTTACAAAACTACCAATGGCGGCAATACCTGGTCGCCCGTAGCCACTATGACTGAACCGAGATTGTTCGAGTTCGACCAGGCCGACCCGGATTTTGCCTATGCCGCTGCCTGGAGTTTCAACGGCACCTGGTCGTTTTGGCGCAGCGAAAACGGCGGCGACACCTGGGCGCAGACCTCCGGCAACCCCGGCTGGCGGGTGACGGATATTAAATCCAGCCCGATGCAACAGGGGTTGGTCTATGTCAGCCGCAACAGCTCCCTCCCGAATACGCCACATATTTACAAATCGGACAACCACGGCGACACCTGGACGCCTATCCAGGGCGACCTGCCCGACTTGCCGGTGAACGCCATTGCCGTGCATCATTTTCTGCCGGGCGTCCTCTTCGCCGCCACCGACCTCGGCGTGTTCGTCACCTGCGACGACGGCGATACCTGGACGGAATACAACGATAACCTCCCCGTCACTATCGCCCTCGATATAGCGTTCAACCCTGCCGATACAACCTTGCTCATCGGCACTATGGGCCGTGGTGCATGGCGGACGAGGGCCTGGATGCCGGACGAACCATCAGCAACGGAGGAGGCTGGAGGGAAGCCATCTTTTGGCTTCGCCAATATTTCACCCAACCCAGCCAGCACAGCGGTGCGCATTCAATATTTTTTGGATAAAACAGCAGATGTGCGGGTGGAGGTGGTCAATGTTTTGGGGCAGAAAGTGGCGGTGCTATTTTCAGGAAAAATGGCAGGGGGGGAGCATGAGGCAGTTTGGGACGGGATGGTAATGAACGGGCTGCGGGCGCAGGCGGGGGCCTATTTTGTGCGGTTGCGTGTGGGGGATGAAGCTACGACGGCGGGGGTGGTTTGGAGGTAAGAGGCCATCCTCTTCAACAATACCTTCCCAAGTTGCCCCCTACAAACGAACCAGGGCCACGCCATTCGTGTCTTTATGAAGGCACCTACTCCCGTTGACTCAACCACATCCCGTATGAGAATTTTTACCTCCTTCTTAATGACCATTTTTTGCCTCTCCAATCTTCTCTACGCCCAGCCCATCACCCAAACTGTCCGGGGGAGGATTATTGACAAGCATACCCAGTTTCCCCTCATCGGCGCTACCGTTGCCATGAAAATAAAAGACGGCATCGTCGGTACAGTGACCGATCTGGATGGCAGTTTCCACCTCGAAAAAGTGCCGATCGGCAGGCACGACCTGCTCGTCACCTATGTCGGTTATGAGGACATGGTGCTGCCGCAATTGCTCGTTGGCTCTGGCAAGGAAGTCGTGCTGAACATTGAACTGCAGGAGTCGGTAAAGGAACTGAAAACCGTCACCGTGACGGCCTCCGGCTCCAACAAGGACAGGCCCATCAACGACATGGCCACCGTCAGCGCCCGTGCCTTTACGGTGGAGGAAACAAGCCGTTTTGCCGCCAGCCTGAACGACCCGGCCCGCATGGCACAGTCCTTCGCAGGCGTATCTTCGGCCAGCGACAACAACAACGAAATCGTCATCCGGGGCAACTCCGCACGGGGGCTGCTCTGGCGCATCGAGGGCATCGAGATCCCGAACCCCAACCACTTTTCCAGCGGCGAGGGCAGTTCCGGCGGCGGCATCAGCATATTGAGCAATACCGTGATGGGCAGCTCGGATTTCCTGACCGGAGCCTTCCCGGCGGAGTATGGCAACGGCCTCTCCGGCGTGTTCGACATCCGGCTGCGCCGGGGCAACAACGAGCAGCGGGAGTATGCCCTGCAGGCGGGCTTCACGGGCTTGCAGGCAGCAGTGGAAGGGCCTTTTTTAAAAAAAGGGGCTGCGGGCAACCGCCCGTCCTACCTCGCCAATTACCGCTATTCAAGTTTGGCTCTTTTAGGTAAAATGGGCTTTGACTTTAATGGGTCTGACATCGTGCCGAAGTACCAGGATTTGACTTTCAACCTCAACTTCCCCACCCGGCGCTTTGGCCGCCTTACCATTTTCGGCATCGGCGGCATCAGCGACGGCGGCACGCTGGCCGACCGGGATTCCACGAAATGGGAGACGCTGAGCGACCGCTTCCAGCAGCGCATTGGCCGCAAGGTGGGCGTGATCGGCGCTACTTATACTTATTTGCTGAAAAACAACAAAACCTATTTCAAACTGGGCGGGGCGTTCACCATCGAGGACGACCTGCGCCAAAAGGACTCGCTCGACAACGCTTATTCGGTGCAGCAACTTTACCGGGACAATTTCACCAACTCCGTCGGCCATTTTACTTTCATGGCCAACCATAAATTTTCGGCCAAACACATCCTGCGCCTCGGCCTTAATTACGACCGCCTCATTTTTCAGTCCGAACTGCAAAGCTTCGACCCGCAAACCGGATTGCCCATCCAGGAGTACGACGATATGCGCAGCCACCTCGTACAGACCTACATCCAGCACCAGTGGCGGCCCGTACAGGCCTTGGAAATAAACATCGGCCTGCACCACACCACATTCATGCTCAACTACAACCATGTGCTGGAGCCACGCCTGGGCGCACGTTGGCAGTTTGCCCCTAAAATGTCCATCGGCTATGGCTTGGGTATGCACAACCGGCTGGAACCGATATCCATTTACAGCCACAACCTCGTGAAGCCCCTGTCGGATGCCAACTTTGTATATGAGGGCGGGAACAGCTTCCTGTTCAGCCCCCGCTCCACGCTGCGGCTCACGCAGGCGCTGCACAACGTCCTTTCCTACGACTGGGTCATTCTGCCCGACCTGCGCCTGAAGGTGGAGGCCTACCACCAACTGCTGTTCAACGTGCCCGTGAAAAATGACTCCACCAGTACCCTGTCCCTGCTGAACTACAACAGTTTCGACCGGGCGTTTTCAAAAGAAGACCTCGTAAACAAAGGCAAGGGCTACAACTACGGGCTGGAGTTTACACTGGAGAAGTTTTTTAGCAACAACTATTATTTCCTCATCACCAGTTCGCTGTTCCGGTCGCAGTACCGTGCATTGGATGGGGTGCTGCGCAACAGCCGTTTTGACCGGAACTATGTCTTCAATGTGGTGGGCGGAAAGGAATTCGTGGTGGGAAAAACAAAAGAGCACATCCTCGGCACGAATGCCAAGTTGGTCTATGCAGGCGGCAACCGCACCACGCCGATTGACCTGGGAGCCTCGCAGCAAGCGGGCAGGGAAGTGCTGGTGGACGGTGCGGTTTTCGAAGACAGGCTGCCTGCTTACCTGCGCCTCGACCTGGGCTTCAGCTACCGCTGGAACAAGCCGAAATTTGCCCTCGTCCTTTCGCTGGATGTGCAGAACGTGTCGAACCGCCTGAACGTGGAACAGCGTTACTACGATCCCTTGTCAGGTGAAATTGTAGAGACGAAGATGTTGGGCATCATTCCCATCCTCAATGGCAGGGTAGAGTTTTAGGCGGCCTTTCCCAGCAATACCAAAATTCAGGCAAATAAAATTTTCCAAAAAAAATCGCCCTGTTGAAACTTTTTGGCAACCCACCCCTGTTACCCTCCATACGTGCGCCAGTGTTAGCGTAGGAGAATGCACTATTTATCAACTGAAAACGAGCGATTTATGATACTGACAGCCAACAAAACCACGCCATTCGAGCGGATATTCGATGAGGAGTTCATGCCCCATGCGGATGCGCTGTACAATTTCTCCTACCACCTGACCGGTAACGAGGATGACGCCAACGACCTCTTCCAGGAGGCCCTGATGAAAGCCTGGCGTTTCATTGACAAGTACGAGGCTGGCACCAACGCCAAGGCCTGGTTGTTCACCATCGCCAAAAATGCCTTTATCAACGAATACCGCCGCCGGGTGAAAACGCCCAACCGGGTGGAGTTGCAGGACTATATCACCCACCAGGACAAAGAGGATACGCCCCTGACGGGCAGCCTCGACATGCGGCAGGATATGTTCAAGTACCTCATCGGCGACGAGGTGACCAGGGCCATCAACCAATTGGCAGTGGATTTCCGCACGGTGATCCTGTTGAGCGATGTCGAAGACTTCACTTACGAGGAAATCGCCAAAATACTTGATGTGCCCATTGGAACCGTACGATCCAGGCTGCACCGGGCACGCAACGAACTGAAAAAGAAACTGAAAGAATACGCTGAAAACCTCGGCTACGAGGACAAGCGGAAATAATACAGGGTTGGATGGATGCATGGTAGAATGGTTGCTGAAATCAACGGCCATTTATCCCTGCCTCTGCCCAACCTTTTTTTTAAACTATTTTTTGAACCTAAACCTGCTCCATTGGCATCCAACCGGGCAATAAACTACAAGGCCATGTTTTACCTGACCAACATCCATGCATCCGCCACCGCACCCAACGCTGACCTACCATCAGCGGGGATTGTGTGTGGCTGTACCACCGGATGTTGTGCAAGGTGGCCCGAAGGTGGATCCGGCGGAGGGGTTGTAAAAGTGACGAGCGATGAAAAATTTTCAAACCGGCCAGGATTTCATTCAGCGGATGAACCTGCTTCTTGACAACGAACTCACCCCCGATGTGGAAAGAGAAGTACTGGAAGAGATAAAAACCAATCCCACCTATCGTGAAATGTTGAGCCAGGAACAAAGCTTCCGGGAGTTTATCCGCAGCCGTATCCAGAGAAGGAAAGTTTCGCCCTCCCTCGTCCAATCCATCAAGGAAAAAATCCACTCCACTTCCAACGGGCGAAGTATCTGATTCCCTAACCACCACATTGTTGTAAGTTTTTTTGCTGAAAGGAGGATTGCCTGCCTTTTAACCAGTTGCCTGTGGCCCTAAGTCCGTGAAGAGCAGGACGAGGTATGCCTTTGTATTTTCCCAAAGATTTCAACGGCAACGGGGCGCCTTGGCAGAGAAACGTTTTTTCATCCAATAGCGCGAAGGAAAAATAATCCCGGACATTGGGATTAATATTGCAGGCCAATGACCGGCGACCACAATGCCCAACGACGCCTTTAAGCAAAAATGGCCAATACCGACAATTTCCGCATCTTTTACAACCAAAGCATCCAGCCAGAACTGGTCCGGCTGGACAAGCAACGACGGCAGTTGCTCAGGCGGATGTTTTTTACCCTGTTGTTGTGGGCGGGCATTGCAGTGCTGCTGTTCTATTTGCAGGTGTTCGTCTTTGCGCTGTACGCGCTGATTCCCTTTGGTATTTATTTGTATGTGATGACCACCCGTTTCCGAAAGTTCGTGCTTACCTTCAAGCCGAGGGTGGTCAAATTGATCTTGGATTTTATAGACGACGGGCTGCTTTTCGGCGATTTGAAGTACAACCCAAAAGGGAAAATTGAACTGAAAAAATTCCTGTGGAGCTCGCTCTTTGGTGCCAGGCCTGCTGTTTACGAAGGGGAAGACTACATCGAAGGCCGTATTGGCGACGTAGAGTTTGAAATGTGCGAGCTCAGGGTGCAGGAATTTTCCAGGGTGCGCGCCCGGTTAGACGATGTGTTCCGGGGCGTCTTCATCCGCTCCAAGTTTTTTGCCCCCTTGAAGGGGGCCATGCTCGTGCTGCCAAAAAAAGAATTGCCCCAACTTTCGGAGGCCGTTCGGGATTTCGTGCGCAATGGAGGCCAGGCCATGGACGGGTTTGTCCGCCATGAGGAGTTCCGAAAGGTTTATACCATCTATGGCTCCAGGCACACTAAAGTAGCCGACCTGTTGCCCGACGAGTTGATGGATTTCATGCTCCAATACCGAAAGAAGAAAGGAGAGGTGTACCTGTCCCTTTTTGGCAAAAACTGCTACGTGGCCCTCAGCAGCAAAAAGGACATCCTGGAGCCAAAGCTCTTCCAGTCCAATGTCAGCTTTGATCTGGTGCGGGAGTTTTACGAGGATATTGACGCGGCTCTCTTCATGGTGATGGCATTGGACAGGAGCCATTGAAGGGAATAGACGAAGGATTTTTAAAATAATGGATAATTATAAAGCCCAAAGGCAGAGATTGAGGAAATATACCATACGGAGGGAGTGAAGCAATTTCAATCTTGGCACATTATATGAACTTATATTTCCGTCCATACCTTAAACCTTTTCAAAATGTTAAAGTGAAGGTTTTTTTGCCTTCGCACTTGATCATCCAAACAATTCAACTATAAATTTGCCGCCATGATCTTAATCGTTAGCAAAAATATGTGTTGTTGCTGTTGTCAAATTTCGCCCACGGAATTTGGAATGGCCGCATTTTGATGCTGACTTATAAAAGAATCAAAAAAGCCTTTCTGGATTTCATTTCAGAAAGGCTTTTTTCATTTGCAAACAAATAATGGTGATTTTTAAAATCACCATTATTTGGAAGAAAAAGATTCCGATGAAAAATACCATGCGTTGCTGTTGCTGCTGTTGCTGTCAAACTTCCATGTGCTGCCGCACAAGCAAGCGGAGTATTTCCCATCGAAAGGAATGATTTGTTTCTTTAATTAAAAAACAAAGCCCTTTTGAGGAATACCTCGAAAGGGCTTTTTCATTTTAAAACCACCTCGAAAATGAGCATCGACAACTTACATCAAATCCCGGATCCCAGGAACGTCAGGGACATCATTGACCTGCGCAACAAAATCGAATCCTTCAAAAAAGGCGAGATCGACGCAGAGCGCTTCAAGCACTTCCGCCTCACCCGTGGGGTCTATGGGCAGCGGCAGCAGGGTGTCCACATGTTCCGCACCAAGTTGCCCATCGGCAAGTTGACCGCCCGCCAACTCACTGCCCTTGCCGACATTTCCGAAAAATACGCCACCGGCAACCTCCACCTCACCACCCGCCAAAACGTCCAGTTCCATTATGTAAAACTGGACGACTCGACTGCCATCTGGCGGGAAATGGCAGCGGTCGGTCTGAACGCACGGGAAGCCTGCGGCAACACCGTCCGCAACGTGACCGCCTCGGCCAACGCAGGCATTGACCCGCACGAGCCTTTCGACATAAGCCCTTATGCGATAGCGCTTTACGAGCATTTTCTGCGAAATCCCATTTGCCAGGAAATGGGCCGGAAAATCAAGATCGCCTTTTCTTCCAGCGACTTCGACACGGCCTACACCTACTTCCACGATTTCGGTTTTATACCAAAAATCCAGGATGGCAAGCGGGGTTTCAAAATCGTGATCGGCGGTGGCCTGGGTGCTCAGAGCATGGTGGCACAGACGGCCCACGAATTTATCGAAGAAGATAAATTCCTGCCTTTCACCGAGGCAGTCATACGGGTATTCGACCGCCTGGGCGAACGGGAAAAACGCTTCAAGGCCCGCATGAAGTTTTTGCTGAAAGACCTCGGCCTGGAGGAGTTCCTGCGGCTGGTGGGAATAGAAAGCACCGCCGTCGCCAAAGATTCCATCCCCGTCAACCACGAATCATGGAAAGAGGCCGAAACGCCTTCTCCGTCGCCAGCTTGGATAACCACAGAAACCACCGGGGCTGACTTTGACCGCTGGAAAACAGCCAACGTTTTTGCCCAAAAACAAAGCGGCCTGTTCGGCGTGCAGATCAAACTCAAACTGGGGAACATCTCCGCCGAAACGGCCCGCCAGTTCGCCGCCATCGCCAAAACCTTTGCCGCCGACGACATCCGCCTCACCGTCAACCAGGGCTTCCTGCTGCGCCACGTGCGCCCCGAGGCATTGGCCCCGCTTTATTTAGCACTGAAAAAACTAAACCTCGCCGACGTGGGCTTCGGCTCCATCGCCGACATTACCGCTTGCCCCGGCACGGACACCTGCAACCTCGGCGTGACTAACAGCACCGGTTTGGCTACTAAACTGGACGAAGTTTTGGCGACAGAACACCCCGATTTGCTACTCGAAAAAGACATCCAAATCAAAATCAGCGGCTGTATGAACTCCTGCGGCCAGCACATGGCGGCGCAGATTGGCTTTCACGGAAGCTCTATTAAAGTAGGCGGAAAGGTTGCCCCTGCCATGCAAGTTGTGCTCGGCGGCGGCATTGAGCCAAATGGCAAAACCTACATCGGTGACAAGGTGATCAAGCTGCCCACCAAGCGCATCCCAGATGCCCTTCGCCTTGTCGTGGACGATTTTTTGGCGAATAGGAATAATGGTCAAACCTTCAACGAATACTACTACGACCACGAAAAATCCTTTTTCTATGATTTGCTAAAACCGCTGGCCGACACAGCCTCTTTAAACGATGAGGATTTCAAGGATTGGGGCAACGCAGCGGAGGAATACGTCCAGGCCATCGGCGTCGGCGAATGCGCCGGTGCAGCCGTGGACGTGATCGCCACCATTTTGAACGATGCCAACATCCGCCTGGACGAGGCTGGCCTCTACCTGGCCAACAGCAACTGGGAAGGGGCGATTTACAATGCTTACAGCGCTATGGTCATTGCTGCCAAGGCACTCCTGCTGGCCGACGACGTGCGCTGCAATACGCACCAGAAAATCATCGAGGATTTCCAACAGCACTACGTGGCGACTGGCCAAATCACTTCGACCGCCGATTTCGTCGGCCTGGTGTCCGCCATCAATAAGAATGAACCGACGGAAGATTTTGCCAGGGACTATTTGGCTATCTCCAAAGCTTTTTACAAGGAAACTTCCCAATTGCGCTCCGCTCAATTGGCCGAGGTGGGCGAGGACAAAGCGGTCATTGCAGATTTTTACAGGGCGTAAATATTTGTCATTGGTCATTGGTCATTGGTCGTTTACAGCAATGACGAATGACATTTGACAAATGATGCGATTAACGGGTTGATTTATTAAATTCGTTGATTTTCAGGATGTTAAATCATGGTGATTTTGAAAATCACCATGATTTAGTTTTCCGAAAAACTGAAAACGTGGCAATTAATTTAACCCGTTTTTCACATAAATGACCAATGACCAATGACTAAGCTTAAATGAAAAATCCTAAACTCACATTAGTAGGTGCCGGCCCGGGCGACCCGGAACTCATCACCTTGAAGGGCATCAAGGCCCTCGAAGCGGCGGATGTGGTGCTGTACGACTCGCTGGCCAACGACGATTTGCTGGCGTATGCCAAAAACGCGAAAGTCGTGGAATACGTTGGCAAGCGGCAGGGCGACCACTCACTGCCACAGGAAACCATCAACGAAGCCATCGTCCGCTATGCGCTGGAATACGGGCATGTGGTGCGGCTGAAAGGCGGCGACCCGTTTGTGTTCGGGCGGGGCTTCGAGGAGTTGGAGTTTGCTGCGCAATACGGCATCCCGACGACCGTGGTGCCGGGTATTTCGAGTGCCACCTCGTTGGCTGGGCTGCTGCATATTCCTATAACCCATCGAGGCATCAGCCGCAGTTTTCATGTATTCAGCGCCACCACAAAAGATGGTGAATTGAGCGAGGAAATACGGTCGTCTGTGCATCTGGCAGGTACCCGGGTGGTGCTGATGGGGCTGAAACAACTGGGCAAAATAGCAGCGCTATACCAGCAACATGGTTTGGGTGAAATGCCTGTGGCCGTCATCCAGAACGGTTCTCTGGAAAACCAGAAAACGGCCTTTGGCATCATGAAAACGATTGAAAATGAAGTGGAGAAAAACGGTATCCAAACGCCTTCTATCATCGTGATTGGTGAGGTGGTAAGTCTTAAATTTTCACTAATCCCCGCAGAAGTAACGGCATGACTTATTTATTGTTGGAAGATAACTCGTTGTTTTCCAATGTCCCTTTGTCATTGCCGCAGGCAACCTGCGACGTCAAGAGGGCTGCCAAAAGTGCCATCGTGACAGCCATCATGACTTTGCAGGTTCCCTTTCGGGAATGACAACCGGAGATTGGTCAAACCAACCGGTTAATTGATGAAAGTCAATCACTTACGCCGCCAAAAATCAAATAATTACCCAATGGAGCAGAAAAACTACTTGTTCCCCATATTTCTTAAAGCGCACCAGCTCAGTTTCCTCATCGTTGGCGGCGGCTACGTCTGCGAGGAAAAGCTCAACTTTTTGCTGAAAAGCAGCCCCTTGAGCCGGGTCACCATTGTGGCGCCGATGATACGGCCGGAGGTATTTGAGGTGGTTGAAAAATACGATGCACCAAATGTCCACATCGTGTTGAGGGAGTTTCAAGCCGACGATGTGAAAGGACACCAAATTGTCATCGCCGCCACCTGCATCGAAGCAGTCAATGCTTTTGTGAAAGAAAGCGCCAATGCGGAAAACGTGCTGGTCAACGTAGCCGACGACCCACCCCGCTGCGACTTCTACATGGGCGGCATCGTGAACAAGGGGAATGTAAAAATTGCCATTTCCACCAACGGCAAATCGCCCACCCTGGCCAAGCGGCTGCGGCAGTTTTTTGAAGAAATGTTGCCGGAGGAAATTGACGAACTGGCAGAAACACTCAACGCTTACAGGAATACTTTGAAAAACGATTTTGAAACTAAAGTCAACACACTGAACAACTTAACTAAAGAACTGATCCAATGACACTGTACAAAGTACTTCCCTATCTGAAGGTGAAAAAACTCGATCTCTGGGCCTTGAACTACCGGTTCGACCGGCTCGACCCCGAAGACGGGCTGCGAAAACTTTACAAGGTTTTTGACGAGGAGGATGTGCTGGTGACGACCTCGTTTGGCACCAAATCCATCTACCTGATCCACCTCATTTCGCAGGCGAACCCTGGCCAGAAAATCTATTTCGTGGACACGGGTTTTCATTTCAAAGAAACCCTCGTTTACAAGGAAATGATCGAGGACATTTACGACGTCAACATCGTCAGCCTGCACCCCGACGAGGAGCCGCACCGCCTGACCGCCGAAGAGGAATGGTGGAAAGACCACCCGAAAATGTGCTGCACCATCAACAAAATTGCCCCGCTGGACCACATCGTCACGCAGCACAAAGTGTGGGTAAGCAGCCTGATGTCGTACCAGACCTCCTTTCGGGCGGGCCTGCGGATGTTCGAGAAGCAGGGCGACATTTTGAAATACCACCCGCTGCTGCACCTGCCCGAAGAGGAATTCAATCGAAGATTGGACAAACTGGAACTGCCCATGCACCCGCTGGCGCACGTCGGCTACGGCTCCATCGGCTGCACACACTGCACCATTAAAGGCGAAGGCCGTGCCGGGCGCTGGTCGGACCGGGGGAAGACGGAGTGCGGGCTGCATGTCAAGTATTATAATAAAAAGTAGTCTTCAGTTCGACAGTCTTCAGTCCTTAGTCTTCAGTCCACAGTTCGGCAGTCGGGCGCATTCACTCATTCTCTAATTTACTCATTCAATCATTGAAATGCACCATTACCAAATCATAGGCATCAACCACCGTACAGCAAACGCAGCCTTACTGAGCGCACTCAGCCTGAACGGCCAGCGGCGGGAGGTTTTTTTGAAAAAAATAAATGCTGCAATGGAGTTCGACGGCTTCGTGCTGTCCACCTGCAACCGGACGGAGGTTTATTTTAAAAATGCCAGCCACCGGGAAATTTTGGCCGCCTGGTCAGCCACCGTTTGCTGGGAAAACCTGCCCACTGATAAGCTTTACCACTTCACAGGCTATGCAACGGTCGAACACCTTTACCGGGTCACTTGCGGCCTGGATTCCAAAATCATTGGCGACAACGAGATCCTCGGCCAGTTGAAAGAAGCTTTCCTTTTTCAAAAAGAAAACTATGGGCTGGGCGGCGTTTGGGAGCGCATTGTCAACACCGCTATCGAATGCAGCCGCCGGGTGCGGAAGGAGACGGATTTCAACCAGGGCAGCATTTCCACGCCGTACCGCATCGCCAAAATCATACAGCAAAAAACAAGGGCTGATGAACCTGTTTTACTGATTGGCGCAGGTGAAATGATTAAGCTCTGCTTGAAATATTTGAGAAAAATTTTTCCCAGCAGAAAGCTCGTCATCACCAACCGCTCCATCGAAAAGGCGAGGCTGCTGGCAGAGGAATTCGGGGCGGATTATTTCCACTTTGGGCAATTGGAAGCGGAGATGCAAAACTTTCCTACCATTATTTCCGCCATACAGGTAGAGCAGCCACTTTTCCATGCTGGTTTTTTGAAAAAAGACAACCCGCACTTGCTGTTCGATTTAGGCATACCTTGCAACTTTTCAGAAGAGGTGGCAGGCGCCCATCACTACTTCGACATTCAAACCATTGCCGAATTCAATGCCGCCACGTTGGAACAGCGAACGAATGACATCCGTAAAGTAGAAGCCATTGTTGCCGAACAGGTGGCGCAATTTGAGGACTGGAACCGGCGCAGGCTGTTTTACCGAAACCAAAAATTGGGCAATTCGATAAGTTTAGTTTGAAGTGGTTTGCGTCGTTGGAAATTGTTTGAAGTTGTTGCCTGGCAGTGCTTTATACAATTTCAAACCATCTCAAACCAATCAAACTATTTCAAACTATTTCAAAGCAAATTGAAAATCACCATAGGCTCACGCACCAGCCAGTTGGCCCGATGGCAGGCCGGGCAATTCATTGAACTACTCGCCCGGCAAGGGCACGAAGTGGAATGGAAAGGCATCCAGACCAAAGGCGATTTGGATCAAAAGACGCCGCTCGACGCCTTTGGCGAACGGGGCGTTTTCACCAAGGCCATTGACCTGGCCGTACTAAACGGTGAGATTGATGTGGCTGTTCACTCGCTCAAAGACTGCCCTTCCGTCCTGCCCGAAGAGCTTCATTTTGCCGCCGTTTTGAAAAGGGATTTTTACGAAGATGTGCTGGTGCATAAGGCCGGTTTTTCATTTCACAAAAGGAACACCATCGCCACCAGCAGCAGTCGCCGCAAGGCGCAGTGGCTCGCCCAATATCCAAATTCGGACATCGTGGACGTGCGGGGCAATGTGGACAGCCGCCTCCAAAAGTTCAACCAAAGCCACTGGGACGGGATGATCCTTTCACGGGCAGGGCTTGAAAGGCTCGGGGCCATGCCGCTGCATTTCCAAATCCTGGATTGGATGGTGCCTGCGCCCACGCAAGGAATGATGGCCGCATATACCGCATCATCGAACAAAACATTGAACCTTATTTTGAAAAATATAGAAGACCCTGAAACAAGGTTTGCCGCCGACCTGGAGCGCAACTTCATGCGCATCGTAGAAATGAAATGCAATGCGCCTGTGGCTGCACACGCCGGGTTTTTGAATAAAACAGACCTGCGTTTCCGGGCGGAGGTGTATGCAGCGGACGGGCGGAATATTTTTAGGGAAACTGTGATTTTGAAAAAGATCGAAGCAGTAATGGAAGTTGAGCGATTGGCTAATGAGGCGAAGATGCAACTTAACGGTTAGCAAAAAATAACGGTTCAATGCAAAAAAACATCATCACCAAACAGTTGAGCCGGGCACAGGAAGAGTTGCTCTGGCAAAGCAACATCCCTTTCGAGTGTGTGCCGGTGCTTGATTTCAAGGTGGCATTCAATGCTGCAAAAGCCGCAGAAATACTGGCCACACCCAATGCGGTCTGGGTATTCACAAGTTTGCGTGCGGCAAGGGCATTGGGCGGTTTTTATGAAAAAGCGGCCACCCCAGCCAAAATATTCACGGTTGGAAGAAATGCGGCAGACGAATTGGCCAAACACGGCTATAAGGCAGATTTTGTTGGAAATATATCGGAGGATTTGTTGGAAATATTAGCGACGCAAAAAGAACATCCCATCCTCTATTTCCGGGGCCGCCACTACCGCAGCAGCATCCCCGATTTTTGCGTAGCGAACGAAATGGATTTCCATGCTTTTGAATGCTACCACTCCATCAAACTGCCACCGCCGGAAAACTTGGCCGATAGCGAAAGCATCTGGGTGTTCAGCCCTTTGAGCGCCCAGGCGGTGAGCGAGTGGAAAGGTGTTTCCAAAGAATTGCCTTTCTATTCCATTGGCCCGGTGACGGATACCCATTTGGCAAAACTGGGTTTTAAGAATATCAAAAGCCCTGAAGTGCCTTCTTTTGAAAATATGGTGAAGTTGTTTTTGAAAACTAATTAATGCCATGAATTACACGTATTATTTCGAATTATTCTCTTTGTGTTATACTCGACATTAATAGGTTTTGTGCAAACTCCGATTTGCAAGACTTGTCCCGACATTCGGCAAAACCTATAAGTGCGAAGTATAATTCGTGAAAAATTAGTGTAATTCGTGGCAACCTAATTCACTTATATCAATGATCCCTCTTACCCACCGATACCGCCGGTTGCGAAAATCCAATGCCATCCTGAACCTCGTGGCCGAAACCCATCTTCACGCCGATGACTTCATCACGCCCCTTTTCGTGACGGAAGGAAATGGCAAAACAGAAGCCATCCCTTCCATGCCGGACTATTACCGCCACAGCCTCGACACGCTGTTGCGCCGTATCGAAAGTTTGATGCAGAAAGGCCTATTCAATTACGTGCTGTTTGCCAAAATCGGCGATGAACAAAAAGACAACACAGGCGAGTTTGCCGCACGGCCCGACGGTCTCTTCCCCACAGCCATTCAAAAGATAAAAGCGGCATTCCCCGAAATCACGCTTTTCACCGACATCGCCCTCGATCCTTACTCCACATTTGGCCACGATGGCATTGTGAAAAATGGTCAAATCGTGAACGACGAAACAGTGGAAGCTTTGTGCAAAATGTCGGTGGTACACGCCCAAGCCGGGGCAGATTTCGTCGCCCCATCAGACATGATGGACGGCCGAGTGGGCGCTATCCGGCAAGCGCTCGACGGGGCAGGTTTTCAGGACACGGGCATCCTGGCTTACAGCGCCAAATATGCTTCCGCCTTCTACGGCCCCTTCCGCGACGCACTCGATTCCGCTCCCGGCTTCGGCGACAAGCGCAGCTACCAAATGGACATCCGCAACAGCCGGGAAGCCCTCCGGGAAACGGCCCTTGATATCGCCGAAGGTGCCGACATGGTGATGGTGAAACCTGCCCTCGCCTATCTGGATGTTATTTCAAAACTCAAAGCCGAATTCAACGTACCCATCGCCGCCTATCAGGTATCCGGCGAATACAGCATGATAAAAGCCGCCGCCGAAAAGGGCTGGCTCGACGAGGACAAGGCCATTGTCGAAACATTGACCGCCATCAAGCGGGCAGGGGCGGATATTATTTTGACTTATTTTTCTGAAAAGGCAATAGGTCTAATTTGAAATGCTTCACTTCATTACCGGCAGGGAGGATGGGAACACGGATGGAGCGGATTGGACGGATCAACACGGATTTTAGCTGCCAACCCGCAAAACCGTGAAAATCCGTCCAATCCGCTCCATCCGTGTTCCCATCCTATCACGTTTGTTATCAATAATTCAACTCCGTTCAAATGCAATCCAACCGCAGCCAGCAACTTTTTGAAAAAGCGCAGCGCCATATTCCTGGCGGCGTCAACTCGCCCGTGCGGGCATTCCAGTCCGTCGGCGGCACGCCTATTTTTATCAAAAAAGCCAAAGGCGCCTACCTCTACGACGAAGACGGCAACCGCTACCTCGACCTGATCAACTCCTGGGGGCCGATGATTTTGGGCCATGCCCACCCGGAGGTGGTAGCAGCGGTGCGGGAGCAACTGCCCAAATCTTTCAGCTTTGGTGCCCCCACCGAAGCCGAGGTGCAGATTGCGGAGTTGATCACTTCGACCATCCCGCATGTGGAAATGATACGCTTCGTCAGTTCGGGCACAGAGGCCTGCATGAGCGCCATCCGGCTGGCGAGGGGTTTTACCAAAAGGGATTATATTGTAAAATTCAAGGGCTGCTACCACGGCCATGCGGATGCTTTTCTGGTGGATGCGGGCAGTGGCGCTTTGACGCAGGGAAAACCTTCGAGCGAGGGCATCCCGAAGGCTTTTACGCAGTACACCCTTTCGGCAGATTTCAATGATTTGGGCAGTGTGAACGCCCTTTTTGAAAAATATCCCGACCAGATAGCCGCTGTCATCATTGAGCCGGTAGCTGGCAATATGGGCTGCATTCCGCCCGAAGAGGGTTTTTTAAAATCACTTCAGGATTTATGTAAAAAAGAGGGTGCACTTTTCATCCTCGACGAAGTAATGACGGGTTTCCGGCTGGCCTGGGGCGGTGCGGCCGAACTGTTCGGTTTGGCCCCTGACATTGTTTGCTTTGGAAAAATCATCGGCGGCGGGATGCCTGTCGGGGCCTTTGGTGGCAGGCGGGACATCTTTGAACACCTTGCGCCGCTGGGCGGCGTCTATCAGGCAGGTACGCTGTCCGGCAATCCGGTGGCAGTAGCGGCTGGGCTTGCTACTTTGAACATACTGCACGGCGACCCAACTATCTACCAAAAACTGGAAAGCAATACCCGCTGGCTGGCCGATGAACTACGAGCGCTTCTTCAAAAAAAGGGGGTTGCCCACACCGTCCACCAATGCAACTCCATGTTGAGCATCTTTTTTTCTGGTGAACCTATCAGGGACTACGTTTCGGCGAAAACGACGGACACAGCCTTGTTTGCACGTTATTTCCACCACATGCTGGCGGCGGGGGTCTATTTGCCGCCTTCGGCTTTTGAGAGTTGGTTTGTGTCGGTGGCGCTGGGAGAGCGGGAATTGGAGCGAATTGTTGGGGAGACAGCGGGGTTTATGGATTTGTGAAGTAGTGGATTTCTGTTTGGTGAATTGCTTTGGAATTTTTAGGTATATTGGTGAACCCACGGAGATTTACGCAGTGGGTTGAAAATACCCTTGTATTCTCTAACAATAAAAAATCGTCCTTTGACAAATTCTGTTCAGTAAGGAAACCGTTAAAACGGTTTAGCACATAACCGCTTGATCTTCAACCCACGACTTAAGTCATGGGTTGAAAATTGGCTATCATTTTGAGCCGTTTTAACGGATGACCACAAGATTTGTCAAAGAACCTAAAAAATGAGCAGAATAGACATTGGAAATGCCATTTTGGAAGCAATCTATTGGTGGGATCGAGACGAATCAGCGTACCAGATATTTTTCACCACTTTCCATGAAATCTGCAAAAACAAAGAAGATTTAGAAGTTTTCACAGCGAATATATTTGAGTTTTTTTTGTGTGCGTACAAGAAGAAATTTGGCAGCGGGCTTTGGATGTTTAGACAAATTGATTGAAGAACTTGTAGAAAACGATTTTGTAGAAAAGGTGAAAAGAGGCGAAACAGATGTTGTAGATGAGTTGAGCAACAAGGTATTGTATAAAAATTAGACAGAAATTGTACTTTGGGCCAAAATGCAAATCGGGCCACAGGCCGGTCAACGCAAAACCAAAGAACAATGATAAGACTCCTTGCCTCCCTGTTTCCGCTACTGCTTGTCCACCATGGCAATGGCCAGGCCCCTGTCTGGGCCGACCTTTTCAATGGCAAAGATCTCCGCAACTGGGAAATCCTCAACGGTACTGCCGAATACAAAGTAGCGGACGGAAGCATTGCCGGCATCTCAAAGCGCGGAACACCAAATACCTTTTTGGCCACCAAACAGCGTTACGCCGACTTCATCCTGGAATTCGAAGTGATGGTGGATCCTGCCCTCAACTCCGGCGTGCAAATCCGCAGCAACAGCATTCCTTCCTACCAGGACGGCAGGGTGCACGGTTACCAGGTGGAGATTGACCCCAGCCCAAGGGCCTTCAGCGGTGGAATTTACGACGAGGCCCGGCGGGGATGGCTCTACCCGCTGGCCCGGAACCCAAAAGGCCAGGCTGCTTTTCGCAATGGCCAATGGAACAGCTACCATGTGGAGGCAATTGGCAACAGCCTGAAAACCTGGATCAACGGTATCCAATGTGCCAGCCTGGTGGACGACCTGACAGCCGATGGCTTCATTGCCCTGCAGGTTCACAGCATAGGTGACAATAATAGCCTTGCGGGAAAAGAAATCCGCTGGCGAAAACTCCGCATTTTAACCCAAAACCCGGCCCTGCATACCTGGCCCGACGACCCGGATGTCCAACAAATTTCCTATCTGCAAAACCAACTCACTGACTGGGAAAAACGGCATGGCTGGCGCATGTTGTGGGACGGCAAAACCAATAAAGGCTGGCGGGGCGCCAAACTGGACAGCTTCCCCGAAAAAGGTTGGGATATCAAGGATGGCGTGCTCACCATTTTAGCCACCGACGGTGGGGAGGCTACTGGCCCGGGCGACATCATTACGGCGGATCAGTTCAGCGATTTTGAGCTCGAACTGGAATTTATGATAACGGAGGGCGCCAACAGCGGCATTAAGTACTTCGTGGATCCGGAACTGAACAAAAACGCCGGATCGGCCATTGGCTGCGAGTTCCAAATTCTGGACGACGAAAAGCACCCCGACGCAAAGCTGGGCGTCGATGGCAACCGCACCGTCGGCTCCCTCTACGACCTGATTGCCGCCGACAACCTTTCCGTGCCGGGCCGGGGCAAGCAGTTCAAAGGCGTAGGGCAATGGAACAGTGCCCGCATCGTTTCCCGCAACGGCATAGTGGAACACTGGCTGAACAACGAAAAAACAGTGGAATACGACCGCCATTCCCAGTTGTTCCGGGCAGTGGTGGCTTACAGCAAGTACAAAGACTGGAAGGGCTTCGGGCAGTGGCCCCAGGGCCACATTCTCCTGCAAGACCACGGGAATACGGTTCATTTCAGGAGCATCAAGATCCGGGAGTTTTAGATTTTCACTGTCAACTCAATATTCCTATGAATTTTTGATTTTAGAAATCAGGTAAGGATCGAAGGAAAAATAATCCCGATGTGAAATCGGGATTATTTTTAAAAAACCCTTCCAGTACTGGGGTTTTAACATCAAAATAGCGAAGTTATTTTTTCATCGTTACTAAACGAATGGAGATTAGAGATTTTACAGCCGAAGGAAAAATCTCTAATCTGGCCTCTCAAAGCATATATCAGAAATCAAATCAGCATAAGTACACCATCGAAATTATACTAAAACACGGATGGTTTTGTTGGTTTGCTATTAGCTGTTGGCAGTTGGCCATTGGCTTTTGCCAACTGCCAAAGGCCAAAAGCCATCAGCGTACAGTATAGTTTGGGTAATTTGGGTTTGAAAAAATTCTAATAAACACATGATTTTCAAGTGTGTAAAACAATTTCAAACAACTTCAAACAACTCAAACAACTCAAACGATTTCAAACGATTACTTTAGACCAGTTTGAAAAGTACTTAAGTCAAGTTCATGTCAATAAAACCACCCAACATGGGCATTCCTAAAAATATTACCCGGAGGAGATTTGTAAAAACCTCCGCCATCGGCACTACGGCATTGGCGTTCCCTGCCAGCAGCTACGCCCGCATCCTCGGTGCCAACGAACGCCTAAACCTGGCCACTGCCGGCCTCAACAGCAGGGGCCAGGCCCACCTCGGTGCGACGGCCGATATGAAAAACATCGCCGTCATCGCCCTGTGCGACGTGGATAACCGGACGTTCGACAAAAGCCAAAAACTGCTCGCCGGCCAGGGCGGTGGTGCTGCCAAGACCTATACCGACATCCGCAAACTGCTGGAAAACAAAGAGATAGACGCCCTCACCATTGCCACGCCCGACCATTGGCACACCCCGATGGCCATGCTGGCCATGCAGGCAGGCAAGCATGTTTACCTGGAAAAACCCTGCTCCCACAACCCCCAGGAAGGTGAATGGCTCGTGGAGGCCCAACGCAAAACCGGCAGGGTGCTGCAAATCGGCAACCAGCAGCGCTCAGCCCCCACTTCCATCGAGGCGGTACAGGACATCCGGGAGGGCATCATCGGCCAGGTTTATTATGGAAAAGCCTGGTACAGCAACACCCGTGGCCCCATCGGCACCGGCAAACCATCAGCAGTGCCCGATTGGCTCAACTGGGAACTGTGGCAAGGCCCGGCCCCGCGCAGGGAGTTCAAAGACAATTGGGTACACTACAACTGGCATTGGTTCCGGGACTGGGGCACCGGCGAGATCAACAACAACGGCCTGCACGAAATGGACATCTGCCGCTGGGCGCTTGGCGTGGATTTCCCAACCAGGGTCACTTCTTCCGGCGGCCGCTTCCACTTCCAGGACGACTGGCAGTTTTACGATACCCAGGTAGCCAGTTTTGAATTTGCCGATGGGAAAATGATCACCTGGGAGGGCCGATCCTGCAACGGCATGAACCACTACGACCGGGGCCGGGGCGCTACCTTGCACGGTACCGAAGGCTCCATCCTGCTCGACCGCAACGCCTATTTTGCCTATGATAAAAAGGGGAATTTGATAAAACAGGTGAACGAGCGCAGCTTCTCTGCCACTACCGACACCGTGGGCATCGGCGGGCTGGATGTTTACCATTTTGAAAATTTTGCCAACGCTATCCGAAAAGGGGAAAAACTGAACTCCACGGTGGAAGAGGCACACAAGAGCACCCTGCTCTGCCATTTGGGCAATATCGCCCAGCAGGTTGGGCGCACTTTACAGACTGACCCCGTAAATGGAAAAATTAAGAATGACCCAGCGGCCATGGCTATGTGGCAGCGGGACTATGCACCCGGCTGGCAACCTTAACACCAGGGCGGATTTTGTGCTGCCATGAAAAACGGATGTTTCGGCATTCTGCCCGACTCAAGGCTTTTTCCGCAAAAGTATTATCCACCATCCGCCATTGACCAGCACAATAGAAAAAGCCCTCAAACTACCTGGGCAGCCTGGGGGCTTATATGAGAAAAGCTAATCTTTTGCCTATAGCGACGCTGAAAACCTGTGCTTATGCTGCAACCTGTGCGTCAATCAGTTGGGCCAGCGCAGCTTGGGTAGTATAACCTACATGCCGCTTCACCTCCTGGCCATCTTTGAAAATAAGGATGGTCGGGATGCTGCGGATTCCGTATTTCACAGGAATCTCAGGGTTGTCATCTACATTGACTTTGCCGACGAGCACTTCCTTGTCTTTGTACTCGGTGGATAGTTTTTCAATGATTGGGGCGATCATGCGGCAGGGCCCGCACCATTCTGCCCAAAAGTCCAGGACAGCAACTCCTTTTTTTTCCAGCACTTCTGTCTGGAAGTTGCCATCAGTGATTTCAAATGCCATATTGCCGAATTTTTTGTGTTTAAAAAATATTGATTTGGAAACAACGGCATGATAAACAACCGATGCCTTTGAAAGTTTGCAAAGTTACAAAAAGATGGCCAGCCTTAACGTTTTCCGTAGAAAAGGTAGAAGGCTGCACTTTTGGCGGGCACTTTCAAAATTTTATTATTGATTGGCCGCCGATTTCTTTTCAAAAGAAAATTATCAAGGGTTTGTTGCCAAATTTATTTCAGATCGTTCTACAACTTCCTATCTTGCGCCGTTTTTTAATAAAACGTTGTTTGAAAGCGGTCTTTTTAGGTTTTTTCGCATTTCCGAACAAAGGATATTTCCTGGCAAACTTCCTGCGCCAAACCTAATTCGCCCTTTCTTTCAATCTTCATTATCCATCAACTGCTAACAGCCCAACCGCTTTTAGCCTCCGCAAACAAGAAAAACATGGCAGATAAACTCGATCGCACCGACCTCAAAATCCTGAAAATCCTTCAGGAGAATTGTAAGATCACCAACCTGGATCTTTCCAAAAAAATCGGCCTCTCGCCGGCCCCGACCCTGGAAAGGGTGAAAAAACTGGAGACGGCCGGCTATATCGAAAGCTACCATGCCCAGATCAGCCCCCAAAGCATCGGCCTCAATGTGCAGACTTTCGTGCAGGTGTCGCTGGCCTGGCAAAAAGAGAACGCCCTGAACAATTTCCTCGAAAAGATAAAATCCATTGACGAAATCGTTGAGTGCTACATCATCACCGGCGAGGCGGATTTCCTGATCAAGATCGTTTGCGCCGATATCCCTTCCTATGAGCAGCTTTTGTTCAAAACCCTTTCTCAAATTGAAGAAATCGAGCGCCTGAAAACCTTGATGACGCTTTCCACCGTGAAAAACTCCAAGGTGCTGCCCTACGATTACGAGTAAATTATTGTGTTTGCGTGTTTTTGTACCCAGGTGTTTTACAGGTTGATCCTCAACTGTTTAGGTGAAACGCCGTTTACAAAAACCAGTATTCTCTCCCTGCTCCCACAAAGTCAATTTTTCGTGCTGAACTGATCGAAATTGCCTTTGTGGGATTTTTTCTTTCCCTACCTTTTGATAATGAAACCTAATAAGCAAACCCTGCTGTGGAAGCTGACCGGTGAGGGTATTGCCGCACCTTCCTACCTGTTCGGCACGATGCACGTGCAGGATGCACGTGCGTTTGCCAATATTGTGGCGGTACAGGAAAAAGTAAGTGATTGTGAAGCTTTTGCTGCCGAATTCCACCTGGACGAAGCTGCGGCTGATTTTGACGGATCCTCCATGCTGTTGCCGAATGGGCAGTCATTGCAGCACTACATTCCCTCAAAAAAATATGACAGGTTGCGCCAAAGGCTCTTAAAGACCACAAAGGTTGATCTGGACCATCTCCAACGTTCCCTTCCCTTCATGATCGTGAATGTCATCGGGGGCAGCATCCTGAAAGCGGATATGCCCGTTTCCCTGGATGAACACCTTTGGAACCATGCCCGACAAGCCGGGAAAACTCTTTTGGGTATTGAAACCTTCAAGGAACAAATGGAAGTACTGCAACAGATACCCGTGGAAATGCAGGTAAAAATGCTGCTCGATCTGGGCCGTAACCTCAGCCGATACCGCCAGCACCTGCAACACCTTGCGGATCTCTATTGCAAGGGAGACATCCACGGCCTTTTTATAACAGTGAAAAAAAACGCCAAGGGACTCCGCAAAATCATGCTCTGGCGCAGGAACGAAATCATGGCGGTGCGCATCGCCGCCCTCGCCAGGGAACACAGCCTGTTCGCCGCCATTGGTGCCGGCCACATGGTTGGCGGGAAGGGTGTTCTGCGGTTATTAAAAAAGCAGGGATTGAAGGTAATGCCGGAGAAGTTGGGGCGATGAAAGCTCATTGTTCCATTGTTGCATGGCACCGCAACCATGATAGTGATGAAAGAATTTTACGGCCCCGAAAGCTGGAAACGCAGCCCAATGCCAACTGTCGTTTCCCCATAGGCCGTACTGCCAAATGCCGGCACTACTTTCATGCTCAGGTCGTCGCTCACATCGAAGGTTTTCAGGTGGCAATCCACGAACGCCTCTGCGGTCTGGATAAGGTGCAGTGCCACGAGGCCGATGATGGAAAGCTGCCGGTTTTTGTCGAAGCCATCCCGGATGCGCTTGAGGTCGCCTGCGTTCAGGCGGGTGTCTGAAAATTCGTGAGGCTCGCCCTGGAGCTCAAGGATATAGGCGTCCCGGTACCGGTGGTATTTGTTGGTGTTGTTCTGGATGGCCCGGATGAAAAGGAAGTACCCGCCATAAATAAATGGTGTTTTCCACCAGCGTTTGTTGTAGAACTGGCCGGCCCCCGGCACGGCGAGGGAGAGAAAAACCGCCTTTTTCGGGTTGGGGTAATCGTTGAAGAAGCGGCGGATGAAGAATTTCTTTTTGTTTTTTGCGGAATCCACCTGACCGAACTTGGAAGTGGCCGTGTCTATTCCCACCGCTGCGGAATCGAGAACCATGGCAAGCGTATCGGTGGCCGGAGGCAGCGTATCCAAAATCATCGGGGCAACCGCTTCCACCAGGGAATCCTGCACCTGGGAAAAGGAAGTGCCCACCCATCCCAAACAAAGGCCGATAAAAATATAGCTCCGGATTTTCATGTTTTGAAAACGCTGCAAGCTGTGGTTTCCCAACTTGATTTTGCTATTCTTTAGTAACGATGGAAAAATAACTTCACCATTTTGATTTTGAAAACCCCAGCAATGGGAGGGTTTTTTAAAAATAATCCCGATTTCACATCGGGATTATTTTTCCTTCGATCCTTAACGTGTTGACTTCTCACAAACACGATCGATGAAATAATGAGCGCACTCTGAAAAACCATTTACTAAGATTTGCCTCCGGCACGGTGAAGTAATCTTTTGAGAAGGCAATTTGGGGTTAAGATTTTTTCAAAATTTTGAACCTCCAATCACTGCCCTCTCTTTCTGGTATTTTTTCCCAGCATTGGCCTTTCTGAGTGGACTCAATAATGCGACCATGAAACAATGAATCAGTCTCCTCACTTTTCAATCAGATCCAGCAGCCGGTTCAAGTCTTCGGTGGAAGTAAAAGGAATGCTGATCTGGCCGCTGCCGTTGGGTTTTACTTTCAACTGTACCCTGGCACCGAGGTAGTTTTTCAGGTTTCCTTCCACGGCGGCATAGTCCCCGGATAGTTTGGCGGGGGCCGGTTTATGGGCCGCTGGCTGGCTGTAATTACGGATGAGGTCTTCCGTAGCCCGTACGGAAAGGTCTTTGGCCAATACATCCTTGAAAATCAAACCCTGGGTGGCCAAATCCTCCACCCCCAACAGCGCACGGGCATGGCCCATAGATATCCCGCCTTCCTTCAGGCTTTTTTGGATGTCGGGCGGCAGTTTCAGCAGGCGCAGGAAATTGGTGACCGTGCTGCGCTTTTTGCCCACCCTGCCGGAAAGGTTTTCGTGGGTAAGGCTGCATTCGTCAATCAGGCGCTGGTAGGTGATGGCCACTTCGATGGCGTTTAGGTCTTCCCGCTGGATGTTTTCCACCAGTGCCATTTCGATCATTTCTTGGTCGTTGGCAAGGCGGATGTAGGCAGGCACCTCGGTGAGGCCGGCAATTTTGGAAGCCCGGAGGCGGCGCTCGCCAGAGATAAGCTGATACTGTTTATCAGCGAGGCGGCGCACGGTGAGCGGCTGGATGAGTCCGTGGGTTTTCAACGAGAGGGCCAATTCTTCCAGGGCCTCTGCGTCGAATTCTACCCTTGGCTGGAAAGGGTTCACCTCTATTTCTTCCAGCGGAATGACTGCCACAGTGTGGGTGAGTTCCCGCACCACTTCGGCTTGTTTTTCCTGAGTCTGGGTTTCAATGTTGTTCAACAAGGCCCTAACCCCCAGGCCGAGCTGTTTTTTTTGTACTTGTTTTGCCATCTGTCTTGGTTTGCAATTGGAAGTTGGCAGTTGGCAGGTAAACAATCGGCAGTGAAAAGCAGGCCTTTGAAATTCTTGGAAAAGACATCCGGCAAACTGCGGACTGTTGACTGCGGACTGCTAACTGCCAACGGCCAATTGAATACCGTCTTTGTTTCTTTTTAAAAATTCGTGTGCCAGGTTGAGGAAATTGGTCGTTCCCCGGCTGCCGGCATCATACATCACGACGGGCAGGTGCATGTTGGGCGCTTCGCTGATTTTGGAGTTGCGGTGGATAACGGTATCGAAGACTTTTTCTTTATAAAAATCCCGCACCTCGCTCACTACCACGTTGGCCAGGCGCAGGCGGCTGTCGTACATGGAGAGCAGGATGCCCTCGATTTCGAGGTTGTTGTTGAAATTTTTCTTGACCATGTTGAAGGTCTGCTGCAATTTGCCCAAACCTTCCAGTGAAAAATACTCGCACTGCACGGGGATGAGCACCGTGTCGGCAGCTACCAGTGCGTTCAGGGTAATAATGCCCAGGGAGGGCAGGCAATCCACGATAATATAATCGTACTCGTCTTTCACCTGATCCAGGATGCCCTTCATCACATATTCCCGTTGCTTTTTCATCACCAGTTCCAACTCTGCCCCCACCAGATCTATGTGCGAAGGCAATAAGTGGAGGTTGGGGGTTTCTGTCTCGTAGATAGCCTCGTGCGGGTCGGTTTCGTTGACCATGCAGTCGTAGAGGCTTTGCTCGACGGCATCTTCAAAAATACCTACGCCGGAAGACGAGTTTGCCTGTGGATCAGAGTCCACGAGCAGCACTTTTTTTTCCAGGATAGCCAGGCAGGCAGCCAGGTTGATGGCAGTGGTCGTTTTTCCGACGCCGCCTTTTTGGTTGGCTATGGCAATGATTTTTCCCATTATTAATGCTATAAATGATGAAGGATGAATGATAAACTTAGAACCCTCGGCATGGAAAACTACCATACCTCATACCTCGACAGCCTCCCCGATGGCGGGCAAAAGTAGTTTTTTGCCTTTGGCCGCAAAAGCCTTTTTGGCGGCGTCGTGATCTATTTTGATGTAACCAAAGGTATCATAATGGCAGCCGATGATGGTATCGCACTCAATGAACCCGGCAGCGATGGCAGCATCGTCAAAACCCATAGTAAAGTTGTCGCCGATCGGCAGGATGGCAAAGTCCAGTTTCGGGCAGGTCAGGGGGATTAGCTTCATGTCCATAGTCAGTGCTGTGTCGCCGGCGAAATAAAAGCAGGTGTTGCTGTCCCAAACCACAAAGCCGCCCGGATTGCCGCCATTGGTGCCATCCGGCAACACGCTGGAGTGGGTAGCATAGACATACTTAACGGTACCGAAGTCGAATTTCCACTTTCCACCGTGGTTCATCGGGTGGCCGTTCAGCCCTTTGCCCTGGAACCAACTCACGATCTCAAAGTTCGAAATAATGCTGGCGTTATTGTTTTTGGCTATTTGTTCTGCATCCGCCACATGATCCCCGTGGCCGTGGGAAAGCAGTATATAGTTAGCTTTGATATCGTCCACGTTGATGTTGGCAGCCAGTTCGTTGGGGGAAATGAAGGGGTCGAAAACAAGGTGCTTACCGTTCATTTCGAGGTGGAAGGAAGATTGTCCATAGTAGGTTACTTTCATGTGTTACACTGTTTGTTGATGCGTGAGGAATGCAAAAGTAAGCGATTTGATATTGGCAAATAGGCGCTGCCTCGGATTAATTTCAAAATTCTGTTTTGTCGGTAACCATCCCTTTGTTTTACTTTTTTTGACAAATAGTTCAACAAAATAAAAACCTAATTTGCCCCTTCCTGTTCGGGTGCTTGATTCTTAATCATCAACTAACAAGATTTTCTAACCAAAAAAGTATTTAACAATGAAGAAATTGTCATTCCTATTCAGCTTCCTTTTTCTCTCCATGCTGGCCACTTCCTTCATCGCCTGTGGCGATGATGACGACGACACAGTTGTGGAAGAAAAAACGATTGCTCAAACGGCTGCCGCTGACCCGCAATTCAGCACCCTTGTCAGCGCCCTGAACCGGGTAAACCTCACCAGCGTACTGGACGGCACCGGGAACTTCACCGTCTTTGCTCCAACGAATGCTGCCTTTCAGGCTTCAGGTATTGATCTCAATACTTTGTCCGACGCTGCCTTGACGGAAGTCCTGCTCTATCATGTGCTGGGTGCAGAAGTTGTTTCTACCGCTATTCAGGAAGGACAGACTTATGCTACCACTGCCGCAGAGACCGGGCCTGGTGGCAAACAGCTTTCCATCCTGATTGAAAAAACAGGCACTGCTGTAAAAATCAATGGCAAAGCCAATGTGACTACGGCAGATGTAAAGGCTACGAACGGTGTTATCCATATCGTGGATGCCGTAATCCTCCCGCTGGATGTAGTCGGCCATGCACTTGCAAATTCCAACTTTACCAGCCTGACCGGCGCCCTGGGCGCCGCCTCCGGCAACCTGGTCTCTGTATTGCAAGGCGATGGGCCTTTTACGGTCTTTGCGCCGCTGAACAGTGCATTTGCAGCCATTGCTGATGTGACCGCTGGTTTGAGTGCCGATCAATTGGCCACAGTGCTTACCTACCACGTTGCTGCCGGCAATGTCGTTTCTGGTGATTTGACGAACGGCATGAAGGTAACTACGGTCAATGGTGAGCAGTTTACCGTCAACATCAATGGCAGTGCAGTGACGTTGACCGATGCAAGGGGCGGTGTCTCAAAAGTAGTTTTGACCAACGTACAGGGTACCAATGGTGTTATCCATGTGATAGATACCGTACTTCTGCCTGAGCAAATCTGATTTTGACTGTTATTTCAATGAAAAGCCTCCCTGGATCATTTTCCAGGGAGGCTTTTTTTTTGAAATACAGGAAGCTGATTTTAAAAACGAAAACATTCAGGCCTTACTTTTTCGTCTGCTGCTTTAACTGATCCAATACCTGCTGGTATTGGGGCGTCAAAAGGATTTCCACCCGGCGGTTCAGTTCCCTCGTTTCGGCGGATTCATTGGAGGCCCTCGGTTCGTATTCCCCTTTACCCGACACGGTGATTTGGCTGGGGTTAAGGCCAAATTCACGGCTGAGCGTCCGGGCAACTGCAGCTGCTTCCACGGCGCTGAGATCCCAATTATCTGTGTAATTTTTATTTTTGACAGGTGTGTTGTCTGTATGGCCAACGACGGAGAGGGAGAATTCTGGATGCTCGATGAGCACATTGGAAATAGCCTCCAGGGCAGAGACAGCTTTTGGTTCGAGCGTCGTTTTGCCGGAGCGGAACAGCAGTTTTTCCGAAAGGCCAATCGAAAGTTTCCGGCCATTGACGACCACCGACACCTGATCCAGGGCAAGGGGTTCGAGCGCCGCCTGTATTTTCAGGGATACATCGTCCAATGATTTTTCCTGTTGTTCCAGCGAGTTGCCCAGTCCCTGGATGATGCGTTCCTTTTCGGCCACTTCCTCTGCTTTTTTCTTTAGGGCCAGGTCCATGTTTTGCTGCTGGGAAAGCGACTGGTTGGTCAGTTTGTCTATTTCATCCTTGAGGCGGGAAATTTGTTCGTTCTGGCTTTTCTGCAGTTCGGTCAGGGCCTCGTTTTTGCCGTTTTTTTCAGCCAGAGTCAATTTGAGTTGGCCAATTTCCTGGTTCAGGGAAAGGATGCGGCCATTCAATGCCATGTTGGTGCTGTCGCGCAGGGCAACTTCCCGCCTGAATTTTTTCTTGCCTACACAGGATGCCGAAAGGATACAGGTAAGCCCAAGGATAGCGAGTAAAAGCAGGTTCGTCCGTGTTGTTTTCATCAATCAAATTTTATTGCCGTCAGGCTTTGGTGGAAAATGACAATCCAGCAAGGCCGATTGGCTGTTGGAATAATATCAAAGGCATGGTAAAATTAGGAATTTTGGCAAAAGTGGAAGCGGAATGCCAACTTCGGGCTCAATGTTGCCGGAAGGCACAAAGAGGCTGTATCAATAGGCCTGGTTTACGATCTAAGACTGGCGATTTACGATTTTAAAAATATTCAAAATACAGGCAGCTGATATTTTAAGTATCGTTACAATCGTAATCCGTAAATCGGCAAGCGTAAATTGGCACTGATGATACACCCCCTTTGCGCCGTACTTGGTTGGGGAGGGGGCCTATTGCAGCCTGAAACTTGCAGCTCCCAGCAGCCCGATATCCGTATAAACGGCAACCCGGTAAAAGCCTCTCTTGAGGCGGTCTTCCAGGTCGTGGTTGAAAGAAAGGCGCTGGTTTTGCTGCACGTTTACCCGCTGCTCCTTCACCGCCTGGATGTCCTGATCCTGCCCGTTCACGTTGACCTTGGCCTGGATGGGGTTATCAACTTTGATGGGCGTCCCCTTGTCGTCGGTGATGACAAGGTAGAGCGGCCGTACCCGCCGGTATTCCGGGGTGACATCCATGAGGTCGAAGCTGACGAGTATCCGCCGGGCAGCCCTGGATTTGGCCGTGGCCTTAGGGCTTTTCTTTTCTACTTCTACCCTGAATGCGCTGGCTTTGAAATTGGCGAGGGTCAGGCGTTTTAGTTCTTCCTGGATGGTGGCGTTGAGGGCTGCCAGCTCGGCTGTTTCGGATTTTGAGGCACGGAGGTCTTCTGTGAGTTGCCCGGTGACCATTCGCAGGGAATCGTTTTCTTCCCGAAGGTCGTTGATGGCCAATTCAAGGTTGGCTTTGGCGGCCAGCAGTTGTTCAATTTGCGCCTTGAGGTTGTTGGTTTCGGTGGCGCTCTGCTGCTTTACATTTTTCAGGGCAGCAGCATTGTTGGCAGCGCTTTTTTTGGCTTCGGCCAGTGAACCTGACAAGGATTCGTTTTCCTGGGCAAGTTCAGAATAAGCTGACTCAAGACTGTCCACCTGGTGTTCGAGGTTGTCTTTCAGGGTAGAAAGGTCGGCCAGTTGGGTGCTCATCTGGCCATTTTGTTCCCGCAGAATCTGGTTGGAACTGAAATTTGAATAGGCCCAATAACCCACCCCCAGCAAAAGGAGCAGGAGAATAATGGCGAGAATGGTCAATCCTTGTCTTGCATTCATGTTTTTTTGATTTTTTTATTGGTGAAAGAAGGAATATGCTGCCGTCAAAGATAGAAAATCGCATTGGAAAACACGATTCCTTCCAAAGATTGGCGGCAACCGTGGTTTTTGTGGTACAAAAAGCCATGACAGGGGCTTAACGAAGCTTTGAGTCCCACTGTTTTTTAATGTCCATTAAGATACCATGAAATTACGGCCTTTAGAAGGCCAGGAAAGCCGACACCTGTTTTTCGATGACCCGCAGGGTGCCGATATCGGTGATGTTTCCGGCATCGTCCATGAGTTTTTCGATGCTGGAAATAGGCAGTGGATTTGGCAAAACGGTGATACCGACGTGGTGGAGGATGCCGGTCAGGTGGTCGAGGCCCCGGAGGTTGCCGGCCCTGCCACTGGCGATGCCGGCCATGGCGGCCTTTTTTCCGGAGAAACTTGCCTTGTATTCCCGCACGGAGCAGGCATCCAGGAAGAGTTTCAGCGCTCCGGGAAAACTGCCGTTGTATTCCGGCACGACGAAGAAAAACTTTTGGGCGGGTAGAATATACTTGTCCTGCAAGGCGACCAGGCTCTCCGATTGCCCATCGGATTCGTACATGGCCGGGTGGAACCAATCGTGGGGTATTTTATCCAGTTCAAGCAAATGGACGGGCTGGGCGGTAAGCGAAGAAATTAAGGTATGATAATGCCTTGCAAAATGCAGTGCTTCGCTGCCCCTGCGGTTAGAGCCGGAAATAACGGTGATCATTCAAAGATTTTCAGCCCAGAACAAGCGGTGCAGGATTATGTTTACATGGCTCACCATTCCTGGCCTGGGTATGCCCTTTGCAGGTATTGCATATCTGCCAGTATGAACCCAAGGTGTTCACTGTGGACGCCGTCTTTGCCGCCGCCCTGCATCCAGGTAGTGCTGGGCATTTGCAGGTTCGCTTTTTGAAGGACATCGGCTACTTTTTCATCAAAACTTGCTTTCAGGAGGTTCAGGTCCGGGCCGACGCCATTTGCGGCCATCTCCTGATCGGTTTTGGAGGGGATCTTCAATTCTCCCGTGTACATCCAAAGTTCTTCGACGGCAGCCTGCATTTTTTCGTGGCTGGTGTCCGTGCCGTCGCCGAGGCGGAGCACCCATTCGGAGCTGAAGCGCAGGTGGTAGGTAATTTCCTTGAGGGATTTGGCGGCAAACCCGGCCAGCCATTCATCCCGGCTGCCGACCAGTTCCCGGTGCAAAAAAAAGTTGAAGGTATCGTAAAAAAACTGGCGGGCGATGGTGTGGGCAAAATCACCATTGGGCTGTTCGGCCAGCAACACGTTTTTGAACTCCCAGGCATCCCTCAGATAAGCTATGTCATCTTCTGTCCTGCCCTTGCCTTCTATTTCTGCAGCATGCTGATACAGCGACCGTGCCTGGCCAGTCAGGTCGAGGGCTATGTTGGTCAGGGCCATGTCTATTTCCAGCTCAGGTGCATGGCCGCACCATTCGCCGAGGCGGTGGCCCAGGATGAGGGCGTTGTCGCCGAGTTGGAGTAGATAGTTGTAAAGCATGGGTGGAAGGTGGACGGTGGACGGTGGACGGTAAGAAAACCGTCCACCGTCCACCGGTTTACATATATTTCACTTCATCGGGGAGGTCGTAAAAAGTTGGGTGGCGGTACACCTTGTCCTTGGCTGGCTCGAACAATGGATCGGAATCGTCGGGATCGGAGGCGGTGATGTGCTTGGATTCCACCACCCAGATGCTCACCCCTTCGTTGCGGCGGGTGTAAACGTCCCGGGCATTTTCAATGGCCATTTCCGCATCGGCAGCGTGGAGGCTGCCTACGTGTTTGTGGTGCAGGCCGCTTTTACTGCGGATAAAGACTTCCCATAAAGGCCAATTTTTCATGGTCAAAATTTGAAAAGTTAGGCTGAAATGATAGAATGCAAATGGAAATAGAAATTAAGGAGTTGATAATCAATGATTTGACGTCATAATTTCCCAATAATTAATTTCAAAGCGGCTAAGCTGCTTCGGCCTTGGCCGATTCCATCAGTTTTCGTTGTTCTTTCTTTTCGGCATAAGCCATGGCGGCTTCCCTGACCCATGCACCATCTTCGTGGGCCTTGATGCGGGCATCCAGGCGTTGTTTGTTGCAGGGCCCATTTCCTTTCACGACATTCCAAAACTCGTCCCAGTTGATTTCACCGAAGTCATAGTGCCCCCGCTCCTCGTTCCACTTCAGATCGGGGTCGGGAATGGCAAGGCCGAGCACTTCGGCTTGCTGCACGGTGACGTCCACGAATTGCTGGCGCAATTCATCATTTGATTTGCGCTTGATCTTCCATTTCATGGACTGCTGAGAATGTGCCGAGTCGTCATCTTTGGGGCCGAACATCATCAGGGAAGGCCACCACCAGCGATTGAGGGCATCCTGGGCCATGTGTTGCTGGGCAGCCGAGCCTTTGGCCAAGGTGAGCATGATTTCGTAGCCTTGCCGTTGGTGGAAACTTTCTTCCTTGCAAATCCTGACCATTGCACGGGCGTAGGGGCCATAGGAGGCACGGGTTAGCATCACCTGGTTCATGATGGCGGCACCGTCCACGAGCCAGCCAATGGCGCCGATGTCGGCCCAGGTGAGGGTAGGATAGTTGAAGATGCTGGAATACTTGGCTTTTCCGGACAGCAGTTGTTCCACCAGTTCTTCCCGGCTGATGCCGAGGGTTTCGGCGGCGCTGTAGAGATAGAGGCCATGGCCGGCCTCGTCCTGGATTTTGGCCAGCAGGATCAGCTTGCGGCGCAGCGAGGGAGCGCGGCTGATCCAGTTGCCTTCCGGCAGCATGCCCACCACTTCTGAATGGGCATGCTGGGAGATTTGGCGGATAAGGGTTTTGCGGTAAGCATCGGGCATCCAGTCTTTTGGCTCGATTTTGATCTCGGCGTCCACTTTGTCCTGGAAATGCTTTTCAAAATTCAGTTCTGTCATAATTTGGTAGGTTGGCTGAAGTAGCGGACTTTTGCAAATCCTGGCTACAAAGGTAGTATTTTTTTGGGTGGATACCCGAACAGGTGTTCGGATTTTTTTTAGGAACCAGGTAATTGAAAAATGGTTTGGACAGGTCGGGCCTATTTTTCCAAGGACTACTTTTTCCAATAATTTTTTACCCTCGTGATTAAACAATTCTCTAATTTGAAACTTTATTTCAACTTCACGTTGATATTAAATTACTCAGTTATCCATTGAGTAGGCCTTTTGGAGTAAGGTAGGGCCTTGCAAAATCTTGAGGCGCCTCACTTGCGATCTTGTTGATATTTGAAATTTTACTTGATTGGGGTAGGAACAATTTTTTTTAGATATGCTATGTTTGCCATTGTTTGGTTCTTACAGAAGAAAACGCCAATTCAGAGATCCTGAAATTTCCAGTGAAAACCACCGAGAAATCGCTATTTCGTATCCATTTTCATCTGAATTACTACGCCCCGGAACTCGTATTGTCTCGATTCATTAAAAATAATCTAGTCTTAATGACGCTGCACTGAGAGTTCATTACTTTCCCATGATAGAATGACTTTGAGTTGTTACTTTTATTTACTATAAATCCAAACTTTATGAGCATACTTACCTCCCAAGTAGCTGAGATGAATGCCCTGGCCGTCCGCCTGCGGGAAATGGGCATTATCCACCTGACAACTGATTCAGATGCAATGCCAGACCGGCGTGTCCTTCACTTAGATGGAAGAGAACTTCTCAATTTTTCTTCCTGCAACTACGTTGGCCTGGAGACGGACGAGCGCCTGAAAAAAGCTGCCATTGAAGCCATTGAACTCTACGGGACACAGTTTTACACCGTCCGGGCTTACCTTTCCCTTTATCCATATCAAGAACTAGAATCTCTTCTGGATCGTCTTTTTGGCCACCCAACTGTTGTCATGCCGACCACTATGTTAGGGCATTTGTCCTGTCTGCCGGTATTAGTGAGTGAAAAGGATGCGGTCATTATGGATCATCAGGTTCATACTAGCGTACAGATGACAGCCAGAATATTGAAATCCTATGGAACGCATGTAGAAATGGTTCGTCACAATAGGATGGATTACTTGGAAAACAGGATAAAAAAGCTTCGCCTACAGCATGAAAAGGTCTGGTATTTAGCAGACGGGGTATATTCAATGTACGGAAATATTGCACCGCTAAAGGACTTAGAATCGTTGTTAAACCAGTATGATCAGTTCCATCTTTATGTGGATGATTCCCACGGAATGAGTTGGACTGGCAAGCATGGGTCAGGTGCCGTGTTGGAAAAAATCCCTTTCCATCCAAGAATGGTACTGATGACTTCTTTGGGAAAGGCATTTGGGGCATCTGGTGGCGTAGGAGTTTTTTACGACGATGTAGAAAAAATGACGGTTAGGAATTGTGGAAGGCCATTAATTTTCACTGGCCCACTGCAGCCTGCTACGCTGGGTGCAGCGGTTGCCTCTGCCAAAATCCACCTAACAGATGAAATTAAGAGCCTTCAAAACCGGCTAAAAGACAAAATACATTACTTCCATAAAAAGGCCGAGTCGTTGGAATTGCCTCTGATCAGCAGAGGTGAATCGCCTATTTTCTTTATCGGCCTGAGCAAGCCGGATATTGCATACCGCCTTTGCCAGTTACTAAAGGAACAAGGCTTCTTTACCGCTATTGCAGCGTATCCAAGCGTCCCGTACAACAATGCTGGCCTGCGGATCATGCTAACTGTCCACCATTTGGAAAACGATATGGATCTTCTTTTAGAGGCCATTTCTGAAACCTTGCCCGCTGTCTTAAATTCTGAGAATTTAGCCTTGGAGCAAATCTATAAAGCGTTCGGTATAGAAGAATCCGTCGCTTCGCCTGTTTAAGGCAAATATGCTGATACCTTGTTTTGGCAGAAATCTTGATTAAAAGGTTTGAAAAAACAAATCATTGTGCAAACCTTTAAGTAATGACGTCAGCCAAGGTTTATAGATTAATTCTCAGTTATTTCGATAATTGGTTCATTCCATTACGGATTCAAAATTCCTTTATCAGTCTAAGGAAGTCCCGCCTGCTGGTCTCTATTCACATTTTCCTGTTTTTTATTTGCTTTTTCTTCGAGTTTTTTAACGAGAACTACCCCGGGGTGACTAATCCACCGCTAAAGTTTGCAATGAGTTCATCCATTCTGTTGCTCTATGTTTTTAAGAAACGTGGAGATTTTATCATTTCCGGCAATCTTTTAGCCGCAGTGGTCTCTATCGTACTGGCAGTGGCTACTTTCGGGACAGGGGGGCTTTATTCCGACAATTTACTTTGGATGATGGCTGCCCCCTTGCTTGCACTCCTGTTTGCAAACATAGTTTCTGGAATTTTCTGGCTGTCAGCCCTTATCCTTTTTACTATATTCTTATTCCTTCTTGATTTACAAACCCCTGGTTCATACAGGGAACAAACCTATGCTTTGGATGGCCTTTATTTTGTAATAACCTTTATCGGGTTGTTTATCATGGTGGTCGGCATCGTTTTCATTTTCGCAAAAGGCCAGGAAATCATCATCAAGGCCCTCGACGAAAAGCAAAGACAGCTCTCCCTGCAAAAAGCCGAACTCACCAAGCAGACCCAATCCCTCCTCGAAGCAGAGGCCAAAATCCTTGCTTCCAATAAAGAACTCTCCCAGTTTGCCTCTGCCGCCGCCCACGACCTGAAAGAGCCGCTCCGTATGATCAACGTTTACACCCAACTCATCAAGAAGAACTTGGCCGCCCACACCGACCCTGCCACCAAGGAATACATGGGCTTCGTGACCGACGGGGTGATGCGCATGGAAAAGCTCCTCGTAGATTTGCTGGAATACTCCAGGCTGGGCCGGAAAAATGGCCAGCCGATGGACGTCAACCTCAACGATACCCTGTTCGTCGTCATCAATAACCTGATGGCTTCCATGAAAGATACACAGGCGGCCGTCCTCGCCAACAACCTGCCCGTGGTGAAAGGCTCCACCACGGAAATGATGCAGCTCTTCCAAAACTTGATTGCGAACTCCATCAAGTTCCGCCAGAAGGGCATCCACCCGGTCATAGAGATAAACCACCACCTGGAGGGCGGAAGGCATACCTTCCTGTTCAAGGACAACGGCATCGGGGTGCCCGAACATTCGCGGGAAAACATTTTCAATATCTTCGAACGGCTCCACAGCAAAGAGGAATACGAAGGCACCGGCATCGGACTGGCTACCTGCAAGAAAATCGTCAACAACCTGGGCGGGGATATTTGGGTGAAGCCCGCCGAGACTGAGGGCACTGTTTTTTGTTTTACCATTCCTGCGCAGCAAAATTGAGCTTTAGTAACGATGAAAAAATAACTTCCCTATTTTGATATTGAAACCCCAGCACTGGAAGGGTTTTTTAAAAATAATCCCGATTTCACATCGGGATTATTTTTCCTTCGATCCTTAGGTTCCTTCCGAGCCTGCCATTTACTTGCTTACCTGTCGCTTAAATAGCCCAACCGCCACATATTACCCATAGAGCTACCTTTGGAAGTTTGCCATATCGCTGTGCGCTGATTTTGAAAAAAAGGATTGCCCCCGAAAATACTGCTAAATTTGGCGACCTTACGTTGAATGGTTTTAAAAACAAAAAACACCGGTACCATGCAAGATGCCACTCCTGGCGAAAGAATGGAAAAGGCTGTTCGGGAATATTTCAAGGGCGAAAAAACCGGGGGATTTGTCCTGCTTGCCTGGGCCTTGATGGCTACCCTGGCCGCCTGGTTTTTGCATGGGCAATTTGTCGGAAACCTATTCCAGGGAATCGTTCCGCCATTGGTGGCACTGGCCCTGGTACAATTGGCTGTAGGGGCTGCGGTTTGCTTCCTTACAGACAGCCGCCGCCGCCGCCTGCTCAGCCAGTTGGCAGGCGCCGGACAATCATGGTTTCCGGCAGAGGTGGAGCGGATGGAAAGGGTCCTCGCTAATTTTGAAAAAGTAAAAACGGCAGAGCAACTGCTCCTGCTGCTGGGTTTCGGCTTTCTGCTGGGCGGGGTATTTTTCGGGGCAGGGGATTACATGGCCGGCACAGGGGTTGGCCTTTGCATCCAATCGGCTTTTTCACTGGTGTTCGATCTCTTTGCCTCCCTGCGGGCCAACTTGTACAGGCACGAACTGAAAATGTACGGCAGGGACTGACCATTTGCGATGTAAAACCCCGGTTCAAACTGTTTTGGAGCGACAAAAAAGCAACTTGCCTGTTTCGATTTTGGGGAAACCCCGCCATCCCTTCCAGGCAGGGCTGATTGGTTCTTAAATTTCAACCCACAACTTCAGTTGTGGGGATACAAACAGGCGTTTTAATCAACCGATTTATCGGTTTTGGGCAGTAAAACGGTTAAAGCCGTTGCCTGATGCTCGCCTATCGAAAGCCCAACAACTGAAGTTGTGGGTTAATAAAGCAGAACCAATCAGCCCTGCCTTCCAGGATAAAAAAGGTTTTTTTTAAAATAACTGGTCATTTTATTTCCCCCTCGGCCCTTGGGAGCGGTTTTTGCAACATGAAAACAGCTTTTGTAAAAAGCATAAACATCTAAACACAAAAACACAGGCGTGGCCATCCAGCTGCGCCTTTTTCATTCCTGGCTACAATACAGAAAATTTTCAGTGAAACCGGCCGCAGAGGTGGCAAAAATCCAACCGCACCCTATTATCCTCCCTTTCTTCCATCATTTCCCTACAATCGTCCAAGGCCGGTACCTTTTGAACAAGGTAAAATTTTACCTTTGCCCCGCAAAAAAGGGTTTATGGTTGGTAGTTTATGGTTTGTGGCGGCGTGACCCTCATCAACCAACAATCCGAAACCAAAAACCATCATCACAAGACTCACCTGAATGGACAAAAATACAATTATAGGATTCCTGCTCATTTTCGCCATCCTGATAGCCTGGCAGCTCACCATGGCGCCGGAGCGCAAAGCCATCGAACAGCGGGAACAGGCCCGCCTCGACTCCCTCCGGATGCTGGAGGAAAAAAAAGCCGACAGCCTGGCGCAACTGGAAAACAATGCCCTCGATCAGCCTGAAATGGCCAACCCACAGGATTCGCTGGCCGTTGCGGCGCAGCAAAACGAGCTGTCCGCCCAATACGGCCCCTTCGCCCCCGCCTCCCTGGGAAAGGAAAGCTTTGAGGTGCTGGAAAACGACGTGATGCGGATTATTTTCACCAACAAGGGCGGACGCATCAAAGAGGTGCAATTGAAGGATTATTTCAAGGTAGAACTGGACTCCAACCACAAAGAAATCAAATTGCCCTTGAAATTGCTGGAAGACGATAAGAACAAATTTGAATACCTGCTGCCGGTAGCTGGTGCCAAAGGGGGCGTTGTGAGCAGCGAAAAATTGTTTTTCCAGCCCCAAAAACAAGGGTCCAATGCCATTGTTTTCAGGGCCGATGCCGGGCAGGGCAGGTTTTTTGAGCAGCTCTATACCATCGAGCCGGGAAGCCATGCGATCCACTATGAGCTGCGTTTTACGGGGCTAGACGGTGTGCTGGAAAACGGCAAGGACGAAATGCAACTGCATTGGGTCAACTACCTGGACAAGCTCGAACAGAACTACCAATACGAAGCTAACTACTCCACGGTGTACTACAAGCCCGCAGATGAGGATTATGAATATTGCTCCTGCACCTCCAACGACGAGGATGACCTAACGGGCAAGCCTATTAAATGGGCCGCCAGTTCTAACCAGTTTTTTGCCAGTGTGCTCATTGCCAAGGACAAACCTTTTAATGGGGGCGACTTTGCCACAGAGGTGATGGGAAAAGACCAACTGAAAACCTCCCCTGACCTGAAGAAACTGACCACAGATTTGGCCATTCCCATCGACAACCGGGAAGCCTTCAGCATGGAGATGTACCTCGGACCCAAGGAATTTAAAACCCTGGCCGCCTACGGGAACGACCTGGAGGACATCATCCCCTTTGGCCGCAGCATCATGGGCACGGCCAACCGCTGGGTCATCCGCCCGTTGTTCAACTTCCTTTCCAGTTTTATCGGTGTCAAGGGCATTGTCATCCTGGTGCTGACGCTTATCGTCAAGCTGCTGCTGTACCCACTGAGCTACAAGATGTTGTACTCGCAGGCAAAAATGGCCGCCCTCAAGCCCCAGCTTGCATCCCTTAAAGAGAAGTTCAAAGACGACCCCACACAGGTGCAGATGGAGAGCATGAAGATGTACCGGGAGTTCGGGGTGAATCCCTTGGGGGGCTGCCTCCCGGTGGTATTCCAGATGCCTGTTTGGCTGGCCTTGTACCGGTTTTTCCCGGCGTCCATAGAGTTCCGGCAAGTGGACTTTCTGTGGGCCACTGACCTTTCGAGCTACGATACGGCGTTCTGGCTGCCTTTCGAGATACCGTTTTACGGGCAGCATGTCAGCATGTTCACACTTTTGTGGGTCGTCACCACCCTGATATACACCTATTATAATATGCAGCAAATGGACATGGCCAACATGGGCGGCGGCGTAAATGCCAATATGATGAAGTACATGCAGTATGGTATGCCGATCATGTTCCTGTTCTTCTTCAACAACTTTGCCTCAGGCCTCACCTGTTACCTCGTGTTCAGCAACATCCTCAACGTGGCCCAAACTGTCCTTACCAAAAATGTCATTATTGACAACGAAAAGATAAAAGCAGAACTGGAAGCCTACCGGAAAAAGCCCAAGAAAAAAGGCGGCTTCCAGTCGCGCCTCGAAGATGCCCTCAAGCAACAACAGGCAATTGCTGCCCAACGGGAAGCAGCGGCGGCTTCCAAAGGCGTTAAAAAGAAAAAATAAACAGCTCTTTTAGTGGGGCACATTGATTTTGGCCGCCTTCCAAATATCCGCGATCACAATTGGTTTTGTGCAATTCCACAAAGGGGATCATCAAGTGGATGAAGTTGAATGATCCAACACCCGATACAACTTGCGCATCCTTTTGAAATAAACAATCAAATTTTATGAAAACCAACTTCGGCTTATTAGCAGTCATTTTATTGACGCTGGCTCTTGTGTCTTGCAACAAGAAAACCAGTAATACCGTGCGGGATGAACCGGTCACCGAACAGCCTCCCCAGCCTCCTCCTGTTGACACGGAAAAGGAGGAAGCCCAACAAATCGTCGGGTTCCAGAAAACCCCGTGCTTTGGGAAATGCCCCATTTATCAGGTGAAAATTTATGCAGACGGAAAAGCGACCTGGTATGGTAAGATGTATGTGGATCGCCTGGGATGGTTCGATGCCACGGTCAAAAAAGAAGAACTGAACCGCATCGTGGCCAAGGCCAGGGAGTCTGGGTACTTTGGTTTCAGCAGCGAGTACCCGACCGGCCCCAACAAGGTGGCAGATCTGCCCAGCACCGTTACCTACGTGCGGATGGGCGACCAGGAAAAACAAATCAAAAACACCCACGACGGCCCCGAAAAGCTGGACGAATTCCAAAAATACCTGGAAAACTTTGTCATGGGGCTGGACTGGAAACCCAGGCCAGAGAAAGAATGATCTGCTTTCATCCAAATATCCTGGCCCTTGGCCCTGGTATCCACCTGAATTAATAGAATTTCCTTAAACATTGGGCGCTGAGGTGTTGTTTCAGTTCGCAACATGGCACGTTTGTTTGCTATAAACTATTGCCTTCCTCATTCAAAAAACTCACAATGCGCATAGGTGGATTCATATTTTTGGCAGTTATTCTCGGCCTCCTTTTTTTGATGGACTGGTACGTTTTTCAGGGTATCAAGTCGCTTACCTCCAACCTCCAAAATCAGGTTTTGCGGCAAAGCATCCGGTGGGCGCACTGGATTATCAGCATCGGGCTGCCCTTGGCCATTGCCGTCCTGTACCTGAATGCTGGCAGGATGAACCCTTATTTTATGTTCATGGGGAGCCTGTTCATCACCATGCTTATCACCAAAGCCGTTTTTGTGGCAGTGTTGATGGGCGGTGATCTATTCCGGGTGGCCGAAGGTAGCGTCAAATGGCTGGCCCACCAGGCAGGGGCAGGCGATGCCGGCAGCTTCATGCCGGGTCGGCGGAAAGTAGTGAGCCAACTGGCCCTGGGCGTGGCGGCTATCCCTTTCACTACGTTCCTTTACGGCATTACAAAGGGGAAATACCTCTTCAAAGTCCACCGCCATACACTCTGGTTCGACGACCTGCCCGCAGCGTTTGACGGGTTTACCATCGCCCAGATTTCCGATGTCCATTCCGGCAGTTTCGACGACATGGATGCGGTGCGCCGGGGCGTGGAAATGGTGAATGCACAAAAGGCCGACCTTTTTGTTTTCACGGGCGATCTGGTCAATAGCGTCGCATCGGAATTCGAACCTTGGGTCAATGTTTTCAAACAGATAAAAGCCCCGTTCGGCCAATTTTCCATATTCGGAAACCACGACTATGGCGACTATCACCACTGGCCTTCCGAAGACGCCAAAAGGGCCAACCTCCAACAACTGAAAGATTACCACGCCGCTGCAGGCTTCCGCTTGCTGCTCGATGAAAATGTAGAAATCGAAAAAGACAGCGAGAAAATCAGCTTGCTCGGCGTCGAAAATTGGGGGGTTGACTTTGGCAAACGGGGCAACCTCCGAAAAGCCCTTACCGGCGTTTCCCCCGACAACTTCAAAATCCTCCTTTCCCACGATCCTTCCCACTGGGATCATGAAGTGAAAAGTTTTGACCAGCACATCCACCTTACCCTTTCCGGCCATACGCACGGCATGCAAATGGGCGTGGAGATCCCTGGCTTCCGATGGAGCCCCGTGAAATACCGCTACCCCAAATGGGCCGGCATGTACGAAGAGGCAGGAAAATTCATCAATGTGAACCGGGGCTTTGGCTATCTAGGCTTTGCTGGCAGGGTAGGTATCTGGCCAGAGATCACGGTGATTGAGCTTAAAAGGACTGGAGAAGTATAGATTGAAAAACTGGTAAATTGGGGAATTAGTAAATTGGGGAATTGGGTGTTTTACAGCCCAATTCCCCAATTTACTAATTCCCCAATTCCAAAAAAAGGCTGGTGCGGCAGTGTCAAAAAAGGGAGCCCCCAAAACCATCTTCCTCCAGTCCCAGTAATTCCATCAGCATAATAGAAGAAATAAATTCCTTCCAACCTCTGGCTGGGCCTGGGCTCAGATGCTGGCCCCTTCAACCAGTGTGAATCGGGAGCTCCTGTGACATCTACCCCACCATCCTCTTATATTTCAAGTTTGGGTACGCTTAAATCCGCTGATTTGATTTGAGATTTAAGATTACATGCTATTTGATTTATGATTTGGGTCGAAAGTCAAATCTTTAAAAAGTACCCTTATTAGTTGATCTATCGCTCCAACAACTTTTCGTTGAAAGCATGAAATAGGCTATCCTGGGCGCCAGGTCCGATCGGCAGATTGCGCAAAAACGTCCTAAATACAATAGTGGCGAAGGCAGCGGAATGGCTGCTTTTTTTAATGGGAAGAAGGTGAAGGTGGTTGGGGATTGTAAAAAGGCATCGGGCTGGTTAGGGAAGCCCTGTTCATTAAATATGCCTTGCTCAGGGCAATAAGTGTTGGCCAGTCGCATCACGGGATAAGTGTTAATCGGTTCCGAAAAATATAAATCCGCTGTTAAAGGCACCTTGCAAATAGCTAGGCAGCGCCTGTAAACACGAAAACATCAAAAGCTCAGGCTTTCAATGGACTTCGAAAAATGCTACATTTAATTGTTGGAAAAAATAATAGTGTGGGACTGGTCAAATCATTCGGAAGAAGAAAAGCAGTAATCGAGCAGCTTGGGTAATGTTTTTTCATGGGACTATAAGTTTTTGGATAAAATTGTAATCAGTCTGTTCATGTCCGGCAAAATACCGGGTACTTTTTTTACTCATGGCAAAGATAGGTTATATATTTTTTCATCAGCCATTTTAACGGCAAAATTTTGATTTTTTTTCATACCAGCCAATCATCTGCTACCGAATCAAACAAATTGACCTCCGGCAAAACTTTTCAAAAACCCTATCTTCGCAACCTTGTTTCTACCCAGCATCCAGACATACGCAGTACGCCAATAGGCAGGCATGCCAGTAATTACCGGCACCGTTCCGCCCGCCACATACATAACATTTCACCATGCCAACCACTCCCGACGCTAAAGTCAAAAAGTCCACAGTCCGCTCCAAAGGAGTCCTTTCAGACAGTCCGAAACCGAAGAAGCAACCTGAAATCCCAGTAGAGCAGGCCACCATCAGAAACACCATTTTCATCAAAGGCGCCCGGGCCAACAACCTGAAAAACATAGACCTGGAAATCCCCAAAAACCGCCTCGTTGTCGTCACGGGCGTATCGGGCAGCGGCAAGTCGTCCATTACGATGGACACGCTCTATGCAGAAGGGCAGCGCCGCTATGTAGAAAGCCTGAGCAGCTATGCCCGCCAGTTTTTGGGCCGCATGAAAAAGCCGGACGTGGACTACATCAAAGGAATTTGCCCGGCCATCGCCATCGAACAGAAAGTGAGCACCAGCAATGCCCGCTCCACGGTCGGCACGCTGACTGAAATATACGACTACCTGCGGCTGCTGTATGCGAGGGTCGGGCGCACATATTCGCCCGTCAGTGGGGAGGAGGTGAAGCGGCATTTCGTGAGCGACGTGGTTGATTTTATTCAAAAACAGGAAGAAGATACGAAAGTGCAGCTCTTCATCCCGCTGCCCGTGAAATACAAGGATCGCACCCTGAAACAGGAACTGAACCTGCTACTGCAAAAAGGCTATACCCGCCTCTCTTGGGATAATGAAATGCACCAAATTCAAGACCTCCTCGAAGGCGGCGGTTTTGATTTAACAAAAACACTCGACCAATACGGCAGTGAAGACCTCCGCATTTTGGTGGACCGTTTTGTGGTGAAAAAGGACGAAGAAGAAAACCGCAAGCGCATCGCCGACTCCGTCCAAACCGCCCTGTACGAATCCGAAGGCGAAGCTATTGTTGAACTCATTGACCATTCACCATTGACCATTCACCATTTCAATACCCGCTTCGAACTGGACGGTATGGAGTTCCTCGAACCCAATCCGCAACTTTTCAATTTCAACAACCCCTATGGTGCTTGCCCAACCTGCGAAGGGTTCAGCCGGGTGATGGGCATTGCAGAGGATAAGGTCATTCCCGACCCGACGAAAAGCGTGTACGAAGGGGCCGTCGCCTGTTGGTCGGGCGAGAAGTACGGCGAGATGCTGAATGACTTTTTGAAAGTGGCGCACATCTTTGATTTTCCGGTTCACCGGCCCTACCAGGATTTGACAAAAGCCCAGCAGCGGCTGCTCTGGACGGGTAACCAGCATTTTTGGGGCATCAACGCTTTTTTCAAAGAGTTGGAGGAAAAACTTTATAAAATCCAAAACCGGGTGATGCTGGCCCGCTACCGGGGGCGCACCGTTTGCCCGGATTGTATGGGGGGCAGGCTGCGGCCAGAAGCAACTTATGTGAAGGTGGCCGACAAGGCCATCACGGAACTGATCGAGATGCCCATAGACGAGTTGTTGGCATTTTTTGAAAATATCGAACTGTCGGAAACGGAGCAGAAAATTGCCAGTCGCCTGTTGTTGGAAGCAAAAAACCGCCTCCGCTTCATGGTCGGTGTTGGCTTAAAATATTTGACCATCAACCGCCTGTCAAACTCATTGAGTGGCGGAGAAACGCAGCGCATCAACCTCACCCGCACCCTCGGCAGCAACCTGACCGCCTCCATGTACATCCTCGACGAACCCAGCGTGGGCCTCCATCCACGGGACACGGGCCGCTTGGTGGAGGTTTTGAAAAACCTGCGTGACCTGGGCAATACGGTCGTGGTAGTGGAACATGAAGAGGACGTCATAAAGAATGCCGACTACCTCGTGGACATTGGCCCGGCAGCGGGCATACATGGTGGCGAGGTCGTTTTTGCTGGCCCTTTTGAACATATTTACAAAGAGGCATCGGACAGCCTGACCACCAAATACATGACCGGCCGCATGTCCATCCCCGTGCCGAAGGTTCGCCGTAAGGCAGTGAAATGGATAGAGTTGAAAGGTTGCCGTCAGCACAATTTGAAAAACATTGATGTCAAAATCCCACTCAACTGCATGACGGTCGTCTCCGGCGTGAGCGGCAGCGGAAAGACGACTTTGATAAAAGACATCCTCTACCCTGCCCTCAAAAGGCACTTCGATGAACCGACCGCCAAAGCGCCAGGCCAGTTCAGCGATTTGGTCGGCGACCTGAAAGGCATCACGCAGGTAGAGTTGGTGAACCAAAGCCCCATTGGCCGCTCCAGCCGCTCCAACCCGGTGACGTATGTGAAAGCTTACGACAGCATCCGCAACCTGATGTCCAACCAGCAACTGAGCCGTATCCGGGGCTACAAACCCGGCTTTTTCAGCTTCAATGTGGAAGGTGGCCGCTGCGAGACCTGCCAGGGCGAAGGTGAGCAGGTTATCGAGATGCAGTTCCTCGCTGATGTGCGCCTGGAGTGCGAGGACTGCAAGGGCAAGCGCTTCAAACCGGAAATACTCGACGTGAAATACAATGGCAAGGACATCTACGAAATCCTCGAACTCAGTGTGGAGGAAGCCCTCGATTTCTTTGCCGACCAAAAGGATATCGTCAATAAAATACAGCCATTGATGGACGTGGGCCTCGGCTATGTGAAACTTGGCCAGAGCAGCAGCACCCTCTCCGGTGGCGAGGCGCAGCGGGTGAAACTGGCCAGCTTCCTCATCGGCGGCAGCGGCAAGAATCCCCTGCTGTTTATCTTTGACGAGCCGACCACCGGCCTCCACTTCCACGACATCCGCAAACTGCTGGACGCCCTGAATGCGCTGGTGGAAAACGGCCACACCGTGCTCGTCGTGGAACATAACATGGAGGTGATAAAATCGGCGGACTGGATCGTTGACCTTGGGCCGGATGGCGGGAAGGACGGCGGGCATTTGGTTTTTCAGGGGCGACCGGAGGAGTTGGTAAAGGTGGATGCGTCTTGGACGGGGAAGTATTTGGGGGAGAAGTTGAGGTAGACCTCACAACTGCCTTTTACGACAAATAATATTTTTCGTTCTTTGACCAATCGTGTAGAAAAAGGAAAACCGTTAAAACGGTTTTTCACATAAGCTATTGATTATCAACCTACGAATTAAGTCGTGGGTTAAAAGACAGCTATTTTATTTAGCCGTTTTAACGGCTTAACACACGGCTTGTCAAAGAACCATATTTTTAAGAAAACAAACGCTGCTGTGGCAAAAGCCCTACCGCACCAAATCGTCAAAGAAACACCAATTTTGAATGGCTGGACGATAACGCACTGCCCTACCAAACGAAGCTTGTAGGATCCTCAATGGGCGGTTGATTTTGGCGCTGAAAAGATAATCGCAGCAGAGCGAGGTACCGAAAAAATTGCAGTAGCGGCTGAAAGTTTTTCTGGTTACAGCCGCACAATAGCGAGATTTTGGTGGGGAAAGAACTCGAACAAAGGGGCGTAGAGAATTGGACAGCTTGGCGGGGTTCAGACCAGAATATCTCCGGGAGGCAACGGGGTACGCTGTGGCATGATGGGGCGGCTGGCAGGTTTGGCATTCGATAAATAGTTCAGCCCGATGAGCAGGAAGAACAGGAAGAGCGATACGCCGAAGTTGTTCTCGATGGTGTTTTCCATCCAGAAAGACATAAACACGATGGCATGGAGGGCCAGGAAAAGCGGGTTGCGGTAGTTTTTTTGATAAAAAACCGGAAAGAAAAAGCCGGCCAGGAAGATGGCCAAGCCAACAACGCCGGTTCCTGCATAGACCGTGATGAACTGGTTGTGGGGCATCCTGAAATGGTAGTTGTCCCGGTAGTGGGCCTCATAGGCAACCTTTACAGCCTGTCTGAGATCGCCGGCACCGATGCCGAAAACGGGGTGCGCATTGCCAATGCACAGGCCCACCTTCATGGAGACCAGCCGCTCCGAATCCGGATAGTTGGCACCGCTGCCCTGGACAAACTGTTGGTAGTCCCACCTGGCGTAATCTATTTTCAGTTTGAAGCTGGGCACGGTGAAATAGGCCACTACCGGCAGGGCAATGATGCCCGCTATGCCGGCCAGCCCCACCAGGTATTTCTTTTTTGCCAATACAAAATAGCACGCCAGCACGGACAGCGCCAGGTACAGCGCCAATAGCCCGCTGCGCACGGACAGTACGTGGATAAAAATGAACAGGAACAGGGTCAGCCCACCGATGAAGTACCGCTCTGCCGGGTGCTGAAAATGGAACCTCTCCATCCAGAGTGCCAGCCCGCCGATGATGGCCAGGGCCAGGGTAAGGCTGAACCGGATGTGGTTGGAAGGGGTGGGCAAATGGCCGCCCCTGCCGAGGTCGCCCATCACGGCATCGAAGCTCATGGCGAAATTGATCAGCACGTAAAGGCTGATGATGGACATCGTTACCAACAGGAAATAGAGGATGGTCAGGATTTCCCGTTTACGCAGGGCAGGCATGGCGGCAAAGGCAAAAGGCAGCACCAGGAAGGGGAGTTTGATGCGCAACCGCTCAAGGGTGTAGCCCATATCGCTGGACCAAAGTGCCGAGACCAGCACGATAAGAAAAGGTACAGAAACAGCCAGCCATGCTTTGTAGCCCCAATATTTTTCTACGTCCTTTTTCAGGGAATCCCGCATGGTCAGGCTGACTTTGGGGCCGTCAATTTTCAGCTGGAACAAGGCCAGAAGCACCAGGGCTATCATGGCCACCGACAGGACGAACTCTGCCGACACCACCATGCTCACCAGCCAGATGAACAGAAAAACGATGGATTGTGCCTTATAGGATTGCAGGAGGGTTTGCATAAATTGGATTAAAAAAACCGTGGGACAAAGGGTAAAAGGTTTTTAGGAACCAATCCTTACTTTTGCGGCTAGTGTTGGCGGGGAGAATGTCTAAAAGCCCTGTTTTCATGGGCTTCCACGTTCCAACCTAAATTCACCAATCCGACCAGCTATGTCCGATGCTTTTGAAAATGTAAAACGCCTGATTGCTGAAATAGCAGCGGCTACTCCGCAGTCAAAGGACGAACTCGAACAGTTCCGCATCCAATACCTCGGCTCGAAGAACGTCATCAAGCCCTTGTTCGGCGAAATTAGAAATGTTCCGAACGAACAGAAAAAAGAATATGGGCAATTGGTGAATGAAGCCAAAGAAAGCGCCGAGCGGAAGTTTGCAGAATTGCAGGAAACCCTCGAAGCTGCCAGCAGCGATGCCGGTGCAGACCTGCTCGACCTCACCCGCCCCGGCGAGCCGCTCGAACTGGGCAGCCGCCACCCCATCGCCACCACGCTCAACCGCATCGTGAGCATCTTCCAGCGCATGGGCTTCACCGTGGCCGAAGGCCCCGACATCGAAGACGATTGGCACAATTTCACCGCCATGAACACGCCGGAAGACCACCCCGCACGGGACATGCAGGACACTTTTTACCTCAGCGGCAGCACCCAACTGCTACTGCGCACCCACACCTCGCCCGTGCAGGCACGGGTGATGACCTCGCAGCAGCCCCCCATCCGCATCATCGCCCCCGGCAGGGTCTATCGCAACGAGACGATCAGTGCCCGCTCCCACGCACAGTTTCACCAGGTGGAAGGGCTGTATGTGGACGAGGGCGTGAGCTTTGCCGACATGAAACAAACGCTGATGTACTTTGCCCAGGAAATGTTCGGCACACCGAAAATCCGCCTGCGCCCCAGCTATTTCCCCTTCACCGAGCCGAGTGCCGAGATGGACGTATGGATTGGCATGGACAACGAAAAAAACTACCGCCTCTCGAAAGGCACCGGCTGGTTGGAAATACTCGGCTGTGGCATGGTGGATCCATCGGTGCTGACGATGTGCGGCATTGACCCAGAAAAGTACAGTGGCTTTGCTTTCGGGATGGGCATTGAGCGGCAGGCGCTGCGGCTGTACGATATTCCTGATATTAGGCTGTTTTTTGAAAACGATGTAAGGTTTTTGAAACAGTTTAGGTCGGTGATTTGACCAGTTATTTTTCAGTATTAAATCCTATTTTTGTTAAAAACATCATAGAAATTATGGGGCAAATAATTCCAATTCAATATGTCACAGATGCTGCGGGAAACAAAACTGCCGTCCAAATCCCGTTAAAAGATTGGCTGGCCATTGAAAAAGAAGTAGCAAGGTTTTTACAAAAGCAAAGCCCAGAAAAGGTCGCAGACAAAAAACCGTTGACCACCTTACTTGCAGAAGGCTACCTTGCTACAAAAGAAGAGGATAGGGAAATCATGAAAGATTATGAAGCAGCCGATTTTGATTATGAAAATTAATAGAGGTGAAATATTCTGGGCAAACCTAAGTCCCACCATAGGCAGTGAAATTTCCAAGACACGCCCTGTACTAATCGTCTCCAACGATGCAAACAACGAACATGCGGATACGGTAACCATATTGCCCATTACTTCAAGCACTTCACGCATCTATCCTTTTGAAGTCTTAGTACCCTCCGGACAGGCCAACCTAACTTCGGATTCTAAAGTGAAAGCAAACCAAATCAGGACTATTGACAAGCGGAGGATTGGTAACAAAATAGGGGCATTGCCGCCTAAATTATTGGGCGAAATTGAACAGGCCATCTTAATTCACCTTGATATCACATCCTAATGATAACCAAGCTTTTTATAGAAAATTATCGCAGCATCCAAAAGGCTGAGTTGCCTTTGGGGAAAATCAATGTGCTGACGGGTGCGAACAACAGCGGGAAGTCGAGTGTGCTGTATGCGGCATTGACATTGAAGAGTTTGGTGAGCAACCCGAATAGGAGTTTGGATGCGATATTGACGCTTCCGTTTATTAATTTCGGGGGATTTGAGCAGATTGTGCATTTGAAAGATGAAGAAGAATCAATAAAAATTGGCTGTGAAATTAGTAGCGATGAATCGTTTGCCCCTGCACAGTACCATTCAGTATTTGGAATTAAATCATCCCAACTTATCTTTTCTGGCGGGTACACTTCGCCTGAATTATTAAAATTAGATGTTGAGTTTCCCTATCCTGCTAATAAAACTGCCATAATGAATCATGGTATTGGACATGCCGGCAAATTGGCAATTACATGGAATGGATTTAATGCGGAAACAAGGATGATTGCCCTTCCAATTAATGAAGGCAGTATGCCCGATCCTAAATTAAATGACATATATATCAACAGCTCAATAAACCAAATTAATAAAATTGACTTTACCCCAAACCGGAGAGGCTTTACCCAAGCATTTTTTGGTGCAGTCCCATTGCAAAGTCAAATAACGACCGAAGAAGAAATAGCTACTTTAATAGCCACTGACCGAGATTTAGAAAGCGCAATGGCATTTTACCTTGAAAAGATCGTTGACAGGTCTTTCCAAGTCCGTTTTACAATAGGCACATCAAACTTCTACCTCCAAACCCGTGATAAAAATACTGGCTTCACCACCGACCTCGTCAACGAAGGAAGCGGCATCAACCAACTCGTCACTATCCTCGCCAAAACCTTGAAAAAAGGCAGTGATTTTATCTGCATTGACGAGCCTGAGATACACCTGCACCCCACTTATATCAGCCGTTTGGCTAAAGTGCTTGTAGAAATAGCCGAAAACGAAGGCAAGCAATTTCTCCTTTCTACCCACAGTGAACATCTCGTTAGTTCCTTGCTCAATTTATTAATTACCAAAGATTTGAAGCCGGACGATTTGAAGGTGTTTTATTGCTCCAAGCCAAAGAAGGAAACCCTTATTGAATTGCAGGAAGTAAACGACAAAGGGCAGATTGAAGGTGGCTTTAAGAGTTTTATAGATGCGGAAATGGAAATAACCAAGACCTTCTTCAAAATCAAGTGAACATGGAGTTGGTCGTCAATGAATGGTTACCGGATTACCTGCGACCAGATGCTACCGATGAAGCAAAAGGTCAAGTGGAACAGTTTTTAAACAGCTTCATGAAGCGACCTGATATACTATATGTAAAAGATCCCAGTCCTTTTCTCGACAAAGTTTATAAGTACCAAAAAGCATTTGACTACGATATAAAGTCGCGGGAAGCCATAAAAATGTTCATTAAACTTGTCCTGAGGAACAATCCTGATAAATGTATTATGGTGAATGTGGATGAAGTAAAACCGCTGCCAGATAACACACTTGAAAAGCTAAACGAGGCTGGCACAAACTACAACAGCGACACTTACTTGTTCGAAGCCGCCAACAACACCGCAGACAAAATAATCATCACCACCGACACCAAACTTCAGAAACAAATGGCCGACGACGAGCACTTTCAAGTCGTCCTGTTGGAAGACTTTTTAAACGACTACCAATGACATACAAATCCCTTTCAAGTACCCACACAGCGCTCTCCCAAGGTCAAACTACTTGTGCTAACATCGTAAAAAATTATCTTGAGGTCATCAATTCCGCCCGTCACCTCAACATCTACATCGAAGTCTTCGCCGAAGAAGCCCTCCAACGTGCCAAGAAGTTGGATGAAAAATTTCAACAAAACCCGGCTTCGGCAGGTAAACTCTTCGGGGCAGTCATTTCGCTGAAAGATGTGATCTGCTATGAAGGCCATGGCGTCACGGCAGGTTCCAAAATTCTAAAAGGCTTCAAATCCCTCTTTTCAGCCACGGCAGTGGAGCGCCTGTTGGCCGAAGATGCTATCATCATCGGGCGGGTGAACTGCGACGAGTTTGCGATGGGCAGCACCAACGAAACCTCCTGCTATGGCCCTACCCGCAATGCGGCCGATCCTTCCAAAGTGCCCGGCGGGTCTTCCGGCGCTTCGGCGGTGGCGGTGCAGGCAGGCACCTGCCTGATTTCTTTGGGCAGCGATACGGGCGGTTCGGTGCGGCAGCCGGCGGCATTTTGCGGGGTCGTTGGTTTCAAGCCAACTTATGGGCGCATTTCCCGGCATGGCCTTTTGGCCTATGCTTCCAGCTTCGATCAAATAGGCATTTTAGCGAATAGTGTGGCAGATGTGGCAAGCGTACTGGAAGTGATCAATGGGCCGGATGAATTTGATGCCACCTGTAGTGCGGAACTCCCGTTCCGCACCAAGCTCGCTGCGGAACGGGAGACCCGCACTACGAAAATCGCCTACTTCGAAGCAGCACTGCACCATCCTGGCATGGATGGGGAGGTGAAAAACCAAACCCTTGGTTTCATCGAAAAGCTAAAAGCCGAAGGCCACACGGTAGAGCCGGTGGGCTTTGAATACCTCGACTACATTATCCCCGCCTACTATGTGCTCACCACGGCGGAAGCATCTTCCAACCTGTCCCGCTACGACGGTATCCGATTCGGCCACCGGACGCAGGATGCGAAGAACATCCATGAAGTTTACAAAAAATCCAGGACAGAAGGGTTCGGGACAGAGGTAAAACGGCGCATCATGCTCGGTACCTTTGTACTCAGCGCCGGCTATTACGATGCCTATTACGCCAAAGCACAGCAGGTGCGGCGGCTCATCCACGATCGAACCCGGGAGATTTTGCAGCGTTACGATTTCATCCTGATGCCCGCCTCCCCCACCCCCGCCTGGAACATCGGCGAGATGGCGGACGATCCCGTGGCCATGTATCTTGCCGACATTTTTACCGTACAAGCAAACATGGCCGGGGTGCCTGCGATTGCTATTCCAATAGGGAAAAATTCGGCTGGCTTGCCTATCGGCATACAGTTCATGGCCGACAAGTTCCGGGAAGTGGAACTGTTGGCTTTTTCGGCCAGTTTGCCAATTCATATTACTGCCTGATTTTATATCGGCTGAAGGCCAAAAAACCTGTTTTCCAATCCCTCCCCCCCTTGTACGACAGAACGGGTGGAACAGTTCTTGTAGGGCCGGGGCTTGCAGGAACGGAATTTTTGGTTATCTTTGCCCCCGCAATTCCAAAAGAAACCCTGCCTGATACGAATAATCACTAAAAACTGTGGGAAAGCTACGATATATCAACAGCACTGAAGTGGCTGCCCTATTTTATTAATAATCAACTAATTAGTTTTTTGCCAGCCCCAGTGCATGTTTAAAACTAACGTAAAACTAAGTATGGAACCATCTGCGTTACGCACCTACATGGCCCTGTTTACCTTCCTATTATTTTTCCAAACCATCAAGGCCGATTCTACTTTCAACCCAGGCGAAATCAAGTCCAGGTTTGAAACAATGGAATGCATCGTACAGCCCCGCTATAATACCACGGTGGAAGGTTACATCAAAAAATACCTTTCCTGGGATGCCCGGCTGGCCTCCAAAATCCTGGGCAGAGCCGCCACTTACTTCCCCATTTTCGAAGATTATCTACAGGAGCACGACCTGCCCCAGGACCTGAAATTCCTGGCCGTGCTGGAATCGGCTCTCAACCCTAAGGCCACTTCGCCTGTCGGGGCAGTGGGCCTCTGGCAGTTTATGGCTACTACCGGCAAGGGCTATGGCCTGACCATCAATAGTGAAATTGACGAGCGCTCCTGCCCGCACAACTCGACCGAGGCTGCCATGAACTACCTCTCCAAAGCTTATGAGCGCTTTGGCAGTTGGGAACTCGCCCTTGCCTCCTACAACTGCGGCGCAGGCAATATCTCCAGGGCTATGAAGCGGGCCCGCACCGACGACTATTGGAAGCTGGTGCAGTTCCTGCCGAGGGAGACACGCAGTTTCGTACCCGCCTTTTTGGCAGTTGCCTATATCGCCAACTATTACCATCTGCACGAAATAAACCCTGATTTCCCCAACCTGGACATGCAACTGACCGAGGCGGTAAAGGTGTTTGACGACATTGACTTCCCCACCATCGCCGCCGTTACCGGGCTACCCGTTGAAATAGTGAAGGAGTTAAACCCTGCCTTCAAAAAAGATAAAGTACCTGCCAGCGAAAATGGCTACTACGTGCTGTTGCCAAGGCGGGTAACGGCTGGCCTCAACGAATACCTTGGCCTGCTCCGCCCCGATAATGGAACCACGAGCGAAATGCCGGAACTGCCGGCAGTAGTTGACACCTCGGCCTACCTGCCCGATGAATATTACTTCTCCTCTACCTACAAAGTGGCAGAAGGTGATAAACTGAGCGAACTCGGCACCATCTTCAAATGCTCCCGGCACAGCCTCCGGGCCTGGAACAACCTGACCTCCGACCGCCTCAAAAAAGGGGAAGAATTGACAGTATGGTTCCCAAAAGAACTGGTACATTTCCTTCCGCAGGAGGCGGACGTAGTGGCCCTGCCCGCTATCATGCAGGGCGAAGCGGCCTTAGAGAAACAAGCCTTTAGAGAAGAACGGGAAATCCCGGGCAAGCTTAAAATGAAATCGCTCAAAACGATCAAACCCCTATCCGGCCAGGCCAAATCCCAAAACGGGAAAAACACCGCGAAAAAAGCACCACCCACCAATGCCGAGAAAAACCAGGACCCTGGCTTTATATACTATCAATTGCAGCGCAATGAAAGCCTGCTCGATGTGGCAGAGCAATTTCCGGGGGTGACGCTGCAAAACATAATGGACTGGAACGAGTTTTCAGCAAAAAAACCTCCCATGCCAGGCATCCTGGTGAAAATAAAAAAACAAACGCCGGGACCGGCTGAGAAATAATGTGCTGGCGCCACTGACGACCAAAGGGGCGGGTGCAGTTGTCTGCACCCGCCCCTTTGTATTTTGCGCCCCTTTGTTTGGTATTGTGGCCTTGATTCACGAACATTGGTTTTTAAAAAAACAGGCTTTTGACTGGGTTGGCAGAGGAGTTGAAAATGCTGCTTTTCCCATTTTTTTGGTTCTTTGACAAATCCTGTGGCCATCCGTTAAAACGGCTCAAACCGATAGCCAATTATCAACCCACGGCTTAAGCCGTGGGTTGATAATCAATAGCTTATGTCAAAAACCGTTTCAACGGTTTCCTTACTCCACAGAATTTGCCATAGAACGATTTTTTTCAAACCATACCCACCATAAAAAATGGACATGATGCCAATGAAAAAACTGAAAAAAACGCAGGGGTTCAACCGCAGAAAGTTCGTAAAGACATCTGCCATAGCCACAGGCGGCGCCCTGTTTATCCCCTCGTTGTTGTCGGCCAAAGCCCATGTTGATGGGGACGATGCCATTAAAGTGGCGCTCATCGGCTGTGGCGGCAGGGGAACGGGTGCAGCCATGCAGGCACTCCTGACCCAGCAAAACGTAAACCTAGTGGCGATGGCCGATGCCTTCCGGGATCAGTTGGACAGTTGTTACGCAACGCTAACGGCAGATGACATTTCAGACTGGTCGGGTGCTGAGGGGAGCGTCAAAGAGCGGGTTCGGGTGCCCGAAGAACACAAGTTTGTGGGTTTTGATGGGTATCTGAAAGCTATTCCCCTGGCCGATGTGGTGATCCTGACCACCCCGCCCGGCTTCCGGCCCATCCATTTTGAAGAAGCCATCAGGCAGGGAAAGCATGTTTTTACAGAAAAACCCATGGCGACCGATGCCCCTGGCGTGCGAAAGGTGCTGGCCGCCGCCGAAGAAGCGAAAAAGAAAAAACTGAACGTCGTGGTCGGCCTGCAGCGCCATTACCAAACGATTTACCGCGAATGGGTGGAAAGGATGCAGGCGGGTGCCATTGGTGACATCGTGACTTCGCATGTCTATTGGAACAATGACGGCGTGTGGGTGCGCGCACGCGAGGAATTTTCCCAAAAAGCTGGCCGCCCCCTAACGGAAATGGAGTATCAAATGCGCAACTGGTACTATTTCAACTGGCTTTGCGGCGACCACATCTGCGAACAGCACATCCACAACCTGGATGTGGGCAACTGGGTGAAAAATGCCTACCCCGTCAGGGCACAAGGCATGGGCGGTCGGCAGGTGCGGGTGGGGAAGGATTTTGGTGAAATATTCGACCACCATTTCATTGAATATGAATACGAGGACGGCAGCCGCATGTTCAGCCAGTGCCGCCATCAGCCCGGCACCATGAGCCGTGTCACCGAAGTGTTCCAGGGGTCCAGGGGGTTTGCCCCAAGGCCAGGGGTACTGGTGTCCCGAAGCGGTCAGGAAATCATGAAGTACGACGACCGCCAGGACCCCAATCCTTATCAGGTGGAACACGACCAACTTTTTGATGCCATCGCAAAAGGGGAATACCGATACCACGATGCGGAGAACGGCGCACATGCCACTATGACTTCCATCCTTGGCCGTATGGCTTCTTATTCGGGCAACATCGTGGAATGGGAGGCTGCCATAAACTCGGAGCTGAGTATCATGCCGGCAAAATTTTCCTGGGATGCACAACCACCCGTGCTGCCGGACAAGGAGGGGATGTACCCTTGTGCCGTCCCCGGCAAGACGAAGGTGTTGTAAGACTTCGTCTCTTATATAAAGATACCAACGGGGAAATGGACAGGAAAAAGTTCGTATTCCCCGTTTTTATGTTCGCCAGAATCCTAACGATCGAAGGAAAAATAATCCCGATTTCACATCGGGATTATTTTTAAAAAACCCTTCCAGTACTGGGGTTTCAAAATGAAAATAGCGAAGTTATCTTTTCATTGTTACTAACGAAACACAAGCACACCTTTCACCACTTGCCAGCCTCTATTTCCTTCTCCTTCTCCGCTTCCTTGCTTTCCTTGTTGACAACGGAGGACTTTCCTTCCCCAATGGTTTCCCTTTGTTTCGCTGTAGCGTACAGATCCCTGAAAACGCTGACAACACTTTTTGGCGGCAGGAAGTCGCCTGCACCCCAGACGATGCGGCTGTCCGTTTTGGCGTTTGCATCTTGCAGGAAATAGTAGAGGTTGCCAGGCTTGTAAATGTCCAGTTTATAAAGTTGCAGGCTGGCGACTTTTTCAAAAACCTGTTTAGCTTCCGAAGCTTTCATAGGTTTCAGTTCTTCGTACTTGCCATCATTGCCGGTGCGTTTGAAAAGCTGGCCATTTTCCAGGAGGGTATAGGTGGTTTCGAGATTGGCATATCCACCCCCGTCGCCAAACATGATTTGCTTCACGGGTAACTTTTCCGGGGTGTACCTGACGACCTTGCATTGGAAAAAGAGCAAGGGGGCAAGCAATGCGAGCAATAATAGTTTTTTCATGGATGTTTTGTTAAGCCCTTTTAAAAGTGGGCGTTCAAAGGTAAAAAACTTTTGGTTTGCCGCGCAAGGTTGCCGGGTGGTTGACCGGGCCTTGTTCTGGCGTTGCGCCGGTAGTGTCGATGCGGCCAAAAGCAGGCTGCCTTTAGAAAGGTTAAATTATTCATAAACAGAAATAGCACTTGTTGCATTCTCGGGTGACTTGCCTAAATTTGGCATTGTCTTCTAAGGGCTATTGACACCCAGACATTTGATCTTTCATTTTCAAACAAAAAAAATCTACAAATCACATGAAAAAGTTTTTCTTCCTGTTCGCCTTCATTGGCTTGTTCGCCTTCGCTGCCAATGCGCAAAAAAAAGCCTGTTGCGCCGCCAAAGGTGCCTCCACTGAAAAGGTTTCCTGCACCACTTCCGCCGACGCCGAAAGAGCGGCCTCCAGCGATGCGAGCATTGTGAAACAAGTTTCCAACACGGGCGATGTGTCCTATACCCGTAAAAACGTCTGCCCAGTTACCGGGAAAGTGAGCTACGAAGCCGTTGAGTATTGCACGAAGTCCGGCAAATTTGTGAATGTTTCCCCATCCGATAAAGCTGCCTGCACAAAAAGCGCCAGCGCCACGAAGGTTTCTTCTTCCGAAAAGAAAGCCTGCTGCGACAAAGGTGCCGAAGGTGGCAAAGCTTGCTGCAAAAAGGACGCTGGGAAAGCCTCCAATACTTCCACTACAACCGGCGATGCCAAGGTGAAACTGGTGAGCGACGAAGGGAGCAACTGATCAATCCTCCTATATTACGGCATAAAAAAAGGGTGCAGCTATTCGCTGCACCCTTTTTTTATGCCGTTCCCTATCTGCGATTTTGGGCCGCTCTTAATTTGAATCACATTTCAGTTGACGAGAAACCCTTTTTGGTGCGAATAACGGGTTCACTTTTTAAACTCGTTGATTATCGGGAGGTTAGATCATGGTAATTTTGAAAATCACCATAATCCCGTTTTTCAATCGACTGAAAATGTGGCGATTAATTTAATCCGTTATTTGCATTTTTAGAAAAAAACTAAACACTCAAACACCCAACCATACCAGCCCCCCCTCATTTCTTAAACTCCGAATACATCCTCCCCTCCCGGTATTCCTTAAGCACATGGCGCACCGTTTCGGAAAGATTGGCCGGCAGGTTTTCCAGCAAAAACCAGGACACCCCTTTGAATTTATTAGGCTCGCCTGTGATGAGCTTGCCCGACCATTGCGAGGCCTTGAAATAGAGGGTAATGCGGTGACCGTTGCCCTTGGTGCGTTTGTGCAGCACGTGTACCAACTGCAAATCTTTCTCTTTCAGGATGATTCCTGCTTCTTCCTGGGCCTCCCGGATGAGCGATTGAAGGGCATATTCCGTATTTTCTATCGTGCCGCCTACCAAAGTGTAATTACCTCCGAGCGTTTTCTTCTGCCGAAGCAGCAGGATGCTGCCTTTGTTGTACAATATTAGTCGGACTTTGAGATTTGTATCGGTCATGCTATTTGATGGGTTGAAGATAAGGACGGCAAAGATAGGGCAGAATTTTTCCTTAGTTAAGGAACCCGTCTTAATTAAACTTAAAGAATGTCAAAGCCGGTATTTTACAACAAATACGGGCGTCTGGCCGATGAAAGTGGACGATAGCCGCAGTTTCCGCCTGGCATCCTTTTTTTCCTTGTGCAGATGCGGGACGAGGTAGCCGACCAGTGCCCCCACCACATACCCAGATGCCACGTTGGCGAGGTTTTGTTTGCCGGTTTTAAAGCGCAGGTAGCCCGTTGCAGCGGGAAGGGCGGCGGCGGTTATCCAGATGGCCGGTTTCCATTTGCTATCGGGATGGTAATCCGTCCAAACTTTGGCAGTGAAAAACGAAAGGCTGGCCGCAGCAGCGGTATGGCCCGATATAAAAGCCTGCCTGGTGTCAGGTGTTGCTTGCAGCGCCCATTGATTTTCCAGGCCAGTTGTTAGGCGGTGTTGCCTGTCCAGCAAGCGGGAAGCAGCGGCAAGGCCATTGGTGAGCAGCACTGTTTCCGATAAAAGAACGCCCACTTTGCCTGCATCGCTCCTGATTTCCACATCGGACAGCAGGGCAAAAGGGAGCAGTGCAGTGCCCCCCAGCATCCAATGGCTCAGGCTGGAGGCAGGTTTGGACAGGGGGTCGTGCAGGTTTTCATCAAAACTAAGAATGGTATGGAGTGAAATATCGCCCCCGTTGCGGGCAGCAGTTTTGTTCTCCAGCAACGCACCCGAAAGGGAGAGCCCTATACTGGTGGCAATGATCGGAGCTTCTTTCTTCCCTTCCATCCGGTAAACATCACCCCTTTTTACCTGGGAAAAAACCGGGCAGGAAAAAGCCGCCAACAAGGAAAAACAAACAAATAAATTTTTGAACATCAGGCAGTTATAAAAGAGGACAAGGGATTCTTTTTACTTAATCCGTTTCAAAAGGCCGCAAATGTAAACGGGCAGTCGGAAACGCACTACAAACGACGGCGGTTTTGAGGATATTTTAAGAAAAAGCACGGAGAAGTGGATGGGCCATCTTTATGGCCCAAGCGTTCAACGAAATCAGTAGGAGTGCATAAAAGTGAGGTAATTATGGATTATGAAAAATAAAGGACTATTTTTTCCAGCGGTTTGCCGCATATTGCAGAGCGAAACCGCTGCTTTTGCCCTGCAAGAACCTCGTTTTAGTTGGCGGGGTTTTTCAGGTTTGATGGGAGCCAATATAAACAGCTATCAAGTACCGGGACATTTCTGGTTAAAGGATCCAAATCCCAATGTCCTCCCAAATAGCAACTTGTTGCCTGGAAAGAACTTTTGTTTTTCCAAAGACAAACTATATATAACTCAACCTCACTCACACTTTATGAAGAAGAAACTGAACTCCGTTTACAAACTGTTTTTTGCCGCTTTCTCAGGTATTGTTTTCCTTTCAGTTTTCTTAAACCCGCCCAATGGCAATACAGGGGCACCCCCTACCTTTTCCACCTGCACGAACTGCCATTCCGGCGGCTCAGGCACCGGCAATATCACGATCCAGGGGATGCCGGCTACCATCATGCCCAATACGCTGTACCCGATAACTGTATCGGTCACCCGGACCAACGGCACGCCCGTTTATGGAGGATTTCAAATGGTGGTTCAAGATGGCATGAACCAAAATTCGGGAACGCTTTCCAACCCCGGACCAAGCTCTGCCCTGGATGCCTCCGGCGGGAAGACTTATTTCGAACATGCCCCGGCGCAGGAATTCATTGCTGGAAACACGGTCACTTATACCGTGGACTGGTTGTCGCCTTCCACCGGTTCTGGCAACATAACGATGTATGCTGCAGGCAACCTCGCCAACGGGAACGGTAACTCCAGCGGGGATGCAATTGTCACGACCAGCGCTACCGGGATGTTCATGGGAGGGGGCGGGGTCATCTCTGTCCTGGTGAACGGTATCAATGTGAGCTGTTTTGGCGGGAATAATGGAACTGCTTCGGCCAGTGCTTCCGGTGGCGGCGGAGGGCCCTATACCTTTAATTGGTCAAATGGGTCGTCGGGCCCCACTATCACCAATCTTATTGCAGGGGTATATACGGTCACAGTCACCAACCTGAGCGGGGGGTCGGGCACGGGATCCGTGACCATCACACAGCCGGCTACACCTGTGAACGTCTCTATTGTCAGCCAAATGAACATTGATTGCCTCAACCCCATTGGCTCGGCCACTGCCCAGGGCACCGGCGGATCGCCTGGCTACACCTACAACTGGACGGGCGGCGGCATGGGCCAAACCGTCACCTTGCCGCCAGGCAATTTTACGGTGACGGTTACGGATGCTAACAACTGTACGTCGGCTGTTAGCGGAAACCTTACTTCCAATACTGCCCCACCCAACGCAGAGGCCGGCCCACCCGTCGTGATCAGTTGCGCGACCCCTGCTGTCAATTTGAACGGGACGGGATCGTCCGTTGGGTCTAATTTTACTTATTTGTGGAACACCACGGATGGGCATATCGTCTCCGGGGCCAATACGCTTATGCCGCTGGTTGACAAGGCCGGGACATATACACTCACTGTTACCAATAATCAGAATTTCTGCACGGCTACTGATTTCACAACGGTGGCAGGCAGTTCCACACCCCCTGTTGCCGAGGCTGGGCCAGCCATGACGCTTACTTGTGCCAACACAAATGTTACCCTCAATGGGACAGGTTCTTCCTCCGGGGCAAATTTTACTTATTTATGGACAACAACAAATGGCCACATCGTTTCCGGGGCCAATACGCTCATGCCCGTCGTAGATGTGGCTGGGACATACACCCTTACTGTTTCCAACACTTCCAACGGTTGCACCCAAAGCGATCAAACGAGCGTTACTGCCAATACGAGCGCCCCCGTAGCTACAGCCGGCAATGACATGGTGTTGACCTGCGCTGCGACTACTATACAGCTTAATGGAAATGGTTCTTCTTCCGGCGGGAATTTCACTTACCAATGGACAACTGCGAATGGTAACATTGTTTCCGGGGCCAATACCCTTACACCTACCGTGAACGAACCCGGCACTTACTGCCTGCAGGTCAGTAATTCCCTCAACGGCTGCACGGCAACCGACTGTACCAACGTGACCGAAAACACCTCGCCGCCTATTGCCAATGCAGGCAGCGCAGCCCCGCTAACCTGCACCGTTTCAAGTGTCACCCTGAACGGTTCGGCTTCTTCTTCCGGGCCCAACTTTACCTATTTGTGGATTACTGGCAATGGCAACATTGTTTCCGGTGAAACGACGACCATGCCCCTTGTAAATTCTGCTGGCAGCTATACGATCATCGTGACCAATACGAACAATGGCTGCACGGCTGTCTCCAACGTTTCCGTCAATTCCAATACCACCCCGCCCAATGCCGATGCAGGATCCAGCATGGCCTTGAACTGTAACAATCTGTCCGTCGTGCTGAATGGCTCCAATTCTTCCCAGGGTGGAAACTTCACTTACCTGTGGGATGGCCCCGGCATCGTTTCAGGCGCCAATACCACCAATCCGACCGTAGATGCTGCAGGGACGTACAACATTACCGTTACCAATACCAATACGGGTTGTACGGCTACCGACAATACTTTAGTTTACCAGACACCACCACTCATGGTGTCTATTCCAACGAGCAACAACGTTGAATGCAACGGGAACAATACCGGCAACGCCACTGCCCAAGGCACTGGCGGCAATGGCGGCTATGACTTCCATTGGTCGAACGGTACGACAGGTCAAGAAGCAGCCAACCTTGCAGCAGGTAATTACACCGTTACCCTCATCGATGCAGACGATTGCACGGCCACATCCTCCATCTCTATCAGCGAACCGGCCGAATTGATAGCAAATGCTGTTGCCACCGGGGAGTCTTCCACCGGTGCCAACGATGGCTCTGCCACCTGCAATCCGATCGGGGGAATACCAGCCTATTCTTTTAGCTGGAGCAACGGAGAAACAACACAAACTATCACCGGCCTTTCAGCGGGCACCTACACCGTTACCCTTTCGGACGGCAACAGCTGCACGAAGGTGGAGTCTGTCACCGTGGCCAGTTTCAACTGTGCCAGTTTCGGAATAAGCATTTCTTCGACAAACCCCTCCTGTAATGGCAGTATGGACGGTGTTGCCACGGCTAACCCCACCGGCGGCACGGGCCCGTTTACGTACATGTGGTCAAATGGAAGTACGGAAAACACTGCGAACAATCTGGGCGCAGGCACCTACAACGTGACGGTGGCCGACAACAACAACTGCGAGATAGCCGGTAATGTAACTTTGATGGCTCCACCCCCGCTCAGTCTTTCTGTTCCTCAACAAACAAACGTTACCTGTAACGGGGTGGCAAACGGTTCCGCCTCCGTAGCTGCTGGCGGCGGCTCTCCCGGCTACTCTTACGAGTGGCCCGGTGGAGTAATGGGCGCTTCACAATCCGGCCTGACGGCTGGCAACTATTTGGTCACCGCAACTGACGCAAATAGCTGTACCAAAACCATCCAGGTAAACATAACACAACCACCTGCCCTGGCTGGGGCTGCAACGGCTACCTCGGAAACATCGGTCGGGGCAAATGACGGAACAGCGACCATCAACCCCTCCGGAGGCGTTTCACCTTACCAGTATAATTGGAGCAACAACGCGACTACTCCCACCATAAATAACCTCTCGCCCGCTGAATACTGCGCAACGGTCACAGATGCCAACGGCTGCACGATTACCGGCTGTGCTACGGTCGATCAGTTTGGTTGCATCGGCCAGACGATAGTCGTTTCAGGTGAAAATGTCACTTGCTATGGCGTTGGAAACGGAATGGCCATGCTTACCGCCACCGGTTTTGAAGACCCCGTTACCGTTGAGTGGTCAAACGGGAGCGCAGGCTCTTCCATCGGCAACCTCCCTGCTGCAATCTATTCTGTCACGGTTACCGGTGCCGATGGCTGTTTTGCCGTTGAAGAAATAGAAATAACCGAACCGGCAGCGTTGGCGGTCAACATCCTCAACCAAACCAACTTGGAATGCCCTGGGGAAATGACGGGGGTGGTCTCGGTGGGCGCCGAAGGGGGCACTCCAGTTTACACATTCTCCTGGCCGAGCGGATCGAACAACCCCACCCAGTCGAACCTCCCGGCAGGTACTTATGAGGTAACCGTCAGCGACCAGAATGACTGCGTGACCACCCTCGCAATCGAAATCGGAATAGATCCCGACACGGAGCCACCGCAGGTGCTTGCACAGGGTATTATCGTCAATTTGGATGCCGATGGCATCGCTTCCGTCACCCCTGAAATGCTCGATGGGGGTAGCACGGACAATTGTGGCATTGTTGCACTGACGATGGACATCAGCGATTTTGATTGCAGCAATATAGGTATAAATGATGTCGTGCTGAGCGCTACCGACCTCGCCGGCAATACTTCAACCGCCAACGCTACGGTAACCGTTCTGGACAATATTCCGCCCATTATCACCTGCCCTGAAAATATTTCCATCACGGTGGATGTTTGCGAAACGACCGTCAACTACGATGAACCAACTGCCATTGACAATTGCCAAAATACAAACGTGTTCATTCTGAGCGGCCCTATCAGCGGGGCAACGTTCCCGAACGGCACAACGGAAGTCACCTGGGGAGCAGATGATAACCACGGCAATACCGTTTTCTGCACTTTTACAGTCACTGTGCTAAGCGACTTCGCAGCCACAGCCTCTTTTACCGAACCTACTTGCAGCGGGGCTTCCGACGGTATAGCCACCGCCTTGCCAGTAAATGGCACGCCCCCGTTTGGCTATGAATGGGACGACCCGGCCAATCAAACCACACAAACGGCAACCGGTCTTTTAGCAGGCGAGTATCTCGTTTATATCACCGATTCGGAAGGCTGTGTTGCCAGCGCAGCCATCGTGGTCACCGAACCTGACCCTGTTTCCATCACCATTGACCAGGTGGCCGGCGAAACGGGCAACAACATGGATGGAGCTATCAGCGTATCCGTGTTTGGCGGAACCGGTGCGCCTTTCACTTACCAATGGTCCTTCAATGGCAGCGCCGTTTCTTCCGAAGAAGATCCTGCCGGCCTCGCAGCCGGTGAATATCTCCTGGAAGTATCCGACCAAAACGGTTGTACGGCTTCGGTAACCGTCGTCGTGGACCAACTGAGCGCAGTTGGAAACCTTAACATCGAACGCAGTGTGAGCATATTTCCGGTACCAACTTCGGGCCGCCTGTTTATAAAGGTGGAACTGCCTGGAACAGCAGTCGTGAATATCGAAATCTTGGATTTGACGGGCAGGTTAGTTTTGGACGAGACGTATGAAGCTGCTCAGGGGAAAGACATTGTTTTTGATTTGACAGAAAATGCTCCCGGCGTTTACCTCGTTCGTTTTGTGGCAGGGGATGAGGTCTTCTTCAAACGCATCGTTTTGAGCCGTTGACAAAACTGACTGTTTCACATGCCGAAATAAAAAGGCCGCTTTCGTGACTTGAAGGCGGCCTTTTTATTGTCTATAAAGTAATTCAGGCAAAATAGCGCATCAGGTAAGAAATAATGTGGTGGACATTCTCCCGGGCATAGGTGGCCATGGCCTTATCAGCGAGAAAATCGTCCTGGCTGTCGGAAGAGAGGTTCATGGTGGCGATAAAAATCACGTTGGACACCAGGGAAATAAACATCAGCCGCCGCTCTGAGTAGGGGATGTCGTACTTCCTGAAATAGCTCATCAGGTGCCGGCAGATGTGGATGGCCATGAGGCGCACGTTGTCAGCCTGCATCTGTTCGGTGGGAATGCCGTTGCTGGTGATGCACGAGTGGTAATACTGCTTGAGGCAACGGTGGGCGAGCTTCAGGGCGAGGTTATAGCGCCCTGCCAGGATGGCCCCGTCAATGCGTGCGAGGTTCTTGTTGAGTTTTTCTGTATTCCAGAGGATTGCCATTGTAAAAGGTTTCAATTTGGCCAGTCAGAAAAGGGCAATACAGCCCTTTTCATCAAAACGTAATTTGGGTGCAAGTGGCATTCCGTTTTGTTGATTCCTAGACTTTTTTAATGCGAAATGAATGTAAAAACAAAAGTAACCAAAGCCTTTTATATGGATGAGTAACGGCTTAAAAATCTTTTCGCTTCCTGGAAAACTTCTCTTGTACAAGATTATTTTTCTGCATCCTGTAACCGGCAATTTCCTCCTGCCGTCCAAGCCCTTGAAAATAATTTGTTCACCACTTGCAAATAAACTGACATGGGAGAAATAATCGGCCTTATCGCAGTCATTGGATTTTTTACCACCCTTATCGTGGTGGCTTATGTGTACCTGTCATCCCGCCACAAAATCCGCATGGCACTCATCCAACATGGGCAGGATGCCGGCATCTTCAAGGAAGACCGCAATGAAAATTCGGCGCTTAAATTCGGGATGGTGGCCGTCGGTGTCGGCCTCGGCATGTTTGCCGGATCGGCTTTGAACCATTCCGGTATGGACGATGGCCCTGCCTACTTCGGCATGATGCTCACCTTGGGCGGGGCAGCGCTAATCCTCTACTATTTATTTGTCAGGAAAAAAGGGCCAGGGAGCGACACCGTGTGAACCACCCGAAAAAAAGCAAATGAAAAAGGAGGCTGTCTCATAAGTCAATCTTGGAATTCGCAAACCAAACGTTTCACACAAAGGCACTAAGGCACAAAGAATATTAATCGGAGACCTTGTGGCTTTGTGTGAAACAATATTTGGCGTCATTTTCAAAAAATTGACTTGTGAGACAGCCTCCTTGCTTTTTCAATATTTTGTGAAATAATTACCCTGCAACTGCAGCTTCCGCTTCTTCCATATACGCTTCCATCGGCGGGCAGGTACACACCAGGTTCCGATCGCCATAAGCATTGTCAATTCGGCCTACGGAAGCCCAAAACTTGAAGCCTTCCCGCAAATAGGGCAACGGATAGGCCGCCTTTTCCCGGCTGTATGGGAAATCCCACGTATTGGCAGTCACCACCTCCAGCGTGTGCGGTGCATTGTGCAGCACATTGTTGTCGTGGGCATACACCCCGGAGGCTATCTCGTCAATTTCCTGACGGATTTGCAGCAGGGCATCGCAGAAGCGATCCAGTTCATCCTTGCTCTCGCTCTCCGTCGGCTCTATCATGAGCGTACCAGCCACGGGGAAGCTGAGCGTCGGGGCGTGGAAGCCATAGTCCATCAATCGTTTGGCCACATCCTCGGCGCTGCAAAACTCCTTGAAAGGGCGCAGGTCAACGATCATCTCGTGGGCTGCCCGGCCCATTTCCCCTGAATACAAAATCGGGAAAGCGTTCTTTAGGCGGTGGGCAATGTAATTGGCATTCAGGATGGCGTATTTAGTGGCATCCGTCACGCCTTTTTTGCCCAACATCTTGATATAGCCATAGGAAATCAGCAGAATACTGGCGCTACCCCAGGGCGCAGCGCTGATGGCATTGATGCCAGATTCCCCACCGACGCCCCCATTCACCATCGTATGGCCGGGCAGGAAAGGTGCCAGCTTGTCGTTTACGCAAATAGGCCCCATGCCAGGGCCGCCGCCGCCGTGCGGGATGGCGAAAGTCTTGTGGAGGTTCAGGTGGCATACATCGGCGCCAATGATACCGGGACTGGTCAGACCGACCTGGGCGTTCATGTTGGCACCGTCCATATAGACCAGGCCACCGTTGTCGTGGATGGTTTTACAAATATTCTTGATCCCTGTTTCAAAAACGCCGTGCGTGGAAGGATAAGTGACCATCAGGCAAGCCAGGCTTTCCTTGTATTTTTCGGCTTTTGCCAACAAATCGGCGGTGTCCACATTGCCCCTTTCGTCGCAGGCCACAACCACGATTTCCATGCCCGCCATGGCGGCACTGGCAGGGTTGGTGCCATGCGCCGACGAAGGGATGAGGGCAATGTTTCGGTGGCGCTCGCCCCTTGCCTCGTGGTAGGCCCGGATGACCATCAGGCCGGCGTACTCGCCCTGCGCCCCTGAGTTGGGCTGGAGCGAGCAGGCGGTGAAGCCGGTGATTTCACAGAGATATTTTTCCAGTTCCCTGAAAATTTCACGATAGCCCTGCACCTGGTCTTCCGGGGCAAAGGGGTGGATGTTGGCGAAATTTTCCCAACTGACAGGCATCAGTTCCGTGGCGGCGTTCAGCTTCATGGTGCAACTGCCGAGGGGTATCATGGAGTACATCAGCGACAAGTCCTTGTTTTCCAGGCGCTTGATGTAGCGCATCATTTTTGTCTCCGTCTGGTAGCTGTTAAAAACGGGGTGGGTGAGGTATTCCGTTTCACGCACCAAAGCGGCAGGGACAGCGGGCTGGCCATAAGCCGAAAAATCCACTTTGGCATCTTTGTCGTTTGCTTGTGCAAAAACGCTGACGATCAGATCCACATCTTCTTCCATCACCGTCTCGTCGAGGGTGATTTGGATGGAGCCGTCGCCATAAAAGAAGTTGATCTCATTGGCGTTGGCGAGGTGGCGGAGCTGTTCCATTTGCGCCCCGTCCACTTTGACGCTCACCGTGTCAAAGAAGTATTCGTTGGAGGTTTGGTAGCCCAGTTGGCGGAGGTTGTTGTTCAAAACCTGGGCAAAGGCATGCACCCGCTCTGCAATGGCCCGGATGCCTTTCGGCCCGTGCCAGGCGGCGTACATGCCCGCCATGATGGCCAGCAGGGCCTGTGCGGTACAGATGTTGCTCGTCGCCTTTTCCCGGCGGATGTGCTGCTCACGGGTCTGGAGTGCCATGCGCAGCGCCGGGTGGCCATTTGCCCCAATGGACACGCCGATGATACGACCGGGGATCACCCTTTTGAATTCATCCCTGGTGGCAAAATAAGCGGCATGTGGCCCGCCATAGCCCATCGGTACGCCGAAGCGCTGCGTATTGCCCACCGCACAATCGGCACCCCATTCGCCCGGTGCTTTCAGCATGGCCAGGCTCAGGATATCGGCAGCTACCGTCACATAGATTTCGTGGGCATTTGCCTTTTCAGTGAAAGCCCGGTAGTCTTCCACGCTGCCGTCCCTGGCGGGATATTGCAGCAGTACGCCGAAGGTTTTATCATTAAATTCATACGTTTTCCAATCGCCCGTTACCACGTTGATGCCCAGTGGCCTTGCCCTGGTGATGAGCACGTCCAGTGTTTGGTCGAACACTTTTCCGTCCACAAAAAATTCGTTGGCGGGGTCGCCCTTTGCCCTTTTGTTTTTATGGTGAAAAAACATGGCCATGGCTTCGGCGGCAGCCGTGCCCTCGTCGAGCAGGGAGGCGTTGGCGATGGGGAAGCCCGTCAGGTCGCTCACCATCGTCTGAAAATTGAGGATGGCCTGGAGGCGGCCCTGCGAAATCTCGGCCTGGTAGGGCGTGTACTGCGTGTACCAGCCGGGGTTTTGGAAAATATTGCGCAGGATGACGGAGGGCGTGATGGTGCCATAGTAGCCCATGCCGATGTAGGATTTGAACGGCTTGTTCATCACGGCGATTTCCTTCAGTTCCCGCAGGTACTCGAATTCGGTCTGCGCATCGGGCAGGTTCAGTTCGCCGGCCATGCGGATGGCGCCTGGCACTGTTTCGCCGATCAGTTGTTCCAGGGAATCCGCTCCGATGGCCTGAAGCATGGCCTGTGTTTCTTCGTGGTTGGGGCCAATGTGCCGGTCGGCAAACTGGTCGTGGAAGGATGTTTTGCTCATATCTTTTTAAATGATTTGGAATTACGTGGCGTTGGGATTTTGAGGGGGCAAATGTAAGGTTTTGGCCGGAAAAAACAGCAAGGGAACAGGCAGAACGCAACATGGTTTGGAACAGGTCGAAAATAGGGGGGCCATGCAGGGACAAGGTATCCGGTGGATGCCGGGGGCAGGGTGGTGAAGGAGTTTAAAAGCGGCCATCCGGGGGATACGTTTATTGTTCCTGTTGGCGACTGGGTAGTGGGGGTGTATTTTTTGGAGGTGTCTGAAAGTAGGGTAGTTTTTGGGGTGGAAAAATTTGTCGTGAAAAAATAAAAAACAGGGGAAGTGCTATTTTTCCCCAAAGCCCCCTCCGTTCAAATTTTAAATTTCCCTATTTTTGAGAAACACATTTTGCTAATGAGCGATGAACATATGTGCAGTTCGACTGCCCCAACTCATCACTCAAAACCCATCACTCAAATCTCCCACCATGTACCAGTACAAATACGGCGGAAAAGACGGCACCGTTTACCAACTCGTCGAAGCCAAGGACCTCGTCGTGGTGCGCACCACTGAATCGGCGCCCATCGGAGACCTTCCCATGTCCACCAAATCAAGGGATCTGCTGCCTTCTCTGCTACCAGTGGCGGCATTTCCAGAAGCCAATGTCACCGTGTACAAGTGCGTGCCCACGGGCGACCGCTCAGCCACGGCCCTGCGCAATGCCGTCCGGAAGACCCTGCCACAGGAAGACAGCGTCCGCTTTGCCGGCCGGGTGCTGAAAGACCCTAACACCGGCTCCATCGTCGTGTACACGGAAAACCTCTACCTCCAGTTCAAGGCCAGCACCAGCAAGGCCCGCTGCGCAGAAATCATGCAGGAGCACGGCCTGAAAGTGAAGGAAGACCTCGGCATCACCCGCAATTCCTACTTCGTGGAGGCCCCGGAAGGAACGGGCCTGAAGGTATTCGGCCTGGCCGAAACGCTGCTCCGACTGCCGGAAGTGGAAGCCTGCCACCCGGAACTGGTACGGGAGCGCAAGTACAAGTCTGCCTACCCCCTGCAATGGCACCTGAAGGCGGCCACCATCAACGGCATCAACATCAACCAGCACGTCAGTGCGGAAGCGGCATGGGAAATCAGCAAAGGCAAAGGCATCACCATCGCCGTGCTGGACGACGGCGTGGACATTGACCACGACGAGTTCAAGGCGAACGGCAAGGTGGCCTTTCCCCGCGACACTATCCTCAACGCCGACGACCCCCGCCCGAAAAATGCCGCCGAACGGCACGGCACAGCCTGTGCAGGCGTGGCCTGCGCCAGCGGCATGGACAAGGCGGCGGGCGTGGCCCCGGAAGCACGGCTGATGCCCATCCGCCTCGGCAGCATCGGCTCCATCAGCGAGGCCAAGGCCTTCAAATGGGCCGCCGACAACGGGGCCGACGTCATCTCCTGCAGTTGGGGCCCGGAAGACGGGGCCTGGTGGAACCCCAACGACCCCATGCACTTCTCGCAGGCCCGGCTGCCCGACAGCGCCAAGGCCGCCATTGACTACGCCGTAGCCAACGGGCGGGGCGGCAAGGGCTGCGTCGTTACCTGGGCTGCCGGCAATGGCAACGAGGACGTGAAATTCGACGAATACGCCAGCTACGAAAAGGTGATCGCCGTAGCGGCCTGCAACGACACCGGTAGGCGCAGCATCTACAGCGACTTTGGCGATGCCGTTTGGTGCTGTTTCCCCAGCAACGACTTCAACATGCCCAGCATGAACCACCCCAACCCGCTGACGGCCGGCATCTGGACGACCGACCGCAAGGGGAAAACGGGCTACAACTTCGGCGGCATCAACGCCGAGCAACTGGTCGGCGACCTCGACGGGAACTACACGGCCACTTTCGGAGGCACCTCCAGCGCCTGCCCGGGCGTGGCCGGCGTGGCGGCGCTCATGCTCTCCGCCAACCCCAGCCTCACCTGGCGGCAGGTAAAGGAAATCATCAAAAACTCCTGCGACCGCATCGACGCCGACATGGGCAATTACAATGCGGAAGGGCACAGCCCTTTCTATGGCTACGGCCGCATCAATGCGCTGAAGGCCGTGCAAAATGCCAAATCTGCTGGCGAACCCCAACCTGTCGCCGCTGCCTTTGGGGTGAAAGGGCTGGCGCATTTCAACAAAAAGGAAAACGTGCCAGTGATGGACGGGGAGACGGCGGGCGGTTTTCTCAAACCTCAGCGGCTATTGGGTTTTCAGCTCCGCATCGAGCCTTTCCACCCGGATCTGCATATTGGTTATAAAACAATGGTGCGGAGCGTGGGAGAGTCGGTGGCGGGCAAGGACGGCTCGTTTTCCGGCACCGACGACAAGCGGCGCTCGCTGGTGGGCGTGGCGGTTTCGCTGGAGGGTGCCCTGGCCGGCCAGTTCGAGGTGGAATATGCCATCAAAGTGAAAGGATCGGACGAGTGGCTGGCTGCCAAAAACGGCGCATGGTGTGGCAGCGACAAGAAAACCAGGGGCCAAACGATAGAAGGAATTAAAGTGGCGCTGAGGGCCCAATAGCCGGCAGTTTGTTTACAACCTGGCTATAACAGTCTTGTTCCCCTTCACTTTCTGCCCAATTTTCACTTCCAGACTGGCATCCAGCGGCAGGAACAAGTCCACCCGGGAGCCGAACTTGATGAAGCCAAAGTCAGCGCCTTGTTCCACCACATCGCCTTCCTGGATGTAGTTGACGATGCGCTTGGCGAGGGCACCGGCGATTTGGCGCAGCAGCACTTCTTCCTCCCCGTTGCCGATCACGACCGTGGTGCGCTCGTTTTCATGCGATGACTTTGGATGCCAGGCAACGAGGTATTTACCAGGATGGTACTTGAAATAGTTCACCGTGCCGCTGATGGGGTTGCGGTTCACATGGACATTGGTCGGGGACATGAAAATGGAGACCTGGAGGCGCTTGTCGTTGAAGTATTCGTGCTCGTGCGTTTCTTCGATGACCACGATCTTGCCATCGGCGGGGGCATATACGAGGTTGTTGTCGGGTATCACGATTTCCCGGCGGGGGTTGCGGAAAAACTGCAGCACCAGCAGGAAAACACCGACCGAAATAATAGTAGCCAGCAAGAGGGATTCAGGCCAAAAATGGGAAACAACCAGATCCAGCAGGGCCAGCAAAATGGCCAGGGAGATGAGAATCCGGTGTCCTTCTTTATGTATTTTCATTATTCAGTGAATTGTTCGGGGCGGCAAAAATAGCAAAAGAAAAAATTTGATGCGGTTTCATTTCCCGCTGACGGTTTTAATAAACCCTTAAAATTGGTAAACCCGGAAACCGGCCCGGCCCAATACATAGAGCCTGTCTTTTTGTACCTGTACCTTGTCGGCGCCTTCCAGGCCCTCAGGCAGTTGGACGGGCTTTTCTAAAAGGGCTTTTAAATGGAAGGAAAACAGTTTCCCCCCGGTAAAATAGATCAACTGGTCGTCGAATACCTGAAATGATGCCAAACCCAGAATCGGCAGTGTTTTCTGGTACTGGCCAAAAATATCGAACACCAGGATGCCAAGCCCAGGATCATTCAGGTAAACCAATTGATCCCGTTCCAGGAGGAAATTCGGTTTTACCGTTTTCCCAAGCACCATGCTCATATCGGCCCCTTCGCTGGCCACGGTGCCATCCGAGTCTATTTTTTTCAACCTGAAATTCACTTCGTCGTAGATCCACAGCCTTCCATCGCCGGCCATGCCCACCGCATTCACCTGGAACAAGCCAAAATTTAACAAATTGAACTGTCCCGTCAGGTTCATCGTGCGATCGAGGGTTACGATATTGGAATATTCCGGGAAAAACAACAGAAGGTGAAAAGGGTTGGTGGCATCCAGGCAAGTGGCCTCACCCAGCGTTTTGTTGAGGTAACGGAACTGCTCTTTTCCATCGGGCGTATATTTTACCACTTCGCCCCCTTTGGCCAACAGGTAGATGTTCCCAAGTTTGTCCGTGGTGAAATTTATTGCCTGGGCAGCAATGGAAAACAACTGTTTGTATGGCGCAGCGGAAGTGCCGCTTTGCGAAACCTGGCTGGAGCATTGTTGAAAAAACAAGCAAAACAAAACAATCCCTCCTGCCCTGCCGGCCGCCGCCTGCCGGCCGCCATTACCCAAAAACTTTCCCCTGTTCATTTTCAAAAAATTTAAGTTCCAAATCATGTCCGTCGAACACGGCGTAGGAGTTGAAGCGAAGCCAGTCTCCCAGGTTAACGTAACGGCTTTTCCCGTTTTTTAGCGTGTAGTCAATTGGCAGGTGCCGGTGGCCGAAGATGAAGTAGTCGAAAGGCTCCACATCGAGCTGGTCGTTGCAGAACCGGATGAGGCGTTCTTTGGCTTCGCCGTTGAACTTCGGGTCGGCGGGGTTGGCCTTGCGGCTGGTACCGGAAAAATTGTCCATCACCCAGAGGCCCAAATTCGGGTGTACCCGCTCGAAAAGCCACTGGCAGGCAGGATTGGCAAAAACAGCTTTGATAAACTTGTACCCGTGGTCGCCCGGCCCCAGCCCGTCGCCGTGGCCGATAAAAAAACGCTTGCCGCCCATTTCCCGCACAATGGGTTTTCTGAAAATCGGGATGTCGAGTTCCTCTTCCAGGTAGCGGAACATCCACATATCGTGGTTGCCGGTGAAAAAATAAATGGGAAGCCCCCGTTCCCGCAAGTCCGCCAGCTTGCCCAACAGCCGTACATAGCCTTTTGGCACCACCTTCCGGTACTCGAACCAAAAGTCGAACACGTCGCCCACCAGGTAAAGCGCTTTTGCGTCCGCTGCTATGGTGTCCAGCCAGCGAACGATCTGCCGCTCCCGCTCCCGGCTGGTCAGCTTGCCGTCCGTGCCGAGGTGGAAGTCGGATGCGAAGTAGGTTTTTGTCATGGCTTCATGGTTTTATGGCTTCATGGCTTCATGGTTTCATGGTTTCATGGTTAAACGTCAATGAAGCAATGAAACAATGAAACCCCTCCTCACACCCGCTCCATCACCGTTCCGCACTGCTGGCAGGTGCGGTGCTCTTCTGAAGACATGAAATCGTGGATAGCGGCCTTGATCTGGGTGCCGATGTCTTTGAGCTCGAAGCCCGCTTCGTACAATTTGGCGTTGCAATTTTCACAAAACCACATCAGCTTGTCCACCTCGCCGGGATTGCGGTAGCGCTCGATGACGAGGCCGACCGTGTCGGCGGGGCGCTGCGGGGAGTGCGGAATGCGGGGCGGCAGCAGGAACATCTCGCCTTCTTTGATGTGGATGGTCTCCGGCTTTCCATCGTCGTTGATGATTTTGACGGAAATGTCGCCCTTTAGCTGGTAGAACAGTTCTTCGCCGTCTTCCCAATGGTAGTCCTTGCGCCCGTTCGGGCCACCGACGGCCATAACGATGTAGTCGTCGTTGCCGAGGTAAATCTGCTTGTTGCCGACCGGTGGCTGGAGCAGGTGGCGGTTATCCTCGATCCATTTGTTCAGGTTGAAAGGTTTTGCAATTGCCATAATGTTAGGTTTGTGGTTTGTAAACAACCGCTATTTTAGCCAAAATTTTAAAATCAACATGGAATTAAGTCTAAAAGGTAAAAATGCACTGGTCGGCGGCAGCAGCAAAGGCATCGGCAAAGCGGCCGCCGTCGAACTGGCCTTGCTGGGTGCAAATGTAACGCTGGTTTCCCGAAACCCTGAGCGGCTGGCAGCAGCCTTGGGCGTTCTGGATCAATCCCGTGGGCAGCACCATGATTTCCTGGCAGCAGATTTTGCGGAGCCGGAAGATTTGAAAAGGAAAGTGGCGGGCTTGCTGGCAACGAAGCCCATCCATATTTTGGTGAACAACACAGGCGGCCCTCCCGGCGGCCCTGCGGCGGATGCCAACCCCGGGGAATTCCTGGCGGCTTTCCATGCCCACCTGATTTGCAACCACCTGCTCACGCAGGCGGTGTTGCCCAGCATGAAAACAGCAGGCTACGGGCGCATCATCAACATCATTTCCACTTCGGTAAAACAACCACTTGATGGCCTTGGCGTCTCCAACACCATCCGGGGCGCCGTGGCAAATTGGGCTAAAACAATGGCCAATGAGCTTGGCCAGTTCGGCATCACGGTCAATAATGTGCTGCCCGGTGCCACCATGACAGGCCGACTGGACGAAATAGCCGAAGCCCGCTCCGCTAAGTCTGGCATCTCGAAAGAGCTTGTTTTTGAAAACTGGAAAAAGGAAATCCCCGCCCGCCGCATTGGGCAGCCGGAGGAAGTGGCTGCGGCAGTAGCATTCCTGGCATCTCCAGCAGCTGCCTACATCAACGGCATCAACCTGCCCGTGGACGGTGGCCGCACGAAGAGCCTTTAGCAACGTTGAAAAAACAACTTCACCATTTTGATTTTGAAAACCACAGCAATGGAGGGATTTTTTAAAATAAGGTAGTCATTTTATTTTTCCATCGGCCCTTAAAAACTGCCACCAATCCTCCCAATCATGGGCTGGGTTGCCCTTTGGCCCATCGCCAGCCTGGTTCAGCCCCTGCAAAGTGTCCGGCGCATAAGGAAAACCGGTACGCCTGGTGGCAGAATCAATCGCCGCAATTGTATCAGAAAAGCCGCCGGGCAGGTTCGGCGCAGCGCCAGGTTTTACATTGACCCGGCCAAACGGGACGTTCCCGGCGGAATCCATGGCCGGCAGGGAAACCTCTTTATAGACGGTATCCGTCAAATAGACATAGACCTTTTCGGACTGCATTCCCGGAAAGCCCTGGTGTTTGAACAAAAAGAAAAATCCCAACAGGGCGGCGATGGTGGCGGCGGCCTGCCAAACGGGGATGCGGCGCTGCAACAACCGGACAAGGGCACCTTGCCCTGCGGCCTTGGCCCGCTGCTTTTTCATCGCAGCCAACAACTGCTGCCGGATGGCCGGGTCAGGTGCCGGGCTTTGCTTCATCGCAGTTTTGGCATGTTGTAAAAAACGAAAGCGCTGCTCATACTCCTCCTCCCCGATGGCCGCCCAAACAAGCCTTTTTTCCTCCGGCAGCAGGTCGCCAAATGGTTCTTCTGGCAGAAGTGGCTCCAGGTTGTAGCTTGGTATATAGTTCATTGTCAAAAGATTAGGATAGCAAAACCCCGCCTGAGAAAGTGCGGAGCTTGCCGGACAGTTTTTTAATAGTGTAAAACAGCCTCGATTTCACCGTGCCCTCTGGGCAGTCCTGTATGTCGGCGATTTCCTTCAGGCTCATTTCTTCCTGGTAGCGCAGCACGAAGCACTGGCGCAGTGTTTCGTCCAGTTGTTCCAGGGCCAGGGCTAGGTGTTTTTCAAACACCTGCTGATCCAGGTCGGTAGTAAAATCTTCGGTGAATGCTTCCGGCTCCATGGGTGGGGTTTGCTGGCGGGAGCGGCGGCGGTATTCGTTTTTCACCATGTTGCCGGCGACAGTGTAGAACCAGGTCGAGAAGCGCCGGCCAGGGTCGTACAAGGCCCTTTTTTCAATGATTTTCATAAAAAGCTCCTGGGTGAAATCATCCGCTACGTTGGCATCCTGGCCGAGCATCCGGTAGAAATAGCGGTGCATCCGCACACTGTAGCGGTCGTACAGTTCGGCGAAGGAGGTGTCGCAGCCCTCCGCTATACGCCGCATCAATATTTCATCGGATGGGTTTTCTTTCATTTTTTCTATTAAGGCAGCCCGTTATGGACGGCTTGATTTGGCCCAATTTATTGCGTCCGCTTTTGCAGAACTGGTAATGGTACACTGTTCTTGTTGTGAGGTTCAAATTTCAGTAAAAAAAAAATGCCAGGTAAAACAGACATGGTTTCTACCCGGCATTTCCCTTAGGGTTTTCGTTCTTTGACAAATTCTGTGGAGAAAGGAAACCGTTAAAACGGTTTAGCACCTAACCGCTTGATTTTCAACCCAAGGCTTAAGGCTTAAGTCGTGGGTTAAAAATTGGCTATCACCTTGAGCCGTTTTAACGGATGACCACAAGATTTGTCAAAGAACCTTTATGTTTAAACTAACAGGCAGCTAATAAAACCGACCTTATGCTTTGCGCCAATAGGTGCCATGTTTACCAGCCAGGCACAATGTTCAGCCCAAAAGTTCCCTTGGTGTCTTTCAGCAGCGGCCAGGCGTAGTAGGGCTCCAGCACCAATGCGCCAAAGAGATTGATGCGCATAGACACGCCCGCACTGAACAAGGGGTTGAGGTCGAACTGGCGCAGCGAACTGTCCGCATTTTTATCAAACGTGTCCCAGGCAAGGCCGCCGTCCAGGAACACGGAAAGTTCCGTCAGGAAGAATTTGGATTTTATCAGCGCCAATTGTTCCGGCCCAGTGAAAGGCACCCGCAGTTCCACGTTGCTCACAGCGATTTTGCTGCCGAACAGTTCGTTGAGCGAACGCTTGTTTTGCTGCAGGATTTCGGAGGCATTGCCAAATTCGTAGCCCCGTACATACCAGGGGTAGCCGAGGTAGAGCGGGTAAAATGAATTTGCATCCCTGCCATAGCGCCCGTAGTGCATGGCCCTGGCCGCCAGGGTGAAGGGTTTTGCAAAAAAGTACTTGCGCCCATCGAGGGTCAGGTTGTAGAAGTCAAAATCGCCAAAATAACGTTCGCCGCTCACCCGGAAACGGTATCCTTTCACAGGCGAGGCAATGCCGAAATAGGAATTGTCGCCCACCAAACCTGCGTTGACGGAGGCCAGTGTGCCCTTAAACAGGTTGAGGCCTGCCTCGTCCGGGTCCAGCCGTGTTTTGTCCTGGCCAATATACGAGCCATTCAAGGAATAGTACTGGTCGTAGCGGTCCACCCGGTTGGAGTAGTAGGACAGGGAAGCTCCTGCTTCCACCCGCAGATTTTTGGAAAAGGGGTATTGGGCAAATACATCCACCTTTTCCTGGAAAATGCGGATGATATCGGTGACGCTGTGATAGACGTCCACCGTCTCGCCGTTGTTCAGTTGGAGCGTATCGAGGAACACGGGCGAAAAGCGCCCGCTCTGCAGGGGCATGTGGGAAAGGCCCACGCCCCAGTTGATGCGGTGCTTCCGGTTGAGGTAGGCCACCGCTCCACCAAAGTCGTAGATTTCGCCATTGAGAAAAAGGCTGGTGTAGAGTTGGTGATCGCCCAACATGTCGCCGAACACCATGTCCACCCCGCCGGAAAGCCCTGTCGTTGCGCCGCCGAACATCCCGCCCGTGCCGATGCCAATGCCGCCACCGCCACCGATATAGTCCAATTTGAACTTGGGTTTGTACGGCACTTTTTTCAAGCCCGTGGCAGGCATGTTCTCCAGTTTGTCCATGTTGGAAAGGTTGACATCCACCACGTTGGGCGCTTGCTTGTTAATCCTGGGCAAGGTGGCCGCAGTCAAGTCCACACTGTCGGGAGCTACTTCCCGGTGCAGGAAATCTTCTGATTTTGCCTTGTAAATATTGTGCCTGCCATTGAAGTAGTGGGTAAAAAACAACCTATCCCGGTTTTCTTTTACAGATACTGAAATGGCCGGAGCATAAGGCGTGATGCCGCTGATGCCCGTGAGGAAATCGGTCATCTGGAAGATTTTCCCCGTTGCAGGCTCGTAGCTGTACATATTGCGAAAGCCGTCCCGGTCGCTCAGAAAGATGATATTGCCCTGGGCATCGAAAAGGGGGTTCAGGTTGTCGGCGCCGTAGAAGAAATCAAGGTCTTGCACCTGGTGCGTTCCCATATCCATGATGGCCAGGTTGAAAGTCCATTCGCCGGCATTTTTTTCAAAGCTCAGTTTATCGGTCGCATAAACGAGCTGGCTGCCGTCCGGTGACCAGGAAGGCTCCATTTCTGAATATTTGTCGTTGGTGAGCCGTTCTACTTTTTTGTTTTTCAAGGTCACCTGAAACAGGTCCACCTGCCCATTGACCAGCCCTGCCACGACGATGCTTTTGCCATCTGGGGACCAGGCCGGGTTGCTGAAAGCCGGTACTCCTTCCAGGCCGAACGTCTCTTTGGTTTTGCCTTTTAAATCTTTGATCACCAGCACGTTGGAACCATCCTTCACAGCCACGAAGGCGAATTCCTTGCTGTCGGGCGACCAGGTGCCTGCGCTTTCGATAAAGCTCAGGTCGTCCAGGTGGCCGCCTTTGGTGCCGCTGTGTACCTTGCGGATGATGTCGCCGTTCACGGCATCGGCCAGGAAGACGTCAATGCTGAAGAGATCTTTTTCCGATAAAAACAGGACGTATTGGCCATTGGGGCTTAGCACAGGGGCGATGTTGAGCCTGCCGCCGCCTTTTTCATCGGTGACAAATGGTCTGCCGATGAAGCGTTCTTTTTTATCGCCTAAATAAGGGCCGTAGTAGCCTTTGATGGCGTCCACCCAAAGTTTTGAAAGCTCTTTTTCTGTAACGCCCAGCACATCCTTGCATGCTTTATCGAAGCCATATTTGGCTGTGGACACAAAGAAAGGTCTGATGACGCCGTCGCCTTTCCAGCCGGCAATGAATGCCCAGAATGCCTGTCCCCAGCGATAAGGGAAAAATTCGGGATTGTACAAATCCCTGATCCTCGGCACTTTATCATTCAGTACGGCATCCCGCATCCAAAGCGATGTGTTGGCGTCCACCCTTCCGATGGACATATACTCTGCCAAGCCCTCTATCATCCACAAGGGCAGGTTGCCAAGGTTTCGGATGGAAGTAGAATCGCCATCAATAATCATGTGGTATTGAAAGGCATGAACAAGCTCGTGGCCGAGTACGTGCTTCGTCTGGGCATTCGACATAGCCACCGGCAGGATGACCCTGTTTTTGAGGCCTTCCGTCACGCCGCCCGTCCCTACGCCGATCTCGCCTCCGACCGCATTGGTCTGCTGGAAGTCGGGGTGGTCGTTGTAGATGAGGAGGGGGTTTTTGCTGGTGAACGTATCGGCCAGTACCGCCTGGTGCAGCAGGTACCAGTGTTCGGCCTGGTTGGCCAATGTTTCCAGCAGTTCCGGGTTGTCGAGGTATTGGTAGATTTCAAAATGAGGTGTTTGCACCACTTTGAAATCATGGTTTTCATACTTGGGTTTGTTCCTGCCAAAGTATTGCGCATTGGCCGGCACCACCCACATCGCCAGCAAGAACAAGCTGGTCATCGAAAGGGACATCTTTCTCATGGTCATCTTTTTGGTTTAAGTATAAAGTGGGGAAATATTTTATCATAACTTAATGATTATCAATAAATAAAAGCTGGAATACCGGCATTTGTTCAATGGATCGGAAGAATGGCCAACCCATCGAAAAGAGGGATTGGCTATCATTCAAGGCACAGTGGCCAACCAAGACGGCCATTTATATTTTAAGGACACTTAACTAACTGACAATCCCTCAGTTAAGATTATGTGAAGCCGGTTAAAATTGGGTTAAAGCGGCAAAGTTTCACCGGGGAGGCAACGGCAGAAAAACCTCCTCATTTTGAAAAGCAACGGAAAGCACGAAAAGATGGTGGGCATTTCCCAAAAACCACTTTTCATTTGGTTGGTTATCAACCTACGTTCAATTTTTTTTGCAGCCGGCTGAGGCCCAATGGCCGCAAAATCTGAATCGAATTATTCTTCTATCTTCGCAAAAATTTTAACCTGTAGAATGATCATTTTAGGCAAACGAAGGCTGACTTTGCAAGATATTGACGCCGTAGTGCACAAGGATGAGCAAGTAGAATTAGCCCCGGATTCCATCAACAGGGTAGCTGAAAACCACGAATTCCTCAAGCGATTTTCTGCCAATAAATTGATTTACGGGTTGAGTACCGGTTTTGGCCCCATGGCCCGGTACAGGATAAGCACCGAAGACCAAATCGCACTGCAATTCAACCTCATCCGCAGCCACAGTGCAGGGGCCGGCAGCCTGCTGCCCCCGCTGCTGGCCAGGGCGGTGCTCGTGGCCAGGCTCAATTCCCTGCTAGCGGGCTACTCCGGCATCCACCCCGACACAGTACTTGCGCTGGCAAATTTTATTAACCACCAAATTTCACCCTGTATCTACGAGCACGGTGGCGTTGGTGCCAGTGGCGACCTGGTGCAACTGGCCCACCTGGCCCTCAACCTCATTGGCGAGGGGGAAGTATGGTACGAAGGAAAGGTACAGCCCACGAAAGCTGTGATGGACAAGCTGGGCCTTCACCCTATGAACATCCACATCCGGGAGGGGCTGGCCATCGTCAACGGCACTTCCGCCATGACGGGCATCGGTGTCGTCAACCTCATTTTGGCAAAAAAACTCCTCAACTGGTCTGTTGTCCTTTCGGCAATGACCAACGAATTGACCGAGGCTTACGACGACCATTTTTCCCCGGGGCTTAACAAGGTAAAACACCACGCCGGGCAGCGTGAAGTGGCAGCCGCCATGTCAACCATCCTGCGGGACAGCCAACTCATCCGGAAAAGGCAGGAACACCTCTACAATGGCCAACTGGTACAGGACATACTGGACGACAAGGTGCAGGAATACTACTCCCTGCGCTGCGTACCCCAAATACTGGGGCCTATCCTGGATACCATTGCCAACGTAGAAAAGGTGTTATTGGACGAGCTGAACTCTGTGAGCGACAACCCGGTGGTGGATCACGAGGAAGAAAACATTTTTCACGGTGGCAATTTCCACGGTGACTATGTTTCGATGGAGATGGACAAGCTCAAAATCAGCATCACCAAGCTGGCCATGCTCTCGGAGCGGCAGCTCAACTTCCTGCTGAACAACAACCTGAACCACAAGCTGCCCCCGTTTGTCAACCTGGGCAGGCTGGGTTTCAACCTCGGGATGCAGGGCGTGCAGTTCACTGCCGTCTCTACGGTGGCGGAGAACCAGACCCTCTCCTACCCGATGTACCTGCACAGCATCCCCAACAACAACGACAACCAGGACATCGTGAGCATGGGTTGCAATGCGGCCCTGCTGGCCAAAAAAGTCGTCGAAAACACGTTTGAGGTGTTGGCTATCCAACTGATGGCCATCGCTCAGGCAGTTGACTATTTAGAGTGTGAGGATCGCCTCTCCTCCGTTTCAAAGAGCGTATATGGGGAAGTACGGGAAGTATTTCCCATGTTTGTGGACGACCAGCCCAGGTACAAGGACATCGAATCGGTCAAAAATTATTTACACCGGGCTGATCATGGTATCTTCCGGTAAAATAGGTTTTATTACCAACCCTTGCCATAAATGTAGGCCAAGGCTGGAGACGAAAGGCGCCCCACATTTCAGATACGTTTAACCCTTAACCAATTTAAAGGCCGTTTAAACCTTCATGAAACAGCCTCCATGACAGGTACGCCACCACCACCCCAAGGGTAAAGATTAATCCAACAACTTTTATAAAAAATAAAAAACACGTGAAATACGCATTGGTAACGGGCGGATCAAGGGGAATCGGGCGGGCAGTGTGCCTGGCCTTGGCAGCCAAGGGATATGCCATCCTCATCAATTTCAAAAGCAACGAAGGGGCAGCCCTCGAAACCCTGCACCTACTGACGGAACAGGGTGGCAAAGGGGAACTGCTCCCCTTCGACGTGGCCGACCCCGGTCAAACCCAGGAAAAAATAGAAGGCTGGATGGCAGGCCATCCGGAAGATGTTCTGGAAGTGCTCGTCAATAATGCCGGTATTCGCCAGGATACGCTGATGATGTGGATGACCACCCAGCAATGGTCGGGCGTTATCAACAATAATTTGGACAGTTTTTTTTATGTAACCAAGCCGGTGATCAACTCCATGCTTTTAAAAAAATATGGGCGCATCATCAACATAGTGTCCGTTTCCGGCATCAGGGGCGTTCCCGGGCAAGTAAATTATTCGGCAGCTAAAGCGGGCGTAATCGGTGCCACCAAAGCCCTGGCCCAGGAAGTGGCAAGGCGGGGCATTACGGTGAATGCCGTGGCGCCTGGTTTTATAGAAACGGACATGACGAAAGATCTGGACGCAAAAGCCCTCTCGGGGATGATACCGATGAAAAGGTTTGGGAAGGTGGAAGAAGTGGCAGCCGCAGTTGCCTTTTTGGCTTCGCCGGAGGCATCGTATATCACCGGCGAAGTATTGTCGGTCACGGGCGGCATTTAAGCGAAACCCTGCACTTTGCCATCACAAAATCGTAATTTTGCCCGCTGTGATGGGTCGCCTGGCTGCCCTATTGATAGAAAAGACGGAAGTTTTTGGGCTGAAAAATGAGGTAATTTTTCAAAACCATGTTCTACCAACTGACGTACAAGACCCTGGCAATATTTCTAAACAATGAACAGAGTTGTAATCACCGGAATTGGCATTTACTCCTGCATAGGGAAAAACCTGGATGAGGTAAAAGACTCGCTCTACCAGGGAAAATCGGGCATTGTGCTGGATCCGGTGAGAAAAAAATTTGGCTACCGTTCCGGCCTGACAGGCTATCTTGACAAGCCCAACCTGAAAGGCGTGCTTGACCGCCGCTCCCGCATCATGCTGCCCGAGCAGGCAGAGTTCGCCTACGTGTCCACCGTGGAAGCCCTCCAAACGGCCCGTATGGAACAGGACTATCTGGACGACCACGAAGTGGGGATTATTTTTGGGAACGACAGCTCCGCCAAGGCTGTCATAGATTCTACCGACACCATCCGGGAAAAAGTGGATACCATGATGGCTGGTTCCGCCGCTGTTTTCCAAAACCTGAACTCCACCGTCAACATGAACCTTTCCACCATCTTTCGGCTGAAGGGGGTCAATTTCACCATCAGTGCGGCATGTGCCAGCGGCTCGCACAGCATCGGCATTGGTTATTTTTTGATACAGCAGGGCTTGCAGGAATGTGTCATTTGCGGTGGTGCGCAAGAAGTCAACCTATACTCGATGGGCACTTTTGATGCCCTGGGCGCATTTTCCATCCACGAAGACGAGCCAACGAAAGCATCCCGGCCTTTTGACCGCAGCCGGGACGGGCTGGTGCCCAGCGGCGGGGCAGCAACAGTGATCCTGGAAAGCCTGGAGAGTGCACAAAAAAGGGGGGCGCCTATTTTAGCAGAAGTCATTGGCTACGGCTTCTCCTCCAACGGTGCCCACATTTCCAACCCCAGCGTGGACGGGCCAGTGCGGGCACTGAAAAAGTCCCTGCAGAATGCCCGGATCAGTGCCGGCGAGGTGGACTATATCAACGCACATGCGACCTCCACCCCATCGGGCGATGCCAGCGAGGCAAGGGCCATCCACGAGGTATTCGGCCAGACAAAACCGCTGGTTAGTTCCACAAAGTCCATGACCGGGCATGAATGTTGGATGGCCGGGGCCAGCGAGGTCGTTTATAGCGTTTTGATGATGAAAAACGATTTCATTGCGCCCAATATCAATTTTGAAACACCAGATGAAGATTCTGCACTGCTCAACCTGGCCACAAAAACCACAGAGAAAAAATTAAATACAGTCTTGTCAAATTCATTCGGTTTCGGGGGCACCAACTCCTCCCTCGTTTTAAGAAATTGGAAAAACTAAAATTCGCATCAATGAACCATACTGAAATCATCGCTAAGATCAACCAATTCCTGGTGGAAGAATTCGAAGTGGAAGTAGAGCTTATCACCCCGGAGGGGAACCTGAAGGAAACGCTTAACATGGACAGCCTGGACTACATTGACCTCGTCGTGGTCATCGAAAACAACTTTGGTTTCAAAGTGATGCCCGAAGACTTCTCTGGCATTACGACTTTCCAGGATTTTTATGATTATATCGCAATGAAGGTAGGCACAAAAGAAACTGTTTGACAGGAAATCGGAAATTGAGAAATTATTATTTGACTGGTAACGGGAAAATGGCCCAGTTTCCAATTTTTTAATTTCAACACTCCATCATGGCATCGTGGCAAGGCAAATCCAGGGCAAGCCGTTCAGGCTACCAGATTTTTGTCTGGGTATTGAGGCGCCTTGGGGTGGAGGCTGCCTATTTGATGCTGAGGCTCGTAGCTTTTTACTACTTTTTGTTTTCCTGGGAGACTTCCCGTCCGGTGCTCCAATTTTACAGGGAAAGGTTGAAGATGGGGCGTTGGAAATCATTGCTTACCTTGTACAGGAATTACTACAAACTGGGGCAGAATCTCATAGATAAAGTAGTGGTAATGGCCGGTATCCCCAATAAACTCACCGCCCAATCCAACGGCCTGGAAAACCTTCGGGAGATAGCGTCGGAAAAAAAGGGGGGCATTCTCATGAGCGCACATTTGGGGAACTGGGAACTGGCCGGGCATTTTTTACACGAACATTTGCCGGGGATCATCAATATCGTCATGTTTGACGGAGAACAGGAAGCCATCAAAAATTACCTGGAAGAGGTAACAGGCCCAAGGCGGGTCAACGTCATCCTGATAAAGGACGACAACTCGCACATCTACAATATTTACAACGCCTTGAGCAAAAACGAACTGGTGGCCATCCATGGCGACCGCTACCTTCCGGGCAATAAAACCATTAGCGGCCAATTCCTGGGGAAAACGGCAAAATTCCCGGAGGGGCCTTTCCTCTTGGCTGCAAAGTTCAAAGTGCCGGTATCCTTTGTTTTTGCCTTCAAGCAATCTGACACCACATACCAGTTGTATGGTTCCCCAAAGCTGGAATTGTTCAAGGGCCATCAACATGACCCAGCACTATTGCTGGACGCCTTTGTTCAGGAACTGGAAGCTAAATTAAAGCTGTATCCCGAACAGTGGTTCAATTACTTCTATTTTTGGGGAGAAGAAAAATAGCCTGCCCAATATGCCAATGGGAAAGCCAATACTACAATATGACCAACGCACAACCGTATATCCCGCAACAACCGCCCTTCGTCATGGTGGATTACCTGCTGGAGTGCAGTGAACACAGCGCAGTCACTCAGTTCAGCATCCGGCCAGAGAATATCTTTGTACAAAATGGCCAACTGGCGGAACCTGGCTTGATTGAAAATATCGCACAAACAGCCGCTGCACAGGCAGGGTTCATCAGCCATAAAGCAGGACTGCCGCCACCCGTAGGGTTCATTGCGTCCATCGACAACCTGGAAATTTTTGCCCTGCCCGCTGTTGAAAAGACGCTGACCAGTACGGTAGAAGTTACCAACCGGGTGTTCAACGTGGCCATCATCAGCGGAAAGGTAGCTTGTGGTGGCCAAATGCTGGCCCGCTGCGAAATGAAAATTTTCCTGCAACCAGGTGAATGAAGCCAGTGATGTCAAAATTTCGAGCCTTTAGCCCGCTTAAACTAACGGCCTTACATTTTCCCTTCGTTCACAGCATCATCCTTAACCTTAAATATTTAATTATGAAAAGCAAACATTTTTTCCCGTTCTTCCTTCTGCTGGCATTTGCCATACATCCAAATAATGTTGGTGCACAAGATGCAAGCCGCATCTTCAACGAAGACATCACCTGGCTGGGCGTGGATTACAGCAAGGTGACGGTCCTGGGCGAGACGGCATCTCCTATCCAGATCATTGACTATTTCGACAAGATCAATACCCTCATCATCAGCGAGAGCGAAAAGTACAATTTCAGGTTGGCGCTCAACAAAATGGAAGTACCCTACGACCTGGGCCCCGTTACCAAAGCAAATGCCGGTATCAACCCGGACGAACTGGTATCCATGAGTTCAAAATCGGCAGCGCTTACAAAGGAAGACGTCGAGGCCGCCGTCCGTAATTACGATCTGAAGGGCCAGAAAGGCATCGGCCTCGTGTTCGTCATGGAAGCGCTGGACAAGCCGGGCGGAAATGGCCACATGTGGGTCACCTTCCTGGACATGGCAACGAAAAAAGTCCTGCTCACCGAACGGATGAGCGGCAAGCCAGGTGGATTTGGTTTCAGAAACTATTGGGCGAGGCCCATTTACAATGTCTTACAGGATATTCAAAAAACCCGGTATGAACAATGGAAACGGAAGTACAAAGATTAATGCCTGTACAATCCTGGTTGGCAGTAATGGCCAGAGAGGGTATCAAAAGGTTTGTCGCCACCCATGGCGGCGGATAAAACACTTTAGGAGGGGGTGTTTTTGAAAAATCATGCAATTTTTCAAAAACACCCCCTCCCCCAAAAAGGTAAATAGGACGGCCTTCGCAGGATGAAGCGATCCGTTTCACCTCCCGGCAACGAAACCCGAACAATCTTTACATGCATAAAACTCTAACTGTAAGAACAGAAGTACCGGTGCGTTTTAATGAGGCCGATCCCCTGGGCATTGTTTGGCATGGGCACTACATCCGCTATTTTGAAGACGGCAGGGAGGCGTTTGGTGCCCAATATGGTCTCACATACCTCGATTTTTATAAAAATGGTTTGGTAGTACCCATTGTCAATATTGATTGCAGCTATAAAAAGCCGCTCCGCTATGGCGACAAGGTCATTGTTGAAACCACTTACCATAATTTGAAGGCAGCAAAAATATTGTTCAAATACAAGCTCTTCCACGCCCAAAACGGTGATTTGGTGGCCACGGGCAGTTCCGTACAGGTCTTCCTGGACCACAAAACCAACCACCTGCACCTCAACAATCCTTCGTTCTTCGAGTCGTGGAAGCATAAAAACGGCCTGCCGGCCTGATGGAACCATGAACGAAACTTTCATCGTAGCAGACAACGTCACCACGCCCCTGGGCTGGACGACCGGGGAGAACTTCGGTGCCCTCCTCCGCGGGCAATCCGGCATCCGGTGCCTTGAGAACAGCCCGTTTTCCCCTACCCCACTCTATGCCGCAGTTTTTGAGGAAAGCGCCCTGGAGGCAACCACCCTACAGGCCGCCCGGAGCGGTGGTTTTTGGTCAAAATTTGAAAGACTTGTCCTCTATGTGGTCAGCGATGCCCTGTCCCAAACCGATCTCGAACCCTCCGACCGGGACACCGTTTTCATCCTGTCCACCACGAAAGGGAACATCGAATTGCTGGAAGAGGCCAATTCCCTTTCCCCGGATCTGTTATTGCACCACACTGCCCGGAAGATAGCACAAGCTATCGGGCACAAGGGCAATCCGGTCGTACTGTCGCACGCTTGTGTATCTGGCCTGGCAGCTATCCTTGTCGGGATGCGCCTGCTCCGGTCGGGGCGCTACAAACATGCCATCGTGGCAGGTGCGGATCTGGTTTCCCGCTTTGTGGTTTCCGGGTTTCAGTCTTTCCATGCCTTGAGCAACGAGCCTTGCCGGCCTTTCGACCAACAACGCAAGGGCCTCAACCTGGGCGAAGCGGGCGGGGCGGTCGTACTGTCTATTGACAAAAGAAAGGCATTGGTGAAACAGCCCATCCGCGTAAAAGGCGGCACCACGACCAACGATGCCAACCACATTTCCGGCCCTTCCCGCACAGGCGAGGAACTGGCCCAAGCCATTGCCAGGGCCATGAAGCAGGCAGGCACCCCGGTAGATTTCATTTCTGCCCACGGCACCGCCACTCCCTACAATGACGAAATGGAGGCAAAGGCGTTTTACCTTTCAGGGCTGCAGGAGGTGCCATTGAACAGCATGAAAGGCTATTTTGGCCATACCCTCGGCGCAGCCGGCTTGATTGAGTCCGTCATGTCCGTGGAGTCGCTGCGGGAAAACGCCATCCTTCCATCCTTAGGCTACGATACCCATGGCGTTAGCCAGCCGGTGAATGTTAATCGGCAAACCGTCAGGCGGCCTTTGCAGGCTTGCCTGAAAACCGCATCGGGATTCGGTGGGTGCAATGCAGCCGTAGTATTTGGAAAAGATTAAGCAGCAATAGGGTATTTACCCAAATGTTATTTTTTATTCTATAAAACTTGTATGTACTTTGCCTGCCAACGGCCCTGCTGGAAACTAGGGTGCTTTTTTCCCCACACCAAAAATTGTCAGGACTGGGGTTGGCGGGCCGGGCACGTTTTTTTAAATGAACTGCACCTGAAATAAGCGCCGGAAAGGAGGCTGGCTAACTGTTTGCCCTGGAATACAACCTTTTTTTAGTGCTGCAGAAAACTAACTTTGCCATTTTACCAACTTTAAGGAGCGAAGGAGAAAAACCTTCCCCCAGCGTTTTCCAAAAGTAAAATTGACACGTTATTAATGCGAATAACGGGTTCAATTTTAAAGTTCGTTGATTTTCAAGAAGTGAAATCATGGTGATTTTGAAAATCACCATGATTTCGTTTTTCAAACAACTGGAAATGTGGCAATTATCTTAACCCGATATTCGCATTATTAATCACTCGTTACTAAATTGAAAGAGCAAATGAACAAGGAAAAAGTTGATGTCCTGGTGATAGGGGCAGGACCATCGGGAACGGTGGCCGCCTCCATTGTTCAACAGGCTGGGTACGATGTGAAAATTGTGGAGAAGCAAAAATTCCCGCGCTTCGTCATCGGGGAGAGCCTGTTGCCAGGCTGCATGCAGGCGTTGGAAGCCGCTAATTTTATCGAGGTGCTGGAAGCGCAGGGCTACCAGAAAAAATTTGGGGCCAAGTTTGTGAAAGATGACTTTGTCTGCGACTACGATTTTTCCGATAAATTCACCAAAGGCTGGGAGTGGACCTGGCAAGTGCCCCGGGCCGATTTCGACAAGACGCTGGCGGATGCCCTACAGGGCAGGGGGGTGCAAATTGATTATGAAACCTCCGTCACGGACATCCAGTTCAACGGGAACCACTCTACCACCACGGCAACTGGCCCCGATGGCACCCAAAAACAAATCGAAGCCCGCTTTATCATTGACAGCAGCGGTTACGGCAGGGTCATCCCCAGGTTGTTCAACCTCGACAAACCCAGCGATCAACCGATGCGCAAGACCCTGTTCACCCACATCAGGGATGAAAAAAGGATGCTCGGCGGGGAGCCGTTCCGCATTACCATTGTGGTTCACCGGCCCGGCGTTTGGGCCTGGGTCATCCCCTTTTCAAACGGCACCACCTCAGTCGGTTTCGTAGGCGCTCCGGAATATTTCGAGCAATACAGCGGCACACCGGAGCAACAGTTGCGGGCCATCATAGCCAGCGACCCCCTTATCAGCAGGCGCTTCGAAGGCATGGAGTACCTCTTCGATCCGCGCATCCTGGAGGCATGGTCAATTTCTACCCTTCAATTTTATGGGGATGGGTTCGTGCTCACGGGCAATGTCACGGAATTCCTGGATCCCGTCTTCTCCTCCGGCGTCACCCTTGCCGTCAACTCCAGCATGAGGGCGGGCCAGCTCACCGTCAAGCACCTGAAGGGCGAAAAGGTGGATTGGGAAAAAGACTTCACGGCTTTCCTGATGCAGGGGGTGAACACTTTCCGGTCGTATGTGGAAGCATGGTACGAAGGCACCCTGGATACCATTTTCTTTGCTGAAAGGCAGGACGAAGAGATAAAAAGGCAGGTCTGTTCTGTCCTGGCCGGTTATGTGTGGGACACTGATAACCCCTATGTAAAAAACCACGATACAGCATTAAAACGTTTGGCGCGGCTCATTAAAATAGACCATGCATTATCTCAATAATTGGTGCCACATCCGCCACCAAAAAATCACTAAAAACGGGCAAACAATCTTTGAAGACGAACAGGCCGATACCGGCACCTTCCTGTTGAATGCCTACAAACAACTGGCCATTGATTACCCCAAGTTCTATAAAATGGACAACTTGTGCAAACTGGCTTTCCTCGCAGCAGAAACCTTGCTGGACGGCACAAGCCTGCCTGCACTGGCACCTGCCGAAGACCTGGGCATCGTACTCGCAAACCACTACTCCAGCCTCGATACTGACATCCACTACCTGGAAACAGCCCAATCGTTCCCCAGCCCTTCCCTTTTTGTTTATACCCTGGCCAACGTCATGGTGGGGGAGGTATGCATCCGCCATAAACTGAAAGGGGAAAACACTGTTTTTATTTTTGACAATTACGAAATCCCGTTTTTATGCGGCTATATTGACGATTTGTTGGCCATCAATGCTGCCAGTGCCGTCATCGGTGGCTGGGTAGATGTAATGGAAAACCACTACGAGGCTTTTTTATATCTTGCCTCGCATTTGAATACAGAGAACTCCTTATTCCACGATCACAAAATCATTGAAACCTTATATGGAAAACCTGATACAGGATTTGAAAATCCAGATCATTGACCAACTAAACTTGCAAGACCTCACCCCACAGGACATCGGCGACGACCAACCGCTGTTCGTTGAAGGGCTGGGCCTTGATTCGATTGACGCTCTCGAACTCATCGTTTTGCTTCAACAGCACTACGATATCAAAGTGGCCAACCCAGAGGATGGCCCTAAAATTTTCCATTCGGTGAAAACAATGGCCGAATACATAACTGCCCACAAAAAAGCGGCATAAATGGAAAAACCCGTCTGGATAGGAGGCGTAGGCATGATCTCGGCCATCGGCAACAGCGTGCCGGAAGCCCTGCAGGCCATTGAACAGGGAAAATCAGGTATCGGGCCAATGCGCTGGTTGCCCAGTGCGCATAAGGACGTCTTTCCCGTAGCCGAGGTTAAGCTGAGCAACGGCGACCTGGCCGACTACACGGGCATGCCCTGTGGTATAACCCGCACGGCCTTATTGGGCGTGGCCGCCGCGACCGAAGCTTTTAAATCCATAGAACACCTCCTTCACCCCACTTTTAAAACCGGCCTGCTCTCCGCCACAACGGTGGGCGGCATGGATAAGACCACCCACTTTTTCAAGGAATTCCTGAAAAATCAATCCGGTGGCCGGCTGCGCAACGTGGTGTACCATGAGTGCGGCAGCCCGACAGAACTGGTGGCCGAAAAGCTCGGCATCCGTGATTTTATCACTACCATCAGCACTGCCTGCTCCTCATCCGCCAACAGTATCATGATGGCTGCCCGCATGATTCAGCATGGAATGCTCGATGTGGCCATCGCAGGCGGCGTGGATGCCCTTTCCACCTTTACGCTCAACGGATTCAATACGCTGATGATCCTGGACAAAGCATACTGCCGCCCATTCGACAACAGCCGGAATGGCCTGAACCTGGGCGAAGGCGCCGCTTTTTTGGTGCTGCTATCGGAAAGCGCATTGAAAACAATGGGCATAGAACCTTTGTGCCGCATCTCCGGCTGGCACAATGCCACGGATGCCTACCACCAAACGGCCTCATCGCCGGACGGCATCGGATCCTGCATTGCCATGAGGGGTGCTTTGGAAAAGGCCCGGTTGCAGCCCGAAGATATAGGCTATATCAATGTCCACGGTACTGGCACCGTCAACAATGACCAATCTGAAGGCACAGCCATGAAACAGATTTTTGGCGAAAAAATGCCCCGCTTCAGTTCCTCCAAATCCTTTACGGGGCATACCCTCGGGGCAAGCGGTGGATTGGAAGCGGTACTGTCTGTGCTGGCCCTCAAACATGGTTTGATATATCCAAACCTCCGTTTTTCCACCCCCATCGAAGGGCTGGGCTTGGTTCCGGAAACCCATTTCCAAACCGGAGTGGACATCCGGCACGTACTCAGCAATTCCTTTGGCTTCGGCGGGAATTGCACCTCTTTGTTGTTCTCAAAAAACTAAACTGGCCAGCAAGGCACGAAAAAGACTATGCACACTTTTATACATGGCACAGGCGTCATTGCCCCCTACCTGCCGGGGAAGGACAACCCTTTACCTGCCCCCGATAGCCAGCCCAGGCTGCGTTGCATCGAACCCGACTACAAACAACTGATCGATACGCGCCTCCTGCGGCGGATGAGCCGGGTAGTCAGGATGGGCACAGCCGCCGCGCTCACCAGCATGAAAGACGCCTGCGTGGAGATGCCCGAGGCCATTATCACTGCCACGGCCTATGGGTGCACGGAAGACACGGAGACCTTTTTGACAAAAATGATCGTCCAGAACGAGCAAATGCTCACCCCGACTGCCTTTATCCAGTCCACGCACAATACCATCGCCGGGCAGATTGCACTCATGCTGAAATGCCACGCCTATAATAACACCTTTACCCACCGGGCCTTCTCCTTTGAACATGCCCTGCTTGATGCCATGCTGTTGCTGCAGGAAGGCGAAATTTCCAATGTAATTCTCGGTGCGGTGGATGAAATGCAGGACACACGGTTCAAAATCCTGGAAAGATTCGGCCTCTACAAAAGAGCAGTACAACAAGGGCCCTGGGGCGACCCCGCCCAACGGGATTCGCCCGGCACCATCGCAGGCGAGGGCGCAACCTTTTTTGTGCTGTCAACTAGTCCCCCTGCCGCATCTAACATTTGCATCAAAGACGTGAGAACTTTTTTCAAGCCTGGGGACATGCAGCCAAATATCCTGGCTTTCCTGGCGGAACATCATCTGAAGCCTTCTGACATCGGCCTTTTGCTTTGGGGCAAAAACGGCGATGCCCGTTATGATGGTGTCTATGATGAAACGGCCAGGGGCCTTTTTGATACCAATCCCGTTTTCAGTTTTAAACGCCTATGCGGTGAATATCCAGTGGCCACTGCTTATGCTACCTGGTTGGCGGCCTTTATCTTACAGGGACGGGAAATGCCCGCCGGGCTGCTGCCCGCAGGATTACAGGCGCCCGGGCACGTCCTCATCTACAACCACTTCTACAACATCCACCACTCCCTCATTCTCCTGAGCGCATGTTGACCCACCGCCGGACGCAGTTTTTGTTTGCTAAAATAGTTATCGTCCTGCTGCTGTTGGATTGGCAATTTGGGCTGCCTTGGTGGGCATATCTGCTGGCTTTGTTGGCGTATATTTCCATAGTGGCCTGGGGCAGTTATTCCATCCGGTCTGGCTTTTTTATGAAAACGACCTGCCTGGGCCCTCCTGAAAAGAATGCCATTGCCATTACTTTCGATGATGGGCCGTTGGCGGCATATACACCGAAAGTGCTCGGCATTTTAGAAGCACACGACGTGAAAGCGGCTTTTTTTTGCATTGGCCACCGCATCCAGGGAAATGAGGCCCTGTTAAAAAAAATGGTGGCGGAAGGGCACCTGGTAGGTAACCACAGCTTTTCCCACCACTTTTGGTTCGACCTTTTTTCCAAAAAAAAGATGGTGGAAGACCTGCTCCAGGCCAGCGAAGCCATTGAAAAAGCGACCGGCCTGCGGCCTGCTTTTTTCCGGCCACCCTACGGCGTCATCAACCCCAACCTGAAAAGCGCCATCGAATCCTGTGGCTTCCACACCATCGGCTGGAGTATCCGCTCGCTCGACACAGTGGTGGGTGATAAGGAAAAGTTAATGCAGCGGGTGATGGATCAACTAAAGCCCGGTGCCATCGTTCTCTTTCACGATCATGGAAAAATGACCCTCGAAATATTACCCGAATTTATCCGGGCGGCCAGGGCGAAAGGGCTTCGCATCGTGCCGCTCGACGAACTGATAAACATTGAACCTTATGCTTATTAATGGAGAATGGAGAATGGAGAATAGCAAATATGTGGCACGAAAGCACTTTTTTGGATCCGTTTTTATGTTGCTGACGGTGGCTTTGTCCGCCCAGCCGCAGGGGTTTAAGCCTCTTCAAAATGAAGCGGCCTTCCGGGAAAGTTTCACGACAGCCGGGAAGAGCGTTACTTCTATTCAAAGCGATTTTGTCCAGGAAAAAAACCTGAGCATGTTGGAGGAGACCATCGTCTCAAAGGGTAAATTTTCTTTTAAGAAAGACAACAAGGTACGCCTGGAATACACTACGCCCTACCAGTACCTGATGGTGATCAATGGCGACGAGGTAGTGATAAAGGATGACAAGCGCACGAACCGCCTGTCGGCCAAATCGAACAAGATGTTTCGCCAGATCAATGAAATCATTGTGGACTGCCTCGGCGGCACGGCGCTCGGCAACCCCAATTACAGCATTAAGGCTTTTGAAGGAAAAGGCCAATATGCCCTCGAACTGACACCTACTTCCAAAACCCTGAAAGAGTTTTTTGACAAAATCACCGTCTTTGTGGAAAAAGGCGACTATTCCGTTGACCGCCTGGAAATGCGGGAGCTTTCCGGCGACAATACCGTGATGAAGTTTACCCAAAAGGAACTGAACGGAAAAATACCCGATAGCATGTTTCTCGTAAAAAATTGACCATTTCCCCTTTTTGCAATCGCCTGCAAACGAAACAGGCCGTACCAAATGATGGCACGGCCTGTTTTATTTCAGAGGGGGGTCTCCTTTTGCTACGCCGCCCCGATTTCCTGCCTGATCTTATTCAGCGCCGAACCAGCCCGCACCCAGTCAATCTGCGCCTCGTTGTAAGTATGTTTCACCTCAAAACGATCTTCGGTGCCATCGGCGTGGTGGAGGGCGATGGTCATGTTTTTACCAGGCTGCATATCGTCCAAACCAAGCAGGCTGACCGTATCGTCCTGGCGGATTTTTGCATAATCGTCCGGGTTGGCGAAGGTGAAGGCCAGCATCCCCTGTTTTTTCAGGTTCGTCTCGTGGATACGGGCAAATGATTTCACCACCACTACTTTCACCCCGAGGTAGCGGGGCTCCATCGCCGCATGTTCACGGGAAGAGCCTTCGCCGTAGTTTTCCTCACCAAAAACGATGGTGCTGATGCCAGCCGCTTTGTATTTGCGGGCTGAGTCGGGCACGGCCATGAAGGTGGCTTCTTTTGGATTGTCCACGAAGTTGGCCACTTTGTTGGCTTCGTCGTTGAAGTAGTTGATAGCGCCGATAAAGCAGTTGTTGGAAATATTTTCCAAGTGGCCCCGATAAGTGAGCCACGGGCCTGCCATCGAGATGTGGTCGGTGGTGCATTTGCCCTTGGCTTTCAGCAAAATCCTCATGCTGTTCACCTGGCTTTGGGTGATGGGCTTGAAAGGGGTTAGCAATTGCAGCCGGTCAGAATTTGGATCAACGACCACCTGCACTTTGCTGCCGTCCTTTGCAGGTTCCTGGTAGCCGGCGTCTTCCACGGAGAAGCCTTTTGGCGGCAGTTCGACGCCAGTGGGCGGGTCGAGTTTTACCTGCTCCCCGTTTTCATTGGTAAGATAATCAGTGAGCGGGTTGAAAGTCAGGTCGCCGGCAATAGACATGGCCGTGACCAGTTCAGGGCTGGCGACGAAACCGTGCGTATGCGGGTTGCCATCGTTGCGCTTGCTGAAGTTGCGGTTGAAAGAAGTGAGGATAGAGTTCTTCCTGCCGTTTTTGATATCTTCCGGTGCATTGTGTCGGGCCCATTGGCCGATGCAGGGGCCGCAGGCATTGGACAGTACGACCCCGCCCATTTTCTCAAATGCTTCCAACTGGCCGTCCCGATCCACGGTAAAGCGAATCTGCTCCGACCCAGGCGTCACGGTGAATTCCGATTTTACTTTCAGGTTTTTGGCCACGGCCTGCCTGGCCAGGGAGGCTGCACGGTCGAGGTCTTCGTAGGACGAGTTGGTGCAGGAGCCGATGAGGCCGACTTCCAGTTTTTGCGGATACCCGTTTTCCTTTACTGCCGCAGCAAATTTTGAAATGGGCCAGGCGAGGTCGGGCGTGTAAGGGCCGTTGACGTGCGGCTCCAGGGTCGAAAGGTCTATTTCGATGACCCGGTCAAAGTAACGATCCGGGTTTTCGTAGCAGGCGGCATCGCCAGTGAGGTGTTCGGCAACGGAGTCGGCAATGTCGGCCACTTCTTTGCGGCCGGTGGCACGGAGATAGCGCCCCATCGCCTCGTCGTAGCCGAAGGTAGAGGTGGTGGCGCCGATTTCTGCGCCCATGTTGCAGATAGTGCCCTTGCCGGTGCAGGAGAGTGAGCGGGCGCCCTCGCCAAAATATTCGACAATGGCACCGGTGCCGCCTTTTACGGTCAGGATGCCGGCCACTTTCAGGATGACGTCTTTGCTGGATGTCCAGCCGCTCATTTTTCCGGTCAGCTTCACGCCGATGAGTTTGGGCATTTTCAGTTCCCAGGGCATACCGGCCATTACATCTACGGCGTCTGCCCCGCCGACACCGATGGCGACCATGCCGAGGCCGCCCGCATTGGGCGTGTGGGAATCGGTGCCGATCATCATACCGTTGGGGAAGGCGTAGTTTTCCAGTACAATCTGGTGGATGATACCCGCCCCCGGTTTCCAGAAGCCGATGCCGTATTTGTTGGAAATGGAGGCGAGGAAGTCGTACACTTCCTTGTTTTGATCCACCGCCGATTCGAGGTCCTGCGCTGCGCCATCTTTCGCCAGGATGAGGTGGTCGCAGTGAACGGTGGACGGAACGGCTGTTTGTTTGCGCCCGCACATGTCGAATTGTAAAAGGGCCATTTGGGCCGTGGCGTCCTGCATGGCCACCCGGTCGGGGGCGAAAAAGACGTAGTCCACGCCCCGCTTATATTCCTGGAGCGGGGATTCCGGGTGCAGGTGGGTGTATAGGATTTTCTCGGTCAGGGTCATCGGGCGCCCCAGCATGTTGCGGGCAGCGGCTACCTTTCCGGGCAATTCTGCATATACTTGTTTTATCAGATCGAGGTCGAATACCATGTGAAATTGAATTTATTGTTTAAAAAAAAATGAAGGCAATACAGTTTTTTGCGGGGATTGCAAATGTAGGGGATTTTATTTTTGGCAGTTACTCAAATATAAGGCTGTTGAGAAAAGAAATCGCATGGGATCCATTGTGAAAAAGGAGGAGTGATTACATTTACCATTCTATCTCACAGACTCGAAGCAAAATGAAAATTGAAATCACCGAAGCAAACGGCAGCAAACAAAAGAGGCGCTTCATAGACTTCCCCCACGACCTCTACGAAGGCGACCCGAACTACGTGCCCGAGATCTACATCGGCCAAAAAGAACTGCTCGACGAAAAGAAAAACCCTTTCTTCCAGCACTCCAAAGCACAACTTTACCTCGCCATACGGGACGGCAAAGTCGTCGGGCGCATCGCCGCCATCCGCAACAACGAGTACAACCGCTACGCCAATGCCAACGTGGGCTACTTCGGCTTTTTTGATGTAGTCGAAGACTACGAAGTGGCGAAACAACTGTTCGACACCGCCTGTGCCTGGGCAAAAAAAGAAGGCCTGGACGCCGTGCTCGGGCCCACCAATTTCAGCACGAACGATACCGCCGCTCTGCTCGTGGAAGGCTTCGACAGGCCGCCCGTCATCATGATGACCTACAACAAACCGTACTACAAGGACTTTTTGGAACGCTATGGTTTTGTAAAAAAAATGGACATGCTGGCCTATTTCACCAATGAGGAAATGGTGAACATGAAATCCGTGCGGCTGGCCCAGATGATTGAGGAAAGGCTGGCCAAAAAAGGCATCACCTTCCGGCCGGCCAACATGAAAAAGTTCAGGGAAGAAATCAAAAAAGTCAGCGAGGTCTATAAAGCCGCCTGGGACAAAAACTGGGGCTTCGTGCCGCCCACCGATGAAGAGTTCAAGCACATGGCAGACGAAATGAAAATGGTCATTGATCCAGAATTCGCTTTGCTCGCAGAACACGAAGGAAGGCTGGTGGCTTTCGCCCTGGCCGTTCCCGACATCAACGTCATTACCCGTACCATAAAAAAAGGACGGCTGCTGCCCACGGGTATTTTCAAGCTGTTGTTCCAAAAAAAGAAAATCAAACGCCTGCGCATCATCCTGCTGGGCGTGCGGGAGGAATACCGCAAGATGGGCATCGAAGGCGTTTTCTACGCCCGCATCATTTCCCGTGGCATCGAAAAAGGCTTCAACGAGGCCGAAGCTTCCTGGATCCTGGACAACAACGAGATGATGAAAAAGGGCGTGGAAGGCGTGAACATGGTGCCTTATAAGCGGTACCGGATTTATGAAAAAACATTAAATGGTTAGATGGAGGTATGGTTAAATGGTTTTTGAGCCATTTAGCCATCCAGCAATTAACCATTACAACCATGAAAAAAATACTCATCACCGGCGCATCGGGTTTTGTGGGCAGCCACCTCGTGGAGGAAGCTTTGCAGCGCAACCTGGAGGTCTATGCGGGCATCCGCAAGACCAGTAGCCGGGAATTTCTGCAGGACAGCCGCATCAATTTCATCGAACTGAATTTCGGTGACAAGGACCAAATGGCGAACCTGTTAAAGCGCAAGCAGTTCGATTATATCATCCACAACGCCGGCGTAGTGACCGCTCCAAAACTAGCTGATTATTGGTTGGTGAACAGGGACTATGTGAAAAATTTCGCCGATGCCGTTATTGCCTCTGGCGAGATGCCGGAGAAGTTTACCTTCATCAGCAGCGCCGCCGCATACGGGCCGGCCAGCGAGGAGGATTTGACGGATTTCCTGAAAGAAGAAGATGTGCCAAACCCCATCAACACTTATGGTAAATCAAAACTGGAAGCCGAGCGCTACCTCGCCCAACTGCCTGATTTCCCGTACATTACCATTCGCCCGACGGGCGTTTATGGCCCCCGGGAAAAGGAAATCTTCGTTTTTTTCAAACTCGTCAACCGCAACATCGAAGGCTACATTGGCACCCGGAAACAACACCTGGCATTTGTCTATGTGAAAGACCTGGCCAGGGTGGTGCTGGACGCTACCACTTCCAGCTTTTCCCAAAAAAGCTACTTCGTCTCCGATGGGCGCTACTATGCCCAATGGGATTTGGGCAAAGCTGCCAAGCGCATCCTGAACAAAAAAACCCTCCGCTTTCACGTGCCGATTGGCCTGGTGAGGGGCGTCGCCTGGTTCATGGAGCAGATCGGCAAGGGCGACGGAAAATACCCTACCCTCAACCTGGAAAAAGTGCGCATCCTGGAAAGCGTGAACTGGAAGTGCGACATCGAACCGCTGAAAGAAGACCTGAATTTTCAACCACAATACGACCTGGAGGAAGGGCTGGAAGAGACGCTGGCGTGGTACAGGGAAAATGGGTGGCTGTAACAAAATATACAACGGGCCGTCAGGTGCCGTGCAAGGTTGATAAAAGTTGACATGATTGATGAGGTTTGATTATCAACCACCTGCATCCATGTGCAAACCCTGGTGGTGTAAGCTATAAAAAAGCCGGAACGAACTTCATCGCTCCGGCTTTTTTTGATAGCAAATATCATTTGGATCGGATGCCTTTGTAAAAGAACCCCAGTGTCAATATTGCCGTCAACCAGCCACTGGCCACCGCCAGCCGTCCATCTCCACCCCTTACTTTTTCAACTCCTCCAAATCGCCGCCGAAAGAGATTTTAGCCTCTTTGGCCACCTTGTCGCTCACCACGGACGGGATGTCGATGTTGAAGTCCTTCAGCACCACGGCAAAGTCGGTATGGGCGGCCACTTTCCCGCCTTTTACCGTAAAAGTGACAGGGGCAGATACTTTCTTCGTGACGCCGTGCATGGTCAAATCGCCGGAAACGTTGGCCTTATAGCTGCCATCTTTTGTGAAATCAACTTTGGTAGCATCGTCCAACTTGCCCTTGAAGACCCCCTTCGGATATTTTGAGCTTTCGATATAATTTTCGTTGAAATGCTCCTGCATCAATGCTTTTTCAAAAAGCAAACTTTTCATCAGCACTGCCGCTTCTACCTGTCCGGTCGGCACGTCAATAACAAGCGTACCCGTATTGGTCTTTGCATCCACCACCTCCAAAGAGGAGTTGGTCGTAGCGTCAAAAGAAACATTGGCGCTGCGGGTGAATAGGCGCTGTGCCTGCACCAAATCGGTGATACAGATCAGCAGCAAGGCGGAAAGGAATACTTTGAAGTGATTTTTCATGATTTATTAATTTTTAATACGCCCATAAAGGGCTTTTGAAATACTCGGGTTAATGACGCAGGAAATACCCTGCAAGGTCTTTTCCGGCTCTTAAGGTTTTGCTAAAGTTGGCCTATTGCGGCATGCCTGAATCAATCCATGCTTTCACCTTATTAATAAAACAAGCCGATAGCTGCTGGCCACCATCTGGCATTGGCTTGTAAAAAGGGTCGTGGGAAATCGCTCCGTACAGTTCTCCCGACAGGGCGTTGTTCTTCACATATTCATAGGTCGTCAGGTCAAGCCCATCGGAAGGGTGCGGGCCGCCGTGGCAACCTGTGCAATAATTGGCCAGCAAGGGGTAAATAAACCCTGAATAAGTAATACCCGTCGTATCGCAGCCGCCGTAGTTTTCATTGCATTCGTTGTTGAGCGCTCCTTGTTCTATCCATTTCTTGATGAGGTTTTTCTGCTCGGCTGTCAGGTCGGCCTCGGGCGGGGGCGGCATTTTTTCCTCGCCGTTTTGAAAAAGCACCTTGTAGAGCTTGCTTTGGCTGGGGTTGCCTGCCTTCACTTCTTTCTTGATGTTGGCATAATCCGTCATCCGCACGCCCTCTTTGTGCGTAATCGCATCGTGGCAACCTGACTTTGCACAGCTCGATTGCAGCAGCGGCAGGATGGTATTTTGAAAATAAACCGTATCAGGATCGCAAGGGACTCCGGTATAGTCGGCACTGTCCTGCGGCAAATCCGGCACCGTATCGTTGATAGTTGTCGTGTCAATGATAAAGGTGTCAACGGGGATGTAGTCGGGTGCTTCCGGCACCACCAATTCATGTTCGCAGCCCGGCAAAATCCACAAAGCTGCCAGGAACGCAACCAACAAAAAAGGTAAACGCTTCATTTATTTTTTATTTAAAAGGTTGAAAATCAGAGGGTAAATACACGGGAGATATTGAACCCCAGCCGGATGCCACCGTTGGCCCACTTGTTATTGGTACGTGCGTAAAACTGGTTCTCGGCCAGCCCCAAAGAGTTGGTAATGTGTACCTGGAAAACGTGGCCGCCCGTTTCTACATCGAGGCCTATACCGAAGCTGTCATAATACTTGGTGCGGGTGTAGTCCCAGAAGCGCCAGCCATATTCTGCCGTCACGGCTAATCGTTTGGTGAACTTGTAGCGGGCAGCAGCGGTCAGGAGGTAAACGTCATTGTTGTCGGAAAAATCCTGCACCTGGTTGTAGTGGACCATCACAGGTGCTATTTGCAGGGAGAAATGCTCGTTGAACTTCCGCCCCACGATCACCTGGTGGCAATAGGAAATGCGGCTGGATGCATGCTCGTACTTGTCGTAGCCGTTTGCATCCTTGTTCGGATCTTTCAAAATGGTGTAGTACATGCCACTGAACAGGGTAACGCTCACCCAGGGCTTGCTTTTGTCCCCTTGCCGTAAAAGGCGGTATTTCACAAAACCATCAAACATCTTGTCCAAAGAGGTGCGGCCAATGCCAACGGCCAGCCGCCCGTCGTAGCTATATTCAAAGCTCAAGCGGATGGAGGCGCCGCCATCCAGCCCATAGAAGTCGTACCAGCCGCTGTTGAACGACCCAAAACGGTGGGCTATGCGGAAATCAAGGGTACGCTTTCCGGGCACTTCCAGCGTGTGGAAGTTGATCAGGCGGGTACCCTTGAAGGTAGCGATGGCGTGGGTTTCCGGCGCTTCCGGCTCTCCGACCAGGCTCAGCAAATCGTCCTGTGCGGGCAAAGCAACAGCAAATGAAAGGAAGGCAAACAGGGAAAATATGCGGTTGAATTTCATCTCGATTAATGCTTCGTGAAAAAGATAGGGTGGTTTCTCAGTTGTTCGGCGCACCGCTTTCAATCCAGATGCGTATCCTGGCTTGATAACAGTCGTTGATTTTCGTCGAGCTGTTTTTCGGCATAAAAGAAGCGTTCCCGTCCCAGGTAATGGAACTGAGCAGGCGGCCATTGTCCACTTGTGATTTTACGCCTTCATAGGTATTCAGGGGGACGTTGCTGCTGCTGTTGGAATTGTGGCAGGAAGAGTTGCCGGTACTGCAGTAGCTGTCTAAGATCGGCTTGATCTGGTTGGCAAAGCTCATCGTGATGGTCGTGTCGCAGGATTGCTCCAGGTATTTTTCCGGGTGCAGTTCTGCCTCGTTGTCGTAATAGCATCCTTCGGTAAACAGGGCAACGGCTGCAAATAAGAGGAATAAGGGCAACAAAAGATTTTTCATAAAATAGCTTCTTGCGTTTTTCTGAAATAGATTTTTAAAATCGGATGTGCAATCAGTTGTTTTTAGCACCCTGCAGGATCCAGAGGTAAACCTGTGCAGTCTGCTCATCCGTCAGCGGTTGGTTGGGCGGCGGCGGCATGACCGAGCCAGAAACAGGCGTCGTAATAACCCTGTACATTTTAGAGCCCCTGGCATCGGCTGCACTGACACCGCCGTGGTTTATCACATCGTCGTAAGAAAGCAAGGTGAAGTTTTCGGTGCGCTCGCTACCATGACAGCCAGAGGCGGTACAGTTGGAGGTGATGATGGGCATCACGGTTTGGTTGAAGCTTACATCCGGAAGGTCGGTGGCAGGGGAAACCTCCTGCTGGCAGGCAGTAAAAAAAGTAATCGTTCCGAACAGGAAATAAAAGATACTCGGCAGTTTATTCATCATGGTTTGAATTGAAAATACGATGAAGAATACAAGGGCAGGGCTTTAGATGGTTGCGTTGGGTAGCTAATTTTTTTCAATAACGACCGCAAAGGTGCTAATATGATTTGAAATGCTTGCACCCTGAAAATAAAAAAGCCCTACCGCCAGCGATAGCATATCCCTGCACCCAGGCCCCACCAACGGCGGATATTCCCATCCGGCAGCCGGTTGCTGAAAAGGTGCCCATAGCTACCCGTCAGGCGTATTTGCCAAAGGCTGCCGAACTGCCAGCCCAGCCCAGCCCGCACATGGCCGGAAAGGCCCGCCCAGCCCGTGCTCATCGGCAGTTCCAGCCGCAGGTAATCCTCCAGGTGATCCGCTTCAAAGGCAGCTATTTGGCGGGACACCAAACGGTAATTGCCGCCAATCCCCAGGCCGAGCATGGCCGACAGGTTTTTCGCCGGCTCCAGTTCCAGGCCGAGGCCCAGTTTTGCCACCAGGGCCTGGCTCTCGAAGTTGATCTGTTCCAACTTTGCAGCCGGTACCGGGCTATCCGGCTTTGGGAAACCCGGGATGCCGTTGTGCTCCCGGCCTTGCAGCCTTAGTTGTTCCCAGCCCAACGACTCCCACAGCCACAGCTTGTCCTGGCCGAGGGCAAATTCGTATTCCCAGGCGGCACTGATGCCCGGCAGGGCATTGGCGCCCGCCTGCTGCGGCAGCGTAGTCCCTGCAGTGATGGCCGTCCGGGCTTTGTGCAAAAGCGGCACCCGTTTGATCCTTAGGCCGGGATCAACAACGGATGCCTCAACGTGCTTTTTCTTTTTGTGAAACTCAAGTTCCCTGAGCGCCAGGTAGTCAATCCCCTCGATGCTATCAGCAGCGCTTGACCAAACGCCAACAGTTGCTTCATCGAATGGCAGGAGTTGGAGTTGTCCGGCAGCAGCAGCATCCAAAGGCTTTTCACCATCCAGCATGGAGAGGCCAGGCGGTTGGATATTGCCAGGCCCATTATTTTTTTGGTTAAAAAACGAAGGTAAAATGTGTTCCCCTCCGGTCAGGAAAGCCTTTCGGTAAATGGTATCGTATTCATACACCGTCACTTTTTTCACGATGGTATCAAAAACGACGGTCGTCCTTTTTTCAATATCCGGATTGGATGCGGTGGAAGGCCTGTCATTGCGCAGCAATAAATAAAGGCTCAGCCCTGCCAGCGCCGCCATAGGCAAGGCGAACAGGAGCAACAACCCCCTCCTCCGACGGCGGTCGAAGCCCTCCAGCCTGGAGTCCAGTGCCAACCAGTCCTCGTGCCGGAAGTCGGGGTACTCGTTTTCCTGCCGGAGCTTATCGGCGAGTTTTCGGTGTAAATTATCGCTCATAATTTGTCAAATCACTGCTTTTCAAATAGTCCTGCACGATGCCTTTCAGCTTTTGCCGTGCCCGTGCGAGGTTGGATTTAGAGGTGCCTGTGCTGATGCCGAGCAGTTGCCCGATTTCTTCGTGGGTATGGCCGTCCACCTCATAGAGGTTGAAAACGGCCCGGTACTGCGGCGGCAACTGTTGGATGAGGTGGGCCGCCTCCTGTGCATTCATCCAGTCAATCGAACTGTCGGGAACGGAAATGTCGCCGGCCTCTTCCACTTCGTCGTAGGCAAGCTTATTTTTCTGCTTGCGCAAATGGTCAATGGAAGTGCGCACGAAAATGGTGCGTGCCCAGGTGACGAAGGTGTATGCCTCGTCGTACTTTTCGATGTTGGTGAAAATGCGGTAGAAGCCGTCGTTCAGCACTTCCCTCGCCTCGTCTTCCGTCTGGGCATAGCGCAGGCAGATGCCTATGCCAAAGCGGTAAAACCGTTTGTACAGTTCAAACTGGGCACTGCGGTCGTACCGTTTGCACCGGCGTATGAGCGCAAGGATGGCGGCTTCTTTTTCTGACGGCGTCACAGTTTATACTAAAACACGGATGGTTTTGTCGGTTTGCTATTAGCTGTTGGCAGTTGGCCATTGGCTTTTGCCAACTGCCAAAGGCCAAAAGCCATCAGCGTACAATTTAGCTTACGGTTTTGACGTGAAAAAGGGTTGCGCCGGGCAGTTTGTTGAGGGCTTCCGGAAAGTTATTTTTTCTTGGACTTATTGCCCGCCAAAAAGCCCCAGCCGCCCGATCCCAACAGGAAGCCCAGGTCGTACCACCATCCCTTGTTGTTCACGGCATAAATTGCCACATTGTCATCGAACAAGCTGGCAATGAAACTGACAGGCGTGATGAACCCGTGGAGCAGGCCATACAGGAAGCCATATTCTTTGCCCGTCAGGCATTCCTTGATAGGCTCGGTATGGGCACAGGAAAAGAGAAAAAGGGTGATAAAAAACAGAATGGTGAAAGGCAGCAACCTGGAAGAGTGGGAAGTTTTCATAAGGATATGGATTTGGGTAAAGTTAAACATGGAAAACCAAATCATGGCGATTTTCAAAATCACCATGATTTGACCTCTGAAAATCAATTCTTTATTCGCATCAATAGCTCGTCTCGTCCAGCTTCACCTTTCCCCAAAAGGTTTTGTAAACAAACACCGTGTAGGCCAGTACCAACGGCGCACCAATGGCAGCCAGGGTGAGCATGATGCCCAGGGATTTTTCAGAAGAAGCCGCATTGTAAACGGTCAGGCTGTACTTGGGGTCGATGGTGGAAATGACCAGCACCGGGTACAGCTCGATGGCCACCAGAATGAGCAGGAAGCTCACGGAAAGGGAGGAGAAGAGAAAGGCCAGCCTGAACTTGCCCTTGCTGGCCAACCGGGGCACGTTGGCAATGCTCAAAAACGCCAGCAACGGCACAGCGAACAGCGCCACGTTGCTCTTGATGTCGTCGGAAAGGTGGGGAAGGTAGAGCAGCGTGTACAGCGTCACCAAGGCAAAAAGTACGACAAAGGCAATAATGGCCCGTTTGAGCAGCAAGGTGATTTTAGTGTAAAGCCGCCCCTCCGTTTTCATGGCCAGATAAATAGCCCCGTGCATTGAGAACAAGGCCACCGTCGTCAGCCCAACCGCAATGGCATAGGGGTTGAGAAACTGCAGCCAACTCCCCTCGAATTCGAACCCCTCCCCTATCGAGACGCCCAGCAAAACATTCCCCAAAACAACGCCGAGCAACAGCGCCAGCATCACGCTCGACACGCTGTACAACACATCCCACATTTTCCGCCACCAGGCCATCGGCTCCTTGCTGCGGAACTCGATGGACACCGCCCGCAAAATCAGGAACATCAAAAACAGCATGAACGGGATGTACATCGCCGAAAACATGGAGGCATACACCACCGGAAACCCCGCAAACAGTGCCCCGCCACCAATGACCAGCCACACTTCGTTGCCGTCCCATACCGGCCCCACGGCATTCAGGGCGATGCGGCGGCTTTCTTCTTTTTTGAAAAACAGGTGCAGCGCACCGGCGCCCAAATCGAAACCATCCAGGATGGCGTAGCCGGAGAACAGCGCCCCGACGACGAGGAACCAAAGCGTTGGGTAGTCTATGCCGAGAAATGTTGCCATTGGAAAGGGTTTGTTGTTTTGGGTTTGGGGTTTATGGTTTGCCCACTATGTCCGAAATCTCCTGGAGGTGGGGGCGGTGTTCGATAAAGGTAGTGTCCGCCGGGCCGTGCTTTATTTTTTTGTCCAGCAAATAAATAAACAGCAACAACAGTAGCAGGTACAGCGCCGTGAACATGATCAACGAAAACAGCACCTGGTTCGCCGTCACCACTTTCGACAGGGCGTCCGAAGTGCGCAGCAAGCCATATACCACCCAGGGCTGCCGCCCCATTTCGGCGGAAAACCAGCCGACCTGGTTGGCGATTTGCGGCAGCAAAACCGCCACCACAAAGAGCCTGAGCAGCCATTTTTGCTCAAACAATTTCCCCCGCCACCATAGAAAACTACCATACAGCGACAGCGCAATCAAGGTCATCCCAATAGCGACCATCAGGTGGTAAAACTGGAAAATGGCGTTCAGTGCACTGGGCCGCTCATTTTCAGGGAAGGAGTTCAAACCCCGGATGGGCGTTTTAAAATCCTGGTGTACCAGGAAGCTCAAACCGCCCGGCACTTTCAGGCCGGCGACCTGCTGTGTTTCCTTGTCCACCCAACCGAACAGGTACATGTCCGCCACGGCCAGGCTGTCGAAATGCCCTTCCAGGGCAGCGAGCTTGGCGGGCTGGTTTTCGGCCACGCCGTTGGCGGAATGGTGGCCTGTGAACAATTGCACCAGCGAGGAAACAGTAGCCACGACGAGGGCTATCTTGAATGCCTTTTTTGAAATTTCTACATGCCTGTTTTTCAAAATATAAAAGGCATGGACGCTCAGCACGAGGAAAGCCCCGGCCAGGAACGCCCCAATCCAAACGTGGGTGAGCCGGTCCACGCTCGAAGGGTTGAAGACCATCGCCCAAAAGTCCGTGATTTCCGCCCTGGCGTTCATGCCTTCTCCTACAATGTGGAAACCAGCGGGGGTTTGCTGCCAGCTATTGGCCACTACTATCCACACAGCGGAAAACATGGAGCCGATCCATACGCCCAAGGTAGCAATGAAATGTACCCGTGGGCTGACCCTGTTCCAGCCGAAGAGCAGCACGCCGAGGAAACCGCTTTCCAGGGCAAATGCAAAAATCCCCTCCGCCGCCAGCGCACTGCCGAACACATCGCCGACGTAGCGGGAGTAGGTGGCCCAGTTGGTGCCAAACTCAAACTCCATGACGATGCCCGTTGCCACGCCGATACCAAAAGTGAGCGCAAAAATCTTGGTCCAAAAGCGGGCAAGCTGTTCGTACTGACGGTCGCCCGTGCGCAGGAACATGCCCTCCATGATGACCATGACGAGGCCCAACCCAATGCTGAGCGGAGGATAGATATAATGAAAAGCGATGGTGAAAGCGAACTGAATGCGGGAGAGAATTTCAACATCCATTTTGAAAGGTGTTTGGACTGCCTCACCATGATTGATGAACCATCGTGAGATTGATAAAATGCCCTGCTAAAAGCGCTTGCCGATGCCCACTGCAAAGGACCAGGTATCGAAAGCATCAAAACGGGTGTCGTAGAAAATAGTTGGTGAAATATCCCAGTCCTTGCCAAACTCGAATTCGTATTCAATGCCCGCCCGCAGCAGGGCGAAGTTTTCTTTTTTCTCAAACTCGTAGCCGGGGCCGATCAGGAGCACCAGGTCTTTGAAGGGCTTTACCAGCACATCCAGGGTGGTGACGAGCGGGTATTCCCGTTCCAGTTGTTCGCCTTCCTGTTTTTCGACGATAAACGTTTGGAGTTCCAGGTCGTTGTGGAGGCCAAGGCCCCAGCGCCGGTTGAACCAATATTCCAGATCCAGGCCCCAGGAGGGCACGAAAAGGTGCTTGGGTTCTTCGCCTGTTGGCACGTAAGTATGCCCAATCAGGAGGGAGGCCCTGAAATGCTTGAAAGTTTCGGCCGGTTCTGTGGAATGCAGGGCATTGGTGGGTTCCCCTTCCTGCCCAGCAGCCAGGAGGCAGCCCAAAGAAAAGACAAAGGCGAGCAATGACTTTTTCATATCGAATGGAATTTTAGTTGAATGAAGCCATCCAAAAAGGATCGGGGCAACCACCGAGGCCCAAACCTGCCGCCTCCCACCTGGTTATTTCCACCAAAATTTCCCTCAAGCAAAGTGCCTGCCCAGACAAAAGCAAAGTTAGGCTCCCAACTGGTAATTTTCATTTGGAATTCTTTGCTTTGGGAGATTGTCCGGTTGACAGTAGGTTTTATCACCGTGCAGCCACCCAAAAGGGGGGCGGTGCCGCTTTATTTTTACGGGGCAAGGTTTGCAAAAAAAACATGTGCAAAGGTAGGTGTGGCATCGTAGCACCCTGGTGATTTATATCACTTTCAAAACCCTGGGGTGCCAGGCCCCGCCCATGCCGGCATGTAATGCGCCGGAGGAACTTCGGCTGCCATCGGCAGAAATGGCGAGACCATTCAGAGGGTTGCGTTTTTGAAAAAAAATACTCTCACAATCCATCACTTGTGAGAAATTGACACAGTTTTTTTGAACAATCGCCCCAACGCTGAAAGGAGCCTATTTCAAAATAGCGCCACCCACCGCACACTCCAAACACCGCTTCCTGTCACAATACACATTCTTCAACTGTAGCAAAGCCTGCGTCTGATACGCAGACTTCGCTTCCATCCCTAGCCTTTGCCAACCCATGATGATAGCATTCCGCTCTGCGGGCAACCTTTCCAAAAGGCTGATCGCCAGGTCTTTGAAATCCTGGTTGCCCTGCTGGCTGCCATACACGAACAGGAAAGGGACGATGGTGTTGATGGTGAGCAGGCGCACGGCGTCCTTGCCCAGCGATTTGTTTTTTTTGGGCGATTCGTTGCCGAAGGTGTAGTGTGTGAGCCAGTAGCCGTCCAGCTTTACCTCGAACAGCGATTCGATATCCGCCTGGCTTTTCACCTCCAATATTTTGCTGAACAGGTGCGCCGACTGCTGTACCAGCCTCGCAAATTGCGCCAGCCGGATGGTCGGGAAATTGGCCGGGTGCAGGCGCAGGAATTTCCAGGCGGCGGAGTTCAGTGGTGTGAGCGCATATTTTTTTTGTAAAAAGCCAAACTCGCTTTGCAGGCGGTTAGGATATGCTTCTCCAAAATCCTGCCCCAGCAAGCCTGCCTGGCCAAACAGGAATGCCTCCAGTTGAAGAAGGTTGTCCCTGTGTTTAGCGAGGATGTTTTGCGGCAGGGATTGGGCGAGCATTTCAAAGGGTTCGGCGTTTATTTTCAGGCCAAAATTGCGGGCGAGGATTTGGTAGAATGTTTCTTCCCAGTTGCCCTTGTTTGCCTGGAGCGTGTGCAGGATGGCCGCCGTTTTCTGCTCCAGGCGCTCCACCAGGAGGCGGTCGAGCCATAGGCTCCGGGTCATTTCCGGCACTTCGTAAAACTGGTGCTGGCAGGGTATCCAGTGTTCGTTGTGCAGCAGTTTTTGGTAACTGCCGATGAGCTTGGGCGGAATGCGGTTTTTCATTTCCAGGCAGGGCAGGCGGCTGCCATCGGCCCTCAGCACGGGTTGGTCCTCCTCCAGCACCACGTGCAAAATAACATTGTCATAAGCCCGGTCGTCCTGGTGTTTGTGTTGCAGCCAGCCGGAGGAATGAAGGTGCATTTCCACGTTGCCCGCCCAAACCGTGCTGCCTATTTTCAAACGGGCATTGGAGAAGTCGGGCCCGGCATGGGTGTTGTGCGTGCCAGGCTGCAGGATTTCGACAGGCTCGCCCTCGGTGGTGGAAAGTGCGGAATGGTCGAAGCGGCGGAATCGCCACAGGAAGTGGAGCAAGTCTTCTTTCATAGTATTGATTTTTGGCGTTTGCGTGTTTACCCCCAAAGTGAATTCGGGACAAGTCTTGTTTGCTGGGCACTTGCTGATTGCCTCAGAATAGCTCGCTTAAGCCTTAACGGCACGAAATGTAGCAACTTTTGGCAACATCTTGTTTGGCAGCCAGAATAATTTGCTTGGTGTCATCCCCAAAAATTGGAAAGAGGATCGCCGGCAGGGCCAGGATCCTCCTTCATTGAATCAATACCTATTTCCAGAATGTTTGTTTGATCTCGAATAATGAATGGAGAATGGAGAATGAAATGGAGAATGGGTTCATTTATTAAGTTTGTTGATTTTCAGGAGGTTAGATCATGGTGATTTTGTACTGCCGAAAATAAGTTTTTTATAAATGCTACCGGGCGTCCCAGCGGGACGGAATCTTTGTAGCTTGCCATGAACCGAGGTCTTTCGTTCCGTAGGAACGATATGTCGTTGATTCTCAGATACCGTTCCGATGGAACGGAGACCATTGATGCTTACAAATCCTACAAAGATTCCGTCCCGATGGGACGGTGATTATTAAAAACTTTTTTTCGGCAGTAGAAAATCACCATGATCTCGTTTTTCAAACAACTGAAAATGTGGCAATTAATTTAACCCGTTATTAGCATTAATGGTTAATCATTCTCCGTTCTCCATTAACCATTCTCCATTAATCATTCTCCATTAATTAAACCGCCGGGTGGATTCAAGGTAAGCTGCATGACCCGGCTTTTGCATCAGGGTATAGAGCATCTCCTTGGCCCGGAAGAGTTGGGCCTTCACCGTGCCAAGCGGGATGTCCAGTTCAGTGGCGATTTCTTCGTAGCTCAGTTCTTCGTAGTAGCGCAGCTCGATCATGAGGCGATACTTGTGGCTGAGGTAGCCGAGGGAGTTTTTCACCATCTGCAGGCGCTGGTTGCGGATGACCTCTTCCTCCGGGTTGCGGGCGCCGGTGCGGATGCTGCCGGTGAAGTCCTTGTCGCCCGAGCGCTCCATGGGGGCGTCAATCGACAGGAACTGGAGCCGCTTCTTGCGGATGTGGTCAATGCAGTTGTTGACGGCAATTTTGAACAACCAGGTAGAGAAGGCGAAATGGGGGGCATAGGTGGAAAGCTTGTGGAAAGCCTTGCCGAACGCCTCCAACGTCAGATCTTCTGCGTCGTCGTGGTTGCGCACCATCTTGTAGAGGTGGTTGTACACGGAAGCCCGGTAGCGTTCCAGCAGGGAGGCAAAAGCCTGCTGGTCTCCCTCGATGGCAGCTTGTACAAGTTGGTAATCTTCGCTTGCTTTTGGTGAAAGCCTGCTGTTGGATGTGGTGGTACTGGTGTGTTTCGTTAGTGTTAATTCCATTGCTGGGTGTCATTGTTCATGAGAATAGCCGGTGCGAAAACGCTGTAGAATAGTACCAGTGCAAAATCAAGGGCTGGGACCCAGGGCCGCAAATTTTGTTGTTGCAGCCGCTTTAAGATGACGCTACTGAAAGCCATTACTAAGCACATCCTAACCGTATATCCCAATAGAGCAAATATTATGCTAATTTTAAATACGACTAAAATAAATGCCCCCAGATAGTGTAGCCCGTGGCTCATAGCGAGTGTAGAAAGCAGTATTTTGTGGTGCAGCTTGTAATACTTCCCCGTCGAGAAGTGCCTTGTCTTTTGGCGGTAATAGTCCCGCCAGGTCTCTTTTGGTGCCGAATAGGCAAAGGTGTCAGGATTGAGCCGGATGCCGACATTACCCTTGTGCGCCGCCTCATTGATGAACAAGTCATCGTCCCCGGAGGCGAGGCCTTCGTGCTTGCGGAAGCCGCCGGTTCGTTCAAAAAGCTCCTTCCTGTAGGCCAGGTTCCTCCCCACACCCATGTAGGGAAAACCGGCCAAGGCAAAAGCCAAATATTGCATCGCAGTGTAACTGGCTTCAAACCTGATAAAGCTGTTCAGGGGACCCGGAGCCCGGAAGTAGGGCGCCACGCCCAGCACGATGCGGGTGTTCTCGTCCATGCCCGCCACCATTCCTGTTATCCAGTCGTGGCTGGCCGGCACGCAGTCGGCATCCGTCAGTAAAAGAACCTGGTGTTTAGCCTGCTCAATCCCTTTTGCCAAAGCATGTTTCTTGCCTGTCCTGGGGTCGCCGCATTCGACAACCCGCAGGTGTTCATATTGACGTTGCAAAGGTGACAATACATCTAAAGATTTATCAGATGATTTATGCAACACTACCAAAACCTCGTATGAACGGTAGTTTTGGTTTAGGATACGGTGGAGGTGGGCCGCCAAATTGTGCGCTTCGTTGCGGGCGCAGATGATGACGGAGACGGGAGGAGGGGGATTTACGATTGACGATTTACGATTTACGATTGGGGGCGGGGGCTTGGAATTTAGACTGGCTTCTTTGCCAAAAACCAGGCGGGAAAAGAAAAAGAGCCAGAAGAAAAGCTGGACGGCCGTGGCGGCGGCAAAAACAGCGAGGATGATCTGATCGGTGATGGACATGGGGGCAAAGGTCTGGAAAACTTGTACGTGAGGCCGTTCAGCACGTTGTATTTTTGAAAAAAACGCACGCTCACAATCAATCACTTGTGAGAAATAGACACAGCTTTTTGAACAATCTCCTTATAGCGTTTTCAGGATTTGACTGGGCGGAATGGCCAGGCCCCCCCTACCGATGCCCCGTCAGCAAAAAATTTGGCGGCCAGTGCGAATGGAGGAAGACCAACAGCCAACCAACAACAGTTTTTCAGCCCGGCCTGCCGAATGTCGGCCATCTTGCACGGTAAGGAACCAGCCCTGTTAAAATCCCGCCACCTATTGCCTTTTTCCTCCATCTCGGCTATCCTTGCACGGAAACGTTTCACACCATCCCGACAGAAAGACTTTTACTTACGGCGGGCCCGCCTTTCGGCCTTTTGGATTTTGCGGGGGTTTTGAGTAGTGGCAGGCCATTTCAGGGCGTAGCCCCGGCCATCTGTACCTTTGGAAAAAAACGTACCGGCTACCTGGCGGACGCCACAGCAGAAGAAACTGCGCCGGAAGTCAAACTGGCCATCTACCCCAACCCCACCACGGACTTTCTGAACTTCCAACTACGGGGAAGCCAGCTCCTGGGCCGGGACGGCAACTTCCGCATCGTGGATGCAGGGGGCAAGGTGGTGCAGGAAGGGCAGATGGCGCATCCAGAGGCCACGGTCATCGTGCCGGTGTGGGAGTGGGCGGCGGGGGTGTACTGGCTGCAGTATTTGGAGTAGGGGGCCGTGCGGGCATCGAAAGCATTCATCAAACAACCATAAAATCCAAGATTATGAAAAAGCTTTCCTGTTTTATCCTTGCTGTGCTTGTTTTTAGTACTGTTTTTGGGCAGGTGGAAAAGGTGATTTTCAACTCCTATGAATGGGACTATGCGTATAAAATGGCCTGGACAAGCAGCAATAATGCGGTGCTGTTGCATGGGAGTAATGAATATGCCGCAGAAACGATGACTGTGCTCGATACCTTAAACACTACCGTTTTTAGATTAACTACAGATGGACTGTCTAATGCTTCACAAGGCCGCAGTTTTGCTGAATTTACTGATGTAGTGGAGATGCCAAATCAGACATTGGCTGCGTTTACAGATGGATGGGTGGTAGACTTAAATACAGGGGATGCTTTTATGTGCAGCGCCATTCTTCAATTGAACCAGGCTGGCGATGTGGAGAATGATATATATTGCTTGTCAATCACCAGAAGCAGAGGCGCTTCTTTTTCCGATGGCAATTACCTTGCGATGGATGCTTATAGTCCATTTTTATTGGGAGTTTCCACAGATTTAGGCTCACAGTGGGTCAAAGCATTTCCAGGATTCAATTTCCATGATGTAGCTGTGAGCATGTCCGATTCCATCCTTCTCGCTACCGCCCAAGGGCTGCTCGTCCTGACAAAAGACTTTACGATTGTCTCGGAATATCCCTCCTTCAAATTTGACCGGATAAAGCTAAACGGACAAAATGGCGTAATCGGGGTAAGGGGCGATTCACTGTTCCAGTTGTCGCCCGGGTATTCAGTATTAGCAGTCGCCATCTACCCGGGGGACACCATCAAAGACTTCGATGTGCGAGATGGCAGGATTGCCGTATTGACCAACTCCAACATGGTGTACCAATATGGCGACAGCCTGTCCGTGTTGGACAGTTTCCAGCTTGCCGACATTGCGGAGTTTAAATTTATCGCCATCGGGCCTGGAAGGCTGATGCTTTCGGGCCTGGAGAAGTATGGGGGTGGGCTGAGCAAGTTCTCCAGTACGAAGGCTGCCTTTTTGAAAGCGTATTCCTTTGCTGGCGACAGCTATGGCTTGAGCAATGATGTGGGCATCGTTGGTATAGATCAAGGTTCGGATGCAACTATCCTACCTGCTGGTTCTGGATATTTCGTCAACTACTACGGCACAAAGGTGACAGTCAGGAATTATGGCGACAACCCGGTTGAAACGCTGTACTTGCATGCTTATCGTAATAACCCCAAGCAATTCACCAACCTTTCCCTTCAGCCCGGGGAAGATGTTGAATTGGAATGGGCCGAATACAGGATATATTTCAATACTTATCCCACCCCCGGCCAAGTCGCCGACAACTGCATCTGGCCCTCCCACCCCGACTACCGCCTGGACACAGATTTTACCAACGACACCTACTGCGCCGAGTTCGTGGTCGGCAGCCGGGAAGCAGTGCCAACAGGCAGCTTCAGCATTTACCCCAACCCCACTGCCGGCGAAAGCACCCTGCTTTACCGGCTCCCTGTGGGGCAGGACGGAGAGGTGCGTATCTATGACAGTGTGGGCAGGACGGTGGGGGCCTATCCCGTTGCCGGCAGCGATGGTGCGTTGCAGTTGCCATCCCTGCCCAGTGGCGTGTATGGCGTGTACCTGACGGCCGAAGGCCGGGTGGTGGCGCGTGGCAGGTGGGTCAGCCTGTGAGACCTGTTTAACCTCAGTCAACCGCCGGGTTCAGGCACGGGGGCTAATCGGCTCCCGTCACCAACATGGCTTCCTTACCTACCCGGTTGGTCTGCAGGCGGTTGTAGAGTTTCACAAAGCGGTGGGCCACGGCGACGATGTCCTTCGTTTCCAGTTTGATGCTGAAAATCAACATGCTGTTGCGGCGGCCGTAGCCATCGTTTTGGATGCCCTGAATCTGGGAGGACAGTTGGGTTTCCAATAAATTGAAAATGGCTTTTTTTTCTTCTTTAAGGTCGTCAATGTTTTCAAAATTGCCCTGCTCCATCCGTTTGGCCACATGATTCAAATAGGCCTCAACAGCGGATGATACGGCCCGCAGGTTCTCCACCTGCTCTGGTTTTACTTTTTTATGGCTGTTCTCCACGTGGCCCCGGCAGGCCTCAACAATAAAGCCAGTGGATTGGGCAATGTCTTGCTCCAGGTCGTAAACCAACAGGTAGAGCCTGCCTGCCTGCGTATCCGTTCCCTCAATGCGCTTGATGGCCTTGTACATCTTCTTTTTCAGGCCTTCCACACGCCCTTTGAGCGATTCATAACTTTTTACCGAAGACTGAATGGCAGAGCGGTCTTCTTCCACCAGGCCGACAATGGCATTATTATAGGCTTTCACCACATCGTCCAACAACTCAGCCACTTTGGTGGAGGTGTCCTTGACCATAAAAGCGGGCTGAATCGCACCGCCTTCCATTTCAAAGGAAGCCAGTTCTTCCTTGGCTTTTTCCATTTTGCCATGAAAAATAGAAGAGCGGATGACCAGAAAAAGGATCAAGGCTGTCAGGCCGGCCACTGCCCACATTTCAAAAGTATAAATCAACCAGGCGCAAATGCCGGAGGCCGTGAAAGCAACAATGGCCGTCAAAAACCATCCGCCGATGACGTTGATAACCCCCGCCACCCGGTAAACGGCGCTGTCGAGGCCCCATGCCCGGTCGGCCAGCGAAGCGCCCATCGCCACCATGAAGGTGACATAAGTGGTGGAAAGCGGCAGCTTGAGCGAAGTAGCAAAAGCGATAAGCGCACTGGCCACGGTGAGGTTGACGGCTGCCCGCACGAGGTCGAAGGCCGGCTGGTCGGCCAGGGCGGTGGCTTCGCCGTTTTGCTCAAAACTACTGTCGGCCTTGTCGAGCCAGGATTGGGGGATCACTGTTTGTACTGCCGTGCCGATACTTTTTACCGAGCGAACGATGCCCCTGGCCAGCAAGTTGGGGGCAAAATTTTCAAGCCCTTCTCCCTGCCTGCTCAAGGCCACGGAGGTTTCCGTCACCGAGCGTGCTTTTTTTGAAAACCACAGCGTCAGAACCATGATAATCCCGGCGGCAAGCAGCAAAAAAGTATTGGTGCGCACGGCCTTGGCCAGCGCATTCATGCTAAAGGCATCCGGGGCCGCACCGGAGGCTACCCATTCCTTATAGCTTTCAAACCCGGCGATGGGCACACCAATGAAGTTCACCAGATCGTTGCCGGCAAAGGCCATTGCCAGGGAGAAAGTACCCGCCAGGACAATGATTTTCAGGATGTTTATTTTGAAAAAAACGTACAACAACTGCATCGTGATGCTCCAAAACACGAAAGCGCCCAGCAGCAACATGGGCGTATTGTCGGATACCCAATTTATAAATTCATCTGGCACGAAAGAAGCGCCTTTGATGCCTTTGAACAAAAGAAAATGCGTGATCAGTGTGAGCGCAGCGCCCGACCAAATGCCCCCGACCCATTTCATCCGCTTGTGGTAATCAAAAGTGAAAAGCAGCCTGGAGAGGTATTGGATCAGCACTCCGGCAATAAATGCCACCACCACCGAGGAAAGGATGCCCGTAATGATGCCCAAAGCGCTGTCTGAGTTGATGTAAGTGGCAATGGCATTCAGGCTTTCGCCGCCGTACACCATTTTCAAGATGGCCACCACGACCGCTGCCCCCAGCAGTTCAAAAACAATGGATACCGTCGTGGAAGTGGGCAGCCCGAAAGTGTTGAAAGCGTCGAGCAGCATGATGTCCGTCATCATAACGGCCAGGAAAATGACCATAACCTCCGAGAACTGGAAAAACTGCGGGTTGAAAATGCCCTTTCGGGCCACTTCCATCATGCCGCTGGAAAAGGTAGCACCGATGAAAATGCCAATGGCAGCGATGATCATGATGGTGCGCATGGAAGCCACTTTCGAACCGATGGCCGAGTTAAGAAAGTTGACGGCGTCGTTGCTTACGCCGACAACGAGGTCGGAGGCGGCCAGGATGAACAGGAGGATGACGATAATGAGGTAGTATTCGGGCATGGTGCTGCATTTGAATTTTCAAAGGAAAAGGCCAACTCCGGTTTGGTCAAAAAACCGGAACGGAGTGGGCTGTAAGGATAAATCCTGATTAAAGCGGCCAAAATAGTTGAAAGGAGCTAACCATCCACAAAACAAACAGGAGATTTAACAAACCCCATTTAGGCTAACAATTAAATTAAATTCCCTTAACGATGAGTTTACGCTGCCTTGCCAGCTTTGCGCTCCTTTTTGAAAGGTATTGTTCAGGCCACTGTTCAATAGCTTTCCAACCATATTTTCTCATCAATTTCCGCTCGCATGAAAAAGCAATTACTATTCATCACTACCCTCCTGATGTGCTCCCTGGGCCTTATGGCGCAGGTGGTCATCAACTCAGACATCACCACCAACACGACCTGGACGAACAACAACACCTACCTTCTGCAAGGAGGTTGCCTGTATGTGACCAACAATGCAACCCTGACCATTGAGCCTGGCACCCTGATCAAAGGCGATCAGGCGGCCCTGATCATACAGCGTGGTTCCAAGATCATCGCCGACGGCACTGCCGAAATGCCTATCGTTTTCACCTCCAGCAAACCTGCTGGCCAGCGTGCTCCCGGCGACTGGGGCGGCCTGCTGATTTTGGGTAAAGCCCCCATCAACGTGCCGGGCGGCGAAACCGTCGTTGAAGGCGGTTGCGACCTGGCCCTGTACGGCGGCAACGACCCCAACGACAACTCCGGCATCCTCCGCTACGTGCGGGTGGAGTTCGCCGGTATCCCCTTCACCCCGAACAACGAACTGAACAGCTTCACCTTTGGCGGCGTCGGCTCCGGTACCATCGTGGAGCACGTACAAAGCAGCTACGGCGGCGACGATGCCTATGAATGGTTTGGCGGCACCGTGAACGGCAAATACTTCGTGACCTTCCGCACCGTGGACGACATGTTCGACACGGACTTTGGTTTCTCCGGCAAAATGCAGTGGGTACTCGGCATCAGCGACCCGAACATCGCCGACGTATCTGGTTCCAACGGCTTTGAGTCCGACAATGACGGGCAAGGATCTGCCAACACACCAAAGACCAACCCCCACTTTTCCAACGTGACCATCCTCGGCCCGATTGGCCAGGGTACGCCCAACTCCAATTTCCGCCGGGCCATGCACATCCGCCGTTGCTCCAACCTGGATGTGTTCAACTCAGCCTTTGCTGGCTTCCCTATTGGCCTGCTGCTCGACGGCGCTTGTACCATTAACGGCTTTACCACAGATGGTACCGTAGAAATTGTCGCCAACACCCTGGCCAATGAAGCGGGAAATAATGTGACCGTAGATGGGAACAACGGTGCCCTGCTCGCCGGTGTGAAGTCAAAATTTGCCAGCAGCGGCAACGACAGCGTGGCTACCGTCACCAACCTGATGCTCACCGATCCGTTCAACTTTTCCGGCAACCCCGACTTCCGCCCGGCTGTTGGCTCCCCGTTGTTGAGCGGTGCCAACTTCAGCAGCCCGACCGTCTCCGATGCCTTCTTCACCCCTACTACCTACCGTGGCGCCATGGGCGATACCGACTGGACAGACTGCTGGTGCGAGTGGGATCCCATCAATGCCAACTACGCAGCCGGCCCTATCAACTATACTGTTACCAAACCTGCTATTACCGCCAGTGGCCCTACTTCGTTCTGCCAGGGCGGCAGCGTGGTATTGACGGCTCCTGCCGGTTTCGCTTCCTACCGCTGGAGCACCGGCGCTACGACAGAATCTATTACTGTCAACACTACCACTGCCGACATCACGGTGACCGTGAGAAGCGCCAGAGGCTGCTCCGCCACTTCCGACCCGATGGCAGTAACTGTAAACCCGAACCCAACCGCCGACTTTAACTTTTCCGTTGGCGGGGCTACGGTCAACTTTGGGAACACTTCATCCGGCGGGGCTACCTACTTGTGGGAGTTTGGGGATGGCGAAACCTCCACTGCGCCTACAATTTCACACACGTATGATGCAGCCGGCGACTACACTGTTTGCCTCACCGCCACCTCCAGCGCAGGTTGCTCCGACATGGTATGTAAAACCGTAACCGGCGTACAGGCCCTGAACCCCATCATTGAAATCATTGATGGCGATATTACTGCCAGCCGTACACTGACCAACGATAAAATATACGTGTTGCAGGGTGGTTGCCTTTATGTAAGGAACAACTCCACCCTGACTATCGAGCCAGGTACTGTCATCCGGGGAGAGGGCGCTGCCCTTATCATCATGCGGGGATCCAAGATCATTGCTGACGGCACGCCCAACCGGCCCATCGTTTTCACTTCCAACAAACCGGCTGGCCAGCGTGCTCCCGGCGATTGGGGTGGTATTTTGTTATTGGGCAGAGCACCGATCAACGTCCCTGGCGGAGAAACTGTCATTGAAGGCGGATGTGATGATGCATTGTATGGTGGCAACGACCCTGCAGACAACTCTGGTATCCTCCGATATGTGCGGGTAGAATTTGCCGGCATCCCATTCACCCCCAACAATGAGCTGAACAGCTTCACTTTCGGTGGCGTCGGTACTGGTACCATCGTCGAACACGTGCAGAGCAGCTACGGCGGCGACGATGCCTATGAATGGTTTGGCGGCACCGTGAACGGCAGGTTCTTTGTGACCTACCGCACGGTGGACGATATGTTCGATACTGACTTTGGTTTCTCTGGTAAAATGCAGTGGGTACTCGGCATCAGCGACCCCAACATCGCCGACGTTTCTGGTTCCAATGGTTTTGAGTCCGACAACGATGGGCAAGGCTCTACAAACGCCCCCAAGACGAACGTCCACTTCAGCAATGTGACCATCCTGGGCCCGATAGGCCAGGGCGTTACACCTATCAACTCCAACTTCCGCCGGGCCATGCACATCCGCCGTTGCTCCTACCTGGATGTGTTCAACTCTGCTTTCTCGGGCTTCCCCACTGGCCTGTTGCTGGATGGTTCCTGCACTATTGATGGCTTCACAACGGGCGGCGAAGTAGAAATCGTAGCCAATACCATTGCCTGCGAGGCAGGCAACAACGTTACCGTAAGTTCGGCACAATCCGCATCGCTGCCGGCCGTGAAATCCAAATTTGCAAGTTCCGGCAACGACAGCCTCGCCAACGTGGCTGCCTTGATGCTGACCAATCCCTTCGGCTTTGCGGGCAACAATCCTGACTTCCGCCCTGCTCCTGGTTCACCCTTGTTGAGCGGTGCAAACTTCAGCAGCCCGACCCTTGCCGATCCTTTCTTTACCGCCACCACTTACCGTGGCGCCATGGGCGACACCGACTGGACAGATTGCTGGACAGAGTGGGACCCCATCAATGCCACTTATACGAATGCCATCGACTACGACCTCAACCCGGTCATCTCGTTTACGGGTAATGGCAATGATGTATCGTTTACGGGAACCGTCGCCGGTGGTGTTTCCTACAACTGGGACTTCGGCGACGGCAGCGCTCCTTCCAACGAAGAGAACCCCACCCACGCATTTCCCAATACAGGCGGCGACTGGAACGTGACCCTGACGGTGACCTCCGCCAGGGGCTGCCAAAGCACGGCTACCACAACGGTAACGCTGACCAGCACCAAGGAAGTGGAAGGCCTGACTGCCCTGAAGGTATTCCCGAATCCATTCCGTACCAGCGCAACAGTAGAGTTTTTACTGAAAAACCAGGTGGAACTCGACATCCAACTGTTGGACGTGACCGGAAAAGCTGTGAAGCAGTTCAGCCAGGAATTCCAGGCTGGCTATAACCGTTTCTCCGTGGACGGCTCCGACCTGAACGGAGGCGTTTACTTCCTGCGCATGTTGTCCAATGAAGGCCAGCAGACCGTCAGGATTTCCATCGTGAAATAATCTGTTGAGAGCATAACAAATTCGCAAGGCGCTGTCCACGGTCGTGGACAGCGCCTTTTTTCTTTTCATTTGGGGCTGTTTTGGGCAAAATAACCTTCGACTTAACCGAAAGTTAACATTGGAATGCCGGGAATGCCAGGTCTATACCGGATCTTTGCGGCCAAAATTTTTCAACTCATTAAAATGAAAACCCAAATTGTTCTTTTAAACTTTCTTCTTCTCTTTATCTTCCACTCCGTACAAGCCCAAACAGGAAAAGTGTACGGCACTATCCACGACAAAGACAACAACGATGCCCTGATCGGGGCCACCGTACTCATTGTTGAAACCGGGGGCGGCACGGCCTCCGACCTCGACGGATCCTACGAACTGAACCTTCCTCCCGGCACCTATTCGCTCGAAGTAAGCTACACCGGGTACCAGCCTGAGAAAGTAACCGGCATTGAAATCAAGGGCAGCGAAACCATGAAAATAGACTTTCAAATCTCCAGCGGCGCCCAGGAACTGGATGTGGTCGTTATCACGGCAGAGGCCAAGCGCAACACCGCCGTGAACCTGCTGCTGCTCCAGCAAAAGAGCATCAGCATCGCCACAGGTATTTCCTCCGACCAAATCAAACTGTCGCCCGACCGCAACACCAGCGACGTGCTGAAGCGGGTGAGCGGGGCGAGTGTGCAGGACAATAAATTTGTCATTATCCGTGGCCTCTCGGACAGGTACAACATCGCCCTGCTCAATGGCCTGACATTACCCAGCACCGAACCTGACAAAAGGGCCTTTTCATTCGATATTTTCCCTTCCAATCTGCTGGACAACCTCGTCATCTATAAATCCGCTACCCCTGACCTGCCTGGCGAGTTTGCAGGTGGCGTCATCCAACTAAACACCAAAGAAATACCACAGGAGCCTTTTGCCAATATCAGCCTGAGCATGGGCTACAACAGTCAATCTACTTTTAAAAATTTCAAGACTTATAATGGCGGCGACAAAGATTGGTTGGGCTACGATGATGGCACCCGTGGCCTGCCCAACGGGCTTGAAAATGTGCCCAGGGACACCTTCAACAGCAGCCTGGCGAACCAGAAAAAATACTCGGCATTGTTCCCAAATGATTGGGCGGTACTAGATGAGTCTTCCATGCGGCCTTCGATTGGCCTCCAGGTCTCTGCCGGCAGGAGCTTTGGGAATTTCGGTATAGTAGGTGCCATCACTTATAGCAATTCCCCAAAAATCCAGGATGGCATTGTAAGTGATTACACTAATGATGGTAGGCGATACGAATATTTTGATACCAGGACAAAGACAAATACCAGCTTGGGAGGCCTCCTCAATTTGGCCTATAAAATCGCCCCCAAGCACAAGATACAGCTCAACAATACCTATACCCTTTCTGCTGATGACCTCTTTAGCTTCCGTACCGGAGATGACATCGAGCAAACCCGCATGGTGGAAGCTTACTCCTATTTTTACAATAGCAACAAGTTGCACACCAGCCAGTTAATCGGGGACCATGTCTTCACCAAACAGAATATAAAACTGACCTGGGGGGCCAGCTACAACCGTATCACCAGGGATGTACCTTCCTATCGCCGGATGTGGTATTTCAAAAACAATGACGATCCAGCCGAATCACCTTTCGTAGCAACCGTACAGCCCGGCAACCCTTCCCCCAACTTTGCAGGTATCTTCTTCTCAAACCAGGAGGAAAAATTCTATGTAGGCAAAATGGATTTGACAGTACCCTACAACATTGGTAGGCGTAAAGGCAATTTCAAAATCGGTGGCTTGTATGAAGACAAGACCCGGGAGTTCAATGCCAACGTCTATGGCTATGTCTCCTTTTTCCAGACACCACAGGAATTGAAAACCTTGCCCATCGGCGAAATATTTGAACCGAAAAACATCAACGAACAGGGTTTCCTGGTCAAAGAATCCACCGACCGCTCTGACAGTTACGACGGCGGCACCAATCTCAAAGCTGGTTATGCGATGATAGAGCAAGCCGTCAGCGACAAGCTAAGGATCATAGGCGGGGCCAGGGTGGAGAACTACCAGCAGCAAATGAACTCGTTCAGGGTCAGGACGACCACCCCTGTCAACGTGGATACTTCTTTTACGGACGTCATGCCTTCCCTGCACTTTATCTATGCCCTCACAGAAAAAACCAACATCCGCTTAACGGGCTCCCGCACCGTCAGCCGTCCGAACCTGCGTGAAATTGCACCCTTCTCATTTTATGACTTTTTTATTGAGCGTGATATTACGGGCAACGACACACTCGTCAGGACAAAAATATGGAATGCCGACCTGCGCTATGAAACCTATCCGGGACAAGCCACTTATTTTGCAGCTTCTGTATTTTACAAAAATTTTGACAAGCCCATTGAGCAAGTTCAAAAAGCAGGCACCAATACTTTAACCTGGGTAAATGCCACTGGCGCTGTTGATTTTGGTATTGAGTTGGAAGGTCGGTGGAAACTAGGCAGCATTGCTGCCCCATTAGCCGATTTTACTGTGTTTGGAAATGTATCATATATCTATTCTGATGTGGACACTTCTGGCCTGACGCCAGGCCAGTTGGAAAGGCCCCTCTACGGCCAATCGCCTTACCTCATCAACGTCGGCCTGAACTACGACAACCCCGATTGGGGCCTCAGCACTACCCTGCTGTACAACCGCATCGGCCGCCGCATCTGGCTCGTGGGCCTCGACCAGGATCCCCACGTTTGGGAAGCGCCCCGCAACGTCCTCGATTTCCAGATCACGAAAAACATCGGCAAGTACCTGGAAATCAAGCTGACCATCGGCGACATCCTGAACAACCGGGCGAACTTCTACCAGGACTTCAACGACAACGGTAAATACGACAACGAGACCGACGATGGCCTCATCCTCAGCAACCAGTACGGCACCAACTTTTCCCTGGGCCTGAGCTATTCCTTCAGCAAGGGGTGACCAATACCGGTTTCTCCGTAAATAAAAAATGCGCCACGGCAGAAAGTGCCATGGCGCATTTTTTATTGCTTTTTCCGGCCGGCGGGTTTAAAAGGAATGTTGTCCTTGGCAATTTGAGCCAAAACTTTCCGGAGGGTGAGCTTTTTGAGCGTTTTCAGGCCAGGTATGTTATCTGCCGTACCTTCCGGTAGAAGCAATTCCTCTTCAGCGTGTCCATCCACCAGCATTTTTAAAATCTTTTCTGTCTCGTCTGGATAATTTACCTTGGGCACTTCCCCCTCTTCCAGCCATTGCCCGATCTTCTTCCAGTTTTTTTTCTTCAAACTTTTAATCACAGGGACTCCCATCTCCTTCAGGGCCGCAGCATTGCACTGCTGCTCATACTGTCCCCGCATGGGTACGACCATCAATTTTTTACCTAAAAAAAGTACCTCGGCAGGCGTCTCGAAACCCGCTCCGCAAAACACGCCGGCGGCATTTGCCAGGCTTTTTAAAAACAGTTCGTTGTCAACGGGCTGGATGGAAACATTTCCTTTCCCGTAAGGCTTCCTGCTCTTTTTTGAAAAAACCTCCCACTTCGCTTTTTTGAAACCGGAAAGTGCCTCAATGATTCGCTTGTCGTCGTAGGCAGGCAAGTAAACAGTGTAGTGGCCATCGTTGCCCACCTCCAGGCTTCTTATCTGCTGCCGGATGACCGGGGTGGAAATACCCTCGCCGTAAGACTGGAAATGGAAGCCGTATTGCGTAGTTACCGGGGCGTAGTTTTTCAGCACAATCCTGCCGATGGGGTCGAACTTTTTGGGCTTGGGCGACGCCTTGTTCAGCACAGCCGCCTGGTGGCTGAGGCCGGTACACGGCTTCCCTTTGTGGTAGCAGGCCCAGGCGCTCACCGGCTCAAAGTCGGAGATGACCAGGTGGTATTGCTCCACCGGCAGGCTGTTGATTTCTTCGAGCAGCCGCCGCAGGTTGCCCTCCCGGTAGGTGGCCATAACGTCCACACCGCCTTTTTTTCCGAAAATGAGGCTCAGCCCTTTGAAGTTGTAACGGATAGGAAAACCCAGCGGGACATCTGCCTGGATGCCGCTCACGAGGACGTCCAGTTCTCCCAGTTTGGAAAGGATGGGCACAATGTCCCTGGCCCGGCTGATGTGGCCATTGCCCGTGCCCTGGATGGCATAGAGGATTTTCATGGTGCGGGATTTTCGTGGCAAGGTAGGGGATGGGACGAAAAGATGATTGCCCGGAAGGATAAAATTTGCAGGGCCTGAGTCCAACACCTACAGAACCTCTAAGTAGCTCGTGTAAATTTATCTGGTATAGATAATCGTCATTAAAAGTCAGTGGTCATTAAAGTCATTTTATTGAAAATCAGTGGTTTAGGATTTTGCCCCAATCAATTTTAATGTGACTATCTATAAAGGGTTTTTCACAAAACGCTGGTGGCAAGCATGTTGTGTTCATGCACCAATAATGCGAATAACAGGTTCAATTTTAAAGTTCGTTGAATTTCACGTTGTTAAATCATGCTGATTTTGAAAATCACCATGATTTTCGTTTTTCAAACGACTGGAAATGTGGCTATTAACTTAACCCGTTATTCGCATCAATAATAATTCACCATTACTCAATACTCCAAAATAAACTTCGACAAATTCTGCCCCTGGTCTATGCCCAATTTTTTCCGCAGGCGGTAACGTGCGATTTCGACCCCACGGAGGGAGATGCCCATCAGGTTGGAGATTTCCTTGGTGTTCAAATTGAGCCGCAGGAAGGCGCAGAGTTTTTGCTCATTGGGGGTCAGGTCGTGGAACTGCTCCCGGAGGCGGTTCAGGAAATCCCCGTGCACCATGTCAAAATGGAATTCAAATTGTTTCCAATCTTCCTGAAGCCTGAGCGTTGAATCAATTTCTTTTACAATTTTCTCCAGCGCTTGCTTTGTTTCTGAGCTTTTCCCCTTTCGCCTCACTTCTTTCAGCTCTTCCTTGATGGTTTCCATGAACTCGTTTTTCACCACCAGGTTCATGGTGGAAGCGGCCAGCAGGTTGTTGAGGTGCTGGAGTTCGCTTTTCATTTTATCTTCTTCCAGTTGCCGCAGTTTTTGTTCTTTTTGGCCTTCGATTTCCAATAATTCCTGTTGCTTTTGGGCAAGTTCCTTCCCTTTTGCTTCTTCCACTTCCTTCGCTTTGCGGTTGTAGCGGCGTTTTTGCCGCTTCGAAACCAGCACCAGGGCCGACAGGCCGAGCAAAACGTATAAAATTTTTGCCAACAGGCTCCTGTGCAAGGGCGGTTTTACCTTCAATGGCACGGGCTGGCTGGTCACGGTTTGCCCAAGGTGGTTTTTGGTCTGTACGAAAAATTTGTATTCGCCTTCTTTAAGGTTGGTGTACTCCTTGGTGGGCGTGTTGGTCCATTCTCCGTACTGCTCGTCAAACCCTTCCAGGAAATACCGGAACTGCCGGTTGTTCACCTCCTCGAACTGGAATGCCTCCACGGCGAACTGCAAAACTTTTGCCTGGTTGGGCACCACCAAGCGGGCAATGCTTGCCGGCTTTGCTTCAAAAGGTTTTCTTTCATATAAAACCTGGTGGCCCGCCACGTTTATGATTTTGCTGATGACAAGCGGTTTATCCACTCCCAAGCGATTTTCCAGTTCGGGCCTGTAGTGGATAAAACCTTCGTTGGCATTGAAAAGGACGCCGTTATCGGTATTCACCGAGATATTCAGCAAGTCATTATTAAAAGAATAGCGAAGCTGAAACAGGGAAGAAGGCACAAATGCGTAGTTGCTGGCACTGATTTGCTGGTAAAAACCCACCAGGTTTTCAGCATAGACATGGATATTCTTTTGATTGTCCTGGGCGAGCAGATAGACCTGCTGTTCGCCAATATTTTCTGAAAACATTGCCACCCGCACAATGCTGTCCGTCAAGGGGTTGACTTTGTAAATGCCTTTGCGGGTGGCCAGGTGGAGTTCGTTGTCAATCAGGCTCAAAACGATCTGGTCGTCAAACGGGAAGCCATATTTATCGGATACCTTTTCCACGGTAGCCCCGGTCAGGTCATCCGAAAGCGTTAGTTGGTACAGGCCTTTGTAAAACTGCCCCACCCATAAACGGCCTTTTTGGTCTTCCTCGAAAAAACGGCTCGACTCGTTGAACCCCCTGATTTTTTGAATGGGCTGCAGCTCCATGTTTTCGTTCAGCCGGAAAAGGTAGAGGCCGGAATAGGCGCCGCCAATTGCAAACTCGGGTTTAGATTTCAACTGTTTTACCTGCCACAGGCCGTGCGTCGTGGCCCGCCGCTTTGCAAGTCCGTTTTCCAGCAGGAACAACCCTGTATGGTGCCCGGCATACAGCTTTCCGGCAATCCTTTGGATGCCGTAGGCAGGCCCCTCCGTTCCGGGCAGAAACACGCTCCGGTCGGCATTTTTTCCCAAAAAATAAATCCCGTTCGAGGTGGTGAAATACGTCCCTTCCTCCGTGTAGAAAGCCTCGTAGCCGCTGCCTTCGAGGTTGATTTCCTGGTTGATGAAGCGCATGGGGGAGTTGATGTTGATGAGCGCAATGCCGTTTTGCATGCCCACCCACAAATTGCCCGCATAGTCCTGAAAAGCACGCAGGCAGGCATTCGTCATCAGGCCGTCCTTCGTCGTGATGTTTTCCAGGAGCCGTTTTTGCAAATCGTACAAAAACAGGCCAGCGGTCTGCGTAGCAATGACGAGGCGGGTGTCAGAAAGCTGGAGTACGTGGTTCACGTATTTGCCTTGCAGGGCTTTGCCCAGGTTGTCGTATTTTTCGCTGATGCCGAAAGCAGTAGCAAACTCAATCTTCCCTGAATTGTAAAACAGCAGGTATCCTTCCTCGTGGTAGATGACCCCGGCCAGGGTTTCCGGGCTTTGATTTTGGAAATAGGCGGGTTCAAGGAGGGCCTTGTCTTTTATTTCAAAAAGTTCCCCCTTTTGGCTTTGGGCAAAAAGTTTTCCGCTGGTGAGAAAGGCCCGGTTAAAGCCGGCCACATGGTTAATGACGGAGACGGACTGCCCGTCGTACACATAAATTCCCTGAAAGGTGCAGAAATAGGTTTTTGAATTAAAAAGGAAAACGTCCCAGACTTCGTCGAAATCGCGGGCAGCTGCCGGAATCTTGCCCAACAGGGAAACATAGTTCCAGTCGCCGTCGAAGTAGCCGAACTCCCCTTGCGAGCCAAAGTAGAGCCGGTTGGTATTCTCATCAAAAGCCAGGGAGCGCTGCTTCTTGCCGGTTTTGGAGGCGTGCACCTCCCAGTCGTTTCCATTGTAGGCGAGTACGCCCAGGTTGTTCGCCACAAAAATGGTCATGTCCCTGTTTTGGGCAAAATCTATGTTCTGGATACCCGCTTTGTAGTCGGAGGGCATAAAGTTTTGGACGGGGTATTTTCCCGAAAATGCAAGGCAGGCAAGAGTGGACAAAAAGACAGGAAGAAGACATAAAATGTACTTCGTGTTGTATTGAAGACTACCGCTGTGAAAGTTAGTGAAAAACATAGTTTACTAATAATCAATAAATTAGAATGGTGAAATTACGACTTTGTAGTAATCGGCTGAATGATTGATGAAATATTTGTTGAGGTATTTTTTTTTAACCAGCCATTTTGCAATGCTATATTTGACCCTTTCAGCCCATTGTTTATTGAAAATTTCGCATAAGTGGCCTTGGGCAACATAAGGTTGGACATTTCGCATCAATCACAATAAATGGTAATCATGAATAAAGCAGTACAAACACTTCTTCTATCCCTTCTCGCCATTTCCGCATTTACACAAGCTGACAAGGTGGCTGTGGTAAACAACCCGGACGGCATGAAACTGACCGTCAACGGCCAGGACTTCATGGTGAACGGCATGAACTGGGACTACTTCCCCATCGGCACCAACTACTCCTACAGCCTCTGGACGCAGCCCGACGACATCATCCGCTCGGCGCTCGATTCCGAGATGTCCCTCCTTAAAAACATGGGCGTCAATGCTGTGCGGATGTACACAGGCGTACCCGCCCGGTGGATTCAGTACATCTATGAGAAGTACGGCATCTACACCATGCTCAACCACTCCTTCGGGCGCTATGGCCTCACCCTCGACGGGGCCTATGTGCCGGTCACGCACTACGACGACCCCCGTGTACGGGAACTCCTGCTCAAGGACGCAAAAGCCCTGGCGAATGATTACAAGAATACGCCCGGCCTGCTCCTTTACCTGCTCGGCAACGAGAACAACTACGGCCTCTTCTGGGCAGGGGCTGAGACGGAAGACTTCCCCGACAGTGACGCAGAGCGGGCCTTTGTCGGCGAAAAACGTGGCCGCCCTATGTACAAATTGATGAACGAGGCAGCCGTCAGCATGAAGCAACTGGACGCATCCCACCCGGTAGCTATTTGCAACGGCGACGTGCTGTTCATTGACATCGTAGCTGAAGAATGCAAGGACGTGGACATCTATGGTGCTAACATGTACAGGGGCGTTTCATTTGGCGATGCGTTTACTGTTGTGAAACAAAAACTCAACAAGCCCATCCTGATCACAGAATTCGGGGCGGATGCCTTCAATGCCCTCGATAATGAGGAAGACCAATATTCGCAGGCATTCTACGACCTCGGCAACTGGAAGGAAATTTATGAAAATGCGGCTGGCCTCGGCAAGGCGGGCAACTCCATCGGCGGCTTCACCTTTCAGTTCAGCGACGGTTGGTGGAAATTTGGCCAAACGAGCAACCTCGATGTACACGACAACAACGCCTCCTGGAGCAACGGCGGATACCTGCGTGATTACAAAGAGGGCGAAAACAACATGAACGAGGAGTGGTTTGGCATCTGCGCCAAAGGGCCGAACAACGAGCGGGGTTTATACACGCTTTATCCAAGGGCGGCCTACTATGCCTTGAAAGAGGCGCACCGATTGAACCCTTACGATAGAGGTACGACCGCCGCCTCTGTCAATGCTTATTTTGACAATATCCAGCTCATGGATGCGGTACTCCGGGCAAGAGGGGACAAAGCGGCTTTGGAAAGTAAGCAGAAAGTCCGGATGAGCAGCTTTCAGGCAAAATTTGAAACCTATAATACAGGTGGGACTTTGATTACCACCCCAGATGAACCTGACCCAGCCGCAGCCACCGACCCGAGCAAAGCTACCTATCCGGACGAACTTGGTTTTGACCATACACAGTCATTCTTTTTTGGTGTGGAAGCAAATCCAAGCCCCAACCTGAGGGCCAGTGCCAATTTCAACTTAGTGGGCAATGTGGCGGATAATCCCATCAATGAAATTTTTTACGAAAATGTTGTCCGCAACCGCACGGGCACCAGGAGCGATGGTAATTTCAGGCTTTACAATGCTGACGTTGATTGGAGGGCCAAGGATTTTGACATGAGGGCGTTTTACCGGACCGGCCATTACCATTGGGCCTATGAAGGCGACTTCTTCGGTTTGTACCCGGAAGCGAATTACGGCCCCAACCTGGATCTTTATAATGGAGAGATATTAGGGGTAGAATTGGATGGAAAAAGGGCAATTAAAGGACTGAAGGCTGCCTTTGGCCCTCAATTGTGGTGGGGCGCAAACCCGGCAGTGCTGGTAAAATATGGCCGGGAGATAAAGCATTTTAAACTGACCGGCGTCTATCACGAAGATATTGATGATGCAGCCAGCTTTGTGAGTTCTATTGCAGTCCCAGTTCCTAAAACCCGGAGGGCTACCCTTCACGTAGCACGAAAAATGGGGCCTGTAGAAATTGAAGTGGGGGGAATCTGGGGAGGCTCACCCCTGAATGGCAGGACTTTCCAGATAGTGACAGGCGAACCAGGAAAATATGAGGTATTCGTAGATGAAATAAAGCCTTCCGACAATTGGGGGGGTAAGGCAAAAATCAAATTTTCCAAAGGTGCATTCAACTGGTACGCACAGGCTGCCACCATGGGGCTTGTGGCCAATGGGGGGTTTGATGCAACCCGCACGTTTACCGGCTGGAGGCTAAAGGATAGCGGCAGCGGAAACCAAAATAATTTCCTGACCGGCTTTACCTTCTTGCTCGGCAACTTCCAAATCGCACCGAATTTCTTGTGGCAAAAACCGCTGGTTGACCCTATTCCAAATGATATTCAATCACCTGGCCGGCTCAGGAATATCCAGGATGACCCATTCGCGGTAAGGGGCAACAGGGAAACCGTTGCCGGAGAGCTGCTGCTTACTTTTGACCCCACCCCTGGTACGTGGATGTACGAATGGGACAACGACCGTGCGGAAGATGCCAAATTTGCCATGAGCGCAGGCTTTGTTTACCGGCACCTTCCCACCACACAAGATGCAGCTATCGGGTTTTTAGGCAACCGTACCTCCTTTGCCTTTCCCCAATCGGCCCCCGCACATGACCTGTGGGAAGCCAACGTGCGATTGGTCTCTAAAATGAGTCCCAACTTCGGCCTTATTTCCAATATCCTGTTCGGCACTGCTCAGTCAAACGGCAGTGACGACCGATTGCTAGAACGGTATGCCATGGACTTGAGGGTTGTCCTTAAAAAATTGAAATTGACTTCCCAATTTCAGGTCAACGACTGGGGCCCCTACGATTATCACCGTGATTTCAACCTCACTTATCCCGTACAGTTGATGCTGGATTTGTCCACCACATTGGGCAAACCAGATTGGTTTATTTTGCCAAGCACTCAAATGGGCATACGCTGGACCTGGCGTTCACTGGACCAGTATTCACCACGTTATCTCCCCAATCGAACAGCATCTGAGTTTTCTACTGAACCCATTGTTAGCCCGGTAGGCTTCCCCAATGGCACTGAGTGGGAAATTAGGACGTATATCCATGTCAATATTGGTAAGTAGTTGTTTGAAATGGTTTGAAATGGTTTGAAATGGTTTGAAATGGTTTGAAAACAAACCAAAATAACATGGTCAAAAAAAAATCTATTATGATTTCAAATTGGCGGCTTTGCAAACCTCGGAGAGGTTATATGTTGGTAGCAAAAACCAATATCACCCTGTATTTCGACCTCGGAGAGGTCGCATTTAGCTAACGTTCGACCTCTCCGAGGTCGGGAACGCTGGCTGGGTGTCCGTTCCTACTACCAACATTAGACCTCTCCGAGGTCGTTAACTTAAAATCGTATCAGAGCAAAAAAATAAAATCATGCAAAAACATACAATCAATAAATTAATCATCGCATTATCATTGGGATTGGCATTCATCTTCAGTAACTGTAAAAGGGATATTTCTGATGATGCAACACCTGCAACCTTTCCTAAAAACGGTACCGTTTACATTGACGGATTCAGCCCGGGCCTGGAATACCTGCCATTCGGGGATTCTTATTTTGCTGCTTTTTCCGTTGATGAACAAACCAAGTATGCCGGCACGTCTGCCATGCGGTTTGATGTGCCCAATGTGGGTGACCCGAACGGTGCTTATGCCGGGGCCATTTTCCCGGATTATGGTGGCCGTGACCTTTCCGATTTTGATGCGCTTACTTTTTGGGCAAAAGCCACCAAAAAAGGGACCATCAACGAAATTGGTTTTGGGCAAGATTTCAGGGAAAATAAATACCTGGTTACGCTCAACGATTTGGAACTGACCACCAATTGGAGGCAATACACCATTGCTATTCCCGACCCTTCTAAATTGACCCGGGAATTCGGCTTGTTTTGGTATGCGGAAGGCCCTGAAAATGGCGAGGGTTATACCTTTTGGGTGGATGAATTGAAATTTGAAAAACTGGGGACAGTAGCTCAACCGAGGCCCGCTATATTTAATGGTGTAGATGGATCTATTACCACTTTTGCTGGTGTGGTGACGCCAATTCCCGGCCTAACGCAGACGTTTAATTTGGGGGATGGGTCAGACCAAACCATACGTGTAGCTCCGGCTTATTTCGAATTCACTTCTTCCAATCCCAGCGTAGCGACCGTTGACGAAAATGGCGATATTACAGCAGTAAACAGCGGGGAAGCAGTTATCACGGCCACATTGGGTGGTGTAGATGCAAAAGGTTCTGTCAAGGTTATGGTTACGGGAAATTTTGTTCCCGCTCCAACACCTACACAAAACCCCAATAATGTAATCTCTATTTTTTCGGATGCCTACACCAATGTGCCTGTAGATTATTACAACGGATATTGGGCGCCATATCAAACTACCCAAGGTCAAAATGATATCAATATTAATGGCGATAATATTATTGCATATACAGCATTGAATTTTGTAGGAATCCAATTTTTAGATAATGCTCCGACGATAAATGCTTCGTCAATGACTCGTTTTCATGCAGACATTCAGGCCAGAGAAAACATAGGGCCTGGTGACTATTTGATCGTAAGGGTTGCTGATGTTGGACCGGATAATACATTTGGCACAGGAGATGATTCTTCCGGAGAAATTATGCTTGACAATTCCGATTTAGTAAACGGCCAATGGTATAGCCTTGATGTTGCTTTTTCAGACTTAGCAGGCCTCGCCGGTCGATCCAATTTAGCACAGGTCGTATTTGTTTCGGATGCGACCATATCCAGTATCTACGTTGATAATATTTATTTCTATAATGATGGAGGTTCAGGCCCCACGGGGCCAACAGTAGCAGCTCCAACTCCGACGCAAAACGCTGCCAATGTAATTTCAGTTTTCAGTGATGCCTACACCAATATTAATTCTAATTTGAATCCTGATTGGGGACAAGCCACTCAAGTTTCACAAGTAAGTGTTGCTGGCAATAATACGTTGCGTTATGGAGGTTTGAACTATCAAGGTTTGGAATTGGAGAATAGCTTGGATGTGAGCGGAATGGAATTTTTGCATATTGATTATTGGACGGAAAACTCATCTGCCTTGAATGCCTATTTGATTAGTACCGGATCCTTTGAAGTAGCAAAAGCATTGTCCGTACCAACATCGGGTTGGGAAAGTGTAGATATACCACTGGGAGATTTTTCTCCTGTTGACCTTACAGGCTTGATTCAGTTTAAATTTGATGGCAATGGTGATATTTACTTAGATAACATTTATTTCTACAAAACCTCCGGAGGAGGTGATGTGCCAACTGCAGCGGCTCCCACGCCAACGCAAAATGCCGCTAATGTGATTTCTATGTTCAGTAATGCCTATACCAATGTGGGGGTGGATACCTGGAGAACAGACTGGTCAATGGCAACTTTGGAGGACATTCAAATCCAGGGAAATGACACAAAAAAATATACTGCACTTGATTTTGTCGGAGTTGAAACCACCGGTGGCAATTTAATTGACGCTTCTTCCATGACCCATTTTCATTTAGATATCTGGACGCCAAATATGACCACATTTAAGATTAAATGGGTTGATTTTGGTGCCAATGGAATCTATGATGCTGGTGGGGATGATTCTGAGCATGAATTGGTATATGACAATCCAGGACAGGGGCAATGGGTTTCTTATGATATTCCACTTTCAGATTTTACTGGATTGGCCAGCACCATGAATATGGCCCAGTTGATTTTTTCCGGCCTGCCTACTGGCGGCGGAACGCTATATGTTGACAATGTTTATTTCTACCAACAATGAGTAAAGTTGTTTGAAATGGTGTGAGTTTGTTTGAAAATGGTGTGAAGTTGCTGTCCGGCTACTATTTCCAAACCATTTCAAACTACCATCAAACCATTTCAAACAACCTTCAAACAACTATTTAAAATGCAGACACCATTTTTTTACAACACATTTAAATCCCCCACAGCCCTTATGCTATCGCTGGCCTTGGTGCTATTGGTTGTAGGCTGTGAAACAGATGAAACGCAAACAGTAACCACTTTCAACAACCTCACGTTTGAGGACAACTTTGATACGGATGGCCCAATTGATGCTGCTTCCTGGAATTATGACCTTGGGGATGGCACCGCCAATGGCCTGCCTGCGGGCTGGGGAAACAATGAATCACAGTACTATACCGACCGGCCGGAAAACATCAAAGTGGAAGGAGGGATGCTGCATATCACGGCACGGCAAGAATCTTTTCAAGGGGCTGCTTATACTTCTGCCCGGATAACAACAAAGGGGAAAATACAACAACGGTATGGCCGCTTTGAAGCACGGATGCAATTGCCTTGGGGGCAAGGCATTTGGCCAGCATTCTGGCTATTGGGCAGCAATATTGATGAAGTAAGTTGGCCACAATGCGGCGAAATAGACATTATGGAATACCGTGGACAAGCCCCTTCAACGCTGGTTGGAACGGTACATGGGCCGGGGTATTCTGGCGGACAGGCTGTAAGCAAAGAATACGTTTTACCTTCCGACCGGTTCGATACGGGTTTCCACATCTTCGGCATTGAATGGGGCCCGGAATACATCAATTTTTATGTGGATGACGTCCTATACAATCAACTGACCCCGGAAGACGTCCCCGGCGAATGGGTGTACGACCAACCGTTTTATATCCTATTAAACCTTGCCGTGGGCGGAAATTTTGTTGGCCCACCAAACGCCAATACTGCATTTCCACAAACCATGCTGGTAGATTATGTAAGGGTGTACGAAGGAGCGAAATGAGTTTTGCACCTGACTTGCCCCTGACCCCTAAAGGGGAACCACATCAGCCAATACCTGCAAACTTCACGAAGTGGTTCCCCTTTAGGTGTCAGGGGCTGTGAGCCGCCTCCTAGTCATTTCCGCAGGCAAACCGCAACGTCGTGGGGGCTGTCACGAGGGCAATTATAGCCGCCCTTTTGACTTTGTAGGTTGCCTTCTGCAATGACAAGTGGAAAAGGTAATTTTTAAGAAACAGCAGCACAGCATTATCAATTTTTTTCAAAAGACAAACCCGTCCATGACGAACAGCCATACATCAAACACCATCGAACTCACCCGCACCCAAATCGGCGGCATCCCCTATTTCAAAATATCGAACAGCGATGCCATGCGCCCCTTCTTCATGAGCATCGTCAGCGATTCCGACCATTGGATGTTCATTTCCAGCAATGGCGGATTGAGCGCCGGGCGCAGAAATGCGGAGTATGCGCTGTTCCCGTACTACACGGACGACAAAATCACCGAATCGGCGGAAATAACCGGCAGCAAATCCATTTTCAGGGTTCTGGCTGGCGGCAAAACCCATGTCTGGGAGCCATTCTCCATTCGCCAGGAGGACTTGTACCGGGTAAGCCGCAATTTGTACAAAAGCATTCACGGCAACAAAATCTGCTTTGAGGAAGTCAACCACGATCTCGGACTGACCTTCCAGTATGAGTGGGCTTCCAGCGATAAATTCGGGTTTGTCAGGACCTCGAATTTGGTGAACAACGGCAATGAGAAGGCCAGCGTCACCTTGCTCGATGGCATCCAAAACATCATGCCCTACGGCGTGGCCAGCAGCCTGCAAAACGCCGCCAGCAACCTCGTGGATGCTTACAAGCGCAGCGAACTGGACGCCGAAACAGGCTTGGGAATCTTCGCCCTCAGCGCCATCATCGTGGACAAGGCGGAACCGAGCGAGGCGCTCAAAGCCAACACTGTCTGGTCGCTGGGACTGGAAAAACCAACGTACCTGCTTTCGTCCCTGCAGCTCAAAAATTTCCGGAGAGGCTTGCCCGTGCAGCAGGAAACGGACGTCAAAGCGGAGAAAGGCGCTTATTTTTTGGTGAAAGAAATTTCCCTTGCGCCGGGGGCAGAGAAGGAGTGGATGCTTGTCGCCAACGTGAACCAGAACCACTCGCAAATTGCAAGGTTGCAAAGCTCTCTTAGCACTTCAAGTGCTAACAAAGCTGAACTCGAGAAGGACATCGAAGCAGGTACCGAGCGCCTTATCGCCCTCATTGCCGCCGCCGATGGGCTGCAACTCACCTCCGACGACCGCCGGGACACCCGTCATTTCTCCAACGTCCTGTTCAACATCATGCGGGGCGGCATTTTCGACAACAACTACCAAATCGAGAAGTGGGATTTCACCAACTACCTGTCGAAAGCCAACACGGCTGTTTTTGAAAAAAACAAAATCACGCTCGACGGGCTGCCGGAAGTGTTTTCGCTGGCAAGCCTGAAAGAACTGGCAAATCAAAACGACGACCCCCATTTCACCCGCCTCTGCCTCGAATACATGCCGCTGAAGTTCAGCCGCCGGCACGGCGACCCCAGCCGGCCCTGGAACCAGTTTTCCATCAATACCCGCAGCGAAAAAGACGGCTCGAAAATCCTTGACTACCAGGGCAACTGGCGGGATATTTTTCAAAACTGGGAAGCGCTGGCACACTCGTACCCGGAGTTCATCGAGAGCATGATTCACAAGTTCCTCAACGCCACCACCTTTGATGGCTACAATCCTTACCGGGTGACCAAGGACGGCTTCGACTGGGAAACCATCGAGCCGGACAACCCCTGGTCGTACATCGGCTACTGGGGCGACCACCAGATTATCTACCTGCTGAAATTCCTGGAGTTCATCGAAAACCATGCGCCCGGCAAGCTGGAAAGTTATTTTGACCAAGAACTATTCGTGTACGCCAACGTGCCTTACAAAGTCAAAAGCTATCGGGACACCCTCCAAAACCCAAAGGACACCATTGAATTTGATGAAAAACTCGACCACCGGATTCGTGCGGAACGGGAAAAAATGGGGGCGGACGCCGCCTTGCTGCAAGACTCTAACGGCGCTATCCTCACGGTGACTTTTTTGGAGAAAATACTGGCGACGGTGCTGGCCAAAATGTCCAATTTCATCCCCGAAGGCGGCATCTGGATGAACACCCAGCGCCCCGAATGGAACGACGCCAACAACGCCCTCGTCGGCAATGGCGTCTCCATGGTCACGCTCTGCTACCTGCGCCGCTTCCTGCATTTTTTCAAAAAAATGCTGGCGGCTTCGGACGTGCAGCAGGTGGGCATTTCCACCGAGATGATGGCCTTTTTTAAAAATGTGGCCCAAACGCTGGAGGCCAACCAGCATCTGCTTTCCGGGAAAATCAGCGACCAGGACCGCAGGCGGGTGCTCGACGGGCTGGGGCAGGCGGGCAGCAGTTTCCGGGAACAGGTTTACCAACATCATTTTCAAGGGAAAAAAGCCAGCGTCCCGCTCGGCGATTTGCGCCGCTTCGTTGACCTGGGCCTCCAATTTTTGGAGCACTCCATCGAGGCGAACAGGCGACCGGACGGGCTTTACCACGCCTACAACCTGATGACGGTGCAAGGTGACAAAGAAGTTTCCATTTCCCACCTCGACGAAATGCTGGAAGGGCAAGTCGCTGTGCTGAGTTCGGGGTATCTGGCCCCGGCGGAAGTGCTGGCAGTGCTGGACGGCATGAAGAAAAGCCGCCTGTTCCGGGACGACCAATACAGCTACCTGCTGTACCCGAATAAAGACTTGGCTGGCTTTTTTGAAAAAAACAAGATACCGGAAGCGGCGGTGCGCCAATCGGCGCTGCTCACCCAATTGGTGGCGGACGGCAACCTGGACATTTTGGAAAAAGACGTGAACGGGCATTGCCACTTCAACGGCAATTTCAAAAATGCCAACGACCTGCAAGCCGCCCTCGACAATTTAGCGCAAACGAAGTACGCCCCCCTTGTTGAAAAAGACAAAAAGCAGGTGCTGCAAACCTTCGAAGACGTGTTCAACCACAAGGCGTTCACGGGGCGGTCGGGCACATTTTACGGCTACGAGGGGCTGGGTTCAATTTATTGGCACATGGTGTCGAAGCACCTGCTGGCGGTAGAAGAATGCTGCCTGCAAGCTGTGGAGGAAGGCGCCAACGAGGAAACCACCGGCAGGCTGCTGGCGCATTTTTACGAAATCATCGAAGGCATCGGCGTCCACAAATCCCCGGCGCTGTACGGCGCTTTCCCGACCGACCCCTACTCGCACACGCCCGCCGGAAAGGGGGCGCAACAGCCCGGCATGACGGGGCAGGTGAAGGAGGACATCCTGAGCCGCTTTGGCGAACTGGGGGTTTTTGTGAAAAACGGCGAGCTGATTTTTGACCCCTGCCTCTTGCGGAAAAGCGAGTTCCTCAACGAGGACAAGGTTTTTGAATACGTGGACGTCCACTCGCAACAGCGGCAGTTGCCGCTGAAAAAAGGGTCTCTTGCGTTCACCTACTGCCAGGTGCCCATCGTATATCACCTGGCGCAGGAAAACGGCCTGAGCATTCAACACAAAAACGGCACCTCCTCTACTTTTAAAATTTTGAACATGGATGGGCGCACCAGCCGTGAAATCTTCGGACGGACGGGCGAGGTCGTGCAGGTCAATGTTCAAATGAAGGAATCGGCATTGCGGTAAGCGGGTCAAATGACCTCGTAGAGGTCGCACGTTGGTAGGTGCCGCAGCCCATCGCCCCCGACCTCGCAGAGGTCGCACGTTGGCAGGCTCGCACGTTTGCAAAAAAAAATAAACCAACAAAACCAGCACCCCAACCCCGGGTCAAAATAAATAAACAAAATACCATACTATGGCAGACGTATTTTCTCAAATCTACATCCAAACCGTGTTTGCCGTAAAAAACCGGCAAGCACTCATACAGCCAGAATGGGAGGAAGACCTGTTCAAATACACGACCGGAATAATCCAAAACCGGGGGAACAAAATGCTCGCTATTGGCGGGATGCCCGACCATGTCCATATTTTCATTGGGATGAAACCAGCAGAGGTTTTGTCAGATTTGGTTCGGGAAGTCAAAAAGGCAACCAACGATTTCATCCTCGAAAACCGTTTTTCCAAATTCAAATTTGATTGGCAGGCGGGTTACGGGGCATTATCATACAGCCGGACGCACCGGGACGCTGTGTGCAAGTATATTTTGAACCAAAAGGAACACCACCGCAAGCGGACGTTCCAAGAAGAGTTTTTGAAAATATTGGTGGATTTCGAGGTTGAAATCGGACAAAAGAAAATGTTCGATTTTTTCATCCCGGATTGATGGGCGGACAGGTTGGGAGCGGAACGTTGAAACCAACGGGCGGGCACACCAGCACACGAGTCCTACCAACATACGACCTCTACGAGGTCGGGGGCGGTGGGTTGCGGCACCTGCTACCAACATGCGACCTCTACGAGGTCATTTTGACCCAATTCACAAATTACGAGGGCGCTTGAAGCGACCCCGTAATGGGGCTTCAAAAGAATTTAGAACAATGTATTCAACACGATTAAAATCATGGGCGGCGATGATGGCATGGGTACTCTGCTTTTCGTGCAATACGAGGCAATCCAATCGTGACAACACACCACCTCAAACAAAAACAGCATTGACGGCAAAAGACATACTTGGCAACCCAGACTACCTGGCCATCTCCCACGGCGGCTACCGTGACACGAGCCGTGACATCCAACCCACCGTGGAGCAACTGAAAGAGGACATGAAAATCCTGTACGCCATGAACGTCAGGATTTTGCGGACTTACAACACCAAGATGGCCGAAGCCTCCAATATTTTAAAAGCAATCCACGAGTTAAAACAGGAGGACCCCAGCTTTGAAATGTATGTCATGCTCGGTGCCTGGATGGATTGCCGGAAAGCATTTACCAATCATCCCGACCACGACCATGAGGATGAAGAGGCCAACGCCGCCGAGATTCAGCGGGCGATAGATATGGCGAACCAGTACCCCGACATTGTGAAAATCATCGCCGTCGGCAACGAGGCGATGGTGAAATGGGCGGCCAGCTACTTCGTGCAGCCCTGGGTGATTTTGAAATACGTCGAGCAGTTGCAGGAGTTGAAAACAGCGGGCAAGCTGCCAAAAGACCTCTGGATTACCAGTTCCGACAATTTCGCCAGTTGGGGCGGCGGCGATGCCGAATACCACGTCGAGGATTTGACCAAACTGATAAAGGCGGTGGACTACATTTCCATGCACACCTACCCGATGCACGACACGCATTACAACCCCGCTTTCTGGGGCAACTTCGAAGGGGAGGAAAACTTGCCGGATACCGCCAAAATAGCCGCCGCCATGACCCGTGCCAGGGACTACGCCATTGCCCAATACCAGAGCGTGGTGAGGTACATGAAAAGCCTGGGCGTCGAAAAGCCAGTACATATTGGTGAAACGGGCTGGGCAAGTTCCTCAGACGGCCACTACGGGCCGGAAGGGTCCAAAGCCTGTGACGAATACAAGGAAGGCCTCTACTATAAAATGATGCGGGAATGGACGGACCGGGAGCGCATCGCCTGCTTCTACTTCGAGGCTTTTGATGAAATCTGGAAGGACGCCGGAAACCCCGCCGGTTCTGAAAACCACTTCGGCCTGTTTACCCTTGACGGCCAGGCGAAATATGCCGTTTGGGATTTGGTGGACAAGGGTGTTTTCAAGGGCCTGACGAGGGACGGGAATGCCATTGGGAAAACGTATGACGGCGACAAGCAGGCGTTGATGAAGGAGGTTTTGCTGCCGCCGATGAAAGGGAAGATGGTGGGGGCGCATTAAGCAAATTGAAATTTGCAAAATAACCAGCGCTTGTGCGCCACCCCCCGGTTGTCATTCCCGACAGGGAACCTGCAAAGGCCATGAGGGAAGTCAAAAGTGCCGTCAAAACAGCCCTCATGACGTTGCAGGTCGCCTATCGGCGATGACAAAAAGGGGTATGGCCAAATCACAGTAATTTTTGAAAATCGTCGTGTTTTCATCCGGTAGTAAATTTTCACCATGAAAAACAAAACCACATACGCCATTGCCATTTCACTCTGTACCATGCTAAGTGCCTGTACCACAACGGATAACAAACTGGAAGTGGAGGTCTATGAAACTTCCGCCAGCGGCAACAAGCTCACCCAGGTGACGGAGTTCCCTGCGGGCAATGACAGTGTGGTGGTCAAGCTCCTGCCCGACCAGAAATACCAGACCATCACCGGCTTCGGCGGCTCGTTCACGGAAGCATCGGCCTCGCTGCTGAACAGGCTGGGCAAGGACAACCGCCAGAAGATTCTGGAGGCGTATTTTGGTGAAAAAGGCGCCCGCTACTCGCTCACGCGTACCCACATCAACTCCTGCGATTTTTCACTGGGCCAGTATTCCTATGCCCCGGTGGAGGGGGACACGGCGCTGCAAAACTTCTCCATCGAACCCGACCGGGACGACATCATCCCGATGATAAAAGACGCCCAAGCCATTTCAAAAGAGGGTTTTAAAATAGTGTCCTCCCCCTGGACAGCGCCGCCGTGGATGAAGGACAACAAGAACTGGGTCGGCGGCAAGCTGCTCCCCGAATTTTACGACACCTGGGCCTTGTTTTTTTCAAAATACATTGACGCCTACAAAGCCGAGGGCATTGACATCTGGGGCCTCACGGTGGAAAACGAACCACTGGGCAACGGCAACAACTGGGAAAGCATGCACTTCACGCCCGAAGAAATGACCCTTTTTGTGCAAAACCACCTGGGGCCAAAACTGGAAGCCGACGGCAAAGGCGCTGTGAAAATCCTCGGCTACGACCAAAACCGGGAGCATTTGAAGGAGTGGGTGGACGTGATGTTCAAAGACGAAGCCTCCTCAAAATATTACGCCGGGACTGCCATCCATTGGTACGCCAGCACGTACGAAGTATTCCCCGATGCACTGCAATATGCCCACCAGAAAGCCCCCGGCAAGCACCTCATCCAGTCCGAGGCCTGCGTGGATGCCGAGGTGCCGCACTGGCAAGACGACGCCTGGTACTGGAGCAAGGAAGGCACCGATTGGGGCTGGGACTGGGCGCCGGAGCAGGATAAACATTTGCACCCGAAATACGTCCCCGTCTATCGCTACGCCCGTGACATCATCGGCTGCCTGAACAACTGGGTGGACGGCTGGATTGACTGGAACATGGTGCTGGACACACAGGGCGGGCCGAACTGGTTCAAAAACTGGTGCACCGCACCCGTTATCGTGGACCCGGAGAAGGACGAGGTTTATTTCACGCCGCTGTATTACACGCTTTCGCATTTCAGCAAATTCATCCGTCCCGGCGCTACAAGGATTGGCTGGGAAATGAACGGCAGCGACCTGCAGGTGACCGCCGCCGAAAACCCGGACGGCTCGGTAGCGGTGGTGGTGTTTAACCCGACAGAAAAAGAAACGCCGTTCACGCTTTCGCTCGGCGAGCAGTCCAAGCCCTTGAAAATCAGTGCAAAAGCGATACAAACCATCTTAATTCATAAACGAAACACCAACGATGAGTAATGCAACAACAGCGACGCACAAAGTCCCTTTTGGGCAAAAAGTAGCCTTCGGATTGGGCATGCTTGCCAACCAGATGTTCCCGGCAGCTTTGGGGATATTCATGGTCGTATTAGTTCAAGACCTGGGTTTTCCCGGCTGGATGTGGGGCATCCTGTTTTTCCTGCCACGGGTTTTTGATTCCATCACCGACCCCATCATGGGATTTATCACAGACAATACCCGCTCCGTTTGGGGAAGGCGCAGGCAGTACGTCTTTTCGGGCGCCATTATCATGGGTATTTCCTTTGTGATAATGTGGCAGTTGCACCGGGAAAATGGCGTGAATTATAACTTTATCTACTTTTTACTATGGTCGTTCATGTTCTATTTGGGGCTGACCATTTTCAGCGTGCCTTATGTGGCAATGGGCTACGAGATGAGCGACGATTTCCACGAACGCACCAACATCATGGCGGTAGCGCAGTGGATTGGGCAATGGGCCTGGGTGATTGCCCCCTGGTTTTGGGTGGTGATGTACGACCCAAGCTGGTTTGAAAATGCGGATACGGCCACCAGGACCCTCTCCGTTTGGGTCGGCATTTCGTGCATGATTTTGGCGATGATTCCCGCCATTTTTATCAAACAAAAATCCACGAAAGAGGACGACAGCCTCATTCCGTTGAGCATTAAAAATATCGGAGGTGGGCTGAAAGAAATATTGAACGGGTTCGTGGAGGCTTTCAAGATGGTTCCGTTCCGCAGGCTCTGCATTGCTACGTTCCTGATTTTCAACGCCTTCAACACGGTAGCCGCATTTTCCTTTTTTATCATTGTCTATCACATGTTCAACGGGGATGCCGGCGCTGCCGGTATCTGGCCGACGCTGTTCGGTAGTTTGGGCGCTTTGGTGACCACTTTTGCGGTGATTCCCACCGTGGCGTGGATGTCCAAAAAAATGGGGAAGAAAAATGCGTTCATGCTCTCGCAGGGGATTTCCATCATTGGATATCTGGCCTTTTGGTTCCTGTTTGTGCCGGGCAAGCCTTTCATGTTCATTTTTGCACTTCCTTTCTTTTCCTTCGGTATCGGCAGCTTGTTCACCCTGATGATGTCCATGACGGCGGACGTCTGCGACCTCGACGAACTGAACACGGGCAAACGGCGGGAAGGTATTTTCGGCGCTATTTACTGGTGGATGGTGAAATTCGGTTTTGCCATTGCGGGGCTGTTGAGCGGCGCCATCATGACGCTGGTCGGCTTCGTCCCCAACGCCGCCGTTCAGCCGGAAGGGGCGGTGGAAGGGCTGCGGCTGTTCTTTTCGGGCGTTCCCATCTTCGGGACGGTCATCGCCATGCTGGTGATGCGCACTTATGACGTGACCGAAGAAAAAGCCCACGAAATCAGGGCAGCCATTGAAAAGAAGAAAGCAACCAAAAAAGGCTCGTCCGCCTACATGCCCGGCAAATTGCTGGTGCTGAAAGAAAAAGGTTTTGATTTGAATGCGAGTTATGGGATGGAGTTTAAAGGTAAAACAACAGCGGACATCAAAGCCCTGTTTTCCAAAACCCTGAAGGACGGCCTGCACGGTTTGTGTTTCAGCCCGTATGTGGAAGGGCAGGAAACGGGCGATATTTTGTCCGAATCCCAAATCCGGCGGCGCATGGACATCATCATGCCCTACACCCGGTGGATACGCTCTTTTTCCTGTACCGAGGGCAACGAATTGATTCCAAAAATCGCCCACGACAAGGGCCTGAAAACACTGGTGGGCGTCTGGATAAGCAACGACCGGGAACGCAACGAAAGAGAAATAAAAGCACTGGTGAAACTGGCCAACGAAGGCCTGGTGGACATCGCCGCAGTGGGCAACGAAGTGCTGCTGCGCAACGAACTCCCCGAACAGGAATTGATACAATACATTAAAAAGGTAAAGGCGCTGCTGCCCAGCCATATTCCTGTCGGTTATGTGGACGCCTATTTTCATTTCCTCGAAAAACCTGCCCTGGCGGATGCCTGCGATGTAATTTTAATCAACTGCTACCCATTCTGGGAAGGGGCCAACAACGACCACGCCCTGCTCTACATGCAGCACATGTATGACTTGACCAAACTGGTGGCCCAAGGCAAAAAAATAGTCATTACTGAAACCGGTTGGCCGAGCAAAGGCCAGGCTGTTCAGGAAGCCCAGCCTTCGGCGGAAAATGCGATGAAATATTTCATCAATGCCCAGCAATGGGCGAAAAGCGAAAATATTGAACTGTTCTATTTCTCCTCCTTTGACGAATCCTGGAAAATTTACCAGGAAGGGGTGGTTGGCACCCAATGGGGGTTGTGGGATAAAAACGAAAAGCAGAAATATGTTTGAAGGTGTTTGAAAATGGTTTGAAGGTGGTTTGAAGTTGTTTGAAAATAGTGTACGGGCAGCAACTTCCAACCACCTTCCAACAACTTCAAACCATTCTCCAACCACCTTCAAACAACACCTAACATTTTCAAACAACTACACCATGTCATTCAGACCAGGAAAACAGTTGGCGCTTTCGGGGATAGATTTCTCGAACCAATCGCCAGAACAGCTACAAAGCCTTTTCCGGCAAACGCTGGAAGGCGGCATGCACGGCCTGTGCTACAGCGCCTATGAGGAAGGCCAAAAACCAGGTGACGTTTTAACTGTTGAACAAATCCGCCGGCGCATGAAAATTATCGCCCCCTACACAAAATGGGTGCGGTCGTTTTCCTGCATCGAAGGCAACGAACTGGTACCGCAGGTGGCCCGTGAGTTTGGCCTTAAAACCCTTGTGGGCGCCTGGCTGGGCAAGGACGCCGACCTGAACGAGCAGGAAATAGCCGGCTTGATAAAACTGGCCAAAGCGGGCCATGTGGACATTGCCGCCGTTGGCAACGAGGTGCTGTACCGCAACGACCTGAGCGAGGAGCAACTGCTGGAATTTATCCACCGGGTAAAAAATGCCATCCCGGATGTTCCGGTCGGCTATGTGGACGCCTACTACGAGTTCACTGCCTGCCCGGACATCACCGCCGCCTGCGACGTCATTCTTGCGAACTGCTACCCCTTCTGGGAATCCTGCCACATAGACTACTCGCTGATGTACATGAAACAGATGTACCAGCAAGCGGCACAGGCTGGCAATGGCAAAAAGGTAATCATCACCGAAACCGGCTGGCCGAGCCAGGGACGAAGCCTCGATGGCGCCGACCCGTCAGCGGAAAATTTTATGAAGTATTTTATCAATGCCCAATTGTGGTCGAAAGAGGAGGGCGTTGAGATGTTCTATTTCTCCTCATTCGACGAGTCCTGGAAGGTGGGTGCTGAGGGCGATGTGGGGGCTTATTGGGGGATTTGGGACAAAAACGGGGGTTTGAAATTCGGGCATGCCGATTCATAAAACGTTGAAGAGCCAATCTTGAATAATCGCCGGTAAGACATTTACAAATTTCATCATCATGCAACTATACAATTTCGGGCTTGGGATGTGAGCGCTATGGTTTTAAAAACCAAACTATAACAGCAATGGGCCTTAAGTTTCAACTTGACCCCCAATCATATTTCAAAGTTCCAAATTGAATAGTTGTACCAAAACCTTTTTGATTTATGAAAAATTTTACTTTTCTGTTCTTAATGCTTTTCGCATTGGCGGGTTTTTCCCAAAATGCGCCTATCGATTTCGAGGCAGGCGGCCAGGGGGCCAACTGGACCTGGACCGTCTTTGAAAACGCCACCAACCCTGCCGTGGAAATCATCGCCAACCCGGATCCAACCGGGATAAACACCTCTGCTACCGTTGCCAAATATACAGCGCTACAAGCTGGCAACCCTTATGCAGGGTGCGAGACCATGCACGGTGCCGACCTTGGCTCGTTTGTTCTAGATGCCACGAATTCCACCGTCAAAATCATGGTTTGGAAACCTGTCATTAGTGACGTGGGCATCAAGTTCGCCTCGCCTACTGGATGGTCACAGGGAGAATTAAAAAAAGCCAACACATTGACCAACCAATGGGAGGAAATAACATTCGATTTCTCAAGCTTTATCAATCCTCCGGCTGGGGAAGGGCAATTGGATCAATTCATTTTCTTCCCCGATTTTGATCTGGCAGGCAGAACCCAGGACAACGTTGTGTATTTCGACAATGTAACATTCGGTGCAGGGGGAGGCAGTTCAAACGAACCTATGGTAGCAGCACCTACGCCAACCAGGCCGGCAGCGAACGTAATTTCCCTTTTCAGCGACGCCTATACCAACGTGCCTGTGGATACCTGGAAAACCGACTGGTCCTCAGCTTTTTTGGAAGATGTCAACATTCAGGGCAATCCTACCAAAAAATACTCCCTGCTCGATTTCGTGGGCATCGAAACTGTAGCCAACCCGATTGATGCAACGGATATGACCCAATTCCATATTGATGTATGGTCGGCGAACTTCACGTTTTTTGCCGTTAAATTGGTGGACTTCGGCGCTGACGGTGCTTTCGGTGGCGGCGATGACGTAGAGCATCAAATTGACTTCACCACGCCTGCCCAGGGGGAATGGGTCAGCCTCGATATTCCCTTGAGCGATTTTACAGGATTGACGACAAGGGCCCACATTGCACAGTACATTTTGGTGGGCCAACCAACTGGTGCAAATACGGTTTTTGTGGACAATGTGTATTTCTTCAACGATCCGAACAGCACCCAGGACGCTGTTGGCAATCAGAACCTGGTCAATATCTTCCCCAATCCTGTAAAGGCAGGCGGGCAAGTTCAGTTGAGTGCTGCGGCGGCACAGTTGGAAGTCTATGATCTCACAGGAAAACTGGTCTTATCATCACAAAACACATCGGCCATCAACTTGGAGAACCTGAAAAACAGTGGGGTTTATATTGTCAAAATGCAGCTCGACAACGGGACGGTACAGACGAATAAGCTCCTGGTTCATTAATGAAACAATGAATTAGCTTTTGCTTAAATCCCCTCAGATGGTTCGGCCTGGATGTTCGGCAGTGAAATTATTTCTGCCGGTGGAACCATCAAGGGGGAAACGAAAGTGATCACCACAATGTAAGGCGCTTGGGGCAGGTGTTCGATTTCAGCAACGGGGCAGCCGGGCACGGCTGCGCTGAACCTGGCGAACACCTGCAACAAGGGAAACTTTCTTTTAGTAACGATGAAAAAATAACTTCGCTATTTTGATTTTGAAACCCCAGTACTGGAAGGGTTTTTTAAAAATAATCCCGATTTCACATCGGGATTATTTTTCCTTCGATCCTTACCTTCCGCTCTTCCTGTATTTATTCTCTTTCATCCCCGCCAACTTTAGGTTCATCCTATTTTCTGCGTGCTCCATCAAAAACAGTGCGTCCGGGGTAGTTTTTAAGTGATTTTTACGGCTGCACTCAATGTTTGAAATGCAGCCATCATGAAGAAAATCCCTTGGCTACTGTTTGCCGGACTTTGCACCGTTGTTGGTTTGTACCCTTCCGTTTACTTCCTGATCGACAGGAAATTTGGCTTGTTGAGCAGCAAATCCGAAATCCTGCTGGCCGATGTATTTTGGAACCTCGGTTTTTATACCCACATCATTATAGGCGGCATAGCCCTCTTAGTCGGTTGGTCGCAGTTCAGTAAAGAATGGCGGCTGCACCGGCCCGGGCTGCACCGACGAATCGGGAAAGTGTATGTCGCTTCTGCGCTGCTCAGCGGTGTTGCCGGCATCTACATCGGCTTTAACGCCACGGGGGGCATCGTTGCAAAAATGGGCTTTATAGCACTGGGCCTGGTCTGGTTCGGCACTACCCTCAAAGCATTTCTCGACATCCGACAAGGCGATATCAACAGCCACCAGAAAATGATGATCTTCAGCTTCGCTGCATGTTTTGCGGCAGTGACTTTGCGGCTTTGGCTGCCCTTGCTTATCGTGGCCCATCATGGTGAGTTTGAGCCGGCCTATCGCATCGTGGCGTGGCTGTGCTGGGTGCCAAATATGGGGGTGGCAGCGGTAATGGTTAGGCGTTTGGCGATCAGGCAGCCCTCCCGGTTCGATGGGTTCAGCCTTTAGTAACAATGAAAAAATAACTTCCCTATTTTGATGTTGAAACCCCAGCACTGGAAGGTTTTTTAAAAATAATCCCGATGTGAAATCGGAATTATTTTTCCTTCGATCCATAACAAGCCGAAAATATAGTACCACTAATTTTCCTTTGCCTTAAAATTATCACCTTTGCCCGCTGTTCAATTCGAATATTATAGACAATCGTCATTAAAAGTCAGTGGTCATTGAAGTCATTTTATTGAAAGTCAGTGACTTAGGATTTTGTCCCAATCAATTTTAAATGTGACTATCTATAAGCACCGAGCCATGCCCGTATTTGAATCATGTTAACTTCAAGTAAAATAAATGCCCATCAGAATCCTTTTAGCCACACTTGCCCTTACTAGCTTTGGCCTTGCCAAGGGCCAGACCGTGCATCAGCTCAACCTGGAACAAGCTGTCAATCTCGCCTTGCAAAATGCCGAAGATTTGAAAAACCTTCGGTTGGACGTTGAAATCCAGGCACTCAACAACAAAGAGGTGACCGGGGCGATGTACCCGCAGCTTTCCGCCTCGGGCCAGGGCAGCTACTATACCAACCTACCACAGGTGCAGTTTCCCTCTTCCAATTTCCCCATATATCAGGTGTTGCAGGACGAAGGCGTAAAAGATCAAAATGGCAATCCCATCACGACCAACGATGCCACGACCACTTCGCAAGCCCTCAGCTTTGTGGCGCCGCTGAATGTGCAATTTGGGATTTCGGTCAACCAACTGCTTTTCCAGCCGGATATTTTCATCGCCCTGCAGGCCAAGGAGACGGTACTGCAATATGCACAGGACAATCTCAAAGTAGCAGAGACCAGCATCCGGGAAGCAGTGCAGAAAGCCTACTACTCGGTGCTCATAGCCGGGGAGCAAAAGCGCATCACAGAAGAGACGGCCAAGCGGCTGGACCTGCTCAGCGCCGAGATGACCGAGATGTACAAGCAGGGATTTGTGGAAAAACTGGACATTGACAAGCTCACCGTCACCCGCAACAACACCAACACCGCCATCAACCAACTGGCCAATGCCATCAACACCAGCAAGTCGCTGCTGAAAAACACAATTGGCATTCCCATCAACGATGATATTGCGCTGACGGAAAAACTGGAGCCCCAGGATTTGAAGGCCTTGCTGCTTGAAAACACAGAAAATTTCAATTATGAAAACAGGAGCGAAATCGCCCTGCTGAATACTGCCCGGCAATTGCAGGAAATTGACCTCAGAAGGCAAAAATATGCCTACCTGCCGTCCCTGTCGGCGTTTTACCAGTTTCAGAGGGCAGGCCAGCGCAACCCCGATTTCACCCTGCCGGGCGAAAGCCCCTGGTTTTGGTACAATACGGGGCTGGTCGGCCTTTCCGTGAGCCAGCCGATATTCGATGGCTTTCAGATTAAAAACAGGATTGGCCAGGCCAAACTGAAAATCATCAAGGTGGACAACAGCCTCAACCAGCTAAAACGGGCCATAGATATGGAGCAGCAAATTGCCAAAAATTCGCTGAACAATGCATTGCTGAACCTCGATGTACAGCAAGCCAATACAGATCTGGCAAGGGAGGTTTTCGAGACCACCAAAAAGAAATACGAAGCCGGCGTCGGGTCCAGTATTGAGCTGATACAGGCCGACACGGATTTGCAGCGGGCGCAGGGGGCTTACTTCCAGGCTTTGTACGATTGCTATGTGGCCCGTATTGCGTTGAATAAATCACTGGGCAAATTATAAATGATGCGGCTTGAAAATCATGGTTTTTCTTTTGGGAAATCTCCGTGATAAGCAGGTACTTATAATTGTCCGATACTTTTTTATGGTTTGAAGTTATTTGAATATCGTTTGAAAATAGTTGGCTATCAATCATTTAGGGTGGTGGCAGGCAAATTCAAACTATTTTCAAACGCTGTCGGACCATCTCAGGCAACTACTTACACACACCAATGATATTTACCTGCTTTAAAAAGTAAGTATATCAATGAAATCAGTTTTGGTTTTTCAGTTTTTAAAAATTTCAAATCAACATTTGATAATCAGGTTTTTAAATCAATTTACTTTCATGAACCTTCGATGTCAAACAAATACAACCAACTCAATCAATTTCAAACAACTATTAATCAATATGCGAACCTTCATATATTCCACCATTGTACTTTTCATCCTAAGTTCATGCGGCAGCCGTGAACCCGGCACTCCTGCCGGAAATGACCTGGCCGCCAAAGACGCCGAACTGGCCCAACTGAAAGTGCAACAAGCCGAACTGGCAAAAAAAATAGCTTCGCTGGAAGCTGAAATGATTAAGCTCGACCCCTCCAGGGCCATACAGCCCAAGCTGGTGTCCGTCGCTGAAATTGCGCCGGAGGGTTTTGAAGCCTACATTAATTTGCAGGGTACTGTCAGTTCCGAAAACATATCCTATGTGGCGCCGAGAAACGGCATGGGCGGTTATGTGAAGGAATTGTATATCAAAGAAGGGCAGGCCGTGAAAAAAGGGCAGCTGATACTCAAACTGGACGACCAGGTGCTGCGGCAATCCATTGAATCCTCCAAAACACAGCTCGCATTTGCCCAGGATATCTACAACCGGACCAAAGCGCTCTGGGATCAGAAAATTGGCACGGAGGTGCAGTTGCTCAGCGCCAAAAACAATGTGGATGCCCTTAAAAACCAGATAGCCGTGCAGGAAGAGCAGTTGAAAACCTACCTCGTCTATGCCGACCAAAGCGGCATCGCCGAAATCGTCAATATCAAACCCGGCGAACTGTTCACGGGCGTCGGCGCAGCCGGCCCGCAAATACAAATCGTCAACAACAACGACCTTTCCGTCAAGGTGGATATTCCCGAAAATTATGCGACCGATGTAAGGGCCGGCACCGAAGTGCTGGTGGAAATCCCCGCCATCAATAAAACGTTCAAAACTTCCATCGACCGGATCAGCCAGTCCGTCAATGCTGCTTCCGTTGGCTTCACGGCGGAGTGCAAAATCCCCTCCGCTGCTGGCCTCAAGCCCAATATGTCGGCCTCGGTCAAGATATTGAGCCATTCCAATGCAAAGGCGATTGTGATCCCGGTGAACATCGTACAGTCCGACGAAAAGGGCAAATATGTCTATCTGATGGACGAATCCGGGGGCAAGAAAACAGCCAAAAAGGTGAACGTTGCCTTGGGACAGCTATATGGCGACCAGATAGAGATTCTCAGCGGGCTTCGGCCGGGCGACAAACTAGTGACCAAGGGCTACCAGGATTTATATGATGGGCAGGTATTGAACAATATATAGCTCACGCCGCTATGTTTTCCCGAAAAATCGGGACGAGTAGTGCAAAAGCTATTGAGGCTCACCTAAAACTAACGGCAAGAAGTTTACAGGTAAATTCCGGGGTGACCATTCAGCCAAAACAACGCAACAGAAAATGAAAATTCCAGCAGTATTTAAAGAGTTCAAACCGACCAGTTGGGCGGTGGATAATAAGACGGCGATGTATATCATCACCATTATTATCACCCTGTTTGGGTTCTATACTTTTACCAGCTTGCCCAAAGAACAGTTCCCGGACATCGTCGTGCCCACGATTTCCGTTACCACGATATATGTGGGCAATTCCCCTAAAGACATTGAAAACCTGGTGACCCGGCCCATCGAGAAGCAGATAAAAGGCATCTCGGGCGTGAAAATCAACAAGGTGAATTCCATATCCATGACGGATTACAGCAGCATCATCGTTGAATTCGACACGGATATTACCCCCGAAATTGCAAAGCAGAAAGTAAAAGATGCGGTGGACAAAGCCAAGCCCGACCTGCCCACCAACCTCACCAGCCAACCCGATGTGGTAGAATTTTCGTTCAGCGATATGCCCATCATGTTCGTCAATATCAGCGGCGATTACGACGGGTTGAAACTCAAACGTTTTGCGGACAAACTGAAGGACCGGTTCGAAACATTGCCGCAGGTCAACAAAGCCGAAATCGTCGGAGCACCTGAGCGGGAGATACAAATCAACGTGGACCCGCTTGCCATGGAAAAGGCCATGCTGAGCTTCACGGATATTTCCAATGCCATCGCCAATGAAAATATGGACATCAGCGGCGGCCAACTGGAAGTGGGCGACATGAACAGGGCGCTGCGCATCAAGGGCCAACTGGCCAGCAGCCTCCAACTCAACAGCCTCATCGTGAAAACGCCGACCGGCGGCAGCATCCGCCTGCAGGACATTGCGGAAATAAAAGACACGCTCAAGCAGCGGGAAAGCTTTGCCCGCCTCAACGGCCAAAACGTCATCACCCTCAACATCGTGAAAAGGCCGGGCGAAAACCTCATTGAATGCGCCGACCAGGTGAAGGCCATCGTCGAGGATATGCAAGGGTCGGAACTGCCCAAAGACCTCAACGTGGTCGTCACCGGCGACCAGAGCAAGCAGGCCGCCACCTCCTTCGAAGAACTGGTAAATACCATCATCATCGGCTTTCTGCTGGTGCTGCTGGTGCTCATGTTTTTCATGGGGGTCACCAATGCCTTTTTCGTGGCGCTGAGCGTGCCCCTGAGCGTGTTCGTGGCCTTTGTATTTTTGCCTTTGGCGGACCTCATCGTGGGCAGCAACGTCACCCTGAACTTCATTGTGCTCTTTGCCCTGCTCTTTGGCCTTGGCATCATCGTGGACGATGCCATCGTGGTCATCGAAAACACCCACCGCATTTTCAACAATGGCAAGGTACCGATTGTAAAAGCCGCCAAGATGGCCGCCGGGGAAGTTTTCCTGCCGGTGCTGGCGGGCACGGCAACGGTCGTTGCGCCCTTCTTCCCCTTACTGTTCTGGAAGGGCATCATCGGCAAGTTTATGATCTACCTGCCGACCATCCTGATATTTACCCTGCTGGCCTCGCTCATCGTGGCTTTTATCATCAACCCCGTTTTTGCAGCGAGCTTCATGCGGCCAGACGAAAAAGCGCCGAAGGGCAGGTTGAGTATTTTTAAAAAATGGTGGCTCTACGCACTGATACTGGTCGGGGTGCTGGCCAGGATTGCCGGGCTGAAAGCATTTGGCAGCTTTCTAATCATCATGGCCATCCTCTTCGTCATCAACCGGCTGGTGATCAAGGACATCATTTACTTTTTTCAAAGTTCGGTATTGCCCAAATTGATGAACGGTTATGAAAGGCTGTTGCACTGGCTGCTGAAAGGGGGGCGGCCTGCCTGGGCTTTCTTTTCCGTGTTCATTCTTTTCTTCATTTCACTGGCGGCATTGGTTGTAAGGAACCCTGATTTCCCGTTTTTCCCCAGCGGTCAGCCCAATTTCATTTATGTTTATTTAAAAATGCCCATCGGCACGAAGGCCGAAGAGACCGACCGGGTTTTGAGGCAACTGGAAACCAGGACCTACCAGGCACTGGCCAGCCTGAAGCCCGGCGAGCCTGGCTCCATCGTCGAGAGCATCATCTCCAACGTGGCCGTAAACGCCAACAACCCGATGGACAACAACCGCAGCGTACAGTCGAACCTGGGGCGCATCCAGGTTTCTTTTGTGGAATTTGCGAAGCGGCCCTACCAGCCTACCCTGCCCTACCTCGATAGTATGCGGGCCGTGGTGAAGGGCATTCCAGGCACGCAGGTCACCGTAGAGCAGGAAGCCGCCGGCCCGCCGACCGAGCCGCCCGTCAATATCGAAGTAGCCGGCGACGACTTCGATGCCATTTCCAAAGTGAGCAAGGATTTGTACAACTACCTGGATACCAGCAAGGTAGAAGGCATTGAAAACCTCGCCATGGATGTTGACCTGAACAACCCGGAAGTGGCCTTCACCGTGGACAAAGAGCGGGCAGCCATCGAAGGCATCAGCACGGCACAGGTCGGCAGCGCTATCCGCACGGCCTTGTTTGGTTATGAAGCCAGCAAACTGAAGGACGGAGAAGACGAGTACGACATCATGGTGCGCTATAAAGCGGCGCATCGGTACGACCTGCAAAGCCTGCTGAACATGCGCATCACCTTCCGGGATTTCAACACGGGCAAGATAAAGCAGGTGCCCATCAGTTCGGTCGCCAGGTTCGACTTCACCAGTACGCCGGGCATGGTTAAAAGAAAGAACATGACGAGGACCATCCAGTTGCAGTCCAACGTCACCGACCTGGCTGCTGTGCCGAAAATCAACCAGGAGCTTGCCCGGAAAATAGAAAGTTTCAAATCCAAATACCCATTGCCCGAAGGCGTCAGCATCGTTCAGACGGGCGAGAGCGAGCAGCAGCAGGAGACCAATGCCTTCCTTGGCAAGGCCCTGCTGATAGCGATGGGGCTGATTTTCCTGATTTTGGTGCTGCAGTTCAATTCCCTGAGCAAGCCGTTCATCATCCTGACCGAGATATTCTTTTCCGTGATTGGTGTCCTGCTGGGTTTTGCCATTACGGGCATGACGATGCCGACGATCATGGTGTTGGTAGGCGTTATTGGCCTGGCAGGCATTGTCATCAAAAACGGCATCCTGTTGATTGAATTTACCGATGAATTGAGAAAAAGAGGGTATAAAACCAGGGAGGCTGCCATCGAGGCAGGCAAGGTTCGTATCATCCCCGTGCTGCTCACGGCGGTGTCCACCGTGCTGGGCTTGATACCGCTGGCCATTGGTTTCAATATCAACTTTGAGACGATGCTGTCCGATTTTTCCCCGAACATCTGGATAGGCGGCGACAGCGTGGTGTTCTGGGGGCCACTGGCCTGGACCATCATCTTCGGCCTGGTGTTTTCCTTCTTCCTGACACTGCTGATGATCCCGAGTATGTACATCATTTCGGAGCGGCTCCGACGCCCAATGGAAAAATTTTATGGTACCAGGTTCATAGCCCTGCTGGGTTTCCTGGGGCCATTATTTTTCATTTTCGTCGGACTGATGTACCTCGTGCGCTGGATGACCGGGCGGAAGGTTTGGAACGGGACGTATAATTAGACTTTATTCTAAGGAAAGGATTAGCAAATTTAAGTCGGCCAACTCATGGATAACCGGCTATAGTAACGATGAAAAAATAACTTCACCATTTTGATTTTGGAAACCCCAGCATTGGAGAGGTTTTTTTAAAAATAATCCCGATTTCACATCGCATAGGCGTCAACTTAAATTTATTTCATACAAAAATTCGAGATAGCATTTTCGGGATTTTCGTTTGTCATGGGAATAATATCTGGCAAGCTCACCGATGAAAACATCGAGGTCGCTTGTCAAAAGTATTTCCCAAAACCGTTCTTTGACAAAATCGGCGAACAGCAGCATGCTGATGAATTTCTTCTTTTCTTCGTAAACCCGGTGCACAAAATACCCATACCAAGCCCCCATTGTCAAGGTCAACCAAGCAAGCATCAGGTAGATGGTCATGGCTGCCCTCGGTGGCGATATTGTTTCCCTGCCTTCGAAGAACTTGTCCAGGTTGAACTTGCTTTTCCAACACTTGAACACTATTTCAATGCGCCAACGGTACCGGTAGGCCCTGATGATGTCCCGGCCCCCCCAGGTTTCCTTGTTGACATTTGTTATGAAAATGGTCCAGCCCAGCAGTTGGATGTACTCTCTGGAATGGGCGGCCTTTGCACTGCGGTCAGTACGGGCCTTGTGCTGCCTCATCCGTTTGGCCTCTTCAGGGGCTTCGATGGCCACCAGGCGGACTGGCAGTTTCTCCTTGCCCCCCAGCAATATTTCCTTGTCAAGGACTTGGCGGCCTGCTTTTTTCAAAGCCTTGAGCTCTTTCAGCAAATCCATTTTTTCCCCGGTCTGCGCATCAAAAACGGTTGTCCCAAAGCGGAGGCGGGACAGGAAAAACGCCTTTTTCTCCATGATCGCCCGGAAGGCGGCCAGCACAAAATACCCTTTGTCCCGGATCACAAGGCAGCCTGCCGTGAGTATTTCAACGATACGGTGCGCAAAACCCTGGTCATTTTCACGGTAACTCCCCACAAAAACCCCTTCGTAGGATTCACTCACCAATTCCATGCGCAACTGTATGCGGGCAGTGGCACATTCCCCGTGGGTTTTGCTGTGGGGGCCGGGGTAGAAAGATGACAGGTTGCGGGGCAGCCCCACACAGGTGCTGTCCTCAACATAGACCTCCTTGAACGGTGCGAAGAGGGCAACCCCCTGGTGGCCGTTTGAGGCCGTGCACTGTTTGAGTACAAACCCCAAAAGTTGGCGGGCAAAAGCTTCGTGCCTGAACTGGAGTTTTTTTTGGAGGCCTTGTTTGGAGACCAGCTTTTGGGTCAGCCGCCCTATGCTTTTTGCCCAGTCCCTCAGCCCCGTCTGCCCAAGCTGTACCATCATGCAAAAACCAAGAAAAAAACTATATCCGGTGACTTTCCTCGGCTCCCGCTTTTGGAAACCGCTACTTTTTGCGATGGCGTTTATTTGTTGTTCGCCAATTTTTCGCTTAATTTGTTCCAACTTAATTTTCATATGCTGTTTAGGTGTTCTGAATGTTGATTTGAACAAACCTAAGCAGCATTTTTATTTTATCTAATCATATTCGGTTTTTTTAAGTTGACGCCTATGCGATTTCACATCGGGATTATTTTTCCTTCGATCCATAAATAATTTCTAATTTCTCAATTTCCCATTTCAGGATAAACGCTTTTGGCTATCCCATTTCTGAAAATGCTGCTGGCTGCTGGCTCCGCCGGTACCATTTGAACCCCTCTATCCAAACCACGCAGACAAAAGCAACCAAAAAGCTTTGGATAAACAAATGACCTTCCATTTTTTGCAGCTCAAAAAATGCCTGTACGGCAGGAACAAACATAGTGGAAGCCAATATGCCCAAACTGATGGCAATAATTAATGGCACTAATTTATTGGGATAAGCAAGTGTTTTAAAAATGGAATAATAGAAAGAGCGGTTGACCAGTGTCAGGAATATATTGCTCCATATAATGGTGGTAAATACGATATTCCGAACCAGTGGTTTTTCGTAGCCTGCATCCATGGCCGTTTTATATAAAAAAAGCACCCCGGCAGTAATGACCAGCCCTTGCAAAATACTGACGACCAGTTCGTTGAAAGAAAAAAAACGGGTCGTCAGCTTGCGGGGTTTCTCGTGTTGGAGCCGATCTTCCATCGGTTCGTTTTCGAAGATGATGGAACAGGTTGGCCCCATGATAATCTCAAAAAATATGACATGGATGGGCGAAAAAATATTGGCATATTTCCAGCCCAATATAAGTGGGATACTTACGGTCAAAATAATGGGGATATGAATGGAAATGATATATTGAACTGCCTTTTTGAAATTGGAATAAATACGCCTGCCAAGCAATATAGCCTCCGCTATCTTATCCAGGTTGTCATCAACGATCACCATTGAAGCGGCCCGCTTAGCGGTCTCTGTCCCCCTTTTGCCCATTGCTACCCCGATATGGGCGGCCTTTAGGGCAGGGGCGTCATTCACGCCGTCGCCCGTCATGGCGACGACCTCCCCATTGGCTTTCAATGCCTCCACGACCCGCAGCTTGGCCTCGGGGAACATGCGGGCAAACAGGCTGGTTTTTTCAACGGCGACCTTTAGCTGCGCCTCGCCCATTTCCATGACGTCCTTCCCGGTCAGCGGATGTTCGGTACCGGAAAACCCGGTCTGGCGGGCAATAGAAAGGGCCGTTTCCAGGTAGTCGCCGGTGATGATCTTCAACTGGATACCCGCCTGGTAAAACCGTTGGAAAACCGCTGAAATATTGGGTTTGGGCGGATCTTCGAGGGCTATCAGGCCCAGGAAGTGCCAGTTGAAATCCTTTTGCTCTGCCGGGAAATCATTGCCCTGAAAGACGGTGCTGGCCACGCCCAATACCCGGTAGCCCCGCCTGGCCAGGGCGTGTGCGCGATGGCTGATTTTCTGCCGGTCAGGTGCCGTTAATTCAGCATGTGCAAGGATGGTTTCCCAGCCGCCTTTTGCCGCAATAATCCTTTGCTGCCCCTCATTTTGGTGCAGGTGCGTCATCATGGGCGGGGTGCCGCTCAGGGGGTATTCATGAAAAATGCGGAACTGCGGGCGCAGGTCGGCTTCCGTGGATTGTTGGTAAGCCTCGTGGATGGCCACCTCCATGGGATCAAAAGGGTTCATTTCGCTGGCCCACATCGCATGTGCTACGATTCTTTTGCAGCTCTTGGAATGGCACCCGTCAAAGCGCAGCAGTTTATCCTCTTCGTAGCTGTATATCTCCACCAACTTCATCTTGTTTTCTGTGATGGTGCCTGTTTTATCGATGCAAATTACCGTTGCCGAGCCAAGGCTCTCCACGGTTTGGGGTTCCTTTGCCAAAACACCGTTTTTAATGAGCTTCCAGGCGCCGAGCGCCATAAAGGTGGCAAAAGCGACGGGAATTTCTTCCGGCAGGACGGACATGGCCAGGGTGAGGCCGTTCAGCAAGCCGTCCAGCACGTTGCCGGATTGGAGGAAATTGATGCCCCAAACAAGGAGGAAAGCAACGAACCCAAATCCTGCCATATTTTTGACAAAAGCGCTCACCTGCAATTGCAGCGGCGTTTTGGAGGTTTCCACCTTTTCGAGCGACTTGCCAATGCGGCCCAACTGGGTCAGTGGGCCTATGGCGGTCGCCACTGCCACTGCCGAACCAGACATGACCTGGGTGCCGTAAAAAATGGCGTTGTTGCCGGCTTCCGTATTTTTTTCGACCGAAAAAGATTCGCCGGTAAGGATGGACTCGTTGATAGAAAAGTCGTTGGATTGCACTATCTGCGCATCGGCGGGCACGAGGTTGCCTTCTTCCACCACTATCAAATCGCCCAGGACAATTTCCTGCGTGGGGATTTCAACTGTGGCGCCTTCCCGGATGACTTTTGAGTTAGGCTGGGTGAGTTTTTTCAGGGCCTGCAGGGCATTGCGGCTGCGGGCTTCCTGGTACAGGGAAATGGCCGACACGAAGAGGATGGCGATGATCATGACCAGCCCGTCGGCATATTCCCCCAATAAAAAATAAATGCCGGCGGCTGCCAGCAGGAGCAGGAACATAGGCTCAAGCACTATGTTTTTAAGTACCTCTACCCATCGGTTTTGCTCATTTTTTTGAATGGAATTCAGGCCGTATTTTTTACGGGCAGCCTGCACTTCTCTTGCTGTGAGGCCGGTTAACGCTGCATGGTAGGGCTGGCTGCTGGGTAGGTTTTGCATAAAAACACGTTGAAGGATAAGGCCCAAAAGGCGGCGACAGGGCAACTATTATCAAGGCCGGACGCTACGCTTGCTCATACGCACGGTTTTCACCACCTTTCTGGCTGCGTCCACCATGCTGACGAGGTAGATGCCGTCGGGCAGGTCGGACACATCGTACTTGCCGTTGTAGTTGGTGTTGAAGGTCTTGACCCGCTTGCCGAGAATATTCGACACCCAAAGCTGGCGGATGAAAGTGTTCCTCGTCACGGTCATATAGTCGGTCACCGGGTTGGGATAAATACGGAGCCGGCTTTTTTCCTGCTCCGTCAAGGGCGACAAGCCGTCAATCGTGGTGTTGAAACAGGCGGAGTTTAGCAGCGCCGAAGGATTGTTCACGTCGAACACATGCAGCTTGACATCGGCATGGCCCGCCGCGCCGAAGGGAAAAATGTTTAAATCGAGCCGGGCCGTATCGCCGGGTAAAAGTACGACGGGAAGGTTGGGGTACCGGTCGGTGAGGTCAACATTGGTGGTATTGGAAGTGTAATAGCAGGTATTTTGATCGCAGACAGAAAATTTCCATTCTTCCGGGGCCTCTACTACTTCTACGACCCAGCGGAGGCTCACGGTCTTGTTACTGTTGTTTTTAAGGGTGGTATGGCAGCGTTTGAAATCGGTCAGGTCGCTCAGGTCAAACGAAATAATTTCTTCGTAGGGGTTGGGTGAAACATCCAGCGCCGATTGTGCGCTAACACACAGGGTAAGCAGGAAAAGGAAAGCGAAAAGTATGGCTTGTTTCATGCGATTTAAAATTTGGATGCTGTTGGGTACCGGAACAAATGATCTATAAAAACGATGACAAAATGGGCAGTATTAGGCATAGCAACAATAGTTTTATCAAATTTTTAACCAGTTGTGCCTGCCTGTGCGAGGTCTTTTCCGGGCTTCGGGAAAGGAACAGCAAGCCTGGCGCTTAGGTTGCAATGGCCTTTTTCAGGTAAACAGCCCTTCCTCCAGGGCCAGCCAATCCAGCGTATTCCCACAAAAAATTTTCCCCACCACCTCCCGGTTCAAGTCCGACTGCTCGATAAACTCCCCGATCGTCAGGTCGCCCAGCGGGAAAGGATAGTCTGAGCCGAGCGTCACCTTGTCCGTTCCTACGGTGTCGAGCACGTATTTCAGCATGGTGATGTCGTGCGTGATGCAGTCCACCCAGAATTTGCCGAGGTAGTTGCGGGGGTTCACAGGGTTGTCAATGGCCACAAGGTCGGGGCGGCAGTTGAAGCCATGTTCTATGCGGCCAATGGTTGGGAGGAAGGAGCCGCCCGCATGGGCGAAGCAGCAGCGCAATCCCGGCAGTTTTTCAAAAACGCCGCTGAACACCATCGAGCAAATCGCCCGGCTCGTCTCAGCGGGCATACCGACCAGCCAGGGCAGCCAGTATTTTTCCATGCTCGAAAAACCCATCATGTTCCAGGGGTGAACGAAGAGCGCCATGCCCAATTCCTGGCAGGCTTCAAAAATGGGGAAAAACTGTGGCTCGCTCAAATTCAGGTCGTTGATGTTGGAGCCGATCTGGATGCCGACGAGGCCAATCTCCTTACAGCGCTGTAATTCCTTGATAGCCAAGTTGGTATCCTGCATGGGCACCGTGCCGAGGCCAATATAATGCTTGGGAAAATCGTGTACAATCTGCGCCACGCCATCGTTGAGGTATGCTGAAATTTCAAGCGTATGGGCCGGCTTCGCCCAGTAACTGAACAGCACCGGGATTGTACAGATGACCTGCACCTGCGTACCGTGCGTGGCGTATTCGGGGATGCGGGCTTCGGCGTCCCAGCAGTTCTGCTCCACCCGCCGGAAGAATTTTGTGCCCTTCATCATGTCCGCAAAGCCCGGCTCGTTGTGCTCCAGGTGGATGAAGCCCTCGTAGCCGAACTTGTCCGCCCAGCGGGGCAGCATGGCAGGCATGATGTGGGTGTGCATGTCGATTTTGAGCATGGATATTCGTTTTGGTTCATGCGCAAAGGTGCGCAAAGGAGCGCAAAGGTAAGGATTGATTTGGGGAGAATCGCCCTCCCAACTCCACCGCCCACACCACCTTCGTCAGCCACACATTATTTGTAGAAATTGGCAATAACCCACCCATCAAGCCCCTTTAGGGGCGGAATATCGGATACATTTCGCCCCTAAAGGGGCTTAAAAAAGGAGAAAAGCCTTTTCTATAAACATTTCGCCCCGCTGGGGCTACCATCACTACAATTTGTTACAATCAGGAATTTTTATTGTGATGGTTTCATCAACAATTGGCACCAGCAAGGTGCCCAGCTTTTGCTGGGCATGGACGCTGACGCAATGTTAGGTGTTACACTCGTTTTTCATTCAGTTTTCTTCTTTTTACATTTGTTCACGATTTCAATGGCTTAAAAAGAAACTATCCTGTTCGTCTGGTTCTCCGACAGCATGAATTCTTTAATTTTTTCTAATAAACAAATCCAATCCGAACTCTCTATTTCTACATTACTATCAACGCTTGCAGTAATTGCATAAAGTCGGAAAAAGCCATTCTCGAAAGTGATTAGGGTTTCATTCTCCCCAATACAATTATATTTTAATTCTCCTTTAATCAGCTTTTCTGATTTGTCAATCATGCTGTTGATTTTTTCTATTTTATCAAGCATGGGCATAAATCCTTCGATGGTTAAGTCTAATTGATTATATGTTGTTCCGACCTTTAGGGCACAGTAATCGCCATAGAATACGACTCCCATTCGAACTAAACTAAAATTTAGCTTCTCAATTTTCATTTTTCATTTTGTTGCACCTAACAACGGATTGCCGCATCACACCTGCACCGGCCCATCCCCTACCCAATCCTGCAAATACTTTTCCTCCTCGCACAGCGGCATCAATTCCTCCTCCACGAACAAGCGAACCTCGTGTATAATCTCACCTGGATACAGCACGTGCAAATTTGGCCCGGCATCCAGGCTGAAGTACACGGGATGCTTCGACTCCTCCCGGTAGCGGCGCACCCGCTCTATCATTTCCAAGGTGTTGGGTTTCAATAAAATATAGGATGGGTTGCTGCTCATCATCAAGCTGTGCAGGGTGAGGGCCTCGTTTTCGGCCATTTTGCCGAAGGCTTCCAGGTCGCCTTTTTTCATGGCTTCCAGCAGGAAGTGCATTTTTCGTTTTGCATCGGTATAGCGGGCCTCGGCGAAGGGGTGGTTATCCATCAAGCCATGCCCGGCACGGCTGCTCACCCGCTTGGCGGCGGTGCTGGCGATAAGGATGTCGTCGTGGAAATCTTTGAAAATATCGTGCACCTCGTCGGCCATTGAAATGGCGTAGAGGTCGGACGATCCTTCCACCTCGCCCGTCTGCCCCCAAAGCGCCGCCGTGGGAAAAATGGAACGGCAGGCGCTTCCGGAGCCAAGCCTTGCCACAAAAGAAGATTTTTGGTCAAACGCCTCGTCGTCTTCCAGCGTGTTGAACAGCTCTTCTTCCAACGAGCAAAGGCAGAGTGCCAGGGCGCTCATGGCCGAGGCGGAAGAGGCAATGCCCGCCGAGTGGGGGAAGGAGTTGCCGGTACTGATTTTCAGGTCGAGCTGCCGCAGAAAGGGGAAAATGTCCGTGATGCTTTCCAGGAATTTCAGCACTTTTTCCCGGAAAGGCTCATTAGGCTCCTGGTGGAAGGAGAACTCCAGCGAGATGTTGCGGTCGCCGCTTTGCTTGGGGCTGTATTCGAGCAGGGTTTCCGTAAAAGAACTGCTCAGGGTAAGGCTAAGCGATGGGTTTTTCGGCAATTGGCTACCGTACTTGCCCCAGTATTTGATGATGGCCAGGTTGGAAGGACTGCGCCAGGCAATGCTGCCAGGTTCTACTTCGGCAGTTTCGATGATGAGGTTCGGGTTCTTGTAGTCGAGCATTGGAAGGGTTTTGGTTTGACGTTTATGGTTTGTGGCTCATTTAAGGGCACCCTGCAAAGTTACAGAAAGCGCTTGGAGTGGGAGGTTCGCCCAGGCGTTTTATCAAAAAGAAAAGGCCAGGGTCTTCGCTGATCCTGGCCTTTTCTTTTTTACCAAAAAAAATCAATGCTGGACGGCAATCCTGCGCACGAGCGACTCCCGTCCGTTGGTTATTTTAAAAAGGTAGATCCCAGTTGGCAATTGGGCCGTATCAAATTGCCACCCGTTTTGCCCGGCAGGGATTTCTATTTGTACAACCCTTTGGCCGGTCAGGCTGGACAACTCGGCCAGCATAGTTTCTTCCACGGGATTTTCAAAAGAAATCAAAAATATATCCTTGACGGGATTGGGATAAACAGTCAGGTTATTTCCTGTGAGTACATGAACTCCCGTCCCACCCTCAGTCGTAAAGGATTGCACATCGGAGACCGTACCGCCGCAAATATTTTGGGCGGTGACCCGCCAGTAATACAGCGTCCCCGGATTCAATTCGCCGACCGGTACAAGTTGGGTGGTGGAGGTGGTATTGGACAAAACGATACTGCCTTCAAAATCAACTGCATCGCTGGCTACTTCGAGCAGGTAGCTGTCAGCATTGGGTGCCGGATCCCAATCGAACAGCGGCGTGAGCGCCACATTGGGTGCATTGGGGAACGGACTGTCGAGCGCTGGGGCATTGGGCAGATCATCCACTGTCACAAAAATATTGGTCGAATTGGTGTTCGTGCCATCAGAAGCTTTGAGAATGATCTGAGCGGCGCTTCCCTGCGTAGCGGAAAGCCCTGTAATGGTAACAATAACCGTTTCGCCCGGCAGGGCCGGGTTCGGGTTAAAGGTGACCGAGGTGCCCGGCAGGTTGGCCAGGGCTTCCAGGGCGACGCCGCCAGCATCGAAGTCTTCCCCGACCGTCAGGGTGAATTCCACCTCCTCACCAGCACAGGTTTCAAATTGGCTTTGGTTGAGGTGCAGCGACAAATCCAACAGTTCCCCTAACGCCTCGAACACAAACAAACCTTCCTGCATATCGGAAATCAGGATGTTGCCGGACGGCAGCAGGGGGAATACACCCCATGCCCCCGCATAACTTTGGATATTGGGCAGCGGGCAGGTATCGTAAAAGGCCACCCGGGTGGGGCTCATCGGGTCCGACACGTCGAAGACCTGCAGGCCGTCGTAATAATAGGACAAATAGAGCAGGCCGTCCCGGTAAATGCAGTTGTGCGGAATTTCGCCCGTCCAAGTGTCGGGCTGCATGATGGCCACCACCTGCATGTCACTGAAGTCGCTCACGTCCACCACTTTCACACCGGTGCCGTGCGTTTCGTCGCACAGGAAATAGTACTGCCCGTCGTCGGAGAGCCAGCCGGAGTGGTTGTAGCCCGACTCAGGGTAGCTGGTCAAAGTACCCAGCAGCACGGGGCTGGTGGGGTTGGTGAAATCCACTACGCGCAGGCCGCCGTTGGTACCGCAATTAAAAAAACCGATGTTGTCCTTGATAAAAGCATCGTGGACATAGGGCATGTAAAAGCTGGAATTGGAATTGTAGGACGCCAAAAACTGCGGATCGTCCGGTGTGGAAATGTCCAGCAGGATAGTGCTTTGGCCGGCGCCCAGCAGGTAGAGCCGTGCCTGGGAAGTATCGATGTACAGGTTGTGGGCCCGCACGACGAATTCGTTCGAGTTGTAAACTTCCGTGGCGCTGTTGGGCAGGCCGTTCAGGTCGATGATTTGCAGGGCACTGCTGTTGTATTCGTCCGACACGCAATAGAGGTAGCCTTTGTAGGTTTTAAAATCCCGGTGTATCAATTGGTCGCCGGCAGCAGCACCGGGCATCCTGAACAGCTCTTCGGGCATGGCCGGATCCGTCACGTCAACAATGTGGATGGCCGCCGTGGAGCCGATGATGCCGTATTCACGGCCATTGATGGCGGTGCCCCATACTTCGTTGTAGCGGTTGTCGTAGAAGATTGTCGGCACGAGGTTGTCGTCGTGCCAGCCTCCGAGGAGGGTAGCCTGGGTTTGACCAGGGACAAGGGTAGCGGCAAATTGGGCAAGGGTGAAAAGGAGAACAAATTTTTTCATGATGTTGTGGTAAAGTTTTGAAACGCAGAGTAGGAAAAAAGAGGCGCAAGTTTGCAAAAATGCGGGGGTTATTCTGTCTGGCGATAAGCAAAAACAAAACGAAGGAATGGAAATAAGGATTGAAGGAAAAAAAATCCCCAACGTTGCTGGGGTTTTCAAAATCAAAATGGTGAAGTTATTTTTTCATCGTTACTAAATAAAAAAAAGCCGAATTGAAGCTGTTCAATGTTGTGCGTCCTCCCTCTCATCGTTTTTCCCTTCAAACAAGAGCTTCCAGCCGCTGCAAAATATGGTACACCCCCGGGCAGATCGTCGCATTGAGTGCGTGCAGCTTCATGTTTTTTGAAAAATCCAGACCGTCCGTATGCGGGAATTGCCGGCAGGCCCGGGGCCGGATATCGTAGATCATGCACTTGCGATCCGCTAGAAGAAAAGGGCAGGGCGTGGTGTTCATCACAGTGTCGCCGTCCTCGTCTTCTGTCAGGTACTGTTTTTCAAAATCGGCGGGTTTCATGCCAAAGGTCTTGGCGATGCGCGTCACGTCGCCTTTCGTCACGATGGGCGGGATGCCGGAGCAGCAGCCCGCACAGTCCAGGCAGTTGATCCGGGAAAAAACCTCCTGGTGCACCTCGTCGGCGAGTTCGTCAAGGCGTTTGCCTTTTTTGCGCTGCAACCGCTTGGCGATGGTTTTGCTTTCGGCGGCTGCCTGTTCTTTTTTCCTTTGCCAGGTATTTATCAGATCGGGATCGGCCATGGGCTGCTGAGGGTGAATGATACGGTGCAGGGGTTTGCAAGCCAAATCATGGTGGTTTTGAAAATCACCATGATTCAGTCCTACCGTAGTGACTTTGCGGTCGTAAGGCAAAAATTGGAAAAATCCAGAAGCTGGGCATCAAAAATCTGATTCTTTCATCCAAGTAAGCGAAAAGGAACGTCTGCCCCACGGCCAGAGGTTTTCCCGAATTTCGGTACAAGCCGTGCAAATCAACCCCATAAACAAATATCAACCCTGCCTGGCAGTTGCCCATAAACTACGGGCGTGCAGTATAGCTTGCACGGCGCTCAAGGCAGTTGCTCCTTAGCGATAAAATTGGGCGCATATACAACCCCCGGGGCGTCCATGCTGCGAAAAACCTGGTACATCATTTTAAAAAGGAGGGACTTGTCGTTTTCAACGCCCGCTATACTGACCCAGCCATCCAGGTTGACATCTGTGTCCAGATATCCCGATACGACATAGTTGACGATAAAGGAGGTGTTCCCCGGATCTGACAAGGCCTGAGAGAAAATTGAGAAGATGTCGTTTGCCGGCCCTTGAAAAATGACCTTGTCATCGTGGTTCGCATCGCCCCCGATGAGTGCCATCCGGCCGTCTATTTCCACCGTGGCGTGGTCGCCATACACACTGAAATCAGGATCGGTGAAATCCACCGTGGCCGGCGCATAGTCCAACGCAAGTGCCTGGGCCGACATGACCCCCAGGTGGTTCCGGTGTTTCACGGCCACATGGTAGCTGCCCTTGAAGACGGAAGGAAAATAGACCGGCGACACGCCGTCCACGTCCACCACGTCGCCGTCGCGCTGCACCAGCGCAGCGCGGGTAGCTACCACCACCGACGGATCGGCCGGCGACCGCAGTTCAATGAATACCCAATCCACGATGGCATTATCGCCGACGGTATTGAAGACATCCGTATTGGTGACTGTTTCACCTCCGCCATCGTTTCCCACATGGATGAATTTCGGGGTGTTGGAATACGGCTCCGTTGTGGGCAGGTAGCCCTTGGCCCGAAGGTCGTCGCGCATCAGGCTTTCGTTGCTGGCCATTTTCACCAGAGCCCCCTGCAAAAGGGCTTTGATGTGCATGCGCACCCCAGGAGGACTGGCTATTGGGCAGTTGGCGCACAGGTGGGCCACCATAAGAGACGAGGAGAACAAAAGGCTGAGTAAGGCTTTGATTTTCATGGTATGGTATGTTTGAAATTTGACTTTAAATTTTGAGGGGGCAGCATAGGGATGCCGTTTTCTTTGGATGGGCTTTTGGCAAACTGCCCATATCCGCCAACGCCGGGCATATCTCAAGGCTTTTGGGGGGAGGAGCATTTTTCCAGAAACCGGAGGGGGGAAGAAGAAATGGTCGACAGCAGGGTGATGGCTTGGACCCTTTTTTAAACGACGCCTAAAGTAATCAGAGGGAATGAAAACAGAGAGGCTGGCATTCGGGTGGCAAATACCATACCTGTTGAACAGTGCCCGAAAGGGCATAGAGAAAATTCCTTGTGTCACATGCTGCACTCCTGCCGCCACTTCCTTATCCTTGCAAAAAACTCAAGCATGAAACTGATTTACCACCCCGTCTTCCTGGCGCACGACACCGGGATGCACCCCGAAAACCCCAAACGGCTGGAAGCCTTTGAAGGCCTGCCCCCCACGGAAGTGCCCGACGGCACGCCCTGGTTGGGCCTCGTCCACACCGAAAAACACATCGAAAACGTGAAAGCCGCCTGCGCCGCCCACCGCCACCTCGACCCCGACACGGTGGCCTCGCCGGGCAGCTACGAAGCGGCTGTCCGGGCGGTCGGGGCCACGATCCTGGCCAGCGAAACGGACGACTTCGCACTCGTCCGCCCGCCGGGCCACCACGCCTACCCCGACCGCTCGAGCGGGTTTTGCCTGTTCAACAACGTGGCCATCGTCGCACAAAAACTGGTCAATGAAGGCAAACGGGTCTTCCTCTTCGACTTCGACGGCCACCTCGGCGACGGCACCTCCCATATTTTTGAGGACACGGATCAGGTGCTTTACTGCTCCATCCACCAATACCCCGCCTTCCCCGGCCACGGCTGGGTGGACGAAATCGGCAGGGGCAAGGGCAAAGGTTTCACGATGAACGTCCCCATCCCGCCGGAGAGTGGCGACGACATTTTCATGGATGCCGTGCAGACCTGCCTGCAAGTGCTGGAACAATACCAGCCCGATGTGGTGGCCGTTTCCGCCGGGTTCGATGCGCACCTCCACGACCTGCTGCTGCAGTTGCGGGTGACGGAGGGCAGTTTTTATAAAATTGGCAACTTGCTCAGGGAGCGTTCCCCAAACATCTTCGCCACCCTGGAAGGTGGTTACAATGTGGAGGTGCTGCCCAAGTGCGTCCACAACTTCCTGGCGGGTATCAATGGCAAGGAAATGCCCTATAATGAAAATGAAACGACCTCCTTCCGGGCCGTTTGGGAAGAGTATGAACTGCGGGTGAATTCAGTAATGGGAAATTTGCGCAGTTGGTGGAAGTTCTCGTGAGATGCACCAGCATATCTACCTGTGCATGGCATCTTAAAATGGTTTAAGTTTGTTTACAAAAAAAAAAAACATGATAGCAGTCGAAATAAAACCGGAAGTAAAGGTGGATTTGGATGAAATACTGGATGGCGTTTCAAAACTTAAAACGAAAGACCTGGAGAATTTCCACCGAAAAATAGGCGGGATGCTTTCTTCCCGCAAAGCGAAATCCATCCCGGAGCGGGAAGAATATTTAACAGCGAAAATCAAAGGTGAATTTTTACCAAAAAAAACCAGCAGCAAGTTCGAGGCTTTGCTTGAAAAATCTGCTGCCAAAACATTGTCGCCCGAAGAGGAAAAAGAATACCAGCAACTGCTCGAAGTTGCCCAAAACAAATCCCTGCAACGCCTGACCTGGCTCGTCGAACTCTGCCAACTCAGGGGCGAGGCCCTTTCCGACACCATGGATAAACTCGGCATCAAAGCAATCAACCCCTTCAATGCCTAAGGCCCGCCTCCCCCATCGCACCAAAAAAGCGGTGGCAGTGCGTGCCGGCTTCCGTTGTGAATATTGCAAAGCTCCAAAGGCATATGCCCCCAGTCCTTTTACTATCGATCATATTGTACCAGAAATATTGGGCGGCAGCTCCGAATTGGACAATCTTGCTTATGCTTGTGAAAATTGCAATGGTGGCAAGCATACTTCAACCCATGCCACCGATCCCGATACTGGGCTTGAAGTTGCCCTTTTTCATCCGAGGAAAGATAGATGGGCCGACCATTTTGCCTGGCAGGAGAATGATATAAATGTTAAAGGTTTGACGCCGGTTGGCCGCGCTACTGTAGCCGCCATGCACCTAAATCACAGGGCAGTTGTCAACATGCGGATATTGTTGAAAATGGTAGGCGAACACCCGCCAAAAGAGACCCTCTAATCAAAATCCCCCCACCATAAATCTACAAACCCGCTGATCATTGTCATCCCCAAAAACCTAACGACCACCGTCCTTTGCCCCAAAACCTTCAACCGTCCAAGTAACAATGAAAAAATAACTTCACCATTTTGATTTTGGAAACCCAGGTAGGAAAAGGGTTTTTTAAAGAAAAATCCCGATGTGAAATCGGGATTATTTTTCCTTCGATCCCAATGTACCCACTCGACAAAATATTCCGCCCCGCCTCCATCGCCGCCATCGGTGCTTCCGACAAAGCCGGCACCGTCGGCTTTGCCCTCATGGACAACCTGCAAAAAGGCGGTTTCAAAGGGAAAATCTACCCCGTAAACCCCGGCCATCGCACCATCCGTGGCATAAAGAGTTTTGCTTCGGTGAAAAAAATCCCAGGCACAGTAGATCTCGCCGTCGTCGCTGCCCCGGCGAAGGCCGTTCCAGGCATTGTGAAAGAGTGCGGTGAAAAAGGCATCGGTGGCGTGATCATCATTTCCGCAGGTTTTAAGGAAGCTGGCAAAGAGGGCAAGCGCATGTACAACGACATCGCCAAAACCGCCCGGAAATATGGCACCCGCATCATCGGCCCCAATTGCCTCGGCATCATCACCCCATCGGAAGGGCTGAACGCCAGCTTCGCCAGCCGCATGGCGCTGCCCGGCAAAATTGCCTTCATCTCACAGAGTGGTGCGCTTTGCACGGCCATCCTTGATTGGTCGGTGGATCAAAGCGTGGGGTTCAGCCACTTCGTCTCCATCGGTGAGATGGTGGACGTAGGCTACGATGACCTCATTGACTACTTCGGCCTCGACCCGAATACGGCCTGCATCCTGATTTACATGGAAAGCCTCAAGGAGCCCCGCAAGTTTATGAGCGCTGCCAGGGCCTTCTCCCGCTCAAAGCCGATCATTATCCTAAAAGCCGGACAAAGTGAAGAGGGCGCAAAAGCCACCCTTTCGCACACGGGCTCACTGGCCGGCAACGATGCCGCCTACGATGCCGCTTTCCGCCGGGCCGGCATCATCCGGGTGGATACGATTTCGCAACTTTTCCATGTGGCGCAAGCGATGGCCATGCAGCCCAGGCCAAAAGGCAAGCGCCTCGCCATCGTCACCAACGCAGGTGGGCCCGCCGTGCTGGCTACCGATTTTTTAATGAAACATAATGGGCTGTTGGCCAAACTTTCCCCAAAAACCATGAAAGCTTTGGAAGAAATCCTGCCCGATGCCTGGAGCCGCGGCGTGCCCGTGGACGTGTTGGGCGACACGCCCGCAAAGAAATATGGACAGGCACTTGAATTGGTTTTAGAGGATGAAAATGTGGACGGGGTACTGGCCATTACCGCTTCGCAGGCGGTGATCAGCGAGACGGATATTGCCAGGGAGGTCGTCGCTGTTTCACAAAAAACCTCCAAAACCCTGCTCGCCTGCTGGATGGGCGAAACGGACGTGGCACCCGGCCGGGAGGTGCTTGAACTCGGCAGCATCCCCAACTATCGCTACCCGGAAGAAGCCGTGCTGGCCTTCCTCCGCATGTACAATTACTTCCGCAACCTGGAACTGTTATACGAAACGCCGCCCACCTCGCCAGAAGAATTTACCCCGGAAAAACAAAAAGCGGCTGCTATCATCCGCACAGCGATCGAAGCAGGGAGAATGACCTTGACCGAACCGGAAGGCAAGCAATTGCTGGCCTGCTACAATATCCCAACTGCCCCCAACGAAATAGCGAACACTGCTGGACAAGCTGTTGTAGCCGCCTCGAAAATTGGATTCCCGGTCGTGATGAAAATCGACAGCCCCGACATTGGCCATAAGACAGATGTGGGCGGCGTAATGCTGAACCTCCAATCGGAGCAGGAAGCAAAAAGTGCTTTTCATAAGCTGATGGCCAATGCCCGCCAACACCGCCCGGAGGCGAACATACAAGGGGTTTTGGTTGAAAAAATGGTGTCAAAACAATTTGAACTGCTGGTCGGTGCAAAAAAAGACCCCGTGTTCGGGCCTGTCATTGCCTTCGGGATGGGCGGTACGGCAGTGGAAATTTTTAAGGATATCTGCCTTGGCCTGCCGCCATTGAACATGGCGCTGGCCAGGCGCATTATCGAGCGGACGAAGGTGTTCCAACTGCTGAAAGGCTATCGTGGCCGCACCGGCGTTGACCTGGAAGCATTGCAGTTTTTGTTGGTGAAATTCTCCTGCCTGTTGATGGATTTTCCCGAAATAAAAGAGTTTGACATCAACCCCTTCGCCGTGGACGAGCAGGGCTGCCTGGCGCTGGATGCCCACGTCGTGCTGGAAAAAGTGCCCGCAAGAAAGGGTGGGTTCCCTCACGATCACCTCGTCATCTCACCCTACCCAGCACATTTTACCAAAAAAATAACCATTAAAAACGGCCAGGAAGTGCTGCTCCGCCCCATCCGCCCCGAGGATGAGCCGCTGGAGGCGGAGATGTTCGAGAAGCTCTCCCGTGAGTCTGTCTATTACCGCTTTTTTGGATACATCCCGAAGGTAAGCCACAAGTTCCTCATCCGTTTCACCCACATTGACTACGACCGGGAACTTGCCATCGTAGCAGAAGTGGAAGAGGCTGGTAAAAAGATGCTGGCCGGCGTCGTCCGCCTCGTCAATGACTACGGCAACCAAAGCGCCGAGTTCGCCATCATCGTGGCCGATCCCTGGCACGGGCAAGGGCTTGGCAGCGTAATGATGGACTACATGCTGGACATCGCCAGGAAGCGCAGGCTGGAGAAAATTACCGCCGAAGCGCTCACCTCAAACAAAGTGATGTTGGCGATGTTCGAGCGGCGGGGGTTTCAGGTGGTGATGCGGGAGGGCAGTTCCTATATGGTGGAGTTGGCGCTGGTTTAGCCCTTTTTTGCGTCGCTATATTTTCTAAATACGGCCTCCCATGATGCTGCGAATTCCTTCCCAATCACGTTCTCCCAACCCATCTTTTGGTTCTTTTCGATAAAACCTGCCAGTTCCAGTTGCCGGGGCGAAAGCACTTCGCCGGGCATTTGGCCCTGCCCGACAAGGCTGTTGGCACGGGCAGCCTGCAATTCCGTCATCGGAACATATTTCCAGTAGGTGCGGGAGAGGTAGTATTTTGGCTCGTTGTCGGGGCGGTAGTTCCCTTTGGATGAAACAGCGGATTTGCCTACCACCTGCCCGGCCACTTGTTGCTGTGTTGTGTTTTCGGTGTAAACATGCCCGGCACAACTTGACTTGTCAGCCTCTTTCAGCAGTTTTTCATAAGAAATAACAGCGGGGTTGTATTCCACCTGCACTACTTCCCGACCGCCCATGAAGCCAGCCTCCGTGGAAACGACGCCCGGCAGTTTGCCCAGTTCTTTTTCCCCGGTCCAAAAGCAGTACATGCCGAGGGTGGCTTTTTCGGTGCCGAGCCGTTCGGCCTGTAGTGCTTCGCCCAATAGTTCCAGATAACGAGGTGCAACTTTGTTGCTTATGTTCAGCGCATTGAGCATGGTGCTGACTAAGCCATAAGGTGAATAATCGCCTGACAGCCTGGGCGTTACATCACGCTTGTCGGCATTGACGATGCGCACTACGGGATTGTTCCAGGCTGGCTCGTTGAAATATTGCAGGATTTTGGCGTCGTCGCCTTGTTTGTTGTTATAAATGGCCAATGGCACGAATAGCGTTTCGATAGCCTCTACGATGAGCGGGTGGCTCAGCGTGACGTTGCCGTAGCGCTGGCAGGTGGCGCAGCCAGGTATTTCCTGGAAAAGGATGAGGATGGGCTTGCCATCTTTTTTGGATTGAACCTGCGCATCGGCCATGCTGCGCAGCCATTGCACTTTGCCGAGTTCCTGGGGCTGGGGGCTGCCGTGTTTGGCCGTTATCAATGATTCAGGTTTTTCCGGACGGGCGGCCAGCCAGATACCAAGGGTGAGGACAGCGGTGAAGAAAAAGATGGCTTTTTTGAAATGACTTTTCATAGAAGAAGGATTTTGGAAAATAACACGGCGTCAATTTCCAAGGTTTTACCCAAAAAGTCAAAATGTCCGGGCGGCAACCTGAAAAGGATGGGTGCGCTAATTTTAGGCAGGCAATTTACCCAAAGAAAAATGGAGGGCGCTGCGTTCAGCGTCCTCCATTTACATTCATTCGCTAAGAAATACAGAAAAAACGATAATTCTGGTGCCAATGTGGGGCTATTTGCCCAAAGAAAAAATACGGGATATGCCAGCCGTGCGAAAGAATAGATGACTGGTACGCAGGGATAGATTAAGGTTTCAAAGATCGTTGGCGTACCGCTTCGAAGAGTACCACGGCCGCCGAGGCTGCCACGTTCAGCGAGTCCACTTGGCCGGCCATCGGGATGATGATGCGCTCATTGGCCTGCTCCACCCAAAATCGGGAGATGCCATTTGCCTCGGCCCCCAATACAAAAGCCGTCGGCTGGCAGAGGTCGCATTGGTACAAGGGCGTGGCTGCCTCCAGCCATGTTGACAGCAGGCGGATATTTTTTTCCTGCAGCCAACTTACCGCCTCTTCGGGGGGCAATACCAAAACAGGAACCGTGAAAACTGCCCCCAGGCTCGCCCGGATAGCGTTCGGGTTGTAGGGGTCGGCCAATGGATCGCATACTACAACGGCGTCCACTGCGGCGGCATCGGCAGTGCGGAGGATGGCACCCAGGTTGCCGGGCTTTTCGATGCTTTCCAGTACCAACAGGAGGGGGGTCTTCTGGAAAATAATGCTTTTGGGTGCATGGATCTTTTCTTTTAAAACTGCCACTACGTTGGGCACCCCGGAGCGGTAGGCGATTTTTTCAAATACGGGCGCATTGACAGCGATAACCTCTTTAACGGGAAGGGTAGCCTGCCTGGCCAGGGCCTGGATGGGCTCTTCCCTGGTTTGCGAGCTATCGTACAGGAGCGCCTCGGCCTCGTAACCGTTCTTCAGTGCCAACCCAACTTCCCGCCACCCTTCCGCCACAAACAGGCCCTGCTGTTTCCGTTCCCTGGATTTTGCGGCCAGGAGGACAATGTTTTTGATGAATGGGTTTTGGGTACTGGTAATCTCTTTTATCATAAGAATGGCTTTTAAAAAAAATCAAACGCTAAAAGCTGGTGGATAAAGCCACAAGATGGGCAGGATGACGGCAATTTCAAGATCAAGCGCCTGTTTTTACACAAACCTAAAAAGGTGAAATTTTGAAAATCAATACCATTGACGCATTTTCGCATCTTCCACCAGTCACTAACCGACTAAATTTTAATGCAAACACCATGAACAAAGGCATCTCCCTCCTGCTGATAACGCTGTCTATTTTCCAGGCAGGGCACCTCCCCGCCCAGATCAGCTACACGGCCAACGACACGGTAATCGCTTATCCGGGCCATTTTCGCTACGGCGTCAACATGGGTGCCTACTATGGTTGGCGCGACGAAAACCTGGCCGACATCGCCGCCGGGAACCCGGCCGAAAATGTGGAAGGCATCGGTATAAACGCCCTTCGGCCTTTGCTCTCCGAGTGGTTCCTTGAATACTGGGGCTACGACATCCGGGTGGATGCCTTCCAGCATTATGACAAACTCGGCATACAGGACAACGTTGTTTTCATCGGCTACCCATCCGAAACGCACCGGGACACCACGCACTTTTGCCCCGATGGCCCTTCCCAATTGTTTGCCAACATGTACCTGCCCATCTGGGACAACGGTGAAAACGGCACACCCGTCAACGACTCCAATTTCTACGCAGCATACGTTTATAAAATGGCCAGCCTGTACCACCCCTACGTCAAATATTGGGAAGTTTGGAACGAGCCTGACTTTGACTTTGTGGGCAACTCCTCTAAACAGCCCGGCGAGGACGGCAACTGGTGGGAGCACGATCCTCAGCCTTGCCAATTTGCCCTCCATGCCCCCATCGAACACTACATCCGCCTGCTGCGCATTACCTACGAAGTGATAAAAACCGTGGCCCCCGACGATTTCGTGGCCATCGGGGGCATTGGCTACCCCAGCTTCCTCGACGTGGTGCTGCGCAAAACGGACAACCCCGTGGACGGCAGCGCGGACAGCCTCTACCCCCTCAAGGGCGGCGCTTATTTCGACGTGGTAAGCTATCATTCCTATCCCCACATTGACAACAGCCTGCGGGCCTGGGACGACCAGATTTTTGGCTTTAAATATTTCCGGCATTCCGACCGCTGCGTGGACGGCATGATTGCACGGCAATCCCAAATGCGCGGTGTGCTGGAAAAATATGGCTACGACGGCGAGACCTTTCCCCAAAAACATTGGATACTCACCGAAACCAACATCCCCCGTGTGCGCTTCGACGAATTCATCGGCACCGAAGAGGCCCAGCGCAACTACCTGATCAAAGCTTTCGTAACCAGCCAGATAAACGGCATTGACCAGGTGGACATCTATCAACTGGGCGACATCAAAACCTACGATGGCTCGAAAAGCGAGTTTTTTACGATGGGCCTTTACTATGCCCTCGACAGCGTGCCGCAGTACGAGCAACGGGTGACCCAGGCCGGTATCGCCACCCGCACCACAGCCATGATGCTGAAAAACAAGCGTTTCGACGCCGATAAAACAGCAGCCATGCAACTGCCTGGATCCATAAGGGGCGGGGCATTCAGGGATGATGCTGGAAAATATACCTACGTCCTGTGGGCCGTCACGCAGACAGACAACTCTGAGGATGCATCGGCGGTTTATGCCTTTCCCGCAAGTTTCAATATCAATTCCCTGTACAGCCGTGCCTGGAATTTTGGGCAAATCGGCATTACGACCGTCTCCGAGGCCAATCAAGTGGAACTGACCGGCTCGCCCATTTTCCTCACCAATAGCCGGGATGAAATCCCCAGCGAAGAAATCCGGCGGGTAAACATTTTTTGCAGCCCCAACCCTTTCGGCAATCAGCTCTTTGTAAAATTGGATCTGCCGGAAAGCATGGTCTCCTCGCTGGCCTTGTTCGACATGCAGGGAAAACTGGTGGCCAATTTTTTCTCCGGGCTAAAACTGGCCCAAGGCAGCCACACCCTGGAGTTGGATGGCCGGGAAATCCCTTCTGGCCTGTACGCCCTGCGATTCGAGAGTACTGGCGGCAGGCGGGTTGTTGAAAAAATCATTAAAAACTAAACAGCCGTATGAAAAACCAACAAACCCCTTCCCCATCACCCACAACCTCCCAACCTCCGCTGCCGGTATGAGAATAGATGCATGGTTGACGACGCACGGGCATTTCAGCTCCCGGCAAAGGGCCCAAACGGCCATCAAGACGGGGCATGTGCTTTGCAACGGCCAGCCGGTCGGCAAGCCATCCCAACCCGTTCAGCCCAACGACCAAATAGAAGTGACGGGCGATCCGCTCCGCTATGTAAGCCGGGGCGGCCTGAAACTGGAAAAGGCCATCCGTACTTTTCAACTTGATTTCCTGGGAAAAAGGATGCTCGATGCAGGCGCCTCCACGGGTGGTTTCACAGAATGCGCCCTGGCGCACGGCGCTGCCAAAGTCTATGCAGTGGACACAGGTTCTGGTCAATTGGCGGCTTCCCTGCGCACCCACCCTCAGGTTATTTTTTATGAAAACTTCGATGTCAGGCAATTGAACCTGGAACAGTTGGACGGCGAAGCAGTAGATGTCATCGTTGCCGATCTGTCTTTTATTTCGCTTACGCACGTGCTGCCCGCTTTCGCTGCGCTTTTAAAACCCGGCGGTTTTTTGGTGTTGTTGATAAAACCGCAGTTTGAGATGGAGCACAGGGTTTCGTTGAAAGGCGGGATTGTGAAATCGCCGGCCATGCGGGCGCGGGCAGTAAAGCGGGTGCTGGACTGTGCAGCTTCGCTTGGTTTCCAGGCGAAAGGCCTGCGGGAAACCGACGTTGAGCAGGATGTGCAAAAGAACGTGGAGTTTTTGGCATGGCTGGAGTCTGATCTGCAAGGCCAATAGTCGCTGCCACCTGGCATTTTGCTATCTGTATTCTACATACCTACATTTGCCCCATGAATGAAGGAAATTTCAGAAATAACATCCAGCCGGGCATGCTGGTAAAAGTTGTCCAGAAAAAGCACCAACGCAGCGGCGAGTTGACCACTGGGCTGGTGAAGGCCATCCTCACCAAATCGCCCCAGCACCCGCACGGCATCAAAGTAAAGCTGGACACCGGGGAGGTGGGCAGGGTAAAGGAAATCCTGGACGAAGATGAGTGAACCCGTTTTAGCGGCAGCCGTTCGCTGGCGGTTTGCTCCAGACCGGGCAAGCGGGGCGTCCCACAAATTCTCAATTTCCAACCCTCCAATTTTAAACAATAACCATTTTCCTTCCCTTTCTTTGCAATCCAATTTGAATAGTGCTTCCCGCTGTTGGTTTTTCTGAAACCTGAAGCCTTTTTTGCACGGCATCTGCAATGGTGCCCTTCAGACTGAGGGGCGCTTGTTATCATTTGGATTTTTTAATGGCGGGAATTGCTGAATTTTGAACGGACGGAATGAAAAAGAAAATCTGCATCATTGGCTGCGGCACCTTCGGTTCTTATTTGCTGAAAAGGCTGCTGGAGAAGCACGGCGACGGGGCGGATATTACTGTGGTGGAAATTGGCCATTCCAAAACCCAATCCGAAAGCGAGGTCGGCTTAGGCTCTATCTCCGAGCATTCCAAGGTCTCTACGGATGGCAGGTATTTTGGCTTCGGCGGCACCTCTGCCCGTTGGGGGGGGCAGGTTCTTTTTTTTGATGAAAGGGACAACCCGGAAGGCGATGCCACCTGGAACGAAATCGTGCGCATCAACCAGCGGCACAAAGCCACCGTACTGAAAAACCTGCTCGGCGAAAACGTTGACCTGCAGGAAGACCGGGCCAACATCAAGACGGGCATTTGGCTGAAATATGCTAAACGCAACCTGTTTAAGCGACTGGGAAAAAGCCAGTTGGCACCAGTGAAGATGATGCCCGGCCAGCGGGTAGTAGATTTTAATATAATCGAGGGGCGGTTGAATTCCGTCGTTTGCCGATCCAGGGAAGGCCAAACGGCGGAAGTGGCCGCCGACGTGTTTTACCTGACCGCCGGCGCCCTCGAATCCTGCCGCCTGCTGCTGGCCCTGAACGCAAAAACAGGCTTGCTGGACGGCACCGACCTCGGCAAGAATTTCGGCGACCACATCTCCACAGAACTTTTCACAGTACATGGGGCAAAGCCTGTGATCAACGGCGTGGACTTCACGCCCCGCCTCCGCAGGGGCAGCCTCGTCACCCAGCGCATGATCGTGCAGACTGACGACGGGGTGATCGGCTTCCTTCACTGCGTTTTCAACAAAGACATAAAGGCGTTCAAGTTTTTAAAAGAACTAATGTTCGGGAAACGCAGCACCACCGTCACGTTTGCAGAGTTCATAGGGGGCGTTGTCTTTCTGTTTCAATTCGTTTTCCACCTTCTTTTTAAGAACAAACTGTACGTGGACGAAACCCAATGGAGCCTTCAATTAGACATGGAGCAGCCCGTGCCCAACAAAAACCGCCTGGCCCTTTCCGCCGAAAAAGACCAATACGGAGAAGCTGCCATCCAAATTGACTGGCAGGTTTCAAAAAAAGACCTGGCCTACATAGCCGAAATGCGCAAAAAAATTGAGCACATACTGAAAAGCAACCAGCTCGAATTCAAGGCACTTTACAACCCCGCCACCACCGACAACAAAGTGGAAGACGTTTACCACCCGGTGGGCTGTACCAGGATTGGCCACGATGCCAAGGCAGTGGTCAATTACAATGGCCGGGTGAAGAGCATCAACAACCTGTACCATTTTTCCACCGGTATTTTTCCCAGTGCCAAATCCATCAACCCTTCGGCGGCGGTGCTTTGCTTCGTGGAAGAGTGCCTGGCTGGGGAGCCTTGACGAGGGGTGGGCGAAATCCTTCTGGAATGGAGGGAAATTTTTAACTATCGAGGTATTGCCTACCGCCCACCTTCTGCCGTTGACCGGTATAAAATAAAAAAGGACGGTGGGCACCGTCCCTTAAAACCAGCGGAGAGGGAGGGATTCGAACCCTCGGTACAGTTGCCCGTACAACGGTTTTCGAGACCGTCCCGATCGACCACTCCGGCACCTCTCCTTTTTTGCGGAGCGCAAAGATAAGCACGGGCAATGAAAAATGGTTCCTGCTGTCAAAGTTTCATTTTATTTCCTCAGGACTGGTTCCCGCCTACCTTCCGTCCCATACAACCGCTTATCTGTTTAGCCGCACTTTCTTCTTATCGCCCCGGCACTGCGGACATTTCCAGTACATTTTTACCGGCTATCGGCAAGACTTTCCGCAAAGTGGCGTTTCTTTGCACTCCTTTTGAAAAAGCGTGACTCACAGCATGAAAAATAACCAGCAAGAAAAATACAACCTATTGTCGCACCTGGCCTGCTATAAAAAAGCGCTTGCCATCTTCCTGGCCGTTTCGTTTTTTGCAGCTGCCCCATTGGCCGCCCAGACGGTGCTCGACACGGTGCCGGTATTAGATTATTCCAAGACCAAAGACTATGAGATCGGGGGCGTTAAAGTGACCGGGGCAGAGTTCAGCGATGCCAATGCCATCATCTCCATTGCTGGTTTCCGCGTGGGCGATCGCATCCGCATTCCCGGCGGCGACATATCGAGGGCACTTAAATCTTTGTGGAAACTAAGCCTTTTCACTGATGTGCAGATTTACAAGGAAAAAACCATAGGCGACGTCGTGTTCCTGGAAATAGTCGTGCAGGAAAGGCCCCGATTGACCACCCACTCCTACAAAGGCGTCAAGAAAGGCGTTCACGACGACCTGAACGAACAGGTGAACAAACACCTGCTCAAGGGCGGTATCGTGACCGACGCCACCAAGGCCAACGCTGCATTTGCCATCGAAAAATATTACAAGGAAAAAGGTTACCTCGATGTGAACGTCAAAGTGGATGAGTTGGAAGACACGACAAGGATCAACTCCGTCAAATTGGTCTTCAATATAGACAGGGGCAAAAAGGTAAAAATCCAGGACCTTGTATTCACGGGCAATAAGGCCGTTAAGTCGCAAAAGCTGCGCAACAAGATGAAAAACACCCGCCGCAAGCGGCGCATTTTTGCCGGCTCCAAACTCATCCGTACCGAATACGAAGAAGACAAGAAAAAACTCATTGCCTATTACAACAAGATCGGATTCCGGGATGCCCTCATCCAAAAGGACTCCATCTGGCGGGAAAAGGACGGCGACCTTCAAATCCGTATTGACCTGTACGAGGGCAACCGCTACTACTTCCGCAACATCATCTGGAAAGGCAATTCCGTCTATGAAACCAAGATGTTGAGCAATGTACTGGGCATCAACAAGGGCGATGTCTATAACGGCGAGCTGCTGGAAACCCGCCTTCGCTTCAGCCAGGACGGGCGGGACGTCAGTTCCCTTTACATGGACAACGGCTACCTGTTTTTTAATGTTGAGCCAGTGGAAATAGCCGTCAGCGAAGACTCTATAGACCTGGAACTGAGGATATTCGAAGGCCCGCAGGCCACCATTGACAAGGTGGTGATAAAAGGCAACGACCGCACCCACGAGCACGTCATCCGGCGGGAGCTCAGGACGGTTCCGGGCGAAAAGTTCAGCCGCTCGGACATTATCCGCTCGCAACGGGAGATCATTAACCTGGGCTACTTCAACCCAGAGAGCCTGGGCATCAACACCCCGGTGAACCCACAGCGCGGCACGGTTGACATCGAATACACAGTAGAAGAAAAACCTTCCGACCAGTTGGAACTATCCGCAGGCTGGGGCGGCAGGGGGCGTGGCGTCATCGGTACCCTGGGCGTGGCGTTCAACAATTTTTCCGCCCGGAATATTTTCAAAAAAGGCACCTGGAGCCCGTTGCCGCAAGGTGACGGACAGCGCCTTTCCCTGCGTGCGCAGACCAACGGGCGTTTTTTCCAGTCTTACAACGTGTCTTTTACCGAACCCTGGTTGGGTGGCAAAAAGCCAAACTCACTGACGGTGGCAGGCTATACCTCTATCCTGACAAACGGCATCGACAAAAGCTCTGATGATTTTGGCAGGCTCATCAATACCGGGTTGACTATCAGCCTTGGCACGCGCCTCAAATTCCCCGACGACAACTTTATTTCATCTACATCGCTGAACCTCCAAAACATTTCCCTCGATAATTATTTGTTCAGCAGTTCTTTGTTTACCACAGACCGGGGAGAAAGGGTGAGCGAAGGTTCTTTCCGCAACTTCAGCATCACCCAAACCATTGCCCGCAGCACCATCAATAACCCCATCTTTCCGCAGGAAGGATCCCGGATCTCGGTTTCTGCGCAGTTTACGCCTCCGTATTCCCTTTTCAGCAGTAAAGACTATAGTCAACTGGAGCCTGGTGAACGCTTCAAGTTCCTGGAATACCATAAATGGAAAGTAGAAGCGGAGTGGTACCAAACGCTGGTGGGCAAACTTGTCTTTAAGGCGGCGGCCAAGTTCGGCTTCATCGGCACCTATAACAAGGACATCGGCATTACGCCATTCGAGCGGTTCCAACTGGGCGGGGATGGCTTGAACAACCAACAGTTTGGATTTTTCACTGGTACGGAAATTATTTCCATGCGCGGATACAATCCCAACGAACTGGAGAACAATATCACCAATGTCAACGGGAGCAACCAGGTATCTCCTACCCCTCTGTACGAAAAAATAACGCTTGAACTGCGGTACCCTATTTCGCTGAATCCCAGTTCCACGATATATCTGCTGACTTTTGCACAGGGAGGCAATGCCTGGCGGAACACCGACAGCTACAACCCTTTCGACCTGAAACGCTCGGTCGGCGCGGGTCTCCGGGTATTCCTGCCTATGTTCGGGGTATTGGGCTTCGACTATGGAATTGGCTTCGACAAGCCGGGGAACAAGTTCTCGGATTATACGCGGTTTAATATCATTCTTGGTTTTGAACCAGAGTAAAATTGACGATCCGTGGGTTAGTTCAATTTAAAAGGAGGGACAAGCCTGAACTCCGGCACCGTTACCTGGAACTGCCATTGATCCACCAGCCTTGTCATCAGGAAAGTACCGTACATTTTCCCCAAATCCGTCATCATCGGGCACCAGGAGGTATATTGGTGGCTCTCGCCAGGAGAAAGCACTGGTTGAAGCCCGACTACCCCTTCCCCCTCCACTTCCCTTTGGACACCGTTCGATTCCACGATGAACCAGTGGCGGCGGCGAAGTTGCACAGTGTGTTCGCCTTTGTTTTCGATGGTGATGCGATAGGCATGCACGTACCGCTGCTGCATCGGTATGGATTCGTGCGGAAGGTAGAAAGGTTCTACGCTGATTTTGATGCCTTGGGTGGTCAGGGTTTCCATGTCTAGTTCATTGTTTTATATATCAAGGGCTTCATTGGCAACAGGAAAATGCGGCCATGAAGCCAATTAGCTGTCCAACCATTTTGAAACAATGGCCTCTGCTTCTTTCAACGCCGTTTCCAGCACATCGTTTACCAGCACAATATCGAAATATTTTTCAAAAGTAAGCTCGTAGGTGGCTTTTGCTATCCTTTTTCTCAGGCTTTCCTCGCTTTCGGATCGGCGCTTGCGCAGGCGGCTGAGCAGTACCTCTTCCGATGGGGGTTTGATGAAAATAGTCAACATATTGCCTGGATAGGCTTTTTGCAGGTTGATGGCACCCTTCACATCAATATCGAAAATGACGCTTTTCCCTGCCCCCCACAGCCGCTCTACCTCGCTTTTCAAAGTACCGTAGAACTGGTTTTCATAGACCTCCTCCCACTCCAGGAAAGCGCCCTCGGCAATAAGCTGCTTGAATTTTGGTACATCTATATAATAGTAGTCCTTCCCCTCCTCTTCCTTGTCCCGCTTTTGCCTCGTAGTGGCAGAGACAGAAAAGGCTAGCCGCTGGCTGAACGTATCCAGGAGATGGTGAACGATGGTGGTTTTCCCCGCGCCCGAAGGGGCCGTTACGACGATTAGTTTCGACATGATAATTTTACACAGAATTGGCTACTTGCTCCTTGATCTTTTCCAGGTCGTCTTTCATGCTGACGACGAGCCGCTGAATATCTGCCGAATAGGCCTTGGCCCCCAGGGTGTTGATCTCACGGCCCATTTCCTGGCTGATAAAACTTAGGGTGCGGCCTTTGGAGACGACGTCGGTGTCAAGTTGTTCGAGGAAGAAGTTGCAGTGCTGTTCGAGCCGTACTTTTTCTTCCGTGATGTCTATTTTTTCCAAGTAAAAAAGCACCTCTTGTTCAAAGCGGTTTTCGTCAATGTTTTCCTTGCTCATAAATTCTTCCAGGTTCTGGCGGAGGCGGTTGCGCAGCAAGGTGACCCTGCCCTCTTCGAAAGGGTTGATTTGTTTCAGCGTTTCCAGGATGTTCCCCGACCGGAGCCGCAGGTCTTCTTCCATGGCGGCCCCTTCCGTGCGGCGGAAGTTGTCAAAGTTGGTGAATGCTTCCTCCAGGGTTTGTTCGATGGTTTTCCATTCCCGCTCGTCAATCTCGCCTTCTTCCGTTACCACGACGTTCGGAATCCTCAAAATGGCGGCCATCAGCCCGTCCGTTGAGGAGCCGAGTTCCCCGCTAATGGTGGAAAGCTCTCTATAGTACCTTTTGAACAGAGGGACATTGAGGCCGAAGTTTTCGTCGCCAAACATGGACTTGACCTCGACGGTCATATCAATTTTACCCCGCTCGACCCGCTCGGTGATAAAGCGGCGGAGCAAGTGCTCCTTTTCCCGGAAGCTGGCGGGCGTCTTGAGACGGATGTCAGTAAACTTGCTGTTGAGCGAGCGCAATTCGACCGTAATCGTCTTGGAATCATAGGTGTTGGTGGAACGGCCATAGCCAGTCATGGATAGAAGCATAGTTGAAAATTTTTTACCGGGCTTTTGTTTTATGCCTTTTGGGTTGTACAAATGTCAAGGCCTTCAATTGCTGGCTAACAGCCAACAGCATTTTTTTTAGATGCACAATCCTTTGGCACAAAGTATAAGGATGCAGGGAATTCCCTTGGGAGTATGGTTGGATATTGAGGCGGGCAAAGATAGGCAACGGTTCAATAAATCAGAGGGAATACTAAAGTTTGGCAATTTTGCCCGACCACCCCAGAAAGTTTGCCCGGGCAGGTACGGGCATGGGCAAATGGCCGTTGATAAACCCATTGTACAGCGCACAAAGACATAACCCCCTGATAATTAGCGAGAAAATTGTAGAAATAAAGTTGTTTTTAGTTTCCGCAAAAAGAAAAAAATGCGAAATTTGCCACTCGTTTTTCGTAACCCGGAGAATTTTTCATAACTCATTCTAAACCAATTAAATAAGATGAGAAAAGCTGATTTAGTAACAGCGATTTCGGAAAAAACCGGCGTTCCTAAGGTAGATGTCCTTGTAACGCTAGAAGAGTTCTTCAAATCCGTGAAAGGCTCCCTGGCGACCGGTGAAAATGTGTACATTCGGGGTTTTGGCAGTTTCATCATTAAGAAAAGGAAGAAAAAGGTGGGCCGCCATATCAAGCGAAATGTATCCATTGAAATACCGGAACATTACATCCCTGCTTTCAAGCCGGCAAAGGTCTTCCTTGAGCACGTCAAGGACAATGTTGACCACCTGCCGAACGATGAAAGCGAGGATTAACCCGATCTTCCTTGCATGGAAAAAGCCGTACATACCCAAAATAAGCATCAATGAACAAGGCTCAGTGGATAACCATCTTATTGTCCGTAGTGTTGTTTGCAACGCTTTATTTTGGTTTCAGCACGGTACCCGGCAAACACAAAGACATTGAAAAGCAAAGGGCACTGGCGGCAGTAAGTACTGATATTAGTGCCTTGCTGATGGACGCAAAATCAACTTTATCCCCCCAGCAGTCAGCCTCAGTGCTGGCTTTGGAAACTGAACTGAACGGTGCCGGTACGGATTCTGCAAAAGCCGAATGCTACAAACGGCTTTCCAGTACATGGTACAGTTTTGAAAAACCTGGCATCGCCGGCTTTTATGCCGAAAAGACAGCCGAACTGGCCGGAAGCGAGGAGGCATGGTCCATAGCAGGCACTACCTATTCCATCTGCCTCCAGCAAGGGCCTTCGGAAAAGGTGAAAAACTATTGCGCCCAGAAAGCCGTGCAATGCCTGGAAAACGCCATTTCCATCAACCCGGGCAACCCACAGCATAAGCTCAACCTGGCGCTGGTCTATGCCGAAGACCCTCCAAAGGACAACCCTATGAAGGGAATCCTGATGCTGGTGGAACTGAATAAACAATTTCCGGAAAACGTCCCGGTGTTGGCCCAACTGGGCAGGCTGGCCATCAAAACCGGTCAGTACGAAAAAGCAGCCCAGCGGCTGGAACAAGCTATTTCGCTCGATCCTGGCAACCAAACGGCCAACTGCCTGATCGTCAAAGCGTATGAAGGCCTGGGGAACGAATCAAAAGCGGCCGAATTCCGGTCGAAATGCGATAAATTATCAAATCGCTGAACTTTTTTGCAGGTGTACAAAAGGATACCTGCAAAAAAATTCAGCACTATATTTATTAACAATAAAAGGAGAATAAGATATGCCTTGTGGTAAAAAGCGTAAACGTCATAAAATTGCGACACACAAACGCAAGAAAAGACTGCGTAAGAACCGTCATAAGAAGAAAAACCGTTAGGTTTGATGGATAGCAGGCATTGGCAAGCAGCGGAGCAAGTCCCCTTGTTTGCCAATGGCCTCATCATCAATCTTTTAGCCGAATTTTGAACAGGTAAATGAAGACCACCTGTCCGAAGATAACGGAGTGATAAGTTGGTTGCCCTTGCATGAAGTTGACAAAGTAATTGGTCAAAAGCCCGGCGAGCAAAAGTGCCATTCATTTTTTCGCTGCCTTTATTAACCTCTACTTTCAAAAAACGAGCACCTGTAAAAGGCATACCGATTTTGCCAAAAAGAAATAACCAGGGAATTGACTTAAAATTTTTGCACAAGCATAAGCCGTGCAGCCTTTTCACCCCATCAACTGCGAATTTCAAACCGGACAATTTCCCGAAACTGTAGCGCTACGGAAAGAAAACACTTCCATTTTCAAGTAAAACAACCTACAGTTAAAAAAATCCGGACATTCCTTTTTTCGGCGCTCAAGCGATATAGGGCCGGGTCGCCCACCAAAAAACTCCGTTCAAGTCTTCGTACCATTTTCTTCATCCTACCTGGATTTCGTTCGGCGAGAGCCGTATTTGCCCGTCTATTTCAAGTCAAGGGTAATTTCTCTGCAAGCCAAGGTTTTGGGCCAGAGGCGTTTGCCGGCCCGCTTGCCAGTGTTGCTACTTTGAGGAACGATGGAAAAGTAATTTTACCATTTTGAAAATCAGCGCCCACTTAGAGGAGGTGGTTTTATAATAAGGTGGTGGTTTATTTTTCCTTCGCTCTTAAGTTTGGATGGGCCTTTTTGGCGTTATAAAAACCCAACATTGTGGAAAAGGAATTAATCATCAATTCTGCGCCTACGGAAGTGGAAATCGCCCTTCTGGAAGACACGAAGCTTGTGGAATTGCACCACCAAAAAACCAATAACAATTTCCTGGTTGGCGATATCTTCATTGGCAGGGTCATTAAGCTCATGCCTGGGCTGAACGCAGCCTTTGTGGATATTGGCCACAAAAAGGAGGCCTTCCTCCACTACACCGACCTCGGGCCAAAGCTCCGCTCCCTCATCAAATACGCCAACAGCGTCACGGCAGGCAGCCAGACGACCCATTCGCTGGACAATTTCAAAATCGAACCTGAAATCATCAAGACCGGGAAGATCGACCAGGTGCTTACCCGCCGGCAGCCCATCCTGGTGCAGATTTTAAAAGAACCCATTTCTACAAAAGGGCCGCGCCTCAGTTGCGAAATGACCATCCCAGGGCGTTTCCTGGTGCTGACCCCCTTCTCCGACGTGGTGGCTGTTTCCAAGAAAATAGCCAATGCAGAAGAACGCAAGCGCCTGAAAACCTTGATCGAAAGCATTAAGCCTAAAAACTTTGGCGTCATCGTGCGCACGGCCGCAGAAGGTAAAAAAGTGCAGGATCTGCACGAGGAACTTGCCTTGATGATGGACAAGTGGGAAGATATTTTCAACCAACTGAAAAATGCCCGCCCACCGGCAAAGTTGTTGAGCGAACTCGACAAGACCAGCAGCATCCTGCGCGACATCCTCAACGACTCCTTCAACCGCATCGTCGTCAACGACAAACAGATGCACCAAAATATCCGGCACTTCCTCAGCAACATCGCACCAGATAAACTGGATATCGTCTCCCTGCACACCAAGGGGAAGTCTATCTTCGAGACTTTTGGCGTCACACGGCAGATTAAATCCTCCTTCGGCAAAACGGCCACCATGAACAGCGGTGCCTACATCGTCATCGAATCTACGGAGGCCATGCACGTGGTGGACGTGAACAGCGGCCACAAAATGAGCAGCAAAAACCAGGAAGACGCCGTCCTGCACGTCAATGTGGAAGCAGCCCATGAAATTGCCCGCCAACTGCGGCTCCGGGACATCGGGGGGCTTATTATTGTTGATTTTATTGACATGCGCAACAACGATCACCGCAAAGAGCTTTTCCGGGTGATGCGCGAGGCCATGAAAAAAGACCGGGCACAACACACCATCCTGCCCCTGAGCAAGTTCGGACTGATGCAGATCACCCGGCAACGGGTGAGGCCGGAGGTGAAAATCAACACGGCAGAAGTCTGCCCCGCCTGCAACGGCACTGGCAAGATAAACCCATCCGTGCTTATCACCGATGATATCGAAAGGGATCTGAAATTCATCCTGCAATCCAGCACAAAGGCAAAGCTCATCCTGAAAGTCCACCCTTTTGTGGAAGCTTTTCTGAAAAAAGGACTGCCCAACCTGCAGATGAAATGGTTTGGCAGGTACTACAAATGGATCAAGATACAAGCTGAACCAAGCTATCAGTTGAACGAATACCGTTTTTTTAATGAAAACGAAGACGAAATCCGCTTGAATTGAGCGCTTGTAAATTGGCCGGGCATTTCACCAAAAAAGGGATGGATACAGAGTAGTATTCATCCCTTTTCCATTAGCTCCAGCAGCGCCTGCTGGGTTTTCCTGCGCTTGTTCTTCCCTTCAATGATGGTCGGCGGGGCAGCCCTTTCCAGGCAGTTGGAAATAGAGCATCTTTCGCAGGTAGTGCTCACCTTCCGGATGCCGATGGCCGCGTCTTTCAGGAAACGGATGGTGCTGCCCGACTTCTCGTCTATCTGGATTCCGATAGTGATGCTGACATTTTTATCGGGCGTTGGGTACGACGGCCTCGCCAGGGTGAGGCAAAGGTACTCGTCTTTTGAATCGTGGTAAATTGAGCGCTGCGCCCCGGCCATGCCACCCGTAAACTTGCCCGACTGCTGCATGTGGGCCAAATCTTCCAACAGGGAAATTGACAGCCAGCGCCTGCAATAATGCTCGGCGATGGCGTTTCCGTGTGGCTGGTGGCGGCGGTTAAGGTGCAGTTCCTTGTCAATTTTGAAATGCCCGGTAGCAGGTGTTTGGATAAAACGGAGCAGAAAAATATTTTCCAGGCCAAAAAAGCGGGGCAGCACGTTGGTCATCCGCTGGAAGAGCATTTCCGGCGATGCCTGGTATTTTCCAAGCAACCCGAGGAGGAATTCCCCGTCCCAGTGAGTGCGGTCAAAAAAACTTTCCATGTCTTTTACGAATGCCTCCCGGTTCATCAAAATAGCGGCAGAAAAGTAGCCCGCCTTAAAATGGTTCAGCACCTCCTCGAACGATTTGACCCGGAGCAGGCTGGCCGTATTGGCCCTTTCTTTTAATTGCAGATAATTGAAGCCCAGTTCTTTGCCAAATTGGAAGGCCTGCTGCATGTCGGTCAGGCGGCTGTTCAGCAGGAGCTTTTTGTGCGCTGGCAGAAAAACGGAGCGTATTTCAGCCAGTTCCGGGTAATGGGCCAGGCCGTTCTCCACAATGGTATAGCCATAAATTTTTTCGAGGAGCATTGACAATTGGCGAACCGGCACGAGGCCATTCAGCGGCAGGTTGTGCTTATTTGCAAATACCGCAGCAGACTGCTCTATCTCTTCAAAGTAATTATTGTTCAGTTCCAGGTAAGAGCGGAGCGCACCGAAGTAAAAATTTTCCTCGGCCAGGGCATAATTGCGGGAAATCTCCACCAGCGTAGAAATAAAAGCCCCCACCTTCAAGGGCGCATTGGCAATGATCTCCACTACTTTTGACAGCTCGATGTCGAACAGGTCCAGTGGCAGTTCGTTCAGGAAATTGGAGCTGAGCAGTTCTGCCACTGGCATCAGGTTTTTGCCCAGGTCGAGCGAAACCAACTCCTGCTCGCCAACGCCCAGGGCCTGGGCAATGGCCGCCAGCTTGTCCTCCCGTGGATACTTCTTGCCTTTTTCAATTTCATTGAGGTACGACAGCGACATGCCCGTCTGTTCCGACAAATCCTTGAAACTCAAGTTTCGGCCTTGCCGTAGTTGTTTAATTTTCAGGCCGAAAATAATCCGCTCATTCTGTGTCTTTTGCCCCATGACGGCAAAGTTAGGTGTGCTGCTACGAAAATTCGCAGGAATATTACATCCATTCAAATCAGCGGAACAATCCAATGGAAAATATAGCTTCACTTTTCCAAAAACCTCTACAACCTTGCCAGCGCAAAACCATCGCATCGCATCTTTGTTCCCCTTCCGTCAATTTCGCCTACCTTTGATTATCATTGCCGATGTTTGCAACAATGGATAAACTCGAAAACACAACAGCACCCTGGCACGACGACGACCCTACCGCTGCCGATCGCAAAAAAGACCACATCGAACTGGCCTTCCAATCGCAGGTGGGCAGGGCCGAGTTGGATGGGCGTTTTTACTATGAGCCCCTGCTCGGCGCCCACCCTGCCGACAACAGCCTTTCTCCCTTTTCCTTTTTGGGCAAAACCTTGAGAGCGCCCATTTGGGTGAGCAGCATGACCGGGGGCACCGAGTGGGCGCACACCATCAACCACAACCTGGCCCGTGCTTGCAGGGACTTCGGCATGGGCATGGGCCTGGGGTCGTGCCGCTCCCTGCTGTTCGGCGGCGAAACGCTGAAAGACTTTGACGTGCGCCACCTCATCGGCGACGACCTTCCCCTCTATGCCAACCTCGGCGTGGCGCAGGTGGAGCAACTGCTGGACAACGGCGAGCTGTGGCGGGCGTCACGACTGCTCGACAAGTTGAAGGCCGATGGCCTCATCATCCATGTAAACCCCCTGCAAGAGTGGCTGCAACCGGAGGGCGACCGTTTCAAAAAACCACCCATCGAAACGATTGCCGCTTTATTAGAAAAAACAGACATTCCGCTGATAGTCAAGGAGGTAGGCCAGGGCATGGGCTACGAAAGCCTGAAGGCCCTTTTCCAACTGCCCCTCCAGGCAGTGGACTTTGCGGCCAGCGGCGGCACCAACTTCGCCAAGCTGGAACTGCTGCGCAGCGACCCCGTCAACCAGGAAATTTTTTCCCAGCTCGCCCAGGTCGGCCACACAGCAGAAGAAATGGTACATTTGACCAACCAGCTAAAAGCCGAATTGGGCAGCGGCATGCAATGCCGTCAGGTCATCATCTCCGGCGGCGTCCGCAGCTTTCTGGACGGCTATCATTTAATGAACAAACTGGAACTGCCCAGTGTATATGGCCAGGCATCCGGGTTTTTAAAACATGCCAGGGGCAGCTACAAGGAACTGTACGACTACGTCGAGGCACAGGTGCAAGGTTTGGCGCTGGCGAAGGCGTATTTAAGGGTGAAATAGATTGAAATGAGCGACATTAAAACCATTTCCGGTTTTTCAAAACTGTCCAAATCGGACAAGATCAAGTGGGTCGTAAAGCATTTTTACAAAGATCCCGAACAGGTCATGCAGGAACTGATGAGTTGGTGGCACCGCGACGAAGAACAGCAAAAACTGCTGGACGGCTTCAGCGAAAACACCATCAGCAACTTCCCGATGCCCTTCGGCATCGCACCTAATTTCCTCATCAACGGCAAGGCCTACGCCGTCCCGATGGTCATCGAGGAAAGCTCCGTGGTGGCCGCAGCCTCCAGCGCCGCCAAATACTGGATGGACAGGGGGGGCTTCCATGCGCAAGTGCTCGGCATGAAAAAAGTCGGCCAGGTACATTTTACCTGGAAAGGCGAGATGCGCAAGCTGGAAAGCGTTTTTGAAGAACTAAAAACCGAACTGAGAAAAGACGCCGCTCCTATCACCGCCAATATGGAAAAACGGGGCGGCGGCGTCCTCGACATTGAACTTGTCAATTTCGCCCACCTCGAAGAAGGCTACTACCAACTAAAAGTGACCTTCGACACCTGCGACAGCATGGGCGCAAATTTCATCAACTCCGCGCTGGAGTCCTTTGCGAAAACACTGGACAGGTTCATTTCCGACCACCCCATTTTTGATGAAGGCGTGGAACGGGATATCTCCATCATCATGTCCATCCTTTCCAACTATACCCCGGAATGCCTCGTGCGGGCCTGGGTGGAATGCCCCGTGGAAAACCTTGGCCCCTTCAGCAGCGGGCTGGACGCAGCCCTGCTGGCTGAAAAATTCAGGAAGGCAGTGCGCATCGCCCACCTCGACCCCCACAGGGCTGCCACCCACAACAAGGGAATCTTCAACGGTATTGATGCCGTGGTGCTGGCCACGGCCAACGACTTCCGGGCCGTGGAAGCCTGCGGGCATACCTACGCCGCCCGCGATGGGCAGTACCGAAGCCTCAGCCAGTGTACCGTCGAAAATGGCCTGTTCCGCTTTTGGCTAGACATCCCCCTCGCACTCGGCACGGTCGGGGGGCTGACCAAGCTCCACCCCATTGCAAAACACTCCCTTGAACTTCTCGGCCACCCCACGGCCGAAGAACTAATGATGATAGTGGCTTCTGTTGGCCTGGCCCAGAATTTTGCGGCAGTACGCTCGCTTGTGACCACCGGCATACAACAAGGCCACATGAAAATGCACCTGGCCAACATACTCAACCACCTCGGTGCGAAAGGGCAGGAGGTCGAAAAGGCAATGGCATATTTCGATGGAAAGGTGATTTCCTTCACGGGCGTTCGGGAGTTTTTGGAAACCCTACGCCAAAAACAAGCGGCAAAAGTGGTATGAATCAGACTTTTCATGCCCACGGGAAACTCCTCCTCACGGGCGAGTACTTTGTGCTGGATGGTGCGCTGGCACTGGCGCTGCCTGTAAAACTGGGCCAATCGCTGACCGTTTCGACGAAGGTTTATCCCAAAAATGAATTGCGTTGGCAAAGCCTGGATCATACAGGAACCTGCTGGTTTGAGGCAGTTTTTCTCCCAAAAACTTTTGAATGCCGACATTCCTCTGATGAGGTGGTGGCTGACCGTTTGCAAAAAATATTTGCCCAGGCAAAGGTTCTCAACCCTGAACTAACAACCAACTATTTAGAACTTACAACCGCTTTAAGCTTCCCTCGTGAATGGGGCCTTGGCACCAGTTCAACCCTGGTATATCTGATAGCAAAGTGGGCACAGGTAGATGCGTTTGAACTTCAGTTCCGCACATTTGGCGGATCGGGCTACGATATTGCCTGTGCCGGTGCCGAAGGCCCCGTCCTGTACCGGCTGGAAAATGGCAGGCCTGCCGTGGAGCGGTGCAGCTTCAAGCCCGCTTTTTCCCAACATCTCTATTTCGTTTATTTGGGTAAAAAACAAGACAGCCGGGAAGGCATCGCAAGGTACAGACGGCAAGGGGGCACCGGCAGGCAAGCCGACATTGCCAACGCAACAGCACTGACCAGGCGCATGGCAACATCTGGCAACTTGGCAGATTTCGAAAAAGTTGTCCGGGAACATGAAAACCTCATTTCGCAGGCTTTGGATATTAAAAGAGCCAAATCGTTGTATTTCAGTGATTTTTGGGGAGAAATAAAATCGCTCGGTGCCTGGGGGGGCGACTTTGTGCTGGCCACTAGCGAGCAGCCGGAGGACGAAACCCGGCGCTATTTCAACGAAAAGGGCCACAGCGTGTTTTTGCCGTATGACGAATTGGTTTTATGACAGCAATAAACCGTTCAGCACTGCACAAAAAGATTTGTTTGACCGTAAAATGCTTTAAAAATGCCCACCAAATGGTACGATAGCAAAGTCATCCGCATCAAGGACGAAACGCCCACTACGAAGCGGTTTTGGCTAAAAATAGAAGACGAAGAAATTTTTGATTTCAAGGCCGGGCAGTTTGTTACGATGGACTTGCCCATCGGCGACAAACGGCGGGATCGCTGGCGCAGCTACTCCATCGCCAACCCGCCTGACAGAACGAACGTGCTGGAATTCTGCATCGTACACCTGGATGGGGGCACGGCCACGGAATACCTTTTCAACGAACTGGAATTGGGCGGCACCGTCCGCTTCAAAGGGCCGGACGGCGGATTTGTTTTGCCGGAAAACATCAAAAACGATCTCGTCTTTGTCTGCACGGGTACGGGCGTTGCGCCTTTCCGAAGCATGATTTTAGACCTGCAGAACCAAGGCAAACCGCACCAAAACATTCACCTGATATTCGGCACCCGCCGCCACGACGGCATATTGTACCAACAGGAATTTGAGCAACTGCTGGAAAAAATGCCGGGGTTCCGCTACTCGGTCGCACTTTCCAGGGAAGATAAAGTGGAGAAGAATGGCTATTTGTTCGACATCAGCAAAGGATATGTGCATCCGGTTTATATGGCCGATTACAAAAACCTCCGCCCTGACATCGAATTCTACCTCTGCGGATGGACACAGATGGTGGACGAGGCAGTAGCCAACCTCATTGTAAAAATGGGCTACGATCGCACCCAGGTTAAATACGAACTGTACGGTTGATAAACTGCAATCATTTTTTTCTGTTACTTTTGTGGATTGAATCTAAATAAGCATTGGCTGTTAGCATTTGGCCAGCATTTTAGCCAATAGCCAGCAGCCAAAAACCAAAAGCAATACAATATGAATACTGCAACCGCATCCCCAGTGATGTTATATACCGAACAGACCCCTAATCCGGAATCGTTGAAATTTGTAACGAACCGGATGCTGTACCGGGGGACAGCTGATTTTAAGGACGAGGCCTTGGCGCGTGATTGGTCTGCGCTGGCCAGTGGGCTTTTTGATCAACCCTACGTCAAAAGTGTTTACATCACCAATAATTTCGTCACTATCACCAAGGAATTCAACTACGAGTGGGCAGACATTATGCTTCGCCTGAAGGATTTCATCAAAAAACACATCGAAGACGGCGGTGAGATTATCAAGGAAGGTTTTGCAGAAGAAATGGAAAGGATGCAGGCCGACCATGTTGCCGAACAGTTTTCCGGCGAGGACGGCGAAACGGCCCTGCGCATCAAAGAACTGATTGATACTTATGTAAAACCAGCCGTGGAGATGGACGGCGGCAATATCGAATTCAAAGCCTATGACAAAGGGACGGTGTACGTGACCATGCAGGGTTCGTGCAGTGGCTGCCCTTCCTCAACGGTGACACTGAAAGCAGGCATCGAAGGCATGTTGAAGCGAATGGTGCCGGAGGTACAGGAAGTTGTGCAGGAAATGGCATAGCTATTCCCAGCCTCCCGTAAAAAACAAAGGGCCTGCACGTGCACGTGCAGGCCCTTTGTTTTTTACGGCCCAGGTTCGCTCAAAAAGAAAACCCAATAGAAGCCTGGATGGAAAAGTTCCTGTCTTTTTGCTCTTGGGAGATGAATTGCCCGTTGGCATCTTTTTTCACCAGGGATACGTCAGCCTTGTTCTTGGTAATATCAGACAAGCCATAATTTACCCTGCCCGAAATAAAAAGGCCCTTGTTGAAGTAAAGCGACAAGCCGCCAATTAGGCCCAGGTCAACGGTTTTGAAAAGGTTTCCCCTGTCCTTGTCAAATTCGGCATAAGCCCCGGCGCGGTCAAGCGTGGCTACCTCAAAATTGTTATTGATTTGGATGAACTCGCCGGAAGGGGTTACACCGCCGGGGTCGTCGGTATAGTAGTTAAAGTCGAGGCTATAGTCCACGGCCGGTATGCTGGTATCATCCGGGGTGTATTTCAAATCACCCACGGCGGCGGAAGAAACAAGGAAGCCGATATTTCCACCAGCGAACAGCTCCAACCATTGAAGGGGCCTGTAGTACCCCATCACCGGAATGTCGATATAAGCATTGGTCACATTCAGCCGCATATCCCTTTTGCCGGGGACTTCCAGTGTAAGGCTATCAGTGGAAATAAATTGATAGTAGGAGGGCCCGTCGAAGCGCTGCCTGCCTCCTTTTTGGGAGAAAAGGAGTTCAGCCCGCAGGCCCATCAATTCGGTCGCCTTCCAGGTAAAAATGGCGCCCACGTGAAATCCGGTGTTGCCGGTGAACGATTCCAGGTCTTTGCCGGATGCGTCTTGTTCACTGTCCGAATTGAAGGAGTTGAAATTGAGGCCAGCCTTGAAGCCGTAACCAATTTCCTGGGAAAAAACAGTGGTTGAAAGGCAAAAGACAAAGGTAAAAGCAAGGAATCGCATCATAGATTTAGGTTTTTGTGAATCCCCTATGGTTTCAGGAGAAGCATCGCTATCGGATAATTTATATTTGACTACGGTTGGTTTTTGGTGAAATGGCCTATGTGTAAAAATTTGGGATAATGCGCCTTTTGTGCAAAACTTATCCAAGGCTTTCGGTAAAAACAGTGGCGCAGCAAGGCCTTGCCAAAAAATATGAACCCTCTCACCCCCAAATTAAGAACGGCGCAAAATAAAGTCTTTTACAGGAGTAAAAGTAGGGGAACCGCCTGGAATAGTTCGATGCGGGCTATCCTAAAATATTTCGTGCCTGCAATTGGCAGTCACTTTATATTTGCAGCGTTTTTTAAAAACTCAAAAAGGTGGAAAGCAGTCGCTTAAGGATCGAAGGAAAAATAATCCCGATGTGAAATCGGGATTATTTTAAAAAAAACCTTCCAGTACTGGGGTTTCAAAATCAAAATAGCGAAGCTATTTTTTCATCGTAACCAAATTGGAAAGACAGTTTTTCATCTATTATTTGTTTCACTCAGAATCTGTTTCAAAACCTGCCATCCAGGAAAAAATCCATCAGAGAGGGGTGTGATTAAAAATACCTCCCCACACCTGGTATTTAGGTTTTAAAACAGCCTCTTAGAAAATCTTGACAAAATGAAAGTAGCAGTAGTGGGCGCCACCGGCCTGGTAGGCACCGTGATGATGGAAGTACTGGAAGAACGGGGTTTTCCAGTGACGGAATTCCTGCCGGTAGCTTCGGAGCGGTCCGTCGGAAAAGAAATAGCATTTAAAGGCGAAAAATACCAAATCATTGGCCTGGAAGAAGCCGTAGCCCAGCAGCCCGATGTAGCCATCTTTTCCGCTGGCGGCTCTGTGTCAAAAGAATGGGCGCCGAAGTTCGCCGCCGCCGGCACTACCGTGGTGGACAATTCCTCCGCCTGGCGGATGGAGCCGGGCATCAAACTGGTAGTCCCCGAAGTGAACGCCGACGTGCTCACCCCGGAAGACAAGATAATAGCCAACCCCAACTGCTCCACCATCCAGATGGTGGTGGCCTTGGCACCACTCCACAAAGCGTTCAGGATCAAACGATTGGTAGTTTCAACCTATCAGTCCATCACCGGCACGGGGGTAAAGGCCGTGAAGCAGTACAACCTGGAGCGCAAAGGCTTCAAACCGGGGCAGGATGAAATGGCCTATTATTACCAGATTTTTGAAAACTGCATTCCTCATTGCGATATTTTCCTTGAAAACGACTACACGAAAGAGGAAATGAAGCTGGTGAACGAGACCAGAAAAATCATGGGCGATGATTCCTTGCGGATAACTTCGACCACCGTTCGGGTGCCCGTACAGGGAGGACATTCAGAGGCTGTCAACATCGAGTTTGAAAAACCTTTCGACATCAAGCAAGTAAAACAATTGCTTTCAGCAGCTCCCGGTATTATAGTGCAGGATGATCCAGCCAATAAACTATACCCAATGCCCTTGATGGCCAAAAACAGGGACGAGGTATTTGTAGGCCGCATCCGTCGGGATGAGAGCATTGAGAACGGGCTGAACTTATGGGTAGTAGCCGACAACCTGCGCAAAGGGGCTGCTACGAATGCCATACAGATTGCAGAATACCTGGCGGCCAAAAAGTGGATTGGCGAGCTTGTGCAAGCCTGATTATTGGTACTCGCTTTTGAAAGTAATTTTCGCTTTTGGATCGAAGGAAAAATAATCCCGATTTGAAATCGGGATTATTTTTAAAAAAACCTTCCATTGCTGGGGTTTTCAAAATCAAAATGGTGAAGTTATTTTTTCATCGTTACTTAGTGCTTGGGGTACTGGCACTGCCCCAAGCACTAATTGGCTATCAATTTTAAAGGCGAATATCTATAAAGCCAGCCATGTCATGGTTCAGACTTTCAGGTGAAGAGTATTTCGGAAATTTACTACATCCAGTGATTTCACCCCCTCCTACCCCATTCCACTACCGAATGTTAGGTACTCCCACCCTTAAAAATGGCTATTTTTGACAAAAGTCATCCCCTGCCAACTTTTGCTGCCTTACTTTTGGTTGTGTAAAATAAATCTAAATAAGAGTGTAAGGAAAAGCAGTCCAACCGTTTTAATCTGAAAAACCACAGACCAGGAGTCGTCAGCGTAAAAATGGCCCGGCAATTTTCCTTCTCCACACAAATAATCCAAGCGGCATGGTCAGTCCAATTTCAGCACTCAAGCAAGGACACGCAGGAAAAATCTCCAGTTTCACCGACGAACAGATAGCCGGCAAGCTGATGACAATGGGCGTGTTACCAGGCAGTTTTGTGAAGCTGGTCAGGGTGGCGCCATTCAAGGGCGGATACTACCTTAAAGTAGATGGCATGGTCATGGTCGTCAGGGAAAAAGAGGCCAGTACCATTGTTTTGGAGGTACAATAAAGCCAATCGAGCAAAGTGAATGAGCATTATAGCATTAGCAGGAAACCCAAATAGTGGAAAATCTTCTGTATTCAATCAACTCACCGGGCTGCGACAAAAAGTGGCCAATTTTCCCGGCGTTACCGTAGAAAAAAAATCTGGAAAACTACTACTGCATGGCGGCATCGAAGCGACCCTGATCGACCTGCCCGGCGCCTATAGCCTTTACCCAAATTCGCAGGACGAGCAGGTTGTGCTGAACGTATTGACCAACCCTGCCGATGAGAACTACCCTGACGCCGTGGTGTACATTGCTGATGTCACCAACCTTGAAAAGCATTTCCTGTTGCTGACCCAGATCATAGACCTGGGCTTTCCGTGCCTGCTCGCCTTGAATATGTCCGACCTGGCCGAAAAAGAGGGTATCAGGGCGGATGTGAAGCGCCTGACTGATTTTTTGAGAATTCCGGTCATCCCCATCAGCGGCCGTAAAGGCACCAACATCCACATGCTGAAAGAAGGCATTGCAGTACTATTAAATGACAGGACCAAAGCAGACAAACAAGCCACCTTGTACCAGCCCGTTCAAAGCGAACAGAAGGTGATTGACAAGGTGAAGGGCGTGCTGGCAGTTGAAAACACCTACCAGGCCTTATTAATGGCCCACCATTTTAAAAAGCTTCCTTTCCTGGCAAAGGAAGCCAGGGAGCAGATAGAGCTGATAGTCAGGCAGGCAGGGTTTCAGGACATCAGGCTCCAGATTGCCGAGACGATGGCACGGTACGGAACATTCACACCCGTTTTGCGGCAAACCATTTCAAAAAATGGCGATAAAACGACAACCTCCGACCGGTTGGATGCCACATTAACCCATCCCTACTTTGCGCCGCTCATTTTTTTTGCCATTATGTTTCTCGTCTTCCAGGCTATTTTTGCCTGGGCAGAATACCCCATGAACTGGATAGAACAGGGGTTTGCCTGGGCGTCGGACTTCATCAAAAATGTAATGCCGGCCGGGTGGTTTACCAATTTGTTGACGGACGGGGTATTGTCAGGGCTTGGTGGCATCCTAGTCTTTGTGCCCCAAATTGCCATCCTTTTCTTTTTGATCGCCATTCTGGAAGAAGTGGGCTACATGGCACGGGCCGTGTTCATTTTCGATAAAATTATGCAACAATTCGGCCTCAACGGCCGCAGCGTAGTGGCGCTCATTTCGGGTGGCGCCTGCGCCATACCAGCCATCATGTCCACCCGTACTATCGGCAACTGGAAAGAACGGCTGATCACCATTCTGGTAACGCCGCTGATCAGTTGTTCCGCCAGGATACCCGTTTATGCAGTGTTGATAGGCTTTGTGGTGCCTTCCAAAACAGTGGCCGGCCTGTTCAACCTGCAAGGATTGGCTTTTATGGGACTTTACCTTTTGGGGATACTGGCTGCATTATTTTCGGCTTATATTTTTAAAAAAATCCTGCGCTCGGAGGAGCGGTCTTTTTTGATGCTTCAACTGCCCCCCTACCGGCTGCCCGTTTGGAAAAATGTGTGGCACACGATCTATGAAAAGGTGGGGACCTTCGTTTGGGAGGCAGGCAAGGTAATCCTGTTGATCAGCATGGTGCTATGGGTTTTGGCCAGTTATGGCCCGCCGGCAAAAATGGAACTGGCCGAAAAAACAGCCGCAGAAAAGGCCCGGCAGGAAAACTTGGGAGAGACGGAAACCCAAGATCTAATTGCAGCCCACAGGATTGAAGCATCCTATGCCGGCCACCTTGGAAAACTGATAGAACCTGCCATCCGGCCCTTGGGTTTCGACTGGAAAATCGGGATTGCCCTTGTCACTTCTTTTGCGGCCAGGGAGGTTTTTGTTGGCACTATGGCCACCTTGTACAGCATAGGCAGTAGCGACGAAGAATCCACCATCCACGACAAACTTTCCGAAGCCAGGCGGGACGGCACCGGCGAGTTGGTCTATACACCTGCCACCGCACTTTCTCTTTTGATATTTTACGTCTTTGCCATGCAGTGCATGAGTACCCTGGCAGTCGTAAAAAGGGAGACAGGAGGATGGAAATGGGCCATCGTACAGTTCGCCTACATGAGCGCAATGGCCTACCTGGGCAGTCTATTTGTGTACCAAACTATGGGTTGAAGGCGTTTAACAATTAGTGATGCTTAAAAAAAAGATGAGTTTGGTTGAAATTTTTTAAAAAAAAGCCAACATCGAAGAAATTTCGCAAGCATTTCTTGGCATCCTTCTCAAAGTTTTATCTTTGCGACATAACAACCGATAATAACTACGCACAAAAGCTCCCTTGCTTATGACTTGTAACAACATCCTCGAAGCGATTGGCCGTACTCCACTCATCCGCCTCAACAAAATTACCGATGGGATCAGGCCCCTTGTTTATGCCAAGTGCGAAGGGTTCAACCCTGGCCAATCAGCCAAAGACAGGATTGCACTCCACATGGTGGAAGAAGCAGAAAGAAATGGGCAACTCAGGCCCGGAGGTACCCTTATCGAAGCCACAAGCGGCAACACCGGGTTCAGCCTTGCTATGGTAGCTGCCATCAAAGGCTACAGGTGCGTGCTGACAGTAACCAGCAAAGTATCCAGGGAAAAAATAGACATGCTGGAAGCCATGGGCGCAGAGGTCATAGTTTGCCCAAAAGAGGCAAAGCCCGAAGACCACCGTTCCTATTACAAAGTGGCCGAAAGAAAAGCCCGTGAAATCCCCAACTCCCTGTATATCAACCAGAACTTTAATACCCAGAATGCCAAGGCCCACTACCTGACGACCGGCCCGGAAATATGGGAACAGACCGAAGGCAAGATCACCTGCCTGATAGCGAGTGCGGGCACAGGAGGAACCCTGTCCGGCACAGCACAATACCTGAAGGAGAAAAATCCCGATATCCGCATTATCGGGGTGGATGCCTACGGCTCGGCGCTCAAGAAATACCACGAAACGGGCGAATACGACGAAAGGGAAATTTATTCCTATCAGATAGAAGGCACCGGAAAAAACATCATCCCTGCCAATTGTTCTTTTGAACTGATTGACAAATTTGTGAAAGTGAGCGACAAAGAAAGTGCCTTCCGTGCCCGTGAGTTGGCCACTATGGAAGGGATCCTGGCCGGCTATAGCAGCGGGGCTGGCGTACAGGCCCTGTTACAAATACAGCATGAGTTCACGGAAAACGACCTTGTCGTGCTGATTTTCCCCGATCACGGCAGCAAATACCTGGGAAAGGTCTTCAACAACAAATGGATGGAAGACCAGGGCTTCTTCGAAACATTGGAAACCGTTGAATCCGAAGTGCCTGTTCCAACCGCATTTTTTATACCTACCGTCGTGTAGGTTTTTGTGCCAATCATGGCCGCCCTCAGCCCATAAAATGAGCATTATTTTATGGGCTGTTTTTATTCAGAAAATGTACATCTGTTATTAAAAAGCATAAATGCCTGATTGCAAATCATAGTAAGTGTAAAAACTACAAAAAAAAACCTGGGGCAAAAAAATAGTTAACTTACTTAAAATCAACATTTTAGAACAATTTATCAAAAGCTATATTAATCCTTGCCCTTGACAAGAGGCCGATTTTGGCTTAAATTGCGGCTCTTTTTGCACGAAGCTTATCCTAAGAAAGAGAGTACTTCCCCAGAATCCCTGTCCCGCATCTTGAACTATCCAACCTGACGAACTTGTCCAAAACCGATCCCTAAACTTTCTTTCATTTTGCAACATAAGATGAGAGAACTCTCCAGTTATCTAAAAGAGGAACAAAGCATGTTGAAACTTCAATCTAAGCCTGGCAGTGTTTCAAAAGTTGAACCATTTGTTGAGAAACTCGTCACCAGGTACAATCTAAGCCCAGACAAGCAATGCAACATCCTGATTAGCCTGACCGAAGCCGTGACCAATGCCATCCTGCATGGCAACAGGGCCGAGGAGACCAAAACGGTTAGGGTCAGGACAAAAAAAGAAAAAGGCTGCATTGCCCTGAGGATTTCCGACGAAGGCAGGGGGTTTGATTTTAACAATCTTCCCGATCCCACTTCCCACGAAAACCTCTGTAAATGTGGCGGGCGAGGCGTTTTCTTAATGCGCCAGCTCTCCGATAACATCAGCTTTTACGACAATGGCAGCACCGTTGAAATGCGGTTCAAACTATAACATCCTTATCGGAACAACTCGACCTACCAACTTCAAATGTCATCACAGCCTTTTCCGCTCGGCAGCGACCCTGAGACAGGGATTTTTTTCGATGCGGTAGTCCCCGGATTTGAGCTGGACAAGGCCGAAAAAATCACCCGTTGGCTGGTGAAAATAATTGAGCAGGAAGGCACATCGCTCCGCCTGCTCAATTTTATTTTCTGCTCCGATCAATATCTCCACCAAATCAATGTGCAATATTTACAGCATGATACCTTGACGGATATCATCACCTTCCCTTATGCTTCACCCCCTTTCATCGAAGGGGATATTTTTATCAGCATAGACCGGGTACGCTACAATGCCAAAAAATACGCTGTCCCGTTTGAGCACGAACTCAACCGGGTCATGGCCCACGGGCTCCTCCACCTCTGCGGATACAATGACAAAACACCCGAAGAACAAGCTCTTATGCGGCAAAAGGAAGACGAAGCCCTGGCCTTGTTTGAATCATTCCATCCATGACAGTAGCGGAGAATATCCAATTGGCCCATACGCTGCCCGGCTCGTTTTACAGGGATCCTGCCTTGTTTGAACAAGTAAAGGAAAAAGTCTTTGCCACCTCCTGGCTCTATATTGCCGATGCCACCGTCCTGTCGAATCCCGGGGACGTGTTTCCCTTTACCCTGCTGGAAAATGTGCTGGACGAACCGCTGGTCCTTTCAATGGATAAGCATGGTCAGGTAAAGTGCCTTTCAAATGTTTGTACCCACCGGGGAAAAATCATAGTCGAAAAGCCTGGCAACTACCGCCAACTGTGCTGCGGCTATCACGGGCGCTGTTTCCGGCTGGATGGGAGGTTTAAAAGCATGCCGGAGTTTAAAGAGGCTAAAAACTTCCCTACAGCCGGCGACGATCTGGCCAATATCTCCCTGAAAAAATGGCTGGGCTTGTATCTTGTATCGCTGCACCCCAATTTCAATTTTGAAGAAGCCACCCGGCCCATCGCGGAGCGCATCGCCTGGATGCCGCTTGACTCACTGGAATATGCGCAGGAAGGGACCAAGGATTATTATATCAACGCAAATTGGGCCTTGTACTGCGACAACTACCTGGAGGGTTTCCATGTTCCTTTTGTCCACCCTGCACTGAACAAAGCCCTGGATTTTGGAAAATACGAGTATGAGCTTTTCCGCTACGGCAACCTCCAAATTGGGATTGCGGAGGAAGGGGAGCCTCATTTTGACATACCCCCGGGAACACCCGACGCCGGAAAAATGGTCTATGCCTATTACTTCTGGCTATTCCCCAACCTGATGCTGAATTTCTACCCTTGGGGCTTGTCGCTCAATGTTGTTCAGCCGTTGTCGCATGACAAAACTAAAGTCAGTTTTCGTAGTTACCGTTTCAGGGACAAGCCTTTCGACCGGACGGTCAACAACCTGGAAAATACAGAATTGGAAGATGAAGCGGTGGTGGAAAGCGTTCAAAAAGGCATACAATCAAGGTTTTATAGCAGGGGACGTTTTTCGCCGACAATGGAAAAAGGCGTGCATCATTTCCACAGGTTGGTGGAAGAAATGCTTGAAAAGTAGCAAATGCCTTCTCTGTTCATGATCCCACCCAATCGTTAAGGCATAGAAAGATTGTTTGAAAAACTGCACCACTTACAACGTAAGCGATTGAGTAGGAGGGTGTTTTTTAGAGCGTGCCTCCCTTAAATGTCTCTGCTAAATTTTATTGGTAAATTTTCGGAGAAAGGTCACGAGGTTGTTCAAAAAACAGTGTCAATTTCTCACAAGTGATTGATTGTGAGAGTGTGTTTATTCCAAAAACTCACTTTTCTGAATGGTCTCCACGTCACCTGAGACACCAAGCCACCTCGCCCATTTTTATCCTTCTAAAAACTTAAAATGCCAAATTTTAAATCACACCTGCGCTTTTTCCTGTTATTATGTGAACAAAAAGTGCTTAAATGGCGATTAATATTTATTCACAATCCTATAACTTCTTCGAGTTACGTCCGTATAACCTATTTCTTCACACACAAACCTATTCCGTTATGATGCACCAATATTTTAACAAACTCAACAACCGGAAAGCATCCTCCCTTTTTGATGATTTGGCTCCCGACACAGCAGTAAGGCTTGTGCGGAGCGATGCAAAACAATCTGGCCACTTCAACGACGGCGACCTTCAAAGCGATAATAAAGAAACGGCTAAAGCTCCTTCCCTTCCGTTCTGGCTGTCCCGGAAAAAAGACATATCCTCCCACGCAGATAAATAAAATCTTTTTTGGGATAGAACCACAAGAATGCGCTGATTGACAAAGCCCCTGCCGAGTACCCACTGCCTCGACAGGGGCTTTTCAATTAGGGGATCTCCTAAGAATTTGCGAAGAAAATCAAGGCTCCAGGCCCTACCGCCCAGCCCACCTGTTTAAATTATTTCAAAAAAAACTTCAACAAGAAAATCCAAGTCCATCCCTATCCTCGTAATAATGGGCATAATCACAATTAATTCATTTAAAAATCCAAAAAAATGAAAAAGAGAAATTTGTTGCTCACATTGCTCGCCATCATTACAGCCTCTGCGGGCATCGTCTGGGCCGCCGACCACATTGATGCGCCGGGCGTTACTTCGACCACTTCAGACATTACCGACTTTTACGCATTCCAAAGCCCTGAAAATTCCAGCAATATGGTGTTCGTCGCCAACTTGCAGGGATTGCTCGACCCAACAGCGACTGCCAATGCCACTTTCGATGAAAACGTAATGGTAGAGTTCAACATTGACAATACGGGCGACTTCGTAGAAGACCTCGTCATCCAGGCTACCTTTAAGGATGGGAAAGTGAATGTTTATGGCCCCGTGAAGCCTACCGCTACCGGCAAGATCAGCCGGGTGGAAACATCGGGCGACGTGACGGCAGCCAACATCACGAAATACAACCAGACGGCCTCCATTGGCAGCAGTAATGGTATTAAGGTATTTGCTGGCCCAAGAGACGATCCATTCTTCTTCGATTTCGCAAAATACAGTGAAATTATTGCCGGTACTGCCACTGGTTTCAGCAATCCGGGATCGGACACCTTTGCAGGAACCAATGTCATGTCTGTCGTAGTGGAAGTACCGAAATCCATGCTCGGATCGGCAGCTACCCTCAATACCTGGGTAGAGAGCAAGCGCAAAATCTGACCCCCTCTTTTTCCTTCTTCACTTGTTTTATTAACTGCAGATTTTTTGAATTAATTGACTGTTAAATGCTTGGCAGTCAGATGGGTAGCCTTTGCCTGTTCACTGCCTTGTCATTTAACGGTCACTTGGTTCGGCCTGCCTTAAATCTTTAAAAGAAAATTAAATCATGAAAAATATCATTCAATCAGGATTCCTTGTTTTACTGGCTTTTACCGTCACTTTCGTTGCCTGTGACAAAGACGACGACACCACTCCTGCAAACAACGACATGTACTCGCAGGAAGACCAAATGGGCCGTCCAGCCATCAATACGGTCTTCGTGGACGGCGCCGACAAAGACGTTTTCAACACAACAACCCCGTCCGAACAGTCTTCAAAATTCGCCGCCAAGTTCGAGACAAAACTGCTGGCCCTGAACAACGGCTATACCACCAACGCCCTTGGCATGGACGCCGCCACATTCACCGGGGCTTTGGCTACGGATGTCCTTAACGTGGCTACCAGCGGCACCACCACCTTTTTCGATGGCACCAATGTACTGACCGGGCGGCGCCTCGACGACGACGTGATTTCCACTGAATTATTGCTCATTTTCGGAGGTCCCGATGGCACCGCCAACCCCCAGCTCACGGACGACCATGTGGACGCCAACGACAAGGCATTCCTTACGACATTCCCATATTTAGCGATACCGCATTAAATGTTTTTTTGGCTAGAAGAACGCAGTGGGGCGGGGTTTTCCCTTCCCTGCTGTTTTTCTGCCATTTTTATCAGCCTGGCACCTGGCTACTTCCGCACACTTGAACCTACCTGTTTAGTTTCCAAAAAATATTGACAATGCAAAAGCCCATCATAACATTAGCGCTGATTGCCGTCAGCGCAGCCTTTTTTTTGTTAAAACCTAAATCTGCCATCGTAAACCCTGCTGATTATGAGGCATTTATGGTGAAAAAACATATAGAAAATGCTCAAGCAGAATTGGCAGGCCAAATCAGTTTTTGGAAAAATAAACTGGAAGCCCAACCCACCAATTTCGTTTACCAGAAAAAGCTGGCTGGGCTGTATGCTGCTGATTTTAAACTTTCAGCCCAGGTTGAAAGCTTGCGCACGTCAGACAGTTTGTTGCAAAATATTAACCATCGCTTCCCGGGGCAGGTGGGCGTACTGCAATCACTCGCTGCCAATGCCATTACCCGCCACGCATTTCGGGAAGCGGAAGCATACATGACCCAAGCCTGCAACACGGGCGAAAAGAAGTTTGCCAACTCCCTGATGCTCACGGACGTACACCTGGAACGGGGCAACTTCTACGCAGCGAGTTCCCTGCTCAAAGATGTCGCTTCGACGAGCCATTTCGACTTCCTCATCCGGCAGGTGAAATTGCAGGATCAGCAGGGCGATTTGAAAAAAGCCATTGAAAGCATGGAGCAGGCAACAGCCCTGGCCAAATCTTCCGGTTCAAAATCTGTCGTCAACTGGGCGCTGTCGAACCTGGCCGATATGTACGGCCACGATGGCAGGGTTGAAAAATCTTACCAGACCTTTCTCGAAGCCCTATCTTACGAACCCGCCGATCTCCACTCGCTGAAAGGTATCGCATGGGTTGCGTTTTCGCACGATAAAAACACAGCAGAAGCCAAGCGGATACTTCATTTCCTGCAAACCATTCACCCCGTGCCCGATTACGATTTATTGCTGTCAAAAATTGCCGCTTTTGAACAGGACGACAAGCAGGCAGCAGCCTACAGGGAATCATTTATCGCCAAGGCAAGTAACCCCGCATACGGCAATATGTACAAAAGTTACCTCTGCGAACTAAAAAGCGAACGCACAGAAAGTACCCCCGAAGCACTGGCTATCGCAAAAGCCGAAATAGCGGAACGTCCCCACCCAAAATCCTACTCGTTGCTGGCCTGGACTTCCTTTCAAAACGGCCAGGATCAGGAAGCATTGCGCATCCTGCAACAACACGTCATGGAACAGACCGGAGAACCCGTAGCACTCTATCACACTGGCCTTATCCTCAAAGCAACAGGCCATGAAAAGGAGGCCCGGAAATTCCTCGAAGAAGCACTGCAAGCCTCGTTCGAACTGGGCCCTGTGCTGGCACACGACATCGAAGAAAACCTGGCCCAGCTTTGAGGATTGAAATTTTGAAATTGAGAAATTGAACGTCAGGTCACTTTCTCAATTTCAATTGCCGCTGGGCATTTCCCATCATTTATTTTTTTAAAAACCCACTACATGAAAAATCTCATTTACCCATTCGTATTGACCATCGTTTTTTCCATTTTAAACAGCATTGTCGCACAAGCAAACGTGGTGAAAGTCGAAACGACTACCGATGGCCTGTTGGGCTCATTGCGCCTGGCAGTCGCCGCTGCCATGCCAGGAGACACCATCACGTTCGATACCGGGCTGGACGGTCTTCCCCTCCTGCTCGCCACGGGCGAAATTACCATTGACAAGGATTTGACCATTATGGGAAATGGCAACGCCAACACCACCATCAGCGGCGGCGGCCTCGACCGTATTTTCACCATCGCCAACGGAGCAAATGTCTCGATCATGGACCTCACCCTGACCAATGGGCAAACCAATGGCAGTGGTGGTGCCATCTTTGTGGACAATGCATCACTCACAGTAAACAACTGCACCATCAGTGGCTGCACAGCCAATGGCCCGGCTGCCAACCAGGGTGGCGGCGCCATTTATAATGTTGGCGGGATAGTGAATATCACTGGTTCTTTGATCACCGGCAACGAAGCCAACGGCGCAGCCGGCAGTGGCGGCGGCATCCTCAACGATGCGGGAGGTACCCTTTCAATCGTGAACAGCACCATCTCCCTGAACTCGGCTACCCGTGCGGGGGGCGGTATTGAAGACAATTCCGGGAACGCCACGATGGTCTCGCTCACCGATGTCAACCTCACCCTCAATACAACCGGCCCGAACCCCGGCAATGGAGGAGGTTTCCACATCACCGGTGCAGGTAATGCTACTATCACCGGTGGAACGGTAACAGGCAACACCGCCGGCAGGGAAGGCGGCGGACTCTGGAACGGCAGCGGCACGATGATGGTCAGTGGGGCAACCATTGACGGCAACACAGCCAGCGGCGCAGCCCCTGACGATGGTGGCGGTGGCTTGTTCAACAACGGTGGTATGTTGACGATTGAAAATAATACTATCATTACCAATAATTCCTGCGATGGCGCAGCGGGCAGCGGTGGCGGCATCTTCAATGCCACAGGGGGCACACTCACCGTGATGAACAGCGTCATTGCCGGCAACACAGCTGCCCGGGCGGGCGGCGGTATCGAAGATGCTTCGGGCGCCGGCACCACCGTCACGCTCAGCAATGTCAACATTGACGGGAACACCACGGCCATGTCCCCGGGCAACGGCGGAGGTGTCCACATTACCGGCGCTGGCGATTTAAAAATAACTGGTGGTACTGTCAATGGGAATACCGCCGCTGCAGAAGGCGGCGGATTATGGAATGGAAGCGGCACGATGACCGTCTCCGGCGTGACGATTGACGGGAACGTGGCCAGCGGCGGCGGTGCCGACCAGGGCGGCGGCGGCATCTATAACCTCAGCGGCACCCTCATCGTCCAGGACAGCACATTTATCACCAGCAACGCTTGCAATGGCGCAGCCGGCAGTGGTGGCGGCATCCTGAATGATGTGGGCGGCACCTTGACCATATCGAACAGCACTATTTCAGGCAACACCTCCATGCGGGCAGGTGGCGGCATCGAAGACAATTCCGGCCCCGGCACGGCTATTACGCTTATCAATGTCAACATCGAAAGCAACAGTACTGCCACCTCGCCAGGCAACGGCGGCGGTGTCCACATCACCGGAGCCGGGGACATCATGATCTCTGGCGGAACCATCAACTACAATACTGCTTCCGCCGAGGGTGGTGGATTGTGGAACGGCACCGGTTCGATGATCATCTCCGGCGCCACCATCGAAGGCAACGTGGCCAGCGGCGCCATGTCCGATCAGGGTGGCGGTGGCGTGTTTAATGCAGGTGGCACAATAACCATACAGGACAGCACTTTTATTGTCAACAACTCTTGCGATGGTGCTTCCGGTAGTGGCGGCGGCATCCTCAACGATGCGGGCGGTACACTGACCGTGATGAACAGCACCATCTCCGGCAATGCGTCCTTCCGGGCAGGTGGCGGTATTGAAGACAATTCCGGGGCTGCCACAGCCGTAACAATCATTAATTCCTTCATCGGAGGCAACAACACCACTTTTTCACCCGGCAACGGCGGCGGCATCCATATCACGGGCGCTGGCAGCATGAATATCACCGGCGGCTCGGTGAGTGCCAACACAGCCCTGTCCGAAGGTGGCGGGCTTTGGAACGGCAGTGGTACGATGACCCTTTCCGGCGTAACGATTGATGGAAACCTGGCCTGCGGAGATGCTGCCGATCAAGGCGGTGGTGGTATCTACAACCTCAGCGGTACGCTGATAGTGAAAGACAGTACAATGGTTACCAACAATATCTGTGTAGGTACATCTGCAAGCGGGGGCGGCATCCTCAACGACATGGGCGGAACAATGACCGTTTCAAACAGCACCATTTCCGGCAATGCATCCGTGCGGGCGGGCGGTGGCATCGAGGACAACTCCGGCGCCTCCACGACTGTCGTTTTGACCAACGTCGTTTTGGAAAACAATTCGACTGCCGGTGCGCCAGGCAATGGTGGCGGCGTCCATATCACCGGCGCTGGCAACATGACCCTGACCGGAGGCTTAGTTAGTGGCAATACGGCCACTGCCGAAGGCGGCGGTCTTTGGAACGGCTCAGGAACGATGACCATTTCCGGCGTCACCATTGCAGGCAATGTGGCCAGTGGGGCTGGGGCAGACCAGGGCGGAGGTGGAATTTACAACCTGAGCGGCACGCTTATTATTGAAGAAAACACACTGATTACGAACAACACAGCCAATGGCGCAGCTGGCAGCGGCGGAGGTATCCTGAACGATGTGGGCGGTACCCTGAACATTTCAAATAGTAGCATTTCAGGAAATACCTCTCTCCGGGCGGGCGGCGGCATCGAAGACAATTCCGGCTCCGGTACGACCGTTGTTTTGACCAATGTCATTTTGGAAAATAACTCAACTGCCAGCGCACCTGGCAATGGCGGCGGCCTCCACATCACCGGCGCAGGGGACATCCTGATCTCTGGTGGCTCGGTCACCGGCAACTTTGCAGCCCGTGAAGGCGGCGGCTTGTGGAACGGCACTGGCACGATGACCATCACAGATGTTTCCATCGAAGCCAATACTGCCAGTGGCCCTGCCAGCGACGACGGCGGCGGCGGCGTGTTCAACAACGGCGGCACCGTCAACATTGTGACTTCTACCATTTTCAACAATATGGCCGATGGCATGGAAGGCAGCGGTGGCGGGATACTCAACCACGCCGGTGGCGAACTTGTCATTTCATACAGCACCATTTCCGGCAACAGTGCCAACCTGGGTGGTGGTATTGGAAATAATGGAATGATGGCCATTCAGGGCGGTACCGTAACGAACAACATGGCAGGCGCCAACGGAGGCGGTTTTGCGCAAATCAATTCTACCGATATGGCCATTTTCCAAAGCACCATTTTAGCAGGCAATAATGCAACAGGGCAAGGCCAGGATGTTTTCGTGGCGGGCGGCACGGCCACTTCCAACGGCTACAACCTCATCGGGCAGGGCGAAGCCAGTAATATCCCCGCTGCCGCTTCCGACATGGTAGGCAGTTCGGCGGCCCCCATCGACCCCAACCTGGCTGCCCTCGCCGACAACGGCGGCCCCACCATGACCCATGCCCTCCTCTGCCCCAGCCCTGCCATCAATGCCGGCGACCCAGGCGACAACACCAGCGACCAGCGTGGGCTGGCGGTGTTTGGTGGCACCAGGGATATTGGTGCCTTCGAGTACCAGGATAATTGCAACGTGAACGCCACCACCGCTGTGGCAGGCGACCTCAGCGGTAGCAGGGTTTATCCAAATCCGGCCACTGCGGGAATGGTAAAAGTGGACATCCCACAAAGTTTTGGAAACGAAGTGACGGTACGGTTACTGGAACTGGTTTCCGGCAAAGTATTGTACCAAATGCCGGCTGCCTCCGGCACCCTCCAAATAGATCTGGGGAACTTTGCTGCTGGCTCGTACATCGTCCAGGTAATGGCCGAAGGTTCTGTTGAGTCGCACAAACTGGTACTGACCCGGTAGTCAAGATTGGGAAATTGGGAAATTCAAAATGCCTCTCATTCCCTCATTCTCTCATACCCCTCCCCCAAGTAACTAACTAACAGGTTTTTTACTGTAATAGCTGGAAGCTCGTGCCGGTTCGCTGGTGCGGGCTTTTCATTTTTTGGTGAAATGTATTTCCAGCAGGGCTTCATAAGCCGTTTTACCCCCTCCTCCGGGTCAGAATCGATGCATCCTTTTCCTTTGAAGCTGGCTTTTTTCAAAACGGCACAGTTTTCCCTTCCATCCTTACACGAATCCGGCATTGACAAGTCTCCACTGATATTCACCATCCCCCAGCAAAGATTTCCCTTGGATGCACCTTCGAGGCTTTAAATATCCACCTAACCCATTTTATAAGATAACCCTCCACACATTTCACTTGGGAGGATTTGTTTTGTTATTCTTCCTTTTTGGCGGCCGCTCGCACCCGCTGATGGCGCAGCAGGAACCGCAGTTTACCCAATATATGTTCAATTCATTGGTGTACAACCCCGGTTATGCTGGCAGCAAAGGGTATCTTTCGGCGGTGGCCCTATACCGGGATCAATGGTTCGGTTGGGGCAATGGCGGCGGGTATGATGGCCGGCCGGTCACCCAAACGTTTTCCATCCATTCGCCTGTCAACAAGCGCATAGCATTGGGGGCAAACGTGGTACACGACCGCATCGGCGCTCACCGCAACACCCTGGCCAACCTGAACTATGCCTACCGGGTACCCTTTGGCAAGGGCACCCTTTCGCTGGGCCTGCTGGCCGGGGCAATGAACTGGCGGGCCAATTGGGATGAACTGAATTTCAAGGATCCCAGGGAGCTTGATTCAGCTTTTGACGGCCAAAACCCAAATGTATGGCTGCCGGATTTCGGGGCCGGCCTTTACTATTTCACGCCCGAATTTTACGTGGGCATCTCTGTTCCGCACCTCGTTCATTTTACCCTGCGGGATGTAAGCCCGGCTGAAAAGGAGTCCATCCGCAAATGGGCCAGCACGTACCGCCATTTCTACCTGACCGCAGGCGGCGCCGTGCCATTGGACAACGGAGCGATCATTTTCAAGCCTTCTGTTTTGATAAAAAGCGTAGGGTTCTTCAATGAATTTTTCAAACAGGGGAGCATTGTGCGGGAGATTGGCGCACCTACCTCTTTCGATTTGGATATGTCGTTGTTGTTCAGGGAAAAATTTTGGGTGGGGGTTTCTTTCCGCTCGGCCTTTGCAGCTTTTACAGAAAAAGCGACCAGCAACAAGCGCAGTTCCTATGACTCCTTCGACATCTGGACCACTTTCCTGCTAAAAAACGGGCTGCGCATTGGCCTGGCCTACGATTACCCACTTTCTGAAATCAAAACATACACCAGTGGCTCGTTCGAGCTGATGCTGGGCTACGACTTTTACAAGGAAGTGGAGAGGGTAAATTCGCCCAGGTATTTTTGAACAACCTGCAACCAGGTTTATTTTTCCATTAGATATTGTTCGTAGCCAAGCTTTTCCAGTTTTCCATACTTTTCTGCTACGCCATCTGCCAGTTGCTTTTTAAAAACCAGCACCCGATCCAGCAAGGCTGCATTGCTTGTTGCCATGATCTGGGCTGCCAATATGCCCGCATTTTTGGCGGCATTCAACGCCACGGTAGCCACCGGCACCCCGTTGGGCATCTGCAAAATAGACAGCACGGAATCCCAGCCGTCCATCGAATTGGAAGATTTGATGGGCACCCCGATCACGGGCAATGGAGACAAGGAAGCCACCATGCCCGGCAGGTGGGCTGCCCCGCCCGCTCCCGCAATAATGGCCTTCACCCCCCGCCCGTGCGCATTTTTGGCAAAATCGAACATCCGATCCGGCGTCCGGTGGGCCGACACGATGGTGAGTTCAAACGGGACGCCCAGTTCTTTCAGCACATCCGCTGCCTGCCGCATGATCGGGAGGTCGGAATCGCTGCCCATAATTATACTGATCATAATGGAGAATAAAGAATGGTAAATGATGCGAATAACTTGTTAAATTAATTGCCACATTTTCAGTTGGTTGAAAAACGAGATCATGGTGATTTTCAAAATCACCATGATCTAACCTCCTGAAAATCAACGAACTTAAAAAATGAACCCGTTATTCGCATAAATGGTGAATGGTAAATGGGCTTTCTGCCCGCTAAATCTGCATTTCACACACTCAATACACTTTGGAAATAACTTTCAGGATTTCTTTTACGCTACGGGCTTTTGCCCTTGCATTTTCAGGATCGGGATCGAGAATGGTCACGTGGCCCATTTTTCGGAAGGGCCTGGTCGTTGTTTTTCCATACAAGTGAACTTTGACGCCTTCCACAGAGAGGCATTCGTCCAGGCCGTCATATTCCACGGGGCCTGAATGGCCAGGCTCGCCCAGCAGGTTGACCATGACGGAAGCTGTTTTCATCTTCGTGCTGCCGAGCGGCAGGTTCAGGATGGAACGGAGGTGCTGCTCGAATTGGGAGGTGTAGCAACTGTCAATCGTATGGTGGCCGCTGTTGTGGGTACGGGGCGCTACTTCGTTGATGAGCAACTGGCCGTCCTTGGTCAGGAACATCTCCACTGCCAGCAGGCCGCAAAGGCCGAACGCTTCGATGGTGGCAATGGCCAATTCCTTTGCTTCCCGTTGGATATTTTCGGGCAGGCCGGCTGGGCACACCAGGAATTCTACCAAATTGGCCACCGGGTTAAAATCCATTTCAACAGCGGGAAAGGCAACCACCTCCCCCTGTTCGTTTCGGGCCACAATGACAGCTATTTCTTTTTGAAAATCCACCAGTTCCTCAGTGAGGGAAGCTTCTTCCATCAGCAGCCCCATCTCCTTTTCAGAACGTATAACTGCCACACCGCGCCCGTCGTAGCCTGCTGTCCTCGATTTCTGGACAAATGGGAAGCGGAGCGCCCCGTTTTTCAATGCTGTGCGGATGGCATCGCCGTTTTCCCATAGCTGAAAAGGGGCGGTAGGAAGGAGTTTTTTTTTGTAAAAATCCTTTTGGAGGCCTTTATCCTTGATAATGTTGAGGCCGGAAGGAGATGGATGGATTTTCAGCCCTTCCCGTTCCAATTGCAGCAGGGCTTCCGTGTTCACATGCTCAATCTCGATGGTCAGCACGTCCACCTGTTTTCCGAAGCGGTAAACATCGTCAAAGTCCTTGAAGCTGCCCTCGACAAAACGGGAACAGACCGGCCCAGCCGGAAAGTCTTTAGAAGCATCGAGTACCCAGGTTTCCACGTCCCAGTTGTGCGCCGCCAGTGCCAGCATCTTGCCCAACTGGCCCCCGCCAAGAATGCCAACTTTCGTGTTCGTAATATTCATGGCGCAAATGTAGGGAGGCAACAGGTAGGAGGTATGGCGCAGGCGGAAAAAACTGTCCTGGAAGAAGTCTCAAACAAAAAAAAAGGTCTCCTCCCGGGCTAAACCGGGATAGAGACCTGCGAGAATCAAACATCACGTATCTTCCTACGATACATTTCGTGATGCGTGCTCTACTTTTAGAAAAATCATTATGAAAAAACCCGTTGTTGCGAAAGATTATGCGAGACACAACAATCGCCAATCACCGGTTTACAGCCACTGGGCTGCAGCTTGCAAGCTGGCAAAGCCCGAAGGTTGAAAACCAGGTTGACAAAAAAACTATTTGGCCATTGGCCAAAAAACAGAAAAAAAAGGGGGTAGAGCGGTCTGTTCATTTGTTCGTGTTTGTGGGGCCGGGCGAAGACGAAGCCAACGCAAGCCTGGCCGGTGCTTTATGCCTTGTGGGCACAATTGGTTTTTAGTGACAGAATCAAATAATAAACTGAAAATCAGCATATTAACAGTTTACTTGCTCCATTCAATTTTCATTTCTCATTTAAAAATAGCCGCCACAAAAAGCTGAGACTTGGGGATACCGGCATCAGCTGCACGGCATCCCCAGCCCAGTTCCAAACTATTTCCCATGGCTATGTTTATTCTTGGGTCTTATTGGGGTTGAATTTCAAACTATTGTCAAAGTGCCCTTCCCTTTAAAAACTATTTTTTCGTGGGAAAAAAAGCTGGCGGCTTCTGGTTATGCACCGCCAACTTTATATAATAGACACACGCTCTCTCAATTTTTCAATGCACCTGTCTTCAGCATTTAGCAGCCGAGTTTTCAATCCATTTTGAAGACTGGTTCCGCATTGGTTACCTTGTCCTGGTACTTGCTGAAAGTGTACATTCCTTTTCCTGCAATGGCCTGGTTGTCCACGAATTGGCAGTCGTTGATTTTAGGATGGGTCACACCTTCCACGTCCATGTTGAAGATAGCGCCCCCCCGCAGGAAAGCCTCGTTGCTGACGAAGACACAGGTTTGTATGACAGGGCTGCTTTCGCCTTTACCGCCATAGTTGCACATGGCGCCGCCGTAGTTGCTCTGGTTGTTGTTGAAAACGCAGTGTCGCATTTCCGGGCTTGCTTCTCCCCGCTGACGGCCATCGTTGAAGATGGCGCCGCCGTCGAGTTCTGCCCTGTTGTTGAGGAACTGGCAGTTGAGGAATACCGGGTTGCACTGGCCGCCCTTGCCGTTCAGGTAAACTGCACCGCCTTCCCGGGCATGGTTGTTTTGAAAGATACAATTTCGGATAAGTGGCCGGGCCGTATTCCCCGAACCATCTATGTACATGCCTGCACCTGACCGGTCCAGGTCGGCCGTCGGCCCGTTGCCGTTGGAGTTGCCATCGGTGATGACAAAACCGTCAAGGACCGTTTCTTCATTTGTGTTTTTGAGGTAAACAACGGTGAAGGAATTGTCCTCCGGGTTGTTTTTCGAGCCGATATTGCCGCTCAGCACAGTTTTGTTAGATTGGAGATCCCGCTGTTGCAGGGAGGTTTCATTGCCTGCAAATCCACCCAATACCTGGACGCCTGCCGGGATGGTGAATGCCTTTCTTCTGTTGTTCTCAGCAGAAGGATAATAGATACCCTTGGCCACCCACACCTGATCGCCAGCCTGTGCCCGGAGGAGCGTCGCCACAAGATCGCCGGTGGCATCCGCCCAGGATGTGCCGTTGCCCTTGGCCGCCTCCCTCACGAAAAGGGTGGTGGCAGGCGCAGAAAGGGCAAACATGCAGAGCATTCCCAAGGGTAAAAGGTGTCTCATAGTTTAAGTTCTTTCAGGTAAAATGTTTGTTCACATTAAGGGTGCGCCGCTGGTGGCATTGGATAATCGGAAATCGGAGGCAGGAGGTAGGATTTGGTAAATTGGGGTTACAATAGTGTTCAAAGTTTTTGTTGATGGGTTATGCAGCCCATAGTTAATGTGTAAAAAAAGGGTGAAAATGTTCAAAGTTTGGTTTCAGGGGTCGGTTCAGAGTTTTTGTTCGTTCAAAAAAATTAGGTGTTGTCAGTAGCTCAATGTTGTTACAAGCTGATGTAAAGTCTTCGTGTTCAGTGTTTAAGGTGTTTGAAAAAAGTTTTGTAAAGTGTGTTGTTCAAAAATGTTGTCAATAGTGTTTTGTTCGGGTCGTTGCACCTTCCAGTTTACTTGTGGGCCTGGTTTAGGTTCAAGCGGATTTGGTGTTGTTCAAGTGTCAAAGTTGTTGCTGTGTTTGTTCTTGTCTTTGTCCCGTTCATAAAATAGGGTAAGTGTCGTTCATAGTTTAGTCTTTCGGGTATGTGTTTGCTCACGTCGAAACATGAAAATAAGTTGCTTTGGTTAAAAAGATGGCTGTCAAAATCGCCAAAGGTTTGATAGTGCAAGGGAATACGGGGAATCTAAGGAGGAATCTAAAGGGAGTCTTTTTTCGAGGGGAAATTCGGTGTGGAGGAGTGTTTCACCGAAAAGACGTCACAAAAGTACAGGCATAAAACACGCTTGTCAAGTGCTGCGGAGAAAAAAGACGGAAATATTTTTCAATTTAGTTTTTTACACAAGTGACTGACAATCAATTTTTTGCTTTTTTATTATAACCTATTGGGCTTCTATCAGCCAATCGTTTACAAATGCTGATAAATGGCTATGTCAAGTCAAAATTTTTTTCAACTTTTTCAAAAGGCTCCATTCTTTTGCTGAAAAATAGCTGTCACGGCCAAAAACAAGATTTTTGCAGGGCTTTAGCGCCGTTTTTATACTTAAAAAACAGTGAACAGTGACAGTTTAAAATGAATTTTCAATAAGTCAGTATTTGTAAACAAAGAAAATTATGTAAATTATTGTGACAGTTTTTCGAAAATACGCTATCGCATCCTTGACCTGCTTTCCCTAACTTCGCCAGTAAATCTTCCACATGAAATCCATCTTGTTGAAAAACGGCCATCTGATAAACCGGGGCGCCATCGAAGTGGGCGATCTGTTCATCCGCCACGGCCATATCGAGCAAAAAGGCGGTATCATCTACCGCCCCAGCGATATTGAAATTGATTGCACGGGTAAACACATACTGCCCGGCCTCATCGACGATCAGGTGCACTTCCGGGAACCCGGCCTTACCCACAAAGCCGACCTTTACACCGAGCCAAGGGCGGCCGTGGCCGGCGGCGTCACCTCCTTCATGGAGATGCCCAATACCAGGCCGCCCGCCCTTACACAGGAGCTGTTGGAGGAAAAATACCAGACTGCTGCCGCCAAATCACTGGCCAATTACTCCTTTTTCATGGGTGCCTCCAACGACAACCTGGGCGAGGTACTGAAAACCAACCCACATACTGTTTGCGGCATCAAGGTTTTTATGGGCAGCAGCACAGGCAACATGCTCGTGGACGAGCCGAAAACCCTGGAAGGGATTTTTTCAAAATGCCCCATGCTCATCGCCACCCATTGCGAGGATGAAGCCACCGTCCGGAGAAATGAAACGCTTTACAGGGAACAATACGGCGAGGATGTGCCCATCCAATTCCATCCCGATATCCGCAGTGCGGAGGGCTGCCTGTTGTCTTCTTCACTTGCCGTCGATCTGGCCAGGCGGCACGGTACCCGGCTGCATATTTTACATATTTCCACCCAAGATGAGCTTTCCCTTTTCCGCAACGACATCCCCCTCGAACAGAAGCGCATTACCTCCGAAGTGTGCGTCCACCATCTCTATTTCAACAGCGATGATTATTTGACCAAAGGCACCCAAATAAAATGCAACCCCGCCATAAAAAACAGCTCCCACCAGGAAGCCCTGTTTCCTGCCCTTCTCGATGATCGCCTCGACATCATAGCTACCGACCATGCCCCGCATACCTGGCTGGAAAAACAAAACAAGTATTTCAGCGCCCCCTCGGGTGTACCGCTCGTGCAGCACTCCCTCAACATCATGCTCGAATTTTATTGGCAGGGAAAAATAAGCCTCGAACGCATCGTGGAAAAAATGTGCCATGCGCCGGCTGCCTGCTTCCGGGTGGATCGAAGGGGCTTCCTCGACGAAGGGAATTGGGCGGACGTGGCGATTGTGGACTTAAACGAAACCTGGAAAGTGGAAAAGGATAACATTTTTTACAAATGCCAATGGTCGCCTTTTGAAGGGCATACATTTAAAGGCAAGGTAAAAAGCACCATCGTCAGCGGCCATTTGGCCTGGCACAACGGGGCGTTTTACGAAGAAAAAAAAGGGGAAAGGCTGCTGTTCGTGCATTAATGGAATTGATGGCGATTTTTGAAAAATCATCGCCATTAAATGCTATGGATGTACCTGCCACTTGCCCTTGGCCAGCAACCGGTCGAACATCAGCAATACCGTCAAAGCGAGAAAAACCAGGACGAAGTACAGCGCCATATCAGCCGGAACAAGCCGGGCAACAACATCCAGGCTGGCAGCCAGCTTGTCAAAATAGGGTAATTGCCCCCCAACCGGGCCATGAACCTTTCCCACCAGGGCAACCATCATCACAAGTATGCCAACAATGGCCCAGAACAGGGTTTTCAAAGTGTCCGGGAGTAGAGGCTCAATGGCCGTCGGGGCGTATAATTTCTTTGGCAATGCCTCCATCACATTTTGGGCGAAGCGCATGGAAGGCTGCTCTACTTCCATCCCTGCCAATGCCGATTGGACCTCCTGGACAAGCCGTAGCTCTTCCCGAAGGCTTTCGTCCGCTACCAAAATCCGCTCCATCTCGGCCTTTTCAGGTTCGCTGCACTGGCCTTCCGCATATTTCCAAAGCAATTCCTGTATATTCATAGTAAATCTTTTACTTCCGTTTTCAACTGCTTCGCCAAGTGATTTTTCAGGGCATCTCTTAACCGGAACAACTTCACCTTGATATTGCTCTCCGTCAAGCCTGTTATTTCAGAAATTTCTTTGACAGATTGCTCCTGCAAATAGTAGAACGCCAGCAAGGACGCGTCTTCGGGTTTCATCTGGCTGAGGGCATGATGCACGAGGGCTTTGGTGTTTTTTTGTTGCAAATGTTCCTCCGGCGTTGGCTCCCGGTCGCCGATCTGCAAAAAACTGTTGTTGTCGTCAATGGACTGGCTGTTCAGTTTTTTCAAGCGCTGCCGGTCTATAGCCGCCCGCCAGGCTATCTGGTAGAGCCAGGTGCTGAACCTGGAGCGCTGCTCGAAACCAGCCAAGGCGCGATAGGCTTTTACAAAAGTATCCTGTGCGGCCTCTTCAGCTTCCTCCCGGTTGCGAAGCACCTTGTTTGCCACCGTGAAAACATAGTCCTGGTAGCGCTCCACCAACACCCTGAACGAGGCCTGGTCGCCCCTCAGCGTCGCTGTGATCAGATGTTGGTCATTGTCCATGCCGAGAGTGTTGGAATAGTCCTTTGCAAAATTGACTTGCATCGGGAACTTGGACGGAGCCAACCAATGACTGGTTACAAGGCCACCAGGGAATTGCCGCGGCCATGTTTGTAAAAAAGTCAAATTTAGATGGCCACTACCAAACTATAAAAAAGGAAGCTGGCTAAAAATTTCCTCTACAGGAAGGCCAGCCGTTTACCCAATCACTGGGGCAATGTACCTCGGTGAGGTTTTTGCATTGCGGCCACATTCCTGCCAGTTTTTTCAACGCCCCTAATTTTCGCTAATCTCCATCTTTAAAGTCTCGTGTTCTGGTTTGGCTGCCTTTTTCATGTATAGCCTGGCCAATTCCTCTTCAAAGAAAAACTTTTCACCAAAGGCAGGTTTCAGGTCTTTCATCCAACTTGCCCTGGGATCATATTCAGCAAAAAAAGGCTTGGCCACCCAATCCGGGTTGCGGCCCTGGATGAAGCGCAGGGCAAACACTTTTTTGCCGGCCACTTCCGTGACGCCGAGAATTTGCACTTTCCCCGGCGTACAGGACATGCTCGGCCCCCGCACCGTTCGGCACACGCCGCTTACCTGCTGGTAGGCATCCCTGAAAATGTTCCAGGCCCGTTCCAGCGGCAGGTCGAAGTAGTGCTTGGCGCCGGTGTCCCGCTCCACGAACATATAATAGGGGATGCAGTTGAGGTTCACCTGCTTGCGCCACATATCGGCCCATACTTCGGCGCTGTCGTTGATGTGGCGCAGTACGGGCGACTGGGTACGAATCTGCACCCCGGCGCTTCGCAGGCGGCGGATGGCTTCCTGCACGACCTCCGTTTCCAGTTCCACGGGGTGGCTGAAATGGGCCATGAAGGCGAGATTGATGCCTCTTTTCACGATACGTTCAAATAGCCGCAGGAAGTCGTCGGCATCCGGGTCGGTGACGAATTTGTAAGGCCAGTAAGAAAGCGACTTGGTGCCGATTCGGATGGTCTGTATGTTGGTTTTATTTTCGTTTGCCAGAAAAGGTTCGATGTATTGGCTGAACACCTTGTGGCGCATGATCATCGGGTCGCCGCCGGTAAACAGCAGGTCGGTGACTTCTTGGCGCTTCTCCAGGTACCGCACCAGCAATTCGGTTTCCTTCATGGCAAACTTCAGCTCGTCCATTCCGGTGAACTGCGGCCAGCGGAAGCAAAAGGTGCAATAGCTATGGCAGGTCTGCCCCGAACTGGGGAAGAACAGCACTGTTTCGCGGTATTTGTGCTGTACGCCCGTCAGCTTGATGCCGTCAATTTCAGGTACGTTCATCTGCATCTGCCCGGCTGGGTGGGGGTTTAGTTGCAAGCGGATTTCGTTGGCCACCTGCTTGATGTCCTTCCGTTTGTCGGTGTGGCGCAGTGTATCGGCCATCTGTTTGAAATGGGCCGTACGCAGCATATCACGGTGCGGGAAAGTAAGCCTGAAAATAGGGTCGTCCTGGTAGTCCTCCCAGTTGATGAGTTCGTCGATCACATAGTTGTTCACTTTAAAAGGCAATACGTTGCCGACCACTTCAATGTCGAAAAGCTCCTCTTCTGTCAATAACTCCATCTGTGGGATGCTCCTGAAATTGTGGAGCGAAAAAGCTCGATACTTGGGTTCTACAGTAGTTTCAATCATAGGCATTGATTTTAAATTAATTTTATTCAAATTTGAAAAGCGATAAAAAAGGGAAAAAAAACACAGTCCACAAAAATAGTAGGGTACTTTCAGGAATATTGGCCGGATATCTTTAGAGAGATTTTATATTTTTCAACGTCCCCCAAGCCTGTTGGTTGAACAGCAAGATGTTTTTGAATGAAAAAAATTGATTTTAAAGGCTTGATTTTGAACGTTTTAATATACCGGTCATCGTTTTTTTTAAAAAAGATCCTGCCTCCCAGGAACTTTCCAGGCCTCACTGCAAGTTAATGCAGCGTCTTTCATAAATTCCAAAAAAGCATTCAATCCATGTTACGCAACCAACACCTTCCAATCATCCATCCACGACCCGCCCAAAGCGGCTGGCAAAATCCTGGCAACCCTGGTTTTCAGGATTGTTGCACAGGCGAAATTGGCCTCCCTGGATGCGGCAGTTTTGGAAGGTTGCGTAAAACGATACCCGCCTTTCATCGGTGTTGACCACCCATCATTAAAAAGTAAATTGACAAGTCCGTTTCCCGCCCTGCAAGGGCAAGGTGCAGCAAGAGCGGTGCTGGTACTGACCATCTGCGTTACTTCAATCTCCCAACCTGAACAAAAACGCTGATGGGGTTTCGTCCTGCCTGTTCTTGCCATATTCCGGAAGCGGGCAGCCGGAGGTGGGCAGAGCAGCTTCTCCTCCCTCGCCTCCTACTGCTGATAATGGTGGCAAAGCACAATTGGCCGTGCGCCGGATTGTCTATCCGGAAGTTGCGGGTTCGATCCCCGTTGTCACCGCTGGCCCCAAAAAATCAAACTGGCCAGGTCGTTCAATTGGAAGGACAGGAGGCTACGGACCTCCAGATTGGGGTTCGACTCCCTGCCTGGTTACCCGAAAAAAGAAGATAGCGGCGAGGCCCCTCACCGCTCGCTTCTCACCTCTAAAAAGTGAAAGTAGTTCAATGGCAGAATGCTGGCTTGCCAGGCCGGGGATGGGAGTTCGAATCTCCTCTTTCACTCAGGATTTTGCGCGGTGGATGTAACGGCAACACGGGGGCCTCATAAGCCCCTAACTCCAGGTTCGAATCCTGGCTGCGCAACCAAAAAGCAAAGGTAGCTTAACGGGTAGAGTACCGGCCTTTTAAGCCGGGCCGTGTGGGTTCGATGCCCACCCTTTGCACAAAAATGGGTGCGTAGCTCAATTGGCAGAGCAGCGGTTTCCAATCCCGCTGGTTGGGGGTTCGATTCCTTCCGCACCTGCCTAATCATGAGGATGAGAGGATGAGAGAATGAGAGGATGAGAGAGGCCTTGTCTTGTTTCTCATTTTTAAAAAACGGAGACGTAGCTCAACGGGTCAGAGCGCCGGTTTGAAATGCCGGTAGTGGTGGTTCGAGTCCATCCGTCCCCGCCAGCCGATACCGATGGTCAGCGATACTTCGCAGTTCACTTGGTTTGAACGTCAGTTTAGGGTACTGAAAGAGCAGGTTCGACTCCTGCCGAGGCCGAAAGGCTACAACTCGCTGCCAAACTTTGTTCGCCTGAATTTTAGGTAAAAAGGGTATAAAGTGAAATAGGCCCAGGCCAAAGACTGGCCTTGATACGTGGCATCGCCCCTCACTTTTAAACCCTTATTTCTGTTGGACCAGATGCCGTGCCCGACCGGTAATGGGGGCAGTTTGCAAAACTGTTGTATGTGGGTTCGATCCCCACCGGCATCTCCAGGGTGGTAGCAAGCGCCGGGGTTACTTCGACGGTTAATCGAGAGGTCGCCGGTTCGAGTCCGGTTTTCAGTTTGCTGAAATAGCTCAGTTGGTAGAGCATTAAACCCCACGCATTTTTCTCCACCTGTTTTTATTGAAAACCTTATTTGCCAATTCACTAATGCACCAAACATGGCACGTTTCAACTTTTTTGCCCGAAAAAACAATCAAGCGGTGAACCTCGCCGGAGGCAACGCCTTCGAGCAGTCGCCCAAAATGCAGCTCGCATCGTTGCTGCTCACTTCCTTTGCACAGGATCAGTACTACCGCAACGCCAACCAATCCTTCGACCAACTGAAAGCATTGCTGGCAAAGGTAGAGCCTGAATTTGCGGCAAAAGCGGCCATCTATGCCCGCACAACCTATTGCATGAGGAGCATCACCCATGTACTGGCGGCTGAACTGGCGAAGTACGCCGCAGGCCAGCCTTGGGCAAAAGGTTTTTATGAAAAAATCATCGCCCGTCCGGACGACATGACGGAGATCCTTTCGGTTGTGCTTGCCGTGGAAAGCAACAAGTTGCCGAACGCCATGCGCAAGGGCTTTGCAAAGGCATTCGACAAGTTCGACGGATACCAGTTGGCGAAATACCGCAGCGAAGGCAAGGGCGTAAAGCTGGTGGACGTGGCCAACCTCGTTCACCCGGTGCCAGTGGAACGGAACGCCGAAGCATTGCGGCAGCTCATCGCAGGTACGCTCCGCAACGTGGGTACCTGGGAGGCCAAACTGACCCAGGCAGGCCAGGCCTCCGAAACGGATGATGAAAAAACAGGCCGGAAAGCCGAGGCATGGGCCGACCTCGTGCGCTCCCGCAAAATCGGTTACTTCGCCCTGTTGCGCAACCTCCGCAACATTGCCGAACAGGCGCCAGCGCTCATTCAGGACGTTTGCGACCTGCTGACCAATAAGCGCTTAATCGAAAAATCGCTCGTGCTGCCGTTCCGTTTTACTACGGCGATGGAGGCTATCCAAGCGGCGGATATTGTGGATAAGCGCCCGCTGATGCAAGCACTGAACCGAGCCATTGACCTGGCTTTGTCAAACGTGCCGCACCTGGCAGGCCGCACCCTCGTTGTGCTCGACGATTCTGGTTCGATGATGGGCAAGCCTATCAAGATCGGTGCGCTGTTCGCTTCCGTACTGTACCGCTCGAACGATGCAGACTTAATGCGGTTCTCGGACGACGCATCCTACGTAGCGCAGAACCCAGACAACCCAGTGATGACCATAGCGGAGTACCTGGAAAAAAACGCCCGTTCCGGTGGCACCAACTTCAACGCCATTTTCCAGCGGGCCAACCAGCGGTACGATCGCATCGTCATCCTGTCCGATATGCAGGGCTGGGTTTCCGGAGGCGCTCCTACCGCAGCGTTTGCGGCGTACAAGGCCAAATTTGGCGCCGACCCATTTGTTTACTCTTTCGACCTGCAGGGCTATGGCTCGTTGCAGTTCCCGGAACAAAAAGTGTTTGCCCTGGCTGGTTTCAGCGAGAAAGCATTTGAACTGATGGCCTTGCTGGAAAGCGACCCACAGGCCCTGGTGGGCGCTATAGAGCAGGTGGCATTGGTTTGACCTGGCAACCACCATTCACGATGAAGAAAGGCAGCTCCTCCGGGGCTGCCTTTTCTTTTTGCAAATTGAAATTCGGTACGGTTTTCTCGATAATAAAGTGAATTGAACGACAATCCGGACCACATCACGCCTGGTTATCTTGTTATCTCCCCCTTATCGATGTGGCAGTTTTCCTCCCTTCTCAAAGTTTTTCTTCCCCCTGTGAACTAAGTGCCTTTGCAAGCCTGCAACCTGGCAACATGGATTCAAATACAAATTGACAGTCTTTACTTTCAGTCTATGAACCGTCTCACCATCCTTTTGACCTGGCTCATTTTGGGAAATTCTGCCTTTTTGGCACTGGCGCAAGATCCGTGCGCTGCCGACCTTTTGCACGAGCAACTCAAAGCTATAGACCCTTCCTACCAGGCCCGCCACGAGGCAATGGAACAGCGCATCCAGCAATTTATAAACAACAAGAAATACAAGGGGGCCGGGCCGGCGGAATCCATAACACAAAGTGGCGGTGTTTATTCCATCCCGGTTGTGGTACACGTTATTTACACTGCCCCCAACGCCACCAACAACATCTCGGATGCACAGGTAGAAAGTGCCATCCAGCGCCTCAACGATGTGTACTCCAATGCCACCGGCCTGAGCCTGGACACCGGCATTGAGTTTTGCCTTGCCAGCCGCGACCCCGACTGCAATCCCACCAACGGGATCCTGCATGTGGATGGCTCCGGTGTCACGGATTATTCTGCGGAAGGCATTGACAGCCAGGTAACCGACACAGATGGCAAAGGCGCCAAGATGACCGACGTTTTCAACCTCAGCCGCTGGAACCCGGCCGAGTACCTCAATATCTACATTGTCAACGAAATTTCGGACAACGACGGCGGTGCGGGCACACAGGGCTATGCCTTTTTCCCCGGCACGAGCCTGCTGTATGACGGCATGGTCATACTGTACAATGCCTTCGGCTACGATTACGACAACTGCGGTTGTTATCAATTGAAATCCTACACCAATACCAACGCCACCGCCATCCACGAGATTGGCCATTACCTAAACCTGGCCCATACATTTGAAGGCGACAACGGTGGCGCTACCTGCCCGGACACCACCGGCACGGCAGGTGATTTCGTGGCAGATACGCCAACACACATCCGTTCCTTCAGCTGCCCGTCGGGCAGCAACAACTGTTACCCTGCCAGCCACCCGTTTAACAATTGGGAAAAAATCATCCATAACTACATGGGCTACGCAACGGAGACCTGTAAGTATGAATTTACCCAGGGCCAAATGGAACGGATGATTGCAACACTGGAAACAGTCCGCTACACGTTGGTTCATGCCCAAAGTTGCCAGGGCATCACCCTTTCGCAGCCAGTGACTGCTGCCTGTACGCCGCAGACCTCCACCGGACTGAGTGCCAACTACGGCATGGGCATCACCCAGGTCATCATCGGCGACCTCGTGGCAGGATCGGGAACTTCTTTCGAGGATGGCGGCTACCAGGATCATTGGTGCACTACTGGCAACTTTCAGTTGAACAACACTTATTCGATTGCCATCAACACGTACGGGATTTACGATGAGGATGTGAAAGTTTACATAGACTACAACAATGACGGCTCCCTGAGCGAAACGGAATCGGTTCTGAACTCACAGAACAAATCAGAGCATACGGGCACTTTTACCATCCCCGCCAATGCCGTTACCAATACCCTGTTGCGCCTCCGCATCATATCCGACTACTATTCTTATACCATTACCAATTCCTGCTATGCACCCATATACGGGCAGGTGGAGGACTATTCCATTTATATTGATGGGCCAAACCCAACGATCAACGCCACCGCCACTGCGCTTGCTGGTTTTCATGCGCTGACCAATAAAGCTTCGACAGCAAAAACATTTACCCTCTCCGGCACCGACCTGAACGGAAATGTAACCATCAGTACAGCCAGCAACGAATTCGAATTGTCGGGTACCGGAAATGGTTATACCGGTTCCTTGCTCTTTTCCCCGATAAACCATGCACTGAGCAACAAGACTATATACGTTCGCCTGAAATCGGGGCTGGCTGTTGGCAATTATTCGGGCAACCTTATCATCAGCAGCAATGGGGCACAAACTGTTAATGTGGCGGTAAGCGGCGAGGTGGGCGAATTGGACACGACCAGGGGCAATGCCCTTTCCTTTGAAGGGGGCGGCGATCCCGTAGCGACAGCGCTGGCACTGCCAGCCACCTATACCAAAGAGGCTTGGATAAAATACGGCCAGGGCATTCATTTTATCGGCTCCCAAGCTGCCGCCAATGGCCACGATTTGGGCATCAACGACGGTCATCTTTCGGGGGGCCACAATGGCAACTGGGCCTTGGTGGAAGATGAGGAAACCTTTCCAACCGGCGACTGGGTACATGTGGCACTGACGTACAACAGCGCCACCAAGGAAATGAAATTGTACAAGAACGGCATCCTCGTTGACCAGGCAGCCAACGTCAATAACCACGGCGGCAACACCATAGAAATAGGCAGCCTGGCACAGGCCGGCGCTTTCATAGGAACAATGGACGAGGTGCGCATCTGGAACACCGTGCGCTCCGCCCAGGAGATCAGGGAAAACATGCACCTGACGCTGACCGGCCAGGAGACGGGCCTCGTGGCCTACTGGCAGTTCAACGAAACTGCAGGTGCCGTAGCCAACGAATACCTGGGCGGCTACGACGCTACGCTTGGGAACGGCGCAACTTTCACCGCCTCTTCCGTCAACTGCGGGCGGGAGGGCACGAGCCAGAGCATCTCAGGCATCGGCACCATCGGGGTTAAAAATTTTACCAACACGAACCTCAGCATCACCTTTTTGGAGAAAAACGGCACTGAGGATTTTTCGGTCACCTACCAGCAATTCAAGCCCAACTCAACCAGCGGTGCCCTGGGCGTTTCGATTTTCGACAACCCTGTCTGGACCATTAACCGCTCTACTGCCACAGGTTCGTTTACGGCCCATTTCTCTTTCGTGCTCCCAGCAAACGTGCTCTCCGATGCGTCACCCGGCAGCTATGCCCTCTACCACCGGGATAGCGGCAGCGATGGCGATTGGGCGCTTTTGGTTGAAACGGCGGGCACCCTGAGCGGCAGCACCCTGACTTTTGAAAATATTAGCACCTCGGGCCAATTTATGGTAGTACAAACCAAGGAGTCGAGCGAACGGGGCAATGCCCTTTGCCTGGACGGGCTGGGGGGCTACCTGGCCACACCCCTTGATTTCGACCCCTCCGCGGGGCCTTTTACCATCGAATGCTGGCTGAAAGCAGAAGGCGGAGACAACGATTTTCAGGTGGTTTTTGATAAAACCCTGAGCGATTACAGCCAGCCTTTCCTTCTGGCGGTTTGGCGCAATAAAATATTTGCCAGGTTTGGCGACCGGTGGCTGGAAGGGGCCATTGGCGATAAGTTCACGTACCAGGAATGGCACCATGTTGCCTTTTCCTGGAACGGCGTCAACGCTGCTTTTTACCTGGACGGGAAGCTGAAAGACAAAGCCCTTATCGGCGACACCGGCAGCAATGGAGCGCCCTTGATTTTTGGCGCATTTCACCAGGATGCCCTTTTCTTCCAGGGAAAAATAGAAGAGGTACGAATCTGGCAAACTGCCCGCAGCCAGCAGGAAATCGCCGAGAACATGCTCCTGACCGCCACCTCGAAACTGGCCAACCCATTGGCCTATTATCAGTTTAACCAAAGCAGTGGGAATATGGTGGACGATGTGGCCGCTTCCAGCATGGCTGCCGTGTTGGGCAGTGCATCTTTCTCGCCGTCCGGCGCCAATGTGGGCGGCACGGGCAGCAGCCAGACCAAAGCTGCCGTGGCCCAGCCCGGGTCATACGATTTTGCGGATGCAAAGCTCAAAATGAACCTGGCCAGCATTTCGGATACCAGCAGTTTCACCGTGGTTTACCAAACTTTCAAGCCAAACACTACGGACGGAACGACATTCCTGGCTTCTACCGTTTACGATAATCCGACCTGGACGCTGCTGCAAAGCAACAATGCCGCTTTTTCAGCCGATTTCACTTTTACATTTCCCAACGGGACGTTTACCAATATGATACCTGGCACCTATCAACTGTTCTTCCGCGCAGTGGGGAGCGACGGGGAATGGTCGCCCCTTGTTTTTGGGGCCTCCAGCGTTACCAGCAACAAAATTACTTTTCCAGGAGTCGGCGCTGCGGGACAGTATATGGTAGTGAAGCAGTAATACCACCTTGATTTGCTTGCGCCATCTGGAATAAGGCGGGCAAAATTGGCCGCCGCCTGGTGGCTGACGGCCAGCTTACCGTTATTTTCCACTGTTTAGGATCAACTGCCTGTAAAACCTGATCACCTGCTCATAAGCTTTCACCCCAATGCGCTCATCCACGCCATGAAAGCGCTTCAGGTCATCCTTTGACACCTGGGCCGGGAGGAACCGGTAGATATTTGGTGACAAATCCTGAAAGTGGCGGCTGTCCGTCGTGCCCACCACCAGGGCGGGAGCTACCACTGCTTCCGGGAACACCTGCCGGATGGTCGTTTGGATCACAGAATAGCCAAAGGTGTTTTGATCCGAAACAGGGGGCGGTTCGCTGGCCTGCGACCCATTGCCGAGCGAAACGACTACCCGGTTATCGTCAATGGTTTTGAACACATAATTCATAACCTCCTTCACCGATTCGCCCGGCAGGATGCGGCAGTTCAGCTTGGCGATGGCCTTAGTGGGCAACACATTTTCCTTGAAACCACTGTGTATGATGGTGGGTGCCGTAGTGGAGCGCAGCATGGCATTGCTGGACGGGGCGGCGGCCATCTGGAGTTTCACAAGGGTTTCCGTCCATTGGAGGTTGGCAAAAACTACTTTTTGAAAAAGCCCCATTTCCGGGCCTGCATACTCGAACATATCCTTCACAGCCCCCTCGATCTTTGCAGGGGAGGGGTTGTTCTCCAATTTCACCAGGGCATTGCCCAGGATGTTAATGGCCGATCCTTTCGGCGGCATGGAAGCATGGCCACCTTCGGGCAGGTTCACGGAAAGGTCGAGGGTGGCGTAGCCTTTTTCTGCCACGCCGATGAGGGCCAGCGGCTCGTCCAGTCCGGACAGTGCGTTTTCCACGATCAGGCTACCCTCATCCAGGATATAGTCAAAAGTGATGTTCCGTTTTTTAAAAGCCTGTGCAATCATCCCTGCACCGTTCCCGCCGCCGACCTCTTCGTCGTGTCCAAAGGCAATAAAGACGGTTCGCTGGGGGGCATAGTCCACTTCCAACAACAGCTCGACCGCTTCGAGGATACCGCAGGCGGAGACTTTGTCGTCGAGGGTGCCACGCCCCCAGATAAATTCGTCCTTGACCATACCGGAAAACGGCTTCACCGTCCAGCGGCTTCCCGCATCTTCCACAGGCACCACGTCGAGGTGCGCCATGAGCAGGATGGGGGCGAGGCGGGCGTTCTGCCCCGGCCATTTCAGGATGTAGCTGAAACCACCAATGGTCTCCCGTTCCAGCATGGAATCTACCAGGGGAAAGCTTTTCCAGAAAAAGGTGTCAAGCCCCCTGAATGCCGCCGTGTCAATACTTTCTTCAAGGCTGACCGTGGGGTACTTTACTGCTGCGGCCAGCCGGGCTACTGCCTCGTAGCTGATCTTTAGCGGCTCAATGGCTTCTACGTTGATCTGTTTAGAGGAAAAGGAGATCGTATTGACCGTAAATAAAGTGGCAACGGCTATTAGGCCGAGGATAATAAGGGCAAAAATCAAACGCCGGAGTCTTCTCATATCGGGAGGGAGGTGGCAGGCCTGGGGGACAGCGAGGAAGGTGTAATGGTTTCCCCAAATGCAACCCGGGCCTGTTGTTATCCATTTTTTACGGCCATCGCAGTTTTGTTCAAACACACTTCTATGGTGCCCACTAATTGGTTTTTTGCATTTGCAAAATTGCCGATAGCAACTGGCCAATTGCTAAAAGCCAATAGCATGTAAGCAAAACCTGATAGCGCAGCGCATACACTTGCTCAATCCTGCTGGCTTCCAAACGAGTGGCAAAACTACTGTTTGTGGCAAACTTTAAAGAGCAACCAAAAGCCTGCCGATACCAAAAAAAGGAGATATTTGCCAGAAAACTATGCAATCGGGGCAGCTACCCGGACATTTTTAAATTCAGTTTTTGGATACTATAGTTTAGGTTTAAAAATTTTGTCGATGCGCTGCCCAGTAAGGATCGAAGGAAAAATAATCCCGATTTCACATCGGGATTATTTTTAAAAAACCCTTCCATTGCTGGGGTTTTCAAAATCAAAATGGTGAAGTTATTTTTTCATCGTTACTAAAAGTTAGGGGGTAACTACAACCTGCCGTCCCAACCTCCATCCTTTCGTTCTAAGACGTTTATTAAACTAAGTCAATGAATAAATCGGTACCTGAAAACACGACAACACATAATTACCCAAACACCGCTTATTTCCTGATTTCATTGCTACCTTGGCCCTTATGAAAGCTATCATACCCGTCGCCGGCGCCGGCACCAAATTAAGGCCGCTCACCTACACCCAGCCCAAACCGCTCATCCCCGTAGCTGGCAAGCCCATCATTTCGTTCATCATTGATAAATTGGTGAGCTTGCAAGTGGAGGAGTTTGTGTTCGTGCTGGGCTATTTGGGAGAAAAAATCAGCGACTACGTAGAGCAGCGGCACCCCGGGCTGAAAAAAACATTCGTCCACCAGGACAATCGCCTTGGCAGCGGCCATGCAGTGTGGATGGCCAGGGACAGGGTGCTGCCCGGCGACGACCTGATCATCTACTTTGGCGACACCATTGTGGATATGGACTTCCAGCAGATGATGAGCCTGCCCACCTCTTGCCTGGCCATCAAAAAAGTGCAGGATCCAAGGAACTTCGGCATTGTGGAGTTTGATGAAGAGGGGGCGGTAAAGCGGCTGGTCGAGAAACCAAAAATACCGCGCTCGAACATGGCGATGGTCGGTGTTTACAAAATAAAAGAAGCGGGCCAACTGATGGCGGCCCTCGATTTCAACATCCAGAACGACCTGCGCACTGGGGGCGAGTTCCCCCTCACCGACGGCCTCATGCGGATGATGGACAATGGCGCCAGATGCTCCACCATAGAAGTGGAAAACTGGTACGACTGCGGCAAAAAGGAAAGCCTCCTGGAAACCAATGCCATCCTGCTCGACAAGGCAGGGTACGCCTCCGACAACCTCCCAGAGTACGACAATTCCATCATCATCCACCCCGTGAGCATAGGCGAGGACTGCCGTATCAGCAATTCCGTCATCGGGCCGCACGTCACTATTGGCAGCCATGTGGCCATTGAGTCATCCATTGTGAAAAGTTCTATTATCGGAAATTATGCCTCGTTGCACGAAGTGGTGCTGAAGCAGTCGGTTGTTGGCAACGATACCTCTATTACCGGCTTCCGGCAAAGCCTGAACATTGGCGACAATACGGAGATTGATTTTAGTTGAAAAGGTGTTCGAAACGCAGGAAATTTATGGTCAATCCCATTGCCAAATGACAAACTCAGCCATTTAGGATTATCTATGGTCATTGAAAAATCATAGCCCTTACCTTCCTGAATTAGCACCCTACTCCACCCCTCCCCAGCACAAATATTTCATCACCAAAAAATCATCCATCCCATACTTCGAGCCTTCCCGCCCGAAGCCGCTTTGCTTGATGCCGCCAAACGGGGCGACAGCCGTGGAAATCATGCCCGTGTTAATGCCGACCATGCCATATTCCAGCGCCTCGGCCACCCGCCAGATGCGGGCGTAGTCGCGGCCATAAAAATAGGACGCAAGGCCGAACGGTGTATCGTTTGCCATTTGGATGACCTCCGCTTCTGTATCAAATTTGGTGACCGGGGCGATGGGGCCAAAAATCTCTTCCGAACTGATTTCCATGCTTGGCAATACACCCGTCAGCACAGTGGGTTCGTAAAAAGAGCCGCTGCCCGCCATCGCTTTTGGCTTGCCACCCGTCAGCACTTTTGCGCCTTTCGAGGTGGCATCTTTTAGCAGGCGTTCCACCTTTTCCATCGCTTCTGCATTGATGAGCGGGCCAATTTCAACACCAGCTTCCATGCCGTTGCCAACGCCCAATTGGCTGGCAGCTTCGGCGAGTTTTTGGGTGAATTTTTCATAAATGCCCGCCTGTGCGTAGAGGCGGTTGGCGCATACGCAGGTCTGCCCGGCGTTGCGGTATTTGGAGGCAATGGCGCCTGACACGGCCGCATCGAGGTCGGCGTCATCAAAGACGATAAAGGGGGCGTTGCCGCCGAGTTCCAGCGATAGTTTTTTTACCGTTCCGGCACTCTGTTTCATGAGCAGTTTGCCAATTTCAGTGGAGCCGGTAAACGAGAGTTTCCGCACCAGTGGGTTGTCGGTCAGTTCATTTCCGACTGCCGCAGGTTGGCTGGTGGTGACAATGTTCAAAACCCCAGGCGGGAAGCCCGCCTGCTCCGCCAGCACGGCCAAGGCAAGAGCCGAGAGCGGCGTGTCCTCGGCAGGTTTGATGACCACCGTGCAGCCAGCCGCCAGCGCCGGGGCTACTTTTCGGGTCATCATGGCATTGGGGAAATTCCAGGGCGTGATGGCCGCCGCCACGCCGATGGGCTGCCGGATGGCCATGATGCGAAGCCCCTTACCGTGACCGGGAATGACGTCGCCATACACCCGCCTGGCCTCTTCGGCAAACCACTCCACGAACGATGCGCCATAGCGGATTTCGCCTTTGGCCTCGGCCAGCGGCTTGCCCTGTTCGGTGGTGAGCAGCACGGCGAGGTCGTCGAGGTTTTCCATTTGCAGGGCGTACCATTTCTTTAAAATGTTGGCCCGTTCTGCGGCGGTCTTGTCCCGCCAGGCAGGGAAGGCTTTGGCAGCGGCTTCGATGGCCGCCTTGGTTTCGGCAGCGCCCATGTCCGGCACGTCGCAGATATGCGAGCCGTCGTAGGGATTGGTGACGGGAAAGGTTTTGCCGTCGTTGGCGGCCACCCATTTGCCGTCGAGGTAGGTCTTGTTTTGGAGGAGGGATTTGTTTTTAAGTTTCATAAAAATAAAAAGGTTGATGAGTTGCCCCTGGCGTCGTGAAAAATGGAAAACCATCCAGAACCCACAGGTGGCAAATTTTAGAAATAAATCTTTGTTGGCAACACAGGAACTATACATTTGTAGCAAAGCCCTGCTTGGTCTGTGACCAAACTGGCCACCAGGTATCCTGCATTCTCCAACTTAAACCCTTTCCATGCAAACCTTCCAGGAAGTCAAGAAATTCGGCACAGCCCCTGTGTTCTTCACGGCCATCTCCACTATTTTGGGGGCGGTGATGTTCCTGCGTTTCGGCTTCTCGGTAGGGAATGTAGGGCTGCTGGGCACCTTGGCCATCATCTTCATTGGCCACATGGTCACCATCCCCACGGCAATGGCGATTGCGGAGATCGCCACCAACCAAAAAGTGGAGGGCGGCGGCGAATACTACATCATCAGCCGCTCGTTCGGCCTGGTCATCGGCTCTACCATCGGCATTGCGCTGTACTTGTCCCAAGCTATCAGCGTGGCGTTTTACATCATTGCTTTCACGGAGGCATTCAGTTCTTTTTTTGGCTGGCTCAACCACAGCTTCAACCTGCCGGGCTGGCTGGTCTGGTTGCTAGAACAAAAACAGACCATTGGCATACCGGCCCTGTTGGGGCTGACCTATATCATGCTCACCAAAGGCGCTGACCTCGGCGTGAAGGCGCTTTACATCGTGGTGGCCACGCTGGGCATCTCGCTCCTGGCTTTTTTTATCGGCACCACGGAATATTCACAGACCCACGATGTGGACTTGTTGGCCACTGTGGCCGATATTCCCGTGGCAGTCAATGAAATTGTCACCACCAAAGACCTGACCACTACCCAGTTTCAAGACAGCACCGCCCAGTTGAACCAGGCACCGGCCTTCGAGCCAGCGCCACAAAACAATCAGCCCACTTCACCCCTCATCCCCCTTGGATTCTTTACCGTTTTTGCCATCATTTTCCCTGCATTTACGGGGATGACGGCAGGTGTAGGGCTTTCCGGCGATCTGAAAGATCCTGGCAAATCGCTCCCTCTCGGCACTATGGCCGGCACTTTGGCGGGCATGGTCATTTATGTTTTTATTGCTTATAAACTGGCGGCCTCGGCCAGCCCGCAAGACCTTGCCGATACTTCAAGGCTGGTGATGGCGGACATTGCCTGGCAGGGCTGGTGGCTCATCCCGATCGGCCTGGCGGCGGCCACTATTTCCTCGGCGCTCGGCTCCATCATGGTGGCGCCCCGTACCCTGCAGGCCATTGCCCGTGACCAGATATTCCCGACACCGGCCGTAAACAACTGGCTGTCGAAAGGGAAAGGAAAAGCCGACGAACCGTTCAACGCCACCGTGCTAACCGTCATCCTGGCGGGCGTGTTCATCCTGGCCGGTGCGCTGGACATGGTGGCGCAGGTCATTTCCATGTTTTTTATGGTGACCTATGGTTCGCTTTGCCTGATTTCTTTCCTCAACCACTTTGCCGCCGACCCGTCCTACCGGCCCAGGTTCAGGTCACGCTGGCCGATTTCGCTGTTCGGCGCGGTGGCCTGTTTCGGGCTGATGTTTTTTATGAACGGGGGCTATGCGGTGGTGGCCATCCTGGCGATGGTAGTGCTCTATTTCACCATTGCATTTTTCAACAAAGACAAGACAAGCATTGCCGTGATATTCCAGGGGGTCATCTTTCAGTTCAGCCGCCAGTTGCAGGTGTTTTTGCAAAAAGCGGAGAAAGAGCAGGCAAAAAGCTGGCGCCCGTCTGCCGTGGCATTTTCCGAACGCACTTTCGAGCGGCTCGGTTCTTTTCACCTGCTGGGCTGGATAGCGCAGAAATATGGCTTTGGCACCTACATCCACCGCATCAACGGCTATCTGTCCAAACAGACTGGCCATGAGGCCAAAGTTTGCAAAGAGCGCCTTATTAAAATGGCGGAAACCACCCATAGCAATATCTACGTGGACACGATGGTGACGCCCTCGTTCACCTCTGGTGTGGCCCAAATCATCCAGTTGCCCGGTATAGCTGGTACGGACAACAACCTTCTTATTTTTGAATTTGCAAAAAAATACCCGGAGGAACTGGATGAAATCGTGGACAACTTCAAGCTCATCCAATCCCTTGACTTCGACGTGCTGATACTCGGCGGTTCGGAGCGGGGTTTTGGGCTGAAAAACCAAATCCACATCTGGATTACTTCAGCCGACTACGACAATGCCAACCTGATGATCCTGCTGGCCTACATCATCATGGGCCACAAGGACTGGAGGAAGGCGGAAATCAAGATTTTTGCCATCTACCCGGAAGGCAATATCGAAGAAGAACGCAGCCGCCTGCTCATGCTCATCTCGGCCGGGCAACTGCCCATTTCGCCCAACAACATCGAGTTCATCCCCCGCAAACACGACATCCGCAACAAGGAGGTCATTTGCCAAAAATCAAAGGATGCTGACATGACCATCGTCGGTTTCAGGCCGGAAGCGGTCGTGCACGAGGGCAGAAAGGTGTTTGATGGGTTGGACAACATTGGCAATGTGCTGTTCGTGAGCGCCGGGCAGGAGAAGGAGATCAAGTAGCTGTCTTGTGGTTATCCTTTAATTCCCCTTTTCTTGTTAATGCAAAACACTAAAAATACTGAATAAAGCATGATGAACCGAAGACAAGCCCTCCGCTCTGCCGCCACCCTGGCCGGTGCGGCCATGATGCCCGCCCCGTTTTCCCGTCTGTTTTTCCTGGGCGGTTTTTCCAAAAAAGATTTTGGCGAAAACTTCCTTTGGGGTACTGCCACCGCCGCCTACCAAATCGAAGGTGCCTGGCAGGAAGATGGCAAAGGCCCTTCCATCTGGGACAAGTTTTCCCACGAAAAGGGCAATGTCAAAACGGGCGAAAACGGCGATGTGGCCTGCGACTTCTACCACCGCTACGCCTCCGACCTCAAACTGCATAAAAGCCTGCATTTCAATGCCTTCCGCTTCTCCCTCGCCTGGACGAGGCTGCTGCCCAATGGCACCGGCCCCATCAACCAGAAAGGGATAGATTTTTATAATCAGGTCATTGATCAGTGCCTGTCGCTGGGCATGCAGCCCTGGGTGACACTCTACCACTGGGACCTGCCGCAGGCCCTCGAAGACAGGGGCGGCTGGACGAACCGGGACATCGTAGGCTGGTTTTCCGAGTATGTGGAACTGGCCACCAAAGCCTTCGGCGACCGGGTGAAAAACTGGATGGTGCTCAACGAACCTTTTGCCTTTACCGGCCTTGGCTACATGCTCGGTTGGCATGCCCCGGGCCGCAAGGGGATGAGAAACTTCCTGCCCGCCGTCCATCATGCCGCCCTGTGCCAGGCTGAGGGCGGCCGCATCATCCGCTCCAACGTGCCGGATGCCAACGTGGGAACGACCTTCTCCGTCTCGTACGTGGAGCCTGCAAAAGAAAAAAAGGGGGCGCAGAAAGCCGCCGCCCGCTTCGACGCACTGCTGAACCGCCTGTTCATAGAACCTGCCCTGGGCATGGGCTACCCGAGCGACACCTTGCCTTTTTTACAAAAAATAGAAGATAAAATAGCGCAGCCCGGTGACAGGGAGCGCCTGGCTTTTGACTTCGACTTCTTCGGCCTGCAAAACTATTTCCGGCTGGTGGCCAAACACAGCTTGATTGTCCCTTACCTATGGGCCAATGAAGTGCCGCCCAAAAAGCGGGACGTGCCGGAAGACCACATCACCGACATGGGCTGGGAAGTGACGCCGGAGGGCATGTACCGCATCCTGCAACAAATCGCTGCCTACGAGGGTGTCCGCAAAATCATCGTCACCGAAAACGGCGCCGCCTTCCCCGATACGCTGGAAAACGGCCAGGTCAACGATCCGCTGCGGGTGCAGTTTTACCAGGATTACCTGGCCAAAGTGCTGCGGGCCAAAAGGGAGGGCGTGCCCGTGGAAGGCTATTTCTGCTGGTCGTTCCTCGACAATTTTGAGTGGCAGGAAGGCTACCGTCCCCGCTTCGGGCTGGTGTATGTGGACTATGCGACGCAGGAACGGGTGGTGAAGGCGAGCGGGGCGTGGTTTAAATCGTTTTTGAAATGACTGTTTGCTACCATGCTATTTGGCGGGATTTTATGTGATCGTACCCCGAAGCTCCTGCTTCGGAGCAGTATTTATTTTGCGCTTTTCTCAGGGACAGCGCCTCAATCATGTTGTAGTTACCCCGATTCCTCTCCCATAGCCTGCTGTTTTTTTACCGCCCAACCTCTCCTGTGCCAGCATTTTAACTGCAACACCATTTACGGATCTGCCGGAGGTGCCCAGACCATTGATATTGTTGACCTGGACAATGATGGCGACAAGGACATCCTGACTTCCAATGACAGGCTGGTCAATTGGTTTGAAAACAAAGATGGGCAAGGCCTTTTTTCCAAGTTTAAAACCATCAAATTCAGTGCGGGGACGCCCTATCCAGCAGATTTTGACAACGATGGCGACCTTGATTTTGCCTCCGACCGGTACTGGTAGGAAAATTTTGGCGGCGGCAGCTTTTGGTTTTTTCATCTACCAACTTAAGCGTTGCTGCCAGCGGGGCTCTTTTGAAATGTGGGAAATTGGCAGGCCCACAATAGAAGGGACAGGCCATTAGTATTGTGGGCAAAAATATATTCACCTGAATACAATCGGGATGGGTGAGCGCTCCACCATCCTGACTTTCTCAACCATCTCAACAAGTTATATCAAGCAGGCTGCTAAAAGTCGTAGCATTTCACCTTTCCCCTGCCGCCATAGTGCCGTTTGCCCCTTCCCCCACCGAGCAAGCTCAGGTTTGTTTCAAACGGGTTGAGTTTCAGGGCAATATAAAAATCAGTGCCGGTGTACCTCGCCTGGTTGAAAAAGCTGCCGAGGTTATCGGTGCCAATGACGAGGAAGCCCAGCCGGGCAGCCAAGCCAATCCTCACGTCTTTCCAGTTGTAGATGGACAAAGGCAACGAAGCTGACAACCACCGGTGTTCAAAACGGGGGGTGAGGGCAAACAGGTTGCCCCGCCGTGCCGTGACCCCACCCAGGGAAATCCGCTGTACCAGCGTTGCATTGGCAAAAAAATAGTCTGCAATCGCATAATCTGCCTGCAGGCTGATGGCGGTGGGCAGGGTCAGGGTAAATTCATTGGCGACTTTGGAGGCCAGCGAATCGCCCAGCGTCTGCTGGCTGAATAGCTGCACGAGGTCGTCGAACTGGTCGGCGTTTTTGAACTGCTCGTAGTCGTCGAGTGCCAGTGTCGGAGTGCCGGTTGTGGTCACCCGGTGGTCAGCTGCATTGCTGGAATAGCGGAGGTAGCCAATGTCCAGCAGGGAAGCCCCGAGGCGGAGTTTGTAAAAATCGCTGCCGTCCTCGAAGACCTGGGTAGCGCCGAGATCAAAACCAAAGCCACTACCATTGGCCGTAACTCCATCCCCATGCAGTGCCGAGGAGGTGTAGCCAAAATGTCCGTTGGGGTGGGCGACGGAGATGGTGTTGCCCGGCATTTTGGTGTGTTCCCAGGTACCGTTGTTTTCAACATAGGCAGCCTCGAAGCCCTGAAGATAGCGCACATTGGCGCCAATGCCTAAATAACCGTTGGTATTGGGGATTTTCAGGGCATAGTTCAGCCCGATCTCTACCCAGGTCATCAAGGCGGCCTGGAACTTTGGCACCTGAAAGGGGTCGAAAAAGGGGCGTCCATCGTATTTGTAGTAGCTGAATTCGTTGATGATGCCGTGCGTGGTGACGGCAGATCTGAGCCTGGTAAAGATACCGGCGGAATGGTTTTCACCTATTTTCACCACCACCGAAGGCCCGTCCACATAGCCATTGAAGGCAACATATCTTTTCGGGTGGTCATTGTAAAAATCAATGATGTAGGCATCGGGGGCAGCCTGGCCTTCCAGGTTTTTGGCGAGCTTGAACTCGGCCCCGCTCGCATGGCGGAGCAGGTCCAGGGTACTGGTTTGCTGGATGAAAAAATAGTTGTTTTCAAAAAACAAGCCTGCACCGGCGAGCCGGATGTCCCATTTCAAGGGGTTGGTCAGGTTCCCGGCTGGGTTAAGGGTCAGGCTGCTGGCGCCGGCGTAATTTTCCAGCCGCAGCCCCAGCTGCTGTTGGGCATAAGCAGCCTGAAGGAGCAATGAGAGACAGGCAAAAAGACAAAACCGCATAGTCATTTTGTTTTTCCAAAGGTTTCAAACAATACGGGAACTGCCCGCCAACTTGATCAAAACCTGATGGAGAAGTTTATGGCAATGATTTTACCATAAATGAGCGATGTGCAAATCGGTAAAGGGCCGGAACATACAACCGGGTTGGAATTGGGAAAAATAAATGGCTTCAGGTGATGTTTTCGCCGCCACTTTTCAATAAAAAGAAGGCAGTTGAAGGCCAGGCAAAAAGCGGCAGCTGGGATGATGAAAAAGATACGCTCCACAGGGAGGGTTTATTGCCAAAGTAAGTCAATTGCCATGTTTTGAGCAAGAAAAAAGCCATCAGATTGAAAAAGGCTGCCTGGCACCGTTGCTGAATTTACAGCCCAATAGCCCCAAGCACCCTGGGGCCGAAAATGAGCAAGCCTACGGCGGCAGCCCCAATGGCGGCAACCAGCACGGCGGCGGCGGCCACATCTTTTGCCTTGCCGGCCAGGGGGTGGTAATCTGGCGAAGCCAGGTCGGTCAGGTTCTCGATGGCCGTGTTAAATGCCTCCGCCGAAAAGACCATTGCAACGGCGAAGGTGGCCAGGCACCATTCCGTTGTGGTTATTTCAAAATAAAAACCGGCAGCCGCTACGGCACAAGCGGCCACCAAATGGATTTTCGCATTGGGCTGTGAGCGCAGCAGCTCGCCCAGGCCTGCAAAGGCGTAGCGGAAACTATTGAGCCGTTTTTTTAGCATGGTTGGCGAGCGGTTTTACCTGGTAGTCGCCCATGATACCCAGGTGGCGGGAGGCCTTGTTGTTCAATACTTCAAAATTGAGGCAATGCAGCCGGGGCGAAAAGAATATATGATCGAGCGGGAGATCGAAAAACGAGGATGTGCCGCCGTTGGAGAAAGGGATGAACCCTGTTCGGCTCTCCTGCAGGCCCGAACTGTCCATGAAAACCTGGATCTCTTCCGACCAGGGCACGGCATTGAAGTCTCCCATTACCAGGATGGGGGATTGGGCAATTTTTACCTGGTCGGCGACTGTACTCAGATGTTCCCGCAGCCTGCGCAACGCAAAGGAGTTGAGGGCCGGCTCGGTATGGACGCTGATAAAGCACAAGCCCTCCTCGCCCACGTTTACGCAGCCGCGCAAATTGGGGATTTCATCGTAATAAAACGTGTCGATATCCGACAGTTCATAGTGGGAGTAGATAGACATGCCGAAGAGGCCGATGTCCACCATATCGTGGTGGTAGGGATATACAGCTGCCAGGGAATCCCGCAGCAAATTTCCCCAATCGGGCGTCACTTCGTGGATGGAGATAAGGTCGGCCCTGGTCTTGCGCAATGCCTCTAAAACTTCTGAGGCATCGCCACTATTCGTCACGTTCAGGTGTGCCGCCTTGATGTGCACTTCCGATGCTTCCTGTGGCGGCGGCAAGCGGTCTTTGATGACGGTTTGCCGCCAACGCTCGATACTGTCGTTTTTTACGGAATATTTCAGGAAAAAGCAAAGCAGGGCACAACCGGCGAAGCAGATGAAGGTTAGTGTAGGCTGTTTCATGAACAGGAAAACCATGCCGGCCACCAGGTAAAACAGCATCAGCAACACGGCATAATTCACCACCCAGGACAGCGAGGGGACAAGCTGCGGGAGAATACAAATCAATATACCCATCCCCACGGCAGCAGCTGCGAAGGTTTGTACAATGGGATGGGAAAGTAGCCGGTTCAACATCATTGTTGCGAATGGGTGGTCGAATGGTCAGGCAAGGCTTGTTAACTTGGGGGCATGGAGGAACTTCAAGCGCTCATGTTAGTTGTCAAGGGCCCAACAACCTTCCTAAACAAAGCAAAGCATTGTAAAAATAAACTTTTCATTGGAACACTCGGCAATTGTTACCTTAAACTTTTCAAAATGGTTGCAATACTTTATTGCTTTAAACGCTTCAAACCCTCCTTGGCGCTTTCATAGTCGGGATCGAAGTTCAACACGTTTTCGTAATCGGCAATAGCCTGTTTGACATCCCCTTTCATTTCGGCAACTACCCCCCGGTGAAAGTAGGCATCGGCAAACGTAGGAGCCATTTTCACGGCCAGATCGAAGTTTTTATAGGCCTGGTTCAGTGAGTCCATGTCCAGATAGATCAGGCCGCTGTTGTAATAGCCATCGGCATATTGGGGATCCAGCGTATTGATTTTTTTATAAATCGCAATAGCGCCCAGGAGGTCGTTTTTCCGGTTGGAAAGGTAATAGGCCTTGGCGTGGAGGGCGTCAATATTGTTCGAGTCGAGCCGGAGGGCATTGTCGTAATATTTGGCGGCAATCGGGTTGTTTTTCTCTGCCAGCAGATCAGCCAGTTTCACCCAGGCATCCAGCAGGTCGGGGTTGTTTTCTACTGCCGACTGGTAGGCCGTGATGGCCTCTTCCTTTCTGCCCATGTCAGAGAAAACGTTGCCGAACATGAAGAACATCTCCGGATTTAGCGGCTTGATGGCCCGGATACGCTCCAGCGTGAAGAGGGCTTCCTTGTGCTGCTGCAGGATCAACTGGAACTCGGCCAGTTTCAGCAGTGTCGGGATGCGCTTGGGAAAGGCGGCGGCGGCCCTTTCCATTGTGTTGAGGGCCAGGCGTGATTTATAATAATCCATATAAATGTCGGCCAGGGTATGAAAATATTCCGCCCTGGTGGAGTCGAGTTCGATGGCCTTGGACAGGTCGGCGATGCCCTGGTCGGGGTTTTCATGCTCATACCAGAGGCGGCCCCTGGTGGCATAGAGCTCGGCACTGTTGGGCGACTGCGCTATTTTAGCGGTCAGTTCGTTGATGGCAGGGGTGCCTGCTTCGGTAGCGGTGGCCGGGCCTGCTTCGGGCGGCTCGTTGGAAGGGGTGTTTTTACAGGAAAAAAGACCAGGCAGCAAGGCCAGCCATAGTAGGTGGACAAGAAGGTTTGTTATTTTCATAGCTGCAAATGTAGGAATAGCTGAAGGTTTAGGTTTTATGTAAACTCTGGCGCTCGCTCGCTTTTTGAGCTTCCTTTAAAGATTTTAGCGCCTGGAGTTAAAGGAATACGCCCCGATCAACTGGTCGGCCCTGCCGCCAAAGGGGCGGTAATAGACGAGCACTGTGTAGAGGTTGTCCGTCTCGAACCAGTTCCCTTCCGTTTCATCAAATTCAGGCGCGCTGGCCCCCTTCGGCAGGGCGGCGTAAAGGTAGTCGTAGTAGCCCTGTTTCAATTCTGCCCTGCCGACATAGGAACTGATGGCGGGGTTGTACACCATTTTAAACTCCGGCTTCAACTGCCAGTCGGTCAGGCCTCCGAAAATGTAGAGGTCCTGCTGGTACATCTCCATTGGGCTATATAGTTTGAACCAGACGGTGACGTAATCGCTTTCCAGGTCGTGGTCGTCGTCGTCAAGGGTCTGGATGACGTAGTTGCCGTTGAGGTCGTCAATTTCGAGGTGGCCCGAATCGATGCGCTTGCGGTCGGGGTAAAGGGTGACGACCGGGTGCTCGTTTTCAAAATCAATAAATTCGACATTGCCGGAGGGCACTTTGGTGCTGCGCAAATCTGCATAGCGGAACTCCCTGCCTGCCGGAAAGACAATCTTGTCCTGGAAGTCGTACACCTGTTCGTCCAACTTGGAGAACTGCGGCTGGAGGCCTGTGATGGCATTGTCCCAGCGGCCATTCTGCAAGACCGTGACAGAGAGTTCGGTGCGGGGGTTGCGGATCTCAAAATCCTTGTGGGTCACTGTGAAGTCAATTTCCTGGTGCGTATCGTTTTTGCCCACGTCTGCGGGCCGCACCATCGTCGGGATGACGGAGACCTTGTTGTCCACCACCATAAAACGGCGGGTGATGGCCAGCCTTTTTTCGCCTTCGTTTTCGTACACCTTCAGCAGGTAGTTGCCGGATTGGGTCAGTTCCATATCCCGGTTGGGGAAGCTGAACCAATAATGGGTGTAAATGGATCGGGTCTTGAAGGAGTAGTCGAAGGTTTCGATGTCGCCTTCCTGGAATCCGTTGATGTATTCCGCCTCGGTGAGCTTGGAAGGCTCCCAGTTGGCGTCGCAGTGAACCACCGTGTACACATACCTTTTGGTGTCGCCGTCCATGTCGTCGAAGGAGAGCTTCAGCCCTGCCGGGGTGTTGAGGTTCATAATGGGCTGGCTCAACAACAGCCCCTGCACGTGCAGTTTCACCGATTTGATATTGTTGAGATAGACATAATCGTAAAACCGGAGGCCTTCGTCCTGTGCCTGCAGGGCAGTGATGGCAATGGAAAGGGCCCATAGGAGAATGTTTTTTTTCATGTTCGTCAGGTTGAGGAATGGTTGGACATTATGAACTGTTGCTGGCCGGCTAACTATAACGCACAGCCACCAGGCTTTATGAGACCGCAAACTTAGCCTTTCCACATTAATTCAATGGCCGATCATCCAGTTGGCCTGATGTGGCCGGCCCAGATTCACCCTCGCCCTGGCCGATATTTTTTTCAAAACAAACACTATTGTCCACGCCAGCATACTGGCCAAAATTGGGGATGGCGCCATAGCCACATTTTGAATAAAACGCAATGGCCTCGGGCTGCCTTTTCCCGGTTTCCAACACGCAACGGCCATATCCCAGTTCGGCTGCCCATTGCTCCAATTCCGATAAAATTGGCCGGGCAACCCCCTTCCCCCGGAGGGCAGGTTGCACAAACATCCGTTTTATCTCCACCGAGCGGCTGTCGAAAGGCTTAAAGGCGCCGCACCCGGCAGGTGTTCCATTTTCATAGGCTACAACAACGTGGCGGAGGCTGTCCACCTTGTTGAACTGGGCATAAAAGGCATGTTCTGGCCCGTCCCGTTCGGCGAGATCCTGGTCGAGCAGGGCAACGAGCAGGAGGAAATCGGGATGGTCTGAAGTAGTGCGGAGCAGCTTCATCCGGACAAGATTTTAAAACTTATTTTTGAAAAACTGGCGCCCTAAAATTACACTGGTCCGGGTTAAAATATCCGGCCCGCCAGTGCCCGCCTCAAAGTATCCCTTCCATGCGCAGATACTGTAGCAGCATAATGGTTTTGCCGTCCTTGATTTCACCTGTTTTTATCATGTGGAAAGCTTCGTCGAAGTCCAATTCCAGCACCTGTATTTCCTCGTGGTCTTCATCCACGCCGCCGCCGTCGCCCACTTTCATGGACGGTTCGTATTCGGCAATGAAGAAATACAGGATTTCCGTCACGGATCCCGGCGACATGTAGGCTTCGTAGATTTTGCGCACATCCCTTATTTGGTAGCCTGTCTCTTCCTCTGTTTCCCGGCGGATGGCATCTTCTGCGTGTTCCTGATCCAGCAGGCCGGCGCAGGCTTCTATCAACATGCCCGTCTCGTTGCCGTTCACGAAAGTGGGCATCCGGAACTGCCGGGTCAGGATGACCGTCCGGCGTTCGAGATTGTACAACAAAATGGTAGCACCGTTGCCCCTGTCGTAGGCCTCCCGACTCACGGTCTCCCATTCGCCGTTCTTCTTCCTGAACTCGTAGGTAATTTTCCGCAGCGTGTACCAGTTGTCGGACAGCACTTCGATTTTCTTGATCCTTGCTTCGTTGTTGCTCATGATTTTTCAAAAAATTGAATATTCCAATTTCCGTTTGTTTGTGTTGCAAATAACAGTTGATTGTTGTGGTTCGTGGTTTTTTCAGGAGGATAAAGAGGATGTTTCAAAAGGCCTGTTCCTGCCTTCGGCGGCCATCGCCACCCATTGACTTATTGGTACAGCCTCTTTTGTTTCCCAAACTTCTGAAAACACAGCACCTCATCTGACCCGCTGTTTGCACTGGGTAAATCGCTGTTTGTAAATGGAGTGCGTTGGCACATGGTGCAAAAAAAACAAACAAACCATATATTCTGGTGGAAAAATAATGATGGGATTTCGGACTTCGTATTTCTTGCCAGATGAGTCCCCGCTTTTACCTTATATTTGACGTTCCTGAACGATGTACTTTAACCATGAGTGAAAGATGAAGTACCTTTACCTCCCTATCTTAACCTGCCTGGCCACTCTGACGCTGTGCCAATGCGGCCAACCTGCCGGGGATCAAAGCCTTTTTGATTCGGTATATGCCGAGAAGCCGATTCAACTGGTTATCGAAACGGATTTGTCCATTTTGCTGGACAAGCAGCATGGCCAGGATTGGCAACCCACCTCGGTGAACTTCGAGAAGACGGCCTGCAAGACCCTCCATTTGCCGGGCAAGGTAAAACCCAGGGGCGTTTTCAGGAAGGAAAACTGCGACTTCCCGCCCCTCAAACTCAAATTCGAACCAGAAGAGCTTGCCAAGTTGGGATTGAAGGAATACAATTCCCTCAAGTTGGTGACCCATTGCCGGGAAGACTTTGACTACGAGCAGGTTATCCTGAAGGAATACCTCGCCTTCCGTTGCTACAATGTGCTGACAGACCGGAGCTTCCGGGTCCAGTTGGCCAATATCCGTTATGTGGACAGCGGGAAAAAGCTGCCGGACATCGAGCGCTATGGCTTTCTCATCGAGGACGACGATGAACTTGCCGACCGTCTTGGCGGCCATGTCCTGGAAGATGAAACCGGGGCACCAACAACCGTTGACATGCCGCAGTACAAGCTTTTTGTCCTCTACCAGTTCCTGATCGGCAACACGGACTGGAGCCTCTCCAACCGCCACAATGCCAAGCTCATCCAGCCCAACGACCTCGGTGTACCCATGCCGTTTCCCGTTCCCTATGATTTCGACTTTTGCGGAATGGTGGACGCGCCCTATGCCGTGCCTGCACAACACCTGCCTATCAAGGATGTGAAGGAGCGCTTTTTCTTGTGGAAAGGCCAGCAGCAGGAAGATTTCACCGAGACCTTTGCCTTGTTCCAGTCTAAAAAACAAGCCTTGTTGGAAACTTGCCGCTCCTTCGACCTATTGAGCGAGGAAAACAGGCAGGAAGTGGTGGACTACCTGGAGTCATTTTACGAACTGTTGAAGTCGCCGGAACAAATAGTGGGGCGTTAGCAGGGCCTTTATCCTTTGTTCAGAAATGCTGAATACATCCATACCAGTTTTTCCTGTGCCCGGATGTAGTCGCTCATCAGGGCGTTGGTACCCTCATCCTCGGCGTCGGCCGACAAGCTGAGGATTTCACGTTGCAGCGTGATGATGGCCTTAAAAGAGTGAAGGATGTTTTCCACCGCTTTATGGCCGTCGGACACCTGGCTGCTTTCCTTGATGATAGCGACTTTTCCATACTCGGAATAGCGGTGGTCGGGTGCATGGCCGAGGGTCAATATCCGTTCCGCCACTTCATCGATTTTCAACAGCAGGTCGTTGTAGAGTTCCTCGAACTTCAAGTGCAGCTCGAAAAATTTATCGCCCCGGATGTTCCAGTGGTAGCCCCGGGTATTTTGGTAAAAGAAGGAGTAGTTGGCCAGCAGTTCGCTCAGTTTGGTGGCCAGTTTTTCCGCCTTTTTTTTATTGAGGCCAATTGCGTTCAATTTTTCCATGATGAAAGTTTTTATTGAAATTTCCCTTCCGGCAGCAGGCGCCATAATCTGTTGCAACCTATGCGAGCCGGATGGGTGTCCACGAACCTGCCAGGAGGGCCAATGGGCGATGCAATTATACTATGTTTCGCCTGCTATTCTTTCAGATCGGGGAAATGAATGGAAAACAGGATACACTGTTGGTAGCCAAAAACAATAGGCAAAGGGAAAGGTTTTTGGTTCGGATGCGCTTTTAGTTTGGGAAAATTGGGTCGCATTGAAATAAACGCTCTTCCCCTCTTTGATGTGAAATACAGACTTTTAGGTGGAGAGGCCAGTTTATCAAACCCGGCGGTTCCGGCGCCAAACTACCGGGTTTGATAACCCGACCTCTCAAAACTTAAACGGTGCTGAAATGCCCACTCCACCTTAAAGAGGGGATGAGCGGAAATAAATTTAAAGGCATGAAAATTTACCCTCCTCCCAAACTTTTATATTTCAGGATGCGGCTATCAAGCGTTTACCGATAGAAAAACAGCGGGTATGCCAAAGACGCCTGTCCGCTACGCCTGGATACCGGCCGTTACACCTTTTTTTTCAACATAAGCATAGGCCATTTTAGGCGTGTTGTGGGCCAAGCCATACCGGCCGTTTTTGTCAATGCCGATGACGCCGCCCAAACCATTTACTTTTTTTGCCAATATGCCGATACCCGCCTGCGCTGCCATCATCGCTTCCTGCCGGGCAAAAAGGTCGCATACGGTTTTACTCAGCAGCACCTGCATAATGCGCTCTCCCCAGCCCGTGGCCGACACAGCCCCAAGTTCATTGTCCGCATAGCCCCCAGCCCCGGCAATGGGGCTGTCGCCGACCCGCCCGGCCAGTTTGCGGGCAGTACCTCCTGTGGAAGTGGCGGCGGCGAAATTGCCGTTGCAATCCATCGCCACAGCGCCCACTGTGTCCATCGGGAAGGCGTCAAACGGCTGATGGGTGCGGAAGGTGGCGTCGTTTTTTATGGTTTGAAAAAATGCCAGTTCCCTTTCAGTCAGCAGCGCCTCAGGGGGCAGTTCGGTGAAGCCCATTTTTTTGGCAAACTCCAATGCGCCCTTTCCCACCAACAGGCAGTGTTCCGTTTGTTCCATCACTTTCCTGGCCACGCTCACCGGGTGCAGGATGTTCTGCAGGGCTGCCACCGCCCCGAAACCCAGGGTGCGCCCGTCCATGATCAGGGCATCCAGTTCGATTTCGCCTTTTTCATTCAAAAAAGCACCCCGGCCAGCGTCGAAAGTGGGATCTTCTTCGAGGATATTTACCGCCGCTTCCACGGCAGCAAGCGCTGAGAGGCCACTGTCCAATTGTGGAAAAACAAGTTCCACTGCCCTTCTGACGCCGCTGATGTGGTCGGCCACATATTCTTCGGGGATGTTCCACGCCCCGCCGTGTACGATGAGTTTGGGTTGCATGATGAGAGAATGAGAGAATGAGTGAATGAGAGAATGAGTGAATGAGAGAATGAGTGAATGGTAGGCCAATCAATCATTCCGCCTTTGGCTTATTATTCTTGTGACCACGGGTTTCTGGGCAGCGGCAGTGCCAGGTGTAGCAGCCTGAACTCGCCATTCACCACGGCACTGAGCGGCTTCAGCGCTCCGCCGTCCCACTGCCCAAAAACAGTGATGGGGCGGCCACCGCTCATGGCCATCATTTTCCAGCCGAGATCTTCTTCGGCCACCACGGGCAGCAGCTTCCGTTCCCGATCCACCAGCGCAAATTTATCTTTTTGGTAAACAGGAATTACCTGTTCCAAAAATGCCGGGAACGGGGAAATCCAGGGGTTGGCTGCCAGTGCTTCAGCATAAGCCCTGGTAAATGCTGCAAAATCGGCATAGCCACTCTTGACCGTAAGCGGCTGATCCGTCAGTTCAAATTGTTTAAACAAAATCCTGTGTGGATAAGCGGAGGGGTAAAATACGGCCTCCCCTTTCACCACGGTGCCCAGCCGCCAGGTGGTTTCATACGGCGTCGTCCCCCATGCGAATTCGAGCAACATGCCGGTGCGCAAGCTTTCCTCCCCAATGAACCAGGTGCGCCTTGCGAATAGGTTTCCTTCTTCCGCAGTTTCGGTTTGGCCTGTTACCAGCCAGTTGTCCTGAACGCCCTCCTGGGCGAGGATGTCCTCTTTTTTGAAGTTTACCCCGGCAATGCTTAGCAGGTCGTCCTGCAGGCCTTCGGGCAACTGCCCTATATGTTGAAAACCTTTTACCAATAGATAGATATCCCCCAGTTCGGCCAATACCATTTCATGCCAATCGGCGCTGCCCCCGCCCCCTGATCCCCTGATGGGGGAGCCGCCCGGCTGCATCAGCTGGGGTATTTGGCGGAGGCGGCGGGCGAGTGTTCCCAATTTGGCGTCCACCATGCGGGCGGCAAGTTCCTGCCAATAGCTACTGGCTTGCCCGTCGAGGGTGGCCAGGCCCTGGCGGAACAGGTCGGTGAGCCAGCTTTCCAGTTCGGCCAGGCCATCGGCCATTTGGAAAAGGCGCTTTTCCTTGTTTTGGCGGCGTTTTTCGGCGAGGGCGAGGCCTGCTTCGGTGGTGCGGGTGGGCAATTGCTCTTCCGGCTTTGCGGATTTTTTGTCCCGGTTGGAAAGCCAGGTGGCCGCCCATTCGGGCAACTCGTCCACCACCCTGAAAGCATCGTTGTTTTTTGAAAACAACAGCAGCAGGCCGATGCCGTGCTTGCAGGGCTGCCGCCGTACCGGGCAGGAACAGCGGAAGGCCGGCCCCTGGAAATCCACTTGAGTCCGGTAAGGGTCGGCAGGGTTGCCGAGTGTGCCCCAGATAGCCCTGCCATTGCCTTCAAGCGTGAGCCAGCGCTGTGCGAAGGCGACGCCCTTGGCCCGTTGGGCTGTGCCGGGGTCGGGGGCAAGGGTAAGGATGTTGTCGTAGGTTAGTTGCAAGTAAGTTGGTTTGGTTATGAGGAGAATGAAATCCACAGGCTTGTTGTGGTGGTGAACTGGCACTGATTTCTGACGATTTGGGCCACGGTTTTTGAAATCAAGGCTCACCAGAAACAGTCAGCTTTGGAGGCCATTAGAGAAGTGTGTTTTTGAAAAAAGAACGCACGCCCACCATCAATCACTTGTGAGAAATTGACACAGTTTTTTGAACAATCTCCAGTTTTTGGGTGAGCGCATTGGCAACATTGGGCCAGGTGGTCAGCGCAAGCAATCCCCAAAAAATGCAATTTTTTCAAAATGTTAAATCTACGGTGAAAAGATGAAATATTCCCTGCATGAACACCGTATAGGACGGATTGGTTATCGGCCATAGGGCATGGTTGCTTCAAAAAAAACAATCGGCGCTACCCGGAAAGCCCTTCCAACACTTTCAGCAGCCAAGCCTTTTCTGCCACCGGTTCCGCCGCTTCCACCGTTACTTTTAAGGTATAAAAGGCTTCCTTATCATTAGGACGAATGTTCAGCAGCCGCTTGGTAAATTTTAACAAGTTCATGTAGAGCGCCCGGTGGTAGGCGCCCAGTTCCCGGTGGCGGTAGATGAAGTTTTTGAAGCTGGTAATCAGGGAGTTGAGCGCCTCCCGTTCGTCTTTTTCAAAATAAATCTTGAGCAACATCCGGCGGGCGTTGAGGTTGTGCATCACGTCGTCGAAGTCGGCCCGCTGGAGCAGGTCCATTGCCTTTTCGTAGTCAGGTTTTTGAAAATAATAGATGGCGAGGTTGTAGTTGAAAGTGCTTTCCCGATATTTTGCCTCTATGCTATCCCGATATTCGTGCAGGAAATTTTCCACCCAATCAAACTCCTTGAGCAGCAATCCTGCCATGACGATGTTGTTGTAAGTATAGCGTGAAAGCGAGTTGTTTTCCAAAAAAACACCGATGGAAAGCCCCTCCTGGTAAAGTTGGAAGGCCTCTTTGAGAAAGGCCGTTTCGCCCGTGTTGAAGCGCTTGATACAATAGTTTATCGCCAATAAATGCAGGTCTTTTAACTCATCAACCGGGAAGGCTTGATAATGCTGCTGCAACAAATCCCTGAGTGCCGCAAACCAAGGTTGGGAATTTTCCTCCGTCAGCGCTTTGTAGCAATGGTAGTAGAGGTTGACGGCAGGCACGTTTTCATAGCCGCCGCGCTCCACATGGGCCAGCACCTCGGCCAGCATAGCCTGCTGAATATCAGCCTGAAAGACCGTCTGGTAAATCACCGTGGAGCAGGCCTGCCACAGTTTTTGGGCGATGAAAAAGGTGGTCAGTTCCGAAGAAAATTCTTGAAATGAAGTGGTGGAATTCCTGTTCTGGCGGCTGGCGGCAGCCTGTTTTTCAAAGTGGAGGCGATAAGCTTGGTAGTGAAAGTCGGAGTTGCGGTAGGGCTGGCTTTCGAGCGATTTTTCCGCCGTTTTTATTTCTTTGTCAAACAGCCTTTCGAGGTTGCGGCGGCGCAATGCCCGGGCCAGCAGCACCTGGTTGGCCACGCTGTCAGCGGCCTGTTCTTTATAGATAAGCCAAGCCTTTGTCACCTGGAACAGGAAAGACATGGTGTAGTCCATTTTGGCCGAGTCGAATGTTTCACCAGGGAAAATAGCGGTAAAAACGGCAGCCCGTTCAATGGTTCCAGCTTTGGTAAAAGGTGCGTTTTGGTAAAGGTAATCATAGAGGTCAACCACATCCTGCCGCTGGTTATAGACGGGCGACCGCACGAACTTGCCGAGTTCCCGTTGTTCTATTTTTTCGAGGGCAGAGAAGAGTTCTATGAGGCGGCTGTTTTGCATGGGCGATTATCACTTGAAAACACAAACCCGGCGAGTGGGGGCTGGCCGGGTCTATGTTCAGCAATTTTTTAAGGGGTCATTTATCGGTGCCCTGTGGCAATAGCCAATTGTCGGAGGGGGCGATATCGCCCTTTTTGCCCGCTGCCAATTGTTGGCGGATTTCTTTGACCGCCTTCTCATACAGCCCGGCAAAATCTGCAATAGTGGCGTCGGGCCATTCAGGGTGTTTTTCGATAAGTCGGATGGCAAACTTGGTTGCGCTTAGGGCAAAACCTTTCTGGAGACCCTCTTTCAAGCCCTCTTTTAAGCCCTCTTTCCTTGCTTTTTTTTCCTTTATTTCAAAAATGGTCATAACAGTTCTATTTAAAGGATTCCTGATCTTTTCGACAATTGCTTCTTGCTTTTCGGGTTCAAATTTACCCAATTCTAAGAAATAAGTCAAAAGTGAATAAATAAACTCCCTGCCCTCTTCGGTGGTTTCGTAAAATTCCCCGTACACAAAAATATCCCGGAGATTGCCCTCCATCAAGCCAGGATAATGGCTGTATTTCAACAACAAAAGAGAGTTGACCAAATAGCCCTGCCTCAGTTCCATGATTTTCTTTTTTGAAAACCGCCCTACATCTACGAGTAGGTAATCCGACGACAGGACAAACTTCCGCAATATGGCAGGAAGGGCAGGGAAAGCGGCATGGGGTGGCTTTTTTACCCACCGTTTTTTTCCGTGGTAGATGACAATCGGGATGACCAGCGTGCGGGTTTCCTTGTTTTTTATTTCTGCCGCCCGCTTCTCAAGGATGTATCGCTGCAATTGGTCGTAAATATTCTCTGGCACATAGCTTTTGTGCTCCAACAGGCAAGAAAGTACAATCCCCTCCCCGGTGGTCAGCTTTGCCCGGAAGATTTTGTCGGAAAAAAACTGCTTCAAGTCCTTCGTCAAAAACGAGCCTTCTAAAGGGTGGATGCTCTCGATGTCCAATAGGTTGCGCAGCCGCGGGGGCATCAGTTGGTCAAAAAAGTCCAAATAGACGGATCGGTAAGAAAATACCTTCTTGATAAAAGCGTCGTGCAGCGATTTGCTCATAACATGTTTTTAAGGCAGCGATAAAGGTAATCAATTTACGTCCCTGCTGGATTTGGCAAAAAGCCGTTTTTTAACAAAAAAATTTGAACCGATGGTTTTTGAAGGTGGTAGAAAAATTTTGAGAAATAATCTTTTTAAAACCCTATAATTAAAAGGTTTATTTACAAAATATTATAAAATAGTGTTTGAGAAACGCCTAAAAATGTAGTTGATAAAGACCCCGCCTTTCCCCACCTTTGGGAAAAGTTTGTTGGAAATCCCAATAACTGCCCACGTCAGCGAAACATACTGCATGAAAATGGCACCCAAAAAGGCGGCAGATTTTTGTCCATCCATCCTTGTGATGAAGCGGTTTTCGATAGCCCTGCTGTTGCTGTTGGCTGTGCCTTTCCTTCCAATCACCAAAGCCCAGGGTTGGCAATTGAAGCCCGGTTTCAACAACTACGACTTCGCCCGTGGCGCCTTCCCAACCCCCGACGGCGGCTACATTGTGGCCGGCCACACAGGCCTCAACAACGACCTGCACGATGCCTACTTGCTCAAGCTCGACCCCTTTGGCCGGGAGCAGTGGCGCAAGGTGTTCGGTGGGCCGATGCACGATGAAATTGACGGTTTTTACCAGACCAGCGATGGCGGATACATCATCGCTGGCAGCACTTTCAACGGTAGCAACAATGACATTTGGCTGGTGAAAACCGACCGCCTCGGCAACATAGAATGGCAAAATACCTACGGAAACGCTGCCTTTGAATTTGGCAGGGCGGTCATTCAAACCTCTGATGGAGGCTATGCTGTAGTTGGCCGGAGCGACAACGGCAGCGATATTGGAATTTTCCTCCTGAAAACTGATGGCGCAGGCTCTCAGGAATGGTACAACATTTACGGCGGTACGGAGGAAGATGAAGGTTGGGGGCTGGCTGAAACACCAGGGCAGCAAATTGTTTTCGTCGGCGCCACGGCCAGTTTTGGCGCTGGTGCGAAAGATATTTATTTGGCCAAAGTCAACCTCAACGGAGATTTCCAGTGGTTCCAAACTTTTGGCGGTGCAGACGAGGAACTCGCTTTCAGCGTGATACCGACCAGCGACGGCCACCTGCTCATCGGCGGTGCAACCCGTAGTTTTGGGGCGGGCGATTTTGATGTCTATTTGGTAAAAGCCAGCAATGACGGCGTTTTACAATGGTCAAAAACCTACGGCGGGGCATTTGGCGAATGGGGTGCTTTTGTGAAAGAAGTACCTTCTGGCGGCTATGCCCTCGTCGGTACGGCACAAAGTTTCAACAACTTTTTCGACGACATCTACCTCATCCGCACCGACAACGACGGCAACGAACTTTGGTACAACACCTTTCTTCAGGATAAAAAAGACGTGCCCCACTCGCTCGAACTGACGCCTGACGATGGTTTTATCATCGCTGGCCACAGCCGGGTGGACACGAACGGCATCGTGGAAACCAGCCAAAGCCTTGTCATGCGCATGGACGCCAGCGGCAACCTGCTGAGCAACTACCTGCAAGGCCGGATTTTCCACGACCTCAATGGCAATTGCGCTTTCGACAGCGGAGAACCCGGCTTCGGTGGCTGGATGCTAAGGGCAAGCAACCCCAACCAAACCTTTTACGGCCTGACGGACAGCGATGGCAACTACTCCATCCTCACTGACACAGGCAGCTTCACTTTACAGCTTATTCCCCCGAACAGCTATTGGCAACCCTGCGAAAACAACCTCTCCCAAGTTTTTGTAAGCACGTTTGATACGCTGGTGGCGAGCTTCCCCCTGCAAGCGGCCTACGACTGTCCGCAACTGGAGGTGGATGCCGCCACGAGCATCATTCAGCCCTGCAAATCAGCAATTTACGATGTACGCTATTGCAACCATGGCACGGTGGACGCCCAAGGTACTTATGTTGAAATCACGCTTGATCCGTCCCTTGCCTTTGTCAGCGCAACGTTGCCTTCCACTTCCCAACCGGGTAATACCTGGCGTTTTGACATCGGCAACCTGGCGCCCGGTGAGTGCGGTGGTTTTGCTTTGAAAACATTCCTTGCTTGCAATGTCGATCTGGGCAGGACGCATGGCGTCAAGGCCCACATTTTCCCCGATTCCATTTGCTTGCCCCCCGCCCCGCAGTGGGACGGTTCGAGTCTCGAAGTGAAGGGCAATTGCCAGGGCGACTCCGTTCAGTTTTTGGTGAAAAACAAAGGCACGGGCGGCATGGACGAGCCGCAGGCGCTCATCGTGATTGAGGACCAGATAGTGGGCCGGGCCCTGCAAATACAGTTGCCCGCAGGCGACAGCCTTGTTTTCAAGCAACCAGCTTTTGGCAAAACCATCCGCCTGGAAACGGAACAGGCCGAGGGCCACCCCGGGCGCAGCCGCCCCAGCGTGGCAGTGGAGGGCTGCAGCCAAAGCGGCGGCAACGTGAGCCTGGGCTATGTGACCATGTTCCCCGAAGACGATGCGGACGCCTTCCAGTCCATTGACAAGCGGGAAAGCGCCGCTTATTTGCCCCCGGATGCCAAACTGGCCTTCCCCAAAGGCATTGATTCCCTGCACCTTATCAAGCGGGAAACGGACATCGAGTACCTCATTCATTTTAAAAATACAAGCGGCGATACGGCATCGGCGGTAGTCATCCAAGACACGCTATCGCACTGGCTCGACCTGACCACCCTGCGCCCCGGCAGCGCCAGCCACCCCTACCAAATGGCCCTGAGCAACACGGGCATCCTGCAGTTCACTTTTGACAATATCCAACTGCCCGATAGCCTGACAAACGATTCCGCTGCGCATGGTTTTGTAAAATTCCGGGTCAGCCAGTTGCCCAATGTACCCGTGGACAGCCAAATCCTGAACCGCTCCTGCGTCACTTTCGACTACTCGTCACCCCACGCCAAGCCCTCGTATTTCCACACCATCAAAAAACCGGAAGTTATCAGCATTTCAGACGTGAGCCTCTGTACGGGAGGACTTTACCAGGGTGTCGCCTACCAAGGCGACACCGCTTTTTTGCAAAGCATCGCACTGCCCCTTGTGGACAGTTTGAACTATACCCAAATCACCGCCTGGCCAGTTTACGATCTTAGCTTTCAGGATTCCACTTGTGCCAATGTGCCCTACTTTTTTTCGGGGCAATGGCTGAGTGCGCCTGGCCTCTACCAGGATACTACCCTCGTGACCACGCTTGGCTGCGACAGCTTGGTGACAGTTGATTTGTCCACCATTCCGCTGCCGGAAATTACGCTTGACACGGCCATTGCCATCGGCTCCGTTTTCCTTGGGCGGCAGCTCAATTCCGATACTGTGGTGGTGGATACTGTTTTTAGTGAGATGGGCTGCGATACGGTGGTGAGGTGGGTGGTGGATGTGTACACGGGGTCGCAGGATTTATTTGAAAAAACGCTGAACCTGAGTGTTTTCCCCAACCCCACCAGCTCCGATTTCACCATTGAAATGGATTTGCCGGAGGCGATGGAAATGAGCATGGAAGTGGTGGATATATTGGGGCGGCGGGTGGCGATTTTGGCGGAAAATATTGTTTTTCAAAAAGGGAAACAGCGAATAACGATTGATACAGGCGATTGGCCATCAGGCATTTACTCCCTTCGTTTCCAAACGGGCGGCCGCTCGTTTTCCAAAAAAATCATCAAACAATAAGTCGTGAAAAAACAGATAGTACTTGCCCTCAGCATACTGGCATTCACCATCTTGGCTAATGCCCAAACTGCTACGCTCGAAACCTTTTCCACTGGCTACAACTGGCTCACCGGCTTTGAAAAAGCCTCCGGCGACGACCGCCTTTTTGTTTTCCAAAAAAACGGCATCATCTCCATCTGCAACGCCGACGGCACGAAGGAGGCCACGCCCTTCCTCGACATCAGCGGCCAGGTGCTCAACGATGGCGAACGTGGCCTTGTCGGCCTGGCCTTCCACCCCAATTACCAGTTGAATGGCTTATTCTACACTTTCTACAACCGGGCCTCCGATGGAGCTTGCACCATTTCACGCTGGAAGCGCAGCGACTTGAACCCCAGCATGGCCGACCCGACCAGCGAAGGTGTCCTGCTCACTTTTGACCACCCCGGCCAAAACCACGTAGGTGGCTGCATGAAATTCGGCCCCGATGGCTACCTCTACATTGCCTCCGGCGATGGCGGCGGGGCGGGCGACCCCAATGGCAATGGCCAAAATCTGCTTTCTTTTCTTGGTAAAATATTGCGGATAGATGTAGGCAACGGCAGCGCCTATTCCGTGCCCACCGACAACCCTTTTGTGGGCGTGCCGAATGCCGCCCCCGAAATCTGGGCATACGGCCTGCGCAACCCCTGGCGCTTCAGCTTCGATAGCTGGACGGGCGACCTCTGGATAGCGGACGTGGGGCAAGACCAGCGGGAAGAGATTGACTTTCAACCTGTTGGCAGTCTGGGAGGCCAAAACTACGGCTGGTCGTGCAAGGAAGGCACGCTCGATTTCAATGCCAACCAGTGCTTTGCTGGTTCGGTTTATACCGACCCCATTTATGAATATGGGCACATGGCTACACCCGTCAGCGGCTGGTGCTATGGTTCCATCACTGGCGGTGTGGTTTACCGGGGCTACCAATATGCCGACCTTTTCGGCAAGTACTTCTTCACCGATTTTTGTTCCGGTAAAATTTGGGCGCTCGCTCGGGAAGGGGACAATGTGGAGGTGGCAGAAATTGGGGATTTCGGCGATCTCGATTTCAGTGATTTAGGTGAAAATAGCAACGGGGAATTGTTCCTGACCGGCCACAATACAAACACCATATACCAGATAAAAAGCGCCAATTGTGCTCCGGTGGCCTGGATACCCGTGCCCGACACAGTCATGCTCATTGGTGCTTCTATTCAATTGCCGCTTTACCAAAGCAGTGGTTTTTCCTATCAATGGCTGCTGAACGGCAATCCGGTTCCCAATGCTACTGCCCCAAATCTGACCGCTATGGCCCCCGGCAATTATTCTGTGGTCGTTACCAATACGCAAAATGGCTGTAGCAATACTTCGAATGTGGTGGTGGTGGCGCCGGTTTCACTGACAGCTTTTATTAGCACCCAAACCCAGACCTGTATAGGAGAAAGCAACGCCTTGGCTACTGTGACCGCTTTATCCGGAATCCCTCCTTATGAGTATTTATGGAGCAACGGTCAAACCAGTCCTTTTTTAACTATGCTGCCGACAGGAAATTATACAGTAACGGTCACCGATGCTGCCGGGGCAACAGCCACAGCCACAGCAACGATAACTGCTTCCCCCCCCATCGAAACCCAAATCGTGGTGCAAAATGTCGCTTGCTTTGGGGGCAATGACGGGAGTATCTCTGGCACGGCATCATCAACAGCTTGTGGAAGTTGGGGCATCCCCCCATTGCAAAACCTTTCGGTTGGCACCTATACCTTGCCAATTATGGACTGCTTTGGCTGCATCAAAGTCATAGAAACAACTGTGCTTGAGCCTTTTGCCGAACTGATGGTTGATGCCCAGGTGGTCCAGCCGACCCCTGGGGCAGACGATGGGAGCATTTCATTTGCCGTCAATGGGGGTACGCCGCCCTACCTAATTGAATGTACTTGTGGCGCTGGGGCCAATTTGCCAGCGGGCGTTTATGATTACAATATTACAGATGCCAGCGGTTGCAGTATTTCAGGGCAGATTATCTTGGATCCATTTGTGGCAGCTCAGGAGCAAGGGATGCCTTTTGGGATTGAGATTTTCCCAAACCCAGTCAAGGATGAATTAAACATTGCCATCGATCTGCCATATCCTATTGAACTGACCATCAAGGCTTATGATGTTTTTGGGCAACAAGTGGCAAGCTTATCTGATGGTAACATATACAGGGCAGGCAGCTTTTCAAACAGCACAAAAACGGACGGCTGGCCATCTGGCGCTTATTTTATTGCCATTAGTATCGGGCAGGAATTGGTTTACAGGAAAGTTATCGTTGGAAAATAAGGTCAAATATTGGACTTATGCTCCGGCTTCAGGAAAATGACCCTATCGTAAATTCCTTGCACAGGAATTTCACAATTCATGACTGGTACCTTATCATCGGGCGTTTGATAGGACGTATAAACCCATTTTGTTACGTTTTCTTTTTGCCGGGTATATACTTGTACAAAAGTGGATGCCTGTGAAACGAGTATATATTGCTGCAGGCTTTTTATCTGTTGGTAGCAACGCCATTTTTCCTCCTTGTCGTAATCCTCCGTTGATGCTGAGGCGACTTCGACCAAAGCGACCGGGTACAGGTCAGCCTCCATTTTCTGTTTGTGGGTAAAAGTTTCCACTTTGATAGGGACGATAATCAGATCGGGATAGTAAAAGTTCTCACAGGAGGGGACGTGCAGCATCCGGTTTTCCTGAAAAACTTCAAGGTGTGTGCCATGAAGACAATTGCCAATCAACCTACTTAGGTTCTGGGCGATGCGCCCATGGCTTTTTGTTGTGTAGGGCATGGGGACGATTTTACCGTTAACGAACTCGTGGCGGATTTTTGACTTCATCTCGAAGTCCAGATATTCTTCTTTGGTGTACCTTTTTTGGGCAAATGCTACCATTGTTGAGATTTTTCACAAAAATAAGGAAAAAACGAGGGCATCGGGCAGACAATTCATCTAAGATCTTCCAGCACCGCCCTCGCCAGCGTCCCCTCCACCCCTTTTATTTTCAATGGCAAACATATCAAGCGATAAGCCCCCGGTTCCACCTGCCGTAAGTCAATCCCTTCCAGGATAACAACCTCGTTGGAGAGTAAAATAACATGTGTATCGGGGGTATCGTGGAAGAGTTGGATGGAGAGATAGTCTATGCCCACGAGGTGGATGCCACGGTCAACGACCCACTGGGCAGCATCGGCGGTGAGGGCGCAGAAGTCTTCAAAGAATGGGTGCGACATATTGTCCCAAAGGCGGGAGTTGTCCGTTTTCAGCAGGAGTTTTTCGGTGCCGGGGTTTATGCCGGCAGCAGCCAGGTCTTTCGCAGTAATTTTTATTTTTCCTTGCAAATCAACTATTTGACAGGGGCCGATCATCTTTTCCAAAGGGATTTCCTCGGTCGTTTTGGCATCGTCCACGAAATGAAGTGGGGCATCTATGTGTGTGCCCGTGTGGCTGCTGGTGGAAAAACGGGTGACGTTAGCCACAGCGCCGTCTTTCATGCTTTGCAACTGCTCGATGTGCAGCGGGCGGTTGGTGGGCCAGACGGGAAGTTGAGGGTGGAGGGGGACGGAGATGTCAATGATGTGGGGCATAACGATCAATCTGCTTTCATTTCACGGAGCGAAAACTCAAAGCCTGGCAACACATCTTCGCCAGATAGTTTCCCGGAAAAATTTTCAATTTCCTCTTTCGTGCCGTCCTGCCGATAGACCCAGGCCTTCTCTTTGATAGGGTCAATCAACCAGGCCAGGCGGACGCCGTTGGCGATCCAGGTGTCTTCCATTTTCTTTTTCAGTTTGCTGATGCGGTCGGTCTGCGAGCGGACTTCCATGACGAAATCGGGGACGATGGCGGCGATTTTTTTGCGCTCTTCCTCCGTCATCCGCTTGTGTTTTTCAATGGAAATCCAAGCGCCATCGGCCTTGTGGGTAGAGCCATCGGGGAGATCGAAAGCCGCCGAAGGGCTAAAAGCCAACCCTAACTTGCGGTTTTTGAGCGACCAATTGCTCAAAAGCGTAAATGCTATGCCTTCGTAAAAACTGGAGTCATAAGTCATTGGAGGGTGTATAGTAATATAGCCATGTTTGTCCCGCTCAATTTTAAAGTCGGGATTTCGGAGCAAAAAACGGTGGAAATGCTCACGTGGCATTCCCGACCAAAACGAAACAGCCCCGCTCCGCACCATTTGCTCCAATGGGTTTTCTTGTTCTAATTCCAGAATCGCTTCTTCTGAATCAATTGCTATATTAACCATCGCTTTTTTATTTTTTCGGAAGCCAATTTAGATTTTTTTTCCTTGCCCAAAAAATTTGACAACAGGGTAATGGGCTATTCCGGCAAATGATGGGAATGCTTATGGTGTATCTTGGCATAGTCAATCCGCTGCCGCCCCTTCATTTTCTCCTCCTTTTTCCCCACAAAATCCTTAGGGTAGTAAAAACGCTCCCGCACCTCGTTGTCCATCAGGTAGGATTGCTTGTAGCCCCGGTAGGTGCCCCAAAACTGGTGGAAGCGGAACAGGAAGATGTTAAAAAACTCTTTCAGGAACACCTTGTCGTGCAGCGCCTGCCGCCAGTCGTGCAGGCAGTTTTTGGTGAGCAGGGTCAGAAAAACGGGGAAGCTGAAAGTCTCCTTTTTCATGATGAGCCGCAGGGCGATGGCCTCCCGCCGGTAGCGGTTGAACACATTTTTCCAGGCCTCTTCGTGCACGTGGATGATGGTGGCCTCGGCCTGGTAGGCGATGCGCCAACCTTCTTCCTGCACTTGCTTTGCCCAGGCAAGGTCTTCCAGGCCGGTCAGTGTTTCATCATAAGGATACTGCTCCCACAGGCTGCGGCGGATGGCGCAATTGGCATTGTTGCAAAAGGGGTGCGGCTGATCCATCGTGCTTTGCTCCGGGAACCATTTGGCAAAAATCTGGTGCTCGCTGTACTTGTTGCTATGGTCGCCACGCTGCTTGCCATACACGAGCGCCACGCGCTCATCCTCGAAGGGCTTGAGCATCAGTTCCAGCCAGTCCTGGTAAACAGGGTAAACATGCGCACTGGCAAAGAGCAGGATGTCGCCCGTAGCCGCCTCGCAGCCGACGTTTAGCGCATAGCCAAAGGAGAAATCTTCCGGGCGGATGCTGATTATTTTGGTGGGAAAATTGGAGGCGATGCTGACAGTGGCATCCTTGGAGCCACTATCCACGACGATGATTTCAACATCTTCCACGGTCTGCTCCATGATACCGGCGAGCAGGCGGCCAATATGCTTTTCCTCGTTGAAGCAGCGGATGATGATGGACAGTTTCATGTTCAGAGCTGCTGACTATTTTTCTATGGCATTTTGATATAAGATGTAAGAATTTAGAGATTGGATTTTTCGGTCGCCGTCCATAAATCATAAATCTTTAATCTTATACCGTATTTCTTAAATCAAAAAAATAGAAATTTCAAATTGCTATTGAAAATTATGATTTCAAAGCAAATATCGTGGAGTGTATCTCCCACTTCGTCCCCAGTTTATAAGGCTCTACCACGTTTAGTTCCCGGTTCACCCATTGGATTTTATAGCCCTTGTCGAGCAGCCATTGCACCAAAGTGTCCGGATCGTTTTCTGCCGTCGGGTGGACTTCGATGATCCAACTATGCACCTTTTTCATTTCCTCCAAAGCCTGTGGCAGCATGACGAATTCATGGCCTTCGATGTCCAGTTTCACCACGTTGGCATCGGGCATGAGCTTGCTCAGTTTTTTGCCCTTCACCACCATGCCGCCCGATTCGGAGATGAAGCCGTTGCTTTGGTTGGAAAAACGGATATCTGTTTCCTGGGTCGTGATGGCGCATTGCTCGATGTGGCCTTTCAGTCCGTTTAGCAGGAGGTTGACCTCTGTCAGCACACAGTTCATCGGCATGGGGTCCACGGAGAGGAGCTTGCAATTGCCCTTGGCCCCTGCGCCAAAAACGACCGAATACTGGCCGTGGTGCGCCCCGCAGTCGGCGATGTGTTGGCCTTCGAGCGGCACGTTTTGCAACACCCATTCATATTCGAGCAAGGCATAAGGCTTGAGCGGGTCGTACCACTCCTGCGCCTGTTGGGTGCCATAGAAAAACCAGGCGTCAATGCCCTTGATGTCCAGCTTCTTCTTGTAAGGTTGGAAGTCAAAGTACCGCCGGTTGATTGCTTTTTTTGCTTTTTGTAAAACGCCCATTTTCTTAATGGTGAATGGTAAATGATGAATGGTTAATGGTCGTCTGGAATATTCACCATTCATCATTCACCATTAATTTTCAATGTTTCCATGTTTGCTGGCAATGTGCTGCAAATGCGCCCAATCATCTTCTTTCACAGCCAGGATGTTGCCCCACGATTTTTCAGTGTTGGCCCTTTCGGGGTCGGTGGTGAAGCGCCGCCACTTGTGGCCACGGCCATAGTCTTCGAGGGGGTGCCATTCTGAAATTAATATTTTGTAACCGTTGTCCGTAAGCAGGGCGGCCTGTTCCAGGAGGTCGTAGCCGAGCGAGCGGGCCTTGTGGTTGTCGTATTCACAGACGATGATGCGGGGGTGCGGCTGCGACCAATCGTAGCCCCGCAGCACGGGCAGGTCGAAGCCTTCCGTGTCGGATTTGAGGAAACTGATGCGCTGGATAAAGTGCGCCCGGCAATAGCTTTTCAAAGTCGTCACCTGCACTTTGGCCACTTCCTCGTGGGTGGTGTGGAAATTGACCAGGCTGCTGATGCCGGTGGAAACAGCGCTGGAAAAGAAAGCCATTTCCGTTTCTTCCTTGTCGCCGAGGGCGATAGGTTCTACTTTTACGTTGGGGTAGTTTTTGGCCAGCTCCCTCAGTTCCTCCAGGTTGTGCGGGTCTGGTTCAAAGGCATAGACCTTCCAGCCTTTTTTGGCAAATGGCTCCAGCGACCGCCCCACATGCGCCCCCACGTCAATCATCACCCGGTGCGGATCGCCCTTCATGAGTAGCTTTTCGGCCATGTCCACCTCGTCAATCATGCCCGGGTTCTTGAAGTAGTACCACTTTTTTTGCCAGGAGGAGGGCAGGTATTTTAAAATGAGTTTTTTCATTAATTTTCTTTTCAGCGCAAAAGTGTCAAATCCCCTTTGAATGTGCGCTTTTTGCCATCTAAAAAGACCAGTTCGGCATACCAGGCGAACACGGCGGGGTTCATCTTTTTCCCCTTGAACGTGCCGTCCCACCCGAAAAACGGGTCGTTGGGCGGAAAGTTGCTGCCTTCGAACACCAGTTCGCCCCAGCGGTCGAAGATTTGCAAGAACTGTACCTCTACCACCCCTTTGGCATTGATAAAAAACACGTCGTTGATGCCGTCGCCGTTCGGGCTAAAGGCATTGGGTACAAATACGTTCGGCAAAAACTCCACCGTGACGAGGATGCTGTCGCTGTCGCTACAATCATTTTGGTCAAATACCGTGACCGTGTAGAGCGTAGTCGTTTCGGGACTGGCGGCGGGGTCGGGGCAGTCGTCGCAGTTCAGCCACAACGGCGGCATCCAAGCAAACAGCAAACTGTCCTGCACGGTATTGGCCTGGATCGTGATGGTTTCGCCCAATTCAATCGTCACGTCGGCTGGGAGCGTCACAAAGACCTGCCCGGGCTGCCCTATTTCCACCGGAAACTCCCACTCGCAGCCGTCTTCGTTTTGCACGAAAAGGGTATAGCTGCCGGCGGGCATATTGGCCCAGTTGGTGCCGGGCTGGTAGATGATGCCATCGAAGCTGTACAGCAGGTCGGGCAGGTTGGCAGCTACGGACAAGCTGCCATCGGCGAAGCCAAAACAGGAGGCGTCCGCAATGTCCATTTGCAAATCGAGCGTTATCGCCCCGTCCAGTTGCGCCCCGCCCTCGGCAGTGCAGCCGTTGGCGTCCGTCACGGTGACGGAATAGTTGCCGGGCGGCAGGTTTTCGATGCTGTTGCCCGTCTGCCCCGCCACGTTCCATTGGTAAATCAAGGGGAGAACACCGCCCGTTGCCAACACCGACACCCCGCCGTCATCCGTCCCGCTGCAGCCTTCCATTGTTTCAAAAGCAAGCAACAATTCGCTTCCAACCGTCAATGTAATGGTGTGCGTGGAGTCGCAACCACTGGCCATTGGGTAGGCTTGGAAAAAGACGCCGGGCTGCATTTCCCAATTCCCAAAAATGAGCGCAGAATCGCCAAAACAGATGGAAACAGATTCCGTGGTCAGCACGGTATCGTTGACCACCAGGGTGATAAAATGTGTAGAATCGCAGCTATTGAACGCTTGAAAGGTTTGTGAATAGGTGCCCGGTACATTCGTCAGGGTACCGAAAATATCTGCCATTTCATTTTCACAAATGGTAATGGTATCGCTGGTGGAAACGGTGTCCAGCACGGAAAGTAAAATACGGTGGGTGGAATCGCAGCCGTTTATTGCCTGAAAAGCCATTTCATAAACGCCAGCCAGCATTGTGGCCACACCGAAAATATCTGCCGAATCGCCCTGGCAAACCGTGATGTTTTCTGTGGTGAAAAAAGTATCCAACACGCTCAAATCCAGCACACTGTGAACAACGCATGCCCCCATGCTGTCAAAATTTTCATATACACCCGTTGCGCTGAGCCAATTGCCGAAAAATAACAGGGAATCACCCTGGCAAATGCTCTGATTTTCATTGACCAGTACCGTATCATTAGTTTCAACCAGCGTGATGGTGTGGATGCTGTCGCAGCCATTTTGCCCTTGAAAAGTAGCGGAGTAATTGCCAGGTGTATTTACAGGGTTTCCAAAAATAACCACCGTGTCGCCACTGCAAAACTCCATCGTATCGGTAGTCGCTGTGGCAGGGACGACGGTAATGCAAACCGTATCCTCGCTGAAACAGCCATCGCTTGAATTGGCCACCAAAATATAGCAGGTACTCGAATCAGGAGAGGCGAAAACAGTGGCGCAGGTGTCGCAGTCGAGGCCAGTGCCGGACGTCCATTGGTAGTGGTCAAAGCCGTTGATGCTCAGCAGGGCGCTGTCGCCCTGGCAGATGACCACGGTATCCGCCCCGATGTCCAGCACGGAGCTTGGGTCGAGGGTGACGATGACGGTGTCGCTTTGCATCCCACCGCAACTATCCGTCACTTCCACCCAATAAGTGCCGGGTTCCCAGGCGGTGAAGGTTTGCTCCAAACTGCCATCAGACCAATGGTAAGAAGCAAACCCCTGCCCTGCGTCAAAGGGCACCACACTGAAGTGGCAAGCGGAGACATCTGGCCCCAAATCCAATGGCGGCGCTGCATAATTCATCTCAAAACTGCCGATGTTGTTGCTGAAATCACATTCAAGGGTTTGCGTATTTGGAAAATCAAGGAAAAGGTCAAAGGGCGTTGGCGTAGTGCCATTGTCGTTTACCACGGCAAAAATGGTTTGGTTGATGGGCAATGTAACTTCCAACTGAAAAACCTCGCAAGCCCCAGGCTGCACAGGGCCGGGCAGGGCAACGGTGAGCAAAAGGTTGGCAGGCCCTGTCGTTGGGTTTTCATCATAAAAACTGATGGGTGTGCCGCCAGGCAGGAAGAAGCTATCGGCGTTGCAGACTTGCACAGAAAGGAGCAAGTTGCCGTTGCCGCATTCAGCTTGAATAAACTGGAGGACGGCGTCGGGCACTTCGTGGAGCGGTGCGCCGTTGGCACAGGTGTCGGCGCAGGGGGTGTAGCAAAGCTGCTCCTCTGTCAACGGGGTTTGCTGTGGGGTAGCCCCGGTGGTCTGGATATTTGTGTTTATGCCGCCTACGGATAGGGGGTGCGAGCCGTCGTAGGGGTTGTTGTAGTCGCTTTCGGTTACGTTGATGGCCGTTTCAAAATTGCAGTCGCTGTCTTGCAGGTTGCCGTTGAGCCCCAGTTTTATCAACAAAAAATCAGCGCCGCCGCTGCCAAAGCTGGAGGTTTCGCCAACTACATAGATTTGGCCGTTGAGGAAAAACATATCGTAGGCAAATTCGTCCCCGCCGCTGCCATAGCCTTTTGACCAAAGGAGGTTGCCGAGCTTGTCCGTTTTGATAATGAAAATATCATTGGAAGCCGCTTCGTAATTTCCCAAAATCAAAAAGCCGTCGGGCGTGCTGAACAGCCGGGTCGTGCGCTCGTTGATGGCGCCCGTCACGTCAAATTCCTTTGCCCACAGGATGTTCCCGTTGAGGTCGGTATTGAAAAACTGGATGGTCACATTGCTGGGACTGGTGCCTTGCGGGTCGCCCTGGCCGATGACGTACAGCCCGCCATTTTCATGCAACATGTCGTTGGTGTACAGCCTGGCGGCCGTGTTTACGCCAATGATGTAAAGCCTTGACCAGATTTGGTTGCCGCTGAAATCCAGTTCGGTGATGGCGCCCCTCATGCGGTTGGTGCCGCCCCCGGCGAAATTGTGGCGCCCGGTGGTGTAAAGACTGTTGTTCAAAACGATGGCCTTGCTGAAAGTCTCGCAACTGCCGAGGTCATATTTCTTTTCAAAAATTTTTAACCCGCTGTTTTTGTCAACTTCCACGAGGTAGCCGTCGCACCCGGTTATCCCCGAGCCAGATTGACCTGTGAGCAGGTAATTTCCATTTTGGGGGTTTTCGACGACCGTGGTAAAACCTGAAATATTGGCGGTGGTAAAAGTCATTTCACTGCTCCAGAGCAGGTTGTCGTTTTGGTAGTCATATTTAAAAACAAAGGGGGTGCGGTTGGAAGTGACAGGGTCTGGGTCGGTCACACCCGCCCCAACAAGGAATCCCTGGCTGTCAAGTATCAAGTCGTAAAGTCGTTCGGTGTAGGTGGCAAAATTGAAGGTACGCTGCCAGACGAGCGTTCCACTCGAAGTGACAAAAGCAATGGCGAGGCTGTCGTTTTTGGAGCCGCCGATGATGGCACCGCCAGGAACCGGGACTATGCGGCGGCCCTGTTCGGTATCGGCGGTGCCGAATGCGGTGACGTAGGTCTCTTCGCAGTCGCCGGAGAATACGTTGCATTCGCAGGTGGGGAGATCGTTGTTGTCCAACTGTATGTCAGTTGCTGTTTCGGCCGTTGGGTTTAATGGGAAATTTGCGTTCAAAGGTGTAAGCAAATGTTGCCCATCGTACTGCTGGGACACAGGGTTGACGGCCACGTTCAAATCAGAAATATATTCGCACCCTGGCCCTGCCACCTCTCCGTCCAATGACATTTTTCCCCAAAGTATATCGCCAGTATTGTCCAATTCAGTGGAGCGGCCGGAGAAATAAATAAAGCCATTGTGGACAACTGCATACTTACCCCAATCTGCCGCCACATTGGCAATAGATTTTGCCCAAATAATATCGCCTGCTTTGTTGACACGGATAAAGTAGTAGGCGCCTATCCCCGTCGCATCAACCACATGGGTGCCCTGCAGGATGTACCCATCCGGTAAAGGAAGAATGGAGCCATTGAATTCAGCATTGCTGCCAATGATGTCGTAGCGTTTGGCCCAATAGAAACTGCCGTTGAGGTCCGTTTTTAACAACAAAATTTCCACATCGGTAAAAGAACTGCCCGTCAAATCTCCCCTTCCATACGCCACAATGGTGTCGAATTCTATCAGGTTTTCATAAAAGTAAGTCCTGGCGGGCTGGTTGAGGTTGTTGAAATAAAAGCGTGTCCATTGTTGGTTGCCTGAAAAATCCAGTTTTGTCATGGATGCCCTGATGGCCGTCAGGCCGCCATTCCGCTGTACGCCGCAAGTGTAGATTTCACCATTGTGGATCAATCCTCCCAGGAAGTGATCGGTATTGCCAAAATCAAATTGGCGCATGTTTACACTTGCCCCGGTATTGCGGTCCAGCTCTGCAAAGAAGTTGTTGTCAGCGGCCATGCCGAGCACGAAATAATTATCGCCAGGGGATTTTTCCAGTAAAATTTCGAGCCTCGTAAAGGCTGGGTCAGGCATCAAGCGCACCCAATCAACCACATCGTTTTGATAGTCGTATTTGAACACGTAGTTCAGCGTATTGGAGTTTAATTCATCCCGCCCTGTTCCTATCAATTTCCCATCAGAGTCCAGCATTATTTCAAAAATGAAATCAGCGCCATTTGTAAAATCAAAGGTCCTCGACCAGATGATTTCGCCCGCCGGGTTGACCATCATAAGCAAGGAAGTATTTTCTCTTTGCCCCCCAACGATGAAATTCCCATCTGGAGCGACTACCAAAGCCTGTGAAAGCTCAGCTTCTCCTGCATTGCCCAACGCTTTCAAGTAAGTGCCCGTGCATTCTCCCGTATCGTCCACAAATACAAACACCTGCTGGCAAAACTGATCGCTGCAATTGCCGTCCACCGCTTCAAGGCATACGATAAATGCACCTTCATTTGGGAATGAATAAGAAAAATCAGTAGCCGTGCTTTCTACGGCCCCATTGACTGTCCAGGTGAAGCTGGTCGCACCTAAACTATTGTTCGTGAAGGAAACCATATCGCCCGGAGCGGGGAAGAAGCTGCTGGCCGAAAAATTAGCATACACACAGGATACCTGCACGATCAATGTGTACTCGTCCTGGCATGCCCCGGTAATATCTTCGGCCACCAGCGTGATTGCATAATTGCCAAGGGAAGGAAAGGTGTAGGTGGCATCCGTTGCCGTTGAAAACGGAACGCCGTCAATGAGCCATTGAAAAGCAGCCCCGTTCACGGAAGTATTCGTAAAATCAATGGTGCCGCCGGGTATGGTGGCCAAACTGCCTGGTTGGTAGCTCGCCTCAGCCGGACAGGCCACTTCTATAACCACGGTATAAATTTCCGTGCAATTGGGGTCGCCGTTGGTGGCTACCAACGAGATTTCCATATCCCCGGAACCAGTGCTAAACGTGTAGGAAGCATTGGTGCCATTCGAAAATGGAACGCCGTTCAACTGCCACTCATAAGCTGTGCCGCCCGTGCTGGTGTTGACGAAATTCACCGTTTCTCCCATAACAATTGAAGTCTGATCGGCGACAAAAGAAGCCGTGTAAGGGTTGGGGCATGGGTCAACGCAGCCAAAAGTATTGAGCAATGAGAAGCGCACATGGTCTATAAAATAATGCATACGGTCGGCCTGGCCTTGCGTGAAGCCGGCCCGGCAGGCGTAGTTGCCATAGTCGAGGTAGTCCCAAATCAAATCATCCTGATCAGTGGCAAAACCGGAATTGGTGTCGGTGTTGCAGGAGTTGATGGAAGCCGTGCAGTAGGGCGGGGCGGCAGTGGAGCCGTCCGGCGGTGTGTCGCAGACTTGATCGCCGTCCAATAGGCAGTCATTGTTGGTACAGCCGCCCTGGAATGTATGATACAGGCCAAGGTAGTGGCCAATTTCATGCACCAGCGTGGAGTGGGCCGAGCCGACATTTTGGAGTTTTTCAGCCAACATGACGATGCCGTCGGAGGGCGAGCCATGCGAGCCTGGGAGGGTGGCGTAACCGCCTGCCCCGCCGACGTTTTTCACCAGCCAGACATTGATATAGCGGTATGGATCATAGCGGCTGAGATTTTTCAATTGGGCATCGGTACCGGTGGTCAGGTCGGTGAGAGGCGACTGCACCCGGAGGATGCCAGTGGTGGCATTTCCGTCTGGGTCTTGCTTGGCGAGGCAGAACTCAATTTTGGTGTCCACGCCAACGCCCTGGTCGTAGTAATTGATGTTGGCGTAGGCATCGTTGAGCCATTCCACGGCTTGGATCACTTCGGCATCCGAGATGTTTTCTAAACCATTTTGATGGATGATATGAAAAACGATTGGGAGCGTGTAGTCGGCCAACAGTGCAGACTCCGCCCCGTTTTTGTTCTTTGCTGAAAAAAAATGGTAGGCATCTTTTTCAATGGCATCCTGCCGCAATGCCAAGGAAGGATCCCTTGCAAGGAACTGGGCTTGCATCTCATCGGTAAGGCATTCGAGGGTGTCCGTCACATTTGCCAGGATTGGGCCGTCGTTGACAAGTATTTGATTATCAATTTTTTGAAATAAAATAAAACCCGTAATTATCAATAAAATGGAGAGCCGCATAACAAGTTGGGTTTAAGTGTGAGTAGATAAGGTTCGTACCGATTATTTTATGAATTTTGCCGGCCAAAAAGCCGCTATTGTTGCAAGATACAGATTCATCAAGGTTGACAAAAGCCGAAATAACAGACTGATCAATGATTGTCAAAGAAAAATCAGCAAATCTGATTCTCCAACACTAAAAACAAAATCCGGCACTAATGTGGAAATGCAGTTCCCATCAATTCCTCAAACCCAGGCAATGCACTTAATATGGGCGTCGTAAAAAGACAGGGCATCAAGCAGAGCATCGTGACCTACATCGGGGTGGTACTCGGGATGGTGAACGTGCTGTTCATCTACCCTGCTTTTTTGAGGGAGGCCGAGATTGGCATCATCAACTACGTCAGGGAAATCGCCGCCATGCTGTCCCTGTTTGTCTTCCTGGGCAGCACGGAATTGATCATCCGCTTCTTTCCTTATTTCAGGGACGATGAAAAAAAACACAACGGTTTTCTGTTCCTGTTGCTTGCCATCACCGGCACGGGATGTTTGCTGCTGCTGGCGGCCTTCCTGATTTTCAAAGAGCAGTTTTACACCTATTTCAGCGACAAGGAAGACCCCGGGCTTTATCTCCAGTTCATCGCCTTCATCCCGGCGTTCACGGTGTTGATTTCTTTTGGCAACCTGTTTTTGCTGTATGCTTCCAATTTCCAGCGGATCGTGATACCGGCGGCCTTTAATGAATTCCTGCCGAAAATCGGGCTGCCGCTGTTGGTCATTGCCTATTTTCTGAAACTCATCCCGTTCAACCTCATTTTCTGGGGTTCCCTGGCCATTTATGCCGCCATGATGATCGGCCAGATTTGGTATGTAAGGCACCTGGGGCATTTTCATATCAGGCCGGATTTCACCTTGCTGAAAAAACCGATGGTCAAGGAAATGGCGCACTACAGCCTGTACGGTTTTGTAGGGGGTATCGGCAGCCGGTTTTCATCGGAATTTGTCAACATATTCATGGTGGGCACGCTTTCCACCCTCACCAACACGGGCATTTACGCCATCGCCTATTTCATCAGCAACGTGGTGGATGTGCCAAAAAAGGCTATTTCCCGCATTGTTTCGCCGCTATTGGCAGACAAGTGGAAAGAAGGGAAATTGGGCGAAATTGCAGAGCTTTATCATAAAACATCCCTCAACCAACTCATCGTGGGGCTGTGGCTGTTCCTGGCCATTTGGGTTTCGATTGATCAGTTATTTGAAATCATGCCGAATGGCGAATCTTTTATCTCGGGAAAATATGTCGTGTTCATCCTGGGCCTGGCGAGGATTGTGGACATGGTGACAGGCACCAATTCCGAAATCATCAGTTTCTCAAAATACTACCGCTATAATTTCTTCCTGATCCTGTTCATGGCCGTGATCCACATTACCGCCAATTTGCTGCTCATCAAGCAGTTCGGCCTCGTCGGCGTGGCCATGGCCACCCTGATTTCGCTGACGCTTTTCAACCTGGCCAAACTCATCCTCATCCAATGGAAAATGGGCATGCAGCCTTTTACCCGGCAGACGGCCGTTACTTTTTTGCTGGCAGGTGTGGCTTTTGGGGCGGTGTATTTCATCCCCTCGGCTGGCAGCCCGTTTTTTGATGTGGCCATCCGGAGCGGGGGCCTGACCCTGGTATTTTTTGCCCTTATCTGGTATTTCAAGGTGTCGCCCGATGTCAACAGCTTGATGGAAAAGGGCTGGGCGGCGGCACGGCACTTCCGCAAGCGCAGGTGAGCCGTTTTGTCGTATTAGCATTAATTTTGCCCTGTCAAGTTTTTTAACCAGACAAGCATACATGAGTTACCTGCAAAAAAACTATCCCCTCGACGATCCCGGCACCGTGGCCGCCTGCGACGAAATCTCCATCTGGTCTTCCCATTTTGGCAAACTGCTGCTCGAACACGTGCCCATGCGCAAGGGGATGCGGGTGCTGGATGTGGGCACCGGGCCTGGTTTCCCGCTCATCGAACTGGCCATGCGGTTCGGCCCTGCCTCCAGGGTGTCCGGCATCGACCCCTGGCAGGCCGCAGTCGAGAAGGCACAGTGGAAAATAGATTTCCTCGGCCTCGCCAATGCCGACATCACCTGTGCCGACGCTGCACAACTCCCCTACCCCGACAAAACGTTCGACCTCGTGACCTCCAACCTCGGCATTAATAATTTTGACAACCCGCAGCAGGTCGTTCAGGAGTGCTACCGGGTGATGAAACCCAGTGGCCGCCTTTGCCTCACCACCAATGTGGATGGCCATTTCCGGGAGTTTTATGCCGTGTATGAAACGGTGCTGAAGGACGTCGGCCTGGAGGAAATTTTACCAAAACTGAAAGCGCAGGAGCTGCACCGTGGCACCGACGAAACCATCCGGGAATTGTTGGAAGACGCCCGTTTTTCCGTGGTGAAAATCGTGCGGGATCGCTTTGCCTGGCGCTTTGCGGACGGCACGGCGCTGCTCAACCATTTCCTGATAGGGATTGGCTTCCTGGAAGGTTGGCGCTCCATTTTGCCCAAAGAAAAAGAGGAAGAGGTTTTTAAACTGATTGAAAAAAAGCTGAACGAGCAGGCCGAATGGGACGGGGAACTGAAATTGACCGTGCCGGCGCTGTATGTGGAGGCGGTGAAATAAGGAGGTGCTACCCGGTCTTGGTGGGTTTTTGGAAAATTTCTTCTACAGTCATGGCAAAGGCGGGCAGGACGGGCGCAGCAGAGATTTTGTCCTTTCCCCTGTAGGTAACGCTTGCCAGGTGATGGTAAACCTGCACTTCTTTCAATTCCGGAAAAATCAGCCAAACGACTTTCACGCCCGCATCCTGGTAGTTTTTCAGCTTTTTGTTGACCTGGTTGATGTTGTCATTTTTGGAGATGACCTCAATGACAAATGGCGGGACTTGATTCCCCCCCTCGGCCATAATGACTTGCTGCTCAGGGGCGTACCAGGCCATGTCTGGCCGGCGGTGAATTGTTTCAGAGAAAAAAGCATCTATTTCACAAACAAACTCTCCCGTAACCTTTTTGCTTTGGCGGAGGGAATCGAATAAGTTGCGGAGGTTGCTCCAGATAAAAAGTTGGTTTTGGTTCATAGTCCGTTCTGTTTTCTCAACGGTGCCGTTGACCCACTCATATTTGTACTTGTCCTCCCGGGTGAGGTACTTTTTCTCAAATGTTTCCCACGAAATCTTTTTGGCTGGCGCCGGTATATTTCCCATCGATATTGAAGTTTTTATTACTGGCAAGGCAACCGTAGCTGTCATTCCTGCTGATTTTTGACAAAATTACCGGATTTCAAACAAAGGTGCTGCACTGTCCCCGGCAGCACCTTTGTTTGAAGCAAATCACTCCACCACCAGTTTCTGGATGCCTGTTACCCGCTCCGTGCGCACTTCCACGGAATACATCCCCCTGGCTATTTTGCCCAAATCAAAACTGGCGCTGTTCCTGAAACCCTCCGTGTCAAACCTGCGCACCAACTGGCCCAGGTGGTTGTAAACACGGACGTCCAACTGCTGTGCCTCGCCTTTGAAGGCGACATTCAGCAGCCCTGTGGTCGGGTTGGGAAAGACCTGGAAGGCAAGCTGGCCGGGGACTGCGGTTTCCTCCAGGCCGGTCAGGCCGTCCAGCGGGGCGTCGCCGTTGGTGATCAGGTAGGAGGCCACGATGAGGTGCGGGTCGAAACCGTCATTGCAGTCGGGGCAGGTGACGCCGCTGACGCAGTTCGGGTTGTTGGAGTTGCATAAATCCTCGTAGTCTTCATCGAACACATAGCCCAAGGTCAATGGCCCCTGGCTGATGTAGGGCGCCATGTCGTAGTCGAACCAGGGAGCGATGGAGCCAGGGCACCAACCGGCACGGGCGTAGAACCAGGTGCCGTTTTGCGGTGAGCAACCGTCGGGGTTAGGGTTGCAGGCCTGCCAGTTGTGCTGCTCGAAGGTCTGTACTCCGTTCACCCAGATGTGGTGGGTGTCTTCGTGAAATTCAGCGGCATTGCCCGTGTTGTTGTCGCCCCAGCCGTGGCCGGTGGACACCAGTTTCATTTTCGCTGCTTTTGCATCGTTCGGAATGTCGATGTCCAGGTTTTCCACGGGTTGCAGGTGCGATGGATCGCCAAAGTCGTAAGTTTCCCGCCAAAGCTGGGTGATGGTGCTGTAAGGGTGGGCGGGCTGGCCTTTTTTGTACTCCAGGTCCAGCGTATAGAGGAAGCCGTTGCCCAAGGTGCCGAGATAGACCCGGAACCTGATCTTGCCCTGCAGGGTGGACATGAAATCGGTCAGGTCAATACTGTGGCTGCAAGGCACCCCATAGGGTGTGATGTAGCGGATGATCTCATACCACTCACCATTGTGGCCTTTCGCCTCGATACCGGAAATCCGGTCCCAGGGGTCGCAGCCCCCGGCGGGGCACTGGATGTTGAGCAGGCCGGTTATCTGGTCGAAAGCGCCCAGGTAGCTCGGCAGTTCCGCCTCCACTTCCACCACGCCATTGGCCACGTCCGCCCAAACGGCATTGATGGCCAGGGTGCTTATGTCAGATGCCTGTTCCACGATGTTGAGGTTCACAGCCTGGGTTGCACTGGCTCCGTAGTTATTGGTGGAAATAATGGTAAGGGTAAACGGGCCGTATGCCGGGGGTGTCCACCAGGCCGTATAGTGGTCGTTGCCCCAATCTTTAGCAAGGATTTCTTCGCCGTTTATTTCAAACTTTAGCCCGGTGACATGGAAGAGTTCGGGATAGCCAATGGAGGAGATGGCGGCCAGTTGGATAGGCTTCAGCACCGGCACAAAGACATCGCCGGCTAAAGGGCTGCGGGCATCAACCTCCGGCACATAGGTATTCGGGTCGAGTACCTGAAAGGTGTTGACAGCGTCCACGGCAGGGTCGAAGGTGCCGTTGCCGGGCTGGCTGGCCTTCACGGTTACTTCCCCGGGCTGCCCGGTCAGCGTGACCACATCACCGCTCAGGGTGGCCGGGCCGGATACGATTTCGTAGCTTACAGGCAGGCCGGAACTGGCCGATGCCCCCAACTGGAATGGTACATCGGAGACCAGCTTGTTCGGGATTTGCGGAAATGTGATGGCCTGGAAACTGACGTCGAGATCGCCGCCGAAATTGGAGGTGTTGCCGGTTAGGGCAAAGTTGAGCAGGCTGCCGTCGCGGTCGCCGTTGCCGGTCTCGCTCACGAGTTTCGAGATAGAGGTATTGTCTTCCCCCGGCACGCCCTGGTTGAACTTGTAGTAAAGCTCCAGGCCCGGTTCGGTGCCCGTCAACTCATTGTCCATCATGTCCTGTATTTCCTGCTGGGTCAGCCCTTTGCTCCACAGGGATACCTCGTCCATCCTGCCGCCAAAGACGAAATTGAAGCCGCCGAGCAGGCTTTTGCCGAGGCCAAAGGTCTTGGTGGTGCTGGTGATGGTGCCGGCCGCAGCCTTGCTGCCTTTCAATACGCCGTCAATGTAGAGTTTCACCTGCGAACCATCGTACACCCAGGCAATATGCTGCCACACCTGCGGCACTACCGTAAAGGTGGGCGAGGCATATTCGTAAAGGGTGCCGTTGGTGGTAAGCCTGCATTCCAATTTGCCGTTGTCAAGCTGTATGACGTACATTTCACCAGTAGCGCCCGCACCGTCCCTGATGCCCATCATCCCTTGGCCATAAACCAGTTCGTCCGTATAAAACCATCCGGCCATCGTGATGCCCGTGGAATTGGCAATGTACTGAGAAGCATTTGGCACTGCCACATAATCGTCAATCCGGTCGAAATGCAGGTATTGGTTGGTTTGGGCCTGTATGCTGCTGGTCAGGGCCAGTGCAAAAAAAACAATTAGTAAGTGTAAACGGGTATTCATCATAAGGCAAGAGTTTTTTGATAAAATGCCTGGCAGGGTTGTTTGAAGCTGTTTGAATATGGTTTGAAATCACTTGAGATCGCTCCCGCAACTACATTCAAACAACCCTTTGGCAGCTTATCATCGTGAGTAGGCTTTTTTGAAAAAATATGGTCAAACATACCTTCGCAAAAGGCCTTTATTAATAAAATAATTCGCAGTTAAAACTTCACTATTTTTATGGCCTCAGTGGCCACATTGTCCACTATTATCCGAATATAATACACCCCGCCTTCCGGGATTTTATCACCCAGATAAATATTGCCGGCATCAGCTTTTACAGGCACTCTCGCTATTTCCTCTCCCAATATATTGCACACGGAAATACTCGCATTTTTAAATGGATTGGACAAAACATATTGCACTGCTATATGCTCCGAAAATGGATTGGGCACAGCAGATAAGGTGTAATATTTTTCATCCAGAATATGCGTAGCATTGGCTCCAATATTGACCGTTTGGGAAAAAGCCTGCGAGCCACAGTCGTTCGTCGCCGTCATGGTTACTTCATATTCCCCGGGGCCGGCATAGGTATAATTGGGGTTTTCATCCGTACTGCTGCCGGTATTGTCGCCAAAATCCCAGGTATAGGCAGTGGCATTTTCGGAGGTATTGGTGAAATTCACCGCAAGGTCGTTGATGGAAAAGATATAACCCGCTGTCGGCAGGCCGTCCACCACCACAAGGTCAGGCTGTAAGCTGGTGCTGCTGCCGGCCGTATTGGTCACCTTTAATTCCACACTGAAAACGCCCGCCGCATCATACACCACTACCGGGTGCTGCTCGGTGGAAGTGGCCGGGTTGCCACCGGGGAAGGACCATTCCCATGCGGTAGGCCCATCCGTTGATTCATCGGTGAACTGCACTTCGAGCGGTACACAACCCTCCGTTTGGCTGGCACTGAAATCTGCGGTCGGCACTACTGCCTCCACCACTACATCCAGCATATAAACTGTTGAACCGCAGTTGTTTGTAACGGTTAAAACAACAGGGTACGTCCCCGGGGCATCGTATACAACAGAAGGGTTCTCCCCGGTGCCCGACGCTCCATTGCCAAAATCCCACAGGTAACTGATGCCGTTGGAGGAGGTATTGGTGAAAACAGCCGTCAGCCCGTTAGTCGCCACGGTGAAACCTGGAATCGGTGCGGCATCCACCACGATAAGGTCTGTCTGCGTGATTTGGCTGCTGCCTGCCGCATTGGACACGGTCAGCCCCACGGAATAGGTGCCGGGGTTTTCGTACACCACTACCGGATTTTGTTCGGAAGAGGCCGATGGGGTGCCGCCGGGAAACGACCATTCCCAGGTAGTCGGCACATCCAGTGATTGATCGCTGAAAGCAACCGTGAACGGCGCACAGCCGGTATTGCCGCTGAAACTAAAATCAGCGGCAGGTTGAACGGCGTCAATCACTACCGTTTCAACAAAGGAAACAGTGCCGCATTGATTGGTCGCCGTCAAGGTAACGTGGTAGCTGCCAACCCCAGGAAAGATGTGTACTGGATTTTCCTCAAAAACCCCGGTGCTGCTGCCATCGTTGAAGTCCCACTCATACCCGTCGGCATTGGAGGAAGTATTGCTGAACACAACCGCCGCCCCCATCTGGGTAAAGGTGAACCCTGCAGTTGGTGCATCGCTCACGGTGATGAATCCGGACAGGGTCGTCTCCCCATTGCCCAGGGCATTCGAAGCTACCAGCGTCACATTGTAAATACCTGGGCTGCCGTAGGTTACGACAGGGTTTTGGTCAGTGGAAATGGCTGGGTCGCCGCCCGGGAATGTCCACGTCCAGCCATCAGGCTCGCCAATGGACTGATCTGAAAACTCAACCGTCAACGGGGCGCAGCCTTCCAGCACATTGGCGCTGAAACTGGCCACGGGCAGAAAGGCGGTTATCGTTACATCCTGGGAAAAAGTGGAAGTGCCGCAGTCGTTGGCTGCCGTCAAAACAACCGTATAGGTGCCTGGCATTTGAAACAGGTGGGCCGGGTCTGGCTGATTGCTTGTTTCACCATCCCCAAAAGCCCAACTATAGGTGGTGGCATTGGAAGAACTATTCGAGAACTGGACCTCCGGGCCATTGATGGTAAAGTCGAAACCAGCCGCCGGCCCGCTGTCCAGGTTGATATAGCCCGTTTGCAGGATTTCGTCACTGCCGGCTGCCGTAGTCACCAATAGCTGAACATCGTATGTGCCGCTGCTGCTGTAGGTGACCGTGGGGTTTTGCTCCGTTGAGGTGGCCGGATCGCCCCCAGGAAACGACCATGCCCAGGATTCGGGAAAGCCCAGGGACTGGTCGGTAAACTCGACGGTGAACGGCGCGCAACCTGCCAGCACATTGGCACTAAAACCTGCAGTGGGTTGGAACGGCCCAATGGTGACGGGCTGCACCACCATATCAGTGCCGCAACTGCCGGTGATGGAAAGTGTCACATCGTAGGTGCCAGGGCCGCTAAAGGTATGGGTGGCATTGATAACGTCGCTGCCTGCCCCATCGCCAAATTGCCACTGGGCGGTATTGTAAAAACTGGAGCTATTTAGAAGTGTAACCTCCAGGCTGTCGATGATCTGTGAAAACGAAGCAACCGGGGCAGGATCCACAAACACCAAATCCGGGTTTGCCTTGGTGTAGGTATTTCCGCCCATTGTCACCACTTCGAGCGTGACATCGTGCGGGCCGGGGGTGCTGAAGACCACCGTTGGGTTTTGTTCGGCAGAGGTGGCCGGGTTGCCGTTTTCAAAGGTCCAGAGCCAGGAAGCAGCCAGGCCGGAATTTTCACTAAAAGAAACGGACAAAGGCTCACATCCAGCGGTAGTAGTAGCGGTGAACTGTGGAAAATTGGGGATGACCAGTGGTTCAAGCTGCACATCCAATATGGTCAACACGCCGTTTTCGAGCGTGGCCTGAACAGTTTTGGGGAAGTAGCCGGTGGCAGAAAAAGTCACATCGAACTGGCCCGGGATGGCCTGTCCGGTTTTATAGTCCCCGGTCAGGTTGCTGGTGCTGGCATTGGCCTGCGGGCTGTCGATGTTCACCAATACCCCGTTAATGGGAGCACTCGTTACGGCGTTGGTCACCTTGCCCTCCAGCCAGCAGGCACGCACATAATTGGCCCCGCATACATAAAGCCCCGTGCCGATGTCCGTCAGCAAAACAATCCCTGACGGAAGGAAGGGGTAGGCCCCCCAAACGCCGGAGAACCCGCTGCCGCCGAGAAAGGTGTCCCAGTCTCCAACCTCGATCAAGTTCTCCGGACGGGAAGCATCCACGATGATGCCACCGTCCGTGTAATAAGAAATGATCAGCCAATCGTTCCAGACGTGGACGTTGTGCGGAATGACACCCGAGCCAAGCGTTTCGATGGGGCGGAACCTGTCGAGTTCCTTGATGTCGTTGAGGTCGGAAATGTCGTAGGCGGCTACATAGGCATTTGCCTGTTCGTCCGTGGTGAAAACAACGTCCCTGGCATCGTTCAGCCAGGCATTGTGGGTAAAATTGTTGGGCGTTTGCTGGGAAGCCAGCAGCGTGACGTTCTGTTTATCGGATACATCGTAAATGGACAATTTGCCGCCGTAGATTTCAGATGCGTACATTTTATTGTCCCGAGCATAAACGTCATGGGCATAAACGCTGGGCCCTGCCCCCACAAAAATTGGGGTGCCGGGTGTACTGAAAACGTCCAGGATGAGGATCCCTCCATTGTTGATATTGCTGTTGGCACCAGCGATGTAGGCGTAGCCAAACTCATCAATGTAAAGGTTATGCGCCTTGGTGAGGGTGCCACCAAGAATGTTGGGCGACCAGTTTGTGGCAGTGATGTTATTCGGTGCGCCGCTCAGGTCAATGACCATCAACCCGCCGCCGCTCTCATTGGTCACATAGGCATAGTTGCCCCAGGTTTTGATATCCCGCCAGGTAGAACTGGCCCCCGGGATGAACTGAACCTCCACGATATTGGAAGGGTTGCTCACATCCACAATGGAAACCCCCGTGACGAGGCCGACGAGGGCATATTCCTTCCCGTTGTCGGGATCCACCCAGCCCCAGATGTCGTTGGCGTTGGGGGCGTAGTCTATTTGATCCAGCAAGGTCATATTTAGCTGGGAAAATGCCATACCGGCGAAATGCAAGAGCAGTAAAATGGTTGTTGTTTTTTTCATGCAGGATAAAGTTATAAATTTTGTGTTTTGGGATGAGTTATGGGCGCCTGGTGCGATCCAACACTACATCAAGGCATCCACCACACCTTCGTCTTTGGCGAATCGTCCCCCATCCTGCCAACCTGGGCCGACCAGTTTTCTGGGTTGTTCGACGCTTCGGATGGCGGGTAGGAAAAGCGGTAGTATTCCGGGGCCGTGCCCTCCCGTGGCGTAGCACCGGTGCGCCGCCAAAGGGAATATGCCTCCCAGGGTTGGCGAAAAGCATCCAGCCAGCGCTGGGTGTAGATAAGTTGAAGTTTATCGTTTGATGTAAAAATACTCAGCCGGGGATGGTTGACCGCTGCAAATATTTCACCTTCGGAAAGGATAGGCGGCTTGTTTTCCCAAATGGCCGAACCCTTTGCCACATTTTGCCAAAAAGTGATGGATGCCACAACGCCGAGCGTGTATTCTCCCTCCGCCTCGCTGATGTCCATAGCCACCCCCAGCCCCCTCATGTATGCTTCCGCTTTGATAAAATGGACTTCTGCCGCTGTCAGCATTATCTCCGGGATGTCCTTCTCGTCCCTCACCAGGTAATAGTTAAATGGGGAATAGAGGTTGTCGGCTCCTTTGATGGGGTAGTTGCTATCGCGGTGCTGGCCATAGGGGATGCCGCCCTCGGTGGGCGTGTTGGCATCGGGGAACTGGGGGAACGGCACCCACTTGTCAGCATTGTTTGTTTCAAAAAAAATCCTGGCACGGGGGTCGAAGATGCCGCTGCCGTCGGTGTTGTCGTTTTCGGAAAGCTGGTGCCAGACGTTGCTGCCCATGCGCAGTTTTTTATGCTCCGCAAACGACCAGATGACACTTTCGTTGCGCCAATCCTGCTGGGCGGGCGACATGATTACCTCTTCGCCTTCCTCGATGACAGGCAGCTTGTTGTCAATAATTTCCTGTAAAATGGGTTTAGCAAAGGCAGGGTCTTTCTCCACCATCCGCATGGCATAGCGCAGGCGAAGGGAGTTGGCAAACTTGCGCCAGCGCACCAGGCTTTTATTGTCTTGCAGCATATCTGCATTGAAGAGGTTGTCGAAATCGCCGAATGAAACGTAAGGTTCGCCCGATGCCGTTGTTGGGTTTGGAACGGTATTGATATGATCCTCCACCCATTTCAGATCTTCGAGCAGGTATTTGTAAATCTCCTCCTGTGTGTCAAATTTTGGCCTGGCAAAATCGAGGCTTTCGAAGCCCCGCCCGGCATCGAAAAAGGGCATGTCGCCAAACAGATCGGTGATGCGGAAAGTCTTGTAGGCCAGCAGCACCTTCAACTGCGCCCTCACGTTGTTGAGCGCTTCTTCCTCCACTTCCATCGCATCCAGCCGTTCCTCTATTTCCCTAATGTGGGCGAGGGCTTTGTAGTAATTGCCCCAGGCCTCCTCCGTGCCGATGGTGATATTATCAAACCCGACGGCAGTCTTTGCGGCAAGTTGTGTGACGCCATACAGGGTTTCGTTGTGCATGTAAAACTGCTCGTTCCAGCCCAGGCGCAGCGAGTTGACAACGGTGTTGAACAGCGGCCCAATGTCCGTTTGGGTCGGATAAAAAGGGTTCTGGTTGATTTCCTCGAAGTCCTTGGTGCAGGAGGGCAACAAGAGGAAAACACCCATTAGCATGTATAAAAATCGTCTCATTTACTTTATTGAAATTTTAATTTTTGTCAAACAATCAAGGCAAATGCCGAACCCCGGCATTGCGTCCCTATCGGGACAAACCCCCAATTCAAAACGCAGCATTCAGCCCCACCGTAAAACTCCTCGTGCCGGGGAAGGACGCCCATTCCAAACCCTGCGCATTGCCCGCCCCATTCGAGGCTTCCGGGTTGATGCGATCCGGCAGGGAAGAGTAGATGTAAAACAGATCCCGCCCCGTCAGCGAAAGTGTCAAATCCTGGAAGATCTTTGTCTTTTGGGCCAACTTTGACGGAAATTGATAGGAAAGGGAAATCTCCCGCATTTTCACCCAGGTGTTCTCCTTAATGCCGGGGGTTGAAATGAAACGGCCCCAGCCGCCGGTGTTGCCGACGTATTTGAAATAATAATGTACCACCTTGTCATTCACAGTGCCGTCGGCATACACGCCATCGAGGATGACGCCAACGTTGCGGACGTTGCCTTCGGGATCGGTATAGGGGAGGCCCTGGCCCTGGCGTTCGGGCAGCGTTTCGGGGCTTTGGCCGGTCTGGAGGCCGATGACGTAGGAGCCGGCGTAGATGTCGCCGCCCCATTTTGTATCCACTAAAGTACTGAGGGTCAAGCCTTTGAATCCCAGGCGCATCGTCCAGCCGCCGATGAAGTCGGGGGAGGCATTGCCAATGGGCACCCGGCTTTCGGAAATCTGGTAGAGGGTGCCGTCCTCATTGAGTATGGGCTTGCCGGAGGCTTCGTCAAAGACGTAATCGTACCCGACGATGGTGCCGTATTCCTCGCCTTCCCGCACAGCGATGGCGGGGCCGTTGAGGCCCCAGATGTCGGCCAGTTCGAGGGTCTTTGCGCCTTCACCGAGGCTGACAACGTAGTTGCGGTTACGACTGATATTGAAGCCGGTTTGCCAGAAAAAATGGCGCTTTTCGATGAGGGTGGCGTTCAGGATGGCCTCGAAGCCTTTGTTTTCCAAAATACCCGTATTGATTTTGATAAAAGAAGCACCGGAGGAAGAAGGCAGCGGTGAATTGAGAATTTGGTCGTACGACCGGATATAGTAGTAGGTAAAATCGAAGTTGATGCGATCGTTGAACAAGCCGAGGGTTGTTCCCACTTCAAAGGAGTTTGCGTTTTGAGGCTTGAGTGCAATGGGCGGTATCGTATCCGGCAGGCTCGCCGTTTGGTTGCTGCCGAAGGTGCTGGTGGAATAGACAAAATTTACCTGGTAAGGGTCGGTATCGGAGGCTGTACGTGCATAGGCTCCCCTGATTTTCCAAAAACTCAACCATTCTTGTTTAAAATCAAAAGCTTTCGTTGGGATAAAGCTCAACGATGCGGAGGGATAGAAATAGGCGTTGCTTTCAATGGGCAAAGTGGAGTTCCAATCGTTTCTCCCCGTTATTTCAAGAAACACAAAATCCTTAAAGCCCAAATTGAGGAAACTGTACAACGAGTTGATTTTTTTCTCAAACCTGCGGGTCGTCCCGTCTTCGTTCCGTTCGTTGGTAATAGGCACCGTGAGGCGGTCCTCAAAGTTGTTGAAACTATACAGCCAGGGGTTCACCCATTTGCCGCTTTCCCCTTTAAGGCCATAGATGCTCCGGCTCCACTGCGTGCCACCAAAAGACAGGCTGGCATTAAAGTCGGAGTGGAATAGCTTGTCTTTGTGGACCGTGATCAAGAACTCATTGTTCCTCACCAGGTCCCTTCCCAGTTCGTTGGCATAATAACCTTCCAAAATCCCCAGCTTATCAATCGGCTTGTTCCTCGTCTCAAACTGGTTCAGCGTAAAATCCGTCCCTACCCTGCCGGTCAGGTTTAGCCAGGGCGTCACGTCATAGGTCAGCGCCAGTGCGCCGATCAGCTTGTTCCGGTTGAGTTCCGTGTTGTTGTTGTAGGTGTTCCACCAGAGGTGGGGCGGAGCAAAGGTGAACGGGTATTTACCACCATAGTCATTCCGGGTACCGTCCGGCAGGATGTCCAAATCTTTTTCCAACCCCTTGTAGCTTCGGGGCCAACTGTAGAGGATGCCTTTACCAAATGACCTGTTGTTGTCGTCGCCGAGGGTGGGGCTGTTCAGACGGTTGTAGTTGATGTAGGAGAGGGCGATGTCGGCATGTACCTTGGGTGAAATATCGAGCCTGGAACCGAGGTTGACGGTCGTTTGGTCGTATTTGCTGTTTGGGATGATGGCATCATGGTCGGTGCGGGTGAGCGAGACCCGCATGGTGCCCATTTTACCACCACCAGAAAAAGAAAGGTTGTGGGTGGTTGTGTTGCCGTCGCTGAAATATTGCTTCAGGTTGTCCGGCTGCGGGTCGAAGGAACGCATTTCGCCGTCCCACCATAGCACTTGCTGCCCTTCCATCTTCGGGCCCCAGGAGACGCCGGTGGAATAATAGCCAAACAATTCGGTGGTCGCCCGGCCATAGGGGCCGTTCGTTGCATGGGTTTCAACAGGGTAAACATAAACGCCGTCGTCGTTGGTGGGGAGGGTTGGTTCGAGAAGGCTGATGGGGCCGCCTGCGCCGTAAATGTTTTGCACGTCCCGGTAGTAGTAGGGCTGGATGACTTTGTGCTGGACGTTGTAACTGATGCCGATGCCCTTTTGCTTTCCGCCCCGTTTGGTCGTGATGAGCACGACGCCGTTGCCGCCACGGGAGCCGTAGAGGGCCGAGGCGGTGGGGCCTTTCAGGATGTTGATGCTTTCGATGTCGTTGGGGTTGATGTTGTTGATAGCCGAGCCCCAGTCCACGCCCCTGCCGATATTGGTGAGGCCGGGGTCGTTTTCCAGCGGTACGCCATCCACCACCACGAGGGGCTGGTTGTTGGCGTCAATGTTGTTGTTGCCACGGATAGTGATGCGGGTGGTGCCGCCGTCCACCCCGTTCGGGGAGGTGACCTGCACACCTGCCGATTTGCCGCTGAGGGCGCTCACCACGTTCGGGGCGTTTGACAACAAAACCTCATCCCCTTCAAAGCTTTCGGTGGAATAGCCGATTTCCCTTTTCTGCCGCTTGATGCCGAGAGCCGTCACTACTACTTCGTTGAGTTGCTGGGCGTCTTCCTGCATGGAAACATCGAGCGTGGCGCCTGCGCCCACCGGCATTTCCAAAATCTCGTACCCGACGAAGCTGAAGATAAGTACCGTTGTTTCACCGGGAGCCTGCAATTGGTAGCTGCCGTCGAGGTCGGAGATGGTGCCGTTGCCGGGGCTGTCTTTGATGAAAACGCTGACGCCGACCATCGGCTCGCCCGTTTTAGCGTCGGTGATGGTGCCGGTGATTTGCTTTTGGGCAAACAGGCTGAATTGGAACAACAGGAAAATGAAAGGGAAGAAGCACCGCTGGATTGTAAAATAATTGGGCATTTGCGTTGGGCTTTAAAAAAAACAAATACACCTTGCCATGCTGAATGGGCGACGGGTGTTTAGAAGGGCTAAATTTAGAAGTTATGGGAAACTTAAAAGAAGGAATTGGTTTGTTTCCTGCAGATTGTAACTTGGGGAACGAAATCAACGGTAATAAAGGAACCGGTAAGCCTCTTCCAGAAGCGTTTTGGGTTTGAAAGCAATATCTCCCCATTTATTTATTTTTGGGAAAAATTGCATCCATGCCTTCACCTTTTCCAGGAATGGATCCCTATCTCGAAGGGCATCTCTGGCCCGATGTCAACAGCAGCCTTGCGTATTTGATAAAAGTTCAAATAGCACCACGCTTGGCTGCCCCCTACACTGTTCACCTGAACAATTACACGGTGGAAGACACCTCGCCGGAAGAAGATGTGGGTATCATGTGCCCTGATGTGGAAATTTTCCACAGGGCCGATGTTGCCAGGGAACCGTCCGCAATGTATGGCATGGCCACAACACCCGAAACTTTGGTACTGCCGGCCATCAAGCCTGTTGAGGTGCGCATCCCTGTCGTTGAAATCCGGGACAGGAAAAGCAACAAACTCATCACCGCCATCGAAATCCTTTCCCCTGTGAACAAGCGCAAACCGGGCCTGCAACCTTACCGGGAAAAACGGGAACGGTTTCACTATGCCAACGTCCATCTTCTTGAAATTGACCTGCTTCGGCGCGGCGAACGGCCTATGGAGCATCCTTATTTGCCAAAATCCCATTATTTGGTAACCCTGGTAAGGGCGGGTAAAGGCAAAACACAAGTTTGGGCAATGGATGTGAAAGAGCCACTACCAGTCGTGCCCGTTCCCTTGAAGCAGCCAGATGAGGACACCTTTCTTGATTTGGGGAAAGCCATGAAAGACTTGTATGAGCAGGGTGTTTTTGAAAAATCCCTTGACTACGGCGAGGCTCCTCCCCCGCCTGCTTTCTCTGAAAAAGAAGTGGATTGGATGAAAGGATTGGGATGCATGGTGGAAAAAAATTGGTAGGGCTACTTTTGTACCACCAACTTTTCCAGCGCCCGCTGCCCATCTTTGGCTACTATTTCCAGCCAATAAATTCCGCCTGGAATTTGGCTAACCGGAATTTCGATTTCATAGTGGCCATTTTCCTGAAAAATCATTTTCCCTGCCCAGTCGAACAGTCTTGCCCCAATATTTTTTTTGGCTTTTACGATACATGAACTGTTGGCCGGATTCGAAGATATTTTATAAAAAGCAGCTTCATCCGCCGGGGTTTCTACCGCCAATACTTCTTCAAAATGGATGCGCCAAACTTTGTCCGTCACTTGCTGCCCCTCTTCCATGCCGCCGGCAATAATCACCTCACTGTTCGCAATTTGCGCAGCGCCCCGCAAGTCCATCACTTTTGGCATGTCTCCAGTTGCTTGAGAGAAATGGCCACTGTTTGGGTCAAAAACCGTGATGCGATCCAGCGGGGGCACACCGCCTGAGCCGTTGTAGGCGATGCCGTTGAAATTGTAGGTCACGTCGCTGCCGCCGAGCCAGACTGCTTTGCCATCAAGGGTTGCAGCGGCCATGCGGTAGCCTTTGGCCGCCGGTTCGTTGAAGCCCGTCCAGGTGATTTCGGTTGGGTTGTCGGGATTGATGATGCCTTTTCGGAAAAAGGAAGTCGGCGGGAAATTACCGCCAGTCCTCGCCCCACCTGCGTAGAAAATCGTGTCGTCAACGATCACCCCTGAGCCACCAAAAACCTTGTAGTCGTTATTGTTCGGCACCAGCGTCCCAGCTTCCCATCCATTAGTTGTTGGGTTGAAAACCTGCACGTTCGGCACGTTGGTGGAGTTGCTCCAGCCCGTCACCACATAGATGAGGCTGTCCCGCCACACGGCTTGGACATGGTCGTCAATGGCCACGGGCAGGTCGGCGGCGTCGGGCAGCCAGGCGTTGGCAACCGGGTCGAAGGCATGGACTTTCTTACTGCTGGTCTCATTACCGTTCGATGCTACGTGGTAACCGCCGATGAGGTAAATTTTGCCTTTTACAAAACTGGCCGCAGCAGCGATTTTCCCGCCAGCCGGATCGGGCACATCAGGCAGGGCCGACCATTCGTCGTTTTGCAGGTCATAGCGCCAGGCTTTCAGGTGGATGCCCGACCATATTTTGGTATCGTCAATGCCGCAGAAGGAAAAGACGTATTGTTTGCCGTTTGCTTCGGCTGCAACGGTGGCGTTGTTGGAGACGGGTTCGGGGAGGGAAGCGAGTTCCGTATATTGGGCCGTGCAGGGAAGGCTGTAAAAAACAAGCAGGCAAGTAAATATTGAAACCGAAAAAGAAGTTGCCTTTCTTTTGAATAGCTGCATGTGGTTGTTTTTGACAAAGGTAGCGATGGAGCAGGAAATACCCGGATTGGGAGGGCAAGGAAGTTTTTATGCCTCGAAAGCCGACTTGATAAGGTTGGTGAGGGCACTACGGCACCAAAGCTTGCTGCCATGTTTTTTTATTGATATTGGCGGGGTAATGTAGTTTTGCAACCTGACTGAAAAAGAAAATTTCAAGCATGTTGAAGACTAAAGTAAAAGCCACCGGCGTCAACAACCTTACAGATGCAAGGTATTTTGCCGCCAGGGAAGTAGAATGGCTGGGCCTCCCGCTTGGTGCGGGCATGGCGGGAACGCTCTCGGTGGCCGCTGCGAATACCTTGAAGGAATGGGTGGACGGCGTGAAGATTGTCGGGGAATTTGATTTCCCGACCAGTGAGGAAATGCTCGAAATACATAACAGCCTCGGATTGGACGGGGTACAAGCAGGCATGTTTACCCCAGTGGAGGAATTGTTGCCATTGAATGGAATTAACATTATAAAGCAGGTTGTAGTAAGCGGTGAATTTTCACAACAGGACATCGATGAACACCTGCGACAGTATGCCCATTGTTGCCATTCCTTCCTGCTGGATTTTACCAGGTCGGCTATCACATGGGAAGGCTTGAAAAACGATGGGCCATTCTCTTTGGATTTCATCAAAAGCCTGGCGAAGCGATATAAAATAATACTGGCCATCGAGTGTATGCCAGGCATGTTTGACGAGCTTTTGGAAATAATACAACCCTACGGCATTAGCCTTACCGGGGGTGCAGAAGAGAAAGTGGGGTACAAGTCATTTGACGACCTCGACGGACTCCTCGACGCCCTCGAACTCAACGAATATTAGCAACCAGTGACTATCCAGCAAGCACAAGAAACAGTTGACCATTGGATAAAAACCGTTGGAGTGCGTTATTACAATGAACTTACCAACACCGCCATCCTGATGGAGGAGGTGGGCGAAGTGGCCCGCCTGATGGCCCGCCTCTATGGCGAACAATCCTTTAAAAAAACGGAAGATGCCGACCAGGCCCACACCAGCCTTGCCGATGAAATGGCAGATGTGCTGTTCGTCCTCATCTGTCTTGCCAACCAGACCGGCGTCGATCTGACAAAAGCATTAACCAATAACCTGGAAAAGAAAACAAAGCGGGATGCGGAGCGCCATGCGGAAAACAAGAAGCTGAGATAGCAATTTGTACTTTAGCACGGATGGTTTTGTCCAGCGGTATTAAGTTGATGAGGGTTGATGAAGTTGATAAGGGTTGATAATGAACCAAATAAACCATTATCAACCTTTATCAACCAGTCCATCCCTGACAAAACCTGTCGTGCAGCGGTATAATAGTCTTCAACCGGGAGGATTCAGTTGATAGTAGGCAAATAAAAAAGGGCAGCATTGATGATTCAATGCTGCCCTTTTCTATTTGAAAAAAAGAAAAAAAAGTGAGTATAAGACCAGCTCTACCCCCCAAACGAACTGGTCTCACTCACTGTCCCGGGACACTTCTGCCCCGAAGACGTCTTTGGAGATGGGTGCTTTCCTGCATTGCAGGTTCCGCACTCAAACTTGAAGCCGGGGTGGGGCTTCTCCATATCTTCATAAAGCCAGTGAAGGCTTTGATAGTTAGCGAAAATTCAAGTGGTTCTGGTTGACGGGAAGTGGGATAAAAAAAAACTGATTAATCTACATAAATATGGGAGGGAAGAAGATGAAGATTAACCCGTATAATATTCTGTAAAACGATTGTACACTTTCCGAAAATCATGCCACTTTTTAGGAGGCCATGCCAGGAACGGAATTTTTTTTCGGGATTTTTATGACAATATCATTTGCCCTTGCTGCCTGCAAATCGCCGAAAACTTTTTTGTATTCCGAATAGTCGTCGAATTCCTGGAACAGGACGGTCTCGCCGCTCTCCACATGCAATAAAATGTGAAAACACAATTGATTGCCCTGGTAAAAAAACTTGGTAATGATGTCCTTGACCTGCACACCATGAATCTGCCGCACGAAATTTATTTCGTGTTCCCTTACTTGGATTCCATGCACCGGCCGTATTGCGTTCATTGTTAATTGTTATTGTGTTACCAAATTTTAACGGCACAATGTTACAGGCAAAATGGGTGCCTACTTGTTCAGGATTTTGTGTTACTGTGACGACAAAAATTGCTGTCGTATGGCATCACCATGCCATGTTAGGCATTAAAATAGCCCGCAAATCACTTAAAAACAGCCATTTTGTCAGTAAAAAACGGCTGGCACAGGCTTTGACCGGGCGGAGGTAGGTGTGAAAAATCCGGGCAGCTTTTTTGGCATTTTTTAAACATTTTACCGGATTCCACCAGCCAAATTCAACCATCAAAAACAATTAAGACTATGCAAAAAGGCAATATCTCCGTCCAGACTGAGAACATTTTCCCTATCATCAAAAAATTTCTCTACTCAGATCACGAAATTTTCCTTCGGGAATTGATCTCCAACGCCGTTGATGCAACAACCAAGCTAAAATCCCTGGCTTCACGGGGTGATTTTAAAGGAGAACTCGGCGACCTGACCATCGAGGTCATCGTTGACGAAAAGAAGAAAACCCTTACCATTCGGGACAAAGGCATCGGCATGACCGAAGAGGAAGTGGGTAAATACCTCAACCAGATCGCCATATCCAGCGCCCAGGAGTTTTTGGAAAAATACCAGAGCGAACACAACATCATCGGAAAGTTTGGCCTGGGCTTTTACTCCGCTTTTATGGTGGCCGACAAGGTGGAAGCCATTACCAAATCCTGGAAAGAGGGCGAACCCGGCGTCACCTGGGTATGCGAGGGCAATCCGGAATACCAGGTAAAAACTAACAAAAAAACGCAGCGTGGAACCGACATCGTGCTCCACATCAACGACGAAAACAAAGAGTTTCTCGAAAACCACCGCATCGAACAACTGCTGACGAAATACTGCAAGTTCTTGCCCGTGCCCATCAAATTTGGTACAAAAAAAGAAACGATAGAAGAGGGTGAGGGTGAAAAAAAGAAGGAAAAAGAAATTACCGCTGACAACATCATCAATAACACAGCGCCAGCCTGGAAAAAGCAGCCTAACGACCTGAACGACCAGGATTACAAAGATTTTTACCAGGAACTATACCCCTTTACGTTCGAATCGCCACTATTTTGGATTCACCTGAATATAGACTATCCGTTCAACCTCACCGGCATCTTGTATTTCCCAAAACTGCACAATGCACTGGAAGTACAGAAAAACAAAATCCACCTCTACAGCAACCAGGTCTATGTGACCGATGAGGTAAAAGAGATAGTGCCGGAGTTCCTTACCCTCCTGCACGGCGTTATCGATTCGCCCGACATCCCGCTCAATGTGAGCCGCAGCTACCTGCAAAGCGACAGCAACGTGAAGAAAATAACCGGCTACATCACCAAGAAAGTGGCCGACAAACTGCACGACCTTTTTAAAAATGACCGCAAAGGCTATGAAGAGAAATGGCAGGATCTCGGCGTGTTCGTCAAATACGGCATGCTCTCCGACGAGAAGTTCCACGAGCGGGCCGTGGATTTTGTCTTGCTGAAAAACTCGGACGGGGAATGCTACACCATCGAAGATTACAAAAAGAAAATAGAGCCCAACCAAACCGACAAGCACAAGCGCCTTATCATGCTTTATACGCACAGCCCGGTGGAGCACCACAGCCTCGTTGAAGCTGCCAAAGGCCGTGGCTACGACGTGCTGGTGATGGACAACGTGATTGATACCCATTTCGCACAGCACCTTGAATACAAGCTGCAAAATGTCACCTTCGTGCGGGTGGATTCAGATACAGTGGACAACCTGGTGCAAAAGGACGAAAAAACAGAAAGCGTCCTAAGCGAAAAAGAACAAGAGACTGTAAAAGCCGTTTTTGAAAGCGTGGCCAAAAAAGCCGCCGGAGCAACGGTGCAGCTAAAGCCAATGTCGCCCGACGACCAACCCGTGCAAATCACAAAGCCCGAATTCATCCGCCGGATGAAAGAAATGCAGGCTTTCAGCGGCGGCGGCATGGGTACTTTCGATGATATGTACAATGTGGTCGTTAATACAAACCATCCTTATATCGCCGAAAAACTCCTCAAACTGCCCGAAGGCGATGAACGCAACCATTTCAGCAAGCACCTACTGGACTTGGCACTGCTGAACCAGGGGATGCTGAAAGGCGCCGACCTGACAGCCTTTGTGAAGAAGAGTTTAGAGTTTTTGAAATAAACAGAAGCGAGGGGTGAGAAGTGAGGAAGCTCCTTTACCTCCCACATCGCACCCCTCACCCCCAAAAATGGAAAAGGGCAGTGGAAATTCCACCGCCCTTTTTTATCGCGCTAAATGATGTTGAGCAATTTTACAATTTGGCAAGCAATTGTTTCGCCTCGCCAGCCTTGCTTCCTCCTGCTTTCGCAAATTCTTCCAAAACAACCTTAGCTTCCTCCCGTTTTTCCATTTTCAAATAGGCCAGCGCCAAATACCAGGCAGCTTTTGAAGCATAAGCCCCGCCGCTTTTTCTGGCGCCTTCCAGGTGCTGGCAGGCCTTTTCCCATTCTGAGGACTCCAGGCAGGCCATGCCGGCGAAAAAATGGGCAGCATCGTTACCAGGCTCCTCAGCAATAGCTTTTTCAAAATTGGCGATGCTCCGGGAAAAACGCCGGGATGAGTAATCGTTCAGGGCGATGGCGAAGGCCGGGTTCAGCGCCGCCGTATCCTCGCCGCTGCGGGTTAAGGGGATGTCGTTTTCGTAGGAAGAAAAATACTCAGCAAAAAGCTTATCGCCACGGGGGGCTTGGGACAAGTTGATATAAGCCACTGCCCCCAGGACAAATATAGCCGCAATGGCCGCTGCCCTTGCCATGAATTTTCCAGGGGTCAGACGGCGGGTTTTAGCCTCCTGTAGCTCAGGAAGCTTTTTTTTAAAAGCAGAAAAATTTTCGAGTACAGGGATGGCTGATAGTCCTGCCATTTCGACCCCATTCACTGCATCTGAACACAGCGGGCAATCGAGCAGGTGGTTTTCAACCCGGCGCAGGTCTTCCCTGGAGGCATTGCCCTCCAGATAATCCCGAATTTCCTGCTCGCTCAGGCAAACATCGGGTTGATAAATTTTATGTAGTAAACTTCCGTTCATTGGAGCAGCGATTTTTTGGCGCCGGGACATTCCCTCAGTTTAAATCTCAGCAATACAGAACTGTTGAACTGATGACTGGCAAACTGCCGGACTGTTCAGGCTGTGTGTTTTCTCAATGTCTTTTCTAGTATGATTCTTAGATTGCGCTTGCCGTTTTGCAGGTAGCTTTTTACTTGCTTTTCAGAGTACCCGGTCTGGGATGCTATCTCTTTGTAGCTCTTGTCTTCGTAGAAAAAGAGGCGGACGCAAAGCTGCTGGTCGTCGTTTAGTTCCCCCACGGCCTTTTCGACTTGTGATTCAACAGAAGGTGTGTTGTCCAATTGAGCAATAAAGCCCTCGTTTTCCATAAAGCTGTCCGAAGAAGTTTCGGTGTACTGCCAGTCGGACATTTTCGTCATTTCCGTCTTGCGCTGGCGGAGCTTGGCAATGGACTCGTTCCGTGCAACCGCATACAGGTAGCTCTTGAAAGATTTGACGTTGGCAGTGGGCAGTTTCACGTAGAGGATCTTAAAAACATCCGACACTACATCCTGGCTGTCGTCCTGGTTTTTCAGCATTTTCATGCATACGCCAAAAGCCAGGTGGATGTACCGGTTGTACAATTCCTCAAAGTATGCCTGTTCTTTTGTTTTGGCGAACCTGCTCACCAACTCTTCATCAGAGAGGCGGCCTGGATCTGTATTTAATTGTATAATGGCCATTTAAAAAGCATAAAGCGGCGGTAAAATTATAAAAAACCCTGACAGCGAAGTTTTTAGCTGAAATCCTTCTGAAAACTTCTCCGACTATTCCTAATTTTCCAGGTGTAAAATGTCAATTTTCAAACCAAAACACTCAATATCTTTTTTTGAATTGTTGGATGGTGGTTTGAAAATCGTTGGAAAATCGTTCGGAATTGCCCCTGCAACAGCCTTCAAACAATCTCAAACGACTTTCCTGCAACCTTCTAACAACTTTCTAACAACCTCCCCCTACGATGAGCAATTACAAAATAAAAAGCGGCAAAGGCGAGCTGGTTTTGAAAAAAAGCGACAACCTCGTCGGCTTGAAAACAACCAAACCAACAGACCTGCAAAAAAAGGAATACGTCGAATCGCAGCAACTCCCCAGCCTGGGCGGCTTCAAGGTCGTCACCTTAAAGAAGGACGGTGAAACAGTGGATACCAAATTGGACGAAGTCCGCCAAAAGAAGGAAATTGCACTTGGAACCCATGTCTATGTACCCGAAGGCGGCGGAAAGCCCATGGTGCCAACCGGCGAAATATTCATCATCTTCCAGCCAGCCGTGGACGAAAGTGAGCAAAAACTGGTGCTCGACGAGTACAAGCTGGAACTCGTGGAGCGCCGGGGCACCGACCAAATCATCGCCAAGGTGACCAAAGACTCGCCCAACCCCATCAAAGTGGCCAGTTTTCTCCAACAAATTTCTTTGGTGAAACTGGCCGAGCCCGACCTCGACATGCTACTGGAGGAATACGACCTCGCCCTGCCCAACGACACCTATTTGGCCGAAGAATGGCATTTGAAGAACAGCGGGTTCATCCACAGCGGCAACTACCCTACCAAACCTGGCGCAGATGCCAAGGTTATCGATGCCTGGCAAAGGCTGAACAGCCTCGGCTCTTCCGATATCGTCATTGCCATCATTGACAACGGAATTGACATCACACATCCTGATTTAAAAAACAAAGTTTATCGCCCTTTCGACCTATGGACGCAGTCCGACCGCCTGACAGATGGCGACCCCTCCTTCACCCACGGAACACCCTGCGCAAGCCTGGCCGTCGCCATCGCAAATGGACAGGGCATGGTCGGCGTGGCCCCAAATGCGAAGTTCATGCCCGTCAGCGGCACCTCTTATAGCGTGCGGGCCACGGAGCAAATGTTCGACTACTGCGTCCAAAACGGCGCAGACGTGATCAGTTGCAGTTGGGGAACCACCGATCCAGCCTATGCGCTGAATTCCCTGAAGGAAGAGGCCATTGCAAAAGCAGCCAGACAGGGCCGTAAAGGCAAAGGCTGCGTCATCGTGTTTGCTGCCGGCAATGAAGGCGTTGATTTTGTCAACTTGTATGCCGCCCATCCCGATGTCATCTGCGTGGCTGCTTGCGACAGCAAAGACCGCTACGCCAGCTACTCTAACCAGGGGCAGGAAGTCACGGTCTGCGCACCTTCCAATGGCGACTGGCCCCTTATCGCCGCCCGTGCCTGGTGGGATCCCGGCACCACCGCCCGCGGGGATGGCGCCTGGAAATACTGGGCGGATGGCGTTGACCGCTCGGGCCCTTACAAGCATTTCGGCGGCACGAGCGGCTCCACCCCAATCGTGGCAGGCATCTGTGCCCTCCTGCTCTCCGCCAACCCAAATTTGACGGCCAAAGAAGTCAAGGATATTTTGATAAAAACCGCCGACAAGATCGGCGATGCCAGCGACTACTCGGGCGGTCATTCCCGCAAATACGGCTATGGCCGCGTAAACGCCGACAAAGCAGTGGCCGAAGCATTGCGGCGCAAAGACAGTGTTGCCGCCCCAACAGCCGAAGTCGCCGGGCCAGTTGCTTCCGGCCAGGGCTTGTTCCGTTTTAGCGTGGAGCGGCACCCCTCACAAGGTTTTGCCGTGCAAACCGGCGTTTTTGCCGACTACGGCAACGTACTCATCAACGCAGAAAAACTTCAGCGCCAGTTTGGCGCTTCCATCCTGGTGAACATTAATGAACTGAACGGGAAGACAGTATATAAGCTGCTGCTGGGTACTTTTAGCAATAAAACCGATGCCTCTAATTTGCTGAAAAAGATAAAGGCAGCAGGGGTGGATGGGTTTGTAAAGGATTTGAAGGAGTTGGGGTAAATCAAATGACTGCGGAGAATGGCCACGCCACGGTCGGTGGAGCGATCAATCCATTCATTGGTACCAAGCCAGATTAGTCTTCAACCTGGGAGCGATGCTTGCAGGCTCGCCGGAAATCAACCTAAAAAGGGAAAGACCCAAAACTGGATCTTTCCCTACATTTTAAGCAAAACTATTTAGGGAATAAATGAGGGCTAAGGATCGAAGGAAAAATAATCCCGATATGAAATCGGGATTATTTTAAAAAACCCTTCCATTGCTGGGGTTTTCAAAATCAAAATGGTGAAGTTATTTTTTCATCGTTACTAAAGCACAGACATTTTCAGCACAGAACGCAGCCCGTTTGCATCGGTGATGCGCAGCAGGTAAACCCCCTGCGGCAGCCCGTGCGAAAGATTGGCCCTGGAAGTCCCGGCGGGGCACCGCTCTGTTTTTTGCCAAAGGGCACTCCCCTGTTGGCTGAAAATGGTGAACGTCAACAGTTTGTCCGAGGAAGATTTGATCTCCGCTACGACAGGCTGGCCAGCCATTGCGGGGTTTGGCGCTATTTTCAGGGAAAAGCCTTCTTCTTCCAGCCTGCTGGCAGCGCTGGGGTTTTCGAGGGTGATGGTGGTGCTTTGCATGGAAGCGCCTGCCAATTTGCATTCTTCAACCACAACCTGGAATGGAAGGTTGCTTTCGTCCAGTTCCAGTAGCGTACTGCTGCCAATACCGCCAGTGGCGAGGAATTTCAGGGTAAAAATGGTCGCACCATCCCCTACGTCCCCTGCATTTATATGTAGTAATGAAAGCTGTCCAGGTATTGGAGAATAAGCGATTGCATTTCCATCAACGGCTGCAGTATCCGTTTTTATTGCTAAAAATTCGAGGATTGCCGGATCCCATTTCAAGCCAAATTGATAGCCGGCGACACTGGTGAAGCTGCTCACTTTTACGTCAACTGTCACCGTATCCACTGACGTTTGATGGGTATCGAACTCAAAGACGGGAGCAATGGGCGAACTCTCGACCATGGACTCCAAAATTACATTTCCGCCTTTTGTTGCTTTGAAATCCTGGTTTTCCTGGTTGGCACTGAGTGGAGAATATTGGTAACTGAACTTTACCTCGGAAAGCTGGGTGGAATTGGAGGCCTCTGCCGTCACTATCCCCCATTTGGGACTTAAAGACGTCGGCTTTCTGAGTATCAGTTCTGGTATTTTTACCAGGTCAAATGTTGTTAAACTGTTCAGCGGGTTGCCGTTTCCGCCCAAATTGGCGGCAATGATCTGGAACACATTGGCATTGAGATCAAGGAATAGAATGATTTTCCGGATTTTCAAATAATCCAGCACCGTCACCCCTTCATAAATATCCACATTTTCCAAGGCCCCTGAAAGCGCATAATTCGCCGTATCCAGGTTGTTGAAAACAAAATACCCGTTCTCGTCCGTATAGACCGGGCAGGTGTTTGTCAGCTTCATTTCCACATTTTCCAGCGGCTCGCCGTACCATGTTTTCACGAACCCAGAGATGGACAGATTGCCATCCTGGGCAGTGCCCTCCACAAAATTGTTGCCTACCGTGTGGAAGTATTCGTTCGTAATGACTGGCTCGTTGAAGTCGAACACAATGGCCGCTTTGTTGCGGATGACATCGTCCGGCTGGTTGCCGGCTGCCTGCGACACCCTGAACTTGACGAAACCGTGGGAGGCCGCCTCATTTACGTTGCTGTCGGGCAGCATGATGTTTTCAAAAGCAAACCGCACCACGCCATTGCCCAGCAACTCAAAATCGTAGCTGTGACTGGCGGCACCGGGTACTACGCTGGCAGGGTCGAGCAGGCCGCTCAGCGTGTCCAGCACCACCACGGTAAAGGCGGTGTCCGTGCCAGTGTTTTGAAAGCGGATCAGGTATTCGAGGTCCGTGTTCGGTTGGATGAAATGCGAAGCGCAAAAGCCCCTGGGATAGCCCGTTTTGTCGTTGGGGTCGTAGGAACCGATGTTCTCCCGGCAGTCTTCGTCAATAGTGGCCCCGTTGTCGTCCACCGGGAATTGCGTGACGAAGCCGACGCTAAAAGTCCCGCTGCCATTGGTGCCGCAACCTTCTACAGCGGCGGCGGCAAATTTGCTGTATGGGTTAAAAGCGTTTTCCGCCGCTTCCAGCCGCCAGGTAGAGCCGTTGGCGGACATGGCGATCTGGGTGGATTGCAAGTGTTCCAATTGCAGGGTTTGCCCCTGTAGATATACCATGTCGTCTTCAATGACGATGAACCCGGCCGGTTCGGCCATGTCGTCGCCTTTGTTGACGATCAGGAAGCGGACGGAGTCCCCGTCGCAGGTGCCGGTCACTTCCAGGTCTGAGCCATCCCAGAGCGGGCTGAGGGGGATGCAGTTTGCGTCAGGGTAAATATGCGCTTCCGAGCAATGGGTCTGGCCGAGCACCGCATCGCAACTCACCACAACGTCCACGTAAAAATCGCCGCATTCACCCAGGCCGACATTCCCCAGCGGAAAAGTGTAGGTATTGCCGCTGACGGCGGACCAGGGGATAGAACTGGACTGCACTTCCAGAAAGGGGTCGAAGGTGACCTCGACATAGGCATTCTGGGCAGCCTCCGTCCCGTTGTTGCAGTAATGGACGTAATAGTTGGAGTTGAAACACCGCCGAAGGAAGGGGGAAGATAGGTCAACGGTCATCGCCGGGCAATCGAAAAGGGCTTGGGCCGGAAAGTCGAGTGCCGCCGCTCCGTTTTCCACCACCGTGATGTTTTGCACGGGGGCGCAGGCCGTCCAAAGACCGTTTTGGGGCAGGAGGAGCGAGACGGTGTAATTGCCTGCCTGGAGGTAGGCTTTGTAAGCCCCGCCGGCATCCGAGGTATGGTAATAGGTAATGCCGTTGCCCTCAAATTTCACCTTCCAGTCTTCGAGGCCGTTTTCGTTGGCCGTGGGCTGGCAGTCGTTGTTCAGGTCGTTGAAGATATGGCCGCTTATTTGGCCGACGTTGCTGCAGCCATAATTTTCAATCAAATTTTCAAGCTGCCCGAAAACCGTTACCACCTCAATTTGTACCGGGTCGGAAGCGATCGAAATTTGCGGCACGTTGCCGTTGAGCGCATGGAAGGTGATGGTATAAATTTGGGAGCAATCCGGTAAGGTAATCCCGGTGCCAGACTGATCAAACCAGGAAAAGTTCAAGATGCCGTTCGGTGTTTGACTTATGCCGAAATTTGAATTTTGGAGGTTTGCAAGGTTAAAATTGCCCACACTGTCAAACGCCAACCCGGCAGGGTTCCAAACAATGGAATATTGTTGTGAAATAATGTCCTGGAAATTGTACATCAGCACCTCTGCCGTCACCACGTCGCCGTTGACGGAGGTAACTATGTTGATGCCCACATCGGCCTTTACCAGGAAGGAAGTGGAGAGCGTAAACAGGAGGGCGGCGCAGCCTCGCTGTAATGTGGTTTTAAAAGTGGATATTCTCATCATGGGAAAAAGGTTTCTTCTTTTGGATAAAATTTGATGGTACAAAAATGTGGTCAATCCATTTGCCCAACAAGGACAATTTAGGCAGTTTGTAAAATGGTTTTTTAAAAATCGATAATGAAGCAGCTTTAAATACAGGCTTTCGTAAATACTTTTGTCTAAAATTTTTTTTTAACCACATTCAACTTCCCCGATGGAAAACTCCCGCCTCGCCGCCCTCCTCCAAACCCTCGACCGCAAAGAACAGCGGGAACTGCGCAAATTCATCGCCTCCCCCTATTTCAACCAGCGGCAGGACGTAGCGGACTTGTTCGAGGTGCTGGTGAAATGTATTAACGACAACCAGCCCCTGCCCGGCAAAGAAGAAACCCACAGGCTGCTGTACGGCCCGGGCGAAGTTTTTGACGACCACAAGGTACGCATGGCCATGAGCTTTTTATTGAAACTGGCCGAGCAGTACCTGGTGCAACGGGCGTTTTTTGAGGACTCCCTCGCCGTGAAAACAAAGCTGGCCGCCATCTACCGCCAGCGCAACCTGCCCCGCCATTTCGAGCGCACCATGCGGGAAGCGCAGGAAGGCCACCGCCAGCAGCAGTTCCGCAACGCCGGCTTCCACGCCCGGACACACCGGATGCTCACCGAGCAGTTCCGCTTCAACCTGACGCAGCGCCGCATGGTGGACTACAACCTCCAGGCCATTACCGACCACCTCGACGTGGCCTATTTTGCCCAAAAACTGCGGCAAACCTGCACCCTGCTGTCCCACCAGGCGGTTTATAAAAAAGAATACGACTTCGGCCTGCTGCAAGCCGTGTTGCGCCACATCGAGGAGCAAAACCTGACGGCCCACCCAGCCATTGCTGTCTATTACTACTGCTACCAGTCGCTCGTGCAGCCGGACGATCCGGCTTATTTCCACCAACTCAAAAATCTGCTGGTCACGGAAGGCGACAAGTTCCCGCCCGATGAAATCTCCGACCTTTACCTGCTGGCCATTAACTACTGCATCCGCCAGTACAACAAAGGTGGGCATGGTTTCCTGGCCGACGAGTTCGACCTCTATAAAGAAGGGCTGAAAAAGGGCTACCTGCTCAGCAACGGCACCCTGTCCCGCTTCACCTACCGCAACGCCGTCACGGTCGGCCTGGCGCTGAAGGAGTTCGATTGGGTGGAAATTTTCCTGCGGGAATTTAAAAGCAAGCTGGAAAAAGGGCAGCAGCAAAGCATGTATTCCTTCAACCTCGCCCGGCTGGAATTTGAGCGGCAACATTTTGGCAGCGCCCTGCAACTGCTGCAAAAGACCACCTTCGACGACATCCTGCTCGACCTGGCCGCCCGTGCGCTCATCCTTAAGATTTTCTATGAAATGGACGCCCACGACGCCCTGGAGTCCCACCTCGACGCCATGCAGCGCTTCATCCGCCGCAAGGAAGTAATCAGCTACCACGGGGAGCATTATTTGAACCTGGCGCAGTTCACCCGGCGGCTGATGGAGGCCCAGTTTGACAAAAAAGCCCTGGAGGCATTGAAAGCGGATATCGAAAAAACAGAGGCGGTGGCGGAACGGAATTGGTTGCTGCGGCAGGTGCCGGTGAATCATTGACGGCGGTAGGTATGTTTTATTCCACTTTACCGCCTTCCCTCTTTGACCGCCGGGTTAATGATGTTCACAAGTACGGCATTTGCGGTAAACCATTCAATAAGGACGGTAGCTCACCAAGGGCCAATGAACAAGTTGATTTTCTGAACCGGGCCATGCACTGGGCCTGTATTTTTTGCCAAAATCCTGATAACGGGTATCCCCGGCAGGGCGAAAGCAAGGGAACTGGAGGATTCCTATATTGATGCCTACGAAAAAGAGCGTGGTTCTCGCCCTCCGGGCAATCCTGGCAAGTCAAAAAGCTAAGACAAAATAGCTTCTTTCTCACTCCATCAACCCCTTCACCAAACAATCCTTCAAATCCGTGTAGTACTGAATGTTGATTTTCGTAATCATCTCATCGGATAGCTCATTCAATTGCCGCCGGGCATTCAGAGGGACCAACAGCGTGGTAGCGCCCTTTTCCACGGCCAGCTCAGCCAGATTCACAGCGTTGTACACCAGGTCAATGGAGCCGCCCAGGTTGAGTTGGCCAATGATGACCAGGCCGCCTTTGTTGTGTCTTTCCAGCAAGGCGCTGCACAGGGCTACCAGCACAGCCATACCCAGGCCACTGCCACTTTTGGAAGCATCGAAGGAGCGGAGCTGAATGGAAAACTCATGGGAGCGGGAATCTCGGTCGCCCACTAATTCCCTGGATTTGCTGTACAGGTTTTGCTCGGCATAGCGCACACTTTCCTGAAAAGCGGGAGGAGCCGGCCGGTTCAGGATTTTCACGCCGCTGCCAGGGCCTGTATTCACTTCAATTTTGTACAATCCTGCGGCATCATCCTGGCTGCCGGTGTTCAGCGTCCAGACTTGCCCGGGCGGAAGCGGGTCTTCGCCAATGGTGTTTTCGCTGTGGATTTCGGGTGTAGTGATGAAAGTTTCAACGCCATCCTCGCCAATGCGATAGCTGAAATGCGTATTGCGAAACTCAGCCGAACCAATGCGCTTCTGTTGTTCTTTCACCCGCCGGCGGTATTCCAGGGCGATTTTGACAGCCCATTCCAGCAACTCATCTGTGATGGGTTCATCGGGATTGGGTTGCATCAGCTTGAGCAGGCCGTTTAGTGTTTTGTTTACCGCTGTGGTATCACGGCCACTCAATGCACCGCCAAAATCTATCCGTGGCAGTACCTGCGATATGCGGCTGACATCCCTGAGCCGTGTCCAGCATTCTGCCAGGAAGTCGCTAACGAGGCCGAAATGTTCTGTGAAATACGTTTTGTTCAATTTTGGAAAATCCCAGCCCGGAACAAAGGCATGAATTCGGTCCATGAAAGCAGTATCGTCCCGCATCTCCTGCGGCAGCGGCCCGAACAGGTGCCCGATGCGCTGCTGGTGCTCCACATCCACATCGAAATTACCGACCATCACCACACCGCCATCGGCACGAATGGGTTCTTTGCCCCGGCTGAATTCACCGCTTTCCATGTAGCCTTTCATGATGTTGACGCCGTCCTTCTGGTCGAAGGAGACCCCGGAGACTTCATCAAAACAAACCACGTCGTATTTGCACACCAAACCCCGTTCGCCACTGCTCATGTTCACGAACATCTTGGCCACCGTTGTTTTACCCCCGGAAACCAGGTGCGAATACGGTGAAATTTGTTGGTACAGATGTGACTTGCCTGTTCCCCTCGGCCCCAGTTCCACCATGTTGTAGTTGCGCTCCACAAACGGAATCATCCGCACGAAAAGCGCATTTTTGGCCCGCTCCGTCAGTGTTTCCGGTTCCATGCCGACGCTGCGGATGAGGAAATCCTTCCACTCCTGCAAGGTGAAAAATTGCCTGCCTTTGTAAAGGCTGTCCAATACATTTCGTTGCGACAATTGGATAGGGCGGATGCTGGTAATGCCAAATGGGCGCCCATTTTTTTCCTGGGCAATGATACCGCTATACTCCAATTCAATTTCAGCATAAAAGCCCCCTGTCAGCATCCTGTCGTTTTCGCTGACCATTTCAGGAGAAATTCTGACCGTATTGAGCATCAGGCTGGGCAGGTTAGCCACGTAGCTGTCTGTTTTTGCATCGAGTTTGGCCGTGATGATGTCAATCAGTTTGATGGAGCCTTTTTCCCTTGCTTTTGATTTGAAATATTCCTCCTCACCGGGTCGGACAGTACGGTCCTGCAATTGCCGCTTGACGATTTCCAAACCCTGCTGGATTTCCTGCTCGTCGGTGGTGGCACAATAGCGTCCCAGCAGGAACTCTATGACATAGGTGGGTATGGGGTAGGTTTTGCGGAATTGTTCCAGCAAATCTTTGCGCACGATATAGCCCTCAAAGGCTTTTGCTGCTATTTGGTCAATTTTATCCAAGGTCATAAGTCGTATGTTTAACCACCGACAACGGTCGGTCTTTTATTTAAAATGGTTCCTTGCTCATCCATCAGAACCAGGGTGGCGGACTGGCCTTCGGCATCATCGTCTACCATCAATGTCAGCTTGTTGTCCTTGAGAGTCTTGCCAGGCAACAATACGATACTTGATGCAGGGTCGCTGTACTTGGTCCGAATATCCACCTGATAGCCATCAGGCGCTCCGGTTGTTTCGATTTTACAGGTCAGATTAATCCATTTTACTTCTGCGAATCTGGCAGTAACCTGCATTGCATTCGTGTTTTCGATAAAAAGCGTTGGCACCAGGCATTCGTGCAGGGAAACGCCGCCATGGGCGTACTCGTCGTTTTTCCGGAAAAAGCTAATACCGGGAGCGTAGGCAATGTACACGCCCGGATTCCATCGCCAGGGCAAGTGCAGTAAATCCACCTGGGCGCCTTCCTTTATCAAAGCGCAACGGCCCCAACGGTTCTCCGTCAGGTTTTTATTCAGTTCCTCTTTGGGCAAGCCGCCCGGCAAAAGCAACCAGCCGTGGTCGGTAACGATTTTGATGCGTCTCACGCCTTTTTCAAACGCCGCATCAATGGCCTCTTTCACCTGCTCGAACAATTCCTCGATGCGCCTGACCATGCCTGCCTGTTCCGAATGGCCTTTGGTGTCAATTTCCCCGATTTCCTGCCATTGGCGCTTGCCTTGGTCAATACCGCTGCCATTGGGTATAAATTCAAAACCATGCTCCGCCAGCGCCGCCCTGAAATTGGCTGTTTGCAGGTCCTTGTCCGATTTCAGTTGTGGCCGGAAGTCTTTTATCTCACTCCTTTTTGCAACAGCGGAAGCAATGGGCGAAACATTCGGCTTTGCCGTTGGCGTCAGGCTGGGTATGGCCGACCATCCCGTCTCCATCTCCACTTTGTACCCGTTTCTGATTAACCTTTTGGAAAACTCTATGGCCAGTTCGAAGCGAAACGCATCCACAAACAGCACAAAATTTTCTGTTTCAGGCTGTGCTTGCTGGTTAGTAAAAACAGATGCGTCCTCTTTTATCAGCGTCTGAAATTTCAGCGTGACATTTTCCAGCCACGGACGATAAATGGTGCTAATGACGCCAATAACCGTTTCCCTGTCTTTTTCTGATTTCACGCTGGCCAGTGCCCACCGCATGGCCTGGTCAGCGAGGTAGCCTTTTCCGGTGTAGTATTCTTTTAATTCCGCAATGGAAGTTGCCGGAAAAGGTTCGGCAGCCACTTCGGTCATGGCCAGCAGGTGGGTTAATGCCGTCGCCAAAGGCGATTGCCCCCTTTCCGACCAAACCCAACGCAGCCTTTCCTGATGTTTCCGCTTCAGGGATTCCAGTTTTTTGAGTGCCTCCTTCACCTGGAGTTTGGCAACGGCTTTTAGTTCCTTGCGCAATTCCTCCTCTTTTTGCTCATTTACCTGCGGCCAACTTTCCTCCGGGACGGTGAAAACTCCCGTGCCCAGGTCGTCTGGTTTGGCCAGCCTCAGCAGCGGCTCGATGTCCGGAAACTTGTGCGGGGCATTAGCATAATACTGCCATACCTGCTTCCAGTCATTCCGCTGGGAGCCTAACTTCTGGGCCACGTCCACCTGATTGCGGGCATCCGGCTCAAAGCTGTACCGGCTTTTGCAAATAGAACGGAATGCTTCCGCTTGTTCGGGGCTGAGGTTTTTCATAAAGTCATCTCCCTTGCAAAGCCATTGTAAAACACTGGGTATCGTATCCGGAAACAGGAGGCTTTGCAGGAAATTGGCGTCCACTATCGTCTGCGGAAAATGTACATCCTTGTCTTCAAAAACATTGGGCAAGACTTTTACCAGGTACTCTTTGGTGGCACTGTCCTGCGCCACGTTCAGGCCCAATCCGGCCTGTTCGTTTTCCATGAAAGCCAGCACCGTCCACTCCCTGCCGTTCACCTGCGTGAAAAGGGTGCCGCTGTACTGGTATTCCATCAAGGGCTGGACGTCGAGGCCAGCTACGGCAATATTTCTGAAATCACCTTTCGACATGCCCGGCAGATAGATGATGGGAATCGTTTTTTCCGGCCACTCCGCCTCCGGCAGCGTGCGGGCCACCATGCACTTCAACCAGATGGCCGGCCCCTGTTTTTTTTCGGGCTGAAAGGCTCCAAAAATCAGCAAGGCCGGAAAAGTCCGTTGCAGAGCCGGTATCACCTGCTCGAATTGCCGCTCCGGGTCGGGCCAGAGTATGACCTCAGGGCGCACCATGATTTGGCTGTTGTGTTGAGCAGCCTTTTTCAGGTTTTCGACCACCTTATCTTTCAGGGAGTAATTCATGCTAATCCTTTTCCTCATTGATTAGATAATTTAAAACTGGCTTGGCAAAGTCCTTATTCAGCACTGAAGCCTTTTCACCTTCTGAAGTCTGTACAACTTTCAGCACATCGACCTTGGCAACGGTGCAATAAGTTCTTCCCACATATTTACCTTTTCGCCCGGTAAACCCCTGCCCCGATTCATTTTGAGGATACAGTAACATTCCATGCATGGCGCCCCAATATTCATTATAGACAAACACCTGCTTCAAATCACCATCGCTTGGGATATTTCCATCCGGTGTTTTCCATTTGGTGTCTATGATGATAAACGCTTCCTGCGTTCCCTCCTTCTTTGACAGCACAATATCCGGCTTAATTATTTTAGTCCTGCCTAATTCAGGTAATTGCCAGAAATCCTTTTGCCGCTGCCGGTTGATACTCCATGCTGGGTATTCCTTTATTAATGTCGCCCTTGCACGCCGGTAAAAATACTCCTCCCACAATTCATTCATATCAAACAAAATAGCCAGCACATGATTCCGGCCGCCCCGCACGTCGGGGCGGTAGTTCAGCAACAGCATGGCCGCTATTTCAATGGCGGATTTGTAGCGCTCCGTCTTGCGGTCGTACACGAGGTTTTGGAAAGTCCGGGCCGTGACGGCCATGTCCGGTAAATCGGGAAAATCGAGCAGCAAGCGGCCCAGTTTGTCTTTCAACAAAGGGCTGTTCGTGAATTGGGGAACTGCCCGCAGCGCTTTCAGCAGGATGCGGTTGAAGATATTGTCCCGGTCGTAGATGCTGTGCTCGGTGTAAAACCGCTCCTGATGCACCACGTTCCGGCTGATATGCCCGGCAAATTTCAGCTTGCCTTTCAGGGCATACAGGTTCCCTTCCTGTTGCCGGTATTTTTTGACCAGGCCCTCGTGTAGCAGGCGCACGCAGGCGTCGAGGTACATTTCCAGGTAGGCGTCCAAGATGTTGTTGTGCTTAAGCCGTAACGATGCCTCCTGATGAGCATGTACCTGCATCCAGCGGCATTCCCGGAGCATATCGAGGAGGACGGTTTGCCATTGGCCTTCATTTAATTCGCTGCGGTCTACTTTAGGTAGCACCTCGATGGTCAGGTTACCGACCTGAATGACCCCAACATATTGCTTGAACCGCACCCCATTGGGAAGCAAATCGAAAAAACGGCTGTCGTTTTTGCTGTTGTAAAAACCCAAATCCTCCCAATGCTTCCGGGTGAAGACTTTATCGTCCACGAAAAGCCGGTCGTACTCGAAAACCTGTACGGGTGGATGTCGTTTCATTCGGCTTGTTTTTCAACCTTGGTGTAAATGGATATAAAAGCACCTGCATCCAACGCATCAATATTTGCCAATGAAAAAATCAATTTTTCATTGTATTCCGTATTCAGGCCAGAATTGGTGTTGAACTTTGCAAAAAGGTTCGATTCTACTTTTTTCCAATGGACAAAGCCTTCCCCCAACACCAGCCCAATCTTCTCATAATCATTGTAAAAAAACTCCTGCAACAGCGGCAGTATCTTATCCTTGAAGGCCCTTTTCAAATCTGCCAAATCACTCACTTCCCACAGCCAGGCATGGCCGATGGTGTGGTCGGCATCGAGCAGCACTTCCAGGCGCTGGTTGATAGTCTTCAGCATTTGGTTCAGGTCAATGCCACCGTCAAGCGTTTTAAGTTTGTCATACTCCGGCTTCATGTGCTTGAAAGCAAAGCGCCTGCGCAGCGCCGTATCCAATGCCTCCACGCTGCGGTCGGCGGTGTTCATGGTGCCGATGAGGTAGAGGTTGGGCGGTACGGAAAAGGAATCCTGTGAGTAGGGCAAGGTGGCGGATATGGCGTTTTTCATGCCCAGCCGCTTGTCGTCTTCGATGAGGGTGATGAGTTCACCGAATATTTGGGCGATGTTGCCCCGGTTGATTTCGTCAATGATGAGAACGAATGGTTTATTCGAGTTATCTATTGATTCCTTTTTGTAATTTTTACCCTTTAATATTTCATCTATGATGAAACTCGAATAAGGCTTATAGTTTGGAGTTTTGTTATCAAATAAAACTTTCGTCAACTCATTACAGGATACACTCCGGGGTGTTTTTTGGGTGCCGGCTTTGACTACGATTGAATTTGCACTATTTTTAAAAAGGTAAAAAGTGTATCCCTCCTTGGTTTTCAATGAATAGTCTGAATTTTCTTCATTAGCATCAGGAAGTTGCTCTGCAAATGAAGAATAGATATCTGCAAAGAGGTCTTTTGTCAGATTGACTTCGCTGCCATCAACTTCGATGGTTTGGGATTGTTGCTTTGTTGCTTCTTTACATATTTTCTTAAAAATACCATCCACCACATCGTACTGCGGAGGCTTGCCGTCTTCCGGCTTCAGCGGCTTGATACCTTCGATGAAATCCTCGTAGCCCATGCTTTGGTGGAAGGTGCAGAAGGCGATACGGCCCTGCTCTAAATATTCATCAAAGCCTTCTTTCACGTCGTTGCCTTCCTCGCCTCTTTCATCTGAAATAGTGTCCACGCCCACTCCTTCTACTATGGCCACTGCGTAGTCAATAGTTCGGTATGTTTTACCTGTGCCGGGGGGGCCATAGAGGATAGTATTCAATGAAATCATGATTGGTTGATTGTCAGGATTATTAGTTTTTGGCGTTTTTTTGACAGGTTTTTTGATGGTTATTTTTGAATCAATTAAAGAGGGGAAATACTCAACCGCAAAATTATCCATCGTTGCATATTGTGTTTCACCAACCAACTTTTTCAATTTGCTGAAAGCAGCAATGCAGGATGGATAGTCATGCTCAATCTCCATCCAGTTCAGGAAGCCTTTTACAAGGTTATTTCGGATGGGAAAAATCTTCGGATTGATGTAGTGAAGCCATGGAGAATAAACGCCGGCTGTTACTTGCGGGACATTTTTACTATCATACTTTTCACATAATTCGATGGCTTCATTTTCTGTCTGCACATTGAATGCGTCTGTCAGGAATTTCTTTACAACCAAAAGATGCTTCGGTGTTAATTTTTGAATGGAATTTAGCCCGGCCTTCGTATAGCCATAATACCCAACAGCGTATGCTTTGTCGGAAAGTTCTTCCCTTATGGTTTCATCAGAAATGTTTTCCTCAAGATATCGGTCAAAAGTATCGTCCGAACATTTGAACTTGAACATCTGAACAAACCCTGTCAGTTTTTCATTGGTTAGCGGCTCATTTCTGAGGGTTTCCCAGATAATTTCACGGAATATCGGAGCAACTGCTGTGTTTTCCAACCTGTTCTCGTAAATATCTGTCTGCTTGTACTCCGCATACATCTCTTTAAACTTAGCTAAATTGGACTCGTTCATAAATATGTGGTTTTGAATGGTTTACAAAAAAACACTTCCCTCCCCCAGCCCTCACGACGTCGCAGTTTCCCTTCGGGTATGACAAAGCGGCGCTACTTCTCCCTCGCCGCCCTTTTCTCCCCCAACCCCAAATGCCTATCATTATCCCTTACCCCCCCCACGGCGCACCCTTGGGATTCTTCCCCCTATCCACGCCCCACTTGATGTTCGGCTTCTTCCGCAGCACCCCCGCCTCCATGAACGGGCGGATGTTCAGGCGTACGCCGTCGTTGAGGTCGGGCTCCCAGCCGAGGGGCTGCTCGTGCAGGGGCTTCCAGCGCACGAAGATGTCGTAGGGCGGCTCGCCTTCCAGGATGAGCAGGAGCTGTTCGTGCAGTTGCCGGGCGGCGGACAGCAGGCCCTCGGCGCCGCTCTCGCCGGACTTCACCTTGGCCTCGCACTGCCGGAGCCAGTCGCCGAGGTAGGTGTAGATGAGTTTGGAGAGGTTGTCTTTCGTGAGCTGGTGGTAGTTGACGATGGCGCTGAACCCGTCACGGCGGCCATCCCAGATGTGCCAGAGGAAGGGGCGGTGGTGGAACAGCTTGTAGTGCTGCTCGAAAAATTCCTCCCGCAGCCAGTCTTCGAGGCTGTTTTTGCTGCTGCCCTCCTGGGCGAGCAGGCGGGCGAGGGTCTGGTTGTTCCAGGCGGGGCCGTACACGGCTTGCAGGTACTCCCGCAGGCGCTCGGCGGCGGCGTGCTCGCCGTTCACGGGGGGCAGGCAGACGATGCCGTCCTCGTCGCTGAGGGGGTTGTAGGCTTGCACTTCCCGGATGAGGCGGCGGGCTTCTTCCGACAGCTCCATCTCCTCGTTGCGCTCGGCGGGCCAGCGGTAGCCGAGCAGGCGGGCCAGCGCCACTTGCAGCGGGCGCTCCGACGGCACCGGGTGCCCGTGGAAGAGCCACTGCGTGGGGTCGTCGCTGTAGGGTGCAGGCAGGCCGTTAGGATATTTTTCGGCGGCGACTTTTTGCCAGTGGGCAAGGTCGAAGGGGACTTTTACCAGGGTGGCGTTGGTAACACTTACTTTTTGGTCAATTTTCCTTACTTCTTCATTGAAATTAGATGACGAACAGAAAGACCAAATTGGTAATAGATTTTCTTCGTCAAAAGGAATAATTACGGATGAATTATTGTCGAAAACTGTTGAAAGGTTAATTGTTGCACCAAGTGAAGCCATCTGTGCAATTGCTACCCCTTTTGAATTTAAGGATTCAAGTCCTTGAATTCGAGCACCCGAGGAATTCACTAAAGCCCCATTTCCATTTTCCCAGAAAATGATATTCTCTTTTCCTGTGTATTCTTTGTTCTCTTTGAAAGTTGTTTGCTGAAAAATCCACTGCGAATTATCAACACTACTAATTTCCCAAAAAAGTCGTCCAAAACAAGAAAAATCTCCTGTTGCAATTCCCTGCAAGGCTTTAGCGTAGGTACTCAATAATATTCCTTGTTCAATACTTTCAATCACCACCCTCGCATCCGGATTCCCCAACTGCGCCCCCTGCTGCACCGGCTGCACCTCCGCCGTCCGCAGTGCCTCGTCCTTTTCCGCCGCACTGCCCGCATCGGAGACGTCGAGGCCGAAGAAAGCGTGGTCTTTTTGCGGAGCGCTGTTTGAAATACTCATCAAAATGGCCTTGACCACTTCCCCGCTGATTTGGCTGAAAGCCCCCGGCCCCAGGCGGGCCACGAAATCCCAGCTTTCCTTTTTCAGCAACCGCTCCCGGAACTTCCGGTAGGTGGTGAGGAAGAGCCAGTTCTGCGGTATCACGCTGCAAGCCGTTCCGCCGGGCTGTGTGTTTTTCAGCATCCGGTCGAGGAAGACGGTGGCGAGGTCGCCTTTGGCGTCGGGGTAGTTTTTGAGGCAGTAGTTCGCCAGCGTTTCATCCTGCTTGCCCCGTGCGAGGTAAGGCACGTTGGTGATTTGCAGGGTGTATTTTTTGCCCAGCAGCCGTGCCGCCGCCGCAATGCCGGCGGCCATCACGCCCCGCTCCACCACATCCTGGTCGGCTTCTTTTTCCAGGGCTTTCGCCAAATACGGCTGCAATTCCTCAAAGCTGGCGGTGAAGGCGTCGGGTTTCAGGGTGGCAGGGTCTATCAGGCTGCCCAGCTCCGGGGCCTGCTGGAAGAGGTCGTAGAGGGCGGCCATGCCGTTTTCCATCCTTGCTCTTACGTCCCGCTGCGGTTCACGAGCCACTAATTTTACCCAATCCTCTTTTTTGCCCTTGGGCGCTGTGCCACTGCAAGCGAGGTTCATTTCCGGCAGCGGGCGGTATTGGCCACAAAATTTCCAGGCGGTGAGCGCCAGGTTGAAGGCGGCTATCTGCGTGCAGCGGGGGTCGAGTTCCAGCCCGTGCAGGTTCTCGGCGATGACTTTGTCGGTGGCTTCGGCTTTGCTGAGTCCTTCTTCGTGCATGCGCAGTTGCGCCAGCACCGTGAACAGGGAGGCGACGAAATGGCCGGAGCCCATGCAGGGGTCTAAAATTGAGAGTGGAGAATTGAGAGTTGAGAGTTGAGAATTTTTAGGGTTGCCGCTGACAGTGTCGGGCCAGGCGGGGAATTGAGAATTGAGAGTTGAGAATGGAGAATTAGGGGAGCCGCTGACGGGCGACAGCTCATTCTCCATTCTCCATTCTCCATTCTCCATTTTCAAACGTAGGTACTCAAACTTCACCGGGGGCGTCACGCCGGGATTGCGGCTGGTCCACCAGGCACCGATGGTATTGTCGATGAGGAAATGCACCATGTACGGCTCGGTGAAGAGCTGCGTGACGGCCGGGAGGCGCTCGCCGTCTATCTTGTCGCCGCTGGCGTTGATGGCGGCCTTGGCGTCGTTTTGCCAAAACTGATAGACCCAGCCGAGGCTGTCGTCGGCGGTGAAGGTATCGTTGGGCACCTGGTCGAGCAGGGTTTCCAGTTTAATGCGGTCTTCGGTGGCGAAGTGGACCTGCATCAGCGGGTCGTCGGGCCGGAAGATGGCGGGCAACATGCGGCTGGCATAGGCGGCGGCGGCTTCCCATTTGTCGGCGTAGCCTTCTTCGGGGGCCAGTTCCTCGCATTCGGCCATGGTCACGGCCACGCCGTCGGGGTGCATGAGCAGGTGGTTGGCTTCGAGGAATTTGGCGAAGAGCATGCGGTGCCAGTATTCGTAGGCCAGTTCGTAGCCGAGTTTTTCGATACGCTGGTGGCCATCGGCGGGCAGTTCGTCGCCCAGCAGGCGAGCCTTGCTGCGCAGGCGGTTGCGGAGCGCTCGCTGGTCGGGGGTCATGTGGGCGTAGGGTTCCGGTTCGTCCACGGCCAGGGTGTGCAGGGCGTTGCGGGCGCCGGTCTCGGCCAGCTTGCGGGCTGCCACGACGGTGGATTCGAGGGCGGAGCGTTGGGGGGAGGTGAGGACGGGCATGAGGTTGGAAATTAGGAAATTAGGAAATTGGGCTGCCGACTTGTCATTGCCGTAGGCAATCTGCTACGTCGTGAGGGCTGCCCGTTTGACTTCACACTTGACGTTGCGGGTTGCCTGCGGCAATGACAAAATGGACCTATCTTTTTGGTTAGCGGGTTTTGGAAATAATTATGTAATTTTGAAAGTCAATTTTAAAATTTGCATAAAAATGATGATACCTCGACAGCTTGCGCCCATTTTGCGGGAAACTTGTTCGCTTTATCCTGTGCTTTCCGTTACGGGGCCTCGGCAAAGCGGGAAGACGACCCTGCTGCAAAACCTTTTTCCCGACTACGGCTACGTCAACTTTGAAGAGCCCAATACCCGCCGCTTCTTTGAAGAAGACCCGCTGGGTTTTCTGAAACTGCACGACCGCTACGTGATATTCGACGAAGCGCAGCGGGTACCGGAGCTTTTCTCCTACCTACAGGTGAAAACCGATGCGGACAAAGTGATGGGGCAATTTATCATCTCCGGCTCCCAGAATTTTCTGTTGCTGGAAAAAATCACCCAGAGCCTTGCCGGAAGGGTGGCGCTGTTCCGGTTGCTGGCCCTGAGCCATGCCGAACTGGCAGCCAACCAGCCCGACCTCCGTCCGTCCGAATTGGCGGACAACATCCTCAAGGGGGGCTATCCGGCACTCTACGACCGCCCGATTCCGCTGCCCCGTTTTTTCCAAAACTACCTCGAAACCTACGTGGAGCGGGATGCCCGAAGCCTGATTAATATCAAGGACCTGAACGCTTTTCAAAACTTCCTGCGCCTTTGCGCCGGACGGGCCGGACAAATCCTCAACATCCACACGCTTTGCGTGGATGCGGGCATTTCTGCGCCGACTGCCAAAAGCTGGCTATCCATCCTGGAAGCCAGTTATATTCTCTTCCAACTGCCGCCCTTTTTTGAAAATTTCAACAAGCGGCTGGTCAAATCACCCAAACTGTACTTCTACGATACCGGGCTTTTGTGCCATTTGCTGGGGCTTTCCACCCCAGAACAAATATTTCAATATTACCAGCGTGGCGCTTTGTTTGAAAACATGGCCATCCTGGAACTGATGAAAAACCGCTGGAACAGCGACCGGCACACCCAGTTTTTTTTCTGGCAGGACTCCAACAAGGTGGAAGTGGATTTGGTAGAATTGGACGGAATTCAAACCCACCTCTACGAGATGAAGTATAGCCAGACACCCACTTCCGATTTTTTAAAGGGCATCAAATCCTTCCGGAACGCCGCTCCTTTGCAGCGCCAGCAGGGAAAGAACATGGCCATTTACGCCGGGGAAGAACGGCAGCCCCGCAGCGAAGCCATCATTGAATCCTGGCGAAACCTGCCGGTGCTTTAGTGCTTGTCATTGCCAGCGGCAAACTGCGGCGTCGTGAGGTCGGCACTTAAGCAGCACACTTGACGTTGCGGGTTGCCTTCGGCAATGACAAAAATGGGTGGCGGTTATTTCAAAATAATGGCAATTGCTCCTTCGAGCAAGGCTTCCAGTTCTTTTTTCAGTTCGCTCACATAGGCGTCAATATCTGCCTGCGTGGTAATCGTCTTGCGGGGCAAGGTGAACGACTTGGCTTTCGGTGCCAAAATCTCCACGGCATCGTCCACGGCAGCCTGGAACTGGCCGGGGAGGGCGGCGATTTTGGTTTGCCAGCCATCGAGGGAGGCGTGGTTCAGTTCGTTGAGCAGGCCCTGCGGGTCGAGCGGTTTGGTTTCCGGTTTTTTCAGCAACTGGTGCCGGGCAAGGATGGGGTGCTTCTGCTCCGGGGTCAGTTTGCTGAAGTATTCGTTGGCTTGCAGCCAGGTCATTTTGGCATCGTAGGTGGCAATGTAGCTTTCCTTGCGATGGTTGAGTTCGGCTTTCAGTTTGTCGGTCAGTTCCGTCAGTTTTGGCTGTATCGGGTCAGGCTCCTGGAAGAGCAGGCGGTTGGTGCGGATGGCTTCAATTTCCGCCTTGAGCTGCTCCAGTTCACTGCTGGCGGGGGCGTGGTTGGCCAGTTGCGAGAGCAGTTCCCAGGCGGGCAAACGCAGGTCGGTCAGTTGCTTTTTCTTCGTCCAGTCGTTCAGCCTGGCCTTCAGGTCTTCCTGTTCTTCGAGGAAGCGAAGCAGGCGCTCGTTGCCGTCGTAGTTTTCGATGTCTTTGAGGAACTGCACGCTGATAGGTTCCGGCTTTGGGCTGTCGCCGCTGATGTGGTGGGCGAGCGATTTCAGTTTTTCCAAAAACTCGTTAGAGGCGCTGAACTCTTCGCCGGGTTTGCAGGAAATGCCTGCTTCCTGGTAGAGTTTGCGCAGCTTGATTTTGCCGCTGACGGAGAGGGTGTGTACCTCCTTTTTGAAACTGGCCCCGTTGATTTTCGACTGGGTGAGGCTGGTCTCCTTCGTGGAAAGGTGCTCGGTGCGCAGCAGTGCCACGATGACGGCGTCTATGGCGTCCTGGCTCCAGCCGTAAGGCGCTTTCATGAAATGGGTGCGAATGTCCCTGCCCGTTTTTTCCTGGTTGCCGATGAAACGGAGGATGTCCACGGCGACCGGGTGGTCGTGGGCATCCTTGTCCCAGCCGATGCGTTTGAGGGGTTCGGGCTCGCCTGCGAGGGCTTTGGTGAGGGCCTTGTCCCAGTCCTTGTGGTCGCCCTTGCTTTTGAATTCGGGGAACTGGCGGTCGGCCAGGCTGCGCAGTGCCTCGTCGATGTTGTCCCGCACGGTGCCGCTGTTCACCTGGTTGCCTCCGGCGAGATAGACCGAGGCTTCCATACAGATTTTGTCCCGCAGGTCGTCGATGGCGTTGTTGGCCAGTTTCATGCGGGTTTCCATGCTCTTTTGGGCCTGTTGGCCTTCGGGCGAAGAGGGTAAACCTTTTTTCTCCAGGGTAAATTTGGCAGCGAGGTATTTGACGATTTCGCTGCGCAAATCGGCGTCCCGCAGCTTGTTCACGAAGGCGTAGGCCAGCGGGGCTTCTGCACCTTCGGCCCGTATTTCGTTGAGCACAGTGGTCTGGTTCTCATTCCAGCCGTCCCGCACCCAGAGGTTGAGTTTGTTCTCGGTGTTGGGCCGCTCGGCCTTGTCCCAGATGTCGAAGTCCCGCTTCTGCCGGGAGTAGCCTTGCAGGATGTTGATGGTCTTGGTTTTTTCTTTAAAAAAGGCGGCTATTTTTTCCTTGCGTAATGCCTGGATAAGGTCTTCGCCGGAGTTGTTCAGTTTCACGGCCTGGGCGATGTATTCCTGTTCCCACTCGGCGCCCACCTTGGTTTGCAGCTTGAACTCGTCGTTAACGGGCATCAGCACTTTGTCCTCATTGGCCAGTTTGTGGATGAGTTCCTTGATGCGGTTGCGGAACTTGTCGGAGGTCTCGTTCAGGTTGTCGATGAGCAAATCGGCGATGGTGTTCTCGTCGGATTTGAGGCGGCCACCCGGCAGGTCTTTCGGCAATTGGTCGAGCAGGAAGACCACGCTGAGGATGCGGCCTTCGAGGGCTGCCTCGCCGCCCTTGGCTTTGCGTTCCTGAATGAGGTTAAAGGTTTCGTTGAGCAGCAGGGCGTTTTGCAGGAGTTGCTGTTGTTTTTGCTCAAAAATAAAATCAGCAGGCACGATGCTGCCCGTTTCCCGGTTGGCAACCTCCTTGATGCTTTCGTCCACGATGCGGAGTTGGCTGCGGAGTTGTCCGGCCGTGCCGGCGGTGTCTATGATTTGCAGTATTTTTTTCCAAAACTTCCGGGTAGCAGGCAGGATGGGATAGTCGGCCACCAGCATGGCCCGGTCGTCGGTGCGGTAGCTGAAATCGGTACCGGCGAGGTTGCGGGCAATTTCGCCAAGGGCATTTTCCAGTTTTTTGTCCAAGTCCCCTACGACGGAGGGCTTTTTCTCCAAAACGGTTTTGCGGGTCACGGTCTCGACGTCGGTATCAGAAAGGGAAACCTTGACAGAGAAGCGGTCTTGCAGGGGTTGTAGTTGGGGCGTTTCGGCCAGTGCGCTCTGGCCAGTGCCTACGAGCAGGAACTTGCCCTCGAAGTTGCTGCAAACGTCCTGGGCGAGGTTTTGCAGGTCAATAGTCTTGTTTCCGTCCTGCCCGATGAATTGCTGCACTTCGTCCAGCACGATGATGGTGCAGGGTATTTTTTGGTCAAAAAACAGCGGCAGGGCCTCGTGCTTGATGGTTTCGATGAACTGCTCCCGGCTGACTGATTCTACCCGTTTGAAGTTGGCTTTGAAATTCTCTTTGACCTTGGCTTCGTTCTCGGCGAATTCCGGTTTCAACTCCAGCACCGCTTTCGCCAGCACGGAGGAGACGAAAAGGTTTTCGTATTCCTTTTTGAAATCCTTGCCCTGCGCCTCGACCAGGGCTTTGAGTTCATCGTAAATGCCCTCCTGTTTCGCCCAGTAAACAAATTTGAAATGATGGTACAGCGGCGGCAGGTCGAGTGCGCTGAGGAACAATTGCAGAAAAGAATAACGGATGTCCGCCGATGGAAAATCTTTCAACGTGCCCCGGACGGCGAGCCTGCCATGGATTTTTTGTTTGAGCTCCAATTCCTGGAAGAGGTCGGCCACGTCCTGCGGCAGCGGTTTCAGGGTGCGGGCGGTGTCGCCATTGGGAAAGGTAAAGTTCTCCCAGAGGTAGCTGACCATTTTCACCAGGTGCGACTTACCGGAACCAAAGAAGCCACTCACCCAAACGGCGGGCTGCTTGGGCTGGTCCACATGTTTGAGGTAGGTGTTGAGGATGCGGTAAATACCCGCCTGGTACTCTCCTTCGCAAACGAAGGTTTTCAATTCGTGGCGGATGATTTTGAGTCCTTGCTCGTTGGTCTGCGAGGTGTTGATTTCGACGACGCCGTCGTTGAGCAGGTTGTTCTCCTCGGGGTTGAGCGTGAAGAGTTCTTTATTTTTCATATTGAAATGGGTGTTAGATGGTTATCGGGCGAGCCAGGTAGCTCCAGCCATCCCTGGCATCCAATAGCCGGTATTGGTTTTTAGAAAATTCTCCGGGAAAAAATATGAGCATCCGGCCTTTGAGCGCCGTGGTGCAGGCATTCAGGATTTCGGACAGCCGAACAAAGCCAAACAGCGATGCCACATCCCGAATAGCAATCAGCGTATTGCCATCTGCGTCTGAATTTGCTATTTCATCGGTCAGAAAGGCAATGGCATGTTGTTTAAAATCCGTTTCGAGTTGGTCGGTCAGCGCTTCGGGGTCGGCAAAGTATTCGTCCCGGTACTCATGGTTGGCCATCCATTCCGGGAAGCATTTCTTCAAGGAAATGGAAGCCCAGCGTTTCCCTGCTTTCAGGGTGGCGGTTTCAAAATCAGTGATACGCAAATCAATCTTGCGTTGTTCCGCCGGGTCGTACACCAGGAACCACACCCGCTCCTGTCCGGATAGGGTACCTGTCCAGGGTTCGTTGACAACTTTGTCATACGCTTCGAGCAGGGTGTCCACTTTAGATGCCATCGATGCCGAGTTGAGTTAAGAGGTTATTGAATGAAATAGTGGTCACTTCGCCGGCGCTTTGGTATTGCAGGTAATCCCGCTTGGCCGCTTCGAAAGCCAGTTCCCTGACTTTATCTTCACCGATGCCTAGTGCTTTGACCCATTTGCTGTTAAGCATGAAATCCCCTCGGTCGCCGTGCAGGTAAGCCAGCAGCAGCGCAAAAGCAGTGACGAGGTAAGTCACCTCCGGCTGCGTGCGGATGTTCTTCACCTTGCCGGTGATGAAGCCTGCCTGTTTCCAGGAGCTGGCGATATTTTGCGCTACGGAGCGGCGGGTCTTGGGTGAAAAGCGGCCGGGATGGTATTGCTCCAGGTTCTCTTCCAGTTTTTCGACAGCGACCTTTTCGCCCAGCGGCGTGGACATCACGACGACGGCGCTTTCGCTCAAAAGGTAGTCATTGCCGAGAGCGTACAACAGCGCCAGGATGGGTTGCTCCTGCTCAGTTGCCAGTTGCCAGAAATGTTTGAAGCATTTGAAGGCGAGGTCGTTTATTTCAAAACAGTAAAGCCGGGTAAGGAGCTGGTTGGTAAATTTCAGATTGGTTTTGGTGGTTTTGTTCGCAACATTGTCTTCCAGGGCATCCAGGTAGCTATCGTCCTGGATACCGTGGTCCATGACCCTGGCGAGTTCGGCGAACATGAGGGTGCGGGCGGTGTGGATGGTGGTGAGTTGAAAAGAAGATACGGCCATGCCACAAATTTAGTTGGGCGTGGAAAATAATCACTGGCCGGGGAACATTTTACCACAAATATCCTGAAGGAGGTTTTCACTCCCGGGCGCCTGTCAGAAAAAAAGGACTTATGTCAGATTCAACATAAGTCCTTGTTCATCAGCGAGCGGAAAATGGGACTCGAACCCACGGCCCTCAGCTTGGGAAGCTGATGCTCTACCAACTGAGCTACTTCCGCTTATTATCAGGTAAAAAGAACGAGGGCAAAAGTATAAAGTTGGGCGTAGATATTCAATGGGATGCTTACTGTTTTTTATTCTTCTTCAAAACAAGTGCCGGCAATCAGTCCTTCCCAGCCCTGCCTACCCTTGCCAAACTGAGTTATTTGCTACATTTGCCCCCGTCAAACATTCCTTATGACCACCAACAAATTCGTCTGCATACACGGCCACTTCTACCAGCCGCCACGGGAAAACGCCTGGCTGGAAGTCATCGAAATGCAGGACAGCGCCAGGCCCTTCCACGACTGGAACGAGCGCATCAACTTTGAATGCTATGCCCCCAACGCCGCTGCCCGCATCCTCGGCGAGAAGGACATGATCCGCAAGATCACCAACAACTACGAAAGCATCAGTTTCAATATCGGCCCCACGCTGCTTTCCTGGCTGGAAGAGGCGGATCCGGGCACCTACCAGAAAATTATCGAGGCTGATAACCTGAGCCTGGAGCGCTTCGGCGGGCATGGCTGCGCTATTGCCCAGGCGTACAGCCACCTCATCATGCCCCTGGCCAACCAGCACGACAAAGAGACCCAGGTGCTGTGGGGCATCGCCGATTTCGAACACCGTTTTGGCAGAAAGCCCGAAGGCATGTGGCTGCCGGAGACGGCGGTGGATACCGAATCGCTGGAACTGCTGGCGGCCCAGGGCATCCGTTTCACCATCCTTGCTCCCCGGCAGGCTAAGGCTTTTCGGAAAATAGGCGATACCAACTGGATCCCCTGCCATGAAGATATCGATCCCCGGCGCCCCTACCTTTACTTCCTGCCCTCCGGCAACAGCATTGCCTTGTTTTTTTACGACGGCAATATCTCCCAGGAAGTGGCATTCAAAGGGCTGCTCAACAGCGGCAGGGGTTTCGCCGAGCGCATGGTCGGCGTGTTCGACCAAAACGACGAGCCGCAAATCTCCCACATCGCCACTGACGGCGAGAGCTATGGCCACCACCACCGCTTCGGCGAAATGGCCCTGGCCCATTGCATTGATTACATCGAGAAAGGGAAACTTTTCAATATGACCAACTACGGGGAGTTTTTGGAAAAATACCCCCCGGCTTACGAGGTGCAGATACACGAGGAAAGCTCGTGGAGTTGTGTGCATGGCGTAGAGCGCTGGCGCTCCGACTGCGGCTGCAACACGGGGGGCCAACCCGGCTGGAACCAGGCCTGGCGGCACCCCCTGCGGGAAGCGCTGGACTGGCTGCGGGACTCCCTGCTGCCCCTCTTTGAAAAGGAGGCCGGCTCCCTCGTGAAAGACGTTTGGGCAGCCCGCAACGACTATATCAACGTGCTGCTCGACCGCAACCAAACCAACACCGACCGTTTCATCAGCCGCCACGCTAAAAAAGTGCTGAACGAAAAGGAGGAAACCCGCCTGCTCCGCCTGATGGAAATGCAGCGGCACTGCATGTTGATGTACACGAGCTGCGCATGGTTTTTCTCCGAAATATCCGGCATCGAGACCAACCAGGTGCTGCAGTATGCGCTGCGGGCCATGTACTACGCACGGTATGTGGCCAAACTGGACCTGCAGGATGAATTTGAAAAAAGGCTGGCCAAAGCGCCCAGCAATATTTACGAAAACGGGGCCGTCAGTTACCGCAACAACGTGGAACCGACCCAGATGAACCTCACCCGCATCGGCATGCACTATGCGGCCTCTTCCATTTTCGAAGAGTACAAGGATACCGACGAGTTCCTGCACTATACCGTAAAAAACGAGGTCTTCGACAGCATCCCGGCGGGCTACCAGAAACTGGCCATCGGCCGGACGACGCTCGTTTCACAACTGACCTATTCTGAAAAGAGCTTCAGCTTCGTCGTACTGTACCTGGGGCAGCAGAATATGTTCGGCAATATCTCCCTCGACATGGACAGGGAGACGTTTGACAAAAAACAGGCAGAAATCACGGCGGCTTTCAAGAGTACCAGCCTGGGCGATGTCATCGGGCTGATGCAGGATTTTGGCAAGGAGAAGTTTTCTTTCAAACACCTTTTTAAAGATGAGCGCCGGAAGATTTTGAACCAAATCCTGGAGCGCAGCCTGCCGCCTGTGGAGACGGCCATCCGGGACTATTATGAAGACAATTACCAATTAATGTCTGGCATGGTACAGAGCAGCATTCCCGTCACCGATGGCTGGCGCAACATCACCCAGTACATCATCAACCGGGACTTCCGGGATTTTTTTGAAAATGGGGAAATGAACATCCGCCGCCTGAAATTCCTGGCCGGGGAGTTCGATAAATGGGGCATCCAACTGAGTGACGAACCGGGCATCACCCTCGCCGCCGGGGAGCGCTTTTTCGAGGAACTGAAAAAAATTGACAACGGCGAATCCGGCCTTGAACAACTGAACCTCCTGAACACCATCCTCGAATCGTTGTCCCTATTGGGCATCCGCCCGGAGCTATGGAAAAGCCAAAACCTCTACTACCAGATGACGCAGGGCTATCGCCGGGGTGAGTGGGTCTATGTGAGCAAGGCCTGGCAGGAAGCTTATTTGAAACTGGGGGAATTGCTCAAGGTCAGCCCGCAATGAAGGGAGGAATACTGAAGAATCGGGAGTATTAGGAAATTGTACACGTCATCAAAGAATATCCCACATTCTCTACCTCATTCCGATGGGCTTGATTTTCAGTGCCATGTCTTTCACGCCCGGTATCGGGCTTTCCCGCATGTATTGCTCCAGGGTCAATGAATAATTCCCTGTCTCCCGGAAGACGGCTTTTTCCAGCAAAGGAATTTCCAGGGTACACGATTTGCCGCTGCATTGGCCGTTCCAGATGCCCGCCTGGTTGGCCAGTTCGAGGCTTAGCACCTGTTGTTCCACCTTACCGTTGGGGTAGCGGGTATGTATTTGCACGTAGAGGTTTTGGAAGCCGTATTCCGGGGAATGCGTGACGTCGAGCAGGAGGGCGTAGATTTTGGTGGTGTCAGATATGGAAAATTTGAATGCCAGTGTATCTTCATACGCCCAGGAATCAGCAGGGATGGGCAGTTTTTCCTCGTAAATAAAATCGTTCCCACAGCCGGAAAAGAAAAAATAGCAGGAGGCCAGCAGGGGAAGCCAAATTATCCGTCCCAAAGTTTTTTTGTGCATTAAATTGATTCTAGGTTAACCAAACTAAGCGTTGTTGGGCGAAAATACCCTTCTTCCACAAATAAGTAGGCAGACTAATTTATTCGACCCAATGGGTGCTGTTTGAAACCGAAGATTCACGTCAGCAAATTGCTGATCTTCAGCCATTTACAACAGTTGACATCAAAGTCAAACCATTTTCAAACTCTGTCAAACCATGTCAAACCATTTTCAAACGATGTCAAACCATGTCAAACGACTACTTACTACGTCATGGTCTAAATAAGGAGTGGTTAAGGTGGGAGGGGTGCGAAAAAATAAAAAGGGAACGCCGGGAGGTTGGTTTTTTATCTGTTCGGCAAAACCCAACCGTCCGGCGGTTCCCTTTTTGTTTCATTTGATTTTCTGTGCCAGCAGATTTTCACTGACCTTGCTGGATATGGTCAACAACTGTTTTCCTTTTACCTGTACCTGGAGCGAACCATCGAACTCAAAGATTTCACGCACTTCCACTTGTGCCCCGATACCCAGGTTCATCCGGTCGAGGTAGCGCAGGAAGGCAGCAGATTGTTCGAGCACACCTACGATAACGCCCCATTCCCCCACCCTTAAAGCTGAAAGAGGCATTTGCAGCCTTTGGGCGAAATTGCCCTCCGCATCCGGGATGGGGTCGCCGTGGGGGTCAAACTTTGGCCTGCCCAAAAAGGCGTCGAGCCGTTCTATCAACTCGTCGGACTGCACATGCTCCAACTGTTCAGCCAGGTCGTGTACCTCGTCCCAGGAAAAATTCAGCACTTCTACCAGGAACATTTCCCAAAGGCGGTGCTTCCTCACCAGCATGGTGGCGATTTTTTTTCCCTCGTTTGTCAAAGTAACTCCCCGGTGGCTTTGGTAATGTACCCATTGGTTGGCCGCCAGTCGCTTCAACATATCGGAAACGGAAGCTGCCGTTGTATCCACGATAGTTGCAATGGCATTGGTAGTGGCAGCTTTTTCTTCCTGAAAACAAATGTGAAAAATGGCTTTGAGGTAGTTTTCTTCGGCTTGCGAGAGGTGGTATTCCATGATTCTTTAGAAAAAAGGCAGGTTTTAAGGTGAGAATCAGTGCAAATATAAAATATTTAGGTTCACCTAAAAAAATTTTAAAGCCATTTTTAATCGATCGTGAATTTTTGCTTTTTGTGGTTCTATTACGGATTCTGTGGCAACACGGGCGTAGTCCTGCCCTCCTTTTCAGGAAATAGGAAATGTCTTTTTCCGGGGGGGGGGGGTAGCCACAGCACATTAGGGACTGTTTCAGGCATGAATACTGCGGGTATGGAGGAGGATTTTCAGCGGCAGATGGGCTGGAAAAAGCAAAAGGGGCAACAAAGCAGATAGCCTTGTTGCCCCTCAGTGGCTGCAGGATTGCCAAAAGGCCTATTCCTCTTCCGTTTCTTTCACGGCCTGTATCTTGTTCAACAGCTGCTGCGCTTTCAGCAGGAAGTCTGTTTTATGATCGGTATATTCGTTGTAGATCATGAGCAACCTTGCTGCGTCCCAGGCAGCCGACTTGGGGTGCAACTGCTTGGCGGCGATGGGGTGCAACCAGTATTCCAGGTTGTTGGAACGCAGGTACGAGCCGTCCATGTCGTAGTTGATGATGACGGAGAGCTTGTTCAGGGAGAAAAGGTAGTCCGTCTCCTTGTTCAGTTCTTTCTGAAGGTCAATGATGTTGGTGCGGCCAAACCTGACCCCGGCCCGTTCGCAGAGGAACACGTCCCGGCGGCCATCGAAGGTGATGATAGTGCCGATTTGGTACTTGCGCAGGGTGTCGAGCAGGAATTTCTTGACCCGGTTGTGTACGGGGCGCAGCTGCTTGAAGGAGTACTGCAAGGCCCGCTTGTCAATCTTGAACTCTTCCATGAAAGGCCTGCGGCGGCCCGTGCGCATGTTGATGACTTCCTTGTACCGGCCCACGGTATGGCCTAGTTCGTTGGTCTTTGAAAAAACACTGACGTAGTCCACGTCTATGTTGTTGACCCAGGAATTGATAAAAATCTTCTTTGAACGTTTTTCAAATACGAGCAGGGATACTTCAGCAATTGCAAAGAAATTGGGGAATCCGCCGTAAATGTTACCGTACTTCAGCTCTAAAAATGCAATGTTGTTCTCCACGTTGATTATAGTGTTGTTTTGGGAAAAAGGGTTTTAAAATTATTCATCCGGCTACTAATGTGCCGCCAAAAATATGAATTTTGGCAACAACCAACCAGTTTTTGCTTTACAATTTTAACTGCTTTGTTTGTTGCCCGGATTCAACTGTCTATGGGAGTTCAAAAAAGGAACTTCCCGCTGTCGTAAATTTTCTCGCCGTCCGCAAATATCTCGCCGCCGTCTTTCATGTCGGCTATCATATCCCAATGGATGGACGACTCGTTCTTGCCGCCCGTCTGGAGGTAAGACTGCCCAATGGCCATGTGAACCGTGCCGCCTATCTTTTCGTCGAAGAGGATATTTTTGGTAAAACGGTCAATCTTGTAATTCGTTCCGATGGCCGCTTCGCCAAATCGCCGGGCGCCAGGCAGTTGAAAAACGTTGTCGAGCAGGTCTTTGCCTCGTTTGGCTTCCCATTTCTCCACAAAGCCGTCTTTCACCCAAAGGGTAATGCCCTCCACTTCGTGCCCGGCGTACACCACCGGGTAGGTAAAATGGATTTGCCCGTTCACGCTGTCTTCCACGGGCGAAGTATAAACCTCCCCGGAAGGCATATTTGTCTGTCCGTCCGAGTTGATCCACGTGCGGCCTTTGGTGGAAAAGGTGATGTCAATCCCGTTGCCTTTGTAACGTACGGTCTCTTTTTTGTTCAACAAGTCAACAATGTGCTGCTGCGACCTGCGGACGCCCAGCCACGCATCCGTGGGGTCGTCTTCATTAAGGCGGCAGGCCCCGAACACGAAGGCCTCGTATTCTTCGAGCGACATGCCTGCCTCCTGTGCATTGGCTAACGTTGGATATTGGCAAAGGTTGCGTTTGAGCGAACGGGTAGCCGTGCGCTCGGAATATATTTTGCCCACCGGCTTCATCGCCTCTTTGCGGATACGTGATTTTGCAGTGTCAATGTTTTGCTCCTCCCGCAAGTTGAAAGGAGCCATGATGTTGAGGTAGGCGTCGAACTCTTCCATCGCCATTTTGTAAAGCGGGGAAACGTGCTTCAACTGTGCTTCGCCGGCTTCTTCGTAGAAGATGCGCCCCTTTTCCCGGAAGGCCAGGTCTGCTTCTACCGTGGCACCGGCCCGCAGTGCCAGTCGCCAAACTTCCCGCACGAGCGGCTCGGCCAGCGTAGTGCTGGCTACGAACAGGCGGTCTCCTTCCTTGATATCCAGGCAATAATGGACGAGCAGGTGGGCGTATTTGGCAAGCATTTCTGGCATTCCGCTTTGCTGGTTATGTTCTGGTTTAAGGTGCTTCAATAATATGGCTCGTTGCAGGGTCAGATTTCCTAAGGGTCGTGAGGGCCGCAAATTTCAAAAAATTTCACTCAGAAAAAAATTTAATGTCAAAAATCGCTCAAACAACCGCCAGGCATTTGCCCACGCACATCTAAATAGGTGCGCAAACTATTTTTTCATCCAAATTTAAAGCTATGATTATTGCAAAAGCCCGCCGGGCCATGCCCGAACTGAACGCTAGTTCTATGGCCGACATCGCCTTCCTCTTGCTCGTTTTCTTTCTTGTCACTACGGTTATTGATACAGAAAAAGGAATCACGGTAAAACTCCCCCCTTTTGAATTTGAAGAACCGCCTTATGTCCCTGCACGAAATGTGTTGAATGTTTGGATAAACTATGATGATGAATTGCTCGTAGAAGGAAAACCCTTTAAAATAGAACGGCTTCGTGAGATGGCGATGCGTTTCATCCTAAACCCTAACGAAGACCCTGATTTGGCCATCAGCCCCAAAAACGCAATCATTTCCCTGCAAAACGACCGCAGCACTTCCTACAATACCTACCTCTCCGTTTACAATGAACTCAAGGCGGCCTACAACGAACTTTGGGATGAAGCCGCACAGCGGCAGTTTGGCGTCCGTTATGAAAAACTCCCCCGCTCCAAACAAGCGGCTATCCGCAACCAATTCCCCCTGGTCATTTCGGAAGGGGAGTCGGTGGACTATAAAGTAGGAATTGGATTTTGAATAAGGACGTTCCAAAGAAGCCCCTTATAATTCAATTAAGTAGCTCGTGTAAATTATACTTTAGCACGGATGGTTTTGTCCGGAGGCATTAAGTTGATGAGGGTTGATGAGGTTGATAAGCGTTGATAATCAACCAAATAAACCCTTATCAACCAATCTATTCCTGACAAAACCTGCCGTGCTGGAGTATAATCAGGTAAACGGTATTGGCACAAATCGTTGCCTTTAAGCATGTTGTGTTTATTCACCATTCACCATTAGTAATTCACCATTGCTTACTTGGGTTTTGAGTAGTCAATACTAGTAGGATGTTTTCAACTGTAGATTTAGTCATACCCCATCAATTGGGCGTATGGGGCGTTTCCCGTTCGTCCCCAATATATTTTTCAGGTTAAGAAATAAATTCATGTTGTATTTCTCAAAAAAAGAGAACTATATTGCCCACTGAATTCAAAATGCACCATTTTCTGCAACTTTCGACACCTTTTTCCCTTGTTTGATTTTTTAACCTTTTTAAAATAGTTAAATTATGCTTTCCTATTCCCAACTCCGATCCTGTTCCCAACAAGGAACACCCCTCATTCATTCATTCATTCATTCATTCATTCATGCCGTTTAAGCGACCCCTCATTTTCTTTCCGCTGCTTTTGTTTATTTGTCCGCTAACTGCCCAAACAGTTCCGTGCGAGGACATAGAACTTGAAGCCTGCGGGGCCAACATCAACGACGATGGCTGCTACAGGGTGGAAATCCCCTACTTTTTCACCTACCAGGGCTCCGGCTCGGAATCCGCTTTCGACGCAGATGAAATCAAGATGAATTTCACCCTGGAAGGCAATGCAATTTTCGACTACGAAATGATCAACAACAACCTGCCTGGCGTAGCGCCTCCTTATGCCTACGTGAACGCAAGCAGCAGCACCGCTTTCGATTTCTACGGTGCTTGTGATTTTGGCCCTTACGAAATTAAAATTACCGATTGTGGGGATCCTATCATCCTGGTATATGTCATAGCAGAACCGGGCGAGACCTTCCAAATCTTAACCGATGTGGCCGCCTACTATAAAAGCCCACCTTTTACTGAATGTGAAGGTCATGGGGACGACTGCGACAATGGCGAAATCACCAGCACCGATCCTATTATCGTCAAAGACGTCCCATCGGCAAGTACGGCCGATCTTTCATTCGGAATACACGGTCTCCCCTCCGGCCCGGTGTCCCCACATACAGAGGTACAGCTCTATTTGGATGTGACCAACAACGGCACCACGTCCGTCACCCTGTCCGAGGCGGACTTCCGCATTAGGGTCACGGATGTTTATAGCAACCTGGAGGCCATTGGCATTTCGGCCGCCGCCGCTGCCAGCGGCCCCGACGATCCCCCCATTTATGTGCAGGACGGGGACGAATATTATTTTTATCTGGACGAATTCGACGATGCCACCATTGGCCCTTCGGAAACCGTCACCCTCCTCCCGTTCTCCATCTTGCCGCCCGATGGCCTCGCAAACCTCTATGGTGAAGCCGAAGTGGAACTCTTGACCGCACATGCCAGCATTGAGGGCGGCCCCTGCGGTTCTTTTGAAGCCCCTTCCGAGGCAACCATCGTTTTCCCCGGCGAACTGCCGTGCGAAGGTGGCTTGGAAGATGTTGAGATCGTGGTGCGCCAATACAGCGGGCCTTCCCTTGATTATTGTCAGGTAGCATTTTCGGTTGTACTCAACAGCCCTGACCCATTGGATGCTGAGCGCCTGTTCATGCAGTATGAACTTACCCTGGGCGGCACGATGTACATTAGCGAGGTGAACCTGAACGGTGCGCTGGCAGGCTGTGGAGGGTGCCTTTCCTTCTCCGGCAACACCATCACCTACGACTTCGACGATGCCATGAACCCCCTGGACATCAGCGATGATGGCAGCGATGGCTTCGAAATTATCCTCGACGGGCTATACGGGTCTCTGGACGCCGTGGAGTTCCTCCAGGCAGCCATTCAAGTGGCCGGGGTGGCCGGAGGCTGCATCCCGGATATTGTTTACCATCCGAGCTTCGTCCTGCCGCTGGTCAGCGCCTGCGACTACTGCGGCGATATCTATACCCAGGTGGGGAATTATAGCTCCCCTGGCTCGCTGGGCGACTGTGAGGGCGGGTTTGGCATTTACCTCCGATCGCCTACCGGCCACGACTACGACCGGGTATTTGTTGATTTCCAGGTTGAAAACCCCAACGGCCTCACCCTTGATGTTTCCTCCATTACTTGTCCCTTTGGCAACAACCTTTGCTCCCCCGCCGCTACCGGTTGGACAACCATAGACGACTGCCTGGCCTACAATGCAGGCACGGGTACCTACCGCTATTGGTACTGCCCCTATGGCGGCCCCTTGTCTGGCACAGCCATACAACTGCTGGACGTGAAGGCCTCCGGCATGGGCTGCATCCCCGGCGTTACCTTCCTCGAAACGACCAAAGTGCTGGAAGACGGTGCCTCGGGCTACTGTTACCCATTGGAGTACCCCGACAGCCCCTTCCCCATCTGCAACGATTGCGACGGCGATGAGTACATGATCTCCGGGAATATCAGGACGGAGGACAACGAGGGCGTTTATGTGGCAGACGACCCGGACGAGCAGGGTGTTTACATCTTAAGCGGAGAGGGTACGTCCTGCCCATCTATCAATGCCACAGGCATATTATGTAAGGAGGTAACCAACTCAGGCAACTGCACGGGCGATTATGACATTACCATTAACTGTACAGCAGACGATGAATTTTCTATTGTGCCCTTCAAAGATATAGGCTATCTAAACGGAGTGACGACCTTTGACCTAGTACTTATTTCCAAACATATACTCGGCATACAACCACTTGGATCGCCTTATAAGATCATCGCTGCTGATGCAAATGGATCCAAAACAGTAACTACGTTTGACATTGTAACAATTCGAAAAGTAATATTATTTATCGAATCCAATTTTGGTACGAATAGCACCTCTTGGCGCTTCATTGATGCAAGTTACACATTCCCCAACCCTTCCAACCCTTTTCAAACAGACTTCCCCGAGTGCATCCACGTTGACCTTTCCGTTGACAATGCCATCGGAATGAGGGACTTCATCGCCGTAAAAATTGGCGACGTGAATACCTCGGCAGACCCCTGCCTGGGCTTCACTGGCAGCGCTGAGGAGCGGGGCCAGGCCGTACCGCTGTTGGCCATTGGCCAGCGCAAGCTGAATGCCGGGGAAACGGTCAGCATCGAATTTACCATCCAGTCGCCCGAAGATTTGGTGTCCTGGGAACTGGGCCTCCGCTTCGACCCGGATCTCCTGCAACTCCTGGATGCCCAGCCCGGCAACCTGGAAGGGGTGAACACCAGCAACTTCGGCACCACCCAGGCAAGCGAGGGCAAACTAAGGGCACTCTGGGTGGCTCCCGGTGCCCAGGCTGTGCCTTTCAGGGAGGGCATCCAATCTTTCCGCCTCCAGTTCAAAGCGTTGCGGCCCATTGACGATCTGGCTGCGTTGCTGTCCCTCGACCCCGCCGTGCTGCCCAGCCGTGCCTACCGCCCCGACGGGTCGGCCAGCCCCTTCCAACTGGGGTTTGAGGAAAGCAGCGCCAATTCAATACCTGCCAAACCGGCGCCAGCAACTGAACTGGCCGTCACCACCATCCCAAACCCATTCTCCAACGTGCTAAAGCTGGTAGTCGCCACCCCCGAAGACGATTGGCTGGTGGTGGAGGTGTTCGCAGCGGACGGCCGCACGGTGGCCAGGTGGTATGGCGAAGCGCTCGCCCCACAGCAGGAACTGGTTTTTGACCATACAGAAAACTGGGGCCTGGGCGTGTTCACCTACCGTGCCCGCACCGCCCAGCATTCTGCGACGGGCAAAATAACAAGGCAGTAAAACTATCTTACCAGCCTCCCCCCGGCCCCCTCCGAAGGAGGGGAGTGGCGGGACACTTCCCTCCTTCGGAGGGGGCCGGGGGGAGGCCCAACCCAATTTCCATGAATAATAAATTCCTACCCCCCCTCCTATTTTTTGCATTTCTAAACCTACCATCTTATTCCACCACTATCTACGTCAACACCAACGTGCAGGGCGGCAACCAGGACGGCACCTCCTGGGCCGATGCCCTCGCCAGCCTCCAAACTGCACTTGTGATGTCCAATTACGGCGACACGATATGCGTGGCACAGGGCACCTACAAACCTACCACCGGCACCAGCCGCTTTATTTCATTTACCCTGAAGAACGGCATCAAGCTCTACGGTGGCTTCAACGGAACGGAAGCATCGCTGGACGAGCGGGACTGGCAAACAAACACCACCATCCTGAGTGGCGACATCGGCGTGCCGGGCGACAGCACGGACAACTCCTACAACGTGCTGTACTGCAATGCTGCCGACTCCACCACGGTGCTGGACGGCTTCACCGTCACGGGCGGAAATGCTGACCTCGCCACGGCGCCCACCAACCAAAGGCCGAAGAACGGCGGGGGGATGTACCTGGTCGGCTCCTCACAGGCGGGGGACACCCGCCCGGTTATCGCCAACTGCACTTTTACCGGCAACCATGCCCTTGCCTACGGGGGCGCATTATTTATCCGGACGGTGCTAGGGGTCGGGGCAACCCCCTTTTTGCAAAACTGTGTTTTCAAAAACAACACTGCTGATAGTGGGGCTGGGGTTTACAAGGAAGGGGGCAGTACAATGCACGAAATGCTTGTTGAAGGCTGCGTATTTGAGACCAATTCGGCGAATTCCGGTGGTGGCTTTTGTTTCAAAAATGATAGTGGAAGCAAGACTATCATGTTAGAAAACTGCCAGTTCTTTGGCAACTTTGCACCTGTTTATGGGGGAGGCATTTACCTCGAGGTTAGCAATCCAGACTCCAAGATGGAGATTAGAGGCTGCCTGTTTTGGCAAAACCATACTGGTAATGTTGGAGAAGGGAGTTCCATCGCAAACTTTAATATTGTGTATTCAAATGGACTGTTAATTGATGGATGCAGGTTTATTGAAAACTATTCAGAAGGATCAGGCTCCATATCTTTTATAGATGGGGAGATACATGTCAATAAATCGGTTTTTATATCTAACCAAGCAATGCATCCCCAAGGAAATTCTACAACTAGTGGTTGTTTCACAGTTTTTAATGGTTCCTTATATACACAAAACAGTATTTTCTTCAATTCTTTTTCAAATATGGGAAGTGTAGCTTATATTGAAGATACTTATGACCATGGCATAAAGGCAGTGTTTAATAATTGTGTTTTTTCATCAAACAAGGGATCAAATTGGACAATAGAAGTCTTTGGAATAAATGCTGATTTAGATTTACATAATTGCATCTTTTGGAACAATTCACAATCATCAACGGATAAACTGTTCAATGTTACTGCCAGTCAACTCACTATTTCTCATTGTCTGGCAGATGTCCCAGGGTGTGATGCCATCGCCTACGGCCCCGTCACCTGCGGCCCCGGCATGATCTACAACCAAGACCCCCTCTTCGCCGACACTGCCATTGGTGACCTGCACCTCCACCCCTGCTCCCCCGCCCGCAACGCCGGCAGCAACGCCATCGTGGACTCCCTCGGCATCGCCACCGACCTCGACGGCAACCCCCGCATACAGGAAGGCACGGTGGACATGGGCGCTTACGAAACCCCCGCCTACGCCGCCACCCTCGGCAGTACCACCGCCGCCACCTGCCACGGCCAGCCCAACGGCGGCGTGGCCATCAACGTGCAGTCTGGCTGTGGACCCTTCACCGTGGACCTTGGCGGTGCCAGCACCGTTTCCAATTCATCGCCCATCGTATTGCAGAGCCTGCCCGCAGGCACCTACACGCTGGCCATCATCGACGCACAGGGCAGGGCGGACACCGTGCAGGCCACCATCGGCCAGCCGGACGCCCTCGTGGCCCAAGCCCTCACCTCGGACGTCTCCTGTGCGGACGGAACGCCCGGCAGCGCCTCGGCGCAGGCCAACGGCGGCACGCCGTTCAGCGGTAGCGGCTACGCTTACCTGTGGAGCGGCGGCTCAAACGGCGACACGCTCGGCAACCTCCTGCCCGGCAGCTACTCCCTCACCGTCACCGACTCGCTCGGCTGCACCGCCATGGACACGTTCTCCATTGGAACGGCCGGTGATCTGGAGGTGGATGGAACGTCCACTGCCGTCACCTGCTACGGCGACGCCGACGGCACGGCCAGCGCCGCCCCCACCAACGGCACCGCCCCCTTCGCCTGGCTCTGGCAGGGCGGCCCGACGGACAGCACCCTGGCCGCCCTGCCCCCCGGCACCTACGCCGCCACCGTGACCGACGCCCTCGGCTGCACCGGCACGGCCTCCGTGCTGGTCGCCGGCCCGGATTCCATCATTTTACAAATAGAAGTGCCCAACCTGGTCTGCTTTGGAACGGAAGGGGCCCAGACCGTGGCCACCGCTTCGGGCGGCACGCCGCCCTACGCCTTCGAGTGGGCCACGGGCGAAACGGACTCCGTGCTCGCCGGCATCGGCGCCGGCACCTACGCCCTCTCCCTCACCGACGCCAACGGCTGCACGGAAACGCAGGAAATCGACATCCAGGAAACCACGGCGGTGCAAATACAGGACACCGTGCTAAACGCCTCCTCGCCAATGGCCAGCGACGGGGCCGTGCTGGTGTCGGAAGTGATGGGCGGCACAACGCCATATTACTTCCTGTGGAGCGATGGGTCAATGGGGCAATCGTTGTTAAACGTGCCGCCCGGCACTTATTCGCTGACCGTGACGGACTCGCTGGGCTGCGAGTTTGCGTTTACTTTTTTAGTGGATTTTGAAACGGCGACCAATGGTGCAGTGCATCGCAGCTTTTCAGCGGCCATTGTGCCGAACCCTTCGGGGAGAGGAAAGGGCGCTGTGCTGCACTTGAACAGCGATCAGGATCAGGTTATTGAAATTGCTGTCTTTGACGTGCTGGGGCAGCCACTTTCACAGGGGCAGTTTGCCGGCAGCGGGAAGTTTGCCCTGCCGGATGTTTTGGCCGCAGGCATGTATTGGGTTTTGATAAAAAACAAAACAGGAGGGCACCTGTGCTTGCGGATGGTGGTGCTGTAAGACTGGACTGGAAATGGTTGAACTCCAATTCTCTACCGTACCCAAGACAATTCCTTTATCCGGGAGCGGTCGCTTAACTTTGTTTGCATCGTGACCACCATAATCAACAATATCAGCAAAAGCCTCTGCGTGGAGGTCAACAAGTTGCTTCAGAAACTGGGAAAGGGGCTCGTTGCCACCAAGCAGGCATTCAGCCAGGCCCGGTACAAACTGCGCCACGAAGCATTCATCGACCTGAACGACCACTTTGTACGTGCCTTTTACGGCCGCGGAGACTACCGGTTGCTCAACGACAAGTACCTGCTGCTGTGCTCCGACGGTTCCGGCTGCGAACTGCCGTGGGAGGAAGGACTGGTGGGGGCGTTCGGCAAGATTGCATCCAGCGACAGCGGCCAAGCGAACCGAATAGGTTGATGTAATTATTTATAAATCTAGCACCCATCCGAACCCGAACAGCATTGTCATTTCATCAACCGATCCTCTGTCTCTTTCAAAAAATAGAGGCAATCCATGTCCTCTTTCTCCTCGCTCGGCCCATTGCCAAACCAGGCTTCCAGTATCTCTTTGGCCACTACCTCAGAGGTGGCCCGCAAGCTCATACAAAGGATGTTGGCGTCGTTCCATTTGCGCGCACCTGCTGCCGTTTCGGCATCGTGGCAGAGCGCTGCCCGGATGCCCTTCACCTTGTTGGCCGCCATGCTGATGCCGGTGCCGGTCCAGCAGAATAGCACTGCTTGATCAAATTTGCCTGCCGAAGTTTTTTCTGCTACTTCAATGGCTACTTCCGGCCACGGGGCAGGGGTCTTGACCAAGGCGCCAAAAGTGGTCACGTCGTGGCCCATCTTTTTCAGTTCCTCCACGACCACCAAGGCAACGTGCATTTTCATGTCGCTTCCAATTGCTATTTTCATGTGGATGGTTTTTTCCAAAAAGAAATCTGATGGCGCTGTAAAATTAGGATCGGGGGAAAATAAAAAAGTACATTTCTTTTTTATCCAAATGGCAATGTAGGGAAATTCACCGCTGCATCTCCGCAACAAGCAGTGTCTCCAGGGGGCCGGCGCTGCGGCCGTACAGGCAAAAAAAAGGAGGGGAACATTCCTTCGAACATCCCCCTCCGGTAAACTTTCTTCATCAATTAATCACATTTCTGTTCCTTTCCTTGGGGCCTTTGCTTCATTTGGCTGGCTGGCAAATACGCTGGAAACTGGGCAGCGATATGGTTTATTGATTGAGGTTAAAAGAAAATTCTACTGTTTTTTTGTTCCTGACGGCAATGCCATAGTTCATGGCAGGTTTCCAATCGGGCATGTTTTGCACCATCTCAATGGCCGCTTCGTCGCAGCCAAAACCCAGCGGCTGCGCCACCTGGATACCAGTCACCTTGCCCACAGCAGAAATGTCGAACAACAAAACCACCTTTCCTTCAATGCCGGCCTTCCTCGCCTGGGCAGGGTAACGAAGGTGATTGGCCGCATATTCCTGCAGCCCGTCAAAAGTAGCGGCCTGCTGCCCTGCGCTAAAATCCAGTACTATTTTCTTGGCGCCAGTGCCGCCAGGATGGCTGTTGCCCGATGCCAGCACACCGGCTTGCCCGGTCTGTAGGTTGCCTGTATGGATGGCCAGGCCATCTTGTTAGGCATGGAGGTTATCCGGAACTAACAGGTTGGCGAAAAATGCAATGGCGGCAACGGCGAAAAAGGGGGAAGTTTTCATTTTACTATTGTTTTGGTGATGATGAAACAGGATGGCTTGAGGGAAAATCAAGTAGTCTTTGCGATTGTTTGCCTTGCTGGGCTTGACGCTTACAAATATACCCTCCACCTGGGGCCGCCTCCAAGTCTTTTCAGTGGGGGCAGGGAAAGTATCAGGGAAGCAAAGGAAATTCTCAGGGAAAGGATTTTACACAGGTTATTTTCTGGCTTCTTTGAAGTTTTCAAACTCAATCAGGGTAGCATAACCATCGGTATCCAGCACCTGTGGTGCACCCTTTAGCTTTTTGCTCAATAGCTGCACGAGACTGGTGCCAAAGGAAGTGCTGTTTTTCAGTTCGGGGGCGCCATGCCTCCCTACCCCATTGTCGGCGACTTTGAGGCAAAGTTTACCGGCATCGTTTTTCCATAGAGAAATTTCCACTACGCCCTCCCGCCCGTCCGGGAAGGCGTATTTCAGCGCATTGGTCACCAGTTCGTTGATAATGAGGCCGAGCGGGATGGCCGTGTCCACGTCGAGGTGGAGCGGTTCGAGATGGTAGGTGATTTTGATACGGTTGTCGTCGAGGCGGAAAGCGTCGAGCAGCGTGTCGCCGAGGTTGTGGAGGTAGTCCCGCATCTCGACGGCTGCGAGGTTGTCGCCCATGTAGAGCTTTTGGTGGATGAGGCCCATCGCTTCCACCCGGTTTTGGCCCTCCCGCACGGCGTCGAGGGCTGCGTCGTCTTTGATGTGTTTGGACTGTAGGTAGAGCAGGCTGGACAGCACCTGCAGGTTGTTCTTCACCCGGTGGTGGATTTCCTTTATCAAAAATTCCTTTTCCTGGTTGCGCTGTCGCAAAATACGGGTCAGGCGGAAAAGCATGGCCCCGCCTGCCAGCGACAGCCCCAGGATGCCCATGATGAACCAAAAGCGGGTGCGCTGCTGTTGGAGGACAAGCTCCTGTTGAGCGATGGTGGCCTCCTTTTTCTCGGTTTCGTATTTGGTACTCACGTCTTCGACCGCCTGGAATTTTTCTGCATTGAAAACGCTATCGTGGCTGACGAGGTAAGCCTGAAGCGCCCCCAGTGCCCTTCCAGGGTCTTTGAGGTGTTCGTTATAGAGGGTGTATAATTGAAATTGTGCGACGGATAAAAAGGAATAATTTTTAAGTTGCGTTGCCAAAGGAACGGCCAACTCATAGTTGGTTTTGGATTTTACATAATCACCCTGCTCCATATAGATTTCACCCAGGCTCAAATAGGCACTGCACAAGGCCTGGTCGTATTCGGCTTCTTTTGCTACCCTGGCAAGACGCTCCACGATTTCGATGCGCTGCAGATAGGGCTTGCCCTGATCGCCCCACAACATGGCAAGGGCAGACAGGCCATCTGCGAGCAGTCTTTTGTCGCCAGTTTTTTCCGCCAGTTGCATGGCGCTTTCGAAGTAGAATGCCGCCGAATCCAGGGCCATCAATTTTTGGTGGGCATCTCCCATCAAGCGGAAAACATAAGCCATACTGCGCTCATTGCCGAGGCCCTTTTTCAGGTTCAAAGATTTTCTATAATAGCCAAGTGCCAAATCGCATTTGTCCAGGAAATCGCAATTTATCTGCCCAAGGCTTTGATAGCTCCTCGCTATACCATCCTGGTTTCCCAGCTTTTCAAAGGTCTTCAGTGCTTCAAGCTGCATTTCCAAAGCGTGATCATATCGCAACTGATCCATGAAAATAAAGGAGAGGGTGCCCAGGGAGTTGGCTTTTGCTTTTAGGATACCCGATGCTTCGCTCAGTTCAATCGCCCGTTGAAGGCAGGAGGTGGCAGAATCCATGTTGGATTGATAATAATACCAATTGCCCATATTGCTAACGGTACCGGCGTAGCCTTCCAGGATTTTGGACTGGTCTTTACTACCGCTGCGCTGCACCAACTTTTCGTATTCCAGTTTGGCAAGGCTATAGTACTGCCAGGAGGAGTCAAAGTTGGAGACCATAATATGGGAAACACCCAAATCCTTGTAGGCGGTGGCCAATGCCAGGTTGTTGCCCGTTAATTTGCTCAGGCTGACCACCTGATAGCCGTAGGCTTTGGATTTCTCCAAATCGGAGTTGAAGGAAAGTTTCTGCAACTCGCCCAAAACCTCAATTTTCTTTTCCAGGTCGGTCAGCCTGGACAAAACTTTGGTAAGGCTGTCAATGGCAGGGGTTTGAGCGACCAGCAAACAGGGGATAAGTGCCACTAGGGCAACCAATACGGCATGGATGGTTTTAGTAGTTTGCATTCCAATTTTTTCAACCTCATTTCACTATATCTTCCAGGCATTCTTTGAGTTGCCGCCGGGTAAAAGGTTTGTACAGCACCTCCGTGCCTGCGTAAAATTGTGCAGATGCCTCCATATCCTCCCAACGGGAACCCGTTACCATGAGCACCCTTACCAGAAAACGGGTGCGCAATAACTGGGCGAGTTCCATGCCATCCATATTGTGTTGCATCAAAAAATTGAGGATGGCCACATCGGGAAGGTACCGGGCGCTGAATGCCAGCGCCTCCCCGGCATCGTGGGCGCAGATGACCCGGTGACCATGCTGCTCCAACGCCATGCGGAGATCGAGGGCAATGACGGGTTCGTCTTCAACCAAAAGAATGGTCAGTGGTCGCATAGGCCGTATCGGTGAAAAACTGCCTGAAAATCCGGGTGCCCGGGCACAACATGCCCTGGCAAAATTGCACGGATTAAAATCAAGTTATGCTTTAATCTATGGAGGCTATTTTGCCTCTGGTATCTGCCGAAAGTTCCCGGCGGGCTTTTATATCCTCGACATCAATTGAATGCTTATTACCCACGACTTTTCGTTGGGCCTGGCCTTCGGGCCGGAAAGTTTCCAGCTTGTCCAGGCTGGAGTGGCGGCGATCCATACGAATGCCAGTGTGCTGGCGGTCGTTGGAGCCGGGCATGATTTGATGGCCAGGCGAAGCAGGTTGGGGAGGTTTGTTTCCCATTTGCAACAAAAGGAATACACCGCAGGAAACGGCCAGGGCAATGATAAGCAAGACTTTCATTTTCATAATGCTCTTATTTTTGATGTCTTGCCAAATATCGTTGCAGAAAGGAGGATCGGCAATTTATTCCAGGGAATGCCAGCAGAAATTCAGGGAGGCAAGGGGATTTTTCAGGGAAAGAATTCGGGGAAATCCGGTCGGGAATTTAACTTCAAAAGAATAGGGTTGGAAGCCTGGAGTGAGGATGGCCTGAACTGGATGTTCCACAAAAAGAAAAAGCCCCGGCAAACCAACTGCCGGGGCCTTTTTCGTTTTGTCCTATTTTGAGCATCAGGCTTTTACCAAGCCCTTTGCCTTGTCAATCACGTCTTGTGCGATGTTCTTCGGTGCCTCGGCATAGTGCGAGAATTCCATCGTCGAGCTGGCACGGCCCGATGTGATGGTACGCAACTGGGTCACGTAGCCGAACATTTCGGAAAGCGGCACTTCTGCCTGGATGGCGATGGCACCTCCGGAACGTGGTTCCTGGTTCTTAGGCATCCCGCGGCGGCGGTTCAGGTCGCCGATGACAGAACCCGTATATTCGTCGGGCGTCACGACTTCCAGCTTCATGATAGGTTCCATGATGACAGGGTTGCACTTGGGCGCAGCCTCCCGGAAACCTTCTTTGGCACAAAGCTCAAAGGCGATGGGCTTCGAGTCAACAGAGTGCATGGAACCATCGTGTACCCGCACTTTCATGCTTTCGATGTTGTAGCCAGCCAGTACACCGTTGTCCATCATGGCATTGAAGCCGTCTTTGATGGGCTTCTGGTAGTTCTTGTCAATCGAACCACCCGTAATGCCCCACTCGAACTGCAGCTTGGTCTTGCCGGATTTGAAATCGTCTGTTTCAAGGAATTCAGGGTCGGCAGGGCCAAGTTCAAATTCCATGTCTGCGAACAAACCGGAACCACCCGATTGTTTCTTCAAACGCTCCCGGTGGTTGACCATCTTGGTCAGGGCTTCTTTGTAGTTCACCTGGGGCATACCTTGGTTGCACTCTACTTTGAACTCCCGGCGGAGGCGGTCCACAATGATTTCGAGGTGAAGCTCGCCCATCCCGCTGATGACGGTCTGGTTGGTTTCTTTATCGTAACGGACTTTGAAGGTCGGGTCTTCTTCTGCCAACTTGGCCAGGCCCATGCCCAATTTGTCGAGGTCTTTTTGCGACTTTGGTTCAATGGCAATACCGATAACCGGATCAGGGAAGCTCATGCTTTCCAACACAATCGGCCTTTTTTCATCACATACCGTATCGCCAGTTCGAAGGTCTTTGAAGCCCACTGCTGCTGCGATGTCGCCTGCTTCCACCTTGTCGATAGGGTTCTGCTTGTTGGCGTGCATCTGGTACAGGCGGGAGAGGCGCTCCCGCTTCCCCGAACGGGTGTTGAGCACGGTATCGCCAGCGTTGAGCACACCAGAATATACCCGCATGAAGCACAACCGGCCCACATAGGGGTCAGTCGCAATCTTGAATGCAAGGGCGGTGAAAGGCTCGTCGGAAGATGGTTTACGAACCTCTTCTTTGTCGGTGTCGGGATTGATGCCAACGATACCTTCGATGTCCATTGGAGACGGAAGGTAGGCACAAACGGAGTCAAGCATGGCCTGCACACCTTTGTTTTTGAAAGCAGAACCGCAAAGCACCGGAGTAATGCTCATATTAATGGTAGCCTTACGAAGGGCGGCCCTCAACTCATCTGCTCCGATAGAGTCAGGATCTTCGAAGAATTTTTCCATCAGGCTGTCGTCGTATTCAGCGGCAGCCTCCAGCATTTTCATGCGGTATTCCTGCACGACTTCCACCAGGTCTTCGGGGATAGGGACTACTTCGTAAGTCATGCCCTGATCGCTGTCGTTCCAAATTCTGGCTTCGTTGGTGATGAGGTCAACTACGCCTTTGAACTTTTCTTCCGCACCGATTGGCACTTGAAGCGGCACCGGACGTGCGCCCAGTTTTTCCTTAATATCATTCACGACGTTGAAGAAATCGGCGCCGCTCCGATCCATTTTATTTACGAAAGCGAAGCGGGGAACCTTATAGCGGTTGGCCTGGCGCCAAACAGTTTCTGATTGCGGCTCAACACCAGATACGGCACAGAAAAGAGCGACAGTGCCATCCAGCACCCTTAATGAGCGCTCCACCTCCACGGTAAAGTCCACGTGGCCGGGGGTGTCGATGATGTTGATGGAATAAAGGTCGTCCTTCCATTTCCAGGATGTCTTTGTGGCGGCAGAAGTGATGGTGATACCACGCTCCTGTTCCTGCTCCATCCAGTCCATGGTGGCTGCACCGTCGTGTACCTCACCGATTTTATGGGTCATACCGGTATAGTAAAGCACCCGCTCAGTGGTGGTGGTTTTACCAGCGTCAATGTGGGCGGCAATGCCGATGTTCCTAGTGAATTTTAAATCTTTAGACATAGCTATACTCCTTGAGGGATTTATTTACAATGGTTGATAAAGTTGACTAAGGATCGAAGGAAAAATAATCCCGATTTCACATCGGGATTATTTTTAAAAAACCCTTCCAGTAATGGGGTTTCAAAATCAAAATAGGGAAGTTATTTTTTCATCGTTACTAAGGTTCAGAAGGTTGATAGTGGGCAACATTTTTTTGCAAAACACTTCACCCATGTGGAGGCGACCCAACTGTTTTTCCGAAACCGGGTGGCCAATTATGTTTAATGGGTTTGACAAGTTGAAGCCTCGTCAAACCCATCAAATATCTTTCAAGATCGTACAACGGCCAGCACTTAAGTCCGGAAGTGGGCAAAGGCACGGTTTGCTTCTGCCATCCTGTGCGTGTCCTCTTTTCTTTTCACGGCAGCACCTTCGCCCTTGCTGGCGGCTATGATTTCTGCAGCCAGTTTTTCGGCAAAGCCTTTGCCACTGCGTTCCCGTGCGAAGCGGATCATCCATTTCATGCCAATGGACACCTTGCGCTTGGCCCGTATTTCCTGTGGGATTTGGAAAGTAGCACCGCCAATCCTGCGGGCTTTTACTTCTACTTGCGGCATGGCGTTGTTCAACGCTTTTTTCCAGACCTGGTGCTCATCCTGTTTCAGGCGATCCTTTACCATGTCCATTGCGTCATAAAATAAAGTGAACGCAGTTGACTTTTTGCCCTGCAACATCATGTTGTTCACGAACTGGGTAACCAATGGATCGCTGTAACGGGGATCCGGCATCAATGGCCGCTGTTTAGGTTTATGCTTCCTCATTAAAATTAAGGATTGAATGATTGAAGGTTTGAATTTTCCAACGCCTCCAATGAATATCTTTTTGTTAAAAAATAATGTCAATGATTATCGGGAAAACACGCCGTTACTACTTCTTGGGCCGCTTGGTACCGTACTGGCTGCGGCTCTTTTTGCGGTTGTTGACCCCTGCCGTGTCCAGAGCGCCCCTCACGATGGTGTAACGGACACCGGGAAGGTCTTTCACCCTGCCGCCGCGCACCAAAACAATCGAGTGCTCCTGAAGGTTGTGGCCTTCGCCCGGAATATAGGCGATGACTTCTATCTGGTTGGTCAAACGAACCTTGGCTACTTTACGGAGGGCCGAGTTCGGCTTCTTGGGCGTGGTGGTGTAAACCCTGGTGCAAACGCCCCGTCGCTGTGGGCATGCGCCCAAAGCCCTGGATTTGCTCTTGAGTTCAATTTTCTTCCTGCCTTTACGAATCAATTGATTGATAGTTGGCATAATTCCTTTATTTTCCTTGTTTTTCCGATAATTTTATTGAAGAAAACACCTGCTGACGGTGCAAAAAATGAAGCTTTTAGGCGTCATTTATTTTAGAAAACCAAAGGGTTTTCCAAAAGCGAGCGCAAATGTAGGAGTTTTTGATTGAATTTTGGTAAGGGACGTTCAAAATAATTTTATTCAAGAATGACGGGGAAAGATAGGTGTGGAAAGGACAACCCCTTCCTGTAGGAAAGGGTCGTCGCAGGGAATAAATTCCCGAGGTACTAACTTTGGTATTCCAGGGCTAATCAGGCGCGGAGGTTTGAGGAACGCCCAGGGAATACGGGCAGGTTAAATCGGTGATGAAAAGCCTTTTCCCAGGGGAAGGGGTAGCAGGGCACTACCCCTTGAACGACAACATGGAGAACGGTTTTTTGGGGTTAAACAAGCGGCTTGTGAATGTTCGTGGTGGCCTGGCCGGAAAGCCCAGCCAAACCGGGAAATTATTTTGCCTGGTTTTTTGATAGGCTAACAGTGTGAGGAGATTGGCTTGTTTGATAGCTCCAAGATAAGGGCAATTACTGCACGAGTAAAGAAGCAATGAACCAATGTACCAGTTCAGCCAACGAACAGCCCATTTAGAAGAACGAATCAAAGCAGGGGCAGCCTCAGCACTACCCGTGTCCCTGTGGACACTCCAGTGCCATCTTTCAAGTCAATGATTTCAAAGTTGCTGCTACTGCCCTCTTCCTGTTCCAGGAGCTTTAGCCGCCTCTCGGTGATGGAAAGTGCTTTTGATTCATGTTTAACGGTTTGGCTCTTTTGGTGTCTGGCTGCTTCCCGTCCCTGGCCGTTGTCCTCCACGCTGCAGATCAGGCTCCCGTCCCGCTTGTCAAAACGGACGGTGACCCGGCCCCTGCCATTATTGTTCGACAGCCCATGCCAGATAGCGTTTTCCACGAAGGGCTGCAGGATCATCGTTGGCAAGATAGTCTCGTCGGGATCAAGCGCTTCGTCCACCTTAAATATATACTCAAAATCCCCCTCGAAACGCATGGCTTCGGTTTTACAATACATTTCCAGCAGTTCGATTTCCTCCGAGACGGAGATGTATTTGTTGGCCGCATATTTCAGGATTTTACGCATCAGCCCGGCGAACCGGCCCAGATAGTCGCTTGCCGTCTCAATATCCTTTTTAAGGATATAACTATTGATGGAGTTCATGCTGTTGAAGATGAAATGGGGGTTCATCTGCAGGCGCAGCACGGCGGTTTCGGTTTCGGCCACCAGGAGCTTGTACTCTGCTTCTTTTTGGCGGAACTCGGCTTCCTTTTGTTTGAACTCTGCTTCTTTGCGGCGCATCTCTTCCTGTTTTTTGATTTGGTTGATGCGGAAACGGTAGTAGGCGTAGAGAAGGGAAAGAATGGCCAAAGCGACGATGGCCATGAACCACCAGGTTTGGGTCCAATGAGGGGCGATTGTAAAGTGAATGGATTTGGCTGCAATTCCATTTCCATCAGAATTATTTGCAAAAAACCAAAAAGTATATTCACCATGTGGCAGGTTGGGGAATCTGGCCACTCCTTTTTCCCCCTTTTCTAGCCAGACTGTATCGTTGTTGACCCCGTCCATTTTATACCCCAATTGTACAGCCGCCGGGTCGCTGTAATCTATCCCGACAAATTCAAACAAAAGGTCGTTGTCCCCATAGGGCCTTTCAAAATCGGTTATCTCACTGACGTTCGTTGCACCTGTTTTTTTGTCCATAAGGTCACCGGGCGTTGTGCTGTTTATTTCAATTCCGGTAAGCTGGATGATAGGGCTGTTCAAGAGTGGTCTTATACTATCAGGATTTACGATGGTTATCCCGTTGTTCCCCAGAAACCATAGCGAACCATCCACATGCCGCATGGCAGCCATCACGTCAAATACGGTGGATTGAATGCCGTCGGCCAGGGTGAAATGATTGAACGATGTATCGGAAACATTGAATCTGACCAGTCCATTAGTGGTGCCCATCCAAAGGTTACCGCTGCCGTCGGCCAATATGCTCTGGATATTTTTGCTGATGAGGCCATCCTTTTCGGTGTAATATACGGGCGGTTTCTGCAGATTGGTTTTGTCCATTTCCACCAACCCGTTCGAAGTAGCAATCCAAAGCATATTATTGTCAGTGCCTTCGTAGAAACCGTTAATTAAACCAGGAATTGGCATGATCCCTTTTTTTTCCAGTATTCCACTTGAAGTAAAATTAAACAGGCATACTTCAACGAATTTATGACCAATATAAATAGTGTTGAGGGAGTCTTCGTAAATGGACTGGAAATAGTCAGCGTCGCCACTTGGGGGGTAAATTTGTTTCAAACGCCATTGCCCGCCTTCGTAAACTGCCAGGTATATCCCTTGTTGCAAGGTAGCTGCGAGGATTTTACCGTTGTGCAATTGATGAAAATAAACGACATAAGGAACGTGGTTTCCATTGAGGTCATATACAGGTTCGAACTTTTCATTTTCGGGGGAGTAGCGAGCCACGCCCTGAACAGTGCCCACCCAGAGGCCCTGGGATTTGTCGAGCATGATATGATTCGCCTGCCTGCCAAACAGCGAGTTGTATTCCGGGTTATTGGGATGATAGTGCCTTAGAACATTTGCTTGTTCATCCAGCATAAAAACCCCCTCGCCGAATGTGCTGCACCAGATATTTTTGTCTTTACATTGAACGATGGCCCTGAACTCGTAGCTTTTTGTGCCGTCAAAAAGCGGCATTTTGGGCTTCGCCCTTACTTTCGTTTTTTGAAGGTTGGCAAATGACAATCCATCCTCGCCGTTGATAAGCCACAAATTCCCGAAGCGGTCATAAAAAGGCTCCTCCAAATAGGGGCCGGGATCGTCATTTGGGCCTTTCAGTGACCTCACTTCCAGCTTTGAAAAACTACCGGCTTTTTTATCAAACAACGACAGTCCCTGACCGATTTCCGACACCAGGAATTGCTCAGGATTATATGTTGCAAGCTGGTTCAGGCCAGGATTGGCGGTGGCGAAGCGGGTAAGCCTTGCATTCTTTTTGTCCCATTTGTAAACCCCCGAACGGGCAGCCAACCAAATAGCCGTATCGTGCTCGAAAATAACGTTCGGGATATACAAGCTATCGGTTTCGTTTCCGCTGAAATAGATAGGGCTTTTGGACAAGTTCCCCAATCCGTCATGCTCGAATACTTCCAACCCGGGGGATTTTCCGCCGTCTGTAGAAAATATGTATTTCAATTTCCCATCTGGAGAAAAACCTGGACAAAGGCTGATATCAAAATCAGGCCGTCCGAGGGGTTTTGAATGGCTGCCTTCGTAAATATTGTACCTGTAAATGTCTTTGTCCCCAGCTTGTACCCAGAGAAAGGAATCCTGCTCAAGGCAAACGGCACGGTATCCATCCAGGATGGGCAACCCGTTGTTATAGATGGTATCCCGCTGGAAATTGTCGCTTTTCCTGCGGTAGCAGTGAATAGAGGTCAGGGTACAGAACCAGATGTCGTGCTCCCTGTCTTCGAAGAAGTTGCCCGTGATGTAGTTCTCCTTCAGTGCAAATGGGTTGGCGGGATCCGAGCGGTATTGTTTAAGGGTACGGCCATCAAAGCGGAAAAGCCCTTCCATGGCTGCTATCCAGGTAAAACCACCTGCATCAACATACACGTTGATAATGGTATTGGCAGAAAGACCATCCTCTTTGCCCAGCCCGTTGAACCAGATGGTACGTTGCGCTTCGGCCTTGCCCACCGAAAGGGCAAGCCATAAGACAATCAGGGCCTTTTTAAGGGTGGTGTTCAATATGTTATTTTTTCATGTTACCAATATTTGCCAAGGGTGGTTTTGATGTACGAAATAGACGGTGCGAAAAAGTAGAGGCCGCCTTTGAAGGTGACGAAAGGTTTATCGTTTGAAAATGGAACCAGATTCCCGCCCTTGCCCCATACCTTGCTATATTGCCTGTTATATTTAGCATCCTTGCTGAGAATAGGATCTGCACCAACATCCCTGCCTCTATAGTATGGGTTGAAAAGCCACTCGTTTACGAGATCTTCAAATTGCAGTTTGAGGTCTCCTTGAAAGGACATGAACAATAGGCCTTTATTAGATTCTGAATCGTCGTACAGCATACCCCTGCGCACTATCCTCCTGTAACTATTCCCATCTCTGGGGTTGGCTTTTCGGATATGGGCATGGAAGGGGCACTTAAGTCCTAAATCGTCCCGCTCATAATTGAAAGTTCTTCTATCGTCATTTCTTTTATCCTCACTCTTAGTCAGAAGTGTTCCATCTTTATGCCTGCCAATTAGGAGCGCTCCAGCGTAATCTTCCGATTTTGACAATTTGACTGCGAGTTTTTTGCATGCCAAAACAAAAGCATCTGTGTCCTGTCTCAATTTCATGAATACTAAAAAACTGCCACACGAATCAGGCCCCCCTCTGTCGGGTCTCAAAACTAAATCCAACTTGGAGGGTTCCTCCCAATTTAAGGAATTGCCAGTAATGCCAGTACTTGGAAAAAACCTTGGGTTGGACAATCCATCCTTGAAACCAAACCATTCTCTTGAAGCATCTTTTGTCCGATCCTTGTTGAGGTACCCAGTTTCAAAAAAAGCATTCCCAAAGCCGGAAATTGATTTTTCAATTTTTTCCTTCACCTCAATAGTTTTATTCGCCAAACTATTTCCGCCCGCATCATCTGCATCAAAAGCAACCATGAGCATAGCATGTACCTTGTCATATTGGTAGTTGTTGTTTTCATCAAGCTCTACCTCAGGCTCTATGTTTGATTCTTCTGTTCCAAAACCAGTCCCTTCCGCTAAGCCTTTCACAAATGCAGAAGTGTCATCATAACGTGAAAACGCATGGCCTTCTTCCCCGAAATACTTATATCCTGCATGGCTTATATAGAAGCATATGACAGCCCCCGATTTCTTAAGTTCCTCTAAAATTATCTGATCTTCAACTTCATTGCCTGGGTTATCAATTGCATCTTTTGATTCCAGTCGTCCCTTTTCCAAGTTTTTTTTCCGGTATTCCGAACGGTTTTTGTTGGCAGCCAGCAAATTTCCATACGCAGCCATCAAATCGGCAGCTTCCGGTTTCGGTGGCATAGCATCTTTGTGAACTGTGTTCGATTTTTTACCTGTTGCGATCTGATCCATTGCGTTTGTGAGCGGTAGTTCGGAGAGCCATTTTTTTAGATTTTTTCTTTTGGCCAGCGTATTTTGAAACGTAATGAATGCAAACACTGCGCACTGCTTTCCATGTGGCTTAATTATATTGGCTTGCAAATCGGACAGCAGAAAAACAAATTTAGGATCGCTGTAGGTTTCTATAGAAAGTAAATCCTCTCTCCTCAAATACATTTCATATCCTTTATCAAATAAATATTCTTTGACAGCTTCACGTTGCTTATTGATAGCTTCTATATTCATTGTTATTTTTTTTAGTAATTGGCAGAATTTTTTTGCAGAATTGCCTGCATTCACACTCCTGTTATTCGCCCTCTACTTTATTGCTTTGGTGAAAAATGCTATTCCTTAAATCGCTACAAGTTACAAAGACCTCCCTGGTATAAATAAATCATTTCCTTCATGTGCTTCAGCAGGAATATTTGTATTTCTCTTGTAATAAGGAGGCCATGCGACAGCCACTTTGTCATAATATCTTTGATGACCATTAGCGTCAAAACGATCCGCACCGTCAAGGTTTTTTACTAGCGCCAGGACAGATATAAAGTCCATACCTAAGTTGTCTGAACGATTCAATCTGACGGATACTTGCTCAAGCCTGCCAATTCCTAAAGTATTATTCTGGTTCATCACTTCTCTTATATCCTCAAAATAATAAAGCGCACCTTTTATTTTAGTGCCAGGTATTTCCGGTGAGCCTGTCGGCATTACAATTCCGTTTTCTGGATTTAACTCCAAGTTGTCAATCGTTGTCCAAGGCATGACATTAGGGTTTAAGTGCCGTTCTCAGGCCGAAGCCAGCACAAAGCATGTGTTGGCTTCAAGCCTAAAAAAGCTGTGAAAAATATCGTTGAAGCGGCATTCCAAAAACTGGAAACTCACCTCAAAACACCGCTTGAAAGTAAAGACATTTTCCAAAATAAAATCCTCGGATAAACGAAACAACAGCGATGGCCAACGAAAACTACCCTTGGATGAACGAACACACCTTTCACAACTCCGCCAACCTCCGCAACAACTCCTCCTTGTACAACTTCGACACTGGCACCAACGTGCTGTCTTTCATCACCAAATACCCGCCATCTGTCTTTACATACCTATCCACAAAATAAAGGTTCACCAAATGCGATCGCTGCACCTGCATGAACGCCGGGTAGGGCTCAAACTGCTCAACGTACCCACCAAGGTTCAAAGAAGCGATCAAACGTTTTTTAGAACCATTGATAAAAATCTCCGTTTGGCCGCCATCGGCCTCAAACCTCACAATGTCTTCGATCGGAACGTAGTGAATACCTTCCAGGGTGGAAACAGTGATGCGGGTAGGTAATTGCTGCTGGCGGGCTTGCTGAAAGGCTTCAAAGGCAACTTTCCATTGCTCGGTGGAGAGTTTCTCCTCGTATTTCTCATGTACCCTGCCCATTGCTTTACCGAGCGTTTCACTGGTTACGGGCTTGAGCAGGTAGTCAAGCGCCCCCGAACGGATGGCGGTGATGGCGTATTGATTGTGGGCAGTGATGAAAACGACGTAGAACGCAGGATGCCCGATTTGCTCAAGCAAGTCAAACCCCGTCCCGCCCGGCATCTCAATGTCCAGAAAAACAAGGTCTGGTTGGTGTCGTTGGATCAGGGCAAACCCTTCGGTAATATTGCTCCCGCAGGCAGCAACATTTATATCAGGATGACCTTTTTCCAACAGCTTTTTTAGTACCTCTTGACTTTGCGGCTCGTCATCTATGATGATGGCTTTCATAGGTTTAGGTGTAAAGTCAGCTTGAATATTCCCTTATCTGGAATTTTTGCGGTTATCTTTTTCAGGATGCCAAAGAATCGGCTGGATGCTTTACAGGCGAATGCAATTCGATGGGACTACGTGCCGGATGGAGACAAATGTAAGCATTGCATTTCAACCTGTTGAATTTTTCAATAAAACTATCTGGCACCGACGAGAAGACCCTGCAATGCTGGCAGGAACCCTCTATTTGCCAATGTAAAAAAGAAAAACGCCCTCTCGATCTTCCGACCGGAGGGCGTCCCTTATATTTTAACAATCTGAAATTACCTGGCTTTTACAAACCGGCGCACCACGAAAGAGTCTCCCATGCTAAGGGTCAGGAAATAGGTGCCCGGTACCCATGCCGATACATCAAAATGTTGCTCATTCTTTCCGGGTACCGAAGTCGTACGCCTGGTTTCCACAAGCTCGCCCAGGGTATTGAGCACCTGAAGTTCCGTTTCACCGTTCAAAGTGGCACCGTAGCGCACGGTCAGCGATTCATAGGCGGGATTGGGAAAAATCTCCAACCCCGTAAGTTCGTCATCCTTTACCGCCGAAGCAGTGCCCTCACATTCCACGGTCATCACCCGGCTCACGGTACATCCGTTGGCATCGGATACGTACACGACCACCTGTGCAGCTCCCTCGCCAGCCAAAATCGTCACCGTTGAGGCATCCACATCGTTGGGTATGTCCCAGCCATTACCCGAAACCAGCCCCCAGGAATAGTTATATGGGGCAGTGCCGTTGCTCACCAAAACAGTCAAGTCGAATTCCTGCCCACAGTCCATGATGACTGGGGCGATAAAATCGGCATTAAAAGAACCATCCAGGATTTCAACGGTCAGCACATGGCTGGAGCTGTTGCCACACTCATCCGTAGCCGTATAGGTAAAATTGTGGGACACCGTTTCACAGGTAGCATTCACGGTATGTACTGTCTCCACCGAAACTTCCCCACAATCAACGACATTGGCCACAGGCACCTGCCAGGCATCAAAGACTGATTGGGGCATGGTCAGGTAGCTTGGCATGGCACCAAAGACTGGGGCTTCCGTATCCACTACCTGGATGCTTTGGGACAAAATAGCGCTGTTGCCGCAGGCATCGGTGGCCGTCCAGAGTCGGGTGTGCATGCCCCCGCAGTTGCCGGGTTCAAAATTGTCCACATACGTCAAAACGACATTGCTGCACGCATCAACTGCTTCCACATTGTCAAACACAATGGGGACACCGCACTGAGCTGTTTTGTCGGTGATGTTGCTGTAAAAAAATGGAGGTTCCGTGTCCATCCGGGAAATGGTTTGGGTGGCCTGCGCAGTGTTACCGCAGGCATCGGTGGCCGTCCAGGTACGGGTGGTCTGCTTGGAACCGGCACAGGATCCATTTTCCGTGAAATCGCTGTAAGAAATGCTCATTTGCGAACAAGCATCCGTTACCTGGGGGGTTCCAAAGACCATTGCCTCGCCACAGGTAATGGTTTTATCTGCCGGCACAAAACTGAAGACGGGCGGATCGGTATCAACTACTGTTATTGTTTGGGAAGCCTGGGCGCTATTGCCGCAAGCATCTGTCACCGTCCAGATGCGCACGTAGTAAAACGAACCATCACAGCCCGCCTGCGTGGTTTGATCGGTGTGGGTCATATTGATGGAGGAACATGCATCGGCAGCCTGCGGGTTGCCAAATTCCACGGGTTCCCCACAGCCAATCGTCTTGCTCTGCGGAACGAAGCTGAAGGCCGGTGCCACATCGTCCACAATCACGATGGAACTGGAAACGGAACTGGTGTTGCCACAGGGGTCGGTAGCCGTCCAGGTGCGCATGATGGTCTGCCCGTTGCAGGGGCCATTGTTCACCACCATATCATTGAAAGTGACAGTAATGGAAGTACCGTCGGCGCAGTTATCGGTCACCACGGGATCGCCAAAAACAGGCGCCGTGCCACAGGAGATAGCGATAGGTTGCGGGATGTTGCTGAAGGCAGGCGGCTGGGCGTCGGCTTGCTTCACAATGGTTTGCGAGCAAGAGGTAGCATTGCCGCAGACGTCCGTGGCAGTCCATGTCCTGGTAAATACACTGCCGTTCAGGCAATTTTCATCCACTACATCTTCATGCGTGATGGTGAGCGCCCCACAGGCAGAGTGGCAAATGGGAATGCCGAAGGCTATATTTCCCCCACAAGTCACGGTTTGATTTTCCGGAACATAGGCAAAAGCGATGAGATTGCCATTATTGAAACCCGGCAGCACCCAAGCACTGGTCGTTGCAGTGGCCATATTGCCGCAGTCATCCGTGGCAGTCCAGGTGCGCACGATATCGTAACCATATAAAACGCCGTTGACTTCGTGGCAATCGCCCGTACCAATAATAGAATCCTGGAAGGTGATGGTCACACCGCCGCAGTTGTCCACGGCTACGGGATCCGGGAAAACGATGGGTTCGTCGCAGTCGAAGAACTGATCATAAGGCACGAAAGTAAAAACAGGCGGTGTTGTATCTGGCGTAGTCGTCACATCCTGCGAAAAAGAGGAAGTGTTGCCGCACAGGTCGGTCGCCGTCCAATGGCGGGTAAAGGTGAAACCTGTCACACAATCACCGACCACATTGCTATCCACGTAGCTAAGGCTGGTAGGGCCGCAGTTGTCGAATGCAACGGGGAGAACCGGAGCATCGCCACAATCCACCATGATACTGGCCGGGTTGCCAGCATCAAAAATAGGGGCTTCCACATCAGGGCCGATGGTGAGCGTTTGGGTGGCCTGCTCCAGGTTGCCACAGTCATCGTGGGCCGTCCAGGTGCGGGTGATGGTGAAGGGCTGGCTGCAATCGCCATTGTTCATCACTTCATCTTCAAAGGATATGCTCAACCCGCCGGTGGGGCAGGTAGTTTCTGCGATTGGATCGCCGAACATGGGGTTTTGGTCGCAAGTTGCCGTCACATCCGGAGGGATGAACGTGAAGGTAATAGAGGAGGAGGAATTGACCGTAATCACCTGCTGCACGACCGTTACGTGGCCGCAGGCATCGGTGGCCGTCCAGGTGCGTATAATTTGGGACGGGGCAGGGCAAGGGCCGCCAATCTGTTCTTCCTGAAACACCAGGGTTACCGCTGAGCAGTCGGACACAGTTGGATCAACAACTGCCGGAATATCAGGGCAGTCCACTGTGACATCCGCCGGCACATTTGAAAGTACAGGGGCTTCATTATCCTGCACGGTGATGACCTGGGAATCCGAAACGGAGTTGCCGCAATCATCCGTGGCCGTCCACGTACGGGTAATGGTAAAGTCGCAGGAGTCGCCTGCAGTGGTTTCTTCAAAAACGATAACGACGCTGGTATCGCAGGCATCGGTGGCCGTTACACCGGCTGGATCCGGCAACATGGTACACATATCGAGGGTCACATCCGCAGGAACGCCGCTGAGGATGGGAGGAGCATTGTCCACTACCGTAAGCGTACCGACGAAGACGGTAGAATTGCCACAGTTGTCGGTGCCTGTCCAGGTGACGGTAATGGGGTCGCCGTTACACTCATTGCCCATCAGGCCCGGAAAGTCATAAGTGAACACGACGGGTTGGCTGAGATCCGACCAGTGGCCGTCGTAGTTCAGCCAATCATCAAGGATAGCCGCTGCATTCGGATCGCTGCAATCCAGGGTAAGGTTGGTCGGTTTGACGCAGGAGGGCGGCTGGGTATCTTCGAGGGTAAAGGTAGCGCAGGTGGTAAACACATGACCGCAGGCATCCGTAGCAAAAAACGTGACGTCCACTGTACCCGTTATGTAGCCACACCCGACCTCAAAATTGGCAGGGTCATAGTCATTGGTCCAAACAACAGGGTTGCAGCCCGGCACTGAAAAAGAAGCACCTCCGTGATTGGCCAGAAAATTTGGAATACCGTTCATCCAGTTCATCAGCGTGGCTTCAAGGGTCACATCGTGGGCGGGGACAGCCACTACCCCTGGCGGCAGGTGCGGAACCTGGGTCGGCCAAACATAGCCCCCGCCAAGGTTTCCAGATACATCGGTTCCGGACACCCCGCCATTGGCCACGCCGCCGCCAAATACTACATTGGTCAGTGGGTTGGCAGTGGGTAAAAGCTCAACAGAAAAAGTAATGGTGTAAAACTGGTTTTTCTGCAAATAGCCTGAACCGGGGATGATAATATCGGTAGAGGTCCGCCCGTCGAACAGGGGATTGATCATAGGGTTGTCAGCAGCCGACGAAGCAGTGACCACCGGGGGTTCGACAACATTGACAAAGGCGCTGCCGAGGTAGGTTTGCAGGTCATCTTCCAGGAACAATTGTTTTTCAGCCCCACCATAGTTATTGACCGTGATGGAAAATTGCACGACGGTGTTGCTGATGGTGCCGCTGCCACAAGCGGTCAGGCCATAGTTATTGACGACCGTTGCAGATTTTTGTATGTCAATGAGCGGCAAGCTGGCGCAGGCTGTCGGCACTCCAGTAGGGGCCACCGAGCAGGCAAAAAGGTCGTCGTACAGACAGCGGTTGGCGCACAATTCCAGTGCAAACGGCTCCCGGCTGAGTGCCCCACCCCCTATTTTATAATATTCCACACAAACCTGCGAAACGGGTTGGTTGCCGGAGGTTGCTTCCCACCATGCCCCGGGGCCTTGGGCGTTGCTGCCCAGGGAAACGCCCGATGCGTTGCCGGTAGCTGGCCCGCCGCCCTGACTGGAAGGGAAGCCGGTGAGAATAACGGGGTCAACACCGAGGTAGGCCGACACTATTACCCGCTCATTGTAGGCAAAAAAGGATTCCTCCAAGGAGTTCAGGCGCACTGGCACCGCCTCGTCGAGGGTGAAGCAGTAGGTGCTGCCCCCTGGCCCCACGTAGTCCCTGCCGTTGTCGAAACTGTAACGCCCATAAGGCCTGGGCTCTTTATTGTTCAAATAAGGGGAACCACTGGCTGCTGATGGGGCCGAACTGATTTCAACAAAATGGATAGGCTCGCCCGATTCGTTGCAGAAGCCGGAATTGAACTGGTGGACCGGCGTCCCGTTGTCGAGATCCATGCGTTGGGAAGTGGTCAGTTTATTCCAGCGGCTGACCGGGGATGCACCGTTGCAGGTAACGAGGTCATCGGCCACACATTTTACACCATCTATATATAGCGCAAAAGGTTCGGCCGTTGGCTCGGCAAATGGAACAGTCGAGTAATACTGGATGCAAACCTGTGTGACCGGCGCCATGGCGGAGTTGACCTCCCACCAAAGCCCGCCCACTGGATAGCCGTTGGCATCAAAGTGGACGGTCGGTGTGCCGTTGCCCATGAGCAAGGCCAAGCCGCTGCTCGCAGGGTGGTACGCACCGGTGAGATTGACGGGTGTACCGGCATTGCTGGCACTGACTGTGATATTTTCGTTGTTGGCAAAATAGGCGTGGGAACGAGTGTCCATTGAAAAAGGTACTGGCTCGCTGAAATCGAAACAGTACTCCACTCCAGAGGTGCCTGGGTTTTGGCGGGCCAGGTAGAAGGAGTTGTTGCCCCAACGGCGGGGCAGGCGGGTGTTGATAGTGTTCGGTGTTGGGGCGTTGGAGGCAGGGTTGGCGTTGATAGTGGCCGTGATGGGCGTCGTGCCGTTGCAGATGCCGAGGTTAAAATTTGCCACCGTGCCACCGCCCTGAAGGGCCTGGCGCTGTGCCGGGGTCAGCTTGTTCCAGGCACCGACCGGCACAAGGGCCACCGACGGAGGCGTCCACGACTGCAGGCCAAAGGACAAAGTAACAATTCCGGCGATCAGTGCGATTGATTGCAAGCGACTGGCCTTTCTTACCTGGTCTGTTTTCAGATGGGTTTCCTTTTGAGGGAGGATGGTGTTCATGTTCAGTAATTTAAAATGTTAAAGTCTTTGTGTTGTCTAATAGTATTTGATGGAAGAGCAGGATGCAATGGCCTTGCATCGTTGTGCTTGTACCTCTGACAAGCAATAAGGGTAGAGAAAGTAGAGGGCGGCTGCCCTGTTTGGAAAGATGTCCGCAATCAGCCGCTAATGTAGTTGTTTTTCTGCAATATCACAGAAGCGTTTTTTTTTAATGTGATATGAAAGATAAAATAGGGGCAGGCTTCCCGGGCCTGATAAAACGCAGTTGCATCGAGGTTGGCTCCCCCATAAAGAAGTTTGGCATTGGAACAGCAATGATCACCACATCTTTCCTTCCGTAGCAATGATGCGCTCTGCCATTTGCAGGTATTGGCCGGTAGTGAAGCCGCATTTACAAGGGTAGTAAGACATCATGTTGCCCACGTCGGGACGGTAAAACTGGCCATTGGCATCCAGATCTGTATTGATAAAACGGCAGTTGGCGTCCACGTAAAGGCTTGGGTCACCCTGAGGGTCGTAGTTGTCGGCGGGGGTGTCGCAGATGAGGTCTCCGGCGGTGTCGCAGTTGCTGCCGTCCACGAGTTCCGCACCATTGCCTTCAAAAGTATGCTTCAAGCTCAGGTAATGGCCCATTTCATGGGTAAAAGTGCCGGGGCTGTTACAGCTGCCTTTTTTGATGACGATGCCGCCGCTCGTGTAAAGCCCGATGCCGCCCAGGGAGGCAAAGCCACAGGCCGCAATGTCCAGGTTGGCGATTTCCTGCACAAAGAACATATTGATGCGGTAGGCCTGCTGCTGCTCGATTTCCAACTGCTCGTATTCATCGCCCTCCAGTGTGTCCAATTGGTAGTTGGGGACGCTCCGGAATTCGCACACTTCAAAACTGACGCAGATAGGCTCGAAATACTTGTTCATTTCCGCCACGTTGTCGAGGATTTCCTGCTCGGTCACGTTCCAGTCGCCCGCCTCGTCCTGCACCACATTGGCCACGATGGTAAACTTCTGCTGCAGGCAGGGCAGGGGCCGCTCAAAGGTCAGCAGTTCCCGCTGGCAAAAAGAAGTAAAAGCGATAAAAAGGAGGCCGGTACAAAGAGAAAGCTTCATGCTATATGATTTTGAAAAGTGGTGAAACATCCAGGGCATTTTAAAGGAATGGTGGTTTTAAAACTCTGTAAACTTCTGGCGAAAGTAGGCTTAAAAATAAATTTTATGTTTCATTTGCCCTAATTTTCTGCCTTCTTATAAAAGGCATGTCATTTTTTGGCATTTGTTCTATTAAGTGCCGATGGAAAAATAACTTCTTCATTTTGAGTTTGGAAACCCCGGCAATAGAGAGGGTTTCTAAGAATAAAATGGTCATTTTATTTTTCCTTCGATCCTGAAAACCAAATAGAGTAAGAACGCCTCTTTTTTGGTTTTTTACAAAAACTTCATCCTTCACTTTTTATGAAAAAGCTTCTCTCCTCCCTCCTTTGTCTTTTTGCATTCCAAGTTGTTTATTCCCAAACAGCCGACCCTTCAGCGGGCTGCGCCCCATTGGTGGTAACCTTTGCGCCACCGGCAGGCAGCACTACTTTTTTTTGGGACCTCGGCGTGAACGGGGCCACCTCCACCGACCCAAACCCTTCTCAGCCTTATGTGGATCCTGGCGTCTATACGGCTACTTTTCGGGAAACACCCGGCGGGCCGGTCATTGGTACTGTTTCCATCCAGGTTTACGCCAAACCTGTGATCCAAATTGCAGGCGACCCTACCTCCGGTTGCCGCCCACTGATGGTGGAATTTACCAATAACACGGTGGTGGATCCCAATATCCCCATAACCGGCTGGCAATGGGTCTTTGGCGACGGCACCGCTGCCAATACCCAGAACGCTGCGCACACCTACGGTTCAGCAGGTACTTTTACCGTTTCGCTGGAACTGGTTTCAGGCTTTCAAACCTGCAACAAAACCGAAATTTTTCCGGACTATATCAAAACGTCCAATCCCCCGCTGGTTAATTTTACCACCAACCCCAGCCCGCCTGCTTCCTGTACGGCCCCGCTCACCGTTTCCTTCACCAACACCTCGGCGGCAGGTTTATCCCTGGCCTGGGATTTTGGCAACGGGACTACCTCGACCGACCCAAACCCTCCACCCGTCACCTACACGGATATCGGGATCTATACCGTTACCCTGACAGGAACAAATGCGCTGGGCTGCTCCTCCACCAAAACCGTCCAGGTTTCCGTAGGCCCTCCGCTCAGCGAATTCGCTCTGCCCGACACGGTGTGCGCAGGCACCCCCATTGCTCCCGACAATACCTCCTCCGCCGGCATGTACGCCTGGGACTTTGGCACGGGGGCCAGCCCGCAGATGTCCAGCGCTTTTGAACCCCAGGTCACTTTCAGCGAGCAAGGCCTGGCAATGGTTAGCCTGACCGTGACGACGGGCGCCTGTAGTACCACCGTTTCAAAAAACATTTATGTGGAAAAACTCGACCCCAGCTTTTCCATTGACCCCCTGTTTGCCTGCGAATACCCTTTCGACGTGCAACTGATGGCCAACCCGGTCAGTGGCACCATGTATAACTGGATTTTCCCGGACGGCAGCACCTCCGATGAGCAAAATCCGGTTTACACCGTTGGCCCTCCGAGCGAAAACCCCTGGTACATCGAAAAGGACACCCACGCCTACCAGTTCAAACTGGAAATCACCTCGGCGGCCGGATGCGTTTTCCAGGACATGGCCACCATCACTTCTTTTGCCCCAACGGCCAAATTTGAAGTGGACGTGGTGGACGGCTGCGCCCCCCTGACCGTGACGTTCAAGGACAGCAGCCTGGTACAAACCGAAATCGTGCAGTGGGAATGGCATTTCGGCGACGGTACGGTCATCCCCGCCGCCAATGCCGATCCGATCGCCCATATTTACCAAAATGCCGGCGAATACGATGCCTTTCTGGTGGTCACCAACGCACTGGGCTGCAGGGACACTTCCTATCTCCTGCCCATTCTGGTGGGCACGGAACTGATGCCCGACTTTGCCGTGGACAAAGTGGAAATTTGCCCCGGCGATTCCATCCATTTTACCTCCCTGATTGACGACCCCCGCATTGATGCCTGGCATTTCTACTCCGACCGGGGCCGCACCTGGCATTGCTTCCAGGAAGATGCCCTCACCTGGACGTTCGCCGCAGAGGCCGGCGATCCGATTGATGCCTCGCTGACCGTTGAATACAACGGCTGTTTTTCTACTATTGTAAAAGAAGACCTGATAACGGTAAACGGGCCTATCGCACGGATAGATTATTCGATGGATTGCGCCGACCCGTACAGTTACGTGTTTGCCGATTCAAGCTACGATGCGACAGGCGTTACCTGGTATTTTGGCGACAGCACCCAGAGCAACCAGCCTTTCATCACCCATACCTACGACACAAGGGATTCTTTCGTGGTCATTTTAGAAGCGGAAAATGTCAATTCGGGTTGCCCCGTTTCCAGGGATACTGCTGTCATTTATGTCCGGGACATCAAGGCCGTATTCGAGCTTGACACGGTGCTGTGCGACAACCTCTCCTACGTGCTCGATGGCAGTGCTTCGCAGGATGTGGATGCCAATTGCTACCGGGGCTATACCTGGCTCTTCTCGCACGGCCGGCCCATCACTACTTCCAGCGATACGATTAGTTATTCCTTTCCAGGCCCCGAAGATGACCAATGGGTGGCCCTGGAAGTGACCGACATCAATGGCTGCCGGGACACGGCCTTCCTCGACGTGAAAGTCTATGAGCTTCGGGCTGATTTTGAAAACGACGTGGACAGGATCTGCTTCCCTGACGAGGTCAACTTCACCGACCTCAGCACTGGCGACGCGCCCGTGGTCAGCTGGAGTTGGATGTTCGGCGATATGACGACCAGCGACGTGCAGAACCCAACCCACCAGTACCTTGACAACCCCGGCGCGCCGAGCGGGGACCTAACTGTCATCCTCACCGTGATGGACTCGGTGGGCTGCCCTGCCACGGCCCAGGCCCAAATAAGCTATTACACCCCTTTCAGCAACATCACCGCCTCCCCTATCCCCAACATCTGCGTGGGCCAGTCGGTCAACTTCTCCGCGACTGATTTTACCCAGGAAGGCTCCAACCTTACCTGGGTCTGGGATCTTGGAAATAGCCAAACGGCCACCGGCCAAACAGCCAGTGCCACTTATTTGCAGGATGGCCAGTTCACGGTGCATTTGGTTTTTGAAGAAATCGCTTCGCAATGCGTGGACTCCACCACCACAGTGGTCAATGTGCAGTCCTATCCCGTTGCAGCGTTTACCAGCGATTTCGACAACCTACCCCCGCCCATCTGCTACCCGAAGAATGCCGACTTCCTGAACACCAGCACGAGCGACTATCCCCTGGCCCTCCAGCAATGGGATTTTGGCAACGGCCAAACGGCCACCGGAAACAACCCCTCGGCCAGCTTTGGCAAAGGGACTTTTGAAGTCACCATGATCGTTGGCACTTCCTTCGGCTGCCGGGATACTTTTACAAACGAGTACACCCTGGTAGGCCCCGAAGGCGATTTCGACATTTCGGCCAATACCATCTGTGCAGGGGGCGAAGTGACTGTTTCCCTGAAAGACACCCTCGATCTCAGCTCTTTTATCTGGAATTTTGGCGATGGCACCAATGTGCCCGATGCAGACCCCGTCACCCATACCTACGACCCGTCCCTGACTGGCAACGTGACCATTTTACTGATACTGAAAGGTGAAAACGACGCCTGTACGCTGGAACCAGTGCCCTCGGAGACCATCGCCATTGTAAAACCGGAAGCCCTTTTTTCCGTCACAGATCCAAACGGTGGGGTTTGCCTGGGCGAGCCGTTTGTTTTCCAGAACGGTTCCCTGTTGGCCGACAGCTACCAATGGAATTTCGGGGACGGCGGCAATGCCTCGTCCACTAACCCGAACCACATATACAGCTCACCGGGCAACTATACCGTCCAGCTAACGGCCATCAATACTTCCCTGAATTGCCGGGATTCTACCACGCTCGATTTGCAGGTGTTCGAAGCGCCCCAACCAACGGTAGAAGGCACTGAGGTGTGCAACGGCGAACCTGCCATGCTCAACGTTGCCGGCAGTGTGCAGGGCAGCAGCTATGTCTGGTCGCCGGCAGTCTTGTTTCCTGGTGGGGCCAACACGGGCGAAATGGTCACCACCGTGCCGCTCACCCAAAACACCTCCCTGAGCATTGTGGAAACCACCCCCGACGGGTGTGAAGGAACGGTGCAGCTTGACATTGTGGTCGTGCCAGTGCTTACCACGGCCAAGGACACCCTCAGCACTTGTGTGGACGTCCCCGTATCGTTGAGTGTTCCGGAAAGCGAGTTTTACAATTATCAATGGTCGCCCGCCGAGGGGCTTTCCTGCACAGACTGCACGGAAGCAGTGCTCACCACCGCTGCTACGACGACGGTGTATGCCCTGCCGGAAGACATCTATGGCCTCGGCTGCACCCAGGATACTTTTGTCTTCCGGGTGGTGGTGCCGGAAAACCAAATCGAGGTGCCCAACGCCTTTTCGCCGAACAACGACGGGACAAACGACGTCTTCAATTTCGTGGTGGACGATGCCATCCGGGATGAGCTCACGGTGAAGGTCTTCAATGTATTCAACCGTTTTGGACAAAAGGTTTATAGCAACGAAGATCCCATTTCGGGCTGGAACGGCGAGCAAAAAGGGAAACCGGCCGCTTCGGATGTGTACGTCTATCTGATCGAGGTTTACCTGGGCGATTGCCTGCTCGGGAAGTTTAGCGGGGATGTTACCCTGCTCCGATAGTTTAATGATCAGGATAAAACTGAAATGAAGCCCGAAACCAGATCGGTTTAATTTTTAAAAACTCCCTCCCGGATAGGCCCCGGGAGGGAGTTTTTTTTTAAAAGTTTTACCAAATGCACTGGAGTGCAACGATTATTAGGTAGTTGTTTGAAAATGGTTTGGCTTTGTTTGAAATGGTTTGGCTTTGTTTGACTTTGTTTGAAAATGGTTTGGCTTTATTTGAAAATGGTTTGGCTTTGTTTGACTTTGTTTGAAAATGGTTTGGCTTTATTTGAAAATGGTTTGGCTTTGTTTGACTTTGTTTGAAAATGGTTTGGCTTTGTTATCAACTGTTTTAAATGGCCGAAGCCCAACAATTTCGAACAGCACCAATTGTGACGATTAATTTAGCCTGCCTAAGGGCTTCCAAATAAGGGCTGCGGCCTATTGGTGGTCTCTTCAAGACTTCTTGTAAAAAAAGCCCAAGGTTAGGCTTCGTCACCAATATTCTGCTGTTCGTCACCTTCGACGGTAATTTTCATTTTAAGTTCCCCAAATTTGCAGCACAATAAAAATCACATCTAAGTTTATTTTTCCCAACTACAACGGTTGCCGCAGTGAGCCTCCATTACCCAAACCACATCTTCTTTTGCTTTCTGTACGGCACGGCGATAAAGGGCTTAGCTGTAAAATTGACATTTTGATTCCCCTTTCATCAATAGTTGGGGAAAATCGAAACTGATAAGCCTGAACAATGGCATGATCTGCCGAAATCACAGGATTGATTTTTTTAAAAATTTTGACACCTAAAGGGGTCTCGACCAACAGATTCACAAAAAATACTTTGAAACACTTCCCTGGGTGAAGCAAGTTTTGGACACCTTTTGCAGAGGGAGGTAAAGATTTATAACTCTTTAACAATTCGATTGGACTCGGGCGCCGGCACATGCCGGCGCACTTTTTTACCGTGAATTTCCAATTTCTTGCTCTTTACCGGGCTGTTTATTTTTTCCAACTTCCCAATTTTATCCCCATCCAAATCTTAAAGCACGTTTTTTAAAAGTAGGCTAAAGGCACATCTATGCAGGGTGTGCCTTTTCTTTTTGATCCGGCCTTGGTGGATGGTGCAAAAACGAAAGGGCGCGGGAAACCTTATTTTTGAAGGGATTGGCCTAAATTTGCACACGCCCATTTTTTTATTCCAACAAGCCGGCATCCCTGATAATAGATGTCCCTTACACAACGACCACCGTGCCCTGCATCCATTTGTCAGCACTTTTATTGAGCCTTAGCATCTTTTGTTCCGCCCAGGAACTCCTGGTGAATGCTCAGCTTTTCACGGTGGAGGATGGACTTTCCGACCGATCAGTTTTTTGCATGGCCCAGGACAACCGAGGTTTGGTTTGGGTGGGCACCGGAAATGGGCTTGATCGCTTCGATGGCGAGGAATTCACACCTGTCCCTGATGAAAATGGCCGTTTTTCGGCAGGAATGATCACAGGTATCAAAATGGACAGGGATGGCCTGCTCTGGATTCAAAAAAACCGGGAACCTGTCATCCTGTTCGATCCTGAAAAGGAAACCATCCTGCCCCTGGAAAAAGTAGGCGTGGCCAAAGATGAAAAATTGGAATTGGTGTATTCGGGCGGCCAGGGAAGCGCTTTCTATTTTCGCAACGAAGAAGGAAGGGTATTCTATTTGGATCCCAGGCATCTAATTGCCCCTTTTGGGAAGATCCAACTCACATCCAACGGGCATGTTAAACCGACCTCGTGGAACACCCTGCTAACTGGCAGCACCGGCTCCCAGTTTATGGACGAGCTCGGCATGGACGGCCATGTCGTCCGCCGTTTCCCGATTGGAAAAACCTATCACGATCTTTACGAACCCGCAGACAACCAGCTCTATTTTGTCATTGATTCGAAACAATTTCTGCCGCCGTTTCTTCACGACCTCCTTTTTTCCATTGAAAAAGAAGGGCCGCCCACCCCCATTGTGCTGACCAGGGGCGGATCACCTATCAGGATTGCCGACCTCCAGGTTACGGTTCCTTTGTATCTCCGTTTCATCAAAGACAGCCAGGGCAGGATGTGGCTGGTGTCCAACGAAAAGGTCTGGTTGTTTAATAAAGACGGAGAATTCGAGCAGGATCTCACCCAACAATTACTTTCGCTTTCAAAAAGCAATTGGAAAGCCAACCACCTGTTCATTGACCGGAAAGACCGCCTTTGGATAAGTACCGGGTTGGGCTTGTTCCTGATTGAGCTAAAAGAAAACCCATTCCATCATTACCTGACCCAAACGGACAACCCGAGCATAAGAGGCATCATCGAATTGCCAAATGACCGGATACTGGCCGGCACCTACGATGGCACCAAAGTGTTTGATAAAAAGAGCGGCGAAATCATAGCAACAGCGCCCGGATATGCCCTCAGTTTTTCTAATGGTGGCGGCGACACCATTTGGGGGGGCATGCATGGCCATTCCTTATTGCTTTATAAGAAAGGAGATGATTCATTTCACCGCTTGAACAGCCTCACCAACACTGCCAATGTCGAGACCAAAGTACCCTACTATGATCCGTCAACGGGCGCATTGTACATCGGCACCAACAACGGCCTTTTTATTTCCGTGGACAAGGGCTTGCCGTGCCAGCCTTTTCCAACTTTGAATGCTTTCGGCGACCTTTCCCACCAGGATATTTTCTGTTTCTATGCGGCGGGAGACAGCATCTGGATTGCCAGTACAAATGGCCTTTACCTGCTCGACAAAAAAAGGGGGATTGCAGGGCACTTTCTGTTCCCCTTTAATGATATCCGCCATTTGCACGAAGACAGAACGGGCATTTTTTGGCTGGCCACGGCCGGCGGTGGGCTTATCCGCTGGGACAGGCGGCAGGGCGCTACCAGACAATACACCACCAGGGAAGGCCTGTCTCACAATGTGATCTACGCTGTTTACGAGGACGCAACCGGCCACCTGTGGCTGCCCAGCAACAATGGGCTGATGCGGTTTGAAAAGGAAACTGGCGAGGTCGTGGTTTTCCAACCGGAAGATGGCATCACCCACGAGGAATTCAACACTTATTCCCATTTTCAGGGAGCGGATGGCCGACTATATTTTGGCGGGCTGAACGGCATCACGGCCTTTTATCCAGAAGAAGTTTGCGCAGCAGAAAACGATGCCCCTTTTATCGTCACCCAACTCCAGCAATTTGATTCAAATAAGGGAAAACTGGTCAACAAAACAAAGGACTTTCTCGATACCAAAAGGATTTTACTGAAACCGGGCGACAAATTTTTCATCCTTGATTTTTCCCTGCTCGACTTTGCCGCCCGCGGCCATATATATGGCTGGCGTATAGATGGCCTTGACAAGGAATGGAATTATCAAACCGACAATTCGTTGCGCCTCAATGCCCTGGATTATGGCCATTTTACCCTCCACATCAAGGCCAAGGGGGCAGGAGGCCAATGGGCCAGGGAGGAGCTGCACCTGCCTATTGATGTGCCCAAGCCATTTTACCTGCAATGGCATTTTATCCTCACTGCCATTTTTTTGCTCATCCTTGCCGCAGCGTTGTTGGTTTGGTGGCGCATCCGGCATTTGCGCCGGGAGGCCCAAAGGTTGGAAAAAATCATTGCGGAGCGGACGGAGGAACTGAGGCAGAAAAATGCAGCACTTGAAATTGCGAATCATAATAAAGACCGCTTCTTCGCTATCATCGCCCACGACCTCCGCTCCCCGCTCATCTCACTGGGGGGAATTGTCAAAAAAGTCAGCTTTCTGATGCAACGCAACCGGGTGGATGAGGTGCAGCAGCTTGGCCAGCACATCGGGCAGGCGGTTTCACAGGTGCATACGCTGCTGGACAACTTGCTGAACTGGGCCCTGGTGCAGGATGACCGTTTTCCAAACAGGCCAGTGATCATTGATCTGCCGGAGGCCTTGAACGAAATCGTGGAACTTTATCGCAACACCGCCGAGGCCAAAAACGTGGGCCTGCACGCCGGTGCCCCGTCAGGCTGCCAAATCTGCTGCGACCGGAATGCACTCTCCACCATCCTGCGCAACCTGGTGGACAACGCCATCAAGTTTACCCCGCCCGATGGAGAGGTTTCTATCTCGGCCTTTCAGGAAGGGGGGCGTACCCTGATTCAGGTAAAAGATTCCGGCTTGGGCATGAGTGAAGGCACCTTGTCCAATCTTTTTTCGCTGGGCGGGCGAAACAGCAGCCAGGGTACGGCAGGGGAAAAAGGAACCGGCCTTGGGCTGGTCCTGGTCAAGGATCTATTGGATCTGAACAACGGTACCATCGAAGTTTTGAGCCAGGGGGGCTGCGGCACTACTATCCGGGTGGGTTTTCCGTCATTGGGTTGAAAGGCACGGTTTACCGCGCTTGTTATTTCAATAGCTTAAACCTTTCGAGCAGTTTATTTTTGAAGTTCCTTCCCAGGGGAATTTCGTTTTCACCAATGAAAACCTTGCCCGAGCCGGTGTCAATGGCATCTATCATCAGCAGGTTGACGATGAAGCTCTTTTGGGCAGGGCAGAACAGCTCGCCGGGCAATTCTCCCAGCATCTTTCTCATAGAACTTTTCACCACATATTTCTTCAGTTTTGTATGCAGGGTGCAATAGTTGCCCTCTCCCTGCACAAACAGGATTTCTGCATAAAAGACCTTGTACAGGATGTTGTTGTGCTTGACGAGGAGACTATCCTTCACGACCAAATCTTCTTTCCACCGGGCATCGGCTTCCCCCAGCATGTCTTCATTGTGCAGGGCCTTTACGGCCTGCTCGATGGCACTTTGCAGGGTAAGTTTGTCGAAGGGCTTCACGATATAGCCAAACGCAAAAGTGTCCCTGGCCTGTTCATACAACTGCTTATCGGCGAATGAAGTGGTGAAAATAACCGGGATTTGTAGGTACTTTATTTCTCTGGCGATGTCAATACCACTAAGTTTGCCCTTCAGTTCAATGTCGAGGATGATGAAATCGGGCTGTTCTTCCAGGATGGTGGACAGGGCGGTGCCGCCGTCGCTGAGAACGCCCATGAGTTGGTAGCCCATTTCGGCAAGGAGCATCTCCACGTCGAGGGCTGCTGATGGGTCGTCTTCAACCAGTAAAATGCGCAAAGCTTCCATCGTGTCAGGTATTTTATAAAAGGCCGGGAAAAAAGGCAAAACTGCCTGATTGTTTTGTCTTTTGGAAAAAATTGTCTTAGTTAGATTATGGTGTAAAAACCACCGTGGCTTGTTCCCCTGGCTCTGGATAAAGGATCGGGGGGAAATGAAGCGGACAATTCAATGGATGCCTGAATAGATCCCGTGGCAGCGTATTTTTACCAAATACCAGAACAACAGGGGCAAATAGTGACGCACCGGCCCCGATAAGTCACATGATAAAAGGATAAAAACAATCAAAACAAAACATGGAAACTCCCACTCCCCTGGCCTACACCTGCGACTATACCGTGCAGACCTACGATATAGAAAACCGCCGCCGCATGACCGTGGCAGCCCTGGTCAAGCTAATGCAGGAAGCGGCTATGCAAAACGTCATGGAAATGAAGCTCTCCGCCTGGGACATGGAGCCGCAGCATATTTCCTGGGTCTTGCTGCGCAAAAGCATGAAAATAATGCGTTTGCCCAACATCGGGGAGCGGGTGAAGGTGGTAACCTACCCAGCCGGTTTTGAAAAGTTTTTCACCTACCGCGATTATAAAGTTTTTGATGAAAACGGGGGCATGTTAGCTTACTCTTCCTCTACCTGGTTGCTGATGGACACCCAAACGCGCCGCATGGCCCGTATCCCCGAATTTATCCTAGCCTTTGAAAAAGATATGCCACCGGCGGATGAATGCCTGCCCCGCCCCGATACCAAGCTGCCGGCTTTTGGTACGCCCGACGCTGCCCTACCCTTCCGGGTCAATTGGCACGACCTGGACTTCAACGGCCATCTCAACAACGTTTTCTACATCCAATGGATGCTCGAAGCCCTGCCCGACCAGGTACTTTTGAACGGCACCCTAAAGGAATTTGATATTATTTACAAAATGGAAGCGCACTGGAAGGAAGAGTTGGTTTCAGCAGTACAGCAGGTGGGCGACCACCAATTCCTTCACCGATTGAGCAGGAAGGAAGATGGCAAGGAGATGGCGTTGGGGGCAAGCTGGCTGGAGGGTTGAGCGGGGTACAGGAAAATTTTCGATGGGCAAAAATTTCCTGAAAACACCGATACACCTACATACTGAAACACAAATCAACTATTTAAGGCTTAGCGGTTTTTCCTTTTTCAAATAGTCCAGGGTTTTAATCACGGCCCGGTCTTCGAGGTTCATCACGGCGAAAAAACCTTTTTCTGACCAAAGCTGCCGTGCAAGGCTGGCTTTCAGGTTGATCATTATTTCCGCTTTAGCCTGACGCCACTGGCGGTCATTTTTCTTCGCTCCCCTGGCAGTGGCAAAAGCAAGGAAGCCGTCCAGCATTTGGTCGTCCACTTTGAAATTCGCCACGTAATCATCCAGGCTCATTTCTTTGAAGTTGTCGCGGTGGCTTTCCAGGTAGCGGAACGTGAAAGTCGGCACATAAGGATGGTATTTCAGGTAGCCACCACTCACCTGCACAGAGTCCAACGGGACAAACACATCCGGCTGGATGCCGCCGCCGCCATACACTACCCGGCCACCCTTGGTGTAATATTTTGTGGTATCGGCAAAATGGATTTTATTTTCATCGTAGTATTCGCCGTTTTCGAAGCGGTCGGCGAGGTCGTGTTCATACTCGTCCCTGCTTTTGTAATCCTTCTGGATACAACGCTCAGAGGGGGTGTAGTAGCGGGCCACTGTTAGCCGGATAGCCGAGCCGTCCCTGAGCCGGTATTGCTCCTGGACGAGTCCTTTCCCGAAGGTGCGCCTGCCCACAATGACGCCCCGATCCCAGTCCTGGATGGCCCCGGCAATGATCTCGCTGGCGGAGGCTGAATTTTCATCTACCAGAATGCCTAGGTTTTCAATGTCGTAGAAATTCCGCCCGGTGGACTTATATTCGCTGCGGGGTACGTTGTTGCCTTCGGTATAGACGAGCAGTTTGTCTTTTTCATCGAAAAGCTGGCTAAGTATATTGGTAGCCTCCTGCAGGTAGCCACCGGGGTTGCCCCGCAGGTCAATGATCAGGTCTTTCATTTGGTGGTTGTCCACCAGGTCTTCCAGTGAGCGCATGAACTCTTCGTAAGTGTTGGCGCTGAAGCGGAGGATTTTGATGAAGCCGGTCTTATCATCCAGCATATAGGCCACTTCGATACTTTGCACGGGAATCTTGTCCCTGGTAAGGGTAAAATGCTGGATGATTTTGTTATTGCCCCGGCAGATGCCTATGTGGACTTTAGAGCCTTTTTCTCCTTTGAGGCGGGAAAGAATGCCCTCCTGGTCGATGTTGTCGCCGATGCAAAGCGAGTCTTCGATGGTTACGATTTTGTCACCGGGCAGCACACCTGCCTTTTCTGCAGGCCCGCCCGCTATGGCGTTCACGACCATGACCGTGTCGTCCACCACGATGAATTCGATGCCGATGCCATCGAAGCTTCCTTCGAGTTGGTCGTTCACTTCTTTTAACTGTTCTGCCGATATGTAGCTGGAATGAGGGTCGAGTTGAAAAAGGATATTATCAATGGCCTCTTTGACCAGTTCGTCCTTGTTCACATCGTCCACATAGCGGGATTCGATGTAGCGGATCAATTCCTCCAGTTTGCCCTGGCCGAGGGTGCTGGGCAGCAGATCGTCCTTTTTTGGCACTTCGATGGCAGCCACGGTGGGCGGGTTGTTCTGCATGCGGGTGCCAATCAACATACCCCCTACCAATACCAGGGAAAACAACAAAGGCAACCAAATATTGAGCTTTTTCGGCACCGGATTCAGATCGTAGTTCATATTGGGTCAGTTTGCGGATGGAACGCAGTAGTTTGAAATTGTTGGCCTTATTTGATGTTGTTTGCAATTCATGGTGCCTGCCTCTTGTTTTCAATTATTTTCAAACGACAAGCCGGCCCTACTCAAACGACATTTTTATTAACCAACAGCAAGGATCGAAGGAAAAATAAAACGGCTCCCGAAGCCTGCTTGGGATTGTATTTAAAAAAACCCTTTCATCGCAGGGCTTTCCAGGATCAATCCTGAACTGGCTTAGTAACGATGAAAAAATAACTTCGCTATTTTGATTTTGAAACCCTAGCACTGGAAGGGTTTTTTAAAAATAATCCCGATTTCACATCGGGATTATTTTTCCTTCGATCCTTAAGGAGGGAAGTTATTTTTTTCGTCAACACTAAATGGAGGGGGAACAGCGGGAGGTCGTCCTTGAAATATTTCAATTATTACTCCAAAAACAACTTTTCAATCCCGTTGGCAACTCCATCAATTATTTCAATAGATCAGTAATCAAAGGTTTTAAAAAATGCAAAACGGCTAAGCGGGAGAACAGGATTTTGAAATCTTTAAAAATCCAACCAGTGCCATTCCGTAAAAAAACTTGTTTCCCCGACAGCGGGATTCGCAAATTTAGACATTTACCTTAATGCCTTGCCGAAAGAAATGTTTGAACAGGCTCCGGCTTTTTACACTGCCGTTTCAAACCATCCTCAAAAAAGTCAGCGCCACATACATAGTACCCCTGCATCACCAGCCCTGCGCCTCCGTTGCCTGTACTCTATGGTGGTGTTTTTTGTAATTGTGATAGGGTTCTGGCTATGCTTTAAAATATTTTCAACAGCCTTAAAAATATCCTTACTTTATTGAAGGTGATAAATCATTTACCCTATTTTAGTGCGATTCTTTGAAAGAATGAAAAATAGCTGGCTGATTGACTGTTGTCGAATAAACTTTTAACCGCCCAGCCTTGTAACCATTTTCTATGAGCGGAATAGACAAACTGGACCGGCAGATCCTTTCCATCTTGATGAACAACGCCGAAATAGCTTACACGGAAATTGCCAAAAAAATAGGCTATGTCTCAGGCGGAACGGTGCATGTGCGCATGAAAAAAATGAGGGAAATGGGCATCGTGCAGGGAGCCAGCCTCGTAATTGACCACGCCAAATTGGGGTATGATATTTGCGCCTTCCTCGGCATTTATCTCGACAAGAGTTCTTTGTACGACGATGTTTCGGAGCAGTTGAAAAAAATCCCGGAGGTCGTTGAAGCTTACTACACAACTGGGCTTTACAACATCTTCGCCAAGATATACTGCAGGGATACCCGCCACCTGCGCGACGTGCTGCATGACAAAATCCAGAACATCGCCGGCATCCAGCGGACTGAAACTTTCATCTCCCTCCAGGAAAGCATTGACCGGCCGGTGGACATCCTGATGGACGAAAAAGAATAACAAAGGATCTTAAAGCCGGAAACTGCCGGATTGCTTACTGCCAAACAACACAAGTATCTGTGAAAAACACTGCCCTTCCCCCTCCTTAGGTAGCTGGCCAACCATTTACGGCTGTTGGCAGTTTCTTTCTCTAACCTGGACAATTCATCAAATAGCGTGGACATATTGACGAGAATAAGGCTTTGCATTTTCCTTTTTTCCCTGTTGGGCAAAAGCGGGACTGTCGCTTTTTGCTACACTGGAAGCCCTTATCCCTGCTCTCCCGTTTTTCACGATCATAAGCAAACGCTCACCGTTGAAGAAGATACCGTCAAGTACCGTGGCTATCGGCTCGACCTTTATGCCTTCGAGGTCTTGAAGAAAACGGACGATTGGATAAAGGTAAAATGCACCATCGTCAACTCTGGCCGGCAAAATGTCAATTTGGGCAAAGAGGGGACTGAACATTGGGTGCAAATGAACTTCGATCAGTCGCTTTTCGACCAAAAACTCGGGGGCTTCAGGGAAAATATCCGCTATGCCCTTGCCGCCGAAAAATTCAAGTTGGATGCAGGGAAAATGGTGCGCAGCTACGAGCTGAAATTCTCCACCACACCGCCCATGAAGCCGAGAGAAGAGCCTCCGCCCGTTTTTTCCGGCAGCCAGGACCCCCCAAAGCCTTCCGACTCTATTGCTGCCAAAGGCGGTGGCGACGAGACGGTAACGGAGGAGGATTTCACATTGAAAAAAAAGGAAGCATGCCCCGACATCTACTTTGCCGATTTGCGTATTCTGGAACAGGACGAAAAATGGGCGACCGTCGAGTACACCGTCACCAACCAGGGCAAGGGCATTTTCCATGTATATGGTGAAAAGGAAGGGCAGGAAGACAACCTCGCCGTGCGGGCTTACATTTCGGGCGTTCCTGTTTTGTCGAGGGGGGCAATGCCCATTGGCGGCCAAATCATCCAGGAAGATGGCCGATCCGGCGACCTGCTGCCGGGCGAAAGCTATACCGGAACCTTAAAGCTGGACGTGCGCAAAAAGACCCGCTACCTGAAAAGCCTCATCCTTTCCCTGGAATCCTACCAGTTTGCAGAAGAGTGCGACAAGACGAACAATACGGGGGCAGTAGTTTTGGATTAGACGTAAGGAAAGGGGTATGACAGGCACGGTACGCACATGGCAAATCCCGGAAATAAAATAAAGAAGGAGGCTGAATCAAAAGACCCTTTTTACGATGCAAAACGGACGATTTACGATTTAAAAAGTATTCAAAATACTGAAAGTTCATATTTTGGATATCGTTACAATCGTAATTCGTAGCTCGTAAGTTGGCGCTTATGATTCAGCCTCCTTGCTCGTTGTTCGCCTCACTTCTCACCCACCACATTTTCTTCCTCAAGCTCCGAGATAATGCTTCAGCAACTTGCTCCGGCTCGCCGAGCGCAGCTTATTGATAGCCTTGTCCTTTATCTGGCGCACCCGTTCCCGGGTCAGGCCGAACTTGTCCCCAATATCTTCCAGCGACATGGGGTGCTCGACGCCGATGCCAAAATAAAGCTTGATAACATCGCACTGACGGTCGGTCAGGGTGCTGAGCGACCGCTCGATTTCGAGTCTCAGGGACTCGGTATATTCCAGGCCTTGATCCGTTTTGGCGGAATGGGGGTTTTCCAATACATCCAGCAGGGAATTGTCCTCACCGTCCACAAAGGGTGCGTCCATAGATACGTGGCGGGCGGCGACCCCGAGGGTCGTCTCGACCTCTTCGGTGGGTATTTCCAGCAGGGCGGCGAGTTCGTCGGCGGAAGGCTCCCGTTCGTAATTCTGTTCGAGTTCAGAGAAAGCTTTATTGATTTTGTTCAAAGAGCCGACCTTGTTCAGGGGGAGCCGCACAATGCGGGACTGCTCGGCCAGGGCCTGAAGGATGGATTGCCGAATCCACCAAACGGCATAGGAGATAAACTTGAAGCCCCTGGTTTCGTCGAAACGCTGGGCAGCTTTGATGAGGCCGAGGTTGCCCTCGTTGATGAGGTCACTAAGGGAAAGGCCCTGGTTTTGGTACTGTTTCGCCACGGACACCACGAAACGGAGATTGGCTTTTGTGAGTTTTTCGAGTGCGGTTTGGTCGCCCTGCTTGATCCGCTTGGCAAGATCCACTTCCTCTTCCGGGGTGAGCAGGTCCACTTTGCCAATTTCCTGCAGGTACTTCTCCAGGGACTGGCTCTCCCTGTTCGTGATAGACTTTGTAATTTTTAACTGTCTCATTGAGCCGCTTCAGTTTTATTTCGTTAACGATTAGTTTTTGTGTGCAATTTAGATGTTGGACAAGCCAGGGAAGGTCCGTTGAATTTGTTCAATGTCGCTAATCCTGATATTTTTAAAGTAAGGCATGTTGAACGGACTGAATTCCAGAAAGTTTTGGTTTGGAAGCGTGTCTTGGGGCAGCTACGGGAAAAGATGTGCAAAAATAGGAGGATTGGAGTTGGTAATCAACTATTAGACATGGGGTTTTCTTTATATAGCCCTTCTAATTATTCAAAAACCCTTGATAGCGAAACTCCTATTCCCTTCACCTTATCGTTTTTGCCCCGAATTTTTTTTTCAGGTAATCCAAAAGCTTTCTAAAAGGCCGCCTGTATGAAAATAGTTCGATTCTTTTGAAAAATGCCATTTTTAGTTTTTATTGCGGCGGCTATGGAAGGGGCTGAAAATTTGGCGGTTCGCAATAGGCTTTCTTGCTTGTAAAAAATGAAATCCAGCGCTAACGCCCCCCCTCTTTCAAAGAAGTACCAAATCTTCCAAACTCCTAACCATGGAACGAAAAGAAATCAAAATAGAATACTTGCTGAGGGCTTCCCCTTCCCTGCTCTACCAATTCTTCACCACCCCCTCCAACCTCGTCCGCTGGTTTTGTGAAGAAGTGGACATCCAGGGCGAAGTTTTCACTTTCACCTGGAGCGGCTACGACGAGGTGGCCCAACTCGTGGAGGATATCGAGGAAGAACTGGTGAAGTTCTCCTGGCTCGACGAAGGCCGGGAAGACGAATTTCTCCAGTTCAGGATCTCCATCTCCCCGGTCACCGGCGAGACCATCCTGGAAATCACCGACTTTTGCGATGCCGATGAAGTGGAAGAACAAAAAGACCTTTGGGAGACACAGATCGGGCAGTTGAAGAAAGAAACAGGTAGCGGAGGGTAGCCATTGGCAGCAGTTCCTTACCACGGGGGAAGCCCACCCATCAGCGTAGCTGAATGGATGAAAAACTGATACAAACAGCCAGGGATCCGGCCAATCAAAACTCGCCTTTCCATCCTTCTAAAAATTGTGCAGGGAATTTTTCTCCAAATACATGCCTTGTCCGGGCTAATTACCTGACTGTCAAGGTTTCGGCGAATTGCTGAACGTTGTCTGCACACCCATTTTCAGGTAAAAAACAGCATATAGGAAGACAAATTCAAACGAAGGGCAAGGCCTGCCGGCAGGCTTTGCCCTTCCACCAACTGTGGTTGGGAGACCCGGCAACCGAATGGCAGAAAGTGCATTTTTCCTACTGGTACGGACAGATAACAAAGCATTGAAAATCGCCAAAGTCCATACAGTACGGGCAGACGGAAAAGCCTGCCGGTACATAGATAAGCCATCGCCCGGCACCCTGAAGGCCGGCACGACTCAGCGCCCTCCCGAGTACCTATCCCTGTGCCAATCTCATTGAAATAGTCCAGGGACTTAGCCAAACGCGTTGGCAGGTGGAAGTGGTATTTGAAGAGGCCAACGCACATTGTCGGCGGAAACCTAAAAGCAATGGCCAGCATGGGCACCGGCTGTACTGCGCCAGTGCTCATGCCACTATTTAGCGCTGCCTATTTCATCAAAACCACATCCCCTTCGTACAATTCCGTCGTGCCATCCACGAATTCTATTTCCGCAAACCAGACGAACACGGCCGGGTCGAGCGGCTCGCCCCGGTAGCGGCCATCCCATCCATAGGCGGGGTCGTTCGGCTGGAAATTGTAGTATTGAAACACCGATTCGCCCCAGCGGTCGAACACGAGGAAGGATTTGATATTCTTCACATGGTCTTTTTTGGAAAAAATCATGAACACATCGTTGTTCAGGTCGTCGTTCGGCGAAAAGGCATTGGGCACATAGACATATTTCGTCCGGTCCACATACACCGTCACCTCGTCCTCGTCACCGCAGCCGTTCACGTCCAGAATACTAATGTTATAGGTCGTCGTAACCAGGGGGGCCACCACGTACAGGCTGTCGCAGCCTTCGCAGGCCGTCGAGTCGAAAGGAGACCACAGCAGGTACACCAGGCTGTCGAAGGGTACGTTCACCTTGGCACGGATGGTATAGCTATCGCCAAGGTTGATGAACTGATCCGTTCCGAGTTCCACGTTTACAAAAACAGGGGCATTAACGGCCAAAAATTCAGTGATCTTGCAATCGTTGGCATCCAGCACGGTCACGTCGTAGCTGCCGCTGCCCAGGCCGGTAAAGGAATTGGAAGCCTGGAAATCCGACCCGTTCAGCGAGTACTGCAACGGCGGCACGCCCCCGCCAGCCTGCAGGTAAATGGCCCCTTCGTCCTGGCCAAAGCAGTTGATGTCCGTCACACTGAACGACAGCGTCAATGGTGGCGGCTCGTTCAAGGTGACCATTCCAACATCCGAACAACCGTTGATGTCCGTAACTGTCACCGCATAGGTGCCAGCGGCCAGGCCTGTCAAATTCGGTATGGAAGCACCGTTCGACCAGGTATAGGCAAAGGGGGCAAAGCCGCCCGACACTGTTGTTTCAATGCTGCCATCGGCACTCCCGTTGCAACTGATTTGGTAGCCGTTGAATTCGGAGGTGGCCCCGATTTGGAGAACGGGCGGGAAAAACTGCACGATCTCCGTCTGGGCAGAGGTGGAAAAGCCATCGGGCGAAAAGACTTTGGCGGTATAGATGCCTCCCGTCAGGCCGCTGATGACCTGCGCAGTACCTATCGCATTGACGGCACCCGAAGCCACCACAGAGCCGTTCAGCACGATTTCATAATCCAGCGGCAGCGCCCCGACCGTGACGGTCAGCGTGAGGGTGCCGCTGGTTTCGTCGCAGTCAATGGTGGAGCCGAGCAGTGTTGCCGAAATGCTGCATTCGCCGGGCGGCAAAAGGGTCGTTATCTGTACCACCACACTGTCGCAGCCATATTGGTTGCTCAATACGTTCTGAACCGTGCCCACCTGGCCAGGTTCGCAGGTCGTCAGGTTGACCACCGTCGTGTCGGATGGCAGGAGCGTCACAGTTTCCGTCACCAAGCTGTCGCAGCCGTATTGGTTGACCAGGTTTTGGGTAAAAACGCCCACACTGGCCGGATCGCAGGTCGTGGAGTTTATTTCCGTTTCGTCGTCCGGCAGCAGGCTGACCGTAGTGATGATGACGCTGTCGCAGCCGGATTGGCTCACGAATACCTCGGTGAACATCCCCGCAGCTGCCGGGTCGCAGGTGGTACCCGTCAGCAGGGTCGTGTCGCTGGGTGAGTAAGTGACCGTGGTGATGATGACGCTGTCGCAGCCGGCCTGGTTGGTAAGGGTCTGCACGAAGGTACCGGTATTGTTGATGTCGCAATCCGTATCGGACACTTGCACCGTATCGCTCGGCAGCAGGGCCACCGTCGTGATGACGATGCTGTCGCAACCTTCCGGCGTTATGAGGTTTTGGGTGAAAACACCCGCCGCTGCGGGGTTGCAGGTCGTATTGCTGAGCAGGGTCGTGTCGGTTTGTGAAAAAACAATTTCCCGCACGATGACACTGTCGCAGCCGCCCTGGTTGGTAAGGGTGCTGTAAAAAGTGCCGACACTGGCGGGATTGCAACTGGAATCGAACACATAAGAGGTGTCCACGCCATGCACCGTCAGTTGTGAAACGAGGATGCTGTCACAGCCCTGCCAGGTGCTGAGGGTGTCTTGATAGATGCCGCTGGCCGTCTGGTTGGCACCGCCCAAAAAGACGCTCTCGCCCTCGCAGATGTGCAGATCCTGGTTGGTCGTTTGGTGATCGTTCACGGTGACAGTGACACTGTTGCCATTGTTGCTTGAACAAGTCGGAGTAGAATTATCGCCTACACTGACCAATGAGTAGGTAGTCGTTTGAGAAGGTGCCACATTGACCGTATGGCCGTTCAGCACATTGTTCAGGGCCAGATTTTGGGTGCCGTTGGAATAAACAACATCAAAAGGGCCGTTGCCCGTCAGGGCGAACACAAGGCTGGCCGTTTCTCCCTGACAAACCTGGGCGTCATTACCAATAACACCAGTAGGAAGTGGGTTGAAAACAACAGGTGTGCCCACGGCCACATCGAAACAGGGATCGCTTGTATCCACGTTCCCACTGCCGTCATCGTTGCCGGCAATGGCAGAAATATAATAGGTCACACCGGCCTGCATGGGCGGCACCAGGGTAAAAGTGGGTGTAGAGTTAATGGCGAACACGGTACCCAGGGAGTTGCCGTTGCCGCTTTGGAGGACGAAAGCCAGCACGTCGTCGCCATCGAGATACAACTGGGCGACATCGTGGACAGCCGTCACGGTGTCACCTATGCAAGCCTCCAGCATGGCCGTCTCCATCAAGCCGGCGTTGGTTTCACAGTCGCAAAAGAAAGTCCCGTTCACCGTGATGGGGTTGCAGTTGTTGGCATCCGAAACCACAAAAGAGTAGGGTTGGCCGGAAATGATGGGATCGCTCAGAAATACATTCCCGTTCAGGCTGCCACTCAGCGGGGTTACGGAGTAGGAGCCAGCATCGCCCCCGTTGATGTTAAAGGTGACAGTATAGGTCGAGTTGGTGGGGTCGCAGGCTTCGTGGATGCCGCTCACCGCGGGGGCCGTATTGATGGTAACCTCAGACTGCCCGCTCACGGTGCCAGGGCAGTTGTTCACCGATGTCACGCTGGTCAGTTCGATGATGCCGGACAGGGCCTGGTTGATGTTCAGGGTGAAAGGGCTGTTATTGATGACCAAATCCGTTTGAGGGTCGCCATCAGAGGTCCAGCCCACTGTCCAGGGGCCGTTGCCGTTGCAGGTAATGGTCAGCCCGACCTGGTCGCCACTGCCCTGGCAAATAGAACCGTTCCCGCTGAGGGTGGCCGTTGGCAATGGGTTTTGTGTCATAGTGCCCGTACCGCTCACAGTACCATTGCAGCCATTGGCATCGGACACGCTCACCAGGGTGTAAGTGCCGATGGTAGATACAGACAGGGTATGGGGACTGGCGTTGACAGTGATGGATTGCTGCGCACCGCCCACACTATAGACTACCTCCCACGGCGCTGTACCGGTGAGGGCGATGGACAGGTTGATGGAACCCCCGCTACCGGCACAGACAGCCCCCGTCCCGCTGATTACGGCGGTCGGGGCTGGGGTCACGGTCACCGGGAAGCAGCCCTGGGTATTCCCGCAGGTATTGGTCGCCGTGGCGCATACCTGGCCGCTGGCAGCATTGCTGAAGTTGACGGTAACACTGGTTCCGGAGCCTGAAATGGTTGCCCCCGGTGGTGCTGTCCAGTTGTAGGTCACGCCCGTTTGCGGGTTGGTGATGGTATAGGCCACGGCTCCCTGGTTGCTGCAAACGCTGCTGTCGCCGCTGATGATGGGCATATTGGGCGCCGGCGTCAGGGTCACCTGTACGCAGGCCTGGTCGTTGCCGCAACTGTTTTGGGCGGTGACGCAGACGTTGCCCGTACTGCCGGTCATCCCTGTAAAATTGATGGAGACGGAACTGCCCGTGCCTGTAATAGTTGCTCCCGGCGGTGCTGTCCAAGTATAGGTTACCCCTGGTTGCGCAGGGGTCACTGCATAAGTTTGGGCGGGGCCGTTCTGGCAGATAGCGGCGGGGCCGCTCAGCATGGGCTGGCCCGGCCCTGCCGATACCGTGACGGGGATGCAGGCAGGGGCAGAAGCCCCGCAGCCATTGTTGGCCACTACGCATAGGTTGCCACCGGTAGATCCGGTCCAGTTCACGGAGATGGTATTGGGGCCCAGGTTGGTGAAGGGTTCGCCATTGGGCGTTGTCCAGGTATAGCTGGTAGCAGGGGTGTTGCCTTGGGGAGTGAGGGTATAGTTGGCCATGTTGCCCTGGCAAACAGTTTGCGGGCCGCTCAGCAGCGGCGGGGCAGGCGTTGCGGCATTTTGCAGCACATCCACACAAGCCTGGGCCGTACAGAAGAAGCCGCTGTTCGTTGTATGGGTCAGCGTGACGCAGTAGGTGCCTGGCTGGTTGACCTTGACGAGCAGTTGGTTGGTAGGCCCAACCATGCCGGGGCCTGTCCACTGCCAGGAGGTGGTACCCTGAAAAAAGAAATTGCCGATGGATACGAGGATCACTTCTGCGTTCGCACCGCAGCCCAGGGTATCGGGTTCTTCGATGGTAATTTCCGGTTCCAGGATGGTAAGGTTCACGTTGACGATGCTGTCGCATCCCTGCCAGTTGGTGCAGGTTTCGGAAATCAGGGTGGTTTCGTCGTACAAGGAATTGCAGACCAGGTATTGCGTTGGCCCGCAAAGCTCGACATTGAACACCGGCATTTGGATGGTGGGTATCAAATCCACGAAGCAGGTGACCACGCTGTCGCAGCCCTGGGAGGTGGTAAATGGCACCGGGTAAACCCCCGGGGCCGTAAAGACAACCCCGGCACAGGAGACGGATTTCCCCTCGCACAAATTCACGTGCTGGGAGGACATGGCTTCGAGCCCTATCTCGACGGTAATACATTCCGTAGGGGCATTGGGGCACACCAGGCTTGTGGCGCAGATTTCCGCCTGGCCGGCCTGGGTCCAGTTCACATTCACCTGTGTGCCAATGGGGCTTCCGAGGATGGTACCTGCCGAGGGCGGCACGATTTCCCAGGAAGAGTTGGTGGTGGAGGTATAAAAACCAGAAGCCTGCGAAGGGATACAGGCAGAGGTGGGGCCGTTGCTGACACCGGAACTGCCGTTAATTGAATAGTCGCAGGTCGCCCCGGCGCTGCCGTCTATCATCAGGTAGTAAACGGTACCCGGCGTCAGGCCAGTCGCCGTAACGATTTCAGAAGTACCGGGATTGATGCTTCCGACACAGGGCGAGACAAACGAGAAATTGGAACAATCGGTCGTTGCCAGTACGGCAGCCTGCAGGCTGGAGCCCGATGTACAGGGCCCGCAGGCCACTTCAAAGCTGGCCGTGGGCGCATCGGCGATAAAAGCAAACCATTGGTTGTTCTCCACGGTGGTACACCAGGTGGGCGGCTGCTGGATGACCGGGAGATTGTTGGTGGAGCCGAAGTAGCAGTCCAGGGCAGACGGGCTGGACAGCACACAGGCCTGCGTGGCGTCGTTGGTGGCCATGGGCGGGCCTGGGCAGGGGGTAGTGTTGCATTGGGAATGAAGGGCTGTTTGGCAAAAAACAACAGCGCAAAACAGGGTCATCGTGAGTCTAAGTAGATACATAGGTTTCGTTTAGGAAGATGGTAGAAATTTGGTTAGCGGCAAATGACCTGCACGAAGGCAGGGCTGTCTTAATTTGAAATGGTTATCAATATAGTTTTGGGTAGTGGTATTTTTTAACTGTTGGAGGCTAAGGTGACATCTCGAAATGGCCGCTCGCTGAGTGCCAATTATCAGTCAAGTCAAGGCCATTTTGAGGTGTCATCTTGGCCGAGCCACACTATCAGTTAATCAATTCCACTACCTAGTTTTGAATTTGCTTAAACGTCAGGTAATACGGTTACCGGAACAAACGATACCCTTAACCAATGACTCAAACATCATTGGCCGCAGGGGCAGGCTTTTACACATTTAGTAAGATGGATGAAAAACACTTTGGCTTTTGGAAGCGTGCTCGGGATTGCAGAAGAATCGCCAATCCGTGAATGAGATCTAATCTTTCGCCAATGGGTTAACAGGCTGGAAATTTGTGCAGAATAATGTTTCGGGTGCGAAATTAAAAAATTGTTGGTTTTCCAAGGGGAAAATTTCATTTGGCTGGAAGGTTGCGGGCAATAAAACGCTCAAGAAGAGAAGGGTTCAATCTGTTTTGAGTTTGAAAACCTTTATTTCCCCCCTTTCCATCACCAGTTCTTCGAAATTGGCGGCCACTTCCGGATCTTCGTCCACTTTGCGGCTGCTGGAGTACATGTAAGTGACGCCGTAGTTTTTCCTTAGATCCTCTACCCAATGACCCGGCAGGTATTCATTGGTGAAAACAAACCCTCTTTTATCGATTATATAAGAGAAAACATACCAAAGAGGATCCTGGATAATGATGCACTTGGAACCCGGCGGGGCCGCATTTTTCAAATCCTCTTTGTAGCGGAACAGATCCTGGTTGTAATATGCCTTCTTGGGCGTCCAGTCCCGCTTGGTGTAATTGAAGGCAAAGGAGGGCAGTGTGAGCAGGAAGGCCAGGAAAAACCATTTCACTTTGTGCCGCTCGGCCAACAACTGCTTTACCCCATAAGCGATAAGGATGAATAGCGGCAAAAGAAAAGGCATCATGTAATAATCATGGACGATGCCGATCATGTTGAACTCAAAACCCCAATAGGCAAAGATCAGCAACCCCATACTGGCGAGCATCCAAAAGCGCTCCTGCTGCCAGGCTTTTTTCTTGATGGCATAAAAACAGCCTGCCAGCAGCAAGGGCACCGCTCCCCAATTCGTCAGCCGTTCCGGGAACATCGTCTTGAGGTGATAGTCCAGGGTGTTCAGAATTTCTTGCGTGGTCATCTTGCTCTCAAACACCCCCTGCACTATGCCGTTGTTCCAGGTAGGGATTACCCAGGCGTACCAGGCAAAGGTGGGCAGCATCCATACGAAATAGATAAGCGCTAACAGAGTTTCTTTGCCGCTGTTGCTGATCCCTTTTTTAAAAAAAGCAGATAAAATATAAAATGCTGGTGGTGCGGCAAACAGGATGTAGGGCAGCTTGGCCGCCGTTCCGAGACTCAGCATGAAAGCAGACAGCAGGGCGTCACGCCAGGATTGGGTCTTGGTGAAACGGAAGAAAAACGCCAGCGAGCCAATCGCTCCGCAGAGCGCCAGGTTGTCGGGAATGGGGCACGTGGTAAAGTAGAAAAAGACGGGCGAGAAGTTGAATGCCCACGCCCCGGCCAATGCAGCCTGCACGTCGCCGAGCAGGTATTTCAACAGAAAAAACATACAGGCAACCGAACACAGCCCGATCAGGAACACCATTATCCGGGTCACCATGAAAGATTCGCCCGTTACTTTATAGACCAATGCGATGCCCCACTGCATGATGGGGAATTCGTACCGGTAGGTCGGGGTCTCTTCCTGGTGGGTGGAAGAGTTGACCCTTGGGTTGAGGATATTGAAGTCCTCCCGGTAAAAATTCTGGATGTTTTGTTGCGTCTGGGCCTGCCGCCAGCTGTGTACGCCGGCCAGATCCAGGGGAAACTTGTCCCAATGCAGGGCAATACTGACGGCCGCTATCAGTCCGATAAAAAAAAAGGGGTAGCGTTCGATTGCTTTTCTCATGCAGGTGAGGTTTGGCGGCAAAATTAGCAGAAAATTAAAATTGCCCCACCAGTGAGCTTCTCTACTGATGCTAAGGATCGAAGGAAAAATAATCCCGATGTGAAATCGGGATTATTTTTAAAAAAACCTTCCATTGCTGGGGTTTTCAAAATCAAAATGGTGAAGTTATTTTTTCATCGTTACTAAAGGGGCGAATCCTGCGATTGGCATTGGGCGCCATGTGGATGAAGTAAGATTTTAGGTTGGGTTTGGGCGCATTTATTTATTTTGCATCTTATTGGAGACGAAGTTTCAAACGTACAAAAGGAGTAGCGAAGCCGGCCCGCTGGCTGCCGGCTGATTTAAGGAATAAAAATGACCCCTGCATTCAACTTCCAAAAAGACAATCCAATGGAATTTACCACCACCCTTCAAAAGTTCGACTCCCCGCTGTGGGGTTTCCACATCATGGTGCCCGATGCGGCTGCCGCTCCTTTTTTGGAAGAAAAGGAAAAAAGGGTCGTTTGCACCCTCAACGGCAGCGAGGAATTCCAATGCGCCCTTATGCCCAGGGGCGATGGTTCCTATTTCATCAACATCAATAAAAAACTCCGGGAAAAACTAAAACTCAAGCCAGGCTCGACGGTGACCGCATCTATCCGCAAAGACGAAAGCGAGTACGGCCTGCCAATGCCCGAAGAGTTGGCCGAACTCCTGACACAGGACGAGGAAGGGAATCGGCTCTTCCATGCCCTGACGCCCGGCAAGCAAAGGAACCTGCTCTATATTGTCGGCACTCCAAAAACGTCGGAAACCCGCATCAAACGTGCGGTCGTCTGTGTCGAACACCTGAAGGCCAACGGCGGCAAGATAGATTTCCGCCGCCTGAACCAGGACATGAAGGAAGCCAACCGATCTTGGCAGTGAGCCACAAAGCCTCACACGCCCACCATGTCTCCCACCTTTTGTGCGTCCACACATGCAATGGCTGCCAGGTTCACGATATTGTAAACATCCGTGCCCCTGGGCAACAGGTGAACAGGCTTTGCCAGTCCGATAATGATCGGCCCGATGGAATTGGCGTGGCTTAGGTGCCGCACCAGGCGCAGGCTGATATTCCCGGCGTCCAGGTTGGGGAAGATGAGCAGGTTGGGGCGACGGCGGATGTCGGCAAAGGGGTATAGCTGTGCGAGCAGCTCCTGGTCGAGTGCCATGTCTGGCTGCACGGGGCCGTCCACAGGGATGTTGCTGCGGCGCTGGCGCACCAGTTCTACGGCCTTTGTGATTTTATCTGTTTCCGGGGAGCGTACGGAGCCGAAGTTGGAGAAAGACAGCATCGCCACCCTTGGTTCCATGTGCATGCGTTCCATTTCCTCGGCAGCCATCAGCGTAATTTCCGCCATTTCCTCGGCGGTCGGGTTGATATTCACGGCGGCGTCAGCGAAGAAGTAGCTCTTGCGCTCGTGCCGGAGCATGTACATGCCGGCCACAAGTTTACCGCCCTTTTTCGGGCCGATAATTTTTAAGGCGGGGCGCAGTACTTCGGGGTAATTGACAGTGACGCCGGCCACCATGCCGTCGGCATGGCCCATGTGCACCATCATAGTGCCGAAGTAGAAATAGTTTTTCAGGCTAAGCGAAGCCGCATTGCGGGTCTTGCCCTTTCGCTGGCGCAGGCGGAAGTATTCGTCGGTGTACTCCTCCCGGTATGGCCAAATTTTCGGCTCGATGATTTCGATGCCTTCCGAATCGTGATGGAGTTCTTCAAATTTGTTCAGCAAATCAACCTTGCTCCTGGCCAGGAGAATGGGTTTGGCATATCCTTCCTGCACGATTTCGCTGGCGGCCCAGATGATCTTCGGGTCGTCGCCTTCGGGAAACACAATGCGCTTGGGTTCTTTTTTAGCAGAAATGTAGATGTTGCGCATAAACTCCCTTGACCAGTCCACTTTTTCCCGCAGGGTTTCTTTATAGGCTTCCAGATCGACGGGCTTGCGGGCCACGCCACTCTTCATCGCAGCTTCTGCCACCGCCGAAGCCGCCCAGAAAAGCACCCTTGGGTCGAAAGGCTTGGGGATGATGTATTCCGGCCCAAAAGAAATGGTCATGTCGTCGTAGGCACGTTTCACAGCGTCGGGTACTTCCTCTTTTGCCAGGTTGGCCAGGGCGTATGCGGCGGCTCTTTTCATTTCTTCATTAATGTGGGTGGCCTCCACGTCGAGCGCCCCCCGAAAGATGAAGGGGAAGCCGAGCACGTTGTTCACCTGGTTGGGGTAGTCGCTGCGGCCAGTAGCTACGATGGCGTCCGGGCGGGCTGCCTTGGCATCGGTGTAAGGGATTTCAGGGTCGGGGTTGGCCATGGCGAAGATGATGGGGTTGTCGGCCATGAACCGTATCATTTCAGGTTTGAGCACGTTGGCCATCGAAGCACCGCAAAACACATCTGCCCCCCGCACGGCATCTGCCAAATCATGGGCCGTTGTTTTCCTGAAAAATTTCTTTTTATACTTATTGGTGTCGTCGTCGCCCCGGCCTTCCCAGAGTACGCCCTTGCTGTCGGTCATCAGGATGTTTTCCAGCTTGGCGCCGAGTGAGATGTAAAAATTAGCGCAGGCAATGCCTGCCGCACCCGCACCGCTCACCACGATTTTTGTTTTTGAAATATCCCTGCCCGTCAGTTCCAGCGCATTCAGCAGGGCAGCACCGGAGATGATGGCCGTGCCGTGCTGGTCGTCGTGGAAAACGGGGATGTCAAGTTCCCGTTTTAGTGTTTCTTCTATGTAAAAACATTCCGGCGCTTTGATGTCTTCCAGGTTGATGCCGCCGAAGGTAGGGGCAATGCTCCTCGCCGTGCGGATGACTTCTTCAGGGTCTTCGGAGTCCACCTCAATGTCGAACACATCAATGTCGGCGAACCTTTTGAAGAGGACGCCCTTGCCCTCCATCACGGGCTTCCCGGCCAATGCACCAATGTTGCCAAGGCCGAGCACGGCCGTGCCGTTGCTGAGCACGGCGACGAGGTTGCCCTTTGCTGTGTAGCGCCGGGCCAGGGAGGGATCACGGGCTATTTCGAGGCAAGGCTCGGCCACACCGGGGGTGTAGGCCAGGGAGAGGTCTTCCTGGGTGACGGTGGGCTTGGTAGGCACGACTTCTATCTTGCCCCTGCGGGGAAATTCGTGGTAATGCAAGGCGGCTTTGCGCAGGCCTTCTTTCTTTTTATCGGGTTGGTTCATGATTGTTTTATTGAAATGAGGATAATATTTCCAATGAAATGGAGAGGCAATGTCCACATCGTTCGAGTTCCGGGGAATGATTTTTGTCAATAAAAAGAGTATAGTTTGTTTTTTGGGTAATTGCCAATATTGTACTCGCCACTATTAATAAAAAGTGAACACTGCCCTTTTCCCCAACTTATAGGTGTCTTTTCCTAAATTTGTAAAATTCTTAATTCTATATCTGCTTTAAGGCAGTGTATTTGCTGCTTTCTTTAAGATTCCATAAAGGCTTTCCCCATCCGAATTCTTAACATCTCAATATTTTTCTCATGGCAAGAAAATTCTTTACATCCCTTTTCCTTTTTACAATTTTCCTCCTGGACATGACGCATGCCCAAGAGTCCGTTGCCCGGCAGTGGAACGAGCAACTGCTATTTTCCATCAGGAGGGATTACGCCCGCCCCACCGTACATGCCCGCAACCTGTTCCACATTTCTGCGGCCATGTACGATGCCTGGGCCGCCTACGACACCATTGCCAAGCCCTTCCTTTTGGGCCGGACGGTCAGTGGTTTTACTTGTCCATTTAATGGAATGCCTGCACCTGCTGATGTGAAAGCTGCCCGCGAAGAGGCTATCAGCTATGCCGCCTACCGGATTATGAAACACCGTTTTCAAAATGCGCCACCTTTGAACGTGGCCACTATCCAGAACGCTTTGGACAATTTGATGCTGTCACTTGAATACAATCCGGCGATCACCACCACCGATTATTCGACAGGGTCGGCGGCGGCATTGGGCAACTACATCGCCCAATACTACATCAGCTTTGGGCTGCAGGATGGTGCCAACGAACTTGGCGGATATGGCAATTTGTATTACCAGCCTGTAAATCCACCGCTGAATGTGCCGCAGCCTGGCAACCCTGACATTATAGATTACAACCGTTGGCAACAATTGGCGCTGGATAGCTTTGTCGATCAGGCCGGCAATGTTTTACTGGTAGCCCCAAATTTTTTAAGCCCGGAGTGGGGAAATGTTACACCATTTTCCCTCAATAGCGATGATTTAACCATAAAACAAAGAGACGGCTATGATTGGTTGCTTTACCACGACCCAGGGCCTCCACCACTTTTGGATGTGAATACAGGTGGGGGTACTTCAGATGATTATAAGTGGAGTTTTGAATTAGTTTCTGTGTGGTCTTCTCATCTTTCCGAAGACGATTCAGTAATGTGGGACGTATCCCCTGCGGGTATTGGAAACATTCAGCACTATCCTGATTCATTCCCGGAATATTATGATTTCTACAACCTGGAAGAAGGGGGCGACAACAGCCCAGGCTACGACATCAACCCCAAAACTGGCCAGCCTTATGAACCACAGTTGGTACCGAGAGGGGACTATGCAAGAGTTTTGGCAGAATTCTGGGCCGATGGGCCAGCTTCCGAAACTCCTCCTGGCCATTGGTTTACCATCTTGAACTATGTACACGACCACCCGCTATTTGAGCGAAGATATCGTGGACAAGGGCCGATCATTGATGATTTGGAATGGGACGTCAAGGCATATTTTGCCTTGGGCGGCGCAATGCACGACGTGGCTATTTCAATTTGGGGCCTCAAAGGCTATTACGACTATCTGCGCCCAGTTTCGGCCATCAGGGCTATGGCAGATTTGGGACAAAGCACTTCCGACACGCTTCCTCATTACCACCCAGGCGGAATGAAACTTATTCCTGGCTTTATCGAATTGGTGGAAGCTGGCGATCCCCTGGAAGGCGTAAACGGCCAAAACATCAATAAGGTAAAAATAAAAGCCTGGAAAGGCCCAAGTTATATTGCCAATCCTGCTATTGACGATGCAGGTGTTGATTGGATTTTGGCTGAAAATTGGTGGCCATACCAACGGCCTAGCTTCGTTTCACCACCTTTTGCCGGGTATATTTCTGGCCACTCCACTTACTCCAGAGCAGCTGCAGAAGTATTGACCCTGTTGACGGGCGATGAGTATTTCCCCGGTGGCATGGGCGAGTTTGAGGCACCGAAAAATGAGTTTTTAGTATTTGAAGAAGGTCCCAGCCAGGATGTTACCCTGCAATGGGCCAAATACCGCGATGCCTCCGATCAGTGCAGCCTTTCCCGCATCTGGGGCGGCATCCACCCTCCGGCTGATGATATTCCTGGTAGGAGGATCGGCTCCATTATTGGCCCAGAGGCTTTTGATTATGCTGAAGCCTTCTTTTTCAACGACACTGACAATGACGGCTTCTACAATTACCAGGACTGTGACGACAACAATGCCGCCATCAACCCGGATGCAGCAGAAGTCTGCGACGGCATTGACAACAACTGCAACGGCATGGTGGACGATGGACTCGCTTTTACAACCTATTACCTCGATTTGGACGGCGATGGCTATGGCGATGCGGTTGCAACACTTGATACCTGCCTCCTTACAGCGCCCGCAGGATACGTGGCCAATGCCCTCGACTGCGATGACAACAATATGTCGCTCAACCCGGATGCCGCTGAAATCTGCGATGGCATCGACAACGACTGCAATGGCATGGCGGACGACGGCCTTACCATCAATACCTTTTACCTGGACTCGGACGAAGATGGGTACGGAAACGCTGCCGCCCTTGTCGATACCTGCCTCCTTACAGCACCAGCAGGCTATGTGACAAATGGCTTGGACTGCGATGATGGAAACCCTGACCTCAACCCTGGCATGGCTGAGGTCTGCGACGGCGTGGACAACAACTGCAATGGCATGGTGGACGACGGTCTTCTCATTTTTATGTACTTCGAGGATCTGGACGATGATTCTTTCGGCAATCCCGACTCCGCGCTTGGCACCTGCGAGAGCGATCCGCCGGCCGGGTACGTCTTCAACGATTTGGATTGCGACGATACAAACCCCGATATCAACCCCAACGCCATGGAGATCATGGACAACCTTGACAACGACTGCAACGGCATCGTGGACGATTTGAGCGGGATCGCCGATATTTCACAAAGCAGCATCCGGCTCTTCCCCAATCCCGTACTCGATGCCCTGACCATCGAATGTGATTTCAATGGCCAACTGACTGCCCGCCTCTTCAGGGCGGACGGCATACTCGTGCGTACCTCGTTACTTGATTTCAGCCACCATACAACGACGATGGCAATGGACGACATACCGCAAGGGGTTTACTGGATCATGCTCTCCGATACAACAGGAAAGCAGCGATATATCAGTAAAGTGGTGAGAATGTAAACGCCTTTCCCTTCATGCAAAAGGCCCGGTAAGCCCTGTTGGTTTTATAAAAAACTAAATGGCTTGCCGGGCCTTTCGTGTTTTATGATAATAACGAACAGCCGTCCAAAAGCTGGCAATTCCAGATCGTAAAGGTTGATAAGGGTTGATATTAATCCTTGTCAACCCTCAGGAACTTTATCAACTTCCTGCAGAAATGCAGAAGATTGGACAGATACGGCCCTAAAAATTCTTCTGCACTTCTTTCAGTTCCTCTTCGCCCAGCGGCACTTCTGGTAACACAACTGCCGGTTTCACTTCCTTTTTCTTTCCTAAAACCAGGTTCAGGCCTGCCCTCAGGTTGGTGCCCCTCCCCTTGTAGGGATCGATCAGGGTAATGAGGTTGTCCGAAATTGCAAAGAGCTGAAGCGGGCCGAGTTGCAGCGTTGCATTGGCCCCGATAAAAGCGGCAGTCTGGCTGTGGTAACCTGCTATCAGGCCGGCATACAGGAACCCCTTCACCTGCTTTTGCAGGTGGGCGGCCAATGCCCAGTTGGTTTTGTATTGATAAAATTCGCTGTGGAGCGAAGCCCCAACGGATAGTTTTGGAGACAGGCTGTATTTTGTGGCCACATAGTAACGATTGGGCAGGTTGGTCACAAAAGCTTTCCGTTTGGAAACAGGTTCGAACAATTCGCTCAGGGAGTCCCGCAGCACTCCCAGGTCAAAATCTTTCCCCTCGTCGCCCAATGGCCGGATGGCTTGTCCGGCATATTGGTACTCCCCCTCGCTGTGCTGTTCCAGCACGTGTTCCTTCCAGTTGATATTGCCGAGATCCTGTGCAGCAGCCTGAACTTCCAGTTTGTCCGTCAGGTAGGCATGGATGCCAAGATCCACGGCGAAGCCGATATTGTTGGTCCGGAATATAAAACTCTTGTATTGGTAGCGGAGGATGTCGTCCTCGTTTTCATCAAAAACATCCGTCAGCCCGGCGGTGTAGAGGATCATGTCAGACTTCAGGCTGAGTTGGTAATATTCCTCGTCGGTCAGGACGGAAGCCTGGGACTTTACTGTCTGCACGGCCAGGAAGCCATTGATGTATTTAAAATTGAGGCCCACCGAAACGTTATCGAACATCTTTGCTGCCAGGCCGACGCCATATTCGGTGTAGCCCAGCACATTTATTTTCGGGCCTACTTCTGCCTCCTGCCCGATAAACGCACCGTTGCCCCGCCACAACAGTTCAGGTAACCCTTTTGGGTACACAAACTGGGCGTCGAGGTGGGTATTGGAGAAAAAGGAAGCCTGGAATTTTTTCAAAAACCGGAAAGACAGCGCAAAGGTATTCGCAGCCACCGACAGCCTGGCAGTGTTGCCCGATGGGCGCATTTTCCCCAATGCTGCTTCCAGATCCAGTTGCTTCTGCCCGTCTTTTTCCACCAGGAGGCTGCCCAGGTTAAAACTTGAATTCTGGTATCCCGCATAGGCGTTGGGCAGGGCGTAGTTGATCCGGGCATCGGTAAAAATGGCTGGGTTGGCCTGCGTGGCCGACTGCACCAGGTGTGGCAGAAAAACCAGTCCCATTTCCTGTTGTGCCCAAAGGGGCACTACGGAAAAGGCAATCCAGATGAGCATTGATAATTTTTTCATAGTAGGTGTGGATGGGGGATTGAATCATTAAGGATCGAAGGAAAAATAATCCCGATTTTACATCGGGATTATTTTTAAAAAAACCTTCCAATACTGGGGTTTCAAAATCAAAATAGCGAAGTTATTTTTTCATCGTTACTAAAAGCATTGGGTCATTTTACTTGTCAAAAGTGAGGGATAGGCCAACTTTCAAGTCAATGTTGTAGTCGGTGTACAAATTGATGGGAGCCTGGCCGTTGCCTCCTGTTTGGAAACGGATCTCGTAAATATTCTTCACGGCCCGATCCAATTGCCCGACTTGTTCCCGTGAAAGGGAAAGCAACAACTCGCCGGCTGCGATTCCGTCGGGGCTTACTTTTCCGTTGGCGCCCAGCATGGCGGGTTCAATGGTAGCATTTTCCACGACCACCGTTTCACCACCGTTGGCATCAAGGGCGAGAATGCGGGCCGTTGTGGCCAGTGGGAGGCCGTTTTCGTAGTGGATTTTGAGGTCGGCTTTTTGAATATCCTCCAAGGTAAGGCCTGCCTCCAGGTCGAGGTTGAGCGCCTCGCCGGTATCCCTGTACACGAGATCCTGCACCTGGAACCTGAACGGCAGGTCAAATTCCAGGGAGGCCGTCAGGGCACTTTCGGCGGTGATGAAATTGAGCGCCTGTGGATCATTGTCAGGGTTGATGGTGGCTGTGCCGTTGAACAATAGCGAGGTTGGATAGATAGACAGCAGGTCAACGATGTTGGAGTTGAATTTATTCAGTACAAAACCCGTCGTGGCCACCTGCCCCATTTCCGCCAGCGAGGGCTGCTTGATGTTGACGGGCAGCGGGTTGAGCAGGGCCGAGCCCCCATTGCTGCCGGTAGCTTTTACGTTGAAATCTGCCCGCAGCGGGATGCCAAAGGAATTGTCCACGATTATTTTCATTTTGGGATCTGAAAAGTACAGGGGCGAACTTTCCGAACCGAATTTGCTCAGGTCGAAGCCCAGGTCAATTTCATTTTCTTCCAACTGTTCCTCCCGGAAACCAAAATACCCGGTCGCTTCGGCTACTTGAACGTCGTTCAGGGAAAAACGGAATGTTACTTTGTCGTCCGAAGAAAATACTACCTGGTTGGCAGCAGTGCCCGGCACGGACAGTTCGACAGCCACCTCAAAGCGGTTGAAGGGCTGGGTGGCCTGTTGATCCAGTTTCCAGGTAGTGTTGGAGAAATCGAGTGAGCCGCTGGATTGGCCATTCGGCTGTACATTTATTTCCTGGACAACGGGTTGGCCATTTTTAAAAATATGGGGAAACACCGCTTTCAATTTGACGGGCACGCCGATGTCCGAGTCGAGGGTATAATTGACTTTGGCGCCGTTCATGTACAGCCCGGCCAGGCGCTCGTCGTTTTGCAGGGGGAAATCAAATGCCAGCGCATCCGCCGCCAGCAGGCCCGGCTGAATGGCCACCTGGCCCGAACGGACGACCACGTTTTTCAGTTCAAGCCCGTACGCCAGCGGTGCATCGAGGTCGATCAGCACCGGAGTGCCGCCCGACCCAGGGGAATTCAGGTCGCTGACCCGCACCTTGAGGTCGTTGCTGATGGTTTTCCCCTGTAGGTCAAGCTCCTGTGTTTCGGCAGTGCCTTTGGCAATATACGCATACTCAAAAACGCCGACCGTTTGGCCGGAAGCATTGTCAACCAATTCTGCGCTGAAATCCTGCAGATCAACAAACAGAGAATTTTGGATGGTGAGCCGGAGCAGGCCGCTTTCTAATTCCGCATAAGTGAAATCAGCCAGGGGCGGCAACTCGATTTCGTCCTGGATATTTTCCTGGAAAGCCGGGATGGGCTGCATGGATCCGTCCTTTTGCTGGAGGAAGGCTCTCAGTGCAGGGTCGTTGAATTTGTCCACATATTGGCTGAACGGTAAGGATAAGGTTTCGGCCATATCGTTCATGGACAAAAAACCAACCGTTATGTCCTTAATAAAATTTTCCTGCAAGCCTTCCGTCAAATCGTGCAACAGGTCGCTGGCGGAAAGGCTGAAGAAATTGTCTTGCCGGTACACAATACCAACCCCACCCTGGGCATCGGCCGTGAACAAACTATCCTCGGCCAGCAGGTCGGACAGCGAGAAACTGACCGTGCCGACCGGCAGTGCCAATGTACCCCGGTAGGGCACTTCAATGTCGGTAAATTTATCCTTGTAGCAGCCAGTGAAAAGCAAGGCGGCGAGCATAAGGAACCCCGTGAGGCGACCCAAGTGGGCGGGTTTTATCATAGTCTGCATAGTTGTGGGTGTTCTTTCCTGCACTGCGTACAGGTGGTTATTGTAAAACTAGCAACCCAATCGTGGTAGTTGAATCACCGCGAAAGGATGGTGTAACATCTGTTGTGGGGAGGGAAAATAGTGTCCGGTCTTGTGTTGAAGTTGGAAGCTGCAGAATGGCGGAGGGAAGTCCGGGCGGTATAAAACAGAATTTGTGCCACATATCGCCGCCAATTTTAGGGAAAGGCTCGAAACGGAGCAGGATACCTTTTAACGGCGTTTAAGTATTGATGTGTTTTTGCGTTTTATTGAAACTGATGTTCAATGGGTTGAAATCGGGTTTGCCTAAAAACTGGAATTATAAAACGCAGGAGCCGTTGCAAAAACCTGAAGGCCATGTTCAGGATCGAAGGAAAAATAATCCCGATGTGAAATCGGGATTATTTTTAAAAAACCCCTCCATTGCTGGGGTTTTCAAAATCAAAATGGTGAAGTTATTTTTTCATCGTTACTAAGCGGGGTGGGTTTGAAAGGAATTTTTGAAAAAACTATTATTTCAAACCCACCCTACCCCATTGAATCTATTTTGAACCGGCATCAGGGCCTGGCTGGCGGATCGGGGAAATTCTTGTACATATTCTTGATGCGGTCGTCCGTTTCCCAGGCTTTTATTTCCTGGAGGATGGAGACGAGTTGGGCGTCCTTAGCCATGAGGCTCTCTTTCTTTGTTTCGTCTGCTTCGGTGCTGGTTTTTTCTGAAAGGGCAGCGTGCAGGTCGTTGATACTTTTAGTTGCCATGTAGCGCATCCAGAAGAAGTTGGCCTCGCTCATGGCTACTTTCTTCATTTTGCCGGCGGCGGCGAGCATGGCATTGGCATCGCCCTGCGCCGCCAGCGTTGCATAGGCTTCAATGAAACTGTACTGGCTGAACCCGCCCACTTTGTCAAAATTCTTTTCAAAATAGGGCAATTTGGAAGGATCGCCCTTGTCGGCATACAAAGTGGCCAGTGCCATCACGATACCCTGGTCGTCCTCGCTTTCCAGCTTTTTAGCGGCGGCCATGGCAGCAGCTTCGTCCAGTTGGAGCAGGGCGTTGAGGCCAGCCGAAACGACCTTGATAGCCGGGTCGCTTTCGATGGCTTTGGTGGCCACCGGAGCGTATTGCTTGTCACCGGTCTCGCCGAGTTTGGCCAGGGCTGTCTCCCGTACGCTGGAATGGGGGTCTTTTTCGGCTATGGTGGCAAGCTTGCCCATGATGCCCGCTTCGCCGGTTTTCGCCCCTTCCACTGCTATCAGCCTGAGCAGCCAGAATTTGTCGTTCAATGCATTTTTCATCACCTCCTCGGCACGGGGATCCTGGCTGTCGGCTATTTCGCCCAAAGCCTTCACCCGGTGCAGAAAATTGGTGGCGTGTTCATATTGGTAAAGGTATTCGTCGAGGCTCTTCTCGTCCTGTACCGTAGCGAGCAGCACGCCGTCGCCATCAAAGACGATGAGGTCTGGGTCTGTTGGCGAAGGAAAAGTAAAGGTCTCTTTGCGCTCGTTGATGGTCACGTTGTGGCGGGTCATTTCGCCATTTTCATACACATCAATGGCCACGGGCAACTGGAAAATGGCGGGCATTTTCTTGGCGTCCTGCCTTTGCTCCACCGTCACGATAACCGTTTTGGCATCGGGATCGTAGTCGTAGTCCACTTTCAGATCCGGCTGGCCTTCGCTGTAAAACCATTGGTTGAAAAACCAGTTCAGGTCTTCGCCCGTCACGTCCTCGAAGGCCAGGCGAAGTTCGTGGCCTTCCACATCCGAGAGGGCGTTGTCGGTCAGGTATTTTTTCAGGCCGGCAAAGAATGCCTCGTCGCCCACGTAGTTTCGGAGCATGTGCAGCACGAGGCCGCCCTTGTTATAGCTGTGGGCATCGAACATATCCTCCCGGTTGTCGTAGCCAAAATTGATGAGCGGATGGATACCGCCCTGGGCGGCCTGGAGGTAGCCCTGCATCTCCTGCAGGCGGTGGAAGTCGGCCTCGTCACGGCCGTATTTGTGTTCCAGCCAGAGGTATTCGCTGTAGTTGGCAAAGCCTTCGTTCAGCGTGAGGTTTGCCCAGCTTTCGCAGGTCACGTAGTCGCCGAACCAGTGGTGGAACATTTCGTGCGCCACGATTTTGTCGTTTTGCAAATTATCGATCAACTCCCGGTCAGTACCCTGCATGAACTCTCCGAAAATAACTGCTGTCGTGTTTTCCATGGCCCCGGAAACGTAGTCACGGACGACCACCTGCGAGAACTTTTGCCAGGGATAATCCACGCCCAGGATGTCGGAGTAAAACGACAACAGTTCAGGCGTGTTCGGGAAAATATTGCGGGCGTATTTTTCAAATTTTGGCTCCACGTAATAGTCCACGTCCTTGCCCCGCCATTTGTCATGTACCACGGCATACTCGCCGATGGCAACCATGAAAAGGTAAGGGGCATGGGGCATGTCCATTTTCCAGTAGTCCGTCCGGGTGCCGTCGCTGTTCTTTTTGGAGGAGACGAGCACGCCGTTGGAAAGTGTCTTGAAGCGATCCTCTACGGTGAGTATCATTTCTTCGGTGCAGCGCTCGTTGGGCTTGTCAATAGTTGGGAACCACCGGGAGTTGTTCTCCGTCTCGCCCTGGCTCCAGATTTGCTGGGGCTTGTCGCCCTCGTCGCCACGGGGGTTGATGAAAAACAAGCCTTTGTCGGAGGTGATGGCAGCACTACCTCCGCCTGCACTAGGGGTGGCCGTATAGTCAATAAACAGCTTATACTCCTGGTTGCGGTTGTAGGTTTTGTCCAAATAGATGGTGACCTGCTGGCCGTCGTAGTTGTGCTTCAACTCCTGGTTGCTGCCCTCCAGGGTTATTTTATGGAAATCAAAACCTTTGGCGTCGAGCACCACTTTGTCGGTCGGGTAGAAGTAAGGCTTGAGCGTGAGCGTGGCCTTGCCCATCACCTGCTCTTTTTCCCAGTCAAAACGAAGGTCGAGCTTGGTGTGGAGGAGGTCATTATCCCGTTTGTGGCTGGGGTTGTATGCGGGCAGTTCGTTGGCCACTTCCGTTTCGATGGTGGAGTCCTCAAGCCCGCCGGGCTTGGGCGCCGTGACGGTGAGGGTATCGAGGTCACGGTATTCCGTTTCCGGGAGCAGGATGGGGCTGTATTGCTTGGGGCTGCAGCTCCAGAGGAAGGGGATGGAGAGCAGGAAAAAGAGGAGTTTTTTCATTGAAAAGATGATTTTGGAAATGTCCCGGCATAACGCTTGCCAAAGCTCCATGTTTTGACAAACGAGGCGCAGGTTGATGTAACTTGGCTTTTTTTATAAAATTTTGACAATCATAATATTATGCCCCGCTGGGGAGGCTTTTCAAAAAGGCGGGCAAAGATAAGGACAATTGTGGAAGGCCGTGGTCACAAGTTTGGTAAATAAACGAAGGTCAAAAGCCCGGGAGCGCTGTCTCCTGCCTCAGACCCGATGGTTCTTTCGGGCAGCGTTGGGAACAGCTTGCCATAGATGGTTTTCCAAAGTCAGGGTTTGAATATCATGCAGGTTTGGAAGATAGTAACGGCGATATTTTATTGACAGGCTTTGACATTCCTTACTGCTTCCTGGCAAAATCCTCCCCCATTGAATCTTTCCCATCGGCAGCGCAGGAAGTCTTGCGGATAAAAAACAGGTTTGGGAAAAAACCTGGCGCACATTCCTCACTTGAAGCGCACCCTCGGATCCACTATAGCGTACAGCACGTCCGCCACCAACATGCCCACAATAGTCAGCAGCGAACCCAGCATCAGCACAGTAAACAGCACAGGCCAGTCTTTTTGCAAAATGGACTGGTAGGTGAGCAGCCCCATCCCGGGAATGTTGAAAATGAATTCAATGGTCACCGAGCCGGCGATGGCCGCCGGGAAGACCGAGGCAATGAGCGTGATGACCGGGAACAGCGCATTGCGGAAGCCATGCCACCAGACCACCCGCCGCTCCGGCACCCCTTTCGCCCTCGCCGTGCGGATAAAATCTTTTTTCAACACCTCCACCATGCCGCCCCTCGCCTGCCGGGAAATGAAGGCCAATGCAGGGTAAGCTATGCAAATAATGGGCAGCACGAGGTGCGGTGCAGCAATGCTTATTTTTTGCCAGAATGTAGCGCTGGAAGAAATATTGCCCAGGCCCGGCCCCGGGAAAAGCTGCATCCCGTATTCCCTGGTGGCAAAGAAAATGAGCAGCATCGTACCAACCCAAAAAGCGGGCAACGAATACAGCATGAACAGCCCCAATGAGCTTATTTTATCGAACCGCCCCCCTTTTTTTGCAGCCGCCCAAATGCCCTGGGGCACGGCCAGCAGAAAAGCTAAAATAATGGCGCTAACATTGAGCAGCAAGGTCCAGAACAGGGCGGGCGAAATTTTGTCCGCCACGGGCCTGCGGTTGACGATGGAGGTGCCGAAGTTGCCCACCACAAAGTGGCTGATCCAGGCGTGGTACTGGTTGTTGAGGCCGTACCAGCGGAGGGCGGGCACCTTCAGTTTCCAGGGCGTAGCGCTGCTTTTTACGGATTCAAATTTTTTCTCCAAATCAAGAACAGCCCCGCCGAGGGCCGACCTGAGCAGGCTGTCCTCTTTTAAGGCAACCGCCATTTCATCCAACCTGGATTGGATGGCGGCGGGTTGTGAAACAACATACAACTCCCGCAGCGGGATTTTCAATGGCAAAGCCAGCCTGTCCAGCGGATCCTGTAGCCCCAATAGCTGTAAATCCAGCGCACGGACACTTTGATAATAATCCTGGATTTCCGGCCAGTTGCCATACTGCCCAATGAGTTTTTCCAATACCTCCCGCCTGTTTTTTATCACCACTTTGTACAGTGTATCGGGATAGGCTTTTGGTGAAATGCTAAAGTAGAAGGCGGGCAAATCCTCGTGCAGGGTTTCAGCGGCAAGCCGGTAGGCCTTTTCAGCGTCGAGCAAATCGCCGGGCTTCGACAGGGAGCGCTCGAAAGGGTTGTTTTGCAGGTAAGCCGTTACCGCATCGCCGGGCGTCAGCCCGCTCAGCCCAAACGCTATCATGCTGACGGCAATCAGTGTAGGAATAAACAGCAGCAGTCGTTTGGCTAGGTATGGGAACATGGTTGACGGTTGACGGTTGACGTGAGACTTTATTTTTTATCGTTCTTTGACAAATTCTGTGGAGTAAGGAAACCGTTAAAACGGTTCAGCACATAACCGCTTGATTTTCAACCCACGACTTAAGTCGTGGGTTGAAAATTTGGCTATCACTTTGAGCCGTTTTAACGGATGACCACAAGATTTGTCAAAGAACCTTTTTTATAAATTTCCAAGGTATTAAATTCCAAAAACCGTCCGCTGTCAGCCGTCCACCGTCCCCCATCTCACTGCTTCAACTTCAAATGCTGCAACGAAACCCCCGGCGATTTGCGGCTGACGATGGTATCAAAGCGCTTGTGTACCACGATGCGGCTGAGCGGTGAAAAGAGGAAAATCATGGGCTGCTCGTCGTAGATAATTTCCTGCAATTTCAGGTAAAGCTCGTCCCTGCGCTTTTCATCGGTGGTTATACGGATTTCATCTATCATGGCATCGGCTTCCGGGTTGCTGAATCGGGTGTAGTTCGAGCCGCCGGGCTGTGCGCTGTCAGTGTGGTAAAGTTGTTTCAGGTCGTCGAGCAGGGGGATGACGCCAGCACCGAGGCCGGCGGAGATTTCGTAGTCCCCGTTGCGCATGCGCTGGCGCAGCACGTTGCTCTCTACGGCCACTTTTTCTACTTCGATGCCTACTTTTTTGGCATTGTTCTTAAAAATCTCCGAGAAGTTTTCCTGCAGCGGGGAGCCGGGCGTGAGGAGGAACTCCAGTTTTAGTTCCAGGCGCTGGCCGTCCACCATTTTATCGAGGATGCCGTTGCCGTCGCTGTCAGCCCAGCCAGCCTCGGCGAGCAGCCTGCGGGCCCCGTCCAGGTCGAGCGGGATGAGTTGCAGCTTTTTGTTGTAGTATTTCTTGTCCGGCAAAATAGGGCCGACCACCCGCTCGCCCATGCCGTCCATCACGTCGCGGATAAAGGCATCCATATCAATGAGCCTGGCCATGGCCTGCCGCACCTTTTTGTCGGCGAGTTTGGGGTTGCGGTTTTGCATGGCCGTGTAGTAGAAGGCAAACCGGGGCGGCGTGAAGAAGTTATAGATGTCCGATAAAAAGGAGTCGTTTCTCACCTCCAGGAACTGCTTCACATCGAGGTCGAAGCCGACGTCGTAATCTTCCGCTTTCAAGGCCGTGATGGCTGCTGTCTGGTCTTCGATGGGCAGGTAGATGATGGTGTCGGGGAATGCCCGCAGCATTTTGTACTGCCCGGCCAGTTTGTCGCCCCACCAGTTTTTCTTTTTCACCAAAACAATCCGCTGGCCTTCCACCCAGTCGCCCAGTTGATAAGGCCCTGAGCCGGAGACTTTTTCCCTGCCGTATTCCGGCGACTGGAACAGGGCGGCAAATTTCACGATGCGTTCGTCTTCGGCGTATTTGGCGGCAGTGGCCGGGTCGGCCAATTCCTTGAAGGAGATGCCTTTGGTCAGGCCATCCGGGTCGAAAAGATGCTCGGGCAACATGGTGACATTGGTGACGGCCCCGTAGTTCAGCATGAATTGCTGGTTGGCAAACACCGTAAATTTTTTAGGATTGGACGGGTCAATCTGTATGTCTTTAATGAACTCGAAATAGGTGGCGTAGTTTTGCAGGGGCAGTTTTGGGTTGAAGAGCGTTTTCAGGGAAAACTCGTAATCGTGGCCCGTCACCGGCTGGCCATCGTCCCACACTGCCTCATCCAGTATTTCAAAGTTAAACTTTTCCCCACCGGCAAACTCGCCCTCCGTGATGGGCTCGGTGGTGACCGGGGCCTTGACCAGTTGGGGCACCAGTTCCAGGGTTTCCGGGTCGAAGTCCATCGGGTACTGGTACATCATTTCGTTGGCCGTGCGTGCCCAAGCCGCAGAAGTGAGGTAAGGGTTCACCGTTTGTATGTCTGCGTTCGTCCGCACCCGCACGGTGTTGTCGTTGTGTTTCCAGGCTACGCCGGCATCAGGATGGCATGAAAAAATAAACAAGGTGGAAAAGAAAAACAGGGATAGGTTTACTCGCACGTTAGTCATGGTGAAATTGTGTTTTTTTGAACCGGAAGGCACTTCGCCTGTTCCCGCAAAGAAAGCCCGAAGTTAGGAGAAATGGGAGAATGGTTATATGGTTTCATGGCTTCATTGTTTCATGGCTAGATGGCTTCATTGTTTCACAGGCAGTTATCCTTTTCCTTTCAGGCCAATTTCCTAATTTTCCAATTTCCAAATTCTACCTTATGCCAACCATCCTCATCGCAGGCGGCACCGGCCTTGTCGGCCTTCGCCTCAGCCAATTGTTGAAAGAAAAAAAATACGACGTGCTGCACCTCAGCCGCTCTAAAGACCCCACTGCCGAATTCCCCGCCTATCAATGGGATTTGGGGAAAGGCACCATCGACCAGGAGGCTATCGAAAAGGCTGACTACATCATCAACCTCGCCGGGGCGGGCATTGCCGACAAGCCCTGGACGAAGGAGCGAAAACAGCTCATCATTGACAGCCGGGTGGACAGCACGCAACTGCTAAAAAAATATATTGCGCAGCAAAAAACACCGCCCAAAGCCTACATCGCCGCCTCCGCAGTGGGCTATTACGGCAGCCGGGGCGACCAATTGATGAAGGAAAGCGACCCACCCGCCGACAAGGGCTTTTTGGCCGAGTCGGTCACGCTTTGGGAAAATGCCATCCGGCAGGTGGAAGAAACAGGCGTTCGCCTGGCCACCATCCGCATCGGCATCGTGCTTTCAACCCAGGGCGGGGCGTTGGAAAAAATCCTGCTGCCGTTCAAGTTTTTCAACGGTGCCTATTTCGGCAGCGGCCAGCAGTGGATGTCGTGGGTGCATATAGACGACCTCTGCCGGATGTTCATCGAGGCCGTTGAAAATGAACAGTTTCAAGGTATTTACAACGGAGTTGGGCCACACCCTTCACGGAACAAAGACTTTGTTTACAAAGTAAAAGCGGCACTTGGCAAGCCTGCCCTCATCGTGCCCGCCCCCGAAGCCGCCCTCCGCCTGGTCATGGGCGAAATGGCTGATGTAGTGTTTGAAAGCACGAGGGTTTCTTCGGAAAAAATTGAAAAAACGGGTTTCAAGTTTCAGTTTCCCGAATTGGTGCCGGCGCTGCGGGATTTGTTGGAAAGAAAGGTTTGAGGTGTGTACTTTTGCACGCACAAACAAATTGAGTATGCACTTTCATCTGTATCTGTTATTACTGGTATCCAATTTATTGTCGTTTCGATAGTTGCGCCCTTGAGATCAAGTCATGGGACAAACAAATGCCAGAAAATTATACACTTATCAAAGCAGAGAATTTCAATAAAGATTTTGACGAGATTTTATTTCAATTACCTAACTGGGTTAAATCTAAATGATGGCCCCCATCATTTCCACAATAAATGTTTGAATAAATGTTCCGTTTCGAGCATCCATACTACCTCTACGGCCTTGGCCTGGTGCCTGTACTGGTACTGCTGTTCGTCCTGTATGCCATTTGGCGGAAAAATGCCATCCGGCGCTTTGGGGATGAAAAGCTGGTGCCCCAACTGATGCCTGCCGCCTCCAAATACAAACGGGGCGTGAAGTTCAGCCTGCTGCTGCTGGCCTTTGTTTTTTTGGTGGTCGGTTGGGCCAACCCACAATGGGGCAGCAAACGGAACAAGGTGAAGCGCAAAAGCGTGGACGTGCTCATTGCCCTCGACATCTCGAACAGCATGTACGCAGAGGACATTGCCCCCAACCGCATGGAGCGGGCCAAAAAATTCGCCGAAAACCTGGTGGAAAAACTCAAGGGCGACCGCATCGGCCTTATCCTTTTTGCAGGCGGTGCCTATCTGCAAATGCCCATCACGACCGACTATGCTGCTGCCGAACTGTTCATCCGCAGCGCCAGCCCCGACCTGGCCGGCACACAGGGCACGGCCATTGCCGATGCCATCAACCTGGCCCGCCGCAATTTTGTGAACGACGACAAATCGCATAAGGCCTTTGTCCTCATCACCGATGGCGAAGACCACGACGGTGAGGCGCTCGAAGCTGCCGCCCAGGCCAGGGAAGACGGCATGATACAGTTCACCGTAGGCGTCGGCACCGAAGAGGGCGCTTTTATCCCGATGAACATCGGCGGCAGGCAGGATTACAAAAGGGACAAGAACGGCCAGCCCGTGCGCTCCCGCCTGAACGAACAAATGTTGAGCGAACTGGCCTCGAAAGGCGGTGGCGAGTACTTCCCCATCAGCCGGGGCGATGGGGTGGCGACGGCCCTGCAGGAACGGATTGACCAGTTGGAAAAAAAGGAACTGGAGGTTCGGGCTTTTACTTCTTATGAAAGTTATTTCCAGTATTTCCTCGGGGCAGCCCTCCTGTTGTTATTGGCAGAATTTGTGATTTCCTACCGGCGGGAGAAATGGCTGGAGGGGAGGGATATTTTTAAGTAAAAAGGGCATGTTGTTGTTTGAAATCGAAGATGCTCGGCAGTAAGTTGTTTGAGTTGGTTTAAAATCAAAGATGTACGATTAGTGAACTATTGCCCGCACCTGATTTGCAAGTGTTTATGCGAATTTACCGACCTGAACCTTCGATTTCAAGAAGACCAAATAACTTAAACAATTTTCCGCTCATCCCATCTTTAAGCTGCAGTGGGCATTTCAGCACCGTTTTAGTTTTGAGAGGCCGGGTTATCAAACCCGGCAGTTTGGCGCCGGAACCGCCGGGTTTGATAACCCGGCCCCTCCATCTGAAAGCCTGCATTTCACCACAAAGTGACGAGGAGCGAAAGGATAAAGGAATTCAAAGGCACCGTATGGTTTATTTCAAAAAAATAGCTGTTTCAATTTTTGTCTTGTTTTCAACGCTGACAGGGGCAAGAGCCCAGGCACCAGTTGGCAGCCCCCGCGTGGGCAACCCTGGATTCGACCAGGAAATTGGCCGCCTGCTGAAGTTCACCGTGCCGCTGATCAGTGTGGAAACATTGCGGCAGGAGAAGGGAAAATACACGATCCTCGATGCCCGCGAGCCGGCCGAGTATGCCGTCAGCCACATCCCCGGCGCAAAAAACGTGGGCTTCGAACATTTCACGGAAGCCAGCCTCAAAGGGATTTCAACAGAAAAACCCATCGTACTCTATTGCTCGGTCGGCTACCGCAGCGAAAAAATAGGGGAACGCCTGAAAACGATGGGCTATTCAAACATTTACAACCTCTATGGCAGCATCTTCGAGTGGGCCAATCAAGGTTTCCCGCTCGAAAACGCCCACGGCAAACCTACCAAAGCCTTGCATACCTACAACCAGGATTGGAGCAAATGGGTGGAAAACCCCGCTATTGAGAAGAAATGGTAGGGATGGGTTTGCCTGTTTTCAGTTCGTTTGTTGGCAGCCCACAGTGGGCCAATTGGATTCTGCTTTCATCCTCTTTTCACCATTTTCGTCCAACCATACCGGATAGCTATCAATAAACCAATGAAAATCAAAACCCCTTGCCAGAAAGGCAGGTAGGAAACCACCCAGATATGCGTTTTGTCCAAGACCCAAAAAATGGAAAATACGGCGAAAATGACGACTATCAAGCCGGTGATTTTATCAAAACCAGGTATGCTGTCAAGGTCAACCGTTCGGCGGATGATGAGCAGGGTGGCAATCATGGACACTATGGGTAGGACTTGGGTATAAATGTCTGTTTGAAAAATACTGCGGCGCTCAAAAACGAACACATACACGCTCAGGGTGACCGCAAAAATGCCCGGCACACAGGCCAGGTAGATCAAGGTAGAATAGGCGTAGCTCCATGGGGATTCATATTCCGCTCCCTTGGCAATCCATCCCAGCAACAAGGCAGTCATAGGCAAGAGAATGAAAAAAGCCAGTATCCAGGCTGGATGGGCAGAAAGGAGATCGAAGAATGCTTGCAGGGTCATGGCAGGATGATTTTAAGGGGCAAGTTTAACAGGATTTACGAAAAAGCAAGTGGTAATAAACGTTTTTCAAACAACCCCGTTTTTGTACTCAACTAAACAAATCAGCCATTTTTGCTTTCAAGCCAGTCTCCTTCCGTAACTTGCGCCCGTTTATGGCCCATTCCCAACTCCGGAACGGCTTTTTACAAGGCCGTTGAAAGATTAAATTTCCCAAATTCAGCATTTTGATTTCCGTAGGGTTTGCAGGAACATGCCCTGGGCTCGGAGCCTGCTTCGATAGCCAGCACCATGATCCTGAACGCTTTTGGCACTGATAATGCAAGGCACTCAACAAACCTGTTACCAGCATTTTTACCCAAGATTTTCGACAAATTATAATCCATGAAAATAACTAAACACCCCTACAGGGCGGCGCTGGATTGCCTTTCTTTTGCACCGGCTTTTTGCTTGCTGCTGCTCATTTTCCTTCTTTTTTTTACAAACGACATTGCTGCCCAATGCACCCTTTCCTGCCAAAATTTGCAAGTTTCCCTGGACGAGGACTGCGAATCGGAAGTAACGGCCCAAGCCCTGCTGTCAAGTGGCATCCCGCCGGGCTGCGTCGGGCCAATTACCGTAGAGGTGCAGCTTCCCAACGGGAACCCCATCCCCACCAGCCCCTTCGTGACGGGTGCCAACATCGGCCAGGCGCTCATCGGGAGGGTTACTGACCAGGCCAGCGGCAACTCCTGCTGGGGCAATATTTTGGTGGAAGATAAACTCAAGCCCGTCCTGAACTGCCAGGATACGCTCATTTCCTGTTTCGCCGATCCCGACCCCGACTCGCTGGGCTATCCCGATATAACAGACAATTGCACGGGGTCGGGTTCGATTGTAGTTTCCTACTTCGACGTCCTGGCCAGTTTTTCCTGTACGCTCCACGACACCATCACCATCATCACCCGCCAATGGACGGCCAGCGACAACAGCGGCAACAGCGCCTCCTGTGTACAGAAAATATACATCGAACGGCCTGTACTCGACTCTATCGTTTTTCCCCTCAATTTTGACGACGACGACCGCCCCGCCCTTGGCTGCCCGGCAGCGGACACCTCGGTGACCCACTGCGGGGAGCCTTCCTTCAAGGGCTACCCCGTGGACAGCATCTGCGGCTTCCTGGCCAGTTATACCAACGTGGTGGTGCCGATATGCCAGGGGAGCTACGCCGTTTTCCGGCAATGGGAGGTGTACGACGGCTGTGCCGGTGCTACCCGTGAGCACGACCAGGTCATCAATGTGCTGGACACCCTGCCGCCCACCCTCGCCTGCCCCAGCGACGTGACCGTGAACACAAGTAACCTCGATTGCACGGCTACGGTCGTGCTGCCCGTGCCTGCCACGTTCGACTCCTGCAGCAGTTCCGTCTCCGTCAGCGTCGAGGGGAGCTTTGGCACCGTGAACGGCATGACCATCTACAACCTACCAAGGGGCGATTATGCAACCACTTGCATTGCCACCGACCAATGCGGCAATTCGAGCACTTGTTTATTCAATATAAAGGTAAAAGACAACGTGCCGCCGGTGGCCGTGAGCGTGAGCAACCCCATCATTTCCCTGTTGCCGAGCGAGCCTACCTACCTGCCCGCCGCTACTTTCAACGGCGGTAGCTGGGACAATTGCAGCACCATGACCTTCACCGGCCGCAGGCTCGACTCGCCGCACTGCCCCGGCAATGATGCAACGCCTTTCGGGCCGACCATTCCGTTTTACTGCTGCGATGCCAACCATGCCGTGATGATCGAACTGAAAGTAACCGATGTGGAGGGGAATTCAAGCACAGTCGGCACGATGGTGGAGGTGGTGGACAACCTGAACCCCGGCATCACCTGCCCGGCGGACATCACCCTCGGTTGCGGGGAAGATTACGAAGCACTCGCCCTGACAGGGGAACCAATTGCCGCCGACAATTGCAGTGGTTATACTATTGATACTACAGATTTAGTGAATTTGAGCAATTGCGGCACTGGCCTCGTACAGCGCACCTGGACCATCACCGACATTGTGGGCCGCACCGCTTCCTGTACCCAGGAGATCCTGCTGGAAAATGCCGATCCCTTTTACATCAATGAAAACAACAGTGCCGACCCGCACGACGACGTGGTCTGGCCTACTAACTACATTTCCAACACCTGCGGCACCGGCCTCCACCCCGACAGCCTGCCCGCCGGATTCAACTACCCGCAAATACTGGCCGACTCCAACTGCGCCCTGATTGCCGTTTCCTATACCGATACCTGGCTCTCCACGCCCAACAATGTCTGCATTGAAATACTGCGGAACTGGGTCATCATTGATTGGTGCCAGTTCAACCAGTCCACCTACGAAGGCTCCTGGACTTACGGCCAAATCATCCGCATCACTAATTCAGACTACCCGCAGTTTACTGCCCTGTGCGAAGATCAGCACTATTGCAGTTTCGACGATGACTGCCAGGTTGGGACGGCAACGTTTTCAGTGGCTGCCACGGACGACTGTACGCCTGCCAATCAATTGGTTTATTCCTATTGGATTGATTTATTCGACGACGGTACGAACAACCAGTCCGGCAACGGTGCAGCTGCGACGGGCAGCTACCCGCTGGGCACCCACCGTATTTTTTTCAGGGTGAAAGACGGGTGTGGCAACGAGACCATTTGCGATCACCTGTTTACCATAGAAGATTGCAAGGCACCAACCCCTTACTGCCAGGATGTTGTGGCGGTAATTTCAGATCCAATCGCACCGGCAGTACAAGTAATGGCATCCGGATTCGATGCTGGCAGTTATGACAACTGTACGCCGGAAGCGGCACTGCGCTTTTCATTTTCCCAAAATGTAGATGATACGGTCAGGGTACTCGACTGCAGCCACGTGGGTTTGGGCAACCTTGAAATATGGGTGACGGACGAAGCGGGCAACAGCGATTTTTGCGCCGTTGTACTGAACCTGCAGGCCAGCAGTGCAGCCTGCCCGACTTCCTCGTCCATCAGTGGGCAGGTGATGACGGCTGACAGCAACGGCGTGGCTTTGGTTTCCGTTGCCATCAATAACCCCTCGCTGCTGGACAGCATGACCACCGGGCCTTCGGGCCAGTTCCAATTCCTCGATTTGCCTGCTGGCGGCGACTACACCGTTACCCCCTTGAAGGATATAAACCCCCTGAACGGGGTAACGACCTTTGACCTCGTGCTCATCTCCCGGCACATCCTGGGGATTTCGCCACTGGATACGCCCTATAAGATTATTGCCGCCGACATCAACCACTCTAACACGGTGACGACCTTTGATCTGGTGGGCCTGCGGAAAATGATACTTTTCATTACGGCTGAATTCCCTAACAACACCTCGTGGCGCTTTGTAGATGCCAGCCATCACTTTTCCAACCCGGCCAACCCATTTGCCGATAGCTTTCCGGAAATCTTTTCCGTCAACAACCTCGACACGGCGGCGGCGGTCAACTTCATTGCCATCAAAGTGGGGGACGTGAACGGGTCGGCAAATCCAGGGCTGTAAAGGGTAGGTGGATGAATGGCCCTTTTATGCCATTGAGGGGACTATTCGTACATCTTCCCCTCCGCAGCTTTTTTCTTGAGCAAAAGGGATTTGCCGCCAGCTTCCACTGCTTTTTGCCAATACTCCACGGCGCTTGCTGCGTTGCCCATTTGAAACAACACATCGCCGTAATGTTCCAGTACACTGGGATTGTTGCTGCCGCCGTGTTCGATGGCTTTTTCGAGCCATGATTTTGCCGAGTTGAAGTCTTTCATTTTATAAAAAACAAAAGCCAGCGCATCCTCGTGGGCGGGCAGGTTGGGGGCGAGGTCGTTTAGTTTCTCGGCGAGTTGTTTGGCTTTGGCGAGCTGTTCACTGGTGGCGCCATTAGGGCGGGCGGCGAGGTGGTAGCTGTAGTTCCGGAGCACCAAAGGTTCGTTCGGATTGAGCTGCAGGGCCTCCTCAAAAGACTCGTCCGAACGGTCGTACTGTTTGAGGTAGAAGTAGGTTTTGCCCATTTCGTTCAGGATTTCGTAGCGCAGGCGGCTATTGTTGCCGGACATGAGCAGCGCCTGTTGGAGCGAACCGAGGGCATCTTTGTATTTCTCCGTGCCGTTATAGGCGAGGCCATTCAGGTATTGTGCCGTTGCCTGGTTGGGGAAAATGTCGAGGGCTTTTTCGGAGTATTTGGCCAGGTTGGCATAATCCTGCTGGTCGGCGTAGATATACAGCAACTGCTCCCACACGGCCCATACGTTGTCGTCCAGTTCGAGGGTTTTTTTATATTTTTCGAGGGCACTTTCCCGCTCGCCGGCATAGTACAGCACATCGCCCAACACCGAATATGCCTTGGCGGAATTGGGGTGCATTTTTTCCAAAACAGCAACCAGTTCCAGCAGTGCGACGCCCAAATCTTTCCCGCCTGTGTCGGCGAACTGGGTGACATAGGGCAGTATCTCAGTGATTTTCACATCAATGTTCACATTGGGGTTTTCAAAAACGGGCTTCAGGGAATTCAGAAAGGCGACATCGTCGTTGCCTTTGGCGGATTCTGCCAGGGCAATTTTTGCACGGGCATCGTTGGGGTCTATCTGAAGGATAGTTTTATAGACTTCCCGCGATTTCTCTTTTTGGTCGATTTGGTCGTAGAAAGTAGCCAACAGGTGCTGATATTCCGTTTTTTCCGGGAAAATGGCGACGAGGTTTTCCAGTTCCTTCCCCGCCTTTTTATAGTCTCCCATACCCAGGTAGAGGGTATGCTTATGGCGGGTCGTCTCTTCGTTCACCCCGATCATTTTTTCCAGGGAGTCATAGACTTTTATTGCTTTTTCCGGCTCGCCGGCCCTCACCAGGAAGTAGGCCCATTTGAAATAATACTCCTCATTATGGGGGTCTGATTTTGCAAGTTGTTCATATATCGAAGCGGCGTCTTTGTCCTTGCTGGTGAGTTGATAGAGGTCGGCGAGGTATTTCTTGAACCAGGTATTGCCGGCGTCCCAATCCGCTGCGTTTTTGGCGGCAGCCACGGCCTTTTCCATATCCTTAGTGGCTTCGTAGGCACGGGCCAGCTCAAAGGCAGCCGCGCCATTGGTAGGTTCCTTTTCCAGTACTTCCTGGAACTTGGGGATGGCCTTGTCCCAGTTGCCGAGCAGTTTTTCCCGTATGCCGTCCAGGAAGATTTCCTGGGTCTTTATCTCTGTTTCTGTTACAAAACCATCATCCTGCCCCTTGGCTGGCAAGGCAAAAAGTACAGGCAAAAGAAGTAATAGGTATTTAGACATGCTTGCTAATGGTGAATGGCGAATGATGAATGGTAAATGGCGAGTACCGAGATATTCACCATTTACCATCCACCGTTTACCATTAAATTTCATCATTCTTTAAAACTCGTATAATCCCCGATACTGATGTCTGACACCCGGCCCGCATAATCCACATGGCTACCGATCATCGAATCGGCAAACATGGCATTGCGTACGGAGGTATTGTTCTGAATAACGCTGTTTTTGATGTTTGAGTTGTTAATGACCGATTGGTGGCCCACGGAAACATGCGGCCCAATAACGGAATTGAGTATTCTGGCCCCCGTGCCGATAAAACACGGTTCAATGACCACGGAATTTTCAATGACCGCCGAATCGTGGTGCAGTTGCTCACTGGCCGATTTGATTTCCAGCATCCGGCGGTTGGTGTCGATGATGTTCTGCTTGTTGCCGCAGTCGAGCCATTCCTCGATGCCTGCCGCCCGGAATTTGTACCCGCCGCTTTTCATGTTCTCCAGCACGGAGGTGATCTGGAATTCGCCCTTGTCCTTGATGTTGCCGTCAATCAGCGCCTGTATCTGATCGCGTAGCAGTTCGCCCTCCCGCACGTAGTACAGCCCGACGATGGCGAGGTCGGAGACGAACACGGGCGATTTTTCCACAAAGTCGGTGATGATGTTGGCCCCATTGGTTTTCACTACGCCGAAAGAAGACGGGTCTTCCACTTTTTTCACCCAGATGATGCCTTCTTCATTGGTGTCGAAATGGAAATCCGCCTTGAACAGCGTATCGGAAAAAGCGATAAAAACGTTGCCGTTCAGGCTTTCCTTGGCGCATAGGATGGCATGGGCGACGCCGAGCGGCTGGGTCTGGTAGTAGATTTTGCCTTTTGCACCAAAGCGCTCGGCAATATGGATCAATTCCTTTTCTACCGCCGTTCCAAAATCGCCCGTAATGAAGGCGATTTCTTCCACCTGGCCATTGTAGCCTTCCGTCAGATCCTCGACGATGCGCTGCACCATAGGTTTTCCGGCGATGGGGATGAGCGGCTTCGGAACCGTGAGCGTGTGCGGACGCAGGCGGGTGCCCCTGCCTGCCATAGGGATGATAATTTTCATTATTTAGGTCATTTTAGTTTGGTGAAACATTCCAAGGCCTTACTGTCAAAATCTGTTCCTCCATTCTCCCATCTCTCATTCCGCTTTACCTGCCCGTGCTGCCAAAACCGCCAGTGCCCCGCTCCGTCCCTGTGAGTTCCTCCGCTTCCTGCCATTCGATGCGTTGATATTGCGCCACCACCATCTGGGCAATGCGCTCCCCTGGTTCCACTATCTGCGTCTCTTTGGACAAATTGACCATGATGACCTTGATTTCCCCACGGTAATCGCTGTCAATCGTGCCAGGGGGGTTTACCAGCGTCAAGCCTTTTTTGATGGAAAGCCCGCTGCGGGGGCGCACCTGCGCCTCGTAGCCCACGGGCAGTTCGATGAAAAGCCCGGTGGGTACCAGTGTCCTTTCCAACGAACCCAGCGATAGGGGCTTTTCGATATTGGCCCGCAGATCCATGCCTGCGCTGCCGTCCGTTTCGTATTGCGGGAGTGGGTAGGGGGAGTGGTTGATAATTTTTACTTGCATGCTGGTTTTGGTAAAATGGCTCATCGGGAAATTTGGCGGCACAAAGATAAGAGGATTGAGGACTTTGGGCCGGCGCCCAAAGCCGAAAAAGAAAAAGTGGATCGAGCGGCAACCACCCGGGTTTTCCCAATAAAAAAAATCCAGCACATGCAGGCAGGCACGGATTGATGGCCTGTCCTGAAATCAGGTTGCCCTGAACAAAACTCCCCTCCCCCACCCAAACCTTTGGTGGCAAAACCGGTGTAAAACAGTGTAAAGGAAATGTAAAAGCCTGTTTTCCCATGTAAAAGCGCCTTAGCTTTGTAGCATGGTCGCAACAACTACTTCCATTAAAATATTGCCCCTGACGGTCGTCCTGATAGGGGCGCTGGCCCTGCAGTTGGTTTGGCTGCCCAAAAAGACAGAGGTGGAGCAGCGGCAATATTTGGACAAAATCAACCTCTCGCTGCGGCAGGTGGGTCACCGCCTGCTGGCCAACGAAGGGAATACGACGGAGGCCATCGCCCCGGTACAGCAGCTTGCTGCGAACGAGTTTATGTTCACCCTGAAAAACCATATCAATTACGACAGCTTGCCTGTTTTTCTCAAAAGCGCCTTTGATGAATACGGCATTTCGGAAGATTACCTCGTATCCGTCAAAGATTGCGGGCAAACCGACTTGCTTTTGCTGGGCTTCGCCAGCCAGGAAGCCGGGCAGCAAGGCGGTTTGACTTGTTTGGGCCGTGATCAAAGCCTGGAGTGTATGAACATCCATGTGGTGTTCCCGGAATTGGCGGCTGGCGGGGCGGGGAACGGCCTGCTGAAAAGCCTGCTATGGGGCAGCATCCTGCTAGCTTTGGCTTATCTTATTTTTTCGTTTTTTAAACAAAGAAAACAGCAGGCAGCAATACCTGTTCTTTCAACCATAGCAACCGAAAAAGTACATGCACCAAATACGGACAAACCAGACAGCCCGATCCGGTTTGGCCGTTCTTCGTTCGATGTGGCCAACCAGACTTTGCAGACGGGCGAAACCCGCCAGGAACTGACTTTCCGGGAGGCCAAGCTCTTGCATTTGTTCTGTAAAAACACCAATCAACTGCTCGACCGCAATTTCATTTTACAGGAGGTTTGGGAGGACGAAGGGGTGATTGTCGGTCGCAGCCTGGATGTGTTTGTTTCCCGTTTGCGGAAAATATTGAAAAACGATGATTCCGTAAAAATTGCCAATGTACATGGCGTTGGGTACCGCTTCGAAATCATTGATAATCATTAACTTTCAAATCCCAGCCGGGTTGCAGGGTCGGGGATGGGTGTTGAAGTAGATAAGGCTTATAAAGTTGATTATCAACCCTTATCAACTTTATAAACCTTATCAACCCAGCCTAACACGGCGGTTCAAGAGTCATTTAGATTGCTCCTTCATCCTCTTCATTGGCCATTCCCAAACAAAGCCTTAGGTGCCTTATAGTTTTTTACCCAAACCTCTATAGGAGGAGTGTTGACACCAATGTTGTAAGCCAGCAGTTTCCACGCATTGTTTTCGTATTTGAGCAGGCCGATGGCATGGTCTGCAAAGGGTTTGCCCTTCGAATCTTTGGCATAATCGGTTTTGCTGTAATCTATGGCCTTGCCGTCGGCCTGTTTGGGCCGGGCGCTGATATAGGCAAAATTACCGCTGGCCTGGTAGCTGGCCAGTTCCAGTTGCGTGGGGGTTTTCAGCTTTTTGCCGACGGCTGCGTTCATCGCCTCGATGGCCGCTTTTTTGCGCACCCATTTCGCCCCGTCAATGGATTCGTCTATTACCGTCCTCACCTCTCCGCGCATGCCCATGCCCGTTTCGCCGGTGGTTTTCAGATCCAATTTGTCGGGGATGGTTGCTTGCCGGAGGAGGGCAGCCTGCAGTTCCTTGCGGAGATTTTCCAAGGCCACTTTTTTACCATTGAGCGTGATTTCGCCTTTAGGGTTCAGGGTGACAGCAGGTGTGGTAGAACTTGAGGCGGGAGCAGCTTTGACGGGGGCGGGAGATTTAGCCGACGTTTTCACTTTGCCCGGTTCGGTGGAGGGTTGGGCTGGGGCGGCGGTTTTAGTGGGTTTTGCCAATTGGTTTTTCAACGCTTCGTACTCATCCCGGACAGCGCCCGATGTGCCCATCATGCAGCCGTTGGTCTGTATTCCGGGCAACTGTTTTGCGCCATTTTTTTGTAGGTCTTCCAACACGGGGCGTAGGTTGGCCATGAGCGCCTGGATGTCCTTCACCTGGTTGCCGAGCCAAAAAAGTTCGCCCCGCTCGTTGCAGTCCACCGAGAGGGGCAGCACGGCCGGGGTGCTTTCCCCCGGGCTGGGCAGGGCGTAGCTGATGGTAGGACCGTCATTGGCATTCGGGCTTTCCTCGATGAGGTTGCACTGGATGCTGTAACGTTTCCCCCTGAACTGGCTGGCGGGCACCTCGGCCAGGCCGCAGGAAAGCAGGTTGTCTTCGGAAGATTTGCGGCCGCTGTACACGTTTATCAGCAACCGGAAATCCTTGTCTTTCAGCTTGTCCAGTTCCGTTTTTGAAAATTTTAATCCCTCGAAACGGGCCAGGCGCTGGTTGCCGGAGAGTTCTATGTCCTTGTTCATTAAGCCCATCTGCCCTGTTTCGTCCTCGTCCTTCGGGTCGCTGGGGAAACCGTAAAACATAGCGGCCACGATGATGGTCTCCTTCTTTTTTTGGAGCAGCTGGCTGGCCCTGGCGCTCGTCCTGACCTCTATTTCAAAAGTGGGGACAACCACTTGGCCGCCCTGGATTTCAAATAAATCCTCTGCCGAACCGGTATCCTCTTGCTGTGATGATGCTGCGGTGGCCAGTTTCAAGTTGTCGCCTATTTCGGAAAAAGGAACCATTAGCTCACTGCTGCCCATTGCATAAGGGGCAACTTCATAAGGGTCGTATTGAAGGTAGATGCCGCTCTGGATCAGGGCAAAATTTCTCGGCAAGGCAAATGGAAAGGTTTCATCAAAATCAAACCCGTTGGTGAAAATTTCGGCCCGCTCCTTTCGGAAATAGCGCTCGGCCAAACTTAGCATGGCCGCCTTGTCCTTCACCACATCGTCCCAGGTGAGCTTGCGGCCCGTTTGCGAATCCAAGGTGGCGAAGAGGCTCGTCTGGCTGCCGTGCGCCCCGCCCTGGAAAGAATTGCCGCTGATGGCAATGCTCAAGTACTGGCTGTCCCTGCGCACCACATCCGAGCCGCTGCTGGCAGTGAACGCGCCGTACATAGCCGAACCGTTGTAGGTTTCGTGCGTGGCGAAAAAAACTTTTGCCCCCTCTTCCAGCGTGGCAGCTTTCACGTTTTCCTCCGGCGAGCCGCCCGTGAGGATGCCGATGAGGTAGCCGTTGACGTATTTCGCCACGCTGTCTTTCAGCGCCTGGGTGCCGGTCGTCACGACGGGGTAATCAAAATCAATGTAAGCGCAGTTGGTGCGGTCTTCGTAAACACTGTCGCAGTCCGTGCCTTTTTGGTCCCGAAAGCGCATGGTTTCAACTTCGGGGACATAGATGGCAGTATTCGATGGGACTGTGTTTTTCTTACAACCGTTCCATACAAGCGTGCTTAACACCAACAATACGAGATTGATGAAATGGGTCTTCATTTTTAAGAAATTTCAGTTTAAAAAAAGGAAAGAATAGTTGGGCGAGATGTCAGTTATAATAACTGGGGGAATTGGAAAGGTAAAGGTATGCAATAGTTTAATACGCTGATTATCCGAAGTTTGGGCAGGTTCAAATATTTATTTCGGAAATATCAGACTGGCCAGGTTGGCCAGGTTGGCCTTATCTCAAAAATACTACCCACACAGCACGCTGCCCAACTTTTAGTAACGATGAAAAAATAACTTCACCATTTTGATTTTGAAAACCCAGCAATGGAGAGGTTTTTTAAAAATAATCCCGATGTGAAATCGGGATTATTTTTCCTTCGATCCTTAGCCCACAAAAACACAACATCTCATCTAAACCCCCAATCATATTGATCCAATTCCAACACGCTATATTTCAATAATTCAATACAATTGCGGATATCTTCCTTGTGTACCATTTCGATAACAGAATGTATATGGCGGGTAGGAATGGAAATAGCACCTGTAATGGCCCCGCTCTTGCCGGATCGCTGCATTCCATACGCATCGGTTGCGCCTCCGGTGAGTATTTCAGGCTGCCATTTCACGTTGTGCTTTTTTGCCAATTCTTTCAGGAAATTCACCATGCGGTAATCGCTGATGACACCGCTGTCCATGATTTTGATGGCGGCGCCGTAGCCAAGTTTGGTGATCATTTCATGCGGCTGGGCACTGGGCACATCGAATGCGATGGTGGTGTCGAGGGCAATGCCGAAATCGGGGTCAATGCGGTGGGTAGCTGAAATCGCCCCCCGGATGCCCACTTCCTCCTGCACGGTAAAAACAGCATAAAGATCGTAGGGCAGTTCCTGCCCCTGCAATTCTTTCAGCGCTTCGATGAGCATATACACCGACACCCGGTTATCAATGCTTTTGCCGTTCACGCAATCGCCGATTTCAATCATTTCCCGCTCCCGGGTGATGGGGTCCCCAACGGAGACAACCTCTTCCACCTGGGCCTTGCTCATGCCCAAATCCACGAAATAGTCCTGAATTTGCGGGGGCTTGTTGCGCTCCTCCTGCTTCATGATGTGGATGGGCTTGCTGCCCATCACGCCGATGAGGTCTTTTTTCCCGTGAACAATAACCCTTTGTGCGGTAAGGGTTTTGGCATCGAAGCCGCCGAGCGTGTGGATGCGCAGGAAGCCGTCGTCGTCAATGTGGGTGACGATGAAGCTGATCTCGTCGAGGTGGGCGGCCACCATTACCTTTTTGGGCGTTTTGCCTTTCTTTAGGGCGATGATGCTGCCCATCGTGTCCACTGTTACTTCGTCCACGAGCGGGGCCACTTCCTGTAGCACGAATTCACGGATGCGTTGCTCGAACCCTGGCGCTCCAGGCACTTCACAAATTTTTTTTAGCAGAGAAATATTCACCATTTAGTCGGCAGTTGGTAGCCTCCCCCCGCCCCCTCCAAAGGAGGGGGAGTTGCGTCACCCCTTCTTTGGAGGGGGCGGGGGGAGGCTAAAATTTTGTTGGAAATGCAGTTTTTGGAAGGGCGAAGTTAGCGCAATGTTATCTTTTGCAAATATGATTTGGGTTATTTTGAGCACTTTTGCGCAATTCCTGTCTTGAGTCCGCAGTCGGCAGCCCGAAGTCGGCAGCCCGCAGTGGAAGTTGGCAGGTTGTGGTTGGGCAAAAGGGCTTGCAAACTGGGAAATCTGCGGAAACACAACCATCTTTCTTTTTTTCACTTCCAGTTTGACCAACACCTTCCCGACTGCCAACTGCATACTGCCGACTGCAAACCGCCAACTGAAATGTCGCTTCTCAAAAAACTCGCCGGCGAAACCGCCATCTACGGCCTCAGCAGCATCGTCGGGCGGGTATTGAACTACCTGCTGATGCCGCTCTACGTCAGGCTTTTCACCAAAGTAGAGTATGGCATCGTCTCCGAGCTATACGCTTTGACGGGCTTTCTCATGGTGCTGTTCATCTACCGCATGGAGACGGCGTTTTTCCGCTACGGCACGGAGGAGGAAAACCGGGAGGAGGCATTTTCAACGGCGCTTTGGTCGGTCATCGGCACCTCGTTTTTCTTTTCCCTGGCCATTCTGGTTTTTTCAAAAAACATCACCGCCTGGCTGGACTATGCGCCGGAAATGCACACGTTCGTCACCATTTTCGGCCTCATCCTCGCCTTCGACACCCTGGCGGAAATACCGCTCGCCCGCCTTCGCCTGGAACACCGGGCGAAGCGGTTTGCCTTTGTACGCCTAACGGGCATTGCCATCAACGTGGGCCTCAACCTGTTCTTCCTGCTGCTTTGCCCCTGGCTGTTGGAGCAGGGCATCATGGTGGGTTTTATGGAAAAAGTCTATCATCCCGAATTCGGCGTCGGCTATATTTTCCTCTCCAACCTGGCCGCCAGTACTGTGGTTTTGCTGTTGTTGTTGCCGGAAATACGGCGGATAAAATGGCAATTCGACCCCCGCCTGTGGCGCACCATGTTCCTCTACGCCGCCCCGCTGATACTGGCCAGCCTGGCGGGCATCGTCAACGAAATGCTCGACCGGGAACTGCTCAAACACCTGCTGCCCGGCACCACCGAAGAAAACCTCGCCCAATTGGGCATCTATTCCGGCTGCTACAAACTGGCCATGCTAATGAGCCTTTTCATACAAGCCTTCCGCTACGCTGCCGAGCCGTTCTTTTTTGCGAATGCAAAACACAAGGACGCCAAGGTGCTGTACGGCGACGTGACGAAATATTTCACTATCGCTGGAGCCATCGCTTTTCTTTTTGTCATGCTGTATTTGGATTTGTTCAAACTCATCCTCCCGGAAGGCTATTGGGTCGGTTTGTCCGTCGTGCCAATTTTGCTTTTGGCCAACCTATTTCTCGGCCTCTATTACAATGTCTCCATTTGGTACAAACTCACCGACCAGACCATGCTCGGTGGCTGGATAGCCCTCGGTGGGGCAGCGATCACGATCGTCCTCAATGTATGGTGGATTCCAACCATCGGCTACATGGGCAGCGCCTGGGCGACCCTGATTTGCTATGCTTCCATGACGGTGGCCTGCTGGTGGTGGGGGCGGAAGTATTACCCGGTGCAATATGATTTGGGGAAAATGGCGCTGTATATTGGGTTGGCAGTGGGTTTTGTTTTTTTGGCGCAATATGCCGGCAACAACTTCGCTGCTTTACAAATGATAAAGTATGGTGTAAATACCGCTTTCTTTCTTGCGTTTCTGGGCGTGGTATGGCGATTGGAAAAAAAGCATTTCGATACGATTTGATCTCCGGCAGCCAAAAGCGCCTTTAGCGACCAAGCGCCTGATTACCTGCGAATTACCTTTTCTGTTTTAAAAAATCTGCAACAATAGTCCAGCAACTTTTCCCTCCCTGCAACAATAATCCAGCTATTTGCAACAATAATGAAGGCGCTTTGGGAGGCTTGGCTTACATCTTTGCCCTGGTTGTTCTCAAGGTAGATGTAGGTACCACTTTACCTTGTGGATAGTTTTCTTAACTACTTCTTCATCAAGAAAATCAAGCTTCATTTCTAAAACCATTGACATGAAAAAATTACTGCTTACCCACATGAAATCACGAAGAACCAAAAAATGAGATACATAATATTACTAATCATTGCTTTCCCCTTCCTGCCCGGATGCGTTCAAGAGCCAGTGGATATTAATAATGCCATTGAATGCATCCCTGATTCATTTGTCGGAGTATGGGAATATCAATCTACTGATGGGATTGTGCTTGATTCAATCCCGGACATTATCATTGAATTGTCCAATGCTGAAAAACAGGGTGACTTATTGATAAATGGAAGATATCATTACATCAATACAGTTGCTGGTTGCACAGCAGGAGATGCCTCATCGTTACTTAATGTAACTTATGAATTGAGTTCAACTGATGAGTTGCACAAAAGGACAAATGTGTTATTATTTTTTGGCTCAACGGATGTGTTCAAGCGTAAACAATGAAAACTTGCTGACACTCCCATCATTTGGGAAAAAGGTAATTTGGCCACAACCTTTATGGCCTGTGCCTGCCTATCTTATGCAATAACAAAACTCCACAATCATGAAAATTAGCTATTTACTCTCTGTCATGGCGCTTTGCCTCTGTACACAACTACAGGCCCAAATCCAAAAGGGCAAGGTGCTCATTGGAGCATCTTCCAATTTGGTGGGCAATTTCACGCAAGAGGATGATACGGATGCCATCCCTTTTTATGAGATAAAAGGTGGCGCATCCTTTTTTTTAAACTCCCATATTTCCCTTGATTTATTTGCCAATGCCTATGGGGCTGAAGGTTCCAGAACGGGAGACGGATTTAAAATAACCAATAAGACTACCCTATTTGGCATCGGCATTGGGCTAAATGTATTCCTGTCGAAGATGGAAAAGGCAACCGGCTAAGAAATATATCTTCACGACAATTCTTTTAGCCATTTAGCCAATTTTGCCTACATTCGGATGTGAAACACCTAATCTTCCTTTTATTTTCCCTTTTTGTGGCTTGCCCCTTATCTGGCCAAGTGCATGTTTTCTCCATAGAGGAAGCAACGGATGAAATATTGCTGAACGATTACCTGTCCGTTTTGGAACTGGGTGGCGACGGCGCCTCGTTGGAAGAAGTAGTTGCAGGCAAATACAACAGCCAGTTTATACCCTACCCAGCATTCATCCAAAAATACCTGCCCGCCACCGCTGGTGGCAAGGTGTTGCTCGATCCCGGCAAAATTTATTGGTGGCGGCTTACGCTACAAAACAACCTTGATCAACCAATTCATGATTGGGTGTTGCACCTGGGGAGAAGCTGTTTCACAGAAGTTTACGTTATCGGCGAAGATGGTAGTTTATTGTCCACTCATTACGCAGGATGGTTGGTGCCCAGTTGGAAAAAAGATAACGCTATCGGTAACCGTCAGGAAGAACGTATTTCATTGAGTATCCCAATCGGCAGCAGCGTGGTACTTTATGGAAAAGTAAAAGTAACCAACGGGAAAGAGCCTTACTTGTGGGTGCGCTTGGCGCAAAAAGATTTTTATGAAAACTGGCATTTCATTGAAAAGACACGCCTTGATTGGGCATTCATTGGCTTCCTTTTCACTTTCATCCTGATCAATTTCCTGTTGTACGCCACCACTGACGACAGGGCTTTTTTGTGGCACGGCCTTTTCCAAACCTTTCTTTTCATTTATCTGCTGGAATTTTTCAACGTGCTGTCCGAACTACCCTGGCTGCGTGATCACCGCATCGCCCTGCAGGTAGTTATTTATTCCACGCTTTGCTTAATGGATGTAGCCTATATTCAATTTATCCGCAGGTATATGCGCATGAAAATTATCTACCCTTTTTGGGACAGATATTTCAGTTGGTTTGAGGTGGTCAGGGTGCTATTTGCTGTTGGTATTGTCTCCTATTATTTGGCAACTGTCAACATGAAGATGTCCGACAATATGACCGCCATTTTTATGGTGGGACAATACAGTTTGATGGCCATTTTGCTGACCTGGCTTTTTGTAAAAAAAGACAAGAAAAGTTTGTTCCTGATAGCTGGCACTGCGGTGTTTGTGGTCGGGGTCGTGCTCAACGCCATCTCTGTAATGCAGGGCGCAGGCATTCAATTTTCATATACCCAATTCGGTGTGGCTGGCGAATTAATACTTTTCACCTTAGGCCTGGGCTATCGCATGAAAATACTGCAAACCGAAGAACAAGAAGCATTACGGCTCAAAGATTTAGATGATTTCAAAACGAGATTTTATACCAATATTACTCATGAATTCAGGACACCGCTGACAGTCATAACAGGGATTTCGGAAATGGGAAAATTAGAAATTGAAAAATCCGGCCTGAAAACTTTGGAACCTAAAATTTTCCAATTTCTTATTTCCAATTTCGACATCACCACCCGAAACGCAAACCAATTGCTTCGCCTGATTAACCGCCTCCTCGATCTGTCCAAAGTGCAGTCGGGCAAAATGGCCTTGCAGAAGCAAAGGGGCGATGTGGCCGGTTTCATCCGGTATGTGGTGGAATCGTTCCAGTCCTATGCCAACACCAGGGACATACAACTCCGGCACCTCAGCGAATTGGATCATTTCGACATGGATTTCGACGCAGAGAAATTGCAGGATGTGCTGAGCAACCTGCTATCCAACGCCTTTAAATTCAGCCTTCCCGGCTGTAAGGTTTTGGTAATAACAAAAGCAGTACCTCCAAACGGTACAGATGGCGAACACCTCCAAATCATTGTAAAGGACAATGGCTCCGGCATTCCACCGGAAGCACTTCCCCATATTTTCGATCGCTATTTTACAACAAAAGACACAGGCAATCCTGCCGGCGGCTTCGGTATCGGGCTGGCATTGGTGAAGGAGTTGGTGCAATTGATGGGGGGCAGGATTACGGTGAAAAGCGAACCTGGACACGGGGCGGAGTTTAGGGTCAAGCTGCCGGTCACGAGGGAAGCGACACCAATGGAGCAGGCCGGAATGAAGGACCTCTCTCAAAGACCCGAAATGGAAGCCTCTCTTCCTTCCACCCACATCGTACCCGTTGACGGGGAAGAAAAGCCCGTTTGCCTGGTTATTGACGATAACATCGACGTGGTGCGGTACCTACAAAATTTGCTTGAACAGGAATACCAGGTGATGACAGCTTATAATGGCAAACTGGGCGTGGAGAAAGCTGTTGACCAATTGCCCGACGTCATTATCAGCGATGTGATGATGCCTGAAATGGACGGGTTGGAGTTATGTGATTTCCTGAAAAACGACGAGCGTACCAGCCATATTCCCATCATTTTGCTGACGGCAAAAACCTCCGTACAGGATCGGCTGGAGGGCCTGCGCCGGGGCGCCGATGCTTACCTGGCAAAGCCCTTCAACCAGGAAGAATTGTTTATCTGCCTGAAGCGATCCGTGGAATTGCGCAACCGTTTGAAAGACCGTTTTGCCTCCCTCCCAACCGGCGCTCCGGTTGCGTCAGAACCTGATCTGGCCATGGAAGATGCCTTCCTCCAAAAGGCGAGGAATGCTGTTGAAGAACACCTTGCCGACGATGAGTTTGGCATCCACCAACTTTGCCGGATGCTCACCATGAGCCGGGCACAACTGCACCGTAAACTGACCGCCCTCACCGATAAAAGTGCCTCCCACTTCATCCGCTCCATCCGCCTGCAACGGGCCAAAGAATTACTGGCTACGACCGATCTTACCATCGCAGAAATTGCTTATGAAGTTGGGTTCCGGGATCCAAATTATTTTACCCGCACTTTTGCCGAAGAATTCGGGGTTGCACCGAGTGAGACACGCAAGTAGCTGACTTTCTGAACCTTAGCTCCTGTATTTCATCCTTTCTGCAACAATAGTCCAGCAATTTTCCCTCCCTTGCAACAATGCTCCTTGTTTCTGAAACAATGGTGAAGCCCTTCCGGCGGGGTTCACCCACACCTTTGCATTGCACGGCGAAAACAGGTTCTCCCGAATTTTTCAATAAAAACCAATGACATGCAAAAGGGTCTATTCCACCCAGTTCCTATCAGCTTGTTTACCCCCAGCCTTAGCCGGCAAAAGGAGCCGCCATGAAGGAGTTGAGTTTGCTGGTTAAGACCCTTAAGCCAAATGAAAGCAAGGACCTGACTGCTTTTCACTAAAAACGACCGCCATGATATTGACCTGCAAAAAGTCGGCAGCCAGTGCGTATGGCTTCCAGAACAATCCCCATGTCCTTTACGAAAAACTTAGGAGCCTGGACGCTTCCGCTATTAGTTTCCTGCACCAAAAGACAAAGAAACACATCAATTTTAAAAGACACCTGGCAAAGGCCACCCTTGAAGACGCCGAAGAACTGGCAAATGATACCATACTGATGGCCTTACAAAAAATCACGAACGGAACTTACGTGTACCAAGGCTACAGCCCGCTCACCTTTACCCTGGTGATAGCCGACAACCTGCTCCGCAATTTTTGCCGGAAAAAGCGCATCTATTCCACCGACCTGGAAGGCATAGAACTGCCGGAGATGCCGGAAGTCGAAGTTTATCTAACCCGCAAGGAACTGGAGGAAAAGATTGAAAAGATGTTGGACAAGATCAGCCCGATTGGCCGGCAGGTTATCCGGCTGAAGTATTTTGAAAACCTGAAGGACGAGGAAGTGGTGGAGCGTAAACTGACGCCCTACACCACCGTGGATTCGTTGAAAACGAAGCGCTGCGCTTACTTGAGGATATTGAAAAGATGGGTTTTCAAAAAATAGCGCTTGCTACCGACCCTTTTCAAACCTGGTTCCTGAGGCGTTTTGCCCGCAAGCAGGCATTGAGCAGGCAGGACGTGGGGTTCCTCCCCATCCAATATGACTCACTCCGGGCGGGAAAATATGGCGATCCAAAGATCCCTTATTGGGAGGCTTATGTCGAGGGTTTTGTCCCATTAAGGATCGAAGGAAAAATAATCCCGATGTGAAATCGGGATTATTTTTAAAAAAACCTTCCAGTGCTGGGGTTTCAACATCAAAATAGGGAAGTTATTTTTTCATCGTTACTAAAGGAACGGGAGGGTTGCTACAAAAGGCTCCAGGGAATGTTGGGAAGGAAAGTCATCAAAGAGAACAAGGCAAAACAACAGGAAAAAGAGGAAGGGGACTCGTTGCAAGCGATTCCGGTGGTCCATTGCCGGGGTTCAATAAATTTAGAAAAAGAACGGAGCGGGTGGTAAAGAGGATTGACATCTCAAAATGGCGGACTGGGGGCTTGGTAGTCCGGCACTCAGGTAGGCGGTTTTTTTCCTTTTTTTTTCGATCCTGGCTGCTATTTGGTTAAACATAAGCCCTTGACAGCCACCTAACCCAACGGGCAATCTTGCAGGTGAACGACCATTCATTACAGATGCAGCCTCCTGCTTGCCCTTTCCTACCGGATTTGAGCATCTTTGCGTTCTTTACCGAACACAAATCACCTTCACATGAATTTTTTGAAATCCACCCTGCTGTTGCCACTCTTCCTTTTGCCATTTGCCTGCCGTCAAACGGAGGAAGCAAAAACACCAGACCTCAAAGCCGATCCCCACTCCTTCGCCCAGCCCAACGAGGCCGTCACCAAGCATCTCGACCTGCACCTCGCCGTTGATTTTGACCAAAAAAAACTCTCTGGCTATGCCAAATGGACCATCGAAAACAAAGGTGCGGACGAAATCATTTTCGACACCAGAAACCTGGACATCCAAAAGGTGACCATCGGCAAAGATGAAAGGGTGACGGAATATTTCCTTGTGGATCCGGACGAGCTGCTCGGCACGGCGCTGCGGGTAAAGATTGAGCCGGAAACGGACATGGTGACCATCTACTATGCCACCAAGCCTGGTGCCGCCGCCCTCGGCTGGATGGAGCCTTCCCAAACCGCCGGGAAAAAGCTGCCATTCCTTTTCACCCAGGGCCAGGCCATCCTCACCCGTACCTGGATACCCTGCCAGGACAGCCCCGGCATCCGCATCACCTACGATGCGACTATCCAAACGCCCATTGGCATGTTGGCCTTGATGAGCGCCGAAAACCCCCAGGAAAAAACGGCGGATGGCATCTATCATTTCAGGATGGAGCAGCCCATTCCGCCCTATTTGATTGCGCTGGCAGTGGGAGATATTGCTTTTAAAGCTGTCGGCCCGCGCACAGGCGTTTATGCCGAACCGCCCCTGCTCGAAAAAACGGCCTGGGAATTTGCCGACATGGAAAAAATGGTGGAGTCCGCCGAATCGCTCTACGGCCCTTATGCCTGGGGGCGCTACGACCTGATCGTGCTGCCGCCGGGCTTCCCCTTTGGGGGCATGGAAAACCCACGGCTGACTTTTGCCACGCCAACCGTCATCGCTGGCGACCGCAGCCTGGTGTCGCTGGTGGCGCACGAACTGGCGCATTCCTGGTCGGGCAACCTGGTGACCAATGCCACCTGGAACGACTTCTGGCTCAACGAGGGCTTCACCGTTTACTTCGAACGGCGCATCATGGAAAAGCTGTACGGTAAGGAATACGTGGACATGCTGGCCGCCCTTGAATACCAGGAACTGCTCGATGAAATAAAGGACATCAACGCCGGCAAACACCCGGAAGATACCCAACTAAAATTGGACCTCGCAGGCCGTGACCCCGATGAGGCAGGCACGGACATCGCCTACCAAAAAGGCGCTTTCTTCCTGCAATACATCGAAGAAAAATCGGGGAGGGAACGATTTGACGCCTTCCTGAAACAGTATTTCGAGGAGCATAAATTCCAGGTGATGACGACGGAGGAATTCCTGGCTTATTTGAAGAAAAACCTGTTGGACAAATATAAAATTGACGTGAACGTGGACGAGTGGGTCTATCAGCCCGACCTGCCCGCCGACTTCCCCATCCCCCATTCCGACCGCTTTGCCAAAGTGGAAGCCGCTGCCAAAAAAGTGGCCGACACCCTGCCCGACACTACGGGCTGGACTTCGCACGAGTGGGTGCATTTCATCCGCCAACTACCCGAAAACGTGGATGTTGCCACATTGAAAAAACTGGACGAGAAGTACAACCTGACCCAATCCGGCAATTCGGAAATCCTGTTTGCCTGGTACGAAACGGCCATCCGCAGGGGCTATTCCGGCCAGATTTTACCAAGCATCGAAAACTTTTTGGTGAACGTGGGCCGCCGGCGTTTTTTGATGCCTATTTACCGGGCTTTTAAGGAAACGGGGCAACTGGAAACGGCACGAAAAATTTTTGAAAAGGCAAAAAGCGGCTACCATGCGGTGAGCTATGGGAGTGTGGAGCAGCTGCTGAATAATGGTGAATGATTAATGTTGAATGTTGAACGGGAGTTCTCCGCCATTCACCATTAACCATTCACCATTAATCATTCACCATTATTTCAAAACCCCAGCATGTCCTCCATCTCAAAACACCCCTGTTTCCCAACAATCCACTCCGCCGCTGCCAAGGCCCCTGCCGCAAAACCTTCCCTGGAGTGGGCCGTATGGCTGATCTCAATGGTATCAATGCCCGATGCCCAGGTGACGATATGCGTCCCCGGCACGTTGTCCACCCTTTTTGAAGCGATGGGCAGTTCGGTGGGGGCATTTGCCTTTTCTTTTACCCAGTTGTTTTTGCGGGCAACATTTTTCAAAATATCGTTAGCAAGGGTGATGGCCGTGCCGCTTGGGGCGTCCAGCTTTTGGGTGTGGTGCGTTTCCTCCATTTGCACGTCGTACTGGGGCTGTTGCTCCATCAAAACGGCCAGGTAGCGGTTCAAGGCGAAGAAGATGTTGACACCGATGCTGAAATTGGAGGCATAGAGGAAGGCACTGTCATTGGCTTGAACCAACCCTTTCGCCTCTTCCAGCCGGTCCAGCCAGGCAGTCGTTCCGCACACTACGGGAATCCCGGCTTTTGCGCACAGGGTAATGTTGTCAAACGCCGTTTCCGGGCGGCTGAATTCAATGGCCACATCGGCCAGTTTCAAATTTTCCACAGTGAGTTCGGATTTGTTGCCGCTGCCAATTTTTAATACCACCTCATGCCCCCCGGCCAGGGCCAGGCGCTCGATGGCCTTGCCCATCTTGCCATATCCAATCAATGCAATTTTCATGTTAGAACCTTATTTTTTTTATTTTTGTGTTACTATTTGCTTCCACGGCGTCAAAGAAAACGATTTTTGTTGTTTTACAAGCCGCTCTTGGCTTGCAACGTGGCCCTTCCTGATGGAGGGGCTTTTTTTGTTTCCAACCAACTACTCCTTTGTGGAAACTTACCTCCATCTTTACAGGGAAATTCACCGACTTTTTGGGTCGAATGCTTTTTGGACAAACTAAAATCATTGGGTATGAAGGCTTTCCCATTCTCACAATTCTTCTTCTTTTCTATGGCAATCTCCATCTTTGCCGCCTGCGGCAAAAACCAACCGCAGGATAACGCTAACCTGACCACTACCATGTACGATAAAATGACCACACAAGCCCCCTCGGCCGAAAAAATGCCGAAGGAAATGATCGAGCACGGCAACACCCGCATCGACAACTACTACTGGCTCAACGAACGGGAAAACCCAAAAGTGATCGCCTATCTCGAAGCCGAAAACAAATACAAGGACGAAGTGATGGCCCACCTCAAGGACACGGAGGAAGACCTGTTCCAGGAGATCAAAGGCCGCATCAAGGAAAAGGACGAGTCCGTGCCCTACCTGGACAACGGCTATTATTATTACTACCGCTACGACGAAGGACAGGAGTACCCCATTTACTGCCGCAAAAAAGGCAGCCTCGGCAGCCCGGAGGAGATCATGCTGAACGTGAACGAGGAAGCCGCCAAGTACGACTACTACAACGCTACCGGCCTGGAAGTAAGCCCCGGCAACAAGTTGCTGGCCTTTGCGGAAGACACGCTTAGCCGCCGCATTTATACCATCCGCTTCAAAAATCTGGAAACGGGTGAACTGCTCGAAGAGCGCATCCCCAACACCGACGGCAGTGTGGTGTGGGCCAACGACAACAAGACCGTTTTCTACACCGTCAAAGACGAAACACTGCGTGCTTTCAAAGTTTTCAAGCACCGGCTCGGAACAGATGCAACCAAAGACACCGAGGTTTATCACGAAAAGGACGCCACCTACAACCTCGACATCGGCAAAACAAAGTCCAGGAAATACCTGCTGATCGCAGCCTCCCAGACCCTCTCCGACGAATACCGCTACCTGGATGCCGACACGCCCGACGGGGAATGGAAAATCCTGCAGCCCCGCCGCCGCAACCTCGAATACAACGCAGACCACGCAGGCGGCAAGTGGTACATCCGCACCAACCTCGGCGGCAAGAACTTCCGCCTCGTCTCCGCCGAAGAAGGAAATACGGAATTTGAAAACTGGAAAGAAGTCATTCCCCACCGGGAGGATGTGTACCTGCAAAGCATGGAGCTTTTCAAAAACTTCCTCGTACTGACGGAACGCACGGAGGGCCTGCGCAAGATCAGGGTAAAGGCTTGGGACGGCTCCAGCGATCACAGCATTGATTTTGGTGAAACAGCCTACGTCGCCGCCCCTTCCAATAACCCGGAATACGAAACCGATGTCGTCCGCATCAGCTATCAGTCGCTCACTACCCCGGCCACAGTCTATGATTACGACATGGTGAAACAGTCGCTGGACCTAAAAAAGCAGCAGGAGGTACTCGGTGGTTTTGACAAAAACAATTACGTGTCGGAACGAATCTACGCCACCGCAAGGGATGGCGTGAAAGTGCCCATCTCCATTGTCTATAAAAAGGGTTTTCAAAAAGATGGCACCCAGCCGTTGCTGCTCTATGCCTATGGCTCGTATGGCTACAGCATTGACCCCAGCTTCAACGCCGCCAGGCTGAGCCTGCTTGACCGGGGCTTTGCGTTTGCCATCGCCCACATCCGGGGCGGCCAGGAGATGGGCCGGCAATGGTACGAAGACGGCAAATTGCTCAAAAAGAAAAATACCTTCAATGATTTCATTGACTGCGGCGAATACCTCATTTCCCAAAAATACACGGGTAAGGAAAACCTCTTCGCCATGGGCGGCAGCGCCGGTGGCCTGCTCATGGGCGCCGTGGTGAACATGCGCCCCGACCTTTTCAAGGGCGTCGTGGCGGCCGTACCGTTCGTGGACGTGGTGACGACCATGCTCGACGAAACCATCCCACTCACCACCTTCGAGTGGGATGAGTGGGGAGACCCCCGCCAGAAAGAATATTACGACTACATGCTGAGCTACTCCCCCTACGATCAGGTGGAAAAGAAAGACTACCCCGCCATGCTCATCACCACCGGCCTCCACGATTCGCAGGTGCAGTATTTTGAGCCGGCAAAATGGGTGGCCAAACTGCGGGAGATGAAGACCGACCACAACCCACTGTTGCTACATACCAATATGGACGCCGGGCATGGGGGACAGTCGGGCCGCTTCCGAGCTTACAAAGAGACGGCGATGGAGTTCGCTTTTATGCTGGATTTGGCCGGGAAGATTAAGGTGAAAGGATAGGGGGGCTGCCGGTGTCTATTCCTTTGTTTTTGTATCCATGGCGATGGTCACTGGCCCGTCGTTCACCAGGGCCACCTTCATGTCGGCACCGAACTGGCCTGTGCCAACGGGCAGGCCCGACATTGCCCGCAGCGTTTCCACGAATTTTTCATACAATGGAATGGCCACCTCTGGCCTTGCCGCTTTGATGAAGGAGGGCCGGTTACCTTTTTTTGTGCTGGCATGAAGGGTGAACTGGCTCACGACTATCAGCTCGCCGCCAATATCCTGCACGGATAAGTTCATCTGGCCATTCCCGTCGCCGAAGATTCGGAGCTGGGCTATTTTCTTGCAAAGCCAGTCAATGTCTTCCTGCCCGTCGGCATCTTCGATACCGAGCAGGATCAGCAGGCCGGGGCCGATGCTGGCCTTTATTTCCTTTTCAATGGTGACGGAGGCTTGGGAAACTCTTTGGATGATGGCTCGCATGGTCAATGAGAGAATGAGTGAATGAGTGAATGAGACAATGAGTGAATGTGAGAAACGAAATATGGCAAAGATAGGGAGGCTGGGCAGTTTAGATTGGATTTGAACAAAAGCAATTGTTTGGAAAGTAGGACGTGACGGGTTACTTTTGCGCCGTCAACAATTGAGCGTTTTATCAAAAAATACAAAACATGTCTGATCACATAGAAAACGAAGGTAAAAAAGGGAAATTCCTCATGTGGTTTTTCATCTATTTCACACTGTTTATTATCCTGCTGATTTATGTGTACAGGTACAATTTCCACCTTGAATTTTGAGTGGTTTTTTCCCTGGCATCAAAAAAGCCTTGCTACTGATTTCGCAGCAAGGCTTTTTTTGATCGGGTGTTTCATCCATCCCTTTTCCCGTTCATCTCGCTGGTAAAATGAAACTGCACCTTTGGGTGGTTTTCCTGCGCCATTTTTAGCGCCCAGGCACTTTCGGCCAGGAAGACGAGGTTGCCGTCCTTGTCCCTCGCCATGTCTCGGCTTCGGCGGCTGAGGAATTCCTTGAAGGCAGCGGGGTCGGCGCAGGTTACCCAACAGGCTTTGCTGAGGTTGACGGGTTCGTAGGTGCAGGAAGCACCGTACTCGTGCTGCAGGCGGTATTGGATCACATCGAACTGGAGCGCCCCCACCGTGCCGATAATTTTGCGGCCGCTGGTCTCCTTGGTAAAAAGCTGCGCAACGCCCTCATCCATGAGCTGGTCGAGGCCCTTGGCAAGCTGCTTCGACTTCATCGGGTCGGCATTTTCCACATAGCGGAACTGCTCTGGAGAGAAGCTGGGGATGCCTTTGAAGTGGAGTTCCTCGCCTTCCGTCAGCGTATCGCCGATTTTGAAATTGCCCGTATCGTGCAGGCCCACCACATCGCCAGGATAGGCTTCGTCAATCACCTCCTTTTTATCCGCCATGAAACTGGTGGGGTTGGAGAAACGCATCTGCTGGCCCTGGCGCACGTGCAGGTAGTTTTTGTTCCGTTCAAACGTGCCGGAACAGATACGCACGAAGGCTATCCTCGCCCGGTGGCGGGGGTCAATGTTGGCGTGTATTTTAAAAACGAAGCCGGAGAATTTGTCCTCTTCCGGCAGCACTTCCCGCTCTTCCGTGGTGCGGGGCAGCGGCGTCGGGGCAATGTCCACAAAGCAGTCGAGCAGTTCCCGCACGCCGAAATTGTTGACGGCGCTGCCGAAAAAGACGGGCGACAATTCGCCCCGGCGGTAAGCCTCCACGTCAAATTCGGGATAGACGCTTTCCACCATTTCTATTTCTTCCCGCAGCGTTTTGGCGGCCCGCTCGCCGATGTGCTTTTCGAGCATTGGGTCGGCGAGATCCTTTATTTCAATAGTATCCTCCTCTGCCTGCTTGCCGTGTGGGCGGAAAAGCACCAGCTTCTTTTCGTACATGCTGTAAACGCCCTTGAACGTGCTCCCCATGCCTACGGGGTAACTGAGCGGGCGCACCCGGAGGCCGAGCTTTTGCTCCACCTCGTCGAGCAGGTCGATGGGGTCTTTTCCCTCCCGGTCGAGCTTATTGATGAAAACGATGATGGGCGTGTTGCGCATCCGGCAGACGTTGACCAATTTTTCGGTCTGCGTTTCCACACCTTTTGCTACGTCAATCACCACGATCGCACTGTCCACAGCAGTGAGGGTCCGGTAGGTGTCCTCGGCGAAGTCCTGGTGGCCCGGCGTATCGAGGATGTTGATTTTCAAATCTTTATACTCAAATGCCATCACAGAAGTGGCCACAGAGATGCCCCGCTGCTTCTCTATTTCCATAAAGTCGGAGACGGTGGTTTTTTTGATTTTGTTGGACTTCACCGCCCCGGCAGTCTGGATGGCGCCGCCAAAGAGGAGGAGTTTTTCGGTGAGGGTGGTCTTCCCTGCGTCGGGGTGCGAGATGATGCCGAAAGTTTTCCGGCGCTGGATTTCTTGTTTCAGGCTCATGTTTGAAAATTGGGGCGCAAAGGTAAGCCTTGATTGCTATTCACCTATTCTTTTACAGGTGTCTAATTTGCCCCTAAAAACTACCCCTCCGCCAAAAGCCGGCAGAAATTCTAAGGGCGTCAATTAAATATTTTCGTTCTTAGGCAAATTCTGTGGAGTAAGGAAACCGTTAAAATGGTTTAGTACATAACCGATTGATTTTCAACCCATGACTTAAGTCGTGGGTTGAAAATTGGCCATCACTTCGAGCCATTTTAGCGGATGACCACAAGATTTGCCAAAGAACCAAAATAGATTCTATCCCGGTTTTGATTTGTCTTTGTTTGATGATTAGGGCGGCACCGTTGAAGAACCTGGTTCGTTTACCACAGACGTCATAGAAAATTGTCACCGCCCCGACCGCTATCCTTCCCTCCTGTCCAGGGATTTTACCTACCTTGGCTTTATTTTTCAACAAAGCAGCAAAAATCTCCGCCACCCGTTTCATATTGGCAATTAAGACCAATTGGCCCGCAGTGGAGGAGAGGAGCGCAGACGGGGAGGCAAAATCTTGTCGGGCGTTCCAATAGAATCAGCAACTGCATGGATATCGCACTCAATCTCGGTTACGAAGAAAAAGACCTTATCACGGCCTGCATCCGGCGGGAGCGGTGGGCACAAAAAATGCTCTATGAAGAGCAGTACCCCAAAATGATGGGCGTTTGCCTCCGCTATGCCGGCAGCCAGGACGAAGCGCTGGACATCTTGCACGAAGGTTTTATCAAGGTGTTCAAAAACCTGCACCGCTATGAGCCAGGCACGGCCCTCAGTTCCTGGATCCGCCGCATCATGGTCAACACGGCCATTGATTACTACCGCAAAATGGTGCGCCGCCGCACAGAGGACATCGAGTCGGCCTTCCATGTGGGGGCCGCCGACGCCGACGCCCTCAGCCAGATGACCGAGCAGGAAATATTGGAAGCGGTACAGGATTTGTCGCCCGCCTACAGGGCCGTGTTCAATTTGTACATCATAGAAGGCTATTCTCACAAGGAAATCGCCGACCTGCTGAATATCACCGAAAGCACCTCCCGCTCTAACCTCGTCAAAGCCCGGTTAAAATTACAGGCTGCCCTGATGCAAAAACAGGCAGCAGGTGTTGGAAAAGTGTGAACTGTATGGAATCAGAAAAAACGTTTGACGCACGGATAAAGGCTCTACTGGAGAACCTTGAGGCTGCACCACGGCCTGCTAGCTGGGATGAATTTGAGCAAAAACTGGACAGCCAAGCGATGGACAACAGCAGCACCCTGGATACGCTACTGGCCAGCCGGCTCGGCAGTTTGGAAGTGGCCGGCCAAACCCCAGATTGGGACGTTATGCAGCAAATGCTGGAAGCAGAGGAAACTGCCGAATTGATTGAAAATGAAGCCGCAATTGATAATCTGGCCTATGAAAAACTAGCCCACCTCTCCGCTCCTTACAGGGCTTCGCATTGGGAACTGATGGCCAGGCGCCTGCAGGAAGAATATTCACTTCGCCACCAGCTTTACAGGTACAAAGCCGCCGAAATCAGCCTGATGCTCTTGTTACTGATCACCATTATCCGGTTCCTGCCCTACGCAGCGGATCTTTATGGAAGAAAAGACCAAGCGCCGCAACCTCAAAAGACAGAGCTTCGGCCAGCCGTTATTGCGCCGCTTCAAAACGCAGGGACAGCACCGGTACAGGCTGAATTAGAAGAAGGTTCGGAGCCCCAGGCAGCAACATGGGATGCCCGTGTTCCTGCCAGTCCGGTAAGTCCATTGGCCAGCACCCCAAAAGGAGAGCCGGGCAGTAAACATCAAACCCCATCATCAAAAAGCTCAGCCGATGCGCTTCCTCCTGCCTTCGGCGAAAGTCAGGCACTGTTAAATAGACAGGATAACAACCAGCCCAGCCCGCTTTCCTTGCCACCGCTTTCAGAAATTCCGATCCGCCCTGGTGAGGGGCAAATGCAGGAGCAATTGTTGGCAAAAGCATCCCACGGCAAAGGAGTGTCGGCTGCTACAGAACAAAGCATGATTGGAAAAGCCGAATTCCTCGACCTGCTCGATGCCCAATTCATTGACACTAAATCCGCAAAGGCGCTACCTCTACTCACCGCCATGCCCCTTCCCAAAAAGACGGAGATACGGTTCAGCCTTTTTGCTTCCACCGATTTCAACTATGTATTCACACCTGCTACCAGGCTGAACCTCATTGACACCCTCGTCAGGGTGGACAACGACACTGCTTTTGCCCTCGGCTATGGCGGCGGCATTTTGGCCAGTTTCAAAACCAACAGGTGGGAATTGCAAACCGGCGGGGTTTATTCCTTCCGCCGGTATTCACCCGGCTATCCGAAATTTACGATTGAAACAGTGGGCTATTACATCAGCGAAGACTTCAAGGGTATTCAGCAAGACTTGCTCCAGGTGCCGCTGAACCTCCAGTATTATTTCAAAAACCGTGGCAATTGGCGCTTCTATGGCACAGCAGGTGCATCTGGTTATTTTATTACCAGCGTGGTGTATGAAATAGCCGTAAAACGGCAGCCCAGTTTCGACCCCATCTCAGGCCCCGACGAGACCCGGACAGTTTTTCAGGAAAAAGAATTTCCAAAAGGGCTTTTTGACGGGGGCAGCCTGGAAGACAATTTCTACCTGACGGCCAACCTCGGCCTCGGCGTGGAGCGCTATATCACCCCGCGATGGAGCTTGTTCTTTCAGCCCAACTACCACCATTATCTCCTGTCGGACGGGGTAGGCACCAACAAGGACAAGTTTTACACCCTTTCATTCTATTTGGGTACGAAGGTTGGCCTAAAGTAGTTTTCATGGCTTTTGCATTGCTCCCGCTTCCCGATTTTTTCCCAGAATTGACTTTTCGGAGCGAAGCCAGCAACGAAACATTGAAGCCCAAAGAGCGATTGCGATCTGCTCACCTCGGCACTTCCATTTTCTTTAAAATATCCCCGATCACATCTTTGGCATCGAAGCCCTCCATTTCCCTTTCCGGGGTCAGGATGATACGGTGGTTCAGCACCGGGTAAGCCACAAACCGGATGTCGTCGGGTGTCACGAAATCCCTGCCACCCATAGCAGCCATCGCTTTGGCCGTTTTTAAAATGGCCAGGGAGGCCCGGGGAGAAGCGCCAAGGAACAGGTCGGCATGTTGGCGGGTATGGTGAATGAGGGAAGCGATGTAGTCCAGCAGTTCCTCCCGGATCTGCACCTGCTCTACCAGCCTGCGGCAAATAGCAATGCCTGCCGCATCGAAAACAGGTTTTACATCCTGCCTTACTGTTTGGTTAAAATCATTGCGAAAGCGGCGGAGGATGGATTTTTCTTCCTCCAAAGCAGGATAATTTACGTTTATCTTGAACAAGAAACGGTCGAGCTGTGCCTCCGGCAGTTTATAGGTGCCTTCCTGTTCGATGGGGTTTTGGGTGGCCACCACGAAAAACGGCTGTTTCATCAGGTGCGTATGGCCATCCACCGTCACCTGGTATTCCTCCATGACCTCGAAAAGTGCCGCCTGCGTCTTGGCGGGGGCACGGTTGATTTCATCTATCAGGATGACATTGGAAAAAATAGGCCCGGCGTTGAAGGAGAAATCCGAATTCTTCATGTTGAATACGGTCGTCCCAACCACGTCGCTCGGCATCATGTCGGGGGTGAATTGTATCCTCGAAAAACCAACGGCGAGCGTCTGGGCCAACAGCTTGGCCGTCAGCGTTTTGGCAATGCCCGGCACCCCTTCTATCAGCACATGGCCATTGCTGAAAATGGCAGCAAGCAGCAAATCCATCATCTCTTCCTGCCCTACGATGACCTTGCGAAGTTCTGATTTTACTGCTGCCACAGCATTGGCGACGGGCGAGAGATCCAACCGGTTTTGCGACCAAAGTGGTGGTGGGTTGATGATAGCCGGCTCTTCGTTGGTCATCGGCTGATCGTTCACCGGGTTGGTTGGATCCGTATTTTCCTTGTCAGGATTGGCAGGATGGAAATCTTGATTGGCGGTGTTTTCTGGTTCCATTGAAAATTAATTATTGTCATTTTTGGTCAGTCCAGTGCATGAAGCCAAATGAACTACAAACAACAACCAACCAACAACGCCCACAAATCAAGCAATTTTTTTGACCAAAAAAAAGCCGTCGCTACCCTGTGGCTGGTAGAGGGGCATTAAAATTAGGCCGTCGTCGGGAGAACGGATGATGCCCTTGCGATCCCTTGCCAGGACTTCGTCCCTGGTGACCGGTTGAAAATTCTGGTAGCCTGGCTGCATTTCAAATTGGTCGGCTGCCGTGATGGAGTGTACTTTTATCAAATCGGCGATTTTGGGCAAATCCCTTGAGTATTCTTTCAATAAGTCATCGTGTTTGTTTTCTACATCTTCGGGCCGCACGCAGCCGACAGAGCGCAGGCAATTGATGATGGCAGCGATGGAGCGCTGTACGGACAGCGGATCGTCGTGTTGCCCGGCCTCGAAAGCTGCCCCTACGACGGGGTATTTGAAATTTTCACCGGTGAAATAATGAAGCGTGGTGCCCCGCAAGCCCCTTAACATGCCCGTAATGACAGGGGCGTGGAGTTCGACGGCAATGCGGACGCTTTCGGGGTGGTCGGTGGCGATGGCGAATATGCCGCCCGAGGCCGAGGTCGTATGCAGGTCGAGCATGACAATGCGCTCAGGCCGGCAGGTTTCGATTTCTGCCTCTATGATTTCCAGCAACTCCTTGATTTCCAGATCTTCTGCCTTTAGTTTATCGGCAGGCGTTTGCCGGATGTGGGCAATGTTTTCCCGGGTCCATTGCCGGTTGATGTCTTTTTCGATGAAACGCTTTTTTTCCTGGTAGGCCCTTGTATTCCCCAGCAGCGCCAGCAAATGGCCTTTAAATTTGAAATCGTGGTTGACAAGGGGTTCCCTGTCGAGCAGGTGCATCACGGTTTGCAGCGCCAGTACGCCGGCCGGTTCGTTGCCGTGCATGCCGGCGATGCAGATTAACAAGGGGCCAGGCTCGCTGCCCGCTTGCCGACCGATGATGTGCGGAGAATCCATCACTTGGTTGTTTTTCATACATGAATTTTTTCCAGGTCAGGTCACCCTCGGTTAGATCTTCTTTTTTTAGGAGATTGTTCAAAAAAAACTGTGTCCATTCCTCACACGTGATTGATTGTGAGCGTGTGTTTTTTCAAAAACACACTTCTCTGAATGGTCTCTTTTTTATACAAACGCAAGGCTCCAATGTTTTGCCCTCATTGCTTTCTTCAGCCACGGATTCTGCCACAACTTGAGCAGGCAAATCTGCATGGTAGCTTTGTTCCTGCTGCAATTTCCCGGCCATCCAGCCATGCGGCTCACAGGATATTACATCCCAGGATAGTTGGGGTTTTCGCCCGCATGATATTTCCCTTTCGATCACCCATTTTTTTTACGCTATTGCATGGTTTAGGATCGGAGGAAAAATAAGATGCTTTTTATTTTTCGTTCTTTGACAAATTCTGTGGAGTAAAGAAACCGTTAAAACGGTTTAGCACATAACCTCTTGATTTTCAACCCACGACTTAAGTCGTGGGTTGAAAATTGGCTATCACTTTGAGCCGTTTTAACGGATGACCACAAGATTTGTCAAAGAACCTTATTTTTTAAAAACCCCTTCATCCCATAGGTTTCCAAAAGTAAAACTGACAAGTTATTATTCACTCATTGCTCAATACCATTTTATCTGACCTGATTGAAATAAGCCACAGGCCCAGTATAGTAAGCAGGCCATTGAGCGCCAGGTTCAGGAAGCCGAACTGGAAGTTCCAGTATTTCGCAGCAAGGTCAACGATAATCCACGTCAAAACAGGCGCTGCCAAACAAACGGCAATGACCCATTTGTCCTTTATTTGGTATTTTGTCAGCATCCCAAAAGTAAAAAGGCCGAGCAACGGCCCGTAGGTGTAGCCTGCGGCTTTGAAGAGTTCATTGATCACCGCATCATTGTTCAGGGCCTTGAAAACCAGGATCGCCAACATGAGCACCAGGGAAAACCCGATGTGTACCCAAACCCTTGTCCGGCGGTTTTGTGGTTCCGGTTTCCCGTTGTCTTCCATGTTTAAAAAATCCACACAAAAAGAAGTGGTGAGCGCCGTAAGCGCTGAGTCGGCGCTTGAATAGGCCGCCGCTATCAGCCCAATCATGAACACCAGGCCGACCACGGGGGAAAGGTGCTGCAGGGCGATGGTCGGGTAAAGGTAGTCTGACTTTGCTGGTAGTTCCATAGCAGTGTGGGCAGCATAAAGATAGAGCAAGGCCCCCAGCGTGAGGAAAATCAGGTTGGTGACAAACAGGATAATGGAAAAGGTGAACATATTTTTCTGGGCATCCCGGATGTTGCGGCAGGCGAGGTTCTTCTGCATCATGTCCTGGTCGAGGCCAGTCATCACGATGGTGATCAATGCCCCGCTGAAGAACTGTTTGAAGAAATTATTAGGATCGCCCCAGCCGCCCTCCAAGAAAAATATTTTCGAATATTGGCTCTTCTGCACCGCTGCAACGAGGCCGCCCAGGTCTTCGCCAATAGCCTGCCCAATAAAAACAATGGTAGCCACAACCGCCGTGATGAACATGACTGTTTGCACGGCATCCGTCCATACGATGGTCTTGATGCCGCCCCGGAATGTGTACACCCAGATGAGGACTATGGTCACGAACACCGTTGCCCAGAAAGGCACGTTCAGCGGCGGGATGCCCAATACGAACTGATGCAGCACCATAGCCACCAGGAAGAGTCGGAACGACGCTCCGATGACCCTTGACAGCAGGAAGAAAGCGGCCCCCGTCTTGTTGGAATAGAAGCCAAACCGCTTGCCCAGGTAACTGTAAATCGAGGTGAGGTTCAGGCGGTAGTACATGGGCATCAGGACGGTAGCGATCACGAGGTAGCCCACCATGTAGCCAAAAACAACCTGGAGATAGGAGAAGTCCCGGTTTAGCCCCCCTGCGCCGATGGCGCCGGGAATGGAGATAAACGTGACCCCCGACATAGAAGCCCCCACCATGCCGATAGCTACCAACCACCAGGGGGCTTTGCGCCCGGCCAGGTAGAAGTCCTTGCTGTCGGCTTTGCGGCTGGTCAGCCATGAAATGCCGATGAGCATCAGGAAATAAGCCAGGATAGTGAGGAGGATGAGGGCCGGTGATAAGGTTCCTTTCATTTTTCTTTAAAGGGTTGAAAAAGAGCGAAGGTAGTTTTTAACCCATATCGTGGTGGCCCTCTTCCCCATCTTTATGTGGCGCACCCTTGCTTTTTTTCCAAAAATAGTAACCAATGGCCAGCACTACTGCCAGGGAAAGCAAGGTCACGACAACCGGGATGTCGGCTTCCTCTGCTTTATTTAATTCGCTCAGTTTGTCCTGATTCGCCCAGGCCACCACCACTTGCACACCGTTGTTCATAAAATGTGCGGCGATAGGGATCCAAAGGTTCTTTGTCCAGAAAAACAAGCACCCCAGCGCTGCGCCGAGCATAAAAATGGCCAGGAAGCGCTGCACCTGAAAATGGGCCAGGCTGAAAATCAAGGCCGTGATAAGAATGGCAGGTACGGGCTTGCCGAGCCAGCGCAACAGGTTCTTTTGCAAAAGGCCCCGGAAGATCATTTCTTCCCCGATGGCGGGCACCAGCGCCATCACCAGCAGGCTGAACAGCAATTCCCAGGGCGACTCCATGACCAGCAGGCCCTCTATCATTCCCTCCGAGGCCGTTTCCGTGGCCATCCACGACTGCAGGGCCGGTATTTGCTCCACTGTCCAACGGTTCAGTTCAAATGCCTTTTGCGCCAACGGGAAAGCCGCAGCTATAAAAAGCAGGGCCAATGCCAGTGTTTGAAAGTCAGGCGCCCGGTGCACCTGCAAGTTTTCCGGCCATTTTTTTCTGTAAAAAACCCAGCCGGTGAGCAGTGCCGGCAGCAGGAAGGAGGTTAAGTGGTTGATGAGCAGGGCACCCCGCACGAAATTGCGCAGTTCCAAAGGGCTTTCCGCATTGAAAGCAGCCAGTATTTCCTGCATATCCACCCCTTGCAGGTTGCAAACCAACGCAAGGATACCAGTGCCCAGCAGCATAAACAGGAAGACCGTAGCCCCCAAAAAAAAGAGGATCTGCTTGGGGGCAATTCGATCTTCGGCTGGCAGTTCCGGATCTTCCTGCATGTAGTCCATGTCTTTTCGTTTTGTAATTTAGCGCCAAAGATAAGTTTCAGTCCGACAGTTCGGCAGTCTTCATCTCGGCAGTTTGATGGCCTGGTGGGTAGGACACCTTAATATACACAACATTTTGCCACCCAACTGATTGTTATGAAGCTTTGGCCCCCGAAGACTGCCGAACTAACCTATGTCGAACTAAAACCTGCCCGATTCAACATGACCCGACTCAGCGTAAACATCAACAAAGTGGCCCTTTTGCGCAATGCCAGGGGCGGCAACCTGCCCGACCTCGTCCAGGTGGCCAAAGACTGCGAAGCATTTGGTGCAGAGGGCATCACCGTGCATCCGCGGCCCGACGAGCGGCACGTCCGGTACGCCGATGTGCCCCTGTTGAAAACGGTGGTGACAACAGAGTTCAACATTGAGGGTAAGCCCGACCCGAAGTTCATCCAATTGGTGCTGGATAACCGGCCCGATCAAGTGACGCTGGTACCCGATTCGCCCGGGCAACTCACTTCCGATCATGGATGGGACACCGTAAAAAATGAAGCTTTCCTGAAAAAAGTGATTGCCCGTTTCCAGGCCGCCGGCATCCGGGTTTCCATTTTCGTAGATGCCGAAGCGCAGCAGGTGGAAGGGGCAAAAAAGGTGGGCGCCGACCGCATCGAGTTTTACACCGGCCCTTTTGCCCACGATTTTCCTGCCAATCCGGAAAAGGCCGTGGAACCTTACCACCGCTGCGCCCAACTGGCCAACGAACTCGGCATCGGCATCAACGCCGGACACGACCTGAACCTCGACAACCTGCGTTTTTTCAAAAACAGCATCCCGGGCCTGCTGGAGGTATCCATCGGCCATGCGCTCATCTCGGACGCGCTCTATTTTGGGCTGCAGAATACCATCCAGCTCTATTTGAGGCAGTTGAAATGAACCGGCCAACAGCAGTTCCCATCCCGGTTTTTCCCAGACGAACGAACATATCCTGCCGACCTGGGCCGCATTTTTGCCCACCAATCGTTACATTAAATGTTTGTTAAGTTAAATTAAAGCCCGACAAGGTGGTTTTGGCCGAAAAAACTACTTTTGCCAGGTATGACTGTTTTTTATTAACTCAAAATCTAATTAGTATGAAAAAACTCTCACTAGTCATGATGCTAGTGTTGTGCGGCATGTCTTATATGCTCGCGCAACGTACCATTTCAGGTACAGTCACCGATCAACAAGGGCAAGCCCTTATCGGCGTCAGTATCCTTGCCAAAGGCACTACTGTCGGTACCGTTACCGACATTGACGGGACCTACTCATTACGGGTTCCGGACGGTGCCAATACCCTCGTTTTCAGTTACACTGGTTTTGGAACAGAGGAAGTCGTATTAGGTACCTCCAACGTACTCGACATCACGATGGAGGAAGGAATTTCCCTCGACGAAATAGTGGTAACAGGCTTGGGCATTGACCGGAACGAAAGAAGCGTGGTCTATGCGAACCAGACGGTGAGCGGCGAAGAACTGCTTTCCCTGCCCAACAAAAACACTTTAGAGGCACTGAGGGGCAAAGCCGCCGGGGTGCGGCTTACCACGGGCTCCGGCTCGGTGGGTGCTTCCACGCGGATCGTACTCAGGGGCGAAGGTTCCTTGACGGGGAACAACAACGCGCTGATCGTCGTTGACGGCATTCCCATTGACAATGACCCGACAAGTGGTGGCGATGGAAGTTCCGGGCAGGAGAGCGGTTATGCCGACCACGGTAACCGGTTCAACGACATCAACCCGGACGACATAGCAAGCGTCACCATTCTCAAAGGGCCATCGGCGACTTCGCTGTATGGATCCCGCGGTGCTTCAGGGGTTGTCCTTATCACCACGAAGTCGGGAACGAAAGATGGGAAGCTAAGGGTTGATGTCAACTCTTCATATTCCGTTGAAGAAGCATACGTGTTCGCCAAAAGGCAGAACCGCTTTGGCCAGGGATATGACAACCTGCACTTCGATTCCGGTGAAAACTGGTCTTGGGGCCCCGCATTTGACGGTGTAGAACGCCCTTGGACCTCCGCCGTGGATACCGATGGCGATGGCGCACTGGAAGCCCTGGTAAGGCCTTACAGCGCCGTTCCCAATCAGATTGAAGAATTTTTCAACCGTGGGAACACGGCCGTGAACAGCATTGCCCTATCGGGCTCGAAGGAAGGGTTTGGCTACTATATGTCCTATTCCAACACCACCCAGAACGGTATTCTCGATGCCACGGACTACAAGCGGAACACCTTCACTGTCAGTGCAAATGCACAGCTTGCCAAAAGGCTGAAAGCGGATTTCAAGGTTTCTTATGCCAACATTAACCAGAACACCGCTCAAGAAGGATCGAGGGCCTTTGAAGGAAACAATGCCTATTCCATGGTGCTCCAATCCCCGACAAATATTCCATTTGGGGAGTTGAGGGACTATAAAAGCCCATTCCACGACATTGACGGTTACTGGGGCTCTTATTCATCCGTCAACCCGTACTTCATCCTCAACGAATATGGCAACGAGGGTAAAATCAACAACTTCCTGGGCAACGCTTCGCTCACCTACAACCTGTTGCCGGGCCTGAATTTAGTGGGAAGGTTTGGGGCGAACATTGTGAACACAAAAGTCGAGACCTGGAATCCTGCCTTCGATCCTGCACCGCAACTTTTCTGGGGTGATGATTTACAGTTGGGAACCAGGGATACCAAGCATGAGTCACTCGGTGGTTACACTGACTATGACGATCAGAACATCAACTATGACCTGACCACCCTGGCAGTTTATTCAACAGATATCAATAAGGATTTCAGCCTGGGCATTACTGCTGGTTACAACCTGTTCCAGAAAGAGTCAAGAACTTTGATAGGCGAGACAACGGGCGGCCTCGTTGTGCCGGGCTGGTACAACCTGAGCAACAGTGTGCAGACTGCAAGGTCTTCTCAGGAAAGTACGCTGTACAGAATCTATGGTTTATTGGGGAACGCCACATTAGGATTCAGGAACTACGCATTCCTTGAGCTTTCTGCCAGAAATGACTGGTCATCCACTTTGCCTCCGGACAACAACTCTTTCCTCTACGGCGCCGCTGGTTTGTCGCTCGTGGTAACGGACATGCTCAACATCAAAAGCGATGCCCTGAACTTCCTGAAGGTCAGGACAAGCTATGGTACTTCGGGCAAGGATGCAGGCCTCTACCTGCTCCGCTCCACATTTGTTGGAAACCCAACCGTTCAGAACCTTGGGGACTACTCCATTTTCTTCCCGGTAAACGGGCAGCCCGGTTTTACAGTGGGCAATACCATTGGCAACCCCGGTTTGAAGCCTGAATTGACCACCACTTTCGAAGTGGGTGCGGATGTAGGGCTTTTCAATGACAGGGTCAACATTGAATATACTTATTACCACTCCAACCACTCTGACCAGATAGTCGAAATCAGCCTTCCCCGCTCTACTGGTTTCACAAGAACAGTGAGCAACATTGGAAAGATGACCAACAGGGGGCACGAAGTCACCCTTGGTATCAAGCCGATTGCAGGAATGGTACCCGGGCTAAACTGGGAACTCTTCGGAAATTTCGCCAAGAACAAAAACAGGGTCGAGAAAATCACGGACGAGATTGACGAGCTCGTGGTGTTCGGCCCATGGCGCGGCGTTACGCTTGTAGCCAAGGAAGGCCTTCCTTTCGGAACATTCAAGGCGCAGGAACCCCTGACCAATGATGCCGGACAAGTAGTCGTTGACCCAAATACAGGGTTCCCTCTCTATACTGACGGAGAAGATTACTTCGGTTCTTACCAGCCGGACTACACATTGGGCTTTGGTACCAACCTGAATTACAAGGGCTTTGGATTCAACATACTCTTTGACGTGAAACAAGGTGGCTCCTTCTTCTCCCTGACCAAGTTCTACACCGAGTTCAACGGTACAGCCGCAAATACGACAGATTACAACAGGGAGGCTTATGTGTTCCCGAATTCAGTTATTGAAAATGCTGATGGCACTTACACTGCCAACAATATAGAAATTACTGAACAGGACTACTTCACCAATTACGACCCTGCTCCTTCCACCTACTTGGTGGATGCAAGCTTTATCAAGCTGAGGGAAATCGGGCTGAGCTACGCACTCCCAAGCAGAATCTTGAACAAGGCCTCCATCCAAGCTGTGACCATTTCTGTGTTTGCAAGAAATCTTAAATTCTGGCTGCCGTCGGAGAATATTTATGCCGACCCAGAAATCAATGGCCCTGGCTTGACCACTAACGCTACTGGCATAGAAACAACCCAAACCCCTCCATCAAGGAGTTTTGGCGTGAACTTGAAACTTACTTTTTAGAAACGGGTGAAGAATAACTTGACCTTTTACTTCTGTAACCACTTTGAGGAAAGGGTTTTTAAAAATAGTCCCGATGCTTGGGATTATTTTTCCTTCAATCCTTTAACAATAAAAAATATCTTAAATGAAGAATATAATCAAACTAATATTACTGCCCTGCGCTGTGTTCTTTTTGGCAAGCTGCGAAAAGAACCTGGAGGAGGTCAACATTGACCCCAACAACTCCCCTACAGCAAACGATAGCCAAGTGCTCTCCAGTGCGCTTGCCAGCCTTGGGTACCTGGTAGATGTGGACTGGAACTCACAGTCTTTCCTTTGGGCCCAGTACTACACCTGGGGCATCGGCGTTTCCATTGGAAACCAGGAACGTTTCGTGGCGACCCCCGATGATTATGACAACGGTTGGGCACGGGCCTATTCGCAGTGCCTTGCTGACCTGAAGTTCCTGACCAAAAGCGAAAGCGCCGCCTACCGTGGTGTCGGCAAATTGCTCACCGCCTATATCTTTCAGGGGCTCGTTGACCACTTTGGGGACATTCCTTATTCCGAGGCCCTGAATGGTGAGATTGAGGAGGGTTCGGTCCTTACACCAAAATTTGACGGAGCAGCCTCCATATATGGCAACCTCGTCACATTGGTGGATGACGGAATCAGCGAATTTGAAAACGCCCCCAATGACATTGGGGCCGACGATTATGTATTTGCGGGTGATCTGAGCAAATGGGCAAAATTTGGCAACTCTTTGAAACTTAAATTGCTGATGAGGACGTCTGAGACGGATCCAAAATCTGCAGAGGTGGTAAAACTGATCAGCGACGGAAACTTCATTTCAGCCCTGTCTGATATCGCCGCCGTTCCTTTTTCGGGCGAAACTGGCAGCCAAAATCCACAGTATGCAAGGTTCGAATTTGGCGTTGGCGATTTCTACTTTCCGAGCAACGCCACGGTAAACGTCCTCACCGACCTGAACGACCCACGCTTGACAGCGTTTTACGATCCTGCCACTATCGGCCCGTTTGCAAACCAAATTAGGGGCATCAACCAAGGTACTATTGACAGCGTAGAATTTACCGCAGATGCAGCTGAATTCGGTTCTTCATCTGCTTATGCTACTTCAGATAACAACCCTGTTGTTTTAATAAGCCCATGGGAAGTCTGGTTTCTGAGGGCCGAGGCTGCCGCCCGCTATGGAACAGCCGACAACGATGCAGACGCATTCGGCGAAGCTATCACCAGCAACTTCGAGTATATCGGTTTGGGCGGTGCTGATAGCTATATTTCATCCTTGAACTACGGCGGGTCTTTGGATGAAAAACTCAACAAGATCGGAATCCAGAAATGGATTTCCCTGAACGGAACACAAGAAGACGAAGGCTGGATTGAAACAAGAAGGTTCGACAGGCCAAACAACCGCATTTTCACGGAAGGGATTTTCCAAACTCCGCCGTTGTCCGTTTTGCCTGCCGGTACCTTCCCTGCTTCCTGGCTGTACCCGGCCTCAGAAAAAAGCCTGAACCCGAATGCTCCTGCACAGCGCAGCATTACCGACAGGCTTTTCTGGGACAACTAATGATGGGTATCGCTGCCGGGGCTGCCGCTGAGTTTGCTGCAACCCCGGCAGCGATACATTTTTTAATCTTGAAATTGATTTAATATGAAAAACATAAAATTCTTATTCCTGCCACTTTTTGTGGTTGCACTTTTTTCAAGCTGTGACAAGTATGAAAACAGTGCAGAGCCATCCTTCATTACTTACCTGCCTAAGCTGACCGTAAGCGGTTCGCCCAACATCACCCTGGAATGCGATGCAACATCATATAGCGATGCTGGCGGCACTGCCGAAGAGCAGGGAAAACCCATTGATTTAATTACCACTGTCAAACCAAAATACTTTGGAGGAAGCACCGTTGACGGCCCCGATGTTTACACCATCCTTTACAGTGCCGAGAACAAAGACGGCATACCGGGCGCGGCCGAAAGGACTGTAACCTGGAAAGAGTGCAATGGGGATTTGGTGAGCAGCATTGCCGGTATGTATACAGCGTATCTGTCCAGGACAACGAAATCGTCCGGCGCCGTTTTGGCCTCTGCCCAATATCAGGGAGTAGGCCCTGTCATCATCAGGGATTTAGGCAATAATCAATATGGCATTTCCGATGCCATTGGCGGTTGGTATGAGTTTGGAAGGAGCCTCGGTGTTTCTTATGCTGCCATCGGGCAGACCATCACCGCCAACAACATTCCCGCCAACGACTTTACCTTCGGCCCGGCGGTCGAGGTGGGTGGTTTTGGCGGGGTAAACACGTTGACTTCTTTCAAAGTGTTTCCAAGCGAAAGCAAAATTGTCTTCACCACTGATTGGGAAGCTGGCTTCACGTTTGAAGTTACCTTGATTCAGAATCCATAATTACCTACTCATTCTGTAAAAGGTATGCCCGCAGGTGCCACCGGCGTTGATCTATTGAAATCAAGCACCGGTAGGCACAAGTTCTGATACCGTAACTACTTATCTATTTTTGAAAAAGAGAGGCCGGGGCGTTTTGCCCCGGCCTTTTTTTGAAGGAAAGCCGAAAAAGCCTCAACTCCCGCATTCCATTTATCGCACCACCAACACCTTCCCTGCCCTCGTTTTATCCACCACAATAAAATAAAGCCCCGGTCGCCAGTCAGCCACATCCAGGTATTTGCGACCACCACTCACCCGATTGTACGCAGCCATTTCCCTCCCCATCGAATCGTACACCGCCAATTCGGAATAAAGCCCGCCGCCCGCCCACTCCACGACCACCTCCTGGCCGGCAGGGTTGGGGTACACCCTTAACAGCCCTTCGTTTTGGGCCTCCATGGTCGAGAGCAGTTGATCGCAGAAAAAAGTATCCGGGTTTAGCTCAATCCAGCCCAGGGAGGTCAGGTCTTTGCCGGCAAAAGCGCTGTAATCGGTCGGGTATCGATCCATCCTAAACGTTTGGTTGTCCATGGCGGCCAGGGAATCTCCCTGCGAAACAGCAATACCCGCCTTCAGCGGCACCACGTATTCCCACACAATTTCATTGCCCGGGGTGGCTTCAAAAGCATAGCCCATGTTGCCCGAACAGATCAGCACATTACCGTTCCGCAACATCTGGACACTCGACAGTCCGTTGGAGAACATTTTGGTGGGGTCGCCGGGATAGGTAAAACTCCAATCATAACCGGCGGGGCCCCATACGCTTCCAGTCATGGGAAAATTACCCTCGTACATATCATAAACAGGAGCAAAGACATTGGCGGCGGAATATCCTGGCCCGACTCGGTTGTTGAACACCGCTATTTTGCCAAAATACGGGTGGGTGGGTTCCACAAAGTCGTCTATCCAGTGGGGGTCGTGCTGGAAAAACAGCTTTTGGTCACTGGCCCCGCCCGCCCTGTACACGGCGGGGTTGCCCCAACGGTACAACAGGTCGCCGCCCCGGTTGCCGATGCCCCCGATGTGTCCGGCAGCCTGTTGGGTCGTGGTGCTATGGTCAATGATCCATACCTCCGAAAAAGCCGGGATACTGAGCAGGATATGGTCGTTCAGGGGGTCGTAGTCAATGGCGTTGGTATGCATCCAGGAGGCCCCGCTCGACTGGGCGGGCCAGTTCAGGTCTATCAGCTCGGAGTGGGCTTCCACGCTCCCGTAGTTTTCCTTGGTGGCGTCAAAATCCTGGATCAGGTGGTCCCAGGCATGCCATTCCCACACGATGGCGCTCGTGGCAGGATTGACCTCGATTACCTTGTCTGGCCAGATGACGTCGCTCAGGAGCAGGGAAGTATCTATGCCGGCCTGCAGGGCTTCGTCCACTGTTTTACGTTCCCAGGCTATCATCAGGATGTTGCCGTTTGGCATCACGGAGATGTCGTGGTGCAGGCGTTGCAGGGTATCGTTCATTTCAAACGACCAGAGGAGGTTGTTGTCCCAGTCCCTTATTTCAACGTTGCCGCCACCGCCGCCGGCCCAAATGGGGTTGCCGGCCACGCTGGCCAGGCGCTTGGTTTTCACCAGGTTGCCGTTGGGCAGCAGGTAGGCGGTGTTGCCGGGCCTCCAGGCGGGCGAATCGGCCCAGGCATGAACGATTTCGCCACAGTTGTCCAGCAGGTACACATTGGGCTGGTTGTGGGGGTAAATAAGGTTGTAGCCATCAAACGATTTGGAAGGCTGGTAAGAAAGCAGCCCTACCGTGTGCTGTGCTTTTGTTTTTGCCAAAAAAAACAGCACGAAAAAGGTGAGCAGGTAAGTAGGTCTATACATGGTATTGAATTAAAGCTTGATAATTTTTTGCACAAAAAACCGGTCGCCCGACGGGTTGGCTAAGTAAGCGAAGTACATCCCTTTGTTCCATATTTCAGCGTTGCAATGGATCATTTTTTCAGTGGAGTTTGTAGAAAAAACTATCCGCCCCGCCACATCCACGACCCGGATGGAGAGCGCTTCCCCGCTTTCATTTTCAATAAAAAACTGATCCGTCGCCGGGTTGGGATAAATTGAAACGATCCCTGTTTCAAACCTTTGCGGATGGGTGGCCGTAGCCGTATTGAAAATCTGGCAATTGCTGGGCAAGGGGTTTACTTCAACCGGCACGGTAGGCGTCAGGTCTTTTCCGGCAAAACCGGCATAGTCAACCGGATACCTGTCGGCCCTGAAAACGCCGTTGTTGGCGGGCACTTGTCCCTGGGCCAAGGGCCCAAATGCCCTCACGGGGTTGATGTAATCCCAGACCAACAGGTCATCCAAAGCGTTGATTTCAAAAAAATGCCCATCGGCGCCCGTGCAGACTAGGGTGTTGCCGTTGGGCAACCGCTGGGCACCGGAAGTGTTGCCCGAGAAGAAGAACTCGCCCGCACCGGCCCCATACGACCAAAAAGGCATTTCGGGCCCGAACGGGGACGCCCCAACCAGCAGGTAATATCCATTGGGGGCGAGGGGCGGTTCGATAATGTCCACTGTTGAAAAATCGCCATCGGGGCGGCCCAGCCCATTGTTGAAGACCATCACTTTTCCGGCGTCCGGCCGGCCGGGGGGTATCCAATGGGCATCGTGCTGCCCAAAAAACTGCTGGTCGCCAGCTTCGCCCCTGTTGTATGCGGCCGGGTTACCCCAGCGGTAGAGCAGGTCGCCGCCCCTGCTATAAGCGCCGCCTGTATGGCTGGCCGCCTCGGCGGTCGTCGTGCTGTGGTCAATGACCCAAATCTCGCTGAAGACCCTTGAACTGAGCATGATTTGGTTCATTTCTGGGTTGAAATCAATGGAATTGCAGTGGAGCCAATCGGTTTGCGCACTGCCGCCACCCGGCCCCCCAGCAGTGATGCCGGTATAGTTCAAATTGATGAGTTCCGGGTGCTGGTTGACCACGCCGAAATTATTCTTGCCGCTATCGAAATCCTGCACAAGGTGGTCCCAGACGTGCCATTCCCAGACAATATTTGCCCCGTCGGTGCCGAATGGCTCCAGTTCCACGATGTGTTCCGACCATATTCCCGCCTGTGGTATGGAGGTCGGTTTGCGCCCTGCGGCAACAGCATTGGCTTGCGGCACCAGCTCCCAGGCCAGCACCAGGATATTGCCATTGGGCAAAGGCTCGATGTCGTGGTGCTGCTGGTGGGCATTGGTGGCGTAATTGTAAGCCCACAGCAGGTTGCCTTCCCAGTCAAAAAGCTCGATCCGGCCACCCACGCCACCGCCCGTAAAAGCGCCGTTCAGCCGGGCCGTCCTGAGCAGGTTGCCGTTTTCCAACAGATACACGCTCATACCGGGGCTGTATTCGCTGTCCCAGGTGTTGACTATCTCTCCGCAATTGTCGATCAAATAGGTGACCCGGTAGGTCGAAGGTGCAAAAAGCGTATAACCGTTGTAGGAAAGCGAATCGTTGAGGAACAAGCCAACAGTTTGCTGGGCTTGAGCCAGGAAGGGGAATATTGCGAACAGGGCAATCGTTGTTGTTTCTTTCATAAGCAGTACTAAGTTGGGAAGGGTGTAAATTTTTCAGGAACCAAAGCTATCAGATTGCCTTTGGGGGGGCATTTTAATTACGGTTCAATCAAAGAAATGTCTGCCATTGGCCACACCTGGACTGAAATATTCCTATTAAGGATCGAAGGAAAAATAATTCCGATTTCACATCGGGATTATTTTTAAAAAAACCCTCCATTGCTGGGGTTTTCAAAATCAAAATGGTGAAGTTATTTTTTCATCGCAACTAAAAATGAATAGTGATGGTGTGGCTGGTGCCTGATTTTTCAGGTGGGTTATCTTCCTTTTTACTGGCAGTCGGCACATAGGTATATTGAAAGGTACCGGCCTCCCCTACCCCTTTTTTGGGCAACCTGAAATGTATCTGTATATTTTTGTGGTACAACACCCGGAGGCCCCTCGGTTTATCCACCTTGAACTTCAGCAGTTTCACCAGGCGCACAGCCTCTTCGTCACATCCATGGCCAATGCTGGAGATGACCCTGGCATCCACCACATTGCCCTGGTGGTCTATATCATATTTTATAAAAACAGTCCCTTCTATTTTGTTTTCCAGTGCTTCTGCCGGGTAGCGCATATTTTCGCCGATGAATTGCTTCATAGCTGCCGGCCCGCCCACATATACAGGCTGTTTGATAAAATGCTTATCCTTTGCTTCTTTGTGCATACTATTTTATTGAAAAGTGGGTCATTGCAGTTTCCCCAGGTACGACCGCAGGGCCGTCAGTTGTTCACGGGTGCCGAGCAGGATGAAGCTTGATTTTTCCACCAACACGATGTCTGGGTCCGGGTTTACCACATAGCTGCCATCCGGGTGCTTGAAGCCGATGATATTGGCGCCGGTTTCCCGCCGGATGTGCAGGTCCCGGATGGATTTGCCCTTGCAATGGGCAGGCAAGTCCACGAAGCGAATTTCCTCGAACTCGATATCGGACTCCGACTCCCGGGTGATATAGGAAAAAAATTCGGTGGCGCCCGGCTTGCTTACGAGGGTGGCCATGTAAAAACCGCCGATCTGCTCTGGCATGATGACGTGGTTGGCCCCGGCCAGTTGCAGCTTGCGCTGCGAGCGGATGCTGTTGGTACGGCTGATGATGTTGAGTTTGGGGTTCATTTGACGGGCCGTCAGCACGATGAACAGGTTTTCCGAGTCGTCGGGCAGGGCAGCGATGAGGGCTTTGGCTTTTGCGACGCCGGCCATTTGCAGGGCTTCGTCATGGGTGGCATCGTCTTCAATATAGAGGATTTTGTCCTCGCCTTTCTGGATTTCCTCCACGACGACCGGGTTGCTTTCCACCACTACGAACGGCATCCGGTGGTGCAGGAAGTTTAGGGACACCTCCTTGCCATAGCGCCCATATCCACAAACGATGACGTGGTTGTTCAGTTGTTCTATTTTTTTGCCGATAAGGTTGAGGTGCATTTTTTTAAATATTTCACCATTGATAACATAATAAGTAAAAACGGAAAGCACGTAGGCAAAGATGCCAAAGTTGAGGATGATAAAAAAGGAGGTAAACAGTTGCCCGTCGGGACTGAGCGGCCTCACCTCCGTGTAGCCCACCGTGGAGATGGTAATCATTACCATGTAAAAAGCTTCCCGAAGGGAATAGCCCTCCAGGTAAATATACCCGCAGATACCGATGATCACCTCCACCAAGATCAGTATAGCAGCAACCCTGTTGCTCAGAAAAGTGCGGGGCACCTTGTAAAACTCAGGTTTAATTACCACCGGGTAGGGTTTGAATTTAATGGGCAAATGATGAAGTTGTCATTGAAGGAGCGGAGACGACACCCTGCACCATTCCCGTCCGTTTTGCCAAATGACAGGAGTGCAGCCGCCGCTTTGTAAAATTAAGAACAGGAAAAAAAGCGAGGAAAAACATGAGTCATCCCGAATTATTAACCCAGGATTTTAATCGTGGGGTGACGGCTAAATCCTGATAATCAAACCGTTTTAACGGTTTATACCCAGGCATACAGCGCCGGGGAGGTATTCAAAAACGGTTTTAACCGTTACTCAAATGCTTCTTTATTGCTTCCTCCCGATTAAAATCTTGGGTTAAATAGGCCTTTGACGGCATTTCGATCCTGAAAATTCGGGATGACACATGTTTGAGGGCCTTAATTCAGTCCTTTTTTGATTTTGTCGTATTCAGGAATGTTCCGGTCCTTGCCCCGGCAGCCCAGTTCCTGCGATTTCCTTTTGATGGCCGTCACCCTGTTGCCTGGATCGGGGTGGGTACTCAGGAATTCAGGCGGGTTGCCCCCCTTGCCGCCAATCTTTTCAAAAAAACCGGCGGCACCGGAAGCATTGTAGCCCGTTTCGCACAGATAAATGACAGAATACTGGTCGGCTTCGGCCTCGTGGCTGCGGCTGAATTTCAGCGACACCAGGCTCAGGGCTATTTGCCCCAGCAGGCCAGGATCTGTTTTACCGGTGATGATCTGGCGGATGGCGTCGATCCCGTACAGTTTGGTCATTTGCTGCGTGGAGTGGCGCTGTGCGGCATGGGCGATCTCGTGCCCCATCACGCCCGCCAGCTGGTCTTCCGAGTCGAGGTATTTTATGAGGCCTGTATAGACGTAGAGGTAGCCGCCCGGCACGGCAAAGGCGTTCAGTGTATTGTCGTCGTTGATGAGCTTCACCTCCCAGGCGAACTTGTCGGCGTAGGCTACCTTGCCAGTGCGGAGCAGTTTTTTGGTGATGTTGCGGACGTAGCTGTAGGCCGCTTCGTTTCCTTTTTCCGGCAGGATGGGGTAGTTTTTGGTGTCTTTTTCAATCTCTGCGCTGAACTGCTTGCCCAGTGCGATGTCATCTTCTATGGCAAACAAATTGAAGCCGCCGCCGCTTTTGGTGCCGCTGCAACTAAGGAAAGTGGCCGAATAAACGACGGCCAGCAACACGATGAATTTTTTTGTCAACATGATTTGTCTTGTTTAAGGGTGAAGCAATTTGAAAATCCGTTGTCCCGGATTTTTCAGTTGATTCCAACCGATCAACGAGGTACAGGTTCTAATTATTCGTTAAAAAAATGCTGCTCAGCGACCTGCCCCCAAGCTGGCTTTGCTGCTGGCAGCCTGCCATGATGGGGCGACTGGAATAACGGCAACTCCTCCGTACTGCGCCAAAGGTAATATACCGATGGTGAAAGTTAAAAATACCTTTCATGTGCGTTCAACCTCCTTCGCATTCGCCCTGTTTTTGTCATATTTGCCCACCTTTCATTTTTGGTAACGATGAAAGAATAACTTCCCTGTTTTGATTTTGGAAACCCCAGTAATCCACACCAGGGTGACAAAGGGGTCTTTTAGTAACGATGAAAAAATAACTTCGCTATTTTGATTTTAAACCCCAGTATTGGAAGGTTTTTTTTAAAATAAAATAGTCGTTTTATTTTTCCTTCGATCCTTAAAAACAAAATGGTCATTTTATTTTTCCTTCAATCCTTACAAAACATTGATAATGAAAATTAGCTACAAAACCTTTTTGCTCTTCTTCCTTTTCCTGGCCGCTTTTTCAACAGGATTTTCCCAAAAACCCGAAAAATGGAACTCCTCCGATATTTACCAGGCACTGAAAAAGCTGAACACACTCGGCTCGGCGCTCTACATCGCCGCCCACCCCGACGACGAAAATACCCGCCTCATATCCCACCTGAACAACGGCCTGCACATCGAAACGGCCTACCTCTCTTGTACCCGTGGCGATGGCGGCCAAAACCTCATCGGCACCGAAATAGCCGAACTGCTCGGCCTTATCCGCACCCAGGAACTGCTGGCTGCCCGGCGCATTGACGGAGGCACCCAGTTTTTTACCCGTGCCAACGATTTTGGTTTTTCCAAAAACCCCGACGAGACCCTGAAAATCTGGAACAAGGACGAGGTGCTGTCCGATGTGGTCTGGGCCATCCGCAAGTGGCACCCCGATGTGATCATCAACCGCTTTGACGCCAATTCGGCAGGCAAAACGCACGGCCACCATACCTCATCGGCCATGCTTTCCGTAGAGGCTTTTGACTTGGCAGGCGATAAAAATGCCTACCCCGGACAGTTGAAGTACGTGGAAGCCTGGCAGCCCAAACGCCTGTTTTTCAATACCTCCTGGTGGTTTTACGGCAGCGAGGAAAAATTTGCGGAAGCGGACAAATCGAACATGGTGAGCGTGGATGCCGGCATGTACTATCCGCTGAAAGGGAAATCGAACAACGAAATAGCCGCCGAGAGCCGCTCCATGCACAAGTCACAGGGCTTCGGCTCGGTGGGTACCCGGGGCAGCCAACTGGAATACATGGAGCGGCTGAAAGGCGACCTGCCTACCAGTGCGGACGATCTCTTTGCAGGCATTGACATCACCTGGAAAAGGGTGCAAGGCGGGGCTATCATCGGCGAAATGCTCGGCCAGGTCATCCGGGATTTCGACTTTGAAAACCCGTCCCTTGCCGTCCCTTCTTTGATGAAAATTTATAGCATGGTGCAGGCCTTGCCGGACGGCTACTGGAAACAGGTGAAGTCGGAGGAAATGCGCAAAGTCATCATGGCCTGCATGGGCCTCTATGCCGAGGCTGTGGCGAACGACTACTCAGCCACGCCCGGCCAGGAGGTGGAACTGAGCCTGGAGGCCATTAACCGCTCGCCCATTCCGTGCATGTTGAAAGAAGTGCGGTACCTTCCAACCAAACTTGATTCGGCGCTCAACGCCACCTTGGAAATCAACAAAGATTTAACCTGGAAGAAGAAATTAATGCTGCCCGCAGACCTGCCGTTCACCAATGCCTACTGGCTCAATAAGAACTGGGAACTCGGCATGTACACCGTGGACGACCAGCAACTGCGGGGCCTGCCGGAAACGCCCCGTCAGTTCAAAGTGGCTTTTACTTTTTTGATAAATGGCGACCCGCTCACCATCGAAAAAGATGTGATTTATAAAAAAGACGATGATGTAAAGGGAGAAGTCTATCGCCCATTTGAAGTGACGCCTCCCGTCTTCGTCAACCTGCAGGATGAGGTGCTGATGTTTACCGGAAATACCGCCCACCCCGTCAATGTTATCGTGAAATCTGGCGCACCGAATATCAGTGGCAAAGTCACTTTGGCCCGCCCGCAGGGCTGGCGCATTGAGCCGGAAGAGATACCTTTTAACCTGAAACTGAAAGGCGAGGAACAAACGGTCACCTTCCAGCTTTTCCCACCAGCAAGCGATTCCGAGGGAAAAATTTCCCCCATCGCCACCATCAACGGCGAGGGCTATACCAAGTCGGTCACCCTCATCGAATACGACCACATCCCCACCCAAACGGTGCTGCGGAACTCCGAAGCCAAAGTCGCCAAAATAGACCTCCGCCGGGCAGGCGACAAGGTGGCCTATATCATGGGCGCTGGCGACAAAGTGCCCGAAAGCCTCCGCCAAATCGGCTACAAGGTGGATGTACTGGAAGACCGGGATATCACCGTCGAAAACCTCCGCCAATACGATGCCGTCGTGATGGGCGTGCGCGCCTACAATACCCTGGAGCGCATCAAATTCCACCAGCCCAAGCTCATGGAATACGTGCAGCAGGGCGGTACCCTTATCGTACAGTACAACACCAGCCATGCCCTGCAAATACCCGCCGAGGAACTGGCACCCTACACCCTCAAACTCTCCCGTGACCGGACGACTGTGGAAGATGCCGAAATGCGCTTTCTCGCCCCCGACAACGAACTGCTGAACTATCCAAACAAAATCACCGAAAAGGACTTCGGCGGATGGGTGCAGGAGCGTGGCCTCTACTTCCCCAACGAATGGGGGCCGGAGTTTACCCCCATCCTCTCCTGCAACGACCCCGACGAGCCTGCCCGTGACGGCAGCCTGCTGGTAGCGAAATACGGCAAGGGCCATTACATCTACACTGGCCTTTCTTTTTTCAGGGAACTGCCCGCCGGGGTGACGGGGGCGTACCGGCTGTTTGCCAATATGATTTCGGTGGGGAGGCGGGATAAGCCGTGAGTTTTTTTGATTTGAAATTGCATGGTCTGAGATTTTTGATTTTAAAAACACGCCCATCTTTTTGTTTAAATTTGTCCACAAAATCAAATCATCATGGCACTACGTCCCGTTTCATCCAAAAAATATTCATTTCCTTATCGGCGGCCCACCGTCTTTGAAGAGGTTGCACCTGTTGAAACTACGGAATACGCTGCCGCAAAAAACAATACTATGGGATTGGTTTATGCTAAAGTCGAACTTATCAACAGCCGTGACCTTTGGCGGGCTGAGGAAGGCATTATTCAAGAAGATCAAATCCGTCAAATGAAGGTCGAGTTCTTAGTGGACACCGGCGCCTACATGCTCACCATCAACAACACTATCCGGGAACAGCTTGGCCTGCCTACCCTCGAAACACGCCCTGCCGAACTGGCCAATGGGGACGTCATCCAATGTGAAGTAGTTGGCCCTATCGAACTGCGCTATGCCAACCGCCGCTCCACCCAGTGCGCCATGGTGCTGCCTGGTGATTCCGAACCGCTGTTCGGCGCCATCCCAATGGAGGATATGGATTTGGTGGTGGAGCCTCGTACCCAGCGTTTGCTGGTGAATCCGGAGCATCCGTTGGCGCCGCAGATGTCGTTAAAATAGGGAGGAGAAGAAATGATGGATGTTGAGGGCTGCATGCTTCAGGTGGTGAGATACGGCAAGGGCCATTACATTTTTATACGACCTTTCTTTTTTCAGGGAACTGCCCGCCGGGGTGACGGGGGCAAATCGATTGTTTGCGAATATGATTTCAGTGGGGAGTTTTACAACAGCATTTTTCCCAAGGATCGAAGGAAAAATAATCCCGATGTGAAAGCGGTATTGTTTTTCAAAAACCATTTCAATACTGGGTTTTCAACATCAAAATAGGGAGGTTATTTTTTCATCGTTACCAAAGCATCATAAATAAGACGCTCATCCCCTCTTTAAGGTGGAGTGGGCATTTCAGCACCGTTTAAGTTTTGAGAGGCCGGGTTATCAAACCCGGCAGTTTTGGCACCGGAACCGCCGGGTTATCAAACCCGGCAGTTTGGCACCGGAACCGCCGGGTTTGATAACCCGGCCTCTCCACCTAAAATTGTGCATTACACCTCATGGAGGGGATGAGCGAAAAAAGAAGGGCAGCCGATACAAACCGGCTGCCCTTCTTTTTTCACAATGGAATGTCCTATTTCACCCCCTTCAACGACTTGTAATATTCCTCCACCAAATTCTTGTAATAAGGCTTCAACGAAGGATTAACCGTCTTGAACAATTCGATCTCTGCCTCCCGCTTCTTGATGTATTCCTCCAGCGAAGGCGGCAATTTCCGCTCCTTCTCCGCCGCCGATTCGGACTTGCGCTTGTTGTCGAATTCCCGCTGGCGCTCGGCTTTTTCGTGTTCGAGCAGGCGGGAGAGGATGTCCTGCTGGCGCTTGAGCATTTCATTGGTGAGGCGCTTGTTCACCAATTCCGTCTCTATCTTGTTCATCTGCTCCATGATTTCTTCCAGTTCCTTGCTGCCCTGGCCTTGTTCCTGCAGTTTCTTCTGCTTTTCTTTTAGTGCCTTGCGGAGGGCGGCCTGGCGGGCGGCCATTTCGGCGAATTCCTTACTGGACGGGCTGTTGCCCCCTTCGCCTTCCTTGCCCATGCCCTCTTTCATTTTTTTCATGCCCTCGTTGAGTTCTTTCTGGCCTTCCGACATCTTGTCGCCCGGCTCTTTGCCGCTCTTGCCGTTGGGGTTGTTGCCGGGGTTGCTGCACTGCTGGCTGCCGGGCATCATGCTCGACATCTGCATCTGCATCTGCTGCATCACCTCGCTGAGCATCAGGGCCAGGTCGTTGAGGTTTTTCATGGCCCGCTGCTGCTGCTCGCTGGCCTGTGGCTTTTGGCGCTCTTCCAGGTTGTCGAGGCCCTTGCGCATGTTGTCCTTTATGTCGGCCACTTTATCGGTAATGAAACTCTCCATTTGCACCACCCGCTTGGCGAGGGCGTACAGGCTGTCTTCTACTACTTTAAAGTCGTCCTGTATCTTCTTTTGCTCCTGAGTGAGGCCGATATAGCGGGGCGTGTTGATTTCCACCGGGGTGAAGTTGTTCATCACATCCTCCTGCTCGAACGAAAGCGTGACGATGTTTTCGAGCAACTGGCGAAGGGCTTTCAGGTCCATTTCCAGTTGTTCCATTTCCTGCTGCTGCATGGATTCGGCCATTTTGCCGGCCATTTCCTTCATCTTTCCGGCAGCGCTTTTTTGCTTGCGGCTGGCCTTTTTGTTGTCCTTTTTCTCGAGGTTTTCCTTACTGTCCTTCAAGTCCTCTTTAATGTCTTCCCGCTCCTCTTTCTGCTCGTCGAAGTCTTTTTTGTTTTGCAGTTCCTCGTTTTTCTTTTTCAACTCCTCCATTTTCTTTTCCACATCCTCGAACTGCTTGTTGATGTCTTCCTGCTTTTCGCCCAGTTCATCTTGTTTTTCCTTCTGTTCTTCGGCTGACTGATCTTGCTTCTGCTCCTCCGCTTTTTCAGTTTCCTCGCTCAGCTTCTCCTGTTCTTCGGCCAGTTTTTCCAGCTTGTCAATGGTCTTCTGCATTTCGTACTCCATTTCCAACTGCTTGAAAAGCTCCAGCATCCGGTCGAGGTCTTTCTCTTTCTTTTCCTGGTTGGACTGCATTTCCTCCATCATTTCCAGGGCCTTGTCCTTGTTCATTTCCTGCAGGAGTTCCTCTATTTTTTTCATCAAATCCTTCATCTCGTCGCTCTGCAAATCCTCCATCTTTTTGTCCAGTTCATCCTGCTTTTCCTTCATTTCCTCATCGGGCTTGGCGAATTCTTCCTGGTTCTTGCGGTTTTCCTCGTTGGCTTTCCTGGCTTCTTCTATCTGCTTTTCGAGTTCCTTCTGGCGTTCGAGCAGTTTTTCGAGTTCCTTGCGGGTCTGCCAGTCCATGTCTTTTTGCTGCAGTACTTTATCCTGCAGTTTCTTCATGTCTTCCTGCACTTTCTTGCTCTCGTCCAGGGCTTTTTTCAGTTTGTCCTTGATGTCCTTGTTGTTGTCTGCCTCCATTTTTTCAAACTCCTCCACGGTCGGCATGGCATAGGTCATCAGGTTGGTGCGGGCGGATTTGCTGCCGTTCACGCCGTCGTTGTCGAAGACTTCAAAATAGTAAGTCACCTCGTCGCCGGGTTTCAACGCCAGTTCTGCCACATCGAAAATATGGTTGTACTGCACGGCTTTGCCGTCGGGCTTTTGCAGTTTCATCGTTTTCAGTTCGCCTTCTTTGCCGCCCTGTTTGATGCGGTAGTTGAACGAAAGGCTGAGCAGGCCATAGTCGTCGGCAGCCTCGCCCACGAAATAGATGAGCTTTGAATTCAGGCTGTCCTGAAATTTTTCCGCCTTGATGGTTGGGTACAAATCGGGGACGACCGTAATGGAATAGGTCACCGAATCCGCATTCGGCAGGGCTTCATTGGAGATATAGAGCCGGTAGGTTTCATCTTTTAGCGCCCTTTTTTTATAGGTAAAAAGTTCGTCGGAAAAGCGTTTGGCATCGGTCGTTTCACCCGCATTGGCAAAACGGATGGCGATGTTGTTCGTATTTTCAGCATTAAAAACCCAGTCAATATTCGTCCCGATAGGCACTACCAGGTCGCCGATGCTTTTCATTTCCTCGTCCTTGCGGCCGATGTAGGCGGGGTAGTCGAGTTTCACGTCGAAGCCTGTGATGTTTGGTTTTTTCAATACCTCCAGCGTGTAGTCTTTGGACTCGATGCCGCTGGAGAAAAATTTGAACTCGGTATCCTTTGCCACATTGCTGAAACGGTAGCTGAACGTGCTGTTGTCCACCTTCGTCAGGCGGTACTGTATGTTGTCAATATTGATAAACGCCTCGTTGGGCATCACTTCGCCCTCCACTTTCACCGTAAGCGGGAACTCGCCGTACTGCACCACTCTCAGGTCGTTTTCCTGAATGATAAAATGGAAGGGGGCCGGTTTTTCAAACTCCTTGTTGTAGCGGATGAGCCGTGCCGTGCTGTCAGTAATGAGGCTGGGGGCGGCGAACAACAGGATGATGAGCAGGAGCAGCGGTGGCAGCACATAACGCATGTAGCGCCTGTTTTGCGAGAGGTCGATTGCCCCTTTGAAGGGCACGGGCTTGATTTCCTCGGATTTCTGGTTGATGCTCGCCAGGATGAGGTCACGGCTTAGGGCGCTGTCTGCCTGGCTGCGCAATTGCAGGATATTCAGCAGTTTATCTTTCACATCGGTGAAATGGTTGCCGATGATGCTGGCCGCTTTTTCGTGGGAAATGATTTTGCCCAAATGGAAATAGTGCATCATGGGCAGCGCTACCCAAAAGAACAGGGACACTGCCGACACGCCGACAAAGGACCAGAACAGCATTTCCCGCACCCCCGGTTTGAAGTAAAAATGATACTCCAAAAAGTTGAGGCCAAGGAACAGCACCAGCATCAGCGCCAGGCTGAACAGGCTGCCCCGGATGAGCTGGTTCACGTAATACTTGCGGATAAACTGGTCGAGCTTTTCAATCAATAACTGGTAATTATCTTTCTGCGTCATGTGGACTTAATTTTTCTATTGGTAAAACCTTATTCCAAAATGGGGGATTGTGAGCAAATTCCTCTCCACACCCTATCTCAGTGTTTTAAAAAAAACGTCTTCAAAACTAAAGTAAAAAAAGCTTTTCTCAAACGCACGGAACGGGGGCTTAGTTGCGGAAAAGGAAAATTTGACCCTGGATGAACGGAAACCTCCCAATGCACAAAGAGATTTTGGAAAACCGGGATTTATTTACGCCTGTCAAGCTTTTGGCTAAAGAGCAGTTTGCTAAGGATAGGTTGCAAAGCGTGACAAACATGGCAGGATTGGAACACGGATCGGGCGGATCGGGCGGATTTTTACGGATTTTTAAAAGATCCGCCCCAATCAGCAGCATCCGCCAAATCCGTGTTTCCATCATGTCAAAAGTGCTATATTATCTTGGGCTGAAAAAAAATAACTTTGCCCACCCTTTTCACTTTGTCCTTTTTCCTTAAGTTACGATGAAAAAATAACTTCGCTAATTTTGATTTTGAAACCCCAGTACTGGAAGGGTTTTTTAAAAATAAAATAGTCATTTTATTTTTCCTTCGATCCTAAGCACTATGCTATTTGACCAAATCAGCGAAGCCGTCCAATTCATCCGCCAGCGCACGGATATGAACCCCACCTGGGGCATCGTGCTCGGCACTGGCCTGAACCAGTTGGCGGAGGCTATCCAGGATGCCCAGGCCATTGATTATCAGGACATCCCACACTTCCCGGCTTCTACCGTGGAAGGACACCGTGGCCAGTTGATTTTTGGGCAATTGGCGGGGGTGCCGGTCGTGGCGATGGCGGGGCGGTTCCACTATTACGAGGGCTATTCCCTGCAACAGGTTACCTTTCCCATCCGGGTGATGAAAGCGTTGGGCGTGGGGAAAACCGTCATTTCCAATGCAGCGGGCAGTGTTAACCCCACCCACGAAATCGGCGACCTCGTTTTCATCAAAGACCACATCAACCTACTGCCGGACAACCCCCTGCGGGGGCCAAACGACGAACGGCTCGGCCCCCGCTTCCCCGATATGCTGCACACTTACGATCGGGATTTGCTGGAAAAAGCGATGGCTACCGCCAAAGAACAGGGATACCGGGCGCACACGGGCGTGTTTGCCGTGCTGTCGGGGCCGAATCTGGAGACGCCTGCCGAATATACCTTCCTCCACCGCATCGGTGCCGACCTGGCGGGCATGTCCACCGTGCCGGAGGTGCTCGTCGCCAGGCATTCAGGCATGAAAATATTCGCCGTTTCCGTGGTGACGGACCTGGGCTACCCGCCAGAGGCAATACGGTTCACAACGCACGAGGATGTGTTGGCAGCGGCGAACAATGCAGCGCCCAAGCTTCAATTCATTGTCGAAAAACTGATTTCAACCGTATGACATTTCAACCCAAACTCCCCTTCGAACTGGAGCTTTACCGTTCAAAACTGGAAGCCACCGCCCGGCCATTCATCAAAATCATTCCGACGGAAACCGGCATTACCTCCGTTTTACAAAGCAAAACCGGCGGCACGCCCTTCCTGCCAAAATCAGCCAGGTACCCAATGAACAGCAAGGGCGAACCGCTGTTTTTCCTGGCCCAGTTGAATTTTGGTGAAATGCCCCGCCTGGAAAATTTTCCCGAAAAAGGCATCCTCCAGTTTTATATCAATAACGAAAGTGGATTGGGGATGGACTATCAAGACCCTTTTAACCAGGCGGATTTCAGGGTGCTTTATTTTGAAAATACAGTGGAAGAAGATGCGGCATCCGGCGATGAATTGCCCATGCCGACGCCTGTCGAAGAATTGCCCATTGCCGCTGGCCTTTCATATCCATTGGCGTTTGAACGGAAAGAGGAAATCGTCCCTTTGAGCGATTACCAGTTTGAAAAATTATTGGGCGAAGATTTTTTTGAACCCTTCGGCGAGCGCCAATGGGACATCATGGACACCTATTCAAAATTGAACAATGCCGGCGGCCACAAACTTGGCGGCTATGCCTTTTTTACCCAACAAGACCCCCGCTACCGCATGGGCGGCCTGGAACTGCTCTTCCAACTGGACACCGACAAGGCCATCCACTGCATGTGGGGCGACATGGGCGTTGGGCATTTTTTCATCCAAAAAGAAGACCTGCTGAGCCTGGATTTCAGCAAAACCATGTTCCATTGGGACTGTTATTGAGAAAAGGCCTGAGTTTCCCATTATCCTTGACAAATCTTAAATCTGAGATCATAAAACCTGGCATCGCAAATCAAAAAAATTATGAAAATACAACCCTCCACCCTCCAGTTCCTGAAAGACCTGGCCAACAACAACGACCGGGACTGGTTTCAGGCCAACAAAGAACGCTACGAGGCGGCCTATGACAACATGAAGCAATTCGTGGCCGCCGTGGAAAAAGCGCTTGGCGAGACCGACCACCTGGAAGGCAGCAAGATGTTCCGGATCTACAAGGATGTCCGTTTTTCAAAAGACAAAACACCTTACAAGACCTCCATCGGCACTGGCTTCACCCGTGCGACCAACCGCCTGCGGGGCGGCTACTACCTCCACATCGAGCCGGGCGCTTCGTTTGTGGGCGGCGGTTTTTGGCAGCCCGAAGCGGCCGATCTGAAGCGCATCCGGGAGGAATTTGCCCTGGACGACCAACCCATCCGCAACATCATGGCCGACCCTGTTTTCAAAAAATATTTCGGCACCTTGCAGGGCGACGAGGTAAAGACCGCCCCGAAAGGCTTCGACAAAGACCACCCGGCCATTGATCTCATACGCAAAAAGAGCTTTACCGTCCACCGCAATTTCACCGACAAGGAGGTGACGGGCGAAGGTTTTTTGCAGGAGGTAAAACAGACTTTCGAAGCGATGCGCCCCTACTTCGACTACATGAGCGTTGTGCTGACGACAGACCTGAACGGGGTATCGCTGCTGGATTAACCATTCATCATCCACCATTTACCATTTTTATATGGAATTCTTCCTCGCCACTTTGTTCAGCCTGTTCTCCATCGTTGACCCACCGGGTGCCGTGCCGGTTTACATTTCCCTGACCGATGGGATGCAGGCGAAGCAGCGCAACCGCCTGGCCTTGCACACGAGTTTTTATTTCCTGCTGATATTGGTCGGCTTTTTCCTGGCGGGCACCTACATCCTCAGCTTTTTTGGGCTGTCGGTCCATTCCATGCGGATAGCGGGCGGGATGGTGCTGCTCAGTACCGGGTTCAGCCTGATGGGCGGCAATTTTGCCAAAAAGCGGGGCTACAACGACCAGGTGGCCTCGGATTCGGAGAGCCGGAAGGAAATCGCCTTCACACCCATGGCCATGCCCCTGCTGTCCGGGCCTGGTTCTATTTCCTACTTGATTACGCAGTTCAAACAGCACCCCGACTGGAGCGAAAGGGTTTGGATACTGGCGGCCATCCTGGCGATGGGCGTACTGGTCTATCTGACGCTCCGGGCGGCGCCTTTCTTGTTTAAACTATTTGGCGAGGGTGGCTTGAGCGCCATTGCCCGTATCATGGGCTTTCTCGTCGTTGCGGTCGGCGTACAGTTTATCGTGGATGGGCTGGTGCATCTGGTGGGGACCATTGAATAATTTACGATTTAGCGAATGACGATTTACGAGTGGACAGCATTCGTAAATCGTCATTCGCTAAATCGTAAATCCACTTATTTCTCCACCGGGATCAAGCTCAAAAACTGCATATCCGAAGGGTTGTCAAAACTGTATTGGTAGAAACCACCTTCGCCAATGACCATTGCCACGTTGGCACTGCCGGGCAGGGAGATCACGTCGATCGCCTGCACATTTTTTACCTGGTCCAACAGGTGGTCGCCCACCGTGACCGGGTCGGTATTGTCAAAGGATTTAAGGCCGTAATCGCCCTCGCAAAGCAGCAGCGTATTGCCTTTTACCGAGAGACCATGCGGATTTTGCATGGAAAAGGATTTTTTCAACACAGGGTTGGTCAGGTTGCTAATGTCGATCACATCGAGTTGGTTGGGCCCGCCGCCGCAGGTGCTGCCGTCCCACAACGTGACGTAGGCGTAGTTGCCGTAAACAAAAACTGGATCACAGCCACGGGCATGTTCGAACAGGCTGAGTTGAGTGGGGTTGAGCGGGTCTGAATTGTCATAGATATACATCCCGGTATTGGAACCAATGAACAGCTTGTCACCATAGGGGAACAGCGTTTCCAGGTGGACGCCGACTTCCACGGTTTTTGCATGAACGGGTGAAGCGGGCTGTGTCAGGTCGTAGATTTCCAAAAAATAACCATCGTGCTGGATGGTGTAGAGATAATCGCCGATAATGGAAAAGTGGGCCAGTGAGCCAGCAATTCCCACGCCCGGAGCGGCACCGGAACTTGCATCGAAGGAGTTTTCGGCCACTGCAAGGACATCCCCTTCAAAATCGGCCCCACCCCTAAAAAGGCCTCCGTTCCATTCGTACAAATATTGCTGCTCATCGCAGCTCAGGGTTTCAGTCACCTGTGTCTCCACATATTCCACGATGATCTGCCCGCCCGTCAAGTCCTGATAGTAAGGGTTGAACACATTTTCTGCCCTGCCCACAACGGGGAACTGATCGCCCGTCAGGTCAATGACCAGCAGGTCAATGTAGGTGTTGGCATACAACAGGCCGTCTTTGATGGCGATATCCTGGTTGCCGGGGATTTTGATGAAAGCCGTGTTCTGCGGGTTCGACGGGTCGCTGTTGTCAATAACGTGGATGCCCTCGTGCTTTTCCACCACGAACATGTGGTTGTTGTAGTAATAAATCTGGCCGGGGGCTTTCAACGGGCGGGGGGCTTCCTTCACGGCAGTGCCGGTATGTACTTCTTCCAGAGTTTTATAGACGGGGTCGAAACGGGTGTAGGTCACCTCCCGCTCACACTTGTCTTTTAGGCAACTGGTGAGGGAAAAGGTGGCCAACAGGATGGCAAAGGCGGAATAAAACGGAAATGCTTTCATGCGTCGGATTTTTTATGAAACTTTATCAGGGTTGGAATGGACAATCACCGGTCAAACTGCCAGCTAAATTATCACTGTAATTCCCCGCTTCCAACCAGGTATGGACGACTGTTTTTGTTCGCTTTGGAACTTCGACAGGCAAGACAGGGGGCTGGCAGGAAATGGTTGGTGAAAGGTAGCAGAAGTCGTCTTGACCGGGCTTTCCGTATCAGGAGTGATTGGTTTTAAAAAAAAACAAGGCTGCACCTTTTTTTTACCTCGAAAGCTCCATACATGGTCTATTTCATAAAAACTGTTCGCTCTTCCCCTCTTTGATGTGAAATACAGACTTTTAGATGGAGAGGCCGGGTTATCATACCCGGCGGGTCCGGCGCCAAACTGCCGGGTATGATAACCCGGCCTCTCAAAACTAAAACGGTGCTGAAATCCCACTCCTCCTTAAAGAGGGGATAAGCGAAACTGTTTTACGAAGATCGGCACAGCCATTCGGGTGAATTTTGCCTACTTTGCTGCGAGAAAGGACCTGTGGAACGCATGGGTGCTTTCCCATTTGAGTCATTCACTAAAAACCAACAGCACATGGAATTTTACCAAACCAAAATCCGCCCCTGGATAGGCGTGGCGGCGCTTGTCTTTTTGGGCATCATGATGATCGCTGACCCCGATGCGATGACCGATGCAGAAGGCACGGGCCGGCGGGCATTGTACCGGGTTGTCTTCAAGGCTGTCTGGGGCGTGCCGGCGGGAGTGGCATGCCTGCTGGCGGCAAGCGCTTTGGGTTATTTTCAGTTGAGGAAAAACCCGGGGGAAGAAGAGGAAGATTAAAGTGCTCTTGAGTACGGCTGATGGAGCATATATGGCCTGAGAGGCAACTGATGAAGTGCCTGAGCTTAACAGCAAAGTATGCTGGCAAGCCTCACGTTTCAAATCAATCAAATCAAATCAAATCAAATCAATGCAACACAAAGCCAAATCCATCCGCCCCTTTATCGGTGCCAAGAACTTTGAAGTATCCCGGAATTTCTACCAGAGCTTAGGGTTTGAGGAAGAAGTATTGTTCCACAATATGTCCCTTTTCAAGACCGGTGCATTCGGGTTTTACCTACAGGATGCCTATGTCAAGGATTGGGTGGACAATACTATGGTTTTTATGGAGGTAGATGATATAGGCCGATTTTGGAAGGAGTTGGTGGAGCTAGACCTGCCTGCCAAATTTGAAGGTGTGAGGCTCACCCCCATCCGGGACTACGACTGGGGCAAGGAATGTTTTCTGCACGATCCTTCCGGGATTCTCTGGCACTTTGGGGAGTTTGCTAAATAAGCGCCTTTGCGGGGGGGGGGTAGCCCACGTTTGTACTTTACGCAATAGGTTTTCCCGAAAATCGGGATATGTCGTGCGTTTGTAAAACTGCCATTGGCTTTTGGTCGTTAGCTGTTGGCAAACAGCCAATATCATTTGCACAACCTGTCCCGAAATTCAGGAAAATTTAATGGCGCCAAGTATAACTGCCTATAATTTGCTAAATCTTGCTTTAGTAAGGATGAAAAAATAACTTCACCATTTTGATTTTGAAAACCCCAGCAATGGAGGGGTTTTTTAAAAATAATCCCGATGTGAAATCGGGATTATTTTTCCTTCGATCCTTAGCATAAAGTCTATTTTATCCTGCTGAAACCACATCGAGGAAAGGTTTTATTAAATTTTAATAGTCCCTTTATTTTCCTTCGATGCTTAGAGCCATTGTGCAACGAATATAAACTAAAGGGATATTGCGATATTTACGCTTTCCATATTGCCAAATAATGAAGAAAACAAACTCATTTTTCAAAAATCTTCTGCTTATGAACATCTACAAGTTCCTTTTACTGCTGCCCCTGTTTTTGCTGGCAGCCTGTGGCGACGACAACAACGACACCTGCAAAGTGCCCGCCGCCGACAACCTCCTCCACTACGACTGCCCCAACAACTCCGGGCCGTTGCTCGAAGCTGGTGTACACGAACTGGCCATCCGTTTCCCGGCCAGCCAACTCGCCGACTATGCAGGGAAAAACCTGACCCAGGTGGAAGTATTTTTCGGGATCAAACCAGCCGCTGCCTCCATTAAAATCTACGACGGCCTCGCCTCTGCCACCCCGCAACCAGGAGCCATGCTCTCCAATGAAATCAATGTCACCAATGCCATCAAAGTGCAGGAATGGAATACCTACACGGTATCGCCGCCCGTACCGATTGGCAATACAGATATTTGGATTAGCGTAAAGGTGAACCATGCAACTACCCAACAATCAGTTGGCTGCGACGCCGGCCCCCGCCGGGAAGGCGGCGACTGGCTCTTCAGTGAGTCCGACCAGGAATGGAAAACCTACCTGGCCCGCACGGGCGAAGGGGTAAACTGGAATATCCGGGGCGTGGTAGAGTAAGGGGTTAGTAAATTGGTGGATTGATAAATTGGTTGGGACAGGGATACCCGTGCAAACCAATTTATTTTTGCAGACCCTCACAAATAAAGCTGCTCGATCATCTTCCGGTGGTGCATTTCATGCCCGGCGATGATGTAGGCAATGGCCAATGGCGTAAATGAGTTTCCGCCCGCCAGTCCCCGCCTGTCCCACATTTCATCGGTAAAATTTTTGAACAATTGGATGCTTGCTTCCCGCACGGCGGCGTACTCGTCGGCGATGGAAGCGGGCAGCCGTTCATTGGCACCCGAAAACTCTACATAGTCGTCCTGTTCGTAGGCGGGCATGGGGGCCGGGTCGTTACGGGCGATGCGCAGGGCACGGTAGGCAAATACCCGTTCGAAATCAATCAGGTGTACCAACAATTCGGCGAGTGTCCACTTGCCGGGGGCGTAGGCATGTTCCCATTTTTCCCAGCCGATAGCCCTGAGGAAATCAAGCATGTCTGCTTTGTTGTTTTCCAGCATTTCGATGATGTCGTCCCCTTTCACGGATTCGACATAAGGCGCAAATATCTTAGGATAGTCGCCAAGTGCTGGCCGGTGGATGTGCATGACGGTATGGTTCATAATGGATAAATTTTAGGATGAAAGGCGCTGGTTCTTCAAAACTTGAAGAGACCAATCCCCTATTGTCAAAAGTGCCCTTTCTATAGTGTTGATAAAATGACTTTCGTCAAAGGGGGTATTGACTTTGGGCAATCGTGCTTTCCATTGTACCGGCCACACCCAACAAAACCCCGTTGGCGGTAAACCCCTTCTTTTCCTGCTTTCGCAACCTCAATTTTGTGAAACAAGTCACCCTAAAATGATCACATGGAGACTATTGGGCAGAACTGAACAAAAGAGAAAGGTTGGTGATGAGCACGCGGTACCGGGAGCAAGTTTTTCGGTAAAATTTCCCGAACCAAAGCGCCAATAAAGGCAGCTTTTTGTCACTTCCCTGTTATCCTGTTTTCATCCAACCCACAGGATTTGCCCAGGAACCAAAGTTTTTTTTAGACTTTAGCGCACCATATCAACAGCAACATGCCTGCACAAAAACTACGAAATACAACCAAGGAAAAGCTTCACGAAATTATTTTCGAGGCCGACACCCCAGCGGGCAAGGCTTTCGATGTGGCGCTTTTGGTGGCCATTGTGGCCAGTGTCCTCGTGGTCATATTGGAGAGCGTCAAGGAGTACCAGGAACAATACGGCGACTTCCTGTACATACTCGAATGGATATTCACGATATTTTTCACGATAGAATATATCCTGCGTTTGTACAGCGTGTACAAGCCCCTGAAGTATTCCACCAGTTTCTTTGGCATCATTGACCTGCTGGCCATCCTGCCAACTTACCTCAGCCTTTTCATCAGCGGCACGCAAACATTGTTAGTAATCAGGATACTGCGTTTGCTGCGTGTTTTCCGGATTTTTAAGCTGGGGCATTTTCTCATTGAAGGTGATGTCATCCTGCGTTCGCTGAAAGCCAGCCGGGCAAAAATTACCGTGTTCCTGTTTTTCATTTTGTTGATGGTGACCATCATCGGCTCTGTGATGTACATTGTCGAAGGCGGCCAGGAGAACAGCGGTTTCACCAGCATCCCCCGCAGCATCTACTGGGCCATCGTAACTTTAACTACGGTGGGCTATGGGGACATCACGCCTACCACAGAAATAGGGCAGTTGCTCTCGGCATTGGTCATGATCCTTGGTTATGCGGTATTGGCGGTGCCGACAGGGATCGTGTCGGCAGAGATGATAAAAACTGCCAAAAAGACCACTACCCAAGCTTGCCGATATTGTGGGAAGGATGGCCACGACGACGATGCCATGCATTGCAAATATTGCGGCCAAAAACTACATCCGGGATAACCAATATGCCGCATTTCCTTTAGTCAAATTTCACCGCAGGTTTGCATATTCCAGATTCCTTCGCTACTTTTGCCCTGCATTCAGCGAGTGCTTAACTTTCCTACCTCTCAGACAGTCTCACTTCATTTAAAAGATTGCCTAAAAACTTCCCCTCTCTTGAAAAGTATGTTTCAAATGGCTGTTTGAGATTTCCCAATTGTAAATAAGGATTTCAAGCAATAAAGTGACCCGCCCCTCCCCCGGACGGCTATCCAGAATTATTTATTTTATCAAAAAAACTTAACCAGGCGACAGGTGGCCACTAGCGGTCGATGTTGCCAAAAAACAATCACTATGGACTCAAAACTACTGCTGCGCAGTACCTGGCTGCTGGCATCTTTTACCCTGTTTTTCCAACAGAAAACAATCGCCTGTGGCTACGCATATGTCTCTGACTGTGCTACCACGATTGACATCGAAAAGAATGGCAACACCTCCACATTTCAGGTGTCTAATTGCCCTTACCTCACTGTTTTTCAAAACTACAATTTCGGCTCCGTTACCAGCCTCAGCATCACAAAGGCTGTGTCCCAAACCTGGGAAAGCTGCGACAACAACGTGATGAACGCCAGGTTGTACTACCGCATTTATTTGCAATCGGGTACGCCAGGGGCTTTCACCAGTGTGAACTTGCCCCAATTGAGCACCATCACCAACGGCGCATACCGTAACAAAACAAGGTCTGGCACACCAGGTATCAACATATTGGCCGGCCTCAATGCCGGCAACTATTTCATCGAAGTTTATCTCGAATCAGATGTAGATTTCGACAACAACGGAACACCCAACATTCAAATAAAAAAAGACAACAACGGCAGCTATTACAAAGCATCCTTCACCATCCCGTCGGGGCAGGGCGGCTCGCTGACGGTTGCTTTGGCCAGCAAAACCAACGTGTCCTGCAACGGCGGCAACAATGGCAGCGCCACCGTCAACACGACGAACGGCACAGCACCGTTCACCTACGCCTGGTCGAACGGGGCTACCGGCGCCACCGTTTCCAACCTTGCGGCAGGCTCCTATTCGGTCACTTCTACCGACTCCCAGGGCAGCACCGGCACTTTGAACGTCCTCATCACGCAGCCGGCGGCCATTCTGGCCAACCTGAGCAGCACCAACGAGACGTCTGCTTCCGCAAACAACGGCACGGCCACCGTCGCACCCACCGGCGGCACACCGCCCTACTCGATTTCATGGAGCAACGGCGCGACGACCGCTGCCATTACCAACCTCGACTCCGGCACTTATGGCGTCACCGTCACCGGGTCGGGCGGCTGTACGGCCACGAGCAGCGTCACCATCATTGTTTCCGGCACGGTGCCCACCAATTATTGCGCCTCCAAAGGTGACTTCCCATGGGTGGACTGGATCACCCATGTGAAACTCAACACTATTGACAAGACCTCTGATAAAAGCGATTATTCTAATTTCACCACTACCAGCACCGAATTGAATACCGGCACCAGTTACACCATCACCCTAGAAAACGGCTTCAGTTGGCAGACCTTTGACGAATACTGGAAGGTCTGGATTGACTACAACCGCAACGGAACGTTTGAAGAACCGGGCGAGATTGCCTACTCCGGCATCTTAACTGCACCACCACTCGGCGCTCCCGGGGGCAGCAAGACCGGTACCATCACAGTGCCCACCACCGCCGACGAAGGAACCACCCGTATGAGGGTTTCCATCAAACGGGGCGCTTATGCCACCCCCTGCGAGACCATCCCTTTCGGCGAGGTGGAAGATTATACCATCAACCTCGTGAACGGCGGCCCGGTCACTTGCAGCATCACTTCCAGTGTGTCCAACAAACAATGCAACGACAACGGTACCAACACCAACCCGAACGACGACACATTTACTTTTGCTTTGACGGTGAACGGCAACGGCACGGGCGCTTCCTGGTCGGCCACCATCGGCGGCACGGCCTATACGGGCAACTATGGTGTTGCAAAAACCATTGGGCCGCTGCCCATCAGCGGCGGGCCTGTATCCTACACGGTGACCGATGCCACCGATCCAGCCTGCACGGCGTCCGGCAGCGTGACGCCACCAGCGCCCTGTTCCAGCACCAATCCCTGCGCCATCAATGCCACGACCTCCACGCCCATTTGCAACGACAACGGCACGCCCACCAACCCTGCTGATGATACCTATACCTTTAATCTGACCGTGACCGGCACCAACACTGGCACTGGTTGGACAGCCATCATCCTCGGCTCATCCCAGAGCGGGGTATATGGCACCGCCAAGTTGATGGGGCCGTACCCTATCAGTGCGGGGGCGCTCAATTTTACGGTGAAAGATGCCGGTGATGCCAACTGTACCAAAGCCGTTTCCGTCACGCCACCTGCTGCTTGTTCCAATGGCGGGGGCGGCACGACTTATTGCGCAGCCACCAGCGCCTTCCCCTGGCACGACTGGGTGGCTGGCGTGACGTTGACCAATGTGACCAACCCTTCCGGCAAAGACGCGTACAGCAATTTTACCAGCCTCACGGCGGATGTAACGGCAGGTAGCAGCTACTCCCTCGCCCTGACGGCAGGTTATAGTTGGTTCACCTACGAGGAACACTGGAAGGTTTGGATAGACTACAACCACGACGGCATTTTTCAGGAACCCGGTGAAGTGGCCTATTCTTTCACCCAGGCAGCCCCGCCCAACGGCACGCTCGAAGCCACCGCCACTGGAACCATCAATATTCCCGCAACAGCCCTCACCGGCCCTACCCGCATGAGGGTCATTATGAAACGGGACGCCGACCCGACCCCTTGCGAGACCATACCGAATGGCGAGGTGGAAGACTATACGGTGAACATCGGCGGCCAATTTGGCAATGGTACGGAAGAACGTGCCCTCGCCCTGCAACTGGACGCGGTGACCAACCTGGAAAGCATTGACATTTACGGGGTGGTGGAAACAACGTCCGATGCGGCGGCATGGCGTTTGGAAAAATCGGGCGATGGCATTTCCTTTGGGCTTTTCCGGGAAGGAAGTTTGGCAGAAGAAGCACATTACTTCGTGGTGGACGAGCGGGATGAAACCCCTTTTGAGGGGGACAATATTTACCGCCTGACCCTTTTTGACTGGGCGGGGAATGTGCTTTCCAAAACTGATGCAGCAGCGGCATTCCGGCCTGTGGCAGATTTCACATTGTTCCCCAACCCTGCCGTGGGCGAGTTTTATGTTGAAATGTCGAAACTGGCCGGGCAAAACGTAACGATAGTGATCTACAACCAAATCGGGCTGCCCGTTTATAAAGCCTTCATCCCGGATGCTGACGAAACCAACCACCTAATCCATGCGGACGGCTGGCAGGCAGGCATGTATTTCGTGGAACTGATGCCCGAAGGGCGTCGGCCCTTAACGAGGCGGATAATGATAGGCCGGTAACTTGGGCAGATAACCCTCGAAAAGCGGCACCCGCAACAAAAAAGCCCACTTAAAGCATGTTCGTTTTAGGTGGGCTTTTTTATTCAAAACTCTTATCGCACCCTGCACTCCACCCTCCTGTTTTGCAATCGTCCCGTTGCCGTCCCGTTGCTGGCGACCGGCACAGTTTCGCCATAGCCTTTGAACGAAAGGCGGTCTTTGTCAATGCCTTTTCCCAACAAGTATTGGTAAACTGCGGCTGCCCTTTTTTCCGATAAAACCAGGTTGTCTTCGTCGCTGCCCATGTTGTCCGTATGGCCACCAATTTCCACTTTCATGTTCGGGGTGACTTTTAAGAAACGCGCAAGGCCGTCCAGTTCGGGGAGGGCTTCGGGCAGCAAGTCCCATTTGGCCGTTTCAAAGTTGACGTTTTCAAACGTGTAGGATTTTTTCTCTATCAAATTCTTAGCTATGGCCTTTGTTGCGGTTGGCCCCGGCCTTTCCGCCGGCATCACGGTGATGTCATCTATCAGGTAGTAGGAAACCCGTTTTTTCTTTTCCACAAAACCACTTTGGCTGAGGTTAAAAGCCGTGATATCTTCGTTGTTTTCGATGGTTGTAGGCGTCCGGTTGGCCCTGAAAAAATTGCCGATAGTGAAATAAAGAAATGAACGGTCGGGGACGAAGGTCGTTTCGAGCAACAGCCATTCGCCCTGCCGCGTCACGATAGGTTCTTTAAAAAGTATTTGCGGGTTCATCTCACCACTTTCAATATAGCTGGTTGGGTTATAGGAAAACAAAATGCCGAGGTTGCCGGAAGCAGTGGGGATTATAGTTTGCTTTTCGCCATACAACATGCTCAGGTGGTGGGTAGCAGTCGAATTGCTTTGCTGAATGTAAAAACCAACCTTATATGCCTGCCCCGGCACGAGCGGAAACCGCAGCTTGCCCTGTACGCATTCGTGGAAATCATAAAACTTGCCAAGGTCGGAGGCGGGCAGGTAATTGATGAAACCAATGGCCTTTTCGCCACTGTGGGGTGTTGGGAAAAAACAGTCGCCATAGGCATCCGCCTGCCAGATGATGAGGTCGGGAGTCATACCGCCAAAGGTGTTCCATTCGGCTACACTTTGGTTAAAGACATCGCTGTTGGGCGAATAGGAACAGATGGGGAAGTTGCTGCCAGGCTTCATGGATTCGAAGCCCGGATTCAAAACCAGGTTGCCCTCCTGGGCAGCCAGCATTGGGTAGAAAAACCAGGGCAGCAACAGCAGTATTGGGGTACGACGCAGCATAGTTTTTTTCAGGAAAAACGGGAAAAAGCCAAAAAGTAACAGCCTGAGAAGCCCCGCCCCCCCTACATGTCGCCCCAGCGCATGTCCACGTACCTGGCCTTAAAGCCAAGTTTTTCAAAAAACGCCACCTCGCCGTTGCCAGGTTCCAATTGGATGGAGAGGTCGCCGCCCGCCTGGGCAATGGCCTTGTCCACCAGTTTTTTGGCGACGCCATTGTGGCGGTGTTCTTTGGCAATGGCGAGCAGCATTAGCCGGTGGCGGGGGTTCATCGTTTCCATGCCCGTACAGCTCACCACGATGGCCCCGAGCATCTCATGCTCTTCCTCGAGGGTCAGTATGAACCCGCCGAAAGAAGGGCGCTCCTTCACGGCGCACTCTACGGCCTCCGTCACTTCATGGGCGGAGAATTGGCCGTTTTCGGCGTTCTCGGCCAGGAATTGTACGAGCCGCAATTTCTCCAGCAGGGTCAGGCGGGTAAATGGATTATAAAGTTCTTGTTTAATCATGGCCGTGCAGTTTTGGAATGGCCTCGGTTTCAAATTCGGTTTGGTACGCTTTTTCAAAAATCATTTGGCACGGCAGGTCGGTGACAAAAGGGCATTATGCTGGTCAACGGTAGATGGTGGATTCCGAAATTCTTCGGAAACGATTGGCAAAACTTTGATAGCCAAAGTTTTGATTTAGGCCAAAATGACAAAGCCATCCAGTTTTTTTTGTGAACGTTTCGGCAGTAGTTGAAAAATCAGTACGTGAAAACACGAAACACATAAATACCCAAAGACCCATTTTTTCCTTTTAGTAACGATGAAAAAATAACTTCACCATTTTGATTTGGAAACCCCAGTACTGGAGGGTTTTTTTAAAAATAATCCCGATTTCACATCGGGATTATTTTTCCTTCGATCCTTACTACCTGGATGGCAATAGGTGGCAGGTCTTGCAAATGTTCGATTGGACAAAAATATTTATTTCATGCAAATGAGCCGAGGTAGTACGCCAGGCTCTCCGCTATCTGGGTTTCGCCACATTCCCGATCCACCAGCACCTGGCCGATGGCGGGGATCAACGAGCAGTGGATGTGCCCGGCTTTGTTCTTTTTGTCTTTTTTCATCAAAGCCATTATGGCTGGGAAGTCTTCCTTATCAAAAAGGCAGGGCGGGTAAAAGCGGTGGGCAAAAGCGGTAATTGCTGCCAGGCTTTCCGTGGGCAGGCCGGCCATTTTATAGGATAGGAAGCTCTCGCAGACAATACCCAGGGCTACGGCCTCCCCATGCAGGAGCGGCCTGTCGTTTTGCAACGAAAAACTCTCTACCGCATGTCCGATGGTATGCCCAAAATTCAGCGCTTTCCGGATGCCCTTTTCGTGTGGGTCTTCTTCCACGATGCGCTTTTTCACGGCCAGCGAAGGCGGCAAAAACTGCATCCACTCTACCTGCCTCAGATCCTGTATTTTTTGCAAACGCCCCCAAAGGCTAGCGTCCGCAATAAGGCCGTGCTTGAATATCTCCGCAAAACCGCTGCGGGTTTCATGCAATGGCAGGGTGTTCAGAAATGTGGTGTCAATAAAAACGGCCCGGGGGTTTTGGAAAACACCGATGATGTTTTTTACAAACTGAAAATCCACGCCCACCTTGCCTCCAATGGAGGAATCGGCCATGGAGAGCAGGGTCGTTGGCACCTGCACGAAGTCAATCCCGCGCATATACGTGGCAGCGCAAAAGCCGCCCAGGTCGCCAATGACGCCGCCGCCGAGGTTGATGAGCAGGGAGTGCCGATCGAGGCCGCCCCGTAGCATTTCAGCCCACACCGTTTGGCAGGTTTGCAGTGTTTTGTGTTGCTCGCCAGGGGGTATTTCTATGATGAAACAATCTGGCCCCAGTGCGCCGCCCAGCAGGGGCAGGCAATGCTGCCGGGTATTTTTATCCACCAGCACGGCAGTTTTAGCATATTGGTTTCCAGCTAAAAAATGGGAGAGGGCTTCGCCTGCCTTCGCAAGGTTGATGCTATAATCTTTTAACTGCAAGTTTATCATGCTGCAAGTTTAACCATTATGTGGTTGTTTGAAATTGTTTGAAATTGTTTGAAATTGTTTGAAATTGCTTGAGTTGTTTGAAATTGTTTGAGTTGTTTGAAGTTGTTTGAGTTGTTTGAAGTTGGCTGCACGGCTGCCGCTCGGGAACCTCAAAAACCATTGCACCTTGGAGCCTCAAAAATTTTTCAGTTCCTCTTCTACCTGCATTTTATAGCTCCTCCCCACGGGCAGTTTTTCCCCGCCCACTTCAATTTCATGGGCCGAAAAAGCCTCGATCTTGTCTTTGGCCACCAAAAAAGAGCGGTGGATGCGCAGCAGGTTCCCCGCTTTCAGCAGGTCTTCAAACTCGCCGATTTGGAATTTGGTGACGACTTTTTTTCCGCCTGCCAAATAAATTTTAACATACTCCTTTAAACTCTCCACATAGAGGATTTCATCGTAGTAAACTTTTACCTGCCGTTTATTTTCATTAAAAAAACGGAAGGGGCGGTTGGGGGAAATGGGGGCTGCCGACTGCAGGCTGCCAGGCTGGGCTGTTGTTTTCAATTTGTTGACCGCAGCCAGAAAGCGGGGGAATCCAAAAGGCTTCAGCAGGTAATCCACCACGTCGAGTTCGTAACCCTCAAGGGCATACTGGTGGTAGGCGGTGGTGAGGATGACCTGCGGGCGGTGCTGGAGCGTTTTTAAAAAATCCAAACCCTTCAGTTTTGGCAGATGGATGTCGAGGAACAGCACGTCCACAGGGTGTTTTTTCAAAAAATCCAGGGCGGCCAGTGCGTCCGGACAGGTGCCGGCAAGTTCGAGCAGCGGCGTCTGGCGGATGTATTCTTCCAGCCCTTCGGCGGCGAGGGGCTCGTCTTCCACGATGAGGCATCTAAGCAGGGACATGGGCAAGGTTTATGTTCAAAATAACGGAGAACCGGTCTTCATTGTCTTCGACCAATAGCTGGTGTTCCGGGTATAGCAGTTCCAACTGGCGCCTGATATTTTTAAGCCCGATGCCCTCCTTGGTGTCTGTCGTTGCAGGCTCCTTGCTGTTTTCCACCTTAAAGTGCAGGCGGGCTTTTTTCAGCTCCAAAAAAATGCTGACCAGTGGCTGGCCGGTGCTTTCCGCAGCGCCGTGCTTAAAGGCGTTTTCCACCAAAGGAAGCAACAGCAAAGGGGCGATGGGCTGGCCTGCGTCGTCCACCTCCTGCCGGAAGGCAACTTTGAGGCGGTCGCCATAGCGCAGGCGTTCCAGTTCGAGATAATCCCCGATGACCTGGATTTCCTGGGAAAGCTGGATGCGGGGCGTCGCGCATTCGTAGAGCATAAAGCGCAACATGCCGGAGAGTTTCAGGATGGCATCGGGCGTTGTTTCTGCTTTTTTCCGGGCCAGGTGGTAGAGGTTGTTCAGCGTGTTGAACAAAAAATGGGGGTTGGTCTGCGCCCGCAGGAAGCTGAGTTCCGATTGTAGTTTTTCTTCGATGAGCTGCTTTTCCCGCTGTGCCGTTTGCAGCCTCATGCGGAATAGCTTGATGGCAGATGCCACGCCCAGCAGCATCAGGATTTCAAAGCTCGACCAAAGCAGCCGGAAGGCTGCTATCCAATTGTTGGCTGCCTGGGCAGGCGGTTCTATCTTGAAAATATGGGGGTAGATTGCCTTGTGCCACAAATTATACAAGGCAAGTGAAACGAGGGCGGTCAGCACCGCAACCTGTAGCCCGAAGCGGAGGAATTTCCTGTTTTGAAAACTGCGGGGCAGCAGGTAGTTGAGCACCAGGTAGGCCGCCGGGATTTTAACAGCAAGCAGCACCAGCTCCGCCTGATAGCCCAGCAGCAGCCGTTCACCCATCGAAAGGTGTTCGAAGGAAGTGCCCGACAGTGGTACGCAGAGATAGCCGTCGTACAGGGCGTAGGCGATCCAAAAACCGATGTGTAGCAGGATGCGGCGGTTCATGTCAGTGGCGGTTGGCGGTTGGCAGGCATTGCCGGGGGGTAAAAGTCGCAAAAATTCTGCCCCCGGCATAGCCGGGCTACGGATGCCCCTTTGCGATTGCCGTATGGGCGTTTCCTCCCAACCAACGGCCTGTTGCGGGCACAACCTGCTGTTGAATCAGCGCAAACCTGCCTTTGTACACAAAGGAAAAATAGAAATGCCGGCCACTGTAAATTTAGCCTTTGATAAGGGCATCGCCATTGCAGGCTAAGTCCACCGCACATAAAATGACTGTCGAATTAAGCTATCAGCCGTAAGGCATAAGATGTGAGATTTTACAGGCGCAGGTGAATCAAAAAGCTGATTGCTAACGGCTTATGGCTCAAATCAAAAAAACAAGAAACATAATTCTCAGGATCCTCAGCAAAGCCAGTGAAAGTAGTTTGGATTCTTGGCTTTTAGAAAATACCTACGATTTCAAACGATTTCAAACGATTTCAAACGATTTCAAACAACTCAAACGATTTCAAACGATTTCAAACGATTTCAAACAACTCAAACGATTTCAAACAAAAACCCTCAACAGGGCTCCAACTTTAAAAGTTATGAAAAGACTATTCCCGCTGTTCACCGTTTTTTTGTTTTTGGTAAAAACCCAGGCCCAAACCCTGAACGTCCCTGCGGATTTTGCCACCATCCAGGCCGCCATCAATGCTTCGCAAAATGGCGACACGGTGCTGGTACAACCGGGCGAGTATGTTGAAAACCTCCGTTTCAATGGAAAAAGCATCGTATTGACCAGCCGCTTTTTCCTCACGGGCCATGCCGCCGATATTGAAACGACCATCATCAATGGCAGCCAGCCGGCCCACCCCGACACGGCCAGTTGCATCCTGATAGTGGATGGGGAAAGCGCCGCAACGGTGGTGCAGGGTTTTACCATTACGGGCGGCAAGGGCACCCGATGGCTCGACCCGGCAGGTGCAGGCACCTTCCGGGAAGGCGGCGGCATCCTTGCGGAAGGCACCTCGCCGACTATCCAGTTCAACATCATCAGGGACAACGAGGTAGGCCTCGTGGCGGCAGGCATGGTATCCAACGGCGGGGGAGGTATCCGTTGCGGGGACGGCAGCCCCGTCATCCGCAACAACTGGATACACCACAACAAAGGCGGGGGATATGGCGGGGCAGTAGTCTTCAACTATTGCACCGGGCAAGTTTCCAACAACCTCGTCAGCTTTAACGAAGGGGGCAAAGACTACGGCGGCGGCGGCCTGTGGTTTACCGGCACCAACCAGAACACGGTCGTACAGGTTTTCAACAACACCATCGTCAACAACGTATGTACCGGCACTGGCCAATGGGGCGGCAAGGGCGGCGGCATTTTTGTTTTTTCGATAAAACTGGACGCCTGGAACAACATCATCTGGAGCAATGCGCAAACTTCCGGCGGACCGGTGGCCATGTATGCCGGTGGGGCCGTGGCCATGCGGTACAGTGATGTGCAGGGAGGCTTTGCGGGGGAAGGCAATTTTTCCAACAACCCAATGTTCAGGGACACGTTGGCTTTTTCACTGCGGTACTCCTCGCCCTGCGTGGACGCAGGCGATCCGGCTGTCCAGGATTTTACCGTCAATAGTTTAAATGCAGCATTTCCATCGTTGTGCCGCCTGCACAGCGACGTTGGGGCTTTCGGGGGGCAGGGGGCAAGCGCCCTGCCGTTCGGCCTGGAGCCGATCACCCGACTGTTTGAAAAAATCACGGACGGGCCGCACGTCACTACGCCCTCCGACAGCCGCAGCGTCAACTTTGTGGACGTGGACAACGATGGGGACGAAGACCTTTTTATCACCAACGGCCCTGCCGGCGGTGCGAAAAACCTGCTCTGCCTCAACGACGGCGAAGGCCGCTTTACCGCCGTGACGGCGGGCGACATCGTGTCCGACGCAGCGCCTTTTGACGGGGCAACTTTCGCCGATTTTGACAACGACGGCGACCTGGACGCCTTTGCCGTTACCTGGTACGGCAAGCCGAACTACCTCTACGCGGGCAATGGCGACGGCACCTTCACAAAAATCCAAACGGCTGCGCCCGCCGTGCCCGGCACCTACTCCGAAACGGCCTCCTGGGGCGACTCTGACCAGGACGGCGACCTGGACTTGTACCAAACCAATTCGACAGACCTGAACGGGACGCCGCTGCCGAACCTTTTCTACCGCAACGATGGAAATGGCAGTTTTACCAAAATACAAACCGGCCCGGTGGCAACCGACGCCAAAGCTTCCCGCTCTGTGAACTGGGTGGACTACGACAACGACTGCGATGCCGACCTGTTTGTGTCCAATGAAGACAATCAGCCCGACGATCTGTACCAAAACAATGGCGACGGCACCTTCACGAAAGTCACCTCCGGTGCGCCCAGCCAGGCCAGCCGCAGCACGATGAGCAGCAGTTGGGGCGATGTGGACAATGACGGCGACCTGGATTTGTTTGTGTCCAATGCCGCCTACTTTGCGCAGCAAAACAACCAGTTATTTTTAAACAACGGCAACGGGACGTTTACGGAAATCACAACGGGAGATTTGGTGACGGATGGCGGCTGCTCCTACGGCTCCAATTTTGGCGATTACGACAACGACGGCGACCTGGATTTGGTGGTCAGCAATGGCTTCTGCAACGGCAACATTGTCAACTTTCTCTATCAAAATGACGGGCATGGCACCTTCACCCGTGACCTGGAAAGTGCGGAGAACCTCTCCACCCCGTGCAGCTATGGCACTGCGTGGGGCGATGTGAACAACGACGGGTTTCTCGACCTGGGCATTGCCACCTGCAAGAACAATGCTGCCTCCCCATTGCCCAACAACCTTTTTTACCTCAACAATGGCAACTGCAACAACTGGCTGAAGGTGAAGCTGAACGGTACCGGGGCGAACCACTCGGCCATCGGCGCAAAAATCTGGGTAACAACGGCCGTCAATGGGCAATCTACCACACAACTGCGTGAAATCAGTGCCCAATCGGGCTATTGCGGCCAGAACAGTTTGACGGCCCATTTCGGCCTGGGCGAGGCGGAAATGGTGGAGGAAGTAAAAATCCAGTTTTCCTGCAACAGTGATACCGTCCTGTTGGATGTGCCCGCCAATCAACTACTGGAAATAACGGAAGCCCTGCCAACGGCCACCCGGGAAAGACCAGACCAGGCTCCTTTGGCAATGACCCTTTTCCCCAACCCATCCTGGGATACCTTCAGGGTGGATATCGAAATGAAAACAGTGGCAGAAGACCTTGAAATGAGCTTGACGAACAGCCAGGGGCAAGTTGTCTGGACGAAAGCAATAAAGCTCAACGGACAGGCCCATCATTCTGAGCAACTGTCGGCGGCCAGCTTGGGGATGGGAAGCGGCTATTATTTCCTGGAAGCAAAATTGGCGGGCAGCGCTATTAGGCAAAAATTTGCCATCCTGAAATGAGGCGGCTGGGCAACTGCATCATAACAGGATCGTTTCAATACCTCTCAAACGGCGGCCTCCCCTCCTTGTCAGGCTCCGGCTGCGTCTTTGGTTTCCCCGAATTAAAATTCCGCAGGTTGTAGGTGAACGTCAGCATCACATAGCGGGTCAGCGCATTGGTGCGGGTGTCCTCGATGTAGGTTTCCGTTACGTTGCGGTTGATGTTGCGGTTTTGGTTGAGCAGGTCGTTGACGGAGAGCGTGAGTTCTCCCCGCTGGTTTTTGAAAATCTTCTTGCCGATGCCGAGGTTCCAGAGCCAATAGTTTTGGTTGAAACCATTGGCCAGGCCGGTGAAGTATTGGTTGGCCAAATCCGTGCGCAGCACGAAACCTTCCAGCACCTGCCAGTTGAGCCCGAGCCGGGAATTGAGGCTTAGGTACTCCGAATTGCTGGCGGCCTGCAGGGAGTTGGTGGCCTTGTTGTAGCTGGGGCGGGCAGAGAGGGTGAAATCTATCTTGTCGCTGATGTTGCTGCTGAGGGTCAGGCCGGTGCCGATGGTATGGCTGTTGGAGAAATTCGCCAGCTCGTTGACCAGGCCTGGCGTCCTCGAATAATTGTAGTTCACATCAATGTTCAGGTTTGACTTGATCGGTTTTATCGGAATGCCGTAGGTAATAAATGAGCGCACATTGCGGTAGCCGTCCAGGTTGACGGGCTTCGTAAGCTGGGCGCCGGGCTGCACGTTGAGGCTATCAAAAATCGGGTTGCCGCTGTTGGCCAGGAAGGTAGCGTTGGCGATGTAGTTGTTCGTCAAACTGCCGCCGAGCATTGCGAAAAAGACGGTGGATTTCTCCGTATTCGTTGCCTGGTAGCGCATGAAAAGGCTGTGCGAATAGGATTGTTTCAGGTCAATGTTACCTGTTTTAAGTTGCAGGGGGTTGCTGTTGTCCACCACATTTTGCAATTGTTCCACAGCGGGCAATTGGGTGTTGGTACGGTAAAAAACCCGTACGTTTTTCTGCCGCCCGTTTATGTCGTAGCGCAGCATGGCAAAGGGTAGGAAGCTGGAAAAAGCCTGGTCGGTCGAGGCAGTTTGCGGGAACGTCTGGTCGTTCATCAGCCTTGCGTACTGGTAGCTGCCCCTGGCCATGATCATCAGGTCACGGCCCTTGCGGTAGCTATAGCCGAGGCCCGGCTGCTGGGTGATGTAGTCGTTTGAAAAGACGTTGCTCAGTTGGCTGTTCAGGTCGTCGTAGCCTTTTGTGGCTTCTGAATAATCATAAGTTTCCTTGTCGGATTCCTCCTGCTGGTAGCTGGCTTTGTACTCAAACATCAACTGGCTGCTCTCGCCAATGGGTTCTGTATAGTTGAAATTGGCAGACATGTTCCAACTGTTCACGTCGAGCCTGGATTGTTGGTTGAGCGTGTCCGAACTGGCGGTGCCGGTAAAATATCCCGTGTACGAATTCAGCCCGCTGTTGCCGTTTTTGGGCGAATAGCCCATCGAATAATTGACGGAAAACGTGCGCCCTTTTTTGGCGAATTTATGCCGCCAGAGCAGGTTGTTGGTGAAATTCACCCCCGCCAGATCGGAGAGGTAGGCGTTGCTGGTTGCATTGAGCGTGCTGTCGAGCGTCGTCAAGCCTACTGTGGAAGAGTTGCCCTTATTGTATTGCAAACTAATGCTCGGGCGCATGATGATGGAGTTGAACGAGTCAATGGTAAACTCGAATCTGAAATTTGCCCGGTGGTTGATGTTGGTACTGTTGGCAAAGGTCGTTTCGTCATAAACCTGCCCCAGTCCCTCACCGTCGAAGTACTGCTGCGTAAGGTATTCCTCCGAATTGCTTTTGCTTCTATTGAAAAAATAGCTGCCCGTCACCGCCAATTTTTTGCTCCACTGGTCGGAATAGTTGATGCCGAATGCCTGCGTCGTGGCCACACCACCGGCGGGATTTACCAAAAAATCATTGACCGAGCTGCCGCCGAAACTCCTCCCTCCGCCGGGCCTGCCACCGCCGCCTCCCCTGCTTCCGCCCCTGCCACCACGCCCACCGCTGCTGCCGACGACGCCTAGCAAATCATCAGTGGAAAAGTTCTGGATATTGACGTTGTTCGCCATGCCGATGACGGAGATACGCTGGTCACCGTTGAAGAAGTTCATATTGCCGCCAGCCTGGTATTTGTCCTCGTAGCCGTAGCCAGCGTAAATTTTGCCGAATTGCCCGGCCTGCATATTACCCCGTGTGATGATGTTGATGGTCTTGGAAGAATTGCCGTCGTCGAAGCCGGTGAACTGCGACTGGTCGCTCTGCTGGTCGTAGATCTGTATTTTTTGGATAACCTCGGCGGGCAGGTTTTTAAGGGCGGCGTTTGGGTCGTTGCCGAAAAATGGTTTGCCATCCACCAGCACCTGCTTCACGTCTTCGCCCTGCGCCTGCACCTTTCCATCCTGCACGGTCACGGTGGGCATTTTACCAATCAAATCCTCGGCGTTGGCATCTTTCATCACCTTGAAAGCATCGGCGTTGTACTGGGTGGTGTCGCCCAATTGTTTGGCCATGGGCAGTTTGTCCTTTATTTCCACCTCCGCCAATTGCGTAGCAGAAGGCTGAATGGCCAGTGTGCCTACATTGACAGACTTGTCGGTAATGGTAATTTCTTTTAAAAAATCCTCGTAGCCAACAAAGGACACTTTGAGCTTGTAGCCCCCTTTCTCCACTTCTTTGAGGTTAAAACTGCCATCAGCTTCCGTGGCCGTCAGTTTTGCATCCTCGCCCCAGGGATATTGCAGGATGACGTAAGCCCCTGGAAGGGGAGTACCCGTTTCGTCAATCACAGTTCCTGTCACTGAATACGTTTGGGCAGCGGTCCCAAAAGCGCACAGCAGAAGAACAATGAGCAGGTTCGTTTTCATAATAAAAGATGGTTGGCGGTGGAGAGTTGACAGTTGAGCGGAAAGCGCTGGCACAAATAATCTTGAAGAGGATTTAAGCTTGTTCGATACTTGATTTGTGGTTTTTGATGGGGGGTACACCTGTTGTGAAATCAAAGATCAAATATCTCAAACCGGAGAATTGCAGACCAATAAAAGAGAACATAAAGAGAGTAAAAAGGAAGGAGCCAGGCCCCTTCCTATGGTAATTAGTGAATAGAATTCACCCGACTATCTTCAGTTCATTTTTTCTTTGCCCTTGCGGTCATCTTTCGGGCTCCGTTGCTTGGGCTTTTCCTCCCTCATTTTTGTCCAGATTTCAAACTGTTCGGAGGTCATGACGCCTTTCAGTTCGGCATCCTGATCCTGGCGCAGTTTCGTCATAGTTTCCCGCATGGCCGAGCGGTCGCCGTCCTGGTTGGCAGCACGGGTTTCTTTCATTTTGTTGGCGTACTTCAGGTTGATTTCCCTCACTTTTTCAGTTTGTTTTTCCGAGAGGGAAAGCTTCTCTTTCATGGTCATTGTTTGCTTTTCGGCCCGCTGGACGGGGTCGGCGTTCCTGTCGCCACGCTGTGCCTGTGCGAAGTTGAAGGTGGCCGTGAGCAATAAAGTGAGTGCGAAGAATTTGATAATAAATTTCATGATTAATTTTTTAAGTGAAAACTAAATACCCTACAAAGGTGCGGCTTGTTTAAGTGAGGTGGGATACTAATCAATGAAAAAGGGAAATAAATCAATGAAGGCAGTAGTTGTTAAATACGAAAGGATGGTATGCTTTACCCGTTGGCGGGTCAGACACATTACTTGCAGGTTTCCTATTTCCATTTATTTGTGAAGGAAAGTTGATTTGCACGACCTGTCCCGAATTTCGGGGAAACTTACTGGCGCCGAGTATATAACAATATGCCCAAAACATATTGAAGCCTTACCCTACCCCTCTCGCCGCCCCGCAAAAGGCGGCCGCACCGCCCAAACCGCAGCTTTCGCATCCCTGAAAACCAACCACCAAACAAAGAACCCAGCCACAACGATTTGCGAAACAAGCACCATCCAGAAAGGGAATGCTGCCCTCAAATCCACCAGCATCCCATCGCCTGGGAACAGGCCATACCCCACCAGGGCGGGTATTCTATACCAATAATAAAAAGATACGGCAGCGGCAGCAAATGCGCTTACTATCAGCGGTTCGTGCTTTTCATGCAGGTATTTGCGCAGCGACAAAAACAAGGAAAGGGAAACGCCCAGGGTCAGGTAAGGAAGCCCGAAAGCCAGTACGCAGTCCGTCCAATGGGCATTGGCGTTGCAATCCGGCACATGGAACCAACCCCAGATAAAACCTGGCAACCCGCCCACCAATAAGGTGGAAGAAATGCGGTGGGACTTTCTCATGTTCGCTTTTGCAGGGTTCATGTCCGGTATGGAATCGGGGCAGGGGATAACGCAGTTTTGGCAGCGGCCGCAGTGGGAATTGGGAGGGGTGAACAACACTTTTTGCCCATACATTTTTTCAACGGGATGCACAGGGCAAAGGCCGGAACACCAGCCACTTTTCCATTCAAAAAAGTAACCTGCCGTAAAGGCTGCCACGGCCACCAATGCCAATGTAAGCGCCGTCGCCAACCCATTCGTGTCCAGTACGATGTGCCGGACAGGGACGATGACGAATAGCAAAATGACTCCGATGAGGTGAAACCGTCCCTGCCATTTCAAGGATAGCCGCTTGCTTTTTGAAATGCCCAAATGCCGGGGTAAAAGGGACACCGTGCCCAGTGGACAGACATTCCGCCAAAAGCCTGTGGAAAGGACAAAAAGCGCCGGGGCGACTGGAATCAATACGTTCCAGAAGGCTTGTATGCCTATATTCGGGAAAAATATCAGTGCAGTGAAGATGCCGAAACCGATTAACCAAAATGCAACCTGTAAGCTACGCCAAATCTTCAAGTTCATACCCTGCAATTCCGATGTAGCCTGGTGGCCGGGGTGTAACGTTCTATTCATGGGAGGTGAACATATTAATGGTAAATGGTGAATGCTTAATGGTGAATAGGATTTACAAAGAATAAGCCATTCACCATTAAACATTCACCATTTACCATTCATCAAAGCGTTCCCCGCCGCCGCTGCTCGTCTTCAATGGATTCAAACAATGCTTTGAAGTTTCCTTTGCCAAAAGACTTCGCCCCTTTTCGTTGGATGATTTCAAAAAAGAGGGTCGGGCGGTCTTCCACCGGGCGGGTGAAGATTTGGAGCAGGTAGCCCTCCTCGTCCCGGTCCACCATGATACCAAGGTCTTTCAGTCGGCGCAGGTCTTCGTCAATTTCACCGACCCTGTCAAGCACCGTATCGTAATAAGTGCCGGGAACGTGCAGGAACTCCACGCCCCGCTTGCGCATTTCGCTCACGGTGAAAACGATATCGTCCGTCGCTACGGCAATGTGCTGGCAGCCGGGGCCTTCGTAGAAGTCAACGTATTCTTCTATTTGCGATTTCTTCAAGCCCGTGGCGGGTTCGTTGATGGGGAACTTGATGCGGCCATTGCCATTGGTCATCACCTTGCTCATCAGGGCGGAATATTTGGTAGAAATATCCTTGTCGTCGAAAGAAATGAGGTTGGCAAAACCCATCACGTCGTGGTAGAATTTCGCCCAATGATCCATCTGTCCCCAGTCCACATTGCCCACCATGTGGTCAATGTATTTCAGGCCTGTGTCGCCGGGATTGTATTCGCTATCCCATTTTTCGTAGCCAGGCAGGAAGACGCCCCGATAGTCGTTGCGCTCCACGAAAATGTGCACCGTGTCGCCGTAAGTATGGATGCCGGAGCGCACCACCCGGCCGTTTTCGTCGTATTCGATGGTGGGCTCCAGAAAAGGTCTGGCGCCCCTGCCCACCGTTTGCTCGAAGGCATCGTGGGCATCCGGCACCCAAAGCGCAATGACCTTCACGCCGTCGCCGTGCCTGCGCAGGTGGTCGTTGAGCGGGCTGTCGGACGTGAGCGGGGTGGTGAGCACCAGGCGTATTTTGCCTTGCTGCAAAACGTAAGAAGCACGATCCCTTACGCCCGTTTCCAGGCCAGCATAGGCGAGGCTTTGGAAGCCGAAGGCTGTTTTATAAAAATGGGCGGCCTGCTTGGCGTTGCCAACGTAGAGTTCCACATAGTCGGTGCCGAGCAGGGGCAGGAAGTCGTCCGCTTCGGAGAATATTTTTTCTAAAGAATAATTATAATTGGATATGCCGGTTAAGGTTTCCATTAGCAGTTCTTATTTGTTGAATTTTGATTTGATATAAGAAATCAGATATTAGACATTGGATATTAGATTTTTAAACCAGTATTTTTAGAAAAAACACTTGTATTTATTGATGTTTTAGGTTCAAAAATCTAATATCTTAAATCATACATCTTATATCTTAAATCAAAAAAAATCGCTCAATTAAAATATACCCAAGTGCCCCAAATTTAGAACAATGCCCCCTCTGCCGCCCACGACTTATAGTAGTCTTCCACCTCCAGTTCCATAGCCGCTTCGGTGATCATCACCGGGCGGAAGGGGTCGATCATCACGGCCATTTCTTCGGTGGCTTTTTTGCCGATGCTTCGCTCGATGGCACCGGGGTGCGGGCCGTGCGGGATACCGCCGGGGTGGAGGGTGAGCTGGCCTTTTTCTATATTGTTGCGGCTCATAAAATCACCGTCAACGTAGTAAAGGATTTCATCGGAATCGATATTGCTGTGGTGGTAGGGGGCCGGGATGGCGTCGGGGTGGTAGTCGTACAGGCGGGGGACAAAGGAACATACGACAAACCCATCACCCTCAAACTGCTGATGAATGGGAGGAGGCATGTGTACACGCCCGGTAATCGGCTCAAAATCAAAAATAGATATGGCATACGGAAAATGGAAGCCATCCCAACCCACCACGTCGAACGGGTGTGTGCCATATATATAGGGATATATAAGGCCTTGTTTTTTGATAAATATAGGAAAATCGCCCCGTTCGTCGTAGGTCAAAAGATCCTGCGGCACTTTGAAATCCCGCTCACAAAACGGCGAGTGCTCCAATAGCTGACCAACTTCGTTGCGGTAGCGCCGGGGTGTGCGAACGGGGCTGAATGATTCAATGATAAGAAGGCGGTTGTCCGCCGTTTCAAATTCAAATTGATATATCGTACCACGGGGGATGACAAGGTAGTCGCCATATTCAAAGGGCACTTCGCCGTACATCGTTTTCAAAAGGCCGCCGCCCTGGTGTACAAAGATTACTTCATCTGCATCTGCATTTTTGAAAAAATAATCGGTCATGCTTTCCCTCGGTGCTGCCAGGCCGATGTGCAAATCGTTGTTGACGAACAGTGGGGTGCGGCTGTCAATGTAGTTGTCCATTGCCGGGAGGGCAAAGCCTTTGAAGCTGAGCGCCGAGAGGTTTTTTGCTATCGCAATTTTCGGCTCAACCGAATATGGTTTGCCTTTTTCCTTGACGATGGTGGGGGGGTACAGGTGGTAAACAAGGGCGGAGGTGCCGGCGAATCCTTGCGTCCCTACCAGTTCTTCCGCATATAGGCTGCCATTGCCATTCTTGCGGAACTGGACGTGGCGCTTGTGGGGTATCTTGCCGAGGCGGTGGTAAAAAGGCATTGATAATTGAATTTATTTTGGTTTGAAAAACGGCGGTTTTTGATGGGGCAAGCGCCCAAAAGTAGCGGGTGGTTCGATGCTGGCGGGTGATTTCCATCAACCTTTCAATTGATTTTTATCAAACAGTGACGGGTTAAATATTTTCCCCATTTAAAAAATACCAAACGGCGGGTAAGGAAGCCAAGCCTTATCCCTATACCTTTGCATCGAATTTTTTCTAATAGATGTTTTTTCCAATCCTTACACTTGCCATAAATAATCTAACCGAACTTTTCTCCAAATCAATCCCCCCTCTTCTACCAGGGGTACACCACATCATCGTAAGTAATTAACCAACCCGGATTTTTAATCCAACAACAAACTGACAGCTACTCGATCGGCTGGCCCGTTGTGTCCTGATTTTTGCATCAGAACGCAGGTTGGTGATTACTTCGCCGCTACCCGGCAGCTTTCCGATTGACGACTGATAAACGAATCTAATTTTTTCTTTAACCAAAAACGGAGTCCCATGATGCGACTGCTACCTAGTTTCCTATTGGTATTGCTATTAAGCAGCACCCATTCCCTGCTTGCACAAGATACCATCCCCCCGGTCATTTTTTGCCCCGGCAATATGACCATCAACCTCAGCCCGGGCGAATGCGAAACGCCCGCCTTTTTCAACGTCTATGCGACCGACAACCAATCCACGCCGTCCATTACCCAAATTGACGGTACGGGCCTGACTTCCGGCGACGATTTCCCCATCGGCACCACCACGCTCAGGTTCATGGCGATGGATGCCGCTTCCAACTCGGACACCTGCGAGTTCAACATCACCATCGTGGAGTACACGCCCCCCACCCCGGGCCTCGTCTGCGATAATTTCCTCAACATTTCCATGCCCGGAAACTGCCAAATGTGGCTATGGCCGGAGAGTGTGCTGGAAGGAAATTATGGCTGCTACGACGATTTCGTGGTGAACGTCAACAATACAGGCACCAACTATATCGGCTTAAATTATGTGGGACAAACCATAACCTACACTGTAACAAATACCGAAACGGGCAATACCTGTTGGGGGCAAGCATTGGTGGAAGATAAATCCGGACCGCTCATCTCTGGCTGCGATTCGGTCACTATCCTCTGCATCCAGGACAAACGGCCCGTGTCAGAAGGTGGCGACGTGCCCGATCCAACTTTTCAGGATTGCTATGCCTTCACGGTCAACTACATAGACATGCAGACCCCAGGCACCTGCAATGACCCCTATTCCGCCATTATCATGCGGATGTGGACCGCAACGGACATCCTCGGCAACGTCAGCACCTGCAACCAAATCATTACGGTGCAGCGCATTTCCCTGTCCAACCTGACGCCAGTTTGCCCATCCAACAAAACGGTAGAATGTGTACCTGGCGTGACACCGAACTTCAGCCCCTCTGTCACGGGTTATCCCACCGTTGTCATTCAGGGAGTCACACACGACATCACTGCAGGCGCAAATTCTGTGTGCAACATCACAGCTTCCTATACCGACCAGACCATTCCATCCAACCCAAACTGTGCTGCCTATAAAATCATCAGGAGCTGGGCCGTGATGGATTGGTGCCTGCCTATTGATAATATTACCAACCCCTGGCGCTGTACGCAGGTTATTGAGTACATGGATACAACCCCTCCCGTGGTGGTGCCGCCCGCCAACATGACGGTCAGCGCCAACTTGCCGGGCTGCAGGGCCAGGCCAATTATTCCTGCTTCGACGGTTACGGATTGCTCCAGTTATACGGTGTTCATCAGCACGCCGGTTGGGCCTATCGTTGGCAATGGCGGGCAGGTGCCTTCTCCTGGCCTTACTTATGGTATCCATACCATTACCATCAAAGTGACCGATGGGTGCGGCAACTCGACCAGTGTGAATATGACCATCAATGTTCAGGATCTAACCAAACCCAACGCCGTTTGCGATGCGCATACCGTAGTAGCACTGGACGACACTGGCTACGCCTATGCGAACGCTTCAACCTTCGACGATGGCAGTACGGATAACTGCTGCCTGGATCATTTCGAGGTGGCCCGTTTGACCGACAATTGCAGCAACCCCAACAACCTCACCTTCGATGGCATCGTGGAGTTTTGCTGCACCGATGTGGGCCAAACGGTGCCTGTATTAATGCGGGCCTATGACTGCCACGGCAATTTCAATGTTTGCCAGGTGGAAGTTACAGTGCAGGACATTTCCGGCCCGAACATTACCTGCCCTCCCAATGTCACCTTGAACTGTGGCCAGAACTACAACGATCCAAACCTGGTGGGCGAAGTAGTGGACGATCCTGCCGATAAAGGGCCCCTGGACGGCCTCGCATCTGACAATTGCAACGGCACGTTGATGATTTCCAGTGCTGATTTGGGGCAGGTTTCCTGTGGTTCCGGCACCATCTCACGCTCCTGGACCGCAACGGACGTGGCTGGTACTTCTTCTGTTTGCATCCAAACGATTACGGTTTTAAACAATTCCGTTTTCACCGGTAACAGCATCGTATGGCCGGTGGATAAAATCGTGAACGGCTGCAATGCTTCCACAAGCCCGGACAGCACCGGGAAGCCGACCTTGCCGCCTCCTTCTGCCTGTTATACCCTGGTTTCCGGATACACGGATCTGCTGCTGACGTCTGTGCCGGATGCCTGCCGCAAAATCCTGCGCACCTGGTCAGTCATTGACTGGTGCCAGTACAACCCGCAAAACCCGACCGGCCCGGGCCGCTGGGATCATGTTCAAACAATTAAGATTATTGATACTTCCGCACCGACATTTACAACCTGTGCCAACCGAACATTCTGCAACTTCAAAGCCGACTGTTCTGACCTTATCCCCGATTTGTCGGTAGGTGCCACTGACAACTGCACGGATTCCACCCAAATCTACTATACCTGGCAAGTGGACCTCAACGATGACGGCATAGCCGACCCCGGTTATGTGACCAGCGGCGTTGGCCGCAACACGACCAACCTCTATCCCATCGGTACGCACCGCATCAGCTATTCAGCTTTCGACGGTTGTGGAAACGTCGGATTCTGCAATTTCCTTTTTACCATCGAGGACTGCAAAAATCCTACTGTGATATGCGAAACCGGTGTGATTGCCACGATCATGCAGACGGGCATGGTGCCTGTTAGTGTGCTGGCACTGGAGGATGGGTTCAGCAGCGATAATTGCAGCGACTACGACGATTTGCAGTTCTCGTTTTCCCCCTTTGTGAACGACACGGTCAGAATATTCACCTGTGCTGACCTGGGAGCCAACCTGGTGCAGGTATGGGCCACCGATGAGGCAGGCAACCAGGATTACTGCGAAACACAAATTATCATACAGGACAATATGGGCGCCTGTGGCGGGCCTATCATCGTGATGAACGTGAACGGGGCAGTGGCCAACGAACAGAGCGAGGGCGTGGAAGATGTTTCTATTGAATTGAACGGCAATATGACCAGTTCGACACTGACGGCGCAAAGCGGCCTTTACAGTTTCGCCAATGTGCCCACAGGCTACGACTATACGGTCACTCCACAGCTCGACCAAAACCCGCTGAACGGTGTCACGACTTTCGACCTATTGTTGCTCAACCGGCACATTCTGGGCGTCGCTCCATTGGATACGCCTTACAAACTGATTGCAGCCGATGCCAATAAATCCGGCACCGTGACGGTCAGCGACATCGTGGAAATTAGAAAGGTGATCCTGCATATCGTTCCGGATTTCCCGAACAATACCTCCTGGCGCTTCGTGGATGCAGCCTACAACTTCCCCAACCCACAGGACCCCTTCACCCCGGCCTTCCCGGAAGTGTGCAACATCAACGACCTGACGGCCAACAGCCCGCACCCCAATTTTGTGGCGGTGAAAATCGGTGACCTGAACGGCAATGCTGTGCCGAATCAATTTGCCGGCGCCAATGAAGACCGCACTACGGGCAGCGATTTCGTGATGACCATTCAAGACAAAGTTATCAAGGCAGGTGAAACGGTGACCGTGGATTTTGGGGCCGACCTGGAAAATATGCTGGCCTACCAGTTTACACTGAACTTCGACCGCAATGTGCTGGAGTTTGCTGGCCTGGTGCCTGGCCCCAAGGTGGCCGCTGAAAACTTCGGCCTGTCGCTGCTCAACGAAGGGGCCGTTACCACGAGCTGGTACCAGCTATTGGCGCCGCCGGCCCAACAGCAGGAGCGCCAGTTCAGCCTCATTTTCAAAGCAAGGGGCAATGGTAAACTGAGCACCCTGCTAAGCCTGGGCTCCCGTTTTACCAAAGCAGAAAGTTATGGATCGGACGGGCTGGAGCACCCGGTGTCCCTGCGGTTTGCTGACTTGAAAAACGCCACCGTTGCAGCCCAGTTTGAACTGTACCAAAACGTGCCCAACCCGTTCAACGGCGCTACCGTCATTGGTTTCCAGTTGCCCGAAGCTTCTGCTGCTTCCTTGACTATTTTTGATGTCTCCGGCAAAATGGTGAAGGAAATTCGTGGCGAGTTTGCCAAAGGCTACCACGAAATCAGCATTGAAGAAGGTGGCCTTCCCAGCCGTGGCGTGTTCTACTATCGCCTCGAAACACCCGGCAATACAGCTACCAAAAAGATGACACTGTTGTAAAAAAATAAGAAGTGAGGGGTGAGGGTGCCTCACCTCTCACTACTCACTCCTCACCCCTAAAGATTTAGTAACTCGGTTTTTGGGATTGGTCTCCTCCCTGGTTCGCTGGGGAGGGGCTTTTTTTTAAAAGCCAGTGCCGGCATTTTTGGAAAATGCAACAACTTACGCAAAAACCATTGCAGATATGGCAATGGCTGATAGCTGGATGGTAATGGCATTCTTTAACTGGTGGATGAAAAAGTCACTTGGCCATTTACTGCTTTTTGAGAGGCCGGGTTATCGAACCCGGCAGTTCCTGAACTGCCGGGTTCGATAACCCGGCCTCTCAAAATACCTGCGTCAGTTAAAAGATGCCACTACCAGCTGGATTAACAACGGCGTCCGCCTTGCAGGGCTGATGGCCCCTTACGAAGAAAAAGCTACAGCTACCGGGCCGATGGCAGGGAGGGCACAATGGCGGTTTCAACAACAAACTTTCAGGGGAAACCTGTGCTACCGGGCTTTGTCCTTGATTTGAAAGAGTTCGGGTTGTTGGGCAAAAAATAACTTAATCCTCTTCCTCCTCTTCTGCTGCTTCCATCGCCTTTACGGCTTCCCCATTTTCATTTTTTGTTGCCTTGTAAATCAGCCTCGAACAATTTTCGGGGGTAAAAACCTCGTTGGCCACCCGCTTGATGTCTTCCACGGTAACGGCCTGGTACAATTCCACCTCCCGGTTGATCATCGCTGCATCGCCAATCAGTTCAAAAAAAGCGAGGTTGATGGCCTTGTTCAGCACGCTGACTTCTGAAAATACCAGGGCACTTTCCGACTTGTTGACCAGTTTCTCAAGTTCCCGCCCGGAAATAGATTCCTCTTTCAATTGCGCCAGTTCCTTCCAAATGGCGGCCTCTGCTGTTTCCAGAGAAACGCCCTCCGAAGGTTTCCCTTCGATAATCAGCAGGCCGGGGTCAATGCTCGCCGTGATGTAGCAGTCTATGTGGGAGAACAGCCGCTGCTCTTTGAGCAAACGGCGGAAGAGGCGGGAGGAAGAGCCATTGCCCAGCACATCGGACAACAAGTCCACGACGTAGAAGTCTTTGTCCATTCGGGAACAGGCGTGAAAGGCCAGGTACAGTGAATCCACGGGTACTTTGCCCTCGGTGACCCGGTCGTGGAAAACAGTCTGTTTTGGCTCCGCCGGCAACTGGCGCAGGGAAACCTCGCCGGGCGGTATGTCGCCGAACCATTTCTCCACCAGTTCCAGGGCCTTGTCCGTTTTTACATTTCCGGCGATGACCAGGATGGCGTTGTTCGGCCGGTAATATTTGAAGAAAAAGTTTTTGACATCTTCGAGTGTAGCGTCTTCAACGTGTTTGGGGATTTTGCCGATGGTGGGCCACTGGTAGGGGTGCACCTGGTAGGCCAGTTCGGAGAGGTGGTGCCAAACGTCGCCGTACGGCTCGTTGAGGCAGGTTTCTTTAAACTCTTCCACCACGACTTTCCGCTGCACTTCCAGCACCTTTTTGCTGAAATTAAGGCTCAACATGCGGTCGCTTTCCAGCCATAGCGCTACCTCCAGGTTTTCGGCGGGCAGCAGGTCGTAGAAGTTGGTCATATCGTTATTGGTGAAGGCGTTGTTCTCGCCCCCGGCCAACTGGATGGGATCGTCGAAGTTGGGGATGTTGGCACTGCCCCCGAACATGAGGTGCTCGAAAAGGTGGGCGAAGCCCGTCTTGTCCGGCGACTCGTCCTTGCTGCCCACATTGTACAATACATTCACGGCCACCATCGGGGTACTGTCGTCTTCATGTATTAAAACCCGCAGGCCGTTTTTCAAAACAAATCTTGAAAATGCTATCACAGATATTGGTTGATAATAGGTTGATAGCGTTGATAATAGTTTGATGACGCAGCCTATAAACCCCATAAAACCTATTACCAACTTTTTATCAACTCTAAAAAAGGGCTGCAAATATATAAATTGCATTTGCCCAAACGCCAAAACAAAACGCTCTGGCATCTTTAGGGTTTTAATCAAATTTAAAGCTATGAAAAAAGTTGACATTTCCCGTTTGGAGCGCAACCGCTCCATCAACCTCCGTATCGGTTTCGCTGCTGCCCTGTCGATGGCCATCCTGGCTTTCGGTTGGACATCGCAGCGGCCCGCTGCGCCTGCCTTTCAAGATGATCTTTTCTTACAGGAAGCCGAAGTGAAAGTGGTCAGAACGGCACAAAAATCACCTGCTGCCAAGCCGCCCCCTTCCATGTTCAAAATCACAGACAAAATCGTGGAACTGCCCGAGGTAGTTTTTGATGCCAATCCCGTTCCTGCAATTGTGGACACTACTTTCTATGATGAAATAGACGTTGAACCAGTGCCCGCACTGGCCAAACCCACGCCTATATTTTCGCCCCCGAAGGAAGAGGCAGGGAAAATGCCGGACTATTTCAAGATAGTGGAAGAAATGCCCCGCTTCCCCGGATGCAAAGAGGAAGGATTATCCAAAGAAGAAAAACAGGAATGCGCCACGGAACAGTTGCTCAGCTATTTGGGCAATGAGATTATTTACCCGGCCATAGCCAGGAACAACGGCATAGAGGGCACGGTCGTCATTCGTTTTATCATTGAAAAAGATGGCAGCATTTCACAGCCGGAAATTGTTCGGGAAATTGGTGGTGGTTGTGGTGCAGAGGCACTCCGGGTGGTGAAGTCCATGCCACAATGGCTACCGGGGAAGCAGCAGGGCAGGCCGGTGAGGGTGCAGTTCAACTTGCCGGTCAAGTATAGGCTGCATTAAAGCAGTGGAAATGAAAAAACCAACTGACACCTGGGAACTGACGGCAAGCATTTTAAAGAAGGGAATCGCTCTGGGCAGGGAAATGCTGGTATTTCGGGATCGTTTATTCCCAGGTGTCAAATTGGATGGGTTTCCTGGAGGCTAACTGTTTTCAAGGTGGATGAAAATTAGGGTCAAAGGGTGGAGAAGCAGTGTTTTCAAGGGGTCGAACAGTAGATGGATTCATGTAGATTGCTTCATTTGGTTTAAAAATAAGTTTGGTTTCCGGGGGCGTTGTAAATGGCTTTCCGGGGGAAATTCGCTAATGGGTAGAAGTTTGGTTTTTCAAGGTTGCTTTCAAATGGTTTTGGATATGGCATTTGGTATTTTCAATGAGTTATTCAGAAGGTTCTAAAGCTGAGGATAATAAGCTGGTAATAAATAATGAGGCAAAGATAGGCGGCGCGGGAGGCCTGGGCAATCCATCGAATGTTGGGTTTTTATTACCGGGATGGGGTAGCAAATCCCCCGAACGGGGGATAAGGGGGATAAATGGGTGACTAAACCCCTTATTCACTCGCAAGATTAAAAGCAAAAGCCACCTGGGTGCCGCGCTTGTCCGTCTTGAACTGACAGTCGCCCCCGATATCCCGCATCCTGGACTGCATGTTCAGCAGGCCATTGCCGCTCGGTTTTAAAAGCAAGCTGAGATCGAACCCTATTCCGTTGTCTTTGACCACTATCTGCAACAGCTTTTCACTGATTTCAAAATCAACCTTTACCTCGGTGGCTTCGGCGTGTTTGAGAATGTTGTTCAGGGCCTCTTTGAAGGCCAGGAAAAGGGTGCGCCGGTACTCTCCGGTGATGGTGATGGCAGGCATGTTTTCAGGGAGCGACACCTGGTATTCTATGCCCGCATTTTCAAAGAGTTCCACTGCGTATTGGTTCAGGTAGGAAAACAGGTTGGCAATGGAATCATTGCGGGCGTTCACCGTCCAGATCACTTCCCTGATTTTCCCGGAGAGATCCCTGGCAGTGCTGTTGATCCGTTCCAGTTCCTCCTGCAGTTCTTCTGGCGAAGTTTTGTACCGGGCCATTTCGGTTTGCAGGCTGAGGGCCGAAAGGCCGGAGCCGAGGTCGTCGTGTACATCCCGTGCGATACGCTGGCGTTCCTGCTCCAGGGCGTGGCGCTTTTCCTCTTCCAGCCGGCGCTTGTTATCCCGCCGTTTTTGGCGGTACAACACCACAAGGCCAACCAATCCAACAGCGAGAACGCCCAACAGGAAATAGAAAACGGGGGTCTGTGTAAACGGGGGGCTGATTTGGATGGACAGGCGCCTTTCGTCGCTCCATATCCCGTCAGAGTTGGATGCTTTCATCCTGAACACATACTCCCCGGCTGGCAAGCGGGCATAGCGGGCAAAATTCTCCTTGCCGGATTTCACCCAATCTTTGTCCACGCCTTCCATCTGGTACATGAACTCATTGGCCGAGGGGTGGCTGTAGTCCAGTGCAGCAAAGCTGAACGACAGGGTATTGTGCAGGTAATCCAGTGCTATCCGCTGGAATTCGGTGATGTTTTTGGCGCCGGTCAAGGGGCAGGCCAAGGTGCTGTCTTCCTGGTCGTTGATAAGGATATTCGTAATGACTGGATGGGCCGGCACCTCCAGGGGCTTGATCTTCTCAGGATAAAAAGCCGTGATGCCGTTGACCGACCCGAACAGCAGCCTGCCATCTTTCAGGGCCAGGCAAGCAGCAAAATTGAACTGGAGATCGGAAATGCCGTCCACTAACCCATAGTTGGAAAAATGGGAAGTAGTGGGATCGAAAAGGGAAAGGCCATTGCCGGTGCCCAGCCAAATCCGGCCCTTTTTATCGGGCAGCACGGATTGTACGGCAGAACTAGCCAAGCCGTTTTTTTCATTGAATATATTAAAATCGTACCGCCCGTTTTCCCACATCAACTGAACAAGCCCATAGCTATTGGCCATCCAGACCGACGGATCGCCAGGGCGCTCGCAAAATGAACGGGAGTCGCCCGGTATGATAATTTCCTGTATTTTTTTGAAATTATCGCTGGGATCCATGACCCATATAGACTTTAAGGACAGGCAGCCAAGCAGTTGCCCCTGACTGCTTTGCCAGAGCGAAACAAAAGGCTCCGGCCCATTGATGGACTCGATGGGCTGCGGCACGAAAGCATTGTTTTTTCCCCTCACCACCTCGTACAGCCCCCCGTTGTAGGCAGCGAGGACGATCCTGCCATCCTGCAGTTGGCAGCCTGCCAGAAACACCGATTTGTCGGCGCCAAAGGCCGGGATGAGGATGCTGCTCCCCGGCAATCTGATCGCCACGCCCTCCCAGGACAATATCCATTCACGCCCCGCCTTGTCGTCAAATATGCTGAAAATCCTTTCAAAAGGTTCTTGCCCCTCAAGGTTCTGTATCTTATCCACCTTGGTATTGGCCCAATTGCGTGTATCGAGCAAAAAAATCCCATTGTTCGGGGTGCCGCAAAGCACTTGCCCGTTCTTATCCGCTGCCAGGGTGACGGCATTAAAATTACCGGGAGAGTTGGAGTGGGAGAGGGAGGGCTTTATTATGGAAAACTTTTGCTTGCCGGGATGGTAGAAATCCACGCCCAGGTTATTGGTAGAAATCCAAATGCCACCATCCCTGTCCATGGTAATCTGGGCAATATTGTCACTGCTTATGCCATGTGTGTTGGCCGGGGAGGCGACTATCCGCTGGATGAACTCCTGTTGGTTCAGATCGAAAAAAAACAACCCTTTTTTCTGAAAGCCAGCGAGCAGCAGGTTGCCGCTGATCTTTTCCAGGGCAGAGCAAAGTACCAGTTCGGCCTGTTGGTACCGGTCGAAACGGGTGAGCTTTCCCGAGGCTTGAACATAACTGGCCAGGCCGGCTTTGGTGGCCAACCAAAGGGTATCTGCGGATGGGAGCACCTCCCGCACGGTGAGCGGTTGGTTGTCGGCCGGGCCGAACAGGAGCGCCTGCCCGGCCAGGAGATTTCCCTGAAACGTTTCCACCAGCAGCCCAGGCTTTTGATAAGCACAATAAAATACCTTGCTTACCAACCCTCCCGCATCGGCCAGGGCAAAGGCCCTGAGGGCTAGGGTGGGCAGTTCGTGTTGGAAGCTAAACTGGTGGGTACTGGTATTGAAATGGTACAATTTGTTGCCTTCCACAATGATCCAAAGATTGCCCGCCCCATCCAGGTGAAAAGCATAATACCCCAGTTCTTTCCCGCCTGCCTTTTTTTTCAGGGAAAAGCTCGAAAACTGGTCCAGCTTGCGTTGATAGCAGTTCAGCCCTTCATACGTGCTGAACCAGAGGTTGGTGTTTGCGTCCTCAAAAAAATTGCTTTGGATATTTTGCCCCAATATAGAGATGGAATCGGCCGGGTTGGGCTTGTAGGTCTTAATCCGCTTGCCATCATAGCGGTTCAGGCCGTTAACCGAGCTGAGCCATACAAAACCCTTGGAATCTTTGTAGATAAAGTAATTGGTACCTTCCGACAACCCGTCGCCAACCGTCAAATGATGAAAATAGGGCGAAACCTCCTGGGCAGGTATCAGGGCTGGCCAAATTACCTGGCAAAATGCCAATAGAAGGAACCTGCACATAAATGGTAGTTTGAAATCAAAGATTCACGGGGGTAAATCAAAGATTCACGACAACAACTCGATTTATACACTTGATAATCAAGCGTATATTTGAATTTTTTAAAAACCGGATAACCCAACCTGATTTCAATGATATATCCGGGGCGGTTGGAAAAGGGTCAACCCTATTTATCGCAGTATGGAGGACATGGGAGGACCGTACTGCTGAACTGGACGGTGGAACTTGGATGCCCGCTGGCTTCGATGGGAGCCATGACCAAATGGATATCGCCGGCGGTATCTTTTTGAAAAAAGACTGCCACATTGGAAGTAGCCAGGCCAGTGAGCCAGGATGCCAATGCAGGCCCGTTTATTTGAACCATCTGAAGATCGCTGTCCGACAGGGTGGTGTCAGACAAGGAGATGCTGCTAACTTTTTTAGGTGTTGCCATAATAGGTTTTGATATTTATTCCAAATGTAGGGCAAGTTTGCCGTTCGCTAAAATCCCCCTTTTGTTGGAATTCCCACCCGGATGGGGGATGAAATTTGATAATCTGAACAGGATTGCCGTTTTTTAGTGACGATTTTTCGCTAACCTAAGAAAAACTGGTATCGATGAAAACTATCCAAATCGCCATTGTTGAAGATGTGGAGGAATACCGCAAAGCGCTCCAGATGATGCTCAACGCCACCCCTGGCCTTCAATGCAGCCAGGTCTATTCAAACGGCGAATCGGCCGTGGAGAACATTCCAAAGCAAAAAACCGATATTGTACTGGTGGACATCAACCTGCCCAGGATGAACGGCATCGAGGTGATGAGGATGCTGAAAAGCAGCCTCCCAAAGATCCAGTGCATGGTGCTCACCGTGTTCGAAGACGACGATAAAATCTTCGACGCCCTGGCTGCCGGGGCCAGCGGCTACCTGCTCAAAAGCACTCCGCCCGGAAAAATCATGGAAGCCATCCGGGAACTGCACGACGGCGGTTCGCCCATGAGCACCCAGATTGCCCGGAAGGTGGTCGCCTCTTTCCGCCAACCCACCAAAGAAGTGGACAACCCCTACGAACAGATGCTGACGCAACGGGAAAAAGAAGTGCTGGAACTCCTCTCCAAAGGTAAACTTTACAAGCAAATTGCCGGCGAGCTTTTCATTTCATTGGAAACCGTAAAATCCCATTGCCACAATATCTACGAGAAACTGCACGTAACGACGAAGATGGAGGCCATCAATAAAGTATTCCCGAGGGGATAGGTGAAAACCAAAAGTCAGGAGGTTTCGATACCCTCCAAAATTTCGATGGTTTCGTTAAGGCTGGAAAGGATAGTAGCGTTTTCAGGAGTCTTCACTACCTGTGAAGCTACGAGGTAGCCCGTGAGCAGAAGATGTGCGCCCAGGGAGGCATCCGCAAGGTTATCGAGGTATTTCTGTACGGGTTCTTTGTTGAACGTTTCGGAAAGGATGGTAAAAACGTAGTCGGGATGGTGTATCTGGCAGGCGTCCTTGAGGTCTATCAGCGCCATGTTGGGGCCGAGGTTGACCACCTGGAAATGGCGTTTTTTTAACAGGTACTGCATGAAGAGAAGGCTTAGCTCCTGCTGCTCTTCCCTGGGCAGGTACAAAATGAATTTCGGGGCCTTCCGGTCCGTGGTTATTGGTTCCGCCTCGATGGCAGCGATGAGTTTGTTGCGGATGAGCAGGGTAATAAAGTTCTCCTGCACGGGCTTGATAGATCCTGTCAGCCACAGCAAGCTCAACTTTTCCATGAAGGGGTACAACACTTCCAGCATGGCCTGCTCAAATCCCAATTGTTCAATGTGGTTGTCGAGAATGCGGGAAAATTTGTATTCGTCCATTTCGATGGCAGACAGCGTCAACAGGTCAATCTCCTCATCAAGGCCTGCCCTGATTTCAGAAACATCCCCCACCTTTTCCGCAATGTCGGCCTTGCTCATGGCCGCTATTTTAGAGATCTTGATGCCATGCCGGTTGAGCAGGGCCACGTTCAGCAGAAGTTTCAGGTCGTCGTCTTCGTAAAAGCGGATGTTGGTGTCCGTGCGCCTGGGCCGCAGGAGCCCATAGCGCTGTTCCCACATGCGGATAGTGTGGGTTTTAATGCCGGAAAGCTTTTCCAAATCGCTGATAGAGTAAAACGCCATTGCTTTGATTGAACTTATCCTACAGTTAAGAAATTGGGGGAAAGACCTGTTTTTAAACGCAGCATTTTAAATAAGGCTGCAACGTGCTTGAAACAGGGGATAAAAAAAAAGGTTTAACAAATTGCAAATTGACGGACTAAACCCCACCAGGCCAAATGCCCGACTTCATTAACCAAAGTGGAATTTGGATTTTTGCCTACCTTGGCCTGTCCAAAATCTACCCTCAAAAACTGCCGTCCACTCATTTCATCATGTATCCGGAAACCAGGAAGCAGGATTCCCAACCGGAACAAAAAATAGCTTTTATGAACCGCATATCTACCCATCGGTGGCCAAAGTCCCTTAAAAACAACCTATTTGCAGCGCTACTGCTTTCTTTTGGATGGTTTACACCTTCCCTGATTGCCCAAACTTGCACATATACCATTGAGATGTTCGAGAATTACGGCATTGGCTGGAGCGGTGGCTTCCTGACGGTCAACTCCAACGGAACCGTGACGACCCATACCCTGCTGACGGGCAACATGGGCAACTCGTCCTTTGAAGTGACAAACGGCAAGCCCCTCACAATTACCTACACCGCCGGCGGCTTTGCCGGGCCAAGCTACATGGTGTATGACGCCAGCGGAGACCTGATTTTTTCGAGCGGGCCTCCTCCTTTGACCACCGGGACGGTATTTTCAGGGGTGGCATGTTGTGCATCGGGCTGCGACAAACCGAACGCCGATTTAACCTTCATTTCCATGATCACCGATTCCTCCGCCTTTGTCAATTGGGCCAACGTGGCCGGGGCGCAAGGCTATCTGCTGGAATACGGCCCATCGGGCTTTCCGCCCGGTGCAGGGCTGTTGATAGATTCCATCCCCTCCAATGCCGACCTCACCGGCCTCAACCCCTGCGTGGACTACGATTTTTACCTCTACACCAGGTGCAGCGACAGCACCCTGAGCTGCCCTGCCGGCCCATTGAGCCTCAAAACAAAATGCCCGGCGCTCATCCCCGGCGGCACTTGCACCTATACCCTCGAGTTTTTCGACTCCTTCGGCGACGGCTGGAACGGAGCCTCCCTCACCGTGCAGAACAACGGCAATATGCAAACCTTCACCCTGCTCAACGGGTTCGAGGTCACCCATACGTTTACCGCTACCAGCAACACGATCATAGATTTCTCCTATACCGCCGGCTCTTTCGCCGACGAAGTCACCTACAACATCCTCGATCCCAACGGGCAGGTCATTTTCAGCGACGGCCCTTTCCCCACTGCCGGGCCCGTCTTCAGCACCCTCGCCTGCCCGAGCTGCCCCGGCCCTGTGCCCTTCATGAAAGATGTGAACGCCGACAACGCCACCGTCGCCTGGAACCCCAACCCCGGCGTCAATGGCACCTACATCGTTGAGTATGGCCCGTTCGGGTTTACCCTCGGCACGGGCACAGTGCTCAACATCGTCAGTTCACAAAGCACCGTGCTGCTCAGCGGGCTGCAGGAGAATACCTGGTACGACGTCTATGTGTCGCTCGATTGTGGCACCGAGGCCAGCCTGCCCCGCAACCCGGTTTCTTTCAAAACCCTATGGCTCCACGATGTGGGCGTCTCCACCATCACGATGCCGAATTCCGATGAGTGCGACCTCGGCGGCAACGAAATGGTGACCATCGGCCTGCGCAATTATGGCCAGAAACCGGAGACCCTCTTCGAGTTCTTCTTTGCGGTCAATGGCGTGCCCGTCAACATCCCCGTGCCGCAGGACGGCCTCTTTACCGGTGTGGTGGGCAACGACAGCACCCAGTTTATTGCCTTTGAAACCACCTATGACTTCTCCGCCCCCGGCTACTACCTCATCGAAGCCTGGACTAAATTGGATGGCGACAGCGACAGGACCAACGATACCTTCCGCCTCGAAATCAATACGGCCTACGCATTACCCCTCATGGAAGATTTTGAAGATGGCACTGTGGATCCGCTGTGGATCAACAATGGCTCTATTTTCCCGCCGGATTCCCACAACAACGAATCTTTCGTCTTGGGCATTAACCTATGGGCCGGCGTACAGAACTTCGCCCTGACAACCAAGCGCTATGGCGTTTTGGCACCAGGCGACCAATTGTCGCTAGACTACCGCTTTGTGGATTACTTCGAAGGCACCCAGGCCACAGATCTTGGCGACAATACCGTCGAAGTACAAATCTCCGATGATTGCGGGGAGAGCTTCGAAACCATCTATACCATTGATGAATCCAACCACACCCCGACCACCGATATGACCACCCTCATTTTGCCCCTCGACCAATACGAGGGCAAGGCCATCAACCTCCGCCTGGTGGGCGCCTGGTCTGGCGGGGACTATTGGCTCGACATTGACAATATTAACATCACCGGTTGCCCCGCCAACCTTGGCCTGGAAGCGCAAATTGTCGGTTCGCCCGAAAATGAGGCCAGTGGAAGCATCACCCTCATACCCCATTTGGGCACTGCCCCATTCAGCTATAGTTGGGATATTGGCAGCACCGGGGCCACCATCAATGACCTGCCCGTGGGCGTTTATGAAGTAACGGTGACAGACGCTGCCGGTTGCCAGCAGGCCAGCATTTATCAGGTAGGGTACCTGGTGGGTACCGACGAAGTAGCGGGCATCCAGTCTATGAACCTTTACCCAAACCCCACCGCCGATGTGGCCCTGCTCGACCTAACGCTGGTGCGGGCCATGGATGTTCAACTGCGCCTGCTCAACACCAATGGGCAGGTCGTTTACGATGCGGCGCTCCAAAACGTGCAGCATGCCCGCCAGGAACTCGACCTGGCCCACCAGCCGCCCGGCCTTTACATCGTGCAGGTGGTGGCCCAGGGCAGGCCCTACTACGCCAAGCTCATGGTTGCGAGGTAAATTGTTGGCAACAACCGATAAAAGGGGAAGATGCTGTATTATATTTAACGCAAACAGGTTTTCCCGAAAATCGGGGCAGGTCGTGCATTGGCAGAATGGCCATTGGCTTTTGGCCGTAGTTTTTGGCTAACGGCCAATGGCATTTGCACAAAAGAAGGTTTAGAAATTTGGTTGACTTTGTCAGGTGGAAAAATAATTTCAGCATACCCATGGAAATAAATGAAATTGATGGCATAAGCTATTATTTTGCAATTGTTACAACAAAAAATGGAACTAATTGGCCAATTATCCGAGTCCAAGAATATGGCCCAATTCAACTTGTTGAGGCCCTCGGAACAACTGAGTTGATAGAGTCAAAAAACGTAAAAAAATTTATTGAAAACTTAGATGAAAAGATTATGAACAATGAAGGCAATTCCAAATTTTGGCTCTACCATAACGATTTAGATGTAGAAATTTTAGGGCAAAATGTAAAGATAAATCTGGATTCAGCTGAACTTATACATGTACTATTTCCTTAAACGGACTTCAAAAAATCCTTTCTCAATGGTATAATTTCCTATTGGCCTATGAAAACGGTGAAATTCCAGGAATTAAAAAGAATTTCACATGGAAACGATAACTCCTATGTTTTTGGATACTTAGTTATCGACTACATAGACGACCTTTTATTCTACATCAATAACAATGATGATTGGTTTTTTGAAATTTTTGAAACAAACTGATTTATGATGGTTGTTAAAAAAACGGTATTACAAGGAGTTGATTCTTTTGAAATTCTGAACGATAGCTATGCTTCCATGTTTCTAATAAAAGATGGGGCTTTAGAATTAATTGATACTAATTTAGGAAGTAGGTTGATTTTGGAAAAGAAAGTTGAGTCATTTTTTAAACATGAGAATATTCTTTTGACACAGGCAGAAAACGGATCGGATTTAAACGCTTATGTTGGCAATCAATATATTAAAGCCATTCCCGGAGTTTAGAAACTGTTTTAAAACCTATTCATCATACTGAAAAAACTTGAAATAAAATTGTCGCCCTGAAATTTTTACCAACAAAGGCAACCTCAAATGGATTATTACTATATAGTGAAGGTAGGTTGTTAGAGTGTACAGATTTATCGGCAAATATGAGATGGCAATTGGAAGTAGGGAAATGGGGATATATCTATCCGAAGGCAAGGAGGAATTAGGCCATATAAATGAAATTGAAATGGTTGAGGAGTCCCAAACATTGGTAGTTTCTGATTTTTGCCCGTAATATAATTGGCGTGGATGTAACAACAGGAAAAATCAAGTGGGAAAAACCAGTTCCAGGCGGACTAAGTAATTTGTATGTAATATAATGATCAAGTATTTATTATGTCTTATGCTATTGCGCCAACTTACTTAGTGTTAAATGCAAAAAGCTAGGGAGACAATTGTGGAAGTAAATTTAGGCGAAGCATGGGAATCAATGGCCGCCAGAGATCCCCGCACCGGAAAAAAACCCATTTTGATTGGCGTTTGACCAGCCATACTGTTGACGACAAATACATGTACATAACGAACAGGTATGATTTAGAGATTTGCATTGTTGATAAAAACACTGCAGAAATCGTAGAACGGGTACTCCCCCCTTAGAAGGAGGTGCCACAGTTCCTGCCCTGAATGCACCTATCGTGAAAAACAACTTCATCTATCAGTTAGATGGAAACAAGAACCTTTTTGTTTTTGAAATGATTGAATAGCGATGGGAAATATAGAAACCATAGAACTTGCTTTTATTTATTAACCTCATTTTATGAACACACATACACCTGCTGGCAAAGGGTCTTCTGATTGAAAATCAGTTGTGTCAAGTCTTTCAGCTTTCAATTCGGCAGCACTTAATTACTTGCTCAAACTCGTTGTTATTTGGCAATATTTAGCCGCTGATGGCATGGTGAGGTGGAAGACTTGACACGACGGGTTTTGAACTTTTCTGATTTGTGCCGCTCCTGCCGCAAACGTCACCTGCCCACCTCCCTCCTTTTAGCAAATATTTTTCGACAAAATCCCGTTATTTTATTTCTTCTCTGGGCATTTTTTTTTTCATTTTTGTTTCACCCGCCAAGTAATCACTTCCACATTTCAAAAAAATTTAAAACATGAGCTTACAAAAATCAACTGCTAACAGCATGCATTTCTATTTTCTTTTCTCCATGAACCTTCATGCCCAAACCTTGGGGCAAGTAGATGGCGATTTCGTGATACCCGCCAACAAAGACTATAAATATTCAGCACCCAAGACGAAGTACCTTGCTGTTTCCTACAATGCCTTTACCAGTTCCAAGCCGGATACCTACGACTTTATTTTTGACACCGCCAACAAACCTTATCGGTATTTTACAGGTGGTGGTAACTTTTTTGGTTATGCCAATGCGCCCGTCTATTTGCCGGACGGGGCCATCGTCACTGAAATTAAGGCTTGGATATATGACAATGATGCAACAAAATTGACAAGGCTACGACTTGAACGTACTCCGTTTGGAGGGGGGAATATTATTATCGGCACGGTGGAAACAACGGATGTCTTTGCATCAACCACGGTACAGGAATTGACTACCACTGTGTCAGAAACCGTGGATAACTCAGCGTATTCCTATTACCTGCGGTTCACATCGGGGGCATCCAACACAGAGGAATTACGCCTATATGGAGTGCGCATCACCTACACAGTTTCGAAGGTGGATTGACGGTAAACATTTTAACAAAATGGCCCGCTGGCACCGGGCCTTCCCATTGAAAAGACCACCTGCTACTACCGGTCCCAAAGTCAATGCGGGATAAATCTTGCAGTTGGTACTTGGGCGAGTGGGCATCAATGCAAGCATAAGTTGTGGCAGGTGTTCGCTCGTCCCTGAACTACCCCAGCCTTTGTTCCTGGAAGTAAAAGAACTTTCAAGCCGCCTCCGCCATCTCCACCTGCAACAGAGTACCCCAACTGCTTCATCATCGCCTGGCTATCCTCCCAAGTCAGCCCAAAAAAGAGCGGACATCTGCAAGTCCCAATGGGCTGTAGCACCGACATCAGCACGTCCATGTCTTTTCGGCGAGGTTTCCTTCCATGATGGCGTTCTCCGACCAGCCCACCAGCTTCTCTCAAGCGACAGCTTGTGGTTGAGGTAGGCGAATATTTTTTGTGCGGCTATTTTTTTGGTTACAACCATATATTTTCAATTCAAACTCACCTCAATCCCCACCATCACCTCATCCGCCAATTCCACCTGCTCCCCGGCCACTTCCGAGGCCAAAATCAGCGAATCCGCCAGCACCTCCGCTTTGATGTATTCCCTAAAATTCTCCACCGCAGCCTCCACTTCCCCGTGCCGCTCGATGCGCACGTTGATGCGGTCGGTCACGTTGAAGTCCTTGTCCTTGCGGATGTTCTGGATGCGGTTCACGAGACAGGGAGGGTTTTTCGCCCAACAGCAATTAGATTTTACTTTCTAATTTTCCAAAAACTGTATTACATCTTTGTGGATTTCGGAAGCTAACATATTCAATGCGACAGTTGCCCTATCGAGGATAAGCCCACCTGCATTCCTGATACGGTGGAATAAAGCATTTTCCCGCTCGAATAAGATTCTCTTTCCATTTACTTCTTCAAAAATATTTGCACTGACGGAATCCCATGTGGCATTGGGAGGAAGTGTCAAGTTTTGTTCAATGAAAATTCGTCCACTATGCTTTCGAGGGGTTCGGAAATTTGATTCGATACGGTAAGATTTAACTTATCGAGTATTGCACGTTTCAAGCTTCTGGTACGAGCAGGTAGTTTTCAATATTTTTTTCGCTTCCATTCATGCAATACAGGATTATTAACAGCATTGTTTCCAAAGGCAGTTTCTTCACTATCATAATCAAATAGCATGACTCTTTGAACATTTGGATTGATTTGTCTTAACCCTTCAAAATGCTTTTCTGCTGAGTCCTTCATGGCAGTTTTGGTAGTGCCTCCCATATAGAAAGAATAATACCTGAAAAACGATTCGGTTTTTCCCAATACATTTGCCCATGATGAGAGGATTCGCCCGTCGTCCTCACCCTCTAAGTAAAGAATATGAGGAGATTGGCTTGTTTGTACAACTGCTTGGTTATCAACATCTGATAATGCTGTGATGATGGTAAGCAATGAAGAAACCCCTTTATGTTCGTCTGCTAAAACAGAGATAATTCCATGTACGCCCACACCTTTAATAAACTCTTCGGCATGAGTCGCTGTGATGAACTGTACGTCTTTTTTTCTGCTTGAAGTAGCCTATGACTTTGCGTTTTGTAAATTGACATGCATGTGGGCATCCGGTTCATCGAATAGAATGGTAGTAAGTCCTTCAAAACCATAATAAAATGCGAGCAAGGTCAACACCTGATGAAACCCACTTCCTCCTGATATTGTTTCAAATTCCTCCCCCAGGTACTTTATAAGTTACTTCAATGTCAGTCGCAACGCCACCTCGCTCATAGATAGGCGGGTTGATTTGTACTCGAACCACTCACTTACAACACGGCTGATTTCCTGCCAATCTTTGTTCTCTCATGAATGGGCAGTTGTGAAGTTTTACCATCATTGATTTTGATTTTATCAACCACCCTGAATAGCAAATTTCTCAGCACGGAACCAGGCTGTGCCTTGCCAACATTCTTCGTAACACTCCTTCGTCGTACCAGATTTCAGAGTTTCCAACCCAGAAAAGGGGGGACGTAGACAATCCTCGGCAAGTCTCCTATTGTTCTGAGAGTCCATGAAAATATTTCCATCCTTGAGCAGGAACTGCGTATGCAGAACTGGGGCTGCTTGATACCTTAAATGGACGCCAAACTGGGTAGTACCTCCATCGGCATTGCGCCATTCTAAGTCAATTTCAATTAGGATTAACTCTTGCTTTTTTCCACCATTGATGTACCTCCTGTCCGTTTTATCGTGCCACAAAAGGTTAAATTCCGGCAGCAAATGCGGTAAAGTTAGGCAGCACTATCTGAATACCAGAGTTACCAGTTTTATTAGGTCTTCTTGTGAATTCATCTACGCAATATTGCCATATTGCAATCGCTTGTAGGACAGTACTTTTTCCGCTGTTATTCTGGCCCAACAAGAAGGTCGAAATCTGTGAACTCGTAAGTTTGATTCTTGACCTTTTTAAAATTTTTAAGCGTTAGCTTTTTAAGCATCAAATTCATTGGCTGATTTTTTGACCTCAAAGAGGTCAGCTAATTGCTTAGCAAATCTAATTTTATTTGAATGAAAACCTCATCCGTTAATTCCACCTTATCCCCATCCACCTCCGAGGCGAGGATGAGCGACTCAATAACACCTCGGCCTTGATGTACTCCCAGTAGTTCTCTACGGCAGTTTACATAAAACTTGTTTTAACCAACCGTATTTTTAACTCGCTTAATTCGATCCTTAGCTTTTTTTTCTTTGTTTGACAACTTGGCTAAGTTTGAATTTAACTGCTGGATTCTTCTCCTCATTGGATAATTTGTTTTAAATTTTTTCATAAAGAAAGGTACAAGGGATTTGTTGTGTAATAATAACTCAATAGCTCTGTACCTAACATATGAGGAAGAGTGATTTAAATTTTTACTTATAACCGTGCGTAAAACGTCCTTATTAACATCAATAATAGAAGAGTCTTCTTCCAAAGTTTTATCTAACAGTACAAGTCCACCAACTTTTTCTGAAACATCATTGGATTTGACCAAATTTATATAACTGGAAAATTCTTCTTTTTTGCTTTGTTCCTCAGTTGATTAACTACTCGTTTACGTTCTGATTTTCGTTTTTCTGTTAACCTAACAACGGCCAATTTGATGTTACTCATTTGATCGTTAAGGTCAATTTCAAATCTCTTTGTAAGAGTATTTACAAAAGTAATATCTACAGCTAAAACGGTTTTCTGTATTTCCTCTTTTGAAGAAAAAATTACTCTCTGTAACATTTCTTTCTCTTCACCAGTTGCTTGTATAGAAACAGTTATTCCCTCTACAATTTTAAAATCTTTTTTCCTTTCGAGAACTTTGAATTCTGTTAATCAGGTCTCTTTTGAGTCCTTCTAATCTCTGAGCGTCTGTAACAGTAATATCTAAAGCAACAGTTACTTTATCATCGTAAGCAGTTTTCCAACCAGGTAGGTCTTCAGTAGTAAGTATAAGGTCAGCAGGCGTGATTTCATATTTATTACCATTTACTTCGATGATAGTGCTGCCTGCTTTTCAAGTGAGTTGATTTCTTCATTAGTCAGTGCGGCAATGCGCTCGGCGGCAGCCTTCATGTCCTTGCCAAGCTTCGAGCCGAGTCTTGAAATTGGCTTTCGCCTGCTTTTTAACAAACCACTGGCATCTGTGATGTATTCTATCTTTTTTCACATTTACTTCGTCCATGATGAGCCTCTTTCACACCGTCTACTTCTTTGAATGAAACGCTCGTCGAGGACCGGTAGTAGGATTTTTGCAATGGCAAGCGTACTCCGCAGCCCATTACTCTTACGGATACTAAAGGCAAACGAACAGATGCGTTGGGCATAGTCCATGCGCTTTTCGAGGGCGAGTCCAATCTTGCTCGGTTCAGGTGTTACCAAGTCGGTCAGGTGTATACTATCGAAGCGCAGCGGTGTATTTTTTGCTTCGCAATGTCCTTGATAGGGGCGGTCAGGTTGCGGTACAGCCAATCCGTGAAGAAAGGTGCCATCGGTGACGCCAACTGCCCCACCACCATCAGGCACTCGAAAGGGTTTGATAAGCGGCATGTTTGTCGTCATTCATTTCACCAGACCAAAATCTTTTGCGGCTAATTCGCACGTACCAATTGCTCAAATGTTCATCCACAAAATCCTCCACCAGACGGCAGGCCCGGTGCGGCTCGTAGTCGTCCATGGCGGCGTGGTAATCTGCCACGAGCGAGTAGAGTTTTGAGATGACCCAGCGGTCGAGTTCCGAGCGCTCGTCGTAGTCCATCACGTTGAACTCGTCCATCTTCCAGCCGTCGAGGTTGGCGTAGAGGGCGAAGAAATTGTAAGTGTTGAACAGCGTCCCGAAGAACTTCCGCTGCACCTCGGCGATGCCTTCCACGTCGAATTTGAGGTTGTCCCACGGCGCAGCATTGGAAATCATGTACCAGCGGGTGGCGTCGGCACCGTATTTCGCAATCGTCTCGAAAGGGTCCACCGCATTGCCGAGGCGCTTCGACATTTTGTTGCCGTTCTTGTCCAGCACGAGGCCGTTCGATACCACGTTTTTAAAAGAAACCTGGTCGAAAGCCATCGTTGCAATGGCATGCAGCGTGTAGAACCAGCCCCTCGTCTGGTCAACGCCCTCGGCGATGAAATCGGCGGGGTACATGTTGTCGAAAGGCGCTTTGAACGGACGGTCGTCGCCAGCTTTCAGCTTCGCCAAATCCAGTCCCCATTGGGCGTAGGGCATGGAGCCGGAGTCGAACCAAACGTCGATGAGGTCAAGTTCCCGGCGCATTTCCTGACCATCTTCCGATACCAAAACGATGTCGTCAATGTACGGGCGGTGCAGGTCGGCAGGCACGGTTGCGACAGCTCCAGCTTGTCGTTTGCCTTTCGATTTCGGTTTGCAGCTCCGCAACGGAGCCAATGCATTTTTCCACGGAGCCATCTGCGGTGCGCCAGATGGGCAACCCGATGCCCCAGTAGCGGCTGCGGCTGAGGTTCAGTCTTGGAGGTTTCGAGCCACTTGCCGAAGCGGCCCTCGCCCGTGCTGGCGGGCTTCCAGTTGATGGTTTTGTTGAGTTCAAACATGCGCTCCTTCACGGCACTGGCCTTGATGAACCAGCTGTCGAGCGGGATAGTAGAGCACGGGCTTGTCGGTGCGCCAGCAGTGCAGGTAGTTGTGGGCGTACTTGGCCACGTTGAGCGCCTTGCCGTCGAGCTTGAGGCGCACGGCGATGTCCACGTCCGTGTTCACGTAGTCGGCCTCGTCCTGGTAGTTTTTCACAAAACGGTTGCTGAACTCGCCGACGTTTTCCTTGAACTTGCCCTGCTTGTCCACCAGCGTGAGGGCGCCGATGCCGTTGGCCTTGGCGGCCTTCATGTCGTCGGCACCGAAGCTGGGGGCGGTGTGCACAACGCCCGTTCCGTCCTCGGTGGTCACGAAATCGCTGACCAGCACCGGAAGGCGTCGGTGTGCATCTGCCCGTCGTAGCCGAAAATGGGTTCTATTTCGTTGCCGAATGGCAACAACTGCTCATAGCGGATACCTTCGAGTTGTTTTTTAAAAATTTTAACGTAATAGGAGCGCTCTATCTCCAGCATCAAGTCTCCTGGTTTTACCGCCAAACCATAATTGCCAACCACGAGCGGCTCTGCTGTCTCTCATTATATGCCATACGGGCGCTTTTGGTATAGCTGGGTTGAGCGTTTGCAATTGATTTTTTTCGAGCCATGACAACGATTTGATGACCGATGGTCAAAAGTTCTTACTGTGTTCGAGGTCAGCGTCAGTCAGGGCAGTGTTCGTCCATGCGGCGATGTCGGACGTCCTCTCTTCATCATCCTCGAAAGAGGAACTGCGACGTCTCGTTTTTCACCACTTTGAACAGCGCCACCACCGTCGTGTCCGTCACCTCCCGGTAAGCGCCGGGCATGTTCAACTCGTGCGAAGAAAGTCCCGTACCTGCCCCGGCGAGTAGGGCTGGATGGTATAACCCTTGTACAGCAAACCCTTGTCGTAGAGGCGTTTGAGCATCCACCAGACGGTTTCGATGTACTCGTTTTCGTAGGTGATGTAGGGGTTGTCGAGGTCCACCCAATAGCCCATTTGCGGGTGATGTCGTCCCACTCGTTCTTGTAGCGCATGACGGTTTCCAGGCACTTGTGGTTGTACTCGTCCACCGAGATGGTCTTGCCGATGTCTTCCTTGGTGATGCCGAGTTCTTTTTCCACGCTGAGTTCGATGGGCAGGCCGTGGGTGTCCCAGCCGCCCTTGCGCTCCACCCGCTTGCCCTTCAGGGTCTGGTAGCGGCAGAAGATGTCCTTGATGGCACGAGCCATGACGTGGTGGATGCCCGGCTTGCCGTTGGCGCTGGGCGGCCCTCGTAGAAGACCCAGGAGTTGTCGGCGGGGCGTTGGTTGACGCTTGCCTCGAAAATTTTGTTGGCCTCCCAGAATTGGAGGAGTTCTTGGTCGATGCTGGGGAGGTTGAGTTGTTTGAATTCTCTGTACATGTTCTGATTATCAATGTTTTATACAGTTGCCGCAAGTTTGGAACTGCCGTTTAGGACTTTTTGATTTTGGTTGGAAATTCGTCGTAGGTACGGTCGTTCAGGGTGCGACCAGCGGCTTTTTTTTTCTGCCGCCCCATTGCTTGAAGAAGAAGGCGACTTTGCTTTTTTACATTGCTGCAAAATATCCTGCACCCATTCCTCCGCCATTGGTCGGGGTTTTGTGCCGCTCTCACCGCCGACGATGACCCAGTCTATGCCTTTTAGGTTCAAGTCTGGTAATGGCCCAATAAGAGGTTCACAGGAAAGAAACTTGATTTTAGCACCTGTTTGCCGCAAAAATCAATCCGGTCCACCACCCGCTCGTCCTCTACGGAAACGCCCATCCAGATGTTGGGTGTCCAATCCAAAACTGCGAATATGTTGCAGCAAGTTCTGCCCGTTTTGTCAGCACTTGGAATTGATGCTGCGGGCATTCGTTCATCACTTCGAATACCCGTTGGATATAATCGAGCGGGACTTTTTCGTGAAAAAGGTCGGACATGGAATTTACGAATACCACTTGTGGCTTCTTCCAAGTGTAGGGTATGGCCAGCGTGTCAGGGTGCAGCGTTAGCTCAAAGCCATTGGCGTACTTTTTTCCAAGCCCATCGCATGAAGGCGACGGGAGAGGATTTCCGCATAGCAAAATTTGCAGCCTTGTGAGATTTTATTGCAGCCGGTGGTGGGGTTCCAGGTTTGCTGCGTCCATTCTATGGATGATTGTGCCATTGGTTACTTTACTATTATTGAACCTTCAGCTATGGAATGAATCTTTTCAGACACTAACTTGTGGTCCAAGACAATTTTTCTTTCTTTCTCAAGTCTTCGCAATACTTCATTGGCATCTTTTGGCAAGTTATTATCAAGTGTGAATAAATAAACCTTGTAGTTAGTATCGAGACTTTTGCTCAAAACTTGGGTTTCAAGGTCTTTTCAAAAACCCTTCTTTTGCTTGGTTTATTTAGTTCAGGGAAAAGCAAAGGTGTTGAAGGGTTAATTTTGTCTTTCCTTCAATATCAAAATTGGCTTCACCACGCTGTCTGTCCATTTTCGATAAAATAAATCTTCAAGAATTTTTCAATGCCATAAGTGTGGTTTGAGCCAAAATTAATCCGTAGATGTTGGACTTTTTTTGATGGAAAAAGGAGCAATAAAGTATTGTTTATCAGCAGGAATCAGAGTATCAATATTCAAGCACAAGACGATGAATGTGAAATAGTCTTTTGTTTTCAATATCCTCACTTCTTATTTTTACTCCAATTCCTGACCTGCTGACTCACCAAATCGGTTGATAAAAGAAGATGAAATAAAAAACAAGAAATCAGTTTGTTTAAGGCATTCAACTTATGAAAAAAGCCACTTATGATGAATTTTACTCCTTTTTTGAAGGAAAGTTTGCGGCATTCTTCATCTGGGGCAACTGCTCCTCAAAACATATCCTAAAGTCCTGTTTAGATAGTTCTGTAGAAAACACTTTTGGTTTTAAATAAGGCTCAACGTTTTGTGTCAACTGGTTGAAAAGTTTGGAATCCAGTTCATTGAAAAAGGTTTTGACATTCAACTTATTATTAACAATGTACCTGTATTGTTGCCAACTATCTTCAAGTTTAATTAGCGGGCTCCCAAATACTCCATCAGCATCTTTTCCTTGGCCTGAAAAGATCAAAAACGTTGACGTTTTTCCATTTCGGGTTTGAGGATGCTAAAAAGCACTGGTAGCCACTCACGCAGATAGAGCCTATAAACATCAAGCTTGCATTTTCAGTTCCTTCATCGAAGGGTTCATTGAAAAAGGTTTCTGAAGCCATGTTGGTTTTTATTTTAAAATTAGAAACGAAAATAAATCATTTTGTTTTATTTTAAAATTATTTTGTTTTTGATTTTATCTAAAATCAAAAAAGCCCCGCCAGGTCTGCAACCTGCCGGGGCTTTTCGTTCCTCTTAAAACATCAGCGCCTCACAGATTGCCGGGCAACGTGGGAATAATTATGCTGATGATAATGGAAGATGGTAACATTGAGTTTTGCTTTTTGCAGGGCGAAGGTAAGTCGTTTTTGTTTTTCAGGCCACTTTCAAACCCAAGTGTTTTTCCATCGGGTCGAAGTCTCGGTCGGCGTGGAGGAGCGGCAGGTCATTTTCGATGCAAAAGTCCCGATAATCACGTCCACCGTTTTTCGGATGGTAATGCCTTTCTTCCTCAAAAGGCGATAGTTTTCTGCGCTTTTTAGGGCAATTGCCTTTCCGCACAAATCGAAACAGGGAAGAGTCATCAAATAGTTCTTTGCTTTTTCGAAACCCTTGTCGTCCTTGAACCCACGCAACACTTCAGAAAGGATGATGTCGCCAATGCCAATGCGCTCTGTTGCCAGCTTGCGGTCGAGCAGGTCGGTCTCTCTGGAAGTGACACCATTGAAATAGTCAATCCAAACGGTGGAGTCAACGATGGTCATGCGTCAGCCCGCATTTGGTCAAGGTCGCCCTCCCACTTCACCTTTCCCCGCAGGGTGCGAATGCCCTCTTGGTTCACCATCTGAATCAAGAGTTCCAAGGCTTTTTCGACCACTTCTTTTTTTGTTTTCAAGCCACTCAGGTTCATGGCGGTTTGGATGAGTTGGTCGTTTACAACGATGCTTGAAGTTTGCATTTCAAAAAATTTAGTTTACAAAAGTCGCTGTTTTCTTTGAAACCAAAAAGCCCCGCCAGGTCTCCAACCTATCGGGGCTTTTCGTTCCTCCAAAAGAACAGCACCTCACAGATTGCCGGGCAACGTGGGAATAATTATGCTGATGATAATGGAAGATGGTAACATTGAGTTTTGCTTTTTTGCGGGGCGAAGGTAAGGGATATTATCTGAGAAATCAGGCATGTGTCAGTTCAATTTCTTCGACGGACGCTACCACGTCCTGTTTCTCAACGCCGAGTACTTCCAGTTCCTCGTCAATATGCAGGTCGGTCCAGTTTTGGAGCACGAGGATTTTTCCGTCTGTGATATTAAAGTGGAAAACGCAATGGTGGGTCCATTCCTGGTTTTTGATGCCATAGCGGATGAGGCAATAGCGGCGATTTACGTCGTCAGCGATTATTTCGTAACGAATCGTAGGTGAGGCAGGCGGAATAGCGGCATAGTCCTGCAAAAACTGTTTTACCGCTTTTTGATAATTTGCTATTTTTCCCATTTCACAACGGTTGTGGATGATTTACTGTAAACAATGACGGAAATCTCGTCCTCCTCAATAGCCATCCTATAAAATTCCTCACTCATGAAAAAGTTGAAAGTTTCTTCAGAAATCGCAAGGAATAATGCCCTTTCGGCATCTGTCTTTCGTAGCAATCTGCGGTAATTTCGGAACTGTCCCACTGCTTCGTGGAAGGCGCTGATGACCGACATGCGCCCGAAGGTTTTGATTTCCACCAAGATTTTTTCCAAGCCTCTTTCGGCTGCCATTAGTTTTTCGGCACCAAGGTCTGCCACCAGTTCCACGTTCCCCATTTCCAGCCTGTAAGGGTCGTGTGTAATGTTCCATCCGTCTTTTTCCAGTGCTTCCCTGACAATGTCATGGTCTTTGTCCTTTCTGGGCATTAGGTTGATTTTTCTATTCAAAAGTACATGTTTCCCGCCAAAACCAAAAAGCCCCGCCAGGTCTGCAACCTGCCGGGGCTTTTCGTTCCGCTCAAAACAGCATTGCCTCACAATTCCGAGCTGTCGGCAGTGGGAATGATTATGCCGGTGATAGTGGAAGATGGTAACATACTTTGCTTTTTTGCGGTGCGAAGAATAAAGGAAAAATTTAACCCTCCCAATCCTCCCCCTGCAATTCAGGAACCTGCCTGTAAACTTTTGCCAACGGCAGGTCAAAACCTATGGACTTGAGATGAAGCGAGGCATCCAGCCCGTTCGCCGTGGTGATTTTCCAAAGGCTCTCTTCAGCGGATTGCAGGAAATGGCTCTCCACCATTGGGCGGTACTGGCTAATCATCACATACTCCTGAAAGGACGGCAAGGAACGGTACAGGTTGAACTTGTTGCCCCGGTCATAGTCTTCCGTGCTTTCGGAGGCCACCTCAAAAACCAGCTTTGGGTTGAGAATGGTATCCTTGCGCCCCTTCCAGTATTCCAGTTTCTCGCAAACCATCAAGACGTCAGGATAAACAATGCTGTTGAAATGCTCTATGCGAAGTTTGGTGTCGCTATTCAGTACGACATAAGGAAGGTAGTTGTCAGCAACCCAACTGTTTAAAATTGTTATGATATTGACAGCAATCTTGTTGTGAGGGATGGTTCCGCCGGGCATGGTTTTGATTTTTCCGTTGTGGAATTCGTGTTTTTCCTCCGCTTTTTCCTCCAAAGCAAAATATTCTTCGAGGCTGTACCGCTTAGGACTTATTAAAGTGTCAACCATGATTTTCGATTTTTAACAAAATTAATGCTTTTGTCCAATACCTGAAAGCCCGGGCAGGTTGGCCCACCTGCCTCATAGCTTCACTATCCTTACCGCTGTTCCATCAGATGCCTTCAAGAACCAAATCCCAGCCGCCAGCCCGCTCACGTCCACCACTGTCATTTTTTCGGTTAATACCAGCGACAGCGCCACCTGCCCTGTTACCGCCGGGCACACTACGGCTGTGTGTTCAGCGTATGGGACCGCCTGTTCGGAACAGCTGGAAAGGCCGATGTGGAGCGCATCCGCTTCGGGCTGGACTGGATGCGGGAGCCGGGCAGCCAGACGGTGTGGAAGCTGCTGAAGTTGCCTTTTCGGAAATGACATGCACCCCAAAGAACCATTTACCTTTTTCCCTGGAAAAAACGCTTCACCAACTCCCCGCACTCCGCCTGCATGATGCCCATCTCCACTTGTGTTTTCGGGTGTAAAAGTTCCTTTCCGTAGCGCATGAACCCCCGCTTTTCGTCGCTTGCCCCGAAGACCAGCCTGCCCAGTTGCGCCCAGGCCAGCGCCCCGGCGCACATGATGCAAGGTTCCAGGGTCACGTAGAGGGTGCATTCATCGAGGTATTTGCTGCCGAGCGAATTGGCGGCGGCGGTCAGCGCCAGCATCTCCGCATGGGCGGTCACGTCGGTGAGCAGTTCCGTCTGGTTGTGGGCGCGGGCAATGATGCGGTCGCGGCACACGACGACCGCCCCGACGGGGATTTCGTCATTTTCAAAAGCCAGGTGCGCCTCCTGGAGGGCTTGTTTCATAAAATGTTCGTCGCTAAAAACTGTGAGCATAGGTTGAATAAGGAGTTGTGGGTGCCCAAAATAGGTTGATTGCGCAAATCCTGCATATGCTACCGGCCACTTTTGATTTCTTTAACTTTGGCCCTGCAAAAATCTTTCAACCTCCGGCGCAGGTTTTATGGCGCTGCTAAAATCTTTCGATGCAATTTTTCCAGACATTCGGCCTCGACCAAAGCCAGTGGATCATCCTGTTCATCACGGCGCTCACCATCGGCATGTCGAAGACGGGTGTGTTCGGCCTCAGCACGGTGATGTTTCCGGTGATGGCGGCGCTGTTCGGCGGCAAAATATCCGCCGGGGTGGTGCTGCCCATGCTCATCATGGCCGACCTTTTTGCAGTGGCCTACTACCGCCGCCATGCAGAGTGGAAGTACCTGGTAAAACTGGTGCCCTGGGCGTTTGGAGGCATTTTGCTCGGCACTTTGTTGGGCAACCACATTGACGACCAGGGCTTCAAAGTGGTGATGGGCGTCATCATTCTCATCAGCGTCGTTATCATGGTGTGGCGGGATGTGCGGCGGGTGACGGATATACCCGACTTTTGGTGGTTTTCGATGACAATGGGCGTGGCGGCAGGCTTCACTTCGATGGTGGGCAATTTGGCGGGGTCGGTCACGGCGCTTTACCTGCTTTCCATGCGCTTGCCAAAAAACGGGTTTATCGGAACGGGTGCATGGTTTTTCCTATTGGTCAATTCACTCAAAGTCCCTTTCCATGTCTTCTCCTGGGAAACGATAACCCTGGGATCATTCCAACTAAATTTATTGATGTTCCCCGTCATCGCCATTGGCGCATTGCTGGGGGTAAAAATCACGGCATATTTGTCGGATGCTTTTTACCGGAAATTTGTGATCGGGGTGACGCTGCTGTCGGCGGGGCTGTTGTTTTGGTGAGCAACTGTTTTAAGACATAAATGCCAGGTTTAGGATCGAAGGAAAAATAATCCCGATGTGAAATCGGGATTATTTTTAAAAAACCCTTACAGTACTGGGGTTTCAACATCAAAATAGCGAGGTTATTTTTTCATCGTTACTTAAGGAAGGACTTTTAGAGAGGGGGGAGGTTTTAAAACAGTTGTTACTGAGATTTCCATTCTTTTTCATTGATAATTATGTGGCGTTCGTTCCGATAATATCCCCCATTGATAATTTCGTTGGCAAAACTGCCGTGATCGTTGAATTCTTTTTCCCAACCTGCTAAACCTGCCGACCTTTGCTCCGTCAAACAAGTCAAACTGACAAATTTTAAAAACCTTTAAAATTGAAAATCATGAAATCCAAGGTAAAAATCATCCTATCTGTTTTCATCCTTGTGTTGGGCTTCGTTTCCATGCAAGCGCAAAAAGGCCAGGGCAGGCAACAAGACCCGGTACAAAGGGCCGAAAAACAAACCGCTATGCTGACGGAAAAGCTATCGCTTACCCCCGAACAGGCCGCCAAGGTGAAGGAAATCAACCTGAGGTACGCTGAAAAACAGCAGGCCATGAAGGGCCAGGCAGCAGATGGCGGTGGCGAAAAGAACAAAGCTGCATTCCAGCAAATGCACAAGGACAGGCAGGCCGAAATCAACGAAGTGCTGAACAAGGATCAGCAGGCTCAGTTTGAAAAGCTACAGTCCGAACGCAAAGACCGCCGCAGCGATGGCCGCAAAGCCGGCTTCAACGGCGACCCGGAAAAGCAGGCTGAACAAATGACGCAGCACATGACGGAAAACCTCTCCCTCACGCCCGATCAAGTTGCCAGCGTGAAAGCCATCAACCTCGATTTTGCAAAAAAAATGCAAACCATACGAGGTGAAAAGAAGGAAGGCGAAAAGCCAGACAGGAGTGCCATGAAAAGCCTACACGAAGACCATAAAGCCGCCCTTGAAAAAGTGCTGACCAAAGAGCAAATTGAAAAAATGGGGCAAATGAAAAAGGAGCGGAAGCACGACGGGAAAGGTAAAATGAAGGGGCAGAGCAAGGGCATGTAAACTTAAGATCCCCCATTCTAAACTAACGGGGCAGGCTCACCAGCTTGCCCCGTCTTCTATTTTAGTAACGATAAAAAAATAACTTCACCATTTTGATTATGAAAACCCAGTGCTGGAAGGGTTTTTTTAAAATAATCCCGATTCCGCATCGGGATTATTTTTCCTTCGATCCTTACTTCTCGTCATTGGGTTTTGTGCAAAAGTTTGAAAACGTGGGTTTTTTAAGGGTCTTCATAGCTATTATCAACGACCGGGGCGCTGGCCACATCGGGAAGAATAACGATGTTGGAACTTGCGGCGACCTGATGCAGAAATTGCCCAAATCGTTGTCAACTGCGCCCGTCCGGGTGATGTCGGTCGAATTGGTGCTGTTGATGGTTGTGGAAAGCAGATAGGTACAGGCGCCATCGGTGGCGGTGAAATGCAATGGGCCGCTGCTGCCAGGCACTACATTGGCGGACTTTTTGACCCTGAGTTCAAAAAGGATTGGAATGAGCCAAGTTTTCACCTCCCTTAACGACAGGAAAATCTTTTTTGCCAAGGTAGGCTTGTACTGCCTCATAGCCCTGTGCTTCATTTTTACCATTTCAAATTCACTTTACCAGCGCTACGAAGTCGGGTTGTACAATTTCATTTTTGGGGTGCTCTTTACCATTGTCCTGATGGTAAGGAAGAAAAGTTTTGACCTGACTGTTATCCTGACTGGGCTTATTTGCCAGGCATTGTTTTTTGGCCATGCATATTTTGTCATTCCAGGCAAGTTTATGGAAGATGGGCTGGGGGTCATGATGGCCATTTTGCCTATATTTTCTTCGGGCCGCCGGATGTGGTTTTTTGCAGTGACCAATACCATTTTGTTTCACGTCGCTTTTTTCGCCGCTGGGTATGGGGACGTGTTTTATTTTAAATACGTCTTCTATGTCGTTTTATTTATCATCATTTATACCATCACCAAGATTAATGAAAACCATGAAAAAGAATTGGTTGTCCAAAGGGATAAAATCAAAAGCGACGCTGACCGCTTGAAAGAATTGGATGAGTTGAAAAACCGCTTTTTCGCCAATGTCTCGCATGAATTGAGGACGCCGCTGACGTTGGTTTTGTCGCCACTGGACAGCATTTTGAAAAGCGGTGAGTTGTCAGAGCGCAATCTTTCCTACCTGCAACTGGTGCAGCAGAATGCCCAAAACCTGCACAAACGAATCAATGAATTGTTGGAACTTTCGAGGTTGGATGCGAACCATCTGGCTGTGAACCCCGTGCCGACGGATGTTTTTCAACTTGTCAGTAAAATCCTCGCCTTGCACGAAGGGGCCGCCGATTTAAAAGGCATTCAACTGAAATCTGAAAACGCCATTTCCGGCCCGGCCCAATTGCTGTTGGATGCTGAAAAGCTGGAAATGATTTTGTCGAACTACCTGAGCAATGCCATCAAGTTCACCCCTGAAAACGGCCTCATTTCTGTGACCGTTCAAAAGGAAAATGAGGAACTGCTAATCAGCGTAAAAGATAACGGAATTGGCATCCCTGAAGCGGACATTGACAAAATTTTCGACCGTTTTTATCAGGTAAAAAATCAGGAATATACAGGTGGGACAGGTATCGGTTTGGCACTTTGCAAAGAGCTGGCGGAATTGCTGGGTGGCAGCGTTTGGGCTGAAAGTGCTGTGGGCGAAGGGAGCGCCTTTCACCTGAAACTGCCATTTGTTGAAAGCAGCATGGAGCCTGTGAAGCTGACCAGCATTGAGCGCCCATTTTTAGACCCAACAAGCGTCAATACCGTACACCAGTCAAATTTGCTCACTGTCTTAATTGTAGAGGACAACCATGATTTAAGGAAATACATGACGCTCCTTTTGTCCGAAAAATACAATGTCATAACGGCTGAAAATGGGAAGGTTGCGTTGACGTGTTTGGGGAAATTGTCCCCACTGCCATCGGCCATTATTTCCGACATCATGATGCCCGAAATGGACGGCATGGAATTGCTCCATATTTTAAAAAATAATGATGCCTTCCGGCAAATTCCCGTCATCATGCTGACGGCACAAATTGCATCGGGGGTAAAAATTGATGCCCTGCGCATCGGTGTGGATGATTATTTGACCAAGCCTTTTAACGAGCTGGAACTGGTCACGAGGGTCGGCAATTTGATTTCGAACTATCAAAACAGGACTGCCCCATTGGCTGTGGAAATGGGGGAAATCGAGGAAAACACGCCACCTGCCCCAGGCATTTCGCAGGCGGATTTGAAATGGCTGGAAAAGGTCGAGCAAATTGTTGTCGAAAACATCGCCAACCCGAATCATACACTCAATGAAGTAGCGCCGCTCGTCAACATGTCGTACAACGGCTTTCAACAAAAAATCAAAAAAATAACGGGGCTGACGCCGAAACAATACCAGCGCTCCATCAAGCTCAACAAGGCCCGGCTTCTGTTAAAAAGCGGCGAAGTCGAGACCGTCTCGGAGGTCTTGTACCAGTTGGGCTTCGACAACCATTATTATTTTTCTAAAATCTACCAACAGGAGTTTGGCATCATGCCAACGGAGGAACTGAAGAAAAACGCCATCTATCCTTTATCTAGTGATGTATAGTGAATTGCCCAAGTTTACTCCACTCAAAACGAAAAATTTGATTTTTGAAACACATAGGCACATAGAACATTCCGCCTTTGGCGGACAAAAAACTATGTGTCCTATGTGCCTATGTGTTTCAAAAAAAACAAGCTATGCTTGTACAATTTGTTATACACACCACGGTAAGCCAACCTGTTGAAAACCACATTTTTTACTGTAAATTCTATTGAAAATCACATTTTCTGCTAACGAAATGTGATTTTGGAGCAAAGTAGTTGCCCAAATTTTGCCGTGTCAGCCACTTAAGCTGAACAACTTTTTTAAAAGCTTAAGACGGTAAAATGAAAAGTATCAACTACACACACATCCTTTGTTTTGCTTTTATCCTTCTGCTGAACCTGCCGTTGGTTTCATCCGCCCAACTCATTCCTTCGGGCAGCGAGACAGTGACGAATACCACCACTTCCAACAACCAACAACGGCCTGCCGTATCCATAGACGACAGCGGCAACTACACCGTCGTTTGGGAAAGCCAGGGGCAGGATGGCGATGGATATGGCATTTACAGGGCTGTTTTTCAAAGCTACGGCACGGCTGCACAATGCGAGGTGGTCGTCAATTCCACCACGGCCAATGACCAGCGGTTTCCAGATGTAGCCATGAACGCTTCTGGGGAAGCGGTCACCGTGTGGCAATCCTATAACGAAGATGGTGACAGTTGGGGCGTTTACAAGCGGAAACACGATGGCTCCTTTGGAAATAACGGAGGTCAAGCGCAAGTCAATACCACCACCACAGGCAGGCAGTGCATGCCCAAGGTAGGCGTGGACGATGACCTGAACTACATCATCGTCTGGGAAGGCAAGGGCGATATTTTTGGTAGGTTGTACGGAGACGGGGGTGGCACTTCGGTCAGTGAATTTCAAATCAATACGACAAGTTCTAATGTCCAAAACTATCCCGACGTGGCCATGAACGGCAATGGCGACTTCGTGGCCGTCTGGCAATCGTATGGCCAGGACGGCGACGGGTTTGGTATTTATTTCCAAAGGTACAACTCATCTGGTGTGGCGCAGGGCAGCGAAACGTTGGTCAACACCACGACTTCGGGCAATCAGACCAGCCCAAGTGTCAGCATGGATGCCGATGGGAATTACGTCGTCGTCTGGACGGACAACGCCGCCGATGGCGATGGAAAAGGCATTTTCGCCCAACGCTTCGATGCGGACGGGACGGCCAATGGCGCTGAATTTCAAGTAAATACGACAACGGTTGGCGCTCAGGACAACGCCGAGGTAGCCATGACCCAAGAAGGCGCATTTTCAATGGTCTGGGACAGCTATGGCCAAGATGGGGAATACACGGGCGCTTACAACCAAAGCTATTATGCAGACGGGACGGCCAGCGGTTCGGAAATAGCGGTGAATACCACCACCGACTTTTTCCAGCAATTCCCAAGCATCGCTCTTCGGTCAGCCGATGATGCGGTCATCGTTTGGCAGGATGGCCTGGTTGACTCCACCACTACCTTGGATGCGGGCGGCTATGGCGTTGTTTTCCGGCAATACAGTGCAGCGGCTTTGCCCATTGAGCTACTCTATTTTTATGGTGAAAAAGCCGAGCGGGGCGTCCAGCTCTATTGGGAAACCGCCAACGAAATCAACAATTCCCATTTCGAGGTGGAATGGAGCACGGACGGAAGGGCTTTCCAAAAAATAGGCCGGGTGGCAGGCGCAGGCACGACTTCCCAAGCGCAGCAATATGGCCTGCTCCATGAAACACCCGCCATTGGCAACAATTATTACCGCCTCCAACAAGTGGATTTCGATGGGAAATATGAATACAGCCGAATTGTAAATATCCGATACCAGTCCACCGATATCGGGTATTCCATTTACCCAAATCCGACTGCTGATTTTGTGGTGATTGAAAATGCGGGCGAGGAAGGATTGGTGGAAATATTTGATGGGCATGGGCACTTTGTCGAGTCGTTTCAACTACAGGCCAATAGCAGCAAACACTCCTTGGCCGGCCTCCCGAAAGGCACTTATTTCCTAAAAATAAAAGATTCCCTTAAACGAGTAATAGTGCAATAATTCCGCAAACCAAAGAATGATACTTTTCATTTCCGGAAAGCGGAACTTATTGGTCTTGAGCGGTTTCGCTTTCTCTTTTTAAAAAATGAAGAGTTGATTTCCAAAATATACACAACATGAAAAGTATCACCAGAATAATACTGACATTATCAATTGTCAATTATTCTTTATCCATTTCAACTGCCCAAATATACGTGGACGTCGATGCCACGGGCAACAACGACGGCTCTTCCTGGACGGACGCCTACAATTATCTGCAAGATGCCCTTGCCGCCGCTTCGAGCGGCGATGAAATATGGGTAGCCGAAGGCACCTATTATCCCGATGAGGGGGCCAGCCAAACCAATGATGACCGGAATGAAAAGTTTGCCCTCATCAGCGGGGTCAGCCTTTTCGGTGGTTTTTCGGGCATCGAAACGAACAGGCTGCAAGCTGCCCCAACAGAAAACGAAACCATACTAAGTGGGGACATTGACCAGGATGGCATCAATACCAACAATACTTATCGGGTTGTTTTTGCAGAGTTGTTGACAGGCTATGTCACTTTGGACGGTTTCACAATAGAAAAAGGCTACGCCAACGACACCGGGCAACGACAAAGAGGTGGTGGCTTGTTCAATCGAAATACAGAAGGGTACCTAACAGTTTCCAATTGTGTTTTCCAAAACAACTACTCAAGCCAACGGGGTGGCGCAGTTTACAATTCAGCTGAATCTGCGGAGGTCAATACCCTTTTCATCAATTGCATTTTTCAGGATAATGATGGCAATAATGGCGGCGCAGTCCATAACCTTGCCTCTACCTATGATTGCCTGCCCATATTTTTCAACTGCATTTTCGATAGCAATACCGCTTCTGTGGGCGGTGGCGGGGTGTTTTCATGGAGCACGAGTACAGGAACGGCCCAGCCTGTTTTTACCAATTGCACTTTTTATAATAATGCCGCTTCCAACAGTGGCGACGCTTTTAAAAATTCAACCGGGGCCACTGGCTATTTCACCAATTGTATTATTTGGGAAAACGGAAATGATGAATGGGAAACCGCCAGTGGGGCTACCTATATCGCCTATTGCACCGTCAATTACGACCTGAACAACCTGCCAAGCGGCACTATTGACAATGGCAACAACAGCGAAAGCGACCCGCTTTTTGAGGATGCTGCCAATGGCGATTTACGCCTTCAGGACAGTTCCCCCGCCGCTGATGCGGGTAATAACGACGCATATGCTTACCATGTAGGGGGCGATACCACTTTTGTCAGTGAAATTGTCGCCGACCTTGCGGGCAGGCCCCGCATTGAATTTACAGGTGGCACGGTGGATATGGGAGCTTATGAAAGGCCCGAATGTGTGTGCAACCACGCTGACGGTACAAGCGCAGGCTCTAATATTTCCACAGGTGTGGGCAATGCAATATATGGCGAAGAAGCCGGGTATAGTCTTACAACAGGTTCTTATAATTCCCTGATGGGGTATCAAGCGGGGTATAGCCTTACTTCTGCCGACAGTTCCGTGATGGTTGGGGCATATGCAGGGCATAATACGACTACCGGGAGCAAAAACATATTTGTTGGGTTCGAGTCAGGATACAGCAATACTGTTGGCTACAACAATATTTTTCTTGGCACGATGGCAGGTTATAAAAACACGACCGGCTACAATAATATCGCCATTGGGGAAGAAGCCGGAAGCACCATTACTACGGGGTTTAACAATATTATGATTGGAGAACATGCCTACTCGACTTCTCTCGAAATGACCGGCAGGGACAATATCTTCATAGGAAATGATATAGACCATTGCACATCGGGCAGTTACAATGTTGCCATTGGACAAGATTATTGCGGGGCAAGCATTTCCACGGGCAGTTACAACGTATTGTTTGGATTAGGGGCAGGTTATGATGTAAATACAGGGAACTGGAATACCCTTATCGGAACAAGTGCAGGAGAAAACACAAAGTATAGTAGTTACAATACGTTCCTTGGTTCTTATGCAGGCTGGGATAACAACAGGACGAACGACCCCGACAATGCCAATTACAATACCTATATCGGCGATAGTTGTGGTTATTATAATCGTGAAGGGCAGTACAATGTCGGAATCGGCGCAGATGCTGGGCCTCCCACCAGCTATGATGATTATAGCTACAATACCTACATAGGTGCTGATATAAAAATTTACAATAGCGATATCACAATAATAGGCTATGGTGCAAATGCCTCTAAACAATACAATGTGGGCATTGGGGCTTATTCCAATATGCTGAAGACAGGGGCTATCGGTATTGGATACAGCGCTTACATAAATGGAACGTATGGCTTGGGCGTTGGCTATGAAAGCAATGTATCGGGCGATTATGGCATAGGCATCGGATATCAAAGCAATGTAGCCAGTAGTCACGGAATTGCTATCGGCAAAAATGCAGCCGCAAGCGGCAGTTACAGCATCGCATTGGGGAGTGGTGCTACCGCAACGGGCTACAATTCAGCGGCGATTGGCTACGGTACCTCCGTCAGCGGCAACCACGAAATCGTTTTTGGAAACACATCAACAACTACCATTGGCGGAACCGTGGATTTTACCGCACTGTCGGATGGGCGTTTCAAAACCAATATTCAAGAGAATGTAACCGGACTGGATTTTATACGCCAATTGCGACCAGTCACCTATCGGTTGATGACAGGCGGCGGACGGCAGACGGACACTTCGCTTGAAAGAAAAACCGTCCATCGCCAATCTGGCTTCATCGCCCAGGAAGTTGAGCAGGCGGCAAAACATTGCAATTTTGAATTTAGCGGCATTGACTATCGGGAGCAATTGGATAAATATGGGTTGCGCTATGCGGAGTTTGTAGTGCCTTTGGTAAAAGCCATTCAAGAATTACAGCCGAAAATAGAACAGCAGCAGCAAACCATTCAACAACAGGACGCACGATTGGACACCTACAAAGCGGAGTTGTTGAAATTGGCGGAAGAGATAAAAGCTTTAGAGCAAGAGTAGGTTTTCAAATTTACCCATTAAGCATCGTGCCGGAAATAACTTACCGATTTGGGCGGCGGCTTTTTCCCGATAGCTGCGTTATTGAAACAATTGCGTAGCTGGGCTATGCGCCTGTTTCAATGCCTTGCTCTCAGAAAAAATACGCTCGCCGAAATCAGCAACTTATTTACGACACGATGCTAAAAAAGAAAAAAACATGAGAATAATATTTTTCAACCTGTTCATATTCAGTTGCTTGTCATCATCTTTGACAGGGCAAACGGGCAATGAATTCAGCGGTACAGGCGCTGGTAATGGCGTTTCCACCGGAGACTATAATACAGCATTCGGTTATCAGGCATTGTATTACGATAATGCTTCGTATGCCTCGACCTTTGGAGCATTTGGTGGTTATGCGTCGCATAATAACGTTACAACACTGGGATATAAGGCAGGATATTTTTATAGCTACTACAGCATACACCTGGGGGTAAGTGCGGGCTATGGCTATAATTATAGTTATGGCGACTCGTATTGCTCTTTAATCGGACACAATATTGGCGTTGGTTCAAAAAGTATCCACGGCAGCATTATGATTGGGGAAAACATTGGCAACCATACAACAAGTGGGAATTACTCAGTCTTCGTAGGGCAAAATGCCGCTTATAGTTATGATGTGGAAGACGAAGCTGTTATCATCGGGCATAATGCAGGATATTACTCGCAACAAGGTGGCAACATAGCCATTGGCAATTATGCGACTGGCTATGGAAATGGCGCAGCAGGTTATCTGCATTCGACAGGGTCGTGGAATGTCTCGCTTGGGGCAAGTGCAGGGAGTTCCATAGCTACTGGAAATTACTCCACCTTTATTGGGACAGGGGCAGGGGCTTATGCCAAGGGGAAGAATGACAACACTTTTGTGGGTGGGTTGGCAGGATACAATACTGCTACTGAAAACACGGCAGGAAGCGCCTATAGAAATACATTGATTGGGTACAAAGCTGGATATTCAAATATTGGCGGAGCGAATAATACTGTCGTGGGGTATAATGCTGATTTTGCCGATTCAAGTTTTAATCAAGTTATAATGGTAGGTGCGAATACCGTTGCCAGTGAGGACTACCTCACGCTGGCAGGATATGGAGCCACAGGTACGGCAGAAGGCGGGGTGGGTATTGGCAATGAAATCACCATGGGTGGCGAACGCGCTGTTGGAGTTGGTTATCAAACCAATATTGGTGAGTCGGGGGACTATAGCATTAGCTTGGGTTATCAATCCTCCATGAGTGGCGATAGCAGCATCGGCATAGGGTATTTGACCGATGTTCAAGGCAGTGCAGCGGTAGCCATTGGTACGGAAGCGGCAGTTGCCGGCGACCATTCCACTGCTTTGGGCAGCACTCATGTTATCAGCAGCTCGAATGCTATGGCGTTGGGTTACAATATGTCCATTTCAACGGACAATCAAATCAATATTGGAAACGACGATGTCATGTCCATCAGTGGCATAACCAACTGGGTTACAACATCAGACGGCAGACTAAAGACCAAAATTCAAGCGGATATTCCAGGCTTGGATTTTATCCTGAAATTAAGGCCTGTTACTTATCAATTGGCAGTGGACAGCGGGCGGCAGACGATGCCCCCCTCAGCCAATAACCGAATCCGCTACACAGGTTTCATTGCACAAGAAGTAGCGCAAACAGCCCAGTCCTTGTCCTACGACTTCTCTGGAATTGACAAGCCTCAGCATGAAAATGACCGTTACGGCTTACGATACAGTCAATTCACAGTGCCCTTGGTCAAAGCCGTTCAGGAAATTTCCGACCAACAGCAGCAAACACAGCAGGTGATTGAAAACTCCTCTGAAAAAATCAATTCAATGGATGCGCTTTTGGAAAACCTCGAAAAGCGTATGGCTCAAGTTAGCGGTAACTGAAATTGCGGCTTAATTTGAATGTCAATTCATTAGTCACTTGTTCAACTTCCAATTTTTCATCAAGGAAATAATATTAAAATGAACTCAAAAAAATACCTCGTTTTCACCTTAATTTTTCTATCTGTAATATTTGCCAAAGCTCAAACTGGCACCATCGTCACCGGGGATGGCAGCGGGAAAAATATGTACGGGTCTGCAAGCAACAATACGGTTTTTGGCGATAGCGCTTTGGTGAATTCAACCTCTGCAGATAATCTCACCGTTTTGGGATATCATGCAGGGTACAGCAACACTGCCAGTGAAAATACTTTTTTAGGTTATAAATCCGGATATACAAATACAACTGGCACTGACAATCTGTTTGTCGGATATGAATCAGGATATTCGAGTACTGGCACTGACAATACCTTCATAGGATACAGAGCGGGGAAAAACAATACTTCCGGGTATGATAATACCTCCATAGGTTATTATGCTGGATATAATCAGTCGGATGGCCATGACAATATCTGCATGGGGATGGTGGCAGGAAGATACGTCACAGGGGATAAAAACCTATTCATAGGGCACGAAGTTGGTTATGGAGCAACCAGCGGTTCTACCGGGGAAGGGAATACAGCGATTGGATGCAAACACCAACAAGGTAGTTACTCTGGATATTCTCCATTAACTTATTTAAAAACGGGTAGCTATAATACAGTATTGGGTTCTGGAAGTGGTTACGGTTTAAAAGAGGGCAACAACAATACTTTCTTGGGGCATTTTGCAGGAGAAAGAATGAGTAATTCCAGTCAAAATACCTTTATTGGCTTTTGTGCAGGAAACTATACAGGCATATCTACTGCTTATGAAGACAATGATAACGTGGCCGTAGGCTCACATGCAGATGATTATTCTTACAACAAAGACAATAGCGTGTGCGTAGGCTATTACTCCGATTATAACGGAAATGCCAATAATATAGTCAGTATCGGCGGTTTCGCTTCATCAGACAAAGAAAGCATAGCCATGGGGTATTATGCTTATATGGCTGGCAAATATGGTTTAGCCATTGGCTATGATGCCACTTCTTATTCGGATGGAGGGATTGGGTTGGGATATAAACATTATATCGGCAGTTATACCTATGCAATCGGCATTGGCAATGAAATAAATATTGCCAACAACTACACCGTTGGTATCGGGGCCAATGTGGACATTGACAACACCAACGCCATCGCCATCGGCCATAAGGCAGTCGCAACAGGTGATTACAGCATCGCATTCGGTGCAAATACGAGTGTAACGGGCGACAATTCCATCGCTCTGGGCAACGGCGTCTCCGTCTCAACGGACAATACCATCACCATCGGCAATGACCAAGTCACCTCCATCCGTGGCACCGTCAACTGGACAACGCTCTCCGATGGCCGCTATAAAACGGACGTGAAAGAAGATGTGGCCGGTTTGGATTTTATCAATCAGCTGCGCCCCGTTTCTTATGAATTAAATTCCCAACCGGGTATCCGCTATTCGGGTTTCATTGCCCAGGAAGTAGAGGCAGCCGCTGAACGCGTCGGTTATGATTTTTCTGGTGTAAAAAAGCCGCAAAACAGCGAGGATTTTTATGGTTTAAGATATGCAGAATTCGTGGTGCCGTTGACCAAAGCCGTACAGGAATTGGAGGTTGATTACCAAAAAAACGAAACCGTTATTCAAGAAAATGCAAAGAAATTAAACGAGTACGAAGAGAGGATTGCCCAGCTAAAGGCCAAGGTGGAATTGTTGAAAGAACAATCAAATCATAAAACCACAATATTCGCTGATATGGGAAGCAAGAACCTTGATGCCCAAATTTTGAGCAATCCAGACCATGCCCTGACCAGAAAATAGGAGCGCTCACTAAGAACATGTTGCACTGGGCGCAACACCAAATTCCTCCAAAAATGCAGTGGAAAAATAACTCGGTGAGGTAAACCCGACCTCATAGGCAATCTCTGAAACGGTCAGGTCAGAAGTAGCAAGCAGTTTTTTCGCATGCTGCAAGCGGATGGAACGGATGAAGAGGGTGGCCGATTTCCCGGTGAAGGCCTTCCATTCCGCTCACCCCAATTTTCGCCGGTGGCGGCCAACACCGCACCGAAGGACTAAACCAGCACAGCACGGCTTTGACCCTCGTGAACTGCATCGGTTTTGCACTCACCATTTTCAGCATCCAGTTTTTGAACCAGTTACAATAGTGCATTTCACCCAATTGGACTTATTTGTTCCTACTGCCTGGGCCGATATTTGGGCTGGTTCGCATCAGGAAGTTGATAAACTGACCTGGGCTGGACTTTAGCCATTTGCAAATGGGTATCTATTTAGCGCCTCCCGCCTTACTCCGCCCCTGACCCCTAAAGGGGAACCATATTGGGAAGTTCGTAGATAGTTGCCGATTTGGTTCCCCTTTAGGGGTCAGGGGCGGAAAAGAGAGCTTATTTACTGACTTTTAACCGCTAAATAAATGCGCAAATGGCTAAAGTCCAGCCCAGTGACGTGTGAATAAACATCGCTTTCTTAGCGCTATCAGATCAATCCACCACGACCAGTTTTTTGGTCACGATCTCCCTGCCTTCTGATTTCACCTTCACCAAATAAATGCCTGCCTTCCAGTCACCTGTTTCGATTTTAAATTTACCATTCCTTTCAAGTTCTGTTTTATAAAAAACCCTTCCTGCAACGTCCATAATACTCAAAGTAACTACCCCCGCCAGGCCGTCCAATTGCACATTCACCGTGCTGGAAGTTGGATTTGGAAAAAGGTGCAGGTCAAGGTTTGATTGCCCCTCCAAAACACAATCTGCGCAGGCAGCCGAAGATGAATTCCCACCAGGCCCGACGAGGTTCTGCACAGGCGCACAGGTGTTGTTCACATCGGCGACATTGTCGCAGCCCGTGTCATTGAGGAAGATGGAGATGCTGCCCCCTACTCCGTTGTTTATCAGGTCGTGTATGGCGCAGCAGGAGGTCAGGTCAAGGTTGTAAAATACCTGAAGGTTGCCGTCCACCGCTGTGAGGGAATCGAGGCCATCGAGGGTCGTCAGGCTGCCGTTCTGTTTGATGGCCAGCGTGCCACCAACAGCTTCCAGGCTGTCAAGGCCGGCCAGGCTGTCCAAACTGGTGTTCTGGATGAGCACGTTGCCGGTCACTTCCACCAGGCCGAGCAGCGCAGACAAGTCGTTGATGCCAGCGTACTGGATGGTCAGATTTCCGTTAATGATAGTGTAGCAAGGCGGCCATGCGTCCACTGCTGCCTGGTTCGAGAAGACCACGTTGCCGTTCCAGGTCAGGCCTGTAGGCACTCCCTCGTCCACCTCTCCATCGCAGTCGTCGTCAATGCCGTTGCAGACCTCTGTGGCATTGGGGTGGATGGCGGCATTGTTGTCATTGCAATCGCCCAAAGTTGCCGACAGTTCATTGGGAAGGTAGCAGCCAAAAGGCCGCTGGCAGGCCGTTGTCCAGGTGCCAGCGCCAAAGCCATCGCCGTCCTGATCGCCATACCAGACCTGGCCTGGGTGCTCGTCGGCATTGTTGTCGTTACAGTCACCTGGCAATGCAGAGGCCACATATCCTACCGGTTGGTTACAAGTTGTTTGGCTGATGCCGTCGGTATAGCCGTCGCCGTCCCAGTCTTTCCACCAGGTAGTTGGGCTGCCTATCTGGCCGACCTCGGTCGTGAGGGATTCTGAAGAACAGCCCGGTGTGCCAAAAGCCTTCACTTTTACATGATACGCTCCCGTCGGCAAGTTGGTGAAAACGCCCGTCATCTGCCATGTAGCCCCTCCGTCTATGCTGAATGCCAATTGCCCGCCCGGCGAGTCTGCGCTGGCAATGATGGTGCCGTTGCCCATGCCGCACTCTTCTGGCGTCACGGTCACGCTGAACCCTGTGATAAATGTTTCTACAGTGACCGTTGCGGTGCAAGTTGCCGTGTTGCCGTGGCCGTCATTGGCGGTCAGGGTGGCAATGTTGGCTCCTTCATCCTGACAGGAAAACTGATTGGGCCAGACATTTACCAAACTGATATTCCCGCAATTATCGCTGGAAGCGGCCGCATCAAAGACGTCCGTAGGAATAATTGACGCATTGCCCGTGGCGTCCAGTTGGATGCTAATATCCTGACAAATAACAATGGGCAAAAGATTGTCCACTACCTCCACCGTAGCATTGCAGGAGGCTGTATTGCCGTTCACATCAGCAACAGTTAAAGTCACCGTGTTTGCTCCTGTTTCAACACAGGTAAATGAATTGGGTGAAACACTGGCCGAGGCAATGCCGCAGTTGTCAAATGAACCTGCATCCACTTCGTTGGCACTTATGCTTGCCTGTCCAAATTCATCCAGAAAAGCCGTTGCATTTTGACAAAGTGCCGTTGGGGCGGTATTGTCTTCAACGGTCAAGCTAGCCTGGCAGGAGTGGCTGTTGCCCGCCGGGTCGATGGCTGTCAACGTCACCGTGTTCGGGCCGACATTTGCACATGAGAAACTGGTGTTGTCGAGACTGAGGCTGACAGAGCAGTTGTCCGTTGAGCCGCCATCCACTTGTGATGGGGTAAGGGTTGCAATACCGTTCCCGTCCAGTTGTACAGTGGTATTCTGGCAAACGGCAGTTGGGGCAATGTTGTCTTCCACCGTGACTGTTGCAGTGCAGGTTGCCATATTTCCGTTCAAGTCCGTTGCGGTCAATGTCACTGAATTGCCACCCAAATTGGCACAAGAAAAAGTATTTATATCCAATGACAAGCTTGGGCTGCCACAGGCATCATCAGAAGCAGCGACCACAACAGCGGGAACAATAGAAGCTAAGCCATTAACATCCAATTGCACCGTAGCATTTTGGCACTGAACTGAAGGTGCTGTACTGTCCAGCACCGTTACCGTTGTGCTACAAGTGGAGGAGTTGCCGTTCACATCAGTCACCGTCAGCACTACGGCGTTGGCGCCCACATTGGCACAGGTAAATGATGTAATGTTCAAACTGAGGCCAGCGATGCCGCAAGCATCATTCGAGCCATTGTCCACCTGGGCGGGCAGGATGTTGGCCATCCCGCTACCGTCCAGTTGAACTGTTGTTGTTTTACAAACTGCATTCGGCTGTACATAGTCTTCCACTGTTATGGTGGCAGTACAGGAAGAGGAGTTGCTGTTGTTGTCGAAAACCGTCAGGATAACGGCATTACTGCCCACATTGGCACAAGAGAAACTGGTGTTGTCAAGCTGCATAGCGCCAATGCCGCAAACGTCGCCCGAACCACCGTCCACATCGGCGGCGGAAATGGTGGCTTGCCCTGAGACATCCAATTGCACGGTAATGTTTTGGCAGACTGCCTCGGGTGCCGTGCCATCGGAGATAGACACTGTTGCCTGGCAATTATTCTGGTTGCCATTACCATCGTCCACCGTCAGGGTCACGGTATTTGCACCCAGGTTTCCGCAGGAGAAAGTGTTTGGTGAAACGCCCAATAGGTTGACGGTGCCGCAATCGTCGGAGCCCCCGGCAAATACATCGGCTGGTACAATTTGCACACTACCATTGGCATCCAGGCTACGAGCAATATTTTGGCAGTTAACGGTTGGCAGTGTGTTATCTACGAAATTCGGATCGTCAATGTCGGTGAGGCCATCGCAGTCGTTGTCGATGCCGTCGCAGACCTCGGTGGCGGCTGGGTTGATGGCAGCGTCGCCGTCGTTGCAGTCGCCGCTTATTTGTGTCAGCTCACCTGCGGTGAAATAATTTGCTGGGCGTTCACAGGCTGTTTGCGAAGTACCGTCCGAGTACAGGTCGCCGTCGAAATCGAGGTACCACATTTGGCCGGGGAACTCATCGCCGTCGCTGTCGTCGCAGTCGGTGTTATCGGAGACGTAGCCAACTGGCTGTGAGCAGGCCATCGTTGAATTGGCCGGGTCGCCGAAGCCGTCGCCGTCCGTGTCGGCATAGTAGGTTGTCAGAACGCCATTGTCCGTTTGCCCGTCGCAGTTGTTGTCCACGCCGTCGCAGACCTCAGTGGCCGTTGGGTTGATGGCGGGGTCGCCATCGTTGCAGTCGCCGCTCGTTGCAGTCAATTCCCCCTCGGTGAAATGGTCAGCCGGGCGCTCACAGGCTGTTTGCGAAGTGCCGTCCGAGTACAGGTCGCCGTCGAAATCGAGGTACCACGTTTGGCCCGGAAACTCTTTGCCGTCGCTGTCGTCGCAGTCGGTGTTGTCGGAGACGTAGCCAACTGGCTGTGAGCAGGCCATCGTTGAATTGGCCGGGTCGCCGAAGCCGTCGCCGTCCGTGTCGGCATAGTAGGTTGTCAGAACGCCATTGTCCGTTTGCCCATCGCAGTTGTTGTCCACGCCGTCGCAGACTTCGGTGGCGGCTGGGTTGATGGCGGGGTCGCCATCGTTGCAGTCGCCGCTAGTCTGGGCCAGTTCCCCTGCGGTGAAATAATTTACGGGACGCTCGCAGGCTGTTTGCGAAGTACCGTCCGAGTACAGGTCGCCGTCGAAATCAAGGTACCAAATTTGGCCTGGGAACTCGTTGCCGTCGCTGTCGTCGCAATCGGTGTTGTCGGAGACGTAACCAACTGGCTGTGAGCAGGCCATTGTTGAATTGGCTGGGTCGCCGAAGCCATCGCCGTCCGTATCGGCATAATAGGTTATCAGAACGCCATTGTCGGCCTGGCCATCGCAGTCGTTGTCCACGCCATCGCAGACTTCGGTGGCCGCTGGGTTGATGGCAGCGTCGCTGTCGTTGCAGTCGCCGTCCGTTTCAGTCAATTCCCCCTCGGTGAAATAATTTGCTGGGCGCTCACAGGCTGTTTGCGAAGTGCCGTCCGAGTACAGGTCGCCGTCGAAATCGAGGTACCAAGTTTGGCCAGGGAACTCGTTGCCTTCGTTGTCGTCGCAGTCGGTGTTGTCGGAGACGTAACCAACTGGCTGTGAGCAGGCCATCGTTGAATTGGCCGGGTCGCCAAAGCCGTCACCGTCCGTGTCGGCATAGTAGGTTATCAAGACGCCATTGTCCGTCTGCCCGTCGCAGTTGTTGTCCACGCCGTCGCAGACTTCGGTGGCGGCTGGGTTGATAGCGGGGTCGCCGTCGTTGCAGTCGCCGCTCGTTTCAGTCAATTCCCCCTCCGTGAAATAATTTGCGGGGCGCTCACAGGCTGTTTGCGAAGTGCCGTCCGAGTACAGGTCTCCGTCGAAATCAAGGTACCAAATTTGGCCTGGGAACTCGTTGCCGTCGTTGTCGTCGCAGTCGGTGTTGTCGGAGACGTAGCCAACTGGCTGTGAGCAGGCCATCGTTGAATTGGCCGGGTCGCCAAAGCCGTCACCGTCCGTGTCGGCATAGTAGGTTATCAAGACGCCATTGTCCGCTTGCCCATCGCAGTCGTTGTCCACGCCATCGCAGACCTCGGTGGCGGCTGGGTTGATGGCGGGGTCGCCGTCGTTGCAGTCGCCGCTCGTTTCAGTCAATTCCCCCTCGGTGAAATAATTTGTTGGGCGCTCACAGGCTGTTTGCGAAGTGCCGTCCGAGTACAGGTCTCCGTCGAAATCGAGGTACCAAATTTGGCCGGGGAACTCTTTGCCGTCGCTGTCGTCGCAGTCGGTGTTATCCAAAACATAGCCTGTTGGTTCGGAACAGTCCATTGTTGAAACAGTCGGGTCGCCAAAGCCGTCGCCGTCCGTGTCGGCATAATAGGTTGTCAGAACGCCATTGTCCGTCTGCCCGTCGCAGTCGTTATCCACGCCATCGCAGACCTCGGTGGCCGCTTGGTTGATGGTTGGGTCACTGTCGTTGCAGTCACCGCTCGTTTCAGTCAATTCTCCCTCGGTGAAATAATTTGTTGGACGCTCACAGGCTGTTTGCGAAGTGCCGTCCGAGTACAGGTCGCCGTCGAAATCGAGGTACCACATTTGGCCTGGGAACTCGTTGCCGTCGTTGTCGTCGCAGTCGGTGTTGTCGGAGACGTAGCCAACTGGCTGTGAGCAGGCCATCGTTGAATTGGCCGGGTCGCCAAAGCCGTCACCGTCCGTGTCGGCATAGTAGGTTATCAAGACGCCATTGTCCGCTTGCCCATCGCAGTCGTTGTCCACGCCATCGCAGACTTCGGTGGCGGCTGGGTTGATGGCAGCGTCGCTGTCGTTGCAGTCGCCGTCCGTTTGCGTCAGTTCACCTGCGGTGAAATAATTTGCTGGGCGCTCACAGGCTGTTTGCGAAGTGCCATTGCTGTACAAATCGCCATCGGCGTCCTTGTACCAAGTTTGGCCGGGGAACTCGTTGCCGTCGCTGTCGTCGCAGTCGGTGTTGTCGGAGACGTAGCCTGTTGGTTGGGCACAGGCCATCGTTGAATTGGCCGGGTCGCCGAAGCCGTCGCTGTCCGTGTCGGCGTAATAGGTGGTCTGGACTCCCACATCAATTTGCCCGTCGCAGTCATTGTCCACGCCATCGCAGACCTCAGTGGCGGCTGGGTTGATGGCAGCGTCGCCGTCGTTGCAGTCGCCGCTCGTTTCCATCAGTTCACCTGCGGTGAAATGGTCGGTTGGGCGCTCACAGGCCACCTGCGAGGTGCCGTCGGAGTAAAGGTCGCCGTCGGCATCTTTGTACCAGGTCTGGCCGGGGAACTCGTTGGGGTCGCCGTCGTCGCAGTCGGTGTTGTCGAAGACGTAGCCTGTTGGTTGGGCACAGGCCATCGTTGAATTGGCCGGGTCGCCAAAGCCGTCACCGTCCGTGTCGGCATAATAGGTTGTCAGAACGCCATTGTCCGTTTGCCCGTCGCAATTGTTGTCCACGCCGTCGCAGACTTCGGTGGCCGCTGGGTTGATGGCAGCGTCGCTGTCGTTGCAGTCGCCGCTCGTTTGCGTCAGCTCATCTGCGGTGAAATAATTTGCTGGGCGCTCGCAGGCTGTTTGCGAAGTACCGTCCGAGTACAGGTCGCCGTCGAAATCGAGGTACCAAATTTGGCCGGGGAACTCGTTGCCGTCGCTGTCGTCGCAGTCGGTGTTGTCCAAAACATAGCCTGTTGGGGCGGAGCAATCCAGGATTGTATTGGCCGGGTCGCCGAAGCCGTCGCCGTCCGTATCGGCATAGTAGGTTATCAAGACGCCATTGTCGGTCTGCCCGTCGCAGTCGTTGTCCACGCCGTCGCAGACCTCGGTGGCCGCTGGGTTGATGGCGGGGTTGCCATCGTTGCAGTCGCCGCTCGTTTCAGTCAATTCCCCCTCGGTGAAATAATTTGCTGGGCGCTCGCAGGCTGTTTGCGAAGTACCGTCCGAGTACAGGTCGCCGTCAAAATCAAGGTACCAAATTTGGCCGGGGAACTCGTTCGGGTCGCTGTCGTCGCAGTCGGTGTTGTCGGAGACGTAGCCAACTGGCTGTGAGCAGGCCATCGTTGAATTGGCCGGGTCGCCAAAGCCGTCACCGTCCGTGTCGGCGTAATAGGTTATCAAGACGCCATTGTCGGCCTGGCCATCGCAGTTGTTGTCCACGCCGTCGCAGACTTCGGTGGCGGCTGGGTTGATGGCGGGGTCGCCGTCGTTGCAGTCGCCGCTCGTTTCAGTCAATTCCCCCTCCGTGAAATAATTTGCGGGACGCTCACAGGCCACTTGTGAAGTGCCGTCCGAGTACAGGTCTCCGTCAAAATCGAGGTACCAAATTTGGCCCGGAAACTCATCGCCGTCGTTGTCGTCGCAGTCGGTGTTGTCGGAGACGTAGCCTGTCCCACAGACTTGACAGAATTCCTGACTGGCAGCGGCATCGCCAAAATTGTCGCCATCGCTGTCGAGGTAGCAGGTCACAAAAACAGGGCAGCAGTTTGTTGCGTTCACCACCCATTTCACTATGCGGGTACAGCCACCCACGGTGTCTTCTATTTTTACATAAAAAGTAATGGCTGACTGGGACAAAGGATTGGTCGGGGTGAAAGTGTTCGTTGCCACATTGTATGTTCCGGCAGACTGGGTGGCAGCGGCATCGGTGAAGATGCCGAGGATATTGAAATCCACCGTTGCACCGAGGTCGAAGGCCGGGCTTACTTCGCTGCAATCGGTCGTGGTCACGGGGGCAATGATGATTTCGTTGTTCGTACCACCGGAGAAAAGGCCCTGTACGTCTTCGATGATGCCCTCGTTGTCGAAGGTGCCGCTGATGGAGTGGGCTTGGCTGGTATTCAGGCTGAGCAAGCCCTGGTTGGTAAAGGAAGAGGTAGTTTGCAGGATGTCCGCCAAATAGATTTCACCGCAAGTCGCATTGACGAAAGTACCTAAATTTTCAATGCCCAATTGGGACAAATCACCAATCTCCACGGTGCCGGAATTGGTAAAGATGCACGTGCTTTGATTTTCTATTGCATTAAGACAGTGGCTCTGGGCATCTATGGAGCCTCCCTCATGATTATTGAAAGTACTACCACTATTATTAGAAATTAAATGGGGAATATTCCCTGGACCAATGCTGGCGATATAACCATAGTTATCAAACACCGAATTCCCAATATTACTTATTCCAAAACCAACATTTGCTTCAAAAAGAATGCTCCCAGAAGACTGGTTGATAAAAGTGCCGGAGCTATAGTTATATATTCCTGTTCCGCCGTCGTCATCGTTAATAATATGTATTTGCCCGCTATTCGAAAAACTGCCTTTTGTTTGTATCCCCTGTACTCCGGTGAAAGTAATATTGATTTCTCCATTTGCATGGTTATTTATGATGCCCGTCATAAAAATGATGTCGACATAATATCCGGAGGCATCGAGCGTACCGTAGTTGTCGAAAACGGCGTCCAAATCATCTTTGTAAAAGCCAGCATCGCTACCGATGATGTGGCCACTATTCGTGACGTTTCCAAAATTATTAATATGAAAAGTGTTTGAACTGGAACCATAACCAACTGACATATCCAAAAGAGCTGTATTCTCAATGGTCAAATGGGCATCGTTTTCCACATTTATTTTCCTGGCAAAAGCAGTGCTGCCACTGCCAATGACCGGGTCGTTGGCCACATCGGGGATGGTGATTTCATCCAAACCGGTTGGCACACAGTTGGGCGACCAGTTACAAGGCTCGTTCCAGTCGGTGCTGACGTGGCCCGTCCAGGTACGGGTAGTGCCGGAGCAGTCCGGGTTGGGGTTCACGTTGGGGTCGGTGTCGTTGCAGTCGCTGTCGTCCGACACATACCCTGTGCCACAGGTTTGACAGAAAAGCTGACTGATTGCGGGGTCGCCAAAGTTGTCACCGTCGCTGTCGAGGTAACAGGTGACCAATGCAGAAGTGCTGGTCACCGCCCACGCTGCAATGCTGGTACAGCCACCCAAGGGGTCTTCTATTTTTACATAAAAAACATGGGTAGCGGTGGAAAGCGGGTTGGTCGGGGTGAAAGTGTTCGTCACTACATCATACGCCCCGGCTGAATTACTGCCGTTGGAGTCGGTGAAAATGCCGAGGATATTGAAGTCCACCGTTGCACCGAGGGCGAAGGCTGGGCTCACGCTCTGACAATCCCCAGTTGTAGTGGGTGCGATGAAAATTTCGTTGTTGGTCAGACTGCCTGAAAAAGTACCCTGCACGTCCTCGATGATGCCGTTGTTCGTGAAAGGGGAGACATTATCGGTATTGGTTTCATGCGTATCAAAGGTGAACAAACCCTCGTTGAGGAAGGTCGAACCAGACTTGTTGACGAAATGGTGATATACCTTCAATGTGGAACATTCCAGGTTTCGGAAAGTACCATTTCCTACATTGAAAAGCCCAAAGCTACTCGCTGGGACATTTTCGCCGAGGGCAATCAAACCACCGTTTCTGTTTTCCACCACAGCCCCTGATTGATTAATGATACTGCTGGAACTGGTATTGTCCATGCGGATGGTACTGGCATCATTGAATATGTCAGCGCCATTTTTATTTTCAATACCTACTTCAGTACCACCACCGTTCTGCCCAATCAAAATTTGGCTGCCGTTTAGGTTTTCCAGTTGCGCATTGTTGTCGTTTTTCACCCCTCTGAAATTGGTGTGCCCGATTTCAACCGTGCTGCCCGTATTCGTAAAAGTTGTCCCACTGTCATTATTGTAAATCCCATAATTGGAGACCAAGCCGCCGTTCGTGCCAATCAGCACCATCCCGTTGTTTTGGTTGGTAAAATCACCACCATTGTTGTTTCGGATGCCATGCTGAAAGGTATTGCGGATGTCAATTGTCCCGCCGTCATTGGTGAATACACTGCTGTTAATGATACCGTCCAAATGTGGAGCTGAAACCAGCCCGATGTTCATCGTCCCCATGTTGCTTACCGTGCCATTATTCACCAAGGCACTGTTATCTGCGCCCTCCAGCGACAGGCTGCCGCCGCTTTGGATGGTCAAATTTCCGTCGGTTTGCACTTCGACGGATTTGGCCACAGCGTTCGTGGTGGAAGTGATAATTGGGCTTTTGGCGACATTGGGTATGGTGACATCGTCGTCCGTTGTCGGTACGCAATTGGGTGACCAGTTGCAGGCTTCCTCCCAGTCTGAACTGACGTGACCAGTCCATGTACGAGTCATGCTTGAGCAGTCTGGGTTGGGGTTGACGTTGGCGTCATTGTCATTGCAATCCGTGTTGTCGGAGACATACCCTGCGCTACAAACTTGGCAAACTTCTTCTGTAACTGCCGGGTCACCGTAGTTGTCCCCATCGCTGTCCAGGTAACAGGTCATGAAGATGGTACAGCAATTGGCGGTGGTCAATTCCCAGGAAAGGATTTGGGTGCAACCGCCAGTAGCATCTTCGATTTTTACGAAATAAGTGCCTGTCGTTTCAGGTAAAGTACTGGAAGGAGTGAAAGTGTTCGTCGCTAAATCGTACGACCCGGCGGATTGGGTCGCATTTTCATCTGTATAAATTCCAACGATGGTAAAGTCCATGCTGGCACCGAGTTCGAAAGCAGGGCTGATGACCTCGCAATCATTTGAAACGGTAGCCGCAATGATAATTTCGTTGTTTGTGCCACCGGAGAAAGTACCCTGTATATCCTCGACAATGCCGTTGTTGATGAAATTGCCGACATTGTGGGTCTCTGAAGTATTCAGTTTTACAAACCCTTCATTAATGAAAGTAGTGCCGTTGTTGAGGTTGTCGGCCAGGTTGGTGACTGCACAAGCAAGGTTGCTGAAAGTAGCCCCACCTGTGGTCTGGATGCCATCGCCACCAATATTGCCGTCCACTGTTCCGATATTGATATTGCTATAATTGTTGAAGGTCGCCGCTGTGTATATGCCATCGTTTCCAACATTGTCAATGTTGATGTCGGAGTCTTCGTTATTGAACGTGCCCGACCACAGGTAAATCCCATTGTGGCCCAGGCCTCCGGCATTCAATCCCAAATTGATGGTGCTACCGTTTTTGTTTTCAAAAAGAGAATTATTAAAACTGGCGATACCATCGCCGAGACCTGCGATAAGCGCCCCGGTGTTGTTGATGTTCAAGACGGAGCCGTCATTGGTAAATGTTGCCCCATTTTCAATTATCAGCCCGACCCAACCAATGTTGCCATCTGTCGTGCCGATGTTGATGTCCCCGCCGTTCAGGTTGCTGATGCTTCCCTGAGCACGGATACCATTGACACCTGCATTATCTGCCTTAACTGTTCCACCATCGTTGGTGAAAGTTCCAGCCACCTGCAATCCATAGTCATCAAAAGCGCCGCCGTTTTGGCCCAGCAAAATATGGCCGGAGCTTTCATTGGTCAATTCGCCACCGGCATCTATTTGAATGCCTTTGTCATTTCCCCTTTTCACGTCAAGGGTTCCGGTATTGGTCATGGTTCCCAAAATTTGGATACCCTGCCCCGTTGGTGATTGTGTTGCGCCAATTTGGATGATGCCTGAGTTATCGAAGTTTCCAGCGTTGTAAATTCCGTCGCCGGTGGGGCCGTCCACAGTGATGGTGCCGGCATTATTTATTTCACCAAAATTGTCAATTCCTGTGTTGTTCGAAACATCGTCCAAGGCAAGGCTGCCACCACTGTTGATGGTCAGCAATGCATCCGGTTCTACCGTGACCGATTTGGCCACTGCGGCAGTCGTGCTCCCGATAATTGGGGCGTTGGCCACATTGGGGATGACGACATCGTCGCAGGATTTGGGAACCAATAATGTCCAATTGTCTGCATCGTCCCAGTCGGTGCCCGCAGCACCTGTCCAGGTATTGGTGCCGCAAGGCACGTCATACACCAAAGCCACCTCGCCCGCCACTGAATAATCAACGGACCAAAAATTGGGCAGCGCAGGGGAAACCGTGGCGAAAGTGCCGTTGACATTGTCAGCTTCAACGAAGATGAAGCGGTCGCCTATGGTGGGGGTATAGTTGATGGTCACGGCAAGCGTTCCGTTGAGATTGATGTCTTCATTAATGACCCTTACCCGGTCGAATTCTGACACAGGTGTGGTGCCGTTGACTTCTATTTCGAGGGTGCAGGTAGCGGCCAGGGTGACAGGGTCTCCATCGTTGAGCGCAAAGCTGCCGGGGGACAAGCCTGGGGAAATAGTCCCATCCCAGGTATAGCCGTCGTTGAAAATGAAAGTGCCATTTCCTTTGACCGTGCCTGTATTCGTGACATCCCCTAAGACGTCTATCGCATAGCTTTGTTGATTGTCAAAAATTAAAGTGCCTTCGTTGATTAGGTCAGTATTGCTTGCTCCATCATACCCGATATAAAATCCATCAATGGTCAAACTTGAGCCACTTTTATTGGTGAAGCTGGCACCGCTGTTATTGAGGCGCAAGCCGGTTGAAGTATTGGAGGCTGACAGAACGATATCCCCAAAGTTGTCCACGGACGCTCCAATCACATTCATTCCATTAGAGGCGGTATTTGTCACATTGAAAGTTCCGCCAAATTGGTTGGTCAAAGCGCCCCTTATTTCCAGCCCTTTGCCACCAATGTTGCCTGTCCCTCCGTTTTGACCAATATTGAGTGTGCCAAAATTAGAAATCGAAGAACCTGTCTGGGCCTCAACACCATTGCCTGCCACATTATCAATATGGATGGTTCCATTACTGACCAAAGTACCACTGATGTCCATGCCGTCATTTGTCGAACCGTCAATAGTCAGGCTGCCGTCCAGTTCAATGGTCAATTTACCATCGGTTTCAATCACCACTGACTTTGCGACAGCCGCAATCGCCAGGTCTATCACAGGGTCATTGGTTACATTTGGAATGACAACATCATCATCACTAGTCGGCACCGCCAATGGGCTCCAGTTGCAAGGTTCTTCCCAATCAGTGCTGTATGCCCCTGTCCAGGTGCGCAGCCCGGCAGCAGGATTGACGGGTAAAATGACCGTAACATTGGCTGTACAATTGTTACCAGCGTTTCCACTCAAATCTGCGGTCTCTACCGTCACGGCATGAGCGCCTAAACTCGAACAATCAAAATTGGCAGGCGTAATACTGGTCGCCACCACGGCCCCGCAGTTGTCGCTCGAATTGTCGGGGTCAATGATGTCGTCAGTAGTCAGGGTATAAGTGCCATTTGCATCAAGTTCAACGGTGGGGTTAAGGCAGACCGCCGTCGGTGCCTCGGTATCGGCATCCAGCGTGACAGCGATGGAATTGTCGAAGGTGCAGCCGTTCCCTGTCGTGGTAAAATACAACGTGTGGGTAGTATTGCCGGCGAGGTTGGTGACCATGAAAGAATTGTTCGCCGAGTCATAATCGCCCGCCTTGTCTGTCATAGCCGGGTCGGCGAACCATTCGGCAGCGGGGGTAAAATCGTTGGCCCCACCGATTTGCAGGACATCCGAAAGGGTGCAGGCACCACTCACCGGGGCGATAATTAAGTCATTATTCGTGCCGCCAAAAGTCGCCCCCTGTATATTCTCGATGACGCCATTGTTGACAATTTTACTGGAGTTCAGTCCTCCAGCCTCTACATACAGCAATCCATTGTTTTCGAAAATGGTGCTGGTGGAGGAAATATCGGGCTCTGTATAAAGGAAAACTTTTGAGCAAGGGTTGTTGATAAAAGAAGCCCCCACATATATGTTTATACTTTCATTATCCGTATTATCAATTTTGAGAACACCCCCGTTGTTATTTTCAAAAGTTTTTTGGGCACAGGAAATGCCTCTGTCCCCAATATTGCCTGCCCCACCGTTCATGCCGATATTGAGGTTTCCCTCATTGAAAAAATTACTATTTAGAAAGATGCCAGAATATTTGGTGTTGTCAATATTCATGATGCCGCCGCTTTGGTTGTAAAACTTGCCACTGGTGAATTGTAGGCCATCCGACCCAATATTGCCAGGGCCTCCGTTTTGGCCAATATTGATAGAGCCAGTATTGAAAATAGCTGAGCTGCCATTACTTCTCATACCATAACTGCCGGTGTTATCAATGTTTATCACTCCGCTATTGTGGAGGGTGTCTGCCACCCAAAGACCATTATAGCCGATATTATTACTGCCGCCATTTTGTCCAATATTGATGATACCAAAATTGGAAATATGTGCGCTGTTAAATGCGCTCAATCCCTCATAATTTGTATTATCAATATTAATCACACCGCTGTTATTATTCGTCAGCGAACCATGCGAAAGGGCTATGCCTGTATAGTTGATATGGCCCCCGTTTTGACCAATGTCTATGGTGCCGTCGTTGATGAGATCACCTTCGATATCCAGTCCGTCACTGGGCGAATTTTCCACGGAAAGGCTGCCGCTGCTGCTGATGACCAGTTGGGTGTTTTTATCCATATAGACCGATTTGGCTATAGCCGCACCGCTGATTTGTGGCATATTGGCGACAGGGAAAATGACCACCCGGTCATCTGCCGTTGGCACCATTCCGCTGTGCCAGTTGGAGGCATTGTGCCAATCGGAATCGGTGCAGCCTGTCCAATAGTATCCATTTATTCGGGTAAAATATCCATCGTTGCCAGGCAGGCTGACGGAGCCATTGTTCAGGACGACCACTAAAAAGTTGTTGTCTGTGATTTTGGTCTGGCCGTTAGAATGTACGATGACGATGGCATCGTTGGTGAAAGTGCTATTGTCAAAGACAGGGGCAAAAGTTTCGATGATGCTGCCGCAGTCACTGTTCAGGAAATTCCCATCGTTCAGGATGGCCTCGTCGCCGATGCTGCCATTCTCGCCAATGGTTATTTGGCTGTAATTTGAAAAATCACCTATACCCGATGCATCGCTATTGTGGATGCCAATGGTGGTGCAGTTATCCACATTGATGGCAGCGCCAGTTTCATTGACGAAAGTTCCATTATTTAGAACCCCAGCGCCGCCGATGGCCACATTGGTACCAATGTTTAGTGTGCCGTAATTGTTAACCGTGCCGCCATCCTGATTTACCAGGGCATCGGCGTCCGAACCGTCAATCGTCAAAGTGCCGCCCGCCTCGATGGTCAGGTGTCCGCCATTCTCTACTGTAACTGATTTGGCAAAAGCGGAAGTCGTGCCGCCGATAATGGGGTCATTGGTCACATCGGGGATGATGACATCGTCGTCGGTAGAAGGGACGCCCAAGGGCGACCAGTTGCAGGAGTTGCCCCAATCGCTGTCCACTGCTCCCGTCCAAATATGGTCGCCCCCGGCAACAGCATTGATGGTGGTGGATACATCGAAAGTGCAGGCACCATTGGTTGCCGTGAAATACAGGGGTTGCGCTCCGCCGAGGAGGTTGGTTGGGGTGAAGGTGTTGTTGGCTTGGTCATAATCACCCGCCTTGTCTGTCAGGTTTTCATCATTGAACCATTGGCTGGCTATGGTGAAACTGTTGCTGCCACCAATTTGCAGCACATCATTACTGGCCGGGCAACCCAGGTCAATCGGTGAAACAATGATGTCATTGTTGACGATACCGCCCATGACGGGGAGTTGGGCAAATGCGACCACCCCATTGTTGGTTAATGTTCCCCCATTTGGGGAAAACTGGTCGGTGTTGATGTAAAAATACCCTGCGTTGGAGGTGGTGCCGCTATTGGTGAAACGATTGTTCAAAGTAAATATGGCGCAGTTTAAATTGGCGATAGTTCCAGCTGATGAATTGAACACTGCCCCAATTCCCGATTCCTGGCCAATATGGATTTCCCCTGTTGCCTCGTTGGACAAATTGGCTTCATTGGCAATGCCTACGTTTGAGGCATTGTCAATTTTGATAGTCCCACCATTGTTGGTGAAATTGCCGCTTGCACCGCTGTTGAAAATCCCATTGACCCCAATGTTCCCATCGTTCAGGCCAATGAATAGCTGGCTATTGGGCCAGTTGATGAATGTGCCATTTTGGTTGTAAATGCCACTCGATGTACAGTTGTCAATATGGATATCGCTGTCTTCATTGTAAAAAGTGCCACCAAAAGTTTGGATACCATTTGCCCCAATGTTGCCGCCGTTATTGCCAATCTCTATGGTCGCACTAAGGGTATTTTGAAAAAAACCTGTACTATAATTATAGATACCGGACAAGCCTGTGTTGTCCACCTTTATCGTCCCGGCATTGTAAATGCCCCCTTCATTCGTAATCCCGAATCCAGCAGAACCGCTGACCGTCAGGCTGCAATTGGGGTCAATTGACAAATCCCCAAACTCCAGCACGGTGACCGATTTGGCAAAAGCTGCCGTTAGTTGGGAAATGTTGGGGGGATTGATGGATGGCGGGATGATTACATCATCGGAGGCAGTGGGCACTGTTCCGCCAATCCAGTTAGTGGCCGTGGCCCAGTCCAGGTCGTTGGCGCAACCCGTCCAAAGTTTCCCCGAGGCTGTCGTCAGGGCACCGTTGTTGGTGGAGATGGTGAAGGTACCCCCATTGAGGTTTTGGACAATGCCGGTGTTGGTGTTCGTGCTGATGCTGCTGTTGCCAGAGGCTTCTTCGATGATGGTGCCGCCGTTGGCAAAGTTGCCCGGGTTGTTGATGATGTTGTTTGAAAAAATATGCAAGAGGGAGAAACAGCCCTGGTTAGTGAAAGTGCCGCCGCCATTGTTCTTCACCCCATCGCCGGAAAGTGGGGCGCTGGCACCGATGTTAATGTTTGCGGTGTTGGTAAAAGTACCTGTATTGTTGATGCCGTGGCTGCCAGTATTGTTGATTTCAATCAAGCCCGACGATGAAAATTGGTCCTGATTATTGATTCCCTGTCCAGCAATTTGAGCGGTGGCCGAACCAATCTTCAACTCGGCCTTGCTGCCCAGGGTGAAATCCCCGCCCGTCGCATTGGTCAGCCCATCCTTGCCGGTGCCGCTATCCTCAATAATAATGGTGCCAGCGGTGAAATTGAAATCCCCGTTGCTGGCAATGCCGATGTTGCCGATAGTGCCAACAGTACCAATTTTAACTTGTGTGTTGGAAGTGAACAGCCCGCTTCCTGTTTCCCTAATGTTTATCGTTCCAAAAAAACAGGAGAGGCCGTTGCCGGACACGTTGTCAATAATGAGAGTAGGTGTCTGGTCATAGTAAAAGACCGGGTCGGTATCAACGGTTAGCAGGTCTTCCACGATTATCCCATCCCCGCCAACACTTCCACTGTTGCCGATGTAGGTATCGCCGTACAGGTAGGCTTTGGCATTTCCATCAGAGCCACTGACATACATCGCCGAGCCGCCCGTGTTGTTGATAAAAATTTTCCCATTGCTTTTCAGTTCGCCCCTGACATAGATACCCACCGAAGTGGCCCCGCTCACATTCAGGGTGCCGTTACTACTAATATCCAGTTTTGCGTCCTCCTGGATGTCCACCGATTTCACCGTGACCGAAGTGGATATAAATGGGAAATTGGGGACGCCGCTGGGGATGATGACATCGTCCGAGGCGGTGGGGACGGAGTTGCTGCTCCAGTTGGCAGCAGAAGTCCAACTTGTACTTGAACTGCCGTCCCAGGTGATGGTGGCGGCCTGCCCCATGCCAATAGCCATTATAAGAATGACCAACAGGTAAAAAGCCCTACACAGTTTTGAAGTGGCGAATTGGTTTACAGGATTTTTGGCCCAAGTAGATTGGATTGACTTTTTCATGATTGGTAATTTTTTACTGATTGAAGAAATAGAGGATAGTAGTTGGCCTTGGCCTGGCCGAGATTGCGCTGCGTTGTTTAGAGGAAATTTTTTGTCCTTTTCTGATGTCAGGACAAAGGTGGGGACAGTACGCTCGGAGGGCTTTCACCCATGTTCCAGAAGTTTTCACCCACGTTGCAAGGCAGGAAAAAGGTTGTCACTCATGTTGCATCACGAGGAAAAAATGGAAGGTAATTTTTTGGAAATCAGCTACTTACGTGTTGCACTCGGCGCAACGCCGAATTCTTCCAGAAAAGCACGGGAGAAATAACTAAGGGAAGTGAAGCCGACCTCGTAGGCCACTTCTGAGATATTGTGCTCGCCGGAAGCGAGCAACTGCTTGCCCTTCTGCAGGCGGATGGAGCGGATGAAAAGGGTGGCCGATTTCCCGGTGAGGGCCTTCAGCTTGCGGAAAACCTGGGAGCGGCTCATGCCGAGGGAGCGGCAGAGTTGGTTCATGTCCAGATCGGGATTGGAGAGTTCCGCTTCTACCAGGGAGTAGAATTTTTGCAGGAACGGGTCTTCGATGGCCGCCGGGCCGCTTACTTCGGCAGGAAGTAGTGCGAACCGGGCTTGTAGCTTTTTGCGCAGTTCCAGCAGTTTTTCCAGGCGGACCAATAACTCTCTTTTTTCAAATGGTTTCAACAAATAGGCGTCCGCACCTTTTTGAAGGCCGCTGATTTTGGAATCCATGTCCGCCTTGGCGGTGAGCAATATGATGGGGATGTGGTCTGTACGTTCATCGTTTTTCAGGGCCTCCGTGAGTTCGTAGCCGTCCTTTTCCGGCATCATCACATCGCTCACGATGAGGTCGGGCACCTGCTCGATGGCCATGTCGATGCCGGTTTGGCCATTGTCGGCCACGGTGAGCTGGTAATCATCTTCAAGGCAGGCGACGAGGTACTGCTGCACGTCGGGGTTGTCTTCGACAATGAGCAGGCGGGGCTTCCCGTCTGTGCCCAACATGGCATCCTCTTCGGTTGCCGCCTGCATTTCCATTGAAGGGCCCGCAAATACTGGCTCGGCCACAAAGCTTTCTGTGCTTTGATGTGCTTCAAACGAATCAAACCCATCCGCCACTGCTTTTTCGGAAGCTTCCGTAATCGGCAAATCCACACTGAAAGTGCTGCCTTTCCCAACGGTACTCCTTACCCGGATTTCCCCGCCCATCAGTTTCACCAGTTCCTTGGTCAGCGCCAGCCCGATGCCCGTGCCTTCGTCCCGACGGGTGGAGGAGCCGTCCACCTGGTAAAAACGGCTAAAAATATGGGGAAGCTCTTTTTCCGGGATGCCAACGCCGGTATCCTCGACCCGGATACTTAGCACCGGTTCTCCGCCTTTATTTTTTTTGTCGATATGGAAATAGACATGGCCGCCTTCCTTGGTAAATTTTATGGCATTTGAAAGGAGGTTGGAAGTGATCCGCAATATTTTGTCGGGGTCATAGTCCATGTTTATTTCGGGCTGCGCTGCAAGGAAATGCAGTTGGAGCCCTTTGCTGTTGGCGTAGCTCTGGTGCGATTCCGTGACATAGCGCAGGTATTTCACGATATCCCCCTGCACCATTTGGACTTTCAGTTCTTTTGACTCCAGCTTCCGCAAATCCAAAATCTGGTTGACCAGGTTCAGCAGGCCGGCGGTGTTCTGCTTTATCATTTTGTGCCCCCGCTCCAGCCAGATGTCCGGCTTTTCATACACCTGGTCAATCATGCCGGAAATGATGGTGAGCGGTGTGCGGAACTCGTGGGAGATATTGGTGAAGAAGCGGGACTTGGCCAGGTCCAATTCTACCAATTTTTCTTTTTGCAGTTCGACCATTGCTTTTTGGCCCGATATCTCCTCGTTCAGTTTGGTCAGCAGCGCATTGGCTTTCTGTTTGGAGCGATAATAACGGTAAATGATTCCGATAAACAGTACAGCGACGCAAAGGGCAATCAGCATAAGTCGCCGCATTGAACCTTGCCTTTCCAATTCTTTTTCCTGCTCGTAGGCCAGTTCCTGTTTTTCTTTTTCAAACTCATAGTTGGCTTCCAGGCGCCCTATCTGCTTCGCATTTTTTTCATTGAACAGGCTGTCCTGGAGGCTTCGGTAAGTTTCATGGTAGTAGAGTGCCTTCCCCACATTGTTCTGGCTTTTGTATATCCTGTAGAGCACCTCCGCCGATTCCATCTCCTGTTCCCTGTTGCCAGAAATTGTTGCCGTCTCCATAGCTTCGTTCAGTTCGGCCACTGCCTGGCTGGTCTTCCCTTGTTGGAAGTGGATGTTCCCCAGGCTTTTCAGGCTGTTTGATTTGTTCATCTGGGAGTTGTCCGATTCGCTGGACGCTTGCAATGCAAGCTGAAAAAAAACGAGCGCTGAATCAGGGCGGTTTAATTGCTCGTAACAATTTCCAAGGTCATAATAATGTTTGTAGCCAACAGTTTGGCCGATTGTTTTTTTCAAATTAAGGGATTTGCTCAAGTACAGAAGGGCGTTTTCATAATCTTTTTTCAAAAGGTAAATGTCCCCTTTTTGAAACAATAAATCTGATTGTTGAACCCCTCCCCCCATTTCCTCCCACAGCTTGAAGGATTTTTCTATGTAGTAGAGTGCCTGTGAATAATCCTCCATGGAAAGGTAAAATTCGCATAACCTGTTGCAACAATCGGCTATTCCAGCCTTGTTCCCATCCTCTTCCATCAACTTTAAAGCAGTTTGGCCGTATTCCAAAGCCTTTGGGAAATTGCCCATAACACTGCAAGCGTATCCTTTCATGTTGTAAAGGGCCGCCTCTCCGCTTTTGTCCCCCAATTCCCGCATCAGCAACACACCTCGCTCATAATAGTCCAATGCTTTTTTTATGTTGTTGGACCTTCCTGCATTGTTCCCAAGATTTATCAGTGTATTGGCCTGGGCTTTTTTATCCCCCAGTTCCCTTTGAATTGTAAATGCACGTTCATAATTGATTTCAGCCGTATCATAGGATGCCAGGTTTGAATAGAGAATGCCCAAACTAATCAATACATCTGCCTGCTTCTTTCTGTTGCGTGTATTCGATGCGATTTCCAATGCCTCGTTCAGGTAGGGGATGCCCAACCTTTTATCGTGGACACAGTAACTTAACGCATTTAAGGCCCGGACTTGCCTTTCTTTATCGCCCGCTGCTGAAGCTATTTCTTTTGCAGTATCGTATTCCATAAATGCGCTATCGAGTTGGTTAAAAGCCATGTGTATATAGGCTTTGATAAACCACAATTCGAAAAGCCCGGTTTTATAATTTATTTTTTCAGCCAGGGGAATGGTGGATTGCACTAAATGCAGTGCGCTGTCCTTGTTGATTTTGTAAAGACTGGCAGCTATATCTTTTTTCAGGAGGATGCGGGTGGTGTCTTCTTTTGTGTTGGCGAGTTCTGTTTTCAAGGAATCTAAGACAGCAGTCTGGGCAGAAGGACGATGCACGCAGCATAGTGAAAATGCCACGATCAGGACCGGTCGGTAAAAAGCAGCTAGAACATTCACTAAAAATGAATCCATGATTGACAGCATCTTTGGGTTGGCAAATGGGCTGTGTGTTTATTGGCAGGATGGCAAAGCTACTGAAAGCTGTTTGATATTGTAGCTGTTTGCCCTTATTGAAAGGGTGTGGAGCGTGGGCGATTTTCCGGTGAGGGCTTTCAGTTTGCGAAACACCTGCGAGCGGCTCATGCCGGGGGAGCGGCAGAGTTGGTTGATGTCCACTCCGGGGTTGGAGAGTTCCGCTTCTACCAGAAAATAGGATTTTTGCAGGAATGGGCCTTCGAAGGCAGCAAGCTTTTTCAGGGCCTTGGAAGCGCATATTTGGCTCTATATCAGCTGCCCGCAAACATCAGGAGTGGCCCTGCAAAGGTGGGGGGGGGTAAAAAAGCAGCCCTGGCATTTTGCTTAGGCCAGCGTCTCCTCCACAAAATACATCTCAATTTCCCCTTTGTTTTTCGCCTTTACCTTGCCCCGGAAAGTACAAGGGAAGCGGTCGCTGACCAATTGGTAGGTATTGCCCGAGATGTTGATCCGGCCAGGCTGGCCGCTCGACTCCATGCGGGAGGCGATGTTCACCGTGTCGCCCCAGATGTCGTAGGCAAATTTTTTCATGCCGACCACACCAGCCACCACTGGCCCGGTGTGGATACCGATACGGGCTTCAAAAAATGGCTCTCCCTTTTGCTTTTTCTCCGCTTTCCAATTATTCAAAAACGCCTGCATTTCAATGGCGGCCTTCACCGTTTGCGCTGCGTGGTTGCCATCGGCGGCAGGCAGTCCGCCTGCACACATATAAGCATCGCCAATGGTTTTGATTTTTTCCAGTGCGTTTTCGCTGATGATGCGGTCGAAAGCTTTGAAGCAATAATCCAATTCATTGACCAGCTTTTCGGGGGCCATATTTTCGGCAATTTTTGTAAAATCCTTAAAGTCGCAGAACAGGACGGTCACGTTGTCGTAGCGGCGGGCTTTCGACTCGCCGTATTGTTTGAGTTCGCCAGCCACCTGGGCTGGGAGGATGTTGAGCAACAACGCTTCGGAGCGCTCCTGTTCGTGCTGGATTTCCTCGTTTTTCTGGGAGAGCAGTTGGTTGTTTTTCTTCTGTCGGGCGAACCCGAAGAAAAGAAAGATCGTCAGTAAAAGCGAACCGCCGGAGCCGGTCATCATCAGGGAGCGGCGGGTTTTCTGCTGCTTCATTTCAGCTTCGTGCTGCCGGATGGCCAGTTCCTGTTTTTCCAGGTTGATGGAGTCGAGCACGTGCAGGTGCATCAGCGAATCATAGTTGCTTTTGTAGGTAGCCAGCAACAGCGCTTGCCGGGCCTCCTCCGGCGCCATTTTCTCAATGCGTTTTTCATTGTTTGAGAAATCGGATTTGATGACTTCCAACTGTGCGGGCCACAAATCCTTCATTTCGTCGGTGACGTGGGCGACAATTCGCCCGACTTCATCCCCGCCAGCCGAAGGTGGCGGCAATGGCTCCATCAGTTCTTTGGTCATCCGATCCCGGTTCAGCTTGATGATTTTGTGGTAAAGTTCCCGCTGTTGCTCCATTCTTAGCGCCACTGGCTCGCTGGAAATCACCGTGGCAGGTGCTTCCCGTTCATTTTTTCCTGGCAATTTGATGTCAATATCTTTGATTGACCATTTCCCAAGGTTGCTGTTAATAGAGTCCATCGCCATTTTGACGGCTTCTTTGGCTTCCACAAATTCTATGGAACTGACGACATTCCCGCCGAATTCCTCCAATTGATCCAGGTTTTCTTTTTTCAGGATGGGATCTATCACCTTGTTTTCTGCCAACAACTTTAGGCTTCTCCTGAATTTCTTTCGGGCCTCGGCCTTTTCTTCCTTGCTGACGTCTTCTGTTTTTAAAATAGCCTTGGCTTCCTTGTTCAGTGCAGTAGCCATAAAAGCCTTGTTATCGTATTCTTCGGCCTCGTCGTAAGCTTCGGCGGCCAGTTCGGCGGCCTTTTCGTATTCGCCATTTTTAAAGAACAGCTCGGAGAGTTGAATGGCAACGGCTGCCGAACCGATGCCCTCGTTATTGGCCCTGCTGTTTTGCAGGGCGATGATTTGTTCGCATTTGACCACCAGTTGCTGTGCTTCCTTCGCCTGGCGCTCCAAGCCCAGGGCGGCAGCGTCCCCGATCACTTTGGAAGCCGTCTCGGCGGCCTCTTGATATGCTTCCTTTTCATAAAAACTCCGGGCGAGTTGCAGGCTTTTTTCCACCTGCCCGGCGCTTTGGCTGGTTTGCGCTATACTTTGCAATTGCTCAGTTGGCTGGTATTGGGCGATTGAGCCAAATTGCAAAAGGATAAAAATGAAAATTGGGAAGTTTTTCATGGCCAGTTATTTTAATTCATAATGGGGCATAAAATTGGGAAATACAAGCCAGCGAAAAAAGGAAATTCTTCTATTGGATGCCTTTTTCGGATGAACCTTATCCTCCGCTCATGTTCTGTAAATGTTGATTTACCGTTAAGTGACGGGGTGACTTCGAAGTCACTTAAATACTTGAAACAACTGATGTGGTATGGTGTTGCAGCATACGGCGGCCAGAGGCCGCAACCAAAGCCCGTTTACGAGCCAAAGCTCGTAACGAAGGTACCGCTTTTCAATTGGCAAGCGGTGGGCCAGCGGGGGCACGAGTCGCTGAAAACGAACCAGATTTGCCTGCACGTCACGAAAGAGCGGCTGTTGAACACCCCCAGCCCTTTTGATGATCTTGATCTATAAAAAACGGTGGAGATGATGGAAGGTATTTTATATGCGAAACCGCAACCTGTTGATTCCCTGCCTATTGTGGAAAAGACACTACAAAGGAGGCGGCCGGTGCCCGGTAGGGCTGAAAATCCATGCGAACGAACCAGTACCCACGTGTTCCCTGCAAGGTGCCAAAACCGCTGGAACCCCATGAGGGTATTTTTTATACGAAACCGCAATTTCCTGAATGCCAGTATGTTCCGGAACATAAAATCTGATTACATTTGTCTTGTTAAAGCGTGGGTAGAGGCGGGATACACGAAATGGGGATATGTCTGAGTTTCGTGTATCCGATGTTATCTGCAATTGAGATGAAAGAGCATTATGAAATAAATATCAGAAATAGCACAACATGAAATCATTTAATTTAACAATTTATCTATTTTTGATTCTATCATGCATCACCTTAATGAACTTCCAATGCAATGATTGTGACGATGAGTTACACGATAGAACAAATTTTTCCGTAACGCCCAATTCTACTCAAAACATAATTTCAATTGGAGATACACTGATTATTAATACAAGTTTCAATTCTCTAATAGAATTAGAATTTAGCGGATCTATCCATGATAACTCAAACCAATTAATAAATTACAGATTAGAAATATTTGAGGGTCAAAACAATAATATCGATGCAATTCAAGGCAGAGATAATTTTGAGTTCATCAATTTAATAGGTAATGTATTTATTCCACCTGCAAGAACTTGGGAAATAGTTATCGAAAACACTTGTGATGAAAATTTATGCGAATTAGAATTTGGAATAATTCCTCAACAAACAGGATATTATGGAATATCTCTTCAAACTGGAAGTTTTGGTTTTGAAGATGAATGCCAATTTTTGACACTAATACCAACTGAAATCCAGTCAAATGGAGATAATAATTTTGAAATATTCGAAGAAATTAATATTTCCAGTATTAGAATTGATGGAACATATTTCGGAAATCCTGAAAGAGAAAAATTACTATACTTTTTTAAAGTAATTGAATAAGAAAAAGCAGATAATCGAGTAGGGAGAGGTGACCAAAAGTAATATAGATTGGCCACCCCTGCCCTCTCACACCACCGTGCGTACGGGCCACGTACACGGCGGTTCACGGAACGAACTTCACTTCCTACTTTGGTTGGGCTTGGCTTTGTCGCCGTACTTGGCATCGAGGTAATATTCCAGGAATGGGATATACCCCCTTTGCCGAAGCCGTGCTTCCGTCACCGTTGTGCCCATAATCGGGCTGCAGGCGATGGCCCAGCCTCCCATGCGGGAGTAGGCACAACGCCTCGCCCAGCCCGCCTCCACGCCCATTTGCAGGAAGGCCCGCAGCCTGCGCCGGGGCCGTTTCCATTGCTTCCAGATACAGTAGCGCAGCCGGCAGCGCACCCAGGCGTCCAAGTCCTTGAACTTCTGGTAGCCGGTGGCATGTTTGAAGTAGTTGACCCAGCCCCTCATGAGGCGGTTCAGTTCTTCGATGCGCTCCTGCACCGTTTTCGGCGTGGTCTTGCGGGTGGTTTCCTTGATTTTCCCTTTGAGCCGTTCCCAACTTTTCCTGGCTATGCTCAGTTGGTATCTGCCCCGTTCGCCTTTCTTGTAGGTCGGCACAAAGCCGTGCCCCAGCAAGGTGAAGTTGACCGGGCGCACTATCTTCGTTTTCTCTCGGTTGACCTCCAGGTGGAGTTTCTCCTCCAGAAAACGCCTGATGCTGGCCAGTACCCGTTCGGCTGCCCTTTTGCTTTTCAGGAAAATGCTGCAATCGTCCGCATAACTTGTCCCGAAACCTCGGGAGCGCACGAACTTGTGGCCCCGCTTTTCCAGTTCCCTGTCCAGTTCATTTAGTAAAATGTTGGACAGCAACGGGCTGAGCGGCCCGCCCTGCGGCGTGCCTTCCGTGCGGGGCTGTACCAATCCGCCTTCCATGATGCCGCTTTTCAGGTACCGCCGTACCAGTCGCAGCAGTGTTTTGTCCGCTACTTTCCGGCTTATCAGGTTCATCAGCTTGTCGTGGTCCACCCGGTCGAAAAAGGATTTCAAGTCCAGGTCTATCACCCATTGCCTGCCTGAATTGATGTACTCGAGGGCTTGCTGGAGGGCGTCCTGTGCGCTGCGCTTTGGACGGAACCCGTAGCTGAAGACCGAGAACTCCTTCTCCCAGACCGGGCTTAGCACCTGGTGGATGGACTGTTGGACCAGCCTGTCCATGACGGTGGGGATGCCCAGTTGGCGGACGCCGCCGCTGGGCTTCGGGATTTTCACCCCCCTGACCAGTTGCGGACGGTACCCGCCGTCCAGGAGTTCCGTTTTGATGCTTTCCCAATGAAAGGCCAGGTGACGGCGGAGGTCTGCCGTTTGCATGCCGTCCACGCCCGCTGCGCCCTTGTTGCGGAGTACCGAGTGGTAGGCCCTCACGAAACCGTGCCCGCCCACGACCCAGCGCATCAGGTTGTCTTTCCGCTTTTCCATGTAGAAAGTTTTGCCTGTCTTTTCCCGTACCCGTTCGCCCTGCCAATATCCGCCGGCCGGCTTCCACTTCGGCAGGGGAATCGAATCGCTGAAAGACTGTTCCATGTTTGGCCCTTCACGGGTCTGGCATTTCAGCCAGCCGCTACTATGGCCGCTGCTGACTCCTGGTAGCCTTTGCTAAACAAGTTCGCTCTGCTTCGCCTCCGGCCTCCCAGGCCTCCCCCGGTAAGGTGCACCCTCTTTCCGCTGACGCTGCCCGCATCTACACAGATGGGCTGCTGTAAGTTCTGCCTTCGGTGTGTTCCCGACGAGTCGGGACAGGTCGTGCCACCTTGACGGCCCATCTATGCCTCTTATGCGATTTCCCGATGTATCGGGACAAGCTCTGTCCGTGCATGCCAGCTTTTGCAGTCCCGCTTACTTCAGACTCCGCCTCACGGCGAAAACCCCCCGAAGTGAATCCGGGGCAGGCATTGCAGCTTGCTACACGCATACTTACTTTAGCGTGGGGAGAACTTGCATCTCCCAAGAGTAAAAGACTTCCGGCTTTGGGCTATCTTTGTTTCGATAGCCCCGACCGGTCATCTTCGATGCCCATTCGGGGCACACACAATGCACTGCTGCACATAGCCGCCCAAAGCCAACCCGCAAACCCAACGCAGGGCAGCTACGCCAGCAGTGCGCCCGTTATGGGCAACTAAAGAAAAACCGAAACGGCTTTCTCAAGAATTTGAAATCTAATTTTTTCGACTTTATTTAGTTTGTCTATCAGTTCTAGGTTGGATTTTTCAGCCAGAACATACTCTTTAGTAAATGAAGGAACTTCACGGCCGTTCATTAAAAAATCCATTATTTGGATTTCCTTCCCTGCCAAAATTGAAAAGTAAACATTAAGCAAATCTTTCTCGGATAAAGTTTTAGGCAAGAATCTAAGAGAAGAATTAGCAGCGTAAGAAGCATCTAATTCAATACTGTTCCATTTTCTTTTAAGTGATTCAGCAACTGACCCTGTTGTATTTGAACCACTAAAAATATCAACAACCAAATCTCCCTTATCGGTAAGGTACTTAATGAAAAACTCTGGGAGTTTGGAAGGAAATCTTGCAGGATGCCCACTTAAGCCGGTTTTTTTACAATTTGCCAAATAGTTTGAATTTGACTCTGAATTTGGGATTTGAAGCAGATTGGGAGGAATCGCTCCACCATTATCAGTGAAATTAGCCCCAATATTATGCCCTGATGGCCTTTCTTTCGGAGTATAGTAATCTTCTGGGTTTTCCAATAACTTTTTCATTCGGTCACTATAGGGTGTCAAAACTTTTGTAACGTCCGCCTTCGGGAAAGGAGTTTTTGAAAACCACCAAACATTGTTGACAGCATCCTTGACCCTTATCTTCCTCTTGTTCACCCATTCGATTGGGCTTGGAAGTTTAGAAGGATTGTACCAATAAAACTCCTCAGCCAAATAAAACCCAATTTTATCGCAAAACTCGATTGGAATCCTGAAGTTATACAGACTTCTAACTGGAAGTCCGCTTTGATACGCACCTCCTAAATCAAGGACAAAGCTACCTGTTGGCTTAAGTTTATCAAAAACCAAACTGCCAAACTGAGACAACCATTGAATGTATTCCGATTGGTCTTCATTTCCGTACTCCTTCTTTCTCAAGAGGGCAAACGGTGGGCTGGTAAAGACCAAATCAATGCTATCATCTGGATAGCTTCTTAGAACATCTAAAGAGTCACCAATGATTTGAGACCCGAACTGTGTTGAATAAGCTTTCTTCATGGCACAAAGGTAGTTAATTCTCCGAATATATTCGGAGAATCGCTCCGATTATATTCATCATTTTTGCAAAAAAAATTAACTGTGCTTAACGAATTAGAAAAATTACTACATATAATTGCTCAAAATGTGGTCAAGTTCAGAAGGCAACTTGGGCTAACGCAAGAAGAGCTTGCCTTCAAATCAGATATTGACCGTACCTACATCGGCTACATCGAGAATGCAAAACAAAACATTTCGATTGAAAAGCTTTGTGCAATTGCGATAGCATTAAAAATTGAAGTTGCAGATTTGCTTAAGGAAGAGCTGCCGACTACCGATGATGTTCTTAATGAACCAGAAACAGCATACGGAGCTATTGAAGTATTTAATTTGATTTATCCTTCTTTGCAGATGTTGCAGGATTTAGCAACAAAAAATGGAATAAATGATATTTTCCAAGATAATGGAGGTAAATTACTTCAAGTTTTGCTGATTACTGGCCTAAGAGATTTACCGGGACGAGAAGGAAATGATGCAGTTGATGAAGATGGAAATGAATACGAGTTAAAATCAGTAAACATCTCTTTAACAAAAAGTTTTTCGACCCACCACCACATGAACCCTGTAATAATAGAAAAATACAGAAAGGTTGATTGGATTTTTGCCGTTTATAGAGGTATTGAAATTTTAGAGATTTATAAGTTGACACCACAAGATTTAGAGCCTTATTTTTCTCAATGGGAGGAAAAATGGTATAGAGATGGAAGCAAGGATATTAACAATCCAAAAATTCCGCTTAAATATGTTAGAGGAGTTGGAAAATTGCTATTTGAAAGTGACGGTACCGGCAAAATTAAGCGGATAAACCTGAAATCATAGAAGCCCATAACACCGGATGTACGCCTATACCGCCAAGAGGCGGCACAGCGTACATCCAACCGTTAGCCTCAATTCAATAAAGATGAGTCATGAAGAAAATAATCGTATTACTTTTTGCCATAGCAACCGTAACAAGCTGTATTGCTCAATCAACGAAGCAAATAATCGAAGGACCTGAAGGAGTAAGTTTAGACGGTTTACTTACACCTTACCTGATGCAATTACGAGAACTAACTAACAACAGTGCAAGCTTAGCAGTTGGCGTAACGAAAGGTGACAAAATAATATATGCTCGAACTTTCGGATTTTCAAGTATTGAAGATTCGATAAAAGCAGACTTTAATACTGTTTTTCATATCGCTTCTGTCTCAAAACCTTTTACAGCCGCTGCAATTGTCAAACTTGTTGAACAAGGAAAGCTAAATTTAGATGATTTCATAGTCAAGCACATTCCAGAATTTGAAATGAAAGACCCTCGTTATAAACAAGTAACTATTAAGCAAATACTTACTCATACATCTGGCATTCCTCGCAACATAAGTGTTGGAGATTGGGAAAACCCCGTTTATGGCGATGAGGCCTTAGAAAAAAATTTAGAAGATATTAAACCTTTGATGCTCGATTTTGAACCGGGCACAAAATTCAGCTACAGCAACTCCGCTTTTGACATTTTGGGTATTGCTGTTAGCCGGGCAAGCGGAATGACTTTCGAGGAATATGTAAAAACCAATATCTTAATTCCTTCGGGGATGTCACATAGTTCTTATTCCAAACCACAGAACACTTTGCCAGTAAATTGGGCTGTACCATATTCGTATGGAATAGAAACCCAAGTATGGTCGCCATTTCCGTACTCGGAAAATTATTTTCCAAGCTCAGGATTGCATACCACTTTATTGGATATGTGTAATTGGGGAATGTTATATGCCAATCATGGAAGGCATAAAGATAATGTCATAATCAAACCCGAATACTTTTCGTTATTATCGACACCTATTTTTGATACTCCGTGGGGCGACAAAATTGGATTGAGTTGGTTTGTACAAAACTATTTAGACCGACCAATTATCATGCACCAAGGCAATGATACGGGTTTTGAATCGCTGATGTACGTTTATCCGAAAGACAGTATCTCAGTAATAATCATGGCAAACCGTGATTTTTCGAGAACAGGAAGAATCATCAATGCCGTTTCCGAATTTTTATTTGAACAAAAGGCCAAAGATTACAGCGTTTCTGCAAAGTACCCATTTACATTGGCATATAAGGAACATGGAATTAAATATGCTTCCAAAATATGGGAAGAATTGAAGCAAGACACCACTGACATCTATCAAGTAGATGACGAAGATATTCTAACGACAGGAGCTGTTCTCGAAAATGGGAAGAACTGGAATACTGCAAAGGAAATTTTAGAATATTACATCACATTGGATAGCAATTCGACTTACGCTTGGCGACTTCTTGGAAATGTATATCTGAATCTTGGAGATAGGTCACATGCCAAATCATGCTACGAGAAGACACTAATTATTAACCCTGATTATGAAAAAGGGAAAAAAGCACTTCAAGATTTGGAGAAAATGAAAAACTGAGGCTAATCGAGTAGGGAAAGGTGACCAAAAGTAATATGGATTGGCCACCCCTGCCTTCTCACACCACCGGACGTACGGGCCACGTATCCGGCGGTTCATGGAACGGACTTCACTTTTCAGCTTTGCCCTGTCTTTTCCCGTGCCCATCCGTCCCACCGGTATCCGCCGTTCAGCTTCCGTTCCAATGAAAGGACGAAGTCAACAGTAGGTTTTCCCGAAATTCAGGAAAACCTATAAGTGAGGAGCATGTAAGCCTAACCTCCTGCCAACGCCAACGCTACCCTCGCCCCCAACGCCGCATTGTTCAACACCAATTCAATATTCGCCCGCAAACTCTCCCCGCTTGTCAATTCCTTGATCCTGGCCAGCAAAAACGGGGTCGTTTCTTTTCCCCGGATGCCTTTTTCAAAAGCCTCGGCCACTGCTTTTTCGGTCGCTTCCTGTATGGCGGCAAAGGCAGGCTCGTGTTCCGCCGGGATGGGGTTTGCAACGAGGACACCGCCTTTCAGGCCCGTCTCCCATTTTATTTTTAAGGCTTGGGCGATTTCTGCCGGAGAGTCCAGGCGGTAGTCCACACCATAACCGCTTTTGCGGGTGTAAAAGTTGGGGAACTCATCCGTTTGATAGCCGATAACGGGGACGCCGAAAGTCTCCAGGTATTCCAGCGTCAGGCCGATGTCGAGGATGGATTTGGCGCCTGCACTGATGACGGCGACATTGGTATTGGCCAGTTCCTGCAAGTCGGCGGAGATGTCCATCGTCTCGGCAGCGCCACGGTGTACGCCGCCAATGCCGCCTGTGGCGAAAATGCGGACGCCTGCCATGTCGGCGATGATCATGGTGGAGGCTACGGTGGTGGCACCGGTTAGTTTTTTAGCTAAAATAAAAGGGATGTCTCGGCGGCTGGCCTTGATGGCCTGCCGGCCCGTTTTACCCAACAACTCGATTTCATCGTGGCTTAGCCCAGCTTTCAGTTTTCCATCCAACATGGCAACCGTGGCAGGGATAGCGCCATTTTCCCTGACAGCCTGTTCCACTTTCAGGGCTGTTTCCACATTTTCGGGATAGGGCATTCCGTGCGAGATGATGGTGCTTTCCAGTGCGACGACGGGCCGGCCGCTGGCGAGGGCTTCCGCTACTTCGGGATTTAGCTGGAGGTTGTTGTTTTTCATGTTGAAAAAGGATTTGCCATTGAGCGCTGTTGTTCACGCTGATTTTGCCTTCATGGCTGGATTGGAACACGGATTAGGCAGATGCGACGGATTTACACGGATTTTTTCGCTCCGTGCCTTGCAACCGCATGGCCACGGCCCATTGTCAAAAATACCTTTAAGTAACGGTTAAAAAATAACTTCACCATTTTGATTTTGAAAACCCAGCTATGGAAGGGTTTTTTAAAAATAATCCCGATTTCGCATCGGGATTATTTTTCCTTCGATCCTAAATAGCCGCTTACGCTGGCTTGTCCTAAAGCTCGTAACCCAAAACTTGAAACTCCATAAAAAAAGGGCGTAAACCAAGTTCACGCCCCTCTGCTGTTTCTTCGATTTCGCTCCAATGAAACCGAAGGGTAAAAGGTGGCCAAAGCCACTGTATTTTGAGTTGATGAGGATGATAAGGTTTATCTGGGTTTATCTCAACCTCATCAACCCATATAAACCTTATAAACCCAAAAGGTCAACGCTTTCCGAACAGGTTGCCCAGCAGGTTCTTACCGACCATGCCTGCTATATCGTCAATCATGCTGCCGTCGCCGTCTTTATCGAGAAAGCGGGTTGCCATGTCCACGAGCGGGTTGCCGGATTGCTTTTGGCTGGTCACGGTTTGGGTCAACAAGCCGGTGAGGCCATTCACGTCGAGGCCCTGCTGTTGTTTTTGCTGCCCGAGCAGGCCCATCACCATGGGGGCAAGCATGGTCATCAGGTTGCCGGTCTTGCTGCTGTCGAGGCCGCTCATCTTGCTGATCATATCCACGGCGCCGCCCTGCTGCTCGCCGAGCAGGTGGTTGAGGATGCCGGCACCGTTCAGCGCTCTGGGGTTTTGGGGCTGCACCTGGCCTCCGAGCATCCCAAAAAGGTTGTCCAGCACACTGCCGTCGTGATCCCGGTCGAGGGCATTGGAAAGGCTGGCAGCACCCTCGGGGGTAGAAGCATTTTTGGCCAGTGCACTCACCAGGGTGGACATAATGCCGGAGGCAGCGGTAGCCGTTTGCTGCCGATCGTCGGCGCCAATTTGGGAACTCAGGGTGTCAAGGAAGTTGTCGTCCATTTGACCCTGCAGTAAATCGAGTAGGTTTGCCATGTTGTAATTTTTTTTTGCTAAAGTTATTTTAAAAATTGGTTGTCGGATGTTGAGACGTAACCCGGGCGGAAGGTATCGGATAAAATACCGATCCGTGACAATTGATAAGGACAGCTCTATTAACGAGCCGATTTCCACGACCAAAGTTAGTCATAGAATCTTAAGTAACGATGAAAAAATAACCTCACCATTTTGATTTTGAAAACCCCAGCAATGGTGGTTTTTTTAAAAATAATCCCGATTTCACATCGGGATTATTTTTCCTTCGACCCTAAAATGGGCAAGGCAGGCACCAGTGGCGTGATGGATACTTTTTTTTTAAATAAATCATCCTATATTGGCAGCCTGCAAAAAGAGCTTGTTCACCAAACTGTGCCACTTCTGCACAAGTAATAGGTTCCGGAGGTTTGTTTTCCCAAAAACGCACTTCCCTGAACAATTTCTACAAAAACTGCCTACATGAACAAAGACCTTCAACCCTCGGAGGAAACAATTGCCCAGACCGATATTGGCACCCTGGCCAGGCAATTTATCCTCAACCTTTTCAACCAGAAAAACGACGCCCGCCTGGTTTTCCACACCTATCGCCAAACCCTTGAAATTGCCAGGACAGTAAACACCCTGGCCCAGGCCAACGGCCTGACCGAACAGGAGTGGGAAGCAGCCGAACTGGCGTCGTGGTTTGTCAACGTAGGCTACCTGTTCGATTATCAAAACCCGATGGGGAGGAGCCTGGAACTGGCCGAAAAGTTTTTTGCGGCCCACCATTTTCAAAAGGAAAAACAAGCCCCCATCCTGGCCGTGCTAAAGGCGGTCTTTTCCGACCAGCCATTGAAGCTGACGGCGGCCCAGGTCTTGTCCGATGCCATCAGGGCGGCCCAGTTCGGGGAGCGGTTCCTGGAAAATGTGCCCCTGCTGCGCCTGGAGCGGGAGCTGCTCCTCAACCAGCAGTTCAGCAACGAGGAATGGGGCCAGTACCAGATACAATTGCTCCTGAGTGCCCGTTTTTTTACTTCCCATGCCAAGGTGGCCTTCGAACCGCTGGTGGCCAACCACCTGGTAGCGCTCAAGGAAAAACTGGACCGGAAAAAGAACAGGGCCGCCGAAGGGGGGGAGGCCAAAAAATTCAAGCACCTGCAACAAAAGACCTCCACCGGCACACAGACTTTTTTCCGCACCAACTACCGCACCCACATCAACCTGAGCGCCATCGCCGACAACAAGGCGAATATCATGATCAGCGTGAACGCCATCCTCATCAGTGTGGTCATCTCCATCATCTCGTACCGCAACATGACGGAGACCATTCCTGGCGTGCTCGCCCCCACCCTTATCTTCCTCGTCACGGGGCTGGCATCGCTCATCTTTGCCGTGCTCGCCGCCCGCCCAAAGGTGACATCCATCGTGAACGACAGCACCCCTATTGAAGACGCCAAAAAGAACATCGTCTTCTTTGGGAATTTCGTCAACCTGAAAATGGAAAAATACGAGGAACTGATGGATGAAGTATTCAACGACAGCGAACTGTTGTACGGCAACCTCACCCGCGACCTCTACCACCTTGGCAAAGTGCTCGACAAAAAATACCGCTTCCTTTCCCTGTCCTACAATGTATTCATGGTGGGCTTCATCGCTACGGTGATGACGTTTTTGATAGTGCTTTTGACGTGAGGGAAATTGCTCTTCAGGATGGTTGAAGTTTTTTGATTTTTGGGCACCGGAGGGTTCGGGCCCCCTGCCCTACCCAGCCAACGGGAGAAAATCTAATTTTTTTTGCCAAAATGACAGCTCGTTTTTAAGTTTAAGTGCCATTATGGCATCTGCTATTAAGTTTTCCTGCCAGCTTTTCTCCAAAAACCGCTTGGAATGCCAATTGATAAGACGGTTGTGTTCATTTAACTTTTAACCAATCAAATTCCACGAATATGAACCTTATCAATTTTTTTCCGGCCAACGCCCGCAGGCCTGTTGCCGCAGGCAGTACGTTCGACAATATGTTCAATGAGTTTTTCAACAACGATTTCCCGGTCTCCTTCCGCAACGGGCACTTGCAAAAAAGCCCGGCGGTGAACATCCTGGAGTCCGACGATTCCTACCGTATCGAAGTGGCCGCCCCGGGCCTTGAAAAGGGGGACTTCGTCGTGAAGGTAGAGAACGACCTCCTGGAAATTTCTGCCAGGAAAGAAGCTAAGCAGGAAGAAACCGGCGAAAAGTTCACCCGCAGGGAATTCAGCTACCTGGAGTTCAAGCGCAATTTCCACCTGCCCGACACGGTGGACGCCAATGGCATCAAGGCCAATTACGAAAACGGGGTACTGAAAGTCGTTTTGGAAAAAAAGCCCGAGGCGAAGCCCCTGCCGGCACGGCAAATTGAGATTGCCTAATCGAAAAAAGTTTAACTGCCCAAAAACCTGATTATCAAGCCTGTACCGTTGAGTTGGTACAGGCTTGAATTTTTTTCACCCTTTCTCCCGAACATTTTTCAGTACCTCCACCTTAATACTTTCGTCAATCGGCCATAAGCCAACGACACGCCCCAGCCGCCAAAAGATACTTTACTAGTTAGTTAATAGGGTTTTAGGTGTTTATTCAGGGGGTCAGGGCCGCGAGCCTTGACCTCTTTTTTTATTTCTCCGAGAGTTCCAACCAACGCATTTCCTTTTCTTCCAACGAATCTTCCACTGCTTTCAATTCCTTTGAAAACTTGTCGATATCGGTTACACTCAGCCCAGGTTGGGAAAATTTATCGTGCAGTTTGGCCTTCTTTTCTTCCAGTTCACCCATTTCCCGCTCCAGTTTTTTCATCTCGTTCTTCTCCTTGTTGGTAAGGCCGGATTCTGTGCGGATAGTGGGTTGTGAGGGTTTAGTTTCGGAAGGTTTTTCCAGCCGGCGCTGCTCCCGTTCGGCTTCCAGCTTCGTTTCCCGGTAGTCCATGTAGCGGCCGTTGAAGTCTTTTATCTGGCCGTTGCCTTCAAAAATAAAAAGGTGATCGCAGAGCTTGTCCAGCAAAAAACGGTCGTGGGAAACGATGATGGTACAGCCGGGGAATTCAAGCAGCCAGTCTTCCAGGATGTTCAGCGTGATTACGTCGAGGTCGTTCGTCGGCTCATCGAGAATGAGGAAATTGGGGTTTTTCATCAAAATAGACAGCAGGTAGAGCCGCCGCCTTTCCCCGCCGCTGAGTTGTGAGATATAGACTTGTTGATGCTCCCTGCTGAAAAGAAAGCGCTCCAGCAACTGCGCTGCCGTCAGCTTCTGCCCTTTATCCAGGGGGATATACTCAGCAATGGCGGTGATGTAGTCAATGACCCGCTTGTCGCTGTCGCCCATGTTGATGCCGTCCTGTGAGTAATAGCCGAATACGACTGTTTCACCAGAAACTACCTTCCCGGTATCCGGCCGTTCCTCCCCTGTCAGCATCCGCAAAAAGGTAGATTTGCCGACGCCATTCTTGCCGACAATGCCGACCCGCTCCCCTTTTTTGAATTTATAATGGAAGTTGTCAATAATTTTCAGCGGGCCGTAAGCCTTGCTGATGTAGTGCAGTTCGAGGATTTTCCCGCCGAGCCGCTGGCCTTTCAGGTCAATTTGTATCTCGTCCTTTTCCCGGCGCACGCTGGCTTTTTCTTCTGTTTCATAAAAACGGTCAATGCGGGCGTTGGCCTTGGTGGTTCGGGCCTTGGGGGAGCGGCGCATCCAGTCAAGTTCCTTTTTGAAAAGTTTTTGGGTCTTGTCCAGTTCGGCAGACTCGTTTTCCAGCCGGAGTTGTTTTTTCTCCAAAAAATCGGAATAGCCGCCCGTGTACTTATACAAGGAGCCATGATCGAGTTCGAGGATGGTGTCGCAGATGCGCTCCATAAAATAGCGGTCGTGCGTGACCATGAAAATAGTCAGGTTGGCTTGGGAGAGAAAACCTTCCAGCCACTCGATCATGTCGAGGTCGAGGTGGTTGGTCGGCTCGTCGAGGATGAGGAATTCGGGTTCTTCGATCAGCAGTTTGGCCAGGGCAAGGCGCTTTTTTTGACCACCGGAAAGAGTGGAGACCGGCTGCTCCAGATCGGTGATGTTGAATTTGAATAAAATCTCTTTCACTTTGGCTTCAAAATCCCAGGCTTTCAGATCGTCCATGCGGCTGAGGGCAGCTTGTAGTTCGGCAGTATTTTCATGGTGAAGCATCGCCGCCTCGTAGCGCCGGATAGCCTTCATCATCTCCCCGTCGCTGTCAAATACCGCCTCCAGGGCACTGTGCTTATCGTAAAACTCTGGCTCCTGTGGCAGATAGCCGATGCGGATGTCCCGCCGGAACAGCACTTTGGCATCCTGCCCTTCGCTGGGCTCCGTTCCAGACACCACCCTCAACAAGGTTGTTTTCCCACTGCCGTTTTTGGCAATGAGCGCCACTTTCTGCCCTTTGTTTACTTGCAGGCTTACGTTTTGGAAGAGTACCTTTTCCCCGTAGCTTTTGGTGACGTTTTCGAGCGTTAGGTAATTCAAGTTTATTTTATTTTTTTTGAAGGGCAAAGGTAATGCCTTCCGGGCTTAGTTGGAGAGGGGGTACTGGTTGAAAGGTGCCTTGTCGGGATTCGCCATAGGATAACAGGTTTTATAGATAATCGCATTTATAATTGATGGTAGTTATTTTGAGAGGCGGGGTTATCGAACCCCACAGTTCCGGAACTGCGGGGTTCGATAACCCCGCCTCTCAAAAAAGGCTGGTAATTGGCACGACTTAATCATTAATTTCAAATGCGACTACCTTATAACCCTGAAAAAAGGTTTTCCCCCGGAAATGCTACCTTGCCCGCCATGCCAATCAAAGTACTCGTCATCAGCAATTACCGTGAAACGGCTTCGGTCAGGCCCGAGGCAGAGCTTTTTATTGGGTTAAAAAAAGCGGGTCTGGACATAGAGATCATGACCTATGGCGATGCCTGGTATGTCGAAAAATTCAGGGCAGCGGGCATCAAGGTAATTGATTTCCACCCACAAAAGAAACTGGACAAGGCAGAAATCAGGCGCATCCGGGAAACCCTCGTCCACGGCGGCCACCACATCCTCCACCTCTTCAACAGCAAGGCCATCATCAACGGCATACAGGCAGCCAAAGGCCTGCCCGTGAAAGTCGTCCTGTACCGGGGATATGCGGGCAATATCCATTGGTACGATCCAACGGCCTATTTTAAATACCTTCACCCCCGGGTGGACAAAATAACCTGCATTGCCGAAGCGATTGAAGACTATCTGAAAGGACAATTGTTTTTCAAAAAAGAGAAGGCCGTTACCATCCACAAAGGGCATGATTTGTCCTGGTATCAAAACATTAAACCCCTTGATTTAAGTGGATTTAATATTCCTGAAAATGCCTTTGTGGCCACTTGCGTAGCCAACGCCCGACCGATGAAAGGCATTCCTTATTTAATCCAGTCCTCTTATTATTTACCACCTGAATTGCCGATATATTATATTTTGGTTGGCAAAAACCTGAATGTTGGAAAAGCTGCTATATTGGTAAAAAACAGCCCTCATAAAGACAAAATATATTTCACGGAATACCGGAACGACGCCCTGCATATCGTAGCGGCAAGTGATGTATTTGTCCTTTCATCCATTTATGGCGAAGCCACTACGAAAGCAGTTATCGAGGCCATGTCGTTGGGCAAAACACCTGTCATTACGGACATTCCCGGCAATAGAGGATTGGTGGTAAATGAACAATGTGGCCTCGTTGTCCCACCCAGAAATCCGAAAGGCATTGCGGACGCCATTTTAAAATTATATCACCATAGGGATTTGTGTAAAAAATATGGTGTGGAGGCAAGAAAGCATATCATGGAGCATTTTAATATCAGGAATACGGTTGAAAAAACGAGGCAACTCTATGAGCAAATGGTGTCAAAAAAAATCTAAAATCTGATTTCGTATATTGTAAATCAAAAAACCACAGGGAACATTCTTTAGAATATCATTCCCATGAACATTTAATTTCAAACAAAACCAAATAACTCAAGCAGTTTGCTGGCGTGAACCTTCGATTGGTAACAAAGATATAAGCCCCTGAAAAACACAGGACCCCTCCCCGAAAAATCGGAGAGAGGTCTTGCGTGTTATCAAAGGATTACAAATTGCATCTTTGTATCAGTCCATCAGTAACATCATTTTGGTGGCCGAGTCGGTCGGCGTATCGAGTTGGTAATAGAGGATGCCCGTAGCAGGCAGTTCACGGCGCTCCAGCCTGATTTCGTTGAAGCCCTTCGCAATTTCCTGTTTCACAGATTTAACCACTTTGCCGGACACGTCCGTCACGGTCAGCGTGGCAGTAGCAGCTTCCGGCAGGTTGAAACCAATCACCGTATAGTTGCTGAACGGGTTCGGCATGTTCTGATACAACTCGAAGTGGCGGGCTGCGGCAGCGCCGTTGAACACCAGTTCCACGTCGAGCAGGTCGCCGTTGGGCTTGTAGGCCTCCGCTTTGGTGTAGCGGCTGTTCACGCTCAGCACTTCGCTCAGCCTCACGTTGGCCATTGCTTTAAAGACAAGGCTGAACACCGGTTCGCCATTGGCCACAGTGGCATTGTCATCGTTCCAACTGGAAGTGATGGCTCCCTTGTCAACCATTGTCAACCCAAAGTTTTCAATATTGGCGATGCCTGGCACAACATCATTCAACGCAAGTGCCTTGCTGTCAAAGTTGAGGGTGAACTGGTAGCCAAGCACCTTAAAGTCGCTTGCCTTGAAGGCTACCGTGTATTCCTGGTCGGCAGTCAGTTGAACATCATCTACCGTGAAAACAAGTTTGCCAGTTTTGCTGCGGTCATCGCTACCGGCGGCAAAGTTGGGAACAGCGCTGGAGTTCACGTCGCCGATCTTCACCGCTACAAAGTCGGCGGACAGTTCGTCGGCAGTGATATTGTTGACGTTGATGATTTCGGGGAACACCGTCAGCCAGGGGTTCAGCGGGTTCGGGAACACAAAGTCCTTGTCCACAAAGCGCCAGGAGGTGTTGTTCAGGAACTCCGTATCAATGAAGAGGATCACCTTGCGGATAGTCACCAGGTCGAAGGTCGTCACCGTGCCGGATTTATTGGCGTCGGCAGCAATGAGCTTATAGGGCGAGTTCAGTGCCTGAATGCCCAGGATGTGTTTGGAGATCAACACGAGGTCGAACGTAGTCACACCGTTGAGCGGGTTGTCATCCTTGACCGGGGTGATGGAATAGTCGCCGCCCATCGGCACGGAGAAGTTGAACAGGCCACTGTTGTCCGTCATCATCGAGTTCTGCATATCACCGTTCAACTGGACTTCGACATTGGCCACACCCTCGTTTTGTTCCGTCTTGATATGCCCTCCGAAGTGTACGTGCAGGGTATCATCAAAACATTGGCCCTGATTCGCCTGCACCTCTACTTGTGTCACGCAGAAATCCTGGTTTCCTTGCGCATCGGTCACATAGATATTGACGGTGTGCAGGCCAAGGCTGTCGCAGGTATAAACAAGCCCGGAGTCAGCCAGGGAGGGGCTGAAGGAGAAATGCAGGCCGCCGGGACAATTGTCGAAGCTACCTGCGTCGAAGTCGGACGCCCAGGTCTGTACCATGCCCGTCTGCATCATCTCCAGTATCAGGCCGTCTTTGCAGTAGGGCGTTGGGTTCTTGCAGTCTTTTACTGTGACGGTCGTTTCACAGTCCGTCTGGTTGTTGCAATTGTCCATAGCAACGTACCGCACATCATACGTGCCAGGCCCCACATTCGGGAAGGCCATGAAAACGTCGGTCGTTGTGCCGTTTTCGAGCACCACGGTACCGGCATTTTGATACACCCCACCGAACTTGATTTGGGCAGCAATCGTCACCCGGTAACTGCATTCGTCAATGACCGGAATGGGCAGTTGCAAGTTAATGGAACAACCATTGTCCTCTATGCACACCGTGTCAATGCTGCAATCAACGAATACCGGATCCACGTTGTCAATCACTTTAATTGTCTGTTGGTAAGTGATATAGCCATCCCATGGGTCGCTGTCCAGATCGCTGTCGGGGTTGGTGGTTTGGGTGGCTTGGGCTGCACCAGGTTTCGCCGTTGAATTCCAGCTATCCCGGAAAGTGCGGGCATCGCAGTCGCCGTCGCCATCGAGGTCGCAAAGCGGGAATGCAAGGCCCAATTGGTTTTCGGGCTGCTCCACCACTTCCTCGTCTATGTTGTTGCCCACCACGCACCAGTTGATGATCTTCCAGGTGCGGAGGATTTTGTAGCATGCGCCCTGTACCACGTTGAACAGTTCGTCTTCATAAGAGATGGCCACGAGTTCGCAGGTCTCGAAGAAGATTTCCGGCTCGCCGAAATCAGGCGCACTCGTGCCGCAGTTCACCGTTATGTCCGCAGGGAATTCAACCACCCAGTCGGAAACATGATCCACAAAAATACGGGTCGTGCAGTTCTGGGAAGCTGCGTTGCCGGAGGCGTCCACCGCAGAGAAGGTACGTGTAATCACGCCTTCCAGGCATTGGTCGAGGTTGATGGTCGTATTGCAGTTGACAGTAAAGGGGCAGTTGTCCTCGAAAGTAGCCTCGCCAAAGCCTTTATCTATCAGGTATTGGCACTGCTGGGCACCGGTCATGCCCTGCAGTTGGGTTTCGAGGTTGTCGGCGTACCAGTCGCAGGTGATGCGCTTGTCGGGCGGACAGAAAGTCCGGATGGGGGCTGACTTGTCGTTTACGTTCACCTGCACCATACAGTCGTTGTAGTTGCCGTAGCAATCCACTGCACGGAATACGACCATGACCGGGTTGATGGCAATATCCTCGCAGCAGAAAGTAACGGCAGGTTTAAACAAAGTATCCGCTGGGTTACAAGGATTGACCATCTTCCGGACAAGGAAGTGGTCGAGGCAGCAGCCGTCGTAGCTGCCGTCGTCAAAAGTGGCAGCATATACAGTGGCTATGCCATCCACGGAAAGGTTCACATCGGTAATTTCATCACAAACAACCACTGGTTTGGTGGCATCAGCCACGGTCAACTGGGTGGTACAGGTGGTGAAATTGCCGCAGTTATCAAATGCCACATAAGTAATGGGATGAATGCCGACCGGCAGATTGGGCACCACATTCCCCGCAATTTCCCCTAAAGGCCCACTCACGGTGACGGATTGCACCCCGGAGCAGTTGTCCTGAATACTTACTGTTGGCAGGATATATTGGCCCTGGCAATCCACCCCGCTGGTGCTGATGCTGGCCGTTGGCGGGCAATTGATGGTCGGCCCGGTCATATCCAGTACATGGATGGACTGTAAATGCTGGATGGGATTCACGCCAGGCTGGAGCGGCAGGCACAAATCCCTCACCGTCCAGGTGCGCAATATCTCATAGCTCGAACCGCCTGCGCACACGTCGAGTATCAAGTCGGCATAACCGATGGCGAAATTGCAGACCCCGCCGGGGGTAATGGGAATACCATTGAGCCTGGGCCTTCCGCCCGCAAATTCTGGTTTGGGCAGGTTTGGATTATTCTGCACTGCCGTGCAACTGAGCGCATTGCCAGTCACTGCGTCCAAATCAACAGGGAAAACCACTTCGCTGAGGTTAGGCTTGCGGTAGGAAATCAATTGTGTGCAGGAAGAAGCATTGCCGGAAGAGTCCGTGAACGTCCAGGTGCGTTCAATCTGTAGCACGGGATCGGCACAGCCAAAATCATGGAACACATCGAGGTGATCCATGGTCACCTGGGTTTCACAACTCAACAGCGTTGGAATACCGGTTGCCCCCGGCGGATCGGAGGAGACGTTACAGTTAAGCGTCAGGTCGGCCGGGCAGGCAATTTCCGGGGCCAGCTTATCCTCCACGTATATTTCACCCCAGCAGTAAAGGCCGTTGTCCGGGTTAAAGACTTTCACCGTGAGCGTTTTACCGATATAATTGCTGTTGACCACCGGGCTGGTAGGTATGGGTGCGCCCAAACTATTGAGAATGGTCACTGTAAAATCCCCGTAGCAGCCATAGTTGCTGCCTTCCAGGATCATATCGGCGGTTATTTCTGCTTCGCAACTTGCATCCAGTGATACCTGCACCAGTTCGTTGCAGGTAATCCCGCTAACGGTGGGCACAAATTCGATCACGTTGACATTGAAGGAACAGGCTACCTGGTTGCCTGCACCATCGGTAGCTGTGACGTTAACGGTGTTGATGCCAATGGGGAAGGATTCGCCACTGGCGGGTGTTGCTACCAAATCCACATCACAATTGTCGGAGAACGAAGGTGAAAAATACACAATCGACTCGCAGGCTCCCGGGCCGAGGTTTACAAAAATATTGGCCGGGCAGGTCAACGATGGGGCCGAGTTATCCTGAACCGTCACGGTTGCGTTGCAGGTCGAGGTATTGCCGCATGGATCCTTCGCTTGCAGCACCACCTGGTTTGCACCTAAATCATCACAATTGAACAGGGCTTTGTCAATGGACAGTGTCAGGTTAGCAACTGGGGCGCAATTGTCGGTCGTGCCTGCATTGATGGAATTCGCACTGATAATGGCCAGGCCTGTTGCACCCAATTCAACGGTCAGGTCGTTGCAGGTAACCACCGGCGGCGTGTTGTCTTTTACCATAATAATTTGCTGGGCGGAACTGCTGTTGCCGCAAGGGTCAGCGACCGTCCAGGTGCGGGTGACGGTGTAATTGTAATGGCCGCAGTTGGCCGTGCTGGGCAGCTGTGTGCTCTGGTCGGTAAAAGTAATGGCCAGCACCTGGAACGGGGCGCAGTTGTCCTGCGCAGTTGTCACCATGCTCAATATGCTGTCATCGCAATCAATGGTAATGTCAACGGGGGTCGTAAAGGTGGGGGCCGTATCGTCTTTTACATAGATGTTTTGGGTGTACGTCCTGAAATTGCCCGCCTGGTCCGTAATCTTCCAGGTACGCTGCAGGATGTAGTTGTAATGGTTGCAGGCAAACGGGTCGGCATTCTGGCTGCTGGTTTCCACAAAAGTGAATTGGATGCTGCCGGGCGCTGTACAATTGTCGGAGGCATGCAGGGAGGGCACAAAGACGAAGGGGGCCGGAATGGCATTGCACTGCACGGTTTCATCCAGCGGCATCGTCGTGGCAAACACGGGTTTTTGTTTGTCCAGCACCTGCACCTGGAAAGCACAGGTAATGTTGTTGCCGTTGCCATCCGTTGCCTGATAAGTCACTGTTGCTGGCGGCCCCACGGGCAAGGTAGAGCCGGAGGTCGGCCCGCCCGTTTGCATCACGGACAGCGGGGAACAATTGTCCATCGCAACAGGAGCCGGCCAGTTGACGATGGCCGAGCACTGATCAGGGTCGTTTGCCACTTTAATAGTGTCCGGGCAGTTCACAAAATGTGGGGCAATGTTGTCCACAATTACCACGGCAACCGTACAGGTAGTGGTGTTGCCGGACGGATCTGCAGCAGTTATAACGACATTTACGCTATTGCCGCTCGTATTGCCAATAGACACGCCTGGCAGCGGCGTCTGGCTGAGCACCACCGGGCTACAGTTGTCGGCGGCATTGGTAATGCCGGCAATCAGGTTTGGCACCAGGCCGTCGCAGCCAGGAATGTTCACGGGGCTGGTGGGGCAGGTAAAAGCAGGTGCCAGCAAATCCTGCACCGTCACCGTAGATTGGCAGGTAGCCGTATTTCCAGCCTGATCCGCCACTGTCAAAACTACCTGATTGGGGCCTACATTGCCGCAGTTAAAGGCATTGTTTGAAATACTCAGGGCAAGGTTGGCCAGTGCGGTACAGTTGTCCGTGCTTCCGCCATCAATAGCCGAAGGCACTATCGTTGCAAGGCCGTTATTGTCCAACGCCACGTTGATATTTTTACAAACCGCATTTGGTTTTTGTGTTTCCAAAACCGTCACCGTGACGTTGCAGATGGCGGTGTTTCCGGTGCCATCAGTTGCCCGGAAGACCAGGTCCGTTGGGCCTGTTGGGAAGAAACTTCCCGATGTCAAACCTGTCAAATCTGTCTGCGCCACCGTTGCAGTCCCACAATTATCATAAGCCGTTGGCAGCGTAAAGTTGACATTGGCACCGCATTGGTCAGGCGCCGTAGCTACCACAATAGCGCCGGGGCAGGTGATGAAAACAGGGTCTTCGTCATCCTCAATGGTAATGGTAAAAGTGACCGGCGCACTCACACAGCCATTGCGGGTAGCTACCACCGAAACCGTTGCGCTGCCCGTCAAATTAGAGGCTGCAAAACTTGGGATAAAAGGATTGATCCCCGTGGCAGTGCCATCGGCCAGGCCAACAGCAGCGCCGCCGCCCCAGGTGAAGACCGTATTGCCATCCACCGGCACGGCGTTCAAAGCGATGGCGGGCACCAGTTCGCCGGGGCATAATGGGCCAATGTTGGCAAGTGCGTTGGCAATCAGTGTCTGCCCTGGAAGAATGGTGGCGATGGCAGTAATCGTACAGCCTTTGGCGTCGGTCACGGTCACGGTGTAAGTGCCGGGTGCCAGTCCGCTGGCCGTCGGCAAATCGTTGTCGGGATTGTCGGGGCCATCGTTGCTCCAGTCGTAGGTATAAGGCGTGGTGCCGCCCGTCACGCTGACGGTGGCTGTGCCGTCATGGCTGCCCGAACAGGTTTCATGTCCAAGTTGGATGATATTGCCCAACAAAGCAGTAGGCTCGTCAATGGTGACGCTCCGTACCGTTTCGCAACCTTTGGCGTCGCGTACCGTGACCGTATAGGTGCCGACCGACAAGCCGGTAACGGTAGGCAGATCGTTGAAGTCGCCCGTTCCGTCGTTGCTCCAGTCATAGACATAAGGCGGGGTGCCGCCCGAAGCCAGCACACTGGCGTTCCCTGAATTGGCCCCCTGGCAACCGACATTGGTCAGGTTTGAAATGACTGCATTGAGTTGTGTCGGTTCAGTAATGTTCAGGCTGGCAAATGCCTGGCAGCCATTCGCATCCGTTACCGTGACGGAATAACCGCCGGCGCCCAGCCCTGTCGCTGTTAGCTGGGTGATGTTGTTGTTCGCCTGTCCATTGCTCCAAACAATGAGGTAAGGCGTAGTGCCGCCGGTGACATTTGCCGTGGCGGTGCCATCATGACCACCGTTGCAACTGGCATTGACCACGTTTGTAAATGTAATGCTGAAAGCATTTGGCTGGCCAATCGTCACTGGCCCATACACCAGCGTACAGCCCTTGGCATCGGTCACAGTTACCTGGTAGCTTCCTGCACTCAGTCCATTGGGATCTTCCACATCCTGGGCGCCATTGCTCCAGTCGAACAGGTAAGGTATGCTGCCCCCGCTGACTGTCAAATTGATGGCCCCATTGCCGCCGCCATAACAGGTGACGTCAGTTTTGGTGTGGCTGGCCACCAGACCGGCCGGGCTGCCAATGACAATAGTTGCGGTACCGGTGCAACCGTTTGCGTCTGTCACGGTAACGCTATATGTCCCTGCGTTCAGGTTGTTCAAATCCTGCGGGTCGTTATTGTCCCCTGTTCCGTCGTTGTCCCAGTCGTATAAATAAGGTGCGTCGCCGCCAATCACCGTCAGGTCAATGGCCCCATTTCCTGCTCCTGCGCAACTCAGTTGGGTCACGGAATAAATGAGCTGTGGGCTTTGGTTCACGGCCAACTGCACCGATGCAATGTTGTAGCATCCGTTGGCATTGGTCACCCTGGCAAAGACGGTCCTTGAAATAGAAGGGTAACTGGAAGGGTTCGCAATGGCCAATGTACCGTTTTCGGCAGCCAGGTAGGTCTCGTGGTAGGTAACGTTTACGCCGGATTGCCCACCCTGCACCATTGGAGTAGCTTGTGTCAAATCAAAAGTACCGGTGTTGCCGACAGGGTTATTGGAACAAACCGCCAGCATCGCACCAGCCGCCGTTACCGGGTTTTCAACCGTCACGTCAAAACAACAAGTGGTAGATAGCTTTCCATTGCCGTCCGGGTCGGTGTTTTCTTTTACGGTATAACATACTTTACTGGTGCCAATGTTGAAATTGATCGCATTTGCATAGTTCAGACCGGTCAATGGCGAAGCGGCCAGGGTCGTGCCGCTGACCGTATAGCTTACATCATAAGTATTGCAGTTATCCGAAACCACCGGCGTAAGGCCGGCAGACAACCAACTGCAATTTCCTGCATTGGCGGCCATAGTGAGGTCGGCAGGGCAATTTATTACAGGGGCTTCTTCATCGCTTGCCTTTACTGAAAAAGAACAGGTCGTTGTGTTCCCATTGCCGTCGTTCGCTGTGTAAATGATGGCAACTGTGACGCCTACCGGGAATGCGTCATTTGGCCCATAAGCAACACCAGGTGATTTTTCAGGGTTGCTGGCCTGGGCAACCACAATATTGTTGCTCCCGCTGCAATCATCTATTGCAGACGGTGCTACCCAATTAATGATGGCGCTGCAAACGCCCGGGTCATTGGCACGAAGGATGGGCGATGTCGGGCAGTTGGTAAAATGTAATCCATTGCTATCCTCCACAATTATGTTAAAGGTGATGGGTGCACTTGTACAACTATTTAAAGTCGCTATTACGCTCACGGTAGCTATCCCTTCATTTCCGGTCAATGCAATAGAATTGATGATCGGGTTGGCCCCGGTGGCAGTGCCCGTACTGGTAGCATTGCTGATGACATCATTCACATCGCTGCTGACAACCCAGTTAAAGCTCGTATTGGCCGCAGGTGGGAAAGATGCCAAAACGATTGCTGGCACCAGGGAGCCAGCGTTGGGACACAATGGCCCCACATCAGGAACGGCTGTTACTATCGGCACTTTATTGACCGTAACGGTCATCACATCCGTGGCGGTGCAGCCCAATGCATCCGTCACCAGGACGGTATAATTCGTCGTCGCTACCGGGCTGGCTACCGGGTTGGCTACGCCCGAATTGTTCAGGCCTGAGGCTGGGGTCCAGCTATAAGTGTAGCCCGGCGAGCCGCCACTGGCAGTAGGTGCGCCACCAATCACTGCACTTTGACCTTCACAAATGGTCATATCCTGGCCGGCATTTGCAACAGGGTTTGGATTCACGGTCACTGTAACCTGGTCGGTGCCGGTACAGCCGTTCAAATCGGTCACCGTGACAGTATAGACGGTTGTGACGGCCGGGCTGGCAATAGGATTTCCAATATCCGTATTGCTCAAGCCGGCAGCAGGGCTCCAGGCATAAAAATAACCTGCCAAGCCACCTGCGCCAGTAGGCGTGCCTCCTATCTGGATACTCGATCCAAGACAAATGGCCACATCAGGCCCTGCGTTCGCCACCGGATTTGGATGGACTACCACATTGACCGTGGCCTGATTGGTGCAGCCGGTAACCGGATCGGTCACCGTCAGAAAATATATGCCGCTCATGCCGGTAGTTGCATTGGCTGAAACAACGGGAGACTGGCTATTGGAAGAAAAACCGCCCGGCCCCGACCAACTATAGTTCATGCCAGCAGGTGAGCCGTACAGTTCAAGCTGTTCCCCGACACAAACGGGGCTGTTGCTCGAAGCTGAGGCAGCAGGGCTGTCCTTTACAATTAATGAAACGCTTGCCACCGAATAACAACCTGTCGAAGGATGCTCCACCCTGGCAAATACGATACTCGTTTGGGTTAAATAATTATTGATGCCGGAAAAACCATTGATATCATTTTGGGCATCCAACTGGCTGATATGATAGGTAACGGTGTTGCTGCCTGCCGGGTCAACGCTCAGGCCACTGCTATTGGAAGCTGCTGCCGGATTTTGCGCATGGGTTAAATTAAATTGGCCATAATCCCCCCCCGGTGTTGTTGGACAAACCATCAAGACCACATTATTGACGGATGGATTTGCATTGACCGTAAGGACAGTAGTGTTGGTGCCTGTACAGCCGTTCACGTCCGTCACGGTCACCGTGTAAGTGCCCGACGAGGCTACAGTCGCTTGAAAGCCTGGATTGGCATTGCCAGAAGTAAAACCTCCGGGGCCAGACCAGGCATAGCCGTAGGGAGCGCTGCCGTTGGAGGGTACTGCGCTTAACTGTGCCCAATTACCCGCACATAAAGGCCCGTTGTTGCTGGCCGTCACCGTTGGGTTGGGGTGGGAGCCTACCGTGGCCGTGGCCGATCCAGTGCAGCCGTTTGCATCTGTCACCGTTACTGTGTAGGTTCCGGGGGCCAGGCCTGTTCTGTTGGCTGGGTTGGCTGACCCTGCGATGTCTGCCCAGTCGTAGCTGAAGGGCGCATCACCACCAATGACCGTCAGCGCCACCGCTCCATCGTTTGCCCCTGCACAGCTTTCGTCCGTGGGCCAGGCCAGAGGCTGCGGTGAGGCGGTTACTACCAACTGTATAGCAGAGGTGGCATAGCAGCCCGAGATCGCATGTGTAACCCTGGCATAAATGGTCTTGCTCTCCGAAGTATAGGCCAAGGGTGTCCCAATCGCAGGTGAACCTGCCTGTGCAGCCGCCACCGTCTCAAAATAGAGTACGGCCACGCTGCCCTGTCCGCCAACCACGGTTGGGTCGGCAGCCGTGAGGTTGAAGGTGCCCGTGCCGCCACCGGGAGTCGCCGGGCAAGCCTTTACGACAGCCCCGCCAGCCGACACCGGATTGCGCACCGTTACATGTACGCAGCAGGTCGCCGACAGCACACCGTTACCGCCGGGGTCTGTGCTTTCTTTCAGGGTATAGCAAATCTGGTTGGCACCAATGTTCATGGGGAACCCTTGGGCATAGTTGATCCCCGTGGGAGCGGATGACAGCGAAGTTGCTCCGCTCACCATATAAGTGAGGTCTAAGTTTCCACAGTTATCCGATATCGTCGGGGTCATGCTATTTGACAGCCAGGTGCAACCAGCCGTGTTCGCATTTACCGTCACGTCTGCCGGGCACGAAATGACTGGCGGCTCGATGTCGTCCACCCGAACCTGGAAGGCGCACGTTGCTGTGTTCCCGTTCCCGTCATCCGCAGTGTAGGTGATGGTAACTAGTTGCCCCACTGGGTAGGAACTCCCGGGGCCGTAGCCTCCGGGGCTGCTCGTCTGTGCCACTATGATACCGCCATTGGTACTGCAGTCGTCCAGCGCCAGGGGTGCAGTCCATGTTACGATGGCGTTGCACTGTCCAAGGGTATTCGGGCGTGCTATCGTTGCAACCGGACAGTTTACAAAATGTAACCCGTTATTGTCCTGTGCTGTAATTGTATAGGATTTTGGAGCGCTTGTACATCCATTCAGCGTGGCCGTTACCGTCACGGTGGCCGTTCCCTCGTTGCCCGTCAGCAACATACCCGTAATGAGTGGGTTTGATCCCAGCACTGAGCCAGACTGCGTCCCGTTGTTGATGATGTCCGAGCCGTCGGAGGTCACCGACCAGTTAAAGACAGTGCCGGCAGCAGGCGGAATGGAGGTCAGTATGACTGCCGGAACAGAATTTCCTGAATTGGGGCATAGTGGGCCTATGTTCGGAAGCGCAGGGACAACCGGCACCGGCTTCACCGTCACTGTTACAACGTCCGTGGCCGTGCATCCATTGGCATTCGTGGCTGTTACCGTGTAGGTCGTGGTGACCAGCGGATCGGCGAAAGGATTTGCTACTGTCGAACTGCTCAGCCCTGTGGCGGGCGTCCATGAATAGAGAGTCCCACCCTGTGGCGAACTGCCAATCTGTATGTTATCAAACTCACATATTGATTGATCCGGGCCGGCATTCGCAACCGGGTTTGCTACGACCGTTACCAACTGGGAGCAACTGCTGGTGCAGCCGTCGGCGTCCGTGGCCGTTACAGTCAGTGTATAACTGCCGGGCGTGTAGGCATCCACCAGCACTTCCTGCTGCTGGCTGCCCCCGCTTATCAACCCGTTTCCGCTGATTGACCATGTATAAAAAACGCTTCCCAGGGGGCCTAAATAGCTATTGCCCTTCGAACCAGCGCACACTACCATTGGCCCCGTCACCGTACAAGCTGGCAGGGCACCTACCGTGACCACCTTGGTACAGCTAGACGAACAGTTGTTCCCGTCCACCAACACCAGCGTCAACGTATAGCTGCCGGCAGAACCACTGGCGTTCACCACCAAATTCTGTCCGTTCGTAGCCCCGGCGATTGAGCCGTTGCCCGATATGCTCCAGGAATATACCGACATGCCCGGAGGAGCCGAATAGATATGGCCCGGCGAGCCGGCACAGACCTCGTCCGCACCTGAAATCAGGCATACGGGCAAAGGATCTACTATTATTGTGCGTGAACAGGTACTCGTACAACCAGCCGAACTCGTCACGGTCAATGTCAGGGTAAAATTACCAGGCCCCAGTGCCGTCACGTTCACCGTTGGCCCGTTCGCAGGGCCTGCGATGGCGCCATTCCCGGCCACTATCCAACTGTAGCTGCTGCCCCCTCCAGGTGCGCTGTAAGGATTGCTGGCAGAACCGGCGCAAACACGGCCCTGACCGGCTATGGAGCAGGGAGGATTGGCATTTACCTGAAAAGAATGGCTGTTCGTTCCCGTACATCCATTGCCATCTGTTACCGTTACGGTGTAGGTTCCCGATAAGGCTACCGTCGCAGGGAAAGACGGGTTGGCGTTGCCAGAAGAGAATCCCGCAGGGCCTGACCACTGGTAGCTGTAAGGGGCCGTGCCATTTGTAGGCACAGCGCTCATTTGGGCCAGCCCACCTTCACAAAGTGGCCCGTTGTGGGAGGTGGAGACAGTCGGGTTCGTATGAGAGCCTACATTGGCCGTGGCCGTAGCCATGCAGCCGTTGGCATCGGTCACGGTCACATTGTAGTTGCCCGGTGGCAGTCCAATGCGATTCGAGGGGTTGTTGTTGCCGCCAAGATCCAACCAGTCATATAAATAAGGCACGTCCCCGCCGATGGTAGTCAAATCTACCCTGCCGTCATTCAAACCAGCACAGCTCTCGTCGGTCACTGTTGACAGGAGCTGAGGCCCATTTACCACTACGAGCTGTACGACAGACTCTGCATGGCAACCAGTGGTGTTAGTGACGCGGGCATAAACTATCCGGCTGGTTGTAGTATAGACATTGGCCCCCGAAATGACGTTTGTTCCCGCTTGTGCAGCGGCAAGGGTCTCGTGATAGGTCACAGAGACACCGGGCTGGGCATTGGCGACGGCAGTACTGAGTGTGGTAAGATCGAATGTCCCTGTATTGCCACCCGGGTAGGTGGAACATGAACGCAGGAGCACGGCACCTGCCGTCACAGGGTTTTGAACTGTCACGTGCATGCAGCAGGAGGCTGAAAGCAGGCCATTGTTGCCGGGATCGGTGCTCTCCTTGACCAGGTAGCACACCGTATTGTCACCCACGGCCAGATTGAGGCCGTTGGCATAATTAAGGCCCGTAGCGGGAGAAACCAGTGAGGTGGCTCCACTGACAATGAATGAAAGGTTTAAGTTGTTGCAATTGTCGGAAATGGTTGGATCAAGGCTGTTGGAAAGCCAGGAGCAACTGCCGGCATTGGCGTTCACCGTCACGTCTGCCGGACAGGTAATGACCGGTGGTTCCACATCGCTGACCTGTACCTGGAAGCTGCATTGTGCCGTATTCCCGTTACCATCGTTCGCATCGTAGATGATCGTGACATTCGTACCTACCGGATAAGAACTTCCAGGCCCGTATCCCCCTGGGTTGCTCGTCTGTGTCACCACAATGCCGGCTCCCGTACTGCAGTCGTCCAGTGCAACAGGTGCTGCCCAGGTCACGATGGCACTGCACTGCCCCTGGGTGTTTGGGCGCGTTATCGTCGAAGCAGGGCAATTGGAAAAATGAAGTCCGTTGTTATCCTGAACCGTGATGTTGTAGCTTGTTGATGCCCCGGTACAGCCATTGAGGCTGGCCGTCACTGTCACCGTGGCAGTGCCTTCGTTCCCTGTCAGCAACATGCCGGAGATGATAGGGTTTAAACCCAAAACAGAGCCTGATTGCGTTGCATTGTTGATAATATCCGAACCATCCGAGGTAACTGACCAGTTGAACACGGTACCAGCCGAGGGCGGCAACGATGTCAGCACTACAGGCGGTACTGACTGCCCCGTATTGGGGCAAAGCGGGCCTACATTCGGCAGTGATGGGACTACCGGCACCGGCTTTACCGTCACTATCACGTTGTCTGTCGCCGAGCAGCCATCGGCATTTGTCACAGTTACCGTATAGTTAGTGGTGGTCAGTGGATTGGCAAAAGGGTTTGCCACCACTGTGCTGCTCAAACCGGTCGAGGGCGACCATGAATAAGTATTTCCTCCCTGGGGCGAACTGCCTATTTGTACGTTTTGAAGTTCACAAATATCCTGATCCGATCCAGCGGTTGCGGTGGGGTTGGCGACAATCGTCACCATCTGCGAGCAACTTGAGGAACAACCCGATACGTCCGTTGCCGTTACTGTCAGCATATAACTCCCGGGGTTGTATGCGTCCACCAGCACTTCCTGTTGCTGGGTGCCGCCACTGATGATTCCGTTCCCACTGATGGTCCATGCATAAAAAACACTCCCCACGGGTCCTAAGTGGCTGTTCCCTTTGGATCCGGCGCAGACCACCATAGGGCCTGTTACCGAGCAAACTGGCAGGGCGCTTACCGTAGTCGTTTTTGTACAGCTTGACGAACAGTTGTTCCCGTCCGCAACCAACAGCGTCAGCGTATAGCTGCCAGCCGAACCGCTGGCGTTGACCAGTACCGTTTGACCGTTCGCTGCCCCCGCTATGGAACCGTTCCCTGAGATGCTCCACGAATAGAACGACATTCCCGCCGGGCCTGTGTAGGCGTGGCCGCTGGAGCTTACACAAACATCGTCTGGCCCCAATACAAGGCAGGGCGGCAGGGGATCCACCACCACTGTGCGGGAACAGGTGTTCGTACAGCCTGCTACATTCGACACTGTCAATGTCAGGGTGTAATTCCCGGCGCCCAACGCAGTCACGCTCACATTTTGGGTGTTTGACGGCCCTGCAATGGTACCGTTTCCTCCCACTGTCCAGGTATAGCTGCTGACACCACCAGGCCCCATGTAGGTATTGCCGGTAGATTCGGTGCACACGCGCGGCTGGCCACCAATCGAACAGCTTGGTTCGGCACTCACCGAGAAGAAATGGCTGTTCATCCCTGTACAACCGTTGACGTCCGTCACCGTTACAGAATAATTGCCCGAAGACGATAGTATTGCTGGAAAACCAGGGTTGGCGTTGCCAGATGTAAAACCCCCAGGGCCAGACCAGGCATAGCTGTACGGGGCCGTCCCATTGGTGGGTACGGCGCTAAGCTGCGCCCATTCGCCCTCGCAGACTGGTGTATTGCTGCTCACAACGATGACTAAAGGTGTTGATTCGTTCGGCAAGGATGCACTAACGACCAGGCAGTTGGTAAGAAAAAACAATAAAAAGGCCAGACGCCTGCATGGAAGGATCAGTAATTTTCCCTGTTCATGAGAAAAACTTGTTATTCCCATCATTTTACTTGTTGGATTATAATTTGAAGTGCCCTTCAAAATTGGCACTTGATAACTGTCAGTTTTGATGGCAGCATTCGGAATAAAAAGGGGCTGCCTTCTTAGTTTAAGACTTTTTTCAAAAGAATGAGTGAAAGGGTAACTATAAAATTACCATCTTAAATCGGTTTGGAAAGAGTGTTTGGAGAGGATATGGCCTGCAAAACGGGCCTTTTTTTAAAGCGAATAAAGGTATTTTTCAGAAACATGAAAGCTTTGGAAAATACTAATCCACTATTCGTAATCAAGAACGGATCGGTTGTATTATTCAAAAAACTACTGCCTGAATAGGATGAAAGTAATTTTAGATAACTAAAACTATGCCTCCAAAATCCAAGCATAAAAAATGGTGAGCAGTTCAGGTAATAAAAGAGTACCATTTTCATGGCCTTGCGGAAACACCTTGTCAAAGAGAGCGCGAATGTAGCCACAACTCGGCATTTTTAAAAGATTTATCAAAAATCAGGGAAATTAATCAGGGGGAGTAAGGAGGTGGACAAGTTTTTCATCCTGTGGGGCTAAGAAAAGAGATGCCCCTGCCAGGATTTTGTTAGCAAGGGCAACTCTTTCAAATACGGGTTCAAAATATTTCTAAAAGTCGCTGCTCCGGGGCGCACCCAGCAACGTCCGAATATCGTCGGCGATGGCCTGTGCCCGGTTGCGAAGTTCTGCTTTTTGTTCTGTGATGTTGCCTTTGTCCACGTCGAAAGTGTGCATCTGGATGTGGAGGCGCAGGGCGTTGCCAGTGCCGGAAGGCCGCACCGTGAGGTGGTTGTACTCACTGCCAAAATAGAAGCGGATGCCCTCGTCCGGGAAGATCCAGTCCGGCGTTGGTGGATAAACGTGGTCGTACTTGCCGGTGCGGTAAATGGCGACACTGGTTACGGGCTGCCCACCAATGGAAAAGCCCCCGGCCAAGGCAATCTGATAGTAGCCCAAAGCACGGCGCAAAATGGCCTTTTTCAAGCGGTCGCCCTCAATGCCAGGGTATTCGCCGTCAATTGGATCAGGCTCGTAGTGGTTGTAAAACAAGCCGATTTCCTTGTCCAGGTAAATGTTGTCAATCAGTTCAAAGACGGTCGTATTGTTGTCTTTGGCCCATTGCGCAATTTCAGCCAACAAGATAGCAGCGAAAGTGCCGTCCTTGTCCCTTACATGGCCCTTTTCGCCCAAAGAAAACAAGTCCTTCGGCGGGTAGCCCAGCAAGGCGTAGCCATTGCTCTGTTCAAAAGCGCCGAGGTTGTAGCTGCGGCCTTTGCCCATGCCACTGGTCTCCATCACCACCATATCGGTGAGCGGCTGGTTGGGGTTGTTTTTACCCTCTACAAGCCCTTCCACGAGTTCGCCGTTCCAGCTATCCCGCACAGCAGCGCTGAGGGCAGCAAAACCCACCCAGGTCTTGATGACGCCAACGCCATGTTTTTTCGCCAACAGCGTCAGCGCATCGGTGGTTGTATGCGAAAGCACAATGAAAGCCTTGTCTTTTTCAATGCTATTGTCCAATTGGAGGCGGTACCACAGCAGCACGGCCCAGGCCTCGTCGGCAGGGAGCAGGGCGTAGTCGCCGCCGTAGATGGCCCGCTGTTTTTCGGGCACTTTCACGGTGAGGGCGCAGCGGTCTGCATCGGGGTCGGTGCCGATGAGTACATCGGTGCTGTCCCATTTTGCCTTGCCATATTCTTTGATGAAGGCATCCACGGCCACTTTGGCGGCACGGCGGTCGCCGGGGTCGGGCTGCTGCTCCATGCCTGGGTCACTGTTGAAGCTGGGGAAAAGGCCATTGAGGTCGTACAGCCCGTTCTCGTGGATGATGTTGACGTTTTCAAAGCCGATGTCTTTCAACAGTTTCGGCACCAGTTTCCTGCCCGCACCATGGTAGGCACAATAGGCGAGGCTGAGGTCTTTCTTGTTCGTCGTATCCTGCAAAAGAAATTCTTTGACCTGGTTGCCATAGGCGTCGTGGATGTTCATCAACTGCTCGTGGCCGTAGTAATTGGCATCGGGCAAGCGCTCCGCACCACCCAGCCATATCACTTTGCCCTTCGGGGCTGCTTCGAGGGGCGTGGTCTTAATGTCATCGGAAGTGACCTTTACGATGTAGTTGTTGTACATGTCGGTGCGCTCTTCGGGGTCGAACTGAGAGCCGTTGCCGCAGCAGAGCTTGTAGCCGTTGTAGCGGTAGTCGTTGTGGCTGGCGGACAGCAGGATGCCCATCTGTGCCTTCACATAAGGGATGGCAAAGGTCACTTCGGGGAAGGGGCAGGCCTCGTCGAACAGGTACACCGTAAAGCCATAGGCAAGGAACTCTTCTGCGATGGCCTTGGCGAAGTCGCCGCCGCGCACCCGGCTGTCGTAGCCGATAACGATTTTATCAAAACCTTTTTCCCGGCCAAATTTGGCCACGCCTGCACTGGTGAGCAGCAGCACTACATTGTTGATGGTGTTGGGGCCTTTCAGGATGGGGGCGTCGAGGCCCTCCTTTTCCATGCGCACGATGCTCTCCCGGTCGTTGGCCATGAATCCCCGGATACCGCCGGTGCCAAAGCTCATTTTTTTGCGGAAGGTGTTTACAAGGTCTTCCCACCGGCCGGCGTCCACCGCCGAAAGGATGCCCTCCCTGACGTGGGGGGAAACCCGCAGGAAGTTATCGTCGGTGAGCCATTGGCGCAAGAAGGTCATGGTGTTCTTCTTGGCCATTTCGTAGCTCTGCTGGTCCACTTTCTCCTCTTTCAGGGCTGCGTCGAGGTAGCCATTTACCCCTTGTTCGATTTTGTTGAAATCAATGTTGCTCATTGTTGAAATTTTTCGATTTGGTGTTTTCATCAGGCCTCCTGAATAGTCTGCAGAAGGTCAAATCTTTTCAAAACAGGTGAAAGCGGCGAAGATAAACGAAATGGGGGTTTCCCTAAAATCGGGCTATATGATTTTATTGTAAACCCTTATTTGCCCCACAAAATACCTGGGCACCCGAACACACAAACGTCCACTATTTAACGCACCATCGGATAGTGCGGGATGTCATCTTCCAGGTATTCCTCGCCAGATACGATGAAGCCAAAACTTTCATAAAACGACCTCAGATAAGTCTGCGCGCTAATCTTGATGTTCTCTCCCGGGAACAGTTGCTCCATGTAGTCCAGCGCGTTTTTCATAAGGGCTTTACCGGCTCCAGTCCGCCGTGCCACCGAAGCCGTCAAAATTCTACCAATGGAAGGGAAATGTTCGTAGGAAACACCTTTTGGCAACAATCGGGCATAGGCCACCAACTTCCCATCATCGTCGTGGCCCATCAAATGCCAGCCCCTGAAGTCTTTTCCATCGGCATCTAAGTATGGACAGTTTTGCTCTACAATGAAAACTTCCTGGCGCAAGGCCATGATGGCATAAAGTTGCGATGCAGTCAGCTCGTGGAAAGGCTTGCAGCGGAAGTTGATCATGCGGTTTTTTGTTTGAAAATCAATAAGATGCCAGCAGTATAGCTGTATGGATAGGCACTGGCATAGACCATGGCCGACTGGATAGGCATGGACTGAACCAGTTCAAATCCCTCGTGATCCTTTTCCAGGATGGCTGCATCCACGTCCCTCGACAGTTGGTCGCCATTGGCTTCCTGGATGGACATGCCCCAGGTTGCTTTTGTTTTCACGGTTGGCGTGTCAATAAAAATAGTTTTATAGCTCATTGGTTATCAAGTTTTAACGATGACTTTTCCGGTCGTTTTGCCCGATTGCAGCAACCGTACTGCCTCGGTTAGGTTGTCAAAATCCATGACGTGCCCCACCCTTGGCTTGCCAATGTTTAGTCTCCCTATCTCTTCCAGGTATTGGTGCATCAGTTCAATCTTTTCATAGAGGTAAATGAGGTTGAAGCCTAAAATACCCCGGTTGCCGTCCGTCAGTTTCATAGGGTCTATCAATGGGCGGCGCAGGTATTTCCAGATTATTTTAAGGTAGTTGGGCCGGTTGCCGGGCGTTATGAAATCGGCGGCGCTATAAACGATGCTGCGCCCTTCAGGGGCCAACCTTTTGAAGAGTTCCATCAGCATTTTCCCGCCCTGCGTTTCCATAATCAGGTTCAACTCCCTGTTTTCCAATATTTTATCCAGGTTTTTGTAGAAATTTTCGTCCCGTACGATTGGTTCGTCCACGCCTTCTTCTTTCAATAAACTCAATTTGGCGGAACTGCCCACCGTGCCGATGGTAAACGCGCCCAGCTTTTTGGCGATGCGGTTGGCCAAAATCCCTACCCCCCCTGCGGCACTGTGGACCAGCACCGTCATGCCTGGCCGAAGGTTGCCCAGCGGTACCAGGGCATAGTAGGCCGTGAGCACCTGCACCAGGTAGGCGGCGCCTTCCTCCATCGTCCAGCCATCGGGGATAGGCACCAGGTAGCGGGCGTCAATGTTCAGGTGTGTCGAATAACCACCAAAGCGGGAAATGCCCATCACCCGGTCGCCGGGTTTCAGGTGCCCTACCTGCCGGCCCACGGCCGATACCACCCCGGCGTATTCCAGGCCGGGGGTGAACTCCCCCTTGGGCGTGGCGCTGTAAAGGCCCAAAATGACGGAGACATCGGCGAAGTTAAGGCCGATGGCTTTTACCTCTACGGTGGCTTCATTCCCGGCCGGGCCGGGCAGGTCTTCCTCGACCAGCTTGAGGTTGTTGATGTTGCCAGCCTTGAGGCGGTAGGTCTTTCGTTGCATAGTTTTTTAATAAGGTGAGGGCAAATGTAAAAAGCAGTTTGGCAAAAGGTACCAAATGGGAAAGTCTTTTGGTGGCTGGCTTTTTACATTTGCCCCATGAAAGCCTATCCTGCAAAACTCCTGCTGTTCGGCGAGCACACGGTGAACGCTGGCTCCCAGGCACTGGCTATCCCTTTGCCAATGTTTTCGGGGCGCTGGGAATACCTGCCGGGGTTGGGCAAGGCAGCATTGGCAAAACGACAGCAACAGTTGCCAGCCTTTGCCGCCTACCTGCACCGGTTACAGGAAAAGGGCAACCTGATTTGCCCGGTGGATGTGGCGGCCTTCGGGGAAGCCTTGCACCACGGGCTTGTTTTTACTTCCAACATCCCCACGGGGTATGGTGCGGGAAGTTCCGGAGCGCTGGTGGCGGCGGTAGCGGGGGAATGGTCGAAGGGCGGCATGGGTTTTTCGCCCCACAACCTGCTGGAGCTCAGGGATGGGCTGGCACAAATGGAAAGCTTTTTTCACGGCACCAGCAGCGGCACCGATCCGTTGATTTGTTTAGTGCAAAAACCTTTGTTGCTGGGGGGCCTTGCGGGGGCCAGGGCAGTTGATTTGCCCGACAAAAAACCTGTCTTGTTTTTGCTGGACACCGGAATCGAACGGCAGGCTACCCCCCTCATCCAGTATTTTTTTGAACAAATGAAAAGTTCTTCGTTTGCAGGTTTATGCAAAAGCGAACTGCTCCCAGCGGTGGACAGCGCCATTGCAGCCTTCCTGCATGGCGACGATGCGGGCCTTTTCGGGGCCTTCCACCGCATTGGCGCCTTTCAGTTCCAATATTTGCCGGGGCTGATTCCTCCCTCCTTTTTAAGGATGTGGCAGGAAGGGCTGGAAGGGGGCCTGTTCAAGCTGAAAGTCTGCGGGGCAGGCGGCGGCGGTTTTGTGCTGGGAATAACGGGAGATTTTGAAAAACTACAAGCTGAGCATCCTGGGTACAAGTGGCTGGGTTTGTGGTGAGTACAGGTGACGGGTAGTTGGGCCTGCGGTTTTTATGCTGATAGGGAACCCTGACAATGTTAGGTTATCTTTTTTTGAAATGCGACCCCCGTTTTTTATGGCACGAGGAAAAGGACTTTTCGATAGCGCTATATGTTTTTAAAAAAATACTGAGCCAGCCTAAGGGAGCGCATCCTATTTTTCGATCTTTAGGATCGAAGGAAAAATAATCCCGATGCGAAATCGGGATTATTTTTAAAAAAACCCTTCCATTGCTGGGGTTTTCAAAATCAAAATGGTGAAGTTAATTTTTCATCGTTACTTAACGGCAAGCCTGCAACTTGCCCATCCGTTAACAAACTTTTTTTTGACATGAAACTCTTCAACAAAGTCAACAACGACGAGCTAAAACTGCAGATGCTGGAAAGTACCGAAAAACGTACTACGCTGTCGTTTTACAGGTACGCCCGCATCGAGTATCCGGCGTTGTTCCGCAATGAGTTCTACCGCTTGCTCGACGAAGTAGGCGTCTTCGGCCGAATTTATGTCTCTGCCGAAGGTGTGAACGGCCAGATATCTGTGCCCACAACGAATTTTGAGGAATTCAAAAAACGCCTCTATTCCATCCCTTTCCTCAACGGTTGCCGCCTCAATATCGCCATTGACGATGACGGCAAGTCATTTTTTAAACTGAAAATCAAAGTGCGGGACAAAATCGTCGCCGACGGGCTGGACGACCAATCTTTCGACGTGACCAAAAGGGGCCGCCATCTCAACGCCCGGGAATACAATGCTATCACCGAAGACCCGGCTACCATCGTTGTGGATATGCGCAACCATTACGAGAGCGAAGTGGGGTATTTTGAAAATGCCATCCGGCCCGACGTGGTCACCTTTCGGGAGGCACTGCCGCTGGTAGAAGACATGCTGGCCGACAAAAAAGACCGGAACATCGTCATGTACTGCACCGGCGGTATCCGCTGCGAAAAGGCCAGTGCCTACTACCTCCACCGGGGATTTAAAAATGTGTTCATGGTGGACGGCGGCATCATCGAGTATGCACGGCAGTGCGAGGAACAGGGTTTGCCAAACAAGTTCATCGGCAAAAATTTCGTTTTCGACGAACGGCTGGGCGAGCGCATCAGCCAGGATGTGGTCGCCCGGTGCCACCAATGTGGCCAGCCCTGCGACACCCATGTAAATTGTGCCAACAATGCCTGTCACCTCCTCTTCATCCAATGCGACGAGTGTGCGGAAAAACTCCACAATTGTTGTTCCCTGCCATGCGCCGAATTCATCCAATTGCCGGAAGACCAGCAGGTTGTGCTGCGCAAAACAGCAATTTTCAACGGCACCAGGTTCAGCAAGGGCCGTTACAAGGCATTCCGGCAGGGAGAAGATTTGGTGATGGGATAACCCCCCTCAGAAAGGGTATCCAATGGCCAGGTTCCAAACGAGGTAGTTGCGCCACCAGCCTTTTTCCAGTGGTTTTATTTCGGAGAAAAGCCAGGTGCCGCCGTCGTTGAGCGAAGGTTTCCTGAGCGGAAAGGCCCAATCCAGGCGGATGGCGGCAACGTCAAAGTCGAGGCGCAGGCCAAAGCCCGTGCCGATGGCGATTTCACGGTAAAAACTGTTGAAGTTAAAACGCCCTTCAGACACACCCAGCGTCTGTGAATCGGCATCACCTTTTACCAGCCAGATGTTCCCCGCATCGGCAAACAGCGCCCCTTTCAGGTAGCTGACGATCGGAAAGCGGTATTCGAGGTTGAGTTCCAGTTTCATGTCCCCGGTCTGGTCCACGAAGTTAGTGCCCGATTCGTCTGCCGGGGTTTCATAGCCGCCCGGCCCCAGGGAGTAAATGCGGAAGGCCCTGACACTGCTCGCCCCGCCAATGAAATACTGCTTGATGTAGGGCAGCACACTGGAATTGCCGTAAGGATAGCCCACCCCCATGTTGAGGCGCCCTGCCAGCAGCCCCTTCCGCAAAGGGAAATAATAGCGGAAATCACTGTCCAGCTTAAGATATTGTGAAAACGCAACGCCCAGCACCTCCCTGGGCCTGGGTTGGCTGCTGCCACTGGTAGCAAGGCTCAGCAGGCCGCCTGCCGACTCGAGGCCGCCCCGGTAAAAGAAGTAGCTTTTCCCTTGGTTGGCACTTTGGTTGGACAGCGAAAAGGAATAGTTCAGGCCCAGCACCAGTACATTTTCAAAACTGGCGCGCAGTCGGCGGTTGCCCAGCAGCAGTGAGTCGAGCCTTTCCGAGGTGCCCAGCAGGTTGATCAGGTTGACAAATAGCGGATTCAGGTAGTGCTGAAGGCGGGCCTTGCGCCAGTTATAGCCCGCCGAAAAGTTGAAGGAATTGACCGTAAAAAAGCCTGGCCGGTTTTGGTAGTCGTCGCCGATGCTGAGAGCCGTGCGGGGCAAGGCCTCCCCCCGCACCGGTTTCCGCTTGATGAACGGCGCATAGATGCCGGGCAGTTCGAGGCTTGTTTTCGCACTCACGTTAAGGGTATTGATAAAACTGCCGGCGGTCGAACTGATATTGGTCTCCAGGCCGGTTGTCAGGCTGAAGTTGAGCAGTTCGGCTCCTTTGAACAGGTTTTTATGGGAAAAATTGAACCCCGCCTCCGACCCCAGGAAATTACCGGACCGGCTGTTCACCTGAAACTCCAGGCTCACGTCCCGCATCAGCCCCGGCGTTAGGAACACCTCGCGTTCGAGCAAAAAAGAGTCTTGCCGGACAACTTTCTCAAAACGGATGTTGGCGAACTTGTAGATGCCCAGGTTCAAGGCCCTGTTGATGGTAGCGTTTTGTTCACGAATGTTGAAAAGCTGGCCGTCCTCCTGCCAAACCACCCTGCCAAGAACGGTGGGCCGCAATATTTTTTCTTGTTGTACAATGTTGATATTCCGGTAATGCAACGTATCGGCCATGCTTGCCTGCTCATTTTTTTCCAACGAGAAATCGGGATAGACCCACGTTTGGTCGAGAAAATAGACCCGGTAGGTACTGCTGTCCCCTGTTTGTTTTAGCCGGAGAAAGATATCTGTTTGCAGTTCGCCTGCCGTCGTATCTACAAAATAGTAGAAGTTGTCTTTGTTCACTTCGAAAAAACCGTAGTTGGCAGCAATGTTGGCCAGCCTGGTGCGCTCTGCAGAGAGCATGGCAAGATCGTACGGGCGGCCGGCTTTAAGCAGGGTTTCTTTTTGAAAAGAAGCCAGCAGGGCAGTCAACGGCAGGGTGTCAACCAGTGGGTGGATCTCCCGGATAAAATATTGCCCCTTTGAAGTAACCGTGTAATTAACAGTGACTTTCTTCTTTTTTACAGTGGTGTCCAATGCAATGGCAGCGCCGAAATAGCCTTTGTCCTGCAGATGTTTTTCCATTACCTGCCTGCTTTGTTCCACCATTGTGCCATCGTAGATAACGGGCGGCTTGCCGAATTTCCGTTTGAGCCAGGCCCCGAAGCCTTTGCCTTTCCCTTTTTTGTCCAGGGCGTTGTACCAGCCCACCTGCCATTTGACCAGTCCGGTGGCAGGGTCGGGCCTGGCAATGCTGGTTAGCTCATATTCGAGGGTACCTTTTTTGTTGATGTTTGCAGGGTTGGCAAATGTAAGGTTGGTTTTGTAGTGGAGTTGTTCGCCTTCTTTAAGGCCTTTTGTCATGGAGCAGGAAGCGGTTATGAGCAGGAATGCAAGGAGAGCCAAGCTGTAAAGGCCATCCAGGTAAATACCGAACTTTGAACGGAATCGGGAAAAGGGAGATTTCACATCATAAAGGTTGACAATCATCCGGTTTATTGCTCATGCCGTCAGGTCTTGGGCATAGTGAGGTTGTTTGATAAAAGTTGGTAGGGGTTAAAGTTTATCCTGAAATTGGAATTTGAGAAATTAGAAATTACTCATAGCCTGATGCCCAATAAATTATTAGTTGGCATCAATTTGCCAATGCTTGCCTTATCATAAAGTCTATTGATGAGGTTAATTATCAAACCTTATAAATCCCTATCAACTTTCATCAACCAAGCACAAAGATCGGCGGCATAAAGTACAAAGCAAAAATGGTTGGACTTAAGATCGAAGGAAAAATAATCCCGATGTGTACCGCAGAAAATAAGTTTTTTATAAATGCTACCGGGCGTCCCAGCGGGACGGAATCTTTGTAGCTTGCCATGAACCGAGGTCTTTCGTTCCGTAGGAACGATATGTCGTTGCTTCTCAGATACCGTTCCGATGGAACGGAGACCAATGATGCTTACAAATCCTACAAAGATTCCGTCCCGATGGGACGGTGATTATTAAAAACTTTTTTTCGGCAGTAGTAATCGGGATTATTTTTAAAAAACCCTTCCATTGCTGGGGTTTTCAAAATCAAAATGGTGAAGTTATTTTTTCATCGTTGCTTAGATGAAAAGGAAAGACTGCACTAAAACCGGCATCGTGGCTGTAAGTTTAACCCCTTCACTATCGGTGAAAAAACGAAGATACAAGGATAATTCTAAACGAATGTTCCTTAAAAAAAACAGGCGGGAGGCCGGGCGAACCGGCCATCCCGCATTGGAAGTGGCAATGACATTTTAAGATTTTGCCAAAAACTACTACTCTATCACTATTTTTTGGTAAACAGATCCACCTGCTGTTTGCACATTCAGCAGATAATAGCCAGGTGCAAAATCGGCAGTAGGTACTTTCTCTAAAAACCTTCCTTCCTGCAGACCGTCATACTCAGCACGAAAAACTGGCCTTCCAGTCAAATCAACTAAACTCATACGGATATCCGTTGCTTCTTTTAATTGAAGATCAACAAAAACGTACTCACCAGCTGGATTGGGGAAAGTAGCAACTGAAGCTATCTCCGGAGCAACTTCCACTGTGCTGGAAAGTACATCCAGCGGGAAAGTCGTGCCGTTCGGCAGGGTCACCCAAAGCCCGAAAGCGGGATCATCCATCGTTGGAGGCGACAGGAACCCGGATGCAAAAACGATGGCCGCACCACCACCCAATGAACTTAGGTCAGCATTAAATGATGCAACGATCTGGTCGTTTTGGCCTGCCGGGGTAATATCCAGAATGTAAGCAGCGGCCGGCACGGTGATATAATCGGTCACGTCGCCATAAGCAGCGTTGCTAACGATGGTTGCAACGCCACGGGCGATGACGTCCACGGCCGGCGCATCGGTGGAGCCGTGGTTGACGATGAAGTCCACGTCGCCGGAAGTGGCGGCCTCACGGGTACCTTCCACCACGTTGAGGGTGAAGGGGGTGTTCGGGTCGCCTACCAGGCCGCTGGCGATGACGGCGTAGGTCTCGCCGGGCACAAAGTTCACGTCGAAGCTGGCGATGATGTCGGCCGGCGACGAGCTGGGGGAGGGCGCCACGCCGATGCTCAGGGTCTGGCCTGCGGGCACGTCCACGTAGGGGGTGGCGCTGCGGTACTCGAAGTCCGTCAAAAACGGCTGGTCGTTCACCCAGATGTCCACCGTTGGCGAAGCCGAGTTGTGGATGATCTGCACCCGTGCGGTGTTCTGCACGGCCGGGAGTTCGAGCACGGTGCCGTCCGGCAGGGCGGCGAAGAGGCCGAAGGCCGGCTGGCCGGCGGCCGGTGCGAGGAAGCCGGAAGCGAAGACGACGGCAGCGCCGCCGCCGAGGCCGCTGAGCGGTGCCGAGAAGGACGCCACGATTTCGCTGTTCAGCCCTGCGGGCGTGACGTCGAGTATGTAGTCGGCGGCCGGCACGGTGATGTAGCCGGTCACGTCGCCATAAGCAGCGTTGCTAACGATGGTTGCCACGCCACGGGCGATGACGTCCACGGCCGGCGCATCGGTGGAGCCGTGGTTGACGATGAAGTCCACGTCGCCGGAAGTGGCGGCCTCACGGGTACCTTCCACCACGTTGAGGGTGAAGGGGGTGTTCGGGTCGCCTACCAGGCCGCTGGCGATGACGGCGTAGGTTTCGCCGGGCACAAAGTTCACGTCGAAGCTGGCGATGATGTCGGCCGGCGACGAGCTGGGGGAGGGCGCCACGCCGATGCTCAGGGTCTGGCCTGCGGGCACGTCCACGTAGGGGGTGGCGGTGCGGTATTCGAAGTCCGTCAAAAACGGCTGGTCGTTCACCCAGATGTCCACGGTCGGGTTGGCCGAGTTGTGGATGATCTGCACCCGGGCGGTGTTCTGCACGGCGGGCAGTTCGAGCACGGTGCCGTCGTGCAGGGCGGCGAAGAGGCCGAAGGCCGGCTGGCCGGCGGCCGGTGCGAGGAAGCCGGAGGCAAAGACGACGGCAGCGCCGCCGCCGAGGCCGCTGAGCGGTGCCGAGAAGGACGCCACGATTTCGCTGTTCAGCCCTGCGGGCGTAACGTCGAGTATGTAGTCGGCGGCCGGCACGGTGATGTAGCCGGTCACGTCGCCGTAGGCAGCGTTGCTAACGATGGTTGCCACGCCACGGGCGATAACGTCCACGGCCGGTGCGTCGGTGGAGCCGTGGTTGACGATGAAGTCCACGTCGGAGGAAGTGGCGGCCTCACGGGTACCTTCCACCACGTTGAGGGTGAAGGGGGTGTTCGGGTCGCCTACCAGGCCGCTGGCGATGACGGCGTAGGTTTCTCCGGGCACAAAGTTCACGTCGAAGCTGGCGATGATGTCGGCCGGCGACGAGCTGGGGGAGGGCGCCACGCCGATGCTCAGGGTCTGGCCTGCGGGAACGTCCACGTAGGGGGTTGCGGTGCGGTATTCGAAGTCCGTCAAAAACGGCTGGTCGTTCACCCAGATGTCCACCGTGGGCGAAGCCGAGTTGTGGATAATCTGCACCCGTGCGGTGTTCTGCACGGCGGGCAGTTCGAGCACGGTGCCGTCGGGCAGGGCGGCGAACAATCCGAAGGCCGACTGTCCGGCGGCCGGGGCGAGGAAGCCGGAGGCAAAGACGACGGCAGCGCCGCCGCCGAGGCCGCTGAGCGGTGCCGAGAAGGACGCCACGATTTCACTGTTCAGCCCTGCGGGCGTGACGTCGAGGGTGTAGTCGGCGGCAGGCACGGTGATGTAGCCGGTCACGTCGCCATAAGCAGCGTTGCTAACGATGGTTGCCACGCCACGGGCGATAACGTCCACGGCCGGCGCATCGGTGGAGCCGTGGTTGACGATGAAGTCCACGTCGCCAGAAGTGGCGGCCTCACGGGTACCTTCCACCACGTTGAGGGTAAACGGCGTGTTAGGGTCGCCTACCAGGCCGCTGGCGATGACGGCGTAGGTCTCGCCGGGCACAAAGTTCACGTCGAAGCTGGCGATGATGTCGGCCGGCGACGAGCTGGGGGAGGGGGCAACGCCAATATTTAGTTGTACCCCCGCTGGCACATCCACGTATGGGGTGGCGGTGCGGTACTCGAAGTCCGTCAAAAACGGCTGGTCGTTCACCCAGATGTCCACGGTCGGGGAGGCTGAGTTGTGGATGATTTGCAGACGGGCAGTCTGCGACCATCCCGCTGATGCCAGGAAAAGGCACAGCAGAAAAGCAGTAATTTTTTTCATGATACATTTTTTGGTTAGAAAACTGAAGGACAGTGCCATTGCACTACCTGGTTCAGCCATTGAAGAAAAAAAAGCTCATTTACAAAAAGCCTATGTGCAGGATACCAAAAAGAAGTTGCCTGGGGTAACCAAAATTTTTTCCAAAAACTTTTTTTCCAAAAATCAATTTAACCGGACAACCTTTTCATTTCATTCCGCACATAAGGTGCTGTACAATTATTGGCAATGACTGATGAACTACTCGTTAAAGGCTGTTTAAGGGGAGATCCCCGCCGCCAACAGGCCCTGTATGAAAAATACAAGGTGGGGATGTTCATGGTATGCCTTCGCTACGCAGTGAACCGGGCAGAGGCCGAAGACTTTTTGCAGGATGGTTTTATGCAGGTTTTCAGGGATTTGCACCAGTTCGACCCGCAGAAAGGAACACTGCATGCCTGGGTTCGAAGAATTATGGTCAATACGGCATTGCAGCACCTGCGCAAAAAAAGGGTTGCTTTCGCCGATGCCGATGTAAGCGTTTTTGCCGACAGGGCCCCGATCGAGGAAGATATTATTTCGATGTTGTCGGCCAAGGAAATCGTTCAATTGATCCAGCAGTTACCCGAAGGATACAAGGTAGTGTTCAACCTCTTTATGGTTGAAGGCTATTCCCACCAGGAAATCGCAGGTTTACTGGGCATTTCCGAAAACACTTCCAAGACCCAACTGCGCAAAGCAAGATTATCTTTACAGCAAAAAGTGGTGGATCTCGTGTCCGCCTGACCAGATATGAGCGAAAAGGATAAAAATACGGAACGGATAAAGGAATTGCTCCGTCAAAAACTCGAAGCTGCAGAACAGGAGGCCGACGGCTGGAACGTACCTTCCAGTGGTGTCTGGACTGGTCTGTCAGAAGAGTTGGGCGCTGGCAAAGCAGGACGCCGCAGGGGCTTACGCTATATCTTGCTCATTTCTGCTTTAGTGGGGCTTTCTATTATTTTGACGATGAGGGAATGCGGGCATCAGCGGCAGTTTCGCTCTTTGCATCACCTGCTGGAGCTGACGAAAGATTCTTTGAGCCAATTAAGAGAAGAATGTATCCAAAAGGAGTCCCTGTCCCAACTCAGTCCAACACCCGGCCCGGCTACTTCCAGCAACCACCCGGCCCATTTGCAGGCCGCCTCCCCGGGCAATGCAAACCTGCGGAACTTTACTGATAAAAAGCTTACTTCTGGCTATCCCGATTCAACCGACATCGATCCACCCAATGCCTTACAGCTACCTAAACGCTACCTTTCGCAGGGTTCAACAAATCCCTCGGCACTGCCTTCCGCAGCACCAGTTGGGGTATCGTTACATGAGGACTCTATCCATTCTCACGAGTGGCAAGCCGTGCCTGGCTTCCTTGAAATGCCGTCACTTTCTCCCATCGACTATTCACAGCAGCCCATAGCGCTCCAACCAAAGGCGACCCGAACAAACAGGAAGAAAGCCATACAATGGTATGGTAGTTTTAGGGCAGGAGTTAGTGCCATCGGCAGCCATTTCGCAGGCCAACCACCAGCTGTTATTGTGGACGAAAAGCCATTGACCGCTTTCAGAACGGGCCTTGGGCTGGAAGGTGTGCTATCCCGCCATTGGTCGCTGGAAACAGGGCTGGATCTTGTGGTGGCCAATACGCAGACCCAATACCAGCTTGAATTCCCGTTCACCCACCAAAACGAGTTTCAGCACGATGATGGCAATTACGACAATACTTACAACCACAACCTCCCCTCTCCACTCGGGGACTATCCGGCGCAACTGGTGCTGACCCGCGAAAGCACTGCTATTTTGCAGGAAGGCGAACTGATGAACCTCGACCTGACCATCCGGCAGCAGATTCAGTTGCTCAGTATGCCCCTACGGGTAAAATACGCATTTGGCAAAGCGCCTTTCCGTTTTGGTGTGAAGGCCGGGCTGCGCACCAATGTAGCCCTGGGCATTTCTTCTGAGTATTCCTCGCTCGTGTCCCACCACGGCGCCATCCACCAACGGCAAACCTCCATCGGCGACCCCGCTTTGTCGGACTTGCAAAAAGTAACTTTCGATTACAGCCTCGGCTTTGATGTGACCTATTTGTTGAGCCAGCGCTGGAGCCTCTTCCTGGAGAGCGCCTACCAACATGGCATCAACCCTGTTTACCAAAATGCAACCGTGAAGAATTACCTGCAGGGAGGTGAATTAGGGGGTGGCATCAGGGTGCGGCTATAATGGCCGGTGAGCGAAGTACTTGCTGCGGAATTTTTCCAAATCCCAGTCTCTTGGTTTTTCTCCGTTTCGCAGGATTTGCCAAAGAACCAATATTTTCCCCTCCCCTCCCTCGTTGCATTTTTGCTGCTGCTTCCCATATCCGCCCAGAAGTTTAGTTTTGTGCCCCATAAACTCACTATCGAAACAATGAGCCAGTCCATCCAGCAACGCACCCGGGCGCAGGAATCCCGTGCCGCCATCCAGCAATTGTACATTTCCATGCGCCACCTCTTTATCAGGGGCGGCTACAAACCACTCGGCGTGAGCGGCGAGGCCATGCGGGAAGCATTGATGGTGCTGCGCCCCGAAATTTATGGCTCCATCACCGACCCCGAGCGGGTGGAACTGGAAGGCCTGCTCTACATCTTCCAACGGCTGCCGCAGGGCATCGAGGAGTGCCGCTACATCCGTCTCATCACTAAGGAGGGGTTCGAGGGATCGGAGTTCGACCCCATCGTGCCGGCCAAGCGCCGGCGCAACTGCTACCGCATTGACCAGGAACAGATGTTCATCGAAATGACCAATGGCCGCAGCGACATCTACGACATCCTGACCCACCTGACCTTCCTGTATGTGGAGGCCGAAAAAATACGCCGCAACAGCCTTGACGTGAAAGGGCGCAAGAAACGGGACTGGCTCAACCTGGAAAAGATCATCGAACTGGAGACCCAGGGAGAGTCTTTCGATGAAGAAGTGGCGAGCACCTACCTGAGCAATATCCTCGGCAGAACCTTTTCCGAGACCCTTGATGCGGTGCGCAACTTCGAAGCCGCCAGCAAAGTGAACAGCCTTTTTCACATCGCCTACTGGATGGGCCGCCTCTCCATCGAGGAAGAACTGGAGCAGGTGGATCGGGAAATCAACTTCTCTGCCGCCCTCCGGGAGAAGATCGGCCACCACGTTTACGGGGAGCTTTGGGCCATCCGCATTAAGTCTTTTTTGCACAAAAAAAACTGGCTTGGGCGCCCTATCCATATCATCAGTTCAAACCCCCACAGCGTAATGAACTGCCTGTATTCTTTTGCTGCCCTGGCCGATATGCGGGAAGGGCAAGATCTCGAAGATTTGGCCAAAGAACTGAGCCATGCCAGCCGGCGGGAGTGGCGGCAGGCAGTAGAAGAATATGCTGCCAACCACGGCATGTACCAACTGGACGACAAGAGCGGCACCAACATCGCCGTCCAGCTTTTCGATACCACCCAGATAGTACCGGCCTCCCTGCCGCCAGAAATCAAATGGGACAACAACTATATACAGGGGCAAAAACCAATCATCCTGGTGATGGACTATGCCTTCGGCGAACAGGCCTATGAGGTGATGGATGAACTATTGAAACCCTTTGAGTTCCTTGAAAACGGCGACGCCGATCCGAAAAGCAAAGTCCGCATCCCGCTCCGGGTGGCATCTATTTCCATCATGGGAAAGGCGGGCATCCTCGAAGGCGGCAAAGGGGATATCATGGTGCCAACTGCCCATGTGTTCGAGGGTACTGCCGACAATTACCCGGTCAAGAATGATTTTACCAAGGCAGACTTCGAGGGCAACGGCCTGCGGGTGTGCGAAGGCCCCATGATTACCGTCCTTGGCACCTCCCTCCAAAACAAGGACATCCTGCGCTATTTCCTGAAATCCTCGTGGAAAGCCATCGGCCTCGAAATGGAGGGTGCCCATTACCAAAAGGCCATCCAGGCCGCCTCGAAAATCCGCAAGAGCATCAACGAGGACGTGGTGCTGCGCTACGCCTACTATGCCTCGGACAACCCCCTGATCACCGGGCACACCCTGGCTTCTGGCAGCCTTGGAGAGGAAGGGGTAAAGCCCACTTATTTGATTACTATGAAAATGCTGAACAGGATCGGGGATGGTTTAACTGCGGGCGCCGGCCGTTAATTGAAGGGGTTCCGGCCCCATCATCCTGCCGTCCATGATTTGATAACAGCTCGTGTCCCTAAGTTTTGTCCAGGAATGTAAGGATCGAAGGAAAAATAATCCCGATGTGAAATCGCATAGGCGTCAACTTAAATTTATTTCATACAAAAATTCGAGATAGCATTTTCGGGATTTTCGTTTGTCATGGGAATAATATCTGGCAAGCTCACCGATGAAAACATCGAGGTCGCTTGTCAAAAGTATTTCCCAAAACCGTTCTTTGACAAAATCGGCGAACAGCAGCATGCTGATGAATTTCTTCTTTTCTTCGTAAACCCGGTGCACAAAATACCCATACCAAGCCCCCATTGTCAAGGTCAACCAAGCAAGCATCAGGTAGATGGTCATGGCTGCCCTCGGTGGCGATATTGTTTCCCTGCCTTCGAAGAACTTGTCCAGGTTGAACTTGCTTTTCCAACACTTGAACACTATTTCAATGCGCCAACGGTACCGGTAGGCCCTGATGATGTCCCGGCCCCCCCAGGTTTCCTTGTTGACATTTGTTATGAAAATGGTCCAGCCCAGCAGTTGGATGTACTCTCTGGAATGGGCGGCCTTTGCACTGCGGTCAGTACGGGCCTTGTGCTGCCTCATCCGTTTGGCCTCTTCAGGGGCTTCGATGGCCACCAGGCGGACTGGCAGTTTCTCCTTGCCCCCCAGCAATATTTCCTTGTCAAGGACTTGGCGGCCTGCTTTTTTCAAAGCCTTGAGCTCTTTCAGCAAATCCATTTTTTCCCCGGTCTGCGCATCAAAAACGGTTGTCCCAAAGCGGAGGCGGGACAGGAAAAACGCCTTTTTCTCCATGATCGCCCGGAAGGCGGCCAGCACAAAATACCCTTTGTCCCGGATCACAAGGCAGCCTGCCGTGAGTATTTCAACGATACGGTGCGCAAAACCCTGGTCATTTTCACGGTAACTCCCCACAAAAACCCCTTCGTAGGATTCACTCACCAATTCCATGCGCAACTGTATGCGGGCAGTGGCACATTCCCCGTGGGTTTTGCTGTGGGGGCCGGGGTAGAAAGATGACAGGTTGCGGGGCAGCCCCACACAGGTGCTGTCCTCAACATAGACCTCCTTGAACGGTGCGAAGAGGGCAACCCCCTGGTGGCCGTTTGAGGCCGTGCACTGTTTGAGTACAAACCCCAAAAGTTGGCGGGCAAAAGCTTCGTGCCTGAACTGGAGTTTTTTTTGGAGGCCTTGTTTGGAGACCAGCTTTTGGGTCAGCCGCCCTATGCTTTTTGCCCAGTCCCTCAGCCCCGTCTGCCCAAGCTGTACCATCATGCAAAAACCAAGAAAAAAACTATATCCGGTGACTTTCCTCGGCTCCCGCTTTTGGAAACCGCTACTTTTTGCGATGGCGTTTATTTGTTGTTCGCCAATTTTTCGCTTAATTTGTTCCAACTTAATTTTCATATGCTGTTTAGGTGTTCTGAATGTTGATTTGAACAAACCTAAGCAGCATTTTTATTTTATCTAATCATATTCGGTTTTTTTAAGTTGACGCCTATGCGATGTGAAATCGGGATTATTTAAAAAAAACCCTTCCATTGCTGGGGTTTTCAAAATCAAAATGGTGAAGTTATTTTTTCATCGTTATTATACTGCACCTTGCCCGGTTTTGTCGGTTTGCTTCCATCAGGGTGCGGTTTAAACCGCACCCTGATGGAAGCAAACCGACAAAACCTAATGTGGTCAAGTATAAGTGGTTGATAATAGTCGTTAAAACTTGATAAGCTTGGATATCAACTCTCATCAACTCATCAACTTTTATCAACCATACACTAAACTTGGCGACCCTCAGTATAATAATTCCTTGCTACCTTTACCTCCATGCCAAGATCACGAAAAAGCACCCAGCAACAGCCCAACCGGTCCACCAAAAAAACGGCAGCCAAAGCTGCCAAGCAACCAGCCCAAAAACAGTCCAGCCTGCCATCAAAGCCTGAACCTGCCAAGGAAGTCAAAAAAGAAGCCCCGCTGCCCATTGTAGAGGAAAAGATCCAGGTTATACTAGACCAGTCTGTGGCCATCCTGGTGGACGGCAACAACATCGAGATGAGCCTGCACAGCGTCTCCGGTAAAAAGGGGGCGATGATCAACTTCGACAAACTGGTGCCTGCCCTGCTGCAGAACCGTGCCCTATCGAGGCTCATCTATTTCCGGGAAGGGAAGAGCATCTCGCAGCGCCTGGCGGAGCGCCTGCAGAAATTGTTCCACGGCTCGGTAGTGCCCTGCTATAAATCCGCCGACATACCGCTCACCATCAAGGCCGTACAGGTCGCTTCCAAGGTGGACACCATCATCATCCTTTCCGGCGACGCCGACTATGTGGAACTTGTCCGGCACCTCAAGCACGATGGCATCCGGGTGGAAATCGCCGCCTTCCCCGAAACCACCGCCGACATCCTCCGGGCAGAAAGCGACTACTTTTTCCCCATTACGGTTGAGTATAGTTTTGTGCTGAAATAACGGCAAAGACTTTGGTGTTTGGGTGTTTTTGTGTTTAAGTGTTTGTAGATCGGATTTCCAATGTATTGAAATCGGTTTGGCCGCCGGCTAAAGCCGACGCTACAGCTACACACTTTTGTTATGCACTACCTGCGTTTTCAACGGCACCCGGTTTTTCGCACATCACGAACATTGAACGGACTTAGAATCGTAAATCCGTCCCATTGATGAAGCCCCTTTTCCTTCTATTTCTTCACCTCTCTATAAAGCACCATAGCTCCTATTTTTGGTCTTTCCTGTTGAACTATATTTTGATTTACCGAGCTTCTTAACCCTTTCTTCACACCTCCGCCTTTACCAGGTTTTTATTTGATAAAACCCTAACCAAATGGCTGTCCTAATTAACATTTCCGTTCCGTCAATAGGGCGTCATCAAATTTTTTGGCAGCCGGTTGGGAGTAAATCCTGCTGTGCTGTTTCACAAAAAAACTACGATTGCCATGCAGACAGCCATGAAAACCACCGCCCTCGCCATTATCCTTTTGTTTAGCATAGTGGGGCAAGCACAACAAGTATCCTTCGGTTTTAAAATGGGGGCACAACGGGCGAATGTGCAGGTGCCGGACATCCTCAGCGGCTCGGAATACCTGCCCGATTTCAAGTCCATTACGACGACCAACTTCGGCATCGTATCGGAGATAGCGCTCCACCCGAATTTTGCCATACAGCCTGAGCTGTCCTACGTGACCAAGGGATTCAAGGTCCACGAAAACTTCGACCTGAAGCTGTTCGATGTGCCGTTGCCCGTGGGGCTAACAGCCGTCTCGCAGTTCCGCTATCTGGAGATGCCCATACTGGCAAAGGCGAAAGTGGGCAAGTTCTATTTCCTGGCCGGCCCCACCTTTGGCTACGCCATGAAAGGCAACCTGGAGACCCGTGCCCGGCTGGTACTGGAGTACGACCTTTTTGACACAAAAATCAACCTGGACAAGGTGGGGTACGACCGCTGGGAAGTGGGCGGCATGGTCGGCGGCGGCTTCGCATTCCCTGCTTTCAACGGCGGCCAGATTTTCCTGGATGCCCGCTACTCGCACGGTTTCACCCAGCCATACGACATCCCCCTGGTACATGAGAAGGTGCAGCACAAAAGCTTTGGGCTGAACGTTGGGTTTATGCTTCCGTTAGGGCGCAAGGGGGATGGGTATCCCAGGGCGTGATTACCCTTCGTAATAAATCCGGTACACTGCATCCGCAAAATCATCCGACACGAGCAGCGACCCATCCGGCAGGATTTCCAAATCTACCGGCCTGCCCCAGGGTTCGTCCTCCTTTTCATCCAGCCAGCCTTCGGCGAAGGGTTGATAGCTGGTCGCCTGTCCGTTTTCAAGGGTTACCATCATCACCCGGTAGCCGATTTTCTTGCTGCGGTTCCAGGAGCCATGCTCGGCTATGAGGATTTGGTTTTTGTATTTTGCCGGAAACATATCGCCGGTGTAAAACTCCATGCCCAGCGGAGCGACGTGCGGCCCCAGTTTTTGGGCGGGCGGCGTGAAGTCGCTGCAGGGGCGTTTTTTGCCAAAACGGTCGTCGGGCAGGTCGCCCTGGTGGCAGTAAGGGTAGCCGAAGTGCATCCCATCTTTAGTGGCGTGGTTGAGTTCGCAGGCGGGCAGGTCGTCACCCATCCAGTCCCGGCCATTGTCGGTGAACCAAAGCTCCTTCGTCTCCGGGTGCCAGTCGAAGCCGACAGTGTTGCGGATACCGTGCTGCACAACCTCCATACCTGTGCCATCGGGGTTGAGGCGGGTGATGCTGGCAAAGATTTCGTTGCCCTCTTCGCAGATATTGCAGGGTGCGCCGACCGGCACGTAGAGCTTCCCATCGGGGCCAAAAGCGATGTACTTCCAGCCGTGGTGCGACTTGTCAGGGTATTGGTCGTACACGACAAGTGGCGGTGGCGGGCTGGTCAGTTTGCTTTCGATATTTTCAAATTTGAGGATGCGGTTGATTTCTGCCACGTACAAATCCCCATCTTTGAAGGCCACGCCGTTGGGCATGTTGAGGCCGGTGGCAAGGATGTATGTTTTGTCCACTTTGTGGTTGCCGTTTTCATCACGGAGTGCATATACGCTGCCTTCATCACGGGTGCCGACGTAGAGCGTTCCGTTTGGCGACAACGCCATTGAGCGGGCATTGACGAGGCCATCGGCATACACGGCTATTTTGAAACCCGGTGGCAGTTTGATGTTTTTCAAATAATCTTCCAATGCAGAAGGGTCGGCCTTGATTTCCTTCGCTGCTTTTTTGCCGGGAAAATTGACGGAGTTGCAGTTGAAGAACAGGAGCACGAAGAGGGCGGGCAGCCAGGTTTTGTTTTTCATGTGAGGATGTATTGAATACTCGGTAGCAATGGGTTTTCCTGATTTTCGGGAAAACCCATTGGCACAAAGTATAGGATCGAAGGAAAAATAATCCCGATTTTAAATCGGGATTATTGTTAAAAAACCCTTCCATTGCTGGGGTTTTCAAAATCAAAAAGGTGAAGTTATTTTTTCATCGTTACATAACATTGTTTTTTTTAGCATAGACAGGAGTTCAAAGTTAAGAAGAACCACGCCTCATTGGTATTGGGATCTATTTGCCTTTTTCGTGTTATTTTCTATATTATATGCGAATCAGGGGGGTTGGAATAACTGCTTCGCTTTCAGTGGTTTCAAGGAATAAATCATGGTGATTTTTAAAAATCACCATGATTTAAACTCTTGATTATCAACCGCTAAAAATTCGCTCATCCCCCTATAAGGTGAAATGCAGCATTTTAGGTGGAGAGGCCGGGTTATCAAACCCGGCGGTTCCGGCCCCAACCCGCCGGGTTTGGTAACCCGGCCTCTCCATGAATTTTGCGAAGTAGCCAAAGGGGTTCATTAATTTCAAATGCGGCTACTTGGAAAATTAATTGGGGATGGAAGCGGGGGAAATTCACTCCCCCATTGAAAACAGTCTAGTTTGTTTGGGAAACAACCGTTCCGGCTATTGACGTGCATACCAATTTGGGAGGGTTCTGTTTTTTTAAGGAAAGGAACCAGGTAACTCCAAAGCGCTTCAACCCAGGCCCACCACGTGATGCTACTATACTCCATCGGGACGGGTGCCATATCGCAGATGGGCACAAAAGCTGTCCAGTAAAATGGTTAGGGGTTTGGCTTCAGCAGGAACTCCAATTTGATGGAGCGGAAAGCGCTGCAAATGCTAAGTTCTAACAAAGATTCCACTCCGATGGAGCGGGGCACAATTGCCATAACCCACGTTAAAATAGGGAAACAAATTTTAGTCAGCCCGTATTCAATCAGCCAACCTAAATCCAGATACGCTCAAGCCACCCCCACCGTCAAAAACTGCATTTCATACAGTTCCCGGTAGCGGCCATCCTCTATCTGCAACAGCTCCTCGTGGCTGCCGAATTCCTTCACCTGCCCTTTTTCCAGCACCAAAATATTGTTCGCATGGCGGATGGTGGACAGGCGGTGGGCAATGATGATAGAGGTTCGCTTGGCAATGAGTTTTTCAATGGCGTACTGGATGACCGACTCCGATTCGGGGTCAATGGAAGAGGTGGCCTCGTCGAGGATGAGGATGTCGGGGTCGAACACGAGCGCCCGCACGAAGGAGATCAACTGGCGCTGGCCCATGCTCAGGGTGGCTCCACGTTCCATCACCTGGTAGTCGTAGCCGCCCGGCAGCTTTTCGATAAAACGGTGCGCCCCGATCATCTCGGCCGCTTCGATGACCTGCTCCCGTGTGATATGGTCATTGCGCAGGGTGATGTTTTCCAGTACGGTGCCGGAGAAGAGGAACACGTCCTGCAGCACCACGGCCATGCGGCTGCGCAGGGCGTGGAGTTCGTAGTCACGGATGTTTTCGCCGTCTATTTCGATGGCGCCTTTCTGTGTTTCGTACAGGCGGTTCAGGATGCTGATGATGGAGGTTTTGCCGGAGCCTGTACTGCCCACGAGGGCCAGCGTTTCACCGGGGTTTATTTTAAAACTAATATCCTTCAACACATAGTCCAGGCCGCTGTATGCGAACCAGATATTTTTAAACTCCACCTCGCCCCTTAGCTTTTCGGGCTTCAACGTGCCTTTGTTTTCGATGAAATCATCCCGATCTATCAGGTCGAACACCCGCTCGGATGCTACGAGGCCCATTTGAAGGGTATTGAACTTATCGGCCAGCATCCGGATGGGGCGGAATAGCATGTTGAGGTAGAGCGGGAAGGCCACCAACGCACCCAACGAAACTTCGTTGCCCAGGCTCTCCCGTGCGCCCCACCACACCATCAGGCCGAGCGAGGCGGCAGAGATGATTTCCACCACCGGGTAAAAAATGGAGTAGGCCAGGATGGAGTTGATGTTGGCCTGGGTGTATTCCCGGTTTATTTTTTTGAATTTCTCCATCTCCTGCTGCTCGGCGTTGAATATCTGCACGATGCGCATGCCCGTGAGCCGTTCTTGCAGAAAGGCGTTCATCTTTGCTATTTGCGCCCGCACCTGCTGGAAGGAAGACTTGATGCTTTCCTTAAAAATATAAGTTGCCGCTATCAAAAAAGGCATGGTAATAAGGCAGACCAAGGTCAATTTCCAGCTTACCCAAAACATGACGCCCAGCACCACGAACACCGTCAGGAAGTCGGCGATGATGGTGATGATGCCCTGCGAAAAAACCTGGTTGATGTTTTCAATATCGCTGATAGTGCGGGTGGTGGAGATGCCGATGGGCGTGCGGTCGAAATAGGTCAAACGCAGCGAGGTGATGTGGTTGAACACCTTCACCCGCAAGTCCCGCACCACTGCCTGCCCCACCCAACTGGACGAGTACATGAACACATATCGAAGGGCGCTTTCCATCACCAGCACGGCCAGGAACAAGAGGGCCATACGAGTCAGTCCGGCGATATCGAATTTGAAAATGTAGTCGTCCACCATCACCTGCACGAGGTAGGGCCGGAAGATGGCGACCGGTGCCAGCACGACGGCCAGGGTGCCGGCCACGCCCAGCACGAGGCTGTAAGGCTTGGCCTGGGCGAGTACACGGCCGAGGAGTTTGTAGTCAACGCTTTGCTTAACGGGTGATTCCATCCAGGTAGTTAAATTGTGCCGACAAAGGTATGGCAGATGAGGTTTTAAAACCCTGCTTGACGGGATTTGGTTGTGGGTTCGGGGCTATTCAAAGATATTTTTTATGTCAATTTCAAAACCAGCTAATACGACGGACTTTACCAAGCCATCTTTTTCCTGAAATTCATGGAGGGCGAAACTGTCTTCTTTCATCACATAAATCTCCACTGTCTGGTTTTGCGGATCCACAAACCAAAGTTCCTTCACGGCATAGCGTTCGTAGTTTTCCTTTTTATCAATTCGGTCACGTTTTATGGAGCCGGGGGAAATAATTTCAACTACTATATCCGGTACTCCAGTGATGAATTCTCCGCCTTCAATCAAGAAAGATCGCTCGTTCGAAACAAAAGCGATGTCAGGTTGGTACCCGTTGTTGTCATCAATATACACGTCCACTGGTGCAGAAAAGAGCCTGCCCAGTTTCTTTTCTTTGATGTAAACATTCATGTAAGTGAACAAATTGCCAGATGCAATCTGGTGCCGAAGGAAGGGTGCGGAACGTTTCACGGGTATGCCGTTTATGAGTTCATAGATGTGGAGGTCGTTGTCGCCAATCTCCAGTTCCAGGAATTCTTTCCAGGTCATTTTTCTTTCGGCAATGCCTATCATGCGCTTGAGTTTATTTTATACAGCTTACAAATTTAGTGGATTTTCAGGTAAAAGTGTTCACTCTAAAAACTTCCCCACCAGCTTCAACAACTCCTCCGGTTTTTCTGCATGAACCCAGTGGCCCGCCCCTGCTACCGTTTCGATGATGGCCTGCGGAAACAGCTTTTTTATCAAAACCTCGTCGCCATCCTCCATGTGCCGGGAGCGCCCGCCCCGGATGAACAGCGAGGGCCCTTCAAAAGGGTGCTCGCCCGACACGGCTGCGAGGATGTTGTCGTAGTGTTTGTAGAGCGCGGGCAGGTTCATTTTAAACTCATACCCACCTTCTTTTTTCCTCGACAGATTTTTCATCAAAAAAAGGCGGACGTCCGGCTCTTTGATTTTTTCGGCCAGCAAACTATCGGCCTCGCTGCGGTCGGCTATTTTATCCAAATCCATGGAGAAAAGGGCGTCGAAAATCTCGTGGTGGCCGCCGTTGTAGGCTTTCGGCGCAATGTCCACCACCACCAGTTTTTTCACCAGGTCGGGGTGGTCGAGTGCAAACTGCATGGCTGTCTTCCCGCCCATCGAATGGCCGATGACATGCGCCCCGTCGTACATCCAGTGGCTTTCCATGAACTGGCGCAGGTCTTCGGCCATGCTGGGATAATCGTGCGTTTCGCTGTGGGGAGAGCGGCCGTGGTTGCGCTGATCCAAAATATAGACAGAGTAGTGTTCCGCCAGTTTGCGGGCTATGGTCTGCCAGTTGTCCAGGGTGCCGAACAGCCCGTGCAGGATGATAACGGGGTCGCCCTGGCCAAAGGTTTTGTAGTTGAGTTCCATAATAATTAAATAGTTGGATGGTTAAATGGCTAAATGGTTGGATGGCTGAATGGCTGCACAAAGCCATCCAACCATTTAGCCATTTAACCATCCAACCATTTTTTACATTTGCGCCGGATTTTGGAAAACATACAATAGGCCGGGAAGTTGACCACTTTTCGATTGTCAAATAAAGCCAAACAATGCAGCCCAACCACCTAATCAGCCCGTCGCAGCTTACTTTCGGGCATATTGAAAACCTGCTCCGCACGGGCGGCCATTTGCAAATTTCTGCTGAAAGTGCCGAACGCATCCACCACTGCCGCCGCTATTTGGAAGAAAAACTAGCCCAATCCGACGATACTTTTTACGGTATCAACACGGGGTTCGGTTCGCTCTGCAATGTGCAGATCAGCAAGGGCGAGCTTGAACAGTTGCAGCTAAACCTCGTCATGTCGCACGCCTGCGGCATGGGCGACGAGGTGCCGGCGGATGTGGTCCGGCTCATGCTGTTGTTAAAAATACAGGGGCTTTCCCGTGGCTATTCCGGTGTGAGGCTGGAAACTGTGCAGCGGCTCGTGGACTTTTACAACCACGGCGTGCTGCCCATCATTTACCAACAGGGATCGCTGGGCGCTTCTGGCGATTTGGCGCCGCTGGCACATTTGAGCCTTCCATTGGCTGGGCTTGGGGAAGTGCGCATCGATGGAGAAAAGATGCCCGCCGATGCCGCCCTGCGAAGGTTTGGCTGGCAGCCGCTGAAGCTGCAAGCAAAGGAAGGGCTGGCCCTGCTCAACGGCACCCAGTTTTGCCAGGCGTATGGCCTGTGGTGCCTGCTGGAAGGCAAACGTTTGCTGGAAAGCGCCAACCTCTGCGCCGCACTTTCCGTGGATGCCTTCGACTGCCGCCTGTCGCCCTTCGATGAGCTTTTGCACAACATACGCCCGCACGAAGGGCAGTTGGCTGTCGCTAAATCCATCCGTGGGTGGCTGGACGGGAGCGAGCTGATTGCCCGTGAAAAAAAGAGCGTGCAAGACCCATACGCCTTCCGTTGTGTGCCGCAAGTTCATGGGGCCAGCCACGATGCCATCGCCCATATTGAAATGGTCTTCCTCACCGAAATCAACTCCGTGACCGATAACCCGACCATTTTTCCCGACAACGATGCCATCCTCTCCGGCGGCAACTTCCACGCACAACCCCTGGCCCTGCCGCTCGACTACCTGGCCATCGCCCTGGCCGAACTGGGCAGTATTTCCGAGCGCCGCACCTACCAGCTTATTTCCGGCCAGCGTGGCCTGCCCCCTTTCCTTACCAGCAAAGGCGGCCTGCACTCCGGCCTGATGATACCGCAGTACACCGCCGCCAGCATCGTGAGCCAAAACAAGCAACTCTGCACCCCTGCCTCGGTGGACAGCATCGTCTCCTCCAACGGCCAGGAAGACCACGTCAGCATGGGCGCCAACGCCGCCACGAAGGCCTACCGGGTGGTGGAAAACCTGGAGCGCATCCTGGCCATCGAGTTTTTCACGGCGGCCCAGGCGATGGAGTTCCGGCGGCCGGCGAAGACGTCGGATAAACTGGAAAGTGTGTTGGCAGGATACCGCCAAGTAGTTCCGAAGGTGGAAGGCGATCGGGTGCTACACGGGGATTTGGAGGGGACGAGGGGTTTTTTGAGAATGGTTTTCAACCAAAAGGCTTGAACGGTGTTGGTTTTTAATCTCCAAAGGAATTAATTTCGGTTAAATTATTAACCATGAGCCGATCTCAGTTAATAGAAAAAATTGATTTGTTGCCACTTACCTTACAGCACGAAGTGTCCGATTTTGTGGAATTCCTTCTCAACAAGCATTTCAAGGGGAATCCATCTCCTGCCGATGAGCCCGAACTAACGGAAGAGCAAAAAGCAGAACTGGATCGGCGCTACCAGGAATACTTAGACAATCCGGACAGTACCATCTCCATCGAAGAACTTAAGAACCGGTTAATGAAAAAGTATAGTTTACACAACCCGGATTAGCCTGCTGTCACAAAACGACATCGAAGACGCAATTGAGTATTATGAAAAACGGAGCCCTGACTTATAGGCGGCGAATTCCTGATTGAGTTTTTAGTTTTCACAGATCTGGTTGCGAAACAGCCCACTCATTTTACGGCAAAGATTCCTCCTTACCGCAGGGCCTTGATGAAAAAATTCCCATACGCCATCCATTTTGGCATAAATGAAAATTTGCAGGAGATAATTGTATTGGCGGTTTGGCATGTGAAGCGTGACCCGGCTGCCTTAAAAAAGAGGTTGGGACAGGCCATTCTTGAAAAATGACCTTAAATCAAATAAACCCCACTTTCCCTACCATCTCCGCTGAATCCAGCACATCAACTATCAATTTGAGGTTGCGAATTTGATCGCCGACACTTTCTTGTTCAAAAGCATAAAGGATTCCGTGATGTTCTGCTTTTAATTTTTACCAAAACTAGGCCTTTCTACCACGGCCAATAGGCCCGATTTACCTTAAACAAAATTTCTCAAACAAGGTTAAGCGTTGGCCCGTTTGCCCAAGACGCTTATCTTGCCGGCAAAATGACCTTTTGTTCACAACCACCGGTTGATCCTTGCACAAAGACAAAGCCATCGTCATCGGAGCCGGCATCGCCGGCATAGCGGCCGCCCTGCGGTTGAGGGCACAGGGCATGGAGGTAGAGGTCTTCGAGGCCAATGCCTTCCCCGGCGGCAAGCTCCACGCTTTCAGCCTGGACGGGTACCGCTTCGACGCCGGGCCTTCCCTCTTCACCATGCCCCACCTCGTCACCGAGCTGTTCCAACTGTTCGGCCTGCCGCCGGAGCGGTATTTTCAATACAAGCAAAAGGAGGTGGTGTGCAACTACTTCTGGGAGGATGGCCGGCGGTTTTCCGCCAAGGCCGACCCGGCGGTTTTTGCAAGGGAGGCCGCCGCTGCCTTTGGCGTGGAGGAGGCCACCCTGCGTGCCTACCTGCAAAACAGCCGGAAAAAGTATGACCTCACAGCGCCCCTGTTCCTCGAAAACTCGCTGCACAGGGCCAGTACCTACCTCACGCCGAAAACGCTGAAAGCCGTCGCCCAAATTCCCGGCCTGGGCATCTACGATACCCTGAACGGCGTGAACGAAAAAGCGTTGAAAGAACCCCACCTGGTGCAGCTGTTCAACCGCTACGCCACCTACAACGGCTCCTCGCCCTACCGCACGCCGGGCATCATGTCCATGATACCCCACCTGGAACTGCACCTGGGCACCTACCTGCCGAAGGGCGGCATGCACAGTATCACGACGAGCCTGTTCCAACTGGCGCAGGATCAGGGCGTGGTGTTCCATTTCGGGCAAAAAGTGGACGCCATCACGGTGGAAAACGGCCGGGCCACGGGCGTGGCCGCGGGCGGGGAAAAGGTGGCCGCCGGCTTCGTGGTGTCCAACATGGACGTTTACCCCACCTACAAACAACTGTTGCCGGGCGAGCGGCAACCGGAAAAGACACTGCGGCAGGAGCGCTCCAGTTCGGCCATTATATTTTATTGGGGCATCAAAAAAACATTTCCCGAACTGGATTTGCACAACATATTCTTCAGCGCCGATTACGAACGGGAATTCGATTGTATATTTTCCAAAAAAACCATGTACGATGACCCGACCGTCTATATCAACATCACCAGCAAGGACGAACCGGCCGATGCGCCGCCGGGCTGCGAAAACTGGTTTGTGATGGTAAACGCCCCGCACCACACCGGGCAGGGTTGGGAAAATATCATTTCGGAAACGAGGGGGAATATCATCCGGAAAGTAAACCGCCTGCTGGGCACCCGGCTGGAGCCGCTCATTGCCGCCGAGCAGGTGCTCGACCCCGTCCTCATCGAAAAAAACACCAGCTCTTACCGGGGCGCATTGTACGGGGCGGCCAGCAATTCCCGGTATGCCGCCTTCCTTCGCCACCCGAATTTCACCCGGAAAATAAAAGGACTCTATTTTTGCGGCGGATCTGTCCATCCCGGTGGGGGCATCCCGTTGTGCCTCATGTCCGCCAAAATAGCCGCAAACCTGATTGCACATGATAAAAATTAGCACCCTGGCGCTGAGCGCCCCGGTACAGTACAAGTTGCCCATTGCCATTTTCCTGGTCTGGCTGGTGCCCATGGTGGGCATGCTCGGCATTTATGCGGGCCTGGAAAGTTGGTTTTTGACCAAAACCCCGTTCAATTTCTTGCTCAACCTGGGCCTGTTGGTCTGGTGCTTCCCGCCCCGGAGCCTTGCCTCCACGCTCACCTGGTCGGCCGTGTTCCTGCTGGGCATGTCGGTGGAAATCGTCGGCGTGAGCACAGGGCAGCCCTTCGGGGACTACCACTACGGCAACAACCTGGGCATCAAGGCCTTTGGCGTGCCGTTGCTCATCGGCGTGAACTGGGTCATCCTGACGTTCATCACCAGCGTCATCAGCCACAGCCTGCTGAAAAACAGGTGGTTGCGCATCCTGCTGGCTGCCCTGATGATGGTGTTCCTCGATTTGTTTATCGAACCCACGGCCCCCCTGTTCGACTTCTGGCATTGGGAGGCCGGGGCTGCCCCGTTGCAGAATTTCGTGGCCTGGTTTGCGGTGGCGTTTGGGTTGGCAGCGCTGGCCTATCCCCACCTAGGGCAGCAAGACCGGCGGCTGCCCCTGCACCTGTATGCTTCGCAGTGGGTGTTCTTTTCGTTTTTTTATGTGGTGTACCACTTGTAGGTAGTTGTTAGAATTTGTTCGACATTGTTTGAATATTGTTTGAAATTGTTTGAAAATTGTTTGAAATAGGCTTAAGTAATTGATGACCAGCAATTTTCAAAAAATCTTCAAACAACCTCAAACATCGAGGAAAGTGTCGATTAATACCATTGAACTACTTATAGATGCTCGCATATAAAATTAATGCTGGGGAATTTTGAGAGGCGGGGTTATCAAAAATGGCTGGAAACATGCACTAACCAACATTAATTTTAAATGCGATTACCTATAATAGCTGCCTGTCGGCGTGTAGTGCCCGGAGCGCTCCGGTTGCTTTCTTCACAGCGTCCTTGCCCATCTTATATTCGATGACCTACGGGCAGGATATTTTCAAAATAAATGGCTTTCAGGGTTTCGGTTTTGCGCACGTCGCAGCCGAAAATATAAGTAAGTATAAGTGGCTTTTCGCTTCCGGCTTCGGGTATAGTATCCTGCTTGTATTCCACTCCCATTGATTGCAGGATGCCAGCCAATTCCCCTGCTTTTACTGCGTTTTTTGTCAAGCCTATACAATGGGCCCTGGCCCATATATCGGCCGTTATTTTACCGAAAGCATATTCGGTTATATCTTTTTCACTTTGAAAATATTGGAGATTGTCCCGGCGCCCTTTTTCGGAATAATACCAGATATACAGTCCGCCCCATTTTTCAATGCCATATCCTTCATGGATGGCATTCCCACCGATGGAATAGTGGTTGAAATTAAAGCAATGGTCTTTCATCCATTGCGCCAGGTCTGCCACAGATTGCGGGCTGCTGTTTTCCGGCTCCATAAATTGGTTGTTGTTCTCCCTATATGGCATAAAAAGGTTGTTGCAATCCTGTCTATTGTTTGACAAATTCCTGCCTGATGGCGTATTTCCCATTCCGCAGCACCACAAAGTAAAGGCCCGCCGCCCAATCGCCCACATCGAAATACCATTCGTATTCCCCATGCTCCACCTTGCGCTCCTGCTGCCGCAGCGCCCGGCCGGCCGCATCTTCAATGACCAACTGGACGCTGTCGTCCACGGGTACGGAAAAGTTGACGGTGAGCTGCCCATTGGCAGGGTTGGGGAAGAGTTTCAGCCCAAAATACTGGCGGCCCGATATTTCGATGGCAGGGGTCGCCTGTTTTTGTAAAAACACCTTGAACACCTTGCCGGAGGCGGCGCTGAGGTCGTCGCCGTTGAGGAAGAGCACGTTGGGCAGCGTACTCTCGATGCCGCCGACGATGTGGCCGAGCAGTTGCCCGTCCGCCAGTTCGTCATAGCGCAGGACGCCATGGGCCGTCTCTGCCAGGCCCTCCGCCGGCACGAACTCGGCGCTGGAACCCAGGTAGCCGGACATGTCGCCCAACTTGTACTCCTGCATGGTGCCGTCTGCTGCCCGGGCCACCAGGCTGATGGTTTTCACAAAAGGCACCTCGGTGTCGTCCACGAGCACGTCGTTGGCGTTCAACTGGTAGCGGCTGATGCCGCCGAAGAACAGGGAGTACATGGCGTTCTGGCCTTCGCTGTAAAGTGCGGCATGGGCCGTGTGGTATTGGTTGAGGTATTGGCTGAAGCCGTTGTTGACGGTGTAGCTGTTGGGCAGCACGTCCACGGTATTGAGCCAGGGCAGGTCGGCGTTGTGCTGGAACACGCCGCTGAACGCCGTGAATCCCTGTTCGCCGTTGGGGAACACCTGCGGAACGAGGTTGTAGTCGCGCCGGTGCAGGTTGGCCGTGTCAATGGTTTCCTCAAAACCGGCAATCACCAGGGCCGTCCCGTCGTCCTCGATGCGGAATTTTTTGATGGCATTGGCATATTCCTGCACGAAACCCGGCCCGTGGTTGGGCCCCATCGGATTGTAGCGGCCCTCGAACAGTTGCCCGCCCACGAGGTAGAAATCGTCGCCCAGCCGTCCCAGGTAGCCCCCCGTGACCTGTACGCGGTTGTCGGCGACCTGCCTGAAGTGGGGGGCCAGCGCCGTATTGTTGGTGATGGCATCCACCAGCCCTGGCAGGTCGGCGGCGACGAGGCCGGGGTGCGTGATCCATTCGTCTTCGGTGGGGCTGTAGCCGTAGCCGCCCATCAGGTAGAGCGTTTCGCCCCGTTGGGCGTATTCCATGTTGCTCGATTGGAGTTGTTCTGCCAAGCTGGTGGGCAGGCCGCCCAGCGTTTTCGACCATACCTGCTTGGTGGCCGGATCCACCACATAGAGGTTGGTATTGTTGAAATCGGGGTCGAAGGCGGCGAAGGGCTGCCGTTGGTGCAGGCCGTCCGTCCGGCCGCCGATGAGCACCCATTTCCCCTCGTGGGTGCCGAGCACGAACGACTGGAGGGCCGGAAAGCCGGGAAAGGGTTCTTCTTCGATGACGGCATTGAAGGGGGAGGTTTGTGAAAAAAGCAGGATGGAAGCGAGGGAGAAAAAGAGGGTTGCGATTTGTTTTTTCATAAAATTCAATTTGCGCCAAGAGGGAAATTGCCTCCCGGATAGTCTGCCACGGCACAAAAAAAAGCCCTGGCGGGCTAAGTCTTTGGTTCTTTTGTCACAAAGCGGGATGATTTTGCGGGAAAGGTTCCGGGGCGGGGCCAACGGACGGCCAGCCCCGCCATGGAATGAAGGCTGCTATTTTCTGGGCAAATACCAGCCCAGCCACAAGCCGACCAGGCCCCACTGGCCAAACACATCCACCAGGTAGCCGATGGAGCCGGACTCGAACCAGATGCTGTTCAGGTAGGGGATGGTCAAATAGCCGATGGCACCTACCGCCAGGGAGGAGAGCAGGCCGGTCTTGAAGTCGAGGTTGGGTATTTTCACGAGCAGCCAGATGAGGAGGAAGGCCGCCACCAAATCCACAGCCAGGCCCCTGACCATGTTCATGCCCATGTTCGTGTTCATGGACGCATGGTAATTGACGATGGCCCAGGGCTTGCCGGTCATGTTTTTCATGAATTCCTGCTGCTGCTCCTTTGGGGTGCCCGGAGGCGGCTGGGGCATGAAGTAGGAGCCATCGGCCAGGTTAGCGGAAAGCACTTGCAGGACGGCGTCCTGCTTGTCGGTGTACTGCATTTCACTTCCATGCACATTGAGTAAGGACCAGGAAAGGAATTGCCAGAGGAACAGGATGACCCCTGCCACGGCGGTTGCGATGAGTTGATTTTTCATAGACGATGATTTTAGTTGATGAAATAGGAAAACACACCGCCGAATGTAGGGAATCTGCCAGAGCTTTGGTTGAAGCGGGGCAGCCATTTTACCCGGGCCCCCCGATTTTCTACTGTGTCATGGAAAAGGGCCCTGCCGTCACTTGTTGTTGATGCGCTCCACTTCGGGCTTGCCCGTGACCATGTCCACACCGTGCAGGTCCACGTGCAGCACTTTGGGCCAGGAGCCCGACTCGTCGGCGAACACCCAGATATTTTCAAGTCGGCAGTATTTGCCATTGATGTTCATGGTGGCGATGGGCTTGTTGCCGGCATTTTTTTCCAGGTGGATTTTACGGTCGTTGTAGGCCGTGAGGGTGATCCAGTAGCCTTCCTTGGTGGCGTCTTTTTTGGCGTTGTAACCAAAGGCAAAGGTGCGCTGCAGCCAGGTGAGTTCGGCCCGTTTCACGGTATCGTAGTAGCGCAGCCAATAGGCGTCAATGGGTTTGGAGGAGACGTAGCTGCCGTCCTTTTCAAGGATGGCGTCATAGACGATGGTGTGCTTGTTCTTGTTGCGCTGGATGAAAAAGAGGGACTTTTCCGTTTTCGGCGGCGTGGGGAAATCGGCTGGGCGGCCATCGGGCAAGGCGGCGGTAGCGCCATATTGGGCGTGGGTGGTGGTAGCCAACAGCCCAGATAGAAAAAAGATGGAAAGAAGCTGGATCATGTAAGAATTTTTGCTGTTTGCTGCTGGTTGACGTTTCGTACCTGAAGTAAAGTTAAGGGCAGGGGGGTAAACCTTCTCCTTGCTGAAATTCAGCCTGGCCCTTGTTCCAGTTCCTTTTTGCTGTACATCAGCCTTGTCACGGCAGTGACGTTGGTTAAAATGGCCAGCACGACAATGGGCAAGGTGAAAATGGAAATGGTTTCGAACAAAGGAATGGGAAACCAATCCCTGGTAATTTTAATATCGCTGCCGATGGTGCTGGAAAACACGCCGCATGCGATGGCCGACACGCCAATGAGGATGATGCGTTCGGGCCGCTGCATCAGCCCCACGTCTGCCCTGGCCCCCAGGCTCTCTGCCCTGGCCCTGATGTAGCTCACCATAATGGAGCCGATCATGGCAATGAAAGCGAACAGGGAACTTAGGAAATAGCTCTGCGCCACGAGGTACCAGCAGATGCCAAGGAACATGATCATCTCGCTGTAACGGTCGAGCACCGAGTCGTACAAGGCCCCGAAGGTGGAAGCCATTTTGCCGACCCGTGCCAGCCGCCCGTCTATCATGTCGAACAACCCTGCTACCAGGATGACCGCACCGGCCCAGCCAATGAAGGAGTGGTCGTTGCGTTTACCATATTCTGCCCCCCAGATAAAAATGACGGCTGCAAAGGTATTGATGAGCAGGCCCAGGGTGGTGATGGTATTGGGCCGTACCCCCCACCGCACCAGCAAGCCGATGAAAGGGTTCAGTGCCTTGTAAACAAGTGGTTGCCCGTATTTCTTGAGCAGGTTGTCGCTCATAGTTTCGGATAGTAAAAGGGTGTAGTTTTTTCCAATGATCGCTTAGCGAACGCAAATTTAACTGCTAATTCTTCATTTGAGCGGAAGTTTATCAATTGACCGGGCAGTCCCCGGGCTGCAACAGGATCAAAATTCAAAGCTCGCCTTGACCCGGATTCCCAGTCCTTTAACGCCAAACAGGTAAGGCACTTCGGGATGATCCAAATGTGTAAAACGGCGGAGCAGATCTATCCGGATGATTTTAAAAATATTGGCTATCCCAACGCTGCCCTCGATGTAGGGCTTGTCTTCCAGTGTGTAGGTGATGGGCTTTTCCTGGCCCGGGTCACCCTCTTCCACGAACTTGATCAACCCCAGCGTCTTGTTCGGGTTGTTCCTGTCGGTCAGGCGTCCGTAGATCATTTTGTAGGTGATCACTTCCCGCAGCTTCAGCTTTCTGAACAGCGGTATTTTATTGAAAATAAAGCCATTAAGGAAATGTTCGATCATGATCAGCCCATACTCGTCGGCCACGAACTCCTGGTAGTTCATCATGTTGAATGCGCCGGAGCGGTAGGCGTAGCTTTGGTTGGCGATGGGCAGGTAGAGCAGGAAATAAGGCACGCCGTTCCCCCAAATTTTACCAAATTCCGTGTCCACCTTCATGGTGCCGAACAGCGAAAGGTAGAAGCGCTTAAAAATGCCAAGCGATACTTTTTGGTAATTTTGATCCCCGCCCAAAAAGCCGTTAACGCCCGCTGCCAGTTTCAGGGTAAAAACAGGGTACCTGTTGAAGATGGGCACGCGGTAGTTGCGGCCCTGAACGTATTGCTCGTTGGGGGCAAAGCGGATTTGGGCGGCTATTTCACTGGTGGTCAGGTTGGGCTTTGAATTAGTAATCGTATCTCCTTCTTTCGTTATTTCATCGTAGTTGAGCACCAGGCCGCCAATAGGCCGCTGCCGGGTATTGGTGTAGTTGAACAGCCAGGAAAGGTTGTTGCGGCCCTCCAGGAAATACTCCCCGATGTATTTGTCCAGGAATAAATATTTGTCCCGGGTGCCCCGTTGGATGGAGAGCAAAAAGTTGTCGGAACTGGTAAAGGGCAAGTTTAGCCCAACCAGGCTCACATCGTGCTGGTAGGAGAATTTGAGGTAGTGCTTGGGGTTTGTTTTATAATCTTCCCTGAAGGAGTACTGGGCAAATATGCCATACTTGAATTCCTTGTCTTTGAAACCGTACGCCCCGTACCCACCAAAGTTGATTTTGGGGTGGAATTTCAGGTTGGTCTCGCCGCCCGCTTTTAGCCTGAATCCCTCCACGGGGTTAAAGCTGTAAAAATTGCCAATGGGTCCAATGTCCACTGGCCCAAACGCTTTGTAGCCCGTAAAAAGTAACGCCCCGATATCCACGAGGGTGCGAAAGGTCGGCACTTTTTGGAGCGTATCGATCATTTCATAAATCCCTTGTTCCTCTTTGGTAAGCGTGTCGGGCCTGGCCGCCAGCCAAAAGGTATCGTCTTTTTTGTAAGTGTCGTCGTTTTCAATGACATTTTCGGTGCCGGCGTAGATGCTGTCGTCCTTTGGCTTGTTCAGGATATGGTCAAAATAGGTGACTTCCCGGGTGCCGTAAATGCCAAGCCCCTTTTTCAGTACGGCAAAGTCGATCACTATTTTGTCTTTTGACAGCGCCCAAACACCGCTCATATTGGAAAACTCCTGGATTAGTTTCAAATCCTGCACAAAATTGACATTGGCCTGGCGGGTAAGGCCCAGGTCTGCCTTGATGACGGCATAGGAAGAATCCTTGGTGATGAACAAATCCCCCCGGAAGGCGATGTTCTGGTTGTTCACTGGCATGAAGGACACCTTTATCACGGGTATATCGTTGACCATCGCCATGGTATCGGTGATGTAAAAGCGGTAGTAAGTGATGGCCAGCGGGCTGAGCGGGCTCATGAACGGCAGGTCGAGCAGCCGTACGTTGTCGTCGTAGATGTTTATTTTTTGGTACAAGAACTCCGTCATGGTGGTGAGGTCTTCATTGTCCACGTATTCGTCCATGCCCGTCACCTTCACGCCCTCCCGGTATTCTTTGGTGCTTTCCGGGTCTTTGCGGTAATAGACTTTGGAGGAGGTTTCCTGGATGAAAAAAGGCAGGTAGGGCTTCCCGTTCAGCTCAGAGGTGTCCACGTAATCCAACATGAACTTGAATTTTTTAAACACCTTTTTTTTGCTCAGCTTTTCCGGGTCGAAGTTGTTGAAGTCGAACTGTACCTTTTCGTACTTATGGTATTCATAAAAGTCAAGCGCTTCCAGCCGGTTGTCGTTTTTATGGTCAATGACGTTGCGCATCAGTTCTACGGCAGGATTGCCCTTTCGCTTGTAGCGGCCTCTTTTTGCAGTCACTTCCACCGTGGCCATATTGATGGAGGAAGGAGACAGGGCAACGTTTAATTCCTGCCGGCTGCCCAGCACGATGGGCAGCGTTTGCGTATCGTAGCCCAGGTAAGAAATCTGAACAGAGTCAGAGGCCCATTTTGACTCCAGTACAAAACTCCCGTCAAGGTCGGTGGAAGTTCCGATAGCCGTGCCCAAAAAAGCAATATTGACCAAAAGCAAAGGCTCTTTGGTTTGGGCGTCTATCACTGTCCCTTTAACGATGGTCATCTTTTGGGAATACAGTGCCGCAGAAAGACAACAGGAAAAAAGGAAGAATAACAGGTATTTTTTTACAATGTGGAAGTCCATAAAATCATCAGTTCTTCAACGGGTCAGTTGGTTAGTTTAAGGAAAGCAAACACTTGCCCTTGGTGATAGTTTTGTCATTTCACCCTGGAAAAATGACATTGGGAAGTTTTGCCGGCATCTTCCGGGGCAATACGCTTGCAGGGGCCTGGGGCTGTTTGTCGGTCATTTTTGTGGCCTGGCTCATCTGCAAGTTCACAGATTTTTGATTTTCAATAATTTACAAAACATTAAAATGGGGAAATAGGAAAAAAAATGCGGCTTGCACTTGGTATCTATTTGTAATGGTGCCAGCGGTTTCTTTCGTCTAAATGGAGGTGTCGCTTCCAAAAAAGAAAACGCCCGAACCGCCCATTCCGTCACAAAACTACCGAACTTTTCCAAACGCTGCCCAGAAGGCATTTTTAGCCCGACCTATCCACCGGGTTTTTATACCAACGAGAGGAGTAGGCAGATGGATTATCTGCACAGTCCATTTTTTTGTTTAACACTTTTGTAATCTTCGGAAACGAGACTACCCAGACAGCCTTGATTGCCTACCTTTGCCCGGTAAACACCTTTGGAACAAACCCAAGCCAGTATGCCCAACCAGCGCCAGCTCTTCCTGCGCCACCTCGCCCCCACCAGCGACATCCCGCTGCTCCTCGAAATCGAAAGGGCCGAGGGGGCCTTCCTCTACGACACCAACGGCAAGCCCTACCTCGACCTCATCGCCGGCATCAGCGTGAGCTGCCTCGGGCACCGCCACCCCGCCGTCGTGGAGGCCGTCAAGGCCCAACTGGACAAGTACCTCCACACCCTCGTCTATGGCGAGTACGTCCTTTCCCCGCAGGTCAACCTGGCCAGGCTGCTTGCCGAACACCTGCCCCCGGCGCTCGACTCCGTCTATTTTACCAACTCCGGCACCGAGGCCACCGAAGGGGCCATGAAACTGGCCAAGCGCTGTACCGGCCGCACGGAAATCATAGCCTGCCGGGAGGCCTACCACGGCAGCACCCAGGGCGCCGCCAGCCTCATGTCGCCCACTTTTTTCACGCAGGCCTACTTCCCCCTGCTGCCGGGCATCCGCCATATTGATTTCAACAGCGAAGAAGACCTGGAGAAAATTTCTGCCAAAACGGCCTGCGTCATCCTCGAGACAGTGCAGGCAGAAGCGGGCGTCCGCCTGCCGGCAAACGATTTTTTAATAAAACTCCGGCAACGCTGCACGGATGTGGGCGCCCTGCTGGTACTCGATGAAATACAGGCCGGCTACGGCCGCACCGGCACGCTCTGGGCCTTCTCCCAGTACGGCATCGTGCCCGACGTGCTGCTGCTGGCCAAGGGCATGGGCGGCGGCATGCCCATCGGGGCCTTCGTCGCCGGCAAGGACAAGATGCAGGCATTGAGCGTTGACCCCCCATTGGGCCACATCACCACCTTCGGCGGCCACCCGGTCTGCTGTGCTGCCGGGCTGGCCACTTTGGAGGTTTTGTTGCAGGAAGACATCATCGGGCAGGTGAAAAGGAAGGAAAGGTTGTTTCGCAGCCTGCTGGTCCATCCGGCGATACAGGCCGTGCGGAGTGCAGGCTTGTTGATGGCCGTGGAGTTAAGTGATTTCCACACCCTGCGCCGCGTCATCCTCGAATGCCTGGAGAACGGCGTCGTCACCGACTGGTTCCTGTTCAACGACCGCTGCCTGCGCATCGCCCCGCCCCTCACCATCTCCGACGGGGAAATCGAGCTGGCCTGCGCCGCCATCCTGAAGGCGATTGATTTGGTGCTGGCTTGAAGCTGCGGGGATGGGGAATTGGGAATTGGGAATTGGGAATTGGGAATTGGGGAATTGGGGAATTGGGGGAATTTCCAAACAATTGAAATATATGCGGATTAGGGGTTTAAAATCTGAAGTCTTTGGTTGTCAGGGAGTTAAATCATGGTGATTTTAAAAATCACCATGATTTGGTTTCGCAATCAACTGAAAATCAGGTAGATAATTCAACCCCTAATTCGCATAACATAGCATTTCAGCTGAAACTCGACTGCTGTAATCAGCCAAACCCAAGGCCACTTGCCACATTTCCCTCCGTGCTGTTTACCTTTGCAAACTTTTTTGGAAAAACCGCATTTAAGACCACCGTTTTCACTCAAAAACACGGTTGGTTTCGCCAATGGACTATGCCTGTTGGCAGGGCCAAGAGCAAAAGGCCAAAAACCAACAGCAAAATTCAAGAAAATAACGAACCCAGGATGAGCAAAACATTCCACCACCTTACCGTCAAGCAATGCACCCCGGAAACGCCCGACACCGTCACCCTCACCTTCGAAGTGCCGGAAACACTGAAAAGTGAGTTCCAATTCACGCAGGGCCAACATCTTACGCTGCGTTTCGCCCTCAATGGCAAGGAAGAGCGCCGTTCCTACTCCATGTGCTCCAGCCCTTTGGAAAATGACTTATCCGTCACGGTGAAAAAAGTAAAGGGGGGCAAAGTCTCCACCCATATCCACAACAACATCCGGCCTGGCAGCAGCATCGAGGTCATGCCGCCGGAGGGCCGTTTTTTCACCAAACTGGAGGAAGGGCAAAAGAAAAACTACTACCTCATCGGCGCCGGCAGCGGCATCACGCCGCTGATGTCCATGATCAAGACCATCCTGGAAAAAGAGCCGATGAGCTTCGTCCACCTGCTCTACGGCAGCCGCAACGAGGAGGAGATCATTTTCAAAAACGAACTTGACCGCCTGCTCAAACGCTACGAGGGCCAGCTTACCGTGGAACATACCATCAGCCAGCCGAAGCGGGAAAAGGCGAAAGGCCTGGGCGGCCTTTTTTCAAAAGGCAAAATCACCTGGGATGGCAAGGTGGGCCGCATAGACGCCAACCTGATAGGCCAGTTTTTGTCGGAAAACCCGCCCCGCCACAAGCAATCCGAATACTTCCTTTGCGGCCCCGGCAACATGATAGAGACCGCCGAAAAGGCCCTGCTCGCCAAAGGCGTGGACAAGCAAAACATCCACCACGAATACTTCTCCAGCCCCGACAGTGCCCCGGCGGCCCACATCGCCGGCGTGGCCGGGGCCAAACTCACCGCTACCCTCGACGGGAAGCGCTACGAGACCACCGTGCCGGCCGGCAAGCACATCCTCTTCGCCGTGATAGATGCCGGGGGCGATGCACCGTATTCCTGCACGTCCGGGGCCTGCGCCACCTGCATGGCCAAGGTGCTGAAAGGCGAGGTAAAAATGGACGCCTGCTACGCCCTCGACGACAGCGAGATAGCGCAGGGCTACGTGCTCACCTGCCAGGCGCACCCGGTGTCGACGGAGGTGGAGATTAGTTATGATGTGTGATGGAACCGTGGGGAAACTGCGTGCTGAGAATTGGTGAAACAAGTTTAATAAGATAGGCCATGAGATGAGGCCTCAAAATCAGGGGCGGCGCTTTCGGGAGGCCGGGTTATCAAACCCGGCGGTTTCGCAGCACCGCCGGGTTTTATAACCTGGCCTCTCGAAAAAAGCCGGGTTTGATAACCCGGCCTCTCGAAAAAAGCCTGGTCTATTTTATTAAAACTTAGGCACTATTATGATTTCAAGTTGCTCGTTTTAGTGACCTCGGAGGTCGCACCCAGTGAACTTACGACCTCCGAGGTCGAAATCCGATCTTTTCGCTGCCTTTCTACCAATGTTTGACCTCGGACAGGTCGCCAACCTGAAATCGTAATTGAGCCAAAACTTATTCACTTCTATGCAGGGCCATCAAATTTTCCCGTCCTGCCCCTGGGGCTTAGCCAAAAACCCAAACCACCAACTTGGACGAACCATTGTTATCTAATGGCAAACCTTTCCGTTGCCAGTACGGCCCCCTTCTCCGACATTTCCAAAAAATATACTCCTGCCGCCCAGCCGCTGAGGGGAACTATCATCGTGTCCCCCGGGTGCCCGCTGCTGTTGAACTCCTTCACCGTCCTGCCCCCGGCATCCAAAATGCGGAACGTGGCCTCCTGCACGGGCCGGGCCGAGCGCAGTTGGAAGTTCAGATAGTTGGTGGCGGGGTTGGGGTAGATGGCAAGTTTGATTTCCGGCGCTATTGCTGCTACTGTGGCGTCCGCCAGGTGGCAGCCGGGGATAAGGCAGCCGTGCTCGTCGAGCTTGAGCAGCCACTTGGTGCGCCTTCCTTCCTGGTTGTTGAATTCAATGGGCTTTGACGACCTTTTCAAAGGAGGCCCCTCCCTCATCGTGTATGGCAACCCAAACCATGCCAGCAGGGCATTTGGTCAAATCAATCTCCAGCTGGCCCGGGCCTTGGGTGCAGCTTTGGTTAAAAGAAACCCTTCTCTTCGTGGCCGAACATCGTCTTCATACAGGGAAAGCCAAACGTCCCGGGCTGCGTCTTTTTTTTTAAATAGATGGAAGAATCTGTGTTTTCCGAACTAAATTAGGGCTATTTGCTTGAATGAAAGCAAGAATAGGGGGAGGTAAGCAGCTGTGCAAATTTTTAGTGTTAACTTTTTACACAACATCAAAGAAGGGCAAAGACAGCAAGGGCTGCCAGGCTGTGGGCATTTTCTTTGGATGGAAACATGGCGGCCACCGGAGAGAAATGGCAGCCCCGGACCCGCGCCGCCCGCCTCACTCCACCACCAGCCTGCCCACCTGCCGCAGGCCGCTTTGTGAATTAAACTTATAGAAATAAACACCCGGAGGAAGGTTGCCCAGGCCCAATTGCTCCCGCTGGCCCCAATAGTGTTTCCCTATTTGCAGCACCTCCCCGCCCAAGGGGTTGAAAAGCCGGAAGGCCGCCCCCTCCCCATACGCCCTTTCTGACAACAGGTAAACCGTGCCGGAGGCCGGGTTGGGCACCAACCTAAGGCTGCCAGGTGATGGTGCCCCGCTGCCAATGCCGGACGGGCCGTCCACCTTCACCTCCACGGTGGCCGTGGCCGTGCCGCAGGGCCCCGCCACGGTGAGCGTGATGCCGTAGGTGCCGGGCGCCGGGTACTGGTAGGTTGCGCCATCGGTGTCGAAGGTGGCGCCGTTGCCCATGTCCCAGAGGTAGGCGGCGCTGCCGTCCTGGCAGTCCGTCCACACGGTCACTTCCAGTTCATTTATTTGGGCAAAAACCTGCGGCTGGGGGCACTCGTCGGCCAGCACCTCGATGTAGTTGGCCTGGGTCAAGGTATCTGTGAGGCCGCCCGCTGCGACGATGAGCGTGGCGTCGTACTGCCCTGCGTTTTCATAAACCACCAGCGGGCTTTCCTCGCTGGAAGTGGTTGGCTGGCCGCCGGGGAAGTGCCATTCCAGCGTGGCCCCGGCGTACTGCGTCCAATTGTGGTACTGCGCCGCAAAGGGGGCACAGCCCGATGTCTTTTCGGCGCTGAAGGCCACGTCGGGGCTGCCCACCGTGAAGGCCGCCGTGTCGAAGGCCGTGCCGCACTGGTTGGCCGCTTCAAGCACCACCTGGTAGTAGCCTGACTGCGAGAAGGTGTATTCCGCCGACTGCCCGCCAAGGGTGTCGCCGTTGGGGAAGTGCCAGGTGTAGCTGTCGGCGAGGCAGGAGGGGCAGCCGAGGGCGACGGTGGCGCCGTCCTGGGCGGCTGCTATGTCGGCCACGGGGTTGGTGCCTGCGAGGACGGTGATGTAGTCTTCGAGTAGGATTTCGGCTACCTCGTTGTTGGGCCCGAACACTTTTAGTTTCACATCAAAAGTACCGAGGGTGCCATAGGTGACAGTCATCGTGCGCAGCCTGCCGCCCTGATAGTTGGGTGTGGCACCGTTCACAGTGAACTGGTGTGTGAGCGCCCGGTAGGGCGAGCGGCTGGTGAAGGTCACCTCGAAGGGCTTGCAACCGACCGTGCGGCTGGCGACAAGGTCGGCGAACAGCGGCTCTACGACAATCTCTGCCGTGGCGGTGTCCTGCCCGCAGGCGTTGGTGGCCACGAGGGTGACGGTGTAGGTGCCGGGCGCCAGGTAGAGGTGGTTGGCGTTGGGCAGGGAGGAAGAGTTGCCGTCGCCATAGAAATATTGCACGTATTCGTAGTCCTGCGATTCGTTGAAAAAGTGCAGGCTGTCAATATCCTGCACGAAGCTGAAAGCGGCCACGGGCAGGTAGCCGATGACGGTGAGCGTGGCCGGGCGGGAAACCTCCACACTGGCGTTGCCCGTGACGGTGCAGCGGAACTGCATATCGTCGTAGCTTTCAAGGATGTTTTTTACGATGAGGTATTCCGTATTGGCACCAATGAAATGAGCACCATTAGAAATGTTGGCCCAGGTGCTGCCGCCATCTGCGGACGACTGCCATTGGTAGCTTTTGCCGGTGCCGAAGGCCGTCACCTCGAAGTGGACCTCTCCGCCCACACAGCCTTCTTCGGGGTAGGGGTGGGCATGGACATAGACGGCCTTCTGGATGCCGAGGGTGTCGCAGCCGCTGCCTTCCAAGGGGCCGAGGCGGTAGTTGGGGTGGTTGGGAAAGGAATACTGGTTGATACCAAGCACCTTAAAGCTGTGCTGCTCCATTTTGCAACTGATACCCGGGTTGTTGGGGCGCTCGATGACGTGGAAATACCTTGTAAGCCCAACTGTAGTTGTGTAAATCCTTCCGTCCGGGGAAAGACCTGAAAAACCAAAGAAGCTCCAGGCATGGTGGGTAAATGGATCGAAAGTATGCAAATAATCGGGGCCCCACAGATCCCAAAAACCATCACTGTCAGCAAAGTTGATCATCGTACTTTCCGGGGCGTCCGACCACATATCAAGTTGGAAGTAATTAGTACGGTCGCTGATATAGAGATACCTTGAATTAGGGGAAAAGGTACAACCGTATGAATAATTCCTGAAAAAACCTCCCCAAGATAGAAGCAAATTACTGTATTGAATTTTTTTGCTGTTTGAAAGCAGGCCAGTACATCTGTCAAAGTCGAAAAGATATAGTGGTTGCTCTCCTTGATCATAAGGAGATGCAGCAACAACGGCCAGTTTGCTACCGTCAGGAGCAAAAGCTATTGGGCCTCCATCAGCTTTTTTAAAGCTAACATCCATTTCTGCAAGGCCGAGATTGATTACTCCCTGTGGTGTGAGCAATATTCGGTAATACCAAGGCTGATTGTATTTAAAAACAACAAGCCACCAATCCCGCCCATTGGCGTGGCGGGTTGCCGTCAGCCCTCCAGGCAATACCATATCTTCCAGTACTACGCTATTTTTTTCCACCACTTCGCCTTTTCCACCATCTTTCGACATGTCAATTTTCGTTGAAAGTAGGTGAGTACCGATTGTGTATAGATCGTCGTAGTCCCCTACATTCACATGTAGCAAATGATAAATATTGTTGTCCGCCGGATCAGGTAAAACAACAGAGCCTTGAACCACCCATGATCCTGCATCATAGCCAAGAGAATTTAAATAGCAGTCGAAATTCAATGAATCACCATTTGCCATTTGTTCGTGTTCAGCATTGGCTATTTCATGACAATTGGTGTAGAAGATCAATTTTCCATCTTCATCAGAAACAGTAAGGCCACATTGTCGCATATCTATTAGGCTTTCAATGGAATCGACATGAGGAGGAAAACTATCAAAAGTTATTGTTGAATGACCAATATAGTCAAATGAAAAAGGGTCTTGTAGCCCCGATATGAAAACCTTATCGTGTAATTGGGCATGTAGTTGAAGTGAAAAAAGGAGAAAGAACAAAAAGAGCTTTACCTTCTTGAGCATGGCAGGTTTATTTGAGGGAGGTGGTGAAGAGAGAAAGGTTGGGGCAGTTTACAGCCCCAACCTTTGAAAAATCGGTAGTGGAATTGATTAACTGATTGTGTGGCTCGGCCAAGATGACACCTCAAAATGGCCTTGACTTGACTGATAATTGGCACTCAGCGAGCGGCCATTTCGAGATGCCACCTTAGCCTCCATCAGTTAAAAAATACCACTACCGAAAAATCAATCGGTGACGATCAATTTTTCTGTTTGTCGGAAACCATTGGACAAAATTTGAACCATGTAGATTCCTGGACTAACGTCTCCAATATCAATATTTTCTCGAAAAGCACCTGCTTCAAAATTTTGTGTCAATACTGTTTTTCCCGAAAGATCGGTGATAGACACCTTGAAGCCTTCACCATTGGAAAGCTCGTTCGGCAGCTCTATCGTGAAATTACCCTTGTTGGGATTTGGGAAAATAGTTGGTGAAGTATGCAATACGGCTGTTTCCAAAGTGTTGCTATTTCCATTTCCTGGGCCGACCATCAACATCACGCCACAGTTTGTATTATCTATTACGAATGAAGGAGGGCTTGAAACAGTTGGCAAATAAACAGAGTTGCTACTACCATTTGCGGAAAACCTACTCAAAGACGCCGTACCGTCGCACCGATACCCCACATCGCTGAACGTCCCTTCCCATCGGTTGGTGTGGCAGTTTTGAGCGCCTATTTGTGCGCCGCTCAATACATGTAGACCCCTTACCTGGCTTCCCTGCAATTTGTTGCCAGCCAGGACGCTGGAGGAGCAGTTGCCAGCGGCGTAAATGCCCGTATTGGTGGCGTTGACGATGTTGTTGAGGATGTCAATGCCAGTTGAAGCGGACATGTCTATCCCTCTTGAAAAGTTGTAGGTAGCATTACCAGCAAATGCAATATCGTTGTTTTTGATGTCGTATTGGGGCAGTTGTTCAAATAAACACCTGCCGGATAGATGCCGGTCATAGCCACATTCTGGTTAATATTGATGTCGTTCCCGTCAACTTGAAAGCCATTTAGATTCCACAACTCAACCCCTTTTCTTGAAGCTTGCATGTTTATCGTACAATTTTTGACAAAAGCATTGCCAAAAAGGGATAAAGGCGTTGAACTTGGGTTCTGTAGCTTTATTGTAGCAAAACCCGAATAGGCGTTGCCAGTGCCAGATGAAAAAGTGGAATTCCATGCCTGGAAAAATGGCGTGGCGCCCGATGTGGAGTAAATACAGGACAGGGCATACGAGTTGGCATTAATAATGGAATTTGTGATAGCGATACTTGGCCTACCAGTGCAAAGAATGCCAATTGCAGGATAGGTCATATAAGTTCCTGATAAATTAAGTAAGCTACAATTATTACACTGTATCCCTAAATCCGTATCGTAAATTGAAAAGTTGCCATTTGCTAATACCTGACTTCCTTGAGCGGCAGTTACTGCCGTGTTTAGCCAAAAATATCCAGCGTTAAATACTAAATTGTTAGCTTGCAGAATACTATACGGTAGTAAGTGGATACCTTGTGCATCCTGCCCGCAAGCCCCTACTGTGTTCTGGCCTCCTGAAAATTCAGCATAGTTTCCAACCGTTATCACTGAACCCTGCCCTTCCCAGAAGTTGCAATTGTCAAATACTGCATATACATCTATAAACAACGTTGCATATGGAGCCAAGACAAAACATGAGTTAAAAACATAGGAGGGCGATGAAACAACGCTACTAATCGTTTGGAACCCTGTTATGGTGTAGGAAGTTTTGCCAGGGGCACAGCCGCAAACCTGAGCATTGGATTGTAGGGAAAATAAAGCCGTAAAAACGAGGCTCAAAAAGAGCACTTTCACAACGGAATTTAAAGTTTTTTACATAACAAAAAGATTTAAACGACAACCCCGGACGTATCCGCTGTTGCCAGTGAGCGAATAAATAGTTTTGAAAAAAATCTCAGCGCTAAGAAGGAAAAAGGCGCAGTAGCACTATAACATTGAACGTTCCTAAAAAAATACATCGCAAAAATATTGCATACCCCGGGAAGCGTTTCTACTTTGCTGGTTCAAAAATATTCCCATATAGGTTCTAAATTATTCCCATATAGGAATATATATGCCCAAGAATTTTTTCAACAAAAACTTGCCCTCTAATGACGACGCCCGAAATCGTACGCATGCTCCGGCAGCGCAAAGGCTACAAGCAAGAACATTTGGCTGATGCAATTGGAATTTCCCAATCTTATTACAGCAAGCTGGAATCCGGGAATAAGGAATTCAAGGCCGGCCATATAGAAAGGCTGGCAGCTTTCCTGGATGCCCCCCCTCCCCGAACTGAAAAGCGACAGCACTATGCCCTCGGCAAGGCAACCCACCCAGAATGGCCAGGAAGGAAAAGTGGGGCACCTATTGGCCGAGCTTATAGAATTGAAAAAGGAAAACAGTTTGCTGAAAACCCTGCTCGGACGATTGGCAAGCGGGGGGGGGGTGTAATAGGAGCGGCACATAAAAGCCAGATCGGCCCACCCCTGATCAGTGCCATGCCCGCCCGGTCCTTTTCAGCATTTTTTTGGTTTCCAAAAATTCCGTATCCTTGCCCTTCTTCCCGCTGGCTTCACGCCTGAATTGGAGCGAGAAAAAATAATGCTGTTGATTGGTTGGCCGGAAAACCTGCCACATGTACGGTGTTTTCCAGAAAAAAAATGAGTGGCCCTCTGTGATCACCCAAATACCGCCGAATGAACGAGGGGGTACTTGGCCTTCAACCCAACCGGCAGTTTTTGTTCCCCATCGATCCTTTGCTGATCCAAACATCCCGTAAGACTGGAAATTTTCAAAAAAACATTGACCATGAGCGGCACCCGTTTATTCCATGCTCTGTTAGCAGCCTCTGCGCTGCTGGCAGTCAGCCCAATTTTTTCGCAAACCATTTTCATCAACGAATTCCTCGCCTCCAACAGCGGCACCCTGGCCGACGAGCACGGGGACTTTGACGACTGGGTGGAACTGTACAATGCGGGCAACACCCCCATTGACATCGGTGGCATGTTCGCTACCGACGACCTGGCCAACCCCACCAAGTGGCAGATACCCACCACTGATCCGGCCAAGACCACTGTCCCGCCAGGCGGCTTCCTCCTCCTTTGGTTCGATGGCGAACCTGCCCAGGGCCCACTCCACATTGACACCAAACTGGGCGCTGGCGGTGAGGACATCGGCCTCTTTGCCCCCGACGGAGCCACTCCAATTGATGCCCTCACTTTCGGCCCGCAGTCTGCCAATGTATCGTTTGGAAGGGTGCCGGACGGCGGGGGCAGTTTCGAGTTTTTCAACTCGCCCACGCCAGGTGCCACAAACGTGACCTCCCAGGGCGGGGATGTTGTAGCTTCGCCGGTGGCTTCCGTCATGGGCGGTTTTTTCAACAGCCCTTTTGAGGTAAATCTTACTACGGCCACGCCCGCTGCCGACATCCGCTACACCCTCGACGGCAGCGAGCCGGAAGACAGTTCACCGCTTTATACCAGCCCGTTGCCGTTTGCACAAACAGCCACCTTGCGGGCCAGGGCCTTTGTGGTGGGCCTGTTGCCGAGCGCCGTTACTACCCACACTTACTTGTTCAACGCCGACCACACCTTCCCGGTGGTGGCGCTTTCTTTCAAGGACGGGGATTTCTTCGATCCGGCCACGGGCATCTACCCAAACTATCTGGAAAACTGGGAGCGCCCCGTCCATGTGGAGTTTTTTGAGGAAGATGGCTCGACCGCCTTTAGTCAGGATGCCCTAGTGGAAATACACGGCACGGGCAGTGCCTCCAACCCCCAGAAATCCTTGAAGCTAAAGGCATTGGCCGATGCAGGCGACGGCTTTTTCCAATATCCCATTTTCCTGGATCAACCTATTGGTGAGTATAAATCTTTCCTGCTGCGCAACGCCGGCCAAGACTGGAACATCACCCAGTTCCGGGACGCTTTTGTGACCGGGCTTGTTCGGGATTTGGGCGATGTGGGCACCATCATACAGCAGCCTGACCAAGACCTGCAGGCCTTCCGCCCAGCCGTCGTTTACCTCAATGGCCAATACTGGGGCATCCACAACCTCCGGGAGCAGATGACCGAAAAATGGGTGGAAGCGCACACCGGTTTGTCCGAAAACGAGGTGGACTTCCTGGACGACGACGAGGCAAAGGCGGGCGACTTTGACCAATGGAACTCCCTGGTGGGCTTCCTCGGCGCCAACCAGTTCGGCGACGATGCCAAAATGGCTGAAATGGGCACGCTCGTTGACCTGCCCAACTTCCTCGACTATACCGTTTTCAACGTGCTGGTGGACAATGGCGACTGGCCCGGCAAGAACCTCCGGCGCTGGCGGCCAAAGGCCAACGGCGGCCTCTGGCGCTTCATTTCCTTCGACCTGGATTTCAGCTTTGGCCTCTTCAACCACCTCCCAACGGGCGTCACCTGGAACACGGGCGATGCTTCCGCCAACTCGCTCTCCCGTTTGTTGGACGATAGTTCGTTCAACTGGCCTAACCCCTGGTGGGCAACTATGCCTTTTAGGAAAACAATGGAGAATGAGGCATTTAGGCGGGATTTCATCAACCGCACCGCAGATTTCCTCAACGTGCTTTTTTCGCCTCAAAGGGTCAATGATCGCATAAATGAATTCACAGCGCTTTACCAGCCAGAGATACAGGCGCATTTTGAAAAATGGTCGCCCGGCTGGAACCCCTGGGCAGACAATGTGGAGGTGCTGCGCAAATTCGCCAACGAGCGACCGGCGTTTTTAAAACAGCATTTTATTGCACAATTCGACGAAGTGGCAGGCACAGCCACCGTTACCCTGCAGGTAGAGCCCGCCGGGAGCGGCGCCATTCAATTCAGCACCCTGAACCTGCCCGCTGCCCAATTGCCCTGGAGCGGCGAATATTTTACAGGGGTTGATATTCCTGTAAAAGCAGTGGCGGCGCCCGGTTACGTTTTCGTCGGTTGGTCAAGCCCAGCTATGGGCAGCTCGCCCGATGCCTTTGCCAAACTCGCTGGCGATGAAACGCTCGTTGCTTATTTTGAAATCGGTTCTACCGTCTCGGAAAGTATCGTGATCAACGAAATCAACTACAACTCGCCCGATGTGCCGAACAGCGGCGATTGGGTGGAACTGTTCAACCCCTTCGATTATCCCGTTGACGTTTCGGGCTGGGTGGTCATGGACGAAAGCGGGTATTACAACATCCCCAATGCCACGGTCATTCAGCCCGACAGTTATCTGGTGGTGGTGGAAAATGCAGCCGAATTCATGCAGGTTTACCCTTGGGTAGCCAACCATTTGGGGGACTTTGGGCAAGGGGCGCAGGGGTTCAAATTGAGCAACAACACGGAGTTGATCCAGTTAAAAAATGCAAGCCTGGTGCTCATTGACAGCGTCCGCTACGACGATGAGCTGCCCTGGCCAACCGACGCTGACGGCGGGGGCAAAACCCTCCAGCTAGTCAACTACCAATTGGACAATGCCCTGGCCAGCTCGTGGAAGGCCAACGCCCCAACGCCCGGCATGGCCAACCAATCCTTTTTGCAAACGCAGGTGATAGACTTCCCAACAATTCCTGATAAGTTTACCAGCGATCAGCCATTTGGCATCAGCGCATCCGCTTCATCGGGGCTGCCTGTCACTTTTAGCATTGTGTCCGGGCCGGCTACCATCAATGGGGATGTTGTCATCCTTGGCGGCACGGTGGGCATTGTCACTATAAAAGCTGAGCAATTGGGCAGCGCTGCCTGGCAGGCTGCGCCGTTTGTTTTGCAAAATTTTTTGGTATTGCCCCCTCCGGGTTATTGCGCTGCCTCGGCCGAAAAACCCTGGTGGGAATGGATTGAACGGGTGGAATTCGGCGACATTGACAATCCTTCGTTTAAAAAACAGTACAGCGATTTCACGCAAATATCCACCTTAGCGTCAGTGGGGGAAACCATGCTGCTGAGTATCACCCCGGCCTACAGTTGGGAGGTTTTTGAAGAATATTTCAGGGCATGGATCGACTTCAACCGGGACGGCGATTTTACCGACCCCGGCGAACTGGTGTTGGAAGCGACAGGCACTGCTGCCATAAACGTCACGGTGGGCATACCGATAGGTGCGGTGCCCGGCGCTACCCGTATGCGGATCGCCATGCGACGGGGACAATATGCAGAGCCGTGCGGGGATTTTAGCGATGGCGAGGTGGAAGATTATACGGTTATCCTCAGCACCAACGGGGACTTCTCCACTGGCGGCAAGCGGCCGGAAGCAGGGGCAGCGGATCAGCTTCAGATGGTGCCCAATCCGGTGACCAATGTGCTCGGCGTCCGTTTTTCGACGGCTGCCAGGGGCCTGGTCAGGGCGGCGATCATCAATTCGCTCGGCAGGCAGGTGCTGGCAGAAACCATGCTCGTGCAGGAAGGAGAGCACTACCTGGAAATGGACGTTTCTTCCTTGCCGGAGGGTTCGTTCAGGCTCTTTTTGCTGCCCGAAAGGCAAAAGGCCCAAAGTTGCAGTTTTGTAAAAATGCGCCCTTGAGGGAGGCCTTTTTTTAAAAAAATCAGGTCAAGGTACCGGCCAGGTTCAGCTCAATTTGGCCAGTCCCTTGATCGGATTTCGATGGTATAAAAGTTGGTGGCGGTATTGCCCGCAACGCTGGGGCTTATTTTATTTTTTCCCACCTTTACGCTCCAGAAATTTTCATCATGGCAAAGCGTAAACCTTCCACCAAGAGAGTTCCCTCCACTGCACCTGCTTCGGATGCGGCCCATTTCATCAAGTTGTACAGTTGGGCAGTATTCCTGCTTGGCGTCCTGCTGTACGCCAATACCCTCTTTTTCGATTACGCCGTGGACGATGCCATTGTCATCTACGACAACGAGTTCACCACGAAAGGCGTGGCGGGCATCCCTGGCTTATTGAAATACGACACTTTCCGGGGCTTTTTTAAAGTAGAGGGCAAGGAAAACCTGGTGGCGGGTGGCCGTTACCGCCCGCTCACGCCCATCATGTATGCGCTGGAGGTACAGCTTTTTTCACCCAAAAAAAGGGACGCCAGCAACCAGGTGCAGAAAGACAAAGACGGCGACGTGGTGTTCGACCCGAACGAGGGCGGAAAGCTGAATATGGTGAAATTCGTCGGCCACCTGGTCAACGTGCTGCTGTATGGGCTGACGGGCGTGGTGCTGTTTTGGCTGTTGCTGAAAATGTTGTCGCCTGATGGGCGATTTGCGGAAGCAAAAGGCTACGCACCCTTTGTGGGTTTGGCGGCCACCTTGTTATTCGTGGTACATCCGGTGCATACGGAGGTGGTGGCCAACATCAAGGGGCGGGACGAAATCGTAAGCCTGCTGGGCAGCCTGGCGGCGCTTTACCTTTCTTTGAAAGCATTTTATGAAAAAAAGCCAACGCTGAATATAGCAGCAGCGGCAATATTTTTCCTGGCACTTTTATCAAAGGAAAACGCCATTACCTTTCTGGCCATCGTGCCGCTTACTTTTTTCTTTTTTACCAAAGCCAAAGGCGGGAAGATTTTCGCACAGACGCTGCCCTTCGTTGCCGTTGCCGTGCTGTTCCTGATCATCCGTGGCTCGGTGCTCGGCTGGAACCTGGGCGGCGAGCCACCCCGGGAACTGATGAACAACCCGTTCCTGAAACTCGTTGGCAATCAATACGTTGACTTCACTGCCGGGGAAAAATTTGCCACTATATTCTACACCCTCGGCAAGTATATCCAACTGCTTATATTCCCGCACCCGCTCAGCCACGACTACTACCCACGGGCGGTAGGCATCATGACTTTCGGCGATTGGCGGGTACTGTTGAGTGTGCTGGTTTACCTCGGTATTGGCATTTACGCAATCCTCCGTTTGCCCAAAAAAGACGCTGTGAGCTACGGCATCCTCTTTTTCCTGGCCACACTTTCCATCGCTTCCAATATTGTGTTCCCCATCGGCACCAACATGAACGAGCGGTTCCTGTACATGCCGTCCATCGGTTTTGCCGTGGTAGCAGCCGTTTTGCTGTACCGGGTTTCAGGGGGCGGCTGGGGCAACGTAAAACCGGTGGTACTGTATGGCGGAGTGGCCGTTTTGCTGTTGTTGAGCCTAAAAACCTTCACCCGCAACTTCGCCTGGAAGGACAACTTCACCCTTTTTACCACCGACATCAACACGGTGCCCAACAGCGCCAAGCTGCGCAATGCCACCGGCGGGGAACTTATCACACAGGCCGTCAAGCCGGAAAACGCCGCCCGGAAAAACGAGATGCTGACCGAAGCGGTGGGCCACCTGCAGGAAGCTGTCAAAATCCACCCCGGCTACAAAAACCCTTTCCTGCTGCTCGGCAATGCCTACAACTACCTCCAGCAGTACGAGGCCTCCATACAGGCTTACCAGCAGGCCCTGCGCCTCGATCCGGCCTACGAAGAGGCCCAGAACAACCTCGGCATCACATACCGGGACGCTGGCCGCTACTACGGCGAACAAAAGGGCGACCTGAACAAGGCCATGGAATATTTGACCAAAGCCTTCGAAATGCGCCCCAACGAATACGAAACGCTGCGCCTGCTGGGCGTCGCCTACGGCGTGGGCGGCAACGTGGAAAAAGCCGTGGAGTTTTTTGAAAAGGCCGCCCAACTGGAACCCAACAACGCCGATGCCTGGTACAACCTCGGCAGCGCCTACTACAATGCCGGCCAGCCTGAAAAAGCGCAGGAATTCATCCAGAAAGCCAAACAGATCAACCCGGACATAGAGGAGGAAAGGAAGAACAGGAAATGAGCGGCCCAGCCACCGCCTTCAGGTGCCGGTGCCCTGCTCCCGGTTTTTTTTTCAAAACAGAAAACTACCGTTTCTTTGCCAATCCATTCGTTTTCAACCACCTTGACAAAAAATTCCAATCAATGAACCGCCCTGACTTTGAAAATATACCTTTCGATCCACCGCCCACCGCCCACCGCCCACCGTCTGCCGTTGACCACCACCAGTCTCCGGAAAAAATAGAAGTCCCTGCCCGTTTCAAGCCGCAGGTACTCGCCCACCAACACTTTGTGGCCGGCATCCCGCCTTATCTTGGTGGCCCCTACAGTACCATGTACCTCACCCGGCCCTGGACCATCCGCCAATATGCCGGCTTCTCCACTGCCGAGGAAAGCAACGCCTTTTACCGCCGCAACTTGGCCCAGGGACAAAAGGGCCTTTCCGTTGCCTTCGACCTGGCCACCCACCGGGGCTACGACAGCGACCACCCACGGGTGACCGGCGACGTGGGCATGGCGGGCGTAGCCATTGACAGTGTGGAGGACATGAAAATACTGTTCGACCAAATCCCACTGGGTGAAATGTCTGTGTCCATGACCATGAACGGGGCGGTTATCCCCGTCATGGCTTTCTACATCGTGGCGGCGGAAGAGCAGGGTGTGCAACCGGAGCAATTGAGCGGCACTATTCAAAACGACATCCTCAAGGAGTTCATGGTGCGCAACACCTTCATCTACCCGCCAGCGCCAAGCATGAGGATAGTGGGCGATATTTTCAAATACACGGCGCAACACATGCCCCGCTTCAACTCCATCAGCGTGAGTGGCTACCACATCCACGAAGCGGGTGCACCTGCCGACATCGAACTGGCCTACACATTGGCCGACGGCCTGGAATACCTCCGAACAGGCATTGCCGCCGGGCTGGACATTGACGACTTTGCGCCCCGCATATCCTTTTTCTGGGGCATCGGCATGAACCACTTCATGGAAATAGCCAAGCTGCGGGCGGGCCGGCTGCTTTGGGCTAAAATCGTGAAGCAATTCAACCCGAAAGACGAAAAATCCCTCTCCCTGCGCACCCACTGCCAGACGAGCGGCTGGAGCCTTACGGAGCAGGATCCCTTCAACAATGTGGCCCGTACCTGCATCGAGGCCATGTCCGCTGTGCTGGGCGGCACGCAGTCGCTGCACACCAATTCGTTGGACGAGGCCATCGCCCTTCCCACCGATTTTAGCGCCAAAATCGCCCGCGACACGCAGTTGTTTATCCAGAAAGAAACAGGAGTGACGAAGGCCGTTGACCCCTGGGCTGGCAGCTATTATGTGGAATATTTGACCGAACAGCTTGCGCAACGCAGCTGGTCGCTCATCGAAGAAGTGGAGTCGCTCGGCGGCATGTCGAAGGCCATCGAACAGGGCCTGCCCAAACTCCGCATCGAGGAAACCGCTGCCCGCAAACAGGCCCGCATCGACTCGGGACAAGATCGCATTGTCGGGGTGAATATTTTCCAGGTGAATGAAAAACCGGAACTTGATATTTTAAAAGTGGACAACACGGCCGTACGGGAATCGCAAATTGAAAAGCTGAAAAAACTAAGAACTGAACGGGACGAGGCGGCGGTGCAGGTTGCCCTGGAAAGGCTCTATGCCTTCGCCAGTTCGCCAGGCCAACGGGGCGGCGGCCGGGAGGAAGGCAACCTGCTGGCCTTGGCGGTGGAGGCTGCGAGGTACCGGGCAACTTTGGGCGAAATCAGCGATGCCATGGAACGGGCCTTTGGCCGTTATGTGCCGACGACCCGCTCTGTATCAGGCGTTTATTCCAATGAAATAAAAATGGATGATAGCTTCGAAAAAGCAAGGCGCATGGCCGATGAATTCGCCGAAATGGAAGGCCGGCGCCCCCGTATCATGGTGGCCAAGCTCGGCCAGGACGGCCACGATCGAGGTGCCAAGATCATCGCTACGGGCTTTGCCGATCTTGGCTTTGATGTGGACATCGGCCCGCTCTTCCAAACCCCTGCCGAAGCTGCCCGCCAGGCCGCCGAAAACGACGTGCATGTGCTGGGCATCAGTTCCCTGGCAGCAGGCCACCGCACCCTGGTGCCCGCTACTATCGCCGAACTGGAAAAGTTGGGACGGGGTGACATCCTCGTAGTGGCTGGTGGCGTCATCCCTCAGCAGGATTATGACTTTTTATATGAAAATGGCGTGGCGGCCGTGTTCGGGCCGGGGACGAAAATTGCGGAGGCGGCGATGGGAATTTTGGGGAAGTTGGGGGACTTTGCGCCCGGCAAGTGATCCAGGCACAATACTTAATCGGAGAAGGTAGAATAACGTGAGCTATGGCAATTGTGCCTTGCTCCATCGGGGCGGAATTTTTGTAGAACTTAGCATTTGCAGCGTTTTACGCTCCATCGGGGTAACCCTATGCTTGAAAATTGCCCGCCCCGCATTTATCCCGTGATCCAAAATCCAGTCAGCTTCGTAGGTAGTCCAAACCCTTCCAACAAGGGCAGAAATTTTTTTTTCACCAATTAAGGATCGAAGGAAAAATAAAATGACTATTTTATTTTTAAAAAACCCTTCCATGGCTGGGGTTTTCAAAATCAAAATGGTGAAGTTATTTTTTCATCGTCACTAAAACTACCGTTATGCAACTGACACCGATCGTTCAACAAATCTACGCCAGTTTCGGACAGGGCGATGTACCCAGTATCATAGAAAAAATGGACGACAACGTCCAATGGGAAAAATGGGCCGACAACCACGGCCAGAAGGCAGGGGTGCCCTGGCTAAAAGAAGAACACGGCAAAGATGGCGTCATGGCATTCTTCCAGTGCATTGGCCAACACTTAAATTTCAAGGATTTCCAGGTACTGAGCATCATGGAAGGCGGCAACCAGGTAGCCGCCGAGGTGGTCGTGGACGCCGATGTAACCAGCTCCGCCAGGCATTTAAAAGAAGAAGAGATGCACCTCTGGACATTCAACGATGCAGGGAAAGTGACCCGTTTCCGGCACTATGCCGATACAAAAAAGCACATCGAGGCGGCAGGGCTTTGACTTTTGTACAAGGTAGGCTAAACCTGCCCTTGCAATGGTCTTACACCAATGCAACAGAAAGTTTGGCCTGCCCATTTGTTTATTCCGGTTTTTGACGACTTTTGGCCTTCGAAAATGAGCGTATCTTTCTTTGGTATTGATTTCGCTAAAATTCTGAAGATAGCCCTCATTATTCTTCCCCCCTTATCCAAGTTTATATCATCACCAAGTCGTCACTTTCAGCTCTATGAAAAGACACCTATCCTGTTGTTTGGCCGCTTTGATATTGTCATTGTCGGTCAGTTTCCAGATCGTTGCCCAAAACGAGATCCAATTGGCCCAAACCTTTCTGGATGCCCACGCAGGGGAGTTGGGGCTTCAACCGGGCGACTATGCCTGCCTGCAATTGAAAAACCATTTCGAAAGCCGCCTGAGCAAGGTACATCACTATTACTTCAACCAATGCTACCAGGGCATTGAGGTCAACCGGGCCGTTTTCAACCTTCACCTGCTGCCCAACGGCGAAGTGCTCACCTGGGGCAACCGCTTCGTTTCCAACCTGGACGCCAGCATCCAGCAAGCAACTCCCGTCCTGTCGGCGGCGGATGCAGTCGCCGTGGCGGCGCAAAAGCTGGGCTACCCGTTCGCTGGTGATTTGACCGTCAAAAACCAGGAAGGCGGCCCTTCTCAGCGGGTAGTATTTGACAAAGGCGATTTATCGGTGGAAGACATCCCCGTAAGGTTGGTGTACCAGCCTATGCCCGGTGGCACCCTGCGCCTTGCCTGGGACCTGAACATCCAGGAGCAAACCGGTGCCCATTGGTGGAGCCTGCGGGTGGACGCACTGGACGGTCAAATCCTGGATCGCAACGACTGGGTAATCAGTTGCGAATTTGGGGCGCCGGGGGCGGCCGTCGATCATTTTGAGCATTCATCCGATGCCTGCCCTGAAACACCGCACCCTACAACGGTGAATCCAGCGATGGCAGGCGTGTACAATGTTTATCCGCCACCTGTCGAAAGCCCCTCGCACGGCAATCGCCAGTTGGTTTCCGATCCGAACGATCCAACGGCCTCTCCCTACGGCTGGCACGACACCAATGGGGCAGCAGGTGCAGAATATACCATTACCAGGGGAAACAATGTGTATGCCCAATTGGACGACGACAATAACAACAACACTTTTGGCTTTGCGCCCGACGGCGGTAGCGGGCTGGTGTTCGATTTTCCGATTGACCTTACACAGGCCCCTTCCTCCTACACCAGCGCCGCCATTACCAACCTTTTTTACTGGAACAATTACATGCACGACTTCTCCTATGCCTACGGCTTCGATGAGGCCAGCGGCAACTTCCAGGTGAACAACTACGGAAACGGCGGCAATGGCAACGACGAGGTCATCGCCGATGCCCAGGATTCCGGTGGCACGAACAACGCCAATTTCTCTACCCCAAGCGATGGAACCCGCCCCCGTATGCAGATGTACCTCTGGACAGCGCCCAACCCTGACCGCGACGGCGACCTCGACAACGGCATCATCGCCCACGAATATGCACACGGCATTTCTACCCGCCAGACAGGCGGACCCGGCAACAGCAACTGCCTGAACAACAACGAGCAAATGGGCGAAGGCTGGAGCGATTTTTATTCCCTGATGACAACGATGGAACCTGGCGACCAGGGCACCGACAGCCGGGGCATCGGTACCTACGCTCTGGGGCAGCCACCTACCGGCAACGGCATCCGCCCGACGCCCTACTCTACCCTGCTTTCTATCAATCCAACTACTTATGGCGACATTGGCGGGTTGGCCATTCCGCATGGCGTGGGGTATGCCTGGTGTACGATGATTTGGGAAATGACCTGGGGCATCATCGCCCAGCACGGCATGACCGCCGGGTTCGACATTGCCATGAATTTGGTAAATGAGGGCCTCAAACTCCAACCGTGCAGCCCGGGTTTCGTGGACGGGCGGAATGCCATCCTCGCTGCCGACCAGGCGCTGTATGGCGGTGCCAACAGTTGCACCATCTGGACGGCTTTCGCCAAACGAGGACTCGGCTTCAGCGCCACACAGGGCAGCACCAACAACACCAACGACGGGGTAGAAGCATTCGACATGCCTTCTTTTTGCACCATGAACATTCAACCTGCGGTGCTGAGCATCTGCCAGCCCGTGAATGCAGTTTATGCCATCGGTGTTGGGTCGGGAAATGGAAACGTCGCCCTTAGCGCTACTGCCGGCGTGCCCACCGGTGCCAATCTCATTTTTTCCGCCAACCCGGTCGCATCGCCCGGCACCAGTACCATGACCATTGACAATACTGCCGCCATTGCCCCTGGCAGCTATGTGATGACGATTGAAGGCGTCGGTTCCAGCACGACACTTGATGTGGATATTGCGCTGAGGGTTCACGCATTGGCACCAGCAGTGCCTGCCCTCACCGCTCCTGCCGACAATGCAACAGGCGTTATTTTGGCACCTGTGCTCACCTGGGCTGCCGATGCAGGCACGGACAGTTTTACGGTAGAATTGGCTTCCAATGCTGCCTTCACTACCATCGTTGCAGCAGATACCCTGACCGGGAATACGTTCAATTCGCCATCGCTGACGGCGCTGACGCAATACTGGTGGAGGGTTAAAGCAAAGAACGCTTGTGGCACTACGGCTTATTCGCCGGTGTTTACATTTACCACCGCCAACGTCCTTTGCATGACCCGTTTCAGCCCAAACGTGCCCATCACGATCCCATCCTCCACACCGTCCACCGTAACTTCCCTATTGAACATGCCCATCCAGGGCGTTATCCAGGATGTCAACGTTAAAACCCTGAATATCAACCACACCTGGATTGACGACCTGATCATCAGCCTGAAAAGCCCTGCCAATACGTCACTGGTGCTGATGAACCGGCCCTGCGGCTCTGAAAACAACATTCTTATCAACCTGGACGACGAGGCTGCCAACAGCAACTTCCCCTGTCCTCCGACCAACAACGGCAACTACAAACCCTACGAGCCGCTGACCGCTGTGGACAGCCAGAACCCCCTGGGCCCCTGGACACTGACCGTTCAAGACCTCTTTTCACAAGATGGAGGCAGCATCGTCAATTGGGGGCTAGAGGTGTGTTATATCCCGTTGCCGACCTGCGGTGGTTTTTTCTCGGATTCCGGCGGGCCAGGCGCCAATTATCAAAACAACGAAAACATCGTCACCACGCTTTGCCCCGACAGCCCCGGCCAGATCGTGACGGTCGCCTTCACCGCCTTTTCAGTTCAGAATGGATCCGACTTCCTGAAAATATATGACGGGGCCGACACGACCGCCCCGCTGATTGGAACCTACACCGGCACTACCTTGCCTGGCTCGTTCACATCTTCCTCCCCCAGCGGCTGCCTGACTTTCCGCTTCACCTCCAATGGCTCCGGCGTATCGTCGGGCTGGTATGCCAACGTCACTTGCTGCACACCCAGCCCGGAAATCTGCGATCTCCAGGACAACGATTGCGACAACCTGATTGACGAAGGTGTGCAACTGACTTTTTACCTGGACAGCGACAACGATGAATTTGGCGACCCCACCATGTCAACCCTCGCCTGCTCAGCGCCAATAGGCTATGTGATGGAAAACACCGACTGCGAAGACGGCAATCCTGACATAAATCCCAATGCAGCCGAAATCTGCAACCTGGTGGACGACGACTGCGACAACCTGATTGATGAAAACCTTCCGCAACTGACTCTCTATCAAGATAGCGATGGAGACACTTACGGCGATCCTTTAACGATGACCCTCGCCTGCTCTGCACCCGCTGGCTACGTGCCAGACAATACCGACTGCGACGACGGTAACGCCACCATTTTCCCCGGCGCAACGGAAACCTGCAACCTGGTGGACGACGACTGCGACATGACCGTTGACGAGGATGTCCAGTTGACCTTTTTCCTGGACAGCGACGGCGACACCTACGGCGATGAGGCCATAACCGCCCTTGGCTGTTCGGCCCCGACTGGCTACGTGGCCGACAATAACGACTGCGACGATGGCAATGCAGCGATCTATCCCGGCGCAACGGAACTTTGCAATGATGTGGACGACGACTGCAGCGGTGCGCCCGAAGCCACCTCCAACACCTGGAACGGCGCCGGTGATGGCACCAACTGGTCGGATGCCGCCAACTGGAGCGATGGCATTGTGCCGTTGCCATGCCAGGATGTTATTGTTCCTGCGGGTTTCAACGTACTGGTTCCTGCAGGTTTTGATGCTGCCGGAAAAACCCTGGACGTCCCTTCCAGTGGCCAACTTGATGTGCAGGGAACCATTTTGATCCAATATTGAGCCTTTAACAGATTTGCAAGGCCTGCTGCTTTGGTGTAAATTGGGATGTGGTTTGAGTGCATAACAATTGCATAGCCCTGCTAATGTAGCGATGGCTTTAGCCGGCGGCCACATTCCGCCGGCTAAAGCCGTCGCCACAGCCCCACACTATTGTTGTGCACTCATTCAATTTGAAGTTGTTTAAAGGTTGTTGCCCAGCGGCTATTTTCAAACAACTCAAACCATTTTCAAACCATTCAAACAACCGCCAGCCATGCCTTACAACGAATTCCTCGCCGACCGTATCCGCCGTGTTTTCAACGCAAAAAGAACCCCGTTTGAAGAGAAAAAAATGATGGGCGGCCTCTGCTTTCTCGTAGATGGTAAAATGTGCGCCGGGGTGGTCAACGACATGCTCATGGGCCGCATTGACCACGCTATTTACGAAGAAGCCCTTACCAAAAAAGGTTGCCGTGAAATGGACTTCACCGGGCGGCCAATGAAGGGCTATGTCTTTGTGGGCCCGGAGGGCATCGACGCTGAGAAAGATCTGGAATACTGGGTGCAGCTATGCCTGGACTTTAACCCCAAAGCAAAGGCGAGCAAGAAGAAAAAGTGACATTTCCGGCCCCAAAACCTGACGGGTTCAAACTTCCTTCCGCAACACTTCCAGCGGCGGCTTCCGCACTATCTCCCGGCTGTTGAGCAGCCCTATCAGCATCGTCAGTCCGGTAATGGCAACAAACACAATCAGCGGTGGCCAGGGGTTCGGCTCGAAGGGGATGTCCAACTGCCACGTCGCTACCGCAAAACTGCCGATGAAGGAAAGCAAAATGCCCGTCAAAGTGGCCAATGTGCCGAGCAGGAAATATTCAATGGCATTGATGCGGAGAATCTGGCGGCGGTGGGCACCCAGGGTACGCAGCAGCACACTTTCCTGTATGCGCTGGAACTTGCTGAGCACGACCGAACTGACCAGCACGACCAGCCCGGTGAGGATGCTGAACAGGGCCATAAACCGGATGACAAAGGATACTTTGTCCAGGATGGAACGGACTGATTGCAGGATTTGGGTCAAATCTATGACAGAGACATTGGGAAAAGCCTTTACCAGCGCCTGCTGGTATTTCGCCGACTGTTCCTCAGCGTCCACCCTCGAAACGATGACATAGAACTGTGGGGCTTTTTCCAAAACCCCTTTGGGGAAGACCACGAAAAAGTTGGTCTGAACCCGCCGGAAATCCACTTTGCGGATGCTGCCGACTACCGTTTCGATGAGCGCTCCCTGTACGTTGAAGGTGATCTTGCTACCGACCTTGGCGTTCATGTCCCGGGCCACGCCTTCCTGCAGGGAAATGTAAATGATGCCATCGTCGCCGACCGTGCCGTGCCACTCGCCCTCAATGATTTTTTCCGTTTCTATCAAGCTGTCGCGGTAGGTGCTGCGGAACTCCCGGTCGAAGACGTAGTTGCGGATGCGGCCATCGTCATCGGGCCGGGGGCCGTCCTCGTCGCCGCCCCTCCGCCGCCTGCGTTTGGGTTTTTCTTTTTCTACGGAAGATTTCACCACATTGGCCGTGTCCTTTTGGTTCATTTCCTTGGTAATGCCGTTGATGTTGTCCACCCGCATGGTGACGATGGGCACAAGCTGGCGAACGGGCAGGCCGTTGGCTTTGGTCAGCGCCGCTACGGCCTCTTTTTGCGGGGTTTGGATATCGAAGACAATCATGTTCGGCACGTCGCCGGAGCCGGTATATTCTACTTGTTTCAACAAAAGATCCTGCACCAGGAAAAGGGTGGAGATGAGCGCTGTACCGAGGCCGATGGTCACAATGAGGATGAGCGTCTGGTTGTTGGGGCGGTAGAGATTGGCGATGCCTTGCCGCCAGATGTAACTCCAGTTGGTAGGGAAAAATTTGCGGACGGCCCAGGTCAGCGCCTTGGCCACGCCTGCCAGCGCCAGGAAAGCAGCGACAATGCCAAATGGAAAAGCGATGGATTTCCAGTCCCGTGTCTGGAAAAGCGTAAAACCGCAAATAAAGAGGAAAATCAGCCCATACACCAGCCAACGCAGGGGATCCCGCCCGCTTGTATCTTCCTCGTAGGAGGCCCGCAAAGTGCGCAATGGCGAAACCCGCCGAATGGCCAGCAAGGGTAACAGGGCAAATAGAATGGTAATGCCCAGGCCGGTGAGCACGCCCATGCCCATGGCGCTCCAGGAAATCTCGGCGCTCACATTTTGTACAGGCAGGAAATCGCCCAGCACCGCAGGCAATGCCACCTGTAGCAGGCTCCCAAGCATAGCACCCAGGATGCCACCTGCCATGCCCAGCGCCACTACCTGGGCGAGGAAAATCTGAAAAGCCTGCCAGCCCTTCGTGCCCAAGCAGCGCAGCACGGCGATACTGGCCATTTTGTCCTTGATATAAATATGCACGGAACTGGCCACACCAATGCAGCCGAGCAACAGGGCAATGAAGCCTACCAGGTTGAGGAAGGTGCGCATATTGCCAAACGCCTCGCCCAGGTCTTCTTTTCGCTGTGCCACGGTCTCCGTTTCCAGTGAGGTATTTTCCAGCACGGGATCCAGCCTGGCCAGGGTGCCCTCCTCCACGTTCGTGTTTTCAGGAAACTGAAAAAAATACTGGTACCAGATCAGGCTGCCCCGCTGCACCAGGCCCGTTTGTTCCAGGTACTGCATGGGAATGTACACCACCGGGGCGATAGTGCCGGCAATGCCCGCCCGGCCGGGGGCGGAGTTGAGTTGGCCCACAATGACAAAGGGGACTGTGCCGACCCGCACCGTATCGCCCACCTGCAAGGAAAACTGGAGCATCAGGGTTTTTTCTACCAGCGCAATTTGCGATTGCGATAGGCCACCTGCGGAGGGTGGACTGGCAGCAGCTTTAAACGTCGCAGCGGCTTCGGCAGGCTCGGTGGATAGCTTGCCGAAAAAGGGATATCCGCCTTCCAGCGCCCGCACCTGCGCAAGCCGGGTGCCCTGGTTTTTGGGAAAATAGACCATCGAGACCAGGTTCATCGTCTCTGCCCGCTGGGTGCTGCCTAATTGATCGAACACTTGCAGCACGGAATCGGTGGCCGGGGCGTTGCCCTGCACGATGAGGTCGGCGCCGAGGAGGCTTTTTGCCTCGTTGTTTATGTCGTTTTGCAGGTTTTCACTAAAGGAATTGATGGCCACCAGGGCGGCAATGCCGATGACAATGGAGGAGATGAACAGCAACAAGCGGCCCCGGTTGCGCCGGCTGTCCCGCCAGGCCATTTTCAGGAGCCAGGAAGTGGAAGTGTTGGACACGTGGAAGATATTGAGAATGGTTGAGTATGGTTGAGCTGGTTTATTTCAGCACTGTCCATTTTTAAAACAGCCAAACTGTCTCAGGAATCTAAATTATACTGGTACGGGCTTATGAACAACGCAGGAAGAGAATGGATGAGCAAGGCCACAAATATTCCTGAAAATCTGTGGCTAAAAACACCCAAGCACCTGAATACACGGGCACATTTGCCCCTGTCAGGTCAGTTTTAACCTGTTTTTTTTATTCACCGAATAGTACAACCCGCCCACCATAAGCGAAGAAATACTCACCAGCAGCAGGATGATTAGCATGGCGTTCGTCGTGTAGCGCTGCAGCAGGAACACGAGGACGATGAAAAAAACATTGACCACCACCAGCACGGCTGTGGCCTGCATGTGGTTGAGGCCGGAATCAAGCAGCAGGTGGTGGATGTGGGTGCGGTCGGGGTGGAGGGGGTGCCGGCCTTTCAGGACACGGGTAGTGAAGACCCGCAGGGTGTCGAAGAGCGGGAGAATCAGGATGCCAAAGGCCACGGCGGGTGCGGCGTTTATCTTAAAGGGGTGTACATCTTCGAGCAGGGCGTTCAGTTCTATGAAATTGATGACGAGGATGGAGCAGATCAGGCCGAGCAAAAGCGCCCCGGTGTCGCCCATGAATATCTGGGCAGGGGAGTAGTTGTATTTTAAAAAGGCCGCTGTAGCACCCGCTGCCGATAGGGCCATGATGGCCAGGTCGTAGCGCTGTATCAGCAGGAACCAAATACCCATCGTACCGGTGATCAGGATGGTGAGGCTGCCGGAAAGGCCATTGATGCCGTCAATCAGGTTCAGCGCATTGATGATGACGATAACGGTGAAAACCGTGAGCAAAGCGCTCCAGAAAACCCCCAGCCCCCCAATGCCCATGATGCCGTAGAGGCTCGATATCTTGATGCCGGCCTTGAACACCAGAATGACCGCCGCCAGGATTTCCACCACCAGTTTTTTGGAAGGCGAAATGGCGTCAATGTCGTCTTTCACCCCTATTAAAAAAATGAGCACAAAGGCACACAGCACGTACTGGAGGTCGCCGCCGTACTGGGCGAAGGGCGTCCACAACAAAATGGAGAAAATAACCCCCGCAAAAATGGCGATGCCGCCCAGCCTGGGCGTGCTCACGGAGTGGGAACGACGTTCGCCAGGTTCGTCGCAGAGGTTCTTAGCCACCGCCACCCGGATAATGGGAGGGATGACGAAATAGGTGAGCGTGAAGGCCGTGACAAAGCTGATGATAACGTCGTAGTCGTACATGGGTGCAAAATATTTGTGGAAAACAAAGGTACGCAAGCGAGGGTAATGATGCGAATAACGGGTTCCATTTTAAAGTTCGTTGATTTTCACGAAGTTAAATCATGGTGATTTTCAAAACCAACATGATTTCGTTTTCCAAACAACTGGAAATGTGGCAATTATTTTAACCCGTTATCCGCATTCATGGGCAAAACCCATGCGGGCGGGCCGGCAAGTTACCTTCAATTATTTCTGGTTTCAAAGTGACAGGTTTTGCTATTTTTGCCAACCCCTAAATTACGTACGGTGGATAATGGGGTCTTCATAAGCATTTTGCCCCCCTCACGTTTTACCCCTCACTCCTAAAGCATGGACAAGAAGTCGCAAATAAATCTTGAAAAATTGCCCCGCCACATCGCCATTATCATGGATGGGAACGGGCGCTGGGCCAAAGAGCGGGGCATGGCCAGGGTCTTTGGCCACCGCAATGGCGTGAAGGCCGTACGGGAGGCTACCGAGAGTGCCGCCGAACTGGGCGTGGAATACCTCACCCTCTACGCCTTTTCCACTGAAAACTGGAACCGCCCCGAAATGGAGGTCAACGCCCTCATGGCTTTGTTGGTGGATACCATCAAAAAAGAGATCAAGACGCTCAACGACAACAGCATCCGCCTGCAGACCATCGGCGATATTTTCAAACTGCCCGAAAAAAGCCGCAAAGCACTGCTGAAAGCCATCGAAGATACCAGCCACAATACCCGCATGACCCTGGTGCTGGCCCTGAACTACAGCGCCAAATGGGACATCACCGAAGCTGCCCGAAAGCTGGCCATACAGGTCAAACGAGGCAGCCTCCAACCCGAAGACGTCAACGAAGATGTTTTTTCAAATGCCCTGGCCACTGCCGGTATGCCCGACCCCGAACTGCTCATCCGCACCAGCGGAGAGGCCCGCATCAGCAACTTCCTGCTCTGGCAGATTGCCTATGCGGAGCTGTATTTTACCCCAACCCTGTGGCCCGATTTCAGGAAGGAACACCTGTACGATGCCATCATCAACTTTCAGCACCGGGAACGGCGATTTGGCAAAACCAGCGAACAGTTGACGGGGAGTTGAGTGTGTTGTAGTGCTTGGGTACTTTGGAAAAAATAATAGTTTCAAACGGATGACCACAAGATTTGTCAAAGAACCAAAAATTTTAACCCCTGATTCGCATTCATTATAAAAAAAGGATAGTTCCGCCTTTCCATCCTGTTCTTTCAATCAAAACAAACGACACATGCAACGCAGATCTTTTTTAAAAAACAGCCTCCTGTCTTCCGCCGCCCTAACGACGGGCGCCACTTCCGTTTTGGCCACTGGCGATAGCGGCCCTGCCCCTGCCCGCAACTTCAAGCTGAAGTATGCACCGCACCTCGGCATGTTCGCCCAATCGGCCGGCGATGATCCGGTGGATCAATTGAAATTCATGGCCGAAATGGGCTTCAAGGCATTTGAAGACAACGACATGCGCAACCGGGAGGTGGCCTTGCAGGAAAAAATGGCGAAGGCGATGGCCAGCCTCGGCATCCAGATGGGTGTGTTTGTGGCCCATAAAATATATTGGGACAAACCCAACCTGGCCAGCGGCAATGAAGATCTGCGCAAAGAGTTTCTGGACGACATCCGCAAGTCGGTAGAAGTGGCCAAACGGGTCAACGCCAGGTGGATGACCGTGGTGCCAGGCCACCTCGACCTGCGCCTCAACCTTGGCTACCAAACCGCCCACGTGATGGAATCCCTCCGGCAGGCCGCCGGCATCCTGGAGCCGCATGGCCTGGTGATGGTGCTGGAACCACTGAATTTCAGGGACCACCCCGGCCTTTTCCTCACTAGTTGCCCCCAGTCGTATGCCATCTGCAAGGCCGTGGGCAGCCCGGCCTGCAAGACGCTCTTCGACATCTACCACGAACAAATCTCCGAGGGCAACCTCCTACCCAACATAGAAGCGGCCTGGGACGAGATCGCCTATTTCCAAATCGGAGACAACCCCGGCAGGAACGAACCGACGAGCGGGGAGATCAACTACAAAAATATTTTCAAATACATCCACAGCCGGGGCTACAACGGCATCCTGGGCATGGAACACGGCAACTCGCAAAAGGGCAAGGACGGCGAAATGGCGGTGATCAAGGCTTATGAGGAGGTGGATGGGTTTTGAGAGTACGAGGGAATGAGGCTTTTGCGGGGGCAGCGGATTTTGAACAATTGGGCGCAAGTCCTGTTTCTGCCGAAGTTATTGCTGTTCCTGCCAACAACAAGATTTTCCAACCTTTTTAAACTGGATGTTTTTAGGGTGACCAAAAAAAGCTGAACCCTTCAGGATCGAAGAAAAAAAATCCAATTCTATTTTCAAAAGCACTTTTGTCTCCCCGGCAGTGATAGCAGGGGTATCCAAAATAGAAGCAGGAAAATTTTTTTCGTCGTTGCCTGGAATGTAAGTCATTGACCATGCGTTTTTTTAAAAGAAAACTCATTTTACTGACAGGGTTTTACGTTTTGCCTGGTCCATTCGTTGAGGTTTCTTGAAGCCAAAACCCACCTTCTATCATCCACCCACAAACGGACACTATGCGGCCACTACCCACTTCCATCCTTTTCGTCCTTGTTGCCTTTGCTACTATTTCCTCTTGCTTTTCCTGTTATTCTTCAAAAAAGCTGGAAAAAATTTACCGGGAAGATCTCCAGAAGGCCCCTTACGATGTCATCATCGTGCCGGGCGTACCGCTGGAAAATGGGGAATGGAGTTTTACCATGAAGGGCAGGGTATGCTGGTCGCAATACCTCTATGAAAAGGGTTACACCAAAAATATCATGTACTCTGGTTCGGCAGTCTATACACCTTACACAGAAAGCCATGTGATGGCGCTGTACGGGGCGGCAATCGGCATACCGCCCGAACACATTTTTGAGGAGCCAAAAGCAGAGCATAGTACCGAAAATCTGTACTACGGGGTAGAACGTGCCCATGAACTTGGTTTCAAAAAAATAGCGCTGGCCTCCGATCCTTTCCAGGCCTCCCTGCTTAGAAAGTTCGCCAAACGGCGCAAGAAGCTCGGCCTGTCGGAAGTTGGTTTCCTGCCCATGCAGTTCGACTCCCTATCGGCGCACATTTGCGGCGATCCGGACATCCCCTACCAGGAAGCCTTTGTCGCCGATTTTGTTTCCATCGTTGATAGAGAAGGTTTTTTCAAAAGGTTCAATGGCACCCTGGGGCGCCATGTCATCAAAGAGGACAAGGAAAAAAGGAAAGCTGAAAAAAACGGGACGGACTCCTTGTCCCTGCCCAATGGGGTTGGGGGGAATTGATACCGTATTCTTTTTCATCGCCGCTTTCATAAAACCTCCCTGCTTGCAATACCCAAGGTCAAAAGGATTTTTCTATCTTGCCGCCCTCCTGTCGGACACGACGAAACAAACATTTCAGCCACATGAAAAATCAACTTTTCGCCTTTTGCATCCTGACCATATCCTTCTTTTCCTGCCAATCCGGTCAAAGCGAGCAACAAGCTTCCACCACCAATGAAGCTGCCCCGGCAGCTACTGCGCCCGGTGCGTCCCTGACGGAAGCAGAAAAAGCGGCCGGCTGGCGCTTTCTGTTCGACGGCCAAAACACGGATCAATGGCGTGCCTACGGAGGGGCTGCTTTCCCTGCACAGGGTTGGTCAGTTGAAAATGGCGAATTGGTTATCCAAAAATCACCCAACCCAAGGCCGGAAGGCTACGGAGGTGACATCATCACCAAAGAATCGTTCAGCAATTTTGAACTGACACTTGAGTTCCTGCTGTCCGACACCTCCAATAGTGGCATCTTATACCTGGTACAGGAAGAAAAGGGCGTTCCCATCTGGCACAATGCGCCCGAATACCAGATACTGGACAACGCCACCTATGAAAAAATGGATGAAGTACCGGATATGGCCACCCACCGCACCTGCGACAACTACGACCTGCAGGCAGCTCCTGCCGACTACCTGCAGCCAATGCAGGAATGGAACACCGCCCGCCTCATCGTCAACAACGGCCATGTGGAACATTGGCTCAACGGCAGCAAGTGCGTGGAATACCAACTCGGCTCCCCCGAATGGGAAGCAATGGTCAAAAAATCCAAATTCAAAGATTATCCTGGCTATGGCCGTGCCAAACAAGGCCCCATTGGCCTGCAGGATCACGACCACGAGGTCAGGTTCAGGAATATTAAGATCAGGACATTGTAATAATGAGTGAATGATTGAATGGGGTGAATGAGTGAATATTTCTCCCATTCACTCCTTCCTTCATTCACTCATTCACTCATTCACTCATTCCTTCATTGAAACCTATGAAAAGAAAAATACGCATGGGCATGGTCGGCGGGGGCCGTGGCGCTTTCATCGGGGGCGTGCACCGCATGGCCGCAGCGCTCGACGGGGAAATCGAACTCGTCTGCGGTGCATTTAGCTCCGACCCGGAAAAGTCCCGCCTGTCGGGGGAAGATTTTTGCCTGCCACCCAGCCGGGTCTATGGCAGCTACCAGGAAATGATTTCCAAAGAAAAAAGGCTGCCCGAAAGCGAACGGATGGACTTCATCTCCATTGTCACGCCCAACCACGTCCACTATGGCCCGGCAAAGATGGCCCTGCAGAACGGCTTCCATGTGGTGTGCGACAAACCCCTGTGTTTCAACATGAAAGAAGCCCGTTTCCTGGAAACGCTGGTGGAGCAGACTGGGCTGCTGTTCGCCCTCACCCATAACTATACCGGCTACCCGATGGTGAAACAGGCCCGTGCCATGGTGCGCAATGGCGACATCGGCCAGGTACGCAAAATCGTGGTGGAATACCCGCAGGGCTGGCTCTCCACCAAACTGGAAGACTCCGGCCAGAAACAGGCGGACTGGCGCACCGACCCCAAGCGTTCCGGCATCGCCGGTGCTATGGGCGACATCGGCACCCACGCCGAAAACCTCGCCGAGTACATCACCGGCCTGAAAATCACGGAACTCTGCGCCGATATCAGCACCTTCGTGGAGGGCCGCTTGCTCGACGACGATGGGAACGTGCTGCTCCATTTTGACAAGGGGGCAAAGGGCATCCTCCATGCAAGCCAGATTTCAGCCGGCGAGGAGAACAACCTGAACATAAGGGTCTATGGCACCAGGGCTGGCCTCCAATGGTTTCAAATGGAGCCTAATACCCTCTACGTCAAATGGTTGGATAAGCCGATGGAGGTGCTGCGCACGGGTGGCAGCGGCCTTTATGAAGAGGCGGCCGCCCATACCCGCATACCAGCCGGGCACCCGGAGGGCTACCTCGAAGCTTTCGCCAATATCTACCGTAATTTTGCCTTTTGCTTGCGGGCCAGGTTGGAGGGCAAAGAAGCGCCCGCTGTTTATCACGACTTTCCCAGCGTCCACGATGGGGTGCGGGGGATGCAGTTCATCGAAAAAGTGATTGCCAGCGGGAAGAGCAAAAAGAAATGGGTAGAGTTTTAGAGGATGAGACAATGAGACAATGAGAGAATGAGAGAATGAGAGAATGAGTGAATGAGTGAATGAGTGAATGAGTGAATGAGAGAATAAGACGACAATGAGTAAATCAGAGAAAATAGAAGCAGCTTCGGCCCCAAAGCCTGTGGGGCTTTATCCCCATGCACGGCGGGTGGGCAATTTGTTGTTCCTGTCCGGCATTGGGCCACGGGATCCGGAGACGGATGGGGTGCCGGGCCTTCGGCGCAGCGCCACAGGCAATTTTATCGAATTCGACTTCGAGGCGCAGTGCCATTCTGTCTTTAAAAATGTCAGGGCCGTGCTCGAAGCCTCTGGTGCCACCTGGGATTCGCTGGTGGACGTCACTGTGTTCCTCACCAACATGGAGCGGGATTTCCACACCTACAATCGCATCTATGCCGAGTATTTTAAGGACAACCAGCCCTGCCGAACCACCGTGGGCATTGATTCGCTGCCCACGCCGATTGCCATCGAACTGAAGTGCATCGCCGTGATGGGGTGACCCATTTTTTTGTTCGAATGCCCAACGCCGGGGCCGGGTTCAAACCATCACCTATTTATCAAAAAATTGCTTCCTGTATATTTCGTGTTCAGCATGTGCTGGCATGCACGCTGTATGAGGTTTTCCAAAAAAAATAATAGGGGCCTTAGGTTTTGATAAAACAGGTTGGCCCCTACCCTATCTTCAAGCCAACGTAATATTTTAACTTTGCGCCCCATGCCAAGAATCATCGCCATAGACTACGGCACGAAGCGGACGGGCATCGCCGTCACCGACCCATTGCAGATCATCGCTTCGGGCCTGACAACCATCCCTACGGATGAGGTGTTTGACTTCCTTGGCAAATACTTCCAAGAGGAGGAAGTCGAAAAAATCGTGGTCGGAGAGCCGCTTTACCCCGATGGGAACCCGGCACAGATAGCCCATCTCGTGGTGGGTTTTGTCAGAAAACTGAACAAGCTGTTCCCCGCCCTGGAAGTGGTGATGCAAGACGAACGCAACACCTCAGAGGCGGCCAAACAGATCATCCTGCAAAGTGGCGCCGGGATGAAAAAGCGGAGGGACAAGTCGTTGGTGGACAAAATCAGCGCTGCCCTCATCCTGGAAGACTACATGAAAAGTATAGGGAAGTTTTAAAAAGTGACTCGTTGTCCGTTGTTCGTGGTTAGCAGGAGGTACAGCAAGCGGACAACTATCAATAAACAAGAAGCAACAAATGATTCTACCTATTTATGCCTACGGCCAGCCCGTATTGAAAAGGGTGGCTGACGACATCACAGCGGATTACCCCGGCTTGGAGGAACTGATCGAAAATATGTTCGAGACCATGTACCAGGCCGAGGGGGTCGGGTTGGCCGCCCCGCAGATCGGCTTGCCCATCCGCTTGTTCGTCATAGATACCCACCCCCGCGAAGACGAAAAGAAGGAAAAAAAGGAAGAACCGAAAGAGCCGCCCATCAAAAAGGTGTTCATCAATGCCCATAAAGTGGATGAAACAGGGGAAGAGTGGTCGTTCGAGGAGGGCTGCCTGAGCATCCCCGACATCCGGGGCGACGTGGACCGGCCCGCCTTTATCCGGCTGCGCTACCTGGACGAGCACTTCCAGCCCCAAGAGGAGTTTTTTACCGGGGTCACGGCACGGGTCGTGCAACACGAATACGATCACATCGAAGGTATCCTCTTCACGGAGCGGCTGAAGCCTATCAAGAAGCAGTTGATCAAGCGCAAACTGGAAAAAATCAAAAAAGGGGACGTAAAGGCCGACTACCGGCTGAAATTTGCCCGCAAATAAAAGGATAGTTGCATGGTTGCACTGACGGACGAACCGGATGCCATGAAACCACGCAACCAGGAGACCATGCCCGCTTCTTTCCGCACCGTTCTTCCTACCGTCCAAACCAACCTGGACATTTCACATGCCAGCCAGGTGATATGCTTTGGTTCTTGTTTTGCCGAACACATGGGCAGGCGGTTGAACCAGTTGAAGTTTCGTGTTTTAACCAACCCCTCCGGCATCGTTTACAATCCTGTTTCTGTGGCTGGTTCACTGGAAATGCTGCTGGCCGACCGCCAGTACACAGCAGCGGATCTGTTTGAAAACGCTGGGCTTTGGCACAGTTTCGACCATCATGGCAGTTTTTCCCACCCAGATAAGCAGGTGGTTTTGGAAAACATCCACCGATCATTATCTGCGGCACGGCATTTTTTAGAGCAGACAGACCGGCTGCTGGTCACCCTCGGCACGGCGAATGTTGCTGTTTTGAATGAAACAGGCAAGGTAGTCGCCAATTGCCACAAAATGCCGGGAAAGGCATTTGAACGCAAAAGGTTAAGCGTTGGGGAAATTGCAGGAATCCTGGCTGGAATTTTTGAAAAATTGAAAACACGGCTACCCGCCTTGGAAGTTGTTGTCACGGTCAGCCCTGTGCGCCACCTGCGGGACGGTCTGGTGGAAAACCAGCGGAGCAAGGCCACCCTGCTACTGGCCCTGGAGGCGGTCTCCCTCCGCTGCCCCTTCGTCCATTACTTCCCCGCCTATGAACTGGTGCTGGACGACCTGCGGGATTACCGTTTCTACGAGCCGGACATGGCGCACCCCAACCAACAGGCGGTTGAATACATCTGGCAATATTTCGGGGAAGCTTATTTCAACGAAAAAACAAAGGCACTCTGCCAACGGCTGGCCGACGTATCCGCTGCACTTGCTCACCAGCCCTTTCATCCTGAATCCGCAGAACACCAGTTTTTTTTGAAAAAACAGCAGGAAAAAATTGCCCAACTGGCCCAGGAATATCCATTGTTGGATTTTTCCCGGGAAATGGCCCTGCTCGCCGGGCAAGTCCTGTGAGGCCAACCGGCGCTATGAAGTGCCATCCTGTCCGGGCTTCAATCGCTGGTATTCCTCCTCAGTGATCACACCCTTGGTTTTCAACGCCTGTAGTTTGTTGAGCTGTGCCAGCAGATCCTCGTCCCGGTGGCTTTTTGTCTGAAGCAGATCGGAGGAAGGCGGCGGCATTTCCTTGGGCAGCCGGTAGCCGTTTTTAGAAAAAACCTCGAAGATGGGCTGGGTACGGAGGAAGGCGAGGTCGCCGCTGGAAATGATCCGGATCTGGTCTTTCAGGCCAAAGGCAACGGCGGCGTCGAGATGCAGGATGGCATAGTCCGTATTTTCCATTAAGGAATAACAGCATGCCAGCATGTAGTGGATTTCCGGATCGTGGTTTTTTAGTTCAGCAGCCTTTTTAAACCAGCCAATGGCACTTTCATAGTCAAGGTCCCGGTATTCAGCCAGCGCCTGTTCCTTGTATTTTTCAAACTGTGTTTTCAACAGGCTTTTATGCTCGGCCTCCTGCACCTCGGCTTGGGAAGAGGGTACCATTTGCTGCTGTCCAGCCTGCATTTGGGTATTGAACTTGGCATCGAACTCGCCGCGGGGCATCGTCCAAAGCAGGATGCCGTCAATAAAGGCCGTGATGGCCATCACTGGGATAAACCTGGACAGGCCGGGAATAACGAACAGCACGGCCATGGTGGCAATCAGGTAAGCCAGGCCCATTTTCCGCTGGCCCAGGTAAAAGCGGTGCGTGCCAAACATACCGAAGAAAATGGCCAGCAGGCCGGCCACATGCTTTTTCTTCCTTCCGCTGACCACTGCCCGTGCGGGCGTAGGCAGGGCTGCCGGTTCTTCCCGTTTGGCCACGCCCATCTGTTCGGGCAGGTTGAGCCCCTCGTTGGCAAGGGCAAATATTTTGATGGGCTGTACCACGTTTTTCAGGGCGTGGCTGCCCAGGGGCCGCAGCTTGAAATTGGCGTTGTTCTTTATATCGTCATACACTTTTTCGGAGATAAAAACCCCGCCCGGAACGCACCTCGACTCGATGCGGGAGGCAATGTTGACGCCGTCGCCGTACACATCTTCCTCGCCATAGCTGATCTCGCCGGTGTGGATGCCCACCCTTATGGAGACAGGCGGTTCCTTTTTCAACTCCCGCTGTATTTCCAGGGCACACTGCACGGCAGCGCTGGAACTTGGGTAAATGCTGAGCGTGCCGTCGCCGTAGTACTGGAGGATTTCCCCTTCGTATTTTTCCGTGAAACGGGCAAAAATTTCCCGGTGGCGGTTCCGCATCCTGGTGGCAATTACTTCGTCCTGTTGCATCATCGCTGTGTAGCCAACGATGTCCGTGAACATGATGGCGGCAAGGCGGCGTTTGATCTGTTTCATTCCGAAAGCATTGAGGTTTGGTGACGGGGCAAGGTAGGCATTTTGTGACATTTGCAGCGCCACAGAAGTTCTTGCAATTGCCTAATCGTTGTTCAACTTGTAGGGAATCCTCGCGACGATGCTCCGGCCAAGCGTCACCTCATCGGCATACTCCAACTCGCCGCCAAAAGAAACACCCCTGGCGATAGAACTCACCCCTACCCCGCTGTCTTTTAGTTTTTTGGTAATGTAAAACATGGTAGTATCGCCTTCGATAGTGGGCGAAATGGCGAGGATAATTTCCTGGGTCTCGGCTTCGGTAGCCCGCTGCAACAGGGAATCAATCGTCAGTTCGCCAGGCCCGACACCTTCAAGAGGGTTGATGAGGCCGCCCAGCACGTGGTACAGCCCACGGTACTGTCCGGTGTCCTCGATAGCCATCACGTCGCGGATACTTTCCACCACGCAGATGAGCGAGCGGTCGCGTCGCTTGTCGGCGCAGACATTGCAGATGGCCTCGTCGGAGAGGTTGTGGCAGATGGAGCAGTGCTGGATGTTGCGCCGCATGTTGAGGATGGCTTCGGAGAATTGTTCTGTATTTTCAAGGTCTTTGCCCACCAGGTGGAGGGTCAGGCGAAGGGCGGTCTTGCGGCCGATACCCGGCAGGGTGGCAAAAGCCTCTACGGCCTGTTCTATAAGTTTGGAAGAAAAGTTCATCAATATGCTGTCTTAGAATCGAAGGAAAAATAAAATGACTGTTTTATTCTTAAAAACCCTTTCCTCCCAGAGGTTTCCAAAAGTAAAATTGAAAAGTTATTATCTATTCGTTGCTGAATGAAAAAGGGAAAGCAGGCGGAGGGATGTGTTTAATTTTTTGTGAAAAACGTTCTTTGACAAATCGTGTGGAAAAAGGAAAACCGTTAAAACGGTTTTTGACATAAGCCATTGATTATCAACCCACGACTTAAGTCGTGGGTTAAAAGACAGCTATTTTGTTTAGCCGTTTTAACGGCTTTACATACGACTTATCAAAGAACCGTAAAAAAAAAGCGCACATTTCTCCAAAAGTCCTTTTCACCGCTCCATGAAAGATGGGGTTGCCTTTCAAAAAAACAACGCAGCCTTGCCAAACTACGGCATGGTACTGTATTGCCGGCAATTTGAAGCAGCACCTATGGCAGCCAAACATTTGTCCAACCATTGCACCCGTTGTTTGTTTAGTAACGATGAAAAAATAACTTCGCTATTTTGATTTTGAAACCCTAGTACTGGAAGGGTTTTTTAAAAATAAAATAGTTATTTTATTTTTCCTTCGATCCTTAGCTTCCCTATTTTTGCGCCGGCCCAACTGCGTAATACCGTCAATACTTTTGAAAAAGCGAAATTATTGCATTTTTGCGAAGTTTCACGAACGGTGGCCAGCCACTGGCCAGTTGGGTTCCAATTAACAACCTATTTTGGCAAATAGTGTAGCATATCCTAAAGTAACGGAATTTATCTGCTTCGCTGGATTTGCCAAAGAACCATAGTCAATAACTAATTACCAATATCAACAACATGGCTGAAGTAATCAGAATGCCCCGCATGAGCGATACGATGGAAGAAGGCAACATCGTGGCCTGGCACAAAAAAGAAGGCGATAAAATAGAACCCGGCGAACTGCTCGCCGAAATAGAAACCGACAAAGCGACGATGGACTTCGAGAGCCTTTGGGAAGGCCACTTGCTGCATATTGCCATCAAAGAAGGTACAGTGCCTGTGGAAGGGGTCATTGCCGTCATCGGTAAAAAGGGCGAAGACTGGAAAGCAGCGCTCCAAGGGGAGAGCGCCTCCTCCAACGGGCAAGCCAAAACGGCAGAGAAGGCCCCGGAAAAACAGCCCGAACCCGCAGTTGTCACTGCTGCCACAACCGATGCAGCACCCGCTGCAGCCGAATCTACGGGCAGCGACAAACGGATCAAAGCCTCCCCGCTTGCCAAGAGCATGGCCAAAGAGGCAGGTATTGACATTGCCACCGTAGCAGGTTCCGGCGATGGTGGCCGCATCGTCCGGCGGGATGTGGAAGATTTTATGGAGAAAAAAGAACAAGCCCCGGCACCGGCACCGGCCAAGGTCAGCCCGGCAGTGCCCGCTATTCCGGCGTTCAGTTTCGGCGGCGACGGCGATGCCTACGAGGAAAAGGCCATCACCCAAATGCGCAAGACCATCGCCAAGCGCCTGAGCGAGAGCAAGTTCACCGCCCCGCACTTCTACCTTACCATGGAAATCAACATGGACAAGGCAGTGGAAATGCGCCCCCAACTCAACGAACTGGCCGCCCCCGTAAAAATTTCCTTCAACGATATCGTGGTGAAAGCCGCCGCCACCGCCCTGCACAAACACCCCGCCGTGAACGCTTCGTGGCTGGGCGACAAGATCCGTTACCATAAAAATATAAACGTCGGCGTCGCCGTCGCCGTCGAGGATGGATTGCTCGTGCCTGTCATCCGCCATGCCGACCTAAAATCATTGTCGGCCATCAACACGGAGGTGAAGGCTATGGCGGAAAAAGCCCGGAATAAAAAACTACAGCCCGACGAAATGACCGGCAACACTTTCACCATCTCCAACCTTGGCATGTTTGGCATCGAGGAATTCACCGGCATCATCAACCCGCCGGATGCCTGCATCCTGGCCGTGGGCGCCATTATCCAAAAGCCCATTGTCAAAAACGGGGAAATCGCCATCGGCAACATGATGAAAGTGACCCTCTCCTGCGACCACCGGGTGGTGGACGGTGCGACCGGCTCGGAGTTTTTGCAAACGCTGAAGGGCATTTTGGAAGAACCGATGCGGTTGTTGGTTTGACAAAGGCATTTTTATGAAAAAAACCTTGGTCATCGGGGCCACCCCTAATCCTGCCAGATATGCCTACCTCGCCATTCGCCAATTGATAAATCATGGCCATGAAGTGGTCGCATTGGGTGCCAAAGAAGGGGAAATTGAGGGTGTCCCCATCCTGCAAGGCTTCCCTGCCCTCGAAGGAATTGATACCGTAACCTTGTATATCAACCCCTTTCGCCAGGAAGAATACTACGACTACATCCTGGACCTGAAGCCCAGGCGCATCATCTTTAACCCCGGCACGGAGAACTACGCTTTTATGCACCGGGCCAAACTGGAAGGGGTGGAAGTACTGGACGCCTGTACGCTAGTTATGCTTTCTACGGGCCAGTATTGACGGATCAAACCCACCGGAAAAAATGCCCCTAAAAAAGTCCTGCCAACTTACTGCCGTCCGCGCCCAGACAAAGCGCAAACGCCCCACGCTCCCCAGGCAAGTCTATGATTTGGCTGACACAGTCCTTCTCGGCCAGTTCCACGGGATAGAGGTTGTACAATGCCAGGATTTCGGTATCCGAAAGCGCCCGGTCATAGACCCGCAACTCATCGAGGGCGCCTTTAAAACGGACCGAACGCCCGCTGGAGGTGCAGGGGCTGTTGGCAAAGGACAGCACGGCCTCGTTGTCAATGTCCACCCCGCTGCAACGGCGGCCCTCCCGGCGGGGCTGGCCGTTGATGTAGGTGTAGGCATGGGTACCCCGCCGCACCAGGGCGTAGTGCATCCAGTCAGTGGCAGGAAGCTCGGGCGAAATGTCTTTAAAATATACCTCGGGCGACTCGTAAACCGCCGTGTTCACCTCCCGCCGGGTCAGGTCCAATTGCAGGTCGAGCATGTTGTATGTATCGCATTCAGCTCTTTTGGCCAGCAGGCTTTGTTGAAACACACTGTATTTGGCAGGTTTGAAATAAAAACTGACCGTAAAGTCGGTGGTGTTGAAGCAACGGTTGACCCTTCCGGGAAATTCGATGAAGTCGTCCACGCCGTCCAGCCAGATGGCATCGTCCTCCACGCCGCAGGCGCAGCCTGGCTCCCCATACAACGCCCCATCGGAGCCGTTGCCCGTATCGTCCCTGGCATCGCAGTGGTTGAAGGTGTAGTGGGCGATGAGGCCTTCTTCCAGCTCCTGATGGGCGGGAAAAGCAGTGAATCCGAGCAGGAGCAGGACAGCTAAGAAAATTGGATGGATCGCGGGAAATTGGGTCATAACAGTTGAAGTTGTGAAAACTAAAGATAGGCGGTTTGGGGCAAAGACGCAAAAGCCCGGCAAGCCCTGGGTTTATTTTTAATTCAATGGCTTGTAAAACATGAAAAAATAACTACATTTAGGCCATAGCCAAATGAATAACAGAAGAACTACCAAATGAACGTTAATTCATCAAACCCTACCCGTTATGGCCAAGTACAAGCACACTTTTAACTGCATCCGTTGCAGGGGACAACTGACCTTCAAATCCAACAGCCCCGACGCCGACAACCCTTCCCTCCCCACCTTGTTCCACGGCGATTTGGAAAAATATTTAAGGGACAACAAGTTAAAAAGCGACAAGCACAAAACACCCACACCCTGCATGGGCAGGCTAAGGCTCGTTTCTTCCGTCCAGATGGATGTACCGGATTTTGTTGTGCAGATAGCGCCCCACCACCCGGCTATATCTTATGTGAATTTACCAACAACATTGGCAAAAGATTGGGCAAGGGCGATGAAGGCCAACCATAACCAAAGCTGCGACGTGGCCAGCGCAAACCTCCCCGCAAATTGCACCAACAATGGGCCGCACAACACGGATCCGCGCACCGGTGCGCCCAAAGGGCCCAATATCGGTGTCCGGGAATATTACATTGGCGGTGCCGCCGGGGATAGGGCCACCGCCAGGGTTGGGCCGGGCGGGAACGGCCTGGAGTTGTTTTGGTCAACGACCCATATTGCCAATACTTACAATTACAATTTGATCATCAACATACCTTAAGCTGGCACTGCCAACTTAGGGAAAACGAATATGAAAAGGAAAAAACAGGGGAGAGCGGTGGTATTTCAATAAGGATCGAAGGAAAAATAATCCCGATGTGAAATCGGGATTATTTTTATAAAACCCCTCCATTGCTGGGGTTTTCAAAATCAAAATGGTATAGTTATTTTTTCATCGTTGCTAAAAGGCAACCTAAGATGGCCAGGTATAAAATCAGATTCCAACCATGATGGACAACAAGACAAAAACAATGGCCACAATGGCCCATACGATGCTCCCGGACAACGCCCATAAGGAAATACCGGGCAATCCTTCCACGGCAAAAACCAGCAACCATCAATTCAACGACCGCTCCAACGGCCAGCCCCTGCGGGTGCTATCCGAGGATGATTGGGCATTTTGGAAAAACAACGGCTATATCATCGTGAAAAATGCCGTACCGCAAGAAAACATTGATCGCATCACCCGGTTCCTCTGGGAATTTGAGGAAAAAGACCCCGCCGACCCAACCACCTGGTATTCCCCGCCAAGGGCCGAAATGCAGATGAAAGAACTCACCAACACCGGCATGGTCGAGGTTTACAACCACCAATACCTCTGGGACAACCGCCAATCCCCACGGATCTATGATGCCTTCGTGGACATCTGGGGCACCGAGAAACTCTGGGTAACCATCGACCGGGCAAACCTCAACTTCCCCATGCGCCCCGGCTTCGAGTACAAGGGTTTCATCCATTGGGACTACGACCCCGAAACCAAGCCCGTGCAGGTGCAGGGCGTGCTCGCCCTCAACGATCAAACCGACGAGAACATGGGCGGCTTCCAGTGCATCCCCGAACTCTACCGCAACTATGACACCTGGAAACTCACCCAGCCCGCCGACCGTGATCATTTCAAACCAGACATTACTGGCCTTGAACTGGTGAAAGTAAAAATGGAAGCGGGCGACATGCTCATTTTCAACAGCCTGCTTGCCCACGGCATCCGCCCCAACCGCTCAGCAAACAAAGTGCGCATGGCCCAATACATCTCTATGATGCCCGCCCAGGAAGACAACGAGCCGCTCCGCCAATGGCGCATCAACTCCTGGCGCCACCGCATCGCTCCCGAAGGATATGCCTTTCCCGGCGACCCCCGGAAGTGGGAACAAACGAAATACGGGACGGCAGAATTGACGGCGTTAGGAAAGCAGTTGCTTGGACTTGAGAAATGGCATTAGCATCTAAAATTTACAGATGACGAATGACGATTGCAAGGCACTGCAAAGTGCCGCTATGCTGCGCCCTATACCTGCGGATAGTGAATGACCCGATGGCTTTTTGGCAGGTACTGGCCAGGCATCTCTTCGAGCCGGTTTTCCCTTTTCAAAACCGGCCGTTCAGCCTATTGATAAAACATAAATGGTTCTTTGACAAATCTTGTGGCCATCCGTTAAAACGGCTCAAAGTGATAGCCAATTTTCAACCCATGACTTAAGTCGTGGGTTGAAAATCAAACGGTTATGTGCCAAACCGTTTTAACGGTTTCCTTACTCCACAGAATTTGTCAAAGAACGACATAAATAACAATGAGAATTTCCTTTTTGCCACTGGTCGTCCTAATGGCCACTTTTTGCGGCTCCAACGGTAGTTTGCGGCCAGGCCACCCTGCCGGAATGGCACCCCAAAGCGGCAAGCTATTTATCATTGGTGGCGGTGCCCGCCCGGCTGCCCTGCTCCAGGATTTGATAAAAACCGCCGGCCTTGACAGCCAGGGCTTTGCGCTCATCCTCCCCCTGGCCAGCAGCGAGCCGGACACGGCAGCCTATTATGCCATTCAGCAGTTTCTCGACCTGGGCCTGCCCGCCGGAAAGTTCAAAAAATGCTATTTTGAAAAAAACGCCCTTTCCCCGGCAGGGCTGGATTCGCTCAGGGCAGCAAAGCTCATCTACCTGACCGGGGGCGATCAGGGGAAATTTATGGAAGCGGTGGGCGGCACCCCTGCCCATGCAGCCATCCTGGAGGCATATCAAAACGGCGCTACCATTGCCGGCACGAGTGCGGGTGCCGCCGTGATGAGCCGCAAAATGATCACCGGCAACGAATTTAAACACCCCGAATACACCGGCGACTTCCGCACCATAGAGGCGGAGAACATTGAAATAGCAGAGGGCCTCGGCCTGCTGGATCACTGCATCGTTGACCAGCATTTTATCCGGCGGATGCGGATGAACCGCCTGGTGGCTGTCGCCCTGGAACACCCCGGCGAGACTTGCATCGGCATTGACGAATCAACGGCCATTGTGGTGGAGGGCGACAGTGCCTGCGTGGCCGGAGAGGGCCAGGTGGTTGTGCTGCGCAATCCGTCAGGCAGCCAAAAAATACAGCATGGCCTGATCGGAGGGCGGGGCCTCGAATTGAGCGTGCTGCTGCCCGGCGACTGTTTTTCCCTCACCAATTAAAAAACAACACGGGTAAGGCCAGCAGCAACATTGCCACCAGGGAAAGCAGGATAAAGAGCGGCAGCATCCATTTCAACCAAACATCATATCGGATTTTGGCAATGGCCAAAACGCCCATTGTCACGCCGCTGGTCGGTATTACCAGATTAGAAAGGCCGTCGCCAAACTGAAAGGCCAGCACCGCCACCTGCCGGCTAATGCCCAACAGATCGCTCAGCGGCGCCATGATCGGCATCGTGAGCGCTGCCTGCCCGGAGCCGGAGGGCACGAAGAAATTGAGGAAACTTTGCACCACAAACATTATTTCGGCGGACAGGAACGGCGGCATATCGCCTGCTGCAGAGGCTACGCTGTTGAGCAGGGTATCAATGATTTTACCTTCCGATGCTACTACGATAAGCCCTTTGGCCAGGGCAATGACCAGCGCCGGCACCATCATGTCCCTGGCTCCTTCCTGGAAGGCAGCCACCGCCTTTTCTGCCGACAGGCCACCGAAGATGGCCGCCAGAATTCCCATAGCGATAAACAGCCCCGTGATTTCATCAATGTACCAATCCCAGCGGCTCACTCCGACCACCAAAACCGCCAGGGCAACGAACAGCAGGCCGATGGTTAGCTTTCTGCGAAGGGTAAGTTCCAGGTGGTTGGCGGAATCAAAAGCAACAAGATTGCGCTGTCGGTCAAGTTCATAAACCGTGCTTCGGAGCGGGTCTTTTTCAATGCGCCGGGCATAGCGGAGCAGGAATAAAATACTGACCAGGGTTAAAACTGCCCAGACTACCATGCGGTATTCGATGCCGCTGAAAGGCGGCAGTTCGGCAATGCCTTGTGCAATGCCAATGGTAAACGGGTTGATAAAGGCCCCGGCGAAGCCAGTACCCGCCCCTACAAATGAAATTGAAACGCCCACGATGGAGTCGTAACCCAGGGCGAGACTCAGGGGAATGGTGATCAAAACAAAGACGAGCACCTCCTCGCTCATGCCAAACGTGGCCCCGGCCAGGGAAAACAAGGCGACCAAAACGGGGATGATCCATTTTTTACGGCCCGGGTACTGTTGCCCTGTTTTTACAATGGCCTGCAACCCTGCATCAATCGCCCCTGTGCGGGCCAGGATAGAGAATGCACCACCGACCATGAAAACAAAAGCGATGATTTGGGCAGCACTTACAAAACCAAGGATAGGCGCCATCAAAAAATCCCCGATGCCCTGCGGCTGCTGCTCCACCCGGGCATAGGTGCCGGGCACCACGACGGTGCGGCCTCCCAGATCAGAACGCTCAAACTCACCGGCGGGCAGTATCCAGGTGAGCAGGATGAAAATGCCCAATATCACCAGTAAAATGAGCAGGGTGTCGGGAAATTTTTTCAGTCGGATCATCGCTTTGTTTTTTGGTAACGAGTTAATAATAGCTTGTCTCCCGAAGCCAGTTCGGGATTACCTTTGGATACCCCTGGGAGGAAAGGCTTTTTTAAAAATAGAGGCCGTATCATCAATAAACATGCAATATTGAACACTGATTTTTTTAAATGCAAAGGCGCATAGTCCACATAATACTTGGCCTACATGGCCTATGTGCTAAAATTAAATGCTGTCATGTTTTGGAAAAATGGACTTAATGATACCGTCTCTATTTTTCCTTTGGTGCTTTGCAAATCAATTTTTCACCACCTTCACAGTGCCAATCCTTCCCACACTGAGCATTTCAAGCCAATAGTTTCCGGAAGGTAAAAAACCGAGATCGACCGGAAGGCTGAAGTAGCCGCTGCGCCCCTGCCACACAGTTTGGCCCAGCAGGTTGGTCAGCCTGAATTCCAGTTCGCTTCCACTATTTGGTTGAATAAAAAGGCTGTTCAAAAATGGGTTTGGAAAAACCTTTACCAGGCCGCCATTAGCTGTCTGTTCCTCCAATGCTGTCAGGCTGGCACAGTCGCCGTCCACCTCCAGAATCTTGAGCAATGCGCCATTTTCTACATACCAGTTTTGCCACTCGCCGCCGTTGCCGGCCAGCCAATCATTCAGATCGAAGGTGTTCCCTCCTGTCGCTGTGCCGGGCAGTTGGTACACCTTTACAGCCGATTGCTGCCGGTTCCAGGTCAGCGGGTTCGCCGCTGCTATCACCTCAGGGGAAAAGTCCGTTTGGCAATTACTTTTCAAAAAATAGGCAAAGTCGTCGTAGTCAGGATACTCGCCAAACACCTGGGCCAATCCTGTTTCATCTATGCAAACGGCCGTGTACTCGTTGCAGGCAATGCCAAAGGAGCGCACGCCGTGGTCATGGATGAGCCGCGCCAGAAAGGTCATGTGGCGGCCCTGTCGGTCCCGCTGGTCGTAGTGGGTGTCCGTTACCACGTCTTCGAGCAAGGGGACATGGATAAAATCTCCCTTACCCAGTATCTCCACGTTGGGATGGAAAGGGTTCGCCAGGGCCTGTGCCGATTCGAGTGAGCTGCCCTGCGGCGTGTAATAGGCCCCGCCGAGGATGGCCATGCCTGCGCTGGTGCCACCCACTGTCACCCCCTTTTCATTGATCAAATAATTGATGGCATCCTCGATGGGGGTGTCTTTCCACAACTGGTAGTAGTCGTACTGGTCGCCCCCTGCGATGAACAGGGCCTCTGCATCCCTGATTTGCTGGGCCACATAAGGATCGGTGGCTGCTGCAGGCCCGTCGAAGCGGATGGTTTCCACGGAATTTACCGCCACGCCGAGTTCCGAATAGAAGTAGGGATTGTAGCCATCCGCACCGGAAGCACGAAGGACGACCACATCACCCTCATCAGCCCTTTGCAGCAACCAGGCCATAGCCTGGTCATTGTCGCCGCCGCCGCCGGCCAGGACGATGCCGGGTTGGTGGGCGGCTGCCACCACATCGGATGGATCGCCGGTCACCCAACTGGTATAACCCTGGCCTTGCAGCAAAGGGCCGACCAGGAAAGAGGATAGGAAAAACAAGATTTTTTTACGCATTTTCAAAATATTTGATCCCAATGGATGGCCCTTGCCAAAAGCGAACCGATAGATTGTCAAGACCAGGCAGGAAATCGCCGCCTGCATTCCGGGCAACCTTCCGGGTGATTAGGTGCCTTCGGCAAGAGCCATCCGGGTTAAGTCCATCAACGGGCAATCAGGAGGCGTGTCGTGGCTACCTGCTCGCCAGTGCGCAGGGAGACCAGGTAAGTGCCGTTGCCCAAACCTTCTATCGGCAGGCCGACCTCATATCTGTTGGCAGCCTGTGCGCCTTTTCGAACAGTGGCCAAGGTGCGGCCAAATACGTCCTGCACGGAGATTTCCACATCGGAAGCTTTGGGCAGGCTGTATTGCAGACGGGCATAGGCGGACACCGGGTTGGGAGATATTTTCATGCTGAAAAAATCTGTAGGGGCCGTTTGAACGGAGGAGGCCCCCGATACGGAGATATTGTCCAACCAAAGGCCGTATCCATTGGTATTGGTCACGTTGCGGAAGGCGATGTGCATTTCCTGCCCTGTGTAGTTGGCCAGGTCAATGGTCTCCGTTCGAAAGGTGCCCGATTGTTCATCGGTGATCTGCAGCAAGATTTCGCCGTCACTTTCAAAGCTTTCGATGGTTGGATCGCCGCCGTTGATCAGTACCCAGTAATCGTCGGGGAAGTTGCCGGAAGAAGTAGCAGACTTTACGTCAAAGGTCAGTTGGGCACCAGGGCCGATCAATAGTTTGGGCAAAATCAGCCAGTCGTCGGCAGGGCCTACCTCGTTGCCGTTGGCGTCTTCGTACCAGGAGATGCTCAGGGCAGCGTACCCATCGAAGGTGGAACTGGTCGTCACGATCCAGGCCGTATCGGCCCAGGCCTGGTCTTCGACATCGGCAGGGATGAGGCCATCGCCATTGATCCAGACATATTGATCGGACAGCACACCCGTTTCAAAGTCGTCAAAAAAACTTTGCGCATAGCTGCGGGTAGCAAGCAGGGCAAGGATGGCCGCACAGGCAACCATAAGTTGTAATTGTTTTTTCATGATGAAAATTTTTAGTGATTGGAAATATGGACAGCCTCCGTAAGCCGGAGGTGCTGTAGAAAAAAAAGTTTGAGGATGCTAAAAAAGGAAAGGCAAGGATCGAAGGAAAAATAAAATGACTATTTTATTTTTAAAAAACCTTTCTAGTATTGGCGTTTCAAAATCAAAATAGCGAAGTTATTTTCCATCGTTACTAAATGCTAGCAGTCGAAAATAGGCTGCAGCCCCATCAGGTTGAGTGCCTTGAAGGAAGGAATGTAAAAGTTTATTTTACTAATGTATGCCATAAAGCAGGAGCGGCCGATGTCGCCGTATTTGAAAAGAAAGGTAATTTTAGGAAAAAATTCCCAAGTGCAGCCAAGGATGCTTAAAAATTTTTTCTCCTGCAATTTATGCCCCGCAATGTTTGGTGCGTTTGGCAAATCTCCCTATCATTGACACTGCAATCTAAAATATGATGCACCAGCTTCCTTACATCAATCCTTACGGCCTGGTCACCTCGACCTTCAAATCCCTTAGCCTTAGGGGTTTGCAACCGATTTTCGACTGCTAGTCCTTTCCGTCATTTGAATACCATCAAGAATTGAGAGCGATGGCTTTTCCAGCCTTCCTTCTGCAATTCCATTTTTCCGATCCATTTTTTTCACCAATCATTTGCGCAATGAAACATGTGCCCATCCTTATATGGCTGGCAGCAGCTTTTGCCCCTGCCGCACTGGCCCAGAAAACCGTCACCGGTGTCGTGACCGAAAATACCGCCGACGGGCTGCCCCTGCCGGGGGTCAGCATTTTTGTAAAAGAAATCCCCAGTTCGGGTACCATCACCGATTTCGACGGCAGCTTTACCTTACAGGTGCCGGAGGGTGGAAAGACCCTCGTTTTCACGTTCGTCGGCTTCACACAAAAAGAAATCCCCATTGGCAACCAGGGTAGCCTCCAGGTTGCCCTGTCGGAGGCTTCTGAAGTGTTGAAGGAAGTCGTCGTCACGGCCATCGGTGTAGAGAAGGAGGTTAAGTCGGTGGGATACTCCCTGGAAAGCGTTGACAACCAAGCACTTGTTGACGCACGGGAGGCCAACCTGGTGAACGCCCTCAGTTCCAAGGTGGCGGGTGTACAGGTTACCAGTACTTCCGGCAGCCCAGGTGCCTCCGCCAACATCGTCATCCGGGGGCGGGCTTCGCTGAACAACAACTCGCCCCTCTTCGTCGTGGACGGGGTGCCGATTGACAACAGTTACGCTGGCTCCAATTTCACCGACCAATCCAACCGGGCCATAGACATCAACCCCGACGATATCGAGTCGCTCACCGTGCTGAAAGGCCCGGCTGCCACGGCTCTCTATGGGGTGCGGGCATCCAACGGGGCCATCGTCATCAAGACCAAAAGGGGCAGCGCCGGCAGCCATTCGGTCACCCTGCAACAGTCGCTCACTTTCGACCGGGTGAACAAGCTGCCGCAGCAGCAGCAACGCTTTGCAGCCGGTGACGTGGTGGGCGATGTGCCGGCCTACCTCGAACCCCTGCAGACCAACCGCAATTGGGGGCCCCGCCTCGACACCCTCCGGTACGATGGCGACGCCAATTACCGCTTCAGTTCGCTGGGCCGCATTGTGGGCATGAGCGATCCTTCGGCGACCGACCGGCGGGTGGATCCGTTCGATAATCCAGGTGATTTTTTTCAAACGGGCCTTACCTCCAATACCCACCTCAGCGTGTCTGGTGGCTCTGCCAACACGACCTTCTACCTCTCCGGCGGCTACCTCCGGCAGACTGGCGTGGTGCCAAACGCTGATTTTCAAAGAGTTACCCTGAAAGCCGCCGGTGACACGAAATTGACCCAACAACTAAAGGTGTCCAGTTCCGTTAACTACATCGCCTCCGGCGGCAACCGGCAGCAACGTGGCAGCAACCTTTCAGGGGTCATGCTCGGCCTCATGCGGGCACCCGTTACTTTCGACCTTAGCAACGGCCTCGACGACCCTGCCGACAACCCCCGGGCCTATTCCTACGAGGACGGCACTCCCCGTACCTATTGGTCGGCCTACGACAATCCCTATTGGTCGGTCAATAAAAACCTAAGCAAGGACCGGGTAAACCGGGTCATTGGAAATGCGCAGCTCGACTACGCTGTTACCCCCTGGCTGAAAGCTTTGTACCGGATCGGCCTCGATTATTATTTTGAAGAACGGAAATCCTACTGGGACAACCGCTCCAACGAGTTCGGCACCGGCGTCATCTTCGACGACCTCTTTTCTTTCCGAAGCCTCAACTCTGATTTCTTGTTGACTTTTGATAAAAAGATTATCCCTGCCGTCAACCTCACGGCTTCCGTTGGCCACAATTATCTCACCGAGCGCAGCCTGAATTCCGTCAATGAAGGGGAGACCTTCATCATTCCCGGGTTTTACGACATTTCCAACGTAGCCCAGGTGACGCTCGCTGACGACAATCTCCGGGAGCGCCGCATTGCCGGTGCGTTTTACGACTTGCAGGTGGGCTACAAAGACTTCCTTTACCTCTCCGCCACGGGCCGCTGGGACTGGTCCTCCACTTTGCCGGCCAGCGAAGTGCCGTTTTTCTACGATTCCTACAGCATGGGGTTCGTGTTCACAGAGCCGCTGAACCTTTCTACCAACAAGGTTTTCAGCTTTGGAAAACTTCGCTTGTCCTACGCCACCGTTGGCGGCGATGCTTCCCCGTATTCGCTCAACACCTTTTACACCCTGGTGGAGCCGGTAAAGGGCCAAACATCATTCCTCCAGCAAACCACCATTGGCAATGCCAACCTGCGGCCCGAAGAAACCGAAAGCATTGAGGCAGGCCTCGACCTGCGTTTTTACCAAAACCGGCTGGGCCTCGACGTGACAGCCTACCGCTCCACGAGCCGGGATCAGATCATAGAAGTGCCAGTGGCTTACTCTGGCGGGTATTCTTTTTTTGTGGCCAATGCCGGCGAGATTGAAAACAAGGGCATTGAAGTGCTGCTGCGGGCCACGCCCGTCAAGTCGGATGCTTTCAATTGGGACCTCAACCTGAATTTTTCAACCAACAAAAACACGGTGGTAAAATTGGCCGAAGGCGTAAACGATATCCGCTTCCCCGGTGCCGGGGTCACCTCCACCTCCAACCGGGCCATCCCCGGCGAGCCTTATGGCGTCATTTACGGGACCAAGTGGTTGCGCGACGACGCAGGCAACATCCTCGTGGACGACGAGGGCTACCCGCTCTTCGACCCCCAGCAGCCCGGCATTGTCGGCGACCCAAACCCCGACTGGCTGATGGGCATCCGCAACAGTTTCAGCTACAAGGGGCTTTATTTATCTGCCCTGCTCGACATCCGCAAAGGGGGCGACATCTTCAATGGTACAGTAGGCGTGATGAAAAGCCTGGGCATCGAAAAGAGCACGGAGCAACGGGAAGAAGAGATTGTATTTGACGGTGTGCGGCAGAGCGACGGCCAGCCCAATACCACGCCTATCCGCCTGGATGCCGACTATTACAGCCGCTATCCTGCTTCCGGGGTTTCGGAAGCCAGCGTGGAGGATGGCTCCTGGTTCCGCCTGCGGGAGGTGACACTGAGCTATGCTTTTCCGAAAAAATGGTTCGAAGGATGGCCCGTGCAAAGCCTTGAACTGGGCCTGAGCGCCCGCAATGTTTTCCTTATCACCAGCTATTCCGGCGTGGATCCTGAGACAAATTTGGCCGGGGCCAGCAACAGCTTTGGCCGCGACTGGTTCAATTCGCCCAACACCAGGAGTTTTGGGGTGAACCTGCGGGCTGTATTCTAGCAGCGCCGGCTGAAGCCAACGTTATTTTAAAAACTTTACCAACATGAATTACCTTAAAATTTATATCCCCCTGCTACTCGCCGGGTTGCTGGCGCTGCCAGCCTGCAACCTGGAAGAGACCAACCTCAACCCTAACGATCCCCTCGATGTGCCGATGGAGGTCCTGTTGCCGCCTGCCCTGGAGGCGGCTGCCAGCGAAATGGCCGAAGATGCTGCCGTTTACGCAGGCATTTTTGCCCAATACTTCACCGGGGTGGACAACCAGGCCCTGCCCGTGGAGCGGTACCTGCTCGACGAGTCGTTCAACATGAACCCTATCTGGCAGGACTTTTACAATACACCCCTCAATACCCTCCATATGATCACCGGAAAGGCGGCGCAGCAAAAGTCGCCCCATTACGCCGGCGTCGCCAAGGTCATGATGGCCCTTTCGCTCGGCACCGTCACTTCACTTTGGGGCGACGTGCCTTACAGCGATGCCTTTCAGGGGGCCGAAAACCCAAATCCCCGGTACGATACCCAAGCGCAGTTGTATGCGGCTATCCAGCAATTGCTGGACGAGGCGATTGCCGATTTGGATGCGCCGGAGAGCGTCTTTTCTCCCGGTGCAGACGATGTTATTTACAACGGCGATTTGGGGAAATGGCGAAAGGCTGCCCACGCACTCAAAGCTCGCTATTACATGCACACCATCAAGCGCGACGACCAGGCTGCGGCTAAGGCACTCGACGCCACGGCCCAGGCCTTCGCCGGGCCGGAGGACGATTTCGTTTACACCTACGGCTTTTCGGCAGCGGAGCAGAACCCCTGGTTTTTGTATTTTAAAAATACCCCTTACGTGCAGGTGGATGACTTTTTTGTGGATCTGATTAAAAACGCCAAAGACCCCCGGGAGAAACAGCTCATCAAACGCACCTTTGGCATCAACCGGGTAGGTGAGTACTATGCCGGGGAATTCGCACCCATCCCCTTAATGACATTTGCCGAAATGAAACTGCTGGAAGCCGAGGCCCGCCTGCGCAGCGGACAGCCAGGAGCCCAGGTGGCCCTGCAGGAAGGCCTGACGGCGCATGTCGAAGCAGTGATAAATGGGACAATAACAGCAGACAGTATTGCCAACTTTGCGCAGCGGGTGGGCACCTTCAGCGGCGACTTCGGCACCGATCTGGCCACCATTGCCACGCAACAATACATCGCCCATTTTACCCAAATAGAAGGCTGGACGGACTTCCGGCGCACGGGCCTGCCCGCCTTGCCGGCCAACCTGAACGGCGACAACCCCCAAAACCCAGGCGGCGCCATTCCCAGGCGGTTCATCTACCCGCAAAACGAACGCCTTTTTAACGCCAACTTCCCAGCCAGCAACCCCAACCTGCAGGACCGGTTTTGGTGGGACGAGTAGGGGGCTGCCGTATTTCGGGGTTTTGTGAAACCAACCAACCACTATAATTACCTCATTGAAATTAATTTGGGTTATTTGGCCTGATTGAAATCCAGGTAAAAACTTGTAAATCAAACGTATACAACAATTTACTGGCGTGAATTTTCGATGTCAAACAACTTCAAACAACTCAAACAACTTCAAACAACTTCAAACAACTCAAACAACTTCAAACAACTACTATTTTCTAATGAATTACACAATAGCTATTCACGGCGGTGCCGGAACGATACTGAAAGCCCGCATGACGCCCGCCCAGCAGCAGGCTTATCTGGATGCGCTGAGGGCCTCCCTTCGGGCAGGCAACACTATTTTGAAGAACGGTGGCACCGCCCTCGATGCGGTAGAGGCAGCTGTGGTTTTGATGGAAGACTGCCCGCTCTTCAATGCCGGGCGTGGATCCGTGTTCACCCACGACGGGCGGCAGGAAATGGAGGCAGCCATCATGTGCGGGCGCACGCTGGATATTGGGGCGGTAACGCACGTTTCGAAGGTGAGAAACCCGATACGACTTTCCAGGAAAATTTTGGAAATATCTGAGCACGTCATTCTGTCGGGTGAGGGGGCGATCGCCTTTGGCAGGGAACAGCAGGTGGCTTTCGAGGAGGAAGATTGGTTTTACGACGACTACCGCTACCAGCAATGGCAGAAGGCCCTGGCAGCGGACCAGGTAGTGCTCGATCATGCGGGCCAGAAGTTCGGCACGGTCGGTGCCGTTGCGCTCGACCTGCACGGCCATCTTGCCGCTGCCACTTCAACCGGCGGCATGACCAACAAAAAGTATGGCCGCATCGGCGACAGCCCCCTGCCGGGCTGCGGCACCTATGCCAACGACCGCACCTGCGCCATCTCCTGCACCGGCCACGGGGAATTTTACATCCGTGGCGTCGTCGCCTATGATGTGTCGTGCCTGATGGAGTATGGCGGATACAGCCTGGCCGAAGCTTGCCAGAAAGTCATCCATGAAAAGCAGCCCGCCCTGGGCGGCAGCGGTGGCCTCATAGCTGTGGACAGCAAGGGCAACATGGCGCTTCCCTTCAACTCGGAAGGCATGTACCGTGGCTGGGCTGGCAAAGACGAAGAGCAGGTGGCGATTTGGTAAAAAAACCAGGTGCAAAGCTGCCCACCGTTTACCAAAACCGTTTCCCCTCCAACCGCTCAATCGCCAGCACCGCCAGACAAAGCTGGTACTCGTACTGCAATGACTGCAACTGCGCCTGCTCCAGGTTGCCATGCGCCGTGAGCACGTCCGTATTGGAGGCCACGCCATTTTCAAAACGGACATCCGCCAGTTGCAGGGCCGTTTGTGCTTGCTGGATGATGGTTGCTGAATTGGCCAATTTCGCCCGGCTGGCTTTGGCATCGGCCTCTGCCTGGACGATTTCGCTGCGCAGGCTGTTGGCAACGCCCTCGGCGGCAGCCTGGGCGGCGGAGAGGCCGATTTGGCTGAGGTGCAGTTGCTGGCGGTCGCGCCCGCCCACGTACAGCGGATAGGTGAGGCCGACGCCCGCCCCCCAGTTGAAGCGCATTTCGTTGATGTCGGGCTGGTAGCCATTGCGGAAACCGAGGCCGCCGTTGTAGTTGAGCGAGGGGCGGAGGTATTTTTTGTTGACCATAATCTCTTTTTCTGCAACGTCTATTTTTGCTTGCGCAACAGCCAGTTCGGGGTTGCCGGCTGTGGTTGCCGCCGGCTCAGCAGATTGAAAATCAAAAGTTTGGGCACTACTTTCAAAATGCTCTACACCGGATAGCATCGCCAAAAGTGCCTGCTGTTTTTCAATGCTGGCGAGCAGGTCGGTCTTGCGGTTTTGGGCATTGGCGAGGGCCACTTGCGCATTCAGCAGGTCGAGTTCGAGGGCGTCGCCATTGTTGTGTTTAGCAGTGACCTGGTCGAGGTTGGCTTGCAGGGACTTTAACTGGGACTCCTGCACAGTCAGCGATTTTTTCAAAAAAACAAGCCCGTAATAAATCTGTGCCACCTGATACGCAATGGCCTGCCGCTGCGCATCCAGTGTGCCTTTACTGATTTGTGCTTCCGCAATGGCTTTTTCGATCTGCGCTTTTGTTTTGCCAAAATCAAAAATCAGCCCCGAAGCGTTCAGGGCCACGTTGTAGTTGTCGTGCGGCTGGAATTGAAGTGTCTGCTCCTGCCCCGGTGCGCCGAACGACACCTCCGCCACGGGGTACAGGTATTGAAAAGTCGCCTGCGAACTCACCACCGGCAGCCGCTGCCCCCGTGCCATGTCCACCTTGATGGCCGACGACTGGGCAGCCGCTTCCAGTTCCCTGAAACGAGGATAGTAATCGAATGCTTTTTGCACCAAAGCAATCAATTCGGGGTTAGCCGCCCCCTGCCCATTGGCGAAGCCGACCGAAAAAATGAACAGTAAAAAGATGCTTAGTTTTTTCATGCTGTGAATATTCACGTTTAATTGTATCCTCTCATCCTCTCATCCTCTCATCCTCTCATCCTCTCATCCTCTCATCCTCTCACTCTCTCATTATTAGTGCGCCTCCGCCGCCGCCTTCATAGAAGCCTTGGAAGCCTTCCTGCTTTCCAGCATCAGGATGACCGGCAGCGATAGCACAAAAAACAGGGCGACCATTTGAAAAGAATCCAGGTAGGCCAGCATCAGCGATTGTTTGGAGACGATGGCTTCGAGGTTAGCAAGGGCCAGCTTCGGGGCTTCCCACGGGTTGATGCCCCTGCCAATCAGGCCATTGGTGATGGCACTCACCCGTTCGTCCGTTACGGCCTGGCCGGCCACGATGTTGGAGACGAGGTCGGTATGGTGCTGGGCTGTGCGGTTGTTGATGTAAGTGTTCAGCACGGCGATGCCCAAGGCCCCGCCCAATTGCCGGAACATATTCGTAATAGCGATCCCCATCGGCATTTGTTGGGGGGAAAGCGTGGAGACGGAAGAGTTGATGAGCGGAATATTGGTCAACGCCAACGCTACGCCACGTACCATCAGGGCAGACACGAACAGCCAGGCATAAGCATTGGCGTTGAGGTTGGTCATCATCATGGAAAATATGAAAAAGCCTACATAGCCCAGAAACACCAGAAACCGGGACGATACGCCCTTTGACAGGAGTTTACCAACCATCGGGAAAATGAAGAGGGTAAAACCAGCACCCGGTATGAGCAACATGCCCGTCAGCGTGGCCGTGTAGCCCGTGATGCGCTGCGCAAACAAGGGGTACATGAACACCGACCCGAACAGCCCAAAACCAATGACCACGATAAGGAAAGTACCGATGGCGAGGTTGCGGTTTTTCAAAACCCGAAGGTCAACCACGGGGTTGCGGGTGGCCAGTTCCCGCCAGATGAACAGGCCAAAACAGATGACTGCCATGAAAGTAAATGCGGTAATGGTATGGCTTTCAAACCAGTCGTCGGTGGCGCCCCGCTCAAGCACGAACTGGAGTGGCGCCACCCAGCCTATCAGCAGGCCGATGCCGATGCTGTCAATCTTGATTTTCGAGCGTTCAATGTTGAGTTCTTCGGGCTTTTTTTCAACAAAAGCATTGGTCAGCAAAAGGGCTATGATGCCGATGGGAATGTTTATCAAAAACATCCACGACCAGTGGTAATTGTCCACGATGATGCCGCCGAGCGTAGGCCCGAAGGTCGGCCCCAGCACGATGCCCACCCCGAACATGGCCGATGCCATGGGCCGCTGATTGATAGGAAAAGTGTCGAACAAGATGCCCTGCGACACGGACAGCAGCGCCCCGCCACCGATGCCCTGCAAAAAACGAAAAGCCACCAGTGTCCACAAATCATTGGCGTTGCCGCAAAAAAACGAGGCCACCGTAAACACCGCAATGGACGCCATGAAGTAGTTTTTCCGGCCAAAATAGCGCTGGAAAAAACCCGTCATCGGGATGATGATCACGTTGGCAATGGCATAGGACGTGATTACCCAGGCCACGTCCTCGATATTGACGCCGAGGTTGCCCGACATTTCGTTGAGGCCCACGTTCACGATAGAGGTGTCTATCAGTTCCATGATGGCCGCCGAAATAACCGTTATGACGACGATGATTTTTTTGAAATCCATTTTTTTTAATGGTTAATGAGGAATGGTTAATGGTTAATGGGGGGCGGCGACAATTCACCATTCACCATTAATCATTCACCATTAAATTCCACCATTCATTTCACCCGCACGTCCACCTCTACGGAAAGGCCGGCACGGAGTACGCCTTTCAGGTGGTCGGGGTCGTCAATGTTGATTTTTACAGGGACACGCTGGGTCGTTTTCACCCAGTTGCCGCTGGCGTTGTCGGCGGGGAGCAGGGCGAATTTGGCGCCGGTCGCTTCGGAGAGGGAGGCCACTTTGCCGGTGATTTTCATGTCGGAGAAAGCATCCAGGTGGATGTCAACGGGCTGCCCTTCCTGCAGGCGGTCGAGTTGGGTTTCTTTGAAATTGGCCACCACCCAATAGTTCTTGTCGTTGACAATGGTGCAAAGCGTCTGGCCGGGCTGCACATACTGGCCCGGCTCGATGTTTTTGCGGCCGATTTTGCCTTCGATGGGCGCTACGATGCGGGTATAGCTGAGGCGGAGTTTCGCCTGATCGAGTTGAGACTTGCGCACGGAGATGGAGGCTTCGGCCCTGCGCTGTTGGGCAGCAATGCGCTGCAATTGGGCCTGTGCTTTTACGACTTGGGCCTGGCCTGTATTCACGCCGCCCGAAGAGAATGCCTGCTGATCAATGGCCGCTTCGTAGGCTTTCACCTGTTCCTCATAGCTGGCTTTGGAATTTTCCAATTGGTGTGGGGTAATGGCGTTTGCAGCCAGCAGCTTTTGATCCCGCTGGTAATCCTGAAAAGCTTTGTCTCGGCGTACAGCGATGATCTCGGCGTTGGTGGCCACCGCTTTCACGTTTAGATTAGCGTTGTCCACCCCAACTTTTGCAGCCTTGATGTCTGCCTGAACTGCGGCAAGATCTGCCTTGGCCTGTTCAAGGTCGGCTTCTGCCTGGGCGTAATCGGCCTCCGCTTGTTGCACAGCCAATTGGTATTCTTTGTCGTCAATAATGGCGATGGTGTCGCCGGCCTTCACGTTTGCGTAGTCACTGACCGTCACTGTTTGGAGGTAGCCCGCCACCCGTGCCAGCACGGGGGAGAAGTGCGTTTCTATCTGCGCATTGTCAGTGTTTTCAAAATGGGCGCTGTGGTAGTAAAATTTCCAGCCGAAGTAGCCGCCCACCAGCAACACCAGGCCAATGACGATGAAACGGACGGGGCTTTTTTTCTTTTTAGGTTGATCTTCCATGTGAGAAAAGTTTGAAGACGATCCTTATGACGGCGCATTTCAGTTTCGTGTAAAAAGGTTTTTATCAACGAAAAATCAAATGGCAAAACACCTAAGCACACAAACACCTAAACACCCCGTTTCAACAAGTCAATCAAGTTGACCAAAAACGGCGGCGAAGGTAAACCTGGTTGACTAAATAGTCAAGTGGGTTGACTAATTTTCTGAAAATATTTACTTTTGCGCCGCATTTTAATTTTTAAAATCGGTTTAGTACAAAAGGGTATGGACAGGAAGTTATCGCCTGAATTTTTTGAAATGTACCAGCAGATGAAGCAACGGAACGTGTTCCGGGTCATCATCCGCTATGGTAAGTACATGGCTGCCCGTTCGGAGGAGATTGCAGCGGAAAACGGTTATCCCAATTTCAAATTCCGCTACATGGGCTTCCTGGCCAACATTGACCCCAAAGGCACCATTGCCAGCGACCTGGCCCGCTGCATCCACGTGACCAAGCAGGCCATGTCGAAAATGGTGAAGGAGATAGAGCGGGAAGGCTACATCGAGTTCAAGCCGCACGAAAGCGACGGGCGGGCTTCCGTGATACACCTCACGCCCGAAGGCGAGGATTTGCTGCGCCTCGGCGTTACGATTTCAGAAAAACTCAAAAGCGAAATGGTGGAAATGGCGGGGGAAGACAACGTGGAGCACCTGATCGACACTTTACAGTCGCTCCTACAAGAGGTGGAAGAGCGGCGGGGTTGGCCGTTTTTGATAGGGAAGGTGGAAGAGCAATAACCCATTTCAAAGTGCTGCATTCAATAATGCTCTGCCCTGTATTTGATTACCTGCAAGATATTGTTCTGAATATCCTGCATGATCAGCTTCCCCCAATAGCTTGCATAGAAATTGAAGTTTGTCTTCATTTCAAAATGACTGTAAAGGTGAAGACGGTAATCATTCTCGTTTAATTTTTCCAACTCATAAGTGCCATCGAGCACGTCAAAAAAATCACCGCCGACAACGATATGTTCGTCCATTGTCGTTGACGGGATTTCGTACGGATTGGCTTTTATAGTAAACACCATTTTCTTTTGATGCTGGTATTCTCTCACTAATTCATGGAATACCAAGCCTTTGCTGAAAATAGCTTCCCTTGACGCCCCGACTCCTTCAAAATCAAGCTCTGCCTTTATCGGCCGGGGGAAATCAAGGAATTTGGCCAACCATCCTTTATCTTGTTTTTCCTGTATTGTCGCCACACGGGTTACATTCGACCATATAGCCTGCGGAGCAGCTTTTATATCGATAAATGTATAGGCTTTATAAGTGCCGGGAATGGTTTTGATGGATTGCTCAATCGGTGAAATAAGCAGCGGTAATAGCGCTAGTAACGAAACATATAATTTGCCATTTTTCTTTGCATTTCTCAATTTGTAATAACCAGCAATAAACCCTCCAATTGAAGCTGCCAATAAAAAGACTGGCAATATCATCACCCAGCAAGCCCAGCCTTCTATGGAAAGTAACAAGGTTAAAATAAAAAAACCAAAAATAGGCAACCAAGGCATGAAGAACCGATAAGCTTTACTTTTTACCTTTTCAATATCTGATAAATATATTGTAATTGCGCCAACGGCAAAAGGCAGTAACAGCAAGAATGTAACACTCATTACGGAAAACAGCTCTTCCCACACCCTGCCATTGAGGCCATATATGCCACGTATTATCAAGGCAAATAAAATTGGGATTCCAATAATCAGTAACCAACGCCAGTGTTTATTTTCTTTCATTTAATTTTAGTTATAACCCTAACGAATAGGTTCTCCCGAATAACGGGACAAAGTCGTACAATTCAAAAATAAATCAGGATTGCCCCAGTTCACCGCATTCGGCGGCTCATCGGGAGAAGGGTAATTGGGGGCTTCGCTCCCAATTGTCCATTTTCAAAAAACCTACTGGCGCAGAGTATAATAGGTCTTGTGCGGGTATCGGAAAGAAAAGATTAAACGGCTGTAGGTTCGGCATGGGTCATTTTTTCCCATTCTGCTATGATAAAAAGTGTCATTTCAGTTAAAATCTCCGGCGGTATTTCTGGTGACAGCCTTTTGACAAGATCGGACAACACCTCGGTGAGCGGGGCATTGGGGTTTTCACCAATTATTTTTTTCATTTTTAATTTCAAAAGGGATTTCAGCCCGACCCTGTATTTCTCTTTGTAAAAAGACTTTTTATGGAGAATGGTCGCTTGTTTATCTTGTTCTTCGGTCATAGGCTTTGCACCAAATGGTTCAATTTGATTTTGGACACTTTCTTCTTGCACTGTTCTTTCCTGTTTCATTTTTCGGAAGTTTGCGTTTCAAAGATAGATTTTTTCCTGCTCAATACAAAAGCATCATAGATTCGGGAAGGTTCGTACTGGTAAATTTTGAATGCTGACAAATCCACGCCCTCTAAGTTGAAGAACAACAGTATTTCTTCGAATTTCTCCTTGAATAGGCGATTGTACAGCAGCTTCCTTCGCTCATCAACGGGATTGATAAAAATTCTCCTTTCGGGGTATTTCTCCGTAAAATGATGGGCCGCATTGGCTACTGTTTGAATCACTTTCCGCAGATCATCGTTGTCGGAAACAATGCTGTCATCCCAATCACCCTCCTTTTCATCGCCAAAACCAAGGTTCCAAATGGTTTCCTCATAGGGACTGAATTCAATGACCTTTTTGATTTTTCCCTTCGGCCCTTCACTAGTAAAACGAAAAACTGTCAATTCTTCATTGTATGTTAGTTCATATGCCTTTCGTTTTTTCATAGTAAATATTTTATGCCAGCACAAAAGTATTCACGGCAGCGCAAACGCCACATAAGCATCGCCCGACTTCGTACCCACCTTCCCACCTCCGCAGGCTATTACTATATACTGCTTCCCATCAACTGAATAAACGGCGGGCGTCGCATATCCAGCCGCCGGGAGTCTGGTTTCCCATAAAATCTTCCCGTTCGAAGTATCAAAAACCCGGAACATTTCATCCCTCGTGGCAGCGATAAACAGCAGGCCGGACGCCGTAACCACCGGGCCACCATAGTTTTCCGAGCCTGTGGGTTTGTCTTTGTCAATGCCCCAGTCGCCGAGCGGCACCTGCCAGCGGTATTCACCCGTGTTCAAATCAATGGCGCTTAAAGTACCCCAGGGCGGGCTGATGGCGGGCATTTTTTTGCTGTCCAGAAAGCGGTTGTAGCCATCGGCTTTGAAAGGGACGGGCGTTTTCATTTTTTCCTTTATTTCAGCGGTGAGCGGCATTTTTTTATCAAACAAAAAAGCGATGAGCGCCTCCCGTTCTACCGGTGAAACCTGCTGGAAAGCGGGCATCCGGTTCCTGCCGTTCAGTAAAATATGGCCGACGGAATCTTCTGCCATACGGGCGGATAGATTTATCAGGGAAGGAAAAGCGCCCTGTGGATCGCCCTCCATACCCCAGCCGTGGCAGGTAGCGCAGTATTTCCGGTAAAAAAACTGGCCGGGGTGCTTCCCGGCATCAATGGTGGCGGGCAGCATTTTCTGCACCCAGGGCATCTCGTTGGCATTGACATAGAGCATGCCATCGGGGTCGGCGGCAGCGCCGCCCCACTCGCCGCCGCCGTCGAAGCCGGGGAAGATCAGCAGTGGCTTTTCGCCGGGCGGATTGAACATATTCCCCGTGCGGATGCGGCGGATGCTGTCCCGCAGCATCTCCTGGTCGGCGCTGTAGGGGTTCAGGTCTTTTTCTGTAAAAACCTGCCGCACATAAGGGGCGGGCTTTGTCGGGAAAGGCTGCGTCGGCCATGCCTTTTCGCCCGCCAAAGTGGAAGGCGGCACAGGGCGCTCTTCTACCGGGAAGAGCGGCTCGCCCGTTTTCCGGTCGAACAAAAACACAAAGCCGGTTTTGGTGATTTGTGCGACGGCATTTATTTTTTTGCCTTGGTGGGTCACCGTCATCAGGTTGGGCGGGGCGGGCAGGTCTTTGTCCCAAATATCGTGGTGGACGGTCTGGAAATGCCAGATGCGTTCGCCCGTGTTGGCATTGAGGTCGATGAGGCAGTTGGCGAAGAGGTTGGCGCCTTTCCGGTCGCCGCCCCAAAAGTCGTAGGAGGCAGAACCAGTCGGCACGAAAACGACCCCTGCTTCCTCATCGAGCGACATGCCCGCCCAGGAGTTGGCGCCGCCTATGGTCTTGTATGCTTCCGGGTCTTCCCAGGTTTCGTGGCCGACTTCGCCGGGCTGGGGGATGGTGTGGAATATCCAACGAATCTTGCCCGTGTGCACGTCGAAAGCACGGATGTGGCCGGATGCAGCACCCCACTGTTCTTCCACCACGCTGCCGAGGATGTAAAGGTCTTTGTAAACGACACCCGGTGTGTTGGCGATGACGAACTTCAGCGCCTGATCTTCGCCGAGGCCCGTATGTAAGTTGACCCGGCCATTTTCACCAAAAGAAAGGATGGGATCGCCCGTGGCAGGGTCGAGGGCATAGAGGTATTGGCCGATGGCGACCAGCAACCGCTGCTCTTCGCCGTTTTCCCAAAAAGCAAGGCCCCGGTTGACGGAGAGCACGCCGCCCTCGCCGGTGGTGAATTTCCATAGCTCCTGCCCGGTGGCAGCATCTAATGCAAAGACGGCGAAGCGGGGAGAGGTGCCATACAGCACGCCATTGATGATCAGGGGGTTGCACTGGATTTGGGAGCGGTTGCTGGTCGTATCTGCGCCGCCGCTGTGGTAGGTCCAGGCCACTTGCAGTCGGGCGACGTTTTCGGGCGTGATCTGTTTCAGGGGAGAAAATTGGCTGCTGGCCTTGTCGCCGAGGTAGGCGGGCCAGTCCCTGTTTTCGCTATCTGCCTGTTGGCAAGCGGACAGGGCTATGAAGATGAAGAGGGCGAAGGCTGCGGGAGTTGGTGTTCGTTTCACAAGCGCTATTTTTTTTTATGGAAAGCCAATTTTTCGGCATGGCAACAAACCCGCAATCTAGCGCTTTTTTCTTTTTTACTTCGCACGACCGGGTTTACGGCAAACCAATCTTTTTCAAAAAAATCTACACCGACCAACCCTGCTGTGTTTGCTTTTTGGAAGCTTCATTTTTTTACCGTTGGGTTCTTCCTAAAACAGAAAAAGGAGCCTTCTCCTGAAAGCTCCTTTTTCTATAGCTGAAAATAAATGCGCCTTCTTTCGACCCGCTCAAAATTCCACTTTATTGTAAATGGCCGACAGGGGAAGGCGTTCGTCTATCGTCCTGAGCCAAAGCTCTTTGTCCAGGCCCTCTACCTCATAAGAGTACCACACGTCGGGTTCTTCCCGGTACATGGTGGAAGCCTCGGCCACATCTTGCCTCAACAGGATGTATTCCCTGAACGAAGGCAGGCTTTTGTACTCGATGAATTTCAGTCCGCCATCGTATTGCTTGGTGCTTTTTGAAAGCACCTCCACTATCAGCAGGGGATTTGTAATAGCATCGGCCTGCTCTTCTACCTGCACGGGCCGGCCGGCAATCACGAGGGCATCGGGGTACAGATAAAAGTTGAATTTCGGAAGGTAAACTTTTTGGTCGCTGCCAAAAATTTCTAATTCGGGTTTTGAGGCAAGGGCTTTGCCCAATTCAATCAGAATGTTCCGTGCAATGCGGTTGTGAGAGATGGTTCCTCCGGCCATAGGTGTGAGTTTTCCGTTGTAAAATTCGTGTTTCTCGCCTGTCCGGCGCTCTATTTCCAGGTATTCGGCAACGCTGTATTTTTTTGATGCTACGAGCATGGTAGATGTTTTTGACAAAAATAAGGTTATTTCGGTGAAAATGTGCGGGGCGGCACACCTTGAGGCAGCTCCGTTTTTTTTAATTCCATTTGAAACAACTTTCCCAAAAAGGGGAGCGACCGCCGGGGCATTCAGCAATGGAGGCCCCGTTTGTTTTTCCCAGCAGACGGCTACCTTTGCCAACAGCAAACAAAACCAGGATGATCGAATACAGACTGCTGCCTTTGGGGACATTTGCCTTCCTCTCCATTTTCTTTTTTCAGTGCAAAAAAGACGCCCCGCCACTTCCCAGCCTCCAATCCCTCGTAGCGGGAACGGAAAGCATCGCTGGCCGAACCGCCTACCTCCAATCACCGTTCCTCGCCGCCGGCGACCGTGTTTACATGGTCGGCCACCAGGACGGCAGCTTCCCCGACCTCGGCTGGCATGTGGCGGGCGAGATGGGCGGCATCTGGGATCACCCCATCAAGCTCATGGACAGCTTCACGGCAGCCATTGAAATGGGCGGCCAAACGTACTGCCTTTCGGTTGCGGACACTTTTATCAACTTCCCTTTTGCCAACAAGCATGTTTTTGAAAAAACCATCCCCGGCCTGCGGGTGGAGCGCTTCCAGTTTGCGACGGATGGGAAAGAGGCCGTCGTGGTGGAGTTTGTTTTTATCAACCTAAAAGCGGAAAAAAAGGAGCTTAATTTTGACTTTGCGGGGGCATGAATTGGCATCGTTACATAGCCTTTTTAACATGGTTATTGGGGGTTTTCCCATGGACTGGCCGTGCTCAGGAAACAGAGCAGTTTCCGTCTATTCAACCTGCTTCTGTTACGGCCTATGATTTGGAAGATGGATTGCCGATGACCTGCACCGAAAGCGTCTATGAGGACCCAACAGGCAGATTGTGGTTAAATCCATGCCGGATTCAGGACATCCATCAGGAACTCGGCTTTTACATGTTTGACGGAAAGCGGTCATATCAGGTTCCTATAAAAACGAAGGATGGACAAATTCCAAATACTATTTGGTACATCGAGGGCATCACATCATCCGGGTTATTATACGGACAGGATTCCAGGCACCAACACTGTTTTTTGTTTGAAACTGAGACCAGAGAAAGCTGGGTTTTCAATTTCGAAGAAGGGGAATTATTCAAGAATATTTTAGAAGGAGAGAACGAACAGTTTTTTGTTCTGACCAAAAAATCTTACTCCTATTTTATTTACAGTTTTTCCAGAGGGGGGAAAAAATTACTTGCCACCATTCCGCAAGACAAAGATGCCGAAACAAAATATGATGGTCCTTACATTCCTGCCATCCTTTCCGGTCAATCTATTTGGTTCCTTCATCAGAACAAGGGGTTCATTCGCTACAACTTTGTCAAAAACGAAGTCCACACTTCTACCTGGAAAGCATTGTTGGGAGAAAAATTCACGGGTAATCCTGACATTTTAGCAGAATCGAAGCACACAAATCTCACCACAGATGACAAGGGCGATATCATTTTTTATTTTCACAGGAGGAGGTTTTGGAAGTTTGATATCCATGCTGGTACGCTCACTCCGTATTCCAAATTGAATGCGTTTTTAAATAAATACCAATTGGGTATCCCATCAGCAACATCCTTTTTAAAGGACAGCCGTGGAAACACCCTGATAGCATTAAGATGCCCAAAAAAAAGGACCGCTCAATTAGGTTCTTATTATGAAAGTGTGGCTGTATTGCTAACACGGGATGGAAATATTTTTGATTACACACCGGTAGTTTTGAAATTGGATAAAGGCAGGTTTGAGATAAATATTGCAGACTATTTTTTCAGTAAGGACTTTACACGTAACGTATTTATTGCCAGCAATGGTGGATTGATTGCAGTTGACATCAAAAACAACTTACCCATTGGTCATTTTTTTACCAAGCGTGCTGCCAGGGCTATGGCGGAGGTCGGACCCAACAGGATTTTAGTGCTTTCCGAATCAGGCTACCAGGCCATTTTCGACATTGGTAACGATGGAAACTCCAGAATGATAGATATACCAACCGGCAAGATGGAAATGAGCGTTTCCACATCTGCTCAGCTGGTTGATAAAAACGATGCTATTTGGTACCCGTTGGACGAACAGCCGGAGCTGATTCGATATGATAAACAGACCAAATCCTATACTGCTTTTCCGGTCGGTGTCCATTTTGAAAAATTCAATTTCTGTGGTGAACAGGAAATAGCATTGGTCAACGATAAGAACGAGCTCTTTCTCTATAACCTGACAAAAAAACAACTCAAGCCATTCCTGAAAAATGGCGTCCCGCTCAACATTGGCGGCAGTGTTAATGAATTGATGGCAGCCAGGGACGGCACTGTCTGGATAGCATCGCTCAATGGGTTATGGAAGTTAAAAACCCAGGCAGGCACTTGCGAGCGCTTGGGGAAAGAAACCGGCCTTTCAGATGAACGCATCCTTTGTGTGAGGGAAATGCCGGATGGGAAATTGTGGATGGGCACCTTGTTTAGTGGGATTCAAATCTACAACCCTGCAAGTGGAAAAGTCACCATCATCAACCAAAATGGCGGACTCTCCAACAATACGGTTGCCGGCATACTGGACGACAACCAGGGGGATGTATGGGCCGCCACCTTTGACGGGCTTACGGTGCTTGCCCCGTCAGGTGAGGTATTGTTCGAACTTTCGGAAGAAGATGGATTGACCCACCGGGAATTCAACCGCTTTTCTTACCTGAAAACCAGGGATGGAAAGCTTCTGTTCGGTGGGGTGGAAGGAGTCAACGTATTTCAACCGGAACAAATCAAAGCGGCGTTTTCGCAAAAGGATAGTTTGAAAATTTACCTGACCGGAATCCGTTTTTTCGACAATAAAAAAGGAGAAGATTTGCTTCTTCGGGAGCGCTTTGGTGAAATAAGGCGAATCAACCTGCCAGCAAACCACCGCTACATTTACCTGGATTTTGGACTTTCAAATTATATCCTTCCTGAAAAAAATAATTTTTCTTACCGTCTAAAACGGGACAACGAACCAAACGCTGAGGAAATCTGGACAAGCCTTGGCTACAATGCTCAACTTGTGCTCAACGACTTACCGGTTGGCGAGTACTCCATACTGATAAGGGCTACTGACTATAAAGGACGGATGACTGAAAATCCAATTGTGGTAGAGGTAAAAGTGCACGAATTTTTTTACAAAACCTGGTGGTTTTATGCGCTGCTTGCGGTTCCCTTTTTTCTGGGAGGGTACTTCTGGATACGCCACCTTTTAACAGAACGGGAACGGCTGGAAGAGGAAGTTGAGAAGCGCACCCTGCAAATCAGGCAGGACAAATCGCTCATCGAGCGCCAGGCGTCCGAGCTGTTGGAATTGGATGAAATGAAGTCCCGGTTTTTTACCAATATCTCCCATGAATTCCGCACCCCGCTTACCATCATTTCAGGCATGGTCACCCAAATCAGGCAGCACCCGGAGCAGTGGATGGAGAAGGGCATGGAACTCATACACCGAAACAGTAACCACCTGCTTTCCCTCATCAACCAGATTCTCGACCTGCGAAAACTCGAATCCGGTGCGCTCAAGCCCAATTTGATTCAAGGCAACATTGTCCCATACCTGCGCTACCTGACGGAATCATTTGCCCCCATGGCAGAGTCAAAAGGTTTACATATCCATTTTCTTTCTGCACCTCCCGAATTGGTCATGGACTATGACCCTGAAAAAATGCTACATATCCTGTCAAATCTGTTGTCCAACGCCATCAAATACACGCCGAGCAAAGGCGACATTTATGTACAAATTGACCACCGAGCGGAGGCCGGGCAGGAGTGGTTGCAAATTCGGGTACAGGATACCGGGCAGGGCATCAGCCCGGAAGCCCTGCCTTATATCTTCGACCGTTTTTATCAGGTGGAGGATTTGGCTTCACAAAAACCGCAAGGGTCGGGCATAGGGCTGGCATTGACACAGGAACTGGTCAAACTATTGAAAGGCACCATTGAGGTTCAAAGCACCGTAGGTACAGGTACTACTTTTTTCGTCAATTTTCCCATCCAAAAAGAAGCACCACTACAGGAGGGCCGTATCCAATCACAGGACAATAAATCCCGCACTTTTACTGATGCAAAAAAGCCGGAAAATACTCCTGTCGTTGCTGGTGGTACCGAACATGCGGGCATCCCGGAAACGACAGAAGAAGGCACCGTGGAGGATGGGATGCCTTTCGTCCTTCTTGTCGAAGACAATGCGGATGTGCGCCTTTATATCACTGCTTTTCTTGAAAACAGGTACCGTGTGATGACTGCAAACGACGGCGGTGAGGGCATCCGCATGGCTACCGAACACGTCCCCGACCTCATCATCAGTGATGTGATGATGCCCGTAAAAGATGGCTTCGAACTCTGCGACACCCTGAAGAACGACGAGCGAACAAGCCACATCCCCATCATTCTACTGACGGCAAAGGCAGATTTTGAATCCAAAATGAGTGGCCTGCGAAAAGGGGCGGATGTTTACCTGACAAAGCCATTTGAGCAGGAAGAATTGCTGGTACGCCTCGAACAGTTGCTGGCCTTGCGGAAAAAACTACAGGAAAGGTACCAGCATGCTGCCCAGACCTCCCCGGTGCCCTCACCTGAAGAATTCGACCTCGAAGATGCATTCGTCCAAAAGCTCCGGCAACTGGTCATGGATAACATCTCCGAAGAGGATTTTGGCATTGACCAACTGTGCCGGGGATTGGGCGTGAGCCGCACCCAGCTGCACAACAAAGTCAAAGCATTGACCAACCAATCTACCAGTGAATTCGTGCGCATGGTGCGGTTGCACAAAGCGAAGGAACTACTCCGTACTACCAACTTGAACGTTTCGGAAGTAGGCTACGAAGTGGGCTTCTCCAATCCCGCCTATTTCTCCCGCATTTATTCCGAGGCCTTCGGGGAGCCGCCTGGCACAGCCCGGAAAGGCTGAAAATTGGATTTTCCCCTCTTCTGAACAATAGGTAAAGTATTTTGAACAATAGTAAAGCCCTCATTTTCCATTCCGCCCACCTTTGTCCGGTCATTAAAAGACACCGGACGATGATGCAAATTCCTGACAAACAGATAGAACCGAAAAGCCATTCCAGCAATGGCCAAACAGACCGGCTGGGAGGCGCAGCCCGGAGAAGTCTCTGGAAACTGTTGACAGCCCTGTATGGGCCTGCCACCCGTGCCTGGTTTTCCCAACACCTCAAATCCATTGAAAATGGGGAGGGCCTTTTTTTAGGCTGTGGGACAGGGGAAGAAACCTTTCACCTGGCCAATCTCCTGGGAAAGACGGTCAGCTTGTGCGGCCTGGATGAAGACGCCGCCTTCGTGGAAGAGGCCCTTCTGGCAAAGTCTTTCGGCAAGATGGGCCATGTCCATTTTCACCAGGCCAGCCTCGCCGAATGGAACCTGGGGCAGGGCTACGACTTCATTTTCACAGGGCAAGCCACCGCCTCGCTGCCGGATTGGCAATTGATAGCGAAGCACCTGAAACCCGGTGGCGAACTGTTCGCACAGGTACTGGATTTCTCCGGCTTCCATTCCTTTCCCTATAATCATGCTTTCGCCCGCTCGACAGATATCATCCGGTCACTGTCGGAATTGCCAGCGAATGCAGCTGAGGTCAGGGGATATCTGACGGCAAGTTTGAGACAAGCTGGACTGGATACCATCGAGATGACAAGCGCTGTGCCTGCATTCATGCCATCGGAATTCAATTCCATCCTGTCGCTGGTCATGGAAGGGTGCAGGGCAAATATCCTGCTCGGAAATCACGCAACCAGGGAGGAACTGAATTCCCTGCTGCTGGAATTGAAGCAGCACGAAACGCAGGAGGATACCTTGATAAGCCGCCCGGGCACCTGGAACATCCGGGCAAAAAAATCCAGATGAACGAACAGGCCCGACCCCGAAACCCTGCAATAAAAATCTAACAATCTCACAGCATGAAACGCATTATTCTTTCGACACTTTTATTTGGTTTCTTCGGTACAACTGCCATTCTTGGGCAATCACCCAACGACTTCGTCACCACCTGGAAGACGGACAACCCGGGCAGCTCCGGTCCGACATCCATTACCATTCCGACACAATTGGCATTATCCTACAATTACGACGTGGATTGGAACAACGATGGCATTTTTGATCAAACTGGAATTTCCGGTGATATCGTACATGATTTTGGTGTTGCGGGAACTTATACCATTCGAATTAGGGGAACCTTTCCTGCTATTGATTTCTCCGGAACGGGAGACGGGCCGAAGCTGCTTTCTGTTGACCAATGGGGTACTATCAGTTGGAGTTCCATGGACAATGCCTTCAATTCCTGTTCAAATATGCAAATGCTGGCATCAGATGTACCTGACCTGTCGGGTGTTACAAGCATGGAAGCCATGTTCCGGGGATGCTCAAGTTTTAACCAGAACATCAACAGCTGGGATGTTAGCAATGTAACCAATATGAGGGAATTGTTCCGGGAGGCTTCCGCTTTTAACCAGCCATTGAACAACTGGAACGTAAGCAATGTGACCAATATGTTTGCCATGTTCCGGGATGCCACCTCCTTCGACCGGGACCTGGGTGGCTGGGACGTAGCCAATGTGACCAATTTCGAACAAATGTTTCTGGGTGTTACACTTTCTGTAAGCAATTACGATAACTTACTGATAGGTTGGACCGTACTTTCCCTGCCTTCAAACAGAATATTCCATGCCGGCAACAGCCAGTATTGCAATGGGGCTTCCGCACGATATTTGCTACTGCAAAACCTGGGATGGAGCATAACCGACGGTGGATACGATTTTACCTGCAACCCTGCAGCACATTTTATTTCTACCTGGAAAACCGATAATCCCGGTTCATCCGGAAATAACCAGCTTAGAATCGGAACTGGTTTGGGAGGCAATTTCAACTTTTCGGTAGACTGGGGAGACGGTAATGTTCAGCATGGACTGGGCTCTGGAGTTGTCACCCATACCTATACTGCTCCCGGCACCTACCAGGTACGCATCCAAGGAAGCTATCCTTCGATAGGTTTCGGCTCCTTCCTTGGAGGGGATGCACCAAAGTTGCTTTCTGTAGTTCAATGGGGTTCCATCGCCTGGTCCTCGATGGCAGAAGCCTTCATAGGCTGTAGCAATCTGACATCGCTTCCAGTTGCAGCTCCTGATCTTTCCGGAGTTACAGACCTTGGTAGTATGTTCGAAGATTGTACCTCATTTAATGTTGACATCAGTAACTGGGACGTAAGTAATGTGACGAATATGGCTGCCATGTTCAGGAACACACCTTTCAACCAACCGCTCAACAGCTGGAACGTCAGCAATGTAACGATTATGGATAATATGTTCAGGGAGAACAGCGCTTTTAATCGTCCTTTGGATAACTGGGATGTCAGCCTTGTCACCAATATGGTAGCTATGTTCCGGGAAGCCACCTCATTCGATCAGGACCTGGGTCAGTGGGATGTTTCCAGTGTGACTGACATGAGCGCAATGTTCCTGGGGGCCCTACTGTCAACTTCCAATTACGACAATTTGCTGATTGGATGGAGTACGCTTCCTGTCCAGCAGAATGTAAACTTTCATGCAGGCAGCAGCATATATTGCCAGGGAGCTTCTGCCAGGCAGGATTTAATCAACAACCAGGGCTGGACCATCACAGATGGCGGTTATTCGGGATGCAACACCACTGATTTTGTTACCACATGGAAGACCGACAACCCAGGCACTTCCAACAGCACTTCCATTACCATCCCCACCACCGGAAGTGGCTACAGCTACGACGTGGACTGGAACAACGACGGTGTCTTTGACCAGTTGGGTGTCACCAGCACTGTTACGCACGACTATGGCGTTGCCGGCACCCGCACCATCCGCATCAGGGGCACCTTCCCGCAAATCTACTTCGCCGGCGGGGGGGACAAAGACAAAATACTTTCCGTAAACCAGTGGGGAACCATTGCATGGACTTCCATGAACAGAGCTTTCCAGGGTTGTTCCAACCTGTCCATTACTGCCACCGATGTCCCGGACCTCTCCGCCGTCACCAACATGGGTTCTATGTTCCAGGATGCTACCGGCTTCAACAGCACAATCGGTGCGTGGGATGTGAGCAATGTGAAAAACATGAGCCGAATGTTCCAAAATGCCACCAGCTTCAACAGACCCATTGACAATTGGAATGTCAGCAGTGTCACCAGTATGCTCTATATGTTCTGGGGGGCTTCCAGTTTCAACCAGCCTTTGAACAGCTGGGATGTCAGTAACGTTACTTCCATTTTTAGCATGTTCAGGGATGCCACTTCCTTCAACCAGCCATTGTCCAACTGGGACGTGAGTGGTGTGCCAACCTTGCAGTACATGTTCTGGGGGGCTACCTCCTTCAACCAGGACATCAGCGGCTGGGACCTGACCAACATCTATGTCACGACGAATATGTTCCGGGATGCGACTTCCTTCAACCAGGACATCAGCAGCTGGAACATGGGCAGTGTGACCAACATGTCGGGCATGTTCTACGGGGCGACTTCCTTCAACCAAAACCTCGGCAACTGGAACGTGGCCAGCGTGACCAATATGTCGGACATGTTCAACGGAGCAACTTCTTTTAACCAGTACATTGGAGGCTGGAACGTAGGTAGTGTTACAGACATGTCGGGCATGTTTAACGGGGCAACAGCCTTTGACCAGGACCTTGGAGGCTGGAACGTGGGCAGTGTAACGAACATGTCGAATATGTTCAATGGGGCTTCATCTTTTGACCAGAACCTGGGGAGTTGGAATGTTTCCGGTGTGACTGACATGACTGGTATGTTTCAGGGGGCGCAACTGTCTGTACTTAATTACGACAACCTGTTGATCGGTTGGAATGCGCTGTCACTGCAGTCAAATGTAAATTTTAACGGGGGATTAAGCAGGTATTGCAACGGGGCTGCTGCACGGCAGAATATGATCAACAACGATGGATGGTCTATCATTGACGGCGGCGAAGATTGCTTTAATTACCACTTTGTGACTTCCTGGAATACCGTAAATCCAGGCGCTTCCGGGTATTCGTCCATAACAGTCCCCACCTATCCGGGTGAGACTTACAATTACGATGTGGACTGGAACAATGACGGGGTATTTGACGAATTCGGCATCACCGGCAGTGTGACCCACACCTTCCCGATTACGGGTCCGCAAACTATCCGGATCAAGGGTATCTTTCCCAGGATATACTTCAACAACAGCGGCGACCGGCAAAAACTCCTTTCGGTCAGTCAGTGGGGAAACATATCCTGGTCTTCTATGGAATCCGCTTTCAGCGGATGCAGCAACCTCGTTGTCAGTGCAACGGATAGCCCCGACCTGTCAGGGGTATCCAGCCTGAAACAGATGTTCCGCTACTGCGAAAACCTCAGCCAACTGGCCAATCCTTCCTGGGATGTCAGCAATGTAACGGATATGAGCTTTATGTTCGACGGATGCCTGAATTTCAACGGTTCCCTCAACGGCTGGAATGTAAGCAGTGTGACCAACATGCAGGGCATGTTCGCCGACTGTTATGTGTTTAACCAGCCTCTCAATAACTGGAATGTGGGCAACGTGACCAACATGAGCTTTATGTTCAATTCAAACTATTCGTTTAACCAGGACATTAGCGGATGGTCAGTACAGAATGTGCTCACCATGGAGAACATGTTTTTCTTCGCCTCAGCCTTCAACCAGAACATCAGCACATGGAGTACCGGCAGCGTATTGAATATGAACAGTATGTTCAACAGTGCTTCCGCTTTCAATCAGAATATTGGAAACTGGAATGTGAGCAGTGTGACCGATATGAGGTTTATGTTTACCAATGCCAGTTCCTTTGACCAGAATCTGGGTGGCTGGAACGTCAGCCAGGCCTCACTCATGGCGAACATGTTTCTCGGTGTCGCCCTGTCCACCGCCAACTACGATGCTACCCTTATCGGTTGGAGCAACCTGACGCTGCAACCCAATTTGGCCTTCTCCGGTGGGAACAGTTATTACTGCAACGGTGCAAATGCCCGCCAGAGCATCATCACCAACTTCAACTGGACCATTGCGGATGGGGGCGAGGACCCCAACTGCAGCCTATTGCCTCTGGAGCTTTCGGATTTTCATGGCCAGGCACAACAAGCTTACAACCGCCTCACCTGGACCACCGCATCGGAGCAAAACACCCGCTCCTTCGAAGTGGAGCGGTCCCTGTCTGGCGCAAGGGATTGGGAACAGTTAGGTTCGGTACAGTCGGCTGGAAACAGCGACATCGACCAGGACTATCATTTCGATGACATGGCCCCACCAGCCAGGGCCTACTACCGACTGCGTATGGTGGACCTCGACGGTTCCTTCACCTATTCCAACATTGTTTTTATTGAAAACGACCGGCATTCACAAAACCAAATGAATGTGTATCCCAACCCGGCTGGCGATTTCATCCAAATAGAATGGCCCGGTTCAGAAAACTATGAGGCATTTTTGTACGATGCAACCGGGCAATTGGTGCGGGCCGCCGTCAACCCAGGCCAACTCGATTTGGCCGGGTTGCCGGAAGGCATGTACTGGCTCCGCCTGCGGGACCAGGACAACAGACAGGAAGTAAAGAGGAGGATAGTGCATGTGGAGTGACAAAAAAGAGGCACTGAATAAATGCCGGGCAGGAAAAGCGGGATGCTCTGGTCGCCGAGGAATTACAGCGGCAAAAATTGTTGCACAACAGCTTTATTGCCGGGTTATCGGTGTTTCCTGTTGTGGCTGGTATCGTTGGGATAAAAAATTCTGGTAGTGGCATTTTTTAACTGATACAATCAAGATTGTAGAAGTAAGCAAACAATTTGAAATGCAGGTTGAGCATGTACTCCTTCTTCGAAAAGGAGAGGCATCTCCTCACCATCCTGCTGAATCTTTGGCGGATGGTGTTGTTGAGCCGCTCGACGTGCGCTGTTTCCCCGGTTTCCTTGCCGACCTTTGTATGCGTCCCGGGCGGCAAGCAGTTGTACGAGCGCCAGAAGTCGCTGAAACTGTTGCACCTCAGATAGCCGTAGGGCAGCTTGCGCCAAAGGCGCTTGCAGGATTCCATCGAGCCGTCCCCGATGAAAAAGGAGACAATCTGCCTAGTCTCCCGGCAAAGGGCTATCCAGATTCGTATCTCCTTGATTTTCATCAAGATGTATGTAAAAACCTCATCAACTTCGAGTATGTCACCGGGGTATGCCCTGTCAATCGTTTCCTTGAACGGGCCCAAGTCACGGGCTTTTTTTTAACACCGTTTGGACAAAGAAATGGCTGACGTTGAAGATGCGGCCAGTGGCCCTTTGGCTCTGTCGTTCCCGGTAGGCTTTTGCCAACGCCTCTTTGTCAACAGTACGGCCCGGCTGCTTGCTGTCAAGTACCCCGTAGCCTCCACAGTCTTTGCATTTGTAGGTCTGGGTGCCAGAGCGATTCTTGCCGTTCTTGACAATGTTCTTGCTCTGGCATTTATCACAAGTGTGGTGTTTTACAATCATAGTGGTTGTTTTTAGTCACAAATATCAGTCAAAAAATGCCACTACCAAAATTCTCTTTTAACATCAGGGGGGATACCGCCAATATGGCCGCCCGCATGGAAAGCAGCGGTAAAGCCGGAAAGGTCAATGCCAGCCAGACCTCCTATTCTATCGAAAAGGGCAGATTTACATGTTCGCACAGGGGCAATATCGACGCAAAGAACAAAGGGTGCATTGATATGTATTTTGCCGAGGGGAATTCGGATGGTTAGCTTATCAACTACGGCAGTTTCAAGAACCCTTTGCTATTTTATCCAATAATTCCCTCTTCTGAACAATAGGTAAAGTCTTTTGAACAATAGGTAAAGCCCTCTTTTTCCATTCCGCCCACCTTTGTCCGGTCATTAAAAGACACCGGACGATGAAGCAAATTCCTGACAAGCAGATAGAACCGAAAAGCCGTTCCAGCAATGGCCAAACAGACCGGCTGGGGGGCGCAGCCCGGAGAAGTCTCTGGAAACTGTTGACAGCCATGTATGGGCCTGTCACCCGTGCCTGGTTTTCCCAATACCTCAAATCCATTGAATATGGAGAGGGCCTTTTTTTAGGCTTTTGGACAGGGGAACAAACCTTGATAAGCCGCCCGGGCATCTGGAACATCCGGGCAAAAAAAATCCAGATGAACGAACAGGCCTGACCCCGATAACCTGCCATAAAAATCTAACAAACTCACAGCATGAAACGCATTATTATTTCGACACTTTTATTTGGTTTCTTCGGTACAACTGCCATTCTTGGGCAATCACCCAACGACTTCGTCACCACCTGGAAGACGGACAACCCGGGCACTTCCAACAGCACTTCCATTACCATCCCCACCACCGGAAGTGGCTACAGCTATGACGTGGACTGGAACAACGACGGTGTCTTTGACCAGTTGGGTGTTACCAGCACTGTTACGCACGACTATGGCGTTGCCGGCACCCGCACCATCCGCATCCGGGGTACCTTCCCGCAAATCTACTTCGCCGGCGGGGGGGACAAAGACAAAATACTTTCCGTAAACCAGTGGGGAACCATTGCATGGACTTCGATGAATAGAGCGTTCCAGGGTTGCACCAACCTGTCCATTACTGCCACCGATATCCCGGACCTCTCTGCCGTCACCGATATGAGCCTGATGTTCCAGTTAGCCACCGGCTTCAACAGCCCTATCGGTTCCTGGGACGTCAGCAGTGTCACCAACATGGGCTCCATGTTCTGGGGGGCTTCCAGCTTCAACAGCCCTATCGGTTCGTGGAATGTCAGCAGTGTCACCAACATGAGCCGAATGTTCCAGAATGCCACCAGCTTCAACAAGCCTATCGGTACATGGAATGTCAGCAGTGTCACCAACATGCTCTATATGTTCTGGGGGGCTTCCAGTTTCAACCAGCCATTGAACAGCTGGGATGTCAGCAATGTCACCGCTATTTTTAGCATGTTCAGGGATGCCACTTCCTTCAACCAGCCATTGTCCAACTGGGACGTGAGCGGTGTGCCAACTTTGCAGTTCATGTTCTGGGGAGCGACTTCCTTCAACCAGGACATCAGTGGCTGGGACGTTGACAGCATCGTCAGTATGGCAAACATGTTCAATGGGGCCACGTCCTTTGACCAAGACCTCGGCAATTGGGACGTATCGAGTGTAACCAATATGACGAACATGTTCAACGGGGTTACACTATCGACTGCCAATTACGATAGTCTGCTTATTGGTTGGAGTACACAAACCCTTCAGCCTAACATAACCTTTTCCGGAGGCAACAGTGTATACTGTGCCGGCGCAAGTGCCCTGCAAAGCATCATCGGAAACTTTGGATGGACTATTACAGACGGAGGACATTGTCCTGAAATCGATTTTGTTACCACCTGGCATACAGATCCTACGGGCAACACCGGTTCCTCTTCAATCATTATCCCTACCTATCCGGGGGAGACCTATAATTATAATGTGGACTGGGACAACGACGGCATTTATGATGAATTCGGGATTTCAGGTGATGTCATCCATAATTATGGCGTAGCAGGTATCTATACAGTTCGTATCGGAGGAGTTTTTCCAAGGATCTACTTCAATAACGGTAGCGAAAGTGAAAAGATATTGTCCGTCAATCAATGGGGTCCTATTGCATGGACATCTATGGAAAGTGCTTTCCAGGGTTGTAGCTATTTGGATATCCCGGCCTCCGATATTCCGGATCTTTCAAATGTCAGCGACATGGGATCCATGTTTAGTAATTGCTTCAACTTCAATTCCAACCTCAATGGTTGGGATGTGAGTCAAGTCGTCTTCATGAATGGTATGTTCTTTAATGATACTTCCTTCAACCAGGATATATCTGCCTGGAATGTCAGCCAGGTCACGGATATGAGTTCAATGTTCGAGAATACTACTGTTTTTAATCAGCCTATTGGTATCTGGAATACGACGAATGTCACCGATATGTACTATATGTTCTCGGGAGCAACGGCATTCAATCAGTCACTCAATAACTGGGACGTTAGCCAGGTAACGGATATGGAAGGCATGTTCGCTGAGGCGGATTCCTTCAATGGAGAAATAGGGAACTGGAATACAGGGAATGTAATGAAAATGGGGAGTATGTTCCGGAATGCAATATCCTTCAACCGGAATATCAGCACCTGGGATGTGAGCCAGGTGACTGAAATGAGTTACATGTTTGAAAATGCGACTGCGTTCAATCAGCCTATAGGTGCATGGAACACCATGAATGTTACAGATATTAAGGGCATGTTCTACCAGGCAAGTGCATTCAATCAGTCATTGAACAACTGGGACGTCAGCCAGGTGACAGATATGGAAGCCATGTTTTCTGAGGCGAATTCCTTCAATGGAGATATAGGAAACTGGAATACAAGCAATGTCCTTACCATGTATGAAATGTTCCTAGGTGCCGCAGCATTTAACCAGCCCATTGGAAATTGGAACACAGGTAATGTAACGGAAATGGGGGCTATGTTCCGGAATGCAATATCCTTCAACCAGGATATCACGGCATGGGATGTCAGTCAGGTAAGTGGTTCCGGGTTTGTCGAAATGTTCAGTGGGGCTGCTGCCTTCAACCAGGATATCGGCATCTGGGATGTGAGTGGGGCTACCAGTATGACTAATTTATTCCGGGACGCTGTCTCTTTCGATCAGGACCTGGGTGGCTGGGATGTGGCCAGCGTGACAAATATGTCGGACATGTTCAACGGGGCAATTTCTTTTAACCAGTACATTGGAGGCTGGAACGTAGGTAGTGTTACAAACATGTCGGGCATGTTTAACGGGGCAACAGCCTTTGACCAAGACCTTGGAGGCTGGAACGTGGGCAGTGTAACGAACATGTCGAATATGTTCAATGGGGCTTCATCTTTTGACCAGAACCTTGGAGGCTGGAACGTCAGCCAGGCCTCACTCATGGCGAACATGTTTCTCGGCGTCACCCTGTCCACCGCCAACTACGACAGCCTGCTCATAGGCTGGACTTTCCAGCCTATCCAGATGAATGTAACCTTCAGCGGTGGCAACAGCCAGTATTGTGCAGGGGATACAGCCCGGATGGCTTTGATCGGATACTTCCAGTGGTCTATTACCGATGGGGGACTACTACTGGGTTGTTATGCCGATACAACCACGTTCAACGCCGGAATGTGGGATTACGGTCCGCCTACGCCTTCCAAAGTGGCGGTCATACTCGGAAATTACGTAACCTCCGTGGACGGTGGCAGCCTGGATGCCAGGGAGCTCATCATTGAAACCGGCGGTTCCCTGACCCTGGAAAACGGCTACTACGCCCATATCATCGAAGGCATAACAACCAATGGGGTGATGGATGTAAAAGTGGGTGCTGACTTGGAAACACAGTATTCGCCGTGATGCGAGGGTCAGCAATCCGAGCATCCATCACAATTAATAGAGTTGATGCGATGACCCATCGCATCAACTCTATTAAAAAAAACCATTTGAATGAGTATGTCCAATCTCCCCACTGACCGATTCGTTCTTCACCTCTTCAGGGCAAAGTCGGTTTTGCCATAGGAGACCTAACAGGTTTTGAAAACCAGTTTTCTACAATCGGGGCCGAGGCGCTTCCCCTTTATAGATAGTCGCATTTAAAGTAAATTTCCGGAAACCGAGTGTCGGCCTGACTCGCAGTCACGCCGACACTCGCGCACAGCCTTGATGATTAGTTTCAAATGCGTTCATCTATAAAACGCCTCCATGCCCAGCAGTTTGGATGCCGGCCAGCAACTCTCCATTTATGCAGTGGTGATTAATGCGGGCGGCGGGATTTTCACAACCCGCACTTCCAGCAGCAGCATTGAAACAGGGCCTACATGCTAGGTATAAAACCCTGCCGCTCCCGGTCAGTTTCAAAAAACCTTTGCGCTGGTTTCCAAATTGAGAATTGTTGGCTTTTGGCCAAATAAAAGCCCCGCTTTTTTTCAGCGCAGACGGTTACATTTGCAAAAAGCAAACAAAACGATGATGAACAAATACAGACCGCTGCCATTGCTGGCGAGCCTCCTTTTAACCGTTTTCTTTTTGCAGTGCAAAAAAGACGCCCCGCCACTTCCCAGCCTCCAATCCCTCGTAGCGGGAACGGAAAGCATCGCTGGCCGAACCGCCTACCTCCAATCACCCTTCCTCGCCGCCGGCGACCGTGTTTACATGGTCGGCCACCAGGACGGCAGCTTCCCCGACCTCGGCTGGCACGTGGCGGGCGAGATGGGCGGCATCTGGGACCACCCCATCAAGCTCATGGACGGCTTCACGGCAGCCATTGAAACGGGCGGCCAAACCTATTGCCTTTCGGCTGCGGATACTTTTATCAACTTCCCTTTTGCCAACAAGCATGTTTTTGAAAAAACCATCCCCGGCCTGCGGGTGGAGCGCTTCCAGTTTGCGCCGGATGGGAAAGAGGCCGTCGTGGTGGAGTTTACTTTTATCAACCAGGCAGCAGAGGAAAAGGAGTTGACTTTTGAATTTACAGGCTACACCGACCTGCGCCCTGTCTGGCTGGGTGAGCGCACGGGGATGGAGGATGGCGGCGACTTTGCCACCTGGGACGAGCCTTCGGACAGCTATATCGTCAAGGACAGCCTGAACGACTGGTACGTGCAGTTTGGCGCAGTCATTTCACCTGAAATGGAAAAAGCGAAAAAGGGAAGTTGCGAATATTCCCCTGCCGGGAAAGGCTGCCAGGCTTCCATGAAATATGCCGTCAAAGTGCCCGCCAATACCTCCGTAAGCCTGCCCTTCACCATTGCTGGCTCGCACAAATCTGCCATTGAGGTGAAACAGACGTTTGCCGATGTTCAACATAATTCGGCGGGGTTACTGCAAGCTAAGAAGGAACGCTACCAAACCATCGCCGAAAAAACCAAACTCACCATCCCCGAAAAACAGGTACAGGAAGCTTTTCACTGGATAAAATACAACACCGACTGGCTCATCCGGGACGTGCCCGAAATTGGCCGTGGCCTTGCCGCCGGCTCGCCCGACTACCCCTGGTGGTTCGGGGTGGACAACGAATACACGCTGCAAGGGGCATTGGCCATCGGCCAGACGGAGCTCGTTTACAGCACGATAGACCTGCTCGCCTGCATTTCAGAAAAAACCAATGGCAACGGGCGCATCGTCCACGAGGTATCCACGAATGGGGCTGTGTACAATCCCGGCAATGTCAACGAGACGCCGCAGTTCGCCTCGCTCATCTGGACGGTTTACAACTGGACGGGCGACAAGGCATTTTTGGAAAAATATTGGCCCACGGTCAAAAAAGGCCTGGCCTGGCTGATGCAGGAAAACGACAAAGATGGCAACCTGCTCCCCGACGGCTTCGGCATGATGGAAATCCACGGGCTGAACAGCGAGATGATCGACGTGGCGGTTTATACCCAAAAGGCCTTTGCCGATGCCGCCCAAATGGCCGGGGCGATGGGCGACGATGCTCTCTCGAAACAATATTCGCAAACGGCGGAACTACTGCGCCAGAAAATAAACAAGGAATTCTGGGTGCCCGAATTTAACTCCTACGCCGACTTCATCGGCACGGCGCAGCAGGCGCTCCACCTCATTGACGACGCCATCGTGCGGGCGGACACGCTCGGCAAGCCCTGGGCAGTGGCAGAACTAAAGGCGACCAAAGCCGCCATTTCAACATATCCACCGCAGCAAAAACAGGGCTTCGTAGTGCACCACAACTGGGTGGTGAACACGCCGATGGAAATAGGTATCGCCGACACGGCCAAGGCGTTGTTGGCGCTGGAAACAGGCGCCCGTTTCGTGAACCCCTTCGGCATGTTCGTCACCGGCATTGATAGGGACGAATCGGCGGGAAAAGACGAAGGTTCGTTTGCCCAAGGCAAAAAAGTGTTCTCCTACACAGGGGCGGTGATGACCCTGCCGACGGGCGTGCAGGCCATCGCCGAAAACAACTACGGCCGCCCCGACAAAGCGCTGGGCTACCTGCAGCGCATGGCCCGCACGTTCAGTTTTGCCCTGCCCGGCTCCATGTACGAGGTGTCGCCCGACTTCGGTATGATGGCGCAGGCCTGGAACCTGTACAGTTTTGCCGTGCCAGTGGTGATGCAGTTTTTTGGGATAAAACCGAAGGCGCAGGAGCGCACGGTTTACCTCTTTCCTCAGATGCCTTCCGATTGGGGCCAGGCCAGTATTGAAAATGTGAAAGTAGGGGACAATGCCATCAGCGTTTTTTACCAAAAAACCGGGAATGGGGTGAAGCTGACCGTAACGCAGGAGCGGGAGGATTGGAAGCTGGTGGTCGGTTTTCCGAAGGGAAAATTTCGGGAATGGAAAATGAACGGGAAAGCAGGAACTCCTAAAAGTCTGAAAAACCAGGATATGCTGGATATGGCAGGGAGCAAGATAGAAATGGAATTCCTGGATTGATTGAGGCTCCTACTGGCGCTATGCACCAAGTTATCCGCCTCCGCCCGTGGTTGGCTCCCGGAAAAGAACCTGTGTCAAAACCTCATGATTCAGCCCCTCAAAATCAATCGCATACGTTTAAATTGGCACACCTTCCAGAATATCCTCCTTGCCTCCGGGAAAGATAGTTGCCCAACCAAATCTTTAATAGTGCCCGTCTTTACCAAAAAGCGTGTTACCCGAACAGCGCAGAAATATCCATAACCATTGGCTATTTTTCATTTCATCAAATAAATCCATTTCACCATGAAAGCCCATTTCCTCTTTGTCCTTGTACTTTCATTTTCCTTTTTCCAGTGCAAAAAATCGGACAACCCGCAGCCAACGGGCGTCCAGTTTTCCTGCGACGACAGCCCAGCTACCTGCGAACTGACCGGTGCCAACGGCAACTTCGCCATTGACCTGTTCAAACAACTCGATGCCGAAGTACCAAATGTCAACATTTTCATTTCCCCGCTCAGCATCTCCACTGCGCTCACGATGACAGCGAACGGCGCCAATGCCAAAACGCTGGAAGACATGCGCAACTCCCTGCGGATAAGCGGGCTGGGGATGCCCACCGTCAACGATGCCTACAAACAATTGCTCGAAGTGCTGCCCGGCCTCGACCCGAAAACCAAACTGAAACTCGCCAATTCCATCTGGCCCCAAGTTGAATACCCCTTCCTCCAATCCTTTTTAGACCTCAATACCCAATATTTCAACAGTGAGGTAAAACCAGTTGATTTTAAAGACCCCGCCGTGATAGGCCAGGTGAACCAATGGGTGGAGGACAACACCGACGGCCTCATCAAGGAAACGCTGACAGAATTGCCGCCCGGTGTGGTCATGCTGCTCATCAACGCCATTTATTTCAAAGGCACCTGGAAAACGGAATTTAAGCCGGCAGACACGCATCCCGCAGATTTTTACACTGCCAACGGCCCCGTGGAAGTGGATATGATGCACATCCAGGAGAACAATTTCCCCTATTTTGAAAACAGCCTGTTCCAGGCCATTGACCTTCCGTATGGCGATTCCATTTTTTCCATGAGCGTTTTCCTGCCCAAAGAAGGCCACAGCGTGGGCGAGGTTGTCGCTGAGATCAACGCCCAAAATTGGGATGCATGGGTTTCCGCTTTCAATACCACAGAAGTGCAATTGTACTTTCCCAAGTTTAAAATGGAGTACGGGAAAAAACTAAAGCGTACCCTTTCGGGCATGGGCATGGAAGTGGCTTTTACCGACTTCGCCGATTTCAGCAAAATGGTCAATGGCGGCGGTGTGCTGATTGACGATGTGATCCACAAATCATTTATCGAGGTGGATGAAAAAGGGACAGAGGCTGCTGCCGTGACGGTGGTAATCATCAAGGAAACCTCCGCCGGCCAGACACCGACCGTCAATGTGAACCGCCCCTTCCTTTTCGTGATCCGGGACAACCGGACGAACAGCATCCTTTTTATGGGGAAAATGGTGGAGCCGGGGGCTTAAATATTTTATTTGCACTAGTATCGAAGGCAAGGCTATCACACAAAGCCTTGCCTTCGTTTTTTACTATTTATGCAAATTAGGGGGTTGAAATAAATGCTTGGCTATCAGCGGTTTCGGGGACTAAATCATGGTCATTTTCAAAAATCACCAAAATTTAACTCCATGAACATCAACGAACTTTATACATCAACCCGTTATTCGCATTATTTCCCATTTCTTTTTACCTTTTCCCCGCAAAACAACAACGGTATGAACGCTGAAACCCACTTGCCCGCTTACCGCATCCGTCCCCGCTTCAAAGTAGAAACCCATCTTACACCCCAGGAGGTTATCAATAAAATCAAAGCAGCCCTCCAAGCCGACGATGCGGTGTGTGAAGGCAATGCCACCATCGGTTTTGCCACCTTCATCATCCCTGAAAAAGACCGCCATTACTGGTCGCCGCAACTGACCGTGACGGTGGAGGCAATGGAAGGTGGCACCGGCAGCATCGTGCGCGGCATGTACGCCCCTGCGCCTGCCGTGTGGACGATGTTCGTGTTCTTTTATGTGGGCATCGGCCTGGCCATCATTGCCTTGACCATGGTGGGGCTGTCCTATTATTCGCTCGATCAACCCTCCAGGATACTCTGGTGGGTACCTGTTTTGGCCGCAGTGTTCCTGACACTTTACCTGGTATCCTTTTTTGGGCAAAAACTGGGCAGGCAGCAAATGGGCACGCTGCATGGGTTTGTGGAGGGGTGCCTGGGGATGGAGATAGTGTGAGCAATCCCTTCCTTCAATCCAACTTCACAGGTTTCAACTCCTTAAACAGCGAATATTGCACCCCTTCCACCTGCTTTTTATATGCCGCCATATCCGTTTCCAAAAAGCGGTTGATCTCGCTCACCACGTTATTCAATTCTTTCCTTGTCAATGCTATCATCGTCAATGCCGATTGGTTGGGCGCACCGTCGGAGGCATCAATGTATCCGGATGTCCTGTATAATTTCCCCATAAGGTTGTCGGGGTCGCGTTGGATGCCTTTCAGGCCTTCGGGCAGCATGTAAAGTTTTTCCAGTTTGGCGATGCTGTCCTGCAAGGATTTGCCGAGTTTGGCGATTTCTTTTTTCAGGCTGTCGGGAGCGTTCACCAGCGCCTGATCCACCAGTTTGATGGACTTTCGGGCATCCTGCAGGCGGTCGAAGCCCGCTGTTGCTTTTTCAACTATTTTATAAAAATCATCATAGGCCTTGTGCTGCGCCTGCATGTTCGCAAGGGTGGTGCCCATGCGGGGATCGGCGTGGACGGTGACGCTGGTGCTGTCGGTTTTCCCTTTGTAGGTCAGCAGCAGTTTGTATGTGCCGGGGAGTACCTGATAGCCTGTGGGCGGGTCGTCGTCGGGCTTCACTTCCCGGCGGTTGGGGTAGCGGGGGCCGTCCTGGCGAAGGTTCCAGTTGATGCGCACCATGCCGGAATCTATTTTGGAGGAGAAGGTACGGAGGGTGTCGCCTGCAGCGTTGAACACCAGCACTTTGACTTTGTCGCCCTTGTCTTTGTCCTTTTTTTCTTTTGCCTCATCACTGGTTTCACCGCCTTCGGCAGCTTCTTCTTTCTCAATGGGCGCTTCCTTTACTTCCTCCTTTTTCTCTTTTTTGCCCTTGGCTTTTTCATCTTTTGCGGATTCTTTTTTATCGGTTTTTACAGGCGGTTTTACCCAACAGGTGATCATGGCATTTGGGTAGCGGTTGTTGCCTGCAAACAGCGCATCGCCAGCGAAACGGGTACCGTCCACGGAGCGGAACTCCGCCAGCCAGGCATCGGGCGTTGAGAATACCTTGAAATCTTCCTCCAGCACCTTGCCTTTCGTGCGGGCAATTTCACGGAAAAAACGGATGTCGTCAAAAACCCAGGCCGCCCTTCCGAACGTGCCGATGATGAGGTCATGCTCTCGGGGGTGTATTTTCAAATCGGTTGTTGAAACGGAGGGGTAGCCGTTCGTCCATTGCTGCCAATTTTTACCAAAATCAAAACTGAACCAAAGGCCGTAGTCAGTACCCAAAAAGAGCAAATCAGGCACCTCCAGGTCTTGCACGATGGAAAAGGCATGGCCTTGCACCTGCTTTTCATCCACTATCCTTTTGAAAGTAGCGCCGAAGTCGGAAGTGTAGTAAACGTAGGGCTTCCAGTCGTTGCGGCGGTAGTCGCTCACCACGACGAACGCCTCGCCCGCCGTCTTGCCCGGCTCGATGTAAGGAATCCAACTACCCCGTTTTGCGCCTGGCATATTGCCCGCCACGTTCGTCCACGATTGGCCACCGTCACGGGTCAACTGCACATTGCCGTCGTCCGTGCCGACCCAGATGACCTGCTCGTTCACGGGGCTGGGCGCTATGGCGATGATGGTGGTAAAATTCTCGGCGTTGGTGGCGTCAATGGTGAGGCCACCGCTCTTGTCCTGGTGCTGTTTGGTGGTATCGTTGGTGGTCAGGTCGGGGCTGATGATCTGCCAGCTTTGGCCGCAGTCGAGGCTTTTGTGGAGGAACTGGCTGCCGAAGTAAATACCGCAGTCGTGGAAGGGGTTTTGGGCAAAACCGGCATTCCAGTTAAAACGCAGTTCTTTGCCATCGGGGTGGACGGGCATAATGTCCTGTGTGTGGCCGGTTTGCATGTCCACGTAGCCAATGTTGCCGCCCTGCGACATGGCGTAGCAGTAGCGCCCGTTGTCGGGCCGGATGCCCACGTCGAAGCCATCGCCGAAATAGACCTCCTGCCAGTCCGCATTGCGGATGCCGCCATACTTCCATACCGCCGACGGGCCGACCCAGGAGCCGTTGTCCTGCATGCCGCCGCACACCCGGTAGGGCACGGCCATGTCGTAATTGATGTGGTAAAACTGGGCGAGGGGCAGGTTCTCCACAAAGCGCCAGTTCTTGCCGCCGTCGTGGGAGATGTTGAGTCCGCCGTCGTTGCCCTCTATCATGTACTCGGGGTCGTCCGGCGAAATCCAGAAAGCGTGGTGGTCGGGGTGTACCTTCCAGCCGACCCATTCCTGGAAGGTCTTGCCGCCGTCCTCGCTTTTGGTCAGGGTGCTGTGGAGGCTGAAAATGCGGTTTTCGTTTTTGGGGTCCACGTAGATTTCATGGTAATAGAACGGGCGGTTGCTCACGTTGTCGTCCCAGTTGTCGGCGCTGGCCATTTTCTGCCATTTGAAACCGCCGTCCGTGCTTTTGTAGAGGGCATTTTCCCTGGCTTCCACCAGGGCATAGACGATGTTGGGCTTGGAAGGGGCAATGGCGAGGCCGATGCGGCCCAGGTCGCCTTTGGGCAGGCCGTCCTTGTCGGTGCGGCGCTCCCAGGTTTCACCGGCATCGTAGCTGATATAAAGGCCGGAGCCGGGGCCGCCGGAGTTGAAGGTCCAGGGCTTGCGCTCATATTCCCACATGGCGGCGATGAGCTTGTTGGGGTTGGTGGGGTCAACGACGAGGTCGGCGCAGCCCGTGGAGTCGTTGACAAACAGCACCTTGCGCCAGCTCTTGCCGCCGTCGGTGGTTTTGAAAACGCCCCGCTCGCTGTTTGGCCCCCAGGCCGAGCCAGTCACGCCAGCGAAGACGGTATTCGGGTCGTCCCGGTGGATGACGATGCGGTGGATGGTGCGGCTGTCTTTGAGGCCCATGAGCTTCCAGTTTTTGCCGCCGTCAATGGTCTTGTAAATGCCCTCGCCGCTGTTTTGCGAATTGCGGGGGTTGCCCTCGCCGGTGCCCACCCAGATTTCTGAGGGGTTGCGCTGGTTTATTTTGATGGAACCAATGGACTGCACGGGCGCTTCATCGAACACAGGCTCCCAGTCAATGCCGCCGCTGGTGGAGCGCCACACGCCGCCGCTCGCCGCACCGATGTAAATGACATCGGGCTGGGCAAGCACCACGTCAATGGCCGTCACCCGCCCGCTCATGCCAGCCGGGCCGATGTTGCGGGGTTTTATGTTTTTGAAATGGTCGGGGTTGAGCTTTTGGGCGAGGGTGGTTTCTTGAAAAGCAAAAAGGAAAAGAAGCAAGGTGGGGAAGGTGAGGAACAGTTGTTGGTGTTTGTTTTTCATGCACGATAAGATTTGGGTGAAATTTTACAGCGCACAAGATATAAAATTCAACGGTTGGCCATTCCCGCCCGGTTTTATCCTGCACGCCAATAGGTTTTGTGCAAATGCCCAGCAGGGTTGATGAAGTTGATAAGGGTTGATGGGGTTGATATACAAAAAACCTAATGGCGCAAAGAATAACACTACAAATGCTTCCGGTTTTTGGCGAAGATATTGCCAGTAACCAGGCAAAATGAATCTACCTCCATGGTGAAAGCAGCCCCCTTTTTGTTGTTTTTCCTGCCGTTTTTTTCGCTGGCGCAAAAGGCCACTTTCCATCTGTACACCACCGAAGACGGCCTCTCCCGCAACACCGTCTGGGGGCTGGAACAGGACGGCCAGGGCTACCTGTGGATTGCGAACGACGGCAGCCTCAACCGCTTTGACTGCCAGCATTTCCTCAATGATGGCAATTCCGACCACCCCGTTTTTCAAAAAATCCGCAAAGTGGGCAACCTGAAAGCGGACGGCAGTTACCTGTATTTTTTGGAAAACCACCAGGTCGTCGTCATCAATACCATCACTGGGGAAGAAGCGGCCATCCCCTTCAGCGGATTGGTCAGCGGGGATGTGAAAGAATGGCAGGGCAACATGGTTAAACTTGAAAATGGTGCAGTCGCAGCGCTTTTGGTCAACAATGCTGCGGGGAAAACCCTCCTGGCGCATGTCAGGGACACTACCATCCTCCAGGTTGACACTTTGCCGGACGGTGCGCTGCCTCACCTGAGCCGGGTCGCCAGTGATAGCCACGGCAACCTATTTTATTTTTCTAACTATTCCTTATGGAAAACAGATGCTCATGGGAAATTGCTGTTAAGGATAGACAACCTTCTCCATGAGATGGAGGCATTGATTCGGGCAGGGCAACGCAACCAAGTCTTTTTTTTGAAGGATGACAAACTGATGGTACTGGAAGAAGGCGCAACCGAACCGCAGCCCCACCCAGTCAACCGGCACAAAGGCTGGCCGTTCATCTTCGATGTCATAGAGGCGCCAGATGGAAGCCTCTGGCTGTCAGGCTCTGAAAACCACCTCCTATTTTACGATGCCTCTGCCGATGAACTGTATGATTTTAAGCCCCAGGTGGATGAAATTTTTTCCAACCAAACCGATTTGAGGGCGCTTTTCCAAGACGCTTCCGGTACTGTATGGGTAGAGACCGTCATGGGCCTGTTGAAGGTGGTGCCGCAGCGGTCATTGTTCGACACTTACTACACTGGCCGACACGATGCCTGCAACGGGCATTGCAGTTTCCGTGGTTTTTCGGAAGATGAAAAAGGGGGGATTTATGCAAGCTACTATAAAAACGTCTGCAAGCTGGAGGAAGGCCCGCAACCCCCAAAGCCTTTGGCCCGCCACGATGTCAGCCCTTACGAAATACTTTTTCAAAAGGGGAAAATTTTTCTGAACGATGGGCAGGTACTTGACCCCAAAACGGGCGGGCGCTCCAACCCGTACAAGAGCGTTGGCTACCCATTCGATATCGGAGAATTTGAAAAAGATGCAGTTGGGCGCATCTGGTGGGCCTGGGGCAACGACCTCCTCTATTTGGATGAAGACGCAACTGGAGCTCTTTGGAAAAAGGTAGATGTTAAACAATGGGTCAACTATATTGAGACCATGAAATACGACCCGCTCCGGCAGTGGATGTGGTTCGGCAACAGGGAGGCGCTGGTAGCCATCAATCCTGCGACCCTGCAATTGGAAGCCCAATATTTCAACAAAGAAAGGGACATCGCCACCATCCGGTACATCCACACTGACCCGCAGGGCAGGGTGTGGCTGGGCACTGAGCAAGGCTTTGTCCGTTTCGAGCCGGAGCGCAATTTTTGGAAAACATACACCATGGCGGACGGCCTCCCAAACGAATATGTGCACGGCATACAGCCCGAGGGCGACTCCTGCCTTTGGCTGGCCACCAACAACGGCCTGTCCCGTTTCAGCATCGCCCAGGAACGTTTCATTAACTTTTATGAAGAGGACGGGCTGCCCGACAACGAGTTCAACAGGTCCTCGAACTTCCGGGCATCCGACGGGCGGTTGTACTTTGGCGGCATGAGGGGCATCACGGCATTTTACCCAAATGAAGTCATGGAAAAATACGAACATCGCTCCATCGAAAGCCAACTGCGGCTTCACACCGTTTCCATGACCGACGACGAGATGGACACCGTGCGCACATCTTATTTTTTTGAAAAATCACCCCGTCTGGACGTGTACTACCAAAACAAGACCGTCGTGCTCGAATTCGGGCTGATGGATTTCCAAAGTGAGGGTGCCATCCAGTACAGCTACCAATTAGACGACCACGACGACACTTGGTCGAACCCCTCGACGAGCAACTCAGTCACGTTCAGTAGCCTGCCCAGTGGCCATTATGTCTTCAGAGTAAGAGCCCTCAATGCAAAGGGCCAGTGGGCGGCGGACGAACTGGCTGTCCAGTTGGTCGTCCACCCTCCATTTTGGGCAACATGGTGGGCGTACACGCTATACCTGCTTGCTTTCGCAGGCTTTGCCCTCGCCATTTTATATGTATTGAAAAGACGCTGGGAGCTAAAAAGCCAACTTGAAAACGAACAGCAAGAAGCACTGCGCCTGAAAGAGTTGGACACTTTCAAGAGCCGCCTCTACACCAACCTGACGCACGAGTTCCGCACGCCGCTGACGGTGATTTTGGGCATGGCGGAAAGTGGAAAATCGGAATTGGGGAATCAGGAAGGGCAAGACCTGAAAAACCAATTCCCTAACTCCCTAATCTCCAAATTCAACCTCATCGAACGGAATGGCCAAAGCCTGCTCCGCCTCGTCAACCAATTGTTGGACTTGTCGAAACTGGAAGATGGTTCGTTCAAATTGGACTTGCAACGGGGCGACATCGTGCCCTTCCTCCGTTACCTGACCAATAGCTTCCAAAGTTTTGCAGAAAACAAGCAGTTGGCCCTGCATTTTTTTAGTGAAATAGAAAACCTGGAAATGGATTTCGACCCGGAACAGGTGCAGCAGGTAATGACAAACCTCCTTTCAAATGCCATCAAGTTCACGCCTTCGGGTGGAGAGGTGGATGTAAAAATTACGAGTGACGATTTACGATTTACGATTGATTCGGACAATCGTAAATCGTCAATCGTAATTCAAGTCAAAGACACCGGCATCGGCATCCCCTCCGAAGAACTGCCCCATATCTTCGACCGCTTCTACCAGGTGGACGGCACCACTACCCGTGCGGGTGAAGGCACGGGCATCGGCCTTGCCCATGCAAGAGAACTGGTGAAACTGATGGGCGGCAAGATAGAGGTGAAGAGCGAGCTGGGCAAAGGGTCGGCCTTCAAAGTCGTTTTACCAATAACCAAAAATACAGAATTGAAAATGGAGAATGGAGAATGGAGAACGGAGCATGCGGTTCCGGTTTCCTCTATACCTGAACCGACAGGCAATTCTCAATTCTCCATTCTCAATTCTCCATTCCCCTCCCTTCTCATCATAGAAGACAACCCCGACTTGGTATTTTACCTGAAAAATTGCCTGGAAGAACATTATGAAATTACAGTGGCCAACAATGGACAGGTAGGCATTGAAAAAGCTATTGAGCGCATCCCCGACCTTATCCTAAGCGACGTGATGATGCCGGAAAAAGATGGTTTTGAAGTTTTGGAAACGCTAAAGAATGACGAACGCACAAGCCACATCCCTATCGCCCTGCTGACGGCCAAGGCCGATGTGGCTTCCAAAGTCATGGGATTGAAACGGGGTGCGGACGCCTACTTGTCAAAACCATTTCACAAAGAAGAACTACTCGCCACGCTGTCCATGATGGCAGATAACAGGCGGCGCTTGACGGAGCATTTTACCAAAACAAAAACGCCAGCGAGGCAAACGTTGGCAACGGAAGCAGCCGTGGAAGTGGCAGCGGGGGGCATGGAAACGGCCATCAAAATGGAAGACGCCTTCCTCCAAAAGTTGCGCTTCATCCTGGAGGAAAACTACTCGGACGAAAACTTTGCCCTGCCGCAACTTTGCGACATCCTTTGCATGAACCGCTACCAGCTTTTCCGCAAGATGAAGGCCGTGACCGACGAGTCGCCCTCCAACTTCATCCGCTCGTTCAGGATGGAAAAGGCCAGGCAGTTTTTTGAAACTTCGGACAGTAACGTATCGGAAGTGGCCTACCAGGTGGGCTATAAGGACTTGGCCCATTTTTCAAAATCCTTCAGCGATTCGTTTGGGCTTGCCCCCAGCGAGTTTAGGAAAAAGTAAAGTAACTATTTTGGTCGCCACGGATTACACGGATTTTCACGGATTAACAAGCAATTGCGGCCACATGAACAGATTGACAAATTTCTTTTGAAAACGCCATGCTATTTTTATAAAACATTGATTTTAAATAGGTTAAAACGACTCCGCACCGATTGACAAACTTTTGTCACCAATTGACAAGGTATTTGAAGGCCACCGCCCACACATTTGCGCCATCGAAAGAATTTACCTCCAAATTTTACAGTCAAGTGTTCCTCATCCATCTTTTGCACACAAGCACTTCACGGAGCAAACCACCTTTTTCAAAAGACAAACCACTGCTGAACCTACCTAACGACAGGCTATCCTGAATGCCCTGATCGACCCTATTTCATTTATCAAAACGGACAATGTTTTGCCAGCGGCCAACAAGCCGATGGCAGCAATTGATAAACTGTTACCAATCAAACATTACTAATCTCATGAAAAACATCTTTACACTGCTATTAGCCTTCTTTGCATTTGCAACGCTTCAACTCCAAGCCCAGGCCACCCTCAGCATCCAGGGCACGGTGCAGAATTCCACAGGGGCGGCCGTGACCGACGGGTCATACAGCCTTACCTTCAAATTGTACACCCAGTCTGCCGGCGGCACGGCCATCTGGACGGAAACGCAGAGCGGCATACCCATCCAGAGTGGGGTGTACAGTGCCGAGCTTGGCGCTGTCGAGACACTCAATGTCCCTTTCAACGCTACCTACTTCCTCGGCGTCTCGGTGGACGGCGGGGCGGAAATGGCCCCACGGGCAAAACTGACCTCTGCCCCCTATGCCCTTTCCCTGCGGGGGCAGGAAAATGTTTTTGGCTCGACTGGTAATGTGGGCATCGGTGACGACACGCCAGATACCAAACTACATGTGAAAGATGGACAAAACGCCATCGTACGGGCGGAAGCGCCGGGCATTGCCGCCTTTGAGTTGAATCGCACCAATGGCACGCAGGCTACAATCGGGTATGTCGGAACGGACGTGCTGCAAGTCTTACACGGTACTGGCCCCATCGAGATCAGGTCTTCGGGCAACACAGATGTTTACAATAACGGCACTAAACGGCTCGGTATAGAAAGCACAGGTATTAATGTGACCGGCGATGTGGAACTCGGCACGGGTGGAAACATTAAATACGGCGCCAACAACGACTGGCGCTTGGTGGATGTGGATGATTTCAGTACCGGAAACGACGGCTGGGGCTGTCAAAATTCCTGGAACAATGGGCTCGCCCGAGACGTGGTGCGGGTTCAGCCGCAAACGCCTTTTAGCAAAGGTTGGATGATAACTCCCGGCACGACCCTTGGCGGCGATTCCGACGATGTACTCTACAAGCAATTTGATCTAAGCGGGCACCCACACACGATGGTCAAAGTGGTTTTCACTTACCATGTCAGCGGGAATTATGACCCTGGTGAAATAGGCTTTGCCGCATTTTCCACAGGGCAAACTCCCAGCGGCTCCAACAACAACAACGGGAATTTTCAAGTCGGATGGGTACATAACAACGATATGCTCGTAGGGGATTATTTCAATGGGCTGGGCTATGTCAATGACGCCAATACCCTGGACTACAACGTAAGGGGTGAAATGGTTGCCCAAACGGATAACAACACTTTTTATGTACTGGTTGGCGTCAGGCCGACAACCCCCGAGCCGCTCTCCGATGAAAGGTATTACATCAGCGATGTGGAAGTTTGGGTGAAATAAAGGGGTGGCCCGATGGGCCAGCATTTCAAACCCAGGTTTTTTCATTTTAAAATCAAAATCCACATCATGAGAAAAATAATTCATCACCTTATCATAGGTGCAGTGCTGCTGCTTGCCCAGACGGGGCTGGCACAGAACAACAACTGCACCACCGTCATCGCCAATGGGCAGACCCAGGGGCAGGTTTTTTTCAACTACGGCAGCGTGAGCAATGCCGAAAACGTGTCCTACAAGTCCAATTTCACCATCGGCCAAGTGGTGGTTGGGCCTTATTCCAACGGCCAACGGAAAGGCAACTTCGGTTTCTGGGGGCGTTTCCTGCTGCCCCCTGCCGCCCCCTACGTGAGAGCCAGCGAGGGCGACCTCGCCGACCGCATCGAAATCAACTGGACGCCCGACCCCCTCAGCCCCAAGGCTTCCAGCTACAAGCTGTACCGGGACGGCGCCCTGCTCGGCCAGTTCGACAACGAGACTTTTTCCTATATAGACTTCAACGTCATTGCGGGCAATTTTTACGAATACTCCGTGGTGCCGAAAAACTCGCTCGGCACAGGCTCGCCCGGCAAGGCGCTCGGTTTCCTCAATCCCAATGGCGTAGTCACCGGGCAGGTGCAGACCTTTAGCGGCAACCCGGTCTATGGTGCCGTTGTAACCCTGGAGCCTTCGCTCGGTTCGGCCCTTTACTTCAATGGCAGTGCCATGGCTTTTGTCGAAGACGATACCGTTTTGCGGAGCAGCCAATTCACCGTTTCTTGTTGGGTCAAACTGGCTGGTGGCAACACCGGCAAGGGCATCCTTGATTTCGGGAGTGACCAGAACAAAAACTGGTGGCTGCACACCAATGCCGCCGGAAACGGGGTGAAATTTTCCATCGGCAACGGCACGGGCAGCGCTTCCGTGGAGCATGCTTTTACTGCTGATATCAATGGTTGGCATTTTGTCGCCGCCACTTTCAATGGTACTTCCCTGCTTTTATATGTGGATGGGAATTTGGTACAGACAACCAGTGCCAGTGTCTCTACCGGGGGCGCCCGCCTTTTGGTGGGTCAAAAACCAAGTGGGAGCAACTACGACGGCCTGCTCGACGAGGTGCGCTATTTTAACCGCCAGCTTTCGCAAACGGAGCTGAACATGTTTATGAACCGCACCGTGAGCGTGGGGATGAACGGGCTGAAAGGCTATTGGAAAATGGACGAGGGCATTGGGCAAAAAGCGTTTGGCCAGGCGGCCAACAGGCAGACCATGTACCTCTGCGGCACGCAATGGACTGCCGACCGCCCCCAGGTCATCAATGCGGCGGTCACGGGCGCATCCGGCTTTTATGAAATCGCCGGGGTGAACTATGGCCCCGGCACGACCTTCACCGCCAAGGCCAGCAAAAATTCCTATTTCAACCAGAGCCTCGAATTCAATGGGGCGAACCAGCAATACGCCGACCTGACCAACTTCGACCTGCCCGATAGCTCGACCATTTTGCTGACCGTGAAGCCATTTGATTTCACGACGCATCAAACCATATTGAGCAAAGCGGATGCGGGCGGAAACCACCTGTTTTCGGTCAACATCAACAACGGAAACCTCGAATTGACGATGGGCCTCGTTCCACAAAACCTCGGCCCATTGGGCATGGGCTTCCATCATCTTGGTTTTACTTTCAAACAATCCGGCCCCAACGTTGAGGTCAACTACTATAAAGACGGCGCATTTGTAGGCACTTATAATTATAACGCTGCCCCAACCGACCTGAACGGCCTTCCCTGGAAAGTGGGCGCACGGGCAAATGGAACCACCAACCACGGCATGTACCTCACCGGACTCGTGGACGAGGTGGCTTTTTACAACACCCTCCTCTCACTCTCCGAAATACAAACCTCCCATAACATCGGCACCAATTCGAGCGACATCCACCTGTTGTCCTGGTTCAATTTCAACGAAGGCGTAGGCACGGTTTTGCACGACATGGGGCAGGCCATGACCGGGGACGGCGCAACGCAGGGCGCAGGCTGGTCAAGCTCCGCTGCCATTACCGATGTGCTGCCGCACGAGTTCAACCCTACCTCCCGCCTGGTGACGCTCAACCCCAGCAACACCAGCACCGATGGCGTGGATTTTTATGATGAAAGCACCATCCCAGTATCTGGCTACGTCCGCTTCGAAGGCACAACCTGTTTTCAGGAGGGGGTGGAGATTTTGGTCAATGGGCTGTCCTATACCCCGGCCATCTTCACGGATGCGGAGGGCAAGTTCGTGGCCGATTTCGAGCCGGGCGTTTCCGTCACACTGACGCCAAAAGTGGAGGGGCACAGCTTCATCCCTGCCAAATGGGACATCCAAAACCTGACGACCCCTGTGGCGGGCATTTTGTTCCGCAACCAAACGAAACGCAAGGTGACCGGGCAATTAGCAGGCGGGCTTTGCCGGAAAAGCGTGATTCCCGTTGACGCCATGGGTAATCCAACTGCTATTGTGAAAGTGAAAGTGGCCACGTTGGACGGCTGTTTTGAAAAAGTGCAGACCCTGACCAACCCTAATGGCAAGTTCACCTTCGATGGCATACCGCCGGACTCGGTCACGGTGGCAGTCATAGAGCACAGCAACCCCATTATCTACACCTACTTCCAAAACCAGGGAGGCATCACCACCGACCTGCGGGAGAAAAACGATACGGTTGATTTCATCTACTTCGCCCCGCCGCAGGTGGAAATGTCGCCGTTACCGCTCAATGCCTGCAACCAGGCGATGATAGAGCCTGAAGGCAGGGTGACCACCACTATTAAGGTTTACGAAGACTATGACGGCGGACGCTGTTACCTGGATACGGCGCTGCTGCACGTGGACAACGACATTGCCCGCCAGGAAGAATTCGATACGCTGATGACGGGCGGCAAGTTTGTCTATAAATTCAGCGCAGGCGCGCCGAACATCGTGTCGCCTTACAAAAAGGTGTTGCAGGTGACCACCACCGTACACGACGAACTGGCGACCGGCACGCTGGAAGGAGTGGTGCTCGGCATCCGCCCCCGAACGAGTGCCTTCGTTTCGGCTGCGCCGGAATTTCCCGACCTCATCCTGCGAGACCCGCCCGGCGACGCCAGCTATGCGACCCTCGAACAGGGTACGACGACCTGCAAGACCATTACTACTTCGGATGCGATTACCCTCGGCGGCGGGGCTCATGTCACCGTCCATTTGGGGCCCGACATCAACATAGAAATGGGCACGCCCTTTTTGAGCAAGGAAACCCAGTTTGATTTTACTGCCGACCTCGGTTACCAGGTCTCTTATATCCGCACCGATACCCGGACGGATGAAATGGAACGGTGCATCACCACCACCAAAACCATTTCCACCTCCGATGCCGACTTGATTGTAGGCAGCGAAATGGGCGGCGATATCTATATGGGCGGGGCGATGAACTACCTGTATTCCATCACGGATATTTTGAAATGGGATACGATGGGCTGTAGCTTTTTCTTGGATAAAAGTCTGACTGTCACGCCCGAAGGGTATGCCACTACGTTTATTTATACAGAATACCACATCCTGAACAACGTCATTCCCGACCTGTATGCCCTGCAAACGCAAACCGATTCCATGTCCGCCCGCACCTGGCAATCCATCGTGGACTCCAATACGGTTTTTAAACAACAGGCTGTTTTTGAAAAAAATCTCTCCTTCAACGGCGGCGTCGTGTACGAGGAGTCCACAACAACCGAGGAGACCAGTTCGGTGTCGTTTGCTTTTGAAACGGAGTTCAGCAACACTTTTTCAGCGGACTTCGGCTTGACGGTGGATGGAGTCGGACTAACGGGCGGTGCAGAATTCAGTTTTGCATTTGGCGAGTCGGAAGATACCCTCAACAGCACCCTGAACTCGAAAACCGTCACATACGTGCTGGCGGACGACGACATTGGCGACAATTTTTCAGTGGACATTAAAAAGGATAAACGCTTCGGTACGCCGGTTTTCAAAACTGTCGCCGGGCAGTCGCAATGCCCGCACGAACCGAAAACCCAGCCCCGTGAGGGCGTGGATATGAGTGCCAACCAAACCTCGGCGGTCAACGTGCCGATGAACGACGTGGCGGTTTTCCAACTCACCCTCGGCAACACCAGCCAGTCGGAAGACCTGAAAACCTACACGCTGGAAGTGGATCAGTCCACCAACCCGAACGGGGCGGTCATCCGCTTCAATGGCCTGCCGTCGTTGGGCGTGGCAGTGCCGTATGGCGAGGGCGTACCCGTCACCATGACCGTTGAACGTGGGCCATTGGCCTTTGACTATGAGGATATTTCGGTGGAATTTTTCTCCGACTGCGAAGATGAACGGGCAACGGCACTGGGTTTTTTCGATACCATTTTCAATAAAGAACTGGTGTTCGACATCCACTTCCTGGAGCCTTGCAGCCCGGTTGACCTCGCCTTCCCGCTCGAAGGCTGGGTACTCACGCCAGCGATGGGCGTCAACCTCAACACCACGCTGGCGATGTACGACAAAAACGATCCCGACCTGGAACTCGTCCGGGTGCAGTACCGCCGCACCAACGGCGACGGGGCATGGATCAATATCGCCGAAATACTGAAAGCCGACCTCGGCCCTGTGTTTACCAATGTGGGCTGGAACACCACGGGCTTGCAGGATGGCTTGTATGAAATAAGGGCGATTACGCAGTGTTTTGGAGCACAAAACCCTGGCATTTCCCATATTATTCATGGTAAAATAGAGCGGACACCCCCCGTCGTGCTGGGCATCCCGGAGCCAGCGGACGGCGTCCTCTCGGCAGGTGATGAAATCAGCATCACTTTCAACGAGCCTATCCGCTGCGACCTGCTCATCCAGGCGGATTTTTTCAGTAACAACAACGTGGGCCTGTACGACACGGCAACGGACGAACTCATTGACGCCACGATCACTTGCAGTGGCGACAAAATCATCATCGTGCCGAACGTGCCTAACCAGTTGATTGAAAACAAAATCCTGCGGGTGGAAGTGGACTCCGTGCTGGACTTGGCCGGCAACAAGTTTGGCCACATCCAATGGGAGTTTTTTGTGGACAGAAACCCCATGCGCTGGGTCGGCGGCGAGTTGGAGGCCAACAAATTTGAGGATGAGTTTAAAACAGTTTACAAAACCATCCTCAACACGGGCGGCGCTTCGCAGTATTATGAAATCGAGGACGTGCCAAGCTGGGTGTTTGTTTACCCATCCGATGGCGTGCTCGACCCCGGCCAGCAGCAGGTCATCACGTTTGAGTTCGACAGCACGTTGGTGGTGGGCGAGTTCCTTGATACGCTCGTAATGAATACGGCCAACGGCGACGAACCGCTCTACATTGACTTCCGCAACCTCTGCCGCTCGCCGCAGTGGGAGGTCAACCCCGCCAATTTCAGCTACAGCATGAACCTGACCGTCCAACTGGACATCGAAGGCACACTGTCCACCGACGACATGGACATCGTGGCTGCATTCGTGAACGATACGCTGAGGGGCATGGCCTATCTGCAATATGTGCCAGCGGTGGACAAGTACGAGGCTTTCCTCACAGTTTACAGCAACAATTTCACGGGCGACACCATCAAATTCCAGATTTGGGATGCCGATGTCTGCCTGCTGTACAGCGATATTTTAGAAAAATTCGTGCTGACGAGCGACGAACTGGTGGGCACCCCCCTCCTCCCCGTCACGCTTCACACCGACAATTTGCTGCTGCGCAAAATACCCCTGCACGGCGGCTGGAACTGGATCTCGTTCAACCTGGGCTTCCCCGACCCCAGCCTGAATCCTGCCCTCTCCAGCCTCGCCACGCCGGAGAACGATTTGATAAAAAGCCAAACCCAATTTGCCAACTACTACGGTACGCCTATCAATGGTTGGTTGGGTTCGCTGACGGCACTGGGCAACCTGTCCATGTACCAGTTCCGGGCCGACGTGGCCGATACGCTGGACTTGGTAGGCCATCCTATTGACCCGACGACGCCCATCCCCCTTGTGGCTGGTTGGAACTGGATCGGCTATCTGCCGCTCGTGCCGATACCCGTCAACGATGCCCTCGCCTCCCTCACCTCTGCCAGTGGCGACGTGATCAAAAGCCAGAGCGCTTTTGCGCAGTACGTTGCTGGATTTGGCTGGCTGGGCAACCTGGACTACCTGAAACCTGCCGAGGGTTATTTGTTGAAAAAGGCCAACCCTGGCACACTGAACTACCCGCACAGTTTTCAGGGTGGAACAGTGGAAGACAGGAGCGGCCCAAGCCCCAACAACTCCCCCTGGACGGTGGACCCTTCGCAGTACGAGCATACGATGATACTGGTGGGCATGGTGGCCGCAGAAGACGGCAGCAACATCACCGGGGAAGGCCAAACGGTGGCCGCCTTCGTCAATGGCGAGGTGCGGGGCGTGGCCGATGCCCTGTACATCGAACCCATGCACGCCTACCTGTTTTTCCTGACCATGTACGCCAACCAGTCGGGTGAACTGGTGCAGTTCAAACTGTACGACGCCACCTCGGAGGAGATCGTGGATTTGGACGAAACGATGTTCTTCTCCATTGACCATCAGGAAGGTACGGTGGAAACGCCTTATCCCTTCGTGATGCACGAGGCGACTGGCACGTTCGATTTGGCTGGTCAAGGAAACGAGTTGATCGTTCAGCCCAACCCCTTCAGCGGGAGTACCAATATCCTTTTCCATACCCAACAAACTGGCACGGCCACGCTCGCTATCAGCGATGCTTTAGGCCGGGTGGTGCTGTTGGATAAAATGGATGCCATTGCTGGCTGGAACAGTTTCCTTTGGGAGGCTGCGGGGCTGCCTGCGGGGGTCTATTTTGTGAAGGTGGAAATGGACGGCGTGATGATGACGAGGCGGGTGGTGAAACGATGATTTTTGAAGTTTTTGAGGTGACATCTTTTTGCCCCTAACAACTGAAGATTTCAGCAGAATGGTACACGGCAAAAAGGTGTTATCTCAAAAACGGCCTCCCACGAGGTGACACCTTTTTGCCCATCAAATGCTTTGCAAAACTTGAATGCGGAAAGGGCAAAAAGATGTCACCTCGTGGCTTGCTCATTCAACAAACAACAAATGAGAAAACTCTTTACCATATCCATTGCGTTTTTCCTGATAAAAAACATGCTGCTCGGCCAGGTTCCAGCCTGGACGGTCAACCCCGCCAATTATGCCAACAGCATGAACTTCACCTGCCAGGTGTTCCTGGACGGGACGCCTGAAAATGGCACGGCCAACGTGCTCGGTGCATATGTTGGAAATGAAGTGCGGGGCGTGGCAACGCCCGTGCAGGTGGGCAGTTCGGCCTATTATTTTTTAACCGTCTTTTCCAATGTAGTGTCTGGTGAAATGGTGGAGTTCAAGGTGTTGCTGGGCAGCAACAGCACCGTCCATCCTGCTGCCGAGACAGCCAGTTTTATCAAAAATGGCCAAATGGGCGGCTTTCCCATCGGGTATGCGCTGCACATTTCTGCTGCAGATGATTTTCCGATTTCATTGTCGGCTTTCCCGTCGCAGACTGTTTTGCAAGGAGAAGCCTTTGCCACAATTGATTTGGACGGTTTTCTTCAAACACAAGACAATGATCCAGTGGTGTGGACGGCAACGGGCAGTGTGAATTTAACCACCAACATTGGAGCAGGAAATATACTCAGCGTGAGCGCCAACGACCCTGCATGGACAGGCACGGACAGCGTTTTAATAACAGCAACGGAGACGGGTACGACCAACCAATACACTGCCTCCCGCTACGCCGTTTTCACCGTCAACGAGGGCTACGATGCACCCGTTTTCAGTTATTTACCAAAACAATTTGTACAGGATGACCTGCCACTACCTGCTGGCAATATGAACGACCGGATCGAATTTGATGGCTCATGTTTACAATATGACATCAGGCTCAATTTGCCAACAGGAAATGACGCCCCGCCAGCTTGGGAACAGCTTACCACCAATTCTGGCTCCATGACCATCGTGGTGGAAATACAGAGCAACTGCCATACGACGGGCAGCCTGGGCGACCAGTTGGCGGGCTATGTTGGCGGTCAATTTGCAGGGGTCGCCACGCCGCAGATGTCCAGCGGGCGCCTCCAGTTTTTCCTAACCCTCGCCAACATTGCGTCGGGTGCTATTTGCTTAAAATACTACGACAGTGAGCGGCAGTTTTTGCATGAAAAAACAACAGCCTTGAGCTTCATCCCCAGCGGTACGGCAGGTACTACCGGTGCTCCCGTGCTGATGGAATTGGCGCCCATCAAGGTCACGGCCAGCCCAACAGGCGAATGGACGACTACGGTGCTCGACCCCAATTGGGAAGGTTTCCAGCACGGCTGGTTTTATGCGACAGATTGCAACCGGCCTGAAAAAAAGGATTCGGTAGAAGCAGTTTTTGTGGTAAAACTTTGCCCTGCGCAGAGCGTGGACTTGGATTCTATGGTAGGCTTTTGCCTCCGTGCCATTGATGGCGTTTCTAATGTCCTTTGGTACGAAAACAGTTTTCAAGTAGGCGCTGATAGTACCCTTGGCGTCTTTGAGCCAGGCATTTATCATTATGAAGGGGACAATTCCTCGCACTGCCCAGTGATAGTGGGCTGCCCGGTGGTGGTGGACCATGCCGTGCCGATGAACCTTGCCAATGAAATCTCCACAACAGACATGGAGGATTGCGGCCAGTTGTTCTTAGCGCCTACCATTAATGACATCTCTCCGCCCGTAGCCATTTGCCAAACTGCCAATGTCTATTTGGATGAAAATGGAGAGGGCTTTTTGCCAGCCAATATGGTGGACGGCGGCAGCTACGCCTCTTGCGGCATTGACTCGATATGGGTTTCGCAGGAGGAGTTCCTCTGTTCCCACCTCGGCCTCAACAACGTTCAACTCACCGTGCTGGACTCAATGGGCCGCCTCGACTCCTGCATTGCCATTGTCAACGTACTGGACACGGTAGCACCCATCGCTTTGTGCCAAAATCTCTCCGTCTTGCTGGAAGCAGATGGCTCTATGACCCTCGACCCGTTGGCCCTGGAGAACGGCAGTACGGACAATTGCGGCATCGCCGCCTTTTGGACTTACCCCAAAAAACTGTACTGCCCGCAAGTGGGCGGCAACACCGTGACGCTGTACGCACGGGATGCCTCCTACAACATCGGCACCTGCCAGGCGGCGGTGACGGTGGAACCCTTTTTCACCGTTCAGGACATCATCGTGACGGATGAAACGCCGGGGCAGGGCAACGGCAGCATTACTGTGCTGGCCACGGCTCTTGGCGGGCAGTTGGCCTGGTCGATCAATGGTGGCGATTGGTGGCAGTTGGTGGGCGAATTTAAGCAATTGGTGCAGGGGGGCTATCCGGTGGTATTGCAGGCTTTTGGGACGTATGGGTGTAGGTTGGAAGTGGGGGAGGTGTTGGTGCATTGATGCCTTTATCCAGGCTGCTCAGGGCGATCCCGTGCGCTTTCAGCAGGTTTTCAAAAGTCAGGGGGTTGTTTTGGGCAAAAAGGTAGGCGTCGTAGAGGTCGTCGGCTTTTTTGGTGTAGTCTTGTTGAAAATGGGCAGTGCCGAGGCGGTGCTTTTGCGGTTTTCGTTGGTGGGGTCCACATACAATTCGTGGTAATAAAACGAGCGGTTGCTCACGTTGTCGTCCCAGTTGTCGGCACTGGCCATTTTCTGCCATTTGAAACCGCCGTCCGTGCTTTTGTAAAGGGCATTTTCCCTGGCTTCCACCAGGGCATATACGATGTTGGGTTTGGAAGGGGCAATGGCGAGGCCGATGCGGCCCAGGTCGCCTTTGGGCAGGCCGTCCTTGTCGGTGCGGCGCTCCCAGGTTTCACCGGCATCGTAGCTGACATAAAGGCCGGAGCCAGGGCCGCCGGAGTTGAAGGTCCAGGGCTTGCGGCCATACTCCCATAAGGCGGCGATGAGTTTATTGGGGTTGGTGGGGTCAACGACGAGGTCGGCGCAGCCCGTGGAGTCGTTGACAAACAGCACCTTGCGCCAGGACTTGCCGCCGTCAATGGTTTTGTAAATACCTTCGCCGCTGTTCTGCGAATTGCGGGGGTTGCCCTCGCCGGTGCCGACCCAGATTTCCGAGGGGTTGCGCTGGTTTATTTTGATGGAACCAATGGACTGCACGGGCGCTTCGTCGAACACAGGCTCCCAGTCAATGCCGCCGCTGGCGGAGCGCCACACGCCGCCGCTCGCCGCACCGATGTAAATGACATCGGGCCGGGCAAGCACCACGTCAATGGCCGTCACCCGCCCGCTCATGCCTGCCGGGCCGATGTTGCGGGGTTTTATGTTTTTGAAATGGTCGGGGTTGAGCTTTTGGGCGAGTGCATCGTTTTGAAAACAAAAAAATAAGAATGGAAGGGCCAGCAGGATTGAGATGAGTTGGTGGTGTTTTTTCATACAGGTGAAATTTGTTAGTGGATCAAAAGCGTTGGCACAAGCCCTGAAAGCGCATGGAACACAGGGATAAGCCAACATCAACCCTTCCGGACTACTGCCTGGAGTAGCAGCCAACCAAGTTGCAGGGGACAAGGTAAGCAGCCAATTATGTTTTTAAAATTTTGAGGTTTACGTGGCGGCATATTTTGCGACCACAATGGCTGCCCTGCGTGGGCGATAGCGTGCGGGGCATCGTGGAAATGGCAGGCCGACAAGGCCAACTGCAAAGAGATAGAAATAACCAGGTTTCGAAAACCTGACTTTACAAAAAACTTGACTTTACAGGCTGGTTGAATTCCGTTTGTTTTGGGGATGTTGAGCTTAAATTTTGAAAACACTTTTTTTATTCTACTAAAATTCAATCAGTTATGAAACTATCTTCTACACAAATCTTTCTGTTTTCCCTTTTTACCCTTTTGGGTTTTGACAAAGCACTTGCCCAATGCTCGCCAGTAGCTACTGCCCAATTTGATGTCAACAATTCAGTGGCATATCTTCTTCAGGGCGGGCTGTTGTGGAAAAATGATAATTATGCTGGATTTATCGCTCCCAAGAATAATATAACCCAAGTGGCGTCCATATTCTCCGGTAGTATTTGGCTAGCGGGGCTTGACCCTGGCGGCAACCTAAAATTGGCTGCGCCTACTTACGGCAACCCTACTGCCGTAAATGCCGGCCCTATGATCGGCGGTGCAACCGACCCTGCTGTTTGTGAAAACTTCAACCGCTTTTGGCCGATAACCCAGGCCAGTATCAATGCCCACCTCAACGATTTTGCTGACAACGGGAGCATTGACAATATCGAGGTCACGGTGATTGGCTGGCCGGGAAGGGGCAACCCTGACTTCGAGACTATCTATGGCTTTGCACTACCCGATATCGAACTCGCCCCCTTTGTTGACCTGAACGGGAATGGCATATACGAACCACTGCTCGGCGAGTACCCTGACATTAAGGGAGAGGAGGCCATTTGGTGGGTTTTTAATTATAGCCAGGGCATTCCAATCACCATGTCCGTTTTGGCCTATGGGTACAGCAGCAACGATGAAGTGGTGGACAATACCACTTTTTATGAAATGAAATTTACAAACGATGGGTCGGAGAAAATTGACAGCACTTTTATTGGCCTTTGGCTCGACCCTGACATAGGGTGCTATACGGACGACTACGTGGGTTGCCTACCCGAGCACAACCTGGCCTTCGCCTACAACCAGGATGTACAGGACGGTGAGGTAGGCTGTCTTTGCAGCGGAGGCGTGCCGACTTACTGTGAAGAGATCCCGGTCTTGGGGATAAAAATTTTGAAAGGGGCAACGGGCGGGTTTGGCGAAGACCTCGGCCTTTCGAGATTTATCTATTACAACTACCCATTCACCGGCAACCCCGCATCTCCTTTAGCACTGACCGATCCGAATACAGCCATTGAATATTACCACATATTAAATGGAAAATGGAAAGATGGGACTCCGCTCACCACAGGCGGGGATGGCTACGATAGCGTCGGCGTGGAAACCTTCTTCGCCATGGCTGGCAACCCTGCCAACCTGGATGACTGGACGATGTGTTCTGAAAATCTGGATTCTTACGATCCAAGGATGGTGATGAGTTCCGGCCCATTTTCGATAGGCCCGGGCGAGGCCAATTCATTTTCCTTTGCGCTTATTTGGTTACCCAACCAAAACTATCCTTGCCCAGACGTTACGCCGTTGATTGATGCAGGTGACGTTGCACAAGATATTTTTGAGGGGCTTACTTCCTCCCATGAAACTCCAGGTTCCAATATCGTCGCTACCGCATCGCCAAATCCCTTTTCCAGCGATGTGACTATTAAAGTTTCCGGCAACGCCGTTTTCCAAGGTTTGGAGCTGTATGCAGTGGATGGAAAATTAGTGAGGAGTTTCAAAAATTTGGAATCCAATAAAGTAACAATAAGTCGAAATGACCTTTCACCGGGCATGTATTTTTACAAAGCGCTACTGAAAAACGGGGGCATGGTTTCGGGGAAATTAGTTGCGAGGTGAATGCTTTGCAGTTTTTTAAACGTGCAGTTTATGTGGGAAAAGAGAGGCAAGTCGCCGCTATCTGTTTCCTTCGTCTGTACCCCCTTTCATTCCTTTCATCCAGACCTTTTCTTCCACGACCGCCGCATAGTTGATGCGCACGGTGCTGATTTCCTTGAACACGGGGAAATACCCCTCCTGGCTTACGATGAGTTTGTACGTTTTTCCCGGATCCATGAACAGGGTGGCGTGGTTGTCCTTCAGTTTGACGCAGGTCGTGTCCGTTTTTCCGGTTCCCATGTCCAGGAGTTCCAGGGTGCATCCGGGGAGGGCCGTGCTATCGGCGGTGTTGAAGATGGAGATGCCCAAGTCAATGAAGAAGCGGGCCTTGTACACATCGAAGTCGGGTGTGTGTTTCGGTTTGGCTGTCGCTGTTCCATGTGGGCGGTTGGAGGAAAAATAGCCCTGATGGGAGCCTGTATGGAAGGTGAAAAAGAGTTCGTCAAAAGGCGAGTTGACAGCAGTACCCATATTTTGCGGGGCAGTCCAATCGCCGGTAGCGGCCTTTTCGGTGCGGTAAATGTCGAAGCCACCGTTGCCGCCGGGGGTATCGGAACTAAAAAAAAGGGTTTGGGTCATGGTGTAGAAATAGGGCGTTACGTCGTCGTCGGGGGTGTTGCAGGGCAGGTTGAACGGCTCGCCAAAGGTGCCGTCCCGCTCGATGGTGCAGCACCAGATATCCATTTTCCCCTTGCCGCCTGGCCGATCGGATACGAAAAACAGGACTTCTTTTTTCATAGCCCTGTCGAAACCGACCGAAGGCTGGGTGGTAGTGTAGTTGGGCAGGTTGATGTGGCGGGGCACTTTTTTCTGGAAGGCCCACGAGCCATCGTAGTTGCGGTCCCGGTACCAGATTTCGCAGCGGCCCTTCACGCCATTTTTATCTTTTTCACAAAGGGTATAATACATCCGGTCGGCCTGGAGGGTGAGGGTGCTGTTGGCGATGTCCGTATCGCTTTCTTTCGGGTTTTCCGGCAACAATTGGGCAGCCTGGTCTTGCAGGGCCGAGAAAATCCGGGTAGCGGAGGAGCTGTTTTTGCTGGCCGGAACCGAGGAGGTAAAATAGATGCGGTCGGCGTAGCGGAATGCCGCCAGTTCGGAGTTGGGCGTATTGATGTTGGCCCCAAGCGGCTGGACGTCCACATGGCTGGCCGTGATGGGCTTTTCTTTCAGGGGTACGCAGTCGTCCATTTCCTTGCTGGCTTGTTGGATGAAGAGATCGTCGGGCTGGGAAAAGAAGGCGATATATTTCAGGTAGCTTTCCATCGCCAGATCGCACTTGCCTAAGGCTTTCCTGATTTGGGCCAGGTGGAGGTCGGTCACGGCGTAGATACCCTTTTTGGCATTGTCGGGGATGCGCTGCAGGTAGGTCTCTGCCAGTTCGAGCGAGCCAATGTTGCGCGCCGATTCGCCACCGATGAACAGGGCGTCCACCCGTTTGCCGTCAGTTGCCAGGAGGGTCTCGGCGCAGGAAAGGGCGGCGGCGTATTCCATTTTGTTGAATGCTTCCAGTGCATCCTTTTCTTCTTTGGTCAGGGTCTGGCCGTGCAACGGGGCAGCCATTGCCGCCAGCCATAAACAATTGATTATTAGCTTGAAAAGTAGTTTCATATTGCCCATAGCGATTTGTAGGAGGGGCTGGAAATCTGTGCCAGATTTGTTGGCTTTTGCGAACAAATGTAATGTTTCCCCGGAAGTTGGCAGCAACTGTTGATAAAATAGGCCCCCATTGTGGTCAAACGAGGATTTTCATCCCATCGGCCCGATGCCCAAATCTTTTCCCAAAGGTTAAGGTTTTCCAAAAATATCCTACCTGCCCAACCCCGCCGTTTGATTCCCCGTGAAATAGGGCGAAAACATCTTTCACCACTAAAACCCTGCATATGCACCTGTTAAAGCTTGCCTGGACAGCCATTGCCCTACTTGTTGCCACCCTCGTTTTTTCCCAAAATTTCAAAAAAGGATTCCTCCTACAGGCTAACGGCGATACGCTGTATGGTTTGATCAGGAACACGAGTTATGAGGCTTTGAGCCAATCCATCGAATTCAAAACCAGCCGCAAGGCCACTGCGCAGCATTTTTCAGCCGCAGAGCTACTGGCTTTTGGGTTCCGGGATGGCGATTATTTTGCGTCCCAGCCCGTCCGTTTTACGGTAAAAAAGGGGGACGGATGGCAGGAAATCATGGGGCAGCGTTTCCTCTTCCGGCTGGAAACTGGTGAGTTAAGCCTCTTTGAACTGCGGGATGGCCAGGAGGCACCGCTTTTTGTTAAAAAACAAGGCCAGCCATTGCAGTTGCTCTGCTTCGACAAGGATGGGCAACCGGAATTTCGAAAGGTGCTGAGGGCCTCGGTGGCCGATTGTGGCCAGTTGGTTTTTCCTGAAAAAATAAAACTGGATCCCGCTGCGGTGCAGTCGCTTATAGAGGACTACAACAACTGCAAAGATTTAGGCAGGCACCTTTCACTGCCATTTGTGCAGGCATGGGGTTTTGGAAGCCTGTCTGTAATGTCGCTCGTGAAGGAGTATGGTGGCATGGGCAGGGGGCTGGCGGCTGAAGTCAGGCTTTTCAAACAAGGTTTTGCCAGCCGATGGACCCTCGGGGCCGATTATGAAAACCAGTCTTATCGGCGGGAGGATAGCTATTTCTATGGAGATGTACGCCTACATGAAGCAGGCCTGAAAGCCCGGTTTTTCCTGCCCGCCGGCAAAGCCCGTTTTTGCCCCTACGGCCTCCTGGGCACCAAGCTCAGGTGGAAGAAAAGCGAGACTGGCTACACCCTGGAGGACGGGCAGCAATACATTGACAAGGTGCTGAAAGACCGGTATTGGCAATTCCAGGTGGGGGTCGGCGTCCATGCCCAGTTTGGCAGGCACCTGTTCCGGCTGGAAGTTCCGTTCGACCAGGAGGTGAACCTGCGCCTTGGCTACGGTATCGCTTTGTGGAAATAGGAACCTGTCAGCCCTTTGCCATCGCAGCCGTTTCTTCCTTCATTTTTTTGAAAAACTGGTGGAAGAGCACGTACCCCCGCCTGAGCGTCAGGTCCTGCCGGCGGTCGAGCCATCCTATCAGCACGCTTTGCACGGGTTCGTCCGGGTCGTTGTTGTAGGGGTGAAAAGTAAAAGAGGTGCCCGCTTTGGCTGGCAGGAGGATGCCTGTCTGGGTAGAGTCGGCAGAAAAGACAAACTTCACGTCTTCCACCGCTACATTTTTGAACGGGATAAAATACTTGCTGCCGCCTTTTACGGCCTCGGTTTCCACGTCCAGTTGCTTTTCAGGCAGTTCGATGACGAAGGTGCTGTCGGCGTCCGACCATTTATAGTCAATGGAAAAGGATTTGCGAAACTCCACGCCGCCCTTTGTCACCGGGAAAGTGGAGGCCAATTGGGTGCGCAATACTTCCCGCAGGTTCCAGTGCAGGTCTTTCAGACTGGCATCGGTGGCGGGGATTTCAAGTGGCCGGGAGGCTTGTTTTTGCTGGGCGTTTGAATGGCAGCCGAAGGTCGAAAGCAGTAAAATGAGCAGGGACAATATTTTCATAAAAGGGGGGAAATTGATGGTTGGAAACTGTTTGAACAATGTAAATGCTTTCCGGCGCACCGGTAAGGATCGAAGAAAAAATAATTCCGATGTGAAATCGGGATTATTTTTAAAAAACCCTCCATAGCTGGGGTTTTCAAAATCAAAATGGTGAAGTTATTTTTTCATCGTTACTAAACTTGAAATAAAGCGCTTGGAAAAGGAGGAGAGCAACGGCGAAGCGGGCGATCCGAGAAAGGATTTCACAAGGAAACGGGAAATTGGGAAATTGGTTACCAATTTCCCAATTTCAACTCACTTGGTCAACTTATAATAGACGCCCACCGAATAAGCCGGGCTGGCGAAAATAATGCGGCCATAAAACACGGTACCGACACCGGCAGAGACGCCCCATTTTTCAGTGATGTTGTAGGCTATTTCGGGGGCAAAGCTCAGGTATTCGGTGTTGTTGGCGAATATGCTGGTGCTGTTGGATCGCTCAGAGGGCAGGTCGCCGTTTTTGAAGCTTTGGATGCCCTGGATGCGGGCGATAGCGGTGATGCGGTTTTTCAAAAACGTGGCACCGACCTCGAAGCCAAAGCGAAACTCATCGGAAAAGCCATTTGTGCGGTTATTGAAACCAGCATAAAGGTTGGAATAGAGGTTGACGTTGCCCAGCTTGAAACCGGTACCTGCATCCAATTGCAGCATCTGGTTGAACTCGCCGTCACCCGTTTGGAGCGAGCCGGCCGAGCCGCCGTTGTCCTTCCCGAGGGGCAGGCCAAAAGTCAGGGTGGCTGCCAGGGCCAGGGGCTTGTTCAGCGTGATGCCGTATTTGATGCCCAGGTCGGTGTCGCCGATGGAGTTGATGGCCTCACCGGGGATGAGCGTTTCCCCTGTGGTGCCGGAGATGGTGTTGTTCATGTAGGCCCGGCTGAAAAACGGGAAGTACAGGATACCCGAAAAGCGGTTGGTGAAGCCATATTCGGCGTAGAGGCTGCTGTTGAAAATACCCATCGTGGTGTTTGGGTCTATCCTCCCCGAGTCGGTAAAATGCTGGTCCGAGACGACCCACCACTGCGATAGTTTAAAAAATCCCCATCCCTTGGGCTGCGGCCAGCCGCCCCCGGCAAATGCGGCATTGTAAACTAATAAAAGTGTAAAGACGGAAACCGCCCTGTTTGCTATTTTCATTGCGCTGATTTTAAAAATTGAGCGTAACCAAAAGTCCAACATTCGTCAATCGTAATTCGTCATTTAATCTCCCCTTCCCCAACTTTTACATTAAATGGTTTGCACCAGTAAAGGAGGTATTGGTAGTCGTTCAGTCCGACCCCGTCCACCTGGTAGGAATGGGCACCGTTGAACACCGCTACCTGCTGGAGTTCTTTGGCATTGGCGATGGAGGAACGGTTGTTGCCCAAATAGACATAAAGGCCGGGCAAGGCGGTGGAAGCTTGATAATCGCTGCCAATAGAAATCAGGATGCCGCTGCCGGATTCCGTAATTTCGAAGCTGCCTTTCAGGGCGTAGCTGCTGGTAGATTTTATTTCGCCGCCCAGGGTCATCACGACAGGTGGGATCACCGTTGAGTCTGCCACCGTAACGGGCCTTTCACTCTTTACGGTCGTCCCGTCCCCCAATTCTACTTCGGCTGCCACGATGGCACTGCCCTTTGAAAGCCCCGTCGCCAGGCCGGTGCCATCAATGCCGAGCACAGCCAAATTACTGCTCGACCAGGCCACGGGGCGAGCCTCTTCTGCTCCGATATTGTTGGTGAATTTTGCCTCGAACTGCCAGGTCTTGCCTACGCCGAGCGTGTCCAGGGGTGCGGTAATCCTGACCGCAGGCGGCACGAAATCATCCACCACATCGTCGCCGATGCAACTATTGAACAGGAAGGGAAGGGCAAGCAGAAAATGGAAAATCTTCATAAGAATGCAGTTGATTGTTTGAAATATGGGGCAAAGGTAACTTGTTCGGGTTCGTGAAAATGTTACCGCCATAACATTTTGCCTCATTCACGGGCAGGCACCTGGAAAAAAACGCCCAGGGAATACACGGTGGCAACATAGGCGTTTTTGGGCGAAACCAAAAAATCAAAGTTCCGCCATACGTCTGCATTGATGCCCCATTTGGGTGTTATGAACCAACCGGGTAAGAAAATTTTAAAAGCACCGCCCAGTGAACCGTAGCCCCCTGCAGCGGTGCGGTTTCTTTGAATCTTCGGCAACAAAGTTCCGGCAACGGGGGCCGCCAGGGTTCACAAAAGTTTTACAAGAGTATCACAGCTCCCACCAGGCAGACAGATGTTGTTTTTCTGTTTTATAAAATATTGATCACCAACACTTTTAACAAAAAGAGGATAAAATACGGGGATGGGGCAAGTTAGCGGGAATGTCCGTGGAGCGACAAGCCCCAAGAGCAAATTAGGGAATATTTGCAGCTAGGCAGTTCAATGTTCCCGGGATTCTCCATGTTACTGTGATAGTTCTGTGATACTTGAAGGCTAATTTTGTAAAGTTGGATCAACCGAAACCAAAGCACAACTATGTCCAAACGTGTCCTCGTCATTGAAGATGACCCGAACCTGATAGACCTCCTTGAAATCCATTTGAACGATTTGCAGTGCGAATTGGAAAAGGCCACGGATGGCGGCACCGGCCTGGAAAAGGCGCTTTCGGCCAATTTTGACCTTATCGTACTCGACATCATGCTGCCGGTGATGGACGGGCTCGAAATCTGCCGCCGCCTGCGGGCCAAAGAAGTGCGCACCCCCATCCTGATGCTCACGGCCAAAACCGAGGAAATCGACAAGGTGCTCGGCCTGGAAATGGGGGCCGACGATTACCTGACCAAGCCCTTCAGCGTCCGGGAGTTCATCGCAAGGGTAAAGGCCATATTCCGCCGCATGGACATGCTGCAGCCCCACGCCAACACCAGGCCGTCTGCCGCCGAACTCCATTTTGGCAGCCTGGCCGTTGACCTGGACAAGCGCCGGGTGACCATCGACGATAAGCGGGTGGAACTTTCCCCCAAAGAGTTCGACCTCCTGAGCCTGCTCGCCTCCAACCCCGGCAAGAGCTATGACCGCAGTAAAATACTCGACCTGGTATGGGGCTACGAGTTCGAGGGCTACGAGCACACCGTCAATTCCCACATCAACCGTTTGCGCAGCAAAATTGAACCGGACATTGCCAACCCCACTTACATCCTGACGACCTGGGGCGTGGGGTACCGGTTCAATGAAGAGCTTTGAATTTGATGACAAATGACATAAGCGAATAAAGGGCAAACATCTAAAGTTCGTTGATTTTCAGGAGGTTAAATCATGTTGATTTTCTACTGCCGCAAATAAGTTATTAATATTGCTGATTGAAAACGCAACACTTATTTAATCAAAACCTATAGTGGCGAAGCCACATCCAAATTATAACTGGAAGGGCATCTATCATCTTGTAACCCCCTGTTTCAACGGGGGGGCAACACAACCTATACATCCATCCAACATCTTTACAAAACATCACATCCAACTGTGATGCGGATGTTTTGTAAAGAAGATAGATGTGGGCAGGGCCTATTGCAAGCCCCCCGTTGAAACGGGGGGTTACAAGATGATAGATGTTTTCAAAACATGTTCTAAGGTTTTGACTTTCAGTATTTTATAAGAATAAGTTTGCTAAAAAAACAATCTTTTACAAGTATGTACTACATAGGAACATAGACCACAAGGTTAATGGCCCGGAAGCAGACGGTCAAAAAATCCAGCAATTTATGTCTGATTCTCCCTGGCTTTGGGAAGGCGTTTTCCGGCAGGTCCACCATGATAGCGGGCCGAGCGGTATTTCGTGGAGCGCACCATACAGGACTGCAAGAGTGAGTTGGGGTGGGATGAACTCCAAGCCCTGAAATATCCTGTTTATTTGCACACGCTGGCCATCTGTTCAGTCGCCTTGGTTTTCATGGCAAAAGTCAAATTGGACCAACGTGACCAGTATGCGAACCCCGAAGAGGTCCAAAGTGCGTTTGGTTTTGAAACGTTGCCAGATTTGTCATTGGCCGTTGTCAAGAACTGATGAGGTCGGTCATGCCGCTTCCCCGGCTATCCCGGGAGGAAGCAAGAACCAAAGTTGTCCAAACACTTTTTGACCGTTCAAAATCTAAAGCTTCGAGGGTCAACAAGAAAAAATTGAATCAAACACAAATCGAATAAAGCCTAATTTAACATTGTCAAGATACTTTTTAAATCGCAAATAAGGCCTTTTGATACAGCCACTTTTCCTTCGCTCCTTACTCAAACCTGTCCTTACTGTTTTCTGTACCGGTACTTATACAGCTTCGCCTTCCCGTCCTTGCCTTCATTGGCGATGAAGAGTGTCCCATCGGCATCGAAGCAGATACCCTCCGGCTGCTGGTGGATTTTCTTTTTTAGTTTTTCCAAATAAACAATGTGGCCCTGGCGGTCCAGCACGAGCAACATCTTTCCTTTTGAGGAGGTGACGTAGATTTCATCGGTCAGGGGATGGACGGCAATGCCTGAGGGGCTGAATATCATCTCGTTTTCTTGCTCCGAGAAAATTTCCTGAAGTTTGTCCAGGTGGTCTTTTTCTCCCCCCTGGAGGTGGTCGAGGTATTCCCGCATGTCGGGCAGGGTGAGCAGATAGACAGGTTCGTTCATCACCATCAGTTCGTCGAGCTTAAATTCGTAAATGGCCTTTTCGTGGGGGTGGTCGTCATTTTCATAGGCTTTTCCCTTGCAGCCGATGAGGAGCGAGTTTTTAACGGGGTCGTAGGCCAGGCCCTCGATGTCGTTTGCTTTGTTCAGGAAAGACCTGAATTTGTTCACTAACCGGTCTTTCGATGCGTAATTTTTCACCTGGTACAGGGTGCCGCTGCTTTTCATGACCCAGCAGTCGTCGCCCACCACCTCGATGCCCTCGTAATCGCCGTCGTCCCAGAAATTGTACTCGCCGGTGATTTCGCCGGTCATTTTGTCCAGGATAAAAATCTTCCCTTCCTCGTCGTTGACGGCAGCGAGGTGCTGCCCGTCGGCGGTCATGCTGAGGCCGGAGATTTCCTTGAGGCTTTCTGGCATTTCAAAGCTGACGTTCGGTTCGTCCAAGTCGTAGGGAAATATTGGGTGGGTGTTTTCAAGATTGAAAAAAGGCAGGGCGGCAAGGCAGGAAAGCAGGACGAGTTTTGTCATGTAAAAAGGAATTGATTGGATGAAACGGCAGCAAATTTAGCGATTGCAAAACAAACGTTACGGCAGTTGAAAATCTTGCCCAGGCGGGCATTGGGCAAAAAAAAGTCGCACCAGGGTAGATGCGACCGAATTAACAAATTATAATCTCATGAAAATAAACGATACAATTTTAACTAAGGAAGTTGGCATATTGTTTCGGACAAGAGTAAGAAAATGAGTAGGTTGCACATCCGCTAACCTAATTTTAACATAAAAAATCCATGAAAGGCATTGCAAAAAGGCACATCCTTAAAATAGTGGATACGCAGAAAACAGGCAGGGAGGATTTCCTGGTGGTGGAAGAGCCGCTGGAAATCAGGCTGGCTTTTGAGAAAGGTGGCATCCGGCACCAGCAGGGCATCTCAGTGACCATGCGCACCCCCGGCCATGACGAAGAACTGGCGCTGGGTTTCCTGTTTACGGAAGGCATGATCCGGGAAGCTTCGCAAGTAAAGAATGTCTCTTTCGCCGCCGTCCGTTGGAAGGAGGCCCGGGAAAATGTGATAGTCGTGGAATTGGCCGATGGCCACGAGATAGATTTCAAAAAGTTGGAGCGTCATTTTTACACTACTTCGTCCTGTGGGGTGTGCGGCAAGGCTTCCATCGAGGCAGTATCGGTACAAGGCCACTACGACCTGCCTGAATACGCACCTGTTTTCTCCATTGGCATTTTGCACGGCCTGCCGGCGCAACTGCTGCGGGAACAATCGGTCTTCGACTGTACCGGCGGCCTTCACGGGGCAGCCCTCTTTGACTTGTCGGGCCGGCTCGTGCTGTCGAGGGAAGACATCGGCAGGCACAATGCCCTGGACAAGCTGATTGGCGCTGCATTTCAAAAGGGCCTGTTGCCTTTGTCCGATTGCCTTATCCTGGTGAGCGGCCGGGCGGGTTTTGAACTGGTGCAAAAATCAATCGTGGCGGGCGCCCCGTGCATGGCAGCCGTGGGCGCTCCATCCAGCCTGGCCGTAGAACTGGCAGAAGAGGCCGGGATGACCCTCATTGGTTTCCTGCGGGACGGGCAGTTCAACGTCTATACCTGCCCGGAACGGGTGGGGGGGTAGCGTGGGCTCGTTACCTTGTTTCATGGATTTTAGAAAACTGTTTTAAAACACCCCACTGGAAATTCTTTTCCACCCACGGTATTTAGGCTTTCATGCAGCCTCACAGGGGTAGTGGCGTTAAATGGGGGTGGATGAGAATGTTTTTTTTGAAAGAGAAATCCGCTTACTTTTGCCGCCCCAAGAGCAACCATTTCAATCATCAAATTTCTAACAACTAAAAAATTACCATCATGGGCAGAGGAGACAAAAAAACGAAGAAAGGTAAAATCTGGCGTGGATCCTACGGCAAGAGCCGTCCCAAAAAAGGCAACCAAACGGTCAACCAGAAGCAGGCAGAGAAGAAGAACGCCTAATTCCCCCGCTGAGACCATTCAAAGAAGTGTGTTTTTGAAAATAACACCCTCTCACAATCAATCACTTGTGAGAAATTGACACAGTTTTTTGAACAATCTCTCCCCGCCAGTGGGCAGGGCGGGCAGGCTGCCCGGAGGCTGCAATTTGTGTTGTCCGGCCAGCCTGCCTTTCAATTACAACGGCATGAAACTCCGTATTCAAGGCAACTCCATCCGGCTCCGGCTTTCGCAGGGCGAGGTGCAGGCTTTTGGCGAAACGGGGAAAGTGGAGGACAGTATTGCGTTTGGCACTAGTCCGGGCCAGCGCATCACTTATGTGTTGGAACTGGGTTCCATTGAAAAACCCACGGCTGATTTTACCGGCAATCAGATCAAGGTCAGCCTCCCCAATAAAATGGGCCTGGCCTGGGCCACCACCGACGAGGTAGGAATAGATTTCGATATGGCCATTGAGGATGGCCATGTGCTCCGAATTTTAGTAGAAAAGGATTTCAAGTGCCTGACCGATCGGGCAGGCGAAGACGAAAGCGACAACTTCCCCAACCCTCACCTGCAGTGCTGACGGCGAACTTCCCCATTTAGGATCGAAGGAAAATAGGGAAGTTATTTTTTCTTCGTTACTTAATAACGATCCACCCGCTGCCAGGTCTGCGTTCGGTAAAAAAAGCCCCAGTAGCCCCTGACTTTCAGCTTGTCGGCGCCCTCTGTCCAGATTTTACAGTTATAAGACTTGCCATTTTCAGGATCCATGATTTCCCCGCCAGCATATTCCGTCCCGTTTTTTTCCAGTGAGGAGATGATGGTCATACCATTTATTTTTTTGCGATAACGGGGGTCATCGTTTGGGCATTTCGTGCAAATTGGGTCGGGGTCTTCGTTGGGTTCAAGGAAGAGCTTCACGATTTTTCCATAATAACTGCCGTCCTTGTCTTTGTAAATCTCGATGATACTCTTGGCTTCGCCAGAGGCGTCGTCAATGGTTTTCCAGTGGCCCACCACATCCTGCCCGAAAAGGTGGGCAGCGCAGGCGATAAACGCAAAAAAGGCAATAGCTGCTTTCATACTTCAAAAAATGGTTGGTGTATCAATAAAGGATTTGAATGACTTCCTTTCCCGGCTGCTGGTCAGTGCATCGCAGCTTTTACCAGCCCTTCCAATTCGCCATATCCGTCCATTTCCCCCAGCTTCGTTTGCCGGGTCTTCTGGTTATAAATGAGTGTAAACGGGATGGCTCCGTCCCAATCTTTGCTCACCTTGTCGATCCAGGAGTTGTAGTCCATATCGGCCAGGGCGACCACGGAAGGAGCCAGGTTGCGCTCCCGCACGAAGGGGATGAGTTTTTTCTCGATGTCTTTCGGGAAATCCATGCTCACCAGGTACACCTTTACAGGCTGGTCATGGTAAGCCTGTATGAGTTTTTCAAAATAGGGCAGTTCGGCCACGCAGGGCTTGCACCAGGTTGCCCAAAAATTGATGACATAAGTGGTGTCGTTGGAAAAGCGGATGTACGGTTCGAATTCTTCGAAGGTCATGTACACCGGGAAGGGGATGGGGCCGGCATCCCTGGCCACAGCGGAGGCCGGGGCTGTTTCTCCTTTCGATTCAGGTTGTTTGGTGGAACAACTTACTACCAAGGAAGAAAATAGGAAATACAGGAAAATTTTCATACTTGAAAGAGTAAAAGCGAAATTAGTAACGATGAAAAAATAACTTCCCAAATTTGATTTTGAAACCCCAGTACTGGAGGGATATTTTAAAAATAATCCCGATTTCACATCGCATAGGCGTCAACTTAAATTTATTTCATACAAAAATTCGAGATAGCATTTTCGGGATTTTCGTTTGTCATGGGAATAATATCTGGCAAGCTCACCGATGAAAACATCGAGGTCGCTTGTCAAAAGTATTTCCCAAAACCGTTCTTTGACAAAATCGGCGAACAGCAGCATGCTGATGAATTTCTTCTTTTCTTCGTAAACCCGGTGCACAAAATACCCATACCAAGCCCCCATTGTCAAGGTCAACCAAGCAAGCATCAGGTAGATGGTCATGGCTGCCCTCGGTGGCGATATTGTTTCCCTGCCTTCGAAGAACTTGTCCAGGTTGAACTTGCTTTTCCAACACTTGAACACTATTTCAATGCGCCAACGGTACCGGTAGGCCCTGATGATGTCCCGGCCCCCCCAGGTTTCCTTGTTGACATTTGTTATGAAAATGGTCCAGCCCAGCAGTTGGATGTACTCTCTGGAATGGGCGGCCTTTGCACTGCGGTCAGTACGGGCCTTGTGCTGCCTCATCCGTTTGGCCTCTTCAGGGGCTTCGATGGCCACCAGGCGGACTGGCAGTTTCTCCTTGCCCCCCAGCAATATTTCCTTGTCAAGGACTTGGCGGCCTGCTTTTTTCAAAGCCTTGAGCTCTTTCAGCAAATCCATTTTTTCCCCGGTCTGCGCATCAAAAACGGTTGTCCCAAAGCGGAGGCGGGACAGGAAAAACGCCTTTTTCTCCATGATCGCCCGGAAGGCGGCCAGCACAAAATACCCTTTGTCCCGGATCACAAGGCAGCCTGCCGTGAGTATTTCAACGATACGGTGCGCAAAACCCTGGTCATTTTCACGGTAACTCCCCACAAAAACCCCTTCGTAGGATTCACTCACCAATTCCATGCGCAACTGTATGCGGGCAGTGGCACATTCCCCGTGGGTTTTGCTGTGGGGGCCGGGGTAGAAAGATGACAGGTTGCGGGGCAGCCCCACACAGGTGCTGTCCTCAACATAGACCTCCTTGAACGGTGCGAAGAGGGCAACCCCCTGGTGGCCGTTTGAGGCCGTGCACTGTTTGAGTACAAACCCCAAAAGTTGGCGGGCAAAAGCTTCGTGCCTGAACTGGAGTTTTTTTTGGAGGCCTTGTTTGGAGACCAGCTTTTGGGTCAGCCGCCCTATGCTTTTTGCCCAGTCCCTCAGCCCCGTCTGCCCAAGCTGTACCATCATGCAAAAACCAAGAAAAAAACTATATCCGGTGACTTTCCTCGGCTCCCGCTTTTGGAAACCGCTACTTTTTGCGATGGCGTTTATTTGTTGTTCGCCAATTTTTCGCTTAATTTGTTCCAACTTAATTTTCATATGCTGTTTAGGTGTTCTGAATGTTGATTTGAACAAACCTAAGCAGCATTTTTATTTTATCTAATCATATTCGGTTTTTTTAAGTTGACGCCTATGCGATTTCACATCGGGATTATTTTTCCTTCGATCCTTAGCAAAAACGCCCCCAGTCCCTCTGCTATTTTCCGGTCGTTCGACAGCCTCGGCACTTTGTTCTGGCCGCCGAGTTTGCCCTCAGATTTCATGTATTGCCGGAAGGCGTCTTTTTGCAGCAGCCTGATCTTCAACGGGCGGATGATGTTCCCTTTTATCAAATCCTCATAGTAAATGTTTTGCCCCACCATTTGTTCGTTGAGCGAGCGGGCGAAATTGTCCAGGTTGTCGGGCGGGGTATCGAACTCCACAAACCACTCGTGGTAGGGCAGCCCGCCTTCCGGAGGCATTATCTGCGGGGCTACCGTGTATTCCACCACGCTGGCACCTGCCTGCGCTGTGGCCACCTGCATGGCCGCTTCCACTTCCTTGCCGATGACGTGCTCGCCAAAAGCTGAAATGAAATGCTTGACCCGCCCGCTAACGATGAGGCGGTAAGGTTTCCTGGACACAAACTGCACCAAATCGCCAATATCGTAGCCCCACAACCCGGCGTTGTTGTTGATGATGAGGGCATAGTTGGCGCCCAACTCCACCTCGCCGAGGCCCAGCCGTTTGGGGTTGTCATCCGAAACAGCCTCCTGCGGCACGAACTCGAAAAAGATGCCGGAATGGGCGTTGAGCAGCAGGCCCGGCTCGGTTTGGCTGTCCTGGAAGGCGATGAAGCCCTCACTGGCCGGGTAAGTCTCCACGCTGTCCAGGCGCTGGCCGACGAGCGCTTCGAGGCTCGCCCGGTAAGGCTCGAAGTTCACGCCGCCATACACGAACACGCTGTAATGGGGAAAAATATCCTTGACAAACCGCTTGCCGCTCCGCTCCAGCAGCCGCTCATAGTACATCAGCACCCAGGGCGGGATGCCGCTGATGAGGCGCAGGTCCTGCCCCAGCGTTTCGCCCACGATAGCGTCGAGCTTAGTCTCCCAGTCTTCGATGCAGTTGGTGGGGTAGCTCGGCAGTTGGTTGGTGCGCAGCCAGGCCGGCACTTCGTGGTTGACGATGCCGGAGAGCCGCCCGGTGGGGATCCCGCCTATTGTTTCCAGTTCCGGGCTGCCTGAAAGGAAGATCATTTTGCCATCGAGGAAATGGCCGTTGCCAGTACGGGCGTAGTAGTTGAAAAGTGCATTGCGGGCCGTGCCAAAGTGGTTGGGCATGCTGTCCCGGGTGAGGGGAATGTACTTCACTCCGGAGGTAGTGCCGGAGGTCTTGGCGAAATACTTCGGTCGGCCTGGCCACAGGACGTCTCGCTCGCCCTGTTTGATTCGGTCAATCCAGGGGCGCAGGGCTTCGTAGTCACGGATGGGTACCTGCGCCCGGAAGGCTTCGTAGGTTTTTATCTTGTCGAAACCATGCGCCTGTCCGAAGGCTGTCCGGCTGCCTTTTTTCAGCAACTCCTGGAAAACCTGCTGCTGCGCTCCGATGGCATCGGCGCTCCAACGCCCGATGTTGCGGGCAATGCGGCGGGCAAGTGGTTTGAGCAAAAGGGACTTGATGGCCATGGCAGTGATTGAAGGGCAAAAAAATGGAGATTATTCCAGAATTGGAAATCGGGCAGGCAGGGAGGGGAGGAAATACTGGAAAACGGCGGATGGTGGACGGTGGATGGTATGCCTTTATCTTTTAGCCGTTGGCAACCAGCAAATATGAGGTCTCATGAAGTTCGTTGTCAAGTTCCCTGCTTAGTAACGATGAAAAAATAACTTCATCATTTTGATTTTGAAAGCCCCAGCACTGGAAGGTTTTTTTAAAAATAATCCCGATGTGAAATCAGGATTATTTTTCCTTCGATCCTTAAACCCAAAAAAAGTAGAAAACTCTAGAGTTTGATAAAGCGGAAGCAGGCCCTGCTGAAGAGTACCATCCGAGCTGGCCTGTTCCGCTTTGCAAACAACATCTGCGCTAGTGCCAATCGTCTATGCGCCTTGGTGCGAGAAGGCGGGGGTGGCTATTCTGGTCACCTTTCCCTATTTGATTTTCCTTACTTGGCCGCTCCAATGCCAGGCGTTAACTTTGCCCTAAAATTTACAACACATGATCAACCATGCCCACTGCACCATAGAATCGCTCTCCGCCCACTTCATCGGCAACAAGGCCAACGGCCAGGAACTCCTGCTCTCCCAACATCCCCTGGGCACAGCGGATGAGCAACTGCGGGAACTCCTCCTCCGCTTCTTCCTGGACGCCTTCGAGGCAAATGAGTTTTTCGCCTTCGACTCCTCCAATGGTGATCCCTCGCTCAATGCTGTCCACCAATTCGCTCAGCGCATCTTCGCCAGCCGGGAGAATTTTCATGAAGATACGGCGGGCATCGCCCGTCACCTTTTCGACCAGACCAACCACCCAAAAATAAAGCCCGGCGATCTGTACGTCGCTTATTTCACCGGCCTTGTGCTGGAGGACGAGGTGCTGGACGCGGTGGGCCTGTTCAAAAGCGAAAACAAGCAACCTTTTCTGCAACTGCATACAGAAGGACCGGCGTTCCAACTGCACCACGAGGACGGCACCGCCATTGACAAGCTGGACAAGGGCTGCCTCATCTTCAACGCCAACACCGAACAGGGCTACAAAATTTGTATCGTGGACAAGTCGAACCGGGCCTTCGAGGCGCAGTACTGGCGGGATCTCTTCCTGCACGTAAAGCCACTGGCCAACGACTACTTCCACACCACCCACTACATCCGGATGGCCAAAGATTTTGTGGTAAACAAACTGGACGAGGACTTCCCCGTGACCAAGGCTGACAAGATTGACTATCTGAACAAGTCGGTGAACTATTTCAAAGCCAACGAACAGCTGGTGGACGAGGAATTTGCCAAAATCGTGTTTGAGGACGAGGGCATGGCAGATGCCTTCCACCAGCATCGGGAAGCCTACACCCAAAAGCACGATCTGCCGCTGGAAGATTCCTTTCAAATCTCTGCTGCCTCCGTAAAGAAGCAGGAACGGGTGCTGCGCAGCGTACTGAAACTGGACAAGAATTTCCACATCTATATCCACGGAAACCGTGAACTGATCGAGCGGGGCTTCGACGAAGAGCGGGGAAAGAGTTTTTACAAGGTGTACTTCGAGGAGGAGCAATAAGGGGAAAAGGCGTGCGGGGCGAGAAGCGGGAGGCCGTTACCACTTCAGTTCTTCATCCACTCCATCGGAAGGCTGGCTGCCGTACTGTTTTTTAGTTTCCATACGCTGCTTTTGGCGCTCCAGCACCAGCTTGGCGAGGGCCTGGTTAGCCGGATCGGGGCAAAGGGGGGACAGCGCGTCGTGGATTTTCCTTTCCGCTACGTCGTTGCGGTACAGCAGGCTGAGCAGGTACTCCATGTTGTGTTCGATAAGCCAGCTGATGCGGTCGCACAGCAGTTGGTATAGTTCCGCTTCGGAAGGGGCGGCCTCCCCCCCGGGGTCGGCGAGTTCAAAGTCCTGCACGATATGCCGGGTAGTCTGTTGCGAAAGTTCTGACATGATGTTTTTAAAGTAAAAAGGATAAAGGTTAGGATCGAAGGAAAAATAATCCCGATTTCACATCGCATAGGCGTCAACTTAAAAAAACCGAATATGATTAGATAAAATAAAAATGCTGCTTAGGTTTGTTCAAATCAACATTCAGAACACCTAAACAGCATATGAAAATTAAGTTGGAACAAATTAAGCGAAAAATTGGCGAACAACAAATAAACGCCATCGCAAAAAGTAGCGGTTTCCAAAAGCGGGAGCCGAGGAAAGTCACCGGATATAGTTTTTTTCTTGGTTTTTGCATGATGGTACAGCTTGGGCAGACGGGGCTGAGGGACTGGGCAAAAAGCATAGGGCGGCTGACCCAAAAGCTGGTCTCCAAACAAGGCCTCCAAAAAAAACTCCAGTTCAGGCACGAAGCTTTTGCCCGCCAACTTTTGGGGTTTGTACTCAAACAGTGCACGGCCTCAAACGGCCACCAGGGGGTTGCCCTCTTCGCACCGTTCAAGGAGGTCTATGTTGAGGACAGCACCTGTGTGGGGCTGCCCCGCAACCTGTCATCTTTCTACCCCGGCCCCCACAGCAAAACCCACGGGGAATGTGCCACTGCCCGCATACAGTTGCGCATGGAATTGGTGAGTGAATCCTACGAAGGGGTTTTTGTGGGGAGTTACCGTGAAAATGACCAGGGTTTTGCGCACCGTATCGTTGAAATACTCACGGCAGGCTGCCTTGTGATCCGGGACAAAGGGTATTTTGTGCTGGCCGCCTTCCGGGCGATCATGGAGAAAAAGGCGTTTTTCCTGTCCCGCCTCCGCTTTGGGACAACCGTTTTTGATGCGCAGACCGGGGAAAAAATGGATTTGCTGAAAGAGCTCAAGGCTTTGAAAAAAGCAGGCCGCCAAGTCCTTGACAAGGAAATATTGCTGGGGGGCAAGGAGAAACTGCCAGTCCGCCTGGTGGCCATCGAAGCCCCTGAAGAGGCCAAACGGATGAGGCAGCACAAGGCCCGTACTGACCGCAGTGCAAAGGCCGCCCATTCCAGAGAGTACATCCAACTGCTGGGCTGGACCATTTTCATAACAAATGTCAACAAGGAAACCTGGGGGGGCCGGGACATCATCAGGGCCTACCGGTACCGTTGGCGCATTGAAATAGTGTTCAAGTGTTGGAAAAGCAAGTTCAACCTGGACAAGTTCTTCGAAGGCAGGGAAACAATATCGCCACCGAGGGCAGCCATGACCATCTACCTGATGCTTGCTTGGTTGACCTTGACAATGGGGGCTTGGTATGGGTATTTTGTGCACCGGGTTTACGAAGAAAAGAAGAAATTCATCAGCATGCTGCTGTTCGCCGATTTTGTCAAAGAACGGTTTTGGGAAATACTTTTGGCAAGCGACCTCGATGTTTTCATCGGTGAGCTTGCCAGATATTATTCCCATGACAAACGAAAATCCCGAAAATGCTATCTCGAATTTTTGTATGAAATAAATTTAAGTTGACGCCTATGCGATTTCACATCGGGATTATTTTTAAAAAACCCTTCCATTGCTGGGGTTTTCAAAATCAAAATGGTGAAGTTATTTTTTCATCGTTACTTAAAGTAAAAACTGCTGCGGACAAGTTTCAATCAAGTTGGGCGCCAATGGAATTGTCTTTTACTTAGCGCCAAAATTAAGAACAAATGGCCGATTGGCGTGAAGGAAGATCGATGACTTTTGCTGTGCCCAGGCAAGTAAGTGCCTTTGTCCCTCTTCCACCGTCCGCCGTCCACCTTCTATACATATGGACACCCTTACCCAGTTAACCCTCGGTGCTGCCTGCGGCGAGGCCGTTTTAGGAAAAAAGGTCGGCAACCGGGCCATGCTCTGGGGCGCCTTTGGCGGCCTGCTGCCCGACTTCGACGTATTCGCCATGTTCTTCACGGACGAGATGACAGCCCTCGCCTTTCACCGGGGCTTTATGCACTCCATCCTCTTCGCAGTGCTGGCGGCCCTGGGGCTGGGCTGGCTGGTAGAGCGGCTTTACAGCAGCGGTTTTTACCGGCGACGACGGTACAAGTGGGCAGTGGCTGGTTTTATCATAGCCTTTTACCTGCTGTTGCTGGGGGGCTTTTATTTTATTTTCCGGCAGGCCATTTTGAATGTTGGTTTTCTGGCGGCTGCGGCGTTGGCAGGTGCTGGCTTGGTATGGTTTCTTTGGTCAAAATACATCAGCGAAGAACTGGACGAGGTACAGGCCACCCGCCGGGACTGGATGTGGCTCTTCTTCATCTCCATCGTTACCCATCCCATCCTCGACTGCTTTACGGTGTTCGGCACCCAGCTTTTCCAGCCTTTTTCCGATTACCGGGTGTCTTTTGACAACATTTCCGTGGCTGATCCTATCTATACCGTCCCGCTATTGCTGGGCATCCTGGCAGCAGCATTTATCAGGAGGGACAAGAAGGCAAGGCAACTGGCGAATTGGGCGGGCCTGGTGCTGAGTTCTGCGTACATGGCTTTGTCATTTTACCACAAGGCGCAGTTCAACAAAGTTTTCGAACAATCGCTGGGCGACAGGGGCATCCGCTACGAGCGCTTTATGTCTGGCCCTACCATCCTCAACAACTACCTTTGGTCCGGTGTGGCGGAGGGCGACACAGCCTACTACCAGGGTTTCTATTCCCTGCTGGACAAAGAGCAAAAAATCCATCAGATTTATACCCTTCCCAAAAACCACAACCTGGTGGTTGGCCACCAGGACGACCGATCCATGCGCATATTACGTTGGTTTTCAAAAGGTTATTACAACATCATCACCCGGCAGGACGGCCAATTGCAATTGAACGATCTGCGCTACGGCTCTTTCGAGGAGGGTTTTAAAACGGAAAACGACTACATCTTCAAGTTCATTCTGGAAGAAAAGGATGGACAAATGGAGGCCAAACAGTCAAGGGAAGGAAGGGAAATCAACGGGGAGGCGTTCAGCAAATTTTTCAAGCGGGTATTGGCGGAACAAGTGGCAGAAAGCCGTTGATGCGCTGTGCCTACGCTTCCTTGCAAAGGAAAAGGTTTTAAAACACCACCCGTACCGGCTTTTATACCCTGCACCAATGGGTTTTGTGCAAACCGCATTTTTTGTTGAGAAGATTGAGAAGAGTTGCGGAATAAACTATCTCAACCATCTCAACCCTGTTGCCTATTTGCACAAAACCTAATGGTGCAGAGTTTAGCGTAAGCGATGTTTGACCTTTTAATAATAAGTCCCAAAACACGCAAACACGCAAACACGCAAACACAAAAACACACCCTAAATATGCAGTGCCCTGTCCGCCGTAGCTGCCAGGGCGGCCTCTTTGATGGCTTCTGTGAACGTTGGGTGCGCATGGCTCATCCGGGCGCAGTCCTCTGCCGAGGCGCGGAATTCCATCAGCGCCACGCCTTCGGCAATCATATCCGCTGCACGGGCGGCCACCATGTGAACGCCCAGTATTTCATCGGTGTCCTGGTGGGCCAATATTTTCACCATGCCATCCGTGTCGGTGCTGGCCCTGGCACGGCCGAGCGCCTTCATGGGGAACTTGCCGACCTTGTAGGGTGTGCCTGCTTCCTTTAGCTGCTCTTCCGTTTGGCCGACGCCGGCCACTTCCGGCCAGGTATAGACCACGCCGGGGATGAGGTTGTAGTCAACATGGGGCTGTTGGCCGGCGATGGTTTCTGCGACGAACACACCTTCCTCTTCGGCCTTGTGCGCCAGCATGGCGCCCTGCACTACGTCGCCGATGGCGTAGATGCCCTTCACGGTGGTCTCCAAATGGCTGTCCACTTTGATGCGGCCTTTATCGTCTTTTTCAACGCCTGCGTTTTCCAGGCCCAGGTTGTCCGTGTAGGGCCTGCGGCCAATGGCCACCAGGCAGTAGTCTGCATCCAGGGTAAAAGTGTCGTCGCTGTCCCTTTTTTGCACTTCTACTTTCACGCCCTTGGCGGTGGCAGTCACCGTGTTCACCTTGTGTTTCAGGTGAAACTTCATGCCGAGCTTTTTCAGGGAGCGCTGTAGTTCCTTGCTGCAGTCGCCATCCATGTTGGCGATGATGCGGTCGAGGAATTCGACCACTTCCACCTCGGTGCCGAGTCGGGCATACACCGAGCCGAGCTCCAGCCCGATGACCCCGCCACCGATGACGACCATGCGCTTGGGCACCTTGTCAATGTTTAGTGCTTCGGTGGAGGTGATGATGCGTTTTTTGTCGTAGTTAAATGCTGGTGGCGTAATGGGCTTGGAGCCGGTGGCAATGATGACTTTTTCCGTCTCCAATTCTTCTTTTGAGCCATCGGCCTTTGCGATGCTGATTTTATGGGCGTTGACAAACGAACCGTGCCCGTGGTGGACATCAATCTTGTTTTTTTTCATCAAAAATTCCACTCCCTTCACGGTCTGGTCCACCACTTCGTTTTTTCGCTTTATCATCTGCGGCATATTGACCTTGAGGCTGGACAGGCCGATACCGTGCAGCTCGAAGTTGTCCTTTGCATTGTGGAAATGCTCGGAACTGTCGAGCAGCGCTTTGGATGGGATGCAGCCGACGTTGAGGCAGGTACCGCCCAGTGCGTCGTATTTTTCAATAATGGCGGTTTTCATGCCCAACTGGGCGCAACGGATGGCCGCTACATATCCGCCCGGGCCGGAGCCAATGACAGTGACATCGTATTTCATAAAATGGGTGATAAGTATTTGTTAGACATGGTTTGACAGTTGTTTGAAATTGTTGGAGATGGTTTGAGATTTAAAAATGGAACGCATAACTCATTGATCGGCAACCATTTTCAAACGATTTCAAACAACCTCAAACGAATTAAAACCGCAGAGCTTATTGGGCTTTGTCACCACCTCCGCCTCCTTTGCCGCCCCTGTCGCCCCGGCCCTTATTGCCCCTTGATCGGCCGCTGCGGCCCCTGTTTCCAGTGCCGTTACCCCTTCCCCGGCCTTGTTTGGGATGGTTGGCTTTCGCCTCCGGCGAGGGTGGGGTGGTAGAATCGTCGTCGGCTTTTTTGTCCTTTTGCGGGGGGCGCTCAGGCCTTCTATCCCTGCCATCACCGCCTTTTTTCTTTTTCTTGCGGCGGTTCCTTTCGTCGGGGGGCAGTTCGATCACGCCTGTCACATCGCCGTAATCGTGTTCCACTTCGACGGGCAGGTTGGCTTCCACCTGCAGGTTTTCGAGGTCGTCGGGGAATTCGCCTTTTTTGTTCATTTCCCTGACGGAGCGCACCTTCGGCAAGTCAAGGGGGTACATTCGGCCCCGGCCGGCCTCCTGTTCGTAGGAGTAGTACATGAGGCCCTTGAAAATATCGGTCTTCACCAGGACGACCCTTCCCTTCTTGGTCCGCAGTTTTTCGGCGTCTTCGGGGAAGTTGGAGAGGGCTTCCATGTAGGTGTCCAGTTCGTAGTTGAGGCAGCATTTCAGGCGGCCACACTGGCCGGAGAGCTTCGCCTGGTTGATGGCGAGGTTCTGGTAGCGGGCGGCGGCGGTGGAGACGGTTCGGTAAGAAGTCAACCAGGTGGAACAGCAAAGCTCCCGCCCACAGGGGCCGATGCCGCCGATCCTTGCAGACTCCTGGCGGGCGCCGATTTGGCGCATTTCAATCTTGATCTTGAACTCCTTGGCAAAATGCCGGATAAGTTCCCGGAAGTCCACCCGCCCGTCTGCGGTATAGTAAAAGGTGGCCTTCTTGCCGTCGCCCTGGAACTCCACGTCGCCGATTTTCATGTTCAGGTCCAGTGTTCGGGCAATGGCCCTTGCCCGCACCATCACGTCCATCTCGCTTTGGCGCACCTCGTCCAGTTTTTCCATGTCCCGTTCGTTGGCTTTGCGCACTACTTTCGGGAAAAAGCCGTCCTCTGGCACCCGCTTTTTGCGCATCTGCAGGCGGACGAGCTCGCCGGAGAGGGAGACCTTGCCGACGTCGAACCCTGCTTGTGATTCTACCACGACCAGGTCGCCCGTGTTGGCCCTGGTGAACGGTTGATTATAATAAAAACTTTTCCTGGCCCCGTTTTTAAAGCTCACTTCCACGACATGGAAAGGCTCGACATCCTCAATATCCATCGAAGCCAACCAGTCATAGGTGTTCAAGCGGTTGCAACCGCCCGTGCTACAGTTGCCGTTGCTCCTGCAGCCTAAGGGTTCGCCGTCTTTTGAATTAGTTGTACATCCTGCACAAGCCATATTTTTTTGGAATTAGAAGTGGGAGCGGTGGTGAGCGGTGATGCCACCGGTGGGCTTTGAATTTTGACCCATGCTGGTATCATTCGCCATGCTTTCCACAACCCACGATTTCAATCATGGTGATGCAATTTGACGGGTTGAAAAAAGTAAACTCAGGCAAGCAAAGCAGGTGCAATTCATTGGTTTTCAGTACGCACCATTGTTTGCTGCTATTTTCTTTACTGTTTACGGGCCTCAAATTGCGGGTCACGCAAAATTTTGTTCAATTGAATGGAAGCGTCCAGAAAAAGTATTTTCTGGTTGGCATTCCGCTCGATGAAATAAGCGCAATCGTTGAAGAGCGCTGCGATGCGCCCTATTTGGCCGAAGCCGATAATCTTTGTCAAATTCTGTGCGCTGGCCAGTTCATTGGCCAATAGGCGGACATCCTTCCTGCCCGTCATTTTCAGCGCCATGTATTCCCGCATAAAATGCAGGCCATATTGTAAAAACTGCTTTTGGTTTTCCCGGCCAAGGCCGGCGAACTGCTCCGACCAGGAGGCCATTTCTACGCCGTTCCCTTTGTAGCACTTCCGCAGCCAGTCCAAAAAAAGCGCCGAGTTGTCGTTCTCCGGTTGGGCTGCTATTTTCAGGGCTTCGTTAAAATCGCCGTCTGACAGGTTGGCGATTGCCATGGCTTTGTTGGCCGGCATATTTTTCAAATCCACCAGGCCCTGCTGTACTTCTTCGTTGGTCAGCCGGTCTATTTTCACCAGTTGGCACCTTGATAGGATCGTGTTCAATATCAGTTCCTGGTTTTCCGCCACGAAAATAAGCAGTGTGTCGTCCGGCGGTTCTTCAATCAATTTCAACAAGCGGTTGCCCTCCTTGCCCAGGTATTCAGGCAGCCACATCAGCAGTATCTTGTAGCGGCCTTCAAAAGCTTTAAGGCTCAGTTTTTTAACAATCTGTACGCATTCTTCCTTGTTGATGTTGCCCTGTTTGTTTTCTGCCCCGATGCGCTGGAGCCATTGGTTTACCTCGAAGTAGGGGTTTTCTTCCAGCGCCTTCCGCCATTCTGGCAGGAAGGTGTCGCTGGTGACATTGGTGCCTACTACCGGGAAGGCAAAGTGCAGGTCGGGATGGACGGACTTTTCCGCTTTCAGGCAGTTGCTGCATTTCCCGCAAGGCTCGCCCTCCGCTTTGTTTTCACAAAGTGCATACTGGGCAAATGCCAATGCCAGGGCCAGTCCCCCGCTACCTGGCGTACCAAGGAACATCAGGGCATGAGGAATGCACCCACTCTCCGCCATTTTCCGCAAAAATGCTTTGGCGGGCCGCTGGCCGATGACGTTTGAAAAGTTCATTGTTTCGTGGCTGCATTGTCCCATTGTCCCATTGTTGTTCTACAATGAAACAAGGTAGCAATGAAGCTATCTCAACTGTTTAACCAATCCAGGATTTCATCATCCAAGGGGCTTGCAGAAGAAGGAAGGCTACGGATCAGGCACCCGTTCTCGTCGAGGAGGTATTTCTGAAAGTTCCAGTCCACCCGGCTGTCCGCTACGCCGTTTTCGGATTTGCGGGTCAGCCAACGATAAACCGGGTGTGCCGTTATGTCTATTTTGGCGGCCAGGGGGAATGTGACCCCGTACCGCAGGCTACAGAACGACTTTATTTCATTATTTGAACCTGGCTCCTGACCGCCAAAATTGTTGGCCGGGAAGCCGACGATGGCCAATTTGTCACCATACCCCTCGTACAACTCCTGTAGTTGTTGATATTGCGGCGTGTAACCGCATTCGGAGGCTACATTGACTATCATCAGTTTTTTGCCTTTAAAACCAGCAAAGTCGATAGTTCCTCCTTCAATGCTTTCTACCTTGAATTGATGTATCGTATCCACTGTATTTCAGCAAAGGAAATTGAAAATTGGGAAACTTGAAATTGTTCGCTACCGGATTCGGGGGACATTTCACCTTCCATCTTCCATTTCCGTATGTCAAATTATCCTGGTTGATTTTTGTTGAAAATTTTGAAAGGGTAAAGGTAAACAGTGTTGGGGGTTGTTGTTGGCATGACCGCCCTTTTTTCTAAAGGCAGGTTTTTAATCCATTGAAAATCAAAATACTATACAATATGAGAGCATCGGTAGAAATCAGCATGTATCCGTTCCAACCAGATTATGGCACGCCCATCCTCCATTTTATTGAGCGGCTGCGGCGGCACAAAGGCCTGACCCTGCACACCAACACGATGAGCACGCAGATTTTTGGCGACTACGGGGAAATAATGGGCGTTTTAACCCAGGAAATGAAAGCAGCATTTGAGGAAGGGGAAACGACGGTGATGGTGATGAAAATAGCCAACCTGGACCTGCGGCCCTGATGGGGTTCAGACATCCCGCTTCCATAGCCGCCCGGCGATAAGGGTATTGAAAATGGTATCCTGCAGGCTGCGGCTCACGGGGATGCGCTTGTCCTTGATGATGAGCATGTTGCCGTCCATCAACTCTATTTTGTCCAGCGAAACGATAAAAGAGCGGTGAACCCGGAGGAACTTATCGGGCGGCAGTTCGGACTCCAACTGTTTCAGGGAGAGCAGTGTCATGTACCTTTTCAGGGGGGTATAAATGAAAACATAGTCCTTCTCGCTTTCGAAAAACAGCACGTCGTCCAGTTTGATCTTGATGAACTGCCCGTCGCTTTTAATGAAAAAATAGCCAGGATCGGCGGTCGGCGGTTTTGGTAAAGGTTGGCGCTGCATCTCAAAATGATGCTTGGCCTTGTTGGCTGCTTTCAGGAAGCGCTGGAAGGAGATGGGCTTCACCAGGTAGTCCAGCGCATTCAATTCAAACCCTTCGATGGCATAGTCCCGGTAGGCGGTGGTAAAGATGACCGCAGGCGGGTGCTCCAGCGAACGGACGAACTCTGTACCGGTCAGGTCGGGCATTTGGATGTCGAGAAAAAGGAGGTCCACTTGGTGTTCGTGCAACATTTCATTGGCTTCGAGCGCGCCCTTGCAGGTGCCTGCCAAGGAGAGGAAGGGCACCTGTTCCACATACCCGGCAATGCCCTTTCGGGCAACCGGTTCGTCATCTATTACCAGGCAGGTTATTGTCATGCTTATTTTGTTACTGTTCGGTTCCTTGGTCGGAAATAAGTAGTCGTTTGAAATGGTTCGGCTAACTTAAAAATGGTTTGACTTTGTTGTCAACTGTTGTAAATGGCCGAAACCACCCTTTCCTCCATCCTGCAAAAATCTAATAGCTCATTTTTGACATCTGACTTCTTATATCAGAAGGCTCGCATTGATGTATTTGAAGTGACGGCGCAACTCAAAGCCGCACCGTCGCCAAAATGCAAACGCCCCGGCAGATTACAAGTTGATTTTCAGATGGGTTTTATAAACCTTCCCGTCCTCCACGATGTCCAGTTTGTAGCGGTCGGGGTAGGTGAGGTCCAAGCGCCGTTTCACATTTTGAAGGCCGATGCCGCCGCTCCCGTTTTGGGTTCGCTTGTAGGGGTTCATGGTATTTTCCGTATAGAAATCCAGCGTTTTGCCTTCTACTTTCAGGTTGATGGCCACACGGTAGCCCCTGGAATTGGAACTGTGCTTAAAGGCATTTTCCACAAAAGGTATCAGCAGCATGGGCGTGATCTGGAAGCCCGTTTTTTTTTCGGGTAGCGAACAGGACAGATCCAGCAGTTCCTCGTCGTGGCGCATGCGTTGGAGTTCGATATAGTTTTCCAGGTATTCCACCTCTTTGTCCAGCTCTATCACGTCTTTGTTGTAGTCATAGAGTTGGTGGCTGAGGGTGTCGGAGAATTTGAGCAGCGCCTCTTTCGCCTTTTCGTCCTCCTTTTGTTCCATCAGGAAATAAATGGTATTCAGGGTGTTGAAAATGAAATGGGGGTTGATCTGTGATTTCAGCATTTCCAGCTCGCTTTCCAGGTTTTTTTTCTCCAGTTCAATGGCATAATTGTTCCGTTCGTGCCACTGCTGGATGAACTTGAAAGCCGTCGTGAAGGCCACCAAAACGGTGGTGTCAACAGCCAGGGTGAAAGTGCCTTCCCAGGAAAAGAAATATTCTTTGGGTGAAATGAAATTCCGGAGGAACACATTGACCAGCCAGGCGTTCAGCACGATGATGGTGAAAATGCTGAGAATGTAGAATCCCGGCCTTTTTTGCTTGATTAGGTATTTGGGTATCCAATAGTAAAAATTGAAATAGACGACCCCCATAGAGCCGATGAGCGTCGGGAGGTTGAAGTTTTCGCGGAACTGGGAGATGAACACCACGTCCTGCATACTGGCGAACACCCAGTAAATCAGCCAAAAAGCAATATGGAACGGCACCGAGTTCGTCGGGAAACTGTCCGTTTTGCGCTCCGAATTAGCAAGTGCCTTCAGTGCTGTGGCTGGGTTTTTCATGAATAATGAGGGAATGAGGGGATTAGAGGATGATAGAATGAGGGGCCATTGATATTTAACACCCTCACTCGTTCAGCTTCTTATGCCCTCATATTTTGGCACACCTATTTTTTAGCCAAGTGGTTTCCTCCTCGTTGAGCAGGGGTGCCAATTTTTCAAAAACTTCAGCATGGTAGGCGTTGAGCCATGCGAGTTCTTCAACCGACAACATGCTCTTTTCCACCAGGTTGGTATCTATAGGGAAAAGGGTGACGGTCTCGAATTTATAAAATTGGGCAAACTCGTTTTCCTCGCCGTCTTTTACGCACAGCACCAGGTTTTCAATGCGGATGCCGTATTGGCCGGCCTTATACAGCCCCGGCTCGTTGGAGGTCAACATGCCAGGTTCTATCGGAATGCTTGACCTTGGGGTGTTCGCCACGGGCGAAAATCCCTGGGGTGGCTCGTGTACACTGAGGAAGAAGCCAACGCCATGACCGGTTCCGTGCCCATAATTGTAGTGATGCTGCCACAAATACTGCCGGGCCAGGGTGTCGAGTTGCACGCCGGTCGTACCCTTCGGGAACCGGGCGAGGGTGAGGTTGATCATCCCTTTCAGCACCAGGGTAAAATCTCTTTTTTGTTCGTCCGATGGGCGGCTCAAGGCAATCGTGCGGGTAATGTCGGTCGTGCCGTCCAGGTATTGGCCGCCACTATCCAGTAGTAAAATGCCTTCAGGCTGGATATTGGCACAAGCGCCGAACGTTGCCCGGTAGTGGACAATGGCACCGTTGGCATTGTAGCCAACGATGGCATCGAAGCTTTCCCCAAAATAGTCGCCCTGGGCTTTGTGGAAGCCGATGAGTTTTTCTGCTACCTCTGCTTCCGGTATGGGGCGTTGTTTTACTTCCTTTTCCAGCCACCTGAAAAGCTGCACCAGGGCTGCCCCGTCCTTCCGCATGGCCTGGTGTATATGGCCAATTTCGACTTCGTTTTTAATTGCTTTCAAATGGGCGACGATGTTTTCGCCTTCCAAGATTTTGTCTTTGTCCAGGGCGTTGTAGAACTGGTTGCTGGTAGAGGCCAGGTCGATCTGTATGTTGCCTTCGGCCAGGTTTTTCAGAAAATCCTCGGCTGTGCCGTATGGCTTCAGGATGACGCCCGATTTGTTCAAGTCCGCTTTTATGGCAGGGCTGACCTTGGATAGCTCAATAAACAGATAGGCTGCTTCCTTTCCAATGATTGAATAAGCATAAAAAACGGGGTTGCAGTCAACATCGGTTCCTCGCAGGTTGAACAGCCAGGCGATATCGTCCAGGGTGGATACCAAATAGTAGGCAGCCTTCATCCTTTCCCTGACTTGTTGTAGTTTTTCTTCAATAGTCTTTCCCGTGTATTTCACATCGTGTTGAAAAACAGGCGATTGTGGCATGGGTGGCCTGTCTTTCCAAATCTGGCCAATGAGATCGGTATCGGTGTTCAGATCGATTTTTTTATTATAAAACTGCTTGGCTATGGCCCTGATCTGGCCAACGGAGAACAGTCGTCCATCCAAGCCTGCCACGCTCCCTTCCGGGAGGCTTTCCTTTAGCCAGGTCAAATGTTCGGGGGTGTGCGGGATTGTTAATTTGTGCAGTTCTATCCCACTGTCTTTCAGTTGTTCTTCTGCCTGTATAAAATAGCGGCTGTCCGTCCAAAGCCCTGCATGGCCCTGCGTGACCACAACGGTACCAGCAGAGCCAGAAAAGCCAGAGATCCATTGCCTGGATTTCCAATGATCAGCCAGGTATTCGCTTTGGTGCGGGTCACTGGACGGTATCAGATAGGCATCCACTTTATGGGCTTTCATGGCGGAGCGCAGGGCGGCAAGTTTTTCACTTATTTTCATGTCGTTATTAAAATGGTTTGGGCAAATCTCACATTAAGGATCGAAGGAAAAATAAAATGACTATTTTATTTTTAAAAAACCCTTCCAGTGCTGGGGTTTCAACATCAAAATAGGGAAGTTATTTTTTCATCGTTACTAAGCATTGAACCAACCCAAAAAACAAAGAGGTTTTTGACGCCTTGGCCAAAAACCTCTTTGTTCTTTTCAATCCAACACTCCCTTTTCTATCCATTCATGGAAGAGAGGAATTCGTCGTTGCTCCTTGTTCCGTTCATGTGCTTCAGCAGGAATTCCATGGCTTCCTCCGGCTTCATGTCGGCCAGGTGGTTGCGCAGGATGAACATGCGCTGCATGGTGTCTTTGTCGAGCAGGAGGTCGTCGCGGCGGGTGCTGGATTTGGTCAGGTCAACAGCCGGATAGAGGCGCTTATTAGACAGGGAGCGGTCGAGCTGGAGTTCCATGTTGCCGGTTCCCTTGAATTCTTCAAAAATAACGCCGTCCATTTTAGAGCCTGTGTCTATAAGTGCAGTGGCCAAAATGGTCAGGGAGCCACCACCTTCGATATTCCGTGCAGCACCGAAGAATTTTTTCGGTTTGTGCAGTGCGTTGGCCTCCACACCACCAGAGAGTACCTTTCCGCTGGCAGGCGCCACTGTATTGTAAGCACGGGCCAGACGGGTAATGGAGTCGAGCAGGATGGTAACGTCATGGCCGCACTCAACGAGCCTTTTTGCTTTTTCCAGAACGATGCCGGCGACCCTTACATGGTTATCGGCAGGTTCGTCGAAGGTAGAGGCGACGACCTCGGCATTGACGCTTCGTTTGAAGTCCGTCACCTCCTCTGGGCGCTCGTCCACCAACAGTACGATGATGTAACAGTCCGGGTGGTTTTTGGCGATAGCGTTGGCCACATCTTTCAACAGGAATGTTTTACCAGTTTTGGGTTGGGCAACGATAAGCCCCCTTTGGCCTTTTCCGATAGGAGTGAACAGGTCGATCGTCCTCGTGCTGAAATCCCTTCCTGTCGGGGAGATGCAAAGGTTAAATTTTTCATTCGGGAAAAGCGGCGTCAGGTAATCAAACGGCACCCGGTCGCGAATATCTTTGGGGTCGAGGCCGTTAATTTTCGATACCCGGAGCAGTGCGAAGTACTTTTCGCCTTCCTTTGGTGGCCGGATGGCGCCTTTTACGGTATCGCCTGTCCTCAAGCCAAACAGTTTGATCTGTGAGGGGGATACATATATATCATCGGGCGAGGTAAGATAGTTGTAATCGGCTGATCGCAGGAAACCATAGCCATCGGGCATCATTTCCAGGATGCCTTCCCCCTCGATGATACCATCCAGTTCTATATCGAATTTCTCGTTTGATCTGGGTTCGAAATCAACATCGTCGGGTACAGGGGCATCCACGATGATGTCAACAGAGCTGGCGCTCCTGCCGATGGGGGCCTTCTCTGGCTGGATCTCCATTTCATCGTTTTCAACGATTTCGTCGTCAAAATCTTCCTCGACTTCAATAGGGTCCAAACGGACGTTTCTGGGTGGGCCTTGAGAAGGGCGGGAAGGCTGGTTGGATCTGCCACGATCCCAATCCCTGTTACGGTCGTTGCCAGAGATGCGTTCGCGCCGTCCGGCGTTTTCGCCATCTGGCCTGAACGACCTTCGTTCTGAGGAGGGTTCAGGTTCGGGCCTGAAGCTCCTCCTGTCGGATTGGCGTTCCTGTGGAGGGTTGGCGGGGGGATCTTGTCTTCTGGGCGAGGTGCTTTTTTCTTCCACAGACCCATTGGCGGATTCATTTTTCTTGTTTGAAACCGCTTGCTGATCCAGGATTTTATATATCAAATCTTGTTTGGCCAATCGCCGGAATCCATTAACGCCCAAGCGCTCTGCTATTTCCCGCAATTCGGGAACGAGCATGTCATTCAATTGCAAAATGTCGTACATGATGTGAAAAGATGAGTTTTACTAAACTGGTTAGTGTGTGATCAATGAGTAATTAAGTTGATTAGGACAAGGTGTCGAACCAGGTTTGATGACTTAAGAATTTTCAGGAAGTCTGGATTTCCAAGAGAAAAAGCTGAAAAACCACTAAAATTTCCTAAAAATTATTGAAAACTAAGGGATGAAATTAATTCGGTAATTTGAACCTCCGTTGTCAAGGGTGGCGTCTCCAGACGTTCTCAGGGGGCTGGTCTATTTCAATGGGCTTTAAAACAACTCGCCGATAGCTACCGTCAAACGTAAAGGCACTTGACCCTATACCCCAACTCCTCTCGGTTTCTTACACTGCATTGAAGGTAACTAAAAAAGTGGGAAAAGATGAAGGAGTTATGGTTCTGAAAAATCTTGTTGAGCTTGTTCAGACCCACACTGATTGGCATGATCAACGTTGTGGGCGCAAAAATACATTTTACTTTCAATTTTCAAATACTACCTTTGCCAAAAGTTTTTAAAAAGGGTGAATTTTTGTTCGTAAAAAATTGATTGGTGGTCGTTTACGATTTACCTGATTTTACAATTTACCATTACGAAGAACCAAAGCTGAGTTTTTTTTGGCAAATCTCCCGGGGGCATGTACCCTGCAGAATTTGCTCTTAAACAACTGTCTGGGCACCCTTGTTCAACCGCACTGTACTATATATGGGCCGGCGGCTCATCTTTTCAGATTAACCCAATTTTATAACATGCTGGAAATAAGCCTTATCAGATCAGACAAAGAACGGGTAGTTCGGGGACTTAGAATCAGGAATTTCACTGATGAAAACCTAAAGGTGGTAGATGAGATACTGGATATTGACAATAAGAGGAAAAACGCACAGGTAGAACTGGACAACAACCTTGCCGAATCAAAGAAGCTTGCCGCTGAAATAGGCGCCCTTTATAAGCAGGGAAAAGTGGCCGATGCGGAATCCCTGAAAGTTACTGTTTCCGAACTGAAGGAGCGGGCAAAGCTCCTCGAACTGGACATGAACGAGGCCATTGCAAAACTGGAAGAACTCCTCCTCACCGTTCCGAATATACCCCATGAGTCGGTGCCTGCGGGGAAAAGTAGCGAGGACAACGAGGTGTACCGTGCATGGGAGAAGCCGATGCCGATGCTTCCCGCAGGGGCACTGCCGCATTGGGAACTCGCCAAAAAATACAACCTTTTTGACCTTGAGCTCGGCGTAAAACTGACCGGGGCAGGCTTTCCGGTGTACCGGGGCAAGGGTGCCAAACTGGAGAGGGCCCTCATCAACTTCTTCCTGGACGAAGCGGCAAAGGCTGGTTATGAGGAAATACAGCCGCCGCTAATGGTCAACCACGATACGGCCAAGGCTACGGGCCAACTGCCTGACAAAGAGGGACAGATGTATTATGTTGAAAAAGACGATCTTTACCTGATACCCACCGCCGAGGTGCCCGTGACCAATATTTACAGGGACGTTATAGTGGACGAAAAAGACTTTCCGATAAAGCTTACTGGCTATACACCCTGTTTCCGCCGGGAGGCTGGTTCCTATGGTGCCCATGTGAGAGGGCTTAACAGGGTTCACCAGTTCGATAAAGTGGAAATCGTACAAATCGCCCACCCCGACACTTCCTATGAAAGGCTGGAGGAAATGCTGGCCCATGTAGCCGGCTTGCTGGATAAACTTGAATTACCCTACCGCATCCTGCGCCTTTGCGGCGGCGACATGGGCTTTACCTCCGCACTTACTTTCGACTTTGAAGTTTGGTCTGCTGCCCAAGGACGGTGGCTGGAGGTAAGCTCTGTCTCAAATTTTGAAACCTACCAAAGCAACCGCCTCAAAGTCCGGTTCAAGGATGGCAACAAAAACAGGTTGGCGCATACCTTAAACGGCAGTGCCCTGGCACTGGCCCGCATCGTAGCCTCTTTGTTGGAAAATAATCAAAAAGAAGAAGGGATCGCTATTCCAAGGGTACTTCAACCATATACCGGATTTGAAATGATTCTATAGTATGGTTGGTGGCTGAAGTTGCTAAAAGGGCCTCTTGTTTACAAAGCCTCCCTCGTCCGGGTGGAGGATGTCATCACATCGCAACTATTTTTTCAACACCTTAAGATTAAGTGACATTATGAAGATTTACAGCCTGATCCTTTTCTTCTACCTCCTGGCTGCAAGCTGCCAAGGGCAACCGGTGGCGGAAAACAGAATAGTGAAAGCAACAACCGGGGCCGCTGAAAGTGAATATGAAAAAGGGGCTATATCCGTTGGTGTCGTCGTAAGCGATCTGGAAAAATCGCTTGACTTTTACACCCGGGTGCTGGGTATGCAAAAGACTGGAGGGTTCAAAATTGACGAGGACTTTGGCAACCGTTCGGGCCTTTCGGATGGGGTGCCCTTCGAGGTTACCGTGCTCAAATTAGTGGACAGCCCCGACGCCGCCGAGTGGAAACTGCTCAGTTTCGGAAAAGGGGCAACTCATCCAAAACAGCTTCATATTCAGGATGATACGGGCGTCCAATACGTCACGCTGTTCGTTAAGGCCATCCAGCCAATCCTGGAGCGCATCCGGCAAAACAACATTCCATTGTTGGGAAGTACGCCGGTAGTCTTAAAGGACGGCAGGCAATTTATACTTATACAGGATCCGGATGGGACATTTATAGAACTGATAGGCCAATAAGGGTTGGTCGTGCATAATTCCCGGTTCCCGGTAAAATAATTTTTTTGTTGCAAAATAACGATATGAAAATACCCGCCATATTATATGTTGAAGATGAACCCAAAGTCGCTGCTTCGGTCAAGCAGGGCCTTGAAGAAAACGGGTTCGAGGTAGATCTGGCCCCCGACGGTGCCGTTGGAAGTTTTTTGGCCGGCAGCAAGAAATATGATTTGATCCTGCTCGATGTCAACCTCCCTCATGTCAGCGGCTACGAGGTGTGCAGGAACGTAAGGGTGAAAGACCCCTCCGTTCCCATCATCATGCTCACGGCCATGCAGTCTATCGATAATAAAATATCCGGTTTTGATGCCGGGGCAGACGACTACATCGTGAAACCATTTGAATTCAGGGAGTTGCTGGCCCGCGTGAAGGTATTTTTAAAAAGGAGCACGGCTGGTAGCGGGGATCCAATAGATGATGTCATATTGAGAATTGCCGATCTTGAGTTAAATACAGATGATAAGACGGTAACCCGCCAGGGCCAGCCTATTTCCCTGACCGCCAAGGAATTCGCCCTGCTGGAATATTTGTTGCGCCGCAAAGGGCGGGTGACCAGCCGGGCCGAAATCAGCGAGAATGTATGGGATCTGAATTTCGATACCGGGACCAACGTAGTTGACGTTTATATCAACTTTCTCAGAAAAAAAATTGATAAAAGCTTCGAAGTGAAACTCATCCATACCAAACCGGGCATGGGCTATTTTTTAAAAGAACTCTGACAACTATAGGCCGCCATGAACATCCAGGCTAAGCTGACCCTCCGTTTTACTGTCATCGTTGCTTCCATCCTTGTGCTTTTTTCAGCAGTTACTTACATGTTTTCCGCCTCCTACCGAAAAGAAGAGTTTTATGATCGCCTCGAAAGCAGGGCTGTGACGACAGCCAGGTTATTGGTAACTGTAGAAGAGGTTGATAAAGACCTGCTCCGCATCATCGAAAGGAACTCTGTGCCTGGTTTGCCGCTTGAAGAAATAGTTGTTTTCAATAAAGACAATGAACTCGACTACAGCAGTGTAGATGTGAATGAAATAAAGTATCCCCCGGAACTTCTTCAGAAAATCAGGCAGGCAAAAAACATACGGCTTGCCAGTGGCGACTTTGAGCAGGTTGGGATTCTTTATGGGGAAGCCAATAAAAACGAAATCGTCGTGATTGCCACGGCCTACGATCGCTACGGCCGCAACAAATTGAGGAACCTTGGCACTGTATTGATTTCCGGCCTGATAGTGGGGATCGGCATCATCGTGCTGGCAGGCCGCCTTTTTGCCCGACAGGCGCTGGTGCCCCTGGCCAAAATGAACGAACAGGTCTCCAAAATCACGGCGGGCAGCCTGGAACAAAGGATAGACGAAGGGAACAAAACGGACGAAATCGCCCGGTTGGCCATGAATTTCAACAAGATGCTCCGCCGCTTGGAGACAGCATTTGAAATGCAAAAAAACTTTGTGTCCAATGCTTCCCATGAACTCCGCACCCCTTTGGCAGTCATGCGCAGCCAATTGCAGGTAGCACTTGAAAAAGACCGTACTACGGAAGAATATCACCAGGTGTTAAGCTCCCTGCTCGAAGATACCAACTCATTTACCGAACTTACCAATGGCTTGTTGACACTGGCCCAGTCGGGCATTGACGGCCAAAAACTCCACTTCAATTCAATCAGATTAGACGAAGTCTTGTTTTCCTCGCAGGAAGAACTCGCCAAACAAAAACCACATTACCATTTTCAATTCGATTATGACAACCTGCCGGAAGATGAAGAATCGCTCACTATACAGGGTAACGAGCAATTGCTGAACACTGCGTTTACCAACTTTATGGACAACGCCTGTAAGTTTTCAGAAGAGAAAACTGTTTACATATCCCTGGCGTCCAAAGGAAAACACATCGAAATATCTTTCCGTGACAAAGGGGCCGGCATCCCGCCTGATGAACTCAGGAAAATCTTCTCCCCCTTCTACCGGGCGGCCAATGCCCAACACCTGGTAAAGGGTCACGGTATCGGGCTGTCGCTTTGCAAGCGCATTATCGAATTGCACAGCGGTACCATCAGCGTAAATTCAAAATTGAAGAAAGGCAGCACTTTCAAGGTCGTCATACCAATAAATACAAAGAATGCACTGTAGCCATTTGCCCCATGCCCACTGCCGTTCTTTTAATTTTCTTTTAATTCTGTTTTAATAGACGTTTAAATGGAGCGACCCCATCTTTGCCCCATGAGATGTTAGTTTAACTTCAACCAGCCAATTCCGATTAGTTTTTGTTAATGAATTTCTGTAAGTTGATTTCCCATTGCCGATTTATTGAAGAGGTTTTCACACTGGTTTTCAAAATGGGCAGCACATACTGTCCAAACGGGAATCGGAGTGAAAGCCTCCCCCCAAAACTCCCTTTCATTTACAAATTCCCAGCTTTAATGTTGGTTCCATAGTCCCAGTTATCGTCCGATGAGAATTAGTCCCATGAGCATTAAACGGTTGTCTATCATCCGTGCCGGCGAACCAAAGGCCGGTTCCCGCCCATACTCAATCTTAAGGATCAACCTGGCAACAAGTACTTTCAACCATATTTACATTACACCTTTGAAAGAAATTTTTCCCGTTTACCAACCACGAAATAAGTTTACAAATTTGTTCGGCATATATCAGGGCATTGCCCCGCAAACGAGCGGGGCATTTCTTTTTTTGAAATGAACGAAAGGGGCCTTCGCCACTTTTATACATTGATATTTTTTCCCATTCACTTTGTTCAAAAACCTTTTACATTTATGAAAAGACCCAGTTTACTCTTCCTCTTTTTTGCCCTTTTGGAACTGCAGTTAGCTGCATTCAACACAAGTCCTTCCGTTTTGGACACGCTATTGGTCAGCGTGGACAATTCCACCGAAGTTTCCTGCTTCGGCAATCAGGATGGGGCTATTTCCCTTTCAGTACAAGGCGACGAACCGTTTTCCTTCCTCTGGAACACCGGCGACACCACGCAAAATCTGGCTGGATTACCTGCCGGTTTTTACAGCGTAGTGGTCACCGATTCGAGCGGCTTTCAGGCAAGCCTCGACAGCATAAAGGTCGGCGGCCCAAGCGAACTTTCCCTCAGTGTACTTTCCCTGGTCGCCCCCACCTGCAATGGCCTGAACGGCGAACTGGAAATTGAAGCAAGCGGCGGAACCCCTGATTACTCCTATTTATGGGGCACAGGCGATACAACAACCTTGGTTCAAGACCTGCCCCCCGGCGATTATGAAGTAACTGCCACCGACGGAAATGGATGTACAGCGGTTTTGTCAATTTCACTGCAGCCCGATTTTCCACTCGTTTCACTCTTCTCCGATGGGGACATCATCTGTACCCACCCTATTGCGATTTTGAACGGTGAAGGTTCTTCCGCTTCTTCGGGTACTTTTACCTTTCAGTGGTCAGCCAGTAATGGCGGTGAATTCCTGACTGCTACCGATACGCTGGTCACATCTGCCAATGTCGCCGGCACCTACATACTGGAAGTAACGGACACCCTGAACGGATGCTCCGCTACCGCTTCGGTGGATGTAACATTGGACACCATTGCGCCAACTGCGGATGCTGGCACGGATACTTTGGCTGCTTGTACCAATTCCGAACTTTCCCTGAGCGGCAGTGGCAGCAGCGGTACTTCCCTGTCCTATCAATGGTCGGCTGAAAATGGTGGCAACATCCTGTCCGGGGACGATACGGCGGCCCCGCTAGTTAACCACGCTGGCAGCTATATTTTAACTGTAACCAATCTGGACAATGGCTGTGCCGCCACCGACTCGGTCACCGTTTCAGGAACGAACGACCCGCCAGTTGCCACCGTTTCAGGCGGCGAACTCACCTGTTTGGCAACAGCAGTGTCGCTGGAAGCAACAGCCGACACGGCCGGTTTGATTTTCAACTGGGCTGGCCCTAATGGCTTTTCCTCAGACGAACTAAACCCATCCGTCAATGCAGCGGGCCTTTACGTTTTCACGCTGACCGATACTATCACAACCTGTTCCGGGCAGTTTGAGGCCGAAGTGCTGGACCTCTCCGCCGCCCCGGCGCTCACACTGACAGGCGGCACTATTTCCTGCGCCATCACCACTGTGCAATTAACGGCTACCACATCATCCAGTAATGCAAACTATGAATGGGCTGGACCTAATGGCTTTAGTTCCAACGAAGACCAGCCCGTGGTGGGCGAGCCGGGCGCCTATTCCTTAATTTTGACCGACACCATTACAGGCTGTTTTGCCATCGAAACAGCCACGGTAAGTGCCGACACGGTGGCCCCAATAGCGGATGCCGGTGCCCTTGTTGAACTCACTTGTGCCATGCCGAGCACCCTGCTCAACGGATCCGGCTCTTCCCTGGGCACCGAATACACCTACATCTGGACAACAACCGATGGGAATATTGTCATGGGCGGGGAGACCCTTTCTCCCGAAATTGATGCGGTCGGCACCTATACGTTGACAGTTGCCGACACCTTGAATGGTTGTATTGCAACTGATGAAGTAATCGTCACTGGCAATTTCCCACTCCCCTTCGTGAACGCCATTGGCGGATCATTTGATTGTTTTGAGGGCGAAATACAGTTGATTGGATTGTTCGATACAACCGATGTAACCTTTGAATGGACAGGGCCGAATGGCTTTGTTTCGACAGCACAAAATCCAACTGTAAACGTGGCAGGCGACTACACCCTGGCAGTAACCGACACCCTGACCAGTTGCACCGGCTTTGCCACCGCAACCGTCACCAAGCTGGGGACAGACCCGGTTTTAACAGTCACTGCCAGTGGCATTATCACTTGTGCCATTACAGAGGTTCAACTCACCGTTGAATCCAATGTCAACACTATTGTATGGTCCTGGGCCGGTGACAATGGATTTACTTCCACAGCGCAAAACCCGGTGGTCACATCAGGCGGATGGTATTCCGTTTTGGCTATAGATACAGCCTTTGGCTGCATTGCCCTGGACAGCATCCTGGTGGGTATGGATACCATTTCCCCCACAGTTGATGCCGGGCCGGGCCTGGTCTTCCATTGCAATTTAACCAGCGGGCTGTTGAACGGCACAGCTTCCCAGGGAACCGAATTTTCTTACCTGTGGACTACGCTGAATGGCAATATTGTGAATGGTGAAACGACCCTTTCTCCGACTGTCGATGCGGCAGGTACCTATACTTTGACCGCCTCAAATTCCATCAATGGGTGCACTGCTTCTGATTTGGCCATTGTTACGGAGAATGACCCTGTTGGCGTAACTGCCACATCATCGGATGCAACTTGTTTCGGCACCGCTACCGGCACTGCAACGGTCGTCGCCACCGGTGGCGATGGCAACTTCCAATACGCCTGGACGAGCGGCAGCACATCAGCTACTGCCACAGGCTTGATCATCGGCACCTATTCCGTTACTGCTACCGATGGGTATGGTTGTTCTGCTGAAACCACTGTTTCCATCGGCCAACCCGACCCGTTGACAGTAGAGGCTATCGGGACAGGCCAAAGCCTGTTTGGGGTGAACGATGGTACGGCGACCGCATTGCCAACAGGTGGCACCGCTCCCTATACATACAGTTGGAGCAACAGTGGTATTACACCTGTCATCACAGGCCTTGCCCCTGGGGTTTACACGGTAACAGCAATGGATGCTAACGGCTGCACTGCCATCGCCAGTGCCAACGTGAACGAGTTCAACTGCGTCCTGAACAGCTCGATCACAGGTTCTAATGCCTCCTGCTTTGGCCTGGATGATGGAACAGCCACTATTATTTTGGAAAATGAAATACAGCCCGTTGCTTTCATTTGGTCAAACGGGGATACACTGGCTACAGCAGCTGGCCTGACCGCTGGCATTTACACCGTTACCGTTTCCGACAGCACCAATTGCACCAACGTCCAAACCATTTTAATCAACGAACCCACCCAGATTTCTATTCATGAAATATTCCACGAAGATGTGCTTTGTCCTGGCGATGCCGATGGTTCGGTAGCGGTGGGTGTGACAGGTGGTGCCCAGCCTTATCAGTTTGCCTGGTCCAATGGCAGCAATTCTGCCCTGGCCCACAGCCTAGAAGCGGGCCAATACGAACTTTCCGTTACCGATGGCGATGGATGCACAGCGTTTTACACTGCAAACATCATTATCACCGACAGCGAGCCCCCGACCCTCGTTTTGCAAGACCTTATTTTGGTTTTGGATTCCAACGGCGTCGTCAGCCTGACGGCAGTCCAACTGGACGCCGGCAGCACCGACAATTGCGGCATTGCCTCCTGGTCGGTCGAACCCGATTCTTTTGATTGCACTCAAACAGGTGACCAAACAGTGACGGTCACTGCCATAGATTTGAATGGGAACCAAAGCACGGGGACGGCCACTGTGACCATTACAGATGACCAGGCCCCCGTGCTCCTTTGCCCTGCTGATATTTCCGCCAGCGACTGTGCCGCCGAAATTGGGTTTGACCTTCCGCAATTGGTGGACAACTGCGCCTTTGACCCTACAATGCTGCAACAAACTGCAGGCCTTTCCCCTGGTTTAACCTTTCCGCTCGGCGTTACGACGCAGACCTTTGTCTATACCGACCCGTCAGGCGTCACCGCCGAATGTACCTTTGAAATCGTTGTTGTAGAGGGTTTTGAAGCTAACGCTTTATCAACCAATGTAAGCTGTGCAGGCAACTGTGACGGCACTATCCTCCTGACACTTACCGGTGGCCTGTCTCCCTACACAGTAAATTGGAGCAACGGTGCAACAAGCACCTTCGTAAGTGACCTCTGCGCCGGATCTTACACCGGTACGATCACGGACGATGGCGGATGTGTTTCCAATATCCAGGTCGAAATTACAGAACCTGCGCCCCTGGAACTGTCAGTCCAGGACGTGGTGTCACCAACCTGCCCGGACGATTTGGCCGGCGCTGCTGCTGTTGACGTCACCGGCGGCACCCCATCCTACAGCTTTGAATGGTCGAATGGCGGCCAGTCTGCCTCTATCGCCAACGTTCCTGCTGGCACCTACTCAGTTTCGGCCACCGATGCCAATGGTTGCGAAAAGGTACTGGAAGTTGACGTGCCGGCCCTTGACGATGAAATGCCTGTACTTGTTTTGCAAAACATCCAACTGGCCCTGGGGGCAAACGGCACTGCAACCCTCGCCGCAAATGGTTTGGACAACGGAAGTACGGACAATTGCGGCATCGTGGCCTGGACACTCTCCCAAAGCAGCTTCGATTGCGGGGATTTGGGAGCAAACACCGTCACTGCGACCGCTACAGATGGCAATGGCAATGAAAACAGCGCAACGGCCACGGTGACAGTTATAGACAACACCTCGCCTACATTGACCTGCCCGGCCAATATTTTGGCAGGTTTCTGCAATTCCACGGTCATGTTTGCATTGCCGCAGGTGAACGATAACTGCACGGTGGTACCGGGCAACCTGATACAGACGAGCGGGCTGCCATCCGGCTCTACCTTCCCATTTGGCAGCACGACCCAAGCCTTCAGCTACACCGACGCGGCGGGCAATGCGGGCACTTGCAGCTTCACCGTCACCCTGTCGAGCGCTGCCGACATCAGTGCCGATGCAACGGACATCTCCTGTGCCAACACCTGCGATGGCTCCATTACACTCACTGTAACAGGCGGGTTGCCACCTTTCACGATCCTATGGAGCGACGGCCAAACAGGCCCCGTGGCCACGGGCTTGTGCGCAGGCGCTATCAATGCCACGGTTACGGGTGCTACCGGCTGCTTCCAGTCCTTTTCTACTACCCTGGTTCAACCCATGCCCTTGAGCCTCGCCGTTGATCAAATCACGCCTGATGTAAATAATACGGGTGTTGGGGCGATCAAAATTACGGTTACGGGCGGCACGCCACCATACAGCTATGCCTGGACCCGCAACGGACAGCCGTTCGCCAGCACCGAAGATGTATCCAACCTGCTGGCCGGACAGTACACGGCGGCCGTGACGGATGCCAATGGTTGCGAAATTGCCAGCCAAACTATTGTGGTTGACAATACGAGCGGTACGGTAGAGCCGGCCTGGGCTGGTGGCCTGACCATGCTGCCAAACCCCGCTACTGCATGGGTACAGGTTGGCTTGGAATCAACATTGCCTGCCGATCTGGAGATCCGTCTAACGGATGCCACGGGCAAGCTGGTGTCAATTGCCATCATGGAGAAAGGGACGCAACAAAAAACGATTGACACGGCCACCCTCGCACCGGGTGTTTATATGGTGCAAATGCGCGCTGCCAGCGGCACGGTTACCCGTCGGCTGGTGGTGGCCAAATAGTAGTGAGACGGGAAATGTTCTGGGAAAAAGAGGATGTGCCAGAAGGCCTCTCCTCTCACTTTCTCACCCCTCACGTCTGTTCAAATTGTGAGAGAATAGTTTAAGATGAATAATTTGAGCCCCGTTCCATTGGAGCGGGGCTTTTTCTTTATAAATATGGTACTTTGATAAATCCTGTGGAGGCCTTACGGGGTCACTTGAAGTGCCCCCGTAAGTTCTTTCAAATTAGCGGGGCACTTCAAGTGACCCGCTAATCCCGCCGGTCATTTTCATAGTTTTTGTCAAAGGACGATAAATATTAAAAATTCATCACCCTTTACCCTTTCCAAAACCGGTCAGCTTTATAGCTTCGCCCGATTACAAAACCCAACTTTATGAAAAGATTAAGAAGAAGACTGTTTTATCTATTTTGGATAGCCCTCTCCACCACCAGTTTTTCACAGAAATCCCTCCTCCAGTCGGGCCCTATGCTTGGCTATTCCGATATGATGGAGGTGATGCTTTGGGTACAAACGAAAAGCACAGCACAGGTTCAAATCGCCTATTGGCCCGAAGACGATCCCCCGAAGCGGTTTTTGACCAACGTCAAAACCACTGAAAAGGCTGAAGGATACACCGCCCACCTCGTCGCCGATGAGGTGCAGCCCGGCCACCGATACGGCTACGAACTGCTCATCAACAACCAGCCCGTCCCACTGGACTACCCCACTGTTTTCCAAACGCAAACCCTCTGGCAATGGCGCACCGATCCGCCGCCGTTCAAACTGGCGGTCGGCAGTTGTGCATACGTCAACGAGCCTGAATACGACCGCCCCGGCAAACCCTACGGCGATGGTTATCAAATCTTTACCTCCATCCACCAAAAACGGCCGGATCTGATGCTCTGGCTGGGCGACAACACCTACCTGCGGGAGGTGGACTGGTTTACCCGGACAGGTTTCCTGCACCGCTACACCCATACCCGCTCCCTGCCGGAGATGCAGGCCCTGCTTGCCTCCACGCATCACTATGCCATCTGGGACGACCACGACTACGGCCCCAACGACAGCGACGGCACTTTTATCCACAAAGAATTGGCCACAGAAGTTTTTAAACTGTTCTGGGCAAACCCTGCTTATGGCCTTCCTGGACAGGGCGGTATCACCAGTTATTTCCAATGGGCGGATGTTGATTTTTTCCTGCTGGATGACCGGTACTTCCGTACACCGAACAACCAGAAAACCGGCGAGCACCGGCTGCTCGGCAAAGAACAGTCGGAATGGCTTATCGGCGCCCTCGCCGCCAGCACGGCACCGTTCAAGATCGTGGCGATTGGCGGGCAGGTACTTACCACCTTTGCAGGCAATGAAACCTATGTGAACCTCAACCCCGCCGAGCGCTCTTTTTTGTTGAAAAGGATAGAGGAAGAAGGTATCAAGAATGTGGTATTCCTGACGGGCGACCGCCACCACACTGAACTCAGCAAACTGGTAAACAACGTCGGCAACACGGTGTATGACCTGACCGTTTCGCCCCTTACCTCGGGCGTGCATACCACCGACGAAAGGAACATGCTGCGGGAAGAAGGCACCCTGGTAGCCGAAAGGAATTTCGCCATCCTGGAATTCTCCGGGCCGCGCCTGGAGCGCAGCATGGCTATCCGCATTTATGATTCAAATGGAAAGGAGCTTTGGAAACGGACCGTCAAATCGGAAAAGTAAAGCTGCCAGGATTATGTAGTTTACAAAGCCTGGCTCCTTGTGCCAAACTTTAAATCGTGCAACAAACCTAATCCTGCACGGTGCGCCACTTTCTCCGCCACTGGAGGTACCCAAAAATGGCCACAATGGAATAGATGACCATCACCATCGCTACCAAAATGGCATCTTTGGCGGCAAAGAGGAAAACGGCCAACGTGTCCAGCACGATCCAGTAAAGCCAGTTTTCCAATACCTTGCGCACCGTCAGCACGGTAGCCAGAATGGAGAAGGAGGTAATAAACGAATCGGGATAAGGGTAGGAGGTGGGCGTATATTGCTTAAAGATAAATCCTAACGCAACGGTCAGCAAAGCTCCCAGGAAAAATATCCCCACATGGTACTTGAAGGGCAAAACATGGATGGCCAGTGGTTTGCTTTCCTGATTGCCATAGCGCCAGGCGTACAGCCCCCAAAGGCTCATTCCCACATAGAACAACTGTAAAATGCCGTCCACCCAGAGGTTGTAGGCCGTAAAATCGGCATAGGCCCACAGGGAACAACTGATGGCGCCCCACACCCAGCAAGCTACCTTTTCCCGGGCTGCCAGGAAAACATAGACCAACGCTGTAACGGTGACAGACCAGTCCAGCCATGTCTGCGATTGTACCTGTTGGGTGAATTGCTGTATGTATAATGCGATGGTCAACGTTGTTGATTTATAAACTGCCCGCCGCCAAAGTAAGGCTGGTTTTTAAAAAACCGAAAATCCTGTGTTATATTTGCAGTTCCTTTTTTTCCAATCAAGCTTCACGGTATCCTATCCTGGAACCTAATCTTTTCTAAAGGACATCACATTTATCAGGGCTATCAAACGCCGGAGGTTCGGCGCGGGCAAACCCTTCTCAAAGGCATAGGCTCAATATTTGTCACTTTGGCGAAAGAGACCCCATTATTGATTTAGAAAAACTGTACTCATGAGAATTCTCGCACTTAGTATTGCACTGGTTTTTGTCCTGTTCCAAAAGCCCTGGGCCCAGTGCAGCATCATCAACACCCTGCAGGTCGTCCATGCTCCCGGCCAGGTATTTTCAGCAGATATGGAATGCACCGATGCCGCCGGATGGACGCACTACTACAATAGCGTAAGCAACCTGTTGCTGCTTTCCATCAAGAAAAATGGCCAGGACATCGGCAGCCTGGGCAATGGCCTAGTGGTGGAGGCCGGTACGCTCAGCGGCTACGGCAGCGGGGGGTTCAACCTTTCCGGTGCAGATTATATTGACAATGATGTCTGGATGGTGGCCAACCGCTACTGGCAGGTGAAAGGGGCCAACCCCGACCTTGCGCCAGTTGGCATCCGTTTTTATTTCCAGCAGGAAGATGTGTCGGACATTGCGGCCAGCGTGGACGACTTCGGCTTTTTTGTGGACGGGCCGGAGGATCTGCTCATGTTTACCCTCAGCAATGGCGGCGATCTTTTCCCACTTTCCACCATTACCCAGCCTACCAATGCCATCTTCACACTTTACGACATGGTGCCGGGACCTGCTCCTGATTGGGTAAACGGGACGCTGAACGGCAATCCTTATTCCGAATACACCGTCAACACCCTCGATAACGGTGGTGGAGCCGGTTTCCTTATTTTTCAACAGGATCCGCCTGTTTCCGTTTCCGGCCATATAAACCGGGCCAACGGCGCTCCTGTAAAGGATGTAAAAGTAGAAGCCGCCACGTCGAGCGTGGGTTTTACCGATGCCAATGGTGTTTACATTTGCCCAACCCTGATCACCGGGGCAGGCTATACCATTTTGCCTACAAAAAATACCAACCCGGCGGAAGGCATCAGCGTGATCGACCTGATCTACATCTCCCGCCACCTGATGGGGCTGGAGCTTTTCAGCAGCCCCTACACCTTCATTGCTGCCAACGCCGACAATAATAACGCCCTGACCACGAACGACCTCAACCAGGTGCGCGACGTTTTGCTGGGCAACCTGCCTGCCTTCCCCAATAACCAATCCTGGCGGTTTGTGCCAACAGCCTATCCCTTCCAAAACCCCGGCAACCCCTTTGCAGAAACCTTCCCCGAGTCCATCCAGGTACCCTTCCTGACGGATACCTTGCTGGGCCAGGATTTTGTTGGTATCAAAACCGGCGACGTGGCAGATGGCTTCAACGGTAGCCCACCCATGCTGGATCCCCGTTTCTTATTGTCAAATTTGACAACCTGCAACCCTGGCGACACCGTGGTTTTTGAGTTGAAAGTACAGGAGTTCACAGGGATCAGGGGTTTTCAGTTTACCCTGCAATGGGATGCGGCAGTGATGGAATTTCTGGCCCCGCAAAACTTCAGCCTGGGCGGCTTTACCGGTCAAAGCATTGGTGCCAATGCTGCGGGGGGCGGCAAGTTGGCCTTTGCCTGGTTCAACCCTGGCAACGGCGGAAGTACTTTGCCCGACGGCACCTCTATTTGCCAGCTAAAGTTCTTGGTCACTGGAAACGATTCCGATGAAACGCCCCTGTCATTCACCGATGCCACGATACCTGCGTTGATCGTTTTCCAAAACCTCAGCCACGATGTGCCCTCTTTTACCAACGGCCACCTCCTGGTTGAAAACAATTCGCAACTGACGGCGACCGGTACCGTAGTGCCTGCCGGCTGCAGCGGGCAGGCGGTCGGCTCCATTGACCTCGCTGTGGCAGGCGGGGTACCTCCTTTGGCATTTCATTGGAGCAACGGGGCAGTGACCGAAGACCTCGCCAATCTGCCAGGCGGAATTTACAGGGTAACAGTTTCGGATGCCTCCGGCAACTGCCCGAATGTATTTGAATTTGCCGTAGCCCCTACCGGCCCAATTGCCCTGGGCGGCTCGGTGTCAGATATGTCGTGTCCCACCAACGTAGATGGCGCCATAGACCTGCAAGTGGCAGATGGCGCCCCGCCCTTTACTTTTCTCTGGAGCAATGGCAAAACCAGTGAGGACATTGCTGGCCTGTTCGTTGGCGCTTACACCGTGACGGTGACCGATGCCGTGGGGTGCACCGCTTCCTCCACTTTTGAGGTGCAGAACCCGAATAAAATCACCCCCAGTGTTTCCATCGTCAATGCCAGCAACGCCAATGCTTCCAACGGGGCCGTGATCATCAACAGCATTGCCGGCAGCATCCCGCCCTTTGCCTTTTCCTGGAGCAATGGCGCAACGACCCAATCCGTGCAAAACGTGCCACCCGGCGACTACATCGTCACCATTTCAGATGGGGCCGGCTGCACCCATGTTTTTGGCTACCTGGTCAACGACCTGATGGTAGCGGTAAGCCCCGGCTCAAGTGCAACTACCGGTGTTCAGTTTTCACCAAACCCTGTAAAAGCAGGTGGCATCGGGTATCTGACGATAGAATCTGATACCGCCGAAAGGATCGGCCTGACGGTTTTTACCAGCAAAGGAGAGCAATGGGGCAAGGCCGGGTTGGCTGTAAACGCAGGCGAAAACCTCCTGCCGATTGAAGTACCTGCCGTGCCAGGTGTTTATTTTATTCGCATCAATCGGCCCGACAAACTTGCAGCCTGGGTCAGCTTTGCCGTTTATTGATTTGGGAAAATGGGTTGCTCGTTATATTTCATTTTGAAATACTGCCTTCCCTGCCTACATTTAGCCAATTATTTTTCACTATGACTTGCCTCCCGGAGCTATTTCGGGATTACTTCTGGGAGCCTGTAGGGAAGGTTTTTCAAAAAAGAATCCCAAACTGGCTTCGGGAGGCATTTTATTTTTCCTTTGATTTTAAAATCAACAATTATGAACGGAGACCCAAAAGCACGTATCGAAGCAATCATCCAGGAAGGCTATGATTTTAAATTTGGCGAATACATCAGCCGTGGGTTCGACCTGCTGCAAAAAAACCTGGGAGGCTTCATCTTATACACCCTGGTTTATCTTGCCATTGTCATGGTGGTTCAATTCATCCCATTCATCGGGCCTGTTGCCGTACAGTTTTTCATCAGCCCGGCCCTTACCGTGGGCTTCTTCCTGGTGGCCCACAAGCTCGACAGGGGGGAAACGGCTGAATTCGGCGACTTCTTCAGGGGTTTTGACTACATTGGACAGCTTGCCCTGACTTCCCTTGTCATGACAGTTATCATTATAGCGTCCATCATTCCCTTTTTTCTAGCGGTAGCAGGCTCCGGGCTTTTTGAGTGGTACATGGATGCCATGCAGATGAAAACAGAAATAGGTGACCTTCCCCAAATGCCCGGATGGGCTTTCCTGCTGTTACTGCCTGCGATCTACCTCGGCATCGCTTACTACTGGGCCTACATGTTCGTCGTGTTCCACAACCTGACTTTTTGGGAAGCCCTGGAATCCAGCCGCAAACTGATCACCAAGCACTGGTTTATCATCTTTGCTTTTCTTTTGGTGACAGGCCTGATAATGTTGGCGGGGGCGATCCTGCTTTGCATCGGTATCCTGGCCTCGCTGCCGGCAGGCATGTGCATGATATACGCCGCCTTTGCCGATGTCACCAGGTTGAATGCCGAACCGTCATCGGGTGACGATATCGAGCGCCACCTGGTAGATTAGGAAGGCATGAGGAGCGAGAGGCGCTGGAAGAGGCTGTATGGAAAGATTACCGGGGCGCTGCCCCTATGAAAAGCGCTGAATGTATGCGGGCAATATTTCAGCAACACCCCACCCTTCAAGGGTTCATTCGGTAGCTGTCGCCGCCAATTGACTTTTGGGGCAACCGCTTCTCATTTACACAAAACTCTTTTCCTGCAACCGCTCAGGCTTCCGTTGTTTCATCAATAGCATCCAGTCGAAGGATGGTCTTGCCATCGTCGCCTGGAAAGTACATCGGCTTGAAGCGAACGTTGCACAAGACCTCCTCATCGGTGTAGGAGCTGTTGGCGTGTACATTTTGGTTGAACGTCTCGTCGAAGCCTTCGATGAGGACGATGACTTCAATGTTCATTTTTTCCAAATCTTTCCCCGTCTTGCCATAGAGCGGGCTTTCTTCGTCAATGGGGTGGACGATCGTCCAGTTGAGCGGCAGCATGACCACTTTGTCCAGTTCGAGGGGCAGGCGGGCAAAACGGCGTGTTTTCGAGCCGTCCCGGTTGTGTTCCACCCACGACATGGTAATCTTTGCCTCCAGGTTGATAATCTGGTTGTCCCGGCGGTTGGCAATGCGGAACTGGAAGCTGGTCAGCCCGTCTTTATAAGGGGCTATGATGGCGACTTTGCTGAACAATATTTGCGATTTGGGCTTGGAGAAACGGGAAAAGAAAAGCCCGGTGGCCAGGGCAAACGACATCAGGCCAGTGAGTGCTATCAAGGAGGCGATCAGGTTGGTGGACAGGCAGGCAGGGCTGATGGCGCCATAGCCGACGGAAGTAAAGGTTTGTACGCTGAAGAAAAAGCCCTGGGCGAACTCCTCCCAAAAAGGCCCGGATTTGGCGCCGTTCATGCATTCCATGCCATAAGGCATCAATACCAGCGAAAACAGGCCGTTCGTGCCGACAAAGTAGGCCACCACGACCAGGAAAAACCGGCCCCAGGTCATTTCTACCAAATCCTGATAGGGTGCCCACGATTTCCTGCCCTCTTTGCGGACGTTGAATTTGCCGTCCTTATTGAGCAAGCGGGCCCGCTCGCCGGTGATTCGGTTGCCAAAGCCCAGGTCCTCGGCTTCTCTTGTTTTGTTATTGCGAAAAGGATTTTTATAGGTCATTCTATAAAAGGAATACGGGGTCTTTGTTCCTAAAAACGGGCAAATCTAAAGTTGTTTTATCTTTGACGATTTCCGGGATGGATTTTCCTGTTAAGGATGACGTTTTGTTCAAACTTTTCACCAATAAAAGTTAAACAAAAGAAAGTGATCCCTGTTTAAGCCCTGTTTCTAACCAAAAAAAAAATTAAGGTTGGTTAAGATATGTTGCCAGCCTGCGTAATTCCTTTTTCAAACCTTTTTCTGTGTCCAAAAAAGTCATCGTCATAGGTTCCGGTTTTTCAGGCCTGTCGGTTGCCAGTTGCCTGGCGCAGCAGGGCTACCAGGTCACTGTTCTGGAGAAAAACGACCGGCCCGGTGGCAGGGCGAGAAAGTTCGAAGCCCAAGGTTTCACCTTTGATATGGGGCCAAGCTGGTACTGGATGCCGGATGTCTTTGAGGATTATTTTTCCCGCTTTGGCAAAAAAGCAACCGACTACTACGACCTCCAGCGGCTGGATCCTTCCTACCGTGTTTTTTTTGGGAAGGACGATACTATGGACGTGCCGGCGGGCCTGGAAGAACTGGGCCGTATGTTCGAGCGCTACGAGCCGGGCAGCAGTAAAAACCTGACAAAATTCCTGGCCGAGGCCCAGTACAAGTATGAAGTGGGCATGAAAGAATTCGTGCGCAAGCCGAGCCTTTCCTTTTGGGAGTTTGCCGATGTGCGCATCGTGGCCAGCTTATTCCGGCTGCAGATGTTCCAGTCGTTGTCCTCGCACGTACGCAAGCTTTTCAGGAACGAAAAGTTGATCCAACTCCTCGAATTCCCCGTCCTATTCCTGGGCGCTACACCTGAAAAAACGCCGGCCCTTTACAGCATGATGAACTATGCCGACATGGCGCTCGGCACCTGGTATCCCATGGGCGGCATGACCCGGATCATAGAAGGCATGGTTGCACTGGCCGAAGAACTGGGTGTAAGGATTGAGTTGGATCAGGAAGTCAAACAGATATACGTGCCCAACGGCCATGCCACCAAAGTGGTGACGCAGCGGGGCGAATTCGCAGCGGACGTCGTGGTAGGCAGTGCCGACTACCATCATGTGGAGCAGCAGTTGCTGAACAAGGAGAACCGGCAGTACTCCGAAAAATATTGGGACAAAAGGGTGATGGCACCATCTTCCTTGTTGTTCTACCTGGGCATTGATAAAAAGCTGGACAACCTGCAGCACCACAACCTTTTCTTCGACAAGGATTTCCGCCAGCACGCCATTGAGATTTACGAAAAACCCGACTGGCCGAGCGAACCGCTGTTTTATGTCTGTGCTCCATCCGTCACCGATGCTTCGGTGGCGCCGGCGGGCTGCGAAAACCTGTTCGTGCTGATACCCCTTGCACCCGGCTTGCAGGACGCTGAACCCATGCGGGAAAAATATTACGAGGTGGTGATGGAAAGGCTCGAAGCGCTGACCGGCCAGGAGGTGCGCAGTCATGTCGTTTACAAGCGTTCCTTTGCACACCGCGATTTCGAGTCCGACTACCATGCCTTCAAGGGGAATGCTTACGGACTGGCCAACACCCTGCTGCAAACAGCGTTTTTGAAACCAAAAATTAAAAGCAACAAAGTCAAGAACCTGTTTTACACAGGCCAACTGACCGCTCCCGGGCCCGGCGTACCGCCATCGCTGATTTCGGGGCAGGTCGTTGCTGACTTTATAAGTATGAACGATAAAAGATGAACCTGCCGAGTGCCATTGTTTATCTTTCGCCGTTCAACCTTCACGTTGAAAAATCTTATGCTCGAACTGTATAACACAACCTGCCACGAGTGTTGCCGGCTTATCACCAACCGGTACAGCACTTCCTTTTCCCTGGGCATCAGGGTGTTCCACAAAAAATTCCGTGCGCCCATCTACGCCGTGTACGGGTATGTCCGTTTTGCCGATGAGATAGTGGACACGTTTCACGGCTACCCCAAGGCCGAACTGCTGGAACGCTTCCGCCAGGAAACCTATCTGGCCATCGAGGAGGGTATCAGCCTCAACCCTGTGCTGAACGCATTCCAGGAGGTGGTCAACCAATACGGCATCGAACGGGAATTGATCGACGCCTTCCTCGACAGCATGGAGATGGACCTGCACCACTCGGTATATGGCCAGGACATGTATGACAAATACATTTACGGCTCGGCCGAGGTGGTAGGACTGATGTGCCTGCGGGTTTTCTGTGAAAACGACCGGGAAATGTTCGGGCACCTGAAAGCCCCGGCACAAAGCCTCGGCGCCGCCTTCCAGAAGATTAACTTCCTGCGGGACCTGAAAAGCGACTACGACGACCGGGGACGGGTGTATTTTCCCGGCGTGGATTTTAATAACTTTACCGCCGAGGACAAGGAGCGGATCGAACTGGAGATTAAAAAAGACTTCGATGATGCGCTCTTAGGCATCAAACAATTGCCCGAAGGGGCACGTTTTGGCGTGTACCTCGCCTATGTTTACTACTTGAATTTGTTCAAAAAAATCCGCCGCACGGCTGCATCAAAGGTGAGGGAGCAGCGCATCCGGGTACACGACGGTAAGAAAATCTACCTGCTGTTCAGTTCTGCCCTGCGGATGAGATTGAACCTGGTTTGATGAAAAGGTGCATTTCACCAGCCTATTTTCAACCATTTTGTAACGAGTGAATACTAAGTAGCAGTTTGAAATGGTTCGACAGCGTTTGAAATTGGTTTGACTTTGTTGTCAACTGTTGTAAATGGCGAAAGCCCAATAATTTACTGACGTGAATCTTCGATTTCAAACAGCACCAATCGTGTCGAAAAATTTAGCCTGCCTGCTTAACTTGTCGATTTTACTTTTGGAAATCCCTGCGAGAAAAGGTTTTTCTAAAAATAAAATGGCCACTTTGTTTTCTTTCGATCCTTTACAATGACGACTTTCACCTATATCCTCATCACCGTCGCTGCTATCTGCGGCATGGAGTTCGTGGCATGGTTCACCCACAAGTATGTCATGCACGGCCTGTTGTGGAGCTGGCACGAAGACCACCACAAACCACATTTCAAGGAAGGCAAGTTTTTTGAAAAAAACGACCTGTTTTTCCTCGTGTTTGCCACGCCGGGGGCGGGGGCTATCCTGGCCGGCTCTTTCACCTCCCATACCTGGCTGTTCTTTGTCGGATTGGGCATTACCATCTACGGGGCCATATACTTCCTTATCCACGATGTCTATATCCACCAGCGTTTCGAATGGTTCCGGCAGTTGGACAACAAATACTCCCGGGCCATCCTGCGGGCACACGGTGCGCACCATGCCCGGCAGACCAAGGAGGACTGCGAGTCGTTCGGCCTGCTGGTGGTGAACCAGAAGTTCTTCAAAAAGCGCAGCCAGTGGGAGAAAAAAGTGGCCTGACCAACCAGCCGCTTGTTTCTGCTCCCTTCAATATTGGACTTTATTGGAAATTGGGAAATTGGGAAATTGATAATCAAGGACTTGATACATAGGTAGCTAAGTTTTCTTGATTTTTTTGATTTAAGATATAAGAAATTAGAAGTAAGATTTACTGGCATGAAACTGCGTTTTCAAATTGAATTTGCGATTTATAGATAGTTGATTTACGATTTAACAAAACAGCGTGCCGGGAAAATCTAAAATCTGAATTCTTATATCTTATATCTTAAATCAAAAAAAATCAGGTTTCCTAGTTTACAGTGTCCTTTCCTTAGTTTCCCAATTCCTAATTTCCTGATATCCTTGTTTACTCAGCCAATACCTTCCCTTTTGACAAAACCCGCTATCGGAAAAGCAGCCGTCCTGCTGTCGGCAATGGCCACCGTTGCCATCCTCTGGGCCACCAACCACGTCGAACCGGACTACCTGGTGTACGAAGTAAAAAAGGTGGCGCAGTGGGGCTTCCTGGAAACGCACTACCTGTATCTCTACATCCTGCTATTCACCATTTCCTTCCCGCTGACCAACAGCTTCGAATGGCGCCTCCGGTTTTACAAAAAGTGGAAATACCTGCTGCCCGGCAACCTCGCCATCACGGCGGCCTTCATCGCCTGGGACGCCTACTTCACCCGCCTCGGCGTGTGGGGCTTCAATGATACTTACCTGACGGGCCTGCGCCTGCTGGGCCTCCCCTGGGAGGAGTGGATGTTCTTTATCATGGTGCCTTTCTCCTGTGTATTTATTTATGAATCGGTGCTTTTCTATTTCAAAAAGGACATTTTCGCCAAATCGGAAAAGGGCATCACCCTGGCCCTGATGTTCCTTTTTTTCGGGGTCGGCCTTTTGAAATGGGAGCACATCTATACCAGTACCAGCTTCCTGCTCTGCGGCTTTTTCAACCTCTACCATTTCCTGTTCGTGAAAAACCAAAGCCGGGGATACTTTTACCTGGCCTATCTCTTTTCCTTCCTTCCCTTTCTGCTGGTGAACGGCCTGCTGACGGGCGGCTTCACCGAAAACCCCGTGGTCGTTTACAATCCCGACGAGTTTTTCGGCCTGCGCATCGTTTCCATCCCTGTGGACGATGCCGCCTATGGCTACCTGCTGCTCATGGCCAATTTTTCAGCCTACCAGTACTTCAAGGGGCGGGCCGCCGGGGCTCCCCCCAATCAAGAACCTGAAATCATGTAATCTTAAATCTTAAATCTATCCTCTTCCGGAAAACAACAGCGGGCAGGCGGAACCAAATCCGCCTGCCCGCTTCGCATTCTTCAAGTTTGGGCTTGTTAAATAAACATCACCGCAGCACCTGGAACATCTTCGACCGGTAGCCCTCCGGCGTACTGACCGACATAAAGTAGGTGCCGACGGCCAGATCGCCCACATCGAAGGGCAGGACGTCGTTCTGTATATTTTCAAACTGGCGGGTGCTCACGAGCCTGCCATTGAAGTCGAGTATCCTGACGGTTACTTCCCTGGCGGGCTGGTCGAGCGAGAGGTTCAGGTTGACGAAAGTGGAAGCCGGGTTGGGCGACAGGGAGATTTTGCTGTTGTCCAGCGGCTTTTCGTCCACGCCGGAGAAGCCGTCGAGGTGCATGCGGACAATAGCAACAGGGCCATCCCAGCCTTCGGTGCGGAAGCTGTCCACAAATATGGCAGTATTTAAACCGCCGGCCACCTCATCATCCAATTTTCCAACCCCATATTTAGGAGGAATGACATTCGCTCCTTCTTGCCCATTATACCGGACCATTGCCAAGTATATACCGTTGGGCTGCAAAGTCACGGGTGCATTTAGTTCCAATGTTATTAAGTCAAAAGGTTGCACTTCAGGGCCTAAAGCGTAATCTGTAAAGCCAATTGCCGATACTGTGCCGCCGTTTTCATCCAGTGCATTGAGGGTAGGAAAATGCCCATCGGGTACGGAGCCATTGCCATCTGGATCTGCATTATAAATCCTGATTTTAAACAACCCGGTTCCTACTTCCCCGGTATAAATTTCGTCCGGATTGCCCAAAAGAAAGGTCACATGGGTGGCAGTCAACCCCTGGCTCCCTGTCCGGTAAAAATTGCCGATATCGTAGTTAAACTCATAAACGTTTACAAAATTATCCTCTGAAGGCTCTATGGTGCCGTTGGTATTCGGTGTGATGACATTATCATCCTGGGCAAAGGTGTAATCTGTGATGACGAACTTGCGCTCAAATGAATCGGGCGTTTCCGAGTTGGTATATTTTAACCTGTATTCCCCGATAGCTTGTGGCAAATAAGGATCTGAAAACGTGTGGTTATAAACCCCATAGCCAGGGATGTTTGTCACCGTTTCATTGATAGTAGTTTTTTGATTGGCAGGATCCGTAATTTCCAAGGTAAGCGTTAATTCCGGCAATGTATCTGCCAACAGGTTGATAAACCTGATCCCCATATCTTTTAAGGGGACAATCGCACTTTGGGGCGTGTGATAAGAATAGGCATGCAGTGGATTTGCAAACGCCCTGGCTGCAAACGAGACATTGACCGTGCTGCCGGCATCGTAGGCAGCTTGTATCTTTTCGGCCGTATTCCTGGAAATGAAAATGGCTGGAATGGTGACTTCTGCTGCCAGAGAATCCCAGGGAGCCTCATTCGCTGCTGCCATGCCCCGCACCAAATTCCCGTCGGTATCGTCAACATCATCGTAATGGTTGCAAATAATGGCCCCAATAGCTCCTTTTTGCTGGGCCTGCCAGACTTTCCTGCTAAAAAAACCAGACACGGTGTCGCTTTCAGCCCCCCTGCGAATGAGAGCCATTTTTCCAGTAAGGTCTGTCACGATTTCATGGTTACAGAGGCTGTCCCCATCTATGTCATAAGCCCAAATTAAATCGCCGGTAACCGTTTGGGTCAATTGTGGGCCCCAATCTGTTGCCTGGGTGCCATAGGTGTATTTTCCTACAATGTCGGAGGGCGAATTGATCAGGAAATCAATCGGAACTGGTGATCCGGAATTTATTTGTGCTGTTGCCACAGACACAACAATTCCAAGCATTACAAGGGTAGTAAACGTTTTTTTCATACTAATTCAATTTTTGTTAAAGACTTTAGTTAAAACCGAGATGTTGGGTAAAAATAGTAAATCCAAATAGTTTTTCGGGAAAATTATGCAAAACGGCGCATTGGGCTTGTCGGGAAAAAAACAAAACCGGCCCTGTCTAAAAAGAAAGGGCCGGTTTTGTTTATCAATAAGCAACCAGTTCCACGTGTAAATTTGAAACCCTGCTAAAGCAACTTAACGCTGCACCGAAACAGGATAAGTAGCCACCCCATTCTCCGTGCGCACCATCAAAAAGTACTGGCCGGTTGGCAAAGCGGAGATGTTGAACTCGACCTTGTCGTTCTGTACGTTGTCCTTTTTGGCCCGGAACAACTGGCGGCCGGAAGCATCCCGGATGCTGTATTCCAGGTACTTGCTGACGCCCGGCAGGGCTACCTCGGCCGTGAAGCGGTTGGTGGCCGGATTCGGGAAGATGTTCACGGATACGTCTTCCAGCAGCGGCTCCTGGACGGCATTGGCACCGGCCGGGGTGATATGAACGGCAGTAGCGACAGAACCCATCGTAGTTCCACCCATTCCATTGTTGAAAACACCAAAAGAACCGGGGGCACCTGAGTCAGGATCCCAGGTATTAGTTTGGAGATAAGGAATATCCAAATCAGAAGTAAACAAGTTATTGTCATTTCGTTGGGTCTGGTCAATGCCCTCATCAAATCCAAAGAACACCGTTTCTGTGCCTTCAAACCGGGGGGCGATGATCAGGTTCACCTCATCCTGGTCAAAGGTGTAGGGACCATTGAATGAGATGAAATCAAGCAAATTAACTGTGACCCATTGCCTATCCAATGATGGATCCAAGTCCACCGTATTAAAGGCAACTGTGGTGAATTCATCGCTGCTGAACATGCTGTCCTGATTCAAATCTTCCCAAAGAAAAGCATACACTGATACAAAAGAACCAGCCGATAGCAGGCCAAAGCTATCCAGGGTGGTGCTCACGTAAAAGGTAGCACTGTCCAGAACTGCCCCTGTGGCATTGGTCATGTGGAATCCGGACATGAACATTACGTTTCCACCACCATCACGGGTATATCCAATGGTAACTTCGGGGCGGTTATTGGCCTCGTCCCACCGGCCTTTGCAGAAGGTATTCTCGCTGATATAGAAGCTGGTTGACACACTATTATCGAAAGAAGATTCGTCCGGCGTGTCATAGGTCACATCGTAGGTGAGGTCATAGTAGCCGGTTTCTGCTGGTGGCTCGTAAGCGGGAAGGATTTCTAGGTCGGAAGTGTCGCCGGTCACGATTACCTCTACAGTGCCTTCTTCGGAATAGACCTGGCTGCCGTTGTGATCTATAGAAGCCTGCACCACGACGTTTTCGGCATCGTTCAGGCCACGGTTGAGCACGGAGGCACCTGTAGGCACTTCGAACTGACCATTGCCCACAGCATATTTGGGCACGGTTCCAAAGAGCGGGTTCAGTATCCTGGTGATGTCCACGCTGACATTGTTGTCAAATACGATGGCGCCCATGGTGATGTTAACCGGGCCATTTGCCAATTCAGCACGGATTGCCTGGCCGTCTTCAAAGGAAAGCATGACGGCAGGAATGTTAACGACGGGAGCTGTCAGGCCCATGGCAAAAGTGCCGTCGCCAGGCAAATTGTTGAACACGATGGCGGCTATGGCACCGGCATTTTCTGCGAGAGATACTTTCTCACTGAAATTACAGGAGCCCCTGTCAATCAAGGCAATCTTGCCAGCCAGTTCACTGCCGTTTATAAGAGAAACGCATCCAATAGTAGGAGTTGCTGTCCCATTGTCAACAAAAATGGCATCGGCTGTCCAGGTGCCGCTAGACAAGGCTACTGTGCTGAAACCAGTGCCGGCTTCATCAAAAGCTTTAGCTCCGGCAATGCTGGCGGGCGAGTTGACGACCACGGCAGTCTGAGCAGAGGCCATGGTTACAACCATTAAAAAAGTGATAAGTAGTAAAAAATTCCTCATGTTAAGATAGTTTTGTTAAAAGATTATAGGAATGATTTCGGTTCTCCGTGTGCAGGATCAAAGCAGCTTTTGCTCCGAATTGTTCAATTGGTAAAGGGGGGATTGGCCGGGGTTGTCACGTTTTGGCAAAAGTAGCAAATTCTATTGCCGGGTCTTATTTTGTAAAGAAAGCTTTTGGGGAAGCCGGGCATATTTTGGGCAAGTGTAAGCCAAACAACAAATTGGAATTGTGTTTTTGTGTTTGTGTGTTTTTGTGTTTTTGTTAGGACCGAAGGAAAAATAATCCCGATGTGAAATCGGGATTATTTTTAAAAAACCCCTCCATTGCTGGGGTTTTCAAAATCAAAATGGTGAAGTTATTTTTTCATCGTTACTAAATTGGTGGTTCATTTGGAAAAATTCTCCGGGACTATTCAGGGAAGTGTGTTTAAAAAAAAACACACGCTCACAATCAATCACTTGTGAGAAACTGACACAGTTTTTTGAACAATCTCAATTCGCCTGGCTGAATCAGGCAGTGAAATGGTTGAGAAAGACAACCCCACATCCAAACACCCAAACCCAAACTTTACCCCTTCCCGTCCTTCACCTCCTCCACCGTCTTTTTTAAATCGGCGGTCGCCTTTTCCAGTTCCTCTACTTGTTGCTCCCGTTCCGTTTTTTTGCCGCCCCGCCGGTTCCGTTTGGCAGCGGTTCTGACGGGCTGTTCTTTGGCCGGGCCGGCGATGGTCGCCTTCCAATCCTGCACGGGCTTGGTCCCTTCCACGGGCTGGTTGGAAAAAACTAGTTCCTCGTTCCCGGCATCCACATACACCGTGTCGCCGGGCGAAAAGGTGCCGCCGATGACGTGCTTGGACAGCTCGTCAATGAGGATGTCCTGCAAGGCCCGTTTCATCGGCCTCGCCCCGAACTGTGGGTCGTAGCCGGCGTCGGCCAGTAAGTCGAGCGCTGCTTCGGTAATGGCCAGGCCGAGGTTCTGGCGCAGCAGCATCTTTTCCGTTTTCCGCAGCAGCAACAGCAGTATCTGTTTGATTTCGTCCCTGGTGAGCGGCAGGAACACGATCACCTCGTCAATGCGGTTGAGGAATTCCGGGCGCAGGTTTTCCTTGAGGGTGTCCATCACCTCCTTTTGGGTGGTGGCGATGATTTCGGAGCGGTGCTCCTCGCCGAGGGCGTCCAGGTCCTCGAAGTTTTCGAGGATTTTCTCGGCGGCCATGTTGGAGGTCATGATGACGATGGCGTTTTTAAAAGTGGCCACCCGTCCCTTGTTGTCGGTCAGCCGACCTTCATCCAGCACCTGCAATAAAATGTTGAAGGTGTCGGGGTGGGCCTTTTCGATTTCATCCAATAAAATAATGGAATAGGGCCTGCGCCGCACCGCCTCCGTGAGTTGGCCGCCCTCGTCGTAGCCGATGTAGCCTGGCGGGGCGCCCACGAGGCGGCTCACGTTGTGGCGCTCCTGGTACTCGCTCATGTCAATGCGGATGATGGCGTGTTCGTCGTTAAAGAGTACTTCGGCCAGTGCCTTGGCCAGTTCCGTTTTGCCCACGCCGGTGGGGCCGAGGAAGATGAAGGAGCCGATGGGGCGGTTTTCGTCCTGCAGGCCGGCCCGGCTGCGGCGCACGGCGTCGGAGACGGCTTTCACGGCCTGCTCCTGGCCGATGAGCCGCTGGTGGAGTTCGCCTTCCAGGTGCATCAGTTTTTCCTTTTCGCTCTGCATCATGCGGGTAACGGGGATGCCCGTCCAGCGGGCCACGATGCCGGCAATGTCCTCGGCGGTGACTTCCTCGTTGGTGAAACGGCTTTCTTCGGGCAGTTTGGCCAGTTTTTCTTCGGCCTCTTTCAGGGCTTGCTGCTCCTTGGGCAAGTCGCCGTAGCGGATTTTGGCGACGGCCTCCAGGTCGCTGTTGCGCTCGGCCTTTTCGGCGGCCATTTCCAGTTCCTCGATTTTCTTTTTGATGCTTTGGATGGCGTCCACGCCGTCTTTTTCATTTTTCCAGGCCGCCCGCACGCTGTCCCTCTTTTGGCGGGCATTGGCGATGAGGCCGTTGATAGCGTTCACTTTTCCGGTGGCGTTTTCCCTTTTCAGCGCTTCTTTTTCTATTTCAAGCTGGCGCACCTTGCGGTCCCATTCGTCCACTTCCTCGGGCACGCTGTCCAGTTCGAGGCGGAGCTTGGCGGCGGCCTCGTCAATGAGGTCAATGGCCTTGTCGGGCAGTTGGCGGTCGGCCACGTAGCGGTGGGAAAGCTCGGCGGCGGCGACCAGCGCCTCGTCGAGGATGTCTATTTTATGGTAAACCTCGTATTTTTCCTGGATGCCCCGCAGGATGGAGATGGTGTCCTCCACGCTGGGCTCTTCGATGAGCACTTTCTGGAAGCGGCGGACGAGGGCCTGGTCTTTTTCAAAATGCTTCTGGTACTCGTCGAGGGTAGTGGCGCCGATGGTGCGCAGCTCGCCGCGGGCGAGGGCGGGTTTCAGGATGTTGGCGGCGTCCATGGCGCCGTTGCCGCCGCCGGCACCGACGAGGGTGTGTATTTCATCAATGAACAAAATGATCTCGCCGTTGGAGTTTTGCACCTGCTTGATGACGGCTTTCAGCCTTTCTTCAAACTCCCCCTTGTACTTCGCCCCGGCGATGAGGGCGGAGATGTCGAGCGTGTAAATCTGCTTGGTGCGCAGGTTTTCCGGCACGTCGTGCTTCACGATGCGCCAGGCGATGCCCTCCACGATGGCTGTTTTTCCCACGCCTGCCTCGCCTACGAGGATGGGGTTATTTTTTTTCCTGCGGGAAACGATGTGCAGCACCCGGCGTATCTCTTCGTCGCGGCCCACGATGGGGTCGAGCTTGCCTTCCTCAGCAAGGGCGTTCAGGTTGACGGCGTACTTGGTGAGGGCGTTGAACTGCTCGTCGCTGCTTTGGTCAGAAACTTTTTCGCCCTTGCGCAGTTCGATGATGGCGGAACGGAGGGTTTCTTCGGAAGCGCCGAGCATTTTCAGCAGCTTGCCCGCTTTGTCTTCCCCTTGCAGGATGCCCATCAGGATAAGCTCAATGCTGATGTACTCGTCGCCAAAGTCGGGCAGCAGCTTTTTGGCACGGGCCAGGGCCTTGTTCGCTTCGGGGGTGAGGAACTGCTTTTCGGTGCCGGTGACCTTGGGGGTAAGCTGGATGAGCGTTTCGTTCTGGCGCCGCAGCACGTCGAGGCTCACGCCGCTTTTTTCGAGCAAAAAGGTGGCGACGTGTTCATCGGTTTCAAGGATGCCTTTTATGAGGTGGGCCGAGTCCACGTTTTGCTGGCTCAGGCCGGCGGCTATCTGCTGCGCTTTCAGGATGGCATCCTGGGCTTTTATGGTGAAGTTGTCGTAGGTCATAGTTAGATGGTTGACGGTGGACGGTGGACGGTGGAAACCGGCTGTACGATCCGTTTACTCAAAAAGTTTGGGTGGCAAATGTAGCAAGGTAGGATGGAATGCCAAGACTGAGTGGTAAACTTCTGGCGGGGAAAGGGTCTGGGTTCAACAAAAATGTGGAGCGGCAGGAATTGCAATTGTTTTTTTCAAAAAATGAATGGTCAAAAAATGCCCGCCCGTTACAAGCGTTCCTTCCAACCAATACCTGTCTGTTGCTAAATATGCAAAGGACGGACGAAGGTCTTCCCGCCCAAGTCAATCCAAGCATGGTAATGTCCAGCTTCCAGCTTGGGCAAGTGCAGTTTTAGCCATGAAATGCCCGCCCCAAAAGCACGTCTTTCTTCCAGCCGCACCCTTCCCAACCGGTCAAGTAAAAGCACGGAACACAGGCTGGGAGCGGTTAATTGACACTCCACTTTTGCTACCAAATGGCCGCTTAAATCATGGTGCAGTTGAAGCTCCCCGATTGCTACATTCATCGGCTTATCCGTACCTGTGTTTGCCACATTGTTCATTTTACCAGCAATCGTGCCTGCCAATGCTGCATGCCGGCCTGTACCTTGGCGAGGTAAAGCCCAGCGGTCAGTCCCACTAAGCGGATGTCCGGGGCGGGTGTGTTCTCTTCCAACCAAAGTTGTTGTGTTTTTACTACCCTTCCCGTGAGGTCGTGCAGGGTAAGGATCGCTTTGCCGGAAAAGTCTGTCCTCAGTGCGAGTGTGACGGCATCCGTGGCGGGGTTGGGGAAGAACCTGAGATTTGACAAATCTTGAAGATTTGTCAAATCTGCACTGACGACGGGCGAGTATTCAAAATTGCCGTCGAAGTCCGTTTGCTTTAGCCGGTAATAATTCACGCAGCCCCCCTCACATCCTCCCACGTGTGGGGAAAGGGGTTTTTCATCCAAAAAAGAATAATACTGCGCAGTTGTGGTCGTGCCGTTGCCCGCCACGAAGCCGATGTTTTCCCAAAGACGCCCGTCCCTGCTGCGTTCCACATTAAAGCCTTCGTTGTTCAGCTCGCTGGCGGTCTCCCATTCCAGCAGCGCCTTGCCATCCACTTCTTTTCCTGTGAAACGCACCAGCTCGACGGGCAGCAGCGAGGTGGCCGTCACCCGCACCATGTTGCCGCCGGGGTAGGTCAGGCTCACACCGTTCACGTTGCCCGTGCCCGTGTTGGCATAGGTGATGTTGCCGCCGGCAAACGAGCCACTCACCGTGCCGGCCGTCAGCACGTCGAAAGTGGTGCCGTTGACGATGGGGACGCTGAAAATCAAGTGCAACTTGGACGAAGCGCCGATGGTTGCCGTGCCACTCACCGCCAACACGTCGAACTGACCGGCGCTGGTGCCGTCCACCTCGCAGGTATAGGTGCCGCTGCCGAGGTTGAGGTCGCCGGAAATGCTGAGTGTACCGGGGCTTGCACCGGGACGGATGAAGCCGGAATTGTTCAGGGCGGTCGTGGGCGTGATGGTGCCAGTGCCTTTGATGATGCCTGCGTTGTTGAACGCAAAACCGCTCACCGTCATGGCACCGTTGACGTTCAAAGTGCCGCCGGAAAAGATGTCCAACTGCCCGCCCATGGTCGCCGTTGCGCCGCTGTTGACGGTGAGGGTGCCGCTGGTGATGTTGGTGTTCGAGCCGTTGGAAGTGCTGAAAGTGCTGCCGCTGGCGACGGTGAGCGTGCCGTTTCCGGTGAATCCAATCAAGCCGAGGTTGCTGATGGTTCCGTTGTTGGTCAGGCTGCCGCCTGCTACGTTCAAAGTGCCGCCGCCGTTGATGGTGCCGCTGTTGGTGAAGGCAAAGGCACTATTCAGGTTCAGGGTGCCGCTCAGGCTGATGCTTTTAGTGGCGGCATTGGTAGCCGAACCTGAGTTGAGGGTCAGGGTTCCGGCACAGTTGAAAGTGCCATTGTTGGCGAAGGTGCTGCCAGTATTGCCATTTTGGTTCAAGGTCATCGTGCCGTCGTTGTGGAATGTGCCGGCGTTTGAAAAGGGCACCGCACCAACCGTGAAAGTCGCCCCGCTGCTGTTCGTCCACGTTGCGCCGCTGTTGTTGGCTTGACCTAAATAGTTGACGGTGAAAGTGGCGTTGTTCACGAAAGTCTTGCTGTTGCTCAGCCCGATGCTCATGGTGCCGTTGTTGGTCAGCGAGGCATTCGTGCCGGAATTGTAAAAACCGTTCATCGTCATCGAGCCGCCGGCGCTGTTCGTCCACGAGCCGGAATTTTGGATGTTGATGTACTGGCTGCCGGTCATCGTGCCCGTGTTGGTGATGGTACCGCTGTTGCTGAAACCGCCGTAGGTAGAGTAGTTGCTGCCGCCATTGTTGTACGTGCCGGAATTGGTGAACGTGCCGCTGCCATTACCAAAAGTGCCGCCTGAGTTGGTGGTAAAAGTGCCCGCATTGCTGAACGAACCGCTGTCATTATTCAGCGCCCCGCCGCTGGCGACGGTGATGCCGCCGGTAGCGGAATTGGTCAGCACAGAGCTGCCGGAGGATTTGCTCAAGGTGCCGTTGACGGTCATCGTGCCGTGGTTGGTCAGGGTGAATGCGCCGGAAATCGTCAGCGTTTTGCTGGCATTGACCGTCAAAGTTGCGCCGGAATTGATGGTTTGGTTGCCGTCCATGGTGCAAGTCCCGCTGCCGTTGATGACGATGGCGTCGCCCGCCAGCAGGGTGGCGGGCGGCACGCTGTTGGCGTCCCAGTTGCCCGATGAACTCCAGTTGCCGGAGCCAGTGAATGTGTAGGTCACAGGGGCGGAACTGGCAGAAATCGTCACCCCGCCAGCCGAGTGCGTGACCGTGAAAACCAGCCCCGAAACCGGCGGGATGTTGACTGTTGCAAACTCGCCCGTGCGGCTGCCACAGGTCAAAACCGAAAAAGTCTGCCCCGCCGAGGGCGTGAATCCCCAGGTGACGGTCAGGGTGGCATTGGTCAGGGTGGCTGCGCCGCTGACGGCTAACCAATCGTAGCTCGTGCCTTGCACCGTGCCATTGATTTCGCAGTTGTAGGTGGCGCTGCCGAGGTTGAGGTCGCCGGTGACGGTGAGCTTACCAGGGCTTGCGCCGGGTTCGATTTCGGCGGAGGCGCTGTTGGTGAACGTGCCGCTTTGGGTGAGCGTGCCAGCGCCTTTGAAAGTATTTTGGTTGGTCAAAGTGCCACCGGAGTTCACGTTGAAAGCGGCTCCTGCCGGAACGGAAATCATGCCTGTATTTGTGAGCGTGCCGCCGTTGCTGACGGTGAAATGGGCGGAAATCGCCGACGTCAGCGTACCGGAATTATTAAACATTCCCGTCGTGCTGGAAGTCCTGCTGAGGAAGGAACCTGCATTGTTGATGGTGCCGGAGTTGCTGAGTTGCGCTCCGTTGCCGTCGGAATGCGTGATGTTGCCGCCCGAATTGTTGTTGAGGATGCCGGCATTGCTGCCACCGCCAAAGTTCATCGTGCCGTCGTTGTTCACCGTGCCACCTGATGCGAATGTTTGAGCGCCGTCATGATTGGTGTAGGTGCCGCCCGATTTTACATTCAGTATGCCGCCCGAACTGTTGGTGTAGTAATAAATGGTATAGCTGCCGTACAGGTCAAATGTGCCCGAATTGGTGAGGCGCCCACTGCCGATGGAGCCAGATGCCTGCACCGTCAAAGTTGCGCCGGAGGCGATGGTGATGTAGGTGTTGAGGCTGGGGCTGAGGGCGATGCCGTTGTTGACGGTCAGGCTTGTTCCCGAAGGGAAAGTAATGCTCACGTCGTTCATCGAGCAGTTGGCGGCGATGACAACGGCATCGCCGCTCGCTAAACTCGTCGGGACAGTACCCGTGCTCCAGTTGGATGCTGTTGCCCAGTCGCTATTGGTCGAGCCGTTGAAGGTGTAGGTGGTCGCCAGCAAATTGGCGTTCCCCAAAATCAGGATGCCTGCAACCAAGCAAGCGGCAATGGCATTTTTTCCCGCCATTGCGGGACAGGCTGTGAAAAGGTGTAGCAAGTTTTTCATTTAAAAAGTGAATTAAGCGTTAGCTCCTGGCATGGCACAGCCAGGGCGGGTGTGCGCCGCCGGGCGGGGTGGTTTTTGATTCTATTATTGAAATTGGGTTCGGAAAAAATTCTAAAAAGTGGAATTTTTTATAATCAACTTTGAACTAATGGTCATCATCGGCAAGGCCCAGTTGAACGAGTTTGGGAAAGCCCATGCCGATGCAGGGGCTGCACTCGACGAATGGTACGCCGCCGTCAAAGAGGCTGATTGATCGAACCTTACCGAGATGAAACTGCGTTTCAATTCGGTGGATTATGTCGGCAACGACCGCTACGTTTTCAACATCAGGGGCAACAATTACCGTCTCTTTGCGATGATTTTTTTCAACAAGCGCACGGTGTTCGTGCGGTTCATCGGCACTCATGCCGAGTATGATAAAAATTGATTGCTCAACCATTTTAATAGCGACGCCATGATTACAAAAATCAGGACAGCCACCGAATACGAACAAGTCATGCAAATTATCGAAGGCTACCTTCAAAAAGCCACGGCGGGCGGCGGTTTTCAGGCACTTTCGCCCGCTGAAGCGGATGAGCTTCAACAGCTTTCCTTGTTGGCGGAATCGTGGGAAGACAGCATCCCGCTGATGCCGGTTTCAGCCCCCCAAACCCTGTCGGAAATGATTTCGCTGCGCATGTACCAGATGAAACTAAAGCAAAAGGATGTCGCCGTATTGCTCGACGTTTCACCTTCCCGCCTGTCGGAAGTGCTGAAAGGAAAGCGGAAAATCAACCTCGATTTTGCCCGGCGACTACATACACATTTGAATATTGACGCAGCTTTTATTTTGAAAACTGCCTGATTCTTTGTCGCTGCCGAAGCGAAATCATTGTGAAAAGAAAGAATTTCCGGGAAATAATGGGCTATCTGATTTGCCCCCGGAGCGGCGACTTTCAATTTTAGATGACCACCGCCCCGGGGGTTGTTTTTGCTAAAATGTTCAGGTCAAAGCCCCTCTCCTCATGCCCTGCTTGGGAAATAGCCCTGCACACAGATGATGAAGTTCAGCCCCAGCGAGGGCTGGAGGTTGTTGAACGGCTGGCTGCCACCAGCCGGGGCAATCATGTCCGGCGCCATCGTGCTGTTGTCGGAGGTGGTGTCGTAAAAACCCTTGTCGGCAGCGCTGGCGCCGAGGTAGCGTCCGGCAGGGTGGTCGCCTCCGGCAAATTTGTTGCTCACCTTCACCTGGTGGCTGTGCATCGGCAGGTTGTTGAGGAGCAGGGTAGTCAGCTCCGAGCCTTTTGTCTCGCCAAGGTGAACCTGGCTCAGCCCCGGCCCCTGCCCTTCGCCCACCGGCACCCGGCTGCGCAGGTCGGGCAGGGCAAAGGTGGTATGCCCGTCGCCGCCGTAGGTGGTGCCGAGCAGGGAGAAAAGGGCGGTGTTCTGGGCGATGGACAGTATCTGCCCTTTGCAGAACATCCAGCCTCTTGGTTCAAAATTGGCCGCCCAAAGGCGGATTTCAGAAATCATTCCTTCCATAATTATTGTTGTTTTGAATGGTGAAAAGTTAGGTTTTTTTTACAAGCCACTCCTTGTGACCTGCCTATTGATTAAGCAATTCGATGCGCCTGTCCAACTCCGCATTCCGGTACTCGAAGTAGCGGTGGATGCCGTAAGCCAGCGCAAGCAGGAGCAGTCCCCACACGAGCCAGTAGCGCAGAGGAGACAGCCTGTTGGGTGTCTCTTTTTTCGTTGCCATGAGGTGAATGGATTTGACCATGTCAGTTGAAAAATTTTGTTGCCACAAAGGAGCAGGCAAAGGCAGAAAAAGCCAAGAAATGGGGCGTTACAAAAGCGTTACAATCACAGATGCGGTTTTTAAACCATTGAAAAATAGGGAATTGTGAAAAATGGCGATCAAGCGGTGATTTTCCTTTTCAAGCGCATCCTCGTCTGCCGGATGGTGCCGTCGGAGACGCCCAGCATGTTGGCCATTTCGTGGGTGGAGAGTTGCAGTTTTTCCAAGACCAAATAGCGCAGTTCGGCTTGGGTCAGTCCGGGGTGCAGTGTTTTTTGCTCCGCAATAAAATCAGGGTGGACTTTTTCAAAAATGCCCCGGAACTGTGTCCAGTCTTCGTCGGTGAGGATGGTGCTGTGGGTGAGTTGTTCCAAATAATCGCTGCGCTCGCCGGAGCGGGAGAGTTTTTCCATTTCGAGCCGGAGGTTCTCGGCCAGTTCCGATTTTTCCCGGAGGTGTTGGGTGAAAGTGGCGAGGTCTTTTTTGGCGGCATCGAGTTCGAGCAGGGCGATGCGGCGCTTGTGGCGCAGGCGGCGGAAATTGACAAAAGCCAGCAACCCTACCAGCAGCAACAGCAGCAGCGCCGCATTGCGCAGCCATTCCTGCAATTGTTTTTCACTTTCCACCAACAGCAGTTTCTCCGAATATTTCTCCGCTTCGAGCCGCTGCTTGATCTTTTCCAGTTTGCGGGCGTCGTTGCGGCGGCCGAGGCTGTCCTGCAAGGGTTTGGCGAGGTTGGCGTAGCGCACGGCGGCGGCGTAGTCGCCCTTCATTTCAAAATACCTGGCATAAGCCTCGAAGAAGTGGGCGTTTTTGAAATAAAAGTATTCGTGCTTGCCGGCCACTTTGTAAATATCGTCCATCCGTTGCAGGAGGCTTGACGCTTCCCCCAGTTTCCCCAGCTCCAGTTTGGTGGCGATGAGCACGTGCAGCATGTCATACTCGGTTTGAAGCTGGACGTCATCCGTGAGGTCGGGCGCCCTCACCAGGGCATAGCCTTTGCTGGCGTAGCGTTCGCCTTCGGCAAACTGTTGCTGCCCGACCAGCATCGAGGCAATATCTATGGACGCAATGCCCTCCCAAGAGCGGACGGACATGCGGTCTTCGGGGCTGACCGTTTTGAAAGCCTGTGCGAAGTGCAGGATTTTTTTGGCATAACCTATCCCCTTTTCGTAGTCCTTTTGCTGTTGGTAAATGCTCTGGATGTGGTTCAGGACGTAGATATAGGTTTGCCACCCCGTGCCCGACGGCTGGATGTAGCGCTCTGCCACCAGCAGGTATTGAAGCGCTTTTTCCATGTCCTCCAGTTGGTACATGAACCTGCCCAAGTGGAACAGCATCCTGGCGATGTTGTAGTCCCTGAATTTATCAAAACCTATCGCCTCCATCTGTTCGAATTCCTGCAAAATGCCGGTGTACAACTGCTCGTGGGGGATCTTTTTCTGGTCGTAGTTTTCAAAAATAAGGTAATGGTGCGCCACCGTTTTCTCGACAGCCGAGCCGAGGTTTGCCGCTATTTCCCCCATATCGGAAAGGAGGGCAAAGATTTCGGCGCTGGTAAGCCTGAGCGCCCTCCTCGATTGGAAAGCATGGTATTTCAGGGCAAAGAGGGCACGATAGTCCTTCTTTTCGCTGGCAATGGCCATCAAGGGGGCGAACACCTTTGTCAAAGCGGCGGAATCCATTTCCCCAAAAGGCAGGCCCTGCACCAACTGAAAGCGTTCCGCACCGGACATGGTGCGGAACGCTGCTGCATCCAACACGGGCTGGGCAAAGCATGCGCTGTTTTGAAAGCAGCAAAGCAGCAGAAGGGCAGCGGTGGTATTAAGGCCGGGCAGTTTCATGTTGATGGAAAAGATTCTTTGCAAAGCTCCAACTTATTTTTTGCCAAGGATCATGTAGGATAGAAGATGTTGGGATGGTTGAGAGGTTGAGAGGGTTGAGAATAAACCCGCTCAACCATCACAACCCAGAAAGTACATTTTTAAAAAAAAATTCCGGGGCTAAGTAAGCAGTAATTCTCAAATCGACCCAACCCAATGCAACCTTTCTGTACCTTCCCTCACCTAAATGGAAAACTGACCTGAAAATCAAGATGACGGAGCAACAGCAACAAATGCTCGAAGCCTGCAAACGGGGCGACCGCAACGCACAGCGGGAGATGTATGAACACTTCAAGGGCAAGATGTTTGTGGTCTGCCTGCGCTATGCCGAGACTCGCACAGATGCAGAGGATTTATTGCAGGAAGGTTTCATTAAGGTTTTCAGGGATTTGCACCAGTTTCGGGGCGAGGGCAGTTTTGAAGGGTGGATTCGGAGGGTCATGGTGAACGTGGCGCTCCAGCAAATTCGTCAACGTAAGAAGGCGCTGGATTTCACCGAACTGGACGGGCAGGAGTACAAACTGGGCGAAGAAGACCCCGTCTTTGAAACGGGGGAAGAAACCGCCAAAGGACTGCTCAAGCTCATGCAAAAAATGCCGCTGGGCTTCCGCACTGTGCTCAATTTATACGTGCTGGAAAACTACTCCCACCAGCAAATCGCCGAAGAACTCGGCATCTCGGTGGGCACTTCCAAATCGCAGTTGAACCGGGCGAAGGCCCATTTGAAAAATATGCTGGAGAAAAATCTGGCAGGATAGGGGGCGATGGGTGGCTAAAAGCAAATTGCCCAAAATGCGAATAACAAATTCAGGCTATGGAAGATAATTTACAGAACGACAAATTGGAGGAGTTCCTGAAAAACTCCTTCGAAGATTATTCGGAAAGCCCGCCCGGCGACTTGTGGGGCAGGATCGAAGGAGGACTGGCGCCAGCGCCGGCCACCCCTGTCCGTTTTTCGCGCTGGTTGGGAGTGGCTGCGGCGGCTGCGGTAGTGGCGTTCATTCTTATCGGGCAGCACATTTATTTCACCAAAAAAATTGACACGCTGAGCAAAAAGCTGGAACAGAACAAAGAAAAACTGGAAGGCCTCGAAAAAGACAACAAAACGCTGGGCCTGCAAAAAACAGACGATAGCGGCAGTGCCCCGCAAGCGTTGGAACAAAAACACCTGGAGGGCAACGACGAAGCAGCCAGGGAAAAAAATACATCGCAAAAAAAGCCCGAAAGCCCTATTATCCAATATCAAACCCCGGCCAGCCCCGCCCAAAATACCAATACGGGCAACCGGCCACCTACCATAGAAATGCCATCCGGCCTTGCCCAGACAAATGTACTTCAACAACCATCACTGCAAAGCCTGCCCACACCTGGGCAGGCGTTTGCGGCTGACCAGGAAGATGTAAACAGGGGACCTGCGGGCGCTACAGCGAACGCCCCTGCACCGGGCCTCCTGCCTTCCAAAAGTACCTTGCTGTTGGCCGAAGGCACTATGCCCGCCTTTTCCCTGGTGCCTGTGCAACCCCTGACCAGGCCTGTTCGCACGCCAGGCAGGTTGTCGGTCGGCGTCCATGCGATGCCCATGGCCACCAGCGAAAAAATCACCTCGCTCAAGCCCGGCATGCCCCACCCCGACAAAAAGGTGTTCAGCGAAAGCACCCAGAGCGAGGGCACTACCTTTTACGCCGGCCTTACGGCAGAATACCAGGCCTCCCGCCATTTTTACATCGGCAGCGGCCTGGACTACCGCAAGACGAGCATTACTGCCAATCACGAAGCAGAGTTCCGGTTCAAAGACCGTAGGCCGCACGGCGGCGGCCACGGCGGCGGGGAGCATGGTTTTGAACACGATTTCCTATACGACCTCAACACTGCTGCCGGACTGGTGGAGGTGGAGATCAGGGCAGAACAGGCCGATACCACTTTTGATTTTTCGGACGATGATGAAATTGACCTGAGCGTCAGCACCCGGCAAGACCTGAAATACCTGAGCGTGCCCCTTTATGGCCGTTATGAGCTGGGCAAAGGGACATTCCGCCTTTACATCAGGGGTGGGATGGTGGCCAATTTCCTGCAATCCAACAACTTCGCCATCAACGATGTCCGGTCGGACAACCCCAACCTCCGTTTCGACGGCAAACAGCAGCCCGGCGGCACCCCGCAAAACCTCCAAACCCTGTCGCTCGACTACCTCGCCGGCATCGGGATGGACGTGGCCCTGACCAAACACCTGAAACTGAGATTGGAGCCTGCCCTTTCAGGCTCGCTGACTAGTTCCCATAACAACCCCTTCATCAAATCTTCCCAGTTTTCGATGGGCGTCAATGCAGGGGCGATGTATGTTTTTTGATCTTTTTTGAAACTTGGTGCAACCAATCGGGGCCCATCCGAACCTAATTAAATGTATCGAACAAGCCAAACGTTGCCAGTCGGCCAGGTAGCGGGCCGGCATCTGAAACCCTTCTCAATAGCAGCATTATACTTCAACTTTTCATTCTGATTTTCTAACCAATAAATTCTTTTTCACTTATGAAAAATTTCATTTTTGGGGTGCTCGCACTGGGCATCATGGCCGGCTTTTTTGCCTGCCAAAAAGACAACAGCCTTTCTACCAACGCTACGGATGAGATTTCCCAAATCGCTTCCTCCACCAGCAAGCAATCGGTGACCGTGGCCGAACTCCCTTCTGCCATCCCCCAATATGTGGACATGGCCTTCACCCCCGTCCAGATCGAAGCGGCCTGGCGGGTGCAGGGCGCTGGCTATGAGGTGGAACTCGAAGACGGCCAGGCCCTCTATTTCCGCAACAACGGCGACTGCCTCGGCCGTGGCGACGAAGACCGGGGAGGTCCGGGCTTCCGCTGCATGCACGGCGATTCCGTTGACGTGGCCACCCTGCCGCAGGGCATTACCGATTATGTTGCGGCCAACTATAGCGGAGAGACCATTGTGAAAGCAGTGGCCAAGCCCAACGGCGGCTTCGCCGTCGAACTGTCCGGTGGCGCCATCCTGCTGTTCAAGGCGGACGGCACGTTTTTCCGGGAATGTGGCGACGGGCCCGAACCCGGCGGTGGCCACGGCGGCCCTGGCGGACACCACGGCGGCCACCATGGCCCTGGTCATGGCCCCGGCCCTAACGGCGGCTGCGCAGTCGGCGACACCATTGACATCGCCACCCTCCCTGCCGGCGTGACGGACTATGTAACGGCCAACTACAACGGCGAGACCATCGTCGTTGCCGTGGTGAAACCGACCGGAAAATTCGGCGTGGAACTGTCGAACGGCATCGTGCTGCTCTTCAAACCAGACGGCACCTTCATCAAAGAATGTGACGGAACGCCCCAGGGGCCCCACCACCCGCACGGCGAACTGATTGACCCTGCCAACCTGCCACAGGCCGCCCAGGATTACATCAGCACCACCTATCCGGGCGCTGTCATCGCCAAGGCTTTTAAGTTTGACAATGGCTACTACGGCGTCCGGCTGGAAGATGGCACCAAGCTGCTCTTCGACGGGGATGGGAATATCATCTTCGACAGCGGGAACTGACGGGAGGGCTGCATCCCGCCGGGCCAGGCTGAACGCCTGGATCGGATAAACGATGGTTGATTTGCAGCAAAACAAAAGGCTTGTGCCGGGGCAACCTGGCACAAGCCTTTTGTTCGTTAGCGCCGTTCGGATTCTACATATTGGGTTGGGTTCAGCCGCTAATTACACTAATTTAAAACGAATGAATTCGATTGAATTCGTGCAATTCGTGGCTTAAATGAATGGAGTGTTTCACTAAAATATGGGTCGCTTTGAGAGGCCGGGTTATCGAACCCGGCTGGCGGAACCCGAAACCGCCGGGTTTGATAACCCGGCCTCTCCACCTAAAAGCAGGGTTCGATAACCCGGCCTCTCCACCTAAAAGTCTGTATTTCACCTCAAAGAGAGGAAGAGCGTAACTTTTAGTATCGAAATACAGAATTGCTTTTTGCCTTTCGTTCCTATCTTTGTCGCCTTTTAAAAATAGCAACTAATGACCATTTCGCTCAACTGGCTCAAAAAATACATTGACATAGACCTTCCAGCTGAAGAAATCTCCAACCTGCTCACCAGCCTGGGACTGGAAGTGGAAGGCATGGAAGAAGTGGAAACCATCAAAGGCGGCCTCGCCGGCGTGGTCGTTGGCGAAGTAAAAGAATGCTGGAAGCACCCTGGTGCCGACAAGCTCAGCCTTACCAAAGTGGACATCGGCAGCAGCGATCTGCTGCAAATCGTGTGCGGTGCGCCCAATGTGGCGGCTGGCCAGAAGGTGATGGTGGCCACGGTCGGCACCACGCTCTATCCCCTCCAGGGCGAGCCGCTCACGCTGAAAAAAGGTAAGATCAGGGGCGAAGAATCGCAGGGCATGATCTGCGCCGAGGACGAACTCGGTATCGGCTCCGACCACAGCGGCATCCTGGTGTTGCCGGAAAATACGCCCATCGGGCAAAGCGCCAGGGATTATTTCAACATAGAAAAAGACACCATCTACGAAATCGGCCTGACGCCCAACCGTTCCGACGCCACTTGCCACCTCGGCGTGGCGAGGGATTTGTCGGCTGCGCTTAAAATACAGCACGGCCACAGCGGCGAAGTCAAGCTGCCTGCCGTTGACGGTTTTAAAATTGATAACCACAGCCTGCCGTTGGATGTAGTAGTGGAAAACACAGAAGCCTGCCCCCGTTACGCTGGCGTTTCCATCAGGGGTGTCACCATCCGGGAATCGCCCGATTGGCTGAAAAACCGCCTGCTTGCTATCGGCGTGCGCCCCATCAACAACATCGTGGACGCTACCAACTTCATCCTGCACGAACTGGGGCAGCCGCTCCACGCTTTTGATTTGGATGAAATAACGGGCCGGAAGGTCATCGTAAAGACCCTGTCGGAAGGCACGAAATTCCAGTCGCTCGACGAGCGGGAGCGCAGCCTCAGCGCCGAGGATCTGATGATCTGCGACGGCGAATCGAAAGGCATGTGTATCGGCGGCGTGTTCGGGGGAATTAAATCTGGGGTGAAGGATTCTACAAAAAACATTTTCCTCGAAAGCGCCCATTTCAATGCCAAGTGGATCCGCCGCAGCAGCACCCGCCACGACCTGCGCACCGAAGCCGCCAAGGTCTTTGAGAAAGGCCACGACCCCAACCTTTGCGTGTATGCCTTGAAACGGGCGGCCATGTTGATGGTGGAACTGGCCGGCGGGGAGATCGCCTCAGCGGTAGTGGATATTTACCCAACTCCTATCCGCCCGGCTGCGATTACAGTGAAATACGACTACGTGAACCGCCTGATTGGTACCCGGATTTCAACCAAAGAAATCAAGGCTATTTTGTTGGCCCTCGGCATGGATGTTTTGAGTGAAACAGGCGAAACTTTCACAGTGGCAGTGCCGACCAACAAGGCCGACGTCACCCGCCCTGCCGACATTGTGGAGGAAATCCTGCGGGTTTATGGCCTCGACAATGTGCCCGTGCCGACCCAGATGCGCAGCAGCATCGTGCGCAACGAATACCCCGACCCGAACCAGGTACGCAATGCCATCGGCGACTACCTTGCAGCGAACGGTTTTAATGAAATCATGTCCCTTTCGCTCTCGCAATCAACGTTTTACAAAGAAATTTTGCCCAGGGAACCGGCGGATATAGTGCCGGTCAACAATACTTCCAACGTACAACTGGACATCATGCGCCCGACCATGCTGTTCAGTGGGCTGGAGGCCGTAGCCAACAACCAAAACCGGCAGCAGTCCGACCTGAAGCTGTTTGAGTTCGGGAAAACTTATCACGGTGGACGGTGGACGGTGGACGGTGGACGGCAAGAAGCTGGAGGAGGACGGGTGGACGTGACGAAAGTTTTTGACGAGCCGCAGCACCTGGCCATTTTCCTTACAGGGCAGCGTTGGGCGGAAAGCTGGCGGAATGCAGGCAGCCCCGCAGCCGATTATTTCACCTTGAAAAATTTTGTGGAGAACATCCTGGCCCGTTTGTCCGTAACAGGCTACCAGGAAACGGTGGTAAAGGACGAAGTTTTCTGCTATGGCATGAAGTACCACCGGGGGCCGCAGGAACTGGCCGTTTTTGGAAAAGTGCAGCCCAGGGTGTGCAAGAAAATGGGCATCAAAAGCGAAGTTTTCTACGCCGACTTCAACTGGGATCTGCTCTTGCAGGCAGTTAAGAAACAAAGCATTACTTTTGCCGAGCTTAACAAGTTCCCTACCGTGCGCAGGGACTTGGCGCTGGTGATTGGAAAATCCGTGAAATTTAGCGACATTGCCGCCCTTGCCAAAAAAGTTGGTAAGAAACTCCTGAAAGATATAATTTTGTTCGATGTATTCGAGGATGAAAGCAAGCTGGGCGAGGGCAAAAAATCCTACGCCATCGGCTTCACCTTCGAAGACCCGACCCGTACCTTGCAAGACAAAGAAGTGGATACGGTGATGGGAGAACTGATTGGCAGCTTTGAACAGAAACTGGGTGCTGTCATCCGACGTTAAAAAATGACCCAACAACTCGATCATATAGAACAACAAGTGCAGCGGCTGGTGGAAGTGTTAGATGCTTTGCGCCAGGAAAACACCGCCTTGTTGGAAGAAAATAAAAAACTCAAAGCCGGACAGGAAGCGCAAAACGAGCGCATCGGCGAATTGACACAAAGATTATCCAACGCGCAGCAGGCATTGGCCGAGCAGCGGGGGGATGACCCGGAAAGTTCTCAGAAGCTGAGAAAGCAAATTGACCAATACATTCGTGAAATAGATAAATGTATTGCGTGGCTGCAAAGTGTTTGAAAAGGAAAAAGGACAAAGGCAAAAGGAAAAAGCAAGGCACTGGAATTGCAAGCATCGCCCACTTTTTACTTTAACCTTTTTGCTTTTTACTTAAAAAAAGGATATGGAAGAACAAGACAGCAAACAATTGACGGTAACGATTGCCGGCCGGCCATATCCTTTGAAAATAAAGGCGAATGACGAGCCTGTCATCCGCAAAATCGTAAAGGAAGTCAACGAAAAAGTGAACCGCTTCCAGTTGACCTACCCCAACCGTGAAAAACAGGATTGCCTTGCCATGGCGCTCCTGGCCTATGCGGTTGATTTGCACAAAGCATCCACACAGCCTGTAATAGCTTCTCCACCTGATCTTTCCGAAAATCTCTCCCGCATTCAGTCGCTTCTCGACGAAGCGCTGATTTGACGCCTTTCCCGCTGCCTAATTGTTATGGCTAAATGGCTAAATGGCTAAATGGCTTCAAACCATTCAACCATCAAACCATTCAACCATCAAACCATCTTAACCTTTGACATCATGGAAATAGGAATCGGACTGGTCGCAGGACTGGTCATCGGAGCACTGTTGGGATATTTTCTCATTCAGTCCATTTTGAAAAAACAGCAACAGGCGAAAATTGACGAGATAAACGCCAAAACTGATCAGGAAATCAAGAAGGCACAGGAAACCGCCCAGCGGATTCTCAGCGATGCCGAAACGAAGCACGAGAACATCAAGCAGCGCAAAATACAGGAAGCCAAAGACCGCTTCAACAAACTGCGCTCAGAATTCGACTCGGAAAAAGCGAGCCGGATGGTGGAGGTGAAAGAACGGGAAATGGAACTGAAAGGCTTGGAAAAAGACCTCCAATCCAAAGAGGAAAAATTGAAAGACAAGGCAAAAGAACTCGACGCCCGTGTGGGCGATCTGGACTCCCGGGAGGCAGAAATCAACGTGGTGCGGGAAAACCTGGACAAGCAGGTAAAAGTGGTGGCCCGCCGAAAAGAAGAACTGGAGGCTGCCAACGAAGAGCGCATCAAAGCCCTCGAAAACATCTCCAAACTGTCAGAAGCCGAGGCAAAAGAGCAACTGCTCGAAGCGGTGAAACACAAGACTGCCGCCGACGCAATGGCCCTGGTGAAGGAATCTATCTCATCGGCCAAGACGGAAGCCAGCAAGGAGGCCAAAAAGATCATCATCCAGACCATCCAGCGCATGGCCTCCGAATACACCATCGAAAACACGGTCTCCGTGTTCCAGTTGGAAAGCGACGACATGAAAGGCCAGATCATCGGCCGGGAAGGCCGCAACATCCGGGCCCTCGAAGCCGCTACCGGCGCCGAAATCGTGGTGGACGACACGCCCGAAGCCATCGTCATTTCCAGCTTCGACCCCATCCGCCGCGAAGTGGCCCGCCTGGCCCTGAAAAAACTGGTGACCGATGGCCGCATCCACCCAGCCCGCATCGAGGAAGTGGTGGCCAAAACCCGCAAGCAACTGGACGAGCAGATCGTCGAAATCGGCGAACGCACCGTCATCGAACTGGGCATCCACGGCCTGAACGCTTATTTGGTAAAAATGGTCGGGCGGATGCGCTTCCGCTCTTCCTACGGCCAGAACCTCCTCAAGCACTCCATCGAAACCGCCAACCTCTGCGGCATCATGGCCGCCGAACTGGGCCTCAGCCCCAAGCAGGCCAAAGTGGCCAAACGGGCCGGCCTGCTGCACGACATCGGCAAGGTGGCTGAGGAAGAAACCGAACTTTCGCACGCCATCCTCGGCATGCAGATCTGTGAAAAACATGGCGAAAGCCCCGTCATCTGCAACGCCGTCGGTGCCCACCACGACGAAATCGAGATGAACAATATCATCTCCCCGCTGGTGCAGGCCTGCGACGCCATCTCCGGCGCCCGTCCGGGTGCCCGCCGCGAGATCCTGGAGAGCTACCTCAAGCGCATCGGCGAACTGGAAGAACTGGCCATGGCCCACGAAGGCGTACAGAAAGCCTTCGCCATGCAGGCCGGCCGCGACCTGCGCGTCATCGTGGAGTCGGAAAAGGTCAGCGACCAATATGCCGAAGACCTCGCCTTTATGATTTCACAAAAAATACAGGACGAAATGCAGTACCCCGGCCAGATCAAGGTGACGGTGATTCGGGAGAAAAGGGCCGTGCAGTTCGCCAGGTAAAAAAGAAGTGAGGGGTGAGGAGTGAGAGGTGAGAGGCGGCGGAGCTTTGGAAACAACACGCTTTTCGTTGCTCATTCCCTTTTATCAGTTAATACATCAATCACAATACTGGTGGATGAAAGGCGATGGGCAAAACGATTGCCCATCGTCTTTTGTTTTTTGGAAAAAAATCCAACGTCCAACGTTGTGGTTCTCACTTCTCACTTCTCACCTCTTATTATTGGCGCATGACCAACAACGACTATAAAGAACTCTTCCCTACATGGCCACAAGAACCAGGCGTTTACCGCTTCCTCAATGCCGAGGGGAAAGTCCTTTACGTGGGCAAGGCCAAAAGTTTGAAAAACCGCCTCGCCTCCTATTTCGGCACCACCAAGGGCATGGCCTACAAAACGAGGGTGATGGTGAAAAACGCCAGCAGCATCGAGTTTACCATCGTGGACACCGAGACGGATGCCCTGCTTTTGGAAAACACCCTTATCAAGCGCTTCCAACCGCCGTACAACGTGATGCTCAAAGACGGCAAGAGCTACAACTATATCTGCATCAAAAACGAGCCTTTCCCAAGGGTCTTCATCACCCGCAAGGTTTTCCGGGACGGCTCGACCTACTTCGGGCCTTACACTTCCAAATGGCGGTTGAAAATTATTTTGGAACTGATAAAGTCGCTCTTCCCCCTGCGCACCTGCACGCTGAACCTTTCGGAGAAGGCCATTGAAAAAGGCAAGTTCAGCATCAAGGTGCCGTGCCTGGAATACCAGATAAAGAACTGCATGGCACCCTGCGTCAAATTGGAGTCGGCAGAAGAATACAACGAAAAAATCGAGCAGATCAAAAACCTGCTCAAAGGGAATTTTGGTCCGGTAAAAAGGCATTTCCAGGATGAGATGGCCCGCCGTGCCGAAAATATGGAGTTTGAAAAAGCCCAGCAAATAAAAGAGAAACTGACCGCTTTCGAGGATTATCAGTCGAAGAGTACCGTGGTCAGCACGACCATCCGGGACGTGGATGTTTTTTCCATCGCCAGCGACGAGAAACTGGCTTATGTGAACTACATCAAAGTGGTGAACGGTGCCATCATCAATACCTACACCCAGGAATTGGTGAAAAACCTGGACGAGGAGGAGACGGATTTGCTTTCTTTTACCATCCCCGAATTGAGGGAGCGTTTCAGCAGCATCTCTTCAGAAATCATTGTGCCCTTCGAGGTCGAACTAGCGGAAGAAGGCGTCAGCCTGACCGTCCCGAAAATTGGCGACAAGAAAAAACTGCTGGAGCTGTCCGAAAAAAACGTGCAGTTCTTTTTGCTCCAAAAGAAGAAAGAAGAAGCCACCAAAACGGTCAAGCAAACCCCCGCCGAGCGCATCCTCCGCACCCTGCAGGGCGACCTGCACATGGCCGAGGTGCCGCTCCATATCGAATGCTTCGACAACTCCAATATGCAGGGCAGCTTTCCGGTGTCGTCCTGTGTGGTGTTTAAAAATGCCAAACCGAGCAAGGGCGACTACCGGCATTACAACGTAAAAACCGTGGAAGGCCCGAACGACTTCGCCACGATGGAGGAGGTGGTGTACCGACGCTACAAGCGGTTGCTCAGCGAGGCACAGCCCTTGCCACAGCTCATCATCATTGACGGGGGCAAAGGCCAGCTTAGTGCTGCCGCCAAGAGCCTCGAGGCACTCGGCATCCTGAACCAGGTGACCGTTGTCGGAATTGCCAAACGGCTGGAGGAAATTTTCTTCCCCGGCGACTCCGTCCCGCTCTATATCAACAAAAAATCGGAGAGCCTGAAGCTCATCCAGCAGGCCCGCAACGAGGCGCACCGCTTCGCCATCACCTTCCACCGCAACCAGCGCTCGAAAGATTTCACCAAAACCGAACTGCACGACATCCCCGGCGTGGGCGAAAAGACCGCCGAAAAGCTGCTCAAGCATTTCGGCTCGGTGAAAAAACTGCGGGAAGCGCCGAGGGAAGAAGTGGAGCAAGTGGCCAGCAAGGCGGTGGCCGGCAAGGTTTGGACGTATTTTGGGAAGGATCTATGAGGCAGGCGGGTGTGGGAAATGTTGGTTTCTTTAATTTTTTACGTCCTTTGACAAATTCTGTGGAGTAAGGAAACCGTTAAAACGGTTTAGTGCATAACCGCTTGATTTTCAACCCACGACTTAAGTCATGGGTTGAAAATAGGCTATCACTTTGAGCCGTTTTAACGGATGACCATAAGATTTGTCAAAGAACCATTTTTTAAAAAGAGCGTGATGAAGACTTTTCTCAGCGGGAAATTCCGGCGGCCATACCTTGGCTGTTTTCAAAAGGAACATTTCCAGCTATGCCGTTTTAAAAATAGCGTGGGGGTGCTGGCGAGCGCCTGGCTGTTGTCAATCGCCCCATTTGCCATAGGGTGCCAAAACAAGGGGCCGGCCAGCCAACCCGCAGCTCCGCCCACCCAACAGGCAGTGCCCCCTGCCAAGGCCGATCCGGCCAATTTTTTACCCAACAGCGAACTGGAGGCCCTGCTCTCAGACCCTGCCGGGCAAGCGGGCGGCCTGTCGGCAGAAGTGTTCAGCCCAAAGGCCACCTACCGCTGGACACTCGACGAGGCGGGCCGCACCAACCTGCGCTTTGCCGGCATCATCCAGCATGGGCCGCCGGGCCGCACCCTCCGCTTCAACGTGCTGGTTTTCAACAACAAGGACGGCGCCACCCCTCTGCTGACCCTTCCTTTTACGGTAGCCATCAATCCCGATGGGAAGGCAGGCTACGAGGTGAGCCAACGGGCGGGGCTTCCGCAGGGTTTGTATTATTTCAAAATAGAAAACGGGGAAAAGAAAGAGATGGTAGCCGCCGGGAAGTTTAAGATCACAGACTAGCGCTTCAGCCGCCGGGGAGATGAAAGTATAAAACTGGAGAGCCGAGGATGCTTTCTTTTTTTTGTCAGGGATTTACCCATTGATGGGATTTGTTTACAAAAAGCGCCATAGGAAGGTATAGAGGTAAACGTTTCCTGCTAAATTTGACATCGGCATTAAGTTAACCATATTGATTCCGCACCAGAGGCAATTCCGGAGTGCAAGTCTATGTAAATGACAAGATCGTGCTGATTGTACTGTGCTGCAATAGGCTTTATACATTTGAAAAAAGCCGTTAGCTGGACCGATAGCATTTAGCCAGAAGCTAATGGCCAACGGCCAATAGCAATTTGCAGAATTGCCATTGAGTACAGAAAGGCAGCGTGATTTGTGCAAGGCTTAACACTTTGTGCAAGGGTATCTTTGCCCTAATCAGCACTCGTCCGGTAGCGGGGTAAATCAGTGGCCGCCATTCATCATATGTCGCTTAAAAATGCCTTTTATGAAACAGCTCCTTACCTTTTTTGCCTTTTCCTTCTTTTTGATTTCCAGCGCCTACGGGCAGTACCAACCGATGGCGGTGGAGGGGGCGCATTGGATTTATTTCGCAAACTACGACGGGGAGCAGGTAAACCATGCCTTTATCGTGCAAGGTGACACCACAATCAATGGAACCGCCTATAAAAAAATGTACAAGCGGAAAATTTTCAACCCAGCCAGCTATCCTGCTGACCTCTTGCCACCATATATAGTAGGTGAAAAACAACTTATGTGCGCCCTCAGGGACGATGTGGCAGCAGAACGTGTCTATGGCATTTCATTCGACCCCACCGCTTGGCTTTCCATTGATTGCGGTCTATTTCAGGAAGAACTACTTTATGACCTGACTCTTGGAGAAGGCGATACCTTGATTGGGTGTCTTGCCGATGCACCCAGTGGGGCTTTTAATCCCGTTGTTGATTCCATCAGTGTACAATTTCTATGGGGTCAGAACCGTAAGCTGTTTTATCTTGACGACTATTTCATATGGCTGACAGAAGGTATCGGCACGTTTTATCATCCATTCGAATCGCCTTTCAGTTTTCCTGTGCCTGGCTATTTAGTCAATCTCATTGACTACTGTATCGGCTCCGACGAGGACTGTGGGTTTCAGGATTTCAACAGCACGGGCGAGGCTATTTTTGATGCGCACTTCAAGTTGTATCCCAACCCGGCAGATGGAAATCTTTTCATTGAGTCAATCGGCACGCAAGGGCCGAGCGCTCTGACCCTCCTTGATTTGGCGGGGCAAACCGTGTGGCTTGGCAACATGGACACTTCGGTGGAACACCTAAGCCTTGAAGGCTTGGCGGCGGGCATGTACTTGTTAGCGGTTACATGCCAGGATGGGGTTGGGGTGAAGAAGGTGGTGGTGAGGTAATGGTGAATTTTTTCTTTATAGATAGCCGCAATTGGAATTGATATATCGCAACTAAATCATGGTGATTTTTAAAATCACCATGATTTTTCTAGCATACCTTCCGAAGTAACTATTGTATCTCCTCTTTATGGGGTAAAAAGGGGTGTTTATTTGTTGTCAGTGGCTATGTCATCCGGTTTATACTAAAACACGGATGGTTTTGTCGGTTTGCTATTAGCTGTTGACAGTTGGCCATTGGCTTTTGCCAACTGCCAAAGGCCAAAAGCCATCAGCGTAAAGTATAATTACACCGTTGATATTTATCAATTGGGAATCCTATTTGTCATTGGCCATTGGTTTTTGCAAAAATCCAATGGCCAAACCTTATGGCCTGAAGTAAAATAACCTTGTACATCGGGATTGGGCAGTTGAACTATGAACCTCCGATTTCACCATTCATCATTCCACCATGTTAGCAAAAGCCTTTTCCGTCGGCCCAAAAACCAACTTTTCACCACCCCCGATCCAAACTTGGCACAATTTTTTAAATTAAAGAAATACAAATCTAAAAACACCCCAAATACCAAACTTTAAACTTGACATACAAGATACATACTATGAGAAAGTCCGGAAACCGAGCTTACTTTCCTCGTTCCTACAAGACTTCCTTTTCCCAGGATTCCTGGATCTTTCTCACCGAAACACATTTCCGTTCATTTTTAGCTAAAGGCCCCCGGCCAGATGCACCCGGCTATTCCTTTTCAGGGTTGCCATTTTAGAACGGTACAATTCAAAACCATTAAATGATCAAAGGCTTGCGGTCTCAGCACCAAACAGCCAACATTTTGCCGCTGCCCACGCATTGCTAAACGTAGCCATGCCAGGCGGCAAAAGCGTTCCTTACATCTTTCTGCAAAACCTTACACACCATGTTCAGTCAGCAGTCGGCAGTCTTCAGTTTGACGGTCGGTCTCTGCTAACGCATTCTATTTATCTGGGCTTGGCACGCTGTTGCGTACCAGACGGACCCTCCTTTGCACATCCGTAACGTTGGCGAACTGCCGACCGAGGACTGTGGACGGGAGATTGCCCGCTGCCCACTTAAAAAGGACCCGCTATTAACAATTATAATCTCATGGTAAAAGGAATTGGTTTTGCTCCACGCAGGGCATTGTGGCCGGCCCCCCAAGCCCCCCGACAGTTCGGTTGGTTCATGTTCATGAGGACTGTCCAGCTTCCGGTTGCGACCGCCCTGTGTGGGCAAACCCCTTTTGCTTTGAAAAAGCACCGCAGAGAGATGAACGGTTTTGGACTCACTACCCTCGCACTTCTTTTTTTCACTTCCATTAATTTTTCCAACCCACTTTCCGCACAGTGCGCCCTGGTTTGCAAAAACAGCGTCACCGTGGCGCTCGACGCCAACGGCCAGGCCACCATCTATCCGCCCATGCTGCTGCAAAGCTCTGTGGGTTGTTCCAACAATTTCACCATTGGTATCGTGGATACAGCCGGCAATAGCTACGGAACCACCCTCAACGCCAGCCTGCTCGGCGAACCGCTCACGGCAACGCTGACCCACCCGGCCAGCGGCAATTCCTGTGTGATTCAAATTACCTTGATTGACAACCTGCCGCCGGTCATGTCTTGTGGCGATACCTTGTTTTTATGGTGCAACCAACTTTATACACCCGACACGATCGGATACCCGGCCGTGAGCGACAATGCCACCGATACAGATAGCATCGCACTCGTTTATACTGATAATTTCACGGATTTACCCTGCTACGCCACCATCAGCGGGCAACAAATGACAGCCTACACCAAGCGCACCTGGACGGCCACCGACGAAAGCGGCAACTCGACCACCTGCGTTCAACATATCTTTTTTAAAAGGGCCACCCTTGGTATGGTCGTATTTCCCGGCCACCGGGACGGCGTGGTAAACCCTGCCCTGGAATGTGGCCTCGAGGACCCCACTGATCTCGACCTCACCGGCCACCCCACCGTTGACGGTTTTATCCTTGACAATACCTTCAATTGCGACCTGACCGTGTCCTTCAATGACCAAAGCGTTCCCATCTGTGGGGGTGCCCGCAAGATCATCCGTACCTGGTCTATCTTCGACCTCTGTACAGAAGATTTTAAAGTTTATGCGCAGATCATCAAGGTACTGGACAATACGCCGCCGGTCGTCAGTTGCCCGGCCAATGTGAGTTTCAACAGTTATCCAAGTTCCTGTTCCGCACAGGTTTGGCTGCCCCAGGCTACCGCTGAGGATGCCTGTTCGGGAGCCGTCGTGACGACTTCCTGGCAATTTGGAACGGGTAACGGGCCGTTCAACTCCGTGCCGGTAGGCTCCTACCCCGTGACCTATACTGGAAAGGATGGCTGCAACAACACGGCTTCCTGCCAGATTACCGTGACAGTAGTTGATACCAAAAAACCCACAGCGCTGTGCGACAACCAGGTTTGGGTGTTCCTTGAAAATGATGGAACAGCCCTTATTTATGCAGAAACTTTCGACAATGGCAGTTATGACAACTGCGCCATTGACCATTTGCAGGTGAAGCGGGATGGGGAACCCTACGATGATTTTGTAGCCTTCGAATGCACCGATATTGGCGCCTCTATCGAAGTGAAACTCCTGGTGACGGATGTGAACGGCCTAAGCAGTGAGTGTACCAGTTACGCCCTGGTGGTGGATCAAATAGAACCGGAAATTATATGCCCCGCTGCCGTGAACATCAACTGCGGCACCAACTACAACAATTTATCCATCACGGGCCAGCCTTATGCTACCGACAATTGCAGCGTGGCCAGTACTTCGCACACTGACCTGGTGAACATCAACAACTGCGGAAACGGCACCGTGACCCGGACCTGGAGTGCGACCGACCAAAACGGCAATACGGCCACTTGCCAACAGGTTATCACCATTGCCGACAACACGCCCATCACGGTGACTTTCCCCAGCGATCTGGTGTTCTATGCCTGCCAGCCGGATACCGACCCGTCCTTAACGGGAGAGCCTGTCGTCGCAGGCTCAGATTGCGAGCAATTGCAGATAACCCACACCGATTATTTCTTTTATACCGCCCAGCCTTCCTGCTACCAGTTGATACGCAAATGGGCGATCATTGACTGGTGCAGCTACCACCCAAACGCCCCGAACGGCGCCGGCTTTTGGGATCATACGCAAGTGATAGAAGTGAGGGACAGCGTGGCACCTGTACTTACCTGCCCTGCCAATATGGACGTGGGCATTGAAAATACCACCTGCAATATGTGGGTGGATGTCCCGCTGCCGGTAGTGGACGATTGCAGCCAGCAAATCACCATTATGAACAATTCGGCCTATGCCCAAAGCAACAATGGCAAGGCTTCCGGCACCTATCCGAAAGGGCAGCACGTAGTCATCTATACGGTGTCCGATGGTTGTGGCAATACTTCGTCCTGCACCATGAAACTGACCCTGACGGATACCCATGCGCCCAACCCCGTCTGCAACAACGGCATCTCGGTGACCATCCAGCAGAGCGGCTTCGTGACGGTGACGCCTTCGATGATCAACAATGGCAGCTACGATAACTGCACGCCAACCGCCAGCCTGGTGATGCAGGTAAGCCCCAACACCTTTACCTGCCAGGACCTCGGCAGCAAAACTGTGTCCCTGACCGTGACCGACCAGGCGGGCAACAGCGCCTTCTGCCAGACCACCGTGGTTGTGCAAGACAACTTTGATATTTGTCCCAACCAGAATTTTGCTTTTATCGCCGGGAAGGTCACGATGGAAGGCAGTGAACCAATCAGCCAAAAACTGATCGGCCTGACCGGTGGCGTCAACATGGGAGTATATACCGAAGTGGACGGTACCTACGACTTCCCCGGCCTGCCCCTGGGGCAAAACTATACTGTAAAACCAACCTACAACACCAAAGTGCTGAACGGGGTGACCACCTTCGACCTGGTGCTTATCCAAAGGCATATCCTCGGCATCGCTGCCCTGGGGTCGCCTTACAAAATCATCGCTGCCGACGCTAACAAGTCGGGCACCGTGACGACTATTGACATCGTGGAGCTGCGCAAGCTGATACTCAACGTGACGACAACCCTGCCCAATGGAAATACTTCCTGGCGCTTCGTGCGATCCAACCATGTTTTCACAAACCCGCTGAACCCCTTCCAGCCCCCGTTCCCGGAGAGCGTGGCCATACAAAACCTGGAAACCAACCATTGGAACCTCGACTTCGTGGGCATCAAGGTGGGCGATGTGAACGGCTCGGCCGATCCCTCCAACCTGGACGGCGGCGACGGGAACGAGGACAGGGATTTCGGTGAAACGTTTGCCCTGAAAACCGAAGATATAGATCTGGTTGCCGGACAAGTTTATGCCATCCCCTTCGTGGCTGCCACCTCCCAGGCCTTGGCCGGCTTCCAGTTCACCCTCGATTTTGATGAAACCACGCTGGATTTTACCGGGATGGACGCAGGTGTGGTGAGCCAAAACAATGTTGGAACGGCAAACCTGGAAACGGGTGCGCTGACGGTGAGTTGGGACAATATAAAAGGCCAGGTATTGGCAGCAAACGAAGCAATTTTCACGCTCCATTTTGCAGCCAAAAGCAATGGCCGCCTGTCAGATGCCCTGGCTATCAACTCCCGTGTCACGCCGGCGGAGGCTTACAGGGGCGAGCTGCTGGCCAACACAACTTTAGACATGCTTGGCGTCTCCCTTGAGTTTGGGACGGCCCAGGCAGAACCCTCATCGTATCTCCTTTTTCAAAATACGCCAAATCCTTTCCATCAAACTACGACCGTCCGCTTTTACCTGCCCGAAGCTTCGGAAGCGGCACTTCGGATCTATGATGTCTATGGCCAGTTGCTCCGCCAATACAAAGGCAACTACGAGAAAGGCACCCATTCCGTCGAACTTGAACTGGGCGGCTTCACAAAGTCTTCCATCCTGTTTTGCGAGTTGGTGGCCGATGGCCAACGAAGGCAGGTGATCAAAATGGTGAGCGATTGATTTATTGCTCTAATGCTTCGTGGCTCCATTGGCAGTAAATGCCTGAAACAAGGAGCTAATGGAAAAACCATCCAGGAAAAAATTCCCATGTACATATCGGCAGCACCGGTAAGAACTCTACGATTCTATAGCCAAATTTCTACGACACTTTGACCATTTTACACACACAACCAGTATGCCCGGACTGCCAACACCCGGTATCCAGACAAAAGTGGATAAGGCCATCTTATTGGCCATACTATGAGAAAAAATCCCGTGAACTTTTGAAAAGATGCCAACTCATTGAACCAGGCCAGGAGAACGTGTGCCGCCCAGGCGGTGCCGTTCTCACCCCGGTTTTGGATGAGAGATATGAGAGACGTGAAAAAAAATAGATAGTCAAAATTCAAACATCCATATAACGACACTGCTCATTAATTTTTTTTACTAAACAATTTTCAATCCCATGAGAAAATTCGAGTTTACTAAACAAATCCGATCTTACTACAGTGGGACAGCGACAAGCAGGTACCGAAGTACCGCTGCCCTTGGGCGGGCGGCGGCATGGATGTTCTTGCTGTTGTTCACAGGCTTTTACAGCCAAAGCTTTGCACAGTGCGCCCTTGTTTGTAACGACAACGTGAACGTATCCTTACCTGGACCCATTGACGACTGCGATCTTGAAATATTGGTGCCGATGGTGCTGGAAGAACCCTACACCTGCCCGAACCAATTGACGGTAACGATCATGACGCTACAAGGGGTGCCCATCCCCACCTCCCCAACGGTGAATGAGTACCACATCGGCCAGTCCTTCCTCTTTCAGGTGAAGGAAAACCCGACGGGCAACTCCTGCTGGGGCACTATGAAAGTGGAAGACAAGCTCGGCCCGCAGATGCTCAATTGCAACAACCTGACCTTGCCTTGCATCATTGACTACCGGCCCACCACAGATGGTGGGGATGTGCCCGCACCCGACATTGACGACTGCTCTCCGATGTACAACGTGGCTTATACCGACATCATTGACAATGGGTCCTGCAGCACCAGCTACTCCGGCCTTGTGAACCGTACCTGGGTGGCTACCGACAACCTCGGCAATACCAGCACTTGCACACAGACGATTACGCTATCGAGAGTTTCTTTAGCTACTTACACCCCGCAGTGCCCGGCGAACGTAAACCTGCAGTGCGGGAACGTACTGCCCAACACAACACCTGCTGCGACCGGTTACCCGACTATCAAGATCAATAATATTGACTACGAAGTGGTACCTGGCGCCAATACCTTTTGCGAACTGGCTGCTTCTTTTACCGACGAGACCTTCACAATCTGTGGGGGTGGCTACAAGATCCTTCGTACATGGAACATCTACGACTGGTGCCTGCCCACGACAGCGGGCATGAACCCATTTACCTGTATCCAAGTGATCAAAGTAGAAGATACTGTGCCGCCAAATATTGTTTGCCCGGCACCCATCGTACAGAATGCGTCTTCGGGAGCTTGCAAGGCTTCGCTGACGTTGCCCGCTGCTACTGTTACCGACGTTTGCTCCAATTTCACGGTGAAGGTCTTGACCCCTTTTGGAGTAGTCAACGGTAATGGCGGCCAATTGGCCAACGTGCCGGTTGGCGTCCATACCATTACCTATTCGGCGACGGATGCCTGTGGCAATCTGAACAGTTGCACCACCACGCTGACCGTGAAAGACAATACGCCACCAGTTGCGGTGTGCGACGAACATACAACGGTTTCACTGACTGCCGACGGCACGGCCGTAGTGGCTGCCACGGTGTTCGACGACGGCAGTACGGACAACTGCGGGGTAGACCATTTTGAAGTACGCAGGATGCCTTCCCCTTGCATCCCGGCCGGAACGCCGTTCGACACGCATGTGACCTTCGATTGTTGCGACGTGGGCGACTCGCTTATGGTTTCCCTGAAAGTAGTGGATTCGGGAGGGAACATAAATTCCTGCATGGTCAACGTTTATGTGCAGGATAAAATAGACCCGACCATCGTTTGCCCGCCGAACAAGACCATTGAATGCGACGAACCCGTACCGCCTGTTTCTGCGCCTACTTTTTACGACAACTGTCCGGGAGCCACCTGGGCGGTCACAGAGACGTCCAGCATTTCTGCCTGTGGCGTTGGCAGTATTACCAGAACTTTCACAGTGACAGACGTAGGCGGCAGGACAGCCACCTGTACCCAGATCCTCCAGGTGGTCAATTCTGTCCCCTTTAGCATTACTGACATTATCTGGCCATTAGACTATTATACCAGCGACTGTGGGCCGGCATTGGAGCCTTCCGACCTGCCGCTCGGATACGACTTTCCGGAAATTTCAGAGGGTGCCTGCGATATGATTGCTGTGACGCACACCGATCAATTGTTGCCGACGAACCCGCCCGCCTGTTTTAAGATTTTGCGGAAATGGATCGTCATCGACTGGTGCCGTTACAATCCGAACGTTCAAAACAGCCCCGGCTATTTTGAACATACACAGATATTGAAAGTGCAGGACAATATCGCACCGGTACTTACCTGCCCAAGCGATACGACCTTCCTGAGCCTGGATCCCAACTGTTCTTATGGCATTGTGACCATGCCCCCGATTGGCGTACAGGATTGCAGCCAAAACTTTGTGTGGACGGTAACCGTGGATTATGGCTCCAATGGATCCATTGACTTTGTTGGCAATACGCCGAACCTGAGCGGAAATTATCCTTTTGGGAAAAACCTCGTGAAGGTGAAAGCGGAAGACATGTGCGGCAACTCCTCCACTTGCTCCTTCAACATCACCGTAAAGGATGGGAAAAAACCATCGCCGATCTGCGTAAACGGGCTGGCGGTGGAACTCATGCCCGACCCCGCCAGCGGCGGCGGCATGATACAGCTCACGCCGCAAATGTTCAACCAGGGCAGCTTTGACAACTGCACCGCTCCGGGCGACCTGCAGTTCAGCATTGCCCCGTCCATTTTTGACTGCGATGATGTAGGCATAAATGTTGTACTGATGTATGTGACCGATGAAGCGGGCAACCAGGACTACTGCGAGACCTACGTTATCATTCAGGACAACATGGTCGTTTGCCCCAGCCCATTGGTGGCCTCCGTGGGTGGCGATATAGCCACTGCCAGCGGCCAGGGCGTAGCCAACGTTTCAGTCGGAGTGAGTGGAAACGGTCCGCTTACGGCCCCCGTGCTCACCACACAGAGCGGACACTTCCAGTTCTTTGACCTGACTTTGGGATACGACTACACCTTTGCGCCGACCAACAACCAGAACCCTATGAACGGGGTAACCACCTTCGACCTGGTGTTGATGACCCGGCACATCCTGGGCATTCAGACCCTTGATTCTCCTTACAAAATTATTGCCGCCGACGTCAACAAGTCGGGCACGGTGACAACCTATGACGTGGTGGAACTCCGCAAGCTCATTTTGCAGGTGATTCCTACCTTCCCGAACAACACGTCCTGGCGTTTTGTGGACAAGAACCATGTGTTCACCAACCCGCAGAACCCGTTCCAGCCGCCTTTCAATGAGTTTTTCAACGTCAACGACCTGAACGGCAATTTGAGCGATGTTGATTTTGTGGCCGTCAAAATTGGCGACGTGAACGGCTCGGCAGTAACCAACCTTTCTACGGACGATACAGAAGACAGAAATACGACCGATGACCTGACCTTCGCCGTGGATGAACAACTCGTCCAGGCAGGCGAAACCTTCAGGATTCCTATAAAAGCAATGCCTGGAAAGAACCAGGACATCAACTTGTTGGGCTACCAGTTCGCCCTGCGCTTCGACCCGAATGCCGCAACACTGGTGGACATTGAAATGGGCGATTTGACAAATTTAACCGAAACAAACTTTGGACTGACGATGCTGGACGAAGGCATCATCACAACAAGCTGGGACAATTCAAAAAACACACTACACGTTGACAACACTAATCTTTTTACCCTCGTCTTCAGGGCTAACACAAACACTTCGGTGAGCGATTTGCTCCAACTTGCAGAAAGCGCCATGCCGGCTGAGGCATACGAACTGGCAGCAGGCGGCCAGTTGAACCTGATGGGTGTCAACCTTCAGTTCAACAACCCAACTGCCGCCCCGGGCGAATTCGAGTTGTACCAAAACAACCCGAACCCCTTCCGGGACAACACTGCGATTGGGTTCCGCCTGCCCGAAGCAGGCAAAGCGACCTTGAAAGTGTACGACCTGTCGGGAAATGTCCTGACCGTTGTGTCCCGTGATTTCGACAAGGGCTACAATGAGATCCTGCTGAACAAAAAAGACCTCGGCTCGTCCGGTGTCCTTTTCTACGAACTGGAAACGCCCACCCATACTGCCACCCGCAGGATGGTGAGGCTCTGATAAAGAAGTGAGCGGTGAGTCGTGGGACGCCCCCGCTTCTCACCTCTTAGGACCGAAGGAAAAATAATCCCGTTGTGAAATCGGGATTATTTTTAAAAAACCCTTCCATTGCTGGGGTTTTCAAAATCAAAGTAGGTAAGTTATTTTTTATCGTTACTAAGAGAAATGTGCGATTTCCCAGAACCGATTTAAGTATTCTCAAAATCTGGTTTTTGGGATGACCTCTCCCGGCTTCGGCTGGGGGGGGTTTTTATTTGAAACGCTATGCAGGAGGTTTCAGAAAAACAAGAAATTGTGCTTTGCCCATAACACCGCCCACAGAATGTCGTTAAATGGTAACTTTGCAGGAATTTAGTGCATTCTGGGGTTTTTAGGATCGAAGGAAAAATAATCCCGATGTGAAATCGGGATTATTTTAAAAAAACCCCTCCAGTACTGGGGTTTCTAAATCAAAATGGTGACGTTATTTTTTTATCGTTACTTAAGTGAAACCGCCTGCCAAGCGTGAAACCCAAATCCTGATAACTTGAAACTCAACATACCCGTGATCAGAAGACTTTTTTTCCTTTTCGTTTTTGCCTACAGTTCTTTTCAAGCCAACGCACAGGAAGGTGTGGAAGTAGGTGCCTGGATAGCAGGCGTCAACTACTTCGGCGACCTCAATACCAATCTCCGCCTCAACCGCATCGGCCCGGCGGGTGGCATCGGCCTTCGGTACAATTTCAACGAGCGCCTCTGCACCAAATTGAGCGGCAATATCGGCCAGGTGAGCGCCTACGACAAAGATTCCCCCAACATCTACGAGCGCGCCCGCAACCTGAGCTTTAAGTCCATCGTCGCCGATGCAGGGCTTCAGTTCGAATTCAACTTCCTGCCCTATCTGCACGGCTCCAAGGACAACGGTTGGACGCCCTATCTCTTTGTGGGCCTCGGCATCAGCTATTTCAACCCAAAAGCAAAAATGGACGGTGAATGGTACCCGCTTCGCACCTTCGGCACGGAGGGGCAGTTCAAGGGGGAGGAATACTACACCGTTGCAGGCGGGTGGGTCTATGGCGCTGGTTTTAAAATTGATCTGAGCTATGAGTGGAGCCTCAATATTGACGTCAGTGCCAGAAGGCTCTTTTCCGACTACCTCGACGACGTGAGCGGCGTTTATCCTGATGCCGAAGACGTGCAGGATCTCCGGGGCGACCTTGCCACCCGTTTCATTGATCGTTCTTCGGAACTCTACCAGCAGGATCCCGATTTTTTCACCCGCAACAACATCGAGCATCCCATTGGCGAGCCTGGCCGCCAGCGCGGCAACAGCCGCAACAACGATACCTACGTCTATTTTGGGATTGGCCTTTATTATTATTTTGGAGATTTGAAATGCCCGTATGATTAGATAGGCCTTGCATGGTCAAAGCTGGCCATGGTACACTGCCCCCCCGATAGTATCCCGCTCCGCCCCAGTTACCGACGACATGCAATTGGGCACCCCTTCCAGCCGCATCACGCCCAGCAGGGCCATCAAGCAGGCTTCTTTAAATTTTATCATATTTATTTCAGGCACCAATACTGTTGCCTGCGTACATTCCTCCCGAATGCATTTCATCAGAAATCCATTGAACACGCCACCGCCAGTGGCCAGCATCCGGTATTTTTCTTTTTTAAAACCCTCCTTTTCCACGACTTCTTTGATGGTTTGCTCCAATTGAAAAGCCACATGGCGGCAAACGGTGTGCAGTTTGTCCGGTATGGCGCCGGTTGACTCCCGGCATGTTTTTACCGGGTTTCCCTGCACCCATTGGTTGGAGAGCGACTTTGGGTAGGGTTGTTTAAAAAAAGGAAAGCTGTTCAACTGGGCGAAAAGCCTTTCTTCCAACTGGCCGCTGGCCGCCAAACCTCCGTTTTCATCGAAGGGAAGTCCAATGTCGTTGACCAGTGCGTTCAGTACCTGGTTGGCGCCGGTAATGTCAAAGGCGATGAAGTTTCCAAAAGCGTTGCAGGTAAGGTTGGCGATGCCGCCGAGGTTGAGGTAAAAATCGTACCCGGGGTACAGCATCTTGTCTGCCATCGGGGCGAGCGGGGCGCCCTGGCCGCCGAGGGCTATATCTGAAGAACGAAAGTCACAAACTACGGTGCAGCCGGTAAGGGCAGCAAGCGAGGCACCGTCGCCGATTTGTACGGTAAAACCTTTTGAAGGTTCGTGGAATACGGTATGGCCATGCGAGGCGATCAGGTCGATGTTGGCTGGGGAGATGTTGTTCTCTTCAAAAAAGCCGTTTACCAATTGACCTTGGTAATGGCCAAAAGCCGTACTTGCTTCCGCTAATGCGGCCCCGCCGAGCAGCGGGGTTTCCTGCAGCCGTTTTTCCCACGCAGGTGAAAAAGGCAGGCAATCTGCCTTCAACAATTGCCATGAAAGGATTTGAAAAGGAGCACTGACCTCAAATCGGCAATACCCCACATCCAGGCCGTCCAATGAACTGCCGGACATCAGGCCGACTGCGTGATAAGTCTTTCCCATGATTTTCGGCTATGGTTCAGTGCCTTAGCTTTTCCACATACTCGGCCACCGCCTTGATTTTTGCTTCGCTGAGCAAGTCCTTGAAGGGCGTCATGGCCTTGCGCCCATTGGTGATAACGTTGATGCGCTCTTCGAGCGGTAGCACGGAGGTTTGCAGGTTAAAAGCACCGCTGGCCCCCATGTCGCCTGCGATCCCGTGGCAGGTGACGCAGTAGGTTTTGTAGATTTTTTCGCCGTCCACTGCCGGTGTGGCCGGCTTGGCGGAGGCTGTTTCTTTCTTGCCTTCGCCGCCGCTGCAAGCATACAGGGCTGCTGCGAAAAAGGTGAAAATGATTACTTTTTTCATAATTCAATGTAATTGTGAGGTGATGGGCGAAAATAGGTAGAAGGTGAAAAACTCAATGGAAATGAAAGAAACTTTGACAGATTATAATTTTTGTCAAGTCTATCTTTCGCTAACAAATGGGAATCAAAAACTTCATGCAAGGTGAAACTGAAGAGCGTAAGTGGTCGGCCCCGGACTCGCATATACGTCGAATCCTGGCCCCTGCAACCAGTTGATTCAGGGGGAGTGGGCAAGACAATTTACTTTCGTCAACCTTCGATTTCAATCAACCTGGAGCAACTACCTACCATTATTCGCCTGTTATTTGCCCAATGATTTGCTCCCCGTGGTGCCGGGTATTTTCAATAAACAACTTGCTGGTATTCAGCCCCGCCTGCACAACACCCGCCAGGTACACATTCGGCAGGTTTGACTCAAAAGTTTCCTCGTTCATGATGGGGGTGCGTGATTCGTCGTCGTTGAAACGGATGCCTATTTTTTCCAAAAACTCAAAATCGGGCTGGTAGCCGGTCATGGCCAAAACAAAATCATTTTCCACTACGACTTCGCCTTCGGGCGTGTCCAGGACCACTTCATGCGGCCTTATTGCTTTGACCGTGGTGTTGAAAAAAGCCTTGATGCTGCCTTCTTCGATACGATTTTCGATGTTGGGGCGAATCCAGTATTTCACCTTTTCATAGATGCCGCCTTCCCGGATGGCCATGGTGACTTCCGAGCCTTTGTAAAAAGTCTCAAGCGCCACGTCGCATGCGGAATTGGCAGCGCCCACCACCAGCACTTTCTGGCCAACGTAGGGGTGCGCCTCGTCGTAAAAGTGTTTCACCTTTGGCAAATCCTCTCCTGGAACGCCCATCAACCGGGGCTTGTCGTAAAAACCCGTGGCGACGACCACGGCCCTTGCCTGGTACTTGTTTTTTGAAGTTGTTATTTCATAAAAACCATCCGGCTGGCGCTCCATGCCCAATACTTCCTCGTACAATTTCACCTTCAATTTCCAGCTTTCGTAGATGCGGCGGTAATATTCCAGCGCCTCTTTGCGGGTCGGCTTATCTACGTGCGAAATAAAGGGCACTTCGCCGATTTCCAGTTTGAGGGAAGTGGAAAAGAAGGTCATATTTGCCGGGAAGCGGAAAATGGAGTTTACCAATACACCTTTTTCAACAATGAGGTAGTCGAGCTTTTTCTTTTCCGCATCGATGGCGCAGGCGAGGCCCGACGGGCCGGCACCGATGATGAGGAGGTCGAGAATTTTTCTGTTTTCGTTTTTCATAAACTTGGTAAATCTGTAGCTGTTGGAAATGTTTTCCTGACAAAGAGTATCTTCATATATTTCGGCAAATTTATTACTGAGTAAACTAAGTTTCTTGCTGTTTTGATTTCAGAAATCAGATGTAAGAAATCAGATTTTAGATTTATCTGCGATCGTAAAATCTCAAATCTTATCTCGTACATCTGACTTCTTATATCGTAAGAAATTTAGCTGACAGGGTATTTAGTCCATGCAAGAAAACATAGCTGAAAACTGCCGCAACTGCCACCACCCCTTGCCCGAAGGGGCAAAATACTGCCCTGCCTGCGGCCAGAAAAACACCGATGGCCGCCTCACCTTTCGGGAGATGGCCGTTGAGTTCGTGGATACGCTTTTCAACCTGGACAACCGCATCTTCAGTACACTCGGCGCTATGGCCATTCCTGGCAAATTGACCCAAAGTTATTTTGAGGGGAAGCACATCCGATACTACCACCCCGTGCGGCTCTTCATCGTTTCGGCAGGTATTTTTACGGCTTTGACGACTTTCAAAATAGGCCAGCTAGGTTTGAACGATCTAAAAATCGGCATTGACGAAAGAAAAGAGGAGTACCAAAAACTACAACAGCAAAAATTGCTGGACAGCCTTACCTGCCATGTTTCCGAATCTTTCAACAACCAGGAGGTAGATGCAGCACTCGACACCCTCAAGGTGCGTTTCAAAAAAATAAATTCCCCGCCCGGTTATGACCTGAACATTAATTTTATGAATGGGGAAATGCAGGTAGATACCCTCAACAAGAATAAAAAACCAGCTATCGAACAGTCGGACAGCCTCGTCGTCAACAACTTTTTTCGCTTCGGAGGAAAGGACATTAAAGTGGCCATCGCCGATTTATTGAACCTGGACGAAGAACAGCTTTTGGATAAATATGGTGTGAAAGGTTGGAAAAACCGGCTCATGTTCCGCCAGTATGTCCGCTTGAAAAAAGGTGGCTCGAGATTTTTCATTTATTTCATCGGGAACATCATCTGGATGATGCTCATTATGATGCCGATGCTGGCAATCGTATTGAAATTGCTCTATATCAGGAGGAAATTCTTTTATTACGAACACTTGGTATTTTCCTTCCACACCCACGCTTTTATGTTCCTGTTTTTTGCATTGATAATGGCCTTGGGCAATGTACTTCCCGATGTGGTAGGTGCTGTAATGTTCCTGTTTTCTGCTGTCTATCTTTTCCTGGCCATGAAGCGTTTTTACGGGCAGGGCATTTTTAAAACCTTTATCAAATTTTCGCTTGCCAACTTACTTTACTTACTGATCGTGACATTGGCCGGTACCCTCACCTTGATGGCGAGCGCTGTTTTCTTTTGAAATCAAACCCGCAGCGACGACATGCCGCCGTCCATACCGATCACCTGCCCGCTCATCCAGCTACTTTCATCCGATAAGAGGAAACAGGCAAGGGCCGCCAGGTTTTCCGGCGTACCGACCTGCTTGAGCGGATGCCGTTGGGCAGAGGCTTCCCTTTTTTCGGGGGTGGAGAGTAGGCGTTCGGCCATCGGCGTATCTGTCAATGAAGGGGCTATGCAATTGACCCGCACATTGGGCGCCCATTCGGCGGCCAGCGAACGGGTGAGCCCTTCCACCCCCCCTTTGGCCGCTGCAATAGAAGCATGGAACGGCATTCCCTGTGCCACCGCCACCGTGCTGAAAAGTACGACCGACGACTGGCCGGTCTTCTTCAGCGCTTTGTGTGCGGCTTGCAGCACTTTCACAGCGCCCAGCACATTGATGTTAAAATCTTCGAGGAACTGCTCCGGTTTCAGCGAACGGAAGGGTTTCAGGTTGATGCTGCCTGGGCAGTAGGCCAGGCCGTGCAGCATTTCCGGCAACTCGCTTTCCATTATTTCATCCGTCAGCACATCTTTTTGCAGGTGGACAACATGGGGCAGGCCAGCCAGTTTTTCATCCGTCCGGGAAATGACGGTTACCTGGTTTCCCTGTTCCACCAATCTTTTTACCAGCGCCAGGCCGATACCCGAACTACCGCCTGCGATAAGGTAATTTTTCTGCATGTTACTTATTTTAATATTGGTCAAAGGGCGTTGGAGTTAGGGCCGTTAGCGCTTGGGCATTCATTTAGCGCTACCCCTTTTAGCGCTAAATGAATAGGCGCTTCGAGCGCTAACGGCCCTTGCGCATTTTTTGGTCGGGGAGGAAACATGGCTTGGTAAGATTGGTTCATGGGTTAAACTTTCCCCCACAAATCCAACAAACCACTGATATGACGGGAATTGCTTTTCTTTGCCCTCCTTTTTTCAATCTGACTCATGCAACATCTTTCCTCACAATACCAACAGCGGCAAGAACATTTCAGCACGCAAGCCAAATTTACCCGCAAAAAGTACGACAGGTATTCCCTGCTGCGGCTGGCAGTTTTTTTTGTGTCGGTGGCCTTGGCCATTTTCCTGGGGACGTTGCATCTGGCATTGGCGGCAGTTTTTGTGTTCGCCTTTCTATTTGGGTTTTACCGCCTCATGCAGTGGCATCAACAAATGCTCAACGAAGCCAACCACCTGGAACGGTTGGCTGCCATCAATGCCGAAGAAAAGGGCGTGCTGGAACACCGGTTCAACCACCTCCCGGATGGGCATGAATACCTCCAACCCGATCATCCCTATACCCTCGACCTCGATATTTTCGGCCCCTACTCCATGTTCCAATACTGCTGCCGGGCCACTACTGTTGTTGGCCAGCAGCGCCTGGCGGCCTACCTTTTGGCGGCGGCTGGTACGGGTGAAATAGCATCCCGGCAAGCGGCAGTCAGCGAACTAAAGCCCCTGCTCGACTGGCGGCAGCACTTTCAGGCATTTGGACAAAACATCAAGGACAACCCGCTGCATGTGCACATGTTGCACGAATGGCTGAACGACGGGGACGTGGTCAGGGGAAACAAGTGGCTCACCGCTGCCCTTTTTCTGGTGCCAATGTGGACGCTGATTTGCCTGGCGCTTTGGGCGTTTTACCTGCCGTGGCAGGCCGTGCTGCTGCTCTTTTTGCCGACGGGCTGGTTGTTGAAAAAAACACAGGAACGGGTCGGGCGCACCCACCTCCGCACCACCCACGCTGCCGACATGCTCACGCTTTATGCCCAACTCATGGCACATATTGAAAGCGGCACCTTCCAGTCGCCCCGGCTGCTGGATTTACAAAAAAACCTGGCTGCCAATGGCCAATCTGCCGCCAGGCACATCCGCAGCCTCGCCTACATTATCAGCCAGCTCAACGTCCGCTACAATCCATTCGCCATTGTCCTCAACCTCGGAGGTGCATGGGACCTGCAATGGGTCTATCGCTTGGAAAAATGGAAGGCCAGGATGCACGGGCAGCTTCCCGTTTGGTTTGACTCCCTGCAGGAGTTCGAGGCACTGAGCAGCTTCGCCAATCTTTGGTACAACAACCCTGGCTGGGTGCTGCCTTCGGTAAAAAAAGGCGCAACGCTCGAAGCCGTGAACGCAGGCCACCCGCTCATCCATGCCCAAAAACGGGTGGGCAACGACCTCGCCATGCCGACCCGTGGCCACATCAAATTGATCACGGGTTCCAATATGGCAGGCAAGAGCACCTTTCTCCGCACCGTCGGGCTGAACATGGTGCTGGCACAGGCAGGCGCACCCGTTTGTGCAACCGCCTTCACCATGCCGCCCCTGCAAGTCTTCACCAGCATGCGCACCCGTGACGATCTTAGCGAGAGCACATCTTCCTTTTATGCGGAGTTGAAAAGGCTGAAAGTCATCATAGAAGCGGTAAAGGCCGCCCAACTGCCAGACTCCCAACAACTCCCCGTCTTTTTCCTTTTGGATGAAATACTGAAAGGCACCAACTCCGTGGACCGGCACACCGGCTCAAAAGCCCTTATCCAGCAACTCATCCGCCAGCAGGGCGGCGGCCTCATCGCTACCCACGACCTGGAACTCGGCCACCTGGAGACCGAATCGCAAGGCGCCATCGAAAACCTCTGCATGGAAGTGGAGGTGGAAAACGGCCAACTGCATTTTGACTATACGCTCAAAAAAGGGGTGAGCAGTAGTTTTAATGCTACTTTGTTGATGCGGGAGATGGGGATTGAGGTGGGGTAACACTGGTCGGTTTCAAGCAGAATTTGTCTAATTCTATTTTTTCCGATGCTAAAAAGAAAATGAATTCCACTCGATCTTAAAAGAGTTGATCGAAAAAGGATACAAAGGAGCATCTGATTTGGGAAAAGACTTAAAGAGCATTTGGAGGTAATAGATGAATTGAGCCAAATAAATTACAAGAAACCAAAAAACCCACCATCAGCCTTGGAAACAGGCCAAAAAGTACTCGATACAGACCTGGGTAACCGCATCTGAGGTGCATTTGCAGAAATAGGCCCCGGGCAGGAAGTGGTCCGCTATTTCTTTCAGGCGGGCGCTGCGGCAGGCACCATTGCCAAAACGATGAGCGCCTACGACAAGGTCGTGTCCCAACGACATCTACGGGACGGAGCCAAGCGGGCGTTATGTTTGCGAGAGCTGCTTTACAAAATGCTCGACCACGAGTGGAAACTGATGGAAAAGCGCCTGCGCCCCCAGCGGCCCGACACCAACTTCTTCGTGTTTGCAATTTTCATATAAACCGATCCAGCACCGAGCGTACCGAGCCTGCGTATCCACCGCCGAACAGGTTCACATGCACCATCAAATAGTAGAGTTGGTAAACCGGCAGGCGCTGCTCGAACCCAGGCTCCAGGGGCCAGGTTTCTTCATAGCTCCGGTAAAAGGGACGGTCGAACCCGCCGAACAGGCGGCTCATGGCCAGATCCATTTCCCGGTGAGCGTAGCTCACGGCCGGGTCTATCAGCACGGGTTGGTTACGGTTGCTGACCAGGAAGTTGCCGCTCCAGAGGTCGCCGTGCGTGAGGGCGGGCGGCTCATCGGGGCAGAGTCCGGGTAGCTTTTGGTAAAGTTTTTCAAAACGGAGGGCCTCACTGGCTGGGAGCCGGTTGGAGCGGACGGCGAGTTCCAGTTGGGGCTGCAGGCGCTCCTGCGCATAAAAGGCTGGCCAGGTACCGTGGCCCTGGTTGGATTGGCGCAAAGAACCGATAAAGTTGGAATGGTCGAGGCCAAACTGGCTTGCGGTGGTCCGGTGCAGGTGGGCCAGCCCCTCGCCGAAGGTTTCCCAAAAACTGGCGGCCCGGTGGCCCGTCTCAATGAATTCCATGAGGAGTAAGGCACCTGCTTCCGTGTTGCCGGCGGCCAGGGTCGCAGGGATGGGGAGCGTTTTTGTCTTTCTGAGCATATCCAGCCCCTTTGCCTCGGCCTCAAACATGGCGGCGGCGTCCTTTCCGGTGTTCATTTTCAGGAAAAACCTGCCCCGCCCGGTAACCAGCAGCCTTGCTTGGTTGATGTCACCTCCGCTTACCTCATGCACGGAGAGGATCTCCGAATCGAGAATTAAGCTGCATTGCTGGAGAATGGTTGGCGGCAGGTCGAAAAACATAGTGGGTTTTGTTTACCTTCGGCAAAGGTAAAACTTTGGGCGGGCTGGCAGGTTAATTTAAGTTCATCCTGGAGGATGGGTGCATGGGCAGAGAAAATAGTGGGCGATACAATAAAACAACACGCCTGCGGCAAGTGCCCGCCAACCCATTCGTTTCACCAAAAGAAAACTAAGCCATGACTGAAATCCTGTCCGCACCAACCAAAAGCAACAAAAAACCGCCCGCCAGGCAAGCACCTGCTTTACAGGCGGATATCCGTTTTACCCAGGAAATGAAAGGGCTGCCGTCCGTCCATTTGCCCTACCAGACAAAGCTCAGCTTCGTCCCCCTGCTGCGGCACTGGGAAAAGAAAAAGGACAGTACCGATCTGGCCGAACGCATGCTGGCCCATGAAATTGAAAAACGGGCCAAGGCCGCCCCCGGAATTTGGGAACCCATAGATGACTATTCCCAACTCGACGGCTACCAGGAAATGCTCGACCTTTTGCTGTCCGGGCTTTTTCCGCTGGCGCTGCGGGACTCGCAATTGGGCAAGGCTTCCAAGCCTTTTGATATGCAATCGTTTTACCTCACACCGGCACTAAAAGAGATGATGTGCGGGTGCAGCAGTTTTAACGTAAAGGTAGAAAAGCAGGGCGAGCAGTTTTTCAATACCCTCGTCACCAAGGCATGTGCTGTCATCCTCAACGCCTTTTATGGGCAAAACCTCGATGTGGATCCCCTAGTCATTTTTACCGTGGAGCAGGAAGGCAGCGACGTGGTATATCACTACAAATCGTTGTTGAACATGCAGTTTACAGAAGTGGTGAAGACCCGGCCACTCAAAAAATTGAGCCAGGAAAAAATCAACCAGCTGCTGAGCAATATCTACGACCTGGAGGCCTGGATGGAAGCCCTGCCGCCCGAAAACTTCGAGCTGCACGGCGTGGTGGGCATCGAACTGATTGACGTCACGAAGGAGGAGACCATTTCCCGCCTGCGCTACCACCTGCTCGAAAAGGACGCCATCACCAAACCCGACAGCATCCTGCGGCTGGAGCGACTGCTGCGCAGCTACTTCAACATGCCGGAAATGCGCCTCGGGATCATGGCTGTTGACTACCCCGCCGACCGGGCCAATGAGTTCAAATATAAAATCCGCCATTGCCTCCTGCCCGGGCGAAAGGATTGCTTCAGTGAAGAAACCAACTATTCCTTATACGACAAGGCTCTGCGCTACCGGGAATTGCTGCTAATCGAAGATTTACAAAAACTGAATTTCAAGACCGCCATTGAAAAAGACTTGATAAGCAATGGCTTCCGCAGCTTTATGGTGGCTCCCCTGCTGAGCAAGGACGAAAAGGTTATCGGCATGATAGAAATCGGCACGCCCAACCCTTTCGAATTGACTAGTTTCAAAGAACAGGAATTCAAAAACATGATCCCCCTGTTCAATATGGCCGTGGAGCGGAGCCGCGAGGAAACCGACAACAAGATAGAGGCCATCATCCGGGAGCAGTTCACTGCCATTCACCCCAGCGTGGAGTGGCGCTTTATGGAGGCCGCTTTCAACTACATGGATAAAGTGGACGCCGAAGGCAAACAGGCCATCATCGAAGGTATAGCCTTCGACGACGTGTACCCCTTGTACGCTCAGGCCGACATTGTGAGTTCGTCCAATACCCGCAACCAGGCTATCCAGGAGGATTTTCTGAAAAACCTCCAGCTCATCAAAGACCTGCTGGGCATGGCTGCCCGGCAGGTGGACTTCCCGCTGCTCGACCAATACATGTTGGAAACGGAGCACCGCATGGAAGAACTGGCCCTGGAGTTGAAATCGAGCGATGAGTCGCTGATCATTGATCTTATCCAGCGTGAGTTGCACCCCCTGCTGGAGGAAGTAGCCCGGCTCGATGCCACCGTGGCGCAGGCATTCAATAACTACCAAAGCCAGCTCGACCCCCATTTCGGCGTTGTTTATCAAAAGCGGAAAGATTACGAGGAAAGCGTGACCCGCATCAACAACACCATTTCCGACTACCTGGAAACGGAGGACGACCGCACCCAGCAGATGATCCCCCATTATTTTGAAAAATACAAAACGGACGGGGTGCAGTTCGAGCTTTATGCCGGGCAGTCGGTCTTGAAACGGGGCAAGTTCTCCCAGCTCCACCTGCGCAACCTCCGCCTATGGCAGCTCATTGCGATGGTGGACATTACCCGCCGGATGGCCAAGCTGAAGGAGGAAATTCCCATGCCCCTCGAAACAGCCCAACTGGTGTTTGTGTACGGCCAGCCTATCTCCATCCGCTTCCGCCCCGACGACAAGCGCTTCGACGTGGACGGGGCCTACAATATCCGCTATGAAATCATCAAAAAGCGCATTGATAAGGCCACCGTCACCATGCCTGACGGCAAGGTGGAGCGCCTCACCCAGGCGGGTAAAATAGCCATCGTTTATGCCAGCGAAAAGGACCGGGAGGAATACATGGACTACCTGACCTACCTCAAGCGCCAGGATCTCATCGAAGCGGCGGTGGAGGAGTTGGAGCTGGGAAAACTGCAAGGTGTACAGGGATTGAAGGCGCTGCGGGTGGTGGTCAAGTAAAGGTTTGTAAATTTCCCTACCTTTCCGCCCCGACATGGACAGCAATGCCAAGCACATCGAAACCCTCATTGTCCCCCGGCATGAATTAGACGGGGCACTCTGGAACAGCTTTATCGCCCAATCCCCGCAGGGTGCCAATTACGCCATGACCTGGTACCTGGATGCCGTTTGGCCCACCTGGCAGGGCATCCTGGTTTTTTACAAAGGAAAACTCCAGGCAGTGATGCCTGTCCGTGCGTCCAGCAAATTCGGCATCTCCTACTGCCTGCAGCCCTGGCTCTGCCAGTACCTGGGTATTTTTTTTGCCAGTATGGAACTGAAGAACGAAAAGGCCTGGGCTTTGAAAAAACGGTTGGTGACAGCGGTAGCCGATACCATTCCACAAAATCTGAAGAAGGTAGTCCTCAACTTTGCGCCCGAATTCGACTACCCGCTCCCCTTTCACTGGGCCGGCTACGAGCTACGCACCCGCTACACTTACTGGCTCGACCATAACCCCGACAAGCAGTTGCTTTTTGGCAACCTTAACGAACGCACCCGCACCTATATCAACAAAGCCGGCAGGAGCGGCCTCACCGCAAGTAACACCGGGGACGTGGCCGGCATCATCCAACTGAGCCGGGAACAGGAAGCTTACCCATTGGATTACAACGTTTTAGGAAAATTATGGGCTGCCCTGCAAACAAACAACGCAGGCAGGGCGATAGAAGTGAGGGATAAAGAAGGGCGCCTTCATTGCGGCCTTCTATACCACGTCAGTGGCCAGAAGCAGATACATCTTTTCAGTGCCCTTGATCCGGCCACGAAACACCTCGGCGGCATGTCGCTCGCCATTTGGCACAGCATCGAACAGGCAGTTGACGACATCCGGATCCACGACTTTGAAGGTTCCATGCTGGAGCCGGTAGAGAAATTTTTCCGGGGCTTCAACACGTACCCCGTGCCCTATTTGCAAATCAGGAAGAATACCTTTCCCAAGCCACTCCGTTGGATGGTGGAAGATTAGGGCCGCCCCATTCGCTGCCCGAACATTTGCGGCACAATTCCTGTTCCTCCACTATCTGCCCTTCCCGTTTGTGAAAAATTGTCGCAAACCGTCAGTAGCAAAATAATCCCCCGAAGAATAAATAAGAACTGTAATTTTGTATTTGGTTTTCCCCTTGTTTTAAGCACCCATTGAGATAAGTATTCTATTGAAACAGGCTACAAAATGGCCAAAAGGCCAGATTGGTGCCGGGGCTGTGTACTTCAAAAATACCAGTTCGAAGCAAAAATTACTTTTTACCAGAACCCATGAGATCTGCACTTACCATTTCCATTTCCTTCCTCTGCCCGTTTTTCCTCTGTGCCCAAGTTTCCATCAACAATAATTTGACGACAGAGAGCAGCCCGTTCGTTTGCCAACCCGGCGTGGTGAATAAATCGCCCGGCAAAGGTGCGGATATTACCTATTCCTTCAATCCGGATTTCCAGATGCGCTCCCCCGATGCCGAGAATACCAGCAAAGTGCGGCGCAGCGAACGGTTCGATGCCAAATTGAAGATACCCCTGGTGGCGAAGGAAAAGTTCAAGTTTATGGTGGGGTTCCGGTACACGCTGGAGCGCTACCATTTCAAGAGCATCGTCCCGGAAAATTCACCCCTGTTTGAAAGGCTCAACGAAGCCAACCTGAAGACCACTGGCATTGCCGCCTATTTCGTTGCCCCCATCAACCACAAATACTACACTTCCTTTCGCCTTGGCGCTTCCTGGCAAGGGGATTACAGCAAGTTTATCAGCATTGACAACCGCTATGCCGTGTACAGCGTGGCAGGTGTGTTTGGGTTTAAAAAACGGGACGACCTGGAGTATGGTGCCGGCCTGCTGCTCAACAAAGGATTCAGGAACACCAGCGTAGTGCCTTTCGGCTTCCTGAACCGCACTTTCAACGAGCATTGGGGCGTGGAACTGACCATCCCTTCCAGCCTGAAAGTACGCTATAATTTCAACCCAAAAAACCTCATGCTTTTTGGCACAGAATTCAGCAGCCAAACCTATGCAATGAACGTAAAAGAACCCGTTAACAACCCCTTCCCCAACAACAGCCTGGAAAAAGCCCCCTACCACTACCACCGCTCCAGCATTGATCTAATAACCACCTACTACCGCCAATTGACCAGTTGGACCTGGCTGCAGTTAAAGTCGGGCTATGCCTTCAACCTGAACTCGGAGGCCCGTGACTTGCCCGAAAACCAGACCTACGATCTGGATCCATCGGGTGGTTGGTTGGGCATGGTGAGCTTTTTCGTTTCTCCGCCAAAGTCCATGCTGGGGAGGTGAGGCGATGAATGGCAGCGCATCAGGCGGTTGGGCGCATGTATAAAGCCAGGTACTTTGCCACATATTTCCCAATCACATCAAACTCAAGATTTACAGTGTCGCCTGCCGTCAGGGTGTTGAAATTGGTATGCCCAAACGTAAAAGGGATAATCGCAACAGAAAAACGGGCCATTCCTTCTTTGAGGCCCCCCTCTGGACTTACCACCGTCAAGCTCACGCCGTTCACGCAGATGGAGCCTTTATCCACGAGCAGGTATTCCGGCTTGAAAGGATACTCGAAGTGGTAGTACCAGCTCCCTTCCAATTCCACAACTTTTAAACACTTTCCGGCCACATCCACATGGCCCTGCACGAGGTGCCCGTCCAGCCTGCCATTTGAAAGCATGGCCCGTTCCAGATTGACTTGGCTGCCTTCTACCAGGGAGCCGAGGTTGCTCCTCATCAAGGTTTCTGCGACTGCCGTCACGGTATGGCTGCCGCCCTTTACGTCCACTACGGTTAGGCAAACCCCATTGTGCGACACACTTTGATCTATCTTCAGCAAAGGCGAAATGGACGAGGAAATGGTGAAATGTACATTGGTGCCTTCCCGGTGGAGCGCCTCCAGTTTCCCAACGGTTTCGATGATACCTGTGAACATGCTATTGAAGTTTGGTACTTTGACAAATCATGTGGTGCAGAAAAAACAGGAGGGGAAAATTATCAAATTTTCGCTTTCACCTAATCCCCTGATAATTTGGACTGTACCACAGCAATTGATCAAAGTAGAAAAATACAGGGACAAATGTAAGGTACTGGTCTTTGGGGGAGTGGCCGGAGTGGGAACTATTCAAAAAAACCTTCTCATACAACGCCCGCTCCTTATGTGCTGGCGCCGGTTGTTTTTGTTCCAAAATCTCAAACACATTTTGCTTGATGGCGTGGGCGATGTCGCCCGTGGGCAGGTCGTTGCCGGCGCTTGGGTTTGTGGTGGATTTTTAGTCAAGGAGTGGAAACGTTTTTGCTCAAACTGCTGCCCAAAATTCCAAAGAAAATATCCTTATCTTTGCTAAGCACAAAACCTTCAGCAAATGATAGCTACCAAAGCATTTGACGAATTTATTGACCTGATTGCCGCTGGCACCAACCCTGCCCAAATTGTAGCTTTCAAGCCCAGCCTCGCCACCATTCGCAGGGTGGAAGAGCTATTGTTCAGGGAGAAAGACGGCGACATAACGCCAGAGGAAAAATCGGAACTGGACGATTATCTCCTGCTCGAACACATTCTGCGCTTGGTAAAAGTACGTGCCCGAAAATACCTGAAAGCTGCATGAATCCCCGCTACATTCCGGATGCCTGGCGGAAATTGGTGGCGGAAAGGGCGTTCCGCCTCTGCGAGTATTGCCTTGTACATGAAGAAGATACCATCCTGACTTGTCCGATTGACCATGTCGTACCCCTCAAACACGGAGGCTTGCATCATCCAGACAACCTCGCCTTTTGTTGTGTTTTCTGCAACCGTTTTAAAGGAACTGATATTGGGACTTTCATTTTACCCAATCAATTTTCCCCACTGTTCAATCCGAGGACGGATTCCTGGCCAGCGCATTTTCAGTTGGATGGGCCGTTGATTTTGCCAATAACAAATATTGGGGAAGCAACCGTTAAAATCCTGAAATTCAATGAGGTAGATAGAATAATCGAACGTCGGGAACTGATGGAGGAGGGGCTTTATCCCCGGCCAGAAGCATTGAAATTTCTCGGCCTTTAATGTGATGGAGATACACTTTAGCCTTGCAACCCAAACTCCTCCAACACCTGCCACGCCTCCCCTACCTCCTGCTCAATTAAACTGATTTTGCAAAACTCAATGCGGCGGGGAAAGTCCGTTTGCTGGATTTGGCTGAAAATTTCATCGGTACAAGTAGCGTTGCGAGGATGGAGCAGGGTGATGTGTGGCTCGGGTTTTCGGGGATTTTCAACCAGCCCGTGCAGTATTTTTTTCCTCAATTTTTGAAAATCAGCAAGGCCACCCATGGCTGGCAGCAAAACGCCCTTGCCTTCTGAAAACCGGATGGGGTCGCCGAATTCAATGGTGATGCAGTCGTGTTTCAGGTTTTTCAAATTCCGTATGACCCGTTCTAAGTCTTCCAATTCATCTTCCCGGCAGAGCGTCACATGGCTTTTTATCAAAGCAAATTGCGCCGGATTGAATGCCTGGCGGATGCGTTCCATCGGTTCGGAAACGGACGGGTCAATGAAAAGCGTGAGTTGGGTTCGTTTTTTCACAAAAAATAGCTTTGAAAAGTGCGCATTCCAATCCGGCTTTTAGCAAGGCATTTTCCTGAAAATTTGGGTATTTCCGCCTCATGCGACCAGTGCCCTGCCCATCATATCTCCGCCAAATACTCATGCGTAAACTTAATCGCCATCGCCCCTTCGCCCACTGCCGACGCCACCCGGTTCATGGCCCCAGAGCGCACATCGCCGGCAGCAAAAATGCCCGGTTGGCAGGTCTCCAGCAGGAACGGCTCCCGCTCCCGCTTCCAGACTTTCTTATAGTCGGGGTGCTGCCGCAAATCCCGGCCCGTGTAGAGGAAGCCTTTTTTGTCCAATAGTAAATTCGTAGGTAGCCACTCCGTCACCGGTTTTGCTCCAATAAAAATGAAAAGCACATCGGCGGGGACGGTGCTAATCTCGTTCGTCTCCACATTTTGGATGCGCAACTGCTCCAGGTGCTCGCCGCCCAACGCTTCCACAACCTCCTGTTTGCCAGCCACTTCAATGTTCGGGATGGCGTTGATTTGGTCAATCAGGTAGCTTGACATGCTCGAACTCAGGTCTTCCCGGCGGATGAGGATGGTCACTTTTTCTGCGAATTGGGAGAGGTACACCGCACCCTGTCCCGCCGAATTGCCGCCACCCACCACGAACACTTTTTTGCCCCGACAAGCCTGCGCCTCCGTCATCGCAGCGCCGTAGTACACACCAGCCCCGGTGAAACGGTCGGTGCCCTCGGCGGGCAATCGGCGGTAGTCCACGCCCGTGGAGAGGATGATGCTCTTCGTGTTGACCATGCTGCCGTCGGCAAGGGTCAGTTTTTTATAATTTCCTTCAATTTCAATGTTCGTCACCGATTGCGGCGACAAAAACTCGATGCCAAAACGGGTCGCCTGCGAGATGGCCCGCCGGGAGAGGTCGGCGCCGCTCAGCCCGTTCGGGAAGCCGAGGTAGTTTTCAATCCTCGAACTCGTGCCGGCCTGACCACCCGGCGCCCGCTTTTCAATGAGCAGCGTTTTCAAACCCTCCGAACCACCGTACACCGCCGCCGCCAAGCCCGCCGGGCCTGCACCGACGATGACCACGTCGTACAATTCCGAAGCGGCGGTGGTGCGGAGACCGAGTTTTCCGGCCACTTCCTGCGGGGTCGGGTCGGGCAGCACGGTGCCGTCTTCCAGCAACACGGCGGGCAGGTTTTTCACTTCCAGCCCATGTAATTGCATCATTTCCTGCGCCTTTGGGTCAGTCTCCGCATCCAGCCAAAGGTAGGGGAAGAGGTTGCCCGCCAGGAAATCCTTGATGGCGTGCGACTTCGGCGAGTACTGGTAGCCCAGCACCCGGATGCCCTGAAATTCGGGAACGAAATTGCTGTTCCATTCGTCGAGCAGGTCGTTCAGCACCGGGTAAAGCCGCTCGGCGGGCGGGTCCCACGGCTTCATCAGGTAGTAGTCGAGTTGCACGTCGTTGATGGCCTTGATGGCGGCGTCCGTGTCGGAGTAGGCCGTGAGCAGCACCCGCTTCGCCTCTGGGAAAAACGGTTTGGCTTTTTCCAAAAAATCAACGCCCTGCATCTCCGGCATGCGCTGGTCGGAAAGGAAAAGCGCCACGGTTTCGCCCTGTTTTTTGAGCTCGGGCAGGGAGGCCAGCGCCTCGTTGGCGGAGGTGGTGCTGATGATGCGGTAGTCGTCCTTGAACGCTGAGCGCAGGTCGCCTTTGAGGGAGCGCATGACCTGCGGGTCGTCGTCAACGGAGAGGATGATGGGTTTCTTATCGGCCATGATGTCTTGTTTTTTAAAATGAAATGGAAACACCCTTATTTATAACATGACTTTTTTGAAACACATAGGCACATAGGGCACATAGATGAATAAAATTTTTTTCAAAAATTTTGACCCAAAAACTATGTGTTCTATGTGCCTATGTGTTTCAAAAAAAAAAGTCATAAATAATTGATTATGAGCTAATTGTTGAAACAATCACTTCACCGGAAAACACACCGTAAAAGTCGTTTTCCCCGGCACCGAATCCACCTCGATGTTGCCTTTGTGGTGGTCAACGATGCGGTGAACGACTTCCAGCCCGAGGCCCGTTCCTTTACCAATGCCTTTGGTGGTGAAAAATGGGTCGAAAATTTTGTCCACCACCTCGGCGGGGATGCCGGGGCCGTTGTCGGTGATTTCCACGAAGACCCGGTCCCGTTTGTCGTAGGTTTTGATGTTTAAAATGCCGCCCTCGTCCATAGCGTCAATGGCATTGTCGAGGATGTTCGTCCAGACTTGGTTCAATTCGCCGGGGAAGGCCAATATTTTCGGCAGGTTTTCCCCAAAATCCTTCTGCACTTCGATGCTTTTGTTCTTCAACTGGTGCTTCAAAATCGTCAGCGTGTTGGCGATACCCTCCTGAATATCAATCAGTTCGCCGTCCTTCGCCCGATCCATGTGCGTGTAGGATTTGATGGATTTTATCAGACTGGCGATGCGGCCTGATGCCTCCCGGATTTCACCGACCAGTTGCTCCATGCTCAGCGTACTTTCCAGCCAGGGCAGGATGCCGTCCATGTCCTGCCCGTTCACGATGTCGTGGATTTTGTCGAGGTCGTCCTCCGTCATGCCGAACTCGACGAAGGTTTCGGCCAGCACTTCAGCGTTGCCCACGTTGCGGTCTTCGAGCCAGTCGAGCAGGTCGTCCTTCATGGACTCCCGCTGCATCAGTGTGAGTTCGGGACGTTTTACCCCGATTTTTGAAAACAAAATGGCGTTCACCGCATCGGTCTGCTCCGAGGTGAGGCGCATGGAAACGACCCGTTTGAAGCGCTCCGGTGTCTGGTGGGTGCGGCTGTACAGTTCCTCCACGTTGCGGACGATGGAGGAGGCGGGGTTGTTCAGCTCGTGCGCCAGCCCGGCGGAGAGCTTGCCGAGCGACATCAGTTTTTCATTCTGCAAACGGATGTGCGTGAAGTCCCGGATGCGGTTGGACATTTGTGCGACGAGGTTTTGCGTCATTTCGTAACTGACGCCGACCATTTCTGTGAAATGCTTTTTGTGCAATTCCAGCACGTAGGTGTCCCGCAGGGCGATGCCGTAGGCCATCGCCTCCTTCATCCTCGAAAACGGCAACAGGCCGGTGATGTAGCCCGTGCCCCAGGTTCCGAGTTCGTTCAGTTCGTTGCCCTGCTGGAAGCGGGTGACGTACTCGCCGTCCACGATGACCTGCATGTGTTCTACCGGTTTGTGCGGGTAAAACAGGTTTTCACCTTCCTTGTAAACCCCATACTCGGAGCGTTCGACGAGCCATTCGAGGTCGCTGTCCGGCAGGTTTTGGAAGGCTTCGAAGTGGCGGATTTGCTCAATCAGCGCTGGTGTTTTTTCTACTGGGTGCATTTTTTAGGTTGATAAAAATTGATGAGGGTTCGTTGCCCTTGTTTCTTTGGCCCCTGACCCCTAAAGGGGAACCATATACATTCAGTTTCAGGTAAATTTTAAAGAGTTTATTCGGGGTTAGCTTTCTTGGTTCCCCTTTAGGGGTCAGGGGTTAAACAGCGAATGTCACCTCGCTCCTCCGTTTTCAATATTCCACAAACATTTCATCAGGATAGCACCAAAGCCAGCGCTCGCCCGGTTCGGCAGAGGCGATGACGGCGTGGCCCGTGGCATGAAAATGCTTCGTGGCGTGGCGGTTCGGGGAAGAGTCGCAGCAATGGGTGCCGCCGCAGGTCTGACAGGTGCGCAGGTGAACCCAGCGGCTACCGGTTTTCACACATTCGTCGCAGACGTAGGCCTTCGCCGGTTTGATTTCGGAGACAGCGGCGAGGTGGTCGCAGGTGTTGGAGGGAGTCTTCATTGTGAAATTTTTCAGGTGTATCAAAAAGAGCGGTTTCAGGCCGCCCGGAACAGCACGTCCGCAAAATATTTCTTTTCGTCAAAAAACCATTGTTCCACCTCAAATCCGGCGTGTTCGGCCAGCCATTCGATTTCAGGTGGGTCGTATTTTTTCGAAAGTTCCATGTCAATGGCCTCCCATTTCCGAAAGGGAATTTCCAACGCAAGTGCCTCGATATGAACAGTTTGCGCTTGCTCGCTGACGAGGTAACTTTTCGTGTCGCCGCTCAGCGGGTTGTACGTTGGCCAGTGCCGGAATGCACCCAGGTCGAAGTCGGCGCCCAGTTCCCGGTTAATGCGGCGCAGCAGGTTCAGGTTGAAATCCCTCGTCACGCCCTGGCTGTCGTTGTAGGCAGCGAGGACGACGGCGGGGTCTTTTTTCAGGTCAAAACCCACGAGGAGCAGGTCGTCCGGATGTAGTTTCTGGCGCAATTGCCGAAGGAAATCGGCGGCCCGCTCCTGGCTCATGTTGCCGATGTTGGAGCCGAGGAACAACACCAGTTTCCGGCGGTCGGAGAGCCGGTCAATTTCCTGCAAAGCAGAAAAATACTCGCCTTCCACGGGGGTAACGGGCAGGTCGGGCCATAGCTCGTATAGGGTTTCCCGCAGGTGTTGGAGCACGGTGCGGGAAATGTCAATCGGCAGGTAGCGGAAATCTGCTTTTTCGGCCAAAAACTGACGGATAAGCACCCGGGTTTTAAGGCCGTCACCGGCGCCGAGTTCCACCAGGTCGAAGGGCTGGCCGTCCAATTGGCGGAGGATGTTTTGCCAATGTTTTTGAAAAATCTCAAACTCGCACCAGGTCAGGTAATACTCCGGCAGGTTCATGATTTTCTGGAACAGCTTGTCGCCCGCCGCATCGTAAAAATAGCGGGACAGCAGGTATTTCGGGTCGCTGGTCAGGCCCCGCCGCACGTCGTCGGCAAAGGCTTGGTTGATTGCAATTTCAGGTGATAAGGTGGAGGTCATTTTTTTGGTTTGAATAAAAACTAAAGGCTTTTCGCCAGCCGGATGCCCGTGAACTGCCAGCGTTTGTCGGTGTGGAAAAAATTGCGGTACGTCGCCCGGATGTGCGAGCGGGGCGTGGCCACCGAGCCGCCGCGCAGCACCATTTGGTTGACCATGAACTTGCCGTTGTACTCGCCCAGCGCCCCTTTGAACCGGGGGTAGCGGGGGTAGGGCAGGTAGGCGCTCGCTGTCCATTCCCAGGCATCGCCGAAGAGTTGGGTGCCGTTGGCAACGGTGGGGTGAAACAGCCTTTCCTCGACGAAATTCGCTTCGGCGGGTACGCTGCTGTGCGTCAGTTTGCAGGCAATTTCCCACTCAAATTCGGTAGGCAAACGCAGCCCTTTCCAGTTGGCGAACGCATCCGCTTCAAAATAGCTGAGGTGCGTGACGGGCAGGTGCGGGTTCAGTTTTTCGAAGCCATGCAAGGTGTAGTTCCACCATTCACCTTCGATTTTGTACCAATAAAGCGGCGCTTTTTCCTCCAGCGTTTTCGCCCATTCCCAGCCCTCCATCAGCCAAAATTCGTGGCGCCCGTAACCGCCGTCCTGCATGAATTCAAGATACTCGCCATTGGTGACGAGCCGGTCCTGCACCGCAAAATCTTCGAGGAAAACCTGGTGGGCGGTCAGCTCGTTGTCCCAGCAAAATCCATCGCCCCGGTGGCCGATTTCGTGGAGGCCATTTTCGAATTCCCGCCAGCCAGCCAGGCGGGTTTCGCCAGCCATGCCTGCCTTTTTTTCATGGTACATCGGGAACAGCGGATTGTTGCCTAAAATGTATTTCAAATCGGTGACGAGCAGTTCCTGGTGCTGCTGCTCGTGCTGCAAACCGACTTCGAGCGTGAGTGCAAACTCCTCGTTTTCAAGCAGTTGCTCCTTGGTTTCCAGCAGGTTTTCCAGGTGTTCGTTCACGTGTTTGCGGTAGCGAAAAATATCCGCCACGGACGGACGGGTCATGTTCCCCCGGTTGCTCCGCAATACCCGGGGCCCCTGGCTTTCGTAATAGCTGTTGAAAAAATAGTTGTAGTCGAGGTTGAAAGGCTGGTAGTTGTTGGCATATTTCACCAACAGAAAATTTTCAAAAAACCAGGTCGTGTGGCCGAGGTGCCACTTCGGCGGGCTGACGTCCACGATGGGCTGCACGACGAAATCTTCGGTTTGGAGGGGCTGGCAGAGGGTTTCGGTTTGCTGGCGAATGGTTTTGAAGCGTTCCCGGAGATTAGTGGCGACAGTGGCAATCATGTGAGGGTGATTAAAGTTGACCGACTAAGAAAAGGCTTAGAAAGTACAATTGGGGTTTTAAATTGTTCAAAGACCCTTTTGGATATCGCAATTCCAGAGATGTTGAAAAGTTGAAATGAACTGGAAGTAAGCTGCCGTCGGCCCAGAAGGGAATGGCTGCATGGTCAGAAGATTTTTACCCACTCATTTTTGTAGTTACCGTACTTGTCTTTTTGGTTGTGGACAAATTCAAGGTTGGTTTTATACTTTTCCAAAAAGCGATCTTTGTCAACTTGCCTGCCGGCAGTCAGCCTAGGGCTCTCCTGAACACCGTGAAAAACAAGGGCTTCTTTTTCAAAACCAATATAATCCATTTCTTTTTCGGAAAATTTCCCATCAAACAAAGCGATTGTTATTTCCAATTGTTTTATGGCATCCACCAGTTGTTTCTTTCTTTGGCTTGTTTTACTGGCATCCAGTTTCATCTCGGCGAATGATATAGTTTTGTCATCGAACAATAGTGCATCACAACGTCTTGCATCAGTTGAAGACATCATGCAGCCGTCAACCTTGAGCAATGAAATTTCTTTTTGGGAAGGGTTAAAGACACTCACATATTTCTGGGCGTTCAAAGCAGGATCATTTGGTGGGTAGGGATTCACTTGTTGGGTCTCCTTGTCTTCGAGCAGGCACATTTCAGGTGAATCGAAGGTTTCAAGGCAACCCTGAATAGGTCTTTCCGGGAAGGCTCCAATAATTTGCTCCCGCATTTGCTCATTTTTGCTCATAGAGGGTGTTTTGACGCAGTTCCAATAATTTGTCGAAGTCGCCTGCAAGATCTTCCGACACATCGTCAATCGAATTGTATCCTATCAACCCTGTTTCTTTGTCAAAAATGGACTGGCAAAAAACATCCTCTTTTCTGGAGGACAAACGGTATGCGTTGAATTTTAACGGATCGAGCCATAGTTCTTTTTGGACTACGTCCGCTGCTTCCGGGTTGTCTTTTCCAACTTTGAACGCATAAAGCAGGTTGTTGAAAGAGGTCAAAGTGTAGGGACTGTGTGTCGTTATCAGCACCTGGTTGCCAGTGGCATTTACCATAAGGGCTATCATTTCCATCAGGTGGCGCTGGGCAGTTGGATAGAGGTGAGCTTCCGGTTCTTCGATGATGAGGTAGAATTTTTCCTTGTTGAGGATCATCAGGAAGAGGTTTTGTAAGATGCGGATGACTTCTTGCTGGCCAGAGGAGGCATTGTCGAGGAATACATAGTCTTCAGTGCCTTCGCCGAAGTAGATTTTTTCGCCGTCGCCGTTGGAATAGTACTCACCTTTTAATATTAATTGAATTAATCTAAGTGGAAGGTCAATTGTATTCAATTCAATATCATTATAAATGTCATTTCTACGATGCACTAATTCGTTTAAACTTTTTCCACGAAAATCAGATTTGACCTCTTCAGTTCTTTGAAAAAACTTTAGTAAAATATCCTCCCAAAATTTTTTTGGTTTATTCCTATTTTTTAAGCTTGCATAGAAATCCATTTTAAAAATTTCATCATAACTTACTGTGACGTTTCTCCCTGATGGGATAAAAAGAAGTTCAGAGGGTTCATGGAACATAGCTCTTAGAGTAGGTTCAATAGGATCAAATGGAAATTCTAATTTCGAGGAAGATTCCTTTAAATCCTTGCTTAGTGTTATATATGTATGCCCTTTTTTTACTTCAATTACTATCCATGTTTTATCAGAATAATAATATTTCATTAGAATGCTATCATGGTTTTTTATTCCTTCTGCAACCCCAGTGAATTTTTCTTTTATTGTGATTTCAACCTCCGAGAAAGCAAGCTGAGTACCATTTTTATATTTATCTAAAAGGCTACCTACAATCCCCTTAAAAAAATAAACCAACTTCGCCACCGTGCTCTTCCCCGTCGCCTGCTCCCCGATGAACACCATCACATCATCAATGGGAATCTCCATGGGCTGCAAGGGGCCGAAAGGTTTATGTATGATTAGTCGCTGCATAATGGTCTGTTTTAGCAAAATTCAAAATTAGGAATAATTCATAAAGGTGTGGCGAAAGGGCGTGCCAGCACCGTTCAAAAAATTTCCCGCTTTTGTTTCCCCTCCGGAAACTTCCCGCCCCGCTGCGAGTTCTTACCAAATGCGAAAATCCAAAGAAAAAATCTTCACCGCCTACCAGGCATTTATGGTCGCTATCCTGGCCATCCTCCAGTTTACCATCGTGCTCGACTTTATGGTGCTGTCGCCGCTCAGCGCCATCTTGCTGGACGAAATGCACATCACCACGGCGCAGTTTGGGCTGGTCGTGTCGGCGTATGCCTTCAGTGCGGGCGCTTCGGGGCTGCTGGCCGCAGGCTTTGCCGACCGCTTTGACCGGAAGAAACTCCTGCTGTTTTTTTACACGGGATTCATAGTGGGCACTTTCTTATGCGGGATTGCGCCGACTTACCATTTGCTGCTGGCTGCCCGCATCGTCACGGGGATTTTTGGGGGCGTGATCGGCTCCATCAGCTATGCCATCATCACGGATTTGTTTGAGTTCAAAGTGCGGGGGCGGGTGATGGGCTTCGTGCAAATGGCCTTTGCCACCAGCCAGGTGCTGGGTATCCCGGTCGGGCTTTATCTCGCCAATCTGTGGAACTGGCATGCACCCTTCCTGCTCATCGTGGCGGTCAGCGTGTTCGTTTATGCTGCCATTTTCATCAAAATGCAGCCGGTGAAGGCACATTTGGCCATCCAGTCAACGAATTCCCCGTTCCGGCATTTGACCAAAACGGTTTCCCAAAAAAGATACCTCAAGGGGTTCGCAACGACCACCCTGCTGTCCACGGGCGGCTTCATGCTGATGCCATTCGGGGCGGCTTTTGCAGTGAACAACCTGGGCGTCACGATGGAGCAATTGCCGCTGATTTATGTGGCTACGGGCGTAGTTTCCATGATCGGCGGGCCTTTCATCGGAAAACTTTCCGACAAGATCGGGAAAATGAGAATGTTTGTGGTTGGCTCCTGCCTGGCCCTGGTGCTGGTGGTTTATTATACCAACCTGGGCACCACGCCGCTTTGGTTTTTGATCGTGCTGAACGCCGTCCTTTTCCTCGGCATCACTTCCCGCATGATTTCCTCTTCGGCGCTCATTACGGCGGTGCCGGAGCCTGCCGACAGGGGCGCATTTATGGGCGTGAACTCTTCGGTGGCGCAAATTTCCGGCGGCATCGCCTCTGCGCTGGCGGGCATGATCGTGCATCAGAACTCCACTGGCTTTATTGAGCACTACCCCATCCTTGGGTATATCGTGGCAGGGACCATGATTATTACGATGTTCATGATGTATATCATCAATCAGGATATTGCCAAAAGAAGGAAAGAGGAAGAAGAAAAAGCGGCTGTTCAAATGCCAGGGGAAATGGAATTGGCAGGCGTAACTGCCACGGAATAGGACAATTTTTCACTGTCATCCTGACACCTATTTGGACATATTTTCAGTAAAAACTGTCATTAATTTGCTTGGCACGGGCGTTGATCAGGGTAAAACGACGATTGAATTTCTGTTTCATCGCCACCATCTTATTTGAAGTAAAACTTATTGTTTAACCTAAAAAAAAGGAGGTAAGCCATGACACTTACAAAATGGAATTCTTCGCTTCTACCAACCCTTCCCCGTCTTTTCGACGATTTCTTCACCCGTGATTTGATGGACTGGAACAACGGCCATTTTTCCAGCACCAACACCACCCTGCCTTCTGTCAACATCAAGGAAACCCACGACAGCTTCCTGGTGGAAATGGCAGCGCCGGGCATGACCAAGAAGGATTTCAGGATCGAACTCGACAACGAAATCCTGAAAATCTCGTCGGAGAAACAGTCGGAACACAACCTGGCCGAGGGCGAACGCTATACCCGCCGGGAATTCAGCTACCAGTCCTTCGAGCGCAGTTTCCACCTGCCCAAAAGCGTGGTGGATGTCGGCAAAATCAAGGCTAAATATGAAGACGGCCTGCTGCGCATCGCCATTCCGAAGCGGGAAGAGGCCAAGGCCCAACCGCCCAGGCAAATTGCCATTGGGTAATTTTTTCCAGCTATCTGCTTGTTCAGGCCGGCCCCGATCTCTTTTGGCACCGGGGCTGCAAGCCCTGGTTGGGCCAGCCTGATGCGTAGTTTGTTTTTTAAACGAAGATTTAGCGACCATCGAAGGCCGCCGGACGTTGCCCGGCGGCCTTTTTTGTGCCCTATTTCCTCAAAACCCCTGCCTTCTCTGGCCCCGGGGTGCCTTTGGTCGAAATCAACCATTCATGCGAGCAGAAGCCCCCCGCACCGGTCTTTATCACCACTTCGTGCGATTTACCAGCAGCCATGCCCGGCCCATCTTTGCACCATCAATTACACCAAATGAAATCACCCGACTTTTTTTAAAAACCAATAAAACAATCAACATGAAATCGCAGCGTGAAAAAATCATCCTCAACTACTTCGCCCCGAACAGGACCCTCGATGTGGTGGATATGTACAGTTGGCTCTCCCCGGACATCACCATCAGCGAGCCGGAGATGCTGCCCTGGGGAGGCCGCTACAAAGGGTTGACCGGCGTGGGGGAGTACCTTACCAAAGTGACCCAAAGCATCCTCTCGGAAATACAACTGGAAGAAGTGTATTCCTGCGGCGACAAAGTGGTGGCAATTGGCCGGTCGAACGGCAAGGTTAGAAAAAACGGGCGGCCTTTCAACATCCGTGTCACCCAGCTTTTCACTTTCAACCCCGACAACAAGATCAGCCAGGTGGAGTTCCTGGCCGATTTGCCTTCCTTCCTGGAGGTGCTGGAAGAAAAACTGCCTGCCCCCTGATCCATATTTCATCCCAGGAACCTGCCGGCGTTCTTTGCAAACGTGGTGGTTGGCCACGGTGTGCCGATGGCCACGGTAAGGAAGCAGGCATGAAAATAGAACGAGTAGTTACACTTTAAGTCCTCAGTCCATCTTCACAGCATCGGCTGATTTGCTCATTTTTTCACCCCACTATTTTTTCACAAAAAAAATCTTAAAAACATGAAAATCAATCTACTGTGTGCCATCGGCGCACTCTCCCTCGGTACGCTATGTTTTGGCCAAAACCCAGTGCCAAATGCAAGTTTTGAAAACTGGACAACGATAGATCCTGACCATTGGCACACCTCCAATTCACCAGGCGGCAACAACAGCAACATATCCCAGGTATCTCCTGGCTATACGGGTGAATTTGCGCTGAAAGGCGATATTTTTCATCAATAATTTTTTTAAACTATTTAACAATGAAAACAATATCCATTACCGCCAGCCTCCTTTTCATGGGGCTGTTCTTTACCAACTGCACACAGGACAGTCCCAGCCTGCCCAATCCCGAAGCAGTCCAATCAACGGCCATGACGCCCGAAATGAAAGTCAAACGGGGTGAGTACCTGGTCAACTCCATTGGCTGCGACGATTGCCATTCGCCCAAAGTAATGGGGCCGAACGGTCCGGAGATAGACCCGAAAAGGCGCTTGTCCGGCCACCCATCCGACCAGCCTTTGACCGAAGTATCCGACAAAAGCGTGTTGAAGGATTATGCGCTGTTCAACATGTCACTGACGGCTGCTGTCGGCCCCTGGGGCACCAGCTTTGCCGCCAACCTGACGCCTGATGATACTGGGTTGGGCAACTGGTCGGAAGAACAGTTCGTCAGGGCCATCCGTCAGGGCTTGTACAAAGGCCTGGAAGGCAGCCGCCCGCTGTTGCCGCCCATGCCCTGGCCTACTTATAAAAATATGACGGACGATGACTTGAAGTCCATCTTCGCCTATCTGCAGACCCTGCCGCCGGTGAAAAACGCAGTGCCTGCTGCCGTTCCTCCGGCCAGCTAAAAAGACCTTTTTCATACCCTTTTCAGGAAAGGGAGGCAGGCAACTGCCTCCCTGTTCCCGTTTGGAGGCAGGCAGGAAAAGCAAGTTGATAATATTTTGAAAAGCAATTGGAAATGGTGGGAATGTCCATAAATTTATGGCGGGATGAATAACATCCCTTCACCTATCAAAACTAACCTGTTCATGAAAACAATCCTTGCCATTGCGGGCATCCTGCTCGCCAGCTTTTTCTTCGCCAATTGTTCAAAAAACGAACCTGCGCCAACGCCCGAATCTGAGGCCAGTGCCAAACCTCCGCTGAAAATGTCGCATGAAGAACATGTGAAAAGAGGGGAGTACCTCGTGACCGTCATGGGCTGCAACGACTGCCACTCCCCCAAAATCATGACCGACCGCGGGCCCGAACCCGACCCCACTCGCCTGCTTTCAGGGCATCCCAGCGATGAGCCACTGCCAAAGGTGACCGATAAAAACATGGTCGCCCCCGGCCAATGGGCGCTTTTCAACGGCGGCCTCACAGCAGCGGTCGGCCCCTGGGGCACATCCTTTGCCGCCAACCTGACGCCCGACGAAACCGGCCTTGGCAACTGGACCATTGACAATTTTGAAAAAGCATTGCGGGAAGGGAAATTAAAAGGGATGGACAATGGCCGAACGCTCCTGCCGCCGATGCCCTGGCCAAATTACAGCCACCTTTCCAACGACGACCTGGCCGCTATCTGGGCCTACCTGCAATCCATCCCGCCCGTGAAGAATGTGGTGCCCGCACCCATTCCGCCTGTGGGCTAAACAAGCTATTTGTCAAAAAACCCAATTTTTCACCACCTAAAAAGTGAGGGTGGGCAACGGCCTGCCCTGCTTTTTCTGCTGTTGTTGATTCCAGTCTCTAACATTTTATCAAAATTCAAATGATGTCTCAAAAAAAGATTATCGCAGTGTTCGGTGCCACCGGCGCCCAGGGCGGCGGCCTCGCCAAGGCCATCCTCCATGACAAAAACAGTGAATTTTCCGTGCGGGCCATCACCCGAAACCCCGATTCCGGCAAGGCGAAAGCCCTGGCTGGTATGGGGGCGGAAGTGGTGGCCGCCGATGTGGACAACCCGCAAAGTGTAAGACAAGCCTTGGAAGGCGCCTATGGTGCTTATTTCGTCACTTTTTTCTGGGATCATTTTTCTCCTGAAAAAGAATATGAACAAGCTGCCAACATGGCAAAGGCAGCCAAGGAAGCTGGCCTGCAGCACGTCATCTGGTCAACCCTGGAAGACACCCGGAAGTGGGTGCCGCTCGACGACGACCGCATGCCCACCCTCCAGGGCAAATACAAAGTGCCCCACTTCGATGCGAAAGGCGAGGCCGATGATCTGTTCGCCCAAGCCGGCGTGCCGACCACCTACCTGCGCGCCTCGTTTTACTGGGAAAACCTCCTCGCCCCCGGCGGGGGGCCACAGCCAGGGCCCGACGGCAAATACTACCTGACCCTGCCGCTCGACGACAAGAAAATGGCAGGCGTGGCCGCCGAAGACATTGGCCGGTGCGCCTATGGCATCTTCAAGGCAGGCCCGGCCATGTTCGGCAAAACCGTGGGTGTGGCCGGCGAACACCTTACCGGGACGGAAATGGCCGCAGCCCTGTCGAAGGCCACGGGAAAAGAGGTTTTGTTCAACAATGTGACACCTGCCACCTTCCGTAGCTTTGGCTTCCCCGGTGCTGACGACCTGGGGAATATGTTCCAGTTTTACCGTGATTTTGACGATGTGTGCAACAGCGTGCGGGATGTGGGCTTTTCCAAACAATTGAATCCGGAACTGCAGGATTTCAATGCATGGCTTTCGGAAAATGCAGGCCGCATTCCGCTGTAATGATGCGGATTGGAGGGCGGGATGAATTCCGCTTTAGGCACTTGTCGAAATGAATTCCGCCCTCCAAAATTTTCTAAAAACTTCCCTGCTGTCGCTCGCCCTTCATATCAAGGCAATTTTTACCCACCAGGCAAACGCCCATTAATCATGCCTTGGTTCGACCGACATTTCCGCTTCCAAAAATATTGCAGGGCCTCTCCAACTCATTCCTTCATTCCAACACTTCATGACAGATGAACTGGCATAAGGGCGTTGGCTGCTTCAACTTTGTGGCCTCAATTCGATAATCTTTAAATCTAAATGAAAACAACCATTCAATCACCCATCAACTATATCAAAACCGTTGGCCTGCTTACGCTGTTGTCCGGCATTCTCGCCTTTGCCTGCAACATCCTGATTGGACTTGCCGTCAATTTCAACTTTGACGCCCTGGCCGACCCGACCCTCATTTTTAAGGGCTTGCATAACCCGCAAATCCAGTTTTTTCGCTGGAGCATGATTACAGACATTTGGGGTTATTACCTGCTTTTTGTGCCCGCCGTTTTTTATTTGTATGAAAAAATGGAAACGCCGTGGCGCCATGTTTTTGTAGCAAGCGGTATCGCCTACTCGTTCATGGGAGCTATCGGTGCGGCCATATTGGCGGCAACGGGGACGCATTTCTTGCAGGAATACTTAAACGTCGAGCCTGCCCTGCAAACGGAAGCGAAAAGCAATTTCCTGTTGGTTTTCCACGTCGTCAACAATGGTATTTGGAACTTGCTGGAAATGGGGCTTTTTGGGATTTTTATGTTCGGCACTGCCCCGGTGTTGCGGCCGAAAGACAAGCTGCTATATTATTTAACCATTTTATTGGGAATTTCTGGCATCCTTGATGCGGCGGGGAACACTTTTGAAATGCCAATTTTGGCCGAAACATGGCTTAACTTCTACCTGCTTTTAACGCCAATCTGGGCTATTTGGCTCGGTTTGCTTTGGATGCGGAGTCGAGGTTAACACCAATAAAGATGATTGATATTTGGATATTGAAATAATAGGTCATTGAAAACCAAGTAGGGCAATTAATATCTCAATATCCAAATATCTCAATATCCGATAAAGCTATTTAAATGAAAATCATCCACAACACCAGGACGGGGCACGAGTATATCCTCCTCCGCACCGCTGCTGAGACCAATGGCGAACTCCTCGAAATGGAAGTGACCTACCCTGCACATTCGCACGAGCCGCCCGCACATCTTCATCCGCACCAGACTGAGCATTTTCAATTACTTTCCGGCGAATTGACCCTGCGTATGGGCGGGCAATTGTGGGTTTTAAAAACTGGAGACCGCTTTTCCATACCGCCAAATACTGCCCATTCGATGTGGAACAGCGGCGGGCAAAGGGCTGTACTGCATTGGGTCATCACACCTGCCCTCCAATCCGAGCGTTTTTTCGAGACCATAGCAGGGCTTGCCAACGATGGGAAAACAAACGGCAAAGGGGTACCCGGTTTATTGCAAATCGCTTTGACGATGCGCTATTTTTTTGAAGAATACAGGTTGGTGAAGCCGCCGTTTTGGGTGCAGAAGCTGGTTTTCGCTATGTTGGCACCACTTGCTCTGCTCATGGGCTATAAACCTGTTGGATAAATACAATTCATACAGCCAAAACAACAGTTCGTGCAGCCGGAAAGCAGCTTGGCATTTCCCCTTGCACTAACTTTGGCTCCATGTCAAATCAACCTGCCCATACCCTTAACGACAAGTACCTGCGCCTGTTCGGCATCCCGCTATCGGTGTTGGGGTTCACCCTGTCACAGATGGCGGTTTTCTTCGCCGGCAGGTGGGATTTGTGGTGGAAATATGCCCTCATCAGCCTGGTGTTCACGGCTTTGGTATGGGAGTTTTCACGAATCATTATTCTTCGCACCCGCCGCCGCTTCCCGGATTTGCCGCAGACGAAAAAGCGCATTTTGTGGATGCTTTTTTTAATCATCCTGTTCATGGGCGTTTGGCAGGCCATCAATGCGTGGGCGATTGTGGCCATCGGGCTGGCATCGGTTGCCGGGGTTACATTTTTCCAAATATGGCTGACCGATTATTTGTGCTCGTTTTTTGTCATCGCTATCATTTGCGGGGCTTATGAGGCGATTTATTTTTTTGGTCAATATAAAAACGCCCTGCAAAAGGCAGAACACCTCAAAAAGCGGCAGGCTCAACAGCGCCTCGATGCACTGAAAACCCGTGTCAATCCACACTTTTTGTTCAATTCATTGACCACGCTCTCGGCGCTCATTGGCGAGGATGCCCCGAAGGCGGAGCGCTTCGTGGACGAACTTTCAAAGGTCTATCGCTATCTGTTGAGGGCGGTTCGGCAGCCAACGGTGACGCTGGGCGAGGAGTTGCAGTTCGCTGAGTCCTATATTTTTTTGCTGAAAAACCGCTTCGAGGACGGGGCGTTTTCCCTATTATGCCAACCCCCGCATAACTTGGCAAACCTAGACCAAAACGTTCCCGCCCTGAGCCTGCAAAATACCATTGACTATCTCGTGCGCACCCAAAATTTGCCGCTGACTATCGAGCTGCAAGTGCTCGAAAAGCACCTTCAAATTACCTGTGGCCACCTGCCCAAAACCATCTCGTTCAATGCCCCCGACCATGACTGGAGCCAACTGGAGGCGCATGGGGCCAAGCAGGAAATCCAATCCCAACAACTGAAAATCCAAATCCCTTTCACCTCAAATTCACCCGATTTATGATGGAACGGCTGCATTTATTAATTCAAAAATATTGGATAGAAGTAGGGGTGCTGCTTCCGTTTATGGTCGCTATTTGTTTCGCCTTGTACGGCGACGCCTACGTGGCATCCTGGCGCAACTTCGCACGAATGACTTCCCCCTGGGTTTTTACGGTCGTCTTTGGGCCGATTGCCTGCCATTGGGTACGGGCTGAAACGCTGCAACGTTTCCCTAAACTGGATGACTGGCAAAAAAGGATTGCCTGGGGGCTTTCCGGACATATGTTGTTGTCCGTCGGGCTGGCATTGTTAACCTTTTTTACGCTGAATTTGCTGGGCTACGACGACCTTATCCCTTCTGAAAGCAAGTTTTATGGGCTATTGGTTCTGATTGCTATGGCTGTCCTCATCTCTGTGATTTTTTATGAAAGTGCCACCTATTTTGCCAAATGGAAAGAAGCTATTTCCGAGAATGAACAAATGGAAAAACTAACCCTCGAATCGCAGTACCGCAGCCTGCAAAACCAGCTCAACCCGCATTTTCTGTTCAACAGTTTCAACGTACTCTCCTCGCTCATCAGCGAAAGCCCCCGCCAGGCGGAGGACTTCGTGGACGAACTGTCCAACGTTTATCGCTACCTGCTCCGCTCCAACGAGCAGGAACTCGCTACCGTTGGCGAGGAACTGCGCTTCATCCGCTCTTTTTTCCACCTGTTGGAGACCCGCCACGAAAAGGGGATTTCTTTAGAAACAATAGTAAACAAAGGGGTTTTGGATAAAAAACTGCCCACCCTCTCCTTACAGGTTCTGGTGGAAAATGCGGTGAAGCACAACGAAATCAGCCCGGAAAAACCATTGAAAATCGAGATACTGGAAAGCGGTCCAGCGCTCATCGTGCGGAACAATATGCAGCAGAAAGCCACTAAGCCATTGTCCAATCAGGTGGGGCTGGAGAACCTGCGGCAGCGGTACAAGCTGCTGGGGGTGGCGGGGTTTGCGGTGGAAGATGATGGGCGGGTTTTTAGCGTGGCTTTGCCCGTGCTGGGCTGAGAAGACTGTCATTTCGTACAGCACTTTCGACACTTCATTCCAAAGCAATTCGCAAAACAGTTCCGAAGCTAACCATATTTGCAGTATCGGCATGAATAATAGTTCGCTATTGATTCATCACTCATCGTTCATCATTCATCATTCTGAAACCATGCAAGTCCTAATCGTAGAAGACGAACCACTCGCTGTCAAAAAACTCACCCGTTTGCTGTCGGAAGTTGCTTTCGATGTAAAAGTCGCAGGCACAGCGGGCAGTATCCGGGCCACAGTTGAATGGCTGGAAGCCAACCCGGCGCCCGACCTTATTTTTCTCGACATCGAACTGTCAGACGGGCAGAGCTTTGAGATTTTCCAGCGGACGAAGGTCAAAAGCCCCATCATTTTCGTCACCTCTTATGATGAGTTTGCCCTGCAAGCCTTCAAGGTGAACAGCGTGGACTACCTGCTGAAGCCTGTGCAGCGGGAGGATTTGGAGGCGGCCATCAATAAGTTTAGGGAACTGAAACAACAATATGTGCGGGAGGCCAACCCCATTTCCGCCAATATCGAAAACCTGCTGATGTCGCTGACAGGCGGCGCTGCCACAAAGGAATACCGCAGCCGTTTTTTGGTGAAACACCTCCAGAAATTCGTGAGCGTGGAGGTCGGCGACATCGCTTATTTCTGGTCGGAAGGGCGGGTCAATTTTTTCAAAACAAAGGAAGGGCAACGCTACCTGGTGGAGTACACGATGGAGGAAATCGAAGCCATGCTCAACCCCCGTGACTGGTTCCGGGTGAGCCGCCAGTTCATCGTCAGCGTGCCTTCGGTCAACGAAATTCACCCCTATTTCAACAACCGGCTAAGACTGCACTTGAAGCCGCAGGAACCGGAGGAAGTGACCGTGAGCCGGGAGCGGGTGGCAGACTTTAAGGTTTGGTTGGGGAAGTGATTTTTAGAAATCAGGACTACCACTCCGTAATCAACAATACATGCGATGAATTGAGACTTGAACAGTGGGCTTTCACATCTTCGTGCGATTTCCCCAGCCCTCCTCATGCCCCCATTTTTGCACCGTAAAATAAATCAATTGGTAAAATGACGGTTCATGCCACCTTTTTATCAACTCGTGCTTCCGGTGCTGGCACACTGGCTTTCACAACGACAACTTTGCACCATCAAATCAATTGAAAACAATCACCCGATTTTTTAAAACCACATTGAACCAAACACAAACTATCTTTAATCAATATCCAAATGAAAACAAATGTTGAATTTCCAGTTATCAGGTTCACCTTCATCGCCATGCTGCTCGTTCGGGCACTCCAGTTGACCGCCCAGCACCCTATCCTGGGCACCACCGATATCAATGCCTACATCAAGGAAGCACCAGGCTTGCCTGCCAATACTGCTGATGCGGCAAAACGTGCCTACGGCGCCAATCCGCTGCAACCCGACCCCGCCTCAATGGACTATTTTTACCAGACTTTCGAGGATAAAGTGAACAGCCGCATTGAGGATTACCAGCAGTTTGCAAAGGAGAAAATGTCGAATGCCAGCACCAGCCAGGCCGACTACGAACAGCAGGCAATAAGCATGGCGAACAGCAACCCCATCGTGGCCGGCATGGGCGGCTACGACAACATCAGCAAGATGAGCGAAGCCGAAAGGAAGGCCGCCGCACAAAAGGCCGCCGAAGCCTACATGGCCAACCCGCAGGCGGCGCACGGTGGCATGCAGTCGGCGGGCATGGCAGCCATGCAGCAAAAAATCATGAGCGACCCGGAGTACAGGAAGAAATTTGAAAAGATGAGCGAAGCCGAAAAGGAGGCCGAGCTGCGCAAATACATGGTGAAAGACCAGCCCATGACGATGTCCACCGACCAGATGAAAGCCCGTGAACAAAGGATTGCCAGCGAGCAATCGCAGGCTGACCGGGTGCGGAATTCGCAGGAAATCCAGTTGAAAATCAGCGAAGTGCAGCAAAAGTTGGGCGATGTGGGCCAATGGCTGGGCGACAAACTGGCGGATATCCGCCAGCAGGGCAACGATAACCACGACGCCATTTCGCAGGAAATCAGTGCCCGCTACAAAGCCATCCCGATGGTAGAACTGGGCGAATACGGGCACGACCACGACCCGGAGCAGGTGCGCCCGCTGCGCATCGAAGAGGCAAAACGGCACCGGGAGAGGGCACAGGCGGAGTTGAAACTAAACACCGCTGCCTTCGCCGAAGCGGCTGACCGTTACCAAAGCGTGGTGTCCGAATACCTCGATTTTTTGAAGGGCAGCTACGGCAAAATCTACGGCGGCGTTTCGCCAAAAGACATGCTGGAAGGCACGAACACGGAGCAACCGCTGGTAGCTTTCGAGGCGGGGCTGGTTGGCATTGCGCTGGAAATGAGCAAAAAGTCCAGGGAACTGACTTCGGAAGCAGCGCAGTGGGAGGCGAATTATGTGCAGGTGACGCAGTCGTTCCAGGCTGGAAAATAAGGGGTAGATAGATAAGGCGAGTGGTTGGAAAAAGAGTTGTTGGAGATGCTTAATTTGCAAGGTGGCAAGGCTAGCGTTGCTTACGTGACAGAAAGGAATTGCACTGCCGGTTTTTCTTATCAAATGTTGAATAGTTCTTTGAATTCAGCAACCGTAACGGTTTTTGTCTTATAAAATTCATTAGGTTTAAGTGCCCTAAGATGCCTGTCTTCGCTGACGATATAATCAGCATTGCAAGCAATGGCACAATCAACGAACTTATTGTCATCAGGATCTTTTTCGACCAGTTGCCAGAAAAAATATTTTTCTACTTTAATATGGTTTGGAAGTTGGAGAATGGTACTTACTGCAATATCGGCGGTGATTGAGTCCATGTGCTCTTCGATAACTTCGGCGTATTCGTCAAGGATGTCAGTGGTGACACATATTGTAAATTTCCCATTTTCAAGCAGTAGCATAATCCAATGAAAAGGGGAACGTTCGGAGACAGAAACCAACACTGCATTTGTATCAAGGACAACCCTCATATATGGGCAGTTTTTCGCTTGGCAAGGTACTCATCCTGGGATTTATAGGGCTTTCGCAAATCGGCTTTTAACAACCTTTCCATATCCTCGGCGGTGTACCCTTTTTCGTCCCAAGCTTTGTTGGCTGCTTCTTTTAGCTTTTTGAAACGCCAGGCAACGAGCATTTGCTTGAGCTCAACCAACTCATCATCGGAATAATTATCGGCAAATAGTTCCAACAGTTCAATTTGGACATTGCTCAACGGAGATTTCAAGGAAGTTTGCATCATTTTTTTTTACAAAGTAAGAATAGTTTTGGGAAAAACCCAAGTCAAACCCTCCTGTACGTCTTCGCAACAAATTTCATTTCACAAAACCCAACCATGAAAATCACCATCATAGGCGCAGGTATCGGCGGCCTGGCCACGGCCATTGCCCTGCGCAAATTCAGGCCCGACATTGAACTCGAAATCTTCGAGGGAAGCCCCGAACTAAAGGCAGTCGGGGCAGGCTTGGGACTTGCCGCCAATGCGGTGGCGGCCCTTGACCAAATCGGGATAAAAGAACAGGTGCTGTCGGTCAGCAACGTCCTCGACAGCTTCCGCATCCTCGATGCCAAGGGGCGGTTGATTTCGCAGACGAACAACATGGCCATCAACCGCAACTTGCAGGTTATCAGCAATTTCAGCGTACATCGGGCGGACTTGCAGCGGGTTTTGCTGGCGCAAATCCCCGACGTGCCGGTACACCTGAACAAACGGGTTTGGGACTTCAACCAGGAAGGCGACACCGTCCACATTCGGTTTGCCGATGGCGCTAAAACGGAGACAGATTTCGTGATTGCCGCCGACGGCATCCATTCCATTTTCAGGGAAAAACTGTTGCCGGAAAGCACCATCCGGTTTGCTGGGTACACCTGCTGGCGGGGGGTGGCAGATTTGTCAAATTTCAAAAAATTGACTAACCTCAATCCGAAAATCGCCTCCGAAAGCTGGGGCCTCGGCCAGCGCTTCGGCATCGTGCCGCTCACGGACGGGCGCATTTACTGGTTCGCCTGCATCAATGCGCCGAAAGCCAAGGACGTGCGTTTTGCGGCCTTTGGCCAAAAAGAACTGGCAGAGGCGTTCGGCGGCTTCCATGCCCCCGTCGGGGAACTCATCCAAATGACAGCGCCGGAAAAGATTTTATGGAACGACATCCTCGACTTTGCACCGGTACAACAATTCGCTTTCGGGCGGGTACTGCTGCTCGGCGACGCCGCCCACGCCACCACGCCGAACATGGGACAGGGCGCTTGCCAGGCCATTGAGGATGCAGCGATTTTGGGTAAAATATTGGCGAAAAACCTCGGCCCGCAGGCAGCTTTCCAGGCTTTTGAGGAAAAACGCCTGAAGCGGACGGCCTTTATCGTCAAGCGCTCCTGGCAGTTGGGAAAGCTGGCTCAAGTGGGCAACCCATTGCTGGCTGGCCTGCGCAATTTCCTTCTGCGGCAGGTGCCGGAGCGAATGAACGAGCAGCAGGTAAAGGCGCTCTTAAACGTAGAATTTTAACAACAACTAAAATCATTTCAGTACATCATTGAAATTCGTTTGGGTTATTCGGGTTAAAAAAATCAAATAAACACTTGATAATCAGCTGCATAAATCGACTTACTGCCGTGAATCTTCGATTTCAAACAATTTCAAACAACTCAAACGATCTCAAACAATTACTTATCCAATGAAACCTTATCGGATACTAATCGCCACGGCCTGGTGCATCGTCGTCGGGGCGGTGCTGACGCTGTTCATTTCCCTTTTGCCTGGCAAAACAGGGCATGCGACAAAATTGAAAACACCTACGACAAATGTGGAAACGCAACAGGGCAGTGCGCCTGCATCTTTGCCCTGAGCAGATGAAAACAATTTTTTACCCCAAAATCCAAAAAACAAACGGCTCCGTAATTGACGAAGCGGCGGCCATCAGGCCAAATGAAACCAAACTTTTTTTAAACTACAAAGGGCGATAGGGAAATGGGTAAAGTTGTTTTGCCTGCTTTTCGACCGTCCTATTTTTCACCAACCAACAATTCTACATTATGAAAAAGGTAATAAAAATTGCCGGCATCGTGCTCGGAGTTATTGTGTTGTTGATGGGCATGGCCGCAGGCTGTGCCTTTTTCTTTTTAAATCCTTCAATTAAAGATTACTTAATACTGCCTTCAAGCCTGCTTCACATAGCCGCCCAATCTTTGCGCCATCATTTTGTTGCTGACTTCATTTAATTTTTATTTCCCGCCTTACTACCCAATGTCGCTAACGCCGTAAGCCTGTATCGCCCGATACAGGCTTGCTTTTTTTATGTCCGGGCCTTTTGTACCTTGCCGCTCTTCTTTTTTTTGAAGATGTGAGGGGTGAGAAAGTGAGAAGTGAAATGGGTTGATTTTCAGATCAGTTTTTTCTACTTGCCACCCTTCACGGCCCGATAACCGGAGCTTTTTTCAGCGCAAATACAAACACTTATTACATGAAAATAAAATTCTGCGGAGCAGCCCGCGAAGTGACCGGCAGCGCACACCTCATCACCCTGGACGACGGTTTTAAAATCCTGCTGGACTGCGGCCTGTACCAGGGCTACAGCGACAAGATGAAGGATTTCAACGAAACCTGGCTGTTTGACCCCAGGGAAATCAACTGTGTCGTCCTTTCCCATGCCCATATTGATCATAGTGGCCGCCTGCCCAAATTGATCAGGGACGGCTACAATGGCCCCATCTACTGCACTCATGCGACCCGGAGCCTTTGTGCCATCATGTTGCTGGACAGTGCGCTCATCCAGGAGCGGGATGCGGAATTTTACAACAAGCACCGGGGGAAAAAAACCGGGAAAACCAGGGAGCCGCTCTACGACAAAAACGATGTGAAGCGGACGATGGACAAATTCATCACCTATGGCTATGGAAAAACTTTTGAAGTTTATCCTGGCGTCGAAGTGGTGTTCCAGGACGCAGGGCACATCCTGGGGAGTGCCAGCGTGGGGTTAAAAATAGCCGAAAAAAATGGCGAAAATATCCGCTTTGGCTTTACCGGGGACATCGGCCGGCCCAACCGCCCCATCCTACGCGACCCGCAGCCAATGGACAACCTGGACTACCTCATTTGCGAAAGCACCTATGGCGACAAGGAACACGAAGCTGCACCGGAGGAGGTGGACCACCTATTGCGGATTATCAAAGAAACCTGCCTGGAGAAAAAGGGGAAACTCATCATCCCGGCCTTCAGCGTGGGCCGCACGCAGGAGATCGTCTATATCATGGATAAACTGGAACATGCCGGCAAACTGCCAAAAGTGCCCGTTTACGTGGACAGCCCATTGGCGGTGAACGCCACTATCATTTTTGGTTCACACCCGGAGTGCTACGATTCGGAACTCAGTTCCTACCTGCTAAAAGACCCCAACCCCTTCGGTTTCAACAATTTGACCTACATCAAAGAAGTGGAGCAATCAAAGCGGCTGAACAATTCCAAGGAACCCTGCATTATCATCAGTGCGTCCGGCATGGCCAATGCGGGCCGGGTGAAGCACCATTTGTACAACAATATTTCCAACCCGGCCAACACCGTGCTCATCGTCGGGTACTGCTCGCCGGATACACCGGGCGGCGCCCTGCGCCGGGGCGAAAAGTTTCTCCGGCTGTTTGGCGAATCCAAGCAGGTGCGCTGCGACGTGGAGGTGATGGACTCCTTCTCCGCCCATGCCGACCGCTCAGAGATCGCAGATTTTGTGGCCAACCAGCGCAATTCGGTCAGGAAATTGTTTTTGGTGCATGGTGAAATAGAAAGGCAGGAAGCCTTGAAATCCTACCTGGGCGAGCGGGGTTTCGACAAAATTGAAATCCCGGTGCTGGGGCAGGAGTACAATGTTTTTTGAAAAATAAACGATAAAGGGTAAACAATGACCTGGAATTGTGCCCGTCAGCTATCATTCATCGTTTCCGTATGCAATTTGCCCTGCTTTAGCTTCTACCTGACACACTGGCTTACGAGTTCCCCCGCGTACCCAACCAAAACGGGTTCTTGCCCGTAACCTGAACCGGCGACAACCAATCAGTGGTTGGAGCAGTTAATTTTGTAAATGAAACCTGGCCCGCCCTGAAAAACAGGGCAGCTTGGAACATGAAAAATGATACCTGATGAAATGGTCCCCGACCTTGTTTTTGTTAATGGTTCTTTTCTTTGTGGCTGGATGTAAAAAGTCAGAAGACCTCCAGGATGCCGAAATTATTTCCGGCAGTGCGGAATTCGCCATTCCCCTGTTCAAAGCCAGTACCTCCATTGAGGAATTGCTGGAAAATTTCGATGAATACACTGTCATCGAAGTAGATGCGGACGGCGTGGTCCACCTCCGTTACGTCGGTGATGTGTTGACACAGCAGGCGGCTGAATTTTTTGCAGAAACGAAAGCCAAGCTCCCCTTCCTCATCCCCCTCGACAGCACCTATTTTGCCCTGCCGTTCAAGCAGGAAGGCCAGCTCGAAGTGGACTTTGCCACCTACGGCGAAGGGATTGTGTACCCAGCGGTCATCTGCAAATACCCTGATTCGGTCTTCCTCACCATGAAAATACTGCAGGCCGTGAAAGGAAATGACACGTTGACCATGCACAGCAAGTTCCTCGGCCCCCTTGGCGACCCTTTCCCCTATTTTTTCGATTACGACTCTGTTCAAACGCCAGGCTACAACCTCATCCCCAACGACGGGGTAATCTACGTGAGCTACGATGCCAGGAACAAAAACGGCGAGCCGGTGGATATGGAGTTTGTGGGCTTGTGCAGCAGGAACATTGACTTTTCCTATATCGAAGGCTACCTTGGCAATTTTACCAACCGGGGCAAGCGGGACAGCATCTCCATTGATTTTTTCAAAAACTGGGTGCAGGGCGATGTGTATTTTCAAAACCCCGTCATCAAAATCCATATCATCAACTCTTTTGGCCTGCCCACCCGCTCCTCCATTGACACCTTCGACATCCTCACTGCCGATGGCCAGCGAAAAAAGCTGGAAAGCAGCTTTATTTCTGATACAGGCATTGACTTTGCCTACCCCGACCTGAACAGCATCGGTGAGACCCGCAGCATGACGTTCGTTTTCAATGCCGACAATTCCAACATCGAAGACGTGCTCAGTTCCCGCCCCATCGCGTTGGACTACAAGGTGGACGCCATCATGAACCCCGACAGCATAGCCGGCCTGCGAGGTTTTATCACCGACAGCAGCTACTATAAAATCCAGGTGGAGGTGGATTTGCCGCTGTACGGCAGGGCTTCCGGCTTTGTGGTGACGGATACTTTCAACGTGGATCTGAGCCAGTTTGACGAGGCCGAAGAAGTGGAGTTCAAAATGGTGGCCGACAACGGTATGCCGCTTGGCATTGACGCTCAGGTCTATTTTATAGGTGAAAACGGTGTGGCGCTCGATACCCTTTTTGAAAACACCAAACAGGTCGTGGCATCGGCCCCGGTAGATGCGCAGGGCATCGTCACGGAGCGGATCTCCCAAATTACTTTTACCACATTCGACTCCATCCGCTTCGACAAAGTGAGGCCAGCTAAAAAGCTGGCCTTAGTAGCTTCGTTTTCCACTTTTGACACTGGCCAGCAACCCGTCAAAGCCCTCAAAGGGCAGGGCGTGGAAATAAGGATGGGGATGAAGGTGAAGCGGAAATGAAATAGTACCCCTTACCACGCTTGCCCAGAAGCCGACTTCGAACTTGCCGTGCTTTAAAAATTCTTCCGGCACCCGGCATTTAGGCCTTAAATATTCTCTTACCAATCCATCCTGGCAGTAGGTACAACGTCCTGTCCTGCAAAATCGCCCTTTAAATATTTGTAGTAACCCGTGACCGCTATCATAGCGGCGTTGTCGGTACAATATTCAAACTTTGGGATGTAGGTGTTCCAACCTTCCGCCTGGCCCATGTTTTCCAGCCCTTTCCGCAGGCCCGAGTTGGCAGAGACCCCCCCGGCGATGGCGATCTCCCGGATGCCCGTCTGCAAGGCGGCAGCTTTTAGTTTTTTCAACAAAATGGATGTGATACGTTCCTGCACGGATGCGCAGATGTCGGCCAGGTTATTTTGGATAAAACCGGGGTCTGCCCTGCTTTGGTCGCGGAGGAAATATAGAATAGCGGTTTTCAGGCCACTGAAACTGAAGTCGAGTCCTTTGACCTGGGGTTCGGGGAAGTCGAAAACGGGTTGCCCCTGCTGGGCGAGTTGGTCAATAATGGGGCCGGCGGGATAATCGAGGCCGAGCATTTTTCCTGTTTTGTCAAAAGCCTCCCCAGCAGCATCGTCCAGCGTTTCCCCCAACAATTCCATGACGAGGTAATCTTTCACCAAAACAAGTTGGGTATGCCCGCCGGAGACCGTGAGGCAGAGGAAAGGGAACTTTGGCATGGGCGCTTCTGCAAAATGTGCCAGTATATGCGCCTGCATGTGATGGACGCCCATGAGCGGGACGCCGAGGCCAAGGGCCATCGCCTTGGCGAAGGAGGAGCCGACCAGCAGCGAGCCGATAAGGCCGGGGCCTTTTGTAAAAGCAATGCCGTTCAGGTCGCCTTTATCAATGCCCGCCTTTTTGAGGGCCATGTCCACCACAGGGACAATGTTCTCCTGGTGGGCCCTCGAAGCCACCTCCGGCACCACGCCTCCATACAGTTTATGCACCTCCTGGCTGGCCACTACATTGCTCAGGATGGTACCATCCCTGAGTACCGCCGCTGCTGTATCGTCGCAGGAAGATTCGATTCCTAAAATAATTATGCTCACACAGTAATTTTTTTTATTTGACAATCTCTACATTTATGCCCGGATTCCAATTGTTCCCACCAACCAGTCCATCAAAAGGCAAAAATAAGGTAGCCGGAAAGGAACAACCAACAGCCTCCAGGTAAAACAGCCTACTGGACAAACCAGCACTATTACTTAAAGGTCGAATTTCATTAACCATTCAAATACTCTTTATCCAAAACCATTCAGACATGCTAGGCACAAAATCAAAACCAAAACAGGAGAAAAACCTCACCGTTGCGTCCAACGGATTGAAAGAATCCTCAGAGACCTGCGTAGTGGCATCGGGCACTTCGTTTGAAGGAAAATTTTCCGCCACTGAAAACGTCCGCCTGGACGGTTATATCAAGGGGGAGGTAAAATGTTCCCAGCGCCTGGTCATGGGCGAAACAGGCCGCATCGAGGGCAACGTTCGCACAAAGGATGCCATCATCATGGGTACCATTGAAGGCGATGTGCTGGTAGAAAACACCCTCCACCTGAAAGGGCCTGCGAAAATCAGGGGCACCATCCAATCAAAGTACATGGTCGTTGACGAAGGGGCCCGCTACGTTGGGGAATGCAAAATAGGTGGGTAAAAGTTGTTGATATTTTTTGTGGAAAATTCTTGGCCCTTCGCACAACCCTCCATTCCGTATCTGCATCTTGAATAGGCGTCGTCCTGCCTTTTTGAGCTGGTGTTTTCCGTCCTAAATTTGAGCGGTATGGAAAAAATAATCCTAGGCTTCTGCTGGAAATGGGTTGATTGCTTAAAATTGCAGCCTGAAACGATGACCGACACAAAAAATATTTTATCATTGCATCAAAACAAACCGGAATGAAAAAGAGAACGATTTTCAATGCCTTGATGTTCCTGCTCATCCTCTTCCTGGGCTACGTCCTGTATGCCCAAATCCAGGAACCCATTGCCTTTCAGCAAACAAAGGACAAAAGGGAGCAAGCTGTGATCAGCCAACTCATCCAAATCCGCAAGGCCCAGGAGGCTTACCGGGGGGTCACAGGCGCTTTTGCACCCTCTTTCAGTGCCTTGGTCGATACCCTCAAAACAGGTAAATTCGTTATCGTGCAAGTCTTTGGCGATCCGGACGATCCCAACAACAAGGAAGCCGTCCGCTACGATTCTACCTATATTCCGGCCATTGATTCCGTGATGAAAATGGGGATAAAACTGGACGGCATAGGTATCGTGCCTTATGGAAATGGCATCGAATTCGAGATACATGCCGATACGGCCTCCTACCAGTCTGCTACGGTGGATGTGGTAGAAGTGGGGATACCTTACGCAAAGTTTATGGGAGAATTCGCCGATCCCAAATACAAAAAGTACGATGAGCGGTACGACCCGAAAAAGAAGATCAAATTCGGCGATCTTAACAAACCCATTCTAACCGGAAGTTGGGAGTGAGCATCAACATCATCGAGTCTGAATTCAACAAGAAAGATTCTTCAGCCTATCAACTGTCCATCCTGTTGGGAATGGACAGTTTGGTTTATTTTTTATTCGATGTGGGCACCCAGCAGGCCCTTCTGCTGAAGTCCGTCCCTTTGGAAAACCCTCAAAACAATGTGCAGGGCCTGTGCGAGTCGCTCAAGCAGTTTTTCGGGCAGGAAGACCTTTTCAGCTACCTGTTCCGCAGGGTCAGGATAGCCTTGCCGTCGTCGGTGTCGGCCATCGTGCCGGCCCGCCTTTTCAATGAAGCCGAAAGGGCTACTTACCTGGAAGAGCTGATCAGTGATGGCCCCCACAGCTATGTCCAGCACGACGAGCTGGGGGATATGGGGGTCAATATTGTTTACCCGGTCGCTACCGAACTGGTCGCCACCTTGAAAAAGCAATTCCCCACCGGCAAGTTTTTCAGCCCCTCCACGCCCCTGCTGCTCGGTTTCAAAAAAACCATAGATATTGACGAAAGGGGTACGACCGTCTTTGCCTACCTCGCCGAGGATAAGGTGTATATCCTCGCATTTGAAAAGCAAAACCTTTTGTTTTTTAACGCCTACCCTTTCCAGGCCACCAGCGATGTCATGTATTTTGTATTATTGGTGTACGAACAACTGAACCTGAGCCCCGCCGAAATACCGTTGGTGCTCAGCGGAAACATCGTGGCAGATTCTGATATTTACAGGACGCTTTACCGCTATGTGGCCGATATACGTTTTTTAGAGGAACTTCCTTTTTTGAAATTTGGCCGCAAATTCCAGGAAATACCGCCCTATTTCAACTTTAACCTCTACTCACTGGCCCTCTGCAAATAAGCCAGGCGGCCTACCAACCGCCAGCATCCTTTAACCGAACTGACGACCATGCGCATCATCTCCGGCAGGTTCAAAGGCAGGCGGTTCAGCCCGCCCGCAGATAAATGGCCCACCCGGCCCACCACCGACTTTGCCAAGGAGGGCCTCTTCAATATCTTGCAAAATACCCTCGATTTTGAGGAAATAAAAGTGCTCGATCTCTTCGGCGGCACCGGCAACCACAGCTACGAGTTCATCTCCCGTGGATGCAGGCAAGTGACTTATGTGGACAAATTTCCCGGCTGCGTGAAGTTCGTGCAGAAAACCGCCACGGCGCTCGGCATCGAAGGCTTTATTAATATCGTGCAGGCCGATGTGTTCAAGTTTGTCGAACGGCCAACAGGACCATACGATTATATCTTTGCCGGGCCTCCTTACCCGCTACCTACCATTGACCTCATTCCTGATTTGATTTTTGAGAAAAAACTATTGTCGCCTGGCGGTTGGTTCGTATTGGAGCACAACGCCAACCATGCTTTTGAAACACACCCCCGTTTTTTACAGCAGCGCAATTATGGGGGCACGATTTTCAGTTTTTTTGAGATGCCGGCGCCGGTGCAAGTGGATGAAACAGAAAGCGGAGGCCATCCATAGGCCGTTGATTTTCAGATTTCCCGAAGCTATCCCGTATGAAAGAAGAAACCTACATCGAACAAGTCCATGCCGTGGTGAAAAGCATACCGCCTGGCCGGGTGACCTCCTACGGTGCCATTGCCGATTTCCTGGCGCTCGGCTCTGCCCGCATGGTCGGATGGGCGCTCTACAACAGCTTGCCAGGCGACAGTGTGCCAGCCCACCGGGTGGTGAACCGCAAAGGGGAACTCAGCGGCCGGAACAATTTCCCGACACCCACCCTGATGCAGGAATTGTTGGAGAAAGAGGGCATCGAAGTGGTGAACGACCGGGTATTGGAATTTGAGCAATTGTTTTGGAACCCCTGGGAGGCGGGGGAGTAGTTGGAAGATGGCGGATTTCATGGATGCAATTTTCGGGAGAAACGGGGAAAAGGGGTGGGAAAAGTTTCAGGGGAAGGCAAGCAACTTGGCCTGCCTTGATTTGGTTTAATTTGTACTTTTGTAAAAATTGAATGGCTATGAATATCGCCGAAATAAAACTCAACCTTTTCAGGAACATAGATGACCTGCCGGAAAAGTTGCTGCTTGAGCTACGGGCGTTGATTGACGACTTTTTGGCAAAAAAACAAAAGCTGATCCAAACGCCTCCGCAACAACGTCTGCCTAGGCAGTTTGGCTGTATGAAAGGCACGGTCATTTATATGGCACCCGACTTTGACGAACCCTCTATCTTTACCTTTTAAATTATTGTTTTCAACCTATAGAGTATGATAAAGACCATTCGCATACAGAATTTCAGGAGCCTGCAGGACGTAACATTGGATTTGCAGGATGTCAACCTTTTGATCGGGCCGAACAATTCGGGGAAGAGTAATTTGTTGAAGGCGTTTGTTTTTTTAGGGAAGTTTTTTATGGGGGATATCTATCCTGAAAACGAACTACTTAAAAGATATTTCTACTTAAATACTTTCCCTGAAAAATCAGGTAATACACTATCCTTTACTTTTCTAAATGCGGATGAAATATATAAATTTGAGCTACAGGGAATTACTGACAATAGAAACTTTGCATTCAGGCAAATTAATGGATTTCTAAGAAAAGAATATGTAACAGAGGATATAGTTAATATTGATTTAGATAATGTAAAATACCTCACTAAGGTTTTTTCAAATTTTGTAATAGCTATAAACGGGGGCCATGCTTTTAAAAAATTCTTTAAAAACCCATTAATCAGTAGCATTGCAAGTGAAAAAGAAAAAGCCGTAACCATTTGGTTTGATAAAAATGATGGGAAACTATCAAGTATAACAACTTCAATTGAACCAATTGATTATTCAGGATCATTTGGTGGATTTCCAACACTTTCAACTGTTTTAGATAAGGCCGGTATTTATTCTGTAAACATTTCCAACCTCAAACAACCATACCCCACCCTTGAAGAGGACTATTCTGTCAAATCCGATGCCTCCAACCTTGTCGCTTTTTTGGACAACATGCGGGATAACAAACCCCAAATCATGAGTGCCATTAACAGCCATTTAAAAGATTGCATCAAAGAGTTTGAGTCTATCAGTTTTGAAAAAGTCAAACTCCCAAAAGACCACAACTTAAGAAAAATACATGGCGACAAAACCTTCAAGCGCCTCGGCGTCCAGGATAAATTCGGCCAAACCTACTGGGCGGATGAACTCTCCGATGGCACACTCTATTTCCTCGCCCTCCTCGCCATAATCCACCAACCCGACCCGCCCAAACTGCTCATGGTAGAGGAACCCGAAAACGGCATCCATCCCCGCCGGATAAAGGAAATCATTGACTACTTCTTCACGATTGCAGATGAGAAAGGAATCCAAGTCATTCTGACCACACACAGCACGATGGTCATTGACCAATTCAAGGATTTGCCGGAGAGCGTTTTCGTGTTTGACAAAAAAGACCAAAGTACGCAAATCAGAAACCTGCTGACCGACATCATCGCAGAAGACAAACAAAAATCGAAAGAACTCAATTTACCTGAACTTGACCTCAGCGGCTCTTTGGGCGACCATTGGGCGGCAGGTTTAATTGGTGGTGTCCCGAGATGATAACAATCACTTACGGTATTTTCGCAGAGGATAGTGCTATTAAAGTATTCATCGAAAAAACTCTGCCTCAACTCGTTCCAAATTTTGGATTTCATCATGCTGTCCAATTTGAACATGCCGAAGATTTTACCAATTTTATTATCGCTACTGGCAAAGATTATGTGAAGGAAAAATTTATGAGTGTAGTTGCTCACGGAGTGAAGACGTATGCTTTAGAATTGTGCTTTGTGGGCTTAGATGCTGATGAAGACGAACACGATATTTTATTTAACCAAATGAATGAAAAATTGGCAGGAAGTCATTTGGAACATATTACTTTGGTTTTTATTCCTGTCCAATGTATTGAATATTGGCTGTGGTATTTGAAAACGAAGCTTGATGACCTATCTTTAGTATCCACTCCTGTGATTGATGGCTACAACTTGAGGAAAGATAAAGAAATCAAAAAACTGGTTTATGGGAAAAAACGCATCAATAATCAAGAATGTGCAGTAATAATCACAGAATTGACCAAAAACATTGACTTCGATTGGCTTAATGCCCATTCAGCCAGTTTCAAACATTTTTATAATTTATTCCACGACTACCTGAAAAAGAACTTTGGAGTTGCTCTATAGTCATTTTTCAGTTTAGCATATTTTTCCTATCCATGCAAAACCTCCACAACTACACCCTCGGCGCCTGGCACCCCCACTCCGGCAAAGGCATCGCACAACTCAACGCCATCACCGGCGCCCTCATCGCCACAGCAGGCAGCGAAGGCCTCGACTATGCCGCCATCGCCGACTACGCCCGCAAAACCGGCGGGCCAGCCCTCCGCAAAATGACCTTTTACCAGCGGGGACTCATGCTGAAAAAACTGGCGCTCTTTCTCCACGAACGGCGCAAGAGCTACTACCCCCTCAGCTACGCCACCGGCGCTACCAAGGCCGATAGCTGGGTGGACATCGAGGGCGGCATCGGCACGCTGTTCGCCTACGCCAGCCTGCGGCGCAAGTTCGGCAACGAGACTTTCTACGTGGACGGCGATGCGGTGAAATCCTCGAAGGAAAACACCTTCATCGGGCACCACATCCTGTCGCCAAGGCACGGCGTCGCCATCCATATCAACGCCTTCAACTTCCCGATTTGGGGCATGCTGGAAAAGCTCTCGCCGACCTTCCTGGCGGGCATGCCGGCCATCGTCAAACCCTCCGAACTCACCAGTTTTCTCACCCAGCAGATGGTGAAAGACATCATCGAATCGGGCATCCTGCCGGAGGGGGCGCTGCAACTCGTCTGCGGCACGGGCGTCGGCATCCTCGACCCCGTCACCTCGCAGGACGTGGTCACCTTCACAGGCTCGGCGGCTACGGGCCGGATGCTGAAATCGCTGCCGCAAATCATCGAAAACGCCGTGCCGTTCAACATGGAGGCCGACAGCCTCAACGCCTCCGTGCTCGGCGAAGACGCCGTGCCGGGTACGCCGGAGTTTGACATTTTCATCAAAGAAGTCCACCGTGAAATCGTCACGAAGGCAGGGCAGAAATGTACCGCCGTTCGCCGCATCCTCGTGCCGGAAAAGCTGGTGGAAGACGTGCAAATCGCCCTCGGCAAGCGCATCGCCACCACGCCCATCGGCGACCCGCAGGTGGAAGGCGTGCGCATGGGCAGCCTCGTGGCGCAGGTGCAGGTGGAGGAAGTGCGCCGCCGGGTGGCGGAACTCAACGCCAGCACAGACATCGTCATCGGCAGCCTCGACGACTTCGAGGTCATCGGGGCCGACAAGGGCAAGGGGGCCTTTTTCAACCCCATCATTTTCCTCAACGACGACCCTTTCAAAAAGCAGGACACGCACAACATCGAAGCCTTCGGCCCGGTAAGCACCATCATGCCCTACCGCACGCTCAATGAAGCCATTGAGATTGCAAACATGGGCAAAGGCTCGCTCGTCAGCAGCATCGTCACCGCCGACGAGCGCATCGCACGGGACTATGTACTCGGCTCTGCGCCTTACCACGGCCGCATTTTGATTTTAAATGAAAGCTGCGCAAAAGAAAGCACGGGCCACGGTTCGCCGCTCCCGCAACTGATGCACGGTGGCCCTGGCCGGGCAGGCGGCGGCGAGGAACTGGGCGGAGCAAGGGGCGTGAAACACTACCTGCAGACCACGGCCATCCAGGGCCACCCGACTTTCATCACCGCCGTTACGAACCAGTATCAGTACGGCGGCAGGCAGACCGAAAAACCTGTCCACGTCTTCCGCAAGCATTTCGAGGAACTGGAAGTCGGCGAAACGGTCGTCACCGCCAAGCACACCGTCACGGAGGCGGACATCACCAATTTCGCCAACGTGAGCGGCGACAACTTCTACGCCCACATGGACGCCACCTCGCTGGAAGGCACTATTTTCGAGCAGCGGGTGGCGCACGGCTACTTTGTTTTATCGAAAGCTGCCGGCCTGTTCGTTGACCCGAAAAAAGGCCCCGTGCTGCTGAATTACGGCATTGACGAGTGCCGCTTCACCAAGCCAGTCTATCCCGGAATGACCATCGGGGTGCGTTTTACGGTGAAAGAAAAAATTGACCAGGAGAAAAAGAGCGAGGAGGATGTGGCCAAGGGTATCGTCAAATTCCTCGTGGATGTGTATGATGAAACGGGGGAAACGGTGGCGCTGGCGGTGATATTGACGATGGTTAAAAAATTGAACCAGGAAGGTTAACTTTGCAGAAAACCCGGCTGCCATGAATACCTTGGAAATAAAAAACGACCTGCTCCGCCTGCTCACTGAAACAGACGACGAACAGCTTTTGGACAAAGTCCGGTGCTATTTCAAACTTTTGAAAAAAGAACCCATAGAAAGTGAAGCGCTGGATGCTCAAGAATTAGCAATGGTGGAAACCGGATTACAGCAGGTGGAAAACGGACAAGTTATTTCCCATGAAGAAGCCCGCAAACGAATTGAGGAAATGCTTCGAAAAAGACAGCAATGAATACCATCGTCTGGTCTGATTTAGCTTTCCTTTCATGCTCGGATATTGCCAATTATCTATCAGAGAAATATTCGCTGGACGTTGTTTCGGCATATTCTCAGGATGCTATCCCCGATGCAAGTGGGGGGAAATCTAAATTTACAAACACCTACAAATACTATAGAATTGTTAATGCAAATTCAGGTACAGGGTGGCTAACATTGAAATATGAATTCACCTTTAATATTGGCTCAAAATACAATATTAAGTCAGCTGATGCATTTGGAAGAAGCTATACTTATTATCGTTTAGGCAAAACTGAAGAATTTCAAATTGGAGATAAAAAGGGTTGGATATCCCCTTATGCAATTTGGAAGAGTTGTTTGCTGTTCATGTCTTTTTTGAGGCCAAACTTATATGCTTATTACTCGTTTTACCCACTCGAAGTCACGAAGAACCTTATTTTTTCATCGTTACTTAATGGGAATGAACATTGCGCCAGCGTTGATGGGGTCATTTTCCCCACAAACGCTGGCGCATTGCAATCTGTTTGCAAATAAATCCTACCCCCTACCTCTTTAAAACGGATCCCCCCACCGCACATCCGAATAAACTTCCGTCCCGCTCAGCGTCTCCAAAAACGCTATTAAAGCATCTTTTTCCTGTTGGGTCAAATTCAGCCTTTGACCATTGCCGGGAGGGCCACCAGGGCCACCGCCACGCAGGCGGTTGTCGAGGTTGTTGTTGCCCGGCACGATGTTGATTTCGTTGTAATGCTCAATCACCGCTTCCAGGTTGGCCAGGCTGCCGTCGTGCATCAGGGGGCCGTTCAATTGGCCGGAGGAATTCGTGAGGTTGCGAAGGGAAGGGGAGCGGGTGATGGTCACATCAATGGTTGATGGGTTTTCCAGGTTTCCGACCACGTTGTTATTTTGGCTGTTCGGGTCAATGTCGAACTCAGGCGCACGGTGGCAGCCCTGGCAGCCGGCACCGCCAGCGTTGGGTGGGGAGATGAACAGGTTCTTGCCCATATTTTCTTGTGCAGTGTAGTTGGGGAAGGGGGCGTTGTCGTTGTTCACCTGTGCCCTACCTTGGTCGAATTTTGAGTCGAACGACTGAATACTGCGGATAAATTGTGCCATCGCCCGTTGCATCCGTTGCTCCGTAATCTGCGGATCGCCATATACAAAGGTGAACAGTTCCTGGTAATAAGGGATCGCCTCCAGTTTTTCAATCAGGTCGTTGATGCCGGGGTCGCCGTTTTGGCCGCTGAAGCCCATTTCCACGTGGTTTTGGATGGGCTGCGTGGTCTGTGCTTCGAGGTTGTTGGCCCGCTCGTCCCAGAAAAAACGGCGCTCCGTGGAGAAGCGGGCATTGACCAAGCGCATGGCGTGCCGGCCCGTGACGCCCGCCACTCCGTCACTTTGCAATTGCCCATCGCCGAAGGCAAATTCTTGCTTGTGGCAACTGGCGCAGGAGATGGTATTGTCCACCGAAAGGTTTTTATCATAAAACAGCACCCTGCCAAGCGTCGCACCGGCATCGGTTATTTCGTTGTTCCCGGTGTTGTCTTTATTGATGTAGTTGGGAATGGGCTGGTTGGCGTAGTTCAGCAGGTTTGACAAATCAATCCGCCCGCCAAAGGTTTGCTCCACGGCGCTGGGGTTGTTGCCTCCGCCGTTGTTGCCGTCGTCTATAGGCTTGGTGTCGTCATTGTCACCATTGTTGCTGACGTAACCCGCAGGAGCCTCGCAGGAGGAGAATGAAACGGCGGGGTTGCCGAGGCCGTCGCCGTCGGCATCCTGGTACCAGGTCGTTTCCGTACACAATACTTCTTTGTCGTATTTACAGCCGAACACTGAAAGGAGAAGAATGTAAATGATGGCTTGAAGGACTGATTGCAAGTTTTTCATTACTCAAATGTTTTTATGGTTGGATTTGGGTTAAAGACAGGCGAAGATGGGAAAGACCTACCTGGGTTTTTATTTTTTTTAGGTTGTTTTCAATAATCTCTCGCCGAAACGCTGGAAGCGCAGAGGGAATCAACAAACGCTGCGTCCGCTGTGCCCCGCAATTAAATATTTACCAAAAAAAAGAAAGGGGCAAAAGCCCCTTTCTCCAATTATGTTTGTCAATACTGCAATCCCTCCCTACTCCTTCACCACCTTCTGAACAAAACTTTCCTTCGGGGTAATCACCTGTACAAAATAAAGCCCCGGAGACAGCCCCCCAACATCCAGGGCCCGCTGGAAACTGCCCTCAAACCCAATCACCTCGTATTGCATGGCGATGCGCCCATTGTTGTCAAAAACAAGGATATTGGCCGAAGTAGCATCCGCTGAATTGAGTGTCACCTGCAATTCCTGGACAATAGGGTTGGGATAAACCGTCATCCCACTTTCCAGGGCAGGGAAGCTGCTACCACTGTTCAATGCTGTGCTGCGATCTTCATTCCCGCTGGGGCCAGTAAGATGCCCGCCGCCTGGGCCGCCTGGGCCGCCAGGACCACCTGGGCCGTTGCAGCCATCAGCCACAAACACATTGGCCTGCAAGTGCTGGAGGTCGGTGTTGCGCTTGATGATGTCTGAAAGGCGGGTGTTGCGGATTTGGTCACGCTGCTGCCCGGTGAACCAGTTATCTTTTTCATAATAGAAAAAGTCCCCATCCCGCAGCCGCTCAAACTGGTTGACCAAAATGCGGTCCAGCGTCCTGCCGACCGATTTTCCGGGGAGGCGGGGCTCTGCCAACAGGCCGACCCAAACATCCACGTCGTTCACGTTGTCATAAACATCCGCCAATGCCTGATAGACAGTTGGGGAAGGGTTGATGTTGGAAAACGATTGGGCAGGGGGGAAGCCATAAAACTGCCGCACCGTATTGTAGGAAGGCAAACCGTGGTCACGCCCCCGCTGTATGTTTAGCGAAGCCAAATCAAGCCCAAAGGAGACGGTGCTGCCGGGGATGGCGAACAGGAAATTGCGCAGTTCGTCCACCACGTAATTGTCCACCTCCATTTGGCGCTGCATCGCCAGCCCTTTGAGGAAGGGGGAAATGTTGTATTCCCGGATAGGATCAACGCTGAAAAATGCTTCGATGAGGGAAATGCTCCCGACGCCCACCTCGCCGCACTGGTCGTTGCGGAGGAGCAACTGCTTGGTCACCATCGTGTGGCCGAGGCGGTAGGCGGCGGTGGCGAAAATATTGGAAATGTCGGGGCGGGTGTTTGGCTTGTAGCCAGTGTAATTTTTGGGTTGGATTCCCAAGGCGGGTAGAAACTCCCGGTAGGTAATGGCTTGAATGTAAGCGCCCACCCATTTCCGGGCAGTCTGGTACATCAGTTCATCGTCTGTCATGCCCTGCTGTTTCAGTTGCTGGCAAATGCGGTTGTGTTCCCGCACGAACAGTGTGTGCAATGTGGTGAGGCCCACCTGCTCATTGGCCCGCACATCGCCTGCCACGAACAGTTTCGTCACACCGTCCTCGCCGGCCATGCTGGGTGCATCCGGGTCAATGGGGCTGTCGTATTCGCCGTCGGTGGTGTTGAAAGGAAGGAGGTTGCCCGCCGAGGTTTTCAGCTTGCCATCTTGAAAAGTACGCAACCAACTGGCCCGCTGCTCCTCCGAACCATAGACGTTGGAGGCATCAATCCAGGAGGTGATGAGGTTGGTCTGCTCCCGGGGGCTGTTGAGGCCCGTGCCAGTGTGCGGTTCGGAGCGGAAAAAGGGGATGTCCGAGGTGAAAAGCGGTTCATCGGCAGGCATTGGAATGGGGTAATATTCGGTGTTGCCTTCCGGCGTCAAGTCCACATCGTGGTCGAGGAATTGTCCCCAGGAGAACACGAAGGAACTGAGGTTGGCCGCACTTTCGCCCCCGTTGGCAGGCTGGGCGGCACAGGCGTTGGAAATAGCACGGGGGGATGGCCTGTCCTGCCCTGCCATGTCATTCCAGTGGTCAGGATCGCCGTAGTTGGAGGCGACCTCCCTTCTCAGGGGGATGTCAGTGGCGCCCCACTCCGTCCGGTAGGGGGCGGATTGGTTGTTGCAGGTACCGTCAATGGTTCGGTAGGGGCTGTTGTCGCAGTTGTCGGACTCCGCATTGCTGGCGGTGCGTTCCTTGTGCTCGATGGTCATACCATTAACCCGTAGCGTTTTCTTTTTGCCGGATTGGGCGTTCAATGTGGTTGGGTGCGTCCAAACGGCCAGCATGAGCACGCCGACCACCTGAAAGAGTTGCTTGAAAAGAATGGTTTTTTTCATAATCAGAATTTTGAATGAGAAAATGGGTGAAACAAGGAAAAGCACTCCCTGCCGACCAGGGGTTCTCCTGTCGGGCAAGGGGCTTTTTTTCAATAACTCGTATGGGCAAAGGGGAGCTTGTACGCCGGAACTTCCTTCAGGCGCCTGACCGGAGTTCCTGCTTACAAATCATTCAGGTTTAAGGTGCGGAGGGTGACAACAAATGCCTAATTTGTACATTTGAGCTTCTTTAGCTGTCAGGGTAAATACAGGCCAGTTTTAAAAAGACCTACCCAGAGCTTAAAATTTTTGAAAGATTTCTATTTGTAACCACTTAATATAGATAATTGGGAAGTTAGAAATTCGGAAAATAAGTGATTGAAAACCAGCCTTTTAATTTTCAATTTTCAATTTCCTGATTGCGAGTAATATGCCTTCCATTTGCGACGAAAAAATTTTTACCAACATATTCCGGGAGTACTCGGAGACCCTGCACAATTACCTTTTTTATAAAACAGGAAGCACCGACATGGCTTATGATCTGACGCAGGAGGCATTCACGAGGCTGTGGCAAAATTGCGCCTCGGTGCTGTTCGATTCCGCCAAAGGATATGTGTTCAAAACAGCCAACAACCTGCTGCTCAACCAATACGAACACCAAAAAGTCGTCCTGAAATTTCAACAAAAACCAGCCCTCCCACACACCAACGAAAGCCCCGAATTTATCCTGGAAGAAAATGAATTGAAGGAACGGTTGGAGGCCGCCATCTCCGCATTGCCTGAAAAACAACGGGTTGTTTTCCTCCTGAGCCGCATGGAAAAAAAGACTTATCAAGAGATTGCGGACATGCTGGACATCAGCAAACAGGCCGTGGAAAAGCGGATTTACAATGCCTTGGAAACGCTGCGCCAAGTGGCCCGGATTTCATAAACCTGGCCACTTCGGTAGGTCTTTTCATATCGAAACTGTCTTTAATCAAAACCCACACAAAACAATGAATCCATGCAACAATTTTCACCAGGCAATAATGAATCAATGAAACCATGCTGAATGACGAATTATTACACAAATGGATCAACGGAGAACTGACAGCGGTGGAGCTTGAAACCTTCCGGCAACGCCCTGAATACAGCTCGCTGGTTGAGCTGTACAAAAATACTGAAGGGTTGGCAGCACCCGCCTTCGACCAGGAAGCCATGTTATCCCATATTTTGAAAAAGGAAAAAATAAGCGCCACGCCAGAAAAAACGGGGCGACGGGTCTTTTTAACCTGGGCAAAATATGCGGCGGCGGCCTGTGTACTGCTCATCGCTGGCTGGTTCTTATTTTCTTTTTTTGGGAAAAACGTGCGCTATGAAATGGCGAAAGGCGAAACCAAGGAGGGCGTGCTCCCTGATCAGTCCATGTTCGTGCTGAATGCCGAAAGCACCCTCCACTACAATAAGTCGGCGTGGAAAAAGGAGCGCACCCTGGAACTGGAGGGCGAGGCGTTTTTTTCTGTAAAACCAGGCTCCACCTTTACGGTAAAAACCCCTTCGGGCAGCGTGCAGGTGCTGGGCACGAAGTTCAATGTCTGGTCACGGGACGGCGCATTGGATGTCAAATGTTCGCATGGAATAGTGGCCGTTTATGACACAAGCGGTGAATTGGTAACGAAGTTGAAACAGTACGATGCCGTGCGCCTCGTGCCGGGCCGTGACCCCGAGCCCTACCAAATCCCCGGCGAGGACAATGCCAGTTGGACACAGGGCATCACCAAGCTGCGGAAAGTGCCGCTGGCCGTTGTGTTGCAGGAATTGGAGCGGCAATTCGATGTTGAAATCGTGGCCGACGGCCTGGACGACAAGGAAATCATCACCTGCAATTTCCAGCATGAAGACCTGGCCCTGGCGCTGCAAACGGCGCTATCGCCATTGGGCATCCGTTTTGAAATAAAGGGGCGGAAGGTGGTGTTGAAAAAATAATTGTAGCTGCAAACCAGATTTCCGAAATCTCAAAGGTTTCGGAAATCTATATTTTTGATTCAATATGCGGTTAAAATATTTCTTAAAGATTTTGTTTTTTGCTGCCCCTTACCTTGCTTTTTCCCAGCAAAAAATAATTGATTTAAAAACAAAAAACGCCCCCCTCTCCAGCATCCTTGCTCAATTAGAAAATCAATACGGCTACCTTTTTTCCTATAAAGAAAGCGACGTAAAAAACATTACCATCACAGATGTGGCAAGTCCAGCAAATATTGACGCTTTCTTAAAATCTATTTTACAGGATACAGGGTTGGAATACGAAATTATCAACGGCAATTATATTATCCTGAAAAAGGGGGATGTATATAAGGGCGATTTGACCAGTAAACAAGAAAACAATGGCTTTCAAATTTGCGGGTATGTATTCGACAGCCTGACCCAAAAGCCCTTGCCCTACGCCAGTGTCTATCTCAAAAAGTCGCAGCAAGGTGATTATGCGGGCGATGACGGCAGGTTTAACTTCAAAAGTGATTTATCGGAAAAAGATACGGTAGTGGCGAGCTATGTGGGATATGCAGAAAAATATATCCCTGTTTCTTTTTTTATCGGCAATAGCTGTCCGAAAATAAAACTGAATTACGCCAATTACGAAATAGATTACATCGTCGTCACCGACTACCTCACGGACGGCATAGACCTGGCTGACAACGGCGCTGCTACCGTCCTCCGGCCAGAAAGGATTGGTGCATTGCCCGGCCAGGCTGAACCAGATGTATTTACTACCATCCAGTTTTTGCCGGGCATCAATGCGCCCAACGGCGGGGCATCCGACCTGTACGTGCGGGGCGGGGCTGCCGACCAGAACCTGATCCTGTGGGAGGGCATCCCCATTTACCATGCCTCCCATTATTTCGGGATGATTTCGGCTTTTAACCCCTATATTATTGACAAAATAAAGGTCTATCGGGGCGGCTTTGGCGCAGAATATGGCGGGCGGGCTTCCAGTGTGATTGATATGCAGTCTGCCGATTACAATGATTTGAATAAATCGGAATTTGGCGCAGGCATTAATTTTATCAATGCCTATACACATGGAAAATTAACCACTCAAAAAAAGAATGCCTCGCTGGTCTATTCCCTTCGCCGCTCCGTCTCCGAATTGTGGCGCTCACCGACTTTTGAAAATATCACCCAAAGAAACCAGCAAAGCATTATTGAAGGTAATTTTGATTTCAGCAACCTGCCCCAGGGGGTACGCATTGCTGACGACTTTTATTTTCTGGACAGCCATGTAAAAGCAGCCGCCCGGCTTTCGCCAAAAGATAAACTGTCCGCTGCTTTTTTTTATGGCAAAAATGACTTCGACAATGACATCACCGACCTACAAAAAAAGGAAAAACAAATAGACATACTGGATTTAAAGAGCAATGGCCTCAGTGCTGCCTATGAACGGGAGTGGTCGCCCCGTTTTTCCAGCAAATTGCTGGCTGTCCATACGCTGTACGACTACGGGTATCAATATGAGATTGACCAATTGGACATCCCCCCTCCCGTCAATCGTTTTGGCAACAAAAACAACCGCCTGCAGGAGCGGCAATTACACTTTTCCAATCATTATACCACATCCAATAAACAGCAAATTAAGTTCGGCTATCAGCATACCAGCACTGCTGTAAAATACCAAATAAAGCACGAATCCAATTCGGCATTATTGGCCAATGAATTCGCCGACGTATCCGCCAAAATTGAGGCGCTATATGTAGAATATGAAAGTCCGCAGAGCAAAAATATCGGCTTTGATGCGGGTTTGAGGTATAGTTATTTTGGAGAATTAAACCGTCATTATTTAGCACCCCGGCTGCGTTTGTGGTACAATATGACCGGCCATATTAGCTGGCAGGGCAACCTCGGCAGGTATTACCAATATACCAGCCAATTGGTACAATTCCGGGGCGATTTTCTGGGAATTGATACGCCAATATGGGTGCTGTCCGACGACATGGGCGTTCCTGTGATCGACGCCACGCAATACCAGCTTGGCGTTATTTTCAATAAAAATGCCTGGGTAATAGATGTGCAGGCATATATCAAGAAAATTGACGGCCTATCGTCGTTGGCAACGGCATTTAACGCAGGGCCGACACAGATTAAACCCGGCTCCTCCTCGTCCAGGGGAATTGATATTTTGGTGAAAAAGCGCTGGAATAACTTCAGGGCCTGGGCCAGTTATTCCTTCAGTAAAGCCACCTATCAATTTCCTACTTTTATTTACCCCGAATTTTCTGCGCCATTCGACCAGCGCCATGGTTTGGACTTGGCCACGCAATGGTCTGCAGGCCATTTTGAACTGGCGCTCGGCTTCAATATTTGCTCCGGCACGCCCTATTCCATTATGTCCGATTTTGAATATGTGCCCGGCAATATGGGCCACTTACTGACCGTACCGATTTATGAAAGTTATTACGAAAACCACCTCCAAATACAGCACCATCTCGACGCTTCTGCACTGTATAAATTCGGAGAAAAAAGACATAAAAAACTACACGGCGTCATTGGTATTTCCATTTTCAATATTTACAACCAGAAGAACATTTACAGCCGGGAATATTTTATCGGAAAAACACCCGATGGCACGGACGAAATCAAGGTCAATGATTACGAAGGCTTGGGATTTACGCCGAATGCGGTGATCAGGGTGGAGTGGTGAGTTGGTGGAGAAGTTGTAATTGAATATTTTATTGAAGGTGGATTTCCAGGGACAGAAAAAACACGGCCCGATGGCAGGTCGCCTTCGAGTGCCTCGACAACTGCCCGAATCCCGTGTTGGTGGATGGGCTGGCCAATGGCAACCACTATGTCCAGGTAAAATTGATTGACGCTGGCTGGGGCGAAACCTGCTACCTGGAGCAGACGGTGAATGTGAGCAGGTTCGGAGGCAGCAACACCAATGCACTGGTTTTCAAGAACAAGCGCCAGCGCCTCGCCTTCAATAAAATCTACCCGAACCCGGCACAGTACCTCGTCACGCTGGAGGTTTACTCCAAAGAAGACCAACCCGCCGTTTTTGACTTTTACGACCAGATGGGCCGTGCCGTCCATCAGGTGGAAATGGAGTTGAAAAAAGGCAGGAACGAGTTGATGCTGTTCGTGGGCGACTGGAAATCAGGCACTTACAATGTCATTGGCAGGGGAGAGGATGGGCTGCCGGCTTACGGGCGCTTTATGAAAGTTAGGGAATAGAAAAAGAAGTACTGGTTAACAAGGTGAGGCAGTAACATCAACCAAGTTACTGCCTCACTGTAACATTTTACCCCAGCATCGCCTTATCCGATATAAAAGGCTTCTCGTACACCCGCTTGCCGGTGGCCTTGTAGGGGGCATTTGCGAACGCTCCATTCGGCACATATATGATAGAATGGTGATTTGCCCGGAATGGGGGCCATTGTCCGGGCGGAGCGATGCCCGGACAATCCGCAGGGCGGGGCCGCCCATCCACCGGACGGCGCTACGGCCGGTAAGGATTGTTTAATTTACATTGTAGCTTGGCATATAGAATTGACGATAAAACAAACTAAATTAGGGGTTTGTCTAAAGTAACAAAGGAGCATTAACCTGCAGGAACGCAAAAAATTGCAACTGGCCTTTGCCTGAAAGCTTGCTGAAAATCAGGTTCTTATGTACCTATTCTTCACGAACAAAAACCCACTCGATGCCCGAATTTTTGCACGAAGGAAAACTCTACTACAACCCCGTCGAATTTGCAATGGCCCGCATCGGCGGCACCTGGAAGATGCCCATCCTCTGGCGGATGAAAGACGGGAAGGTGCTGCGTTATGGCGAACTGAAAAAAGCCATCCCCAAGATCACGGACAAAATGCTGACAACCCAACTGCGGGAACTGGAGGCGCATGGCTTTGTCCATCGGAAGGTTTATGCCGTCGTGCCCCCAAAGACAGAATACGCTCTGACGGAGCGGGGGCAACGAGCAATTGCCATCATCAACCTGGTACGGGAATATGGACTGGAACTGATGGCAGAAGAAGGGCTTGGTGGGAAGTGATTTTTAAAGCCAGCGAATGTTCTCCGCTTTTAAAGTGGCGCACACGGGCCCACCTTTTTTATCCGTCAAAAAAACTTCGGTGGCAATGGGCTTCTGTGCGGCAATAGCTGCTTGAATACGCTCCCAGGTGAGGTGTTGCAATTTGATTTTCCCCCTTCGGAACATGGTTTTCCCCCATTCCTCTTTTTCAAACCAAACGAGGTAGAGAAACCGGTCGCCCAATTTGCCATGCACAAATTCACCTGAAAAATCTGGCCTTCCTTCTTTGTCTTCTTTTATAAAAATGGGCAGGTTAAAAACTTTGGAAACCGTAGCGCACGACGTTTCCTCGACTGTTTCTTTGCCCTTTTGAATGCCGAGATGCACGTTGGAAAAAGTGCCGAAAGCTTTGCCGGGAAAGGCTTTGCAATGTAGTTGGATGGTGATTTCTTTTTTCATGCAAGCTAAATTTATGCTTAGGCACAAAGTTTACTGTTTTCCGTTTTCCGGTCAATTGCTTCTCTTTGCAAACTTCAAGTTTTGGTAGTATTATCCAAAGTGTTGATGGCTGTTGGCCGTTAGCTGTTGGCAATTGGCTTTAATTGACCTTGACGGAAAGCTAATCGCTAAAAGCCCTAAAACATATCAACACTTCCAGAAGTGCTACCCAAGGTTTTACTATAAAAACAAAACTGCCAGCCATGCGCCAGAAAATAGAACAGCTCGCCCAAGCCTCCCAACAACTCGAACCCACACCGCCCCAGCGCCAATCCTGGGACGAATCGGTGCGGGCCTACGCCCATGATTTTATTGACCATCTGCCAGGAAAAAAAACCTTCCAAATGCCCGAAAACCCAGCGGCGGGCATCCTCGATTTCCCCTTCGGCGAACCAAAACCGATGGGAGAAATACTGGCCGTTTTAAAAAACAACCTCCCCAATGCAGGTATCAACCCGGCCTCGGGCGGCCACCTCGGCTACATCCCCGGCGGCGGCATCTATCCCGGCGCCCTGGGCGACTACTTGGCGGCAGTGACGAACGAATATGCAGGCATCTACTTTGCCGGCCCCGGTGCCGTGCGCATCGAAAACATGCTCATCCGCTGGATGTGCGGACTGATTGGCTACCCGGAAACGGCGCTTGGCAACCTCGCCAGCGGCGGCTCCATCGCCAACCTGATTGCTTTCGTCACGGCCAGGGATTTCAAAAAAATAACCTCCGAAAAAATCCGGCAGTCGGTCATTTACCTCACGGAGCAGGTACACCACTGCGTACACAAAGCCATCCGCATCGGCGGCATGGCGGAGGCCATTGTGCGCACCGTGCCGATGGACGGCCACTTCCGGATGGACGCCGGAAAACTGGCGGAAATGGTGGCCAACGACATAGCTGCTGGCCTGAACCCCTTCCTCGTCGTCGCCTCTGCAGGCACCACCGACACGGGTGCCATGGATCCTTTGGACAACATCGCCGACGTCTGCGGGCAGCACGGCCTGTGGTTCCATGTGGATGCGGCCTACGGCGGGTTTTTCCTCCTGGCCGATGTCGAAAACCCGGATGGCACGACCGTCCAACAATCTTTCAAAGGCATCGAACGCTCGGACTCGGTGGCCATTGACCCGCACAAAGGCTTGTTCCTCGCCTATGGCCTGGGGGCTGTTTTGATAAAAAACGTAAAGGCCCAGATGGAAAGCCACTACTACCGGGCGAACTACATGCAGGATACGTTCAGCGCCACCGAAGAACCCAGCCCCGCTGACCTTTCCCCCGAACTCACCAAGCACTGGCGGGGCCTGCGCATGTGGCTGCCGCTGCAACTGTACGGCATCGAGCCGTTTAAGGCAGCGCTGGAAGAGAAGATTTTACTTTGCCGTTATTTTTATAGTGAAATACAAAAACTGGGCTTCGAGGTGGGGCCGTACCCTGACCTCTCCGTTTGCACCTACCGCTTTGTTCCAATATCAGGGGATACCAATGATTTCAACCTGCGGCTGGTGGAATATGTACAGCGGGACGGGCGCATTTTTGTATCCTCTACCAGCATCGGCGGGCAGGTGTGGATACGGCTGGCGGTGCTGTGTTTCAGGACGCATTTGCGGGAGGTTGATATGCTGCTGGGGATTTTTAAGGAAGGGGTGGAGAAATTGATTCCAAGGAAATAGCCGTTACATTGTTGTGAGCAAGTTGCCACTCGCTCCGCTGGTGAAATTGTTCCATCATTGTCAAATCAGGCTGACCTATGCTTTCGTAGCCATCGGGAATTTGACATTTTTCCTTCGATCCTAACTTCCAAACAAAGTAATAACCGATGCAGCAGTACTTCCTGTCGAAGGTAAATGAATCGTGATTAAACAGCCCCGGACATCATTGACTGTATATATATTAGAAGTTAGTTATGAAAACATCTGGGCATTGGTAAAACCCGATACGGCATCAGGTATGATGATGCCTCCCGTGCCATCCTGGTTGCAGGCGCTTATGGTCGCACTATCTAAGGTAAAGGTAGGTTCTCCAACGTCCACCAAATCATGATACAATCCAGCAGGCCCCCCGCCTTTTCACTTCCTCACCTTCCCCGCCCGCAATAACCGCCGCCAATCCTCTTCCTCCACCATCCCTGTCGCCCTCGCCAGCACCAGGTACACCAGCAGGTAAGCCACCGCCAGCACGAAAAACCCTGCTGCCGCCGGCAATTCCACCATGTATTTTAAAATAAAAACCGGCACGGCGGCCAGCGCTGCCACGCCGAGCGCCTTCCCGTAAAACGCAAACGGGAACACTTCTGAGAATTTGATTTTCAGCAACCGCCGTATGCAGTCGAGGGCGTACCACCAGGTGAAGGTGTTGGCGATGAGCGAGGCCAGCGGCGGCCCGGCGATGCCCAGCCACAGCACGAGCGGAATGGACAGCACGGCGTTGATCACGAACAGGTAAATGGCGGCGTAGGTGATCTCCCGGGTGCTGCCGAGCGCCTTTTGCATGTTGCTGTAGGAGGCCACCCGTTGCAGCAGGATGAGGGTGTAAATGCGGAACGGGACGACCGCACCGGCGTAGTTTTCCGGGAAGAGCAGGGCGATGAACTCCTCCGCCGCCACGATAAACACCATGACCAGCGGCAGCACGATGACGGTGACTTTGCGGATGCTTTTGTACCAAAGTGCCAGCAGCGGCCCCCGCTCCTCCCGCAGGTGGTGGCCGATGAGCTGCGGCATCATCACCGAGGCGATGGAGTAGGCGATGGTCGGGATGATCGGGATTTCGTAGGCCCCGGCGGTGTAGATGGCGAAGGTGGCAGGCAGGAACCACTGCACGATGTACTTGTCCACCTGCCGGTTGAGGCCCCAGAAAATCTGGGCGAGGCTGAGCGGCACGGAGTAGGTGAAAAGTTCCCGCACCGTGCCGGGCGGCAGCGGCTCCGCCGTTTCATGTTTAAATAATTTAAAAAACACACCCCCGCTGACAGCCAGCCGCAGCACGCCGTACACCAGCAGCCCCCAGGTGATGCCCGCCACGGGGTTGGGCAGCAGCAGCGGTATGGTCATGGCGGCGAACTGCGTCATTCCGATGAAAAGGTTAAGCCAGGCCGCCCCCTTTGCCCGGTCGAGGGCGATGAGGATGTTGGGCAGGGGCAGGGTGGGCAGTTCGAAGAGGAGCAGCCCCATCAGCGCCCAGATGAGCAGGCGCACGTCGCCGAAGCCCTCCCTCGTGGCGCCCACCCAGGCGATGGCCAGCATGACGGCGGCCCCGGCCAGGCTGAGCCACAGCAGCGAGCGCCCTATGAGCAGGGCGACGCCCTTTCGGAGGCTGGGGTTCAGTTTTTCAAAAAAATAAAAAACGCTGTCGGGCAGGCCGAGCTGGCCAAAGGTTTGGGCGGTGCCGTAGATGGTGAGCAGGTAAAAAACGATGCCCGCCTGCTTTTCCGTCAGGCTGTGGGTGAGCACGACCACGGCCATCAGCTGCGCCAGGATGGTGACGGCCCGGCTGACGGTGAAGATGCCTGCCTTGCGGGCGAGGCTCATCGGCTTTTTACCTGGTGCTTTATTTTCTTCCAAGAAGAGTTTACAACAGTTTAATTGAGCGCAAAGGTTTGCCAAAGTTTTGGGATTGGCCAAACTTATTGAAGCAGAGAATGAAGGAGGGAAGCGTTTCGGATATTTACCGTATTTTTGGCAACGTAAATATTTTTTTATGCTAAAAGAAAAATTCACGGAGGAATACAAAGCTACTGATTACGAAACAGAACGCAACAAACCTATGCCATCCTTTAACCATGGATCCATCCAGGCCAACCTCATTATCCTGTTGGCAGCTTTTCGTAGCAAATACAGGCCAGTTTCAGAACTCAGCCTCGAACTTTCAGATTGGCCCAGCGTTCCCGACGTCTCGCTTTACCCTTGGAAAGAACTGGATACAATGCACGACCAGATCAAAGTGTCGGAGCCGCCTTTGTGCGTCATGGAAATCCTTTCCCCAACCCAAAGCCTTGCCGACTTGTTGGCCAAGGCCCATAGTTATTTCGGGCATGGCGTCCAGTCATGCTGGCTGGTGCTACCTGGCCTCGACAATGTCTATGTTTTTTCCTCTCCGGATGAGTACGAGATTTTTAAAATGGGTGAAAAATTGCAAGACAAGAAGTTGGGGATTGAGTTCGACGTAAATGGCATTTTTGAGTAAAACAATTGCCTTCACAAAACCCCTCGTTTATCCTCCATTGTTCAAAGATCCCCCAACTGCGGTCTTACCACTATCTCTTCCACAACTGCCGAAGGGCTCATTTGCCAGGCGCTCCAAATTGCAATAGCAATGTCTTCGGCCTCCATCAGGCGGCTGTGCGGCAGGTCAACGCCCCCCCAACTGTCCGACCAGGTAGCACCGGGCAGGACTGCCGTCACCTTGATGCCTTTTGTTTTCAGTTCTTCCCGCAGCACTTTGGAGAAGCCCAGCAGGGCAAACTTGGAAATGCTGTACGAGCCGCCGTTCGGGTAAGCGGTGATGCTGGCGATGGAGCACATGTTGAAAATGTGGCCACTGCCCTGCTGGAGCATGGCGGGCAGCATGGCACGGGTGAAGTGGTAGGCCGAGTAGAGGTTGGTTTCGATTTGGAATTCCAGTTGGCCGTCGGGTTCCTGGGTGATTTCGCCAGGCATGAAAATACCTGCATTGTTGACCAGCACATCCACGCTGCCCCATTGTTTTTTGACGAAATCGGCGAAGGCGATCACGTCCGCTTTTTTGCTCATGTCGGTGGCACGTGTGAGCACCTGCACACCATATTTATCTTGGAGTTCTTTTTTGAAAATGGCCAAATCGGCCTCTGTGCGGGCGCAGATGGCGAGGTCGAAGCTGTTGGCGGCGAATTTTTCGGCGATGGCCCGGCCTATGCCTTTGGTTGCGCCGGTGATGGTGATTTTCATGGTAGGTATTGTGAATTTATTACAACGTGAGGGGGTGTAAATCAAATTGTCGCATTTAAGTAACGCTTAAAAAACAAATTCCGAAACTACGTTTACTAAACCTTGAAGGTTTAGTAAACGTGCGCCTCAACTTTTGGAAGTTATTTTTTAAACAGTACTAAGCAGCCATTTTACTAGATTTAAGGCAGATGGTATCAACTACTTTGTCCCATTTATTGCTCATAAAACACGCCCTGAGATTGAGTATGGGTTGTGCTCCGGTATTCCACCTTTGCCCGCTCAGGCGCAGCCGTTTTTGAATGACCGTTCGATGGGCAGATTCTATCATGCCGGAGCCGATGTACCAGCCCTGCTTTTTGTAATGGGCGTAGTCCAGTAGAAATTGTTCTTTTGTCATAGTTGTGTTTTGATACAAAGTTACATGCTTTGCAAATCACACTGCGACAAATTGATTTACACCCCCTAAAAGCAAGTAATCTTTCGCCAGCATACAGCCATTGCTTTCAATGCCAGTGTAGATGACCGCCTTGATGGACACTCGCAGTAGTGCCGGTGGAACAATTTATCCCGGTTTCACATCGGGACCGGCAGGAGCAGATGTGTTTTTCAACCTGCAAGCCAAAGGGTTTTTAATGACTTATTCAACTGGCAATCAACAGGTTGTGTGACAGGTGAAGTGGAAGTGGGTGGGAGGTTTTAGTTCAAACGGTTGCATCTTCGCCGTGCCGCCTTTTTAGGCGGCACGGGGTTAGATGCGGTGTTAGGCTTTTTCATAATTTATCAATTTCATCTTCAGTCAGCCCCGTGTATTTTTTTATTTTATCTTTTGGTTCTCCCGATTCTTTCATTTCTTTGGCGATTTCATGTTCCCTTCTTTTCCTTCCATCCATTTCTGCGGTATTTACCGCTTCCTTGACTTCTAAGTAACTCAGCCTGCTCTGCTCGTATTCATCCCGCTGCGCTGGTGTCATATTGGCAACTTCTGCGGTCTTGAATGCTTTCTCAAAAATCGGCTCACGGAGTATTGCCGGAATATCGTCAAAGGTTTCGAGTTTCTTCAAAAAGTATATCCACTTGTCAAAATGGCTTTCCAGTTCATGATCCTCTTTGGCGAAAAGCGGCATCTGGATGAACTTGAAATTAAGTTTGTCATAGAAAACATCGCAATCTTGGTCTTTCAACTGGACATTCCGGAAAAATTTCCTTTTTTCTTCGTCCTCGTCATATTCAAAATCAAGGATTGCGACCATATAGATTGGTGTCAGGCGAAAATCCCAATCCCCCTGCTTCGCTTGGTCTCGTATGGGGAACGTCAAGTAAAAAAGCGCCCTGTCCTTGAAAAAGTTGATTTTAGCCTTTTGCATTTCGACCACAAAATGCTCCCCGGAAACCGCCTTGCAATGGATGTCAAAAATTGCCTTCCTCTCTGTCGGCAAATCGGGTAAATTCTCAACATTCTTGAAGGTTAAATCCTTGATTTGGTGGTGCGGTGGAAGTAGTTGGTTCAAAAAGTCAATCAACAGGTCTTTGTTAGCTTCTTCGCCAAACAGTTTCTTGAAACCAAAATCGGTGTAAGGATTGATGTATTTTGCCATTTTTCGCAAGATTTTTTCAGGTAAAAGTACAAAAAAAACTCCCGCTTTCGCTTTGAAAACAGGAGTTTTGAGGAGGTAAATTTTTGCGTTATTGCGGGCAAGTAATACTCGTAAACTGTGGCTGTCCAGCATTGGTCACGGTCATCCGCCAGCATTGTCTGTTGGGTGATTTCATAATCACGCCCTTAGTCGCATCTTCCAAGTAGATGTCACCGCTTTGAATGTGAAGTTTGCTCTTGGGGGTGAATTGGTGTGGCATTCCGTTTTTCCCAATCCCGACATTTCTGCCAATTCCAAGTACCAAAACCGCATCATTAACACCAGTCTCAAAAAACTCGATGTCCCTGTGCTCGTTGAAATTCATAGGCCAACGTTGTTGGTCGTCCTGGTCATAAAACCCCAATAACCTGGAATAGCCGTTGTAGAAATAATTTGGGTCTGGGTTTTCAACGTCGTCTCCTTTGATTGCAACTCGCCAAGTGCGTGTCTCGTCGAAAGTTCCAAAACGTACCGACTTGCCATGTGTCGTATCGTATGCAATTCCTACATCGTTTCCCAAATCTATGAATTGGCTACCGTTCCTTGCGTTCAAAGCATACGGTACGCTCAAAAGTTGGCTTGTTCCCACGAGCGTAAAGTTATTCCCTCCCGTAGCATCCATCTCTATTTTCAAATATTTGTCACCGCTTGCCCATGTGGTGTTGGCAAAACTCCCGCTCACAACTGTCCAACTTTTGGGGACAGGTGCAGCTTTCTTTATTGTTTCTTTTTTTGATTTGATTACGCCAACGGCTGGATGTACGCTGTGCCGCCGTGGGTTGGGCTTCGGCGGCAAAGGCGTACATCCTTTGTTCGGCGATTTTATATTTCATTGATTTCATCCTCCGTCAAGCCTGTATATTTTATTATTTTATTCACTGGCTCTCCGTCATTCTTCATTTCTTTTGCAATTTCAATTTTGCTATTTCTTTCTCCTTTCTTTTCTGCATGCACTAACTTACCCCTTTCATCTTGTTCTCTCATGGCAGCGTAATCGTAGGCTTCTAATTCCTCTTTTGACCACGAATGCTTGTTGGCATCTTGGTACGCTGCTTTCAACCCTTCGTCGTCCACGTTTGCCGGAACGACCTCTAAGTTTTCAGCCTCTTTGATGAAGAAAATCCACTTGTCTGTAACTTCAACGAGTTCTTCCAACGGTTTCGTAAACTTTGGCAGTTCAATGAAATAGAAATCCATGTCTTTTATCACCCGCTCACCATCTTCAACATCGCAGACTGCATGGTGGGAGAGGTATTTCTTACTTTCGGTAAACTTGAAGTCAAAAATCCCGATGAAAATCACTGGCTTCAGTTCGGTATAATACTCGCCGCTTTCGATTTGCTGCGAATAGTCCTTGCTGGCATAGTAAAGCAACCGTTTGTCCAAGCCGTCAGGTTCGGCGACCTGCATCTCGATGATATAAGTCTTGCCCTTCTTGTCCCTTGCCTTCACGTCAATGATGGAGGCTTTCAGGTTCCTTATGATGGGCAGTTGGTAGGAATTGAGGATTTCCACGTCCTCGATTACATCCTTGCCCTTCAACTTCATCACGGCGTTAAGGAAGGAGATGAGGATGATTTTCTTGTTCTCGTTGCCGAAAATCTTCCGAAAAGCGATGTCGTTTTTTATATCTACAAAGTGCATAATCTAAATGTTAGATTCAAAAATACGGCAAATACTGACAGGTTCAGTATTTGCCGTATTGAATGTTTTCTCTGATTTTGAGTGCAGCCTCTACCTCAAAACAACGAAGCGTTGAGACGTCCTGCCATTGTCCCCGGCATCAAGTATCAAAAAGTAGCCACCAGCCGGGATTCCACTTTAGTAACGATGAAAAAATAACTTCACCATTTTGATTTTGAAAACCCCAGCAATGGAAGGGTTTTTTAAAAATAATCCCGATGTGAAATCGGGATTATTTTTCCTTCGATCTAAATTGAACGTTACGTCCTTTCCCCAATCGCCGGGAGCCAACTCCTTTCTCACCAAAACCCTTCCGTACAAATCGGCAATCCCTATTGAAGAACGTCCAGGAGCGCTGCGGTTTTCAGTGAATGACACGTTCAAGGCATCCGAGGTTGGGAAAAACTGAAAACTGGAAAAAGGCTTGGTTCTCGTTAGTGGCGCTTGGTTCGTTCAATTTGTGCTTCAGGAAAAAACGCCAGATTTCCTGGTCAGCAATTATATCTCGGTTAGTGTTTGCGCCGGGGCGACCAGGCCAAGTGTGACCACCATTGATTACTTTATACAACTCGATGGAACTTCCTGGGTACCTGACCTGACGCTTTCGGCAGTTTCGCCCTACTTCTTGGCGAGGCAGTTTCGGGGGTGCCTGCCGTCATCTTGGTTTTATATTTTACTTTTTCATTTCTGGTTTTGCCGAACGGTTGGATGTACGCTGTGCCGCCGTGCGTTGGGCTTGCGGGTTGGGCTTTGGCGGCATAGGCGTACATCCTTTGTTCGGCGATTTTATAATTTCCTTAATTCATCCTCCGTCAGCCCAGTTGCTTTACTAATGTCTGAATCTGTTAAGCCCATTTCTTTCAGGTTTTTAGCAACGTCAATCTTTGCTTTTTCTACCTCTTTATTGACTAATTCTTGTGTATCAATCATCTTCGTATAGTTCTCGCTCGCTATGTCGTGAAGATGCTTTAGATACTTTTTATAATCTTTATGGTCTTTTTCATTTAATTTCATTTCATCTAATTTCTCGCTCGCAGCTTTCAAACCTTTAGCTGAGAAATCTTTCTTAATTTCTGCATTCTTGAAAAAGTAAATCCACTCATCCAATTTGTCCTTAACCTTATTGGAAAATTTGCCAACCTTTATTATCCAATATTCAGGATATATTTCATAGACATTCATCTTCTTGTACAGTTCCACTTGCTTATCGGAAAGAGTCAAAATGTCCTTCTCGTGTATCCCTTGAAAAGTAGTAGTACCATGATAGACGTAATCTTTACCCTGCCCCAAATCGAAGTAAGCAATGGTAATCGAGATGACTTTCTTCACTTCCGCAAAAGGGTCACCTTCCTTGATGTGTTCTGTGATGCCCTTGGATGTGCCGTATAGAATGCGGTGGAAGTAGTCGTACTCCTTACTGTTCTGCACCTCAACGATGACCAATTCCCCGTTGGAGAACTCGACGAGTACGTCCACCCGATTGTACTTGTCGTCCTCAGTTTCCTTGTTGCTCTCGCTGTCAAGGATTTGCTTTATTTTTACTTCTTGACCAAGCAACTCCGAAAGGAAGCCTTCGAGGATGTCGAAGTTTGCCTTATGGCGGAGCATTTTCTTCATCGCCCAATCGAACCGAACCAGTTTCTTTGCCATTTTACACGATTTTAGGTACAAAAATACGGCAAATACTGACAAGGTTCAGCATTTGCCGTACTTGGATTTTGCTCGCCTCCTCTGGCTTCCCCGCTTTTCACCTGACGACCACGAAACGACGGAACGACCTGTCTTCACCTTTGGAAGAAACAACCAACGTGTAGTTTCCTGAGGGAAATTTACTTGCTGGTCATAGATACGGTATTTGTTCATTGCGGCTGTTTTGGTACAAATTAATTTCTTTCTAAACAGCGTGTAGCATCTTGCTTGGGTACAGTTGCTAAACCATCCATTAATTGTTCCGCTGATGGTAAGGCGCAGAAGTGCCGGTTGCAAACCGGCAGGAGCAGAAGTGTTTTTCAATCGCAAGACTTGGGGCGAGCGGGGGAGCGAGTGTGTCTTAATCGGAAGACCCTGGGTCAGCGGGAAGGTTTCAGTTGCAAACTAAAACCAGCATACTTGGGGCCAGCGGCGTTAACCAGCGGGGCGGTTGGCAAGGATACATTGTTCGTGGCTGCTTTCATCTTTCTGCTATCTCTTTAATTATCTCCTCTATTCTTTCTTTTAAATTCGGTATATCAGAAGTCGCAACCCGCCAAACCAATCCAATCGTAACTCCAAAGTATTGATGGATTACGATATCTCGCATACCTGCGATTTCTCTCCATCGAACATCAGGGTATTGTTCCCTTGTTTCGTTTGAAATGTTTTTGACCGCCTCGCCGATTATTTCTATCCGCCGAATGACCGCATCTTGTTTTTCAGAATTTTCCTCAAATTCTTTTTCGGTCAAGCCCCCAACATATTCTTCTATCTTTTCGATGCACTCCAAAATGTCTTCAAGGAAAACCAATTCGTCCCGTTTCATTTTCTTAGCCATATATCCTGATTTCTTCTGACATTATTCGATTTTTCAACCTTGGTTTGACCGCTTGGTATTCGACCAAATCCACTTTTCTGCCCAGCAAATCTTCAAGCTCGTATTTTATTCCAACGAATTCCAGCAGGCTTATTTTGCCTCCTAATTCGACCAAAATATCTATGTCGCTTTCAGGGTTCGCACTCCCTTTCGCCATTGAACCAAATATCCCCGCCCGCTTAATATGATGACGGATTAATATTGGGACTATTGCATCTTTGATTTCTTCTATTTTCATCTTTCTTTTTTTAGTTGCCAAGAATTTGGGTATTTCAACTAATTAGTCGAAATATCGTTATTGTCCAAAAGACCGTTTGATGAAAAATAAAATTCATCAAGCATTGCTTTTTAACAATATCCCGGGGGAATACTCCGAAAAACGCTCTTCACTTTAGAAAAAAAACAGGTAAGCTCGTTTTTTTTGAAGTTAACCCCGTAGCCCAGGCAAGTTAGCCAAATTCTTCTCATATTCCCATCACTTTCAGCGGACTTTTTATCCTCCACTGCCCCAGGGTCTTCCGAAAAAAAAACAGCCCTGCGCCTGCCGTTCCCGATGTAAAACCGGGATAAATCCTGCTACCGCCACTTCTACCTCTTTCCCTAAAAGCAAGTAATCTTTCGCCAGCATACAGCCATTGCTTTCAATGCCAGTGTAGATGACCGCCTTGATGAACACTCGCAGTAGTGCCGGTGGAACAATTTATCCCTGTTTTTCATCGGGACCGGCTAGAGCGGTGTGGTTTTTCAGTGAGCAGGCCTCGGGCCAGCAGGGGAACACCCGCAGTAGTGCCGGTGGAACACCGGCAAGAGCGAGTGCGCTTCTCTATGGGAAGACCTCAGGCCAGCGGGTTTTACGTATAGCTTTCTAAAAATTTAATGCTGTCCTTCTTATCCTTAAAACTCGCTTCAATCCTGTCGCCTGTGTTGTATTTGATGATGATTTCATACTTGCTTAACGGAAGTTTGGGTTTATCTTCAAAATACTCTTTAAGAAAGTCAATTGCTTCGGTTACGCTGTTCGAAACATTCTCTTGTCCGTGAAGTGGTAAAATGATAATGCGTTCAATGAATCGTGAAACAGAATCGGAAAGCAAGCTCAAAAATTCGTCAACACTCTTCTTGTTCAATTTCAATAACTCCTTGGCAATATCTTTTTTGTTTGGCAATTTATTCCAACTCTCAATTTTCTTTCTGAAATCTGCCTCTGCTGTTTTCTCGTCAAACGCTGCATTGGTACCGAATTTTGCAAATGCTTTTACAACCGAATCATAAGGAAAATAAAGTACGCCAAAACCGAGAGATTTCAATTGTGTCAATGCTCCTTCTGTAAAAACACCTGCCAAAACAACCCCAACAAATGGTGATGAACTTTTGTATTTGGTTGCCAAAGGCAAAACAGCGCTTTGAATTTCCTGTGCTTTGTTCCGTGAATGTTTGGTGTATCGTCTCCAGGCAGATTCAATAAACGCAACAGGAACACCGATTTTATTTTCAGTTCCACCACGTTCAAGCACAAAATCCAAATCGTGTTTGTTTCCATTGGCATCTGTCCAAGAAACTTTCTTTCCTGAACGTGCCTTGCGTTCACCTTTCTTGTCGAGGTAAAGTTTATGCTTCCGTGCAAACTTCTGTAAGTGTGGCTCCAAAGCCAATTCCAAAAGGTCGCCAATTATTTGTCCGAATTTATGTGCTGGTGATTCCGCCATTTCTTAACTATTTATCCAAAGCCTGCCTTCATGCAAGGGGACTGTATGTTTTCTATTTTTCCATTTAATATTTCGGTCTCTTAATTTTTCAAAAGAGTAATCGCTGAAACCTGCCGATACTGCTAATTCACCAAGCCACTTGTCAACCGGAACATAAATTCCGTAAGGTGCTGAATCGCCTACAACAAAACACATTTTGCAATTCTCATCTGTCACTCGTCTTAACGAATGAAACACATCTGCAAGGTCGTTGAAGTAAGCAGCAATCATTAAATGATAATTCTTCTTACCACCGTGTTTTAATCGCTCTTCTTTAAGCGTATTAAATACTTCAAAAAGCTCTGATTTGATAACGTCCAATTTTGGATTTGATAAAATGCTGTCAATACTGTCGCCAAGTCTTGAAACGTGCTGTGTGCAAGCTCTCACCAAATATTTCCGCACATTGTCTTGCAAATCTGCCCAACCACTTATATCGCCCCAAAAAGTCATTTCAAGTCTTGTAGCATCTGCATAGTCGTAATTGTTGGCATAAGGTGGCGAAGTAATTACAAGGTCGCCCCAACTGTCAGGAATCGATTTGATATTTCGTGCATCTTCATTCAAAATAATTGAATCTACTATATTCTTGAAACGGTGTTGAGTTCGTTTCATGTCCAAATACATTTCATTGGCTTTTGATTCAAAAGCCACGAAAGGATCAATTACTTTTGATTTTGTTTTGTTTGGCTGAATGTATTGCCATTGAGCAGTTCCAACCGGTGAAGTTGTCCTAAGAATTGCAGTAATGATAAACCAATTGAAGTTTTTGATTTCTTCTTCCTGGTTTGTGTCAAGCCATGTTCGTTTGAGTGCTTCCAGTTTTTGAATTGTTTCTATCGGATAGCAACTCATTATCAGTTTTGGAAATTCGGTTTGTGTAATCTTCTTTCCCTTTGCAATATTTAATAAGGCAAGCGCTTCTTCTTTGAATTTTTTGGCAGGATAGTTCCAATTCAATTTTGCTTTTGCGATTCGGAAAATGTATGGGTGTGCTTCAACTCCATAAGATTCCACGCCTGCAAATTCGCTCTCAATCAACACTGTTCCTGAGCCTGCAAATGGGTCAATAATTCTTGTTCGTCCATTATTCATTTCTTCCCGAATGAGCTCACTCACCCAATCTGCTGAAAAGCCTGCCGTGTATCTATACCATTTGTGGATTGGCATTTTCATGTTGTCGGCAAAAGTGGCAGACATGTCATTGCCATTTTTTTCCTCCACTTCGGGTAGATCAAATAATTTTCCTTGATTTGCATTCATTCCGCAAAAATACTCTTTTATTGTTGATATTGGTTTTACCCCGCTGCCCCAGGGCCTTCAAATTAAGAAACAGCCCCGCTTCTGGGGACAGGGTAACGGTTCCGATGTTAAACCAGGATAAATCTGCACCCGCCACTTCTACCTCTTTCCCTAAAAGCAAGTAATCTTTCGCCAGCATACAGCCATTGCTTTCAATGCCAATGTGGATGACCGCCTTGGTGGACACTCGCAGTAGTGCCGGTGGAACACCGGCAAGAGCGATTGTGTTTTAATCGGAAGACCCTGGGCCAGCGGGTAATCCAAAAAGAAACAAGATTGAATACCAAATTGCTTTGTAAGGTTTATTTATTATTGAATCCATTCGCAGTTATTCAGTTGTTAAACAATCCTTGCAAAAATTGCAGAACCTACAATTGTCAAAAACAACACTATATTTAAGATTGCACCTATCCATTTGAACCAATTTAACGGTTCTTTCTTGGTAAAACTTAATATCATCAATATCAGACCTGTTACACAAAACAATTGAGTCGCAATTACAATTATCATTGGTGGCTGAGGAAGTCCTTCACTTGCCTTGATTGTTTTCGGAATGCTTGAAATAAGATAAACTACCAATGCCAATGTTATTAATGAATTTATGAAAGAGAGCTTAGAAAAGCTCTTTCGATTATTTTTTACTTCTATTTCATCTAAGATTTCAGCCATTTTCGATGGTCTTTTTTTATGCTTGCAGCGAACGTCCCGCCTCCCTGCCGTAGCCAGCTTTTGCTGGCTATGGACAGGGAGGCATTGTTCGTGGCTGGCTTTATTCTCCTTTTAATATTTTTTCATTTTTTATTCTTCTTTCATCGTTTTTATCTTGCATTGAACCTATTTTCTTAAGCCCATCGCAATAATTTTCAGGCAATTTGTTTTCTAATGCTCCATTCACTATAAAAGCTTTATACCAATTGTAAGCTATTAGATTTTCATCAATCGCTTCTTTATCTGCTATATAGATTTGAGCATTCCAGACTTCATTCCCATTCCTTACTTGTATGATAGACTCATTATATCCATAACCAAGCCCTTCGGCTCTGTCAAGTCTTGATTTTTCTTTTTCATTGATTTCAAAAACAACTCCCCAAACTTTATTTTCATTATTATCGGTTTTTAACACCGTTGCTTTCCCCGAGCCATCGGTACTTCTTTTTATACATCTTAACTCATACCCTTCAATGTAACCGTTTGATATTTTATTAGCCGATGGAACTCGTGCTTTTAATCTATTCAGGTTCATATTTGAACCATAAGCGAAAATTTTCATTTTGTTGATTTATTCTGGAAATTCAATCTCTAATTGGTTCTCATCTTTAAATGGTATTTCGTCGGATTCTTCGTCTTCTTCGTCTTCTTCATCTTCAATTTGGTCGGCAAAAATCCGATTCTCAAACACGCTCCATTCCAAATTACAAATGCATTTCCAAGTTGTTTCGTTATTTATTATTGCTTTACCCCCACATCCTTGACAATTCACATAAACAGTATTACATGTTCTACATGTTCCGCCGAGCCACCAATTAACTAAACCGTCTATTGCTAAGAAACCATCGTTGTCAAGAATAACGCAATCTTCATTGCATACTTTGCACATGAACCATTTTTCATCAACAATTAAATCAGTTGCTTCATCAATAGTCAAAATCCTTAAATCAAGGCCAACATGATTAGCTTTCTTCTCGGCAGGTTCTGTCCAATTATTATTTGTTACAATTATTGCTTTATCGGCATTTACCGCATCTGCTAACATCAATATTTCTTCTATATCTTTTACGTCAATTTTTTCTTTTCTTTTTTTTGCATCGATTAAGATTTTGAATGTATGGTCTCCTAATTGCATTTCCCACCAAACATCTACTTGTCTCGCTTGACCAGTTACCTTATCAGGGATGATGATATTTTTTTTGACGATACCAAATTCATTCATCTGATTATACAATTCGCCAACAGCATCTTGGTATTCTTGCCATTTCATTTTTTTCTTTTTTTGCTTGCCACGAACGTGAGTGTATGCGGCGGTGTCGACGAATGGAGGCACTGATCGACATACACATTGTTATGTGTTAGTTTTCATCATTGTTGGAACGGTTTGAAAATATCCAGTTTCTATATCAATAATGGTTGGGTCTAAGTACGATTTAGCAACCATTTCACTTGTTTTAGAATCAAAGAAATTATTTACAATGTTTAGCAATCTATTATACGAAGATGGATGGCTATTGCTTGCCGATACATTTAAAAGCATTAAAACATCAAAAGTAAATAGCAAGCTAAATAAGATTAACTGAGGAGGCATAATGTTGGTTTTCTCAATTATTTCACAGACAAGTTCAAAGGCTTTATTGTCAGCTTTATATTCTATATCGTGGTTTTTACCTTCTTCCAGAACTTGCAAATCACTATCCAACATACCCAATAAAAGATTTTCATTTTCAAGGTCACCATTAAGATAATGAGCTATTTCATGACAAATAACAAATAATTCAGAAAATATCAAGAAAAATGCCCTTTGCATATTGCCCTCAGAGTTTAAAAGTATATTTGGGGAATGCTGAATTCTTTTTTCTAAATAGAGCGATTTCATCGAGTCAAACATTGCTCTATAATCTTTGGATGTTAACTCGTTTATATCATAACCTTCGCAAAATGTTACACGTTTTGGATCATTTGAAGCAGCCAAAAACTTAGTTGCCTCCCCCAAGTAATTAAATAAACCTTCGTATATTAATATGGCATAAAAACTATTTTCTCCTCTCAAAATGCAAGCGTTTATTTCATTATTATTTATGTTAGCTATTAAAAATTTATTTTTAATTTCGTTATTAAATATACTGAGCTTACTTAAAAACTTATCTTTTATCGTGTCAAGAAGCATTGAAAATGAATTCTCCGGACTTACTTTTTTTAACATTTCCTCCAGTTCATTTTTTTTACCTTCATCTAATTCTTTAGACAGCAAACTTTCCTTTATTTTTTTTATGTAATCAGAAGAAGGGTCATTGTATGTAATTTTTATGAATCCGCTATATGCTATTTTAACATAATCAGTGAATTCTTCCAAGGTTTTATATGTCATCGTTTTCTTTTTTAAAAGTCCATGAATTAGTTTCTGGAATATATTCCAATTCCAGAGTATCTCCTATATTTAGATTTCTATTTTCAATCTCTCTTTCAATTTTTTTTGAATCTAAGTTGTCCTTAATCGACGCAATTAGGTCGTCAACAATTTCTTCTTTTATTGAGATACGAAATTGTATATTCACGTTGTTTTTATTTATCCTTAATAGGATAGACTTTCCTTGATTTTTCTTTTTAAATAAGCTTTTAAATACCTTTTTTAATAAAGCATAAAATTCTTTCCCTGCTTCTTTAAAAAAAGCATCTGTAAAGGGTTTTATTACATATATTGTTAATAGACTCAATGTAATCCATTCCAACATCTGTTTTTGGCTTGAAACATCTTTAAAAAGAATTTCATCATCTTTCATCAATTGAGAGACATCATTTTTGTTTTGGTATTCAATTAGAAGTAATTTTTCCATTTTTTATTTTTTTGAATTACACATAACTTGTCAATATCAACGAACTCGTTGATATACCCGTAATGTCTAAGCGCTCATTTATCCCAAACAAAAATACACAACCAGCACAATTTCAAGTAGTTGATGTTGCGATTTTTGAGGTTCAACCTAACACATAATGGAAAAAAATAGGTGAACGGTTTAGGAGTCAAAGAACGCTTGGGCTGCCAAGTTTGAGCCAAACATAAGAGTTCTTTCTCATAGTTCCAAGCCCCCCGCTGGCACTGAGTCTTCCAATTGAAAAACACATCTGCTCTTGCCGGTTTGCAACCGGCACTACTGCGGGTGTTCATCAGGGAAAGACTCACAACATTTACACTTAAGCATTGCTTATCCGGACGAAAAATGGTTTTGTGCATTTAGTGAAAGGTGGGAAAGTGCCGGTTGCAAACCGGCAAGAGCGGTGTCGTTTTTCAATGGGAAGACTCCGGGCCAGCGGGCCGGCAAGGGCGGGGTGGTTTTTCAGTGAACAGACCCCGGGCCAGCGGGTTGGCATTGGGCAGCATAGGCGACCATGCATTGTTCTGCACAGTTTTTTCTTTTTTAATGATTTATAAAACTATATATGAACAAAATAACAAATAAAATCAATAAAATTACAGGCGCAATTTTTTCTAAATTCGTGAGTGTATTATATCTTTTTTTTGACTTAAGAACCATCCATTCTTCTCGAAAAAAAGGGAAAACTAATTTTTCTTCAATTTTATCAATTACCTTGAATTTTGCCGAATTAATTTGCTTGTAAGAGTGAATTTGAGCAATCCAAAGAATACTTATTATTATTCCAAGTAATCCTACAACCATAAATGTTGTTTTTTCATATTTTCCTAGTGCATTATCTTTTACAGTAAAGGCAATAATTCCTATTAAACCAGACAATAGGGAAATGTAAAATTGATTTAGGGTTCCCCTTCTCTGGGAAACCCTATCTATCAATTCAACATGAATTTTGTAAATTTCTAAAAGTTCATTCTTTTCATTCATTTTATTTGTGTTTATAATCACGTAATTTCTATATTTTAATTAGTTAACGTAATTAGGTATTTAAATAATTTAATTGAAAATCCGACAATCATTAAATAAAACATGAAGTTGAAAAAGGTATTGAAAAACAATCCAATGCTCCAAATTAATTTATGAATCCTCCCCCAAACGCTTATTTTATAGTCAATCGAGACGGCTTTCTTATGCAACAAGTGACATATTTTAATTCTATCACTTGGTTTAATAAATTTAAATTTTTGAATTTTATTTTCAATCCACTTAACTTTCAATAAACTTGAATTCCACTCCTTATCAAAAGTCAGGAAGAAAAATTTCTCTCTTGAAGGAATTTTTTCCAACAATGGTTTGGGAAATATATCTTTAGTCGCATTCCTAAATTCATTATATACCGTGAATTTATCATCATTTTGATATTTTACGCTATAAAGTAATAATTTCTCTGGCTCATTATTCTTAATAACTTCTCTAATTTCCCAAATCAATCCTTCAGTAAGAGCAATGTCAATAATAATTAAATTTGATTTTTTTATCAGTTTTATAATTTTTTCTTTCCAATCTTCATTTGGTTTAACATAAATTCTATCTGCCCCAATTGTTTGTACTTTTTCCTTTGGTATTCCAAAACCAATGAATTTTCCCATACCATTATTAATGGTTGCAAAGATAATATCTTCCCACTCATTTGCAATTCCTTTTCTTTTCTCGCTCTCAAAAGACCTCAAATAAAGTGTAATGGGCATTTTATTTTTTATTGCCTTTTGATAAACTTTTTCTCCGTCATTGGCAATATATGCTCTTCCTAAATAGACTAACTTCCCAAGTGCTATGTTAATAAGAAATAGTATTATGAATACCATAGCAATTATAAGCCAGTTTAATAGTTTCCAAGGAGTAACATTCAACAAAAAATAAAATAAATCTACTATATATTTCCATTCTAAAAATGCAATAGTCATTGTAACGGCAAGAAGGGAAAATCCTAATAGTTTATTTTTATATGGGGTATGGCTGGCTGCTCTCATCATTCAAGTCTTTCTTTCTTGTTTTTCTTATTGTGCAGAACGTTGGCATGGACGCTGTGCTGCCCTGCGTTGGCTTTGAGCGTTGGGCTTGGGCAGCATAGGCGACCATGCATTGTTCGCTGATTTTATCTTATATCTCCCAAAATCGATATAAGGTATTTCTTCTTTAAAATTTCATCACTTATTATTGCAATATTTGTGCTCCTGACAATACAGGTCATAAGAATGCCGATTTTCAACCCCATCTTTTTAGCATTGAGTATTTTTGCGTAAACTGAAAACCCTTTATTATTCAGTCTTTCGATTTTGCTATTGAATTTTACCTCCAATTCTAAAAACTCTCTTTGCGGTAATTCTGCTACACCAAATAATTCGTGGTAGTCTTCGAGATAAGTGGAAAAATCCGACACTATTTCAACTTCATCAATATTGGATATTGGGTCGTTGCTTATCAACCATGCATTTGCACTACGCATCAATTTCACAAGTTGGTTGCCATTTAATATTTCATCAAACCTTATTATTTTAGGGGCTTTTTCGCTGTTTTCCTTCTCTGCTATTTTCTCATCCGCCTTAATCTCCTTTTCAATTTTATCTATTATTGATATTACTGACTTACTCACTTTATTTCTCTCAATTGAAAATTCTTCAAAGCGAATTGTACCAGAATTATTCTCGCTTTCTAAGTTGGCTAACCTACTTGAAGCATGTAGTAATTCGTTTTTATATTTATTAAATTGTGGTAGGAGTATTTCAATAGCACCTTTTGTGTCTCCGTTTTGAACCATGAGCAAACTATTTTCAACTATTTTTTTCATTTCTTTAATCTGGTATTAAACTGACAACTACTAAAAATGCCTGTCTGATTGTCCAGCAAAAGAAAAAAACAGCAAAAGGCACATGTGAACCATAACTTCCAAGTTGCATGAGAAATATAAATACGATTGTAGTTCCAATTCCTATGAGAATGTTTTTTTGCCGTTTTTCTCTCTTTTCACGATTAAATTGTTCTTTTGGAGTTTCAGTTCGATTAAATACATTCGTATCTGTTTTGGTTTTTTCTTGACGCAAATCTTCATCTTTTTCTGCTTGTGGTTCGTTTGAATACTTTGAAGAAGTTGAATTCAATTGGTCGTCAAGTATTTTTTTCTTCGTTACGTCAGAAAGAAATTCATATGCTTCTCCAATTTCTTTAAATCTTTCTTCAAAAAATTTATCTCCTTGATGCTTGTCCGGGTGAAACTTTGAAGCGTAGATTTTATATGCCTTTTTGATTTCTTCCTGAGTTGAAGAAGGGTCTAAACCCAGAACAGAGTAGTAATTTTTAATTTTCATCTTTCTTCACAATGTCAGTTGAAGTGTCATCAGCAGGTGCTTTTTTGTAATTTATCATGTAAAGTCCTCCGAAAAACATCATGACAAGAAGGATAAGATACATCGGCGAGCCAAGAGGCTCGTTTTTCGATGCCCTTGTCATTATCGTAACAAAATTGAGTAGCACGATTACTACCAAAATCCAGCCTATTGTTTTTTTCATTTCATTTTTATTTTTTCATTTTTAGTTTCAGCGAACATCGGATACACGAAACTCAGACATATCCCCATTTCGTGTATCCCGCCTTTACCCACGCTTCAACAAGACAAATGTAATTAGATTTCATGTCTCGCAACATACTGGCATTCAGGAAATTGCGGTTTCGTATAAAAAATACCCTCATGGGGTTCCAACGGTTTTGGTACCTTGCACGGAACATGTGGGTACTGGTTCGTTCCCATAGATTTTCAGCCCTACCGGGCACCGGCCGCCTCCTTTGTAGTGTCTTTTCCACAATAGGCAGGGAATCAACAGGTTGCGGTTTCGTATATAAAATACCTTCCATCATCTCCACCGTTTTTTATAGAACAAGATCATCAAAAGGGCTGGGGGTGTTCAACAGCCGCCCTTTCGTGACGTGCAGGTAAATCTGGGTCGTTTTCAGCGACTCGTGCCCCATCAGGTTCCTCAACATTTATAAGGTCTATTCCTTTTGCCAGGTTGTGCGTGGCATAAGCGTGCCGCAAGGCATGGGTCGATATGTTTTTTTTTGATCCTGGCCCTCAGCCTGGCACGTTTGAACGTTTTCCCGCAGCAAATAACAAAATCCCGTTTAAATTTCCAATACCTGCCCTACCAATGGCAAAAAAAAAGTGCCGCTCCGGAAGGGGCCTGCAACCCATTCCCAAGCGGCACTTATGTTGGCCAACAAAACTGAGCGTCAACTTCACTCCCCGGCCGGCACGGCCCCGTTCGTGGCCAGGCCCTGTATAGCCTGCTGGAGCAGTGCCCCGGTGGAGGGTTGCTCCACGATGGCCTTTGTTGCGGTCAAGGGGTTGGCAGCCTCCACGGCCCCGGTGCCCCCTTCGGGCTGGCGGTGGCGGATGCCTTCGGAATAATTGCGGCGGGCATTGGTATATAGTTTAAAAAAATCGGGGTGCGACTTGCGGAAAGTAGCTGCCACGTTGTCCATGCGGAAGCGGAGGTAGTCGTTCAGGTCGTCCACCATCCGGTAGAGTTCCCTTCTTTCCGTCTTGGCGTTTATCATCAGGCTGCGGGGCTTGGGGTTGTCCGCTTTGAATTTATCAATGGCGGCTTTCAGCCCGAGCAGGTCGGCATTGGTCACGTTGTAGCCCACGATCTCGGCGGCATATTGCGAGGCGAGGTTGTGCACGGCATTGGCGGTTTGCAACAGTTCGGTGTCCCGCTTTCTCATCAAGGTGGAGTAGGCAAAGTTGGCCTGCCTGTACATACCCATGTCCGAGTTGCCCTTAGCGTACGATTTTATCCCGCCGCATATCACCACCAGTAGCTCCGACAGTGTTTGCTTGGCGGTTATTTTGTTTTCGGTGAAACCTTTTATGTCCAGCGATAGGGTCTCTGCCCTGGTATTGAGGATGGCCGTTTGGTCGTGCAGGTAGGCGGCCATCGTCTGGAAGGCGGGACTGGTGTCCACGATTGGCTGGTTGGCCGTGAGCACATCGTCCACCTGGGTGAACATATTGATCTTGGCAGTGGCTCTCTTGTCCATGAGGGGGTAGTTTTTAAATGGTGAAAAAAAGTTAGATGGTCATTGGACATTCAGCATGAATGGTCGTTTTTGCCGGCTGCGCAATCCTTCTCGTCCTTTCTGAAAAAATAACCAATCAACGGGTAAGCCTCAATGAGCATTTTTAGTTGACCCTGGTTTTTCCGCTAAAAAGATGCCATATTTTTTTTTAGAGAATGGAGAATGGTGAATGGTGAATGGTGAATGGAGAATGGTGAATGGTGAATGGTGAATGAAACGATCCGGGACTTGTTGAAAGTGATCTCGGACTTGTTGAAGGTGATTCCGGACTTGTTGAAGGCGATTCCGGTCTTGTTGAAAGTGATTTCGGACTTGTTGAAGGCGATCTCGGTCTTGTTGAAAGTGATTTCGGACTTGTTGAAGGCGATCTCGGACTTGTTGAAAGTGATTCCGGTCTTGTTGAAAGTGATTCCGGTCTTGTTGAAAGTGATCCGGGACTTTGCGGAGGCGATCTCGGGCTTTGCCCGGTTTGATGGCAAGGGACTGCCGCAGGGGCCTTTGCGGGTGCTTTAAAGGGGAGGGTGATCAGCCGGCCCTTGGTGTTTCCGGGTGGCGTTCAGGATGGTTTGGGCGGCAGGAGGCCCACGGCCATCAATTTGTGCGTTTTGGTGTTGATGTATTTGTTATTGCCAAAATAGTAATTTCGCCGCCTTGTTTTTATGCTTGTTGTTCACTCAGCCCAATTTTGTCATTGCCGCAGGCCAACTGCATCGCCAGGCGCATCGCTCCGCAAAGCACCGTTGCTGGCCTCGCAGTTCCTCCTTTGAGGATGACAAAGCGCTCGGAAACAAAAGATGAAAATATTTTGTCGTCGGAGATTGTTCAAAAAAACTGTGTCATTTTCTCACAAGTGATTGATTGTGAGAGTGTGTTTTTTTACTGCCGAAAATAAGTTTTTAATAAAAGGAACGCGACGGTTTTTATTGAAACCTAAAATATTGACGCAGCTACCAAACACGTTCTTTCGAAACACATAGGCACATTAGGACACATAGTTTATGCAATAAAAAATTTTATTGCATAAAATTTTTTATTGGCTATGTGATCTATGTTTCTATGTGTTTTGATTAAATAAGTGTTGCGGTTTCAATCAGCCATATTAATAACTTATTTACGGCAGTATCAAAAACACACTTCTCTGAATAGTCTCTGTCGTCGGGCAATTGACCACACCGGGAACACCGCCTGGCAAAAACCTTAAAATCTATCCTACCATGCCGACCAGCATCGCAAAGTTCACGTTCAACCCCTTCCAGGAAAACACCTACATCCTCTACGACGAAACCGGCGAGTGCGCCATCATCGACCCCGGCTGCTACGAGCAGATCGAGCGGATCGAACTGGAAAATTACATCACGGAAAACAAGCTCCGCCCCGTGCGGCTGCTCAACACCCATTGCCACATAGACCACGTGTTCGGCAACAAGTTCGTCAGCGAAACCTACGGGCTGCCGCTGGAAATCCACCAGCACGAAAAAATCGTGCTGAGCACCGTGCCCCATGTGGCCATGATCTATGGCATGCCCTACAACGACCCGTCGCCCGAAGCGGGAAGGTATATCGGGGAGGGCGAAACCATTGCTTTTGGAAATACGAAGCTGAAGGCGCTCTTCACGCCGGGCCACTCGCCGGGCAGCCTTTCCTTTTATTGCGAAGCGGGAAACTTCGTCATTGCCGGCGACGTGCTGTTCAAGGAGAGCATCGGGCGCACCGACCTGCCAGGCGGCGATTTTGACACCCTGATAAAGAGCATCCGGAAACAACTCCTGCCCCTGGGCGACGATGTCAATGTGCACCCCGGCCATGGCCATTCCACCACCATCGGGTACGAGCGGAAGTTCAACCCGTTTTTATAGGGCATTGCTTTTTCCTTTTTTGGTGGGGCATATAGGGCCGATTTTCAATCCCCGACGACCAGCGATTTGATATACCCCAAAATCGCTGCCTGTTCTGCCTCTGAAAACCACCCGTCCACCCAGCTCGACATCAGCCGCAAGTGGCCCCGGAACTCGTAAAAGATGACCGTCAGTCCCGGCACGATCAGGTTGGAGGGAAAGTTTTGGATATCCGCCACCGGCAGTCCGAGGAACTCATCCAGCCCGTGGAAGGAGTCCCCCAGGCTCGAAAAGGAAAAGGTGGACAATTTGCCCAACGATGGCAGGTTGAACATGGGATAGTAAATGGGCAGCGGCACGAAGCGGTATCCGTTGACGAATTCCACAAAGGCATGGGGCAGCCTTCGGCGCACCTGATCCCTCATCTGCAACTGAATAGCATCCACAGTGCTCGTAAGCGTGGCCAAATCCTGTATGCGCAATTTGTAAAACAAAAAAGACAGGCCGTTGAGCAGGGCTGCATCCTGCCCGCCTTTTTTCCTGAAGTTGACCGGCACGGGCGTCCAGATAAAGCCGTGTTTCTGCTGTCGGCTGAAGATGTTGTCGTGGAGGGCCTTGCAGACGGCAGCCAACAAAAAAGCACTCTTGTTATGCCCTGCCCCATACCGGGCGCTGTTGGCAGCGGCGGCCCTGGTTTCTTCTTTTGAAAAAACAACCTCCTTGAACACGATGGCCTTTTGCCCGGCGGGCAGGGGCCGCCCAAATTCCGTCATCTTCGTGTTGCCCTGCGTGAAGGCAAACCCGATGGCCTTAAAAAAGGCCTGGAACCGCCTTGGCACGGGGGTATGGAAGGGCCTGCCAGGGAACAGGGCGACACCCCGTTCGCCGTTCAGGGAGCGGATGAAGGCCTGTACGCCCGCATGGTCGAACACCGTGTGGTGGAAGGAAAAAAGCAGGCAGGTTCTTGCCGGGTTGTTGAAAAAAAACACCTGTATGCCGACGGGTGGCCTCTGGTGAAAATCGAGGGGAGCGTTCAGGCACCCGGCGGGGATGGTTGCCGAATCCGCTTCGTGGAACGACACCGGCAGGCAGCCCGGCTTTTTCGTTTCCGCCACATAGGAGTAGCCCAGCCCACCGTGGCTGTGCAGGCGGAGGCGGGCTATACGGCGGCAGAGGTCGTTTTCAGCCACGGCCCGCTCCAACCGCTCCCGTTCCAGCCTCCCCTCCAGGAATATGGCCAGCCTCGTCACGTGGCCCGGCCCCTTTTTCCGGCGGATGTGGTGGTCCACCAGTACCTGGAAGAAATCAATGCCGGAAAGGAAGTAGCGCATATTTTTAGAAGTGATGGGGTGAGGGGTAGGCGGCGGGGGAGCGTGCGGCATCCTTTAAACTGGCAGTTCGGCATCGCTCCCTTTCCTGCTTCCCGTCTTCTTCGATACCATATCCGAAACGATTTTGGCAGATAAAAAGGACAGTGGGACACCTGCCCCGGGATGTACAGTGCCGCCGCAGAAAAAAAGGTTCTTGATGCGGTGCGAAAAGTTGGGGTGGCGCAGGAAGACGGAGAAAGTGCCGTTGTAGCTGTTGCCGTAGATGGAGCCAAAAGCAGCGCCCGTCCGCTGCTCGAAGTGGTGGGGGTTCTGCACCCGCTCAAAGGCGATGTGCGGCTCGATGTTTTCGCCCAGCACCTTGCTCATGCGGCGGATGATGTTGTGGCGGGTGCGCTCCGTGATGGCCTGCCAGTCCTGGCCCTGCAGGTAGGGGGCGTTGATGAGGATGTACCAGTTTTCGCAGCCTGCCGGGGCGTCGGGCTGGTGGATTTTGCTGCTGATGTAGAGGTAGATCGTGATGTCGTCGCCGATGTCGGCATTGTTGAAAACGGTGTTGTACTCGTCCCGCATGTCCTCGCTCAGCACCATGTTGTGGAAGGCCAGTTGCGGGAACTGCTTTTTCATGCCCCAATGGAACACAAGCGCCGAGTGGGACTTTTGGCGGTCGAGGAACACCCTGGGCGCTTTTTCCTGGGGCATCAGGTGGTGGTAGGTGTTGTAGGCGTCGAGGTTGCTGACCACGAGGTCGCTGTAGCGTTCCTGGCTGTTTACCACCAGGCCCGTTGCTTTTCCGTTTTGGGTCAAAATGCGCTCGACGGGGCTGTTGTAGCGAATCTCCACGCCCAACTCCCCGGCCAGTTTGGTCAAGGCCTTTACAATAGCGTACATACCGCCCACAGGCAGGTAAATACCGGCGTTGAGCTGGAAGTGGGAAATGACGTTGAGCACGCCCGGCGCCTTATAGGGGCTGGAGCCGAGGTAGCTGGCAAAGGCGTTGAAGAGGCGGCGGGTGCGGTCGTCCCTGAAGTTGCGCCGGTTGGCCTCGTCCATGCTGTGGAAGACCTCCACCTTGTGGAAGTTGACCACGCCCCGGAAGGCGTCACGGGTGAGGTAGGTGGAGAGGCTGTGCAGGGAGTTTTTCAAAAAAACCTCTTCGGTGAGGTCGTATTTCAGGGCGATGTCGGCCAGGTAGCGGCGGATGGTGGCCTCGTCGTCGTTGGTCTTGGTGGCCATTTCCCTTACGAGGCGCTCGGTGTCAGCGTAAAAATTCAAACAAAGGCCATCCTCGAAAAAGTAGTTGAAGGGCAGTTCGGGCCGGAGGATTTCGATGTAGTCCTTGGGGTTGCGGCCCGTGAGGTGGAAGAGATCCTCCACGTATTGCGGCATGGTGAACACGGAGGGGCCCATGTCGAAGCGGAAGCCGTCCTTGTGCCATTCGTACATTTTGCCGCCGGCCTCGCTGTTGGCCTCGAACACCGTGACCCGGTGGCCCTGCGCCGCCAATCGGATGGAGGCCGCCAAACCGGCCAGGCCGGAACCGATAATGCTAATGTTTTTTGCTTGACCGGTAAGTTGGTCGCTTACTTTGAGTACGCCATTCATGATTGTGATCGCTTGGGTTAAACGTGGCACATCCTGCTCGATTTCTTCTACCCCCAATTCATGCTGTTGGGGTGAAACAAATGCGAAGGTAAGGATTCATCGGAAAGTGGAGATTTGTTAAATGAGCGGTTCTATACTTTAGCACGGATGGTTTTGTCCAGCGGTATTAAGTTGATGAGGGTTGATGAAGTTGATAAGGGTTGATAATGAACCAAATAAACCATTATCAACCTCATCAACCAGTCCATCCCTGACAAAACCTGTCGTGCAGCGGTATAATTACAATTTAGGCCTACTTCCCCACCCTTCTCTCCCAACTGCCCTTTACCTTTGCCCGGCAAATTTCCCCACCAAACAGCGGCCTTATGCGATTGCTTTATTGTTTACTGGCATTGACCATCCTTTCACCCTGCCTGGTTTTTTCCCAAAAAACCACGGTCTATGGCCGTGTGGTAGAGGCCACCACGGGCAGCCCCGTTTCTTTTGCCAATGTGTTTTGCGTCGGCACCACTGCTGGCGCCTACACGGACGAACTGGGCAACTACCTGGTGGATTCCCCTGAAAAATTCGACTCCATCAGGGTCTCGGCGTTGGGATACCAGGATACAGTACTGGCCGTTAAAATTTTTCAAAAACAGGAAATCAACATCCGCCTGAAATCAACAGACTACACGCTGGGCGAAGTGGTTGTCCATGCCGGCGAAAACCCCGCCTTCGAGGTGCTGCGCAACGTGGTGAAGCACAAAAAGGAAAACGACCCGGAAAAATTCACGGCCTACGAGTACCGCTCCTACAACAAGGTGCAATTCGACCTCAATAATTTTACCGATAAAATCAAAAAGAATTTCCTCTTCAAGCCCTTCCCCTTCGTGTGGCAGTTCCAGGATTCCCTGGCCAACGGGGTGCGCTACCTGCCTTTTATGTTCAAGGAAAACGTGCGGCAGCACTACTACCGCAAGAAACCCAAGGCCTACCGGGAATATGTGATCGGCGAGCGGGAGGCACAGTTTTTCAAAGGGCCAAAGTCGGACGAGTTCATTTCGGAGCTTTATTTGAACCCCAACGTTTACGAGAACTTCGTGGTCATTTTGGACAAGAGTTTCCCCAGCCCCATCAACGACAATTTTAAAAGGCACTACAAATACTTTCTCGCCGACACGCTCACGATGGTGGACGGCCTGCCCTGCTACTACCTGCGCTTCGCCCCCACGGGGGCCAGCGACGTGGCCTTCACCGGCAGCATGTTTATCCACGACTCCACCTACGCCGTGAAGCGGGTAGAGCTCAATTTCAGCATCGAGGCCAACGTGAACTTCGTGCGCAGCTTCTATGTGCGCATTGACTACGACTGGCTGGGGCAAAAACACTGGTTTGCCAAGGAATTCAACGTGCTGGCCGATTTCACCGCCATCGAGCATTCCGCCGAAATGACGGGCTTCTTTGGCCACCGCCACTCGGAACTAAAGGACATCGTGGTGGACCAGCCCAGGGAGGACGAGATTTATGCCCCAATCGAGCAGGTCATCGAAACGGACAGCGTGCGCCTGCGCGACGAGGCCTTCTGGCTGGCCGAGCGGGGCGACACCCTTAGCCAGGAGGAACGGGACATTTTTTACCTGGTGGACACCATCCAGCGCAACAAGAAATTCAAGCTCATCAAAAAGACTTTCAGCGCCATCGGCACCGGCTGGATCCCATTCAAATACTACGACATCGGGCAGTTGTTCACCTTTTACAGCTACAACGACGTGGAGGGATCGAGGCTGAAATTCGGCTTCCGCACCCCAAAAAAAAGCACCTTCCCCCTGCAGGCCACGGGCTACGCCGCCTATGGCACCCGGGACGAGCGCTGGAAGTTCAACAGCGAACTGAACTGGGTCTTTGGCCAACGGTACAAGCGCCATACGCTCGTCGGGGCTTCCTGGAAAAAGGACGTCAACCAGCTTGGGCGCAGCTACCGGGCCATTGCGCTCGACCACGTTTTTACCTATTTCCTCCAATTGGCCCCCTTCGATACCCGCACCTTCGAGGAGTATCAATCGGCCCATGTGGAGCGGGAATGGTTCCTGGGCTTCGTGACGAGGGCCGCTGTATTCAGGCAAAACGTGGCGCCGTTCGGCGATTACAATTTCCTCAATTCGGAGGGCGGGGTGGTGCCTTCATTCGACCTTTCCGGCTGGAAGGTGTCGGGCCGCCTGGCTTATGGTGAAAAGGGCATCAACGCCCGTTTTTACGACCCCGACAACGTGTTCTTCATGCTGCGCTACCCGGTGGTGTCGTTCGACTTCACGGCGGGCATCAAGGATTTCCTGGACGGCGGTTTCAACTACCAGCGCCTGAGCCTGCGGGTGGAGCACCAGCAGCGCCTCAACAAGTGGGGCTACCTGGCCTACATGGTGGAGGGCGGCAAAATCTGGGGCACCGTGCCGTACCCCTTCCTGGCCATCCCCTTCGGCAACCAGGCCGTGCTGGCCGACAAGGCTTCCTTCAACATGATGAACTACCTGGAATTCGCCTCCGACGAGTACGTGGCGCTGCACCTGGAGCACCATTTCGAGGGGCTGTTTTTCAATAAAATACCCGGCGTGAGGAAGCTGAAACTGCGGGAACTGGTATTTGGAAAAGTGTTCGCCGGGCGCCTGTCGGCAAAAAACGACCCGGCCCGGGACGGCCGCTGGCAGTTCCCCGAACGGCTGCACCCGATACAGGAGCCTTATGTCGAAATAGGTTTCGGCATCGAGAACATCATCAAGCTGGGGCGGGTAGATTTCACCTGGCGCCTCAACTACCTCGACCACGAAGACACCTACCGTTTTTTGCCAAAACCCTCCTTCCAGTTTAGGTTTTAAAAATAAGGTTCTTTGACAAATTCTGTGGAGCAAGGAAACCGTTAAAACGGTTTAGCACATAACCGCTTGATTTTCAACCCACGACTTAAGTCGTGCATTTATTTAGCGGTAAAAAGTCAGTAAATAAGCTCTCTTTTCCGCCCCTGACCCCTAAAGGGGAACCAAATCGGCAACTATCTACGAACTTCCCAATGTGGTTCCCCTTTAGGGGTCAGGGGCGGAGTAAGGCGGGAGGCGCTAAATAGATACTAAGTCTTGGATTGAAAATTGGCTGTCACTTTGAGCCGTTTTAACGGATGACCACGAGATTTGTCAAAAAACCAAAAAATAATCAGCATATTTACCTGGCAATATGGGCAGGCTTCGCCCGTTTGTGAAAAAATCAATATCAGACCTATGCAAAAAATAAAGTACCTGCCCGTCCTTTTCTTCGCCATGATGGCCATTTCTGCCAACACCCCCCGCTTCGGCGCAACCTACACCGAGGACGAACTCCTCCAGGAATTCCGCCAAAAGCTGAAACTGGCAGCGGAGGACGAAAAAATCTGCAACGACCTCTATGCCAAGGCCGGGACCATCCAACACCCGAAGCCCCTGCTGAAAGGCTACATCGGTGCGGTGACCATCGCCAGGTCCAAACACGTATCGCTGTTCGACAAGCTGTCCACCTTCAAAAAAGGCGCCGCCATCCTGGAAGAAGCCGTGACGGCCGCCCCCAACGAAACCGAGCTGCGCCTGCTCCGCCTGACACTCCAGCACAACCTGCCCGGTTTCCTCGGCTACAAAGACCACATCGCCGACGACAAGGAATTCATCCTGGCCAACTTCAGCAATACCCCCCCTGCCCTGCAGGGGAAAATCGCCGACTACGTGAACACCTCGGGCCGTTTTACAGACCAGGAAAAACAGCGGTTGCGGGTTTGAGGGCGGGTGTGTTTATGGGCATAAGTTCGAAATAAGGCGCTGTAATGATTTTAAGTTGCTGCTTACTTATAGACAATCGTCATTAAAAGTCATTGGTCATTGAAGTCATTTTATTGAAAATCACTGGCTTAGGATTTTGTTCCAATCAATTTTGAATGTGACTATCTATAAACATTGTCAATCAAAGGTTTGCGGGAATTAAGAAATTTAATCTAAATTGTTGAAAACCAATTACATGTTTTAACCCCCAGCAATTGTAGCAACTTGGGATCATAATAAAGCCTTTGATAATTGCAGATCAGCGGCCACTACATTGACACCAGCCTCGACCAGAGCGTTGTTTTTCTCCAGCAGCACTTTTAATGGCCGGAAGCGGCCAGTTTCCTTTTGGCATTATTGAAAACCTTCTGTTTTTTACCTTTGCCCGCCATTGAATCCAAACCTAAACTTCAACATGTACCAATCGATCTGTTCTGTGGTGGTGGCCTTATTTTTTGTTGTAACAACTATTGCGCAGCCTGCCACCAACCTTTCCTCCCTTTCCATTGATGAAATCATGCAGGGCGAAAAATTTGTGGGCTATCTGCCGGAAAACATCTCCTGGTCGGACGACAGCCATAGCGTCTATTTTTCCTGGAACCCACAGGGCGACACGTTGCGCAGTCAATGGCAGGTGGAAATAAAGGCGGGCAAGGCGGGCGAACCTGTAAAATTGACCAATGAAGAAATCAAATCGCTGACGTCGGAGGGCGTCTATAATAAAGCCCGTACGAAAAAAGTGTACAGCAAAAACGGCGATCTCTTCCTGCTGGATTTTTCGGAACCTACCCTACTGCAAATCACCAATACCCTCGACAACGAAGGCAGCCCCATCTTTTCAGGCGACGAACGCAAGATCATTTTCCAAAAAGACAACAATCTCTTTGCCTGGGACATGGCTACTGGCGCCACAGAGCAGTTGACCGATTTCAAAAAAGGACAAGGAAAAAAGGACAAGAAAAAACTCCTGCAGGACGAATGGCTTGAGCGGCAGCAATTGGAGTTGTTTGAAGTATTGGCGGATAGAAAAGCCCTGCGGGAAGCGGAAAAGAAGCGGGACAAAGACTGGAAGCCCCAGCGCCCCAAGGCTTATTTTTTCGGTGAAAAACGCCTCTCCGGTCTGGCCATCAGCCCCGATTTGCGGTTTGTCACTTTTCAAATGACCGTGGAGGCCGAGGGCAGGCAAACCGATGTGCCGAACTACGTTACCGAGAGCGGCCAGGTGGAGGAACTAAAGTCCAGGCCCAAGGTTGGCTCCCCGCAGGACGAAATGGAGATGGGCATCTACGACCGCCAACTGGATTCCATTTACCTCGTCGATCCCACCCAAATAGATGGCATCTACGACAAGCCTGCTTTTTTGAAGGAATATCATCGGGATTCGATGCCCTATGAGGAAAGGTACAAGCACCCGAGGCCCGTGGTGTTCCAGGGCCCCGTTTTTTCCGACGACGGCAAGGCAGTGATCGTCATCAGGGCGTTGGACAACAAGGACCGCTGGTTGGCGCTCCTTAACCTGCCGACCGGGCAACTGAAACTACTGGACCGCCAGCACGACGACGCCTGGATCGGCGGCCCCGGCATCTCCGGCTGGAATTACTCGGCGGGCAATATCGGCTGGCTCGCCGACAACCGGCATGTTTGGTTTCAAAGCGAAAAAAGCGGCTACTCGCACTTGTGCACCGTACAGGTGGAAACCGGTGAAAAGAAGGCGCTGACCAGTGGCAGGTATGAAATCCTGGACGCCTTTTTATCCAACGACAGAAAGTATTTTTACATCACCTCCAACAAGGAAACACCCTTCGAGCAGCATTTTTACAAAATGCCCGTGGAAGGCGGGGCTATGGAAAAAATCACCAGCCTGCCCGGCAGCCACCAGGTGTCGCTTTCGCCCGATGAAAAATGGCTGGCCATCCGCTATTCTTACAGCAACAAGCCCTGGGAGCTATACCTGATGCCCAACCAGGCTGGTGCGGCGATGATACAACTGACGAGCTCCACAAAGCCCGGTTTTCAAAAATACAATTGGCGGGATCCTGAACTGATTTGGTTCAAAGCCAGCGACGGCGCGGAAGTACCAGCCAGGCTGTACCGCCCCTCAGCCAGCAGGCGCAACGGCGCGGCGGTTGTATTTGTACACGGGGCCGGCTACCTGCAAAATGTACACCGGTGGTGGAGCAACTACTACCGGGAGTTTATGTTCCACAACTTCCTGGCCGACAACGGCTTCACTGTGCTCGACATTGACTACCGGGGCAGCAGCGGCTACGGGCGGGATTGGCGTACGGCTATTTATCGCCACATGGGCGGCAAGGACCTCAGCGACCAGGTGGACGGCGCAAAATATCTCGTGGAAAACCAGGGCATAGATGCCAACAGGATTGGTATCTATGGCGGCAGCTACGGTGGCTTCATCACGCTGATGGCCATGTTCACCTCGCCCGGCACCTTCAAAAGCGGGGCGGCCCTGCGCTCGGTGACGGATTGGGCGCACTACAACCACGACTATACTTCCAATATCCTCAACACACCTGTGGAGGATAGCCTGGCCTACCGCCAAAGTTCGCCTATCTATTTTGCAGATGGGCTAAAGGGAAACTTGCTCATCCTGCACGGCATGATCGATACCAACGTGGAATTCCAGGACGTGGTGCGGCTGGCGCAGCGATTGATTGAACTGAAAAAGGAAAACTGGGAGTTCGCCGTGTTCCCGCTGGAAGATCACGGGTTTGTGGAGCCCGGCAGTTGGGCGGATGAGTACCGGCGGATTTATGGGTTATTTTACCGAACGTTACTAAAGTGATTTTCCCGCCCTCCCATTGGCAGCCTGTGCGATGTATCATGAATAATAAATTGGGCTACTACTACCTGTGGCCATTCTCCTGGCGGGGGCATTGTGGCTAAATCAATCCTTTCGGATAGCACAAATAATACTTCCTCACCACGCCCGTCTGCAAGCCAAAATCCGACAACTGCGACATCGGCAGCACCGTCCCATCTTTGAAGAGGATATTGATTTCGTCCTTGAAAACATTGTAGGCGTGGTTGGTCTCTTCGCCGCTGAACACGAGGTAGTCCACCAGGTTTTCAGGGATGCCCTTGAAGCCTTTCATTTTCTCCCGAATACCTTCGACGTATGCAGGGGGGAAGGGTTCGTTTTTCAATTCAATTTTAAAAAGCTTCCTGTCAATGAGGCTTGTGGCGAGATAAGACAGGAGCGGGTCTGCTTCCTGGGTAAAATTTTTAAGGGCGCTGAAAATATCGTAGTCGTCCAGGCGGGCGAAGTGTGCGAGCAGATCTTCGGGATGGGTGTCGAAATCTTCGAGGGTACAGTCCTGGTAGAGAAAAAACGCAAGGCTTTTTGTCACATCGAGGCGGCTGCCCTGGCGGGCAAGTTCCTTGGCACGCTGCAAGGTTTTCAGTAGCATTTGCTCTGCGCCCAGCACCGTTTTATGCAAATAAACCTGCCAATACATGAGCCGCCTTGCGACGATGAATTTTTCAATGGAATAAATCCCTTTTTCCTCCACCACCAACCTGCCATCGTGTACGGCCAACATTTTTATGATGCGATCATAACCAATGACGCCTTCGGAAACGCCCGTGAAATAGCTGTCCCGTTTGAGATAGTCCAGCCGATCCATGTCGAGTTGGCCGGAGATGAGCTGGTGTAGAAACTGCTTTTCGTATTGATCCTTGAAAATGCGGATGGCCAAGGAGAGTTGACCGTTAAATTCCTCATTCAGGCGCTCCATGAAGCGCAACGACAATTCCTCGTGCGGTACATTTATCAGGGTGTGCTCGAGCGTGTGCGAGAAAGGCCCATGCCCGATGTCGTGCAGCAAAATGGCGATGGAAACAGCAATTGCTTCCTCATCCGAAATCTCAACATCCTTGGAACGAAGCACCTCTATGGCCTCGCCCATCAGGTGCAGCGCGCCCATTGCATGGTGGAAACGGGTGTGCAGGGCTCCCGGATATACGTAATGGGTGAGGCTCAACTGCTTGATGCGCCGGAGCCGTTGGAAATAGGGGTGTTCGATGAGGTCGAACAGAATATCGTAGGGGATGCTGATGAAGCCGTAAACGGGGTCGTTGAAAATTTTTCGCTTGTTCATTTCAGGTGCATGATGGGTGTCAGGTTTCTGGGTCAAACGTAGGGAAAATAGAAAAGGTTGTTGGCTGCAATTGGCCACCACCACCTTTTCAAAAATTTTATACCCCAAAAAAATATTTGACTGGAAAATCTCCAAACAAGATATTTGTACCAATCCATTCAAGTAGCTTCTTCTTTTTCAACACAACAAACCAGGACAACTATGAGTAGCTACCACCTCCAGGAGTATTTCTATTATACCCGCCTCGAGCGCAATGCCGCCATGACCTTATTGGTGCTTTGCATAACCTTTTTCATCCTGCCTGTTTTTTACCCATTGCTTTTGCCTCCAAAACCAACCTATGATTTTACGGAAATCAAAGCGGCGGCAGTGGCGCTGTCGGCCCGGGAAATGGCCGTTGACGATAAGCCGGGGTTTGAATACCAAAGAAGGGAAACCCAGCCACAGGCAAGGGCCATCGAGCTTTTCCATTTCGACCCCAACGTATTAGAGAAAGAAGACTGGCTGCGCCTCGGCCTTGCCCCCCGCACGGCCCAAACTATCTTAAACTACCGTTCCAAAGGGGGTAAGTTTTTCAAGAAAGAAGACCTTCTGAAGGTGTACGGATTCAGGGAGGAGGACTATGAACGGTTGGAAGGTTATGTGCAAATAAACATGGATAAACCAGCCTACACCGATAGAAGCGGGGATGAGGGGCAAACGGTCGCTTCGAACCCTATGGAGCATAAAAATGGCACTGAGCATGAAAGGTACAGCCACGTTCCAAAGGAAGCTCCTCCAGCCTTTATTGACATCAATTCGGCCACGCCAGCGGAATGGCAACAACTCAGGGGGATCGGCCCTGCATTTTCCAAACGCATTGTGAATTTCAGGGAAAAACTGGGCGGCTTCGCCACTGTTGAACAGGTTGGGGAGACTTACGGATTCCCGGACAGCACCTTCCAAAAGATACTTCCTTTCCTGCAGCCCTCACCCGTTTTCAGGAAAATAAACCTAAATACTGCCACGCTCGACGAACTGAAAAACCACCCCTACATAAGCGCCTTGCAAGCAACTATTTTGTTCAATTACCGCCAGCAGCACGGTGCGTTCCAGAGCCTGGACGCCGTGAAAAAGGCGGGCGTTGGATTTAAGGAAAGTGATTGGAAAAGATTGGAGCCGTACCTTGCTTTAGAATAAATCAGGCATTGTAAGCTTCGTGAACATTGGCTGTTTTGGACGCTTGTTCTGAGCACTTTTCCTTGATAAGGGTAATAAGTTCGATGTGGGAATCGAGGAGGTGGGAAGCCACGCTGTAAAGCTGCTCGAACTGATCGGTAAAGGACTGCATCTCTTGCGGAAGTTCGCCGATATTTTTCTTTTTCAGGCGGAACAGGCATTCCAGCCCCTTAATTGCACTTTCAAAGTCTTCGGCCTCTTTGGCATAATGCTCCATCGCATGAAGGGCAGCCACGGGCGAGCCGTTTTGGTGGCGGTGCTGTGCCTGTACCAGGTTATCGTCATCTTGCAGGTGGTGGTGGATAAGGTCGAAGACGGAGACCTTGAACAGATTGGCCAGTTTGACGAGGTTGCAGATTTTCGGTTCGGCAGAGCCTGCTTCGTAGGATGCGATGTTGCCCCTGTTAAGTCCAATTTTTTCTGCCAACTCTTCCTGGCTTAAATTCAGGCGCTTTCGCAAAGCCCTTAGATTCTCCGAAAGAAATACTTTGGTTGAGTTGCTTGTCAAGTCCATCATGTTATCCTGCGTATTTTTTTAATCAAATTTCGAGTAATAGGGTCTATTTGTAGATAAAATTTACAAAACCACAATGCGCTGCCCATTTTTGTCAGCTTTTTGTAAACAGCCTTGACAAGACAAAAGTTTAGCCAATTCTTTTCACTGTTAAGGATTTATTAAAGTTGTCAAGATTCAGTCTAAATTGAAAAAAATATTTGCGCTGGAACTTTCCAGACCGTAGTTTTGTAAAAAATAATTACAAAGCCATTTTTAAACCGATAAAAATCACCCATCATGAATGATCATAATCACAGCATCTATAATCAACTCGATTCTGTCAGCAATTCCCTGCGGGCCTTTTCACTGAAACTCACAGGAAGCGAATCTGACGCAAACGACCTTTACCAGGACACTGCCTACCGTATCATCTCGAACGCTGACAAGTTCCAGGCCGATACCAACTTCAAAGCTTGGGCAGTGACTATCATGCGGAACATTTTCATCAACAACTACCGGAAGAAAATGCGCCGTGGCGTCATCCTCGACCAGACTCCCAACAACTACTACATCAACTCCGGTGGCCAGCTCATCGAGAACGATGGGGAAACACGCATGGCCTACAAAGAGTTGTTGCGGATGGTCAGTGCGTTGCCAGAAGATTTCAAACGCCCGTTCTGGATGGCCTACAAAGGCTACAAATACGACGAAATAGCCGAAAAGCTCGATGCGCCCCTCGGCACTATCAAGAGCCGTATCTTCTTCGCCCGCAGAAAGCTGCAAAAAATGTACGAAGAAGCCGAAAGGGTAAGGGCTTAAGATTTCTTGAAATTCCCGATAAAAATTAGCACTCCCCCCACGATGCCCCGGAACTTTTCCGGGGCATTTTCATTTATTGGAAAGTATCTCTTTTTTGAAATGGTGTGAAAAAATCGTTCATCGTTTATAGTTCTTCGTTCATCATTTCAAAGTACCTGCCCTAACAAGTGGATTGGATCAAAACACCCGATTTTTATGAAAAATCTGACTTCCGACCGTTTGCTCATACCCATAGCATTCGGCATTATCTACATCGTTTGGGGCTCCACTTACCTCGCCAATTGGTTTGCCATCCGCGACATTCCCGTTTTCCTTATGTGCGGTGGGCGCTTTCTCGCCGCTGGGATCATCCTTTTTGCACTTAGCTTCTTGCTGGGGGCCACATGGCCAAAGTGGGAATATTGGAAAAACGCGGCATTGCTGGGCGTACTCTTTTTTCTGGTCGGCAATGGCGGCGCCGTATGGGCGCTGCAATACATTGATTCGGGCATTGAGGCACTCATCATTTCCGCCCAACCGCTCATCATCGTATTGATGATGTGGGGCATGAACGGCACCAAACCCACGGGAAAGACCTTGTTCGGGATAGGACTCGGCATCCTTGGGATGGCCCTGCTCGTGGCACAAGACAAGTTCATGTCGGACGGCAACGTGCTGATTGGCATTGGGGTCATCCTTGTCTGCGTCCTGTCCTGGGGCTACGCCTCCGTGAAAATCTCCAAAATACACCTCCCCGAATCAAAGGCCATGAGCGCAGGCATGCAGATGATGCTGGGCGGCGCCATGCTGCTTTCGGTTGGTTTGCTGGCCGGCGAGGCTGCCGCTTTTGATTTGGATAAAATAACGCCCCGGGCAGCCTGGTCGTGGTTGTACCTGGTCGTGTTTGGCTCCATTGCTGCCTTTTCTGCCTTCAATTATCTTTTGCTGAAAGTAGCGCCTGACAAGGTTTCTACCAATACCTATGTGAACCCAGTGATTGCCCTCCTGCTCGGCTGGAGCCTGAACGGGGAAGCCCTGACACAGCAATCGCTCCTGGCGGCGGCCTTGTTGTTGCTGGGTGTGGTGCTCATCAATACCCGCCGTGATATGATCAAAAAGCTGCTGAACAAAAGGCCGCATCCCGCTGCCCCGTTCGCACAGGAAGCGGGCAGCGTCAAAGATGTGGACATCCGGAAAGGGCGGCGGAAAGCCGGTACCATTGCGCGCATCTGGCAAGGCCAAACCGCTGCCGACAAAGCAGATCAATACCTTGAAATGGCCAAGCAAGTTTGCGTAGAAACTGCCATTGCCACCCCAGGCAACCTGGGTGTGACCGTGCTGCACCGCACAGAGGGCAACATTACCCACCACACTTTTATTTCTTACTGGAAAGACTTGGAAGCAGTGAAATTATTCGCTGGCGAGGAATATGGAAGGCCCCGGATTTTCGTGGAAGAGGCAGGGATGTTGTTGGAATCGGAGGGGGTCGTGGAGCATCGGACTGTTTGATTCTTTTATAAAGAGCCTGTATCACAAGTTAATTGGCGGCGATAGCCGCTGAATAAACCCTTGATGAGAGGGGTGTTTTTGAAAAATTGCGTGGCAATTTTTCAAAAACACCCCTCTCTATAGAATTTTATTCGCCACCGAAGGCGGCTACAGGCTTAATGATACAGCCCCAAAGTTTCTTAACGAACCCCAATAATCCTCCTATTCAACTCCTCGTCAGCCCCACCCCCTGCAAAGTCGTCGAATGCCTTCTCCGTCACCTCTATAATGTGGTTTTTGATAAAGGGCGCACCTTCCCTTGCACCTTGCTCGGGGGATTTGATGCAGCACTCCCATTCCAATACCGCCCAACCGTCGTAATCATATTGGGAAAGTTTGCTGAAAATGGACTTGAAATCCACCTGCCCGTCGCCCAAAGAGCGGAAGCGCCCCGGCCTGTTCACCCAGCCCTGGTAGCCGCCATACACGCCGCTGCGCCCGGTCGGGTTGAATTCGGCATCTTTCACATGGAACATCTTGATGTGCTCGTGGTAGATGTCAATGTAGGACAGATAATCCAGTTGTTGCAGCACAAAGTGGCTGGGGTCGTAGAGGATGTTCACCCGCTTGTGGTTGCCCGTTGCTTCCCGGAATAGTTCGAAGGTAATGCCATCGTGCAAATCCTCGCCCGGGTGTATTTCATAGCAAAGATCAACCCCTGCGTCATCAAAGGCATTCAGGATGGGCATCCAGCGCTTGGCCAGTTCCCGGAAACCCGTTTCCACCAAACCCTGCGGTCGCTGCGGCCAGGGATAAACCGTTTGCCAGAGCAAAGCCCCGCTGAAAGTCACATGCACATCAATACCTAAATTGCGGCTGGCCTTGGCGGCCCATTTGAGTTGCTGCACGGCCCATTCGGTGCGGGCTTTTGGGTTGTTGCGGTGCTGCTCAGGGGCGAACACATCGAAGCCAATGTCATAAGCGGGGTGGACGGCCACCAACTGCCCTTGCAGGTGGGTGGAAAGTTCAGTGATCTGTACGCCACAGGCAGCTACTTTCCCCTTTAATTCATCACAGTAATCCTTGCTTTCTGCTGCTTTTTGCAAATCAATCAGGCGCGCATCCCAGGTGGGGATTTGTACGCCGATGTAGCCGAGGCTGGCCGCCCAGCGGCATACGTTTTCCAGTGAGTCAAATGGGGCTGCATCGCCCATGAACTGGGCTAGGAAGATGGCGGGACCTTGGATGGTTTTCATATTGTTTGTTCTTTTTGATGGTTGGTGGTTGAATTTATGGGTGGATTTTAGGGAAGCGGCAATTTAGGAAATTTTTTTGCCTGCCCATCTCAATGGTTTTTCTTTGTAATATTGTCCACCAAAAAATTCATTCATGGCAACAGAGAATGCAAATAAAATCAAGCGCTTGGAACTGGAAAACTTCACCTGCTTCTCGAAAGCGGAGTTTGATTTTTCGCCAGCCATCAACGTGTTTATCGGGGAGAATGGGACGGGGAAAACGCATTTGTTGAAGGTGTTGTACACCTTAAAAATGTTGTTAAATGGAAACTTTGCCTTCCCTTTTGAGAATCAAGATGAAGGTGATGTTGAATTTGAAGCGTTTGTAGAAAGTGAACTTGAAAATGCGTTCAAAGTCACCAGCTTAGACCAATTGATCAGGCAAAATAAAGTCAATAATAGTTTCAAAATAAAGAAAGCAAAATGGGAAAGGCCTGATACATCAAAGATATTTTCATCCCTCGGGTTCAGATTAAACGAGCATTTATTTATACCACCTCAAGAAATGCTCTCATGGCAACAAAACTTCATTGGCAATAACTTAAATCGTGAAAGCGGCTTCGACAAAACTTGGTTCGATTTGGCTATCGCCCTCGATCGAGGCATTTTAAAAGGCGACGCCTACGCCGAAGCCAAACAACTCGTCTCCCTCCTCGAAGAAGCCATTTCCGCCGAAGTCATCAGAAAGGACAAAAAATTCTACTTCCGTTTCCACAACAACGGCCAATCCGAGCAGGAGGCATCCGTCGTCGCACAGGGCATCAACAAGCTCGGCCAGATCATTTACCTCATCCTAAATGGCTCAATTGATAGAGACACCATCCTCTTCTGGGACGAACCCGAAACCGGCCTCAATCCAAAATACATCACCATCGTCACCAAATTCCTGCTGACGCTGGCCAATGCTGGCTGCCAGATTTTTGTCTCTACGCACGATTATTTGTTGACGCACCAGTTATCGCTATTTGCTGAAAATAGGGATATAGAAGAAAATGTGCCGCCCATGCGGTTCTTTGCCCTCAGAAAAGGAGAAAACGATACCGAAGTGGAGGCTGCCGACACCGTAGCGGAAATTCAAAACAATGCCATCTTGGACGAGTATGCCGCATACCATGAACTCCAAATGGACATTGCCAGTAAACGCTTCCAAACTACTTAAGACGTGGAGCCATTTAAAGACGTTAGTTCCGGGCTGCAATTTGTATTCAGTGATAGTTGGTCTGATGTTATTCAGTTCGATGAACACCCAGATGTAATAAAACATGCAAATGGGCTAAGTTGCATTGACTTTGCCGGAGTATTTTCAGGCAAAAAACTTGTTTTGATTGAGGCCAAAAATTTTAAGAACAGACCCTCTCATCAACATCATTCAATAATTGAAAGACTGGGCTCTAAAGGTGTTAGCCCCTTAGCTGATGAGATAGCGGTAAATATGAAAGATTTTGTTGTGTTTGTGACTTATTTGGTACAAAAGGCCAAGACAGAAAATGGCGTATTTTGGGATCAAATGAAAGCAAATCTCTTTGAGAAGGATATTACCTGTGTGCTTTGGTTAGAAACAGATTTGGTCTATGATGGTATGCCGCGAGGAAGAGTTTTGGCTGCACGAGCAACAACTGAGGATAACCTTAAAAGGAAACTTAAATGGCTCACCGAAAAAGGGAATGTGTTTATAGCAAGCCAATCTGGGCCTGAATCCTTTATTGACAATTTACACGTTTCTTTTTTGAAAAGTTGAAGGTTGGTTTTCCGAGAAAAAAATCCCTACATTCAGCCGATCTTTTTCATCTAAACGAAGACCAACATGACAGAACAAGCCAAACGCCTTCAGTCCCTCGACGTCTTTCGGGGCCTCACCATCGCCCTGATGATCCTCGTCAACTGCCCCGGTAACGGGGACACCACCTACCGGGCACTCCTCCACGCCGCCTGGCACGGCAACACCCCCACGGACGAGGTCTTCCCTTTCTTCCTCTTCATCGTCGGCATTGCCATCACCTTCTCGCTCACCCGGCGCAAGGAGGCGGGCGAAAATGTTTACAAAAAAATCCTCATCCGCACCCTCTGGATAGTCGGCATCGGCATCTTTCTCAACGGTGCGCCCGAGTTCAACCTGGCCTCCTGGCGCATCCCCGGCGTGCTCACCCGCATCGGCGTGGTGTACGGCCTCACGTCCTTTATTTTTATGAAAACCAGCACCCGGCAGCAATTCTGGATAGCCATCGGCTGCCTGCTCAGCTACTGGGCGCTTATGACGCTCGTGCCTGTGCCCGGCCTGGGCTACGCCACCCTCGAAGAAGGAAAAGACCTCGGCGCCTGGCTCGACCGGTTGCTCCTCGGCGGCCACCTCTACGGGCAAACCGTCATCTACGACCCCGAAAGCATCCTCGGCACCATCCCCTCCGTTGCCACCTGCCTGGCGGGCGTGCTAACGGGCACCTGGGTGCGCCGCAAAATGGAAGACGGTGAAAAATGGACGGCCATGTTCGCCATAGGCTTCCTGCTCCTGCTCCTGGGCTGGTTGTGGGGCGAAGTTTTTCCTATCAACAAAAAACTCTGGACGAGCAGCTACGTGCTGTACCACTCCGGCCTGGCCCTGCTCACCCTCTCCACCGTGTGGTGGCTGGTGGATGCGAAAGGCTACAAAGGTTGGATCACCCCATTCATCTGGTTTGGCATGAACCCGCTGGCCATCTACATCTGCCACGAGGTGATCGCCATTGTCCTCTATTCCATCCCTGTCGGCGACACCTCGGCCTACCATTGGATTTACGAAAACGTCTTCCACACCTGGCTCGGGCCTTACAATGCCTCGCTGGCCTTTGCTATCACGATGGTGCTTATCAATTTGGTGATAGCCTACGTGTTGTACAAGAGGAAAATCTTTATCAAGGTATAAACAAGAACAGGAGGCCGCTACAAAACGGCCTCCCGCCAAAAACGTCTGCAATGTGAATAAGGGTCGCTTTATAGCCTTTAGCTTGGAACCCACAACTAATAAGCTAATAGCTAATGGCTAAAAGCTACTCACGCCACATACACGTCCTGCCGCTTCGTCTCTGTGCCAGGCAGTTTGGGCAGCGCCACCACCAGCACACCGTCGGTATAATTGGCGCTGATATTGGCGGTGTCCACTTTTTCGTTCAGCACGAAGCTGCGTTCAAAGCCATCCTCCGGGCGGTATTCCTGCCTGCGCCAATTGGGGTTGGCGGCGGCGAGGTCGCTTTCCTGTCGGCGGGTGGCAATGGTCAGCACATCGTCCTTCAGGTTGATGTTGAAATCGCTTTTGGCGAGGCCGGGCGCATAGACGTACAGCTCATATTTGTCGTCAGCCTCCAGCACGTTCACGGGCGGGAAGTAGCCCCTTGAACGTGGGTGCCGGGCCATCTGGCCGCCGAAGTGGCGCCCAAAATGGCCGCCGTGCATGAATTTTTCTTTGTCCATGCCCCAATGCGGGTGAAATGATTTTCTGTAGCACATGATTTGATATTTTTTGAAATGATGAAAAAAGAAAGCGGTCAGCAGTGGTTTGAAATCGTTTGACAGGGTTTGATGTCGTTAGAAGTTGTATTCGTGGCAGTAAATCCGACAGTGCAACAAATCCTAACCTTTTCAAACTTTCAAACTGTTTCAAACTATCACTGCTGCTGAAAGGATCGGGTGATTTTTCCAGCCTGCCGCTTTTGGTTGTTTTGATGAAATAATCAGCCCACCTGAATGGTGCGGTTGACGGTCAGCCATTCAAATGGCTTGTCGTTTTCGTGGAACAAAGGCTCGGCTCCAAACCGACGCCACGACGGGTCGAGGCTTTGGCGGTAGCCGCTCTGATAGTGTTCGTAGCGGTCTTCCAGCATGGCGTGCCGGATGCCCTTGGCGATGAAGTAAAATGCCATGACGGGGATGGCAAACAACAGGGCGAAGAGCAAAACCTTCGCAACGAACATGACAATGGCAAGGCCCACGATGAGGCCCAATAACATTTTTACGGGTCGCATGACTTTGTTTTTTAAAAAGTGAAGAAATGTGGGGCGGTTGTTCCGTGTGATTTCACCGCCGTATATTCAGGAAGACGGATGGGTTGGATTTTTACTTTAATTGGATTGATATTTTTTAAAAAAAACTAAAGGAGGGCGGAATTTATTCCGCTTTGATAAACGGTGGCGGAATGAACTGCTAAGTGGCGGCGGAATGAATTCCGCCCTCCACTCATTTCCGGCCGCAGCGTTCCCGCCATTTTGCTTTGAACTCGGCCTTTTCCTCCTCGCTCATGTTCATCCATTTCTCCCGCCATTGCTTCCTGCGGTTGAAGGCAGGCCCGCCCCCGCCCGGCCTCCCGAAACGGAAGCCGCCGAACAAGATGCGGGACAAGGCCAGCAAGCCCACCGCCTGCCAAAAGTTCAACGGCGACACATTGGCCACCTTCGGCAAAATGGCGTTCCACAACAACATGACGACGCCCCCGAACAGCAGCACGCCAGCCGCTATCATGCAGGCGGCGAAAAACCCTTTCATGATCCAGGATTTCTTGTGGTTGGATGGATGGTTGAACATGACTTTTATATGGTTGATGGAGTTGACGAGGTTGATGGGGTTGATAACAGGGCTAAATCAACCCTATCAACCCTATCAACCCTATCAACCCTATTTTCAATAGGCTAAGAATTCGTCGTACAATGTCTGCAAGCGCTTGCGCAAGTGCTGCACCGCATATCTTTTTCGGGAAATCAGAGTCTTGATGTTTTCGCCGGTGCGGTCGGCAATTTCCTGGAAGGTCTGGTCTTCCAGTTCGTTCCAGATGAAGACCTGGCGCTGGGCTTCCGGCAGTTCTTCCAGGGCCGTGAACAGCTCTTCCCAGAAAACCTGGCGCAGGTTCTCCGTTTCCGGCGTGTCGAGGTCGGCCATCAGGATTTCCCTGAAACTGGTGTCTCCGTCCTCGTCCTCGTAGGCGAAATCTTCGAGCAGGGCCGGTTTTTGTTTGCGGTAGCTGTCCGTCACCTTGTTGCGGGCCACCTGGAAGAGCCAGCCGCTGAGTTGCTCGATAGGCTCGGTGTCCACCACCCGGCTGAGTTGGTACCAGACCTCCTGCAAAATATCCTCCGCCTCGTCATTGCTCTTTACCCGGCCCCGGATGAAGCCGAAGAGCCGCTTGCCGTACTCCCGCACGACGCCGGTGATATTTTGTTTTCGTTGTTCCGCCATGGATGCAGGTGCTGGCATGGTGTCCTTCATTTCGGGGGAAGACGGACAGCGGGCAATAATACTTTAAAGGTGGGCGGTTTTTTTCAAAAAATCTCCGTTGAGGGCAGGAGGTTTTATTTTCCTGTGATCCCTGGCTACTTTTGGCCCAAATAAAATAGCTTATTTTAAAATGCCCGTATTCTGGCTTCCCACAGGCACCCCGTTTTTCCCCAACCCGGAACTCGCCAACAGCGACGGCATCCTGGCCGTCGGGGGCGATCTGTCGCCGGAGCGGCTGCTGCTGGCCTACCGGGCAGGTATTTTCCCCTGGTTCAACCCTGGCGACCAAATACTTTGGTGGTCGCCCGACCCCCGTTTTGTGCTGTTCCCCAAAAAGCTGAAAGTATCGAAGAGCATGAGACCGTATTTCAACCAGAAAAAATTCACGGTGACCTACGATCAGCATTTTGAGGAGGTAATGCGCCAATGCCAGGCACCGAGGGAGGGCCAGCCCTTTGGCACCTGGATCACGGAAGAAATGATCAGGGCGTATGTCAAATTGTATGAAAAAGGCTATTGCCACTCGGTGGAAGTTTGGCAGGATAGTGAAATGGTGGGTGGGCTTTATGGCCTTTCATTGGGCAAGGTTTATTTTGGTGAAAGCATGTTTTCCAATCTGCCCAATGCTTCGAAGTTTGGCTTTATTTCTTTGGTGAAAAAACTGCAATCGCTGGGTTTTTGGCTCATTGACTGCCAGCAGGAAACGAAGCACCTGGAGAGTTTAGGAGCTGAAGCCATCCCCCGCAAGGATTTTTTGGGCATTTTGAAAAAAAACGAGACCGAGGAAACCTTCAGGGGCGACTGGCAAAAGTTATTCAACATCCCGCCCTGATCCGAAATTTATTTTTGCGCTTCGCCAAAAACCAGAAACATCGTTCCCCGCCCATTTGCAATTGCCGAACATAAAAAAGCTGCTTACGGTATTGCTAACTTTCTGATTTTCAGCTATTAAAAAACAAATCACCACATTGTCAAAAAAAGTAAAATCCCCTTTTTGAAAAAAAGCCGGATTAGCTACCTTTGCGCGGCTTTTAAAAAAAGGCCCTGATTTCCATAAAAAGTATTTCAGATGCGTAGATATATACTGGGTTTTGTTTGCCTTCTCTGTTTTTCCATTTTTTCGATAGCCCAAGAGCACGGTCATGAACAACCAACAGCAGAGCCGCACGGCGACAGCGGCTGTGGCGAACCTGAGCACGGGGAATTCAACCCCGGCGAGACGGCCTTTCACCACATCTCCGATCAGAATATCTACAGCATCGGCCCTTTCCACCTGCCACTCCCTTGTTTCCTCTATGCACCTGACAAAGGCTGGTCGGTTTTTTCTTCCGGCAGATTCCACGCTGATGCCCACGGAAACGGGCACATGGCGGTTGATGGGTACGTTTTGGTGGAGGGCATGGTCAGGCGCATCATGGATGCAGGTTTCCCTGCTGCCGAAGTAGAAGTTGGGCACCACCCCTATTTGCAGAAAGCAAAAGGTGCTGATGGCAAGGAAAAAGAAATACCCTTTGTCTGCTACAACAGCCAGCTATATCAAACTGAAGCCAAGAGCACGGCAGATGGTGGCCTCTTCGGCGGCGGCATCACTTCTTTCTACGATTTCTCCATTACCAAAAATGTAGTATCCATGATGCTCATCCTGGCCTTGTTTGCCTGGATGTTCATCTCTATCGCCAACGCCTACAAGAAAAGGGACGGCATGGCCCCCAAAGGCGTCCAGTCCTTTATAGAGCCCATTTTCCTGTTTATACAAGATGAAGTGGCCAAGCCTTTTCTCGGCCACATGTGGGAGAAATACCTGCCGTTCCTGATGTCGCTGTTTTTCTTCATCCTTGGGCTGAACCTTTTTGGCCAAATTCCTTTCCTTGGCGGCAGCAACGTGACGGGCAACCTGGCCATCACCATGGTGCTGGCCATCATCACCTTTTTGGTGGTCAATTTCAACGGCAATAAGCATTATTGGGAGCATATCCTTTGGATGCCCGGCGTACCAGCCTGGGTGAAAACAATTTTGACCCCGGTGGAAATCCTGGGCGTGTTTATCAAGCCATTGACACTGATGCTCCGTCTTTTCGCCAACATCACCGCCGGCCACATGGTGGTGGTGATTTTCGTGGGCTTGATTTTCCTTTTTGGCAAGTCGGGCGAAAATGCCGGTGCCAGCTACGGCACAGCAGTCGGTTCCACGCTGTTGACCCTGTTCATGATGTCCATCGAATTACTGGTGGCATTCATCCAGGCGTTTGTGTTTACCATCCTCACGGCCTCCTACATCGGGGCAGCCACCGAGGAGGCGCACCATTGATAATTATTGTTTGGTGAAACGGGCAACCTTTCATCATTCGTTAATCGTCCCGGATTCAGTTCGGGATTTATAGTTCATCCTTAATATCAAAACTATGTTTGGTTCAATTACCGCTATCGGAATGGGCTTGGCAGTCATCGGCGCCGGCATCGGCATCGGCCAGATTGGTGGCAAGGCAATGGAAGCCATTGCCCGCCAGCCAGAAGCTGTGGGTGACATCCGTGCAAACATGATCCTCATGGCTGCCCTTGTAGAGGGCGCTGCACTGATTGCCATCGTTGTTGCTTTCTTGAGCAACGCAGCGTAAGCTTATTCCTACAAGAAAAAAACAGGCTACGGGACGGTTGGTCGCCGGGCCTGTTTTTCCCAAACAGTATTCAATCATTTGTAAATCAACCTTATACCATGATATTCCTCGCTGAATTTTCCGTCATACGCCCTGATTTCGGCCTGCTCTTCTGGACGACCGTCATTTTTCTCCTGTTTTGGTTTATCATCGGAAAGTTTGCTTTCCGGCCCATTGCAGAAGCGCTGAAAAAGCGGGAGTCGGACATTCAAAACGCCCTGGACGAAGCCAAAAGGGTGCGCCAGGAAATGGCCAACCTCAAAGCCGAAAATGAAGAACTGCTGGCACAGGCCCGGGAAGAGCGTGCGAAGATCCTGAAAGAAGCCAAAGATGCCGGCAACAACCTCGTGGAAGAGGCAAAGAACAAAGCCAAGGTTGAGGCCCAAAAAATAGTGGCCAACGCCAAAGAACAAATCGAACACCAGAAAATGGCTGCGATTGTTGACCTGAAGAACCAGGTCGGCGCTATCTCCCTCGAAATAGCCGAAAAGGTAATCCGCAAAGAACTCAAAGGCGACGCAGCCCAGGAGTCTTACGTGAACGGCCTTGTAAAAGATATTAAGCTTAATTAATGATGAATGGTAAATGGTGAATGGTTAATTTGACTATTCACCATTCACCCATTCACCATTCACCATTTTATAAAAGGATGAGTGTCCAAAGAATAGCCACCAGATATGCCAAGTCACTGATTGACCTTGCCAATGAGCATGGGAAACTGGACAAGGTACTGGAAGATGTAAAGTCTTTCCGGGAAGTTGCCAAGAACAGGGACTTTGACCTGTTGCTAAAAAGCCCGGTCGTGAAAGGTGATACGAAACAGAAAATTTTCAACAAGCTCTTCCAGGGCAAATTCGACGAGATGACCATGGCCTTTCTGACCATCCTGTTAAAGAAGGGCCGTGAAGCGCAGTTGACAGAAATTGCCAACGAATTTGTCGATCAGTTTAAAGTCATCAACCACATCTCTACGGTAAAACTGACGACCGCCAATAAACTAACCCCCGAAGCGGTAGAGAACATCCACAAAAAGCTGCTGGCCAGTACCGCAACTGACGACAAAGTGGAATTGGTCACCAAAGTAAACCCCGACCTCATCGGCGGCTTCGTGGTGGAGTTTGAAGATAAACTATATGACGCCAGTGTAGCCCACAAGCTCTCTTTGTTGAAAAAAGAATTCAAGGACAACCTTTATATCTCGCAAATCATAGCGCAGTAAAATCAATGATTAAATGGCTGAATGGTTACATGGCTTTTAGAACCATTCAACCATTCAACCATTCAACCATCATAAAATTATGATAGACGTCAAACCTGATGAAATATCGGCGATACTCAAACAGCAACTGAGCGGATTCAGCACGGCTACCGAACTCGAAGAAGTCGGCACGGTGCTGCAAGTTGGCGATGGTATCGCCCGTGTGTATGGCCTCAATAAAGCCCAGGCCGGGGAACTCGTAGAATTCCAGACCGGTGTGCAGGCTGTTGTACTCAACCTCGAAGAAGACAATGTCGGTGTCGTATTGATGGGGCCCAGCGACCACATCCGGGAAGGCTCGACCGTGCGCCGTACCGGCCGCATCGCCTCTATCCAGGTGGGCGAGGAAATGGTGGGCCGCGTGGTGAACCCACTTGGACAACCTATTGACGGCAAAGGCCCAATCGGCGGCAAAAAGTACGATATGCCCCTGGAGCGCAAGGCCCCCGGCGTTATCTACCGCCAGCCGGTGAACGAGCCGCTGCAAACGGGTATCAAAGCTATTGACTCCATGATCCCCATCGGCAGGGGCCAGCGGGAGTTGATCATCGGCGACCGCCAGACTGGAAAGACGGCCATTGCCATTGATACCATTATCAACCAAAAAGAATTTTACGACAGGGGCGAGCCGGTCTTCTGCATTTATGTTGCTTCTGGCCAGAAGTCTTCCAACGTGGCAAACGTGGCAAAAACACTGGAAGAAAACGGCGCCATGGATTATACGGTCATCGTGTCGGCTTCTGCTGCCGACCCGGCGCCGCTCATATTCTTTGCGCCTTTTGCCGGCGCATCCATCGGCGAATATTTCCGGGATACGGGCCGGCCGGCGCTCATTGTGTACGATGACTTGTCAAAACAGGCCGTTGCTTATCGTGAGGTGTCGCTTTTGCTGCGCCGCCCACCTGGACGTGAGGCCTATCCTGGCGACATTTTTTACCTCCACTCCCGTCTGCTGGAGCGTGCTGCCAAGGTCATCAACAGCGATAGCATTGCCCAGGACATGAACGACCTGCCACCAAGCCTCAAAGAAGCTGGCATCGTGAAAGGCGGCGGTTCGCTTACAGCCCTCCCCATCATCGAAACGCAGGCTGGGGACGTTTCGGCCTACATCCCAACCAACGTGATTTCCATCACCGACGGTCAGATATTCCTCGAATCCAACTTGTTCAACGCTGGTATCCGCCCCGCCATCAACGTAGGTATCTCGGTAAGCCGGGTAGGTGGCAACGCACAGATCAAGTCCATGAAAAAAGTGTCTGGTACATTGAAGATTGACCAGGCACAATACCGTGAGTTGGAAGCTTTCGCCAAGTTTGGTTCCGACCTGGACGCGGCTACGGTTGCAGTGCTGGAAAAAGGGAAACGCAACGTGGAAATCCTGAAGCAACCACAATATTCACCACTCTCCGTGGAGAAACAGGTTGCCATTATCTACCTGGGTACCAAGGGCTTGCTGAAGGATGTACCTGTAAATAAGGTGCAAGAGTTTGAAGAAATCTTCTTACTGAAACTCGAACAACTCCATCCGGATGTCCTCAAAGACTTTAAAGCCGGAAAGCTGTCCGACGACTCCTTGGCAACAGTAGAAAAATTGGCGGGCGAACTGACCCGGCAGTACAAGAAGTGAGAAGTGAGGAGTGAGAGGTGAGGCACCGGCCCACCCTCACTCCTCGCATCTCACCTCTCACTTCTAAAAAAAAAATGGCTAATCTCAAAATAGTAAGAGACCGCATCAAGTCGGTTCAGAATACACAGCAGATCACCAAGGCAATGAAGATGGTATCGGCGGCGAAACTGCGGAGGGCACAGCAAGCCATTCAGCAGATGCGGCCCTATGCGGACAAGCTGAACGGGATGCTCCGCAACATCCTTTCCAACCTGGGCGGCCAGGCCAATACTACTTTTGGTACGGAAAGACCCGTGAAAAAAGCCTGCATCGTCGTAGTGACTTCCAACCGTGGCCTAGCTGGCGCTTTTAACACCAACGTCATCAAATCGGCCATCGCCACCATCGATCAGAAATATGCCGATGTGCGCAAAGAAGGCAACCTTACTATTTTACCTATCGGTAAAAAAGGCTACGATGCGTTCAGGAAACGTTATACTGATTGCACCATTATCAAGGATCATGTAGATGTTTTCAATGATTTGAGCTTCGACAATGTGGCGCTCGTTTCCCAGCGCTTGATGGATGCTTTTAAAGCAGGTGAATTTGATGCAGTAGAAGTGTCTTATGGCCGCTTCAAAAATGCAGCGATGCAGTTCCCGGAAACGGAACAGTGGTTGCCGGTGCCAAAGATGGAAGCTTCCGGCGACCAAAAAGGAAAGGCAGACTATATCTTCGAACCGGATATGGAGAGCCTCCTGGAAACTCTAGTACCCAGCATCCTCCAAACTACTTTCCACAAATACCTCCTTGACACCCACGCTTCCGAGCACGGTGCCCGTATGACGGCAATGGACAAGGCCACAGAAAATGCCAACGACCTGCTGAAAGAGCTGAAACTCAGCTACAACAAGGCCCGCCAGGAAGCCATTACCGGCGAAATCCTGGAAATCGTGGGCGGGGCGGCAGCGTTGGAAAGTGCTTAAGCATATTGGCTACTTTATCAATGCAATTATGGTTTGAAGAAAAAATAATCCCGATTTTACATTGGGATTATTTTTTATAAACCCCTTTCCTCCCATAGGTTTCTATAAGTAAACTTGACAAGTTATTATTCACCCGTTACTATACAAAAAAGGGTATGGCTTTTTGCGCCATACCCTTTTTTTCGTTCCCGGAGAAAGCCCACATCTATCATTTCCCTGCAAAAACCTGCCTATCTCTGTGTTTTACATCGAAAAGGGATAAACCTGGCCATTGATGGTAAAAGTACCCTGGTTGTCGCAGGTACCGTTTCCGTAATCCACCAATACAGGCAAACCATTGACGTCAAGAACCCCGGTTCCTTTGCTTATGTAGTTGCAAATATTGGCTTTTTCAAGAGGTGATTGGATGAGCCAGTTCACAGTTTCGCCATTGGATAGCACAGTGTTGATGTGGCCGGCCACTTGGTAAACATCATCGTGCCAGTCCCACCAGGTCGGGTTGCCCGCCGTTTGGGTATAGGTCTGGTTGCCACTAAAAGCAAAGGAATAGCCATTGGGGTCGGTCAACTTAATTTGCTGGGCATCTATGCTGAGAATGGCAGCGGTGGCAGTGCTTAAGTTGGTGAAAACAAACTGGCCTTCCACGTTTATACCATCTTCAGCATAGTTGTCGTAAGCAACGGAAATCTGGGCATTAGGCTCCCATATTGCCCCGACGTTCATGATTACCTTGCCAACCTTGAACTTGCCATCGGCATCGGTACATCCGCTGCCAAAGTCCACCGTGACGAGTTTAGGGAAGACAAAGGGATCGGGCGGCACAACGGTTACGTTTCCGCAGGTGTCTGTTCGTTCTTCCACACCACCATCAGCTATCAAGCCGTTGGCATCCTCGGCGCCCCGCTGGGCGATATGGAAAGAGGATAGGATTAATTGTTGACTGGCCAGGGACTCCTTCGCTTTTGCGACGGTGGCCTCATCCGCAGGCGAAGCGGGAGCAGGATCTTTTTGGCAGCTTGAAAAAACGCACAGGAAAGCTGTGGTGAGCAGTAGCAGCGATGATTTTAATTGATGGTTCATAACCTAAGCATTTAATTAAGGGATGAATAAAAATGGATGGTGCTGAAAATCAATTATTTAGAAGTCAGCAACAACATTGGATTCACCTTAAAAACGACTTATGGTTTAGATACCCCCCCCTCGTGGAAAAAAACAAACCGGTTACTTACTCCACATCAATCTCCACGTTCACCCCATCCTCTGCCGCAGCCCCCGGGCTGTGTATTTTCTCTATAAGCCCAAAGCCGCCCACAATTTCACGGATAAACCGAACCTGCCCGATGGCCTTGAAAGAAGCCTGCAACTTGAACAGGTTGCCCGTTTTTTCGGTGGTCGTGAGCAAAGGCAACATCTGGCTAATCGTTGTCTCCGAAAGGTAGGCGTTGGAAACATGCACCACCTGGTTGGCGCTGTTGAACTGTTCCAACAACTCGTCGTGGTTGCTCAGGATCATGCCCGTGGCGAGCGAGGCCCATTTTTCGGCATTTCCGGCCAAGGTGTCGTACGCATCCACAAAAAAAGTTTGCTCAAACTCCCGCACCGTGAAAACGCCCACATAGGAAAAGCGCAGAATAATAGTGTCCGCCCCAGTCATGTCCCGGGTGAAGGTGAGTTGGGCATTTTGGTGATCAATAGTAAAATCCTTCCCTTCGACAAACAGCAAGCGCCTGCCCGCCAGCGGCCCCGCACCGAACAGCACCTTACAAAGTACCGAAGTATCCAAAGGCATCTTGGCCAATTGGTACGGCCCGGCAGGGTTACCGCCGTTCACGGCCAGTTCCTCCCGCATTTCGATGGGGCGGGGCTGGCTGGAACTCAATTCCCGGTGGTGCTGGGTGTAGGTCACTTCCCCCAAATGGACGCCAAGCCGTGGCGCTTGCCCATTGCCGGGCACAGGAATAGGCCCTTCAGCCACCCGGGTGTTCGGGTTGGTCAGCACCCCTGCAAAGCCGGCCCGCAGGGTGTTGATGATGCGTATGACGAGGTTGTGTACCATCTTTTTTTGAGAAGTGAGGAGTGAGGGGTGAGGGGTGAGGATTGTAGCAGCGCCCCCTCCTCACCTCTCACCCCTCACTCCTCACCTCTTTTTAGGAAGGCATAAACTCAAAAGTCAGCGACGCCTCGGCCATGCCTTCTGCCTTGGCGGTCACGGTGGCGGTCACGGTTTCATGGCTGGCGGTGAGGGTCAGTTTGGCCTTACCCGTTTTGGTTGTGATGCGCCTGTCCGACAAAGCTCCTGCCGTGGTGCTGATGAGGATGGTCGTTTCATCCTTCACCAGGTTGCCCTTGGGGTTTTTGATGTCGATATTGATAGTGGCCTTCGACTTGCCGTCGGCGGGCAGTTCGGGCATGCCGTCGCCGTCGGTGTCCTTGGCATCCGTCTCCAGGTTGAGCCTGTCCGGCTGGGACTTCCGCACGACGTCCACCGGTACGCCCTTGCTGTCCAGCTTGAACTCCCATTCGTTCCAGGCCATCACGTATTTGATGGAGTCCTTGACGGTGACAAAGCCCATTTTGGAACGGTCGGCATTGGGATACAGCTCTTCCAGGGTGGCCTCCCGCCAGGTGCCGTTGTCGAAAACCTGGGTCGTGGCGCCGAGGAATTTGTTCGTTCCTTTTTCATAAATGATAATCATATCGTCCTGAATTTTTTTGGTGAAACATTGAAGGATTACCAGCCCCCTTTCTTGCCGAAGGCGATGCCGGAAGCCAGGGAGCTGCCGGCCACGCCAGGTTGGTTCAGAAACGGCACCTGCTTCCAGATGGAGATTTTGCCGGTATTGTCCCAGGTGATTTTTACAAATTCGTCCTGTGGCACAGAGTTGAGCGTGGCAAAAAACACACACTCGTTCACGGCAAAGCCAGCTGGCACAGGGATGTTTTGCCCATGCGAGAGCCCCCCCGTGACGGCAATCCCGATTTGGGGAATGACGCCCGCCGCCAGCTTGGCCGCCGTCACGGCGGCATTCTGGATTTTGGCAGTGGAAACGGCATTGTCGGCAATGCCACTGGTTCCAATGGGCGGCGCATCTTCGCCCGATCCGGAGTGTTGGTGGCCCGCCCCCCCGTTGAATTTGGCGAAAAGCGCCACGACTGCATCCAGCGCCTCGTTCCAATCTTGCGATTTGATGAGGTCGCCGGGATTCTTTGGTACATGACTGAAAGGCATGGTAGTTGATTTTTTAATGTTCCAATCCAAAGGCGGTTATTAAATACACCACCGCCTCAGGATCATGTTTGTTACGAATATTTATCTTGAAAACCAGGCATTTAATACAATGCCATCCATTCTCCATTTTTAATTCTCCATTCTCCATTCAAAAAAGTATCTCCCAGACAAGCGTCAGCTTGAAGTCTTCCGTCTTGTTCACCGCCGGGAACACCACCCGGTTGTACATCACCCCGTCCGCTTCCGCGTTGAACAGGCCGGCCTCCGTCAGGGCACCGTTTCCTTCCAGGAAATCAAGGTCGGTAGTGATGGTGACCCTCATTCGCCCGTTCGCTTCCACGATGTCGGCTTCGGGATCTACCTCGTTGATTGGTTTTCGGAAAATCTCTTTGTCCAAACTCGTTTTGGCCGTCGGCTCATTGGCGTCGTTGCTGATGCCAACGGCCAGGTGCGAGATGGGGTCGATCTTTTGCCCGGTAAACTGTTTGGCCACCAGGTCACGCCCCGTCAGCACGATGTCGTTGTCGGAGGCAAACTGGCCGGCAGGGTTGCCTGCACGGTCGAAGAGCAGCAGCCGGAGCCGGCCTTTCATGTCGATGTGGTCTCGTATTTTCATGTTAAAGTGTTTTTGGCTGTTGGCTGTTGGCTGTTGGCTATTGGCCGCCAATAGCCAACAGCCAATAGCCTTTAAGCAAACGAATTCAACGAATCAAACCCCGTATAATCGAACACCCCTGCCAGCAGCAACGAGTCCGACATTTCGTGTTCCAGCCCGTCCGGGTAGGGCGTCTGCACGCTGCCAATGTCGAAATTGGCTTCCTCCATCTGCTGGTCTTCCTGCGTCCCAGCTATTTGCAGGCCCGCTATTTGGTCGGTCATATCGTGCCGCTCGGTGAAATTTTTCACATAATCCACTACGGCATACACGCCCGCCGCCCGCACCTTGTCCACGATGGGCTTTATCTGGCTGCGGGGGTTGATGGGCAGGTTGGAGAACTTATCGGGGTATTCCAGTTGGCTCAAAATGAGCGCTTTGTGCTCATCCTGCTCCGTCTCCGTGAGGCCCGCTTTTTCAAAAAATTCCTTTTCAGTGCCAATTTCCTGCCCATTTACCGTTTCCAGTTTGGCCAAAATTTCCGGGGGCAAGCCTGTTGCTTCCAAGCGTTCCAGCACCAGATCCGTCACTTTCAGGTTGACCGTGAAACTTGGAATGTCCCAGGGAATCCTGACCATAAAGGTGGCCGGGTGCAGCCGGGTGAATTTGGCCTCCAGGCTGGCCACGGGATCGGGAAAGGCGAAGACGGCGAGGTCGAAATAGACCCCTTCCTCGTCGAAGCGGGCGACCTTGTTCGTCAATTCCCCGGCAAAGTCAAAAGTGGCCAAATCGAACACGGCACCGGGGTTGTTGAAGATGCCGACCGCATCCGCATTTTCAGAGGCAAAGGTGGAAAAGTCGAAAATGCCTTCGTCAAACTTCCCTTTTACCAGCCCGACTTCGGCCTCCAGGCGCAGGATGTTTTCCCCCGGCAGCATCAGCGGCGTCTGGCCATCGGGCACGAACTCCTCACCGTTGCGCATCACTTTTTTACCGGGAAAAAAAGACAGTACGTCGCCCGCCTTCACCGTGCCGTTGTACTGCACCTTTTCGCCCGAAGTAAAATTCACGAGTGCCGGACCGGTGAGCGGATAGGGCAGATCTTCCCGCACCTTCAGCCGGAACTCCGTTGGCGTCGGCACCACGTTGGGGTTTATCAGGGTAAAAGGCTCGTACAGCACCGTGTCCACCGTTGGAAGCGTGGCCTTCTCCGGCAGGTACTCCACGATTTGGATTTTGCCGAGCGCCTCCGCTGCCCCGTCCGCATCGTCCACGATGCCGAGGTTGGCACCTACTATTTTGACAATGTTCTCCTTCGTGGACGCCCCGCTGCGCAAGACGTTTATCAATCCCTTGATGCGGGTGCGGTACACTTCATCGTCCAGTTTCCCCTCCTCGCCGGGCCGCCGGGCGCCCTGCTGCAGCAGCGAGGTGACGCCGAGGCGCTCTATGTACAGCGTGAAAATTTTATCCAAATCCCCCTTCGCAGCCGTGGCGTTCACCACCCCTGCCGGCAAACTGTTGTCCGCCGAATCCACCCAATGCGACCGCATGACCCGCAGCAGATCCTCCTCCGCCACGTCGCAGGCATGCCCAAAGGCTTCCACGAACTGGTAAAACAGGTTCAGCACCTCCTCCGATTGGTAGAAGTGTGGAAGTCGTTGTATGATGCTGGTCGATCTGCCCATGAAGGGAGTTATGAGTTTTGAGTTTTGAGTTATGGGTTTTGGGACTTCGTTGGTTATTCGCCGACTGCCAACTTTTACTCATCTGCCACTTCGATCACTACGTTCAGCGAACTGCCGACAAACGGTTTCATCACCGCCAGCTCTACGGAGCGGACGTGGATGTCGTTCGGGGCGGTGATGGTGGCGGTTTGGGTGCGGCCATCGGCAGAGCTGACGGCGTTGAGCGACAGGGCTTTTACGGTGTAGGAAACATCGGTCGTCAAGTTGCTCAGGGCGCTGCGCAGGTTGTCGTAAATCAGATCCTCGCCCAGGCCTGTTCCTGCCAGGTAGTTGTTCACGGTATGCACGACGGTGTCCCTCAACTGGCTGATGACGTTGGAAGGAATAGGGTCGCCGGACTGGATGACGTTGAAATCGAGGCCGGTGACTTCCACCTCCAGCGTGGTAGTGTCGGTGGCCAGTGCGAAAAATTCCGCCCTTGTTTTTTCAAAAGGCTGAATATCAATGGCTTTGTCGGTGATGCGCTGCGGCAGGGAGGTGCCGTTGAGCATCGCCTGAAAATCCTCCACATCCAGTTCCACGGCCAGCACTTTTTCAAGGCCAGACAGGGCGGCGGTCAAGTCTTCAAATACGAAGTCTTCCTCCGATTTGAGGTGGTTGATATAATCGTCCAGGGCCGTTTTGGCGGCAGCCAGCACGGCAGCTTTGTCGTCTGCCGTCACGTTGAGCGGCAACACCAGCTTGGCAGCGCCCACAATGTCGAGGTAGTTGTTGTAGGCAAACACATCGCCCAGGATGGGTTTCTCCACGAAAAGCGTGTTAACAACGACATCGCCGCCTTCCTCCACCAGCACCGTCCGTTCGCACCAGGAGGTGGCCTTTATTTTCAGGGTTGGCGCATTGAAAAAAGCGCCCACATCATTGAGCAGGGCCGTTGAAATCTCGCTCCGCCGCACGGCATCGCCCATTTTTTTGCCCGAAAAAAGGGCAGTCAGATTGCCAAACGTGCTCGCCGGCGTGATGCCCGAAGCCTTAAACTCGATGTCCACCGGCAGCAGCTTGTCCTCCGAGGCCACACAGATGTCCCTCGCTTTCAGGATTTCAAATTCGTCCACCAGGATTTTATTGTTGGAAAACAGGTAGTTGTTCTTGCGGATCTCCGAAGGAGAAATTTCCTTGAAAGTCGTCAGCCTGAAATCCGCCAGGTTATCCACGCCCTCTATGGAAAGCACGTTTTTTATCAGTTTTGAAAACAGCAAGGGCCGGCCCATGCGCAGTTCCTGGAAGAAAATGATGAGTTCCGACCGCACCTGGTTTTCCAGCGCCGCCCGGTTTTCGGGGGTGAGGTTGGCCTGGCCGCTCGCTTCTATGCGGAAAGCGCCGTCCACCTGCACTTGCTTCGCTGCTTCGAGCAGGGTCAAAATGCCCGCTGCCCGCACCCGGTCCACAGCTGCCTCTATGGCCTCTTTCATTTCCGGTTTTTCAAACTCCGGCGCATCCACAAACACTTCGATAACGCCGTATTCGCCTAACAAAATATCCTTCGTATTTTGGATGGTGTAGGTGGAAAAACTGCTGTCCTCGAAAGTCAAGGTTGCACCAGCAAATGCCTCTCCCGCCTTGCCTTCTGCCAGTGACTGCACCCGCACATCGTCGGCCTGTGCCTCCTCGTCCAGGAATTCCACATCGTCTTTTGTTTGGTATAAAATCCTCCCGGCGAGGGTGTCCGTTCCAAACTGCGTCCCCCTCGGCAAAGTGAAATCGCCATTCGCATCGGGCCGGATGATGGAGATTTCGCCTTCGGCAAAATGGAAGCGCTCCCTCACCTTCACATCCAGTACGCCCGGCAGGCTGAGCACCGCATTTTCAATGGATAAAATGGTCGCCTTGCCGGAAGAAATAAGGGCGTTCTTGGCCCGTTCCCGCAGTTCGTCGTCGGTCTCCCGGCGCTTGCCCACCAGCTTCACAGGCTCCGGGTTTGTCACTTCCTTGATGCCGGGGATGGGCCTTGGCATCACGATGATGGTGTTCGCCTCGGTGTCTTGTTCTTCGCCCCGTTCCACGGCCTGTATTTTCACGGAAACCTCTGTTTGGTTGCCCGCCAGCACTTTTTGCTCGATGGTTTGATAGACTTTCTTCGGCTTTTCCGGCGTGTCTTCGGTCGCAACCAACGTGCCGATAGGGATGGTGATGTCTTCCTTCCCTGTGTCCCTGACAAACTTCACTGCACCCACCGAAAAGTCGGGCAGGCTGCGCCGGATGCCCAGCACCGCCACCACGTTGTCGAGGTGCGAGCCTTGTGCCGTGTCCACGAAGGCGGACAGGTAAACGAGGTTCATCTTCTCGTACAGCAGCGCCAGCTCGTAGGAAAAGCTCTCCACCAGCGTCCGGGTCACGCTGCCCACTTCGAAGTCGTCGAGCGCAGGCGGGATGCCGTTGCGCATGTCCTCGAAGATGTTGGTGTATTTTTTTATTTCAAAAGCCATTTGGATAATGGTGAATGATTAATGGTCAATGGTCAATGGTCAATGATTAACCATTCACCATTCATCATTAACCATTAAATTAAGATTGGCAAAGCCACGGTCAGTTCCTGGTCACTGCCGACAGGCCTTACCCTGATTTGTATTTTCAGCATCTCCCGATCCGCACCACGGGTGGGCGGGGCGAAACTGACGGATACTATTTTTTCAATGCGCCGTTCGGCGGCCAGTGCCTCCCGGATGTAGATTTCCGCCAAACCTTGCAGGCGGATGTTATTCAGCTCGCCGATAAGCAGGTGCAGCCGGGAGCCGTAGTTCGGGTGGCCGAGCCTGGCCAGTTCGCCCTTTCTCGTCAGCAGGCGGTTGATGATGGCCTGTGCCAGGTTATCCCGCCCGCTGACGGTGCGCAGGTCGCCGCCCGCCGTCGCTTCAAAGTCCACGTAGTCCCTGTCGGATACCTGCACGTCGAAGGAGCGGAGGCTGAGTTTTATGTCTTTGAAATAATCGGCCATTGATTCGTTGTTGGTTGTTGGTTGATAGTTGATGGTTGGGGCCGCTGGTGAACGGAAAACGAACAACTATCAACCAACAACTCAAATTTTGGCAAGCGTGCCGGTGTACTGCAGGTTGCCATGCACCACCACGTTGCCAGCGTTGTTTTTGGTAAATATGTCCACGTTTCCGTTGGCTTGCAGCACCACTTTGGCGCCGCCCGGCGACTCCAGGGAGACCGTGTTTCCGGTTACTTTGATGGTAAAACCAGTTTTAATTTTCAGGTCGTTGTTGGGGTTTAGTTGGATGTTGCCGGCCTGGTCTACGTTCAGGCTGTTGCCGTTGTCGGTCATCAGGGTAATGCCGTTGGCCTGGTTCAGCTCCACCATCGCATGGCCTGTCTTGGTGGGTGCCGGACAGGCAGTGTTCGTTCCTGTACACACGGGGCCACTCGCCTTTTCCAGCGCACTCGGCTGCTTGTAGGGGCAGATAAAAAGCTTCATAAAAAGCGGGGTGCCCGGCTCCTCTTTTATTTCACCATTCGTTTTCAAATGGTAGTCACTGTTCACTCCGTTGATTCTTGCCATTCAATTTTGTTTTATTAACCATTCATCATTTTCCATTCACCATTTTCAGCCCACCTGCGTATTCCTCCCCTTAGCCTGAATCGAGTTCAGCTTCTCCGTAGGGATAAGGATGGGGCAGGGTGCGCCCAAATTTCCCAAATGCGTGTGCGTGCTCAGGATGATGTCGTCGTTGTCGCCGACAGCGTTGGCCAGCATCCTGCCGCCCACTTTGATCTGCGAGGTGGCCGCATCGCCTATTTTGATTTCACCCATGCTCTTAATGGTCACGGGTTTGCTGGCGGTGTCGATCGTGATGCCGCCATCTTCTATTTTGATGGTCACCTGGTCGTTGGCAGTGGCGATGGTGATGTCGCCGTCCTTGACTGTCACCGTGCTTTTTTCCTTTTGGCTGGCAATGGTCACCACGCCGTCCTTGTCCATTTTCAGGCTGCCGCCGTTTTTCAGGTCGTGTTGCAGCAGGAACTCCTTTTCCTTGTTGGCCGGCGGCTTGTCCTCGTCATTGTACAGCCGCCCGATGATGATGGGGGCGTTGATGTCGCCGCCCACAAACGTGACCAGCACGAGGTCGCCCACATTGGGGATGTTCGCCAGGCCAATGTGCTGCGTGGCCACGGGCACTTTGCGCAACTCGAAATCCTTGCCGTCGGGCTGCTTTTTGTTTTTCAACTTCAACGAGCACTGGTAGTTGTCCTTGTCGCCGTCGGAGGCATGGGGGAACACGGCAGTGACCACCCCAAGTTCTGTGGTATAAATGCGCCCGACCTCCTGTTCGGCGACTTTTTGCATGATGGAAATGACGCTGTCCATGTATTGTAGTTAGAAAGTGGTTTGAATTGTTTGAAGGTTGTTTGAAAGTTGTTGTGTGGCTTCGATGCACAACCTTCAAACGATTTCAAACAACCATCAAACAAATTCAAACAATCTCAAGAGGTTGTTTGAAAGTTGTTGTGCGGCTTCGATGCTCAACCTTCAAACGATCATCAAACGATTTCAAACAACCTCAAACAAAATCAAACAACCCACCCTCCGTGCTTTCAATGCCCAACACCGTCACCCAACCCTTGCCCCGCCCGATGCGGTGCTCCACGCCGGTGACTTTGTAACTGCCGTTCTGGTCGCCGGCAGGCATTTTTGAGACCTTGACCGTGTGGCCCAATTTCACTTTTGGCGCACCGAGGGTTTTCAAAATGCCCCGTTTTTTGGTGCTCAAAGCGCCCAGCAGAGCCTCGGCCATCTGCGCACTGCCCTGCTGGCTGCGGGCCGACGGATCGCTGATACGCCGCACGATGCCACTCGTGCTGCCCGCCGAGCCTTTTACCTCTTTTTTGGTCAACCAACTGGCAGCGGTCGGGCCTTCGCCCAGGCTGGACGGGCTTTCGCCGTACACTTCCACGCCTTCCACACCGGCATCCGGCGCATCGGCCGTGATGGAGAGGATGTTCACGCCAAACTGGAAATCGTGGCTCTCCGTGGGATAGCTTTTGGAGAAAACCAGCTTGTCCTTTTCATCCGCAAACAGGTCAAAGCCATTGCGTTCGGCCAGCATTTTCAAATGGCTATATGCGGAAATCCGATCGCCCATCGCATAAAAAGGAAAATCCAATCCACTGTCCACCGTGCCCTTTGGCACGTCCAGTTCGCTGCAGGCATTGGAGACGATGTCCCCGGCCTTCGATTTTTCAAAAAAAGAATTCAACCTGCCCAGCACCAGCCGCCGCATGGCGCTTTCTGCGTAAATAGTAATCCGGTCGGTCTGCCAGTCGGCGGAAGCAATTTCGCCGGTAAACACCAATTGCAGGTCGCTGCCGTAGCCCAGTTTTACCTCTACTGCATCGCCCGGTTTGGCGCTGATGCCTTTCGGATAGGTCATCGTTACCCGGCACTCGTTCACTGGCACACCGAAGGCAGCACTGCATTGCATAGCCAGCAAGCGGCTGTGCTCGGTGCTGCTCCAGATGTCGGAGCCGATTTGTATGCGGTGGCTGACTGTGAGCACTGTTAAATGGTTGAATGGTTAAATGGCTGAATGGTTAAATGGTTAAATGGCTTGACTGTCGAAAAAACAATTCAACCATTTAACCATTAGTTAAACACTTTTTTCAACACCAGCCCGTTGCCGCCATTGCCGCCACCACTGCCAGTGCCTCCTGCGACAAGGGCATTAGCGCCAGCGTCAGGGGCTTCTTTGAGGCCGATTATTTCACCAGCAATCAATGCAATGAGGCCGCCGCCGCCGCCACCCGAAGTGGCACCGGTAGCATTTTGGCCGCTGGCATTGATGATTCCGCCTGCGGCAAATTCGATGACAGGGGCGCACAGAATGACCACTCCGCCGCCCGCACCACCGTTCGCACCGCCTCCGGCTGCGCCGCCTTTGCAGGCTGCCGGATAGAGCAACGCCCTCGTGGCCCAATCGGCATTCAGGGCATTCCCGGGGCCAGTGCCCGTAGCGCCGCCAACGGCCAGGGTGGTGCCTGTCAATGGCAAGTTGCATGGCTGACCAATGGCCGAACCACCGCCGCCAGAGCCGCCGAAGTCGCCCGCCTCTCCGTTGGGCGAACCTTTTCCGGCTGCGTTGATGGTATTGCGCAAGGTTATTTTCGTGCGGGCGAACCACACCACAGGCACTTTGGAATCAGGTGAAACGGCGGAAGTCAAGTTGATCTCCTCGGCCATCACGATTTCCCGCACGGAGGGGTTGGTCAGCACATTCGTATCGTGTACCCGCCCGGCCATCGGTGTGGACAGGCTGGCTTCTATTCTTTTTTTCAAAAAACCATCGTTGAGCCGCAGGGCATCGGCCAGCATGGTGTCAAAAGGCTGCTGCGACGCAAAGGCGGTGGAGGGCAACACCGCAAACCCATTTAGTGGCGGGCGCATGGCTGCCAATGCCGGGGCGGTGCCAGCAAAAGCAACGATGGGAAATGTTTTCATTGCCGATTTACGATCCGACAAGACATTGGCCCGGGTGTCAGTATCATTGGCATGGTAGGGGTCTTCGGCATGGTGGGCCATTGCTACTAGCACGAAGTCGTCAGTTGGCAAGGGCGGCAACGCAGCAGGAGCTGGCAAAATCGTCGAAGACAATTCAAAAGCCGCTATTTTGGGAAAACCCACCCTGACATTGTGCAGCACAACCGATCCGACTGTTTTCCAATCGGGCGTATTGATGGAAACGCCGTTTCTGACGTTGGCATCGTACCCGGCGGGCAATGCGGGTATAGCGGCTGTTTTGTTGGCAAAAAGTAGTGTCACACGCACATCGTTGGCTGGCATTACGCCCCGGTTGTGTACCTGCACATACACCCTGGTCCTCACCTCTGTGTCGTGGGTGACGGCCTGTGCGCTGTCAGTTACCTGGGTAGTGAATTGAACAAAGTCAATCGCTTCGCCGGGGGTTTGCGCTAATTGATAACTGCCAGTAGCACTGGGGGTATCCAATTTGATACCTGGGCTTTTCTCAACATTGACAGCAGTTCCGTTGATATTATTCAAACCCTCAAGGACCAGGTGCCGCCCCAAGTCCAGATCAGTGCGGCGGATGAACAACTCGACGGGCGGAAAACCTATGAGTTCATTAGCCACTAAATGCCGTTGCCAAACGCCCCTGCCGTGCGTGGAGGCAAATAGAATGGCTGGCCGGATAATATTGTTTGGCGGGTTGGGGTTGGGGCGGCTTGGCAATATTTTCAAATCTAAAACTGCCACATCCGGCAGGCCATCAGCGTACCGTTGCCAGGTGCCTCCCCCGTTGGTGGAGCGCCAAATGCCAATATCGGTACCCACATAAAGGTGCTGCTGGGCAGGGTTGGCCGCCACGAAATTTTCAGTATCAATCACGATGGCGCTGTGGTGTACATTCGGCAGGCTGTCGGCACCACCGGGGGCAGGGCCGCTCCGGGCAGTCCAGACCAATGGTGCCACGCTGCTGTCGCAGCGCCAAACGTGCGGGTGGGCGCCCGTTGCTTCCAGTGTGATGAAAAGGGTGTTGGCGTCGGTTGGGTCAACGGCTATATCATTGACTGCCAAGGAATTCGGCCAGGCGGTGGGCGGTGTCGCTGCTGTGGGGTCGTAAAGGCGTGTGGTGTCCCACCTCCCATTCCCGGCATTCCGGTCAAAACGGTACACACTTCCCAAGGTAGTGCCGGCAAACACCCTGTCGGCGGTGGCAAATGCAAGGGCAGTAATATTACTATCCAAAAAACCTGACGAACGGTGTTGGAGGTTTTGAGGCCAGGTAGCCCCAAAGTCATTGCTGATGCGCAGGCGGTTTGTGCCAAATGCCACCCTGTTCGGGTTGGCCGTGCTGCCAACCAAGGGGGCATAGAATTCTACCGTTTCACCAGCAGCAAGATTAACTACCGGATCGGTCAGGTTGGGGTTGGGGTAGGTCGCCCCTCCGTTGGTAGAACGGTTTAGGAATTCGCTGGTGTAGGTGCTTAGTATTTGGGATGGGTTGTCCGGTTTTATAATGCCAAAGCCGCAATCGCCCGCCGTAGAATGCACCCATGATTCTTCTCCCGTAAAAAGCAGCCCTCCATTGTCTTGTGTCCCGCAAAACAGGACGCTGTCTTCCGTGGGGTGCAGGCCGATATGGTGCATCATCAAGGTTTGCAGACCATTGTTTTTAGCTTGAAAAATAAGGCCGTTACCTGTAGGGTTGTTGGTGAAAAATACACCCCCGTCACAGCCTACCCATAATTGATTAGGATCGTCGTTGCCGGTTTGTGTTTTACCAAAAACAAGCGCATGGATGTCGGCGTGGCAAGAACCGCCGATAAAATTCCGCCGAGCCGCCGGGATATTGATATTGGTAACGGTAGCTCCTGCTTTCGTCACGGTCAGCTCACACCGCCATATAGCCCCTCCCCATTGCTCAGGTGAGGCGGCAGTGGCAAGAATGCCGCCTGCAGCGTTGGAAGCCGCCGTAGAACCGCCGAGGAAAATGCGGTTGGAGTTGTCCGGGGCGACCGCTATGGCAAGATCATACCAACCTTGATTCTCAACACCGGTACCAACCAGTCTGCCAGCAGGGGGCAGCCCGTTTACAGCGCGCCACCGATTATCGCCCTGTTCGAAGCGGAAAACCCTCCCTGTGGAGGCAAATGCATAAACTATGGCAGGATCGGTTTTGCGGACAGCCAGCGTAATCCGGCCTTGGTTGGCAGGGATTTGATTGCCAAGCCTGTTCCAGTTTTGCCCACCATCTGTAGAAGAATAGATGAAGCGAATGTTTGAGTTGCCGCCGGTATTGTTCCGTTGTATGCCGTGGGCTGCGGCGAAAAAAGTAGTAACGCCCCCTGCCCTTGCCACAACGACACTGGACATGGAAAGGTTGGCAATGTTTCCCGCCAGGGCAGCATCAAGCGCAGGATCAGGTTGCCGGAATACCCACTGAAAGGCACCACCCCCAAGCGGCTCTCTTGTAACTATGCCAGCATTCATGGCACCTACCACCCAATTGGGGTTGGCAGGATCGACAGCAAGGGAAAAGAAACCAAAGCCGTTTAAATTTAGCGGTGCACCACCGCCAACCCTGACCACAGGTTCCTGTACCCAGGTAGCACCTCCGTCGCTAGATACCAAAGGCCCAATGCCAAGGATATCACCTGTTCCTGTATGTGGTTCACCTGTTCCAATAAAAATGGTGTCTTGCGCAGCAGTATCGCCAGGAGACAGGGCAATGGCGCCGCAACATAGGCTGTCTGCTCGTCTGTAGCTTACACCTGCACCGAAATTGACAACTGGATCCACGTCAAAGGAATCCATCAAAGACACCCATTCATTGCCACTGTTTTCTGAACGCCAGACACCACCATTGGCGGTAGCTGCATAAATCCTTGTCCCACCAGGGGCTACGGCAATACCTGGCGTTCTGCCTGCCATTGTTTGACGGGTAGGCGTTTGGCCCTGCAAAACCACAGATGGACCGACGGGCGTCCAGTTATTGGCCGGTGGTGCGAGGATTGCTTCCCTGGTACTTATAGCCTTTTTCTTAGCTTTTTGCTTGGCTTGTTCTTCCTGTTCCCTTGCGTTCCGCAATGCCTCTAACCGCAGATCGGCCAAGGTCGTTGGTGCTTTGGATGCCGCTCTCTTTTTTCCTTTTGTTGAAACAACATCGCCGCTCTCCACAAACCGTCGTTTGTAAAGATAATTGAAGAGCCGCCGGGCAGGCCCCCGGAGTTCCTTCGGATTGACGTTTTCTATGTCGTTAAATGGTAGCATCAACAAATGGATATTGGTTATTAAGTTATTTTATTTCAAGTGGTAACACCAGGCCATTGCCGCCATTGCCACCACCACCGTCTTTCAGGCCGCCGTTGGCAACGACATTCACGCCGTTGTTCAGGCCAGTGGTTCGCTGCGCAATCAGTACTATCAAGCCGCCTCCACCGCCGCCAGCATCACTGCCGCCGGGGGCATTGGCGCCATTCGCTTCCAGTTTCCCAGGTCCGGCCAATTCGATTTCGGGGGCGCACAGGATGATGACGCCACCGCCTGCTCCCCCACTCGCTCCGCCACCTGATGCACCGCCTTTGCACAATGACAAATAAGACAACGCCCGCATGGCCCATTCCCTCGTCAAAGGGTTTCCGGCAGCGCCCGAAGCACCGCCATCCAGCCCGTCCATGGCAGCATTGGAAAGGGGCAGCAGGCAAGCATTCCCCGCAGCGGCACTGCTGCCACCACCCGAACCGCCGAAGTCGCCTGTTTCACCATTGGCCGCGCCCATGCCAGTGGCGCTTACCGTGCGGCGGATAATGATTTTTTCCCTGGCAAACCATACGATGGGCACTTTGGGGGTGGCCGTCACGTCCACATTGGCCACTGTCAAAATATTGGCCTGCACAAAGCGGTGGGCCGCCGGGTCGGTCACGTCGCCGTCCACGCCGTTGGGCAGGAATGGGCAGGTCAGCAGGGACTGCATGATGTTGTGGAACAACAGGCCGTTTTGCCGAAAAGCATCTGCCTCCGTGGCCTGGATGGCCGCTCCGCCCGCTATTTTAGCGGGGTCTATAGTGATGAAATTGGTCAGTTGCATGGTTTTGTGTTTGCGTGTTTATGTGTTTGTGTGTTTTGGGGTTGTGCGCCTTTTGGTTTTCGAGGTGACATCTTTTCGCCGAAACGGGTCTTGCATTTTATATCCGTTGTTGCCCGGCGAAAAGGTGTCATCTCGAAGATGGGCGTCCCATGAGATGACACCTTTTTGCCTTTAAGCTGCCTGCTGAAAATTGCAATGTTAAGCAGGCAAAAAGATGTCACCTCATCGGTAGTAAATCACGCTTTATATTCAAACGGCGGTTTCCCATCGGGGAAATCCACGGCATTGCCGCCACCGTCGTGGTCGGCGAAATAGGCAAATGTCTTCCAGAATGTGGTGGCATCGGCATAAGCCGGGGCTCCTATCACGTATGCACTGCCAACGGGAGGTGCAGGGGAAATTCCCCAATTGCCTTCGATGGTCACAATTTTGGTCGAGCCGTCGTAGCCTGTGATTTTTTTGAAATAGTAAATGGGGTTGCCCGGCGTCGGCTCATGGCGGATGAAAACATGGGCATTTTTATAAAAATCATTCGTACTGCTGGCGCCAGATTCCAGTTCAACGGAGTCTATGGTACTGAAAACAACCCTTCCACAATGGGCAGGTGGCGGGAACTGATCGAAATTGGGCCGCTCGTCCACCTTTTCGTTCTCGGAAGTGTAAAAATTCAGCGCTTTGGGCACGCCATCCTTGCCCGTCCTGTTCAGGGCATCTTTAAAAACAAAGGGGATGGTGACGTAAGGATACGACTGGCTTGTCAAATTGCCGCTTCCGTCGAGGTTCAATCCAGCGGCGGTGGTTACATGTACGTGGAGGTGGTTGTAACCGCTCCTGCCCGTATCCCCGGCGTGCATGACGACCTGCCCTTGCCGCACCACCGTGCCGATGATGTCGGCTGCCACGATGCCCCTGGTGGCAAAAGCATCCGTAATGCCGTTTTGCCTGCCATGCCCATAGACGGCATAAGTCCGCACCACCCCTGTTTGGTCCTTGTCGTGGTCGGAGTTAGGCGTCACGCCTTCCAGCGGGTCGTCGTGGCGGATGACGATGAAGTTCCAGTTTTCCTTGTCGTTGTTGGCGTGGCTGTCCTCGAAGCCTATCACCGTGCCACCCCGCATGGCCAATACTTCTTCATCAAAGTCGTGCGGGAAATCCACCCCATAAATCTGATAGGTTTTCGGGTTATGGCTCCAGATGCCATGGTGGCCTTGCACGCATAGGTGGGTTTTATCTTTTTCAAAAGGCAACAAATAAGGCGAAGTGGTGTGGTCGGCGTAGCCGGGCATGACCACCTGGCCGCCTGTGTTGTCAAGGCCAAAATGCCCATCGTCGGTGTCGCCTTCCCAAAAGAGGTAATAGTAAAACTGGTAGTGGAACAGCGAGCGCAGCAGCACTTTCAGCCAGAGGAGTTCCCAGGTTTTTTCAGAATTTTTACCACTGATGGCCCCTGCCACCCCCCATGAGGCCAATGCCAAAAGCTGCGATCCCACCACGCCGCCCAGCATCCAGAACAACATCATTTTCGTGATGTCGCCGTTGTCGTTGTTGAAGGGGATGCCGTAGTGTTTCCGCCCGGTTGTTCTCGGCAAAAACGACAGCCCGATCAGCCCGGCCTCCACGATGAAAAGGATGAAGCCTTCATCTTTTTCATTGTTCACGGCGTCGGGGTGGGCGTCCTTGTCGGCATTCACCAAAGTAAACAGGGAGAGGGTGAAATCCCGCACCGTGTTGGCCCACATGGAGTAGAGGTAGCTCTCCACCATGCTCGGCATCATGCGCCCGTGGGCCCAGGCTGCGCCGCTCTTGGGTTTGTTTTCCAATGAGCCCAGGAGCGAGGCCGCCAGCATCAGGATGTTTTCAAAATAGACATTTTCGGTCGCTTTGAAAACCTTCATCCAGCCTTCCCCTTCGTGACCTGCCGCTGCCCAGGTGAAGATGGCTTTTATCCCTTTGAAAACAAGGTTGGTAATGTTGCTCGCATGGTCGCCCCGTTCGATGCTGGCGCCGTGCAGGATAGCCTCGGCGGCATCCGTCAGTCCGTCGGTGACGTGCGCCCAATGCTCCATGAAACTATCGGAGAGGTCGTCGCCGAACACCAGTTTTTGGGGCAAATCTTCCTCGGCCAGTTTCAACCTGTCTTTCACGCTGAAATAGTCCCAGGGTTTCCAGCGGCTGCTGAGTGCCCAGTTGGCGTACCAACTGTACTGCACCGGGTTGGCAACATCCCGTGAGGCTGCACGGGAGCGGAAGTTGGGCAAGGCTGCCTCTTTCGGTGTGCTGACGGAGGCACTGACGGACACATCCACGTCCAGGGAAAACAGCGCCGAAACACCATCCATCGCTGTACCGAGATTGCAGGTGATCTCGCTTATTTTCTGGACGATGGGGTTCCAGTTGCGCTTTTTGATTTCTTCGGTAAAATCGGTGATGAGTTGCTGGCGGTCAAATTCGAGGTTGATTTGTTCCAACTCCTGCAGCACGAAAAACTTGAGTGCCGAGATGCGGCTGCCGATGATGAAATTGTTTTTCGAGGCAGGGCTGTCGTCGCCGGCCAGGTAGCCCGCCGTCAGTTCTTCCACCACATGGTCAATGGTCTGGCGGAGGAGGTTGGTCAAGGTGCTTTCGTTCAGGCCGAGGTCGTTTTCCACGATGTCGCAGAGCTCGTTCATTTTGGCGGCCAGGTCTTCGGCGGTGGCGTTTTGGAGGGTTTGGCAGAGCATGTTCAGCAGGGCGGCCACGGCGGTCACAACTCCAGCGGCGCTGTCGGAATTTTCACCCACGCTCACCCCCGCTTTGGCAGCGTCGAGGAGGGGTTTGAAAAAATCGTTCACCTTGCGGGCGGCCGTGCGCTGGCGCTGTTCGAGGGTTTGTTTCAAATCATCCAAAGCCGCTTTGATGCCTGCCTGTATTTTTTGCTCCGCCGATTTATCCAGCACCGCATCCAGCGCCAGGCGGCTCGACAGTTCGACCAATAAATCAGCCATCCGCAGCCCGCCCTTTGGGTAGCGGTTGCCGAATCTTTGTGGCCGGAGTATGGTAGTGCCGAGGGACGACATTTAAGAGATATTGAGTTATTGGGTTATTGAGTTCTTAGTCATTTTATCATTCTATCATTCACTCATTTATACTGACACCGATGCACTCACGCTCAGCGATGCCTGTAAATCAGATGGCACGACATCAATCATGGCATCATAGGCGTCGGCGGTGCGGTCGAGTTCGCCTTCCAATTCCACTTTCAGGGATTCGAGGATTTCGATCAGGGTGTTGATCTGTACGCTCAAATCCAGGCGTTGGAGGAAGGCGGGTATTTTATCATATTCGGGCTGCACGACTTCCGCCAACAGGCGGGTGGGGTCGTTGGCCCGCAGGTTTTCCAAAATCTGGTTGTACTCATCGTCCAACTGATCCACGCCCAGCAAGGTGTTGAGATCGAGCAGGTTGAGCAAGTTGTCAAAAGGTACTTTCACGGCGGCGGCAATGACGGCTGGGCTGATTTGTTCCAACTGCGCTTTCACCGCATCAAACACATCCTTCACCTCGTCGGCGATGAAAGTGATGTCGAAATTTTCCAGCGTATCCACCAGACCGTTAATGGAATTGCGAAGCTCGTCCAACGTGTTGGCGGCAGCTAATAGGTTGGCGAGGCGGGATTGCAGATCGCTGACCAGTTGGGTGATTTCATCCAAAATGCCGGCGAAGAAACTGCTGAAATGGTCAATGGCCCGGAACAGTAGCGCCAGTGTTTCCGTGAGTTGCTGCTGGATGGTATCTTTCAATAAAGTCTTGATGGCTTCGGGGCTTGGGTCGGTTAAGCGCAATGCTTCCAGCGGGCTATTGGGTGAAAAATAACGGGCGTCCCAGTTGGCAAAGGCGTTTTGGATGGTTGTTTTGGCTGAAACGAGGTCGGTTTTCCAATCTTCGATACTGTTGAGCGGCAGGGAAAATTCCTCGGCCAGCGGGTCGAAATTGTCCAAAAATGCCAGCAGGGAAAGCTTCTCCGACGTGTCAGGCAATGCTTCCAAAGCGGCACGGGGGAAGCCCCGTTGGGCGGCGACGAGCGAAACTAGCTTTGCTTTTGGCTGCAAATTTTCCAAATCAGTGATAGCAGCATCCAGCGGTGCTTCAATGATTTGGAGCAATGGGGCTGCCTTTATTTTATCCAAATCCTCGGACAGTTGCAGCAAGGCGTTGGCCAATGGGTTCGAGTTGTCGAAGGTGTCAAACTTTGCGGCAATGGAATCGCCAAACTGCCTGACCTGGTTTTCGGCATCCGCCAACCCGGCGATGCGGTCGTGGAGATCCTGCAGGAGTTCCCGCACTGTAGTGCCGATGTTCAAGGCTTGCTGAAACTGGCCGGTCACTTCATTTATTTTATCAAAAACCTCGTTGGCCTCGTCCAGCGGCAGGGCGTCTGTGATAGTCTGGATGCCTTGCGAAAGCTGTTCCTGCAAGGGTTCGAGCAGGGCGTTGGGATCGAGGCTGTCGAGCGCCGCCAGTATTTCGTCAAAACCCGCCTGCAAGGGTTGCATCAGTTTCTCCGGATCGGCCTCCCGGCGCACAGTTTCCCTCGCATCGTCAATGGCAGTGTCAACGGGTTCGAGCAATTTGCCGGGGGTGTAGTTTTCCATTGTGGTCAAAAACTCCGTGTAGGGTCGTGTCAGGTTTTCACCGATAAAATTGGAGGGCGAGAAGCTCTCCACCAGCGCCGTTAGTTCTTTCGGCGCATCCCGGATGGCTTCCAGAATGGGCTTGGGGCCTTCTTCCACGATGTCGTCCAGCGCCGCATTGATGGCGTCGGCGGTGGGGTGCAGCGATTGGGGCAACACGCTGAGGGCATCCTCCAATTCCGAGCGGAGGCTGTCGGGCAGGGGCAAGCTGAGGGCGATTTCGAGGGCGCTTCCGGCAACATCAATGGCCTGCACGACGGTGTCGGTGACGGGTTTGAAAGAAAATTTCCCCAACTCCGCATTGGCGCTGTCCAGGCTACTTTTCACGGTGTCGAGGGCGTCGAGCAGTTGGGGGTTGCTCAACACGCCCGTCAACACTTGCAGTATTTTTTTCAACTCCTCCACCAACAGGGCCGGGCTGAATTGCGTCAGCAGATCGTCAATGGTGGTCAGGGTGGTGAGCAGCACATCCCGCACGGGGGCGAAGATGGTTTCAACGCCTTGCTCCACGAGGTGTTGGAAACCTTCGAGCGCCTGTTTCATCGAGTCCACCAACTGCGCCACGCCGATGGCCTGTATGGTGTTTTCGACCTGGTTCATCAGTGTGGTCAACTCCACCGTAGCGCCGATGAGCGTGTCACGAAGGCCATTGATGGCATCGGCTGCCCCGCCGATTACGTCGTCGAAGGCGTCTTTCAAAGCGGCCAGATCAAGCTGATCAATGAACCCGGTAATTTGCCCAAACACGTCGTGCAGTTGCGCCAGCAAATCGTTGAAGCCGATTTCGTCGAGCAGTTCGTTGAGCGGTTTTATTAAAATGCTCAAAATAGGTAGATCGCTCGGCGGGTCGAGGTCGGCGATGAACTGTAACATGCGGGCGTTCATCTCATCGCCCAGCACGTTTAGCTCATCTTGCAAGGATACGATCTGGCCGTCCAGCAGGTTGGCGTTGATGACGAGCAGGTCGCCTACCAACAATTCTTTTTGTTCGTTTAGCTTGTCAATTTCGGTTTGTGCAACTGAGAGGTCGCCGCCTTGCACCATGCCCGCCAAGGTGGTGAGGCTGGTGGTTAAAGTATCCATCGTTTCGCCCAGGCTGTCGCCGTTCACATGCAGGGCGAGTTCGGTCACTTTGGTTGCCGTATCTTCGATGCCTTCTATAAAAAACAATTGGTAGAGTGCACCACGCAGGGCCTGGACATTCAGGCCGATGCTCATGCTCAATTGGCCGCTGTCCATTTCCTTCCAGGCGAGCACGGTTTCCAGTTTGTCCCGCAGTTCGTCAATGAGTGGCAGGTAGCGCAGGGGGTAGCGGTCACGGGGCAGGGCTTGCAGCCCTTTTAGTATGGTTTCCAAAAAAATGGAAACGTCGAGCGGGTCGGGGATGCGTTCGAGGAAGCTGCGGATTTGTTCGAGGGCGGCAATGGTTTCCGTGGCATCGCCGACGGCCCGTGGGCCCCGGAATGCGAACTTGGAGGTACTTCCCCCTGCTTCGGTTTCTATGGTAAAACTGGTCTGCGTCAACGCCACGATAGCCTCGAAGCCCCGCAAAATGCGGGAGATGTCGCCCGTCAGGTTGATGCTCAAGCCGCCGAAAAATTCATCAATAGCCGTGGTCATGGGGCCGATGATGAAGGAAATGTCGGTTGGCAGCAGGTCGGTTATTTCACCAAAAGCGGATTGTAAGACATTGGACTGGTCAATGTCGGGCGGGGAGAGGCTGCTGAGAAAACCGCCCGTTTCGTCCACGCCGCCGGGCGGGCTTTCAAAGAGGCTGGCTATTTCGACGTTTGATCCGGCCAGTTTATCTACCAAAGAAGCAATCATGGAGAGCAGTTGCCCTGTGTCCACATTGGCTTCTATGTTGGCGGAAATAGAGGTCGGGCCACTGGCTGTCCGGGCGGAGCGGCCGATGAATTTCGGGGAACCGCCGCCGCCGTACCAGCCGCTGAGTTCCTGGGCCGGGGCGGTCATGCCGTTCAACGATTCGCCTATGCCGTCCACGATGGTGAGCAGCGGAGCGGAGGGGTCGGAGAGTTCGGGCACGGAGAGCAGGTCGGGCAACTGGATCATGTCCATGAAATCCAGTGCTTCCAGGCCAATGTCCAGTTCCACGTCGGGGAAGCCGAAGTCACTTTCTGGCTCGGGCGGCGGCACGTACTCGGCGAGGGTGAGCACATAGCTGAATTGGTCGGGGTCTTCCGCCCGTTGCCACACCTCGAATTTTTTCACCACCACCTGCGAGAAATAGGCCTGCCCGACGAGGTCGGCGAGGAAGTCCACCTCTTTGCGGCCTTTATACACATCCCGCAATTTTTCCAGGTCGTCCTTTGCGGTAGCGCCGTAAAAAATGCCCTCGATGTACAGCACAACCGAGTCCCGTCCCATGTCCTGCACGACGTTGCCGTCGAGGCCGGGGATGCGGTGCGCCACAAAATCCGCCTGCTCTTGCGAGACGATTTTGTGGATGCGGTTGAGTGGTATGCCTGCGAGTTCGATGGGCACTTTTAAATGGTTAATGATGAATGGTTAATGGTTAATTGAGTTAGCCGTAGAAGCGGCGGTATTCTTTGGTCAGTCTTTGGGTCAGTTCGTCCATGATGTCGTCCAGGTCGGGTGGTTCGGGTTGGGGTTGGGTGAGTGGTTGTTCATTTTCTTTGTTTGGGCTTGCTTTCAGGTATTGGGGCTGGGTGGTTTGTTGGGTAAAATGGGGAGTGTTTGCCCGATAGTCATGGGCTTCCGGCATTTTGGTTTTTGGTGAAATTGGGTAGGATGGCGTTTCATCGTCCCGGCTTTCAGTGTTCAGATTTGGGCCTGTTTCATCCGCTCCATCCTGCGGTTTGAAAAGCCGGGCGAAGTCGTTGAGGGTTTTCAGGGATTGGTAACTATTAGAAGTGAGGGGTGGGGGGTGAGATGTGAGGGGGGCGGGTATGGCGGCTTTTCCGCTTTCCGACCCACTTTCTTTAGGTTTTTCAAAATTTTGAAGTGTGGTTTTTTCAATTTCTGGAGAACTATTCGGGGCCACTTCTTTCTGTTCTTCCGGCTGATTTTTTTCAAAAAAAGCAGGTTGCTCCTGCGCTGCCGCATTTAATAAGGAAAGGTATTCGGTGAGTTTTTTGTCAGGCTTTGGGCGATTGGGCGATTCGATTTTTTGGTTTTCATAAATCGGGAAATCCGGCGGGTTGGGCGCTGTTGACCCAGGTTGGAGAGGTGGTAAAAATTCTGTGCTGGAAGGTGTTTCCCTATTTTTGTTTTTGTTAAAAATGGCCAGTTTGTCTATTTCTTGCTTGGGTACGTGGGGGTCGGGCTGCCTGTTGGAAGTGGAAATATTTTTTGAAAACCCTTCGCTCTCCACGCCTTCATTTTGCCCGCTTGCAAACAAATCCTCCGGCACAAAACCTGCTGTGAAAACACGCAGCATCTGCCCGGTCCGGCTTTCAAAAAACAGCCCAGGCAAAAATTCACCGCCCATTCGCCGGGCGTCCACGGCAGTTTCAAAAAAAGCCTCCATGCCCTCCACGACATCGGCCAACAGCCAGGAATCGTATTCCCGTCGGATGCTTTCGCCCAAGGTGTATAGCGGATTGTTTTGCATTTTTTTCAATTTATTCTCCTTCATTCGCTGCCTTGTCACGGCCAAAGGCCACCTGCAACGTCATGAGGGCCGCTTGCGTGACTTCCCTCATGACATTGCAGGTTGCTACGACAATGACAAAGCGGCGGAAAAACAGCGAGATATTTTCTGAATTTCAATAAGGCTGTGCTAACGGTGGCTATCCCGCTCTAACATCTCCAGGTAAAGCGCCACCTGCCCCATCGTCAGCGCCTGCACCTGCTGCGGCGTCCAGCCGAATTCCTTTGCCAATCGGTAGCTCGCCTGCACCAACGGTGAAGCGGGGGCGTCACCTATAAAGTTTTTTTTTCCGTCAAACCGCTAATCTGCCGCACATGCGCCAGCAGGAATTCTACCAGGCCCAGGTGCATTTTTTTGATTTGCGGCAAACTCATCTGCGGCTCCACCAACGATTCCTTTATCATCAAAAGCGGTATCATGCCGGGGTCATCCTTGGCCGCTTTCAGAATTAATTGAAAAGTGCCTATGTTCAACGGGCGCAACTGCACCACCTTTTCGTGGCCATTCGAGCCGTCCCCGCCGCCGGGGTGCAATACCTCCGCTGGAATAGACACATCGTAAGCGGCGTCCGCCCCCGTGAGCAAGTCTTCCGGTGTGAGTTTGAGCTGGGTCATTTGATGAGAGAATGAGAGGATGAGAGGATGAGAGGATGAGAGGATGAGACCCCTGCTCTCACCTTCTCATTCTCTCACTTTCTCACCTTCTATGAAGTTTCCTCGCTGGCGATGCGTACAGCCCGGAAGGAGATTTGCTCCATCACAAAATCATCTTCGGGCAGGCTGAACGACCAGCTATCGAATTTGACGCCGAAGACCACCACCTTGCTGTTGTTGTCGGGCAGGGCGGGGTTCTTCAGGTTGATGACGATGTTGAAGGCCGGCTGTGCGATGGGGTCGCCCGGTGGCGGCGATTTGGCGGCGTCGCCGAGCAGCAGCCGGAGCATGGCACCGTTGATGTGCGCCCGCTCGGCAGAGCCGTAAATGTTGACGTTGCCGGGGCGCATTTCTGTGGGGAAGCGCTTGCCAATCTCATGGTAAGGCTTCACGTCGTTTTGCACCTGTACCTGCACGTTGCGCAGGCGGCCAACGATGTTGGAAAATTCGTACTCGTTGATGAGGCCGTCCGCCAGCCCGCCCTCTACGGTCGAGTTGTCGTCAACAGCCAGCACGAGAGTGGCATCGGAGCCACGGAAGACGTTTGTATTTGGCATGAGAAAATGGTTGGATGGTTAAATGGCTAAATGGTTGGATAGCTAAATGATTGGATGGAAAAACCATTTAACCATTTAGCCATTCGACCATTTAGTCATTATCCTAAAAACATGGTGACCCTAATGAAATCTATGCTGAAAGTGGGCCGGATGGTCATCGTGACGATGCATTCGCCGGCAATTTCCTGCGCACGGGTGGCGCTGACTTCCAGTTCGTAGCTGATGAGCGCCTCGTCCTCCACCATGCGGGTGAGGAAGGCGTCCAACGTGGCCTTCATGGCACCCCGCACCCGCTCGTTGTTGAGCTTGCCGATGTAGGGGTTGCAGGAGGAGCGCACCCCGTAAATGGCATAGTCCACGATGCGGCGGGTGGTGATTTGGTGCCAGGCGGAATTGGTGGAAGTGGTGATGCCCTTCACCACCCGGAAGCCCTCCCGTTTTTCAACAGCCAGCACCCGGTTGAGCACCAGTTTTTCCAATTTGGAGGAAGAAAATTCGGCAGTGAGGCCGGGCACGTTCAGCGGCTTATTGGTCGGGCTGGCCTGCACGGGCAGGGCGGAAATGAGGCCAGCCACAGCAGCGGCTGTGTATGCACCGGGAAGTGTTTCACCGGGGGAAACTTTCACGCCGGGGGCTACAAAAATGAGCCGTTCGCTGTTGAGGGTATGGCCGGAAATGACATCCACATCGGTGGTGCCGTTGCTGCCGATGAGGCCGATGCGTTCCCTTTTTATTTCCGTTGTGGTATTGATATGGCCAAGGAGGGCAGTTGCCATTTGCGAGTTGGAGTCGGTCTGCCCAGCCAGCATGACGATGTTGATAATGTCGTTTTCCAATAAGGCCAGGCTGGTTTTGTAATCGTCGGCGGTGGCCGCTTCGCCGTTTGCTCCTGCCGTGTTGCCGCCGATGCCTGTGCCGAACAGCTTTTTCCCGCCCGTATTGGCTGGCAGGTCGTTTAAAAAATCATCTTCATCCGCCGCTTCCGTGGAAACAAGCGACGAGGAACGGTTGACCTGCTCGGCCAGGTGCGAGGCATCGGCCACATAGTAGCGCTCTTTGGAGGGGCCGTAGGTTAGCTCCACTTTTTTGCTATTGATGGCTGGCACCTGGTAGCGTGCCACGATGGTGTCGGCAACGACCGGGGCAAAACCTGCCAGCGTGGTAAAGCCAATAGCGCCTGTGGTGGTATTGATGGACACCTGGGGTTGTGCGTTGTCAACTGCTACATTATATACGATGGTGTAGCGCAGCACCTGGCCCGTGCTCAGTTGGCGCACGGTAATGCTGTTCAGCCCTCCGCCCTCCACGACCTTTGTCCGTCGGAGGTTGGTGGCGTTGCCGGCCAGTTCCTCGGAAACCACAGAGGCTTCATCGGCATCGGTGATTTCGATGGCGATGTCGTTGGCCCAGGTGCCGGGGGATTTGGCGTTGAGCTTGGTCAGGTCAGAATTGTCGCCGGCTTTGACCAGGAAGGCGGCATTTTGGGCGGCGGCACTGGCGGTGCGCACGGCATAGACCGTTTTGCCGCCATTGTTATAGACCTGTTCGAGCGCCCGGATGAGGGTGAGCTCGTTGTTGCTGCCGCCTTGCCAGGGGTCGCTGTTGCCGAACATCTCCCTCGCCTCCGTAAACGAGCCGAGGATTTTCACTTCGTTGACGGGGCCTTTGTTGGCCGTGCCGACGATACCGATGTTGCCGGTGACGACCCGGCCAGCGCTGATGAGCGCCTCGTCCCTGACGGTGATGTAGGTGCCGGGAAGGATAATTTCAGCCATAGGGAAAATGGGTTGTTGGCCCTGCAAGGTTCAGGACAAGCATGAACATCCCAGGGCGTATGTTGTGAATACGCTGATTGTTATTTGAAACTTAATAGATGTAGCTTAAAATGCTTGGGTTTAGGTGATGCCAGGGGGTAGTGCAAGTCTGGTCGTTTCACCTGAAAGGTACTGGTTCGTAACGTACGGATTTTACAGAAAAGGGTAACGTGACATTCGGTTCGGTACTGGCCGGACGGACTTGATTTGGTATTCAGGATTAGCCCAAATATTTAATCAAAATGTTGCCCGGCGTTAGGGCTTTCGATATTGCAAGTAACTTAATAAGGTTGGAAGTGCTTAAAATTGTTTGGCAAGTTCTCTCAAAGGTAAGTAAAATATGATGCGGCCAAATGTAAGGGGTTGAGGATGGGATGTCAAATTTTTTTGAAAGAATTTTTATTTTTAATGGTAGCGGTGGCCCCTGAGCCTGATGGTCTGGTCGCAGCGGAGCCCCTTGGACTTGTCCACGGGATGCGAATAGACCCTGTCGGCAGCAAGGATTTCCTTGGCCCGGATGACGATTTCGTTGTTGTTGTCGCTGGCCGGCGAAACGCCGGCGAACGACTGCGCCATGCGGGAGGGATCATTCAGGCTGGCGGCAAAACGGCTGGTTTCTTCCACGGTGAAACTGCGGGCGCTGACGGTGGCCATGTCGTTGAGCGGCCTGTCCTTTTTGTTGTCGGAAGCGGTGACAGTGACGGTTTTTTGCTCCCCCACCGACTCTTGTAGTTCGATGTTCTGCACCACTTCCTTGCCAGAGCCGACCAGCAGTTGTGGCAGCACCACATCCTCGTGCCCGACATAGCTAAGGAGCAAATCGTGCCTGCCGAGCGGCACTTTTTCGAGGCGGAAGCTGCCATCCAGGTCGGTGATCGTGCCGATAAGATCGCCTTTTATTTTCATGGCAACGGTGGCGCCGATGAGCGGGATTTGCGTGTGCTTGTCAATAACCTTGCCCCGGACGGTTTAGGTGATGGGCTGGGCATGGAGCGAATGGATAGTGATGAAAAATGCCAAACAGAGAAAGGTAAAAAGTCTCATGTGGGATGAGGTTTTGCCTGGGAAAGAAGGTATTGCTTTTTTGACATAAGCTTGAGGGATTTGGTTTGATAGGCTTCGGCCCAGACCACCTCATCCAACCAGGCACCGACATCGAATACCTCATCCGTTTCCAAAACACAGGCACAGCACCCGCCCACGACGTGATCATCCGTGACACGCTCTCCCCTCTCTTTCAAATCGGCTCCGTCAGGGTGGGTGCCGCCTCCCACCCTCTTGCCTGGGAAATTTCCAGCCATGGCATCCTCACCTTCCATTTCGAGGATATTGAGCTGCCGGACAGCCTGAGCAACGAGCCAGCTTCACATGGTTTCATCAGTTTTAAAATTTCCCACCGGGCAGACCTGCCGCTCGGCACGGTCATCCCCAACCATGCGGGGATTTATTTTGACTTCAACCCTCCCATTGTCACCAACACGACCCAACACAAGCTGGGCGTAGATTTCCTTGAAATCGCCTCCCCGGCCAAAGAAACCCTTGTCCCGGCTGAAAATGCGCTCTCTGTTTTCCCCAATCCGGCCACCCAGCAGGCCATTGTCCATTTACCCGTTTCGTGCAGCACCCTTCAAATCTTCGATCAGCATGGGCGCCTGGTACGTTCGGAGCAAGTGGACGGGCAGAAGGCAGCGCTGCTCCAACGCCAAACACTGCCTGCCGGCATCTATTTGCTTCGGCTGACAGATGCCAATGGTGCTGAGTTGGGGAACACCAAATTGGTTTTTGGCTGGTAGCGGCGTTTCATTTCTTTTATCCACCATATCCTAAACATTTACAACCCTGCTGTTGCCCTGCTGCGCCTTGGCCTGTTTCGTCCAGGAATGGAGCGGGCAACGACAGCAAATCTTTTTGCCATGAAAAAAAACATGCTCATTTTCACCCTCCTATTTTCCCTGTCGAGCATGGCGCTGGACGCCCAAAACTTTAAAAAACCAAACCGGAAATTCAGGGCGGGCCAAACCGACCTACAGATCGGCAATGGGCTGCTGCCCCTGGCAGGACTGCTCAACGACGCCACTGTTATCCTTCCGCCGCTTACGCTTCGCCTGGGGTATTTTTTCAGCAAAAATTTCAGCCTCGGCACAGCTTATACCTTTTCCAGTATGGAAGGCAACCCTAATTTGGAGGTTGGAGATCCCAGTGTAAGGATCAGGCTGGTTTCCCACCTGGCCGGGATCAGGGCAGCCGCCCATTTCACCGAGCTGCCCAATGCAGACCTTTATGGTGGTTGTATGCTGGGCGTATATTTCCAGCGTTTCCATATCCTTTCGGACAGCCCCTCCTACCCAGAGGGTTCCCAGGGTTTTCGGCATGCCCGGACGACCCTTTCCTATTCGGCTTTCCTGGGCGCACGCTATGCTTTTTTGAGAAAATGGAGCGTATTTGGGGAATTGGGTTTCAGCACGGCCTTGGCGACAGTCGGCATCGGGCGGATGCTCTAAGTTTATGGCCTAACCTGCCAACTGGATAAAGGGGTGTCTTTTTAGCCAGCAACTGACTTTTACCAGCAATCCTTCCCCAAAAAAAGGTAAGTCTTTATAAAATGAAAACCCAAGTTGGTGGCAAGGCCATGCGGTCGAATTTCCCTATATCCAAAATAAATGGCAGCCCCTGACCTTCCTCATCGGGCCGTCCTTATATTTATATTTAAAAGACACTTTTCAAGAAGAGTATTCGGCCAAAGAAGCAGTGCTGCACTACATTGTCCCCATATTGTCAGCTATATTGTCGCTGCCGGGCATCTTATTTGATTTTGGGGTAAAAACGGGCATATCCAGGGATTTTTTCACCATCGGCACTTCCGCTACACTGGTCACCGGACACCTGCTTTTTTATTCCACCCTCATTTATGAAATGACCAAAAATGAATGGCAGGTGGACGCCAATATCAAAATATGGACAAGGATAGTGGCCTGGGGGATGATATTACTTATTGTAACACCATTTTTTTCCAAACAACTTCCTGCCCTGCCTCCAGTTTTACCAGGTACAGCCCGGCAGGTAATCCGGATACATCAATTTCCAGCTCAGTTTTACCAAGGTTTAACGGCAAGGTGCTTTCTAAAGCAACCTCCCGGCCTCGTACATCAAAGATGGTCAGGCGGAGTGAGGTTACTTTCCGGGAGATGACGGTCAAAAATGCCTTGTCCCTGACAGGGTTCGGGGCAAGTTGCATAGCTTCCATTTCCAGTTCAGTTATACCGGTGGCACCAAGATATACAGTCTTGCAGAGGGTGTTTTCCCCACATTCGTTAAAGGCGGTCATACAAACAAACAGGCTGTCAGGGAGGGGATCAAACGTCAGGTGCGGGCTGTCCTCGTTGCTGGTCAGGTTGTTGCCAAAATCCCAGTGAACCGAGTCCGCTTGGGTTGATCCATTGCTGAAAATGGCCTCGTTTCCGTTGGCCGTTGCGAAAAAAGCTGCACCCGGGTAGGCCAGTTCCTCGACTTGCACCGAGTCGGTTACGATCATGCCATAGCTGGTGACGAAAACAACATACTGGCCCGCCTGGGTGACCTGCAAAGTGGGTTCAGCAGACCACCATTCCCCATCTTTTTCCCAGTGGACAGCCACGGAATCGAAGGTGGATAAAATTTCAGGCTCCAAAAGCAGGGTGTCGCCACCGCAGCGTATCAGGTTTTCGTTTGGCAGTTGCACGCTCAGTTCGTAGCCGATCAGGCTGCTCACCCGGTTTGTTTCGATGGGTGGGTTGTAGTCGAAATATATTCGGGCCTGATTGGTAATTTTTGTCCCCGGTGTGGAAATCTCGAAGGGCTCAATGGTGAACGTAAAGAAGCCCTGGCTTCCTGTGAAATCAGTTGTGCTGTCGGGCAGGAGGATATTTTCAAACAACACCTCCAACATGCCGTCCGCACCTGTTTTGGCCAAAAAAGGGTGGCTGGCGGCCACGGGTTTCAGCGTTGCCCGGTCAAGCAAAGGGTGTAGTTGGTCTTTTAGCCTGACTGTAAAAGCCGTGTCGGAACCTGTATTTTGAAAACGGATGGTATAGGTGAAATACGCCGGCGCTTCTTCGAGCAGGCCCAATACGCCGATGCCGGCAGGCACCACAAGTTTATCGTTGGGGTCATAAGCGCAGGTGAGGATAGTCGGTTGTTCCAGTTGGAGCGTATCTACCTGAACGCCCAAAGGATTATTCGCATAAACTTCCATGTCAAAAACCAGCGTGGAATCTTGCCACGCCACGCCTGGCATGGTCAGATCGGCTTTGAAGGTAAAATTCCCGCCGGGCGGAATATTTTCAAAATCAAAATAATAACGGCCTCCCATGACCGCTGCCGGTGGCGGCTCAAGGCTGTTGACCACGGTAAGGTTGTCAGGAGTGTACACAACCGTACCGCTCATCAGGGTAGTTCCAGCATTGTTGACGATACCCCATTGCCTTGCACCAAAGCCACATCTTGTGGTGTTGGTCTGCAAAATGATTTCCGGCTGGAGGGTGTCCACAAGGGCTTTGAAGCCGAACAGGTACTCCGGGCTGGTGGCAGGTGCCGGCAGTTCAAATTCAAAAGTATCGGGCGTGGTGGTCAGTTGCCAGATGGTATCGGGCGTAGTGGTTAGGTGGTTGGTGCCGGGCAGCCCTTGCAAGTAAAAACGGCCTTCCTGGTTGGAATAGATGAGCGTCCCCGATGGCAGGAGTTCTGCTTTTCTGTTGGTAAAAGGATAATCGCCGGCGCCCAAAACACCGTCGCCATCTATGTCCCAGAAGGTGCGGCCCTTGACGGTGAAACGATCCTCGATCAAGTTGGGGTAAAAATGAAGCCTGGTCTGGTTGCTGATGTGGGTAGTGACAAAGGCAATATCGGAGTCGCCGTCGCCATCCACGTCCTGGAAGAAATATTGAAAGTTGTCCAGGCTTTTTATCCCAATGTAAAAATCATTGGCAAACTGGCCGTTGCCGAGGTTTTCCGACAAATAAAGGGCGTAAGAATCCGTCCCGTACGGGTTGTTGATAGTTTGTCTGGAAAAGAAGTCATAATCGCCATCGAGGTCAAAATCATCGGCCTTGGGTATCCCGGTTACATCGGCTGCTATGACGTTAGGGCCTTCAAAAGTATTGCTGCCAAGGTTTTTCCAAAAAGCGACCGGGTTAATCAAATTTGGTTCACCCACAATATCTGACAAGCCATCATGGTCATAATCGAGCAAGTAAAAGAATGACCAAAACTGCTGGTCGTTTCGGTGTAGCACGGCCTCGATAGGCCCAAAATTGTAATTGCCGAGGTTTTCCATCCAGTCCACCCGGTCCTCCTTTTTTAAAATAATATCCGGGTCGCCGTCCCCGTCGAGGTCGTCAATCAGGGGGGAGAGCGTGGACAGGAAATTAAACTGGTTGACATACGAGTGGAAGGCCAGTTGCCCGCTTCCGTCGTTGATAAGGATGGAAATGTTTTTGGCGCTGTTCCACGATTCCCTGTTGACGTAGGCGAACACGTCCATATCCCCATCGCCGTCAATATCGGCAGGGAGAAGTTCAATGATATAGGCCCAGTCCGAAGGCTTCCCCTGTAGCACCAGTTTGTTGTTGAAAGTGGCCGGGCCGTCATTGAGCCAGACCTCCAGCCGGAGCGGGTAGCTCTGGCTGTTTAGCGTCCCCACGCCAATGTCCCCGATCACGTCCACCAGGCCGTCGCCGTTCATGTCAACAGTCACCGGGTGGATAAGGGAGTCGCCGAGCGGTATCCAATGATATTCCTGCGTCCCGTTGTTTTTGTTGAAACCGAAGGTGCCAATCCCGTCCTGATAGGTAAATCCGTAGGTATCCATGTAGCCATCGTGGTCCAGGTCGGCTACCCCTTTGTGATAAACGAGGTCGTTCAGCCTGATGGGTGCTGAAAAGGTATTATTGCCGAGGTTCTTCAACCAATTCTGCTTGGATGCCCCGAAATAGACGTCTGGTAGCCCATCCATGTCCAAATCCTTAATAACGTACGATAAATCAGAGTAAGAGTCAATCTGCTGTATGGAAACAGGCGCTGCGAATGTACCCGGCCCGGTGGCAGTGGCCAGCAAAATATATCGCCCGGGGTTCTCGTCAACGTATATCCACAAATCCGGGTTGCCGTCGAGGTCGGTATCTGACAACCTAAGATTGTATGCATAACTGGGGAGTTGGTTTTCCGAAATGACAGTAAAGTTGTCGTTGCCGTCATTTTCCAGCACTTTGTAGATGTCAAATTTTAAGATGACAAAATCATAGTCGCCGTCGTTCCCAAAATCGGCCACTGCAAAATAGGAGTTTGCTTCGTGGGTCAGGGTATCTGGTGCTGAAAAGTGGCCTGTACCATCATTCTTAAAAAGGAGGACACCGCCACCCTGATTGCCCAATAAATCTATGTCGCCGTCGCCATCAAAATCTATCATTTCTTGCAGCCCGACATTGTTCAAAAAAGAAGTTTGGTTGCCACTGAACACACCGCCGCCAAGGTTCTTGTACCAGCAGAAATTTGGGTTGTCGTATGTTTGGCACATAATGTCCAAAAGCCCGTCCCCGTCCATGTCGGCTGCCTTATCATCCCAATAAATGTTTGCATTGATCTCTTTCCAGGTAAAACCCTGCCCTGACTGGTACTCCGCGATGTATTTTTTCCAGCCGGAATCAACGATCATTTCAATTTGGCCGTCATTGTCAAAATCTTCAAACATTGCGTGGATGTAATCGTCGTAAGGGTTTTTATTAATTTCATGGTATCGGAAATAAGTAAAATCCCCGTTCAGGTTCTCCGCCCAATACAGGGGAAAATCACCTCCCTGGGGAAAAATATCCTCATCCCCGTCCCCGTCAATATCAACCAGGATGGGCTCGAAGTCAAAATCAACAAAAGTCAGTTTGCCGTACTGTGCAGCAAGGGAATAAGGGGCGAAAAAGAGCAAAAACGCAATAGGGATGGTACGTTTCATGGGCATATTTGTCGTAGTGTTTATTGTAAAATTATTTGAAAAAAAGGGCTTGACAGACGATGGGAGTCCAGCAAAAATGGTCAGTGAGAAACCAGCCTTTAGGGGGAAAACTAAATACAAAGCCCAAAGATAGCAGCATCGGGCAGAAATACGAATAAGGGGTTCAAAATGGCATTGAAATGAGCCTCGGCGTTTGCAAAAAAAAGTCAAAGTGCTTTGATAGTGAAATTCACCGTCAGGAAGGGTGGCATGTTGATGTGACCTTGCCCTGCGCCGGTGGCTTGGGTATTGGCGCTGGGGCCGGTACTGCCCAAATCGGAGACACGTAGCCCTGGGAAAAGCTGTCCTCGACGGTGAGGTGCCCGAGGGCAGGTTGTGGATAAGCCGAGGCCAACGCTGCTAGCCAGCGCAGTAGGATAGTGTAAAATGGACGGTAGGGGAGGCGACCTGGCATGGCAATTTGCTTAGATGTTTTAGTGGCAAAATGCTGACCCCTTATAGATAAACGCCATAAAAAGTCAATAGTCATTGAGGTCACTGCCATTGAAAATCAACCAATTGCAAAAAAAATCCTTATCAGTTTCCCAGGTTGCCATCCAAATTATGTGCTTGCGCCCTTTTTGGGCGGGAAACTGCGGGTAGGCACAGGGTATGTGCCTATAGAACCGTAAAGCTGAAACGCAAAACATGGACGAGTGGTGAGGAAAAATTGAGATTTTGTCAGGGCAACATTCTGGACTTGAATTTGGTTAAATACTGGTCGCTGCAACACAAACCCAATGTCCCTGTCTTTTACGCAAATCAATTTGAACATGAAAAAAATAGCATTCCTGTCCTTGTTCTCTGCACTTTCATTTTTCCTGAACGCCCAACTCGCACCGGAACTAGCGGTGAAACCGACCGAACCATCCCTTACTGCCACCGGGAATGCACCGCCATTTGCAGCCACCATCACGAAGGAGGACATGGAAAAATACCTGACCGTGCTTGCTTCCGACGAATACGAGGGCAGGGAAACCGGTACGGAGGGCCAGCGGAAAGCGGCGGATTACATTGCCGCCCATTTTGAAAAACTGGGCCTGCCGAAGATTGGCGACGGTGGCACCTATTTTCAAAAAATAGCCTTTACCGCCGAAAATTGGGACAACGGCCAAATCGAACTGGAAGTGAACGGCGAGCGCTACCGCCATCTGACAGACTTCCTCTCATTCCCCTCTGCCAACAGCGACAGGCCAACTTTCAAAACGGATGAAATTATTTTCCTCGGCTATGGTATCGACGACCCGAAGTATAGCGATTACAAGGGGGTGGACGTGAAAGACAAGACCATTTTGATATATAAGGACGAGCCTGTGAACGGCAAAGGGGTTTCATTCCTGACGGGTAACACCGATCTGTCCAACTGGTCAACCGACTGGCGCAAAAAACTGGAGGTTGCCCACCAACATGGCGTCAGCACGGTGCTGATTGTGGAGCCTGATATAAAGAAGGCGGTCGGGGAGGCCCGCAACTCCCTCTTGAGCAGCGAAATGAAGATGGGCGAAGGTGGCCAGGCCGAAGGGCGCTATGTCAACAATGCCTTTATTTCCAGTACCATCATGAAAGAAATAGTGGGCGGGAGCAAGTCTAAGAAATTCGTAAAACTGCGGGACGGCATCAAGAGAAACGGCAAACCTGCCCACATGGCATTCAATGCAAAATTGCAAATGGTGCAAAAAAAGAGTACCCGCCAATTGATCGGCTCGAATGTGCTGGGCTACATTGAAGGGAGCGACCCGAAATTAAAAGATGAAGTAGTTGTCGTGTCAGCACATTACGACCACCTGGGCAAGCGGGGCAATTCCATCTACCACGGCGCCGACGACAATGGCACAGGGACGAGCACGGTCATGGAAATTGCGCAGGCATTCAATGAAGCAAAAAAACAGGGGCAGGGGCCACGGCGAAGTGTGCTGTGCCTGTTGGTGAGCGGCGAAGAGAAAGGGTTGCTCGGCTCAGAATATTATTCAGAACACCCCGTTTTCCCATTGGAAAAAACGGTGGCCGACGTGAACGTGGACATGATTGGACGCACCGACAAGAAACACGACGGCGACCCCAACTATATCTATGTGATCGGCTCCAACCGCCTCAGCACCGAACTGCACGACATCAACGAGGCTGCCAATGCCGAATACGCCCACCTCGAACTCGACTATACCTTCAACGCCAAAAACGACCCGAACCGCTTCTACTACCGCAGCGACCACTACAATTTCGCCAAAAAGGGCATCCCGTCCATCTTCTATTTTTCAGGCACGCACAAGGACTACCACCAACCAAGCGACACGGTGGACAAGATTATGTTCGATAAAATGGAAAAAATCGGAAGGCTCATTTTTTACACCGCCTGGGAATTGGCGAACAGGGACGAGCGGATAAAGGTGAATGTCACGGAAGATTGAACCGTTTTAGAAGATGAGCTTGTCTTGGTCTTGGCGGGTGTCAAACACTTCTATGATAAAAATCTCCATCCCCTCTATCCGGTATATAATCTTATAGACCCCTTCAATCAGCGACCTGTACTCTTTGTCTTTGTAAACAATGCTTTTTTCTTCCTTCCCCAAGCGAGGGAAATTTCTCAAACGTGAAGTGGCATCAAACAGTGATTTCCTGAATTTTCTGGCAGCGTCGGTTCCACTATTACTTTTGCGGTAATCATAGTGCCGTTTTAAGCTCCTCATGGCAGGGTGAGTCCATGTCACGGTCATAGTACTACCAGTTTTCTGATTCTTGGATCAAATCTTCTTGGCTGATAACTTCACCCCTCAGTATAGCTTCCTCTCCTTCTTCGATTTTATTCAACAAGTCAATTCTGGTAATAGGCTTGTCCCCTATATATCCAACGATTTCGTCATCCTCTTCTTTTCTATGGCTACCGTTTAAAAGAAGGACATCCCTCACTTTTTCCAACACCTTCACCTCGTCCATTTCCAGCAGCATTTTGATGAGTTCCAATTTTATGGCCTGTATTTCCATGTCGAAAATTTTTATTGCAAAACAATCAGGTTAAACCATTGGTTGCCAAACGCTTTGCAAGGTAAGGCTTTTTATTTGGGCAAGCAAAAGTAGGGAGGCATTTTAAAAACAATTTGTTTTAATAAACTTTTTGTTTTAATTTTGAGGCCATTCCTCAATGGCCATCCATGTTGGTTCATAAAACAAAAAGTGATGAAAACGGAAATTTCACCCGCAAAGCTTACTTCATTTTGCAGAAAAAACTGGTTTACTTTGGCCCTGCTCGTTCTGGGGCTGTACGTCTATTTTAAAAAGGACCTCTCCTTCCAAATCCAAGTGCAGTCGCCCGACAAGGTCGAACAAAACCTCGCCCGGCAGCCCAAGGAAAAAATGACGGAAAACGCACTGAGCGGAAACACCACCATTGACAAATTGGAGATGCCGTTCATTGGCGGGCAAAAAAGCAGCAAGCATGCTTTATCTGAGTTGGCCAATACCGAAGAAGCTGACAAACAGGCCTTTATGGAACGTTTTGCCAAAGTGGCCCTGCAGGAACAGCAGAAATATGGCATCCCTGCTTCCATCATTTTGGCCACTTCCCTTTACCAAAGCTACGCTGGCAAAAGGGAGATTGCCATTGCCGCCAACAACTTCTTCGCCCTGCCCTGTGCCGGCAGTTGGAAAGGCAACTGCGTGGATGCCCAAGGCCGCCAATACCGCCGCTACCAAACGGCCTGGGCCAGCTTTCGGGATTTCAGCTTGTTTGCAATTGGAAACTTTTCTTACTTAAAAGGAAAGGATTACCGCACTTGGGCGGAAGGGCTGGAAAAGTCAGGCATTGCTGATGACAACCGTTTTGCCCAAGACCTGATGGCGCTCATAGAAGGATACAAATTGTTTCAATTGGACAGTAAGTAAGAAGGGAGGGGGTGGGAGCAGGCTTACCTTCCCACCCCTCGCCTTTGCATTCCTAAATCCGGATGGTTTTTCGCTTTTTTGTAGCAGGCTGCTCTTTGGGGATTTGCGAAGGCGGCAAGGGCGCCTCCTTTTCCTGCTCCTTCATCTCAGGGATGGCAGGAAATGAGAAATCAAAGTTGAAGGGGTTGCTACCCCAATCGAAGAAGGAAGGCTGTTTGCGGTTGGGCGGCGACTGCTTGATGCCATCCGGGTTCGGCACCACAAGTACTTCGAGCGGCACCGTTTCCAGTATTTTATCACCTGTGTTGACGCTGGCCGGGAGGATGTAATAGGCGCCTATATCCCGGGGTTCGAGGTAGTAGGTGATGGTCTGGCTTTGGGTCATGGTGCCGTTGACCATGCTAAAGGAAGATGAAAAATTCGGGCCGCTGACCACGTTGAAATGATCGCTGAAGTCGGGTGCCTCGAAGTCGTTCCCGTTGGCATTTTCGAGGATAAACTTTACCTCGAAGTTGTTTCCCATCAGGATGGAATCCGTACTGACCTCTACGGTGAATTTGACGGGCCGTTCTTGTGCAATGGCGGTGGACAGGAAGGCCGTTGCAAACAGGATGCTGAAAATTCCGTTCTTCATAGTTGCTCCGATTTTTAAAGTTTTAAACGATAAAAAGCATTCAAGAAGAGTGCATTCCGGCTGAAAAAGTTGCATCTGCTCTATTTTTCCGAGCCGTAACGCATGAGCAAATTTATGCCCTGTATAAAAAATATCAAAGTTGAAGCAGGTACAAAACCTGGCAGTTCTTTCGTAATTTAGCCATCTGAACAAGTTCCTTTTTATGCTGCTCGCCGTTAGCTTTTGGTCATTGGTCATTGGCTTTTGCCAAGAGCTGGGGGCTAATAGTTTGCGCACAAACACTGGCGGCGTGAGCTATATCCAATTAATGAGATGACAGACTATCAAACCTTACCAGCGAGTACCAGGGTTTGGATATACCAATCCAGCCGTCCCTTCCGGGAAACAGAAATACCTGAACTAAAGGAAAATGTAGATCGCTTCGCCCAAAGCTGGATCAGCCATAACCATCAGCTCAAGGCTCATGGCGATGTACTTCACAACCGCTTTATCGTGCTGATGGTGGATGAAAGCCAGGCCGGGGCCAGTGGTTGTTCTATTGACAAGAGCGTTTACTTTATGAAACAAATCGAGCAAGCCTACGGGGTGGATTTGTTCGACCGCATGACGTTTGCCTGGATGGAAGGGGAGGAGGTGAAATCTGCCAACAGTGCCGACTTTGCAGCCTTGTTCCAGCAAGGAAAAATTACCGGCAATACCCTCGTTTTCGACAACTTGGTCAAGACAAAAGGGGAGTTGGAAGAAAATTGGTTGAAGCCCCTCAACGAAAGCTGGCACAAGCGCTTTATTTGATAGTTTCATTGCTCCATTGCTCCATTGTTTTATGGCCAACAGAGCTCCTCCCAAACTGGCCATCAACCAATGAAGCAATGAAACAGTGAAGAAATGAAACCATGAAACAATGAACCCATGTTTGGAAAAGTAAAAAAATGGCTTGGCATCGAAGGGGTAAAACTAGAACTGGTTTTGCCTGACATGGCCTTTGAAGAAGTGGGTGCAGTGAGTGGTAAAGTACGCTTTTACTCCAAAAACGCCCAAACGGTGACCCGCATCCGCCTGGTGATGATCGAAACGTATAGCCGGGGCCGGGGAAAGGAGCGCCTGGTAGATGAGTACCTGCTTGGCGAAATCACCCTGGATCAACGCATCAATGTGCCGGTAGATGAACAAATAGAAATTGATTTCACCCTGCCGTTTGAAAGCGTCAAATCCGGTATGGATGAATTTGGCGACAAAAATCTGCTGACCGGTGGTTTGGCAAAGCTGGCCAAAACAATCAGCAATGTACAGTCAGCGTACCGGATTGAAGCAGAGGCCAAAGTGGAGGGTACGGCGTTAAACCCTTTTGACAGGAAAATAATCAAATTGATAGGGATTAGATAGGGATTGGCTTCCTTGAAAAATCTCTTGAAAATCCGGCGAATCTCCGTATTTGAGATATTGACGAAGCTCTTCACAATTGCCTTTGGCGGGCGGGAACTGAGGCGGCAGCCTGGCGGCCGATGTTGGGCGAAATTGCATACGGCAAGGCAAAAGTAAATGTGCTCCCCTTGCCCACCTTACTGTTTACCCAAATTTTGCCCCCCTGGGCTTCGATGAATTCCTTTGAAATAGCGAGGCCCAAGCCTGTTCCTTTCGTTTTGTCGCCGGCAGCACGGCGGTAGGGCTGGAAAAGTTTGCGCTGCTCCTCCTCCGTGATGCCTGGGCCATGGTCTTTTACTGCGAACTCTACCATACTGTTTTGCCGGGACACCATTATTTCAATCACTTCATTTTCAGCGGTGTAGCGAAGTGCATTGGTGAGAAAATTGACTAAAACTGCTGTGGTTTTGTGGACGTCCAGGCTGATGGACGGCAGGTCTGGTTCAATTAGTTGTTGAACCTCAATGTGCTTGTCCGTCAGGAAAGTCTTTACGTTCTCAAGCGCCCTTGCCACCATTTCTTCGGGCCGCATGGTCTCAAAGTTGAGTTGGAGCTTGCCCGTTTCGATGCGGGAGATATCGAGTATTTCGTTTACCATCTTGAGAAGACGGGCTGTGTTTTGCCGGATGGTGGCAGAAAGTTCCAGTTGCTCTTCGTTAAGGTCGCCCACCCTTTTGTCCTCCAAAAGGTTCAAGCTCATGTCAATCGCGGAGATGGGAGTTTTCAGTTCATGAGAAAGGGTGGACATGAAATTTGTCTTCGCCAGATCGTGCTCTTTAAGTTCTGTCACATTCTTCAGGATGATGACGAAGCCAACGTTCGTACGGGTTTCCTCATCGTCGCCCTGGCTTTCGAGCTTCAGCAGGTCTTTGTTGAAATATTGCCGCTTGCCGTTTTTGTCAATACTGACGGCCGGGAAAGTTTTGCTTTTTTCAACTTCGTTGTAAAGCACTTCTTTTAAAAGGCCCTGCAGCAGTTCGCTTTTCCTGGCCACTTCATCAGCTTTCTGCCCAATCAAATCCTCCTCGTTCATGCCCACCAGTTCCAGTGCGGGTGGGTTGGCAAACAGGATGACCTTGTTGTCGTCCAGCCCGATGATGGCTTCGTTCATCCGGCTGACAATGGTCTCGGTCCGTTTTTTCTCTGTGAGTATCTGGGCCACGTTGATGCTTTCGAATTCCGCTAATTTGCCAAGCATCTGGTTGAAGGACTGCGCCATGAGGCCATACTCGTCCTTGTGTTTTATTTCGAGGGGATGATCGTAGTTCTTCCGGGACACCTCGTCCAGGCTCCTGGTCAGTTTTTGAATGGGTTCGGCCAGGTAGTTGGGCAGGTAAAAAACACCTGCCACGGCGAAAATGAAAAAAATCATACCCAGGATGATGGAATAAAGGTTGACCCGGTCCGCATTGTCGCTTGCCTCCTGGGTGCGCATGTTAAGGATTTCCTCGTTCAGGTCACGAACGGCCTGCAGGGTGCCTTCAAAGTGTTTGACCTGCATCAGGATGTCAATCGGTACTTTGTCGGTGAACTCTATGCCGAGCAGTTTTTTGCGGAAGGCGGAAAAATCTTCCTTGAGGGTTGGATTCAGTATTTTTTGCTGGTTGGAATCAACTTTAGACAGCTCAACATTGAGGTATCTTTCAAATTCGTCGCAAGCTTTTCTCAATTGCTGCCGCCGGTAGGACGGGGCCGACTTCTCCACCGTGAGCGCTAGTACGATGTTGTTCATGGCGTGCGACATCTCCCAGGTATTCTTGATGGAGTTGTAGTTGACCCGCTGCATTTTTACGGCATTGGTAGAGGTTCGCTGCACGTACCTGCCCCCCAACATGCCCATGGTGGTGATAGCCGAAAATAATACCAGGAGCGCTATCAGAATCTTGACCCGCAATTTCAGGGAGACCAGGAAGCCCCAAATATTGGTCAACGTCAGTTTTTGGCTCAAATGGCTGAAAACCTGCCTGAAATTAATGTCCGGGGAAGGATGAAGGTTGGCTGGGAGGCCGTTTTGGGAAGCCAGTGCGGAGGCCTGATAGTCTGACCTGCTGGATAGACGATCCAAAAACCGCTCGACGATATGTATCACCTTCGAGAGGAAATAAGCTGGATTTGGTTTCAGGTCAGATGGTTTCATATAAAAATACGATATGCGGCGCACCAAAAAACGCTACAAGTTAACGTATCGTTTTCTAAAAAGTGATACGCCACACATCGTTGTTTACATAGCGAGGGAAAAATCGGGAATGGTTTTCAGTGACAGTGGAAGAAAAGGCAAAAGATACTGATAAAACCACTCGTCCTAATGAAAGAGAAGTTTTAAAAAACAGCTTCTGCCGGGATTTTCCTTTCCAGTCTTCGGGGGGCTAAAACGGGGAAGATGCACCAACGGGAAAAATGGTCTTTGGGGTTCCTTTTGTTTAAGCATCAGTTCAACGTGGTATCGTAGGCGTAGTGGTTCCGTATGGAATCCATCAGTTTTTGGCGTGCAAAGAAGATGCGGCTCTTCACCGTGCCGATAGGCAGGCTCATGGTCTCGGCAATCTCCTCGTATTTGAATCCTTCGTAAAACAACAGGAAAGGTTTACGGTAAATGTAATCCAGCCCGTTCAGGATATTGTCGAGTTCCAGCATGGTCATGTTGGAATGGGCGCTGTTGTCAACTGCGTGGTTCTCGTTAACGAAGACATAGCTGTCGGTCGGCTCGGAGGAGGTGGCCCGGTTTTTCTTTTTCCGGTAGATGTTGATGAAGGTGTTGCGCATGATGGTCGTCACCCAGGCCCTGAAATTGGTGCCTATTTCAAATTTTTCCTTGTTGTTGTAAGCCCGCAGGGCGGTTTCCTGGATGAGGTCTTTTGCGTCTTCAACGTTGTTGGTTAGTCTGTAAGCAAAGGGTAACAGCTTGTGTTGGAGGCTGTCGAAATGGCTATTAAATTCAATGGTACTCATAAACTGAGGTGTTAGTTTGGAAAATAATCGGTTAACATCATGGCTGTTCGAGGCTAAGCCTTCCCATTTCAAAGGTTCTGTTCGCTCACAATTTCCATGGCCAGGAGAAAAAGAAACGAAAGGAACGCTGTCAAGAAAAATAGTGCAACTTCCATAGTAGGTTTATAGTGGTTTGTATTACTTGGTTTGTTTTTAGCGCCGCCGCTCGTTTGCGCCGACGATTACCCTTATGCCAAACGACGTACCTCAAGTAGCGTAAATTTTTATCTTCTTTATAAAACCTTGTTAATCAGTTAGATGAGTTATAAATATTTTTTTTACTAAATTTTACAAAAAGAAAAACCCTCTCAAAATGAGAGGGTCAGATTTCATTATGAGAGGGTTTGTAAAAAGACTTGGCTTGGGCTGTACCGCCAAACGCCGAAAAGGGGCCTGCCAGTACGATTGAAGCCATTTGCCCAAGGCGGGGCGGCAGCCCCCCTACCGGTTATAGGTATTGCTGCACGATATTCTCCGTCACCACCTGGCCATCCAGCAGTCGGATGATGCGGTTGCCAAATTCGGCACAGTAGGGCGAGTGGGTTACCATGACGATGGTGGTGCCCTCCTGGTTCAGGCTAGCCAAAATCTTCATTACCTCGTCGCCATTGGAGCTGTCCAGGTTGCCGGTCGGTTCGTCGGCCAGGATGAGCTTCGGGTGGTTGACGATGGCCCTTGCCACGGCCACCCGTTGCTGCTGGCCGCCGGAAAGTTGCTGCGGGAAGTGGTTGCGCCGGTGCATCATGTTCATTTTTTCCAGGAGTTCGTCCACCCGCTTTTTGCGCTCAGCAGAAGGCACCTTGGTGTAGAGCATCGGCAGCTCCACATTTTCGAACACGGTCAGTTCGTCAATCAGGTTGAAACTCTGAAAAACAAAGCCGAGGTTGTGTTTACGGACGTTGGATCGCTTGCGCTCCGGCAGGTTGCCTACCTCTTCGTCCATAAAATAGTAGTCGCCCCTGGAAGGGCTGTCAATCATGCCCAATAGGTTGAGCAGGGTGGATTTGCCGCAGCCGGAAGGGCCCATGATGGAAACGAATTCCCCTTGCTTGATTTGGATGCTGACATCGTTCAGGGCGGTGGTCTCTACCTCTTCGGTGCGGTAAACCTTGACGAGGTTGTTGGTACGGATCATTTCGAATCTTAATGGTTATATGGTTTAATGGCTACATGGTTTGATGGCACAACCATCTAACTATCCAGCCATTTAGCCATTTAATTTATTTTAAAATCAATTCATCTTTGTCGCCAAAATTGTCATAGCTGGAAACGATGACAACATCGCCCGGCTGCAGGCCTTCCAGCACTTCGTAAAAATTAGGGTTTTGGCGGCCCACTTTAATGTCCCGCTTGCGGGCTACGTTGGAGCCGGGTTCCACTACATATACCCAATTCCCGCCGGTTTTTTGGTAAAAACTTCCCCTGGCTAACAGCAGCCCTTCCTCCTCGGCGCTTAATTCCAGTTTAATGGACACGGTTTGCCCCCGTTTGATGGCTTCCGGGGCTTCGTCGGTGAATACCAGATCGGCTTCAAAAGCGCCATTGGCCACCTGCGGGTAAATCTTTTTTATCCTCAACTGGTAGGTTTTGCCGGCAAACTGGAAAGAGCCTTCCTGGTCAATAAATATCCGGCTGATATAAAACTCGTCAATTCTCGCCCTGATTTTGAAATTGGTCAGGTCATCTATCTGGGCAATATTCTCGCCCTGGCTGATAAGTTCCCCCAATTCAGAGGTGAGGCCCGAAAGCTGGCCGTCGAACGGGGCTTTCACGATGAGGTTGTCCAGGCTTTGGCGGGCGATGGCTAGGTTGCGTTTCATCAGGTCGAGCGAGTTGGTCATCTGATCCTGCTGGAGGACGTGGAAAAGGCTGTCTTTTTCGATTGTCCGGCGCAGCATATCCTTGCGGCGCAGCAGGTGTTCGTACTGATCTTCGGTTTCTTCCTTGTCCACCTTGGCGATCACCTTGCCTGCATAAAGTTCATCGTTGCGCTGGGTGCGCTTGCTGAAAAGGTCTAGTTGGTAGTCCACATCGAGCGCTTGTTCGCGCAGGCTCAGGCTCTGTTGCTCCATGAGCAGGCTGGTATTCCGGATTTGGTTGATTTGTGAAACGGTATTGGCTTCCTGGTTGAGGTAGTTGAGCTGAAGGTCAGGGTTGGAAAGGCGGAGGATGGGCTGGCCCTGCTTCATCATAGCTCCGTCTTCCACGAATTTTTCCTCTACCCGGCCCCCTTCAACGGCATCAATAAAGACAGTTTTGATGGGTTGAACGATGCCAGTGACCGGGATGAACTCCTGAAAGACGCCTTTGTGGATCGTATCTACCAACAGGCGCTCTGTCTCCACGTTCAATTTGGAGGTGCCTGCGTCGCGCCAGATGGCCGAGAAAAGGAAGCCTGCCAACAGTACGATGCCGCCGTAGATGGCCAATTTCTGCCAGGTGAACCTTTTCTTTTCTATTTTTTTGTCCATAATTCATTTGCTGTTTAAAACCCCTCAATAGGAGGGGGTGCTGTTGACTGCTTCAAATATGATGCGTTGCAAACTTTGATGCAATCACTCTCCCCGTTTTTGCAACGGGTGTGCCATGTAGTTTAATCAATTGATTATCAAGTTTTTAGTAAATAAACTCCCCTGAAACCTGCCTTGAAAATGTACGGCCATGAACGGGCAATGTCCGGAAATGGACGTTTTACCGTTATTGTACACCGAAGCAACAGCGAATTTTACTTTTTTAACCGAACCTACTGATGAAGGGCTGATTGGTTCTGAAATTTCAACACACAACTTCAGTTATGGGGCTTTCAATAGACGAGAATCAGGCAACGGTTTTAACCGTTTTGCTGCTCAAAACCGATAAATCGGTTTATCGAAACGCTGGTTCTTATCCCCACAACTGAAGTTGCGGGTTAATAAAGTAGAACCAATCAGCCCTGCCATTGATGGGAGGAAGGCAAGGCTTTTGGAAAATGCGGTTTTTGTACATTGAGCCATAAGGACATGAAGTTTGCAGAAGCTTTTCCGGTATGTGGTAGCCAAATAAGTAGGCAGGCTAAATTATTCGATACAACTGGTGCTGTTTGAAATCGAAGATTCACGTCGGTAATTTGTTGGTTTTCAGCCATTTACAACAGTTGACAACAAAGTCGAACCATTTTCAAACTTTGTCGAACCATTTCAAACTACTACTTACAGAAGGGAATCCGTTCCATATTCAAGAAGGTTATTGGTAAAAAAAAGGAGCCCCCCTCCAACAATGCGGAGAGAGGCCATCCCAAAAACTGCTCTTTGATTAAGCCTTAAGGTATAATACCCCCACCTCAAGACTTATATCCTCTAATTATTGAAGATCCGTATTTTAGGTTCCACCAATAAATGGTGGGTGGCGACATGCACTGGCTTTTCCAACATTCTCCGGAAAGTCTTTGAAAAGTCACCATTTTCAAAACTTCATGCAATTGTCATGGGAAAAAATGGATTGCGGTGCCAGCTTGGCCAAAGGGATGAAAGCTTTTGGAGAGAAACACCGAAAATTTTTGCATCTCTTTGATTTTTCAAAGACATTTCTTCTATCAATGCACACTAATCTTTTGCAAAGGTAAACTGCCGTAGGGTGGAGATTATACCATGTTAAGTATATTTTTAAAACCAGTATTTATCAAATAATACTAATAGCATTTACTAAAAAACTGATATTTAGAGTTTTAGAAACAATAGTTTTTTATTTCTATAAGAAGTACAAAAGTATAAAGCTGTATTTTGGGGCAAATATGCCTGGCAGTATCTTGAGTAGGAACTTGCGCTTGTGCTTGAAATGCCGAATACCGCACCGGCAGGCGAAATGCCCCGAGTTTTTCAACAAACAATACTAAGCACCCGGCAGGTTAATCCGGCCGCTGCTCAATTGAGCAGGGTGAAGGGTATTTCATGGATAGGCTGGCGGAAAAAGGAAAGAACACAGCAGAGGATGAATAGCACGAACGCTATAATTTCATCGGTTTGGACGGTATTGGGTTTTGTTCTCATGAGGATTTAATTATGTTCTGGAAACATAGCGGTGTTTGTCGAAAGTCTGTTTTTTATGAAAAGGCATCGACCGGATGGGCCGAAGAGCAGTTGGAAGTCAGAACAGGAGAAACTATTTCAGATAGCAAAAGTAGGGGATAAAATCTTTTATAGCTACGTCCGGACATTTATCTCATCGTTAATTTTCCGTACGCAGATGGTGATATTTGTCAATACGTGCTGCACTACTATAATGTTCACTACCTGTCCAGCCAATTTTTGAAATCGTTCACCCTTTCCCTGCTCACGATGGTATTGGCCTCGCAGGGCGGCCCCATTTCAAGCTTCAGGCGGCTGTTGAACCAGGTGGAAATCTTGACGATTGCCTCCGGGCGGACGATCATTTGACGGTTGATGCGGAAAAACTGGCCAGGGTCGAGTGCGCTTTCCAACTGATCGAGTGTATATTCGACGATATGCTTTTTTCCGTTGCTATGCTGCGCAAACGCCACCCCGTCTTCAGAGAAGAAATAAGCAATGTCCCCCACGTTTACATGCAGGAAATGTTGCCCGGACTTCACCAGGAAGCGCTCCTTATATTGCTCCTTTTTGAGCAGGGACTGCAGCATTTGTTCCAGTCCGGAGCGATCGTAAGGCGCTGCCTTTTGGAAAAAACGCTTGAATTTTTGCAGGGCAGCGATCAGTTCGTCCGGATCTATGGGTTTCAGCAAATAATCAATGCTGTTCACTTTAAAAGCGGCCAGGGTGTACTGGTCAAAGGCGGTGGTAAATATGACCGGGGCGGTGACGTTGACCTGTTTGAAAATGTCAAAACTCAAACCATCTGCCAGTTGGATGTCCATGAAAATAAGGTCGGGCATGGGAAAGCTTTTAAGCCATTTCACCGAAGCCTCCACGCTTTCCAGCATATCCACCAGCACCTCTCCTTCGGGGCAGTGTTCATCCAGCAAGGAAGCGAGCCTTTTTGCTGCGGGCTGTTCGTCTTCTACCAGTAATATTTTCATGGATCAAGAAGTGTTTGGCCACCGTATTTTGAAATCCATTTTACTTTTTATGGGAAAAAGCAAATGCTTCCTTAAAAGGTACACCTTCAAATAGTAACTTAGCGGCAAAAGTATTACATCACAACATTGACCATCATGAAAAATTTCGTTTGCAGCCTATTATTCCTGCTGATTGGTTGGGGTACCTTTGCTCAAAGCAGCGACCAACAAGCGCTTGCCCAACAGTCCACTGAGCAACTTACCAAACTCTATGGCCTGGATGCCCAGCAACAATCCAAAATGCAGGTTATCCAGGAGCGAAAGTACCGCAACCTCGCCGAAATAGGCCCCATAAAAAATACTGATCCACAGCTGTATATCAAAAAAGTGGAAGCCTTGCGCCTGGCCAACGAAAAGTCCATCGAAAGGATATTGAACGAAGATCAGCGGACGTTGCTCCGCCAACAAAAGGCGGCTGCCCGCAATGAAAAAGCCCTCGTTTACAAGGAAATGAAACAAGCGGGCGCCTCCCAGATGGAGATTGATCAGAAACTTATGGAGTTGGACATCAAGGCACTTCAATAGTTGCTGCCCACCTGCCTGCGTTCTACATTTCGTCCAAAACCCAGGCCCTGGTACATCTGCTGGGCCTGGGTTTTTCTATCTAAAAAACAGGCAACTGCTCAAGATAGCAGGCCTTCCAATCGAAATACTGCGTTTCACACGAATATGCTATTGACCGGCAGATGTGCCCCTGGCTATTTTTGTTTTGATTTTTAAACAAACCGTCATAGCCAAATGAAACGATTTGCTTTTTTTATCCTGGTCATGGGGCTGCCCTGCCTTACGCGGGCTTTGCAACAGTCCGTTGTTGCCGACCAACTTGAAACCTCCACTTCCCGGCAGTTCTTTGAGTCCATCCTGCGGGACGATACGCTGGCAATGAAATTGGAATCCGACTTCAAACCCTTGCAAAAAAATAAGGGCACAAAAGATTACCAGCCTGCCATCCTTTATTTCACCGACAACACAGGAAAAAAGACCAGCCTTGAAATTGAAATAAGGCCCCGGGGGAAAATGCGCCGCCGGCTTTGCGACATCCCGCCGCTGAAGATCAGGCTGCCCGGCAAAGGGGAAGATCCCCGCACCCTGAAAATGGTCACCTTTTGCAAGGACTCGCCCAAGTACGAACAATACCTTTTGCGGGAGTACTTCGCCTACAAATTGTACAACATGCTCACGGACGTGAGTTTCAGGGTGCAACTGGTCAAGATGTATTTCAAGGATACCAACGGCGAGGATGCCCCTTCGGAAAGTTTTGCCATCCTCATCGAAAACGAAAAAGACCTGGTCAAACGGGTCAATGGCTTTACCCTTCCCGACGGCGCTGCCGAACCCGACAACCTGCGCACACAGGAAGTAGAGATATTCTGCCTCTTCCAATACATGATCGGCAACACGGATTGGTTCCCCATCACTTCCCACAACCTGAAAATACTGGGGTTGGACGGCAAAAATTACCCCGTCCTCGTTCCTTATGACTTTGATTACTCGGGCCTGGTGAACGCCCCGTACGCCACGTCCGACAAGCGGCTCGAATTGGTGGACGTCACCAACCGCTACTACCAGGGCATGAAAAGGGAAACTTCCGAAACACTTCAGACCTTCGGGCTATTTCTTTCCAAAAAGGCCGACGTGATGGGTTTCTGCGAAAAATTTCCCTACTTCGATGGCAAATCGAGAAAACACGTGGTCAAGTACCTGCGGGAGTTTTACGAAATCATCGAGCAGCCCAGGCGCTACAAGCAGGAAATCCTCAAGCATACCGACCTTTGGATAAAATTGTAGGGCGTACTTTTCAACCATAATGTTTTCAATATGGACTTTTGCCGGCCCTTTTCCCGCCACAGAACCCGTCTTTATTTGCGGATATGGCAATAGTTGTTTTGTTTTGCTGCCTCCTTATCATGGCCAGTCGTTCCAGGGCAGCAAAACTCCCTTTTGCAACCTGGATGATTTGCCCAAACCTCCAACGCATGCGCAAGCAGATCTTCCTGGCAAGTTGTTTATGGATTGTTTCCACCGCATTGGCTGCCCAGGCCGCCCTGCAAACGCCCGATGAATTCCTCCCCCACCGCATCGGGGAACAATTCTCGGAGCATGGCCAGTTGGTGGCCTACTACCAATATGTGGCTGCCAACAGCGACCGCGTCCAACTGGTCGAGTTCGGGCGTACCAACGAACTGCGCCCCCAAATCCTCGCTATTGTCAGCACCCCGGAAAACCTGCGCCGTATCGAAGAGATCCGGCTCAACAACCTCCGCAACGCCGGATTGGCCGATGGCCAGCCGGACAATGCCAACCCCATTGCTATCGTCTGGCTCGGCTTCAGCGTACACGGCAACGAGGCCGCAGGCTCGGAAGCTTCCATGCCCGTGCTGTACGAACTCGCCAACCCAAACAACAAGGAAACCTCCGGCTGGCTGAAAAATACCGTCGTGCTGATAGAACCAAGCGTGAACCCCGACGGCTACAGCCGCTACACTTCCTGGTACCGGCAGGCCAGCCCCGACCAACCCGACCCCGACCCCAAAGCAAGGGAACACAACGAACCCTGGCCCGGTGGCAGGGTGAACCACTACCTGTTCGACCTCAACCGCGACTGGGCATGGGCTACCCAGGTGGAAACCCAAAACCGCCTGAAAATCTACAATGACTGGCTGCCGCAGGTAGTAGCCGACCTCCACGAGCAGTATTTCGATGCCCCCTATTATTTCGCCCCGGCCGCACAGCCCTTTCACAAATACCTCACCCAATGGCAGGCCGACTTCCAGGTGGAGGTCGGGATGAACCACGCCAGGTATTTTGATAAAAACGGCTGGCTTTATTATACCAGGGAAATTTTCGACCTCTTCTACCCCAGCTATGGCGACACCTACCCCTGCTTCAACGGCGCCATCGGCATGACCTACGAGCAGGGCGGCCATTCCCGTGGGGGCAGGGCGATAACAATGCCGAACGGCGACACCCTTACCCTCCACGACCGGGTGGAGCACCATACGACCACGGCCCTTTCGACCGTGGAAGTGGCTTCCAAAAATGCGCCGCGGCTGGTGAAAAATTTCGCCGCCTATTTCAATATTTCAACAAACAACCCGCCGGGGCCTTATAAAGCCTTTATCATAAAATCCTCCAATCCCAGGCACAAGCTGAAAGCGCTCACAGCACTGCTCGACCGCCAACGTATCCAATATGGCAGGGCTGGCAAAGCCTCCGGCGCCCTTACCGGCTACAATTTCTCAACGGGCAGCGAGGGCCGGTTTACCATCGGGGAAGACGACCTCATCATCAGCGCCTACCAACCCAAAGGCTTGTTTGCCCAGGTGCTGCTGGAACCAGAACCCCAACTGGTGGACTCTCTCACCTACGACATCACGGCCTGGTCCCTGCTGTTTGCCTATGGCCTCGACGCCTATGCAGTGAAGCAACGAGTTGAACTTTCGCCAGGATATGCGTTTGTCCAACCCCAAAAAAACCAGCCGAAGGAAGCACCCTATGCCTACATCGTCCCTTGGAATACCGTGCAAAGCGCCAGGCTATTGGGCAGCCTCCAGCAAAAAGGAGTGGTTGTGCGTTTTGCCGAAGAGGGCTTCGAGTCAGAAGGGAAAAAATATCCGGCAGGCACCCTTATATTCACCAGGGCCGACAACCGGAAGAACCCGGATTTCAATCAAACTTTACAAGACCTGGCCACGGCATTCGACCTCGAAGCCATCCCCGTGGAAACAGGCTGGGTCAGTGCCGGCCACGATTTTGGGGCCGAGTCGGTCAAACTGGCTGCCAAGCCTAAAGTACTTGTGCTGTCGGGTGAAAAAACGTCCGACAACGAGTTTGGCCAGGTCTGGTTCTACTTCGACAAGGTGATAGACTACCCCGCTACCATCATTGATGCCGGCCAACTGTCGGGGGCTGTGCTCGCCGATTTCAACACACTCGTTTTGCCGGAAGGCTCTTACGCCTTCGACGACCCCACTATCGAGATGCTGGGAGATTGGGTCAACAAGGGGGGCAGGCTCATTGCCATCGGAGCCGCCAACCTTTCCCTGGCCGACCGCAAAGGCTTCAACCTGGCGAAATTCGCCAAGGACGCAGAAAAGGAAAACGCTAAGAACGAAGCCGAACAAATAGCCCTCGACCACCGCACCGCCCTGTATGCGGATCGGGTGCGCTCGTCCCTGTCCGACAACCTGCCCGGTGCCATCGTGCAGGTGAAGATGGACCCGACCCACCCACTGGCTTTCGGCCTGCGCCCAAACTATTTTTCCTTAAAAACCAACAATGCAAGGTTTGACCTGCTGAAAGATACCTGGAACGTAGGCTACCTCGAAAAGGACTTTACCTCGCTGGGTTTCATCGGCTACAATTTGAAAAAAAACCTGAAAGACTCGGCCGTATTTGCCGTACAGGACAAAGGCCAGGGAAAGGTAATTTACCTCCTTGACAACCCCTTGTTCCGGTCGTTTTGGGAAGAAGGTAAGTTGTTGTTCAGCAACGCCTTGTTTTTGGTCAACTAATCCCTGACCCCTTGCTTTTGCTATTGAACCAAACCCAAACCACCACAACAAACAAAACATGACCAACACCGCACAAAGCATCGCCGAATCCCTTTGCACCTTCATCCGTGCCAACCTGGTGGCCGATGGCGTCGAAGTTACGCCTGCCACGCCGCTGGTGCAAATGGGGCTTGATTCTTTCTCCCTCATCGAAATCGTCCTCTTCGTGGAGCGGCAGTATGGGCTGCAACTGCCCGACGAGGCACTCAGCCAGGAAAACATCCACTCTTCCGAAACATTGGCCAACTACATTCACCAATGCCTGTGACGCTGGACAGACAGTATTGGCCCGACAGCCTCCCGCTCAATGGCTCGGACTACTTCCAATTGCTGCTCGACCGGCACCACCGCCGGCAGGGCCTGCAGGGGAATGTCAGTCGCTTTGCGGTGGAAGTGGAGGGGAAACTGGATGCTGCCGCATTGGAAAGGACCGTCAATGGCGACCCGCTTTTTATTTGGCTGCACTCGTTGCGGTTGAAAAGGCGCTTGCCGTTCCAGTTGCCGCAATGGAAGCAGGTGAAGGCGAACCGCCCTGTTTCCATTGGCATCCATGAGGTCTTTTTAAAAGGTCACGGTATCCCCGGTGTGCTGTTTGAAACAGACATCCGGCCCCATTCCGACCCGCCTTTCCGGCTTGATTTGGTTTTTCATCAAAACAACCGCACCACGCTTTTTTTTACCTGGAACCACGTACTGACGGACGCCCAAGGCGCAGAGATTTTGATACGCCATCTCGGCAAGGCAATCGGTGATGGGCAGGTGCAGTTTTTTGCCAAAGAGGAAACCGAACTGCCCATCAGGGAGCAGGTGGGACATGCCCGGAAAGTGCGGGATTTTATGTTTGATGGACAGGAAACGGGGCTGTCCCTCCTCCTCGAAAAAAGCGGCCACCCACAGGCCAACCGCTACCGGGTACTGCGTTTTACCGAAACAGAAACAGCGCAAGTGAACGCCAATTGCAAGCGCTACGGCATCCGCTTTGGGCGCAGCCCTTTGCTGTTGGCGGCGGCCATGCGCAGCTTCCATGCTTTGTTGAAACACAAGGGCAAAACCAACCACAACATTTGGGTACCCATCCCCCAGAACCAACGAAAGAAGGGCGCCTGGGGGCCGCTCGTGGGCAACCACGTTTCCTATCTTTTCTACCGGCTGTTCCCGCAACACCTGGAGACCATGCAAAGCGCCGCCGATGCCATCGGCGAGCAGATGATGGGCCAAATGCGCAGCGGTATCCCGGCCAGCTACGGCATCATGATGGGGCTGTCGAGACGGCTGCCGCTGTGGCTATACGGCTACATTGCCAAGTCACCGACGAAAGGTGCCCTGGCCAGCTTTTTTTTCTCCGATACGGGCAATACGCTGGACGACTTCACGAACTTCTGCGGGCTACCTGTCAGCGATGCGGTGCATTACCCGCCGAATGGCGGCTACCCTGGTTTCACGGTTATCTTCATGGGTTTTCAACAAAAACTCCAGGCCGTCATCGCCTACACGGAGGCTGGCGTGAGCGAGGCGGAACTTTCCATTTTTGAGGCATCTTTGCGGGAAAATCTGTTTGGTAAGACAGTAGTTTGAAATTGTTCGAGGTTGTTTGGCTGTTGGTTTGAAGTTGTGGGGCGACTACCTTGTTCTTAAAACCCTATCGTGCAGGAAAAGCATAAACATAGCATTTTGACCAACCCTGATGTGCTTGTCGTGGGGGGCGGCTCGGCTGGTGTGGCGGCGGCAGTGGCAACTGCCGAGGCAGGGGCAAGCGTGGTAGTGTTGGAAAAAAACGCCTTCCTTGGTGGCAAGGCAACGGCAGCTTATGTGGGCACGGTTTGCGGGCTTTATTACCGCAGCGAAGACCCTTTGGCGAGGTATGTGGACAATGGTTTTCCCAAAATATTTGCGGAACAACTCCAGCATGAGAGCGGTACAAAGCCTTTTTTTTATAAAAACGGGCTGCACTTCCTGCCTTACAACCGCTTTGCCTTCCTTCGGCTATGCGATGATTTTTTGGAAAAAAACAAGGTGTCGCTTTGCCTCCATGCCCATTTGACCCATGTAAAAAAAGAAGGCGATCACATTGTTGAAGTGGGTGCCGCTGTCCACAACTGCCCCATCCTTTTTCACCCAAAAACGGTGATAGACACTGCCGGGGAAGCAGTCGTTGCCCGCCTGGCCGGAGTGGGGATTTTTGAAAATGAGGAATACCAGGCATCGGCCCAAGTCTTCGAAATGGCTGGAATTGCCACGGACGATGCGCAAATACTCAACCTCAGCCTGTTGCGCAACATCCAGAAAGGCGTTGCCGACGGCATTTATCCAAAAGACTACGAGCGGTTGTCCACTGTGCCAGGCAGCCTGCAAGCTGGTCGGGCGGTTTTCAAGCTCGGCCTTCCTTTGGGCGTGGGCAACGACCCTGCGCTGGTGACCCGTTTGGAACTGTTCGCCAGGAAAGCCGTGGGGGAGATAGTGGCTTTCCTGAAAGCCCAAAACGTACTGTTTAAAAATGCCTGGCTGACGATGATCGCACCCGAGGTGGGCATCCGCACCGGCCCCCGCAACATGGGAAAGGTTGTTTTACAAAAAGAAGACGTGATGGATTGCAGGAAACAGGACGACGCCGTGGCGAGGGGCGCATGGCCCATCGAATTTTGGGCGCCGGGCAAGAACCCCCGCATGGAATATTTTGCCCCGGGCGACTATTACGACATACCGGCGGGCGCATTGCAGTCGGCGTTTTTGAAAAACCTCTTTTTCGGCGGGCGCAATATTTCTGCTTCTGAGGATGCCATTGCCAGCGCAAGGGTTATTGGTACTTGTTTGGCAACGGGGTATGCAGCGGGAAGGATGGCAGTGGGGCTTGTCAGAAATGAAATTTATGAAAGGCCGGTGGCTGAAATTCGGCGTTTGATGCTTTGATACAAGCGAGGAGGATTGGAACACGGATGAGGCGGATTAACACGGAGCATATCTGCGCAAATCCGCCCAATCCGCCTCATCTGTGTTCCAATCAAGTCACGTTAGCAATCAAAAGAAAAACAGAATTCAATAAAATGCAAGTACCCAACCTCCTCTACCAAGCCGCCCAGCGCTGGCCCAACAACCCCGCCATCCACGACGAATATGGCACGATGACCTACGCCGAATTGGCAGCTTTAATAAAAAAAACAGCCGAAGACTTGAAGGCCCTCGGCATCGCCCCCGGCCTGGGTGTGGGCGTGATGGGCAAAAACAGCCGCTACTTCATCGCCGCCTGTTTTGCCGTGATGGACTGCGGTGCGGTGGTCATGCCCGTGTCCAACCAAATGAAGGCCGACGAAGTAAATGATGCTGTTCAAACCGCCCGTCTCCATGCCATATTGGACGACCAGAGCAGCGTGGCGCCATTTGACCATGCCGCTGGGCGGGTGAAATTTCCGCAGCAGGAATGGCGCTTGTTTTTCAACCCAAATGCCGACCGGCAACAACCCTTTGCACCCCATGCCAACAACCCCGCCCTCATCCGCTTCACCTCCGGCACTACGGGCACCTCAAAAGGCGTCATCCTCTCGCATGAGGGCATTGCCGAGCGCACCGAAGCAGCCAACAAGGTGCTACAACTCGGCCCGGACGACGCCATCACCTGGGTACTCTCCATGGCTTATCATTTCGTGGTGTCCATCATCCTGTATTTGCGCTATGGCAGTGCCATCGTCATCTGCGACAGCTTCCTGGCGGACCACATCATCGAACAAACGAACCTCCACGAAGCAACGCTAATTTATGGCTCGCCCATGCACATCCGCCTGCTGGCCAGCGACCAAAGCGGACGGCAAATGCCTTCGCTGAAAAGGGTTGTTTCCACTTCTACGGCCATTTCAAAAGCACAGTGCGAGGCGTTTCTACAACGGTTCGGGCTGCCCGTGAGCCAGGCGTATGGCATCATCGAGGTGGGGCTGCCCATTATCAATGTTGAAAAATCGGAAGCGTTCCCGGATGCGGTCGGCTACGCACTGCCAGATTATCAGGTGGAGATGCTGGACGACGACGGCCACATCCTGCCTCCAGGCGAGACGGGCCACCTGGCCATGCGTGGCCCCGGCATGTTGGACGCCTACCTGGAGCCGCCCCGCCGCCGGGAGGAGATTTTGAAAAACGGCTGGTTCTATACGGGCGACCTGGCTTCCAAGCGCCCCGATGGTTTGATACGAATCGAAGGCCGTAAGAAAAGCATGATCAATGTATCGGGGAACAAGGTTTTCCCGGAGGAAGTGGAGGCTGTTCTGAACCAGCACCCTGCCGTGCAGCTTTGCCGGGTGAGCAGTTTCATGCACCGTTTTTTAGGGGAATGCGTACAGGCGGAGGTTGTTGTGAAAAATGGAATAGAACGGCCTGATACAGAGGAATTGCTGACGTTTTGCCGCAAGCGGTTGTCCACTTATAAAATCCCGCAGAAGGTAGAGTTTGTGGAGTCGCTGCCGATGACGGATAGTGGGAAACTGTTGCGGCGCTGACTTCAGGAGCAGTTGTCGGGAACTTTAAAGAACAAGGTTTTTGCCATTCCCGGTGTTCCGATATTTCGTTTTAAACCTGCCCCTTTTTTTAAATTCCTCCCAGTATCAGGCTTACAAAAAGTCCTTCGAATATAATGCAATGGGCATCCGGCACCTTTCTTGCCTTACCCTTGTGCCTCTAACCTCCTGAGGATTTCCCATCAAATATTCCCTTTCCCTGGTAACGAACCCGCCGAAATTGGTATTTACTCCAAAACCACTGTACATGAAAAAAATGGCTTTAACCTTCGGTGCTGTTTTCCTCCTTTTTTGTGCCGCCGAGGCACAGTGTACCATGTCCATGCCGGCCATTGGCGCTGGCGGTCAACGGGGCCCCGTGAGGGTGGCGTTTTGCTGTGGCACAACCCCTCCATCGGATGAAAGCAGTATGGTTAGGTTAAAGTTTTTTTTGACCAACCTGAATTTCCCGCTGCGGGACAGTGGGGGGCGCTTTTGCATCCGGTTCAAGCCCAAGCAACTGATCCGGTTCCAATTCAGGTTTTGAAGGCGGGCGGACGTTCCCTGCCGTAGCTTTTGTCCATAGAGGCCAGGTAGCCAGGATGAAAAAATGCCACCCGTTTTCCCCTGTGTTGGAAAATATGACTGGTCATATTTTTGAGGATGCGTAGCATGATTTTACCGAATCAAACCAACTGATCATAACGGATTGAGATCTGCCTAAAACCACCTACAGACGAGGCGATGAGTGGCCCGGTCCTGTATTTTCAAAAGAGTGTGCAAAAAGCATTCTATGATGAAAATACGGCGGAACAGACCCCGCCAGGCATTCTGTGTTGCCCACCAGCCATCGGTGTTAACCGTTCGGGGTTGGTAGTGTGGATTCAAAGCCAAGGCTTCTTTTTGAAAAACACCATAGGCTTCTTTCAGGGATGCCCCATCCGTACTTTTACTGGCCTCCGCCCCCGAAAAACAGCCGTTGGCAACCGTCGTGGCGATGTAGGCTTTCTCCCCCCGGCTGCGGGCGTGGAACTCATCGGCCAGCAAATCCTTTGGCAGTTTGTCCGGCAAGCGTACAGTAGTGCCCACGAGGCTGGACTGGCCAAGACATAAAAAAGTCCGGTACCAGAACATGGCGTTGCGGCCAAAAACCAGGGCGAGTGCCCAAAAAGGGATCCCGAATTTCAACAGGAACAGGGGGTGTTTTACATCCTCTGTCCGGGCACGTATGCAGGGCATCGCAATAGAAGGCCGGATACGATAGGTGGTTCCACCTGTTTCAATCCTGCGCATCCGGATTCCCAACTTTTTGGAAAACCGGGTATAGCCGTTGAGTTTGTATCCCCTTGCTTCGATGCCGTTGGGAAAAATGTCAGGGTGTTCCTGGATAAAGTAGTCAATTGTTTTATGCGCCGTTTCATTGTCCCCTATAAAGGACGAATAAGCTTTTTCAGAAATTGCCAGGACGATTGTCCGGGTTTGCTTATCTTTAAGTGCCATTGGGTGCTTAGATTTTGGTTCGCACTTAAAAGATAAGCATTTCCAATGGCTTTTTTATTCAACTACGCAATCCGTTACAATCAGCATTTTTTCTTCACAATGGAGCTATTAAAAGGGCTTAATCTGAAAAGCTATTGCAGTAGTTCGGCTCAACCACAGTTGACAAATGCAGCATTAAGGATCGAAGGAAAAATAATCCCGATGTGAAATCGGGATTATTTTTAAAAAACCCCTCCATTGCTGGGGTTTTTAAAATCAAAACGGTGAAGTTATTTTTTCATCGCTACTAACTCAAATTGAGATTCTTTTGCCAGAAAGGGAAATGGTTGAGCATTACTCAATAAAGTATAGCCAATTTTTCGAGTTGGTAGATTTACAACCTATTCAAAACCAACGGTTGAAAGAGGGGCGGGATTTGTTGTTGCTGAGGTTGATGGGTGGGGTTTTGGAGGTGTGAGGGGTTATTTTTTTAAGCAAAAAAATTGGGCTATTTCTTCTTAGAAGTTTATTTTTTGGCCAAATAAGCTAATCTTGATTAGCTTATTTTAGTAAATTTGCCACATTATGGCAAAAAAGAACCCACTTCCACCTTTTTCCGAAGAACTCATCATAGACCGTTTGCGCTTTGAAAACCCTTGGTGGGTGAGCGGTGCAACCGATGAGGAATATCGGGTATTCAAGCACCGGCAGTATTTTCAGTTGTTCCAACCGTTGGTGGAAGAAACCGACATCCGGCGTTCGGTAGTTCTGATGGGGCCACGCCGGGTGGGAAAGACGGTGATGCTTTTCCATTCCATGCAAGCCCTGTTTGATAGTGGGGTTTCGCCCTTGCAAATCCTGTACGCCAATATCGAAAACCCGGTTTACAACAACATGCCATTGGAGCGGCTTTTCCAACTTGCCCGCAAGGCCACCGGGAGGTCGGACGCCAAAGGGTGGTTTGTGTTTTTTGATGAAATCCAATACCTAAAAGAATGGGAAGTACACCTGAAAGTGTTAGTGGACAGTTATTCCCGCACAAAGTTCGTGGTAAGTGGTTCAGCGGCAGCGGCACTAAAACTAAAGAGTGTCGAAAGTGGGGCAGGGCGGTTCACGGATTTCATGTTGCCACCACTCACCTTCCACGAATACATTTACCTGAAAGGGCTTGACCACTTGATGAAGCCTTCTGTGCTGGATTGGGATGGCAGTATGAACCGTTTTTTTTCGACTATCAACGTGAAGGAGTTGAACAACCATTTTATTGATTATATCAATTATGGCGGCTACCCGGAGGTCATTTTTTCGGACAAAATAAGGGCTAACCCCGGCAGATATATCCGCAGTGACATCGTTGACAAGGTGCTGCTGCGTGACTTGCCGAGTTTGTACGGCATACAAGACGTGCAGGAGATGAACTCGCTTTTCACGACCCTTGCCTACCACAGTGGCAATGAGGTTTCGCTCGAAAAACTGAGCAGTGCCAGCCACGTTGAAAAACACATGCTCAAAAAATACCTTGAGTATTTGGAGGCGGCATTTCTAATCCGCACCATCCACCGGATTGATGACAACGCCAAGCGATTTCAACGGGCAAATTTTTTCAAAATCTACCTCACCAATCCATCCTTGCGGAGCGCCCTGTTCGCCCCGCTACAAGCCACCGATGAACAAATCGGCAGCATGGTTGAAACTGCCATTTTTGCACAATGGATGCACCGTGATTGGTTCACACCGTGGTATGCCCGCTGGAAAGACGGCGAGGTGGACATGGTGGGCATTGATGATAAAAAATTGAAACCAGTTTGGGCGCTTGAAATCAAGTGGAGCAACCGCTTCTTCGATGCACCGGGCGAGTTGAAAAGCCTGATACAGTTTTGCCAGAAAAACAATTTGCGCTCGGCACTCGTAACCACCCTGGACAAGGAAGGTACAGCCACGGTGCAGGATGTTAAGCTACATTTTGTCCCGGCATCCGTTTACGCCTATGTAGTGGCTCATAATACGATTGAGCAAAAACGGACGAAATAAGTGATATGTATTTGATTATTTGAGAGTATAGTCAAAGATTTATTCCTACATCGCCAACCATTCAAACTAAAACGCCATGCCCTACGCCTACTCCGAAGGCAATTTCATTGAAAGCACCGCCATTGCCATCTTCAAGGAAATGAAATGGCAGACCGCCAATGCGTACCAAGGCGAAAGGTTTGTAGCGGGCGGCACCTTGGGCCGGGCATCGGAGGCGGACGTGGTTTTGAAGGAGCGGTTTTTGGCAGCGGTGCGGGCGCTGAACCCCGACCTGCCCGAAGCGGCCTACCTTGCCGCCTTTGAGGAGATAGCCAGCGACAGCGCCGCCAAGACGCTGCCAGGCCTCAACCACGAAAAGTACCAACAACTGAAAGAGGGCATCCCGGTTGACTACCTCAATGAAAAGGGCGAAGGGGTGGAAGGGAAGCGCATTCGGGTTTTCAATTTCGATGAACCCGAAAAGAACGACTTTTTGGCCGTGCAGCAGTTTACTCTAAATTTATCAAAAGGGCTGCTTGAACACTATATCTACAAAGTGTTCACCACTTTTGAATAAATCGACCAAATTCGTTTTCCTAAAAGTCTGACTTTCAATGGCTAAATATTTCAGAGACGTATGAAATTGAACAGTTTGGGCCGTAATATCTAAGGCCTCTGCCACGCCCAGTTCGATGTGCAGGGATCAGGTTATTCCAATATTGGTGCAAGGGGCAAGCGTACAGAAAAAGGAGGGTTTTTGTGTACTGCTTTCTCGGAAAATATGCTACAATCTTATAGAAAATAACCTATGACTTTCTTATAAAACCCATCAGTACATCTCTTAGGAAAATTGTTGATAGTTGAGGTGAAGAGGCCAGCATTCCTTTTCTGATCGTAAAAATCATATCCAGTTTGCCTGTTCGCTCGCGCATTCTCTATTTCGTTGTAGGTTGGGCGGCCTTGTGAAAAACGGAGATTTTAGGCGCATTTTCAAGTTGGATAAAAATTCTGGCCGCTTTGAAATACCCTACCTGAGTTTTAAGCTGGGTTAACGGATCGGAGGAATAAGAATAACCACGATAAAACCACTAATGGGAAATTCAAATATCGTCCAGATTGATACGCTTTTTCTGCTTTAGCTGCTTAAAAAAAGTAGGGGTGAGGCCCGTCACTTTCTTGAACTGGTTAGACAAGTGCGCCACGCTGCTATAGTTCAGCTTATAGGATATTTCGGTAAGGTTGAGTTCATCGTACAGGAGGAGTTCTTTTACCCGCTCTATTTTATGGGCAATAATATAATGCTCTATGGTAATGCCAGTCGCCACCGAAAAAAGATTGGCGAGATAAGTGTAATCCAACTGGAGTTTTTCGCTGATATATTCCGAGTTTTTCACAGCCGGTAATTCATCAGAATAATGCACCATCTCCACAATGATATTTTTTATTTTTTCAATCAGCCGGGCTTTCTTGTCCTCCATTAATACCAGCCCCGATTTTAGCAGATTTATTCGCAACAGTTCCAGCTGTTCTTCCGTCAGGGCTTCTTTAACTTCCACCTCGCCCAAGTCTATCGCTCCATATACCAGCCCCATTTTGTCCAGTTCTAATTTCACCATCATCTTGCAGCGGATGGAAACCATGTATTTGATGTAAAGCTTCATTGTTAGTTTTGAGTGAAGCTACAATACCTGTCATGGACATTTGTTTCTTTGCAGGGGCCTACTTCATAAATTCTGAACAGCTTACCTTCAGCGTTACTACCGATATCCAAATTTTGACATTCGACTTTTGCTGTCAGGTCGGCAATATATTCCCTTCTATGTCAGTAGTAATTTGCAACCGAACTATCTGCGCAAACACCAATAATTCGGCATGCCCCAAGTTTTAAGAAAATTTAATTAACTGTGTCTTAAGTCCTGATTTTTAAAAACATTATATTGCTTTCAGGGGGATTATATAAAACAAAAATGGAACACCTGAGCAATTGCCCAAGTGCGCCATTCCAGTACAGTAAAAATGAAGGGTTTTCCTACTGTTTCTTAGTTATTGTGCATAATTACGGCTGTTTTGGTATGCACTACTTTTGCTGTTTTTAATTGGATAAGATAACCTCCCTCACGCATTTGAGACATGTCAATTTTGAGCGTGTTCAATCCTTTTTGGGCAATGGTTTTGTTCCTAAAAACACTTTCCCCTAGAAAGTTTGTAATGATAAGCTCCACTTCATTTTCTTCCAAAGAAACAAAGCTAAGGTTAATAGTTCCGCTGCTTGGATTTGGCCACACATTGAGTTCTTTTAGGTCCTCGTCAATGCTATGCAGTGTTGAACGGAAAGGAGATGATGAATCATCCGGAGTATCCGTAAGTGGTGAACCATTAAACAAATCCAAGGAGAAGAGACAGCTCACGGTGGCAGTACAGGTAGATACACAACCTGCCGAATCAGTGATGGTGAGAATAAGTTCAGCATCCGTCCAACCCATGTAGATTTTGATAGTTGGCGTGCCTTGCCCGGCCTGGATAAAACAATTTTCACCCACTATCTCCCAAACATAACTGACTGGCCCATTTCCCCCAGTATAAGTGCTTGAAATCATTACGCCGTGCGTGTTGCAAGTCACGACAGCTGGCAATTCAATTTCGCATTCCAAAAAGGTGTCAGGTATCCATTTGATATGCTGAACATATACCGTGACATTTCCACAGGCATCCGTTGCCGTCCAGGTTCTTGTCACGTTAAATACGCCTATACCAATTCCGGGTTCGATTGATTCACTGTAGGCAATTGACACGGACAGCGGATTATCGTCTGTAAATACTACTGGAACAGGCGGCAATGGAGCACAAACAATCGTAACGTCAGTTGGCATTACAACAAATACAGGCGGAATATCATCTATAATATCGACACTGAAGGACATGGCACTGGAATTACCACATGCATCGGTAAAAACCCATGAATAATTTCTACGCTCAAAATAACCATCTTCAAGGCAATTATCTGCATAGATGACCTCCAAATTGAATACTGGTATAATCAATTGGTCACAATCGTCAGCAACGAAAACACTGCTGGAATCCAATGCATTTAACAGTTTAATCTGATCAAGCTGTGAGGAAAATACGTGGCCATTGGCACTGTTGGTATAGTATGGAATAATGGAATGGGCAGGCGTTGAAATTACGGGAGGAACCGTGTCGTTAAGTAAAATAATTTGCTGCCTATTGGCTGAGTTTCCGCAATTGTCGACTGCGGTCCATGTTCTTTTAATCATTAACCCACTACAGGGCAAATCCAGGGTATCTGCTTGCATGGTTACTCCAACAAAGGATTCTGCACAACCATCATATGCAGTAACTTCGGGAATACTGACATCATCGCAAACCATTTCTTCCACCTCGGACATGGCCGGGCCGCTACCATCTCCTACATGAATGGTTTGAACGGCGGTAGAAGAATTGCCACATTGGTCGGTTGCTGTAATAATGCGTTGCATATCATAGTTAAAAATACAAGGCCCGTAAATAATAGTATCCCATATGGAGGTGGATACGCTGCCACAATTATCAATGATTTGCAATTCGGGTAAATCAGCATTACACCCTATAGTGATTTCAGGCAAAAAATTGACGAAAACCGGGCTGGTTTCATCCACAATATGAGCCGTTATGGATAGCTCGTTATAGTTGCCACAAATGTCGGTTGCCGTCCACTTCAACAGAACCGTAGCAAGATTACCATCCGTTGTGCAATCGCCGCTTGAAATCAATGTTTCAGTAAAAGCAACATGCAGCCCTTCCAGGCAGGCATCTTGCACCTCAATATCTCCTGCACCGAAATTAGTATAAGTACCACTCTGTGATGCGCATTCTGTAGTCAATATTTCGCCAAATTCCATTCCTGCCAACACCGGGTTAATAAACGAAATTAATGGTTGGGTCTGGTCGTTTGGAATCAGTAGGGCCGTATCACGGGCCATATTTCCACACTCATCCATTGCAGTAAAGGTTCTTTGAATAGCCTTTGCAGTTCCACAGGGGTTCTGAACAAAGGTATCTTTGAATTGCAAAGTGGAAGTGCCGCAATTATCGGAAGATGAAACGAGATTTAAAACCGGATTGCCTATGCATACGGCGTCTATGGGTACACCGACTATAGTTGGTGTTTCCTTGTCAACCAGCCGGGCAGTTATAGTAAAGGATGAAATATTGCCACATTCATCTACACCAGTCCAATGGTAAGTCCTTTGCTGCCTGAAGCCTGAAAGGTCACAATTTGCTGAAATGATGGTATCCACCTGAAAAGACAGAACAAAAGAAGCTCCGCAGGAATTGGAGCCAAGAGCAAACTGTTCACCTAATAAATCCAGGTATGCCGGAAAGCCATCATTGCACGGGTAATTGATAATAGTATCCTGTGTTATACCTGCAATTTCCGGCTGAAGAATTAGCCAATCGGGGCCTTGGTCGTCTATCAGCGTGATTTTTTGTGACTGGGTGGTTATGTTCCCGCACCGGTCCTTTGCGCTCCAGAACCGCACAATCACCTGGCCGTCCAGACAACCAGATAAGGGTATAGATTCTTCAAAAGTGATGTCACATGCACAAAGGCACTCATCCATGCCTACTACATTTGTCGGTACCGCCGGGATGTCATTGCAATGCACCGTTATATCAGCTGGGATTCCAGAAATGGTAGGAGCTATGGTATCAATCAATGCAAGGAAAACAAATGCAGTGCTGCTATTCCCGCATATATCAGTGGCTGTCCATGTAAGACGGTACAAATTGATAAATCCATCTACTTTACAGCTTCCTTCCTGCACAAGTATTTCATCAAAAGTAACTGCAACATCGCCTCCGCAAATATCGGTAGCAGTAATACTACCTGCATTGAATACTGGCAGGCTCCAGGATGGGTCTTGACCATAGCATTGAATTGGAAGAGTACCCCCTGACACCAGGAGTGGATTTACAAAACTAATCGAAGGCGGTGTATTGTCAAATACGGTTATCACTTGGGTACACTCGGCAACGTTGCCACAAACATCGGTTGCACGATACGTTCTGGTCAATACGTATTGATTTGTACAGGTTTGGCTCGAAACTGCATCTGCAACAAATGTTACTATTACGCTGCTACCACAATTATCCGATGCTCCGACCAGTGGGAGATTAACTGGCGGAACGAGTCCGGCGCACTGTACGCTTACATTGGCAGGGCAAGTTATGGTTGGAATCGTGGCATCAAAAACGGTTACTACCTGCGCACAATTAGCCGTATTCCCGCAAGCATCAGCAGCTTGGTAGGTTCTGGTCAACGTATAATTGTTCGCACAAACTTGGTTGGTGATTGCATCTCCAAGGTGGCTTATCGTGGTGGTGCCGCCACAGTTGTCAGTGGCTGTTACCAGTGCCGTATTGGCTATTGGAACGAGGCTGGCGCACTGTACGGTTACATTGGCAGGGCAAGTTATGGTTGGTGGAGTGGCATCTGCAACAAGGATAGTTTGGGTACAATTACTACTATTTCCGCAAGCATCTATCGCCGTCCATGTGCGGGTAATAGTAAATGCCTGTGGGCAGTTCCCGGGCGTAGTCACATCGTTGGAATTAACCTGTGGCGCAAAACTGCAATTATCGGTGGCGGTTGCTGTGCCCGTGTCGGATGGTAACGTGCTGCTATTGCAATTGAGAGATAAATTTGCCGGGCAAATGATGACTGGTGGCGTATTATCTGCAACTGTAATGGTCTGGACACAAACGCTGTTATTTCCAGCGCCATCGGTAGCCGTCCACACCCGGGCAATCGAATAAGATTGCGGACAATTTTCAGGATTAATTAGGTCAGTAAAATCAAGGACCGGAGCCAAGTCACAGGCGTCAGTAGCTGTAGCCGTGCCGGTATTGGGTGGTTGAGTGCTCAAATCACATTCAAGTGTCAAATCCATTGGACAAATGATGGCAGGTGGGATATTGTCCTGGTTAACAGAAATTGTAATACCACAAATATTGGTACAATTGCCCGCATTGGTCACCGTAACGGAGTAAGTTCCGGCAACGAACACGGTAATGCAATTGGTCGTAGCACCTGTGCTCCACATATATCCATCTGCGCCCGCAGGCACACAAAGCTCTGAAGATTGGCCGAGGCAAGGAATATCAGCGCCGGTAATTAAACAAACCGGTGCCGGGCTGAGGCTAACTGCCTGGCTGCAAATACTGCTGCATCCGTTTGCACCTATTACCGTGACAGCATAGGTTGCCGCAGTGGACACCGTAATACAATTGGTCGTAGCGCCTGTGCTCCACAGGTAACTGGCGGCCCCCGCAAGCACACAGAGTTGGGTGGACTGTCCTGCGCAAATAGTGCTTGCCCCGGCTATGGCGCAAACCGGTGCCGGGCTGAGGCTAACTGCCTGACTACAAATACTGCTACATCCATTTGCACCTGTTACCGTTACAGCATAGGTTGCGGCAGTGGACACGGTAATACAATTGGTCGTAGCACCTGTGCTCCATAGATAACTGGCGGCTCCCGGAGGCACACAGAGTTGGGTGGACTGCCCTGCGCAAATAGTGCTTGCCCCGGCTATGGCGCAAACCGGTGCCGGGCTGACGGTAATAATTACATGTATGGAAACCGCATTCCCGCAATCATTTGAATTCGTCACATAATAATCGCCGCTGGTAGTTACGGTTAAAGTTGGTGTGGTTTCTCCTGTATTCCACATACCTCCACAATTGCCTGAAATCATAACGCTTCCACCTTCACAAAATTCAGTAGGCCCGTTGACCGAAAGGATGGAAGCCATGGGTTGGGAATTAAGATCCACCGTATTGTTGTGCATATTAACTGCGCCTGAACGGGAAAGTGCCCGGCCTTCCAGCGAAGCGCCCTCTAAAAAACTGATAGCGCCATTGGCTACTATGGTGCCTTTAAAAGTGGAGGATTCTCCCAACGCCACAGCGCCATTTATCTGCCAATATATATTACAGGCAGATGCACTGTTGGTAAGAATTACATTTGAAAAGGAAGTCGTTGACAAAGCACCATCTATTTTTAAAATAAACAGGGCATTAGGGTCACATTGCCCATCCAAAATCAAATCTCCATTTAAACTGGAAGCTGCGCCCAAGCAATAGACGGCTGGGCTGAGCACTTGATTATTACCCAAGGTAGTGCCAATGACCAAATCGCAGGAAATAGGCGCAAAACTGCTGTAGGCAAACTCAACATCGGTGGCAGCCTGCACGGAAACAGGGTCGGTGACGTGAATAGTTCCAGCCACTATACCCGGAGGAAAGCCGGCAAAGGCCCCCACATTGGTACCAATATCTCCCACAATTGTAGTTAGTCCATCATTGTTGAAAGCACCAACGGCAGTAAAAACAGCAAAGTTGGATGCTGAACCTAAAGGAGGCGTTTGGCTGAAATTGTTAGTTGAAAAAGAAAATAACATCAAGGCTATTGCCGATGTTATTAGTGAAATTCCCCTCATGTAAAAATATGTAATAATTGTAAAATGCAAATGGGGGGATAGGAGTCCATTGAATTGCTACCTTCATATTGTCCCTGGGCGAACAATTAAACTCCTTATTCACATAGTGAAACTTTTTCACATCGCAAGTTACTCCACAACCTTCCTGCCTTCGCTACACAATTATGGAATAGAGTTACACAATTCACACATCTAAAAAATTATTCAATTAAATATTTAAAAATATACGAGCGGTGGATGCGTTGGAACTGCCCCAGCGGCAGTAATCCTTCCAACTGCCTCATGGACAGCAGCGTGACCACCCGCTCCGTCGCCGTGTGGATGCGGATGTATTTCTGCAAGGCTTCGATGAACAGTATTTCATCGAACACCACCTTGACGGTTTTGTAATCCGATTTTACAAAAAAATAAGTGGGTGTGGGTGCGGCGTTTGATTCAACGTCAGCGGGGGTTCTGAACCCAGCCAACGTTATCAAACCTTTACAACCCGCTGTTGCAGGGTCTGTCTACTGAAAAACTCCTGCTGGCCATGCTGGCGCATCGCCTATCCATCCATTGAAATACGGTACTGCTCGTTGATAGTTATGCTATCATATGGGCTAAAGTTGCGGCCAGAGGCCGCAATAAACAGGTACTGATAGGGGAAACTTTACCAACAGTACATTTTAATCCCCCTTTTCGTGAATACTTTCTTTTTCTTTTCGCCAGCAAAAAACACCTTCCAGAAATCGGGCGGGGTTTTCAGGCCCACCTTGTCTGAAAACGCCTATATACATTAATGTGTAGCTCCTATCCGGGCCTTGATTGCCTGTCCAATCCCGCCAAACACAAAAAGTAAATAAAACTGGTAAATTTAATCAAAGTACAGTTTTCCAACTCTTAGACCTTTTACTGACCAGTAGGCTTGGGCAACGTTTATAGATAGTCAAATTTAAAATTGATTGGGATAAAATTCTAAGTCACTGACTTTCAATAAAATGACTTCAATGACCAATGACTTTTAATGACGATTGTCTATAAAGCAAATCTGTGAAGATTGGCCAGCAATTGAATCTTTGATTTTGTAACCCAAAACCTGTACTCACTATTAATATATTAGACGTTTTGCATAAGCCCTGAGTCTACCTTTTATCCATTGTGCTTAGAGATGCATAACAAGTGAGCAACTGTATGGAACATCTAACAGCTATTTACCTCCAACTTACCTAGGAGTAGGGGAATTTGTATTTAGCCGGATTTCTGATTTTTCAACAATGGATTGGTATTCTTCAAAATCAAGTGCTTTGTGCCCATTATAGACACTTGCTATATAGGCTATTTCCAAAGCATGGTCACTGAGTCCGGGGTATAGCCTGGAATACTGTATGGTGTACCTGACATCTTCCGGTGTTATGAGCGGTTTTTCATTGTCAAAATCGGCCATAGTCTTTTTATAAAGCCCTTCTTCAACAAAATAGGCCGCATAGCCGTAGCGCCCGATACCATCCTCGTCGTTTATGAGGTGGATTTCATCCCAATGTTCCTCCATAAAAAGCTGGCTTTCAGGAAAGCTGATGGGCAGGTAAAAGGCTGTAGTCTCACTCCCGGCGTTTTCTTCCCACGTTGTTTTTAGGACGCTTGCTGGGACAAAACATTTACCCCCTTCCACCGGGTGGGTTTCAATTTTTAGGGAATGCAAGCATTCCTTTTCAACAATGACAAATCGGTCTTTGGACATGCCTAAATCTTCCATGCCAACAAACCTAAGTCAAGGCTGTAGGAGAAGGGATGAAAATCATTCTGTTTCTGTCCAAGGTTTCCTTCCTCCACATCTAAACTGTGGCAAATCAATGTGAATCAAGCCTCGCAGTTTCTAACCACTTCTTCTTTGCAAAAAGTTTTTCCACTTCTTTTTTAAACTCCTTTCTATCAAAATCCTCAATCTCAAACCTCTCCCACAAATCCACCGACACCAAAAACAACATGGCCATCATTTTTAAGATAGTTGGTTTGTTAGCCGTAAAGACATGTTCATAGCTCAGGTTCAGCGATAATTCCAAGGTCTTGGATTTTTTATCAAACTTCACCTCGTTTTCATGCAATTTGTTGGAAGGTTTGACGGCTATGAAAGTAAAGTAAACCCGGTTCACACCAATCCCATATTCGGAAAGGCGAATGTTGCCATTGAGGGCTTTGGCGATTGGCAGGACATCTATTTTGCCAGACACCTCGTGCCAAGTCAGTTTGGTAAGGATGAAATCTTCCTTTTTCATAGGCTTAAAATTAGAAATCTTTTTTGTTTCCCGGCGGCCTGATGAGTGGCTCTGTCCGTTTCAGGTTTTCAGGCAAGAGGGCATAACTGTAAATTTTCCGCTTCTCTTCTTTCAGACACTCTTCCAACGTCCCCTCAAATTGAACATGGTAATCAAGCAGCTTCCCTTTCAGGCTTTTACCGTACCTCCCTTTTTGCCCTTTGGTGGTAGTGCCGTATTTCCAGACTTCGCCCAGGTACATATAAATATAGGTGGTGTCAACGCAACTGTAACACGGATACCAACCATTTTTTCCAGCTGTTAGTGCATATTGTTCTGCCCCATCGAGGTCGTTCAACTCTTTTACCAATTTCTTTTCCCGCCACTTAGCAAGCCGGGGGATACCATTTTCATCAAACTCTATAAACGAGTGGGCTGCAAACAGAACAAAACTGGCGAGCATAGCCAATACAAAAAACCTTAAAAATGGGAATTGCGGCCTTGGTTCACGAACGGGAAAGCGGGCAGGGGAGGTAGGTTCGACGATAGGCACCATGCGGATGAGGCTTTGCAACCAGAAAGACGTGAGCCATACTCATTCCACATCGAGGCATCGCCAAACGCCCACAACAAAAACAAGTACGCCCACGCCATCTTTTCTGCACATGGTGCACAAAAGGCGTGAGCGCATCACCTGTTCCCCTTGTTGTAAAATTTTGGCGATTTTCGATATGGGAGAAAAGGTAAGGCGCTCCGTTCCTTCGGTCAGTCTTAGTTTACGGCCTTTGAGGTTTGATTGGTAAAGTTAACCTTCTGATTATTGAAAATGAAAATCAGCAAGTATTTCGTCTTGCAAAATCAGGCAAAGAAAAAAATGACTTGAAAATCTGCTGGCAAATTGCTGGCAAATAAAAAAGGAGCTATGCAAAATGCTGCATAACTCCTTGATAATCAGTGTGGGCGATGATGGATTCGAACCAACGACCCTCCCGATGTGAAATCGGGATGCGCTGGACCAGCCGGGCTAATCAGAAGGCTGGATCAACTTCTCGATCATTTTCCTGGATTTCCATCCCTTGATTTGCCGTTCCCTGGCAGTGGCGCCCGCTTTTGAACCAAACTTCTCGACATGTACAAACTGCCAGTCTTTGGCCCTGCCCGTAAAACCTTTGTGGCCTGACAAATGCCTTCTTAGGCGGCCATCCAAATCTTCGCCGCATGAACCGATGTAATATTTGTCAAGGGACGGTGAATAAAGGACGTAGGCGTGGAACATGGCAAAACAGGTGTTTGGCAAAAACAAAAAAAAGTCCTTACAGCTTGTGCCGTAAAGACTTTGAATGGTAGTGGGCGATGATGGATTCGAACCAACGACCCTCCCGATGTGAAATCGGGATGCGCTGGACCAGCCGGGCTAATCAGAAGGCTGGATCAACTTCTCGAGCATTTTCCTGGATTTCCATCCCTTGATTTGCCGTTCCCTGGCAGTGGCGCCCGCTTTTGAACCAAACTTCTCGACATGTACAAACTGCCAGTCTTTGGCCCTGCCCGTAAAACCTTTGTGGCCTGACAAATGCCTCCTTAGGCGGCCATCCAAATCTTCGCCGCATGAACCGATGTAATATTTGTCAAGGGACGGTGAATAAAGGACGTAGGCGTGGAACATGGCAAAACAGGTGTTTGGCAAAAACAAAAAAAAGTCCTTACAGCTTGTGCCGTAAAGACTTTGAATGGTAGTGGGCGATGATGGATTCGAACCAACGACCCCCTGCTTGTAAGGCAGGTGCTCTGAACCAGCTGAGCTAATCGCCCCGTTTTTTTGTTTTTGGCGAACCCCCGCCGAATCTACGACCCTCCCGATGTGAAATCGGGATGCGCTGAACCAGCCGGGCTAATCGCCCCGTTTTTTTGTTTTTGGCGAACCCCCGCCGAATCTGCGACCCTCCCGATGTGAAATCGGGATGCGCTGAACCAGCCGGGCTAATCGCCCCGTTTTTTTGTTTTTGGCGAACCCCTGCCGAATCTGCGACCCTCCCGATGTGAAATCGGGATGCGCTGAACCAGCCGGGCTAATCGCCCCGTTTTTTTGTTTTTGGCGAACCCCTGCCGAATCTGCGACCCTCCCGATGTGAAATCGGGATGCGCTGAACCAGCCGGGCTAATCGCCCCGTTTTTTGTTTTTGATGCGCCCTTCTTTAAAAGCGGCTGCAAATATAGAAGCAACTACCATTCGTCACAACCCTAAAAAGAAAAAATTGGAAAATATTTTCGAGCGCCCGGCGAACACTTGGGGCAGCGGGTTGCTTTACCTTTACTGCGGGTTTTCAACAAATACCATAGAACAAAAGGTTTCATTCACATGAATAGGGCATTGAAAAGGACGGGTATTGGCATCGGCGCTACGCTGTTGCTGTTGGTGCTGGGGCTGGTCGTCGTAGCAGGGTTCTTCCAGGAGGCCGTCGGGCGGAAGTTGATCAAGGAGATCAACAAGCAACTGACCACCGAATTGAAAGTAGGGAGTTTTGATCTGTCGCTTTTGCGGGGCTTCCCCAATGCGACGGCCAGCCTGCGGGACGTCGTCGTGACGGGGAAATTCGGCGAAGGCCTGCTGGAAGCCAAAACGATGGATTTTCACTTCCGGTTGCTCAGCCTGTTTGGCTCCAACGTCATCGTGCATTCCGTGACGATTCGGGACGGGGCTTTGAACGCCCGCATCGATAAGGGCGGCAAAACGAACTACGACATTTTCAAACCCTCCGATAGCGAAGGGGAAAGCAACTTCAGCATTTCCCTCGAAAAAGCCCGCCTCGAAAATATTGAACTGGCCTACCGCAACGACAAGCTGAAACAGGAAATGATGGCGCAGGTCGAAGATGCCGATTTCTCCGGCCGGTTTTCCAGTAAGCAATTCGATATGGCCAGCACCGCCACCCTTGTTTCCAATTTCATCGACATAGATGGCACCCGCTACTTGCCCGGCAAACACGGGAGCTACGACGCCAATATTTTCATGGATTTGGAAAAGGGCACCTATGATTTTAAAAAAATGAAGTTGAAAGTAGAGGACAACGTATATAACGTGGAAGGAACCATAAAAACGTTGAAGAACTACACGGAATACGACCTCACCGCAGATGCCGAAGATGCCAACCTCGAATCCGTCATCGCCCTCTTGCCAGCGGAGCAACTGAAGGCTTTTGGCGATTTTACCAGCACAGGCCAGTTTCAACTTAAAGCATTTATCAATGGCAAATGGAGCGCTTCGGAGCAGCCTTCCATTGAGTTTCAGTTTGGTTTGGAAAATGGCAAACTGAACAGCCCCCGCCTCAAAGAGCCTTTCAAGGATGTTTCTTTTGAAGCCCATTTTACCAACGGCGAGGAGCGCAACAGCAAAAATTCCATCTTTGAAATAAGCGATTTCAAAGGCTATCTGAATAGGGAACTGATTACCATGTCTTTGAAAATTGAGGACATGGACGATCCCCTCGTTGACTTCCAGGCGGATGGGGCGCTGCCTGTCGGGTACATGTACGGCCTGTTGGGCAACCCGGCCATCACGGACGGGGACGGGGAAATTGAAATCAGAAATTTGAAGGTCCGTGGCTTTTACAGTGACATGATTGCGATCGGCAGCATCGCCACCGTGGACATGAGCGGGGAGATCAATTTCGACGATGCCTCCTTGAAAATCAATGGGGAAAAAATGATCGTTGACCGTGGCCTGCTAATTTTCCAAAATAACCAAATGACACTGGAAGGGCTGAAAATAGACGGTGCTGGCAGCGAAATTGATCTGCAAGGCCAGGCGCAAAACCTCTTGCCCGTGTTGCTTGCCGACTCGTTGAATTCAAAAAATGCCAGGTTGGACTTCAACATTGAATTGGCTTCCCCGCAAATGGACCTGGCCCGTTTGGTAAACCTGGCCAATGTTCCTGTAGACTCCAACGATGTGCAGCCACAGGTTTACGATTCACTGCACGTCGCCAAAAATGAAAAACAGGCCCGCATCACCGACCTGATGAAAGGGGTTTTCAAGGCCAAAGTGGACAAGTTCAGCTACCATAAAATCGAGGGGCAGGACTTCGTTGGGAGCCTCGTTTTTGAAAACTCCCAAATGAAAATCGAGGGCAACGCCAAAGGCATGGACGGTGCTTTCAAACTGGACGGCACTATGTTTTTTGAAAAAGAACACCGCCTGGAAGCCAAACTGGACGGCACCCATATCGACGTACAGGAGTTCTTCCGGCAATCAGAAAACTTTGGCCAGGAGCAGTTGACTTCCGACAATATTGAAGGAACCATGAACACCAAAATGCTTATCAACGCCTTTTGGGATTCGACCGGCACGTTCCTCACCGATGAATTGCATGTGTGGGCTGGCGTGGGCATCCAAAATGGCCGCTTGAAAGGCTTCAAATTGCTGGAGGAATTTTCCACCTACGCCGATGTGAAAGATTTGCGGGACGTCCGCTTTGTGGATTTGCAAAATTGGATCGAGGTAAAAAACAGCACTGTTTACCTGCCTGCCATGTTCATCCAGAACAACGCCATGAATATGACCGTGAGCGGCGAGCAGACCTTCGACGACAAAATTGACTACAACATCAAAGTGAACGCAGGGCAGGTGATCGCCAATAAGTTCAAAAAACGCAACAAAGCCGATATCATTCCCGCCAAGCAGAACGGCTTCTTCAACCTCTATTTCAACCTCCACGGCACGCTGGACAAGTACGATTACGAAACCAACAAAAAGAAGGTAAAGGATAAATTTGCCAAAAGCGAAAGCCAGAAACAGCGCATCCGGGCAGCGCTCATCCGGGCGTTCGGCGCCCCGCTAAACATGCTGCGGGAGCCAAAAGGCTGGGAAGACGAAGGGGAAGTAGTGCCTGTGCAGAACGACGACGACGATGTGGAATACATTCCGGGGTTTTGAAAATTGGTCATTGGTCATTTTTGTCATTGGTCATTTTTGTCATTGGTCATTTTTGTCATTGGTCATTTTTGTCATTGGTCATTTTTGTCATTGGTCATTTTTGTCATTGGTCATTTTTAGGAAACCAGTTTGCCATTGTTGAAAACCATGACCAATGACCAATGACCAATGACCAATGACGAATGACCAATGACCAATGACAACAATGCCCCCCCTCAAACCCTCACCTCATAATGTTCGATGATCCTGTCGCAAGCCTCGTCCAGCATTCGGAAAACCTGCTCGAAGCCGTCGTCGTCCCAGTAAGGGTCGGGCACGGCCTCGTTCCTGCCGGGCGACACGAAGTTCATGATCAAATGCACTTTTTCCGCTTGTTCTTTTGAAACGGCGTGGCGGATGATGTCCTGGTAGTTGGAACTGTCCATGGCCAGTACGAGGTCGAAGTTTTCAAGGTCGTGCGGCTTGAACTGGCGGGCACGCTGGTAGGTGATGTCCACGCCGTATTTACGGCCAATGGCAATGGAGCGGCGGTCGGGCAGCTCGCCCACGTGCCATGAGCCAGTTCCTGCGGAATCTACCTCCCATTTGAGGCCCTGCTCATTTATCTTATGTTGCATAATGCCCTCCGCCAGTGGCGAGCGGCAGATGTTGCCGAGGCATACCATCAGGATTTTCATGTTCTTGGGTATTTGGCTGTTTTGTTGGCCCATCAGGGTTTTATTTGAAATTGAAAAGTATTGGACGAATTGAGAAACACTGTTTCAACGGGATCCGCACTCATTTCCACCAATTCAAAAAACGTGCAGCAATCCCCGTTCCTTTCCCTTGTATGGTGGGTAAAGGCAATTTTGTCGGTACTGCCCAGCCTGAGTTCGTAAAATTTATTGTCCGCCCCCGCCTCCCAACCTATTTCCCAATCTGTAAAATATACGGCCACTCCTATGTCGGAAATGCTCAGTCCGTGCTTTTTTTGGCCAGCAAGGGAATAGACTTCGATAGCATTTGCATCAAAAGTGCCATTGGCCACTAAATCTGCGCCGCTATCTTTGTCCACCAATTGAAAGGTAAATTCAGGTGGTGGCGAGGTGCAAGCCACATCCTTGCATTTATTACAGCTATAGGCCAAAAAAATGGTGGCTGTGAAAAACAGCGGTTGTAAAAGTTTCAAGGTTGCCATAGTTATACAATGATTCAACAAAACATAAACGAAAAAAAAACGCTTTCGTGGCTTTTCGTCGTCAATCCCGCTGCGGGGGCAGGAAAGGCCGGAAAACGCTGGCCTTCCATTCAGGCCGCTTTACAGGAAGCCAACATCCCCTTCACTACTGTTTTTACCAACAAAAGGTTTCACGCTGGTGAACTGGTGGCAGAAGCTGTTGCCAAAGGTTGCCGCCAAATCGTCGCAGTAGGCGGCGACGGCACGGCACACGAAGTCGTGAATGGCATTTTTCAACAACCCACCTGCCCACCGGAAGATATCACCTTTACGCTCCTGCCCATCGGCACGGGGAATGATTGGATAAAAACGCACCGCATCCCCAGGGATTTCAAGCGTTGGCTGCCCTATTTTATGAACGGAAAAACAGGCTATCAGGATGTTGGTTGGCTCGATTACCGACTGAATGGCGAACAACACCGCCGTTATTTCATCAATGTCGCCGGGCTGTCTTATGATGCGTTTGTGGTAAAGGAGTCGCTCAAATATCCGTCCGGCATCCCAAACAAGCTATTTTACCTGTTGCTAATTTTTCGTTGTTTGTTCAAATTCAGGATACCCCAGGCGAGGGTTTTGTTCGATGGGCAAACATTTGAAAACAGGTTTTACACTATCAACATAGGCATCTGCCGCTACTCCGGTGGCGGCATCCAGATGGTGCCACATGCCCTGCCCAACGACGGCAAACTGGCTTTGACTTTGGTGAAAAAAGTGAGCAAACTGGAGGTGCTCCTCGTCACGCCGCTTTTTTATTTGGGTAAAATCGGCTGGCACCCGGCGGTGCGGCTGTTCCAAACGATGGCAGTGAAAATTGCGCCGCTTGAAACCCAGCCCGTATTGGTGGAGGCAGATGGTGAGTTTTTGGGGGAATCGCCCGTGGAGATTGGCCTCTCGGGGAACAAGCTGAAAATCTGGATGCCGTGATTGGGGCGGGAGCAGGAGCCACTGTATTTTTTACTGGCCCATTGCGCCCCACAGCACCTCCAGCGGGTGCCCTGCCCGCCGCCCTGTCCCATCCAATATCTGGTGGCGGCAACTCGTGCCTGGCGCAGCAATGATCGTCTCCTCCCCTGCCTTCCGCACCGCCGGGAAAAGCACCAACTCCCCTATTTTCATGCTCACCCCAAAATGCTCCGCCTCGTAGCCAAACGACCCCGCCATGCCGCAACAACCCGATGGGATCACCTCCACTTCGTAGTTTGCCGGCAAGCCTGTTACCCAAGCGGAGGCTTCCACGCCCGCTAGCGCTTTCTGGTGGCAGTGGCCGTGCAGCAAGACTTTTTTAGGGGCTTTGGTGAAATGCTCCGGCGTGATGTTTCCCTGCTGGATTTCTTTGGCCAAAAACTCATCGATCAACAGCGCATTGGCAGCCAGCGACTTGGCAATGGCCATCTCTTCTTTTGCCACCAAGCGGGGATACTCATCCCGAAAACCCAAAATGGCCGATGGCTCAATGCCAATCAGCGGCGTTTTATCAGACACCAGTTTTGAAAAAAGGCGCACATTCTCACGGGCTAGTTTTTGCGCTTCCGGCAATAGTCCTTTTGAAAGTTGGGCACGGCCACTTTGCGGGTGTCTCGGCATTTCTACCTCGTAGCCAAGTGCCGTCAACAGGCGGATGGCTTTTATGCCGATTTCAACATCGTAAAAATTGGTAAACTCGTCGCAAAAGAGGAACACCTTGCCTTTGGGGGGGGATTTCACCGACAGCCCGTTGCGGTGCTTTTTATACCAACTCCGCAAGGTAAAACGGTGCAGCGGCGGCAAGCTGCGCTGGGGTGCCACGCCCACTATTTTTTTCAGCAAACCGCCCGTCACAGGGTTGTTCGTCAACAGATTGGGCAAAAAAGGAAAGTACGAAAGCACCGCATTCATCCGCCCGATATGCCCAAAAAACTTCGCCCGGAATGGCACACCGTGCGTCTTGTAATATTGGTGCTGAAACTCTGCCTTCATCGTCGCCATGTCCACATTGCTGGGGCATTCCGACGTGCAGCCCTTGCACGACAGGCACAAGTCCATCACTTCTTTCAATTCGGGTGCTGCAAAGGGGTTATTGGCGGCGGACGGCGAACGGTGGGCGCTGGGCGGGTTTGACAGGAACTCACGCAGGGCATTGGCTCTCGCTCTTGTGGTGTCCTTCTCATCACGGGTGGCCCGGTAGCTAGGGCACATGGTGCCACCGCTGAAATCAAGCCGTCGGCAATCGCCGGAGCCATTGCACTTTTCCGCTGCCCGGAGGATGCCGCCCGTATCAGAGAAGTCAAACACAGTCTCGTATTCGGGTGTTGGTTTTTCGGGCTGATAGCGCAACGATTCGGTCATGGGCGGGGCGTCCACGATCTTGCCAGGATTGAAAATGCCGTGCGGATCCCAGGTTTTTTTGATGCTGCGCAATAGTTCGTAATTCGCCTCGCCGAGCATCAGCGGGATGAAAGAGGCCCGTACCCGCCCGTCGCCATGCTCGCCACTGAGGGAGCCGCCGTACTTTTTCACCAATTTGGCGGAAGCCAGGCCGATGTCGTGGAACAATTGCACACCTTCCTTTTTTTTCAAGTTCAAAATTGGGCGCAGGTGCAGTTCGCCCGCACCAGCATGGGCGTAATAGACCGCCTGTTGGCCGAAGCCCCGCATCATTTCACCAAACTCCTTGATGTAAGCGGGCAAATCCGCCAGCGCCACAGCCGTATCTTCGATAAAAGCCACGGGCTTGGCATCGCCGGGAATATTGGAAAGGACGCCAAGGCCCGCATTGCGGAGCGTCCAAACCTGTTGTGTTTTTTTACCGGAAATAAACGGGAACGCATAGCCCATGCCCGCCGACCGGAAATCCAGTTTGAGCGCTTCGGCCCTGGCAGTGGCGGCTTCCAGCGTGTCCGCCCGGAACTCAATCATCAACACTGCCGCCGGATCGCCCTCCACGAAAAAGCGGTTTTTCATCTGCTCAATGTTGCCTTTTGTGCAGTCGAGGATGGCCTTGTCCATCAGTTCGCATTGGTCGGGGCGGTGGCGCATGGCCACCAGCACGGCGTTCATGCACTCGTCCAGCGAGGTGAAGTGCGCCGCCAGCACCACTGGCACCGGCAGCGGCAATAGCACCACATTCAGTTTAACAGCTGTGGTAAACGCCAACGTGCCTTCCGAACCTGCGAGCAGTTTGCAAAAGTTGAAATCAGGACCATCGGGTTGGAAGGGCTTCATGTTGAGCAGTAAGTCAACAGCATAGCCCGTGTTGCGGCGGTGGATGGCCGGTTTGGGAAATTCCCGTCGGATATTTTGCTGGGTACCGGCATCGGCGAGCGCTCCGTGGATGTGGCGATAGACCTTGCGCTCCAACAGGCCGGCAGGCGCAGGCGTAGCCCCCGTGCTATTTATTTTTTCAAAAAATGCTGTTTCATTTAATTCGCCAAAAATCACCTCCGAGCCATCGCTCAAAATGGCCTCGACTTCCAGTAAGTGATCCCTCGTGGAACCATAAACAATGGAGGTCGTGCCGCAGGAGTTGTTGCCGACCATGCCGCCGATCATGCAGCGGTTGGCCGTGGAGGTATTCGGGCCGAAGAACAAGCCGTAGTTTTTCAGGAATTCGTTCAACTCGTCCCGAATCACGCCCGGCTGCACCCGCACCCAGCGCTCCTCTATGTTGATTTCGAGGATCTTGTTCCAATGCTTGGAAATGTCCACCACGATGCCGCTGCCCACGCACTGCCCCGCCAGCGAGGTGCCCGCCGAGCGGGGGATGAGCGAGGTGCCGTTCTCCCGTGCGAAGGCGATGAGCTTTTTGATGTCTTCTTTGTCCTTCGGGTAGGCGACGGCAAGCGGCAGCTCCCGATAGACGGAGGCATCGGTGGCATAGAGCGCCCTCAGCAAATGATCGAAATGCAGTTCGCCGGCGAGGGCGGATCGGAGTTGGAGGAGTTTTGTTTGCATGGTGAAATAGCTCTGGCGGTGCAAACGTAAGGAGAGGCGGGGGAAGTGGGAAATGGCTGGCTGACAGAGACCGTTCATAGAAGTGTGTTTTTTTCAAAAACACACTCTCACAATCAATCACTTGTAAGAAATTGACACGGTTAATAGATCATCCTCGGCTTACATGAATATGGATGATCACGCTCAATTCAGGTGGCATGGACAGACGCCCTCTTGCCCACCCCCATTTCTTTCCCTATCCTTGCCCCAACCAAAACCTGCAACGATATGAAAAAACTCACCTGGCTCCACCTGCTTGCCGCTTTCGTGGCTGCCAAGCTCCTGCTCCATTTCTACGTCAACGGGCTGTGGTCGCTGCACAGGGACGCCCTGCTGTACCTTGCCCTCGGCAGGCACCTTGACTGGGGCTATGCCTCTGTGCCGCCGCTCATCAGTGGCTGGGCATGGCTGGCGTCGGACGTGCTGGGAGGCTCGGTGGCAGCAGTGCGGCTTTTCCCGACCCTCATCGGCACCGGTACGGTGGTGCTGACGGCGCTCATGGCGAAAGAAATGCTCCCCAAGGGTGAAGGCAAAAGTGCCGGGAAATTTTCCGTCGTGCTCATTGGGCTGACGGGCTTGCTGGGCGGGGCGTTTTTGCGGCCCTGCATGTTGTTCCAGCCCGTGGTGTTCGACATCTTTTTTTGGGCGATGCTGTCCTGGCTCTTTTTGAAATACATCAACACACAAAATAACACGTGGCTGCTATGGTTCGGCGCAGTGGCGGGGCTGGGGCTGCTGAACAAGTACACCGTCCTGATTTTCCTGTTCGGCATGTTGCCCGGCCTGCTGTTCACGCAGCATCGCCGCATTTTTACAGAAAAAAGATTCTACCTCGCCACAGGGCTGGCGCTGCTTATTTTTTCACCCAATATTTATTGGCAGGTGGAGCATAAATTCCCCGTTTTCCGGCACATGAGCGACCTCGCCGCCACGCAGTTTGTCCACGTTTCGCTGGGCGGCTTCTTCGGCGACCAATTGCGTTTTTTTGCCTCGGCCCTGCTGGTTTGGCTGCCGGGGCTTTGTTTTTTGTTATTTGGAAAACAGGCCAGCCGCTGGCGGGTATTCGGCTGGATGTACCTCACCGTTTTGGCCGTGCTGCTGTATTTCAGTGCCAAAAGCTACTATGTACTGGGTGCATTCCCGGTGTTGCTCGCCGCCGGCGCAGCATGGTGGGAGCGGCTGACCGCCGAGCGTTGGCGCTGGGTGCGGATAGCCCTGCCCCTGCTGATGTTGGCGGCCGGCTTGCCTACCCTGCCTGCTTCCCTGCCGGTATTCCGTCCGGAACAGGAGGCCCGGTTTGTGAAAAAAATGGCGCAACTACCAGGTCTTCAAGACATTCTCCGATGGGAAGATGGCAACTACTACGCCCTGCCGCAGGACTTCGCCGACCTGCTCGGATGGGAAGAAATCGCCGAGGCCGTAGGCCAAACCTGGCAAGACCTGCCCGACAAATCCACTGCTGCTATCTATGCTGAAAATTACGGACAGGCAGGTGCCATCGAGCATTTTGGTAAAAAATACAAGGTGCCGGAGGTGCTCAGCTTCAGCGACAGCTACCGTTATTGGCTACCCGATTCGCTGCCCGCAAACTTCCAAACCCTCCTCTACGTGAACGACGAACTAGGCGACGACATGCACGGCTTTTTTGACTCCATAGAAAAGGTCTGGGAACTCGACATGCCGCTGTCCCGCCAACATGGCACCCAGCTTTATAAGTGCCAGGGGCCTTCCCCTGCATTTTTTGAGCGGATAAATGGGGCGATTGAAGCGGCAAGCAAAGAGGAGGAGATAGAATAGGGGAGCAAAAAATACTACAGAAGGCTTCGGCTTTCAAATGATGGTTCTTTGGCAAATGCTGTGGACTAAGGAAACCGTTTTAACGGTTTAGCACATAACCGCTTGATTTTCAACCTGCGACTTAAGTCGTGGGTTGAAAATTGGCTATCACTTTGAGCCGTTTTAACGGATGACCACAAGATTTGTCAAAGAACCCAAATAATTTCTAATGTCCGAATTTCAGGATAAACACTATTCCTGCGCTCCTATATATACCCCAAAATCTTCAGCATTTCTTCCGGCTGCTGCTCTGCCCGGTACAGCTTGTCCACGATGTTCCCTTTGGCATCTTTGTATATCAGCACGTGCTTGGGCGAGGGAATGAGGCAGTGCTTGATGCCGCCGTAACCGCTGAGCGAGTCCTGGTAGGCGCCCGTGTGAAAGAAGCCGAGGTAGAGCGGCTCGGGGTCGTTTTTGCCTATGAGGGGCAGATAGACCTGGCTCTCGTGCACCTCTGAGTTGTAGTAGTCGGAGTTGTCGCAGCTGAGACCGCCGATGTTCACCCGGCGGTATTCGTTGTGCCACTTGTTGATGGGCAGCAGGATGAAGCGCTCTGCAATGCCCCAACTGTCGGGCATGGTAGTGATGAGGGAGTTGTCGATCATGTACCACACCTCGGCATCGTTCTGCTGCTTCTGGTCGAGCACGGAGAAGATGAGCGCCCCGCTCTCTCCGACGGTGTATTTTCCGAATTCGGTGAAAATATCCGGCTCCGGGATTTCCTCTTCCTGGCAGGCGGAGAGCAGCAGGTTCACGATTTCCCGCACCATGTAATTATAGTCGAACTCAAAGCCCAGGGAATTGCGGATGGGCATGCCGCCGCCGATGTTCAGGGCGGTGAGCGAGGGGCATATTTTTTTCAGTTCGCAATAGAGCTTCACCGCCTTTTTCAGTTCGCCCCAATAATAGATGGAATCTTTGATGCCCGTGTCCACGAAGAAGTGGAGCATGGTCACTTTGAATTTCTTGTTTTTGGCCAGCCGCTCTTTGTAATAGTTCAAGACCTCGGAGCCACGGATGCCGAGGCGGGAGGTGTAAAACTCGAAGTTCGGCTCCTCGTCGGTAGCCACCCGGATGCCCAGGTTGCACTTGCCCTTCACCATTTCCTCGTAGTAGTCCAACTCCGTTTTGTTGTCCAGCACGGGGATGACGTTTTGAAACCCGTCGTTGATCAGGTCGCTGATTTTTTGGGCGTACTCACGGGTCTTGAAGCCGTTGTTCACGATGATGGTATCCTTGTCTATCCAGTCTTTCCTGACGATGTTGCGGATGAGGTCAATATCGAAAGAAGAGGACGTCTCCAGTTCCACGCCATGCCGCAGCACCTCCTGCACCACGTAGCTGAAATGGCTGCTCTTGGTGCAGTAGCAATAGTGGTACTTGCCCTTGTAGCCCAGCGCTTTGCGGGCTTTGTTGAACATGTTCTTGGCCTTTTTAATCTGGGTGCCGATCTTCGGCAGGTAGGTGAGCTTGAGCGGCGTGCCGTATTTGTTGATGAGGTACTTGAGCGGGACGCCGTTGAAAATCAGGTTGCCATCCTCTATGTCGAACCCCTCCTGGGGGAAATAAAAAGTCTGGTCGATAAGGTCGAAATACCGGTTTTTAATCATTTCTCATAAGGTTCGAAGGAAAAACAAAATCACCATTTTACGCTAAAAAAAACCTGGCTTACAAGCATTTTCAGGAGTAAAAATGGGTGAGGCTATTTTCCGCCATTTCGAGAAGTTATGTTGTTAAAGGTCTTTTCATAAAAAAGCGGGCAAAAGTAATGGCTATTTCATTGATTTTGGGATGTTTGTATTTGAATTTTAAGTAAACTGCCTAATGCCCGGATATTCAGCCCTCCACGCCGAAAACCTTGCTTCCAAATATTTTGGCCTGCATGCCACTGCCACGCCCTTGCCTGGGGAACTTGATTTCAATTTTTTGTTGAAAACGCAAGACAATGAGCGCTTTGTGCTGAAGGTTTATCATGCGGGGGAAGCATGGGAAAGCCTTGATGCGCAGAACAAGTTGCTCCTCCATTTGGCCGGGAACTTGCCTGAACTCCCCCTCCCGAGACTCATTCCAAACCAAGCAGGAGAACACATCACAACCTTCGAAGACAGCCAACAGCAAAAACGTTTTGTGCGCTTGCTCACCTGGAAGGATGGGAGGGTATTTGCAAAAGTGAACCCGCACTCCCCCGAATTGCTGCATAGCCTGGGCAGGATGCTCGGCCTGCTCTGCAAGGGGCTGCAAGGCTTCGGCCATCCGGCGGCCCGCCGTTTCATCAAATGGGACGTGGCACAGGTGGCCTGGGTGGAGGACAAATTGCACCTCATCCAGGAAAAAGAGCAGCGGGAACTGGCGGCTCATTTTTACGAACTCATTAAAAACAGGGCGATCCCCCATTTTTCCGCTCTTCGGAAAAGCGTCCTGTACAACGATGCCAACGACTACAACATCCTCGTCAGCAACGACTTGGAGAACCCCGTGGTCACAGGCGTCATTGATTTTGGCGACTTTGTTTTTTCCAATACCATCAACGAGCTCGCCATAGCCATTGCCTATGCCGTGCTGGACAAGCCCGATCCCTTGTCGGCGGCAGCACACATCGTAAAAGGGGCGCATGGCGTATTTCCCCTAGAAGAAAACGAACTTGAAATCCTCTACTATCTCGTGGCCGCCAGGCTGGTCATCTCCGTCACCGCCTCCGCCATCAACCGCCACGAACACCCCGAAAACGGGTACCTCCTCATCAGCGAGCGGCCCGCCTGGGAATTATTGGAAAAATGGCGGCAGATAACACCGCAATTTGCACATTTCACCTTCCGCCATGCCTGTGGCATGGAGCCATGCCCCGCAAAAAACTCCTGGCAAGCCCTGGTGGATGGTCAACAACTGGACGCAGTATTCCCTGTCGATCTGTCGAACTGCCAGCAGGTGAAAATGGACCTCAGCATCGGCAGCCTTGATTTGGGCAACAACAGCAACTTTGAGTCCCTGCACCAATTCGAAAGGGCGATCCAAAGAATCATCGAAGAACAGCTTCCGCCCAATTTCACAATTTCACAACCTCCCATTCCCCTCATAGCGGTCGGCGGCTACGGCGAAGTGCGCCCGTTTTACACCACCGATGCCTACAAGGCGGAAGGCAACCAAGGCCCGCAATGGCGAACCGTCCACATGGGTCTCGACATGATGGCTGCCGCAGGCACAGCCGTCCGGGCGCCCTTGCAGGGCAGGGTTTTTTCATTTCAAAACAACAAGGGAGAAAAGGACTACGGGCCCACTATCATCCTGGAACACGAGGAAACAGTAGCTGGACAACCCTTCAGGTTTTACACCTTGTACGGGCATTTGAGCGAAGCGTCCCTATGCGGTATTGTGGAAGGGCAAACGTTTTTAAAAGGGGAATCCTTGGCCTTCATCGGTGCGCCATCGGAAAATGGCCACTGGCCGCCCCACCTCCATTTTCAGGTCATGCTGGACATGCTGGGCAACAAGGGCGACTTTCCCGGCGTCGCCTTCCCGGAGCGGTGGGAGGTTTGGAAGAGCTGTTGTCCGGATCCCATGCAGTTGTTTTCTAAAAGTGTCGTCGAAACTTCAAGCCACCCCGTCACCAAGGCAACGGAAACCCTCCGTCGCCGCCGACAACTCCTGGGCCCCAACCTCAGCATTTCCTACCGCAAGCCCCTGAAAATACTGCGTGGCTACCGCCAATATCTCTATGATGAAACAGGCCGCCGCTACCTCGACACAGTGAACAATGTGGCCCATGCCGGCCACGAACACCCCGCCGTGGTGCGGGCCGCCGCCCGGCAAAATGCGGTGCTGAACACCAACACCCGCTACCTCCACGACAACATTGTCCACCTTGCGGAAGCCCTGCTGGCCACCCTGCCGCCGCCGCTTGAAGTAGTCTTTTTTGTAAACTCCGGCAGCGAGGCCAATGAACTGGCGCTGCGCCTCGCCCGCAATTGCACCGGCCGCCACGGCATCATCGCTGTAGAGGCTGGCTACCACGGGAACACGGGTGCCTGCTTGGACATCAGTTCCTACAAGTTCGATGGCCCGGGCGGAAAAGGTGCGCCGCCGTTCGTCCACCTCCTCCCGATGCCAGACACCTATCGTGGCATTTATAAAGAAAAAGATGCAGGGGAAAAATATGCGGCAGCGCTCAAACCATTCACCATTCACCATTCACCATTTACCATTCCTCCCGCCGCCTTCATTTGCGAGAGTATCCTCAGTTGCGGAGGTCAGATTGTGCTGCCGGAGGGTTATTTAAAAAACGCTTACAGGCATGCCCGCTCAATGGGTGCTGTGTGCATTGCCGATGAGGTGCAGACGGGCCTGGGCAGGGTGGGCAGTCATTTTTGGGCTTTTGAACTGCAGGGCGTCGTGCCGGATATAGTGACCATTGGGAAGCCTATCGGCAATGGCCATCCGCTCGCTGCCGTGGTGACGACCCGTGCCATCGCCGATGCCTTTGCCAACGGGATGGAGTATTTCAACACATTCGGCGGCAACCCGGTGTCGTGTGCGGTGGGATTGGAAGTGCTACGGATAGTGCAGGAGGAAGGTTTGCAAAAAAATGCGCTGGAAACGGGCCGCTACTTGATAGAACAGTTGAAACAATTGATGCGTCAATATCCCATCATCGGCGATGTGAGGGGGCATGGGTTATTTCTCGGCTACGAACTCGTCAGCGATCCGGCTTCTTTGAAACCCGCCGCTGCCCAGGCCTCCTATCTCTCCAACCGTCTTCGGGATTTGGGCATACTCGCCAGTACGGATGGGCCGCTGCACAATGTGATCAAGATCAAGCCACCGATGGTTTTTAACAGGAAGGATGCGGATTTTTTACTAGAAACGACTGAGCGGGTTTTGCGGGAGGATTTTATGAAAGTCTGATACAAAACACCTCGTATAGCCAGCCTGTGCTTACCTTTGGTGTGAGAATTCCCACCTTTTGTATTCCCACTAGCACATCTCCAGAAAATGCGGTTAAGGATCGAAGGAAAAATAATCCCGATGTAAAATCGGGATTATTTTTAAAAAACCTCTCCATTGCTGGGGTTTCAAAATCAAAACGGTGAACTTATTTTTTCATCGTTATTAAAGGGTTAAAGTAGCTCCGAAGCTCCTGCTTCGGGAATATATTGCTCTGAAGCAGGAGCTTCGGAGTACGATCGCATAAATCATTCAGCACCGAAAAAATAATTTTTTATTACACAATTTGTTTTAAAAAATGTAACTTTGAGAATCTTTTTTAAAACATTTATTTTCACCAACTAAACTTGTTATTATGAAAGTACTGAAAACAATTGGTATCGTCCTGTTGGCACTGGTTGCTATTTGGCTCATCGCCGCCGCCATTATGCCAAAACACTTTGAGTATGAGCGTTCGACCGACATCAATGCTTCGAAAGACCTTGTCTTCAGCATTATTGACGACGTAAAGACCATGAATGAATGGGGCCCCTGGCAGGCGGAAGACCCCACGATCAAAACAACTTTTGGGGAAAAGACAACAGGGGTGGGCGCCTCCTACTCCTGGACGAGCAAGAAGTCAGGCAGCGGGAGTTCGACCGTTACGGAATCCACGCCTCCCACCTACCAAAAATCCCACCTCGAATTTGAGGGCGAGGGAGGTGGCGAAGGTTGGTTCAAACTGGAGGATGCGGCCAATGGTGCCACGAAAACATCCTGGGGCATGTCGTTCGATACACCTTTCCCTTTCAACGCATTTATGGCACTGATGGGCAGCGGGAGCATCAACAAGATGTTCGACACCGGCCTCGCCAACCTAAAAGCGATGGCCGAAAAGAAAGCTGCGGAAGCACCTGCCAGTACCAGCAAGTTCAAGGTGAACGAGGTGGACTTTCCAGGACAGAACTACCTGGGCATCCGGGAAAAAATCAGTTTCGATCAAATGGCCAATCCCGGCTTTTACGGCCAGCGCTTAGGCCAGATCATGGGCCTGCTGGAAAAAATGAAAATGGAAATGGCCGGCCCAGCCACCAACCTTTATTACACCTGGGACGAAGCCAACAAAATGACCGACATGGCCGTGGTCGTGCCCATTAAAACAACCGCCGCTGTAAACGGTAAAAATATTTCCTCTTTTGAAGTGCCGGCTGGCAAGGCCCTGGTCATTGATTATTATGGTGCTTATGAAGGCGTCGGCGAAGCCCACTATGCCATGGACGACTACCTGAAGGCTAAAGGCCTGAAGTCGAAAGCTCCCGTCCTCGAACAGTACATCACCAATCCGGAACAGGAACCCGACACCAGTAAATGGCTGACCAAGGTGGTCTATCTGGTGGAAGGGCCGATGGCGGCGGAGCAGTGATTTCAGTTTTCGGCCTGGCAGCCCGCAGTTCGGCAGTTGCGACCTGTTTTTTAGGTCAAAACTGCCGAACTGCCAACTGAAGCTTGTGGCCTGCCGACCTGGGAACCGTGGATTGAAAACTGTGGGCTGTGGACTGCGAACAACACATCGGCGACATTTTTGCGTTTCTCCCTGTTAGGGAAAGATTAATATCCTGCCGCTGGATTGCACAGAATATATTTTTTCCCGTACTTGCGCATCCAAACTAATCGTTTCCCTGTTTAAAAGTCAATATGCAGCCTTTGAATTCCAAGAAGCGACATATCATCCTTTTAGGAGCAGCCATTTTGCTGTTCGGGTGCAACGAACAGACTGTTCGAAAGGAGGGCTTCGGGGTGCATGGCATTGACGTCTCCCATTATCAAAAACACATAGACTGGCAGGCCATCGCAGCACAAGATGTGCAATTTGCTTTTGTAAAAGCCACGGAGGGGGAAACTTTCCAGGACACTTTGTTTTGTAAAAACTGGTTGGAAATCAAGGAAGCGGGCATCAAGCGCGGCGCTTACCACTTTTTCCGGCCCACTGTTCCGGCAGCAACCCAGGCCAACAATTTCCTGAGCTGGATAACATTGAGCAATGGCGACCTCGCCCCGGTACTCGACGTGGAGGTTGTGGACGGCGTATCGCCCGATGACCTACGGGCAGGCATCCATACCTGGCTGGACATCGTGGAGAACACCTATAAAATCAAGCCCATCATTTATACCCACCAAAAATTTTTCAACAATTATTTAGCTGGCTACTTCACCGACTATCCCATTTGGATTGCCCGCTATACTTCCTGGCGGAAGCCTTGCCTTGACCAAAACCACGAATGGGCGTTTTGGCAATATGGCAACAGGGGCAGATTGCAAGGTATCAACGGCGACGTTGACTTCAATGTGTTTCGGGGCAGTTTGGCCGAACTGGAGCAATATTGTCTGATACGTCCTCGGCCATTGCTCGATCCTTCCAACCTGCAGGAAGAAGTTGTTGCTGCCAATCCTTGAATTTGTGTTTAAGTGTTTCTGGCTTATCAACCTGTTCAAGTTTTTTCCAAAAACAATCAGATCAGCTTCCCGCCATTTTGCAGGTCAAACAGGATTTGGTTATTTCGTGGTGAAATCCTTCACATCCTGCTTTTGAAAAAACCAATCCGTAAAATCCTCATCATCCGCTTTTCCTCCATTGGCGACATCGTGCTTACCACGCCCGTCATCCGTTGCCTGAGAAAGCAGTTGGGCGCAGAAATTCATTTCATCACAAAGCAACAATACCTTCCCCTGCTCGAAGCCAACCCATATTTGGACAAAATTTTCACCATCCGGAAAAAAGTATCGGAAGTGCTGCCGCTGCTGAAAAAGGAGCACTACGACTGTATCATTGACCTGCACAAAAACATCCGCAGCATGCAAATCAGGTGGGCGCTAACAGCGAAAACCTACGCTTTCAACAAGCTGAATGTTGAAAAATGGCTGCTCGTCCATTGCAACATAAACCGCCTTCCCAATATCCACATTGTTGATCGCTACCTGGCCGCCACTGCCCCCTTGGGCATCAAAAACGACGGCCAGGGGCTTGACTACTTTTTTCCACCAAACTATCAAGCTCATAATTTACCATTCACCATTCACCATTCACCATTCGTCGCTTTTGCCATCGGCGCCACTTTCCAGACCAAGCGCCTGCCGACCGAAAAAATCATTGAAATATGCAAAGGAAGCGGACAGCCCGTAGTTCTTTTGGGCGGAAAAAATGAACAGGAAGCAGGGAACTTGATCGCACAGGAAGCAGGCCGCCACGTGCTGAACCTTTGCGGTAAATTAACCCTGCACGAGTCTGCCGAGGTTATCAGCCAGGCAGCCAAAGTGATTACCCACGACACAGGCATGATGCACATAGCGGCAGCCTTTCAAAAAGAAATCTTGTCTATTTGGGGAAATACAGTTCCTGCATTGGGCATGTGGCCTTACTATGGTAACGGGTCAAACAGGAACAAAACTTTTGAAGTGCAAAACCTGTCGTGCCGCCCCTGTTCCAAGCTTGGGTTCGACAAATGCCCAAAAGGTCATTTCAAATGTATGATCGACATCCCCGTGCCGGAAATCCTGGTAGCATTGTCCAAATGACCGACCTCCAATATCCAACTTCCGGCATCCAAATCTGTCACTTCCTTTTCAAATAGGGACAAATAAGCACAGGGCTTGCGGAGTTTAACGGCTAACTTTCAAACGCTTTCAACAGGATTTAAAGAAAACTTCTATCTTTCGGGCTTCTACGAACAGGTCCTAAACCGTAATAAAAAATTGAATATGAAGATAACTAAAACACTTTTGATCTTTCTCTCCACGCTCTTTGGCGGCACCGCCCTCCATGCGCAGGATCTTCACAACACGCTGTTCTACATGAACCCGCTCCACATGAACCCTGCATTTACAGGCGCTTTCGAGGGCACTTACCGCATCGGCGGCATCTACCGGGATCAGTCGAGATCGGTCGTAAAACGTGCCTATTCCACCCCGGCCATTTTTATTGATGCGCCAATTTTAATGATAGCAAAGCGGCACTGGATCGGGGTAGGTGGTTTGATGTTCCAGGATCAATCAGGCTCCGGAAAGTTGACTACGCAGGGCATCCAAATATCCGGAAGTTTCCATTTGGCCCTCGACAAGAAGAGCCAAAATGTGCTGACCCTGGGCGTTACCTACGGTTCCATTACCAGGCGGCTGAAAGATGGGAAAGCTGGCCTCCGTTTCGGCGACGAGGCCCTGGAGCACATCACCAACGAGACGTCCTATGACCAGACCATCAGCCTGGACGATGATAAATTCAAACTGAACGACGACCAGAGCAAAGCCTCTTTCAAGGATATCAACGCTGGCCTGCTTTTCAAGTCGCAGATGAGCAAGACCACCGATTTCAACATTGGTTTTTCAACCCGCCACATCACGACCCCCGGCAGCGATTATAATCTTTCCGGCACACAGACCCCCGACCTCTCCATGCGCTTCATCGCCCATGCCCAGTTGAACACGGCGCTGAACGACAAGTGGTCGCTCACGCCGGAGGTGTATTACTCCAATATCAGCCCTGCCAGCCAATTCCAGGCACACACCTGGGCAGGTTACATGCTGAAACCGGAGAAACGGATCAAACTGAGCGCAGGGTTGGGCTACCGCTTCGGCGATTCCGGCCAGGTGTTGCTTGGGCTGGACTACGGCGACGTGAAGGCCGCTTTTGCCTACGACATCACGCTGTCGTCCCTCAGCGAGGCCAACAGCCGCCAGGGTGGTTTTGAAATCGCCGTTTATTATATCGGCAAGATTTTCAAAAAGCCAAACGTGAAACCTACCATTTTGTGCCCACACCTTTAAACCTTGAACTTTATCGCAGGTTTTTTATGATTCTGCGTTTAAGCAAAATCCAAGGGTGGTTTTATCAGTTTTCAAATACAAAAAAAATTATGAAAAATCATATCCTTATCAGTATGCTCTTTCTGATGGCGTCACTGTCAGCATTGGCCCAGCCGATTAACCGACCGACCTATGCTGCGTTGCTCAAGAGCGCCGAGGAAGAGCTTGAAAAGAAACAGTTCCTTAATGCTTATGAAAAATACTCAGAAGCCTACGAAGAATCTAAGGATCCCGACCTGATCATCTTGATGGCCGATCTTGCCTTTAAATTGAGGGACTATAAAAACTCGGAGAAATGGTATCAAAGGGCCTTGAAAAAATCCAAGAAAAACAAGAATGCCGAAAAATGGGAGGACAAGCGCTTTGAACTGGCCCGTTCGCTCAAAATGAACGAAAAGTACGATGAGGCCATCGAGGAGTTTGATAAATACATCGCCGGTGCCATCGACCCGGTGCGCAAGGAACTGGCCGAGAGTGAAAAAATCGGGTGCGAGTTCGCACGGGTGGCCAAGGAAGACGAAACAGTGTCCGTGACTAATGCGGGCAAGGAAGTGAATACCAAAATTTCCGAATATTCAGCTTTCCTCACCAACGACAACAAGGAAATGTACTATGCCAGCCTCAACTCCGACGAGGTAATAGTGGTGGGCAAGGACAGCAGCGATGACTACCAATCTAAAATATACAAGTCCATACGAGGTGAAAAGGGCTGGGAAAAGCCTACCCCATTGGACGAAGCCATCAACCGCCCAGGTTTTTTCAATGCCAACGTCACCCTCTCGCCCGATGGGAAGCGCATGTTTTTCTGCCGGGAGCAGATTGAAGGCGACGTACTGGTAGAAAGCAAAATCTGGATGAGCGAGGGCAACGGTGGCTCTTGGGGCGCTGCCAACGAACTGGCCGGCGTGAACGGCAATTTCATTGCCAAGTCGCCCAGTGTTGGTGAGCTGTTCGGAAAAGAAGTTTTATTTTTTGTTTCCGATATGGAAGGCGGTTCAGGGGGCTACGATATTTACTATGCGACCTACAAGGGGGCTGGCCAATATGGCGACCCGGTGAACCTTGGCCCGCAGATCAATACTGTTGGGAATGAGGATACGCCCTTTTACCGGGACGGTATCCTTTATTTCAGCTCGGAAGGGCATCCCGGCATCGGCGGCTACGATGTCTTTATGAGCACCTGGAACGGCACCCGCTGGAGCAAGCCCCAAAACATGGGCAAGCCCTACAACTCTAGTGTGGACGATCTCTACTTCATGCTCGACAAAGAAGGCTATCATGGCTTTGTGGTCTCGAACCGCCCGGCAGAAGGCGCACGGTCGTTGCACAGCAAAACCTGCTGCAACGATATATATAATGTGAGCCTCAAGAAAATCGAAGCTACTGTTACTGCACTGGCCTACGATTCGGAAACCAAAGAGCCGCTCAATGGCGTGACGTTTGAACTTATCCAACTGGGCGACACCCCTAAAACCGTGGACAGTAAAACCAACGGCAGCAGCAACAATTACGACACTCCGCTGGAACTCGACCGCACCTATATTATCGTGGCCTCCGCCGAGAATTACGAAAACGACACTTTTGCCGTCAACACCGTTGGCCTGTTCGACTCGAAGAATTTTCCAGCCAAGCTGAACCTGAAGCCCGGCCGCATCACCAAAAAAATCGTTCGCAACGAACCTTTCGTTTTAGAAAACATTCTCTACGATTTCGACGACGATAAAATCACGCTGCCCGCCGAGGGCGATTTGCAGGTCATTTATGATCTGATGAACAAATACCCCGACATGGTCATCGAGCTTTCCTCCCATACGGATGCCCGTGGCAACGACGAGTACAACCGCAACCTGTCGCAGCGACGGGCCGAGTCAGCCCGCCGTTGGTTGACCAATAAAGGCATTGCCCGCACCCGCATACAGGCCAAAGGCTACGGCGAAACGCAGCCAAAAACAGTGGATGCCAAAACTGCCAAAAAATTTGCCTGGCTAAAAGAAGGGCAGGTGTTGACGGAAGAGTACATCAATTCCCTGTTGCCGGACAGCGTCCGCTTCGAAGCGGCACACCAACTCAACCGGCGCACCGAGTTCAAAATCCTGGAAGGCCCGACGAGCATCACCATCGAGGAGGAGCAGCTCATCCAAATCGGCAACCGAAAAGTGGACGGCTCGGCACCGCCTAAAACGGAGCCAAATAAAGACGAAAAGAAACCTGCGCCCAATAACAACCGCAAGCCCAACCAGCGCAATAAAAAAGGCAAAGGGAACGACTCGCCCGGAGGCGACAGCATCCCAGGTTTCATCCAGTTGGAAAAGGCCATGATGAAAGACAGTGCGAAAATCCACCCGCTCTCTTCTTTGTATGGTAAAAAAGACTTGAAGGGCCTGCCCATTATGCAGTTCGACGAGCGTATTTACGATATGGGCAAGGTGAAAAAAGGGGAGATCAAAGAACACACTTTCAACTATACCAACGTCGGTGATGTAGCATTGGACATTGACCTCATCAGCGTATGCGAATGCACGACCTACGAATTTGCCCCAAGCGTCGTGCAGCCAGGTGGAAAAGGCTGGATCAAAGTCCTCTTTGATAGCAACAAAAAGGATGAAAGCGACACGAGCGATGTGGATATTTACCTGAAGAACATTGACCCGGAGATTGATGCGCCCATTTTTGAAAGGGTGCAGTTCAAGTATGAATTGGTGCAGTGATGACTGATGTTTAGCAATAAACACAAAAGGCCGCCGGTAATGAACCGGCGGCCTTTTTTAATGGTAAGTTTTGTACTGCTGCCTGTTCTCCGCTATATACCGCTTTGATTAATAGCATCTCCTAAGCCGGGCACAAACGAATACGGGCCAACCCACTGTCCGTTCCCGGACACCCAGTACCCGCAAACGGACACTCCGGTGGTAGCGGGCTTTTTGCCTATCTTCCTAACCCGTTGGTTTTCAATGTTTTTTCCAGCTTGGCACATCCATTGAACCAGTTGCCCAAAAGCATCGGTATGTTCAACAACTATCTAAAAATAGCCTTCCGCCAACTGCACAAGCATAAACTTTTCTCGGCGCTCAACATCTTCGGGCTGGCCACCAGCATGTCCGTCTGTATGCTGGTGATCATGGCCCTGCGGGATCAATATGGCTACGACAAGTTTCATAAAAATGGGGATCGGATTTACCGGGTTATTTCCGACAAGGCAGAAAAAAATATGCCGCTCAAAACGGCCCATTATGCCACGGCACCGCTCTCCCTGCTGGATCCGCTGAAGGAAAACTATCCCTTCATCGAACAGGCCACCCATGTCGTACAATTGGGAGGAGATTTCAAAATAAACGGTAAAACCTACCCTTCCGAAGGCCGGGGCTTTGCGGTCGAACAGGCATTCCTGGAAGTGTTCAGCTTCGGCTGGGTAGCAGGTGAACAGGCCACTGCACTCACGCAGCCCAGATCCATCGTGCTGACTGAAACGACTGCCAAAAGGCTTTTTCCGGAATCCGAAGCGTTGGGCACCACGGTACAACTCGCTGAATTGGGCGATTTCCTCATCACTGGCATCATTCCCGATCCGCCCCACCGCTCGCACATCCGGTTCGACTTCCTGATGTCCTACCCTTCTATTTCTTCCTTTACCAAAGCAGAACAGGAAAAAGTCGGAATACATGGCTTTGACGAAATCTGGCGGGGCCACACCTACTTGTTGCTGGCTAAAAAGGCCAACCGAGCCATGCTCGACCAGGCCCTGGCAGAACAGGCCCTGGCCTACAGCGACCGCAACGAAAAAGAGAATTTCCTGTTCGAGTCCCAGGCCCTGGGCGATGTTATGCCGAGCCGTGATTTGAGCAACGAGATAGGCACTGGTACGCCGCACATTGTGCTGTATTTCCTCCTGGCACTGGGCCTGATCATCATCCTGTCGGCCTGTTTCAACTACATGAACCTCTCTGTGGCCCGCTCCATCAAACGGGCAAAGGAGATCGGCGTGCGCAAGGTGATTGGTGCCCGCAAACAGGACATCGTGCTGCAATTCCTGGGCGAGGCGATGCTCATCTCGTTGTTGGCTTTTGGCGTGGCCGTTTGCCTGTTGGAGTTTTTGATTCCGGCCTTCTTTGCCCTCGATCCCTTTGTGTCAACCATTTTTGTGCTGGATAAATCCTGGTCTAATTACCTGATTTTCTTTGGTTTTAGCCTCCTGGTAGGCGTAGTGGCAGGCCTCTTTCCTGCTTTCAACATATCTGCTTACGAGCCTTTGCAAGCCATTCAGCAGTTGACCAATATTAAACTCTTCTCCCGGATCGGCATCCGCAAGGCGCTGATCACCGTGCAATTTGCACTTTCACTGGTTTTCATCCTGGCCGTTATTATTGTGTTGAAACAACAAAACCATGTGCTGAAAGCTGATTTGGGGCAAAATATCAAAGACGTGCTAAACGTACGTTTGCAAGGCACCGACTACGATGTGTTTTCCCAAAAAGTATCGCAGATAAAGGGCGTGGAAGCTGTCTCGTTTTCCAGCGTGGTGATGCTGACCGGGGAAAACAATGACGAAATGGCGTATTTCAACAACCAACAAGACTCCATGCAGCTGTTCCAAAACTATATCAGCCGCAACTTCCTGGACAATATGGGCATGGAGTTGGTGGCCGGAAAAAATTTTCCTGACAACGCCAACTCACAGGGCGAACAGTTTATCATCCTCAACGAAACCGCCGTCAAACGCATGGGCTACGCTTTGCCCAGCGATGCGGTCGGGCAACCTATCAAGGTGGACACTACCTCGTTGGTAGTTATCGGTGTGGCGAAGGATTTCCACCACGACAATATCTGGTTTTCACCAATTCAACCTTTTGGATTGCGCAGCAAAAACAGTGCGGCCTACAATGCCAACATCCGCCTCAGCGCCAACCATACGCAGGAAACCGTAGCCGCCATCCACAAGGTATGGGATGAAATCTCCCCGGATGTTTCCTGGACGGCTTTTTTCCTTGATGAGCGGGTGTACTTCATGTCCAAGTTTTTCCGCATGGGTTCCAGCATCATTGGGTTTGTGGGCTTCCTGACTATCATCATTGCCTGCCTTGGGCTGCTCGGCATGGTCATCTACACAGTGGAAGGAAAGGTAAAAGAAGTCGGTATCCGCAAAGTGCTGGGCGCCAGCGAGGGGAATATCGTCTGGCAATTGTCAAAAGGTTTTCTGCTGCTGCTGGGCATCTCCATCGCCATTGCCGTTCCCATCACCCTTTTTGTTGCAAACCTCTGGCTGAACAACTTCCTGCTGCGCATCACAGTCAGCCCGTGGATAATAGGCTCGGGCATTGGCATCCTGCTGCTGCTGGGCCTGGCGACGGTGGTGTCGCAGACCTTCTGGGCAGCCCGGACAAATCCAGTGGTGAGTTTGCGGAGCGAGTGAGAGGTTTCCCTTACTGCAACGTAATGCTCAACGAAACCTGGTTCGTCAACCCATCCCGGTTGGTAACGGTGAACGTGTAGCGGTTGACCTGATTGGCCACAGAGTCCAGGGTGGTCGTGAAATCGTAGCTGTAATTATCGCCCTCCGAACCGGACAAATCTTTGTCAAAAACGGACTCTGCCGTGCCGCCGTTGATGGATTTTGAGATATTGAAGCGCTTGAGCACATCTTTATCTTCGGTCTTGGCGGCATCTATGCCCATGGTGACGGTGCTGCCGATGGGCAGGGTGGTATCGGCGGAGACGTAGCTTCCGCCAGTCTTAAAGCTGATGTCAGGCAATTTTCCTTCATCCTTCTCGCAGGAGGTGATTGTAGCAAGAGCGATAGCTCCCAAAAACAAAATGATCACAAGAGATTTGAACTTTACCATAAAGCACGTTAGAAATTTGGTTAAAATTTAATTTTCGTCTGCAGGGTAATATTCCTGCCAATATTCAGCAACCCGAAATATTTAAACCTCGAAAGGTGGTCGTAGTAGGCTTCGTTCAACAGGTTGTTTCCAGTCAAAGAAATTTCCGTTTTGTTTTTTCCAAGGTTGAAATTGGCCGATATGCCTGCGTTCCATAAATGATATGCGGGCGTTGCTATTTCATCGGGGGCGACATGATTTTGTTTAAAATTAAAATCAAATTCCGTCCACACCGCCAACTTTGGTAGCTTTTCTGCGGCTATATGATAGGAAATTTTGGGTGTGATCTTATGGGGCGGAGTGAACGGCGTATAATTTCCATCTGCTGTTTTGCTGTTCATGCCCGACCAGGCAGCCCCGATGGCAAGGGCCTTCACAGGCTTGATTGTTATGCCGGCCTCGGCGCCATACTGTCGTGCGTCCTGCTGCTTATAGCGGTAAATGGGAAACCCGAACCATTCTTCGGGCATGGGCGCCAAGTAAACGTAGTGCGTAAAATAATTGTAAAAAGCGCTCGCCCAAACTTCGAGGAATTCACCTGTGTAGGCTGCGTGAAAGTTGAAACATAGGTTTTGCTCGTTTTTCAAGTCCTTGTCGCCGATTTCGTAGGTAAAAATCCCTTCGTGCAGCCCGTCGGACGACAGCTCGGCCAAGTTGGGGATTCTGACCCCTGTGGCCACGTTGAATTTTATGTTGAAAGGCCTGGACGGGAAGTAGCTCATCCCGGAAAGTACGTTGAAATAAGGGCTGAACTTGGAGAAAGGCCCGGCTTCTTTTCCTTCATCGTTTACCATTGGCGTTGCCAGTGTTTTTATCCATTTCTCGCCAATCCCTACCCCATTTTCAAACACCAGTTTGTCGGTGATATCGTATTCCACATTGACAGAAAGGTTGCTTTCCTGCAGCCAGGCATCGGGCACTATTTTCCTCGAACCATAATTGTTGTTTTTCTCAATGGAACCAAGGTTGGAAAGGATGACCTTCGTCTTTTGGTTCACCTCTTTTTCCCACTTGAGCAAATATTGAAAAGTCAGGAGGTGCATGTTGAGGCTGATAGCGCCGCCACCTTCGTTTTCCATCCGCTCGTTGGACTGGATGCCGAGGTCGAGGTGCAAAATGGACTCATCTTTTTGGATGAACTTATTTTCGGAAGAAAGGATGTTCAGCAGCACCAGGTGATCCGGATTGGTGGAAAGCGAACGGCTCCAGCGGTTGTCGGGCTCGATGAACTCGTAGGCGTCGTTGAAGATAAAACCGAAGCGGTTGAAAGAACTGGAGAGCCGGTTTGTGGAAATCCAGTTTTTTTTGGTAAAACCGAAGGCCGCATTAACATAATACCCATCGAAGCGGCTGTTCAAAACTCTTTGGTTGTTGCCATCTGAATAGTCAGCGTTGTTTTCAATGGCTGCCCTTATCCCAAACCACTGCTTGCCGTTATGTACCTGGTACCCGCCCTGCAGCATCCCGCCCAATGTGTTGGAGTTCAGTTTAAAAGCCACATCGCCTCTCCGCTGCCCTGGCAGGGGCCCTGTTTCCCCGATCAGGTTGATGACGCCCCCCGTGGCCTCAGAACCGTACAGTACGGAAAGTGGGCCTTTGATGATTTCGACTTTCGACAGCCCGATGTCCGACAGCCCCAGGCCGTGCTCTTCCTGCCATTGCTGGTTGTCGAATTTCAGCCCGGAGAGCAGGCACAGCACCCGGTTGCCGAACAACCCGCGGATGACGGGTTTTGAAATGGCCACGCCGGTAGAAAGCATGGTGACGCCGGGTGTTTTGGCGATGGCATCCGTGACGTTGAAGTTACCTTGCTGCGAAAGGCTGTCCATTTTCAGGGAGACCGTATTGAGCGGCGTCCGCTGGAGGGGCTTGTGCCTGTAGGCAGTTACAAGGACTTCGTCCAGGGTGAATGTCGTAGTGTCGCTAGTTTGACCTGTCAGGTTTATATAAAACACGACAAATAAACAAACGTAAATGAGGGGTCTCATCTATCCATATTGGGTTCATGTGTTTTTGTGCCATTCGCATGGTCAGGCGACTAATGTACGATGAATTTCGAAGCGGCCAAGTTAGTTTTTGCTTTCTGTGCCCGATCCTTTCAATGAAGGAGTTTTTGAATATAAAACAATGATTTTCAAAATTTTATGGTAAAATAAGTTATCAATTTGACACTGATTAGTTTTATAAAAACCTGATTTTGATAAGTGCTAAATATTAAATTGTTTTCACCTTTTGGGTGGTTTTTTTAGTCTCTTTGCGAATGCGCAGCTAAATTGAACAATTCGTTCAAACCGGAGTCATCTGAAAAAGAGGCGCAAAAAATACGAAGGCCTAACCTTGTTCAATACCTTGGACAGGCTTGCATTTAACCCGAACCCTGGTGCAGGGCCAATACAAAAGGCCGACCGGATACTGCATCCAATCGGCCTTTTGAGAAAAAAGACAGGCAGCCTTTACAATGCCTTTATCTTCTGAATCAGCGCCTGCGTCTCCGAATAATCGTCCCCGCTTTCTTTGGCCAGGGCGATGGCCTGATTGGCGGTTTTGAGCGCCTTGCCTTTTTTGCCCAATTTATAATAAAGCGACGCCAGGGTATCGGTATTGTAAAAATTCTTGTCCATCTTGATGGACTTCTTTGACCATTGCACGGCAGTCTTTAAATCTTTTTTGTTTTCTACTACTTGATAAAACAGCCAGGCAGCCTCGTTCAACTCGCTCCAGTCTTCTGCGGGGAACTTCGCATAATAGGCATTGGCGGCCCCGGCAAATTCCCCCCAATCCTCCCGTTGGGCATAGAAGCCCATTTTCAGGCGGCCCGCCATGTTTTCTGCCTTGTCGGGATAGAGGTCGGCATAGAGTTTTTCCACGCCCCTCAAATCGGCTTCCGTCTCGGCATGGTTGATTTTGTTCTGCACCAGCTCTTCCACTTTGCCGGACACGGCGAAGGGGCCGTATTTCTTTTCGTAGGCCGGCTTGTTTTTCATTAAATGCTGGGCCATATCCGAATCCAGGTCGTCGGTCATGCGCATGATGAAGTCCATGTTCTCGTCGGTGCCCCAGTCCTGCTGGGTGGCCAGGTATTCGGCTGCCGTTTCGCCGTAGGTGCCGTCCATGGCGTCGTATTTAGCGAAGGCGAGGTTTTTCAACAAACCGGGACTGCGGTCGCCCTGGTCGTACTTTGCCTGGATGGCGCTGATGTTCTTGTCGGGGTCGAGTGCCGAAGCGCCAAGTTCGAGGAGCAGGTCGGTGGTGTGGTAGCCGACAGCCCGGTGAACGACATCGCCTTTTTTATCAATAAAGAGCAGCGTAGGGTAGGCCATGATGCCGAAGTTGCCGGCCAGGCCGATGCCCTCGCCTTTTTCCATGTCCATTTTCACGTTGATAAATTGCTTGTTGAAATACTCGCCCACGGCTTGCTGGGTGAAAACCTCTTTCGACATTTTCTTGCAAGGCCCGCACCATTCGGCGTAGGCATCCATGAAGATAAGCTTGTTTTCTTTTTCAGCCTTTGCCAGTAGTTCTTTCCAGGTGCCTTCGGTAAATTGTATGCCGCTTTGGGAGAAGGAATTGTTCCCCATCAAAAAGAGAAAGGATAGTAGGATGATTAATTTTTTCATGTTGATAAATGGTTGAATGGTTGAATGGATATTTGGCTACATGGTGCAAACCATTCAGCCATTTAGCTATTCGACCATTTATTAGCTTTCCAGCCTTTTGATAAACATTTGCACTTCCTGCTCGGCGGGCGGGCCTACTGCCTTGGCCAAATCAAGGGCATCGTTGGCTGCTTCCACCGCCTGCTTTTTCTTGCCGTTCGCCATCAGGATGTTGGCGTAGGTCAGGTAATACTCGTAGCGCTTGCCGTTTTGGGCAGCTTCCTTGGCATATTTCTCGGCCAGCTTCATGCACTTGTCGTCGGTGCCAAAGTTGGTGGCAATTTCGTCGGCCATTTTATGAAGTTCCTTCGGGTCTCCATTGGCGGTTTTGGCGTAGTCGTTACAGGCCTTACCGTAGTTTTTGGCGTCTTTGGCGGCTTTGTAGAATGCCATGTCGGATTTGGCGGCGAAGGCATCGGCCCGCTCCGGGTAGTGGGCCTTCATTTTGGCTTCGGCCTCTTCCAACAGTTCAATGGATTGGAATTCGATGGCCTTGTCCGCCGTATTTTCGCAGGCCAGGGCGATGCGTTCTTTCAGCCCGTCCAGCCCGACCAACATGCCAATTTCCTTTTGGTATTTTATCAACAGCCCAAAGATGCGGGAATCAGCCTCTACGGCAGCCTCGTGTATGAAGCGAAGGTTGAACTCCGTGGTCAAGTCTTCCTGCGAGCGGAGGTACTCGTTGGAGATGCCAAGGCTGGGCTTGTGGGATTTGTTGAGGGATTTCACATAGTTGAAAATCAGTTCAGGCTCCCGGTTGCCCTTTTCGTATTCGGCAGCGTATTCCCTGCTGTAGTCCACTTTGCCGAGTGCAAAACCGCCCACCTGCAGAATGCCTTCCACCGTTTGGCCACCAACCACCTTGTGGATGATCTCGCCTTTTCCGTCGATGAAAAATAACGTTGGGAAAGCACTGACGGGGTATTTTTTGCGGAAGGTAAGCCCTTCGCCCTCTTCCATGTCTATTTTCATGTTGATGAAATTCTTGTTGAAAAATTCGCCCACGCTTTCATCCTTAAAGGTCGTGGCGGCCATGCGCTTGCAGGGGCCGCACCATTTGGCGTAGGCGTCCACAAAGATGGGCTTGCCGAGCTTATCAGCTTCTTCCAGGGCTTCCTTCAGGGTGCCGTGGAAAAATTCGATGCCCTGGGCAACGAGTTGGAAGGCAGTAAAAAACGTCAAGGAAATGGACAATAATAGCTTCATGATGGCTGTGTTGATTTAAAATTCAAGTTGTTTGAAATTGTTGGAGGTTATTTGAAAGTTGTTGGGGCTTCACCATTTCGAACCACCTTCAAACGACTTCGAACATCCCTTCACTCTGTCTCAAACTTTTTCACCAGATCTTCCGGGTTCTCATCCACGACCGACAAGAGTTGCTTTACTTGATCGGCCAGCGGATCGTTGGGGTATTTTTGCAGGAACTGGGAATAGTATTTTTTGGCCATACTGGCTTTCCGCAGGTCGCTGTCGAAGGTAAACCCTTGCAGAAAGAGTGCCATCGGTGCTTGGGGGTGGGTTTCATACTTACGCCAAACCTGCCCCCAAAGTTGAATCGCCTTGCCATATTCTTTGGCACCCCTGGCCACATCTGCCGCTTTGAACAACAAGTTGGGCGTCAGGGTGTCCTGGGGATATTGTTTGGCATATTGAAGGGTTTTTTCCACCAATTCCACAGCGGCATCGGGTTTCTTGCCAGCATCTTCCGCTTCGATGATCTGTTTTTCAAGTGCTGCAATTTCTTCCCTGATCTGCTGCTGGGCGGCCTGTTCCCTGGGTTGGCAGGCTGCCAATAGAGCTGCAATGCTTAAAAAGAGAATGTTTTTTTTCATGGCTTTAATATTTTTCTGCGAAATTACGGCCAAGGCAGCCAAAGGACAAAGCAATGGTCTTTTTTAGTTCGGCTGGCCTTGGCCCGGCAGTTTGGGGGCAAGGCAGGTTCTCCAATGCGGCCGGGCTTAAAGCACTGAAATGCAGCAGCGATCGTCCGAATTTGGACACATTGCGTTCAACTACGCACAAATTTTTTAATTACTTTTTAAGGTAAAACACTGAAAAACAATTACTTAGTACGCTGGCACACCCATTGTCCTACCAATCGGCGAAAGTATAACCCGGCAACCCAATAAGCACGTCATTGAAATTACTTTGGTTGCTTTGGTTTTTAAAAAATTCGTCCTTTGACAAATCTTGTGGTCATCCGTTAAAGCGGTTATATGCTAAACCGTTTTAACGGTTTCCTTACTGCACAGGATTTGTCGAAGAACGAAAAATTTTAACAAACACCCGGATAATCAGGTGCCTAAACCGATAGCAAACGAACCCGGACAATTTCAAATAGCTACTTAACTACAATAACTCAATAACCCATTTCGCATGATCGTCTTAAAAGGCATTGAAAGGTTTTACAAAAATGGTTTGAACAAAACTTTTGTCCTCAAAAACATCAACCTCGAAATCAAGGAGGGCGAGTTCGTCACCATCATGGGGCCGAGCGGGGCAGGTAAGTCCACCTTGTTGAACATCGTCGGGATGCTCGAAGAACCTTCCGGCGGCGAGTACCACTTCTTCGATGAGCCCGTCCACAAATTCAACGAGCGCAAGCGCAACGAACTCCACAAACACTACATGGGCTTTGTCTTCCAGGCCTACCACCTCATCGACGAGCTTACGGTTTATGAAAACATCGAAACGCCCCTGCTCTACCGCAAAGTGAAGGGTTCGGAGCGCAAGAGCATGGTGGCCGACATCCTGGACCGCTTCAACATCGTGGCGAAAAAAGACCTCTTCCCCAGCCAGCTATCCGGTGGGCAGCAGCAATTGGTCGGTGTGGCGCGGGCCATCATCTCCAAGCCCAAACTCCTGCTGGCCGACGAGCCGACCGGCAACCTCCACACTTCGCAGGGCGAGATGATCATGGATTTGTTCAAAAAACTGCACGGGGAAGGGGTAACGATCATCCAGGTGACCCATTCCGAGAAAAATGCGCTCTACGGCTCCCGCATCATCAACCTGCTGGACGGCTGGGTGGACTCTGACGAAAAAGTGGAGGAAGGCGTTTTGGTGAAATAGTGGCGCAAGGTTAACCCAAAAATTACTGGCTATTACGGATTGCGGTGATGCAGTCCTCTAGGCCCCATCCTCCCCGCCAAGTGAAACAATCAAAATTTGCCAGGAATGTATCCAGGATAGCCATCTGCTCTTAGAAGATAACGGGCGGCATGCTCTAATTCTCTCCTTCTCCGTCCATTTTCCCCTATCTTTGCGCCGTTTTTTTTAAACCAGTAAAAATATGGTCACAGTGCCCACCTATAAAATCAATTTCCAGCGGGAACACCTGGATGATGAAACCCTCCTGACCCTGTACCGCCGCATCCTCACGCCGAGGATGATCGAGGAAAAAATGCTCATCCTGCTCCGGCAGGGGCAGGTGTCGAAATGGTTTTCCGGCATCGGCCAGGAAGCCATTGCAGTGGGCGCCACCAGTGCCCTCTTGCCGGATGAACTCGTTTACACGCTGCACCGAAACCTCGGCGTGTTTACGGTACGGGAAGTACCCTTGCAACGACTTTTTTCCCAATGGCAAGGAAAGAAAAACGGCTTTTCCAAAGGCCGTGAGCGCTCATTCCACTTTGGAACCCTGGAATACGGCATCGTTGGCATGATAAGCCACCTGGGGCCGCAACTGGCACTGGCCGACGGGTCAGCCCTTGCCCACAAACTAAGTGGCGAAGGCAGGGTTTCCCTCGCCTTTTCCGGTGAGGGCGGCACCAGCGAAGGCGACTTCCACGAGGCGCTCAACGTGGCCGCCGTCTGGGACTTGCCCGTTATTTTTTTGGTGGAAAACAACGGCTACGGCCTCTCCACCCCCACCAACGAGCAGTTCCGCTGCGAACATATCGCCGACAAGGGCAAGGGATACGGCATGAGGAGCGTCATCCTGGATGGCAACAATATCCTCGAAGTTTACAACAGCCTCTCCAAAATAGCTGAAGAAATGCGGGAAAACCCGCACCCTGTCCTGGTGGAGTGCAAGACTTTCCGCATGAGGGGCCACGAGGAAGCCTCCGGGGTAAAATATGTGCCCAAAGAACTGCTGGAAGAATGGGGCGCCAAAGACCCCGTGAAGCAATATGAAAGCTACCTGTTGGAAGAAGGGATTTTATCAGAAGAAAAAATAGCTGCCATCCGCAAAGAAATCAAAGCTGAGATTGACAAATCCTGGCAGGCCGTTTCCAAAGAACCCGAAATTGAGCCGGACACGGCGGAGGAACTTGCTGACGTGTACGCGCCTACACCCGTCCACCGTCCACCGTCCACCGTCCACGCCCCATCGTCGGAAAAGCGTTTTATTGATGCCATTTCAGATGGGCTCCGACAGGCTATGCAACAGCACGACAAGCTCGTGCTAATGGGCCAGGACATCGCCGAATACGGCGGCGTTTTCAAAATAACCCAGGGCTTTGTGGAGGAATTCGGCAGGGGGCGGGTGCGCAATACGCCCATTTGCGAAAGCGCCATCATCGGCACGGCACTCGGGCTCAGCCTAAAAGGTTACAAGTCCATGGTGGAAATGCAGTTCGCCGATTTCGTCACCTGCGCTTTCAACCAAATCGTGAACAACCTCGCCAAACTGCACTACCGCTGGGGCGTCAATGCCGATGTGGTGGTGCGGATGCCGGCGGGCGGTGGCGTGGGCGCAGGGCCGTTCCATTCGCAAAGCAACGAGGCGTGGTTCGCTCATACGCCCGGCCTGAAAGTGGTCTATCCTGCCACGCCGCATGACGCAAAAGGCTTGCTGTTGGCCGCTTTTGAAGACCCGAACCCGGTTTTGTTTTTTGAGCACAAAGCCCTTTACCGCAGCCTCACGGAAGCAGTACCCGATGATTATTACACGGTTGAAATAGGAAAGGCAAGGCTGGCCCGCACAGGCAGCCAGTTGAGCGTGATCACCTACGGAATGGGCGTCCATTGGGCGCTGAAAGTGTGCGAAGAAGAAGGCATAGACGCGGACATCCTCGACCTGCGCACCCTGCTCCCGCTCGACTATGAGGCCATTGCCGAAACGGTAAAAAAGACCAACCGTGCCATCTTGCTGCACGAAGACACCATGGTGGGCGGCATCGGCGGCGAACTGTCTGCCTGGATTGCCGAGCACCTTTTTGAACACCTGGATGCACCCGTGCTGCGGGCGGCGGGCCTGGACACGCCAATCCCCTTTGCTATTCCATTGGAGAAGAATTACATGCCCGTGGAGCGGTTCAGGGAACAAATCCGTAAGTTGGCAGCGTATTAATCTTTCTGGTTGAAAATCAATGAATTACTTTTGGGAGGTTAAAAATTTTACATGATAAATCGAATTGTCATAGATAATTTCAAGTCTATCCGGCACCTGGATTTGGAACTACGGCCGCTGAATATTCTTATTGGGGCGAACGGATCGGGGAAGAGCAATTTGATTGGGTTTTTTAAATTATGGAAAGCCTTACCTAAAAGTAATCTTCACGGATATGTTAGAGAAGAAGGGGGGCCAAATCAAATTCTTCATTATGGTTATAAAAAATCAGATTTTTTAAGTGGAGATTTATACTTCGAAAATGGTTCTTATTACTATTTTAAATTAAAGCCTGATACGCAAGATGATTTTTACTTTGAAACAGAAAAGATCAAAATCAATAAAAATGGTAAAAAGCTGAATGAAGAAATAAAGAACAAAAAGGAATCACATTTAATATTGGACGAATTGTCTGATTATCAACCAGATATTTATCATTTTATATACACAAATAGGTTTGGATTTTTAAGGGAAACATCAAACATTGATTTCAATGCTTATTTAAGTGCTAACGGTAGCAACCTTCCTTCCTATTTATATTTTTTGAAAGAAAAATTTCCAAAAACCTTTTCTTTGATTGAGGCAACTGTAAGATCGGTTTTTCCTTTTTTTAAAGAGTTTGTACTTGTTCCAGAAGCATTAAATGAGCAATATATTAGATTAAAATGGTTTGGCCATGATCAAGAATATCCCTTTAATGCGTCTCACCTTTCGGATGGGACACTTAGGTTTATTGCTCTAACTACAATTTTGCTCCAACCCGATCCACCCAAGCTCATTATCATTGACGAACCCGAACTTGGCCTGCACCCTGCCGCAATAACAAAGCTGGCAGCATTGATGAAAAAAGCAGCCCACAAAACGCAGATCATCATAGCCACCCAGGCTCCAAACCTGGTGGACATCTTTGAACCTGAGGATATTATCACGGTGGACTGGGAAGATGGCCAGTCAACTTTTAAACGGCATAACAGCGATGAACTTGGAATCTGGCTTGAAGACTATTCGCTGGGCGAAATTTGGGAGAAAAACGTAATAGGAGGCCGCCCATGAAACGCTTGATTATCATCGTAGAGGGCGAAACGGAAGAAGCGTTCGTCAAGGACGTGCTCGGCCCTTATTTGTTGCGGTTTCAAATTTTTGACGTCCGGCCTATTAGAATCAAGACGAGTGCAGGGCAAAAAGGTGGTTTTGTAAATTATGTGCATTTAAAGAACGATGTACACCGTATATTGAAAAGTGAAAAAGAGGTGGTGGTTTCTACTTTTGTGGACTTTTTCAGGCTACCTAAAAAATACTTCCCAAAAAGTGAGGAATGCTTTGAAATGATCGGCAGCGATGCTATCATTGATTGTTTGGAAGAAGCAATGGCAGGGCAAATCAACGACGAACGTTTTTTGCCTTATATCCAAAAACATGAGTTTGAAGCTTTGCTTTTTGCCTCAAACAAAGGCTTTGAGAAGTATTTTGATAAGACATCCTGCGAAGAAGCAAACGAGATCATCACCAAATTTGACAACCCTGAAGATATTAATTCAACAGCTAATGGTGCGCCTTCAAAAAGGTTGGTAGCTATTGATCCAACTTTTGAGAAAGATTCGGACGGCATCATAATGGCCCTCGAAATCGGCATCGAAACCATCCTCCAAAAATGCCCCCGCTTCGCCGCATGGGCACAACAACTAATAGACAAAACTCAAGCTGACCAATGACCATCCTCCTCTGCACCGCCGAAGACACCCTGCTCACCTCGCTCGAATACCGCTTCCGCAAACAAGGCTGGCGGTTACTTGTAGCGAACGATGCACGACAATCCATAGAAGTCATCAAAAAACAAGCCCCGGAACTGGTCATTGTAGATTTGCAAATGCCGGACTACGAAGGGCTGGATGTCATTCAATATTTGAAAAAGGAAGTGGACGGATGGATCCCCATCCTGGTCGCTGCCGACCTCGCCGATGATAGATTATTGCTGGAATCCCTCCGCCTTGGCGGCAACGATTTTATCATAGCCCCGTACAAACCAGACGAACTCGTACTGCGCATCCGCCGCCTGCTGATGAAGCAGGAGGTGTCCTGTTAAAACCACGTAGCAGTTGGCAGCGAACAGGGGCTTCCTATCTTGCCCGGTGTTGACTGCCAACCGCAACTGCAACTGCCAACTGAAATGAAAGGAATCATTCTCGCCGGCGGCCTCGGTACCCGCCTTTACCCTTTGACCCTCGCCGTTAGCAAGCAACTTATGCCTGTTTACGACAAACCGATGATCTACTACCCCCTGTCCACCCTCATGCAGGCGGGCATCAAGGACATCCTCGTCATCTCCACGCCCTACGACCTGCCGCATTTTGAAAAGCTGTTGGGTGATGGCAGCGAAATCGGCTGCAATTTTTCCTACATTCCGCAATACGAGCCTAATGGCCTTGCCCAAGCCTTCGTCCTGGGCGAAAAATTCATTGACGGCGATGCGGCCGCCCTCATCCTGGGCGATAACATCTTCTACGGCGCAGGCTTGCCTGAACTTTTGCAGTCAAGTTTTGACCCCGACGGTGGCGTTATCTTCGCCTACCAGGTGGCCGATCCCGAACGCTATGGTGTGGTGGAATTTGACAAAAACCAAAAGGCTATCTCCATCGAGGAAAAGCCGCAAAAGCCTAAATCCAACTACGCCGTGCCCGGCCTTTATTTCTATGACAACCAGGTAGTGGACATTGCCAAAAACCTGAAGCCCAGCCCCCGTGGCGAGTACGAAATCACCGACGTGAACCGCATTTACCTGGAAATGGGCAAGCTCAGTGTGGGAGTGCTCGGCCGGGGCGTTGCCTGGCTCGACACAGGCACCCATGCCTCCTTGCTGCAGGCTGGCCAGTTCATCCAAGTGATCGAAGAGCGGCAGGGCTTGAAAATCGGCTGCATAGAGGAAGTGGCCTGGGAAATGGGCTTCATTGACGACGCCCAACTGGAGCGCCTCGGGCAGAAGTATATTAAGAGCGGCTATGGGGAGTACCTGTTGCGGCTATTGCAAAACCAATAGCACATGGCCGCCCCTCACGGATTTTGCTCCAAATTAGGATTGGCATCAACCTCCCGCTGCGGGATGGGCAGCCGCAGTTTATTATCCTGGTAAGAATAGACTTTGCCATTATTCAGTACCTCCCGCTGCAGGCGCATCAAATCGTGGAAGTAATTTCCATCAAAAGCCAGCTCCACCCGGCGCTCCCGGATGATGGCTTCGCAGAGGGCTTCCATATCTATAAAGTCCGCTGCCTTAAATGAAATGAGGGAATCGCTTACCGGCACCAGTACACCATTTTCATCGAGTACCCGCATGGATCGCCGCCGGATTTTATTTATAAGGTCTATACTTTCTGCATTGATGCCTTGGGTGCGTGCCAGCGCCTCCGCCCGCATCAGCATCATTTCGGCCAGGCGGACGGTCGGGGCATCGTCTTCCCCCGGCAGCCAACTGTTCTCGTATTTATTGCAGCGGGCGGTGTCGCCCAATACCAGCAGATTTCCCCCTGAATACAAATTGGCGGGATCGCAGCGCAAATCAACAAACTGATAGCCTGCGTTTTGTATGCCCTGCCGCTGATCTTCCGTTAGCAATGCGGCATAGCCATTTTCTTTCAGGTCATCCGTGATGCCGGCAGTTTCCGGTGCATCGTTGTAAACGGAGGACAAGCCCCCAACGATGGGATCGCTTTCACCCGAACCGACAATGACCCAAATTTCCTCCATCGAACCTTCCTGGATGAAAAAATCCTGCGGTGTTTCCGTCAATTGGAACAAATCTTCCCGTGCCAGAATGTCGCCCGCCAGGCTGGCCGCTTTTTCATAGTCCCTTTGTTGAAAAGCCAGCCTGGCGAGATAGGCCATTGCAGCAAATTGGGTAGCCCGTCCCCTGGCATTTGTCTCGGGCAACAAATCCTTCGCTTTTTCCAAATCCTGTAAAACTTGCCCGTACACCTTGCCGACGGTGGCCCTGGCGGGAAAGCCAATATCCTGTTTCGCCAAAACAGGTTCAAGCATCAGTGGTACGCCCGGTTTTTCCAAAAAACCATCGCCATAGGGCAGGGCATACAGCCGCACCAATTCAAAATACAGTACGCCCCGTATGAACCGGGCCTCGCCCTCTATGCGATGGGCATCTTCCTCCCGGAATGCGGCATCCTGAACCACCACATCTGGCAACGCCTGCAGGATGGCGTTCACTTGATTGATGGCTCTATAGCATTGTGTCCAAAGATTTTCTGTTACCCAGTAGGTAGGCTCCATTTGGAGGGTTGAAACCTCTTCGAACCAACCTTTTGCATTGTACGCCATCAAATCAGGTAAGGCGGGGATGAGGCCGCCCATCGCATCGCCATCCTGGATTAGATCATAAGCGCCGACCAGGGCAGCCTCCAAATCCGAACCTGTTTCAAAAACCTGGGTAATGGGCAGTTGGTCTGTTGGCTGTGGATCATCCAAAAAACCGTTGCAGGAAAATAGGATGCAGCCCATCAGGAAGCAGAGGAAGGGGAAGGTTGGGTTATTCATTGTGTAGTGTTTAAAAATCAAGGCTAAATCCCAGTGTATAAGTCCTGGCGGCGGGCAGGTTGTAGCGCACAGCGCCAAGCCCGGCACTTTCCGCCGGGTAGAACTCGCTGTCGGGATCGAGGCCCCTGAATTTTGTAAAGGTCAACAGGTTTTGGGCGGCGGCAAACACATTCAGCCGCATCGGTTTAGCAGTGTCCATGCAGAAAGTATAGCCCAGCCGCAGGTTTTGCAGGCGCAGGAAATCCCCGCTGTCGAGGTAGCGGGTGGACTGATGGGTGCCGTTTCCGACATACAATCTGGGCTGCGGCACGTCGGTCTCGGTATGGGTTGGCGTCCAGTAGTCAAGCTGGTTGCGGTTTTGGTTGTCGCCCCAGGTGCCGTTCTGCTCCATGTTGCTGTCCTCCATATAGATTTTATGGCCTGTTTTAAAATGGAAAAAAGCCGTGAGGTCGAAATTTTTATACTGAAAAACATTGGTAAAACCGCCGGTGAAGATGGGGATGGATCGCCCCACGACCTTCCGGTTGGCATCGGAGGCATCATTGGCCACGATGTTCCCTCCTATGTCATAAAAAAGCGCATCGCCGTTGTTTGGGTTAACACCGGCATATTCCACCAGATAAAAGGAGCCGGCGGATTCGCCCGGCCTGAACAGCGAACGGCCATTCAGGATGATGTCGTCGTCCTGCCCATCGCCATCCTGGTCGGCAAGTTGTAGCACTTCGTTTTTCAGGGTGGCACCGTTCAGTTGCAGGTTCCAGTTGAAATCTCCTTTCAGCAGGCCGAGATCCAGGAAAAATTCGAGGCCCTGGTTGCGCACTTTGCCCACGTTCGAGGTGAGCACACTGATGCCGTTGGTGGCGGGCACCGGTTTTTCCAGCAGCAGGTCGCTGGTTTCCTTGATGAAATACTCGACCGAGCCGTTCACCCGGCCGTTCCAGAGGCTGAACTCCAGGCCGGCGTCCCACTGGAGGTTTTTCTCCCAACCCAGCCCGTCATTCTCGATGGACTGGATGACAAACCCTGGCTCCCCTGCATATTCGGGGTTGAAATTAACTAGGCCCCGTGCCGCAAAGTCGTTTATATTGGCATTGCCGGCCAGGCCAATGCTGGCCCTGAGTTTCAGGAAATCAAGCTGCTGTATTTTTAAAAAATCCTCCTGTGAAACGACCCATCCCGCTGAGAGGGCAGGGAAAAAGCCATAGCGGTTTTCGCTGCCAAAACGGGAAGAACCATCGTAGCGGGCGGAGAGGGTCAGCAGGTATTTGTTGTTGAAATCGTAGTTGAGGCGGGCCATATAGCCCAGGAAAGCCGCCTCGGATTGAAACGTGCCAACGTACTCAATCTGTGCTGCCGATCCAACGAACCGGGGGCTTTCGCCAGCGAACCCGGAGCCATCCACGGTCAGGAAGTCGTGGTTTTCCCTGGTAAGGTGAAAGCCGGCGGTGGCTTCCAAACCATGCCCATTGCCAAAAGCGGTGCGCCAGTTGGCCAGGGTGGTCCAGTTGTAATTGAGCACTTCCTGCCGCGACGACAAGGCCCATCCGCTGGGTTGTCCGAACCAGGTGGCGGCCCCGAATCTTAAGTCCTGCTTTTCCTGGCTGTATTCCGTTCCGAAGGCAGTGGTAAAGCGCAGGTTGCGGCGTGGCTCCCAGGCCAGGTGGGCGTTCAGCAGGAGCTGCGAGCGGGTGGCCTCTATCCATTGGTCTTCCAGCACGGTACAGGGGTTGCCTATGAAATCCCCCACCTGGCCGTTGCTCGAAATCAAAGGCTCCCGGCGGCATTCCCCGTTTTCGTCGAGGGCTACCACGTTGGGGTGGTACCAGGAAGTAGCGCCCCAGGCTGAGCCTGCCCATTGGTTGCCGGTGCGGTCGTCAATCACCTGGCTGGGGTTGATGGAGATACCGGCCGTCAGGCGGTCGTTTATTTTTTGTTCAAAATTGGAGCGGATGCTGTACCGTTTCAGGCCGATGGTGCGCAGGTAGAAATCCTCATCCCGCACCGAGCCGCCGATGTAGTATTTGGTGTTGGGCGAGCCGCCCGAAACGCTGACGTTGGCCTCCTGCACCCAGCCTTTGCGCAGCAGCAAATCCTGCCAGTTGGTGGTAGGCTCGGCGGCGGGGGCATCATAAAACACTGCTGGATTGGTTTCGCCTGCATTGACCGCCGCCACATTCCACAGCGTGGCATACTCCGGGCCGGTGAGCAGGTCCCGCTTTTTGGAGATTTCAGAAAAACCGGCGTAGTAGCCCAGGCTGACTTTTGGCGCAGCGTTGAATTTCCCGCTTTTGGTGCTGATTAAAATGACGCCGTTGGAACCCCGTGAGCCGTAAATGGCCGCCGCCGCTGCGTCTTTCAGCACCTCCACCGATTCGATGTCGTTGGCGTCCAGGGCAATGTAGGGGTTGGTGGTATAGCCAAGTACGCTGCCCGGCCGGGAGGCCAGCACCAAACCGTCCACCACCACCAGCGGCTGGTTGCCCGCGCTGATGCTGCCAGTGCCGCGGAGGCGGATGATGGCCTCGGCATTCAGGCCTCCGGAGGCGTTGGTCACTACCACGCCCGGCATGCGGCCCTGCAAGGCCCGCTGAAAACTGGGGACAGAAACATCGCTGAACACCTCCGCTCCCACGGTGGAAATGGAACTGGTGACCTGCCGCCTGCGCTGATCGCCAAAGCCCAGCACGACGACCTCGTCCAACTGGTTAGCGCTTTCCGCCATTTCCACATCCAGTTCCGTCTTGCCGGCCACGGCAATTTCCTGCGTTTCGTAGCCAAGGTATTTGAAGATCAGCACGGCATCGGCAGGTGCTTTCAGGGAGTAGGTGCCATCGGCGGCAGAGGCTGTACCAGTGGTGCTGCCTTTTATCAGGACAGTAGCGCTGGGCAAGGCTTCGCCCGCTGGGGAGACGACTTTGCCATGAACAATATTGGATTGGGCATTGATAGTAAATGCCAGGAGCGGGAAGAAGAATAGGGGGAGTAGGTGCTTTGTCATGCGTTTGGTTTTTTAATGGGTAAAATTTGGTCACGATGCAAGATAAAGAATGAGGATTGAAAAAGTTAAGGTTTTGTCCCTTATCTTCACAGGTACGGATGAACACATGGAAAATGCCCCATTTAAAATATACCCTCCCTTTTGTTTCCCTGGCAATGCTTGCCTTGCTATCCGTTCCATGTTTTTCCCAGTACAAGTCCATCCGCTTTGATCGCCTCACCGTAGAGGACGGCCTGCCCAACCCTTCCGTCATGGACATCATGCAGGACCGGCAAGGATTTATCTGGATCGGCACCCTGTCGGGCATCGTGCGCTACGACGGGTACGAGATGAAAACCTACTTCCTCTCGGCCTCTATGCAGGACAGCCTGCCCACCCGCAACATCCCGAATTTTTACCAGGACAAATCCGGCAACATTTGGGTGGGGTTTCAATACGACGATATTTCCCCCAAACTATACCGCTACGATGCCAGGCTCGATCTCTTCGTTCCCTATCTATACGACCCCAACCGTAAATCAAGCCAAATCAGGGCAGGTATTTCTACCATGCGGGAAGACCGGCTCGGGCGCCTGCTCGTGGGCACGTGGTGGGAAGGACTTTTTGCCATTGACATCAAAAAAGGAAAAGAAGGCATAGCGCCGAAAGACTTGCCGTTTCTGCATTTGTACCCCAGTGCTGCCGACACCCTGTTAGGTAGAAGCAATGTGATCGGCAAAGGCTGGGGCGAGGACAGCGATGGCAACTTCTGGATGCCCACCGACGACGGCCTTTGCAAGTTCATACCGGGAGAAGACCGCTTTGAAACCTATTATTTTACGACCGACACCGTTGATCTCGCCAACGAGTTTGGGGTGGTTCAATTTGAAAAACCCAATACCCTGTGGGTTGGCTCTGCCATACACGGCTTGCTAATATTTAATACGAAGGAAAAAAAATTCGTGCAGCAATACCGCCACGACCCGGCCGACCCCTTCAGCATTTCCCCGGGTGCAATTTGGAAAATCATCAAAGTAAAAAATGGCAACTACTGGTTGGGCGTGAACGGGCGCATGGATATTTTCAACCCTGCCACCGGGAAGTTCACCCACATCAGGGACGACGACCAAAATAATATGGATGATGATTTTTTTGCCTGGAACAACGCCCTCATCGAGGACTACTCCGGCAACATCTGGGCAGCCACCTGGCAGCAGGGCATTTATAAATACAATCCCGGCAAGGGCCGCTTCCACCTGCTGCGGCCCGACGGCAAGGTTTTGCCAGGCATTAAGCAATTGAGCGCTATTTTCGAAGACAGCGAGGGCTATGTTTGGCTGGCCTCTGACGGGGAGGGGCTGGTACGGTGGGATCGGAAAAACAATACTTTCCGCCAATTCCGCCACCGGGCGGGCGACAAGAGCAGCCTGGGCAGCAACTTGGTTTCAAGCATGATCCAAAACCCGGATGGGAGCTTTTGGGTCGGAACTTATAACGGCTTGGACTTGATGGAAGCAAACGGCAGGGTCAGCAGGCATTTTATACCTTTCCGGGAGGAGCGTTCTACCATTATCCGAAGAGCTAAAAACGGCAGCTTGTGGGCAACATCGTTTGCCAGCGACCCCGGCTTCTGCCAACTGACCGATCCAGCAAACGGCACCTTCAAGTGCTATTCCTCTAAAATGGAAAACCTCGGCGGCATCAGTGGCATAGTGGCCATGGAGGAGGACAGCATGGGCAGGCTTTGGCTGGGCATTAATCAATCGGGCTTCTACATCTTCGATCCTGTTACTGAGAAATTCGGACATTACGCCGAGGCGTATGGCGTCCACGATATCCATTTCGACCGCTACGGCAACACCTGGCTGGCCACCCATAGCGCAGGCCTGAAACTTTGGGACCAGGAGCAGAAACAAATCCTGCATTTGCCAAAATCAGTACACGACAAAATCGGCATTACGAGGGACATGCTGGAAGACGGCCAGGGTTTTCTGTGGTTAAACACGCCCGATGGTATCGTGAAATTCGACCCGCAGGCCCGGAAGGTAGTTCAAAGTTTCAGCAGGCTGCAATGGATGGCCAAAGAGGAGCCGTGGTACAGTTGGGAAACTTGTTTGAAAACCCGCAGCGGGGAAATGTTCTTCAACAGCCCCAGCGGGGTCTTGTACTTCCACCCCGACAGCCTACAAACAGACTCCTTCCCCCCGAAAGTGGCGCTGACGGATTTCCGCTTGTTCAATAAATCAATTGTGCCGGGTGAGGACAGCCCACTGCAAATTGACATTTCGCAAACACAGGAAATCACGCTGGCACATTGGCAAAACGACCTCTCGTTCGTCTTTGCCGCTCTGCATTTCAAGTCGCCGATAGAAAACACTTACCAATACATATTGGAAAACTACGACCAGGAATGGCGCAACAACGGAACAGACCGAAGCGCCAACTACACCAACCTCAGCCCCGGAAATTATACCTTCAAGGTAAAAGCAGCCAATAGCGACGGCGTGTGGGGCGAACCCATTTCGCTCAAAATAATCATCCATTCCCCCTGGTGGCTTTCCTGGTGGGCTATCCTGCTCTATGTTGTGACGATGGGAAGTTTGCTTTGGGGAATTATAAATTATGAACTCAAACGGCAGAAGGCAACTGCAGAAGCCGGACGCCTGGCCGAACTCGATACGGTAAAGACCAAACTTTACACCAACATCACCCACGAATTCCGCACCCCGCTCACGGTCATTCTGGGGCTGGCAGATCAGCTCCAGGCACAGGCAAACCAAGGCATGAAAATGAGCTTGGGCATGATCAAGCGCAACGGCAGGCAACTGCTCCACCTGGTGAACCAGATCCTCGACCTCTCGAAACTGGAATCCGGCTTCCTGACCCTGAATTTCAAACAGGGCGATGTGGTGGCTTACCTCCGCTACCTCACCGAATCTTTCCATTCGCACGCCATCCAGCAAAACATCGAGGTCCATTTTGTCAGTGGGCAGGAGGAGATCTTCATGGATTTCGACCCCGAGCGGCTCCAGCAGATAGTGGCCAACTTGCTGTCCAATGCCATCAAATTCACACCGGGCGGCGGCACGGTGACGGTCTCCGTCGAGGAGGCGGATCAGCAAATGCTGCTCAAAGTGCAGGACACAGGCACCGGCATCCCGCCAGAAAAGCTGCCGAAGATCTTCGACCGTTTTTACCAGGCCGATCCCTCCGCCACCCGGCAGGGCGGTGGGACAGGCATCGGGCTGGCCCTGACGAAGGAATTGGTGAAACTAAGCGGTGGTGAAATATCCGTGGATAGCCAGCCTGGCGAGGGTACGGCGTTTTTGGTGAAATTGCCCATCAAAAGAGAAGCAGCCCTGTTTTCCTTTTCCCAACTGGGTGAAATGGACCTTGCATTGACGCTCCCTTCCACCCCTCTCGGGCACCTAAAAGCAGGGACAAAAAAGGCTTCGCCCAAAGCGCCCCTCGTACTGCTCGTGGAAGACAATGCCGACGTGGTCGCCTACCTGGCCTCCTGCCTCGACGGCGAATACCGCATCGCCGTAGCCACAGACGGGCAGCAGGGTATCAATCAGGCGCTGGAACTGGTGCCCGACCTCATCGTCAGCGATGTGATGATGCCGGAAAAAGACGGCTTTGAAGTCTGCGATTTTTTGAAAAACGACGAGCGCACCAGCCACATCCCCATCATCCTGCTCACCGCCAAGGTGGACGAAGCCTCGAAGCTGACGGGCCTCCGCCGTGGCGCCGATGCCTACCTCGCCAAGCCCTTCAACCCGGCAGAACTGCGGGTGCGGGCGGCGAAGCTGTTGGAACTGCGCCAGAAGCTACAGGCCCATTACCGCAAAATGGCTGGTATGCCACAGCCTGTTGAGCAATCCGCCCCTGCCACCCACCAACTCACGGAGAATGTTTTTTTGAAAAAAGTGCGCATCGCCATAGAAGCCCGCCTGGACGATGCCTCCCTGACCATTCCCGACCTGGCCACCGACCTGGCCATGAGCCGCACGCAACTGCACCGGAAACTGGCGGCACTGACGGGCCTGTCGCCCGGCCAATTTGTCCGCAACGTCCGCATCGAACAGTCGAAAGCCTTTTTGCAGGATCTTACGCTCAACGTTTCGGAAGTAGCCTTCAAGGTTGGCTTCAACGATCCGGATTATTTTTCGAAGGTGTTCCGGGAAACGGTCGGGGCCACGCCGTCGGCGTTCCGGGATGGGTTGTGAATTTTTTTTTACCGTTCGGTGTCACTTTGGACTATTTTCCCGCATCAACCGGGTGGATGAACAAATTTTCGGGGTTTTTGAACAGATTTTCGGGGTCGTGTTTGCCTTTTCTGCGCTAATGTTGCAGGGCTTTCGAGGGAGGAGGCTTGGTCCCCAAAAGACCGGTTTTATTTATAGCCCGCAGTCCAAAGGGAAATATTTAAATTACCTCTTTTTTGGTTTTCTATTAAGATGATGCCTGTTGATAGCGCTTCATTACGCAATCGTAAAAAAATATTTACCAAATAAATAACTCATGATGAAATGTCTTTCTGTTTTGATTTGCTTGTTTGTATTTTCTACTCTTTTCATTTCTTGCCTTAATGAAAAGGAAGTTGAATTTATTAAGCAATATGGCCAGATTGAAGGTACTGAATTCCATACTCCTTCTATTGGTGAAGCATTATTAGCCATTGCTGATGAAGAAGGAAACAGAGTCCAGGAATATTACTCCGCCAATAAATTGTATCATAAATACCTTAAGGAAGCCGATATTTCAATTGCCGGATGTCCCTGCGATCCTACAGGTAAGTGCCTATGGAATAGAAGAGCATTGATTCGTATTATCAATGAATTTAAGTATTTTGACGTTGTCGAATACCACCTTGAGAATAGTGCTGGGGAGATAATTTCTAAATCTGTCAATCGGGTTGATTCTCCTTTGAAAAATTTTTCCGTGTTTGAAATGGATGGTATAGACAATATCACGGAAAAAGTAATTTTTATGTCTTTCAAGTTAAGAGGCGAGAGTGAACCTCATAGATTGCCAATTAATATCCCCGACAATTGAGGGCCAACACCAAAAGTCAAATAAGTAAAATGTGAAAAGAAGCCTGTCCCTGTGTCTCGCAATTAGCTGGCTATTTCCGCTTTCAGGCCAAAATGATTCACTTCAAGTTCAGCATTATTTGAGGCGTGCGGAGGAATTTTGCGGTGTTGAATTGGACAGCGCCATTTTCTACCTGGACAAAGCAATTGCACTCGCTGATAAATCCGGTAATTGCACTACGGCCGTCCGGGCTATGGTACAAAAAGCGGATTGCGCCAGCTTTAACCTCCGGATGGATAAAGTGGCGGAGTCTCTTAGGCAGGCGGAAAACGCATTAGAATTGGCAGGGGAAGATGAAAATTGCGATACAGAAGAAATCCAGCTTGAAATAAAAAGCCTGTGGGCGGATTATTGGTACGAGCTGGGCAATTTTGATTTGTCGCTGAAAAATTGCCGCTGGATTGAGGATGCGATCCTGAATAGAAAAAAAAGAGGGAAGGCTGAATTAACTCGGCTTAAGTTCAATTACCTGTTCCTAGCTTCCAATTATTTTAAAAAGAACAACTACGGGGAGGCTGTCCAAAACTATTACCAAAGCACTTATTACGAAAAACGGCTGGCTGAAGAATCGGGCGCCAAGCCTGACTACAACTACATCCACTATTTCCTTGCCCCCGTTTACCAGGCCAAAGGAGAGCCTGACTCTGCCAGGCAATCCTACTTTTTCTATTTAAACTACCTGGATAGCCTTTATGGACAAGACCCCGTAAAGAACGGAAGGAGGAGTGCTTATGTTATGACCTGCCTCAATTTGTCTTCCCTTTACAGGGAACAAGGTAAGCTTGACAGCGCTGAATGGATGCTGAAAAAATCGTTGGATCTCCTATTTCCTGGCGATCCCTTTCTCGCTAAAGCCTATTTTCAACTTGGCCAAACGCTTTTGGATAAAAAAAAATATCGGGAGGCTGCCAGGCATTTTAATGAATCCATAAAAATCCAATCGGGAAATACAGGCAGCGGTGAAGACTACCAAATTGCGAGGTCGTATATAGGACTGGGAGATGTCTTTGCGGCACAACGAAGTTGGGAAGAGGCTTTTCACCAATATCAGTTGGCCATCCTCAGTCTTTCCAATGGCTTTGATGATGCAGGAATTCTATCTAATCCAACGTCAGAATTGGTTTTTTCACAAAAAGACTTACTGACTGCTTTAGGGAAAAAGTCATGGGCTTTGTTCCAATGTTATTTGAACTGGCCCGAACAATCCCAATATTTAGATGCTGCATGGGAGACTGCCCTGGCTGCCATTGATAGGGTGGACAGCGTGAGGTTGGATTACTCATACGATGAAGACAAGCAATTTCTATTAAACGAAAGCTACTCAGTTTTTGCGTATGCTATCCAAATAGCTTATCATAGGGGTAAACCTTTTTATGAACAAGCATTCGAAATGGCCGAGCGCAGCAAAGCGGTCTTATTATTTGAGGCGATCCGATCTGCAAGCGCCGAAAACAGCTTGCGAACCTATCCTGATTCATTTGAGCAGATACTGCAACTCCGGTATACGCTTCAACAAAACAAAGTGTTGATTGCCAGGGAAAAAGATTTTCAGCAGCGGCAGCAGTACTTCAATAATCAGCAAGAACTCGAGCGCAGATATGACCATTTAACCCAAAGGCTCGAACTACAGCACCCAGAATATTATAGGCTAAAACATGAATCAAAAACGATTAAAGTCTCCCTGGTCAAAAAAGACCTCCCACCCCACCACGCCCTCCTCGAATACTTCCTCCACGACACCACCGCCTTCATTTTTATCATTGACCCCGCCAAAGAAGGCCTCCAAATCGTAAAAGCCGCCTGGAACGAAGACCTGGCCAACATGGCCACCTCCATTACCGACGATATTTTCAGACGCAACGACGATGCCTACGAACGCAAAGCCCTCGCACTATTTGAACACCTGCTGAAACCCGCCCTCGGACTGACCGGTGCCGATCACCTCCTCATCGTACCGGACGGCGAGCTTTGGAACGTGCCCTTTGATGCACTGCTCACCAAAGCAGTGCCGACCAATGACAAAGGCCGTTTCAAAAAATACCCTTACATGCTGAAAGAGAAGACCATCAGCTACGCATTTTCCGCCACCCTGCAACACCGCATGGCGCACCCGGACCAACGGCCGGGCGGCGATTTCGTCGTCGTGGCGCCCGCCTACCGGAAAATCAGGCAGGAACAACTGGTAGCCATGCGGGCAGAACGGGGCCGCATGGACACCCTTTGGCACAACCTCGACGAAGCAAGCGCCATCGCAAAAACCTGCAACGGACGCCTCCTCGCCGAAGGGGATGCTACCCGGAGCCGTTTCCTGCAAGCCCTCGACGGGGCGAGGATGCTGCACTTCGGCGGCCACGCCAAGGCCGACCACGACCAGCCCGACTTTTCCTTCATCGCCCTCTCCAATCTCGGCGACACGCTGGCCGAACCCTACCGGCTCTACGCCCACGAACTCTACAACCATGCGCACCCGCTCGACCTGGTGGTGCTCAGCGCCTGCGAGACCGGCACTGGCCAGGTGTGGAAGGGGGAAGGCGTCATCAGCCTCGCCCGCGCCTTTGCCCACGGCGGCGCCCGCAGCATCGTCACCACGCTGTGGAGCATCAACGACGGGGCGGCACGGGACATCATGGCCCTGTTTTACCAATACCTGGCGGACGGCATGGGCAAGGATGATGCGCTCCACCAGGCCAAACTTGCCTACCTGAACGCAGACGGCACGGACAATGAACGGGCCCATCCGTTCTACTGGGCGGCCTTCACGCCGATTGGCGACATGGCGCCGGTGGAGTTTGGTTTGTCCTGGTGGAAAAAGGGATTGGCAGGTGCGTTTTTGATCGGGCTGCTTTTATGGGGGGCTGCATTTTTTATATTGAAATCCAAAAGTTAATGCTGGATTTTCGCCTCCTTCTTATAAAAACGAGGGGTTACAAGAAGATGGATGTGGTGGTAGCATGACCAACATTTTAGGCGCTTATCAGTGAAATCCTTTGCAACATCGCAAGAAGTTGAGGAGGTTGAGATGGTTGAACTATCAACCATCTCAACCATTCTCAACCATTCTCAACTTTGGTTCCGGCTCTGCCAGGTTAGGGATTGGCCCTTTGATGTCCTATTCATCCCTGTTCAATCCCCCTTTAACGATGATTGCAATTCAGTTGCCTTTTTGAAATAAATATCCGAGTTGTCGGCCCCCTCCAAAAACGCTTGGATGGCTTGCAGCAGCGCCTGTTTTTTGCTGTCCGATTTTTCCTTTTCATACAATTGCAGCAAGGCCAGGAGGCGGGTCCAGCCGGCATTGTCGCGGTTGGGGGCAAGGTAGGCTGGGTTGGTGCCAAACTGCTGTTCCAATTGGTCGAATGCACCGATGGCTTGCCCATACCGGCCAGCACGGAAATGGTCGTGCCCCCGGAGGAACAGCGCGTAAAGGTACAGGCTGTCGCCCGGTGGCATGCTGTCGAGCAGGGCCAGGCTGCCGGTGTAATTCCCCGCTTCATATTCCCGGAAGGCATCCAGCAACAAGCCCCTTTCCGTGCCGCCCCTTGTGGCAGCGCTCCCAAGGCTTGGCTCGACGTAGGCCGTGTGCTGGAATTTTTCCAATGGCTCGGCGGACTGCCTGTAAAACCACCACAGCAGCGCCAGGGCAACCAGCAGTGCAGCGGCGGCCAGCAAAGCCCAACCGTATTGGCGGGGTTTGGCAAGGGGAGCAGCTTCCGTGGGCCGATCGGTATTCCCACCGCTGCTGTCCACGCTTTCGATAAGGGCTAACAGGCGCTGGCGCTCCGCCTTTTCGGTGGTGCGCCTGAGCGATTGGGTGAAGGCCAGTTCATCCCGCAGGTCGGGGCGTTCGGCCAGGGCAGCCTCTAGGTCTTTTCGTCCCTGCTCGTCCAGTTCGCCGCTGGCGTATTGTTTTATCAACAGGAATATGTCGTCGGATGTGTTCAATGGTCAGCTGGTTTTAGAATTTCCTTCAACCGCTCCCTGGCCCGGGAGATGCGCTTTTTGGCAGCATCGTGCGTCAGGCCGTTGCGTTGGGCGTACACATCGAGGGGCAGGTCGTAGAAGTAGAAAGCGGTCAGGATGTCCCGGTCGGTGTCGTTCAGTTGGAGGAGGGCCTCGTGCAGCCGTTCGTCCCGTTCCCGTTCGTTTTCGCTGGTGGTGGTTGGGGCTTCCGGGGCCACGTCTTTTGTTTTCCTCGACAGGCCGAGCCATTTCCGCCGGGCTATTTCGGTGGTGTAGGTGCAGATTTTTGCTGCGCCCGTCAGCACGAACTTCCCCTTGCGCACCTGCACGATGAACTCGGCCACCGACTCCAGGAACAGCGAGCGGCGCTCGCTGCCATCCGCCAGCCCGTTGCGCTGCAGCAGCCCGGCGGATTGTGCCTCGCATTTCATCAAACATTGCACGGCCTGCAACTCGGCCTCGTGGCCCGGCTGCAGCAGCAGTGCGATGATGTTAGGGTCGGTGCAGTTCATTGGTTAATGTTGAAAAACTGGCAATGGGGACAAAGAACAAAAAAGTTTTTGGGAAAATGGCCGTGGCTGTCACCTTTTGAACGGGCGCCGCATAAACCTGTGAATTTAAGCCCAAAAAACATTTTCCCTTATCCGGGGGGAAATCCCGCCACCCCCCCGATTTTCTCAAAAAAATGCGGGATGAACAAATCGTCGGGGTTTTTGAGCAAAATTTCGGGGGTCGCCCCCTGGCATCCCCCGTACCTTTAGCACGGCACTTTTACTTAATCGGTCTTTTTATTTAACCCGAAGAATCTGCAGGGCTGCTGCCGTTTTTCTCTGCCCGAAAGACTTGGACCAAGTGGCTGCACCCTGTTTTTTCTTCCTTTAAATCCTTATGTAACATGAACTACAAATTGACCCTTCCACTATTGGCACTCGCACTGCTCCTGCTCGCCGGCTGCGCAAAAGACGAAGCACCGGCCACCACAGCACTTCAGGAAAATCAGGACGTACCCGCAGATGTGCAGGCTATTGTTGATGAAGCCACCGCCGAACTGGAATACGACTACACCCACCCGGCAAGCAACGGAGAAATAGGTTCCCGAGCGACTGTGTACCTGCCCGCCGGTTCCACGGACGGGTTGCAGGCTGCCATCCAGCAGGCAGGGCCAAATGGGAAAGTTGTCGTAGCCAGTGGCATTCACTACGAATCAGGAACGGTCACCGTTTCCCAACCCGGCGTAAGAATAACAGGGGCAACTGGAGCGGTCATTTACTTTGACGTGGCTAAAAGCGGTGGTAATATTTTTGGCACCGTCACCAATGTTCTCGACCCTGCCTTGTACATCCTCAACGCCAATTTCGTGCGGGTGGAAGGGCTGACTATTTTGCCTCAGAAACAAACAGGCAACGTTGGCATCTATTTAGAAAATGCGCAACATGCAAGACTGGAAAAAAATAATCTGAAAGATTTTCAGTACGCAGTCTTTGTCACGGGTAATAGCACTTATGCCGGCATATATGATAATCATATCGAGACCACCGTTACCAGTGGTGACCGTTCAGGGGTTGTCATCCATGATGGGAAATATGCGAAACTGAAAGGCAATTTTGTGTCAGGTTTTACATGGGACTTTTTCTTAAGCAGTTCGGCCTGCCATGCGATGGATAATGAACTTGTGAACGGTGTGGTGGGAATTCTATTCTGCACCTTCCAGGGAAATATGCTGTTGCCAAATGGCGATATGCTTCCTAAGGCTGTGTCAGCTACAAAATGGAAAGCCATCCAAAATAATGCGCATCATAATTTTATCAATTACTTATTAATTGATGGCGCCAACGACAACTTCCTTTTTAGAAATGATGCAAGCAGTGCTGGATCTTATGACGTAATTTATAATGGCCCTACTATCCTTGGCGGTGCTCCCGCCCTGCCAGCTTCCAACAATTTTGTGGTCAATCCCAGCAGCAGCACCACTTACCAGGATTGCGGCGTGAACAACACCACGCTTGCAGGGACGGAAATACCATGTCCATAATTTGGTAAAAAGAACAGCATAAAATCCAGATGAAAACGAGCGGTGCAAGGGCAAGGTGAGGGCGTGGCTTTAAACCACACCCTCGCTTCCCGGCACCCATAACCAGCTTTCCTTTCTCTCTGATTTCATCTCAACCTTCCTTTTCAAATAACCCAAAGACCATGTAGCGGGCCGACGCCTGCTACCCTTTCGCACAGGCTTTACGGCGTGCGAAGCAGCAACCTCATTTTTTTACTTATAAAATCAACCATTATGAAGAAGCTTTTATTTCTCAGCCTTTCAACAGCTTTGATGGCCGTCTTTATGTTCACCGCCTGCCAAAAAGACAAGGTAGAGGCCGTCTCCGACACCCAACAACAAGTCACCGAAGAAACCAACTACTACACCCCTGACTTGGGCGACTTCGTCACCAGCCGCTCGGGCTACTGGACGGAAATCCCCGCCGGCTCGGTGGATGCGCTCAACCAGGCCATTGCCGAGGCGGATGCGGGGGGCGTGATTTATCTCAAAGCGGGGATGCACACGGAAACGGGGCGGGTGACCGTAAATAAACGAGTGGCCATTATTGGGGAAGACGGGGCTGTGTTGAGGGTGTCAAGCCCAGACACAACAGCAGAGGTGAACCCCGGCCTGCATGTGTTGAATGCCCCAGGCACTTTGGTAAAAAACCTTGTGATTGAGCCTATCGAAGCAATCAGTGGGTGCGGAATCATGTTTGAAAACTCGCCGCAATCTGCCGTTTTGAACAGCGATATATCCAAATTTAAATGGGGCGTACTGGTCGAAAAATCTGACCGGATGGCCATCATTGGTAATCATTTCCAAGTTTGTACAGCCAATGCCATTTTAGTGAACAATGGTAAAAGTGCATACATCGGCAACAATGAAATCGAAGGGACAGCAGACAGTGGAATCTGGGCATGTGACGAATGGGGGACAATGGAAAACAATCATTTCCATGACAATGCCAGTGGTGCGCTGTTATGTAATTGGTCGGTCGTATTTGAGGTGCTGACGCCCAGTGGCGAACCGCTTGGCGCCATTAAAACCTGCATTGGCTGGAAACTCCGCAATAACAAGTTTACCGGGAACTATCTGGAAGGGGGATTGAAGATCAGGGACAGCGCCCATCTGAACCTGATTGAAAGCAACAATGAGTTTTCCGACAATTTCCCTTATGATATTTGGATTCCTGCCGATGAAGATTTCTTACCAATAATTTACATACCCGCAGCGTATAAAAACACCATCTACGCCACTCCCGACGTCCTCATCAAAGACTGCGGCGTTGACAACGTCATCAATGGCGGGACGATGGTGGATACATCGGTTGATCCCTGCTGATTGCTTGATTTTTTATGGTTTACCATAAATTATGATCAACCATAAAAAACTTGGATGGCGATGGCTTTTGATATTTCAAAACGTCGCACCAGAAAGATAAAGCCCCGTCAGCGCTCCAAGCGCTAACGGGGCTAACTGGCATTGCAAAATAATCTATGGCATCAGCCAAAAAGCCCTTCCATTTTCAGCCCAAGCCCCGGCAACACTTTTGACTCTATTTCCCCTTCACTGGCGGCATACGAGACGAGCTTGTACCGTCCTTCCACCAAATTATAGACTTCAATGGAGGCATTCTTTGGGTCAGCTATCCAATACTCTTTCACCTGGAAACGCTCGTAGAGGTCCTTCTTGTCGCCCCGGTCGTAGCGGGCCGTGCCGGGGGAGATGATTTCGATGATCAAGTCGGGTGCCCCGGTAACAGGCCCGTCGGGATGGATGATGAAGTCCCTTTCTTTTGAAATAAAAAAAATGTCCGGTTGGGGCACGTTTTCATCGTCCAGGACGACATCAAAAGGAGCCGAAAAGATTTTACCGAGCTTGTTTTTCTTGATAAAAACTCCAAGCAAGATAAATAACTCAGAATGCAGATTCTGATGCGGGGAGTTGGGGGAAGATCTTTTCACAATTTCACCATTGATTAACTCATAGATATGGGTGTCGCCGTCCGGGATTTCCATCTCCCGGAACTGATCGTACTTTATTTTGGCGGTTGTTGCGACCATGTTTTTTTATTTTTCCCAAAAATAAGCACCGAGCTTTACAATTCAAAACCAGTTCCAACCGCTGTGTAAGGTTAATCTTCCCCGCCAGGCACTTCCCCTTTCCCATCCATTTTGGTTTTTCTTCATAATACTTACCTTCGCACCGCTTTTTTGGAAGGGTATTATGAAACAGGTCAATTACAAGGATTTGGGCACCGTCCCTTACCAGGAAGCCTGGGACTACCAGCAAAAGCTGCTGGCAGCAGTCATTGACACCAAACGCCAAAACAGGGAGCGAAATGAAAAAGGGGAAAGCCTGTTGCCCATCCGGCACTACCTCCTTTTTTGCGCCCACCCTCCCGTTTATACCCTGGGGAGGAGCGGCTCAATGGAAAACCTGTTACTCGACGAGCGGAAACTGCAGGAAAAGGGCATCGAATTTTTTAAGATCAACCGGGGCGGGGACATCACCTTCCACGGCCCCGGCCAAGTGGTCGGCTACCCGATATTCGACCTCGACGATTTTTTTACGGATGTACACCGGTACGTCCGTTACCTGGAAGAAGCCGTCATCTTAACCCTGGCTGAATACGGCATCGAAGGCGAACGCCTGGAAGGATATACCGGCGTTTGGCTACCCGAAAAGAGTGGCCTGCCCAAGCGGAAAATCTGCGCCATCGGCGTACATCTCAGCCGCTGGGTCACCATGCACGGTTTTGCTTTCAACGTGAATACCGACCTGGACTACTTCCGCCACATTGTACCCTGTGGTATCAAAGAACAGGACAAAGATGTGACTTCCCTGGCAACCGAACTGGGGACGACGATTGATGAAGCTGCGGTAAAAGAAAAACTGAAACGCCATTTTGCCGAACTGTTCGGCTTTGAATTTGTGGGTTGGTGAGTTTGTGAAATGGAAAATGGGCCTGACAGGCACGCCCCGGCTGCCGGCCCCCTGTTTTCCGTTTCCCATTTCCCCGCATCCAACTACTTGAACCCATGAAAAAAGACATACCTCAATATAAAGTAGCCGACCTGGCCATCGCCATTGTACCCAGGGAGGATCATGGCATCCTCGACCAGGAAATGTGGGATGTTTTCGTCGTGAACCTAAAAGAAGACCCCATTGAAAATGTTCTGGTGAACTCCCGGGGCTACGGCGAAATAGAAGGCGAACAAATGCGTACCACTATCCTGCGGCATTTTTTCAACGAAATCGGGCCGCAGGAAGCCATCCTCATCGAGCCTATCCAGACCAAGCTCTTCGACATCGCCAACGAGTATTGGGTCAGCTTCACTTACGACGGCTACATGTACGACAAAAAATACGTCTTCGTGCGCGGCAGCATCACCGAGGAGAACTTCACCACTATTCCTTTCTTGGAACGGAAGGGGGTGATGATAAAATGAGTGAATGAGTGAATGAGTGAATGAGTGAATAAATAGCAGATGAAACCAAAAAAAATAAGCGAATCAACGACCACCATGACGGAAATGGTGATGCCCAACGACACGAACCCCCTTCACAACCTGATGGGCGGCAACCTGATGCGTTGGATGGACGTGGTGGGCAGCATCTGCGCCGGGAAGCACTGCGAAGCGCATGTGGTGACGGCCTCCGTGGATCATGTTTCTTTTCACAAACCCATCCCCCTGGGCGAAATCGTCACCTTGCAGGCCAAAGTCACCAGGGCGTTCAATACTTCAGTAGAAATCTATGTGGAAGTGTTCGCTGCCGACATCAAAGGGGGCAACCCCCGCAAGTGCAACCATGCCTACTTCACCTTCGTCGCCCTTGACGACGAAAGCAAAAAGCCCGTCCCTGTGCCACAGGTAATTCCCCTCACCAGTGATGAAGAACAGCTCTACGAAAGTGCTGCCCGCCGCCGGGAGGTACGCCTGGTGCTCGGTGGCCGCATGAAGCCCGCCGATGCGCAGGAATTGCGGACTTATTTTGATTCTTTCAACAAGTGACGGGTTGGGGATTTTATTGAAATTGGGAAATTGATTTTTCAATGTTCCAGTTCTTAATCTCGCAATTTCCTGATTTCTCAATTTCCGCCCATCCGGCGCTACATATTCCGGTAGATCAAATAGAGCAACAGCATCAATACTGCCACCGCAATACCGACTGCGGTGAAAAATTTTTTGGTGTCCCTTTTGTCGAGTGCTTCCTGCCTTCTTTTCTTTTTCGATGCCATAGTTGAGGAGTTGTTGGGAGACCATTCAAAGAAGTGTGTTTTTTCAAAAACACACTCTCACAATCAATCATTTGTGAAAAATTGACACAGTTTTTTTTGAACAATCTCGTTGTTGGTGATTTGAACTTATATTGCTTCCCGCCGCTGGCTTGTAGTCATTGGCTTTCGGCTTTTAGCCAACAGCAAAAGGCAAATAGCCAATGGATTATGCACTATTTGTCCCGATTATTCGGGAAAACCTTGCGGCTTGAGTTTTAGGTCGCTTTACTGCTTATGAAAAGCACTGCCGAATGTAGGGATTCGTTGAGAAATGAAAAAAAATATTGTACGGGCTTTTAGGGTATCGCCCGCAGGAAAGTATAACGCAGCAGCATCTCCATCACCAGTAACTCTACTGCCAGCCAGATAAACCGATAAAACTCCTCGCTGTACCGCTTTACCGAAGTCACCTCGATTTCCCGTTTTTCCAGCCGGTCTATTTCATCGTAGATCTTTTCCAGGCTGCGCTCATTGGTGGCCCGGAAATACTGCCCACCTGTCAGTTCTGCGATTTGTTTCAGCAGTTCCTCGTCAATTTCCACCCGGGCCAGCCCAAAGATGTAGCGCCCGTCGCTGCGGCGGCTGATGGGCGTGAGCGCCTCGCCTTCCCGCCCTACGCCGATGGTATAGACTTTTACGTTGAATTCTTTGGCAATCTCGGCGGCGGTCAGCGGCTTCACATAGCCCGCATTGTTCACCCCATCGGTGAGCAGGATGACGACCTTGCTCTCGCCGTCGCTGTCTTTAATGCGGTTTACCGCCGTGGCCAGGCCCATGCCGATGGCGGTGCCGTCTTCCAGCATCCCGCAACGGAGGCTTTCGATGAAACCTTTCAGAACGGCATGATCGGTGGTCAGGGGGCATTGGGTGAAGGCCTCCCCGGAAAAAACAGCCAGCCCGATGCGGTCGAACTGCCGCTTGTCCACGAACTCAGCGGCTACCCGCTTGCTCACTTCCAGTCGGTCGGGCTTGAAGTCCTGCGCCAGCATACTGCTCGACAGGTCCATCACCAGGAAGATGTCAATGCCCTCGGCGGTAATGGTTTCCTCTTTCAGCGTCCTTTGCGGCCGGGCCATGGCCATGATGATGGACGCAATGGCCAGCATCCGCAGCACGGGCAGGTATTTTTGGATTTCGCCTTTCCACGATTTCATGCCCCGTGCTGCTTCCAGGGTTGGTATTTTCAGCGTGGCGTGGTGTTGTTTCCGCCTGCGATAGCGGTAGTAGGCCACTGCCGGAATGATCAATAGCAGCAGGAAAAACCAGGGGTGTATGAAGGTGGTGCTACTGTGCATCTGTTTGGTCGGTTGAATCGGGCGACACCAATACCAGTTTGGTTTCCCGGACAAAAGCTTCCGCGTCAGACATGGCCCGGTCGTGGTAGTCGGCGGGCGGCTCGGCCTTTGCGAATTTCACCAGGTCGGCAGTTTGGAGCAGGGTGGTCAGTTTTTCAGAAAGGCTGCTGTCGAAGCCTGTTTGCTTCAATTGTTGCAGAATCTCATCGGTCGTTTGTTCCAAAGCCTGCACAGCATAGCGCTTTTCCAGGTATTCCCGCACGATGTGGGTCAGTTCGCTGTGATAACTTTTCAACTCCCCCCGCTGCCAGAGCTTTTGATCTTTCAATGTTTTCAGTTGCTGAAGTGCCTGTTCGTGCGGAGGGATAAAGACAGTTGGTGGCTGCGGCAAGTCCTCTTTTTTCCGATTTTTCCTCGTAGCAAAATACAGCACAGCCAAAATCAGCAATGCTACCAAGGTTCCGATGTGCGGCAGGTAGTCTTTCCAGGTGGCAGGCTCCAGGATAATGGGCTTGATGTCGGCCAGGGTAGAGTCGGCGGTGGGCAGTTCCACAAAGATGGGGATGTCGTTGGTACGCACGGAGTCCAGCTTTTTGCCTTCCTGGAACACCACGGAAATAGGTGGTACCCGCTGATAGCCGGAGTCCCAGGCCGTGAAGAGCAAATCCTTGCGCAGCAGGAGCGAATTGCCGCCTTTCAGGGTATCCCATCTGGTCTCCGCTAAAAATTCGAGCGCAGAGCCTTCGTCCACCCTGGGCCGGATGGGCTGCACCACGATGCCGTTTTGCTGGCTCACCTCCACGTGCAGGCGCATTTGGTCGCCGATGAGCATGTGTGTACTGTCCACAGTAGTTTTAGCACTCACCTGTGCGGCAGTAGTTTTTGCTAAAAAAACGGATATGGCTACGATGAAAATGAGGCGCATGGGGGAAATAACTTTCCTGTAATGGAGGCCAAAATTAAGCACTCGCCGCAAAGGTGGGAAATCCAGCCCCATTTCTTCTGAAAAACCTCTGGTAGTGACGGATAATCGAGTTTATTGAAACATGCAAACCTTGCAAAAAATGTTGCAACCCGCTCGGAGGGGGAGGAGAATATGAAAGGAAGCGGTATCAAAAGACCTTATTTACGATTTACGACTGGCGATTTACGATTTAAAAAGTATTCAAAATACTGACAGTTAATATTTTAGGTATCGTTGCAATCTTAGTCCATCAACCGTCACTCGCAAATTGGCACTTATGATACAGCCCCGTTTTTATGTTTCTACCAAAAGCCTACTTGAAATAGTTGGCTTCGAAGAACGTCCGGTACTCATCAATATTCTTGGATTTTAACAGTTCCCGGTAATTGTCCTGCCCGATGGCAAAGACCTCGAATTGATATTTGCTTTCATCCAGGAATTCATTCCTGTTTTTCTGGATGCCGTCGTAATAGTCCATCGCCTCGGCTTTGTCCTTGTAGCGGCGGATAGCGATGAGCGGCAACTTGTTGTCGTCCGTACCAAGGTAGATATTGTTCATCCGCAACTTTTGCAGGTTGTGGAACTTGGTGTTGTAGTTGGAGACGGCCACCTTGGCATCGTTCAGGGAAATTTCATTTTTAAAAACGATGATGACGTAGTGCAGTTGGTCATTGTCCACTTTAAAATTGCCAACTTGCCCAGCCTGGGCCGGCAGGTCGCGTTCTTGCCCCGGCCCGCTGCCCACCTTTTCGCCCAGGAGGCGGAGGATTTCCCTGGCCCTGGCGGCTTCTGGTTCGTCGGGGTATTTGGCTATCACTTCTTTCAGTGCGTTGATGTATTCGTCTTTTCCTTCGAGGTTGCCGATGCACATGGCGTTCAGGAGGGCGAAACGGGCCTGCAGCGAATTGCCTCCACCAAACATATCGCCTACTTTGGAGATGCGCTCATGGGCTGTTTCGTACTGCCTGTTTTCAAAAGCTGCATAGGTCTCGTTGTAATAGGTGGTTAGTTTGTTTTCCTTGGCGGCCATCTTTTGCGAATAATCCGGGTCGCTGAGGATCCTTGCATAGTTGGTGTTCGGGAATCCGTTCACGATTTTGTCGTAATAGACCTGCGCGTTTGCAGCGTCGCCAAGATCCTTGTAGGCAAGGTACAAGTAATAGTAGGCATCCAGTGCGTATTGGGACTCCGGGTAGCGTTCCAACAATTTTTGGAGGGACTCGACGGCCTTATCATTGTTGTCGAGCCGGTCGCGGTACAAGGTGCCGAGGGCAAAAAGGGCACCCTCGATTTGGCGGTTGGCAGCGGCCACGTCCTCCGGCGATTCCGGCACGTCTTTCAGGATAGCATCAATCTCCTCCTCCGTCAGTTTGTCGGCGGATTTGGCCTCCACCGTGGCTACTCCTTCCTCCCCAACAGAAATGGCCTCCTGGCTGGATCGCCGCCAATTATCTACCAAGGCGCGGGAACCCCATTTCCGCTGGAATTCCCGGATGCCTTTCTTGACCTCCCGGTCGTCGTAGGCCCAGAACTTGCTTGCCCCGGCCCCGCCAGCAGGCGGATTTACGCCAGTAGGAACAGCGGGCGCACGGCCCCCGGGGGCAGGGCCTGCATTGTTGCGGGCCGCATCCAGGCGTTTTTCATCTTGTTCCTGCTTGATTTTGAAAGCCATCTCCCGGCGTTCGTCATTGGTCATCCGGCTGATGCGCAGCAGGCTGTCCTGCAGGGCCACGATTTGTATGTTTTTGGCGATGTCCTGGAGGTTGTTGGCCAGGTTGCTCACCCGGTCATAGCGTTCATCCGTTTTGTCCATCGAGGACATGGCCACATCGTAGTATTCTTTAGCTTTTACGAAATCCTGGTCTTCAAAATACAGGTCTGCCAACTGGATGGCCGACTCCACTTTCTGTGATTTGTTCTTGCCGCTGCTGGCCAGGGAAAGTTCGAGGTTTTCGATGGTAGCCGCCCGGTCGCCTTTTTGAAGGGCAATTTGAGCCAGGGCAAAGTAAATCTGATCCTGGTACTCTTTGTTCTTTTCTTCTTTCAGCATCCGCTGAAGTTCTTTTTCCGACGACTCCGCAGAGTTTACACCGGCCAGGGCGAGGTTGAGGCGGGCGTTGAATTCCATTTCAAAAGATGGTTGGTTTTTCAACACTGCTTCGTAGGCTTCGTAGGCGGCGGGGCCCCTTTTCGCCCGCTGGTGTACCTGGCCGAGGATATAGTTCAGCCGAGCCTCCATTTTCCGGTCTTTGTTGAGGGCTATGGCCCGCTGGAGCGGCTCGGCGGCCTGGTCGTATTTTTTTTGCTTGAGGTAAAAATGCGCCATCGCCAGGGCGGCATCCCTGCGTACATCATCGAATGTGGAGGGGCTGGCCTCCAACTGGGAAAGCAACCGTTCAGCATTCGGGTAATTTTCCCTTTCAATGTAGGTTTTTGCCAACCAGAGCACGCCTTCCTGGTAGGCTGGGCGGTGCTTGAGGAAATAGCTTTCCGGGTCGGATTCCGTGACTTTGGTTTCCATATTTCCCAAAGTGATGGAGCCGGGGGCTGGGAGCGCATTCGGATCCACTTCTTCGGCCGCATCTTTTTCTTCTTCCTGGGTTATCTTTTCATTCCCTTTTTTGGGATCAATTTTTTGGCCCTTCGCCGGCTTGTTCTTTTTGCCCTTGCCTTTGCGGCTCTTTTTCGCCTCCTTGTTTTTTCGCTTGCGTTCCTTTTCTTTTTCCTTGCGCTTCTGCTTGGCCAGTTTTTCCCTTTGTTTTTTGGACATTTTTATTTTGCCGTCTTTCCCCACGGACTTCCCCTTTTTAGCTGCTTTATTCCTTTTCAGTTTGGCTTCCCGCTTGGCCACCTCCACGGGATCGTACTCCCCGGTCAAAAACTCGAATGCCTCCTGGGCTGCTTCGTAGTCCTGTTTCATAAATTGCGCCTTGCCAAAGAGGAGGTAGCAGTCGTCCGTCCAGCGGCTGACCCGGTGAAGATTGACCACGAGGGAGACCTTTTCGATGGCCTTGTCCAGCTTTTCGGCCTCTGCTTTTGGGTTCTCGGCGGCCATGAACTTATAGATGGGAAGTATCTTGCTGAAGTCGTCCTCATACTGTTGTTCCAAGCCCAGTTTGCTTTCTTCGAGCAACACGGTGGCATTGTAATACCCGTTGTACCGGGCTGTCATGTTGTGGTAGCCCTTGGCAATCGGGCCTACGTCTTCCTTTTTTTTCTGCGTGACGCAACCGGAAAGGATTAGGAAAACAGCTATAAAAACTATGGAAGTGTAAAACTTTTTCAAACCTGTGTACATTGTCAGTTAGAATGATTGATAACGGTAAAATTGAGAAAACCAGCACGCCTTGCACCCTAAGAACTTCCCAAAAAAATCCTTGATGGCAGCCCATTTAATCTGTTTGGCAAGGGTGGAAAAAACACCACCCCTGCACGTGGAACCCCTCAACAAGGGCATTTCCGAAAGGTAGGGCCTGGTCTTAATAATTTTTCCCATAGCCCCGATGAAAAGCATTCCGAATTTTACGGGCTTATGCCAAAGGGGTTACCTTTACGGGACGGCGGCAGCAACAAAACTATAAGCGCTGCAAATTTATTTTATTCGGCACAATAGATAACACAATGGCAGAGGAAAACAAAGAACGACGCAGCAGGTGGGAGCGCTGGAAAGACCATTACCGCCTGGTGATTCTCAACGATGAGACCTTTGAAGAGATAGGCTCCTACAAATTGTCCTTGCTGAATGTTTATGTGGCGCTCAGCATGATGGTGGTGCTCGTCACAATTGTAGTGGTGGTGGCTATCGCCTTTACCCCGGTCAAGCGGCTCATACCCGGCTACGGCAATAGCCAGGACAACTCGGAAATGGTGCAGTTGTACCATGATCTCGACTCCCTCGAACAGCTCTCCGCTGCCCAGGAACGATACAACGAAGGTATCCGCCGACTGTTGGTGGGGGAGGTAGAATACGCCTCTGATGCCCCGCCCAAGGATCGCTCAAAAGAGTCGCTGGTCATTCCGGATGCCAAAAAGTCGGAGGCGGAGAACCAACTGCGCAGCGAGGTGGAAGTGGAACTGCTCCGCGACGCCACCGGCCAGGCACAGCCCAACTCGCCGGTCAATGTGTCGCCCCGGGAAGTCCCATTGGAGCAGATGTATTTCTCGCCCCCCCTTAGTGGCTCAATAAGTGCCAACTTCGATCCGGAAAAAAACCATTTTGGCGTGGACGTTATCGCCCCGAAAAACACGCCGGTGAAGGCCACCATGGACGGCTGGGTCATCTCTTCCGACTGGACGCTCGAAACCGGCAACACCATTGCCATCCAGCACACCAACAACATCGTTTCCTTTTATAAACACAACTCTTCCTTGTTGAAAAAAGCGGGCGCCTACGTCCGGGCCGGCGAAGCCATCGCCATCATCGGCAATACGGGCGAACTGACGGACGGGCCTCACCTCCACTTCGAGCTTTGGCATCGTGGCAAACCTGTTAACCCAACGGATTTTGTGAATTTTAAGTAGGGTGGGAAAATGCGACGACGGCTAAGTGATGACCCATCGCAATTGGCGGAGGCAATTCAAACAACCTCCAACCGAAATTATTACTTCACTTCGCAGCCTAGCAGTTGCTCTTCCTTTCCTTCGCCCGTCACCACATAGCCTTCCAGCAGATCCCCTATTTGCACCGGCCCAACACCTGCAGGAGTTCCCGTGAAGATCAGGTCGCCTTGCAGCAACTTGAAATATTGGGACACATAGACGATAAGTTGGTCGAAGGTGAAAATCATGTCCCGGGTGTGGCCATGCTGCACTTTTTCCCCGTTCTTTTTTAGGAAAAACTCGATGTTGCCGTCTTTTTGGACTTTGTCCAGGGGGACAAATTTTCCCACTACGGCCGAGTTGTCGAATCCCTTGGCGATTTCCCAGGGGTGGCCTTTTTTCTTCAGCTCGTCCTGGAGGTCACGGGCGGTAAAGTCAATGCCGAGGGCGATTTCATCATAGTAGCCGCTGGCAAACTCCGGCTGCACGGCCTTCCCGTTTTTGCAGATTTTCAGCACGACTTCCAGTTCGTGGTGGAGGTCTTTGGTGAAATCGGGATAGTAGAATGGCTTCTCGTTGACCAGCAGCGCAGAAGGGGGTTTCATAAATACCACGGGCTTGGCGGGCACTGGGTTGTTCAGTTCTTTGGCGTGTTCGGCGTAGTTGCGGCCTATGCAGATGATTTTCATGTATTCTGAATTTGGCAAAAGAATAAAGTGGAGACCATTAGAGAAGTATGTTTTTTAAAAAAACACACGCTCACAATCAAACACTTGTGAGAAATTGACACAGTTTTTTGAACAATCTCATAAAGTGGGCAGAATCGGCTAATCTTGGTTGTACATTTTGCAATTCAAAACCTCACATTCAACAGACCCGTCAAATCCTTCACTTCCCGAATCGTCTCCTGTGCCCGCTTGCGGATGTTTTCAGAAGAAGATTTTACCATTTCTTTTACCGCCTTTTTATCAGCATTAAGCTCGGCTTTTCTTTGGCGGAAAATGGCACTTTGATCCGCCAGGGCGTCGGCCACCGCCTCTTTCAAGTCAACATAGCGCAGGCTGCCGGATTTGTAATTTTCCATTAAAGATTGGTGGGCATCCAATTTGCCGCTGGCTTTCAGCAATTCAAAAAGGTTGGCCACGCCCGCGCTCATTTCACCTGCTGGCGTGTCGCCTGTATCCGTCACAGCTGATTTTACTTGCTTGCGGATCACTGCATCTTCTGCAAAGACGTTGATATAGTGCTTTTCCCCGGCGCTTTTGCTCATTTTGCGGCTGGGGTCGGCTGTGGAGCGGATATTGGGGGTTTCGGTATAAAGCGATTCCGGCAGCACGAAGTATTCCTTGCCCATCTGGTTGTTGAAACGCTGGGCGATGTTGCGGCTCAGTTCGAGGTGCTGCTCCTGATCCTTCCCAACTGGCACATAATCAGCCCGATAGATCAAGATGTCAGCCGCTTGTAAAACTGGGTAATCGTACAAACCGACCGAAATGAACCCTTCGCCTTTTTCCTCGCTCTGTGCACTTTTATCCTTAAACTGCGTCATCCTGCTCACCTGGCCGTAGGAGGCGAAGCAGTTGAAAATCCAGCACAGTTCCACATGCTCTGGAATCAAGGATTGCACGAAAAGCGCCTCCGGTTTGATGCCAGTCGCCATCAGGTTGATGATGAGATCCCAGGTGTTTTCCCGCAGTTTTTTTGGAGAATAGGGCATCGTCATGGCGTGGTAATCCACCACACCATAAATGCAGTCATATTTTTCTTGGAGATCCACCCAATTTTTTACGGCCCCGAAATAGTTGCCATAGTGCATATCTCCAGTGGGTTGGATACAGGAAAGGACTCTTTTCATAATCAATGAGAGAATGAGAGAATGAGAGAAGGAGAGAAGGAAGGAAAAAACTTTGGAAAAGATTCCCTCCTTCTATCACTCCATCCTTCTCTCATTATTTTACCGCAGCGATGACGGAGATTTCAATATTGACAAATTTGGGAAGGTTAGCAACTTCTACCAATTCCCTTGCGGGGGCGTTTTCCGGTTTGAAAAACTCAGCATAGACGGCATTGATCTGCCCGTACTGGTGCATGTCCTTTACAAAAACGCTTACCTTAAGTACGTCATCATAAGAACTGCCGGCTGCTTCCAAAATGCCTCCAACATTTTTTAACACCTGCCTGGTTTCATCCGCTATGTTTCCCTGCACAAGCTCGCCCGTAGCGGGGTCAATGGCTATCTGGCCGGAGGCATATAGCAGGCCATTGAAAACAACGCCCTGGTTGTAGGGGCCTATAGCGCCCGGCGCAGATGGGGTCGAGATTATTTTTTTCATGTTGCTGGATGTTATTTCCTTGCCAACTGCGGCACATGGTTTCTGATAGTGCCATTGCTTTTCCATAAAAAGGAACTGTTGGCTTAGGTATGAATAAATTCAAAAAGCCCCGCATCCAGAAAGTCGAATGGGAGCTTTTTTAGCTTGTCCGTGTAGAGGACCCTGATGCAGTAGAAATTGGCCCGGAAAAAACCGGCAGGCCACCTTATTCTATCTCATCCTTTGACTTGACGAGGATTTTGCCCTTGTAGCGCATGTTGCCCTCATCGTCGTAGTAGGCATGATGGTAGATATGGGCTTCGCCCGTTGTAGCACATTTAGCAATGGTAGGCGTGGCTACCCGGTGATGTGCCCGGCGGGTGCGGGTCCGTTGCTTCGAATGTTTATTTCTAGGATTTGGCATCGTATGTATGGTTTTATGGCCGCATGGCTGGTTCCTGAAAAACCGCATACCATGTAGGCCAAGTAAAATCTAATTTTCAAAATTGAGGTCCCGCAATGCGTCCTTGAACGGGTTGAGGGGTTCTTCTGCTTCGGCAACATCCTCTTCCTTCGTCAGGAACTTCAACATCTCAGGGTTACAACGCTCTCCAGCATCATCGTGGGTCGTCACCATAGGTACAGCGAGGTTGATAAACTCGTAGATGTACTTGGAGACGTTCAGCTTTTGAATGCCTTTCGTCACATAGATGACATCGGCTTCCTCCCAGGCTGTTTCATCGAATTTGACCAAAAGGTTTTGGGTGTCTTCAATCGGCAGGGCAAATATTTCCAGGCATCTGTCGCAGGCAACCTCCACTGTCCCGGTGATTTGGAAAGTCATCGAATAGAGATCGGGGCGCTTGTCGAACAGCAAGTGGACATTTGCATCCCCGACTTGAATGGGCGACCCTTCGAAATGCTGGAAAAAGCCAGTGTCAACCTGAAAGTCAAACTCGTGGAGACCGTTGTGCAATCCCGTCACAGGGATTGAAAAGTGGTCTAAAGCATCCATTTAAAAGAACTTTTTTTTAAAAGGCGGGCAAAGATAGGGTTTATTTTGAATTTTGGTTTTCAGCTACTGGATTTTTTGGAAACAAGGATGCATCAAGCATAAGGACTCAGTGCAGTTTTGCGCAATCAACTGAATTACATACATTTGGCCGTTGACGGGAAAACGGCTTACGGTGTACGATAGACTGCATCATGTTAGCAGTTTTCCTCCCGTCTGCCGTCCACTGTTTTTCAGAAAACAACGACTATGAGGTTTTTCATAATAGGCTTCCTTTTATTTACAGCCTTTGCCCTGCCTGCCCGCTGGTATTTCGTTTGTGAAATCAGGCACCACTGCACCGACGAGCCTGCCAAGCCAACCCGCGCCACCACCTTGACGCTGAAAGATGGTGACAAAACCATCCTGCAGGGTTACGAGCAATTTGGCTTTGCCCCCAACTCTTTCCAACCGGACATGACGCCCAACAACCAGGAATTCCTGGAAAAAGTGGCGGCCTATCTCCAGCAAAACCCTGACAAGCACCTCGCCCTGACAGGCCGGTTTCTCGCAACCGAGAAAGATGCTAAGACGGGCATTTTTGAAAACCTGGGCATCGCCAGGGCAGCAGCCGTAGAACGCCTGCTGGAGAAATTGGGCATTGACGAAAAACGCATTTCCATTGACCACGAAATGGCGAAAGGCGAAACATTGGAAGAGCCGGTTACCTTCTCACTGTACACGCCAAAACCCGACGAATATGAAAAGCTGGAATACAAATTCACCGACAATACCTTTTCAGATGCCAATTTCGATTTTGGCTCGGACAAGTTCCGGCCGGGCGAACAGTGCATCCTGTATGCCGATTCTGTGAAAACATTCCTGGACACCCACCCGGAAATGACGCTGACCATCATCGGACATACGGATAGCATCGGCACTGACAAGGTCAATATGGACCTGGGCCTTCGGAGGGCCATTAATGCCGCCGAATATTTCCGGGAATTGGGGGTGAAATCGAAAATTGACGTCTCCTCCAAGGGCGAGACACAGCCCGTGGCCCCCAATTCCTTGCCGGACGGCAAAGACAACCCCGATGGCCGCCAGAAAAACCGACGGGTGAATTTCAAAATAGGTGAAAAACAAGTTGAATAAATAGTGGCAGTAGCGAGTAAGGAGTGATTGATGTATAGGATAAGTAGTTGTTTGAAATTGGTTGAGTTATTTGAATTTGGTTGAAATCGAAGATTCACGGCAGCAATTCCATCTGCACCCATGATTATCAAACGATTACCTTAATTTTTTTAAAACCAAATAACCCAAACTAATTTCAATGATGTACTTATCGCCGCCAATTACCAATTGCCAGTCACTTGCCACCCATCAACCATAAAATATGGACAACTTTTTCGCAGCATTCAGCCATGAAGACAGCATCGCCTTTTTGCTGTCCGTTTTGATTTCATTCCTCATCGGCTTTATTGCCGCCTGGATTGGGTGGGGCAGCCGGGCAAAACGATTCCGAAAGGAAGCCGAAAAGTGGAAAAAGAGCTACGACGCCCTGGTGCTGGAACACAATGCCCTCCGGGAACAATTCGATCTGAAAGAGGCTGATTTGGTGCGGGCACAGCGGGAAGCAGAAGAAGCGGTGGCCTATTCCAGGTCTTTTGAAAAAGACAGGGCGAAATGGCGGGGAGACCTCGATGCCGCTTTGGAAGAGAATGTAAAAATACAGGCCACCATCGGTTCCTATCAAGCTACCATAGATGATCTGAACAACCAGATTTTAGGGCTGAAGGCCCGCAACGCCCAACTGACCCACGAAGCAGGCAGGGAAGGGGAGGCAATCGACCAAGTGTCGCAAATGCAAAGCTCTTTCAATGCTACCGTCCAACGCCTGAAAGGATTGGAGGAAAATGTGGACTCGCTTTATTCCAAGAGCGGTACGGTTTCCAATGCCGTCAACAACCACCAGTTGCGATTGGCTGCACTTGAAGCTAAACTCGCTGACATAGCAGCGGAAAACGAGCGGCTCAGGGCCGAAATAGTCGAACTGAAAGACAGCGACAATGGCCTGGAACTGGCTGCTGCCCCAGTTTCCATCAAGCCCTCCGGCGACAAGCCGGTCGTTACCGCTGTCGCGGGCGGCGGCGGTGCCGCACAGGCTGCCTTTACTGCAGTGCTCGGCTCCAAAATACCGCTCGCCACGGCTGCCGAAAAAGACGACCTGACGATGATAAAAGGCATTGGTGGTTTTATAGAAAAGAAGCTGAACGGGCTGGGCATCTACACCTTTGAGCAAATCAGCAAGCTCGATCACGAGACCATTGAAAGCCTGACAAACGCCATTGAGTTCTTCCCCGGCCGTATCGAACGGGACGATTGGGTGGGACAGGCTGCCCGCCTGCACGACATCAAGCTGCACAACCCCGAGGCCGTTCAGACCGCAGCTGTTTTTCCAAAAAACCCCACCGACCTCAAAATCGTGGAGGGCATTGGGCCGAAAATCGAGAAACTGCTGAAAGAGGCAGGCATCAACAACCTGGGCGAACTGGGCGAAACGTCGGAAACCAGGCTCCGGGAAATACTCGCCAAGGCTGGCGAGCGCTACCGGATACACGACCCCTCAAGCTGGCCGGCCCAGGCTGCGCTTGCGGCCAAAGGCGAATGGGAAAAGCTGAAAGAGTACCAGGACTTTTTGGTGGGCGGCAGGGATGTCTCGCAGTAGGGCATTTTTTAAATACGCAGGGCAGTCCTGTTTTTTGTTGAACAACGCCTTTTATACAGTTGGCGAAACGAATGAAAATTGAGCAATAGGCACCCGGCAAAGATTTGTTTGCCAAGTGTAGTTCCGGCAAAATAATTACTGAGAACGAGTCCTTCCTTTTTATGGCGACCCTGCATAATTTTTACCGTATGTCCCTAATTGTCAGTCGGTTCAGTTCCTTATAAAGGAAAAAATAATTTTAAGTTCACTGAACCTTTTGTGGGGTTGCTACCTTCCATTGAAGAAATCACAAATAATACTTATGAGGTAAACCAGTACATATTTCAAAACCATTTTCTAAACCTCGTAAATCTTTTAATCATGACAACTAACAATCCATCCAACTTCAACCAGGACAAATCGCAAAAGCAAAATTTCCTGGCCATCGCCGTAACAGTTGGCGTCATCCTGCTTGCAATCATTGGTTTCTTAGCTTACAACAATATCTCCAAGGCACAACAGCTCGACCTGACCGTGACAGAACTGGAAGAGTCAGAAAAACTCCGTGGAGAAATGGAAACTCAGTACAACCAGGCCTTGGCCGACCTGGAAGCGCAAAAGACAACGAACCAGGAACTGAACGCCATGATAGATCAGCAAAAGGCCGAACTGGAACAGCAGCGTACAAAAATTGACGGACTGTTGAAAAACAAAGGCAAACTTGATAAGGCAAGGGTAGAAATTGACAACCTGAAAACACAGGCCAGCGGCTACCTCGCCCAGATCGAAAAGCTCAAAACCGAGAACCAGGCCCTTGCCGGTGAAAATGCAACGCTGTCGGAAGAGAAGAACAAGCTTTCAACCGACCTGCAGGGCAAGTTGGCAGAAAACGAACAACTCGCCTCTGCCAAGGCCAAACTGGTCAGTGAAAAAGAAGAACTCTCCGGCAAAGTGAACATCGCTTCCGTCATCAAGATGAAAAGCGTGACAGCAGTCGGCCAAAAAGTAAAGGGCAGCGGAAAAGTCAAAGATGAAAACTCTGCCAAAAGCGTGGATCAAATCAAAGTCTGTTTCACCACCCTCACCAACGAAGTGGTACGACCGAGCACAGAAAAATTCTATGTGCGCATCGTAAACCCGCTTGGCGAAACCCTGGCTATCGAAGACATGGGCTCCGGTATGATTACCAACAAGAAAACAGGGGAAGAAATCCGTTTTACAAAAATAGAAGAGTTGGACTATTCCAACGAAGAGGCACAATCATGCATGGTGTGGGCACCTTCCAACCCCTCCTTTGTGAAAGGGGATTATACCGTAGAAGTTTATAACAAAGGCTACCTCTCCGGCACGGCCACCTTTAAACTGAAGTAAGCCTTAGTAAAAGATAAAGCCTTTTTAACTAACCAGAATCATAAGCATGGACCTTCCAGTCCATGCTTTTTTTTGTTTTTGCCAAAAATCCTGTCCTGGTAAATAGGGGCGTCCAAAAGAAGTTTATGAATTGAAGCCGTTCGTTTTTCAACATTTTATTACATTCACCGGATATTGTTAACCCAGGCCCAAACCCTTATCAAATGAAAATAATACACGGCCATTTCAACGATGACGAGCTGTTGGAAGCGATTCGTTCAGGAGGCCGATCCCTGGAAAAGGCGGTCGCCTTTATGTACGTTAAAAGCGGCTGGAAGGAAAGCATTGAAAAATACATCCGCAACATGAACGGGAGCCTGGAAGATGTAGAAGACATTTTCCAGGAAGGCGTCAGGAATTTCGTGATGAACATCCGTTCGGGGCGGTACGTCCAGCAAAGCTCGCTGCGCACCTACATGACGGCCATTTGCAAAAACCTTTGGTACTCCAAGCTGTCGAGACAGGTTAAACTGGAGGAAATCAAAAAAGAGATCCACACGGAGCAATCAGAGCCCAGTATTGAAAACGAGCTGTTCCTCCAGGAGCGGACAAAAATCCTGAAAGAGGTGCTGTCCCACGCAGGCGAGCCTTGCAAAAAGCTGCTGGGCCTTTGGTCGCTCGGGTTCTCGTTCAAAGAGATAGCCGTTAAGACAGGCAGTACGGAAGGCGCCATGCGCAAACAAAAACACGATTGCCTGAAGAAACTGACGGCCTGGCTGAGCGAGCGCCCCGAACTGGTGAAAGAATTGACAGGTAACTGATACTCTTTTTCAGCATCACACAGCGCTTTTTAGCGCCATTGAACCAACCGCCCGTGCCCTTGTTGAACCAATAGTAATCAAGCCCTTCAAAAACTATCTTATTGGCAATCAGGCTGTCAGTTCGGGCTATTTCCAAAAAAAACTTATTTTTGTACAAAATCCTAACGATGAGGTTAAAGCATTTCGACCAAATAGAAGCCTACGAAGCAGGGACAGTCTCATCTGCTGAAAGGCTGGCTTTTGAAGCAAAATTGGAAACGGATGCCGCACTACAGCGGGAGTATGAGGTTTTTCAGGCAGCGAAAAAAGTTGCACTGTTGTTCGCCTTCGAACAGTTGAAAAGTGAAATAAAAGAGATGCAACCGGAGCGGGCGGGCGGTATTTTCTATTCTAAGGAGCCCAAAATTTCCAAAAGCCTGCTGTTCAAATACTTCAGCCATACAAGCGCAGGGCTGCCTCTCAGCTTGGCCATAGCTCCCCGAAGGGGCCACAATGCCTGGGTGTCTTCCACCTCCACGACGGTTGATCTTTCTATCCAGTTTTCCAAATGGCGTCAAATGAATTTTGTTAAAGGTTATAATGACTCATTCCGAGAGGCCACTGCCAGAACAGCGGGCGAAGCAGTCAATTATGCCGAATTGGAATTTAAGCGCGGCCATTCGCTGTTGAGGAGCCGCCGCCCAAGGGAAGCCGCCGCCGCCTTCAGAAAAGTTTTGCAAAGTGGAAAAACGGCATGGGCGGAGAGTGCCAGGTGGTTCCTTGCATTGTCGCTGTTGTCTTTCGGCCAAAATGATGAGGCCAGGGCCATCCTCCAGAATGTAGCCAGGGCCGATACCGGCAGCTACCGCCCCTTGGCCAAAGAGCTATTGTCGAAAATAGCTACCGGAAAACACCAATAAGTTTTCCAAGCAACGATGAAAAAATAACTTCCTTATTTTGGTTTTGAAACCCGGTACCGGAAGGGTTTTTTAAAAATAATCCCGGTTTCGCATCGGGATTATTTTTCCTTCGATCCTAAACAAAAAGCCAGGCGGTCAAAACTGTCAGGCTTTTTTTACCTTCCCAATAGTCATTTCACGATCGCAGCACAAGTAGGAAAAGGTACCGTACATGTAGCCATGTCACAACCTGTATTTTTTTATTTTCTTGTCTATTGCCTGGATTTAAGCCGTTCCATCAGCCCCGGGCTTCCCGGCACAGCTTTGAACCCAAACTTCTCGTACAGGGTGTGAGCATCCTCTGTGATGAGCATCCAACTGTCCAACTCCTGCAGGTCAGGGTGTGCAAGGATGGTCTCGATGAGCCACTGCGACAAGCCCTGCCCCCTGAATGTCTCCACGATAAAAATGTCGGTCAGGTAAGCGTAACTGGAATAGTCCGTTTCCACGCTGGCGAAGCCGATTTGTTGTTCGCCAAAGTAAACGCCATAGCACAACGACCCCTCCATGGTGTCGCCGACTTCCTTTATGGTAGTGCCTTCTGCCCAGTAAGAATCCTTGGACAAAAACCGGTGGATCAAGTCCCTGTCCAATTTTCCGGGGTCAGTCGAAATAAAATAGCCGGCATGTTTTTTATCAAAAAAATCCATGATAGAAGATGAGTTATGCGTTCCCTTTTACCTGGCTCCATGATTTCACCAAAATAAAACCTGCCACAACCGCTATACCCAGCCCGGTGAGCGCCTTGCCTGTTTCACCATAGACCCAAAACCCAATGCCGAACAAGGCTCCATACACAAGAAAGCAGCCCGTAAACATGCAAACCAGTTCGAGGGGCAGCTTGCCCGCCGCGACTTCTGATTGCTTCAATTCGCCGGCAGCAACCGCCCGTCGGATGACGGCCTGCCATCCAGCGGCGTGGGGCTTGATGAGTTTGTAAAATTTCAACAAGGTATCGTGAGCGGCGGGCTGGGTCAAAAAGGTGACAATTACCCAGCAAACAGTGGTTATAGCTACCCCGGAAATTAATTTGATATGGGCAGGAAGCTCCGGCATCCCAAACTCAAAAACAATAGCAATGACAAACGAAATGACCATCGCCGAAATCTCGCTCCAGGCATTGATGCGCCACCAAAACCAGCGGAGGATGAATATCAGCCCTGTGCCTGCGCCGATCTGCAGCAGGATGTTGAATGCCTGCAGGGCATTGGACAGCACCAGCGCTATCAAAGCAGAAAACACCATCAGGATGACTGTGGAAATACGCCCAACATTGACCAGTTCCTTATCCCCCGCATGAGGTTTTACGAACCTTTTGTAAAAATCATTGACCACGTAGCTCGACCCCCAGTTGAGGTGGGTGGCAATGGTGGACATGTAGGCGGCAATCAGTGCCGCAATGACAAGGCCAAGCAGGCCAGGAGGAAGGAACGTGAGCATGGCCGGATAGGCCAGGTCGTCGTTGATGACGTTGTCCGGCAGGTTCGGGAAAGCCGTTTTCAACGATGCGAGATCAGGGAAGACGATAAGTGAAGCCAACGCCACCAGTATCCAGGGCCAGGGCCGCAGGGCATAATGCACAAAGTTGAAAAACAGCGTCGCCGTGATGGCATGGGTCTCGTTTTTGGCAGACAGCATCCGTTGGGCAATGTAGCCGCCGCCGCCCGGCTCAGCCCCCGGATACCACACGCTCCACCATTGGATGGCCAGGGGCAGGATGAGGAAGGGCAACAGCACATTCATATCGTTGAAGTCGGGCAGTACGCTCAGTTTGGGCGCTACGTTCGGGTGGGCAAGGAGGTTGGACATGCCGCCCACCTGCGGCAGGTTGACCACCACAACCGCTGCCCCCACCACGCCAATCATGGCAACGATGAACTGGAAAAAGTCCGTCCAGATAACGCCCGTCAATCCGCCCAAAGATGTGTAAATGACCGTGACAATGGAGGCGAGGAGAATGGTCTGTATGGGAGAAAGCCCCAATAGCACCCCACCAATCTTGATAGCGGCCAACGACACGGTGGCCATGATCATGACATTAAAAAAAACGCCCAGATAAAGCGCCCGGAAGCCCCGCAGGAAGGCAGCAGGTTTGCCGCTGTACCGAAGTTCGTAAAATTCGAGGTCGGTCAGCACGCCGGAGCGCCGCCAGAGCTTGGCGTACACGAACACGGTGAGCATGCCAGTGAGCAGGAAAGCCCACCACTGCCAGTTTCCGGACACGCCGTTTTTGCGAACGATGTCGGTGACGAGGTTGGGCGTATCGGCGGAGAAGGTGGTAGCAACCATGGAAAAGCCGAGCAGCCACCAGGGCATGGAACGGCCGGACAGGAAGTACTCGGAAGCACTCTCGCCTGCACGCTTGCTCACCACCAGGCCGATGACGAGCGAAAGGAGGAAGAAGGCTGCAATGAACGACCAGTCTAAAGTGGATAGGTGCATGTTTCGTTTGTTTTATACTAAAACACGGATGGTTTTGTCGGTTTGCTATTAGCTGTTGGCAGTTGGCCATTGGCTTTTGCCAACTGCCAAAGGCCAAAAGCCATCAGCGTACAGCATAATGCCTGTGTTGGATTGATGGGGTGAGAGTAGCTGGTTATCCTTCTTTTTTTGTTTTAAAACCAATAGGCTCCCGGGGCTCGTTTTCCTGGCGGATCAGTTGCCGGAGCACCTCGAACACCTGGTGGAACTTCCCATCGTGCCGTTCTTCCAGGTCGTTTATTTTTTCCTCCAGATCGTCCACCCGTTTCGAGAGTTCGTTTTGCCCGGCCAGGAATTCCCGCAGCTTGACGAATGCCCGCACCACGAAAATACTGGCCTCCACAGCCTGTGGTGTGTTTAGTACGCTGGCCAGCATCACAGCACCGTGTTCGGTGAATGCGTAGGGAAAGTACCTCCTTCCTCCTCTCCCCATGTTTGAGGTCACAATTTGTGACCTCAAAGATTTTGAAGCCGAAATTTGCGAACTCATCTCGTCATATTCCCTCGCTGTCAATTGAAACATAAAATCGCCAGGAAACCTGGATGCATTTCTCTTGACGGCTTGGTTCAAGACTTTTGTCTCGACCCCTTAAATCATCGCCAAATCCGCATCGAACATCACTTTTTGACCCCTGACGGTAAAAATGGCGGACGAAAGGTCATCGTTCTGAAGGGTAAGTTCTCTCATTTCCGATTGGTTTTTTTTCAAAGGGCAAAGTAGCCTTTTGTATTCATATTGAGAACGTTATACTTCACGCCAATAGGTTTTGTGCAAACAGGGGTTTGGGGCGGAACGCCCCAAAAGCCTCTCTCCCCCGACGAGCCGCCGAAGGCGGCGAGGAGGGGCAGCGGCGTATAATTTTTTGATTTGCACAAAACCTATTGGCATCGAGTATAGTAACTTACTCAAAGGTCACAAATTGTGACCTTTGAAACTTGCCTCGCCATTTGCGGGCCCAAAATTTATCAAATCCCACCGATGCCGCCCCGAAGCGAGTTTGAAGTTCTCGCTGTGCTCGTAACTGCGGACTGAAGACTGCCAGACTGAGGACTATCCCCTCACGGTTGCCAGTCAAACTTCCACCGGGCGAAGGCCTCCATTGCCTCGTATTCGGCCAGGCCAAGCTGGCGGTAGGTTTCGGCCGTCGCCTTGTTGCGCTCCCTGGCCCGCTGCCAGAACTCCCGTTCGTCCTCCCCAGGGAAAGGTGCCCGGTCCTTTTGCGACTGGTGCATAAAGATGGCTTTTTGCTTTCGCAACACCTGGTCGGGGCTCATCGGCACGGCCATGTCAATCTCGTGAATGGGGAACTCATGCCAGGCGCCCCGGTAGAGCCAGAGCCAGCAGTCCCTTGCCCACATTTGGTCTTTCAGCCGCTCAAAAGCCTCAAAGATGGCATTGAGGCAGACCCGGTGTGTATCGTGCGGGTCAGCCAGGTCGCCGGCGGCATAGACCTGGTGCGGTTCTATTTTTTCGATCAGTTGAGCCACCACGTTGATGTCGGCCTCGCTCAGTTCGCCCTTTCTTACCCGCCCTGTTTCATAAAAAGGCATGTCGAGAAAATGGATATGCTCCTCTTTTACCCCGCTGAACTTGGCGCCGGCCCTCGCCTCGCCCCGGCGGATAAGGCCCTTGATAGCCCGCACTTCGGGGATGTCCGGCTCGTCTTTTTTCTTTTTTTCAAAAAAATGGATGATCGTGTCGTATTTCTTCTTCGATGCTTCCGTCATCAGGCCCTGCCCTTCACCAAACTCTTTCATGAACTCCGCAAAGCGCCGTGCGTCGTGGTCGTGTACGGCAATGTTTCCGCTCGTTTGGTAGGCCACATGCACCTCGTGGCCCTGATCCACCAGTCGCATCAACGTACCGCCCATGGAAATCACGTCGTCGTCCGGGTGGGGGGAAAAGATGATGCAGCGCTTTTTCGCAGGCGTCGCCCGTTCGGGGCGGGTGGTGTCGTCGGCCTTGGCCTTACCGCCGGGCCAGCCGGTGATGGTGTGTTGCAGGCGGTTGAAGATTTTGATGTTGAGGTCGTAGGCCCCGTTCTCCTCCAGCATCAGCTCGCTGAGGCCGTGCTCGTTGTAGTCCTCGTTGGTCAGTTTGAGGATGGGCTTGCCGGTGCGCTGCGACACCCAGACGACGGCCTGGCAGGCGAGGTCGTCTGTCCAGTTACACATGCCGCAGAGCCAGGGCGCAGTGGCGCGGGTCAGTTTTTCCGAGGCTGCCCGGTCGAGCACTACCCGCACGTTTTTGTGTTTTTGCAAAAAAGAAGACGGGATGGAAAGCGTGATTGGCCCTTCCACTGCTTCGTACATGATAGGGGCTTTGTGCTGTCCCCAGGCCAGCAGGTAGATGGTGCGGGCCTTCATGATACTGGCGATGCCCATCGTAATGGCGCGGGTCGGCACGTTTTCCTCGAACAGGAAATCCTTCACGGCGTCCCGGCGGGTAAGATTGTCGAGGCGCACCATGCGGGTGGTGGAGCTTTCCCACGAACCAGGCTCGTTGAAGCCGATGTGGCCCGTGCGCCCAATGCCGAGGATTTGAATTTCTATGCCGCCGTTCAGGTCAATTTGCTTTTCGTACCAGTCGCAATAGGACTGCACCTTTTCCATCGGGATGTTGCCGTCGGGGATGTGGATGTTTTCTTTCGGCACGTCCACGTGGTCGAAGAGGTGCTCGTGCATAAAGCTCCAATAGCTCTGCGATGCTTCCTGCTTCATGGGATAGTACTCGTCAAGGTTGAAGGTGACGACGTTGTGGAAACTCAGTTCTTCCTCCTCGTGCAAGCGGACGAGTTCCTGATAAACCTTGATAGGAGAGGAACCTGTGGCCAGGCCCAGCACGATTTTCTCGCCATCCTGCTGCTTCTGCCGGATGGCCAGGGCGATGCTCCGGGCAACGTGGATAGAGGCTTCTTTGGAGTCTTCCCAGATTTTGACGGGAAGCTTTTCGAAGGTTTTGAACTGGAATTTAAGGGCAGTGGAATTGACAGCGGCAGTATTTAGCATATATGGTTGGCTGTTACGGTTGAAAGGAATGGGTCACTTCAGATTTGCCCCAAAAATGGAAATTTTGCTGTTTGCAGGGAATATGGTTTGGGGGAATTTTTCTGCTTATCCCATCAGCATTTTTTCAAAATGGTATCTCAACTCCGGCAGTTTGTACCGCCCGGCAGGATGATCCGGTTCAAATTCCGTCACCATTTCAAAAGCATCCAAATGCTCGATGACCAGTTCTTCCCCTAAAATCTGGGTGATGGCAAAATCCCCGGCATCCAGTTCGTCGTCCGGGTCGAGGTCGTAGAGGTTGTCGGTCTTGATGATGATTTCGATTTGGTTGTCAAATTGCTCCAACAGGGCGAACTCCCACCCGGAGGCATCATACTGCTGCCGGAGCATATAGCGGTCGTACATCTCGAACTTAAAATCCCAGTTTTTCGGCAGTTTGCAATAGTGGAATTGCCAGTGGTGCAGGGCCGGGGCGGCCTCCACGATCTTCCGGCTCAGATCCAGGCGGTTTTTGTCGCCATTTGGTGAAATGGTGAGGTTAAAACGGGTAGCATCTTTTTCCTCGATTTCCCAGGAAAACAGGCCGAATTCGAGGATTTGGTTGTCCATGGCCTCTTTCGCCGCCTGTACGTCGGTGATTTCCCTGTACAGGCGTTCGTTCCTTTGGAACCATTGCCAGAACTGGGCAATCTTGAAGGGAAGTTGGTCTTGATCCATGTTGTCAGGATTTCTTTCTTTTCTTTTTCTTTTTGGAGGCTTCATAGGCCTCTATTTCTGCCATCAATTTTTTCAGATCGTTGCCCGGGTCGTTGGTAAACAGCACTGTTTCCTCGTAATCGGTTTTGGAGAGTTCCAGCACCTTTATTTTCTTTTGGACATATTTCTCCACCTCAGCCAGCATTGGTTTTTCTTCTGCACTGCAAAAAGTAATGGCCTGCCCTTTCCTGATGCCCCGCCCGGTGCGGCCCACCCGGTGGACGTAGTTTTCGGCCTTGTCGGGCAGGTCGTAGTTGACCACGTAGTCCACATCCGGGATGTCAATGCCCCTGGCCGTGACGTCGGTGGCGACCAGCACTTTGACCTGCCCGCTCCTGAACTGGCGCATTACCTCGTTGCGTTCCTCCTGGTTTTTTCCACTGTGTATAAAAATGCTCTGGATACCGACCCTTTCCATCGCCTTGCTTACCCGCTCTGCCCTCACCTTGGTGCGTACGAAGACGAGGATTTTGCTGTCTTCGTGGTTGTTGACCAGGCGCTCCAGGAAAAACCGTTTGTCATCCATTTCGATGAAGGCTACTGCATGTTCTATGTTTTTTGCAACAGGGTCTTTGGGCGACACCTGAATGCGGATGGCGTTCTGGTGGATGAGGGAATAGGCCAATTTTTTAATGTGGTCGTTGATGGTGGCCGAAAAGAAAAGCGTCTGCCGCCTGGCGGGAAGCTTTCGGGTCAGGTCGCGTATGTCGTTGATAAAGCCGAGGTCGAGCATGTGGTCGGCCTCGTCGAGGATCAGGGTTTCCACCCGGTGTACCTTCAAATGCCCCTGGCTGATGAGGTCGAACATGCGGCCCGGCGTGGCGATCAGCACATCCACCCTTTTTTCCAGTGTCTCTATTTGGGGGTCTTGATCCACGCCCCCGATCAGCCCTAATACTTTTACTTTAGTGAACCGCCCGATTTCCTTGAACACCCCTTCTATCTGCAAGGCCAGTTCGTGGGTGGGCACCATGACGATGCACTTCACCCCGTCCACCCGCTGCACATTTTTCAGGCGGGTGTGCAACTGGTGGAGGATGGGGATGGCAAATGCGGCTGTTTTGCCCGTGCCAGTCTGCGCTACGGCCAGCACATCCTCGCCCCGCAAGATGGGCGGGATGGACTTGAACTGGATGTCCGTCGGCCGGTTGAAGCCCAGCTTTTGGATGCCCTTGATGACCTCCGGTGCCATGCTGTAATCTTCGAACTTCATAAGTAGTGGTTGTTACCGGGGCGCAAGGTAGGAATAGCGGGCGAGAGTTTGAGGGGTGAGGATTAGAAGGGTGGGAAAGGATTTCTTGTTCAGGGGGCCTCATGTATGACCATACACAATTCAACCACTGCAAGTCTGGCTTATGCAAGCGCAGCTTACAATATGCCTTCTATTTTTCATCAATAGGTGGTGCGCCAGGGGTAATTTGTGTATCAATTCAGCGCCCACGCTGGCAGCCCATTCTCTGATACACTTGCCACCATCTCCCTCATCGCTTTGTCTAAGCTGGCGGCAGCAGCCAGGAAAAAAGCGGTCAGTTTTCACGCTAAAGATTCATTGTTCGGCATAGCCAAGAAGTGGAGGATCGACAGATTACATTCACCATCCCGCCGGGTCACCGAACTCCTGCGCCCAATAATCGCCCATCCAGGCAGCCCCCATTTCCTGGAACCCTGCCCGCATCATGTTGCGGCAATGGCCGGGGCTTTTGCGCCAACCCATAAACACCCGTTGAGTGGATACATAGCCCTCGGCCACATTTTCCAGCGGCAATATAATGGTAGCCCACCGCCTTGGCCCGCCCGGCGATGCCAATCCCCGTGGAGCTATAATGGCCCATGAACCGGTGGCGGCGCATATCCGACGTATGGTTAAAGGCCATATGTTCCAATTGCCTGTTCCATTGTAGCGGCGGGGCAGGTGGCATATATTTATTGCCGCACTGACAGCCCGTGGCCCGCAGCTTTTTCACCATATCCAGCAGTTCCGTTTTCCAGTATTCATCCAGTGAAAATGAAGCGGCCACAGGAGCCGTGGCCTGTAAGGGTAAAAAAGAAGCCGCCAAAAAGAATGCCCCGGCGGCCAGGCGATTTTTCATAGCATTTGTCATCGTCTATTGCTTTTTTGGAGGGGATAAACGATGGGGAACTGGGTTTTCTTATGTGCCGGTCTTTGGGGCACGAGACAAAACGCTTCAGGGGTCAATGTTGACGCTACCGCCTTTTAGCACCAATGCAACCTCTCTTTTATTCTCTAAATTTATTAGGCACAAGAAAAAAAGTTGATAAAATTAGTTGACAAAAACAAATAATTTTGTAAATTTGTCAACCAAATCTTTGATGATCATGTCACAATCAAAAAATACTTTCGGCATACGGCTCCGACTCGCCCGCAAAATGGCAGGCATGTCGTTGCAAGACTTGTCGGATGCATTAATAAATAAGGTGACCAAACAGGCTTTGAGTAAATACGAACAGGGTGCGATGAATCCTACGACCGACGTATTGCTTTCAATTTCCAAAGCCTTAAAGGTTAAGCCGGATTATTTTCTAAAAAAGAATACGCTTGAATTAGGGGAAGTACAGTTCCGGAAACGAGCCAACTTATCGAAAAAAGACGAAGAGGCTTTAGTTGAACGGGTGAGGGATTATGTGGAAAGGTATATGGAGTTGGAGCAAATCCTTTGTGTACAAAACACTTTTGTAAATCCATTGGAAGGCTTTGAAATAAAGGAAAAAGCTGATATTGAAAAGGCTGCTATCAAATTGCGGAACGACTGGAACTTGGGAGTTGACCCAATCCCAAACATTAGCGAAATGCTCGAACTCAAAGGGATTAAGGTTATTCAAATTGACGACAATGATGCAGTGGATGGCCTTGCGGTGCTCACCTCCAATGGAATTCCAATAGTCATGGTCAACAAAAAGGACAAACCCATTGAGCGAATCCGTTTTACCATCATCCACGAATTGGCGCACTTGCTTCTCAACCTTTCCGTGTTGAATGGGAACAAAAAACTCGAAGAAGAGTGGTGTCATTTCTTCTCCACCTGCTTCCTTATTCCAAGCGATGTTCTTCACCGCATGATAGGGAATGGTAAGAGGAGCTACATCTATATCAATGAACTAATAAAAATTAAGGAGTACTATGGTATTTCAATTCGAGCACTTGTCCACAGGCTCCGTACCTTAGAGGTAATCACTGATAGCTATTACCAGCGTTGGGTGGTTTATATGAGTAAAACCTTCGGCGCAAAAGAAGAACCTGGCGAATACAAAGGGGAAGAAGCTACCAAGGGCTTTGAAATGCTCATTTCGAGAGGCTTATCAGAGGGAATCATAAGTTTTAGTAAGGCGGCTGTGTTGTGCAATACCGATATTAATAAACTAAGAAAGGAATATGTCAGCATCAACTAAGATAGAAGTAGTTGTCAAAGATGCCTGTATATTTTTTGACCTGATTGACCTACGTCTCCTATCCATATTTTATCAATTGCCAATAACCGTAATTACGACGCCACAAGTAATGGCAGAAATAATCGACGAAACACAATTAATAGAAGTCAATTTCTATATCGAATCTGGCCAACTTCAAATAGACCAATTCGGCCAGTATGATACAATAGGAGTAATTCTCGATTCTAATGCAAGATTAAGCTTTACTGATGCTTCGATCCTTGAGACAGCCTTGCGAAGAAATGCTACTGTCTTGAGTTCCGACAATAGCTTGCGGAAAGAGTCAAGGCGCCAAGGCTTGAAAGTGCATGGGTTGCTTTGGGTATTGGAAGAACTGTACAATCAAAACTTTATCGAACTTGAGTTGCTTATAACAAAACTTGAAGAATACTCAAAAATAAACGTTTGGGCACCAAAAGCTGAAATTGCAATTCTAATCAAAAAATACAAAACTTAGAACCATGGAATTAGACGATGTTCTCAAATTGCTATTGGCCGGAGCTTCGTTAACAGCTGGAGCTTTTTTTACAGCATTGCGGGCTAAAATTACAAGCACCAAATACAAAAATTGGCTTCATGCAAGCTTTTATGGTATCTCTGTAATAATAATAATTGGAGCAGTTATAGTCACTTATTGTTTTTGGAATGAAATATTTGCTAAAAACGAAACCATCCCAGACTCCAAGAATAACTTGTATGCTACCTTCGTAATAGCCTTGTCCTTGCTTTCAAGCATAGGTCTTATTTGGGTTACTTTCAAATTTCTTGTTGGGAAATACCAATACACAGTTGATAAACTAAACCCTATAGTAAATAAGTTTTCAAGAAACGCAGATAAAGAAAACATCAAACTGTTAGCAGGAGACCTTGACTTTTTTGGCAAAACAAAAGATGAAATTGATAAGAATTCCCAATATCAATGCCTAAAAGACGAAAATTTTAAAAAGATACAAATCTTATGCACTCCGCCAATTTCATACGGAGACAAGGAACGATATGGAAAAATAATCACTGATTTCCCCAGAGCAGAACTAAGATACTATAAGCCTTCACATGCTGATTTAAAGGTGAGAGGTCGCATCAAGACATTAAACAACGTCCCGATGCTGCTCATTTACAATAAAATTCTGCCTGGACAGTACCAAGCGATTGAGTTGAATACAGCTGAAACTGAGGGAGCGCATTACAGTGGTTTGTGGAATCTAATTTGGGAATTAGCAGATACTCCAACTCAGGAACAGTTAAGTGAGTACAGAGAGATTTATCAAAAATCAATATCATGAAAGTCTTACTCATCAATTCTCCACTTTTTCGATATAAGAACCTCTTGTACGACGAAGATTCCCTTCCTCCAATCGGCTTGGGCTATATCGGTACCCAACTGAGGAAAAGTGGTATAAACGTTAGACTGATTGATGCCGTTGACAATCGCATACCATTGGTCGAATTGATTGAAACCATAACCAAAGCCAAACCGAATTTTGTCGGAACCAATATATTCACGACCAATTATGAATTGGTCAAAGAACTTGTTGAAAGCCTTCATTTTCCAACACATATCGTGGTCGGTGGCCTTTCCACCAAACAGCTATATCAACAAATCTTAACTTGGAACACCCCAAACCCAATCACTGTAGTAACAGGCGACGGTGAACTAATTATGTCTGATATTGTCAGAGGGAGTGTCAAGGACGAGCCATTCATTCAGCAGGGAAACAGGCGGGTGTTTCAAGTAAATCAAGACTCGAAATACTTAGTTAGTGACATTTCTGACATTGGCTTGGATAGGAGTTTTTTTCCCAACGAACCCATAACCCACGAGTTGGGGTTTACCGAAGCAAATATTGTAGCGAGTAGGGGCTGTGTGTATAACTGCACCTTCTGTGCTGCCGCCCGTTCGCTAAATAAAGATTACCCGGTCAGGGAAAGATCGGATGCCTCTATCGTTGCTGAACTGAATGAAATTCGCAACGCTTTTCCGCATGTTAATTCTATTAGGGTACTTGACGACTTGTTCCTGAAATCGGAGAAGTCGGTGCAAAAGGCCATCAATGTCTTTTCGCCATTTGATTTTCAATGGCGGTCAATGGCGCACGTGCAAACATTTAGGAATGTTGGCATTGACTTGATGCGAGGCTTAAAGGAAAGCGGATGCTTCGAGCTTTTTATTGGCATTGAGTCCGGCTCTCCAAAAATTCTTTCATCCATCAACAAGACGAAAGATGTCAGTGTAATCATTGAAAACATTAACAAGGTTTTCAGTGCCGGAATAAATGTCAAGGGCTATTTCATCTATGGCTTCCCAGACGAAACCGAGGAGGACATGGAAATGACCTATGAGTTGGCCTTGAAACTAAAACACCTGTCCCTCGACCACGGCACCAACTTCCGAACCAGTGTTTTCCAGTATCGCCCCTACCATGCCACCCAGATTTACCATGAACTGGAAGCCCAGGGCAAAAATTTACAGGCAACCCAAGTGACGCCAAACTCAGCACTATCAGAACTTGTAGGCCGTTATCAGTTCAATTTTCACAGTGGCAACTTTTCAGCCGTAGAATATCAAACCGTAGAAGACTATATTTGCCGCACAATCAACATCAATGGCGTCAACATCTTCTCCGGTCTTGCCACGAACACCTAAAATTTGCTCGAACTGCAAAGCCTGCGGCCTGCACATCTTTCAGGCCCCCGTTTTCGACCAATTAAAGCTTTCCACCATTTTTTGGGTAGGCTTGTCAGCCGTAAAGTTTGACGCCCACGAAGAAAAACTCCCGCTTTCGCCCTCCACTGCCTCGGGTGCATTGGTACACAGCATCGAAGCGCCTTACTTGGACAAGCTGAGTTTTTACAAGACCAATTTGGTGAAATGCGCCCCCATGCAGGGCAACAAACTGCGCTACCCACTCAAGCACGAAATGGCTAAATGCTTCCCCAACTTCCAATGGGAACTGGAAACACTGCAACCCAAAACCGTTTTCTTGCTGGGCAACCAAGTCGCCTCCTTTGTCCTTCAACAATTCAACCACAGCAAGTCCGTCTTCTCCGACGGATTTAATTACTCCTCTTTTGACATGGATGGCATCCGCTTCATACCAATACATCATCCGTCTTATATGCTGGTGTACAGGCGCAAGCTGCTTGCTGAATATATGGAAGGGGTGCGGGCGCATTTTCCGGTGAAGACTTCCTCGGCTGTTGGTAAAAAAGAGCGTACGTCGTTGGTTCTCAGTAGTTGTAGGCCGTCTTTGGAAAATATCAAGACTCCCTCTGCTTTGCGTTCGGTGGGGAATTGTGCAGGTTGATCGCTTTATCTCACATCATTTCCGATATGGATTGTATTGTGGCCGAAGACTACTGCGGCCTGGAGGCCGCCACCAAAGGCCGTCAACAAGCATAGCTTGTGACGAGCGATGCTGTTCTTTGATGGTAAGGTAAGGAGTGGGGTTACAGGGGATGGTTCAGCGGGGGTGGGTTTTCTTATATGCGACTTTTGGGCAAGAAACATTACCCTTCAGGTACTTTGCCAACAAGCATGCCCGAAAAACCGCACAAGTGCAGGCTTGCAAGTTGCAAACTTTCATACTCTAATTCAAGCTGTCGTTTCTTAGGCCAAAAAGTGGGCTTTGAAAGGAAAGAAAGTCTGTTAAATCGCCCATACACATCCTTGCAAGTTGCAAACTTGCAAGAACTACAAGGTTTATGGCAGACTTGCAACAACTGGTTTATAAGAATGGGCGACATATCGCTCATCAACCTTTGACAAGAACCACCTTGGCAAAAGACCTTTTTCCATTTAATAAAATAGCCACATAATAAATATTGCCCTCCGGCAAATGGTTTATATCCAAAATTTCGCCCGTGCCCACATTGGACCAGCGTTCAACGACCCTGCCCAATTGATCTATTAGCGTAACCACTAAACCTGTTCGTGCCTGTTGTGCCAGAATAGCAAAATTCCCTGTTGACAAAGTAGGCGCAACGGAAAACCCATACCCAAACGCCTCGTCAGCATGGTTGAACAAGTCAACGGTCACGGTTTCAGAAAGTGTGCACCCATTCGCATCGGTTATGGTGACTGTATAATCCCCTGTCCCAAGTCCATTAATGGAAGCTGTCGTTTCAGGTGGCGAAGTATCCCACAAATAGTTGTAGGGTTGAGTCCCGCCAAAAACCATCACTTCGGCTGTACCGTCCTGCAAACTAACTGTTTGCGGTGTGGATGATGTAGATGCAAATAATTCGTCCGGCTCCATCAATGATGTGCTGGCAGTAACAATGGCCCCTGCCCCGTCCGTTACAGTCACAGTGTAGCTTCCAGCGGGGAGGTTCATTGGGTTTGGGCCCATAGCCGACGTTGGGTTCCACAGGTAGGTATAGGGAGGCTGCCCCCCAGTGGCGGTTACTTCTAAAGCCCCATCTCCGTCGCCGAAACATTCTATAGTATTTGTGATTTGCAATGAAATGGAGAGCGGCACGGGGGCCGAAAGCGAATATTTCCACAATTCATACCCTTCACTCGCCTGTGCCGCAAACACAACATTGTCATCAAGTTGGATAAAATTTTGGGGGAAAGAGCTAGTATTGTTGCCATTAATATCGGCGGCGAGCACAGTGCCGACTTCTGTGCCGTCGGACTTCCAAAGTTCTATGTTAAATGTACTGCCGTTGGCTGCCCCCATAAAAATCATATCATCAATGGCCGATATGTAGGTTGGCAAGGAAAAAGAACCCGAAAAACCAGGGGTAATGTCCTTGACCATATAGGTGCCACCTTCCGTGCCATCGCTCCGCCACAATTCCTGCCCATGATCCCCATCATCAAACTTGTAATAGAGGATATCCCCCAAGACAGCAAAATTTTGGGGCGCTGTACCAAAGTCAGTATTTGTTGATGCGTCTTTCACCATATAGGTACCACCTTCCGTGCCGTCGCTCCGCCAAAGTTCTGCACCGTTCGTACCGTCATCGGCAGAAAAATAAACCACTTCGTTTATGTTCACCAGGCGTTTCTCCACGGCGTTGGGCTGGGTCTGTAAACCGCCCAGTGTTGGGTGGATATCTTTTACCAATATGGTGCCCGCATCGGTGCCGTCACTGCGCCATAGTTCCTGGTTGCTGAAACTGCCGGAAGCTGTAAACAGCAAATACCCATTACAACTGACCAGGTTGCCCGGGTTGCTGCCGGACGAGCCGGGGTTGACATCTTTTACCAATGCCGTACCATTGGTGGTGCCATCAGTCGCCCATAGTTCGGTACCGCCTGAACCGCCGGTTCCTGTTGCAGAAAAATAGAGCTTGCCATTATATTCAGCGAAATCGTTCGGATAACTATTGGTAAAAGAATTGATATCCTTCACAAGATATGTCCCACCTTCCGTGCCATCGCTGCGCCACAATTCAGAACCTGTAGAGCCATTGTCAGCAGCAAAATAGAGCACGTCGTTCCAGACGGTATAATAAATCGGCTCGTTGTTCAGGAAAGGGGCGGAACTACCGCTGCCCGGCCGGATGTCCATCACCATCACCGTGCCCGCTTCCGTCCCGTCGCTGCGCCAAAGTTCCCTGCCGTTCGTGCCGTCGTCGGCTACGAAAAGCAGGTAGCCATTGGCAACATTGAAGTTTTGGCAGTCGGAATCCCCGGCTCCGGGATTGATGTCTTTTACCATTTGAGTGCCTCCATCCGTCCCATCCGTTGACCAAAGCTCGACGCCATTTGTGCCATCGTCGGCAGCGAAAAACAGTTTGCCATTATAGCTGGCTATTACGCTTTCAAAGAAAGGGATGGCATCCCCTGTGCCAGGGTTGATGTCCTTAATAATCACTGGCACTTGGGCTTGGGCTGCTATAAAACCTGTAATTACAGCCCACAGGATAAAAGTAATTCTTTTCGCCATGAAGTTGATTTGAATTTTTGTATGAAAAATACAACCACCCGGATAACCTGAAGAGGCACCCGGCATGCTTGCATTGAATGCTTATTTTTTACTATTACTTGAACGGGAGCTCGAAAGGCGCTTCGTAATAAAAGGTCTTGCTTCTCTTGCAATAGGCCACTTCTGCGCCCAGGCCCCTGAGATCTTCGATGTGGTTGTAGATGGTTGCCCTGCACTTTTTGAGGCGGGCTGCCAGTTCTTCAGGTGTGCCGGTAGATTTTCTGCGGACGAGGCCGTCAATTCTTTTGATGTACTCTACTCTTTCTGCGAAATTCATAGGAGGGGCTTTTTTAGCGTGAGTGAATGGGGGCAAAATAGGCTAAATATTTTTATGGGGATAGGTGTCAAAGGGATTTTTTGGGGACCGGGTGGGATTTTTTCATTCGGTTTTTGGGACTGTCGGCAGGGTGACTATTTTGCTGGTAGTTGGGGCGGTGGGATGGTGCGTCCCAATTGTGCTGTACTGAATACTTGCATTATCTGTCCTCCTTATTTCAAGGAACTGATGTTGTTGTTTTTCATCAAGTGGAGGAAGACTTGCGACAACTGGGGCCGAAGCCTACTTACTGCGGCCTGGAGGCCGCCACCAAAGCCCGTCAACAAGCATAGCTTGTGACGAGCAACGCTGTTCTTTGATGGAAAGGTAAGGAGTGGGCCTACAGGGGATGTTCCAGCTGGGAATGCCCCGCCCACCAGTGCCGCACCGAGGAGGAACACGGTGAACATGGTGGGGTTGTTGGTGCCGCTGGTGCCTTTGAGTAGGTCGGAAAGCATCATGAGGAGGGCTGCGGCCAGGGCAATGAGGTCAATGCCTGCTCCGATGTAGAAAAACCAAATGGATTTCATGGAAATTTCGTTTGGATGGTTTTCTGCCAATTAGTTTTCAGGATAAAGGAAAAACTGGCTAAAGTTGGCAGATTTAACCATCAATTCCTACAAAATTAGCGTGCTGACAGGTGGGGAAAATTTTTTTCTTAACGAGGTGGGGTGGAAATAAAATGAAGCGGGGAAGGGTGGGGGGCGAAGTGTTCCAGTGGGCCGCTAAACAAACGGGCCGGCATAACCCCATCCCCATTTTACCAAAAGTGTTTAACTTTGGGAAAAACAGCCATACCATGCCAGGGTAGAGGTGGTATCGCCGAACGACAAAATCGAAAAAGTGAAGGCCGACACCCGGGAGTATTTTGCGGCAGAGGTGAAGGATTTATGGCTAATCTATCCGGACGCCTAAGTTGCAAAGATTCTGCTCCATACTGGCAGTTCCTAATCATTCAACCAAATAGGAACAATTTTTTCCTCTACCCCTGCTTCCAATCGGACATAATACAGCCCAGGAGGGCTTCCTTCTGGCATCTCCAAAAGAAAAAGGGTTTGACCCTTAGAGAGGTACAAATCATCCTGTGTCTCATAAATTGTCGAAAAACCTGAACTATCCAAGATGGCTACAGCTACTGAGGCTGATCCTTTTAGTGTTAACCTTGCTGCTACATAGTGATTAGTCGAATCCCTCTTTACCATTTGTGCATTGAATGACAAGATACCCTGTGATTTAACTTTTCCATTTTTTGTTGCACTTCTGTTCTCCTCACTTGAAGGGAGCAAATTGATGGATGGGTCAATATTGGCCATAAAATCACCAGATAACTCTACTTCAAAATTTGGGTCAAGTAGAATAGAATTTCCCGCATTGAATATTACATTCGTGTTTGCACCCACCGTACCGGCGGAAAATATGGAAACAATAGCCTGATATGTCCCAAATGGGATGTTCATAAGGTTAATCACCAAGTTTTGCGAGCAAACTTCCGTGGTGAAGCTTTCTTCTGCACAGCCAACTGCATCACCAACGCTATTATAAGGCGTGATGGTGACATAAATAGTCTCCCCACAAGGCAAGAACCCCGGATCCCATGACAGCACATTCCCTGCATCTGCATTATATATCAAGTCCGTGCCACCGCTTATAGTGCCGGCACTAAGGCGATAGCCAGTCGGGTTTCCATTGGCGGCTGCCCAAGTGAGGATGGTGTTCAAAAATACGTTGGTTTCCCCATTGACAGGATTGGTCAGCATGGTACATTCCGGCGGACCAGAACAGGCGTAACCTGATGGCATGTCCCCATTGATTGTCCAGCCTTTGTTGGTTATGAGAAAATTTCTGGCCGCTTCTGCATTTGTTCCATATTGCATTCCAAGAGCAGATAAGCTGACATTGCTGGCAAAATTTGAGTTGTTGGCCCAGCCATTAAGGGTTGCGGAATAATTGTAGCATTCCATCCCGCAGAAGTTGAAAAAAAAGTCCATGTTGAAGACACTGTTGAGGCTCCAATCACCAATGGATTGGTTGAAGGAAACGGCATTGGAAAACATCCCCAGCATCAAAAACACATTTGACACGTCCCAAGTCCCTATGGGCTGGTTAAAAGAAAGCGCACCGGTAAACATCCCAATCATATTCCCAACATTTGCCGTGTTCCAATTGCCGATGGGCTGGTTGAAAGCCTCAGCGCCCAAAAACATTGAGGCCATGGTGGTGACACTTGCTGTGTTCCAGTTGCCAATAGGTTGGTTAAATGCTTCTGCATTTGAAAACATGGCACCCATGTTGGTTACGTTCGCCGTGTTCCAACTTCCAATAGGCTGGTTAAACGCTGAGGCGCCTGAAAACATGGTGCTCATATCGGTGACGTTTGCCGTGTTCCAACTGCCGATGGGTTGGTTAAAAGTAACGGCATTTGTGAACATCCCGAACATATTGTTCACATTCGCCGTGTTCCAGCTGCCAATGGGCTGGTTGAAGGCTATGGCATCTTTGAACATACCCAGCATATTGGTCACACTGCCCGTGTTCCAGCTATCAATTGGCTGATTAAAGGAACTGGCCCCTGAAAACATAGTGCCCATGTCGGCCACATTGGCCGTGTTCCAGTTTCCGATAGGCTGATTGAAGGAACTAGCGTTGAAAAACATCGAGCCCATATTGGTTACGTTGGTTGTAATCCAATTATTGATGGGCTGGTTGAACTGGCAAGCTCCTGCGAACATGGAATACATTTGGGTCACATTGGCCGTGTTCCAGTTGCCAATCGGCTGGTTGAAAGAACTGGCACCCCCAGCGCCAAATATATAGTACCCGAACATTGCCCCCATATTGGTCACGCTACCGGTGTTCCAATTGCCAATCGGCTGGTTGAAAGAACTGGCACCAGAGAACATAAAGCTCATGTCGGTCACGCTAGCCGTGTTCCAGCTACCAATGGGTTGGTTGAAGGAACTTGCACCTCCTGAGCTAAAATCTACCCCAAACATGCCATTCATATCGGTCACGTTCCCTGTGTTCCAATTGCCGATAGGTTGGTTAAATGAACTTGCGCCAGCAAACATTTTGCTCATATCGGCCACATTGGCCGTATTCCAGCCACCAATAGCCTGGTTGAAGGAACTTGCGCCAAAAAATAAAGAACTCATATTCGTTACATTGCCAGTGTTCCAATTGCCAATATTCCCATTGAATAGGGTGCAATTGCGAAACATAGACTCCATACTTGTTACTTGCAAAAGGTCCGGTATGTCCGTGGCATTGTAAACCATGTTTGAACATTCATTGAACGCCAAGGCCATGCTGCTCCAGGCGATTTCACCCCAGTTTTCTATGGTGAGGAGTTTCTCTTCATCTCCATTGGGGAACCCGACAAAATAGATACTGCTGAACGTCCCGCTGCCAGGGTGAATGCCGACCCTGTAAATTCCAGGGGCAGGAAAGGTCACTGTCGTTGTGCCGTTACCGGTAATTGTGTCGTTATTGGACGGGTTGCCCACTTCTTCCCAAATAATGTCATAGTTGGTACCATTGCCCGGAATCGTAATCTGATTAGGGCCAGATGAGCCGGGGTTGTCTGTTTTCCAGGTGGTGACGAACAAGTCGCCCCATCCGCTACTTGAGCCTAGTGGTACAATGGTAAAATTGGTGTCAGATATGTCAAAGAAAATATTGTCGGATGCCCGCACCATGATCCGGCCCTGTGTAGTTTGCAGGTTGGGTACGGTAAACGTATAGGAACCATTGTTGGGTACATCGGCTGCCAACATGACCGGATAAGTGTAGCCTCCATCTAGGGAGAGCAGAATATCTACTTGGGAGCAATTCACAGGGGCCAGATCAGTATTGGCCACATCCCACATCACGGTTTGGTTGGAGAAAGCTGTCCAACTGGTCGCCGTATTGGGGGCAGTGACCTCAAAAGGCCCAGCAACGCCACTTACCGTGACCACCATATCGTCTTCTGCCGTACAGCCGCCGCCAATGCGGTTGTCACGCACAGTGAAGCGCCAGTTGTACGTCCTGCCGACATTGGAAAGTACCTCCCACGTCATCTGTCCATTGTTCACCAAACTGTTTAAATTTGGCAGATAACGGATATGGGAAGAGGAGGGCTTTAGGGAACGGAAGGCCGGGCCAGAGGTATTGGTCGGTTGGGGTGGCATAGGTGCCACTTGGTTGTCCATTTGCTCCCAGCAGTAGGTTGTCGGGCATAGAGGGTCAGGATCAGTTCCGATGCCGGTCAGGACAAATGGGGTGCTGCGAGGTATTATGTAGTCGGGCCCGGCATTGGCGGTTGGTGCGGTGTTTATGGTAGAATTGGTTGAACAGGTGCCATATGCGAATACAAATAAGGCTATTTCTTGGAGGCTGATTGAGTGAAAATAAGCATCGCTGGTGTCTTGAACGTTAGGTGAGCAAATTCCAGCATAACCCATAATTGTTGAGCCACTACCAGGTTCAAAAGCTGTATTTTCATTTCGTTGATTAATTCCACAATTATTGTCAAAGGTATGATTTGCCCCAAATTGATGTCCTATTTCATGGGCAACAAAGTCAATGTCAAATTGATTGCCCGTAGGATTTGGAAGGCCAGTTACCCCTTTTGCTTTATTCGCACCGTTGCAAACACTTGCAATGGATGCCTTTCCACCACCTCCCGTTGAAAACACATGACCAATATCATAATTCGCATTGCCAATAGAGTCGTTGCATGTTTCCTGGTTTTGGCTGAGCATGGAATCTGCGTTATTATTTGTGTATGGATCATTGCCAGGGTTAAGGAAAATTAGTTTGTCTGTTTCAGGATGGAAATTAAGGTGTATTGAGAGTTCGCTTTCAAATACTCCATTTACCCTCATCATCGTGGTGTTCATGGCCGCCATCACACCGCTCACAGTCGGGTTCATTCCATCCACTGCCATAGCATACTCACCCGTACATGCCAACGCCAAAGTATATTCCCGCAAAACACAGTCGCCAGCTATTTGCTGTTCTGCCAGCCCTCCATGCATCTTTTCTGCCATTTCTGCTTCGTCGAGGTGGCACTCGAATTGGCTGCTCGCTTGAAAATCTTTGCGGTAATATGAAATATAATGTTCGATATCGGCGGTCGAATAAGGGTCAATGAACATCGTGCTGCTCCTTGCCGTCCGCACCATGGCATGGAAGCCTTTTGGTGTGAGGTCAAACCGGAGATAGGCCGTAGGGTCGTCAATGCCGGTGCCCGCATAAGTTTTTATCATCGGGTACCGTGCCGCCAAATCGGGGTGCATGATGGGGGCTTCCACGATGCGGAAATCCTGAAAAGCACCATCGGGCATGGGGAGTGAAAGGATAACCGATTCTTCTTTGGCCGCATCGGTTTTCCATAAGGGGGCCTTGATGAGCAAGGACTTTAACGTAGGTAGGTCAAGGGACAGTGTGAGGTAAGATTTGGGGACTATCTGCCTTTGCTGGTTTTTTTCTGCCAAACTTGTTTCAGGAATGATGGACCAGGGGTTGATATTGTCGGTTTGTGCAAATAGGTTGGTAAAATACATTGTTGACAAGAATAAAGACAATACAAAGACTCTCATGTTAAAAGGTGGTTTTTATATGAATGACTTTAGTGCTTTGTGCAGTTTTTATGATTTGGGGCAGCAATGAACTTGAAGGCTCTGAGCAGCCTAAAAATTGATGGGAATTCAGCGAAGTTAGTAAAAAAAATCTTTCTCAGGCATTTATTAGAAAAGGTCAGTAAGGCGCGTGACAGGGTTAAGCTTGGGGTGGCATGAAATCAGGTTTACCATTGAATACTTGGCGTCAATTGGTTTTGTGCCTTTGCAAGGCGAAGATTTCCGAAATCTTGAGGGTGTTCATTAAACTGTGTCAAGGTCTAAATCAAAATACCCCGCTGGCCAAGGGTCTTCCATTGAAAAACCTACCCCGCTCATGCCGGTTTGCAACCAGCACTTTTGCGAATGTGCAAAAAGCCGCACCCCATTTACCAATTCAAAGGCAGCACCGGCCTAATAGGCTTTACAGTCGAAAACTCATTTCCTCCCGTGTAGTTCTTTGCGCTGCTGTACAGCCAATGGTTTGGTTGTGCCACCCAACTTGCACGGACCGGGTTCATATAAACGTATTCCAGTTTCTGCCAGATCACCGGCAAGCTCCAAAACGCAACCGGATGATTATCCTGTTGCCAAACCTAAAACTCCCGGTTGTCGTTGTTACTTTTTCTATAGTATCGGAACTGTCCCTTCCTGAAACAACCTATTATGTCAAGCCGTCCAACTCAATTGCGAGCCTGTCCAAATGGATTGCGAGCCGTTCCCCTGACATTGCTACAGGCATCAACTCAATTGCTAGGTCGTCATATGACATTGCTTCATGTTCCAACTCTATTGCTAGGCTGTCCAACTGGATTGATAGGTTGTCACATGACATTGCTTCAAGCGCCAACTCAATTGCTAGGCTGTCACATGACATTGCTTCATGTTCCAACTCTATTGCTAGGCTGTCCAACTTAATAGCTTCATTTTCCCAGCTTCCTACTTCAACCCCCGCACCTTCACATTCTTAAACCAAACCTTAAACCCATGATCCTGCAACCCGATCTTTCCCGACACCGACTTGCCGAAATCGGGCATCTCATGGAACTTGCTGCCAGCGATGAGCTTCGCCCATTCATTGCCCGTCATGTCCACTTCCACCACTTTGCGGCCGTTTTGCCATTGCTCCACCTTGCCGTTGCGGTTGATGAGGCGCACCTTATTCCAATTGCCGGCGGGTTTTACGGTCACGTATTGGCAGGCGATGAGGTCGTAGAGGTCGCCGGCCCGGTGCTTTTCAATGAGGGCATCGGGGTGGCAGGCATTGTCGAGCACCTGCATCTCCGGGCCGGTTTGCCAGCAATACTGGTATTTGCTGGTATCTTCCACGATGTTGTAGATGATGCCGCTGTTGCCGCAGGGGGCTATTTTCCAGTCGAGGCGCAGTTCGTAATTGCCGTATTCTTTGTCGGTCAGGATGTCGCCGCCTTCGGCAGCTTGCCAGCCTTCCTCGTTCATGTTTTCGGCAGCGAGGTAGATGGATTCATCCCGCACCGACCAGGCTTTTCCGGCGGCAGATTTACCGTAGGTGTGCCAGCCGTTCAGGGTTTTGCCGTCGAAGAGGAGTGTCCAGCCCGCCTTCTTTTCATCCTCTGTCAAGGTATTTTCGGTGAAAATGGGCGCCGTGCGTTTTTCACCCAAATTATCCGCCGGGATGCTGTTCATCGTGTACCAGCCTTCCGTTGACCACAATTCATGGCCCTCGGCGCTGATCCACTGGTTCGGCAAATGCACATATACAATGTGCTCCGGCTTCATCCCCGCCAGTTCGAGGAATACCTTTTTGCGGTCTTCCGACACGCTGGCGCTCAGCACCCGGAGTTTTTCCAAATCCATCTTCGGGCCACCATATTCGGACGTGGGTTTGTACCACCACTGCTGCACGTCGTATTCGCCGGGGAACCAGCCTGTGCCCTCTTCCAGCGGTTCTGTAAATTCTATTTCCACGCCGTTCGTTTTGGCCCGGACGGCCAGCATTTCAAAAGCCGGTTTACCGTTGTATTTCAGGCGTTGCAGGCCGTACCAGTCGTGCCCGCCGCCGTGCTGCCAGTTGCCGGGGTTGCCCACGCCGCCGATGTAGAGCGCCCCGTCCGGCCCCCATACCATCCGGTTGACACCTGCCTCCAAACCTTGTATGAAACGGAACACGCAGCCCTGGTACTCGCCGTTGATTTTTTCCACAAATACCCGCTTCACGCCGCCGTGGGTCACTTCGCCGTGAATCAACTGGCCCTTGTAAGGGCCGTCGTTGAGGGCGAGCGGGGTGGAGGGCGAGTTGCCGATTTCATCCTGCGGCAGCCACACCACGGGGTTTTTCATTTTCACACCCTCCGTGCCGGCAAAATCAACCGCACGGCTGCCATAGAAAGCGCCCGTTGTGATATGGACAATCTTACTGGCGGGCAGCCAGTCGCCCTGGTTGTCGGCATTGAAAATCTCGCCGTCCACCCCGATGCCGATGCCGTTGGGGGTGCGCAGGCCGGAGGTGATCAGCTCTATGCTGCCGTCGTCTTTTGAAATCTTGAAGGTGCGCCCCCGGTCTTTCGGCTGCACAGGTGCCCCTGCCCCGCCGGGCAGGATATCGGTGGCAAAACTGCCGTAGAAATAGCCGTCTTTATACACCAGGCCGAAGGCGAATTCATGGAAATTGGCACTGACGCCCCAGTTATTGCACAAAGCGTAATATTCGTCAATCACCTCGTCGCCGTCGTGGTCTATCAGCTTCGTCAGTTCTTGTTTTTGCAAAACATAAATCTCGTCGTCCACTACTTTCAGGCCGAGCGGCTCGGCGAGGCCGGAGGCAATTTTTTTGGCCTTCATCTGCGAGGGGTCGCCGCTTTGCACATTGCTGATAATGTAAACGCCACCCTCGGCGTCCCAAAGGCTCACCACGAGGCGGCCATCGGAAAGGAAATCCATGCCGCCCACTTTGGGGAAGAAATCGGCAGGCCTGGCCTGTGAGAGATCGTAGCTGGGATGTACCCCATCCACGGGCGATTTGTCGCCGGGGATGCTGGCCGCCCGGCCAATGGCTGCACCACCGCCTGGTTCTGGCTGCACGTTTTTGTTGTGTGCCAAAACGGAGGCTGGCACGATGTTAAAAATGCCGCCAGCATCATCAAAACTCTTCCATTGGAAGGAAATCATATTGCCGCCGCCACCTTCGAAATATTCCATTTTGAAAGGGTGGAACCCCGCCTTTAGCGCCACCTCGCCATCCTTTGCTTCGTCGCCGTGCAGGCCGTCGTGGTCAATGACGAGTTTGTCGTCAATGAACAGGCGGGAGCCGTCGTCGCTGATGAGGCGGAAGACGTAGTTGTTGTCTTTTGGGATGTTGAGGTAACCTTCTGCCACCAGGCCGAAGTTGTCCGTCAATTCACCAAAGTCTTGAGCCGTGGCGTGAAGCTGCGGGACGATGCCTTCAAAGACTGGTTTCGGGTAGGGCTTCATATCGGCCAGTTTGGTCAGGCCCCTGTCATATTGGTACACTTTGATGACCGCTCCGGGGAAAATGTCGCCCTCGCTCAAGCCAGCCTCGGCGTCCTGCAAAGGGAGGCTTTTTTCACCTTCGGGAATAGCCGCCATTTTGGCTTCTGCGTCGGCATCCAGCCCCATCACGTATTCCACCATGATGCGGATATCGTTTTCGGGCATGTCGGCGTGGGGTGTCATGGCAGCCTGGCCCCATACGCCGGAGCCGCCGTTTTTCACTTTGGCGACGAGCGTTGCCACGTTTTCAGGAGTGTTGCGGTATTTGGCGGCCACGTCCACATAGGCAGGGCCGACCGTGGCAACGTAGGTGTTGTGACAGGTCTTGCAGTCGTTGCGGGCGATGAGCCTCATGCCGAGGGGCAGATCTTCGGCTTCCTCGTCGCCCGCTATTTTGTTCGTGTTTTCTATCAGGGGTTTTTGGGTAAAATAGGCCGTGAAGTTGGTGCTGCCGTTGGATTTCAAGGTCAGGACACCGTCGAGATCGAAGCCTTTCAACCCTTTGAATCCCGTGTCTGCACGATTGGCCACTTTCCAGTCGCCGTCCGTTTTCACTGCCGTTTCGAGGGCAATGGAACTGAGGTTGGTGTGCATGGCCACCTGCGTTCCGTCGGGCACGCCCTCTGTGGTGAACACCCGCTCCAGGCCAACTTGCCCGTTGGGGTTGGTGACGTATTCTGGCCGCTCGGAAACTTTTACCACCTGGCCATCGCCCGTTTTTAACTCATAGTGAAAAACCACCTGGCCTTTCACGAACTCATGCCCCCTGTATTGAAATTGGGGCTCCGCCTCCTGCCCGCCTTTCACGATGCGCCAGGGTTTCTCATGCTGGTTGACAAACCACGCATTGCCCAGGGTGGAAGGCTGCGGCCCATGCACGGTTGTATAAACCGCCCCATCAAAATTGACGGCCCCTTTCCAGGCTTTATAGACAGCCCCTGTCTGTGTGTGGTAGGCCACCCAGAGGTCGTCGTGCAGCGCTGCCGTCACCATGCGTGGCATGGAATCGAGCACGGAGCGAAAGACCCAGGGGTCGTTCGGGCGCTCTACGGCGGGCTTGTCCTTTTGGCAGGAGGCCAACAGGAAAATACTCAATGAAATAACAAGGGTGTAAGATGTGGGTAGGTGAAGACGGGAAAAAGTGCTCATGTATTGCCGTTTTGTTTGTTGCATTTGGAAAGGTGGGTAAAGGTAAAAACCTATCGTTAGCAAGCGGCAAATGGCTCTTTGGAATTTCTTTGGAGTGGTTGTTTGCCAAAACCCGATAAAGCGGTAAGGCCTCCGGCATAAATACAGTCCAACAAGCCGGGGCACATGCCATCCCTGCCGCTGCCCGACCAGCCCATGGAAAGCGGAAGCAGGCCGGATACTCAATACTTCCAACATATTTTACTTGCGGGGAAATTTGCATTTCAGGAGAAAGTGCTTACATTTGCGCCACGTTGATAATCTCAATGGCAGAGGGAACAAAAGTTCCCTCTTTTACTTTTTGGAAAGGCTGAAATCAAATTGTAGGTAAAGTTGATTCCGGGGCCAGCCCCATCATGTTTTTTCAAAGTAAACCTGACAATTTATTTTTCCTTCGATTTATGGCCGCCGACGTATTTTTCATTGAAGAACAGGTTCACGGGTTACTCGCTGCAAAATTTCAGGAAGAAACCTTTCAAGACTGCTTTCTTGTCGAAATCAATCTTCACCAAGGCAACAAGTTGGAAGTTTTTATTGACTGCGATAGTGGCTTAACCCTCGATAAGTGCCAGCAGATCAGCCGTTACCTGGAGGCCCACATTGACGAGGCGGGCTGGCTCGGCGAAAAATATGTGCTGGAGGTTTCTTCACCAGGGCTGACCCGCCCGCTGAAGCTCCTCCGGCAGTACCAGAAAAACATTGGCCGCAAAGTAGAAGCGACCCTGATAGAAAACGGCGTGATCAAAACGGGTATATTGAAATCCGTTACGGAACATGCTTTTACAATAGAAGAAACTTTGAAAGTGAAAGAAGGCAACAAATCCATAAAGAAGACCGTCCTGACGGAGTTGCCTTTTGGCGGTGTAAAAAAGACCATGATAGTGATCAGTTTTTAACAATACATGGCGAAAGGGCAAGGACGGGGCGAAAACCCCACCCTTGCCCTGCACCATTTATTTTTCCTGAAATGATTAGCTTAGTTGATACCTTTTCGGATTTTAAATCCAGCAAAAACATTGACCGCCCCACGATGGTGCGGGTGCTGGAAGATGTGTTCCGCACACTCATTAAAAAGAAATTCGGCTCTGATGACAACTTCAACGTCATCGTGAACACCCAGCAAGGCGACTTGGAGCTTTGGCGGGTACGCCAAATCGTTCCCGATGGCGAGGTGACGGACGACAGGAGCCAGATATCTATCTCCGAAGCCATCTCGATTGACGAAAGCTACGAGATCGGTGAAGAATGCTATGAGCAGCTTTACCTGGAAGACTTTGGCCGCCGCTCCATCCAGGCTGCCCGCCAAACGCTGATCTCCCGGATCATGGAGTTGGAGAAAGACGATGTTTACAAAAAATACATGGAACGGGTCGGCGACATGGTGGTTGGGGAAGTCAGCCAAATCATCAAACGGGAATTCCTGATCGTGGACGATACCACCGGCCATGAACTGCTCATGCCGAAACAAGAAACCATTCGGGGCGACTTTTTCCGGAAAGGCGACATGGTGAGAGGCATCATCAAGCGGGTGGAAATGAAAAACAATACACCCGTCGTCATCGTCTCCCGTACGGACAACTCCTTCCTGGAAAAACTCCTCGAACAGGAAGTTCCCGAAATTGAGGACGGCATTATCGCTGTCAAGCGCATTGTGCGCCTGCCCGGCGAACGGGCCAAGGTGGCAGTAGAATCCTACGACGAACGGGTAGATCCCGTTGGTGCCTGCGTAGGGATGAAAGGTTCGAGGATACACGGTATCGTGCGGGAGCTGCGCAACGAAAACATTGACATCATCAATTTCACCAACAACGACAGCCTGTTCATCCAGCGGGCACTCACACCAGCCAAAGTTTCGAGCATCGAACTGGATGCCGAAAACAAACGGGCTTCTGTCTATCTCGACCCCGACCAGGTTTCATTGGCCATCGGCAAAGGTGGCACGAACATCAAACTTGCCAGCAAGCTGACGGGCTACGAAATTGACGTTTATCGCAACACCGACGAGCAGGAAATCGACGATGTGGATTTGGACGAATTTTCCGATGAAATCGAGCCTTGGGTCATTGACGAACTGAAGCGCATCGGTTGCGATACGGCCCGCAGTGTACTGGAACTGAGCAAGTCCGAACTGCTCCGCCGTACCGAACTGGAAGAAGAAACCATCGAGGAAGTCATTGGCATCCTCACAGCAGAACTTGAAGACTAATGGTGACGAATGGCGCGTAATTAGTGATTGGGCGAATCGTGATTTGTAACGATGAATTTCAACCCTACCCATCATTAATACACGTACAAATCACCCCTATTTCAATATCACTAATTTTTTGAATGGAGAAACGCTTAGTAAAAGTAGCGCAAGAGTTAAATGTTGGTACTTCGACCATTGTGGACTTCCTCAGTGGCAAAGGCTTTGATGTTGACAACAAGCCTACCACCAAGATAACGGACGAAATGCAGGCCCTCCTGCAAAGGGAGTTCCAAAAGTCCATAGACATTAAGGAGCAGGCCGAAAAGTTGACCATCGGTGTCCGCCCAATCCTGAAAAAGGAATTGTCCGGCAACCGGGAGGATTCTATCTCCACGACTACCCTCCCCCCCTTGCCCAGCCTGAAAAAAGAACCGCTTCCCAAAAAAGTCCTGCCCGAGCCTGAGCCAGAAGAAGTAATGCCGCCCCCGGCTGAGCCCGTTGCAGAACCTGTGCAGCCTGAAGAAGTGGTCGAGATAGAAAAACCCACCATAGGGCTTACCATCAAAGGAAAGATCGATCTGGACCAAAAAGGCCGGCCCGTCAAAGAAAAGAAAGAAGCCCCAGCGCCAGAGCCAGCCCCACAAGAGCCCGAACCGGCTGTGCCCGATACCCCCGCTGAACAGCCCGCTATGGTGGAGGAACCACAGGAAGACAATACGCCTGCACCATCGGCAACCCCTGAAAAAGAGAGAACTGCTCCTGGAAAACCAGCCAAGGAAATGACTGAGGACGTGGCTGAGGTTGTGGACGATGAGCTTGTCAGGATGCAAGCGCCCGAACTGAGGGGACTCAAGATTTTGGGTAAAATTGACATCCAGAAAAAAAGCGATAGCAGGGGCAAGAAAAAGAAAAAACCCGAAAAAGGGAAGGAGCCTGAACCAGAAGAGGGCAGCGCTGCCCCGGCAAGGGGTGGTACTGGCAGGCCGGACAACCGCCGCCCCAAACCCGTTGCTTCATCCGATAGCGAGGATGCTAAAAAGCGAAAGCGCAAACGCAAGAAAGTACCAACTACTTCGGCTCCTGGCAGCGATGACAACAGAGGTGCAAGCAGGGCCGGAGTCGGAAGGAGAAGAAGGGACGAAGTATCCGGAAAAGAAGTGGATGAACAGATCAAGAAAACCATGGCCACCATTTCAGGCGCAGGCAAGAAAAAACGCCAAAAGCTGCGCCGGGAAACCCGTGAAAGAGTGCGGGAAAAACAGGAAATGCGGGATATGGAAGAAATGACCGACAAACTGGAAGTGACGGAATTCGTCACCGTTCAGGAGTTGGCCAATATGATGGACGTATCCGCCTCTGAAGTTATCACCACTTGTATGAGCCTGGGTGTCTTTGTTTCCATCAACCAGCGCCTTGATGCAGAACTGATTGAGCTGGTAGCCAGCGAGTTTGGCCACGAAGTAGAGTTCATCAGTGTGGAAGAACAAACTGATGTAGAAGAGGAAGAAGAAGACGCACCAGAAGATCTGTTGCCACGCGCCCCGGTTGTCACAGTAATGGGACACGTTGACCACGGTAAAACCTCCCTGCTCGACCATATCCGGAAAGCCAATGTGGTGGAAGGCGAGGCCGGTGGCATCACCCAGCACATCGGCGCCTACGATGTGGAAGTGGAAGGGCGGAAAATTACCTTCCTCGACACACCTGGCCACGAAGCCTTTACGGCCATGCGGGCCAGGGGTACCAAAGTGACTGACATCGCCATCATCGTCATCGCTGCGGACGACAACGTAATGCCGCAGACCAAAGAGGCCATCAGCCATGCCCAGGCTGCGGGCGTCCCGATGGTGTTTGCCATCAATAAAATTGACAAGGCCGGTGCGGCCCCCGAACGCATCAAACAGGAACTGGCTTCCATGAACCTGCTGGTAGAGGACTGGGGCGGCACCTACCAATCGCACGATATATCCGCCAAAGCAGGCACGGGCATTGATGCCCTGCTGGAAAAAGTGCTCTTCGTGGCCGACCTGGCCGATCTCAAAGCCAACCCCAACCGCCTTTCTTCCGGTACCATCATCGAAGCTTCGCTCGACAAAGGAAAAGGCTATGTAGCCAAAATGCTGGTGCAAAACGGCACCCTGCACGTGGGAGACGCCATGGTAGCCGGCGAATACTCCGGCAAGGTAAAAGCCATGTACAACGAGCGCGGGAAAAAGGTGGAAGAGGCTGGCCCATCCACAGCCGTTTTGGTGCTGGGCCTCAGCGGTGCGCCGCAGGCCGGCGAGCGCTACAAAGTCATGGAGGACGAGTCCGAAGCACGACAACTGGCCGCCCGAAGGGCGCAAATCAACCGGGAGCAGTCCACCCGTGCCACCAAGCGTATCAGCCTTGACGAAATCGGGCGGCGCCTGGCACTTGGCACTTTCCGGGAATTAAACCTCATCGTGAAAGGCGACGTGGATGGTTCGGTCGAGGCCCTTTCCGATTCCTTGATCAAGCTCTCACTAGAAACCGTTCAGGTCAATGTCATCCACCGGGCAGTGGGCCAAATCGTCGAGTCCGACGTGCTCCTGGCTTCTGCTTCCGATGCCATCATCATCGGCTTCCAGGTGAGACCGTCATTGGCTGCCCGTAAGCTGGCAGAGCGGGAAGGCGTTGAAATAAAGACCTATTCCATTATTTACGAAGTGATCGAAGAAATCAAGCTGGCCATCGAGGGCCTCCTGGAACCGACCAAGGAAGAGAAGATTGTTTGCAACGTGGAGGTCAGGGAGGTTTACAAGATCAGCAAAATCGGTACCGTGGCCGGTTGCTACGTCATGGATGGCAAGATTACCCGCAACACGCACATACGCATCATCCGGGACGGCATTGTCATCTATCCGACCCGGGAAGGTGCGCACGGGGAACTTGGTTCGCTGAAGCGTTTTAAAGAAGACGCCAAAGAGGTGAAATCAGGGACCGAATGCGGTATCACCATCAAAAACTTCAATGACCTCAAAGTCGGAGATGTCATCGAAGGATACGAAATTACAGAGGTCAAGCAGAAATATGGGAAGTGACCTGTTGAAGCGTGACGATCTGTAAAATCAGAGGATGGCGATTGGTTTCAACTACCAACCGCCATTTTTTTTTTTGCCCCGATATCCATGATCAACTAATCTGCCCATTGCATATCGCAACCCAATTGCGGAACTGCAAAACCCGAACGCTCATCCACTCTTAAAGGTGAAGCACATATTTTTTGGTGAGAGGCCGGGTTATCAAACCCGGCTGTTCCGTCCCCAAACAGCCGGGTTTGATAACCCGGCCTCTCAAGAAGATTTTGGTGCAAATCCAGCCATTTCACCTTAAAGGGGGGATGAGCGAACCCGAATGAGCGCCCTTCATAAAACAATGATTCCGGCCCCGACACATTTGCGAAGCTGTCGAACAGCTTTGTAAATACTTCTCAAACCTTTCGTGCAGGAAGTGCTCGAAGCGAACAAGTAATGCTCCGGTTTTTTACCCCTTCAATGCTGCAACGGCTTCCGTTTGATCACCCCGCCCTTGATGTCGCGGATGGCATTCATAATGATAAAGGCGGAGGGGTCTATTTTCTCCACCTCCTTTTTCAGGCGGGCCAGTTCGAGGCGGGTCACCACGGAGAATACGATTTCAATACTTTTCAAATCCTTCGACTCCTGGCCGTAGCCGCCCTTCCCAGCATAGAGCGTGGCGCCCCGGCCCAGTTTTTCAACGATCATCTGGCGGATTTCCTCGTGAAGCGGGGAGATGATGGTGACGCCCATGTACTCGTCGAGGCCCTCGATGATGAAATCCACTGTCTTGGAGGCAGAGAGGTAGGTAAGAATAGAGTACAGCGCCACTTCCAGCGACAGCAGCCAGGCCGCAATGGAAAAGATGATGATATTGAACAGCAGGATAATGTCGCCAATGGTGAGCGGGGTGCGGCGGTTGATATAGATGGCGAGCACTTCCGTACCGTCCAGTACGGCGCCGCCACGCACTGCCAGCCCGATACCTGCCCCCAGGAAGAAGCCCCCGAACACGGCCACCAGCAGCTTATCGGAGGTGATAACCGGGTAGGTTATGAATGCCACCGCCATGGACAATCCCGCAATAGCAAAAATACTTTTCAGGGCAAATCGCCGCCCCAGTTGTGTCAGCCCCAGCAGGATGAATGGCGCATTGATGACGACCAGCAACACCGGCAGCGGCCAGCCAGATACATTGGCTACCAGCAGGGAGATGCCCGTCACCCCGCCGTCAATGAAATCGTTGGGCAACAAAAAGCCTTTCAGCCCAAAACCTGCAGACAGGATGCCGACCCCGATCAGCAGCGCATCCTTCACCCAGTGGAACAGGGACACCCGCACCATTTGGGCCTCTTTTTTCAGGGCCTTTTCGCTCATGCCACCTTTGTATTTCGGCGGCGGGTGCTTCCGAAGGTGATCGATGATGATTTGTTGAAAAAATGGGCTCATGCGGGAAGGGATTGGGTTTGTGCGTTTATACTTCACTCCATCAGGTTTTGTGCATTTGAAAAACGGCCAAAAGTTTTCAGCATTTGCACAAAGCCTATTGACTTCGTGGGTATAGAAACAAGAGTCCGTTGAGGTTTCAGGAAATGTATGGCTAATTTGAAAAGGAATGAAACTATTGAAACGGGTTTATCCAAAAAAAACAAAAGAGGCCTGATTTGGCAAGAGGGATGTTTTGCCTCACCCACCTACGTTTATCCTTGCCATTCCTTCCAGCGCCTGCTGGTTGTCGGGGTTTATTTTCAAAACCCTTTTTAACAAGGTGATGGCCTCCGCCTGCCGCTTTTGAAACAGGCACACAGCAGCCTTGTTGACGAGCGCCTGCTCGTAGTCGGGATCCAGGGCGATGGCACGGTCGTATAGTTTTTCCGCTTTTCCAAGGTCGCCTTTTACAGCGCAGGCAAATCCCAGGTTGGTAAGTGCCACGGAGCGTTCCGGGTTTTCGGCAATGACCTTTTCCAGCACGGATGTACCCTCGTCCAGGCGGTTCAAACTGATAAGGGCCGCCCCTTCTTTCTCCAGGAAATCAAGGTGAAAAGGGTATGCTTTGGTAGCTATTTGAAAATAAGTGAGCGCCTTTTCGTATTGGCTGTTATTGAAAAAAGCTTCCCCGATGCGATAAGCCGTCCAGCCGTCCAGCGGTTTGCCGCCAGGCCAAATGGCCGCCTGCACCATCAGTTCGTCATACTTTTCCTGGGAGAAAAGCAGATGAACCAACGTTTTGAATTTTAGCTCAGATGGTTCGGACGATTTTCCCAAATAATATGCAGCGCTGTCCAGCATCACCGTGGAAGGGATGTATTTGTCGAACGTGGCGAGGTAGCCCCTGGCCATGTCCAACGGCGTTGGGTTTTCTTTGGTCAAAATCTGGATGCCCAAAAACGCTTTATCCTGACTGCCGGACGCCGACTGTTGAAGGGGGATTGCAATGCGGTGATCCGTGATGTGGACATGCGGTATGTCCATGCTGCCCGATTTGGGCATGTGGCAGGCGGAGCAGTTTTTGGAAGCGGGTGGCGAGGGGGCAGCGGTGAGGGGGGCGCCTGCCTCGGCCAATTTGGGGCAGGATTGTTCGCTGTGGCATTTTTTACAGGCATTGTTGTACTGCCCGGCAGGGGTGACTTCAATACTTTTATGGGGGTTGTGGCAGGTGAGGCAACTCAGTTCCGGCGAGTTTTTAAAACACTCGCTCATCCTGAGGCGGTCGGCCTGCGAGGCCATGATGAACTGTTCGTGCGAATCCGTATAGCGGGGCAGGAAGACGTTCATTACTGAATTGAGCTTCATGCCCGGTTTGAAATCAAAAAAGGTCTTTCCTTCTTCCAGCACGGCCACACCCTGCAGGTGGCAGCGCTGGCAAAGATCCATCTGCAAATCACGGGGCAATTTTCTGGGGTTCACAATGGTGTAGTCCGTTGCCGTGGCAGTATCCACCCTGTTGCCTTTCAGCATTTCCTCCGCGTGGAGTTTGCCGGGGCCGTGGCAGCGCTCGCACTCAATACCGGTGGGCATCTTTGAGAATTTGTTGATGGAGCCTGGCACCATCTCCGGGTAGTGGTTGTGGCAGGTGATGCACTCATCGGCCAGGAGCCGGGAGAAACGGGAATTGTTCTGCCGGAAGCCCGGCGCCAAATCCCATCGTTTTTCCTGCGTGTACCAGGTGACGGGGGCCTGGTACGCGTAGCCGTTGATGTCGAGGATGTGGGAGTTGGTGTGCTGCCCCGAACCGACGATGTAGCTGATCCGTTCCAGCCGTTTGTGGGTGGTATCGCCCTTTTCCAGGCGGTATTCCAGCACGTTCAGCGTACTGTCGTTTGCGAAAAAAGGATAGTAGTAAAAGTTGTTCAGCGTATCATAAACCACCGCGTGGGTGTCAAATGCCGCCGCCGATTTTTTGCGGGTGGCTTTGTCGAAAGAGCGGCCCATACCCGTTTGGATGAACGTCTCGTGTATGTTGGCGTGGCAGGAGCGGCAGGTGGCCATGCCGATGTAGGCGACGCTGTCACGCACGTTGAGGAAGGGGCTGTCCGTTGTGCTTTTTTGGGTGGCTGTTTTACAAAAACCGAACAGCCAGGCTGTGAGGAGTGAAAAGGAAAGGAAGGTGAGGGTTCGGGTGCGGTTCATTTCTTGTCGATGCCCTGGGATATTTTGCAAAACATGCGAAACGATTTCACCGGGGGCATAAAATTTTATCCAAAAATAGAAAATCCTCCCGACATTCCCCGCCAGCGGGCAACGGGGATAATCCCTTCGCTTACTTTTGCCAAAAATCATGTGTATGAAAAAAACCTGGGAACACCTATTCTCCGAACAGCCCGTGGACTACCGCCTCTTCAAGGCCCGGTTTGACCACCTGAAAAACCCCCACAACGGCAAGGATGTCAAAGTGGTGGTGCTCACCGGCAGCGACTCCTGCACCGTGATGGCCGTCACCCAAGCAGACAGGGTGGTGCTGGTGGACAACTACCGCTTCGGCATCAGCGGGTACTGCCTCGAACTGCCCGGTGGCATGGTGGACGACGGCGAAGACCACCAGCAATCGGCCAAAAGGGAACTGCTGGAAGAGACAGGCTATACCGCCGGCGAATGGTACTATGTGGGCAGCGTGGCCAGCAACCCCGTGTTCATGGACAGTTTCGTACACCACTATCTCGCCCTGGGTGCCGAAAAAACCGACGATACCGACCTCGACGATGCGGAGGACATCGAGGTGCGGGAAGTGCCGTTGGAAGAGGTGCGGAAGATGCTGTTCAACGGGGAGTTCGTACACCCGCATTCTGTGAGCGGCATATTGCGGGGGCTGGAGATGATGAAGCAAATTTGACGATGGCTGAGTATAATTTTCCCGAAAAAATAAAAGTCCCCCGCTTCGAGGAGGCCGCCGGGTTTTACACCACTCCGGAGCGGAGCGAACTGATGGCCAAAATCAGGAGCGAAAATACCCGCCCGGAAATCATGCTCCGTAAGGCGCTGTGGGCCGTCGGCCTCCGGTTCCGGGTACACCGCAGGAACTTGCCCGGCAAGCCCGACATCTCCAACCAGCGCCTGAAACTGGCCATTTTCGTGGACGGTGAGTTCTGGCACGGCTACCAGTGGGAGGAGAAAAAGCACAAGCTCAGGTCCAACCGGGATTTCTGGATACCGAAAATAGAACGGAACATACAGCGTGATCAGGAGGTGAACGGGCAACTGCGGCGGCTTGGCTTCACCGTTTTCCGCTTCTGGGAGCGGGAGGTGAAAAAGGAACTGGGGGCCTGCGTGAAACAGGTGCTCGACTACGTGGAAGCAACTGTCCGTTTCCGGTGAAACCTCCCACACGGCATATATAACAGCGGGAGCTGCCAAGAGAAAAGGCTGATGGGCCGAAATAACCAAAGACCCGGTTTTGCAAATTTACCTACGTTTGCGGGCTGGTATTTCAAACCGCCTGTTTTTCATTTTGCCAGAAATGAAAAACGGTCCACCAGGAATCAACACTAAGACCTATGCCACTCACCATCATATCGTACAATGTAAACGGCATCCGTGCTGCCATGGGCAAAAGCCTGTTCGATTGGGTAGCCGGGCACGATGCCGACATCGTCTGCCTGCAGGAAACCAAAGCCCAGCCCGAACAGGTGGACTTTGCGCCGATTGACGCCCTTGGCTATAAACACTATTGGCATTCTGCCGAAAAAAAAGGCTACAGCGGCGTGGCCACCTTTTCGAAAAGGGAGCCTGATAAGGTGGTCGTCGGCTGTGGCATGGAAAAGTACGACCGGGAAGGCCGCATCCTGCGCACCGACTTCGGCGATTGGTCGCTGCTAAACTGCTACTTCCCTTCCGGCACCAGCGGCGAAGAACGGCAGGCTTTCAAATATGAATTCCTGGACGACTTTTTCAACTGGATCAATGAACTGAAAAAAGAGCGGCCCAAGCTCATCATCGTCGGTGACTATAATATCGCACACACTGAAAACGACATCCACAGCCCGAAGACCAACCAGCAGTCTTCCGGTTTTTTGCCAGAAGAAAGGGCCTGGATGACGAAGTGGTTCAGCCATGGCTTTACCGATGCATTCCGCCAGGTCCATCCTGAGAAGGTGGAGTACAGTTGGTGGAGCTTTCGTGCCAATGCAAGGGCGAACAACAAGGGCTGGCGCATTGACTACCAGTCGGTTACGGACAACCTGAAAGATAAGGTGCTGGATGTGCGGCACGTCGGCGAGGCCGTACACTCGGATCATTGCCCGGTGTGGATGCAGATAGATTTGTGAGCCTTACTCCCCGATTGTCCCCAATTCAATCCCCTCCGAATAGGCCATCTTGATGCCGTGCCTGTTGAAGGCCGCTTTAATGGCTTTATTGGTTTCAAAAATTCCTTCCCAGTAGTCGTCGGGCAGGATGTAGGGCCGCACGGCCAGCACGATGTTGTGCGTATCGAAGGTCTCGATGCCCACCTCCGGGGCGGGGGTTTCCAGCAGTAGCGGTACCTGGTGCAGGGCTTCCAGGATAATGGATTTGACCTTGGGAAAACTCTCCTCGTAGGGCATAGTCACCTTCAGTTCCAGGCGGATGGCCCCCTTCTCCGAATAATTGGTGATGGTATCCTCGATGACCTTGCCGTTGGGGATGATGAGGGTTTTCAGGCCCGGCGTGGAAAGGATAGTATTAAAAACGTGAATTTCCTCGACCTTTCCGAAACGCCCGTTGATCTCTACCGTATCGCCCACCTTGTAGGGGCGCAGTACCAGCACCAGTATGCCTGCTGCGAAATTACCAAGACTGCCCTGCAGGGCCAGCCCGACGGCAAAACCCGCAGCGGCCAGGATGCCAACGATGGAAGTCGTTTCGATGCCGACGATGCCCGCCGCTGCGAGCAGCACTACCACTTTCAGCGCAATGTTGAGGAAGGACAGGAGAAACGGCGTGACTTCCCTGCTGAAATTGGCTTTTTCAAGGGAGAGCCGGACGATGAGGGACAGTTTCCTGACCAGCCAAAACCCCACAAAGACGACCACAATGGCGCCGGCCAGTTTGGGGGCAAAAGTGACGGCAAAGTCAATTATCTTATCCCAGTAAACAGCGATGTTCTGTTCATTCATAGTTTTGCGTATGTTTTGTGTTCAGGCTGCTTGATTTAAGCAGTGCAAATGTATTGAAAGGTTAATGTTTGTACACTTCATGGCCTGCCGTTTTATAATAAAGCCCCATCTTTGAACCCGATTTCCCCCAGAGGCACGCCTATATTACAGGCCGTCAAGTTTTGTGTATAAATGCACGGGGCTTTTGCCGACTGCAAAAGGCTAAAAGCTCAAGACGGGAAGTATATAACTGTTTGAAAGATAAAACAACCCTTCAACTCCCCATGATGAAATTTTCGATAGTACCACTTGCTGCCTTCCTTGTGTTCGTCTCCCATGCCCACACCCAGGAAATCCGGTACGACCGGGTTGATTTCAAAGAAAATCCCAATTGGGAGAGCACGATGGACGAGGCCAGGCGCACGGGAAAAGTCATCTTCCTGGACGGCTACACCACCTGGTGCGCCCCCTGCAAAAGGATGGACCGGGAAGTCTTCACCCGGCCAGAAGTCGCCAATTTTTTCAACCAAAAGTTCATCAACGTAAAATACGACATGGAAATGGGCGAGGGCCGGGAGCTGAAAACGCAGTTGGGCATCGGCGTTTTCCCGACCTACCTCTTCATTGCCGGCAACGGGCAGGTCGTGCACCGCATCATCGGGGCGCACCTGGAGGGCAACGAGTTTTTGGACTATTCCAAAATGGCGGTGACCCCCGGAGAGAGTTATTTGGAGTTGCAGCAGCGCTACCGCAACGGCGAACGGAATTCCGACTTTATGTTCAAATACCTCAAGGCCCTGAAAATGGCCGGCGAGGAAAACAAAGGGGCCGACATCGTGGACAGCTATTTCTCCCTGATGACCATTGACCACTTCCTCGAACCTGCCTACTGGGACCTGATAAAACGGTTTATGAAAAACCCCCTGTCGAGGGAATTCAGGATATTGTTGATGAACCGGGAAGAAATCGTGGCTGCCAACGGAACGGATGAAGTGGACGGCCTCATCTACCGCATCCTGAATGCCTACATGCAGGAAAACATTTCCACCAGCATCAACGACGCAGGCAGGGCCGCCGAAGAGGAACTCATCGGCGTGTTGCGGCAGGCCGAATTCCCAAGGCGGAGCGAGGTGCTGGCCCGGCTGCTGGCCGTCCATTACAACCGGATAGGGGATTGGAACGAATACGCCTCGCTGGTGGATGCCATTGTTGATTTCAACTTGTTGGAAGGATATTCCTCCCCATTGAAGGAAGTAAATTTCCATGCTGCCAATTTCGCCCACGTGGTGCTCGACGAGTCGCTGCTGAGGCGGGCCCTGCGCTGGTCAGCCTACACCTGCGACAAGGCTGCGAACCCGCCCGACCGGGCAGCCTTTCTTTCCACCAAGGCAGCCCTTTTGGAAAAATTGGGGCTGGACAGCGATGCGGAGGCGGCGCGCAGCGATGCCATAAAAGCCCGCAACGATGGCGGTTGAGGTTGTTATACCCGGCGCCATTAGGTTTTGTACAAATGAATAGCAGCATTGAGGTTGTTGAGATGGCTTGAGAAATAAACCATCTCAACCCTTCTCAACCATCTCAACAAAAAATATAGTTTGCAAAAAACCTAATGGTGCGAAGTATAGCGTTTGTTTGAATTGTCGGCCCTAACTAACTCAAAAAGATCAAACAACTTCAAAATAATCGAAGTATAAAAATGTCTATTTACCAAAAATACGAACCCGTTATCGGCCTGGAAATCCACCTCCAACTGTCCACTGAAAGCAAGGCATTCTGTGCCGACGATGCTGCTTTTGGCGGCGGGCCGAACACGCATGTAAGCGCCATCTCGCTCGGCCATCCAGGCACTCTGCCCCGATTAAACAAAAAGCAGGTGGAATACGCCGTGCGGCTCGGCCTGGCTTTGGGCAGCAAGATCAACATGACCAATGCTTTTGACCGAAAAAACTACTTCTACACCGACCTGCCCAAAGGCTACCAGATCACCCAGGACAAGCTACCTGTCAGTGTGGGCGGCTCGCTCGAACTGCGCATGGAGGGCTACCGCCGTACCGTGCGCATCCACCACATCCACATGGAGGAGGACGCCGGCAAATCCATCCACGACATCGCCCCAAATCACTCATTGATAGACCTGAACCGGGCGGGGGTACCCCTGCTTGAAATCGTGAGCGAACCTGACCTGCGCTCAGCAGAGGAGGTGGACGCTTTTATGACCGCCATGCGCCAGTTGGCCCGCTACCTCGAAATCTCGGACGGCAACATGCAGGAAGGTTCCATGCGCTGCGACGTGAACGTCTCCGTCAGGAAAAAAGGCGATACCCGGCTCGGCGAGCGCTGCGAAATCAAAAACGTGAACTCCATGCGCTACGCCCGGCAGGCCATTGAGTTTGAGACCAAACGGCAGATCGATCTTTTGGAAAATGGGGAGGAAATCTCCCGTGAGACCTTGAATTTCAACCCCGCTACCGGCGTCACCACGCCCATGCGGGACAAGGAGAGCGCACATGATTACCGCTACTTTCCCGACCCCGACCTGCCACCCGTGGTACTGGAAGATGATTGGGTGGACGGTATCAAAGGCTCACTTCCGGCCCTGCCACAAGTGCTGTTTGAAAAATTTACCCATGAATACCAGTTGTCAGATTACGACGCCAGCCTGTTGACGGCCGAAAAAAGCTGGGCACTTTATTTTGAAGCATTCGTGAAACATACGCAGCATTTCAAGGCCGCTGCCAATTTGACCATCAACAAATTGATGCCCTCCCTGGGCGAAGCCAGCCCGTTGGAAGATGCTTCCATAACCCCTGGGCGGATGGCCGCTTTTGTCCAACTCATTGAAGATGGAAAGGTGAGTGCTTCCGTGGCCTATCAGCGCCTTTTTCCTGCATTGATGGAACAGCCTGAAAAAGAGCCGCTTGCCCTGGCCCAATCGCTAAACCTCCTGCAAACAGCCGACACTGGTTTCCTGGAGAAAATAGTGGACGACGTGATGGCCAGCAACCCCGACAAGGTGAAGGAATTTCAAAACGGGAAAAAAGGCCTCATCGGCTTCTTCATGGGCGAGGTGATGAAGGCATCGAAAGGCAAGGCCGAGCCTAAAACGGCCAATGAATTGATTGCAAAAAAGTTGGCGAAGCAAGTGTAGTATCTTTGCCTTTTTTCCTTGTTCAGACAAATGCCGGAAATCACCCCCGAACGGTACTATAAAGAAGAGTGCTTCAACGCCCTCACACACGGCATCGGCATCGTGCTGGCCGTGTGTTTTTCGCCCTTGCTGTTGGAAAATGCCCTGGAAAAAGGCGCATCCGCCAGGCTGCTGTGGGGCACCGGGCTGTTTTGCCTGTCCATGATCCTGCTCTACGCCGTATCCACCCTCTACCATTGCGTACATCATCCGGGCAGAAAACGCCACTGCCGCAAGATGGACCACATCGCCATCTACCTGCTCATCGCCGGGACTCACACGCCCTTCATCCTCCGGTACCTGGACAATGCGAAAGGCTGGCTCTACCTCGGCGTGCTGTGGTCGCTGCTCTTGGTCGGCACTTTCGGCAAGGTGTTTTTTCTTGAAAGATGGGAGCGGCTCTCGCTGGTGCTTTATCTTTTCATGGGCTGGATGTTCGTTTTCGTGCTGCCCGACGTTCTGCCGCTCATGCGCCATGAAGTGCTTATCTGGATTGGCGTGGGGGCCTTCTTTTACACCAGTGGCGTCTTCTTTTTTGTCAGGGAAAAAATGTGGTACAGCCATGCCATTTGGCATGTGTTTGTGCTGGCAGGCACCGCCGGTCATTATGTGGCCTTGTGGTATGCACTTGAACATTAGCAGCGGTGTGTTTGCCTTTGTAAAATAACGGATCGGAGGGATACGCCGAATTTCCTTATTTTTACCAAATTATCATTTCCCCTGAACTTGGACTTGCACACATTCATTCCGCTATGCGCAGACTGGCCAACCGCCTTTTCAAACAATACCTGGACTTCAGGATGCGCCACATCCGGCGCTACATCGAGCATCCGCACGAAGTGCAGAAGGAGTGGCTCGAACGCCTCTTGCTGACGGCCAGGGACACCGAGTGGGGGAAAAACTTCGATTTCAAGAGCATCAAATCTTACCGGCAATACGCCAGCCGCATTCCCATACAAGATTATGAAGCTTTCAAGCCGTTCATCAAAAGAATGATGGAGGGCGAAAAAGACGTGCTATGGAACGGGCGGGTGCGCTATTTTTCCAAGTCGTCCGGCACTACAGGCGACAAAAGCAAGTTCATCCCCGTGAGCAGCCAAAACCTCCGCTATTGCCACAAAGGCGGATCGTGGGATACCACGGCCCTGTTTTACAATGAACGCCAGGATGCCCGCTTATTTGAAAAGAAGAGCCTGCTTATGGGTGGCAGCCTCAACCAGTTCAGTCCGTTCCCCAAAACCATTTATGGCGATGTCTCAGCGGTGATGATCAGCCAGATGCCATTTTTTATCCGGCCATTTTTCACCCCCGATTTTGAAACGGCGCTGATGCCCGATTTTGAAAAAAAGATTGAGCGCATGGCCGGCCTTTGCAGCCAGGAAGACGTCGTGATGCTGGGCGGTGTGCCAACGTGGACCGTCGTGCTGTTCCGCCATATATTGGAACTTACCGGCAAGAAAAATATACTGGAAGTGTGGCCAAACCTGCAGGGCTATATTCATGGTGGCGTCAGTTTTACACCCTACCGGGAGCAGTTCAAATTGTTTTTCCCTGGCCAGCAGGTAAGCTATCAAGAGGTGTACAATGCCAGCGAGGGCTATTTTGCCATACAAAACGACTTCTCTACGCCCGACATGCTGCTGTTGCTCGACAACGGCGTTTACTACGAATTCATCCCGATGGAAGAGTGGAACAAGGAACAGCCCAGGGCCTTGCCCTTGAGCGGCGTGGAGATCGGGAAAAACTACGCCATGGTGATCAGCACCAATGCGGGTTTGTGGCGGTATTCACTGGGCGATACCGTATGTTTCACTAGTGTATCTCCTTATAAGATTCGGATCACGGGCCGCACCCGCCAATTTGTCAACGCCTTCGGCGAGGAGGTGATGGTGGAAAATACCGATCAGGCTTTGGCAAAAACCTGTGCCGCCACAGGCGCTGTCGTGCTGGAATATTCCGTTGCACCGGTTTATTTTAAAGGATCGGGGAAAGGTGGCCATGAGTGGCTGGTGGAATTTGAAAAAATGCCGGACGATTTGAATTTGTTTAGCCGGCAACTGGACGAGAACCTGAAAAAGCTGAACTCTGATTATGAGGCCAAGCGTTTTCGCAGCATGGCCATGGCTCCCCTCTTTTTACAGGCAGTGCCGCCTGGCACATTTCACAAATGGTTGAAAATGAAGGGAAAGTATGGCGGCCAACACAAAGTGCCGAGGCTGAGCAATGATAGAAAATACATGGATGACATACTGGGTTTCCTGCAAACGGGAGAGACAACGCAGAGTGGTCAATTGAAAATTGACAATTGAATTTTTTTTGGCGCTTTCTACGGGACGTTATTTCTTGACTACTGGCTCTTCGAGCCGGTTGGCCATCCGTTGGATGGCGTCAATGATGTTGTCAAGGGCGGGAGGATAGTCCACGTATTTGATGCCGAGGTTGTCCTGGCCCCAAATGGCTAGGGTAACCACTTTTTTCTTGTCGCCGTAGGCAATAGACAGCCTGAGCGGCACGGGCTTCGGCTTCATTTCCTTCCTTTTCTGGCAGGCCTGATCGGTACAGTCGTAAATCCTTTCGAAGTCGAAAAAACCCTGTTTCACTACATAGTCGGCGAACATCTCAAGCTCCGTACGGGGGATGTTTTTCTTGGTGACCAGGAGGCCGTGGCTCACGCTTTGGAATTCCTTGACGAGCCGTCCGTCCGTTTTTATCTGGATAAAGTCCTTCAGCACCGGATCAATGCCGCCATAGTACCCGCCGCCAATCAAATCCACGTTGATATAAGTAGGCTCCGGGACGGGGATGTACTCCTGGCGCTTTTTGAATTTTTGGAAAATAGAAGCTATCCAACCCTTCTTTTCTTTTTTCTCTTTTACGATGCCAGGATAAGGATTCTCGGCTTCCACAATGACTTCAGGCAGTTCATTGGCAGGTTTTTCAAAAGGCGCATCCTTGCTTTCCACCCGAACGAAATGGTATTGGTAGGCACCCTTGCTGTTGCGTTGGGTAAATTCCAGCACCAGGATGGATTTGTTGAGCTGCACGATCTCGAATTTATCCACGTGCTGAAAGCTATAGGAGAGGTTGCGCCCTTCCAGGTTCCAGTTGCCTTTGGTCAACTTGCCGTTGAGGTATTCGTGGTAAGTGTAGTCATATTTAAAATAAAGGAAGAAGCTGTACTGGTCGTCTGCTTTATGGATGATGGTATTGGACTCAGGATGAAGGGTGTAGGTGTAGCGCCATTTGGATTCTATGAAAAGCCTTTCGTCCGGCTCAGCAAAAACAGGGGAAACCTCCTGCGCAGACAGGCTGGCCATTGTGGCAAAGCTTCCCCAGAGTAATACGATGTGTAAAAAAGATTTCAGCATGGGATGATAGTTCCTGTAGTCTTCAAAAATCAGCCGAAGATATATAAGAATTTACGCCAAAGCAAATTACGGTTTTCATTTCCTCGCTTGCCTTGGCGTAAACACCATGCTGCCTTGCAACTATTTCGCCGGATTTTGTTAAAACTTAAAACCCAGCGTCAGCATGAGTTGGTTGCGCTGGGCTTCCAGGCTCACCAATTGCTGGGGGGCAGTGTTCGTTCTATATGGAAGGTAGTCCCGGTCGGCCAGGAAGCGGCGGAAGGCAAAGTCCATGAAAAAAGCCTGCCACCTGATACCGGCACCTAAGCTGAACGCACTGACAGGGTCGTTGCCATCGGTATAAGGGGAAGCAGCCCACGAATACCCGCCCCGGATCCTGAAAATATCGAAGGCATATTCGCCCCCTATCCGGATGTTCACGCCGCCCTGCAGGTTGTCCTTGATTTGGTTGTTCAGTTCCTGTTCGTATTGGAGGTCTCCGGAGTTGTCAGTATTGTTGAAGTTGAACTTGGCGGAGCTGTAGTCCACCCACTCTACCTCACCGCTGACGAAGCCGTATTTGCCGAAGATAAAGCCGGCACTGCCGATAAAGCGCCAAGGGGTGCGGATGCGGTACTGGAAGGTGCCGTCCGGCGATTGCGCTGAATTTTGCTGGGAAACACCCCCGTCAGTATAGCGGTAGTCTAGTTCGGTCGTGAAGTTGTCGTCAAGCCCCAGCCCGGTGGGCGAATGGATGGCAGCACCCAGCCGTATCATCTGGTTGACCCGGTAAATAATGCCCACTTTAAGGTTGACCCCTGCACCGGTCGTCCTCAGCCTTTCCGTGTAGGTAAGCGCATCAAACAGGATGGAAGAGTCGAGCGGTTCGTTGACCTCGTTGTAGGTTTTGGTTTCTTCAAAAGAGAAAATGGGCACGCCCAGGGTGGCCCCGATCATGATGCGGTCTTCATAGTTGCCAGCAAACGAAAAGACAAGTTCGGTCATCGATCCTTTGCGCTGCACCAGTTGCGATCTTTTCACGACAATGTTGGTATCCTGAAAACCCTGCTGATCGACAAAATCGCTCTGATAAAAAGTGTTGTCGTCGGGGGAGGGGTTGAAAATAGCGTAAGCATCGAACGCAGGCCCTGCCTCAAATCCGTCCAGTTCGCTGGGGGTGAGGCCTTGTACCAATTCGAGCCAGCGGTCTGTGATGGAGCCGTTCGACCTGCCCTCGAAGTAGAACGATTGGCGGTAATTAGCCCGCCTGTTCAGGCCTATGCCAAAGGCAGTGTTTCGCCAGGAGGCATCCAGGGGGCGGGATACAAAGACAAGGCCCAGGTTATTGATATTGAAGTTTGTTTTATCCCTTTCGGACGAGAAGTTGTCCCCTTTTTCATTTAGTTTGGCATCAATGGTGTACCGCTCGAAGGCTGGCGTAAAGGTGAACTCCGAACGGCGAAAGGTGGCCAATCCTGCGGGGTTGGTGCTAAGGGATGAAAAATCCGCTCCCAACGCACTGATAGCCCCGCCAATACCTACCGTTCTTGCGGTGCCCCCCACCTCCAGCAAGGAATAGCGGACGGCGTCGTCCAGGGTTTGGGCGGCAAGGAAATTAACGCTGATGAAGAGGGGAAAAAAATAAAAAAGAATTCTTTTCATGGCTTATTTTTCATTTAAGGTAAAAGGCATTTGCTTAAAATAGGTTGCAAGCGAGCATAAAAAAAGTGGATGGACAGGTTCACCAATCCACCCACTTTTGCTTCGATGCCAGTTTGACTGGCTGAAAATTCAGTTTAAAGCCGTTTAGTTGCCCCTTCCGCCCCTCGACCGGCTATTGCTGCCAGAAGAACTCCTGGGAGAACTGCCGCCACTATTGCTGCGGGAAGAACCGCTGTTGATGCTGCCGCCACTATTGCTGCGGGAAGAACCGCTGTTGAAACCACCCGAATTGCTGCGGCTGCGGCTGTTGTCAAAACCGCCGGAGCGGCTACGGGTGTTGTTGTTGCTGCGGCTGTTGTCAATCCCGCCGGAACGGGAACGGGTGCGGCTGTTGTTGCTGCGGCTGTTGTCAAACCCGCCGGAGGAAGGGCGTTCTGTCCGGCTTCTGCTGTTGCTGTCAATACCACGGTTGTTCCTGGAAGGTGTGGTATTCCGGCTTGAGTTATTATCAATTCGGTCATTTGCCCGGCTGCGCCGGTTATTGTCCGTGGACACACTGCGCTCTGTTTCGGTGGTGCGGGGAGGTATAACGGCACTTCTTTCAGTGGCGTTGCGCTGCCCTTCCTGGGTTGCACGAGTGTTGGCCCCTGTTGCCGTTCTCGACTGGGAGGCCACTTCTTTGACAGAACCGCTCGAAGCAGAATTGTCGCTCGGAGAGCCGGTGAACCTCCTCGGACTGCTGTCAGGGCGGGTAGTGCTTCCCCTTCTCGATCCGTAATAACCTCCGTTAGAGTTGTTGCTGACGGTATTGTAGTTGTACCCACCTCCCCAGGAAGGAGGGCAGTAGTAGTTGCTGTAATAACCTCCACCGTAGGGATTAAAGCCGCCACCGTAATAGTTATTTACAATAAAGGTGTTGCCACCATACCAGGGGTTGTACCAGTTGTTTCTCCAGGGGTTGTAAAAATTACCATACGATACATAGAAACCGGAGCCGCCCCAGGAATTCCATCCCCAGCCGGCATTCCAACGGTTCCTCCTGTAGCCGGGATAGAAGCTGTCATATATCAGAACAGTATTGCCCGGATAATAAAACGGGTCGTTGAAAAAGAAAGGATCGTAATAGAACCGATCCACATAGATGGGGTCGTAGTAGCTGAACCCATAATATGGGCGGTGGAAACGACGGATACGGGAAGCGTACTGGTACTCATTGTCCTCGAAGTTATAATTGTCATCGTCGTAACCATACTCCCCGTCGTTGGAAGCATAGCTGTCATTGTCATTGGAAGAGGAGGAAGAGTTGTCGTAGTAGTAGTCGGAATCTGTATCAGGGTTGTAGTACAGATCGTCGTACTGCGCCATTCCGACATTTGCCCACCCGAAGGCAAACATGGCAACCAGTAAAGCGAACAAATTATTCTTTTTCATTTTAAACATATTTTTTTGAGTAATTACTTCGACTCTCTCTGTGAAGTTTGCAGACACGAATTTATTAGCTTTGCGCCACTTTTTTTGTTAAGGGGAACTAAAATCGCTTTTTTCCCCTGTTAAAGTTTCATAGATGACGTTTTTAAGGACAGAATGTTTAAGTAAAAGGTATTTAAACTTTTCTTAAAGCGCACTGATTTCTCACGAAATCTAAATGTTACAGACAGTTTTTCTTGTTAATATTCTGAAAAAAGGGTTCAAGCCTTCTGCAGTTCTGCAATGTGCATTTCCAGAAATTTGCACTTTGTAAACAGCAAAATGCGCTTGGCTGACACATCTTTTCATGGCAAAAGAAATCACTTCCAGGGAACAGGATTACTCGCAATGGTACATTGACATCGTACAAAAAGCCAACCTCGCCGACCACTCGGCCGTGCGTGGCTGCATGGTCATCAAGCCCAATGGCTATGCTATTTGGGAAAACATGCGCGACCAGTTGGACAGGATGTTCAAAGACACCGGCCACGTAAATGCTTATTTCCCGCTATTTATTCCAAAAAGTTTCCTCAGCAAAGAAGCCCAGCACGTGGAGGGTTTTGCAAAAGAATGCGCTGTCATCACGCACCACCGCCTGATGAACGACCCAAACGGCGGCGGTGTCATCGTTGACCCATCGGCAAAACTGGAGGAAGAGCTCATCGTGCGCCCGACCTCGGAAACCATCATCTGGGATACTTACCGCACCTGGATCAACAGCTACCGGGACCTCCCCCTGCTCATCAACCAATGGGCCAATGTGGTGCGGTGGGAAATGCGTACCCGACTTTTCCTGCGCACGGCTGAATTCCTCTGGCAGGAAGGCCACACAGCTCATGCCACCAAAGCGGAGGCAGAACAGGAGACGCTTACCATCCTGGACATTTATGCAAAATTTGCCGAAGAATGGATGGCCATGCCCGTGATAAAAGGTATCAAAACGGCCAACGAACGCTTTGCCGGAGCGGTTGAAACCTACTGTATTGAAGCTTTGATGCAGGATGGAAAAGCACTGCAGGCAGGCACTTCCCACTTCCTGGGCCAGAATTTTGCCAAAGCCTTCGACGTGAAATTTTCCAATGAAAACAACGAGCAGGAATATGTTTGGGCAACTTCCTGGGGCGTATCTACCCGCCTGGTTGGTGGGCTTATCATGACGCACTCCGACGACGATGGCCTGGTACTGCCGCCCAAACTCGCCCCAACCCAGGTAGTTATCGTGCCCATTCCCAAGCCTGCCGCTGAAATTGATGAAGCCGCTGAAAAATTGATGCGGGAGCTAAAAGCCAATGGCATCAGGGTGAAATATGATACTGACATGAAAAGCAGGCCGGGTTTCAAATTTGCCCAGCACGAGTTGGTCGGCGTGCCCATCCGCCTTGGCATCGGCTCCCGCGACCTGGCCAATGGCCAGGTAGAGGTAGCCCGTCGGGACACGAAGGAAAAGTCGAACCAACCCATAGATGGCATAGCTAATTACATCATTCGGCTTTTGGATGAAATCCAACAGAACCTTTTTGATCGCTCCGTAAAGTTCCGGGCAGAGCATACCACCGAGGTCGATAATTTTGACGACCTGAAGTCCGTGCTCGATAGCAAAGGAGGGTTTGTTTCTGCCCATTGGGACGGAACGACCGAGACCGAGCTTAAAATAAAGGAACTGACAAAAGCAACCATCCGGTGCATACCCCTTGACAATGAATCCGAGCGGGGAGCATGTGTGCTGACCGGCAAACCTTCCGTCCAGCGGGTACTTTTTGCAAGGGCCTATTAGGCTTGCGAACTGTTAGAAGATAGCACTTCCCATAAAAAGGCTAAAATGATGCACCATCGTTTTAGCCTTTTTCTTTTATGTGCGTAAATTTGTTTTATATAAAACCGCCTAAATTTTCTCGACCATGCTTTTCATCTGCACTATACGCTATTCGTGTTGAGTATAATAGTTTCCAACAAGAAACCGGATCACCGATGCTATAAGCCGGCGGCCTTTTTGCAGCTGTGCATAGCCAAACGATGCAGGCTTAGTGGCTTTTTGAAGCTTTTACCGGGCAGGTTTATACCGGGACTTATCCATGATCAATTGTGCATTGTCCAAATGGATCAGGTCTTGAAGGGAAGTATTGGGGTTCTTCTTCATAAAAGCCTTTACAATTTGCCACCCCAGCCAATTGGCGGTCCGTCCGGGCGCACCATCGGGCATACCGGGTGAGTTGGGGCTGAATTCGACATATTTCCTGAAATTGTTCCAATCTGTTGAATAAATAAGGTTTTCGGACAGGAAATAGGCCCAGATATTTGCTTCGTTATCATTGCACCACGCTACTTGTTTTTGGGAAAATTCCAGCTTCACACTGTCGGGCGCAAAAGGCAATAATTTATCGAGCAAATAAAGTTCCTTGCCATGATATATCATGTGATCAATCAGGCGGTTGCCATTAGGGTTCCCCAAAATATCCTTGACTAAAAGATCCATGGACTTTGATACGATGTGGTCTTTATTAAAAGTGCGGGTCAGATATTGCGAGAAATTTGGGTTCATGGGGTTATACTGCTGGTAAGGATAGCTTTCGCCCAGGTAAAAATCAAGGCCCACCCCGATGGAATTATCACCATATAGAAACCCACCAACGGTAAACTCCGAAATATAAGTGACCACCCGCCCGGAAAGCGGCTGGTCGGGGAAATAATATTTAAAGAACTTGAACGCCTGCCCAAAATCTCTCGCCAACCAATCAGTGTTTGGAAAGACCACCATGCAGGTGTCATAAAGTTTTAGCAAGCTGGGGTGGGTTACAAACCCCTTTACATATTTCACATGGCCTTCCGGGGCAATAGTCGTATCCAAAGAGCCCAATACCTGCCCAAAGTACAACTGGCTGAATTCAGGATATTCTGTTTCAAGCTGTTGAAGGCCCTGTTCAAAATTAACTGTATCGAGGCTGAACAAATCCCGCTCGAACCGTTTGATTTCGACCGGGGCCGAAATCTCGGAAACGTCCGGAATATCTTTACCTTTGCCACACTCGCAGGCATAAATGCTCAGCAAAAGTGCCAACAGGAAAAAAAGTTGGGTTTTGGTATCCATTATCTGGCTTTTCAATTCGTTAGTGATATTAACCACGGTATGCGAAGATGGGGGCTTTTTTACAAAACCACCTTCTTTGCTGGCCGATCAAACGTGAACAAAACCGAATTCTGATGAAAAAAATTGTTGCAATCGCTGTGTTTGTCTTGGCCATGCAGGGCTTCGGCCATGCCCAGGGAACCGACCTACGCTTTGGGTTCCAGGTCAGTCCTATGTTTTCCTGGATGACTGTTGCATCTGTACCAAATGGTGCAAGTATAGAGGGCAACGGGACTAACCTTGGACTAAAACTTGGCGTGAACGGAGAGCTTTACTTCAAAGAAAACTACGCCTTCATTGTAGGGATCGGCTTCTCTTTTAACAGTGGCGGGAAATTGCTCCACAGTGGAAATTCCGAACGCATCTGGCAAAAAAGTGGCGAAATATCTGTTTCCAAAAATAATCCGGCAACATGGGCTGGTGATATTGATTTGAAATATAAACTCCAATACGTGGAAATTCCCCTGGGGATGAAATTCAGGACGAATGAGTTTGGGTATATCCGCTATTTTGTAGAATTACCTATTCTCAATATAGGGTTCAACTCCCAAGCCAAAGGTGTTTACTCAAGTACGGAAGGTACCTCTGATGACACAGATATTAAAGCAGAGGTCGTTGACCTGTCTTTATCCTGGGGCGTGACCGGAGGGATTGAATATAGCTTGGGAGAAAATACCTCCCTTGTTGCCGGCGTCGGTTATCAAAACGTTTATACAGATGTGACAAAAAATTATTCGGATGTGAAATCCAAGGCCCACATCAATAATTTGATCATCCGGTTAGGAGTATTATTTTGAAAAATTGTTTGCCTACTGGAACAAAAAGCCTTCCTACAACGAATAGGAAGGCTTTTTTTATGCCATATTGTGAGCCGCCAAGTTTTGCGCGTGGTTGGCTTTGTTGCATGAATCCTGCTTAGATTGTGCGGGATGAAAAGCGGGCTGGTTTTGTATATTTGGTTTTTGCACAACTAAATCTACAAACACACCAGCCCATGTCAAAGGTAAAAAAGGATAACCATACAAGCGACAAGCCGAAAGAAAAATATCAGGTTCTCAATTGGTCAGCTTACAACAAAGCCTTAATCAACCGAGGAGATATCACGATCTATTTCGGTGACGAGGTGACAGACAAATGGTACAGTGATCTGCCCAACCAAAGAGGAGCCCAACCCGTGTACAGCGACCTTTGCATAGAGACACTTTTGACGTTTAAGGTTGTGTTCAAACTGGCATACAGACAGACACAAGGTTTTTCACAAAGTTTGCTCAAATTAATGGGCATAGAGGATTTGGAAATTCCATCGTACACGCAAATTTGCCGTCGTGCAAAAGCCTTGGATATAGCTGTTTATCAGATTCCCCGTAGCGGCCCGATTGTAATAGCTATTGATTCAACAGGTCTGAAAATTTACGGCGAAGGGGAATGGAAAGTCAGGAAACACGGGTATTCAAAGCGGAGAACATGGCGAAAACTTCACCTTGGTGTCGACCCTAAAACCGGTTTCATTCATTGCCACACCCTGACGTTGAATGACGTGGATGACGGGTCTCAGTTGGAAGAACTGGTTGACCAGGTGGAAGCAGAAGTGACAGATGTCTGTCTGGATGGTGCATACGATCACGTAGAATGCTGGGATGGTTTGATCGATAGAGATATAAATCCCATCATTCCACCCCGGAGCAATGCTATCGAATGGTATGAAGAGGTACCTGATGACATCCCTGATTATCCACGAAATGTTGCTGTAAATCGAATGAATGAAATCGGTATAAAGGAATGGAAAGTTGAAACAGGCTATCATCGACGAAGTTTATCAGAGACGGAAATGTTTCGCTATAAAACCATCCACGGCGATAGACTATATTCCCGAAAATTTAGCAGCCAAAAAACCGAAAACGATATCAAAATAAAAGTGCTCAATATAATGACAGCCCAAGGTATGCCTGTTGCTAAACCAAGAAGAGTGGCTTAAGTTGGCGGAAAATTAGCGAAGCTATGTCTGATCGATTCATGCAACAAAGCCGCGTGGTTGATAAAAGTCGATGAGTTGGATGACCGTTGGCAATCAACCTTATAAACACCTATCAACTTTTATCAACCCGCTGCATTCATGCGCAAAACTTGTTGGCGTGAGATATGCTACTAATTAGGCTATTGCGATATGGACTTCACAGCAACATTTTAGAGCGATGTTGGTTATGTGATTGATAACCAAATAAATAATAAACTGCATTTAGATTTTTTTTTACAAAAAGAAATCTATTTTTGCGACACCTATTAAGATTGCTGGTATTATTTTTTCTATAAAATACCTTTCCCTTTAATTTTATTAATTCCGAACCCGGAAACACCTCTTTTTTATAGCCACCCATCCCCATTGAATGAAGTACATTAGGGCAATCGATAGAAAAAGCCATAGACTTTACATTAGCGTCAAAACAATGGTATGTTGTCTGGTCAAAGTCAAATTTTTTTAAAAAAAGCTTTCACCCAAAGACTAGCCGCATACAGAATATTACTAAGGATCGAAGAAAAAATAATCCCGATGTGAAATCGGGATTATTTTTAAAAAACCCTCCATTGCTGGGGTTTTCAAAATCAAAATGGTGAAGTTATTTTTTCATCGTTACTAAAAGTAAAATGCTGGTTACGACTATAGATTTCCGCTCTGTTTTAGAGCATAATGGTCAGGAAACAATAATTTTAAAATAGCAGGAGCGGGTATGAACTCTGGCTACGGAAGTATTCATACCTCCCAATAAATGAATTTCAATGAAAAACTCTTCTTCAAATCCAATGGTGGATATTGAACACCTTAAGGAAGCATTGAGCGCAGCGAAACAGTCCAGAAAATACTCAGAAGCTGCCTATAAATCCCAACTCAAAGCGCTAAAAGCGGGCCTTAAACCCCTGAAAGCTGCTATTGTGCACGCAGAAAAGCTTGAGAAGGAAGCAAAAGCAGCATTAAAAGCTTACAAAAAGGAGCTAAAAGCCGCTTATGAATCGGCTTCCACAAGCCCTGCTGGCGAAGTTTCGCCAAAAGCTGCCGAAGAACCTACAAATCAGCGCCGCAAGCCCGGCCCAAAACCAAAAACAGAAAAAACAACACCGGCCGCAAAACCCAGCGGCGGCGACGACCTGACGAAGGTGAAAGGCGTCGGCGACAAGGTGGCCGAAATGCTGAACCAGAACGGCATCACCTCCTACGCAGATATGGCGGCCACCAGCTTTGAGCGCTACAAAGAACTGCTGAAAGCAAACGGTATGAGCCAGTTCCGAAACCCCACCAACTGGGCCAGCCTGGCCGCCGACCTGGCCGCCGCCCCGCCCCCGGCAGAAGAGGAAGCGCCCAAACGCCGCGGACGCAAACCCGGCCCAAAACCAAAAGCAGAAAAAACAACACCTGCTGCCAAACCCAGCCGCAAAAAAGCAGCCAGCGGCGGCGACGACCTGACGAAAGTGAAAGGCGTTGGCGACAAGGTGGCCGAAATGCTGAACCAGAACGGCATCACCACCTACGCAGATATGGCAGCCACCAGCTTTGAGCGCTACAAAGAACTGCTGAAAGCAAACGGCATGAGCCAGTTCCGAAACCCCACCAACTGGGCCAGCCTGGCCGCCGACCTGGCCGCCGCCCCGCCCCCGGCAGAAGAGGAAGCGCCCAAACGCCGTGGACGAAAGCCCGGCCCAAAACCGCAGGCTGAGGCCTCTGCCGAGCCTAAGCGCCGCGGACGAAAGCCCGGCCCAAAGACAGAAAAAATAGCACCTGCTGCCAAACCCGGCCGCAAAAAAGCAGGCAGCGGCGGCGACGACCTGACGAAAGTGAAAGGCGTCGGCGACAAGGTGGCCGAAATGCTGAACCAGAACGGCATCACCTCCTACGCCGATATGGCAGCCACCAGCTTTGAGCGCTACAAAGAACTGCTGAAAGCAAACGGCATGAGCCAGTTCCGAAATCCCACCAACTGGGCCAGCCTGGCCGCCGACCTGGCCGCCGCCCCGCCCCCGGCTGAAGAGGAAGCTCCCAAACGCCGTGGACGAAAGCCCGGCCCAAAACCGCAGGCTGAGGCCTCTGCCGAGCCTAAGCGCCGCGGACGAAAGCCCGGCCCAAAGACAGAAAAAATAGCCCCTGCTGCCAAACCCGGCCGCAAAAAAGCAAGCAGCGGCGGCGACGACCTGACGAAAGTGAAAGGCGTTGGCGACAAGGTGGCCGAAATGCTGAACCAGAACGGCATCACCTCCTACGCAGATATGGCAGCCACCAGCTTTGAGCGCTACAAAGAACTGCTGAAAGCAAACGGCATGAGCCAGTTCCGAAATCCCACCAACTGGGCCAGCCTGGCCGCCGACCTGGCCGCAGCCCCGCCCCCGGCCGAAGAGGAAGCTCCCAAACGCCGTGGCCGGCAACCAGGCCCAAAACCGCAGGCAGAAGCCTCAGCCGAACCTAAGCGCCGCGGACGCAAGCCAACTGCGGAAAAAGCACCAAATCCAGCCCCTGTTAAAAGGGAAAAAGATCCGAACCGGGAGGACGACCTGACCCTCGTCAAAGGCGTTGGTTCAAGGGTGGCCGATATGCTGAAAGAAAACGGTATCAAAAGTTTTGATGATATGGCCGATACCAGTGTTGACCATTTCAAAGAACTGCTGAAAGCCAACAATATGAGCCGGTTCCGTGACCCTTCCAACTGGCCAGAATTGGCAAGGGAACTGATAAGCTAATCCTCTTTTAAAGCTTTTATCAAAATGAAGCCCCGGCAAATTCGTTTGCCGGGGCTTTTTTAGGGCCAATCGCTTTTTGATGAAATAACCCTGCCTTTTTGTTTTTTCTGAAACATCCCATAGACTTGGCTGTTTTTCTGGAAAAAATATTTCAACATGAGAGACTACGATACCCTCCTCGACGCCTTGAACGATTTGAAAGAAAGAGGCTATACTTTTGATTTCAAACTCCAGTACGACTGCCTGGAATGTGCTGAAACCGGAAAGCTTGACCCCCGCCAATTTGAAATCACCGAAGTGTACCGATTCGAGGGCATGACCAACCCGGACGACAGCGCCGTGCTGTATGCCATTGAAGGCAGGCAGGGCGAAAAAGGTACTTTGGTGGATGCCTATGGCGCCTATGCCAGCCCCCTCTCGGCTGACATGATCGAAAAGCTGCGCATCACGCATTAGTCCCCCGGTTTTTCTATTTTCGCCGCCAAACAAAAACCAGTCGCTGCCCAGGCATGATAAAGACCGATATCTGTATCGTTGGCGCCGGCCCCGGCGGCGCTGCCACTGCCCTCAAACTCAGCCACCTCGGCATCCCTTCCGTCCTGGTTGACAAAGCCGTTTTTCCCCGTGATAAAGTTTGTGGCGACGCCATCAGCGGCAAGGCTGCCACCATCCTGCGGCGCATCGACCCAGCCATCATGGAGCGCTTTGAAGCCGCCTCCCAGGCCATCCAGACGGAGATTTGGGGCATCCGCTTCGTTTCCCCCAACAACAAGGAAATTGACGTGCCTTTCCGACCGGGCTACGATACCGGCAAGGACGCCAAACAAGGCTACGTTTCCAAAAGGGTGGACTTCGACCACTTCCTGGTGCAGGAAGTAGCACAACGGGACAACATCGCCCTGCACCCCGGCATTTCCATTGACCTTATTGAAAAAACCGAAGCCGGCTTTTACCTCGCCAACAAAGAAAAAACCTTTGAAGTGGCGGCCCGCCTGCTGATAATGGCCAATGGTGCCAACTCGCATTTTTCCCGCCACTACGCAGGCTTGGAAAAAGATGAAAAACACCATGCCGGCGCTGTACGGGCTTATTTTAAAAACGTGGCTGGCCTGCACCCGGACGGGTTCATCGAACTGCATTTTCTGAAAGACATCATTCCCGGCTACCTTTGGATTTTTCCACTCCCCGGCGGCCATGCCAATGTTGGGCTCGGTATGCGCAGCGACCACATCAGCCAGCGCAGGTACAACCTCACCAGGAGCCTGACAGAGATCATCTCTACGCACCCACCCCTGGCAGAGCGCTTCAAAAATGCCCAGTTGCAAGGAAAAATAACGGGCTATGGCCTGCCGCTCGGCTCAAAAAAACGGCGCATCTCCGGCAGTCATTTCATGCTCGTCGGCGATGCGGGCCACCTGATTGACCCATTGAGTGGAGAAGGCATCGGCAATGCCATCTACAGTGGATTGATAGCTGCTGAACAGGCCCAGCAATGCCTGGAGCGGGAGGATTTCTCCTCCAAACACATGGAAGCTTATGACGAAAGGATAGGCAGGGTGCTGGGCAAAGAAATGGAACTGAGCTACCGCCTGCAGCAGATGCTGAGCCGTCCGTGGCTTGTCAGCCTCCTGGCCAACTGGGTGACCCGCAACCAGCAACTCATCTACGTCATCTCGCAGATGTATGCCAACCTGGCGGTGCGGAAGCGGGTGTTTTATCCTTCATTTTGGCTGAAAATGTTGATAAGCGGAGGAAAGCAACAAAAGTCAAAAGCGCATTAGCCATTCCCGGTGCAGGTTATTGGTTAAACCCCACCAGCCAGATGATGGCAAGGTCAGCGGTGGACGAACACCCTCGCCAGTTCCATCACTTTACCTTTATTGTCAACTTGTATGACCAGCCCATCAGCTTTCGATTTTAGATAATAACCTGTGGGTGTTGAAACGAGATTGTAAAAAAAGGCCCGGTCCAGGGTAGAGGTCATTTCGAGCAGGTCGAAGCTGGAAACCATGTTGTTTTTAAACCGGACGATGCTGATGATGTTCCCGTTCATGTCGCCAAATGAAAAAGTGCTGGTTTGCCCGGTTTTGGAGCGGCGAAAGGTTTTACCGTTTTCATCAAGGGGCATGGGTTCCAGTTGGCTGACCCTCCCGAGGGGAATGTCCTGCATGAGCATCCGGAAGTTTTCGGGAAAATTAAAGCAGTGTTCCGGGAGGATGGTTTCCGGTTTTGAATAAAGCACATTCCTGTTGAAGCCGGCCTGTGCCGATATTTTTTGATTATCAAAGCGCATGGCAGCTTCAAATGACCGATCCGCCACGTCCAAATCGCCGAGCAGGGCATGGCTGATGCCTTTGATAATGGCTATTTTACCCCCCAGTTCAGGGGCACTGCGGGCTTTGGAAGCCAGATCTCCTTTTTCCAAAAATGCCAGGGCGGCCTTGGGCTTTCCCAGCATGTTGAGGGCACAGGCGGCGTTCAACCTGGCGGTGGTATAATTTTGATCCAGGGAAATGGCTTGCTGAAAGTATTCGATGGACTTTTCCAGCAGGCGGTTCCTGAACTGGCGCTCCTGGGGCGAGAGTTCGTACACGCCCCTCGATTTTTCTATTTTCGTCAACTGCGAGGAGGCGTCTATCTCGACCGGATGCACGAAACGGTCTGTTTCAGGGAGAAAAAAATCGAAAGCCGATAACAAGTAAACGGTGCCCAGGTTGTTGTACAATTCCCTTCCCTGGTAGTATTTTAATATATACTCATAGCAGGCAATGGCTATATCGTTTTTCTCCATTACCAAGAGGTAATTGGCGGTTTCGTACAAATCTATCAGTGTTTCGTTTATGCCCAATACCTCCTTTGCGGTTAGGTTCCTTTCTTCCAGGGGCGGGTAGCCCTTGAAGGTTTTTCCCGTGAGGTGGTAGGCATCGTAGAGTCGTGGCAATAGCTTTGGCACCACGTTGCCCATATAAAATCCAGCCAGGTAGGCGGTAAAAACCCCTTGTATATCCGCTACTTTTTCAATACGGGTCGGAACGCTGAATATCCGGTCGTAAGAGAGGAAGTTGGTGGACAAATTACCCGTCCTGACTTCCGTTTGGAAGGAATGGGCAAGCTCGTGGCCAATGATAAAAGCCAGTGCATTCAGGGAGTCTTTTCCCATTTCCAGGCAGACATCATAGGCTTTGGGATCCAATTCTATGATATTGTTGCCAGGATGGTAAGTTGCTACTTTTCCATTTTCAGCAGCCATTTTAATATCCGGCATTTTCATATCGGGGCGGCCAGCTGCTTCAAACAATTTTACCAGTATTTGGCGTGCCGTTGCAGTCCGGGATGCAGCCGTGGAAGCGGCCAGCCCTGTACAACAAAAAACAAAAAGTACCAAAATGCTTAATTTACCTTTCATATCAATCGCTGCTAAGGATCGAAGGAAAAATAATCCCGATTTCACATCGGGATTATTTTTAAAAAACCCTTCCATTGCTGGGGTTTTCAAAATCAAAATGGTGAAGTTAATTTTTCATCATTACTAAATGGAATGATTCCAAGGGTTAAATATTTGGGGGTGGCTCGAATGCGCAAGTTATAGCAATGGGCAAAAGCCAATGGTCAAAAAGCTAACGTCGGGAAAAAATATATCCATTAGTTCCCAAGCATACGCAGCAAACCCTTGGCAGATTGCCGATCCTTGAAGGCGGCATCGTCGGATAAGGCCGTGAATATTTCTTTAGCCTGGGCAAGGCCTTTATCTGCCTTGAGATAGCTCAGTCCCAAATACCATTTTGCATCAAAATAAAATGGGGAAGACTGGTCGGAGGAAAAGTTGGAGAGAATTTCTATGGCCCTTGCATACCGTTCAGCGTTCAGATGGCCCATGGCCAGGTAAAACTGCGCTGTGTCGTTGGCAGGGTGCCTGAGCAAAATGCTGTCCAATGCGGCACAGGCTTCATTGTATTGGCCTGCTTCGTAAAGCTTCAAGGCGTCTTCCAGGCTATCCTGGTAATTATATACGGTATCTGCGAAGGCATGGGAAAAGCCACCCATGATTTCGTTCAGCTTCGACTTTTCGGGCTTGAAATATTGTGCATAAGCGGCATTGGTGTCAACGGCTGGCTGGCGGAAAAACCCCCACCATGCAACACCAATTAAAATAACAGCTGCGGCTGCAAAAGCAATCATCCGGTTCATAATTGATTTCTTTTTGTTTGAGTGAATAGGTATAATATTGTCTTTTTTTTCAAAAAAACCTTTTTGTTCCATGTCCTTTTCCACGGATTGGATGGTGTTGCGCAAATCCTCGTCGCCCATCAAACCCAGTCCGAGCAACAACTTCCCTTCAATCAGGACATCGTTCCTTAATACTTCGTTTTTTTCCATTTCAGCCTGGAATTTCTTCCTCTCCGGTGCCTCCATTTCGTTTTGCAAAAACCGGTGTATTTGTTCTATATAGTCATTATTATCCATTGGAAAAACGGTTAGAGGTTCTTGAAAATTTGGGTGTCTTTCAGCATTCTCCTTAAATATCCAAGGCAACGGAATTTTTTGACCTTGACGAATGCTTCGGTGTAACCTGTCAGCACTGCGATTTCAGCATGGGGCAGGTTTTGATAAAAAGAATAGCGTAACAAGTTGCGGCAGTCTTCTTCCAGGCCGCTCATTTTTTCCTTCATGGCGGCCAACAGGTCTTCTTTTTCCTGGGGCGAAATATCCTGTTTGGTGGCAGCATCTGCCCAATCCAGGTTGGACAATATGCTGTGATCGGTACGGATCTCCGGTGCTGTTTTTCCAGCTTTCTTCAGCCAAATATTCCTGATGATGGCATAGAGGTACGTACTGAGTTTGCCACTTAGCCTGAAGTCTGGTTCCCGGATTTTTTTCACCAAAACAAACAACGTTTCCTGAAAAACATCCCTGGCATCTTCCGGCGTACCGTGGTAACGTACCACCAGGTCTTCCGCCATCCGATAATAGTCCCTGTACAAATCTTCAAAGGCACTGGCCGAACCGCTCCGAAGCGCTGCCAAAAGACCAGACTCTTCACTTAGTTTTTCCATGCGTACTTGTTTGTGCTATGCTATCGCTCAAAGTTAGAAAAAGCCCCGGCATACTGTTCGGCCGGGGTTCAATCTTGCAAAGTTACACTTTGGAAAACCGGGAATGAATCTAAAGCTGATTTGTATTTTCGCTGGGACACGGCCCCGACTTTTCAAGGCCAAAACCAATCAGTTCCATTTGGGAAGCTTGATGATTTGCCTATAAATACTGCTGGGGAAGGTTGGTTATCACTTGGGGCAAAGTTTTATGAAAAAAAAACTACAGGAAGAACATCTGTTTTTCACTCCACCAACACAAACCCCGCCCATTGGTAAGGCGAAAAACCAATTTCCCGCATCGTCTTTTGTGCAGCCCTGAAAGCATCAGGTATGGCCATTTTCTCCCCCAGCCATTTTTCATAAAACAAGGTCATCAGTTTTTTGGTCTGCTCATCGGGCACCTCCCAAAGTGACATGATCAGGTATTTTGCCCCGGCTATCTTAAAAGCCCGTTGCAGGCCATAGACGCCTTCATTGCCCTCGATGTCGCCCAGGCCTGTCTCGCAGGCAGAGAGGGCTACCAATTCAGTGGCCGACAAGTCCAATTGGCTGATTTCAAAGGCTGTTAGGATGCCGTCTTCCATACCCGGTGCAGCAGGCCTGCCGGTAGTCCAGGCAAAATTGGCCCCGGCGAGGATAAGGCCGGAACGCATCATGGGCTGGTTGGCCATTTTGAAAACCGGTTCCAACTTCCCGCTGCTCACGGCCTCCCCCCTCGTTGCTAAGTTGGGATCCGGGAAAAAAAATCCGTGGGTGGCCAGGTGGATAATCCGTGGGGAAGGCTTCGTCCGGCCAGTTAGCTTGAATGCCTCTTCCGAGGCGGTATGCCCTGTGCAGGCATTTGCATCAATGCCGGCAGCCTGGGCAATGGATCGGATGGCAGCCACTTCTTTTTTGGTCCACCCAAGGTAGCCCCATGCCCGGCCCCGCTGTGCCGGTACCGGATCAAAGTTCAAGGCCCCAGCTGCCTGGCCCCGGTCGGCCATTGATTCGGCAGGTACTTGCCGCTGGGCGAGTGCGGTGCTGTCCAATTCATATTGAACGCCCCCGATCAACAGTGCTTGCCGGTTGGCAGCGAAAGGCTCGTGTGGTACCACCAGTTGGCGGGCGCTGCCAAGCTGCACGAGCTTGAAGCGATCCGCCAGCACCGTTTCTTCATCGTACGGGATAGCGCCCAAATTCAGGCGGTGCAGCAGGCCGGAAGGTGAAAAATAGATGGTTTCAACACCTTTTAACATGCTGTCCAAGGGCTGCCAGATCAGTTCAAATAGTTTTTTTTGCGGCCAGCCAATAGGGGTAACCCCGCGTTCCTGGTAGCTGTACAGTGCATTGGCATAATCGCCTTTCCTGACAGTATGCGCACCAAAGAGCGAATCAAGGGATTTTTCTTTGCAAAGCTGTACAAGATCGGGCATGGCCGCTTCCGGCCGCAAAATGAGGGCAGCGTACAACACGCTGTCCGTAGGCCCTGGGTTCCGGTTGCGGTATTGGACAAATTCGACCACCGCTTCGCCGGGTTGCAGGGTTGAGCGGACTTCTTCCCAGGTCACCTGGCGGATGGCTTCGCCAAAACCCGCCACCTTGCGTACCAAGTCCTTTTCCGCATCATTGGCTTTTTGTACTAATTCGGCAACCTCTTCCCTGTCCCCAATGGGTTTGGCATATTGGTCTGCGAGGCGGCGCTGGTAAGCAGTCAGCAGTTCATATTGCCTGACAGTGGCAGTATCCCGGAGCGCCAGTTGTTTGATCTGGTTGGAAGCGGTGAGTAGGAACCCTTTGTAAAAAAGGATATTGTCAAAAAGGGCAGCCAGTATTTGGGCGTTCCCCACCGCATTTTGCCTGGCAAAGGAATACAGCCCGTCGAGGTCGTTGGCGAACAAGGCAGCATAGGACGACAATTCCCTTGCAGAAAGGTACCTGGTAGCATGTATCAGCATGTCGCGCTGCAGGCGGTTAGCCTCGATGAAAAGCGGCTCCGCTTCGTCGTCTTTACCCAGCATTTCCAACAGTCCTGCCAGGATGTTCAAGTTCCGGGCGTAGCGGGGGTGCTGTTTGCCCAGTGTTTTTTCATCAATAGCCAAAGCCTCCTGTTGGAGGGGCAGGGCCATGCCGGGCTTGCCCATCTTTTTATACAAAGCTGCCAGGTCTTCCAGGGTATTGGCAAAATCGGGGTGCCCTTTGCCCAAGATTTTTTCCCGGGCAGCTTTCACCTCCGTGAGCATTGTTTCCGCCTGTTCAAAACGCCCCTGGTCTTTGTATAAAATCGCCAGGTTGTTCAGGGTCCAGAGGTAGTCGAGGTTCTCTTTCCCTGCTTTTCCAAAAATATTTTTTGCTTCCAAATAAAGCGGCTCAGCAGCTTCACGGCGGTCCATGTCCACATACAAAACGGCGAGGTTGTTCAGGGCTTTGGCATAGTCGGGATGGTCTTTTCCCAGTTGTTTTTCCCGGATGGCCTTGATTTCCTGGTAGAGCGGCTCGGCAGCTTCGTATTGCCCAAGATCAAAATAGAGAACCGCCAACTTGTCGAGGCAGGCGGTATAGTCAGGGTGTTCCTTGCCCAGGGTTTTTTCATAAATGGATTTGGCTTCCAGCAAATACTGTTCGGCTTCCTCGTAACGGCCCATTATTTTGCACAACAGCCCCTGGTAGGTAAGGGTAAATGCATAATCGGGGTGCTCCCTCCCCACGCTTTTTTCCTGGATGGCTTTGATGTCCTGATAATAGCGTTCAGCTTCCTCGTAGCGCCCCATGTCGGAATACAGGTTTGCCAGGTTACTCAAAATCCAGGCGTATTCGATGTGCCCGGCTCCCAGGTTTTTCTCCCGCCAGGCTTTCACTTCCAGGTAGAGCGGCTCGGCTTCTTCATAGCGCCCGCTGCGGTAATAGACGCTGCCGAGGTTGTTCAGGGTGCTGATGTAGTCCCGGTGATCCTTGCCAAGCTTCTCTTCCCGGATAGCTTTTGCTTCCAGGTGGGCCTGCGCTGCCTCGTCAAATCGGTTCATCCGTACATATAAAATGCCCATGCTGGTCAGGATGGTGGCATAATCGGGATGGTCTTTGCCTAGTGTTCCCGCCCGGATGTCCCTCACCTCCAGGTACAGGTTTTCGGCTTCTTTGTAACGGCCCAGGCTTACATACAAAATCCCCAGGTTGTTCAGCACGGCGGCATAGTCAGGGTGGTCTTTGCCCAGCGTTTTTTCCCGTATAGATATCACTTCCAGGTAACGCCGCTCGGCCTCTTCCGCCTGGTTTTGCAAATGGTAAAAGCGGGCCTCCTGGAAAAGGCAGGAGGCATAGGCTGGCTGGTCTTTCCCAAATTTTTCGAGCGCCAACTTTTTTGCAGCCTCGACGGTTGGCAGCGCCTCGTCGAACGCCCGTTGGCTGATCAGGGTGCTGGCAACTTGAACCAGGCTGTCCACCTGTTTAGCAACTGTAGCAGGATCGTTGGGCTGGGCTGCCAGGAAAAACGGTAATGCCAGGCAAATGGAAAGCAAGTGCTTTTTCATAGTGGAGTGGGATTTAGGTTAACAAAAGTCGCATCATTTTAAAGGCAGGTTCCAAAAAGTCCACATCATCGGATGGCAAGCAGGGGGTCTTTTGTGCTTTTCAAATTACCCTCATTCTTTTGGTTTTTTTGAAACAGCACTATCGTTCCCCGTCTTTATCGATGAAGGCTCCTCCGGCAAACCCTCTCCGAAATTCTGGGGGCAAGCCTGGATTGCTGTCTCAAAATCGCCTCCCGCTTCTACTGAAAAGTCCTGGCCCAGCAGAATGCCCGTATCGGATTGGAAAATGACCATGCTGCCACTGGCTACGGTGGCCATATTGGACACCAGGTCATTTTCCGACTTGTAGGTGCCGGTCGGTACGATCATGTTTTCAATGGTCAGGTTTGGGATGCAGGCCTGCCCGTTCTCCAGCGAGATGCTGTTGTTGGTATAAACCAGGGCGCAATCACCGCAGAAGGAAGGGAAGTTGACATTTGAAAATACGGTGTTGCCGGGATTCCCGCCAAAGGTGAGCAGTTCGAAGGATCCGGTGGGCATCGTCCCGCCGAGCAGGAACACATTGAGCGTGCTGCCGCTCAGGTTGACATTGCCGCTCACGCTGAGCAAGTCTTTGGAGACCACGCCGCTGTTTTCACCGATTTCCATGTGCAGCACGTTGTTGGTGTAGTTGCCCAGTACCGACAGCGTCCCTGGCGAAGCACCGGGCGAAAAAGTGCCGCCGGACAGGGCCTGCACGGTGGCATCGGTCAGGTCAATGTTGCCGTTGCCGCCCACGGTGCCCCCATAGGTAAAAAGGTTGTTGAAATCGAGCGTCCCCGCTGCCGCATGTAGAAAGCCGTTGGGCAACTGCAAAGGCGCATCCATCGTGAAAACGCCAGGGCTGGTTTTGATGAGCGAATCGTTGACAGTCAGCGTACCGGTGCCAGCCACGGTGCCGCTGGTCACTTTAAGCGAGCTGACAAAGGCCGCCCCATTCAGTATCACTTGCCCGGAATTGATTACAGCGGTATCATTCGCATTGGGTACATCGTTGCAGCTCCAGTTCGATTGGTTCGACCAATCCCCGGTGCCGCCGAGCCAGGTGCAGGTGCCCGTGAACTCAATAGCCAGCGTATTGACCAATTGCACCTGCTGTGTCGTGATATTCAAATTGCACGCCCCCTGGCATTCCGGCGGGAAACTTACGTTATCGAAAGTGCCGCTCAGGCAGCCCCCGGTCGGGCATTCCATAATTGTCCGGGTGCCGGGGGGGACGGTGCCGCCCAGGTAGAGTATGTTTAAGTCACCGCCCAGCATGATGGCCTGCGTGACTTCGAGCAGGTCTATCGAAACGCCGTTGCCCAAGGTACCACCAACTTCCATGATGGCGGTTTCATTGCAATAGGTGCCTTTCACCGTCAGGGTACCCGCCGAATTTCCGGGGGCAAACGTGCCGTAGCCGATCACATTGGCATCTTCCAGGTCGATGATGCCATAGCCTTGTACCGTTCCATTGTTGTCAAAATCATCATTGATGTCCATTGCCCCGTTCAGGATGTTCAAAAAACCCGAAGGGCCAATGGTGCAGGGGGCATTGACCTGGTAGCCGGTAGAGTCTTCCAGGCTGCCGCCGTTGATGGTCAGTGAGGCCATCTGTGGTTGGATGTCCAGGCGCACCTGGCCGTTGTTGATGACCACATCGTCGAGGATGCAGGGCACCCCCGGCGGATCCCAACTGGATGGCGTGTTCCAGGTGCCAACGCTGCCGTCCCAGATTTTCGCCACGGCCTTGTACAAAATCACGGAGTCGCCGCTGTATTCGATGGAATAGCAGGCAGGCAGGTTGACGGTGCTGAACGTGCCGGTGATATTGGCAGCGGTCAGGATGACCCAGGTACCGGTGACCACATTGCCGGTTTCGGTCACGTTCAGTGTGCCGCCGAGCGTGGCCGTACCTGTCACGATGAGTTGGTCAAAGGCTACGTTGCCGCCACTTTCCTCTATTTCGATGTCGAGCACGCTGTTGGTGTAGTTGCCCACAATGGTCAGGGTGCCGGGCGATGCGCCGGGCGAGAAGGTGCCTGAAGAAGAAACGGTTGCCCCGCTGAGGTCAATCGAGCCGTTGCCCTTCACCGTGCCGCTGTTGTCGAAGGTGTTGTTGAAATCCAGGGTGCCTTGCTGTATGTCGGTGAAGCTGCCCGAAGCGGCGGTGTAGGGGGAATTGATGCTGAAAATGGCCGAACCTGTTTTTACCAAAGTGCCATTGTTGGTCAAGGTGCCACCGCCGCCGCTGCCATTGGTCAGCGTCCTGTTGGTGGTGTTGTTGATGGTTAGGGTTTTCGCCGTGGGTATGGTGATGGAAGCATTGTTTTGCAGGGTGCAGCTTGCATTTGTCCATGTGCCGCCGCCGTTGAGTGTGAGATTTGTATTGGACAGGATGGGGCTGCCGCTCATAGTCAGTGTGCCGCCAACGGGTATTGTGGTTGGATTTGTTGAAGAAATGGTGCCGCCACTCCATGTCATGCCGTTGGCGATGGAAAGGGCCGCATTTAAAGTTATCGTCCCGCCGCTCATGGCAAGGGAATCGAAGGTTTGTGGGGTGTTGATGTTCAAAGCATCTACGAATATGATAACAGCATTGGAAAAAGTGGAACCGCTGTTCAAGGTAATGTTCGTAAAACCTGCGTTTCCGGAAATTGTAATCGTACCCGCCCCGCTGACGGAAGATGAGTTGATAAATGTGTGGGTGGTGCCGTCAAATTTCAGATCATCTCCCGGCCCGATCGTTACTGTTGCTCCATCATGGATAGAACTCGAACCACCTCCAAAAAATAAATTGGGACCAATACTGGTAAGGTTGCCTTTATTGATAAAAGCAAGGTTCAAGACTTGAAAAAGGGCTGAGGAACCAGTAATTGTGATATTGCCTTCGTTTTCTAAAGTACCAGTGCCGTCACCATTGAAAGAACCTGAGTTTAAGACCAATGTTTGCCCGGAAGGCACTTTTAATACCGCATTATCTTCAATGTACAAAGCAAAAGAGGTAAATGTAGCCCCACTGGCCAAAGTTAATGAACGGCCGAGAGTCCCGCTTACAGAGACCGTTAAGGTGCCTGATAGTGACATTAGCCCTGTACCAAGAATATCTGCCCCACCGGTCCAGGTCAAGTTACCATTGATAGTGAGATTGCCTGTGCCGTTTATCGAACCGGCAGTTAAGGCTACGTTCCCGGATACAGTTAAATCGGCGGAAAGGTTGAATGTACTTCCTACAGAAAGGGAAGGTATGGTTTGGGGTACGTTGAGGGTCAATGTGCCACCGGCAACGTCCAATATGGTGGTAATGGTAGAGCCGGAATTGACACTCACCGAGGTAGCTGTTGACTTGAAAGTACCTGCCCCGCTGACCGTGGCATTGTTGGAAAAAGTATGGGAAATCCCGTTGAATTCAAGGGTTTTACCAGCAGCGATATTAATCATAGCCCCGTCGTGGACATAAACTGTATTGGCTCCGGCCCCAAAAGTTATGTTGCTGCCATTCACTTGGATTGTACCGTCGTTTGTAATAGCATTCCAGTTAAAATTGATGACACCTGTCCCCGCCGTGACGATGGTGCCGTGATTGACAATGGAAGTATTGTTCAGGTTTCCGCTGAAAGTGCAATTACCCGAAACTGTAAGGGTTTGCCCTGCCGGGATGATGAGCGAAGCGCCGTTGGTCTGGGTAAAAAGCGTAGCGGTCAAAGTCCCCCCGGATGTCAGGGACAGGGAACTTCTGGACAAGGTGCAGTTGCCGCTGTTGCTCGTCAGCGTCCCCGTCAGTGACAAGGTGCCCGTGCCGCTGATGGTGCCACGGGTCCAGGTGAAATTACCGCCAATGGCCAAGTTTCCCGCTCCGGTGATGGTAGTGTTGGTTCCGCTCATGTCCAGGTCGCCCAAGACGGTCAGGTTCGCATTTAGCGTGACGACACCGCCACCGCTCATGGTCAATGATGAGATGTTTTGAGGGGTATTTATTGTGAGTTTTCCAACCCAGATGTTTACAGCAGTAGCGAGGGTAGATCCTGCATTTATATTTACCACAGCGAAGCTAGTTTGATATACCTCGAAGATCCCGCCCCCACTGATGTTGGTATTGGTAAAATCATGGTTAGAAGGTGCTGAAAAGCTCAGTGTTTTTCCCGAAGCAATGTTGATCGTTGCTCCCGTATGGGTGGACGAGGAAGTGTTGCCCCCTGATATGCTCAGGTTGCCCCCATTGACGTTGATGGTGCCGTCGTTCGTGATGATATTTGTGGATATTGTAACCGTTCCAGTGCCGGTTGTTTCAATAATCCCATGGTTTACAAAGCCCGTATTGGTAGCCTGGTTTCCGAGGAAGGTGGTGGCCTGTAAGAAAAGGGTTGCTGTTGAAGCTAAGGTAAATATTGCTCCATTCAACTGGCCAAAAGTGGTGTTAGTAAGTGTACCGCCCGAAGTGAGCAACATGTTCCTGGTGTTCAGGATGCAATCGCCACCGTTGCTAATTAAGTCGCCGGAAAGCGTAAAAGACCCAGTACCCGCAATGATGCCTTTCGTCCAGGTAAAGTCACCTCCAACATCCAGGTTGCCAGTCCCATTAATGGTGGTGGTCGTGCCGATCATGGAAAGGTTTCCCGAAACCGTGAGGTTGTCGCCGAGCGCAAGGGTGCTGCCTCCGCTCATGGCCAGAGAATGGATCGTGGCCGCCACGTCGAGCGTGACCGTGCCGGAAGCGATGACGACCGGGTTGTTGCTCATCGGCACGGTGCCCGTGCTCCACTTGGCAGGGTCGCTCCAATTGCCAGTGCCGCCCACCCAGGTACAGGTGGTGCCGCAGGAGGCCGTAAAAACAGGCGTGTTGGCGGTGCCAAATGTGGTGCCATCAGCAGTACTGCCGCAACTGGCCGCCGCAACGGAACTGTTCACGGCGGTGATGCCAGCCCCCATGCCCGTTTCGTCCAAATGCCAGACGGCGAGCAGCCCCGTGCCGGAAGACAGGGGCACATCTTTATTGGCATTGATCTCGGCGGCGGTGCGGGCCACGTTCCAATAGCGCACTTCTTCCAGTAAACCGGTGAAGTAGTAATCTTCGTTGTCGTCGTTGTATTTGCCAAGGAAAAGCCCGTTGGGCAGGGGGTCCCAGTCCACGGTGCCCGTGCAGGGGGTTGAGCCGGTCAAGGCACCGTTTACATAGACTTTCAGCGTATCCCCATTGTACGTAAAAGCTACATGGTTGCAGGTATTGGCACTGATGCTGCCTCCACCCAAGGTTTTGAAACTGCTGTTGTCGTTGGTTTTAAGATAGACTGCAACGCCCCCATTGCTCACGCCAAAATAAAAACCGGATTGGGTGGGGGCCCCGTCGAACTTAGCACTGCTGAAAAAGTAACCGTTGGGCGTAAAAGATGTGACGTACAGGCGGGCTTCCACCGTCAGCGCAGTGGTGGGGCGCAGGCAGGTATCGGTCGGCACCTGGATGTAGTCGGTCGTCCCGTTGAACTGGCAGGCGTTGTTTTGGGAAAGAGCCATTTGCCAACACAAGCAGATAAGTAAAAAAGGCAAGAAGTCAATAGGGTTTTTCATAGGTTTTGGGTTTTACAAAAAGGGTTTGAAAAACTGGACTGGATGGTAACAGAATGTTCTTTTTGATTACTGCAAAAAAACACCCTAAAGATAAAAATAACTTTTAGAACGCCTGCGCCAAACGTCGGAAGGACCGCACCAGTCAACTGGTGAGCAGCTCAACCAAAGTTTTTGCTGGTAGAGAACGAGGGCGATAGGCCATGCAATTTCTCATTTCAAAAAGCTTTAGTCCTTGTATTGGTCGGGGAAGTATTTTCTCATCAAATCCTTCCACGACGGCAGCGCCCGCAGCGGGGCGAGGTCTTCGTCCTGCTGCAGTTGCTCGAAGGTGCTTCCCTTTTCGATGGCTTGTTCCACGTAGTCAAGCGCTTCTTCAGTTTTGCCTTCAGATGAAAGGAGGTAAGCCATGCCAAGCTTCGCCCTGTTGTAGTTGGGGTTCAGCTCAATGGCTTTGAGGAAGTTTTGCCGGGCTTCAATAGGCCGGTTGATCTTGAAAAAGACCATGCCGAGGTACTTGCGGGGTTTGGCTCTTTTAGGATTAAGTTCAATCGCTTTGTTCAATGCCGATATCGCTTCGGGGTAACGCATGGTTTGGAGGTACAAGTTTCCTAAATCTTCCCAAGCCAAAACCAAAGCCGAATCGAGGGAAATGGCTTTTTTTATAGCTATTTCTGCTTCAGCGTATTGGTGGGTATTGACATATAAAAAACCAAGGTCCTCCCATGCCGACGCATCCATTGAGTCAATTGAAACCATCTTGCTATATACTGTTTTCGCTTCTTCATAGTTGCTTGTATTTTTGTACAAATACCCCAAGTTGCTCCATGCAAGTTCAAGGGTTGAATCAAGTACAATTGCTTTTTTTAAAAACGGCTCCGCCTCAACATAACGCTTGGTCATGTTGTAAACAGCACCGAGGTTGTTCCATGCCATTGCATCGGTTGAATCAAACGCAATGACTTTTTTAAAAATCGGTTCTGCCTTAGCATATTGCTTTGTATAGAAATACAACGTCCCAAGTTGGTTCCATGCAACAGTTCTGGTCGAATCAAGTGCGACACCTTTTTGATAGGCTATTTCCGACTCATCGTAGCGATTAGCTAAAAGATATATTGTCCCAAGATTCGTCCAGATAGTTGAACTATTCGAATCGAGTTCGATAGCTTTATTCAGTTCATTTTCAGCTGCTTCATATTCTTTAAATAGTTTCAGCGCAAGTGCATAGTCATTGTGCCAGCACGGGTACATAGCACCACCATTTTTCCGGTATTGTTCAAACAAAGTAATGGCTTTTTCTGCGTTTTCTGCACCGCCCTGATTGACATACCACATTGCCCACCGGTTGAGCACGTAAGGGTGCAGCGAATCAATTTTTTCAGCTGCCAGTAATGCTTGTTTGGAAAGTTCGAACTCGTCTAGGTTGATAAGCGTGTATCCTAAATCAGCGAACGGAAGAACCCAGTTGGGGGCCAGGATGCTGGCCTGTTCTACACAAACAAGAGCAGAATCTGGCTGGCGAAGGTTTTTGACATAAACCTCGCTCATCCAGCGCAAAGGCAAGGGTGAGGTCGGTTCAAGCTCCAGGGATTTTCTGAAAACTGACAGGCAATCCTGGCCAAGGGCTTCATCGGGGTTGTCATGCTTCATCATCAAAATGCCCTCGAACAACAGTTTTCGTGCTTGAAGGGAGCGGTACATGTAGTGCCCTTCACCAAGGAGTTCCGCTGCTCGCCCCAGTAGCCGGGGAATGGGTTCGAGCCTTAGCGACTTACCAATGCACTCCAACTGCTGCACGTCCGCTTTCAGCCAGATGTTGATGGCTTGCTGGGCGTCGTCCTGCAGGGCAGCGGCGTAGTTGCGGGTCATGGTGGCGTGCAGGCGTTTCATTTTTGGCTCTGCCAAGAGTTGTTGGTAGTAAGCATCGGCGCAAGCATCAGTTGGATCGAGGAATACCTTGTCCTTTATTGCTTTTTTGAAAAGCCGGTATAGTTCACGGGTGGTCGTGTCCACTGATGCCAATACGTCGTCCTCGATTCCACGGGAGTCGATGGAAGAAAGCATCGCCATCTGGCTAGTCCTTCCGGAGCGCAGGTCGGCGAGCAGCTTTGCATCCACGACCGCCAGCCGCTCGGTGGGGTAGCCCACTACTTTGGGGTTCTGACTCACCGGGGCCACCTCTGCCGACACATGGTCTTCGAGGTAGCGGCTCACTTCCTTCAGGGTCACGAAGAGGTCGTTGTCGCTATCGGCAAAGCCATAGAGGGCGTCCACGAGGTTGAAGCTGAAAGCTCCCCTGCCGCCGCCCCACTGCTCGCCTTCAATACTGTATTCGTTGGGCTGACAGGAGAGGATTTTAATTTCATTGGCGTATTGCCGGGCGAGGTTCTGGCTGGTGAGCTGTGCGCCGTTGATGTCGCTGCCGGAGAGCTTGCCTGAGTGGCAGGCATCCGTGACGACCAGCACCTTCCCTTTGTTGTTCACCGACAGGGTAGAAACATAGTCCTGGAAATCACGGATATTCATCGTGCCGCCTGCGGCGTACACCCTCGCCGGCGCATCCCATCCCAGCAGGTAGCCCGGTTGGGAGATGCGCTTGGATTCAACATCCCCATGGCCGGAAAAGTAAATGATGACCCGGTCGCCTTCCTGTACCTCATCAATCAACCAATCCAAGGCCGTGAAAATCTGGGCCCCGGTGGCCTGCTCGTTGGTGAGCAGTTGGAGGTGGTCGCCGTCAAGGGAGCCGCCAGCGGGCGAGCGCAGGAAGTTGGCAAAGGCTTCTGCGTCCCGGTCGGCAAAGCGCAGGTCGGGGATGCCGGGGTCCTGGTAGTCGGAGATGCCGACGACGACGGCGTAGGTGGTTGGTTTTTCGTTGTTCGTTGTTGGTTTTTCGTTGAGGGGGGTGACGCCTTTTTCGGTTTGGGCGAAAAGGCACTGAGAACAGAAAATAAGCAATATGGCGAGATAGTTTTTCATTTGATTTGGGTTTTAGTCTTTATATTGGTTGGGGAAGTATTTTTTCATCAGGGCTTTCCACCGCTCCTCCTTTTTGAATGCCTCCAGATAGGGCCCTTCCAGCAAATCGGATGAACTTAACCCTTCACTCCCGACTCCTTTTTCCAAACCTTTTTCGAAGTACTCCCACGCCTGCTCCGGTTGGTTGTTTTGCAGGTACCACTCTGCCAAATAGATATTTGTATCGGGCGAGTCGGGAGACATTCCGAACCCTTTATCGAGCAGTTCTTTGGCCTCCTGCATACGTCCGGGGATATGCGTATAGGCATTGCCGAGCATGGAGAATAATGACCCGATAGGCGGCCCGAACTGGATGGCTTTTTGTACCATAGATTCCGATGCTTCCCATTTTCCCTGTGTCTGTAATAAGGCACTTAAATTTGCATAGGTTTGCCAATGTGTAGAATCGAGTTGGGTGGCTTTTTTGTAAAAGGCTTCAGCCAGTTGATAGCGTCGCGTGTTTGCGTAAAGCATTCCCATGTTGTTGTAGTTATTACCATTAGTCGAATCGAGTTGGATGGCTTTTTTGAATTGTGCTTCTGCTTCCTCAAAGCGGTGAATGCCATAGTAAACAAGTCCCAAGTTGCCATAGGCATTTGCATAGGTTGAATCGAGTTGGATAGCTTTTTTGCATTGTTCCTCAGCCTCAGCATAACGTTTGGTGTCAAAGTAAACAGACCCCAAATTGCTGTGGTAAGTGGCAATGGTTGAATCGAGTTGGATAGCTTTTTTGTAGTAGGCTTCTGCAAGCTCGGAGCGACCAGCGTCTGCGTAGATACCTCCCAGGTTGTTATAGGGGTTGTTATATGTCGAATCAAGTTGAATGGCTTTTTTGTATTGTTGTACGGCCTCTACATAGCGGTGGGTCCTTGCATAAACCAGCCCTAGGTTATTGAATAGAATGGCAACGGTTGAATCGAGTTGGATGGCCTTTTTGTATTGTTGTTCGGCCTCAGCATATCGTCGGGTATTCGTATAAAAAAAACCTAAATTACAGTATGCAGCGACATTAGTGGAATCGAGAAGGATAGCTTTCTTGAAATGGGCTTCCGCCCTCAGAGCTTCTTTTTTCCTTATAAAGTAATTGCCCCATACATTCCATACAAACGTCGAATTGGAATCCCGTCGCATGGCCTGCTCCAGGTAAGTTTTTGCCCGGTCTAAATCTAGGTGCCTACCGGTAAATATGAATGCCAAATCGTTATAAGGAAGCACCCAAGATGGATTCAACCCCATCGCTTTTTGGGAATATATTTCCGCCGAATCGGGCTGAAGGAAATTATAGCCAAATACCAAGCTCATCTGCCAATAGGCCTGAGGCAGTTCCGGTTGCCATTCAAGCGCCCTGCGGAATGCGGCTAGTGCCTTTTCGCCCAGTTCCCGGTTGGGGTTGCGGTCAGAGTTGGCCAGCAGGTAGCCTTCGAAGAAATACCTCCTCGCCTGCAGGGTGGCGTACATGTAGTGGTCCTTGCCCAGCAGTTCCGCTGCCCGCCCGAGGAGGCGGGGAAATGACCTGACTTTCTCCGTGAACACTTTTTTGGGCAGCCGTCCTTTTTGGCCTTCTGCCGCTGCGTCCAGCAATTGGTCATCGCTGGTCTTCATCCAGTCGTTCATCACCTGCTGGGCGTCGTCCTGGAGGGCGGCGGCGTAGTTCCTTCTCATAAAACCATAGAGCGGCGCAAGCGCCTCCACCTGCACCAGTTGGTTGTAATAGTCCTCGGCGCAGTTGCCTGAAGGCTCCAAAAAGCGCTTCTCCTGCACGGCCAGCTTGAAGTCCCTGTACATCTGCCGGATGCCCGTGTCCACCTTCGCCAGCACCTCGTCCTCGAAGCCCCTGCTCTCCGTGGCGGCGAATACTGGCAGACCGCTGGCCTTGGACTTCTTCAGGGCAGCCAGTATAGGGGCGTCCACCGTGGCCAGCCGCTCCGTCTTGTTGCCCAGCAGCATCGGCACCTGGCTCTCGGGGGCAGCTTCCGAGGTCACGTGGTCCTCAAGGTAGCGATCCATCTCGCCGGTGGTGACCACCCCGTCGCCGTTGCGGTCGGCGAGGCCGAACAGGCCGTCCACGAGGTGGTAGCTGAAAGCGCCCCGCCCGCCGCCCCACTGCTCGCCTTCCAGCGAGTACTCGTTGGGCTGGCAGGAGAGTATCTTCACCTCATTGGCGAACTGCCGGGCGAGGTTGGCGGCGGTAAGCTGTGCCCCGCCGATTTGGCTGCCCGCCAGCTTCCCGGCGTGGCAGGCGTCGGTGATAACGACCACCTTCGCCTTGTTCTGCACGGACAAAGTGGTGACAACCGCTTCCAGGAAAGCCAGCGAGTAGGTTCCGCCGCCCATGTACACCCTGGGAGGTGCATCCCAGCATAGCAGGAAGCCCGGTTGGGAAAAAATCTTGCGCTCCACGTCGCCGTGGCCGCTGAAGTAGATGATGACCTGGTCGCCTTCCTTTGCTAGCTCAATTAGGGCATCGAGGGCCTCGGCAACCCGTCCGGCCGTGGCCTGCTCGTTGGTGAGCAGTTGGAGGTGGTCGCCGTCAAGGCTGCCGCCAGCGGGCGAGAGCAGGAAGTTGGCGAAAGCCTCCGCATCCTTATCGGCGAAGCGCAGGTCGGGGATGCCGGGGTCCTGGTAGTCGGAGATGCCGACGACGACGGCAAAAGTTGAATGGCAGGATGGTTGAATGGCAGGATGGTTGAGGGGAGTGGCGCCTTTCTGCTGGGAGAAAAGGGGCAGGGTAAAAAACAGGAACAGGCAACTTGTCTTAATTTTCATTTGATGGTGTTTATTTAGTTGTTAAGCAGGTTTGGCAGTCATTGGCCATTTAGCTATTTAGCCATTCAACCATTCGAACCATTTAGTCCTTGTATTGGCCGGGGAAGTATTTTTTCATCAAGGCTTGCCACTGCTCCTTATGTTCCCGCAATGGTGCGATGTCAGTATCCTGCTGCATAAAATCGTACGCTTTGTAGCCAAGCTTCAATGCTTGTTCCAAATAGTAGAATGCCTTGTCGGGTTGGTTTTGCTGGATCTTATCACAGGCGAGGTTATAGTATGGAAAAGTAAAAGTCGTATCAAGTTGGATAGCTTTTTTGTATAGTATTTCTGCTTCATCGTATCGTTGGGCTATGCTGTAAACAATCCCCAAATTGCCGTAGGCAAAGGCATAGGTCGAATCGAGTTGGATGATTTTTTTGTATTGTGTTTCCGCCTTACCATAACGTTGGGAGTTTGTATAAATATTTCCCAATCCAAGGTAAGCACCAATATTGGTTGAATCGAATTGAATGGCTTTATTGTATTGCTCTTCTGCTTTATCATAGTGGCGTGTATTATTGAAAACACTTGCCAGGCGCAAGTAAAGATTGGCATTATTAGAATCGAGTTGAATGGCTTTTTTTAAGTATTTTTCCGCTAAGCTATATTCCTTGGTATATGTTGAGTATATAAAACCCAGGTTACTATAGGGATAACTATTCGTGGGTTCGATTTCAATCGCTTTTTTGTACATTTCGATGGCCTCTTCTATGCGCCCGGTTGCTCTATAAACCATACCAAAATTGTTTCTTCCTATGTTATAGGAATTGGTGGAATCCAATGCTATCAGCTTCTTATATACCGCTTCCGCTTCTGGATAATCTTTTAAATCGAAATAATACAATCCCCAAGCGTTTAGCACTAATAGAGAATTGGAGTCTATGCCGGAAGCTTTTTCCAAAAATATTTTAGACCGGCCAAAATCCTTGTAACGACTCTTATAAATATTTCCAACTGTAATGTAAGGCACCACCCAACTGGGTATCAGTCCCGTCGCCAATTCGGCGAAATATTCCATCGAATCGGCCTGCATCATGGTATTGCCGAAAACGGATGACATGGAATAATAGACAACGGGCTGGTCGGGGACCAGAAGGAGGGAGGCCCTGTATTTTTCGAGTACTTGCTGGCCAAATTCCTCACGGGAGGTACCTTCTTTTTGTTGTGCCAGGTAGCCCTCAAAATACAGCTTCCTTGCAAGGAGGATCGGGTACATGTAATGTTCCGGGCCGAGCAGTTCCGCCGCCCGTTGGAGGTATTGAGGATAGGGGTTGTATTTGTCAAAGCGGAGCTGCCGGTTCATCATCACTTCGTTCACGTCATTTTTGAGCCACTTGTTGAGCACCTGCTGCACGTCGTCCTGCAGGGCGGCGGCGTAGTTGCGCCGCATGCTTGCGTGCAGCCGCTCCAATTGCGGTTCCTTGCTCAGTATTTCATAATAAAAATTGGCACAGGCTCCGGCGGGTTCGAGGAACTTTTTGTCCTTGATGGCTTGCTGGAATGCCGCGTACATCTCCACAATGTTTGAATCGGCTGCCGCCAGCACCTCGTCCTCGATGCCCCGCGATTCGGTGGCGGTGAACAATTGCAGTTGCCCCTTTTTACCCTCCCTTATTTGGGCTAAGACGTCAGGGAAAACGTCCACCAATTTTTCGGTGAAATTGCCCACCGTCATAGGCACCTGCGATTGGGGGGCCACTTCGGAAGTGACCTTGTCCTGCAGGTACCGCCCAATCTCCAACAGGTTGACGGCCCCGTCCGCATTGCCGTCGGCCATGCCGTACAGCCCGTCCACGAGGTGGTAGCTGAAAGCGCCCCTGCCGCCGCCCCACTGCTCCCCTTCGATGCTGTATTCGTTGGGTTGGCAGGAGAGGATCTTGACCTCGTTCTGGTACTGCCGTGCCAGGTTCTGGTTGGTGAGCTGCGCCCCGTCAATCCCGCTGCCCGACAGCTTGCCCGAATGGCAGGCATCCGTGATGACGAGTACATTCCCCCGGTTGTTTACCGACAGGGTGGAAACATAGTCCTGGAAATCCCGGATGTTCATCGTGCCGCCTGCGGCGTACACCCTCGCCGGCGCATCCCAGCCCAGCAGGTAGCCTGGCTGGGAGATCCGCTTGGATTCGACATCCCCGTGGCCGGAAAAGTAAATGATGACCCGGTCACCTTCCTGTACCTCATCAATCAGCCAATCCAAGGCCGTGAAAATCTGGGCCCCGGTGGCGTGCTCGTTGGTGAGCAGTTGGAGGTGGTCGCCGTCAAGGGAGCCGCCAGCGGGCGAGCGCAGGAAATTCGCAAAGGCTTCTGCGTCCCGGTCGGCGAAGCGCAGGTCGGGGATGTCGGAGTCTTGGTAGTCGGAGATGCCGACGACGACGGCGTAGGTGTGGCCGGTGGCCGGTGATGGGTGCCTGGTGATGGGGGTGGCACCTTTTTGCTGGGCATGAAGCAAGAGGGAAAGGAGCAGGGAGATGAAAAAAGCCATTGTTTTCATTGTCTAAAGGTATTTGTAAAAGAATCGCAATTGGACAGAAAATCTAAGAAGCTGTTTTAAACCTTTTGCTTGCAGCCGGTAGCAGCACGGCAATTTACAGACTGCATCGCTAATGCAGTTACAGTTATTCCACCAGCACAAACCCCGCCCACTGATAAGGATTGACAAACCGCTCCCGCATCTCCTGCTGCGTGCTTCTAAAGGCATCGGGGATGGCCATTTTCCCTTGCAGCCAGTTTTTGTAGAAGGTGGTCATAAAAACCGAGGTCTCCTGGTCGGGCACCTGCCAGAGCGACATCACGAGGTATTTCGCCCCGGCTATTTTGAAGGCCCGTTGCAGGCCATACACGCCCTCGTTCCCCTGGATGTCGCCGAGGCCCGTCTCGCAGGCAGAGAGGACGACAATTTCGGTGTTCGACAAGTCCATCTGGCTGATTTCGTAGGCGGTGAGGATGCCGTCCTCCATGCCCGGCCGCAGGGGCTTGCCGTTTTTCCAGGCATAGTTGCCGCCAGCGAGGATGAGGCCGGAGCGTATCATCGGGTGGTCGGAAATCTTGAACACTGGTTCGGCCTCCCTCAACCCCCTTCCGGTGGAGCGGGCTTCTTTCGGGTCGGGAAAGAAGAAGCCGTGGGTGGCGATGTGGAGGATGCGGGGGGAGGGATTATCTTTTCCGAGGGTCTTGAAAGCTTCTTCGGTGGCGTTTTCACCAGATAAAACCTGGGATGAAAAATTCGACGATTGAAGCAGCGACTGGATTTGTGACACTTCCTTTTCCGTACCGGACAGGAAGCCCCAGTTATCCCCACGCTGCGGGGCGCTGCGGTCGGCATAGGCAAAGGAAAGTTCGCCCGAACGTGCCGCCAGCAGTTCATTTTCTATTGTATCCCTTGTCGTGGCCGTCGAATCCATTTCATAATGAATGCCGCCAAATAGCGCTGCACTGTTGGTAAGAATGTTTTTGGTCAAATCAGGCACCACCAGCGAGCGGGTGCTGCCGAGGCGTACTAACCTGTACTTGTCCGAGAGTATTTGATTTTTATCAAAAGGAATAGCCCCGAAGTTGATGCGGTGCAACAGGCCGGCGGGGGAAAAATAAACGGTGGTGGTTTTGGAAAGCAGGCTGTCCAAAGGTTGCCAGATGAGTTGGTAAAGGCCAGCAAGCTGCGCTGTTTTCAGTGGCTGTGCACCTCGGCTATACACTTGGGCGAGCAGTTCACTGGGCTGTTCCTTGGTGCCGGGGGCAAACGCCGCTGCCAATTGTTTCTCCTCAAACAATGGTATAAAAACAGGCTGCTCATCTCCAGGGCGCAGCAGCAGGGCGGAGTACATCGTGCTGTCTGTTTGCTTCTTATCGTAATAGTGGTAGTGGACAAACTCAATGGCAGCTTCGTCCGGTTTCAGCGCTTGCTGCACTTCCTGCCAGTCCACCTGCCGCATGGCTTGGCCGTAGCCTGCCACCGTGCGGGTGAGGTCTTTTTCGAGGTCGTTGGCTTTTTCTTCCAGTTCGACGGCTTTGGCGCTGTCACGTTCGGCGATTGGTTGGCTATATTCCATGGCGAGGCGGCGCTCGTAGGATTTCAGCAGGTTGTATTTTTCGGTGGTGGTGGAGTCGGAAAGTGAAAGGCGCTTGACTTGGCTGGCAGCCTTGAACAGGAAGCCTTTGTAAAAGAGGCTGTTGTCGTAACAGACAGGGATTAGTTTTTTGCTGCTGGCGTTTTGGGCGAAAGAAAGGATTTGGTTTTGGCTTTGTGAAAACCTGTTCAGATAATTGTTCAATTCCCTTTCTGAAAGGTGGTGCATAGACTTTTCAATTGAGTGTTTGTTGACTGCGGACAGTTCAAGAAATAAAGGTTCAGCCATTTCATATTTACCCATATTCCAGTATAAGCCTGCCAGATTGTTTAGGCTTAGGACATAATCAGGATGCTCTTTGCCAAGGGTATTTTCCTGGATGGTTTTGCATTCGAGGAAGATCTGTTCGGCACTTTCGGGCTTACCAACTTCACTATAATTTTCTGCCAAGTCACTTAGGGCTGAGGCAAAATTCGGGTTCTCTTTCCCCAGCGTTTTTTCTAATATGGCAATTGCTTCAAGGCTAAGTTGTTCCGCTTTTTCATACTGTTTCAAGTCCATGCAAATCGCTGCAAGGTTTTGCAAGCCATTCGCATATTCGGGATGCTCTTTGCCCAATATCTTTTCTCGGATAGCATTGGTTTCGATGAAAAGGAGTTCTGCTTTTTTGAAAGCGGCAGTATATCCATATAGTATTGCAAGATTATTCAGGCTTTCAGCATATTCTGGATGTTCTTTGCCCAAAGCGTTTTCCCGAATGGCTATAGCTTCCAGGTGGCACTGTTCCGCTTTTTCATATTGCCCCATGTCCATATACAGGTTCGCAAGGTTACTTAGGCTTGCGGCATACTCGGGATGTTCTTTGCCCAAAGTTTTTCCTATAATGGCCTTCGCTTCGAGATAATATTCTTCGGCCTTTTCATATTGACCCATCTGATAATAAAGGATTGCGAGGTTGTTCAGGCTTTTAGCATAATCGGGGTGTTCCTTGCCCAAGGTCTTTTCCCAAATGGCCTTCGCTTCGAGGTAATAAGGTTCAGCTTTTTCATAAGCTCCCATGTGCATAAAGAGAATCGCCAAACCATTGAGGCTACTAGCATATTTAGGGTGCTCTTTTCCCAGCATTTTTCTCCTGATGGCTATAGCCTCATCATAAATGATTTCAGCTTTCTCAAACGCCCCCATGTCATCATACAGGGCAGCCAAGTTGCTCAGGCTTCCGGCATAATCAGGATGTTCCTTTCCTTGCTTTTTTTCACGAATAGCAATGGCTTCAAGATAGAGTGATTCAGCTTCTTTATAATTGCCCTCAGACCAATACAGAGCCGCCAGGTTGTTCAAGCTGGCAGCATAATCGGGATGTTCTTTGCCCAAGACTTCTTCCCGGATCGCCTTAGCCTCGATCCACCACTTTTCTACATTTTCGTAATCTCCAATATAGTACATCAAAGTGCCACGATTATTACAACAATTCGCATAAGCCGCCGACTCCCTCCCCAGTTTCTCCAAAGCAATTTTTTCGGCTTCAGCATTGACTTCAAGGGCTTGTTCAAAGTCGCTTTTGGCGGCAAGGGTACGTGACACCCCTATCAGGCTATCCACCTGCCGGATGGCCGTAGAATCAATGGTTTGTGCGGACAAAAAATTGGAGAGGAGAAAAAGGGATAGGTTAAGGATTGTTTTCATGATGATTTTATTTGAATGTGAAAATAAGTTAGGTTAAGCCCATTCACTCCACCAGCACAAACCCCGCCCATTGGTACGGATTGACAAACCGCTCCCGCATTTCCTGCTGAGTGTTACGGAAGGCATCCGGAATGGTCAATTTCCCTTCCACCCAATGCCGGTAAAAGGTTGTCATAAACACCGAAGTCTCCTGATCCGGCACTTGCCAAAGCGACATCACGAGGTATTTCGCCCCGGCTATTTTAAAGGCCCGCTGCAGGCCGTACACGCCCTCAATTCCTTGAATATCCCAAAGCCCTGTCTCGCAGGCAGAGAGGACGACTATTTCCGTGTTCGACAAATCCATCTGGCTGATTTCGTAGGCCGTGAGGACACCGTCTTCCATGCCTGGCCGGAGCGGTTTACCGTTTTCCCAGGCGTAGTTGCCCCCAGGTTGTTGAGGCTCATGGCATATTCGGAATGTTCTTTTCCAAATATTCTTTCCCATATTGCTATAGTTTCGAGTTGCAGTTTTTCGCTTGCTGCATAATTGCCCATTTCACGGTACAAATCAGCCAGGGCATTCAGGCACCTGGCATATTCGATGTGTTCTTTTCCCACTACATCCTCGTAGATGGCCAAGGCTTCTAGGTAAAGGGGTTCGGCCGGTTCGTATTTGCCCAAATCATCAAGCAGAATGGCCATGCTGTGTAATAGGCCAAAGAATCATTGGCCGTGATCTCCACGCAAGCCGGATTATTTATTGCCTCGCATTGATCGGTCTGGATAGGAGGGCTGACTTTAGCACCTTTAACCTGTGCGATTTCAGCTTTCATCCGGCCACTGGAATCTTCAGCGGTATTGCCTTTACCGGGCCATTGGAACAACCAATGGCAAAGGCGAAAAGGGAAAGAAGGAGGAGAATCTGGAAATTGTTTTTCATTTTTATAAGGTTTTAGTGTTGAAAAAAAATAGGTAAGGGGATAACTGGGTGGAAATATAGTGATTCGGTTTTTATTTGGGTTAAAATCAGGCATTTATGGTTCTGCCTGCACGGTTTTGATAAAAAAAATATTCGGCTTATCGCCTTTGAAAAATTCTTAGCGAGGTGGGTGTATAAGTCCAATCAATCAATCATAAAGGTAAAAGAGGAGACATTCACGTCCGATGTGCTGATGGAAATCGTCTTGCCGCCCCTGGTCATGCAGTCTTCATTGAAATAAGTCTGTGAAAAAAGCCGCTCAAACCCACTGGGACTGCTTTTGGTGCCAGCGCCCCGTGAGCTTGAAATCGGGCGCAGATCAATGGGCTGGTCGGTGGCGACCAGCTTGAACACTTCCGTGCCAACCGGCGGCCCGATTTCAAAAAAGCGGTTGACTTCAACAGACTGGCCGGGGGCGACCAGAAACTCGGCAGGGGTCTCGTTCGCCTGGGGAATGAGCACGTTGATTTGGTTGTCGGGCTGTATGTCCAACAGGGTAAAATAAGCTGGTTTGTTGCCGTGGTTGGTGACCTTCACTTTCAACACGTCTCCATCCTGAAAGTGGACGGTGCCGCTGGCATCCTGCTTGCTGGCCAGTGGGAACTGCGCTTCTACGGACATGGTGCGGCGGTTGATTTTCACAGGGATCAGCTCCAGTTCCACTGGCAGATCATAACTCGTCAGCTCCATGTTTTTGATAAAGCGGGCCTGACCAAAAGCCAGCATTTCCCGCACGATTCGGTCGGCCAATATTTCCGGGCGCAGGTTGTCGGGGAAGGTTTCAATGACGATGTCGTCTTTTGTAATCAATTGCACGGCGGCACCACGGGGGGCGCTTCCGTTGTCAGTCAGGTATAAATCGGCAGGCTCTTCTTGGGTCAGGGCCGTTACTTTTTCCAATCTTTTTTTCAAAAAAGGCAGGATAGGGTTGTCCGCTTGCAGGTCGTTTTTCACGCTCAGTTTCAAATCGCCAAAATTCTGTTCCAGCATAAAAGCCCATGCTCCCAAGGCCGTTCGCTGATCCACGTCCACATCGAGGATGATGGTGGAGGTGGTAGCCCCGGCGAAGCTCACTGTTCCCTTTGAATAGGGGGTATTGTCAGCGCTGTTCCTCGTTTCCGGCGGGTACAGGCCGACGACGCTCCCTTCGTAAACACCCTGCAGCCAGCCTGCCTCCAGGATGACCGAACCTGGATCGTTCCACTGTTTGACCCTGAAAAAAGAAGGCTTCCCGACCAGCCTGCCGCCGAGTATTTCCAGATCGAGCGCACCTTCGGCCTGCGGCTGCTGGCGGGGGGCGATGGCGCTCATTTCGAGCCTAATCTGTTCGAACAAGCCCCGGTAGGTAGTGCTGGGCGAAGCGCTGGCGATTTTCTTGCTGAAAGCATAACTGAGCGAGCCCACGCCACGCCCTTCTTCATCCCTCGTTTCAAAGTTCAACTGGTTTTGCGCCGCCCCGAAAAATGCCACCATGGGCGCAAGGCCGCTTTCATCTGCGCCGTCAAAACTTTCCATTTCCGTTTTGTCTGTGCCACGGTTGAGGTTGGACTCATTGTAATTTTCCGAAGCCATCTTGTAAGTGGTGCCACGGGCGACGCCAAAGCCCCTCGTGCCCGTGCCCGAATGGCAGGCGTCGAGCAACACCTGCAACGTGCCAGTCGGGCCCAGTTTGCGGCGCAGCAGTTTGAATATTTTTCCCAATTCATCGTCCCGGATGAGGTTTTCGCCTTCATAAACGCCTTCCTCGTAGTGCATGGGCGAGTTGATGGGCACGATGGCCTCGTCGTAGCCGTCGAGTTCGTCGCCATTGTCGTCGGCCACTTGCTGGCCGTGGCCTGAGAAATGGAAATAGGCCACGCCGCCGGGTTCTGCCTTGTCCACCAATTGCTCCCGGATGGCACGGAGGATGCCTTCTTTGGTGGCCGCTTCGTCCTCCAGGATTACTATTTCATTTTCTGAAAAGCCCTGTTTCAGCAAAGCCGCTTTGATGAGGGTGATGTCGTTCCGGGAGTTGATTTTTTGCCAGCCTGATTCGGGAGGGTAGTTGCCAACGGCTACCAGCAATGCCCTTTTTGGAGGTGCCGCATACGCCAAAAATGGGAAAAACAAAGTGATCGCAAAGGCACGGAGAAGATGGTTGGGCAACAACATGGCGGCAAGTTTTTTTTTAAAACACGTTAATTTATACAAAATGGCCCGGATGGTTATCATTAAGTAACGATGAAAAAATATCTTCCATAATTTTGATTTTGAAACCCCAGTACTGGAAGGTTTTTTTTAAAAATAATCCCGATGTGAAATCGGGATTATTTTTCCTTCGATCCTAAACTGCCAAAATTTTCCATCCGGGCCTGCGATGAACAGCCGTGGTGTACATTTGGGGCATTTTTAAACCAGCATTGTTAGATGGAAGAAAAATACGAACCCCTCATCCAGGGCATCCTCGATCACGGCTACGGCACGGCCCCCCTTTTTTTTGATGAATCGCTGATAAAAGGGCTGAGGGAAAACCTGCTCCGCAAACGCAGCGAAGGCATGATGCACCCTGCTGCCATAGGTAAGCGCTTTACCTTCCAAAAAAACCTGAAAGTACGGGGTGACCTCATCAGTTGGATAGACGAACACAACCCGGATCCGTTGGAACAACAGTTTCTCGGCGCCATAGATGCTTTTGTCCAATACCTCAACCGCACTTGCTACACAGGCATCAACGGCTACGAATTCCACTATGCTTTTTATGAAGAGGGCAGTTTTTACCGCCGCCACCTCGACCAGTTCCAGCAGGATCGGGGGCGTAAATTTTCGGTGGTGACTTACCTGAACGACGATTGGAAGCCCGAAGCTGGCGGGGAACTGGTGCTTTACCTCGATGGTGGCGAACAGTCGATCTGCCCCGAAGGAGGCAGGGTTGTATTTTTTAAAAGCGATGAAATCGAGCACGAAGTGAAGGCCGCCCGGCGGGATCGGCTCAGCATTGCAGGCTGGTTGAAGGCGGTTTGAAATATAAAGGATTGTTGATGGGATCCCCAGCGGGGCGAAACCTTTACAGGGTCATCCCTTGCCGTTAAGTAACGATGAAAAAATAACTTCCCTATTTTGATGTTGAAACCCCAGCACTGGAAGGGTTTTTTAAAAATAATCCCGATGTAAAATCGGGATTATTTTTCCTTCGAGCCTAAGTAACGAGTGAATAATCTACTGCGAGCCGCCAATCTTTTTGCATGGTTGATAAAGGCTGATAATCAACCTTTATCAACTTCATCAACCAAACTTCACTAGGCCCAAAACTTGGCAGCGCGAGCTATAACTTGTCAGTTTCACTTTTGGCAACCCCTGGGGGGAAAAGGTTGTTCCTTCGATCCTAAAACTTCATCCACCCATACTTTGCAAAAGTTGGCGCCCCCGCTTACTTCCTGCTAGCCTCTGGCCCTTCGAGCGCTCCCATCGTTTCAATCATTTTCACCAATTCGGCCCGGTAACCGTTCACGTCTTTGCCAAGGGCACCTTTTGCCAATTCCGCTGCTTTAGCAAAGGTCGCTTCCCCTTTAAACTCAGAATTGCGGAGCAACATGCCGAACTCGGCCACCGCAGCGGCAAAGCGGAAATTGTCGCTCGTGCCTTTGGCGTCGAGCTGGTTGTCCAAAACAGGCTTTTCGATGAGTTGGCTCTTGTCGCCGTCGGGTGCTTTGTAGCGGAGTTTGATATTGAGCATTTCGTTTTTGTCAGCTGCTTTAACCTCTTCCATTGTTTGGTATCTCAAATCGTCCATTGGGGTTAGGAATGGACTGTTCATGCCGACGGGTATGATTTCGTAGAGCGCCGTTACCCGGTGGCCGCTGCCCAGTTCGCCAGCGTCCTTTTTGTCGTCGTTGAAATCCTCCTTGTTCAACAGGCGGTTTTCGTATCCGATTAGGCGGTAGCCCTGCACCTTGGTGGGGTTGAATTCTATTTGCAGCTTCACGTCTTTGGCGATGGTGAAAAGCGTGCCGCCAAACTCGTTCACCAGCACTTTTTTGCCCTCGTTGATATTGTCAATGTAGTAGTGGTTGCCGTTGCCGCTGTCGGCCAGTTTTTGCATTTTGTTGTCCTTGTAGTTGCCCATGCCGAAGCCGAGCACGGTGAGGAACACGCCGCTTTCCCGCTCTTTTTCAATGAGTTGCACCAGTTCGCCGTCGCTGCTCGTGCCCACGTTGAAGTCGCCGTCGGTGCAAAGGATGACCCGGTTGTTGCCCCCTTTTGCCAGGTTTTCACGGGCCGTTTGGTAGGCCAGTTTGATACCAGCGGCACCAGCCGTTGAGCCGCCAGCTTCCAATTCTTCGAGGGCGTCCTTTATCTTTTGTTTGTCGCTGCCCTTGGTTGGCGGCAACACCAGGCCGGCCGCCCCGGCATACACCGCAATGGCGACCCTATCCTGTGGACGAAGCTGATCGACCAGCAGTTTGAGGGAAGATTTCAGCAATGGCAGCTTGTTCATGTTTTGCATACTGCCCGATACATCAATCAGGAAGACGAGGTTGGAAGGCGGCAGGCTTTCCGTCGGCATTTTTTTGCCCTGTAGCCCGATCATCACCAGGCGGTGCTGATCGTTCCAGGGGCACTGCGATATTTCGGTCACTACTTCAAAAGGGTGATCGCCCTGCGGCTGCGGGTATTCGTAGTCAAAATAATTCACCATTTCCTCGATGCGCACGGCGTCGGCAGGCGGTGTTTGGCCATTTTGGATAAAACGGCGAAGGTTGCTGTACGAGGCTGCGTCCACGTCAATGGAGAAGGTGGAGAGCGGTGTTTGGGTCGTTTCAAAAAATCGGTTTTCGTTGATGTGGTCGTAGTCTTCGGTGTTGAAGTTGGCATAATCGTCGGCATAGCCATTGGGCACAATGCCCTGCGGGGCAGCCATTCTACTGAAAGCCCTGTCCCTTTTGCCTTCCCTTCTGGGTTTTGATAAACCAGTGACCACCACTTCGGAAAGTGCTGCTGGATTTTGCACCATTTTTATTTCTATGGAATCGCCTTCACAGGCTTTTTTGACTTCCTGTGTTTTATAGCCCAGGTAGCTGGCAACGAGTGTTTCGCAGCGGTTGGGTGTCTGGAGGGAGAACTCGCCGTTGAGATCTGTATTGACGCCTATGCTGGAGCCTTTTACTTGTACCGCAGCATAAATGATCGGCTGCCCCATTTCATCCACTACTTTTCCTTTCAGGGTAAATTGAGTCGTATTTCCAGGGTAAGCGCTTGCCAAAAGCCAGATAGCGAGCAGGTTGGTGATTGCTGTTTTCATGATATTTCTTTTTTGTTAAAAATTTTAAGCACAGGGGAAGGATGCAGGCCTTTCAGGGGATTACACACGCAGCGATGGATTTTTTCTAAATTTGGGAATGAAAAGCCAAAAGAGTTTCCTTTGAAACCCGAAGCAAGCACATTTGTACTGTTAATCGAACCTAAAAAAATGGCAGAAAAAGACATCCGTTGGCAACAGCGTTTCAGCAGCTATAAAAAGGCTTTGGGCCAATTGGAGAAATTCGCTGCAAAAGCTGAAAAACTCTCAGAATTGGAAGAACAGGGATTGATAAAATCGTTTGAATACACTTATGAACTGGGTTGGAACACCTTAAAAGACTACCTTACCTATCAAGGCTTCGCAGATATTGTCGGCTCAAGGGATGCTATCAGGGAATCTTTCCGGGCCGGCTTGATCGAAGACGGTGAGGGCTGGATGGACATGCTGAAAAGCAGGAACAAAACTTCGCACACCTATAACGAAGAAACGGCCAAACAGGTAGTGGAGGCCATTTTGAAAACCTACTTTGCCCTGTTTAAAAAACTGGAAAGCAAAATGGAAAACATTGAAAACACCCCCCATCCTAAAAGCACTGGAATATGAAGTTTGGACTTAAAAACAATATCATTCAGGAAGTACAGGCCGTATTTTCACAATATCCCGAAGTGGATGCAGCTATTATCTATGGTTCCCGGGCCAAAGGAAACTTCCGGCCAGGTTCGGATATTGACATAACCTTAAAAGGGGAAAAAGTCAATTTGAAAATTTTGAACTCCATAGCCCTTCAACTCGATGATCTCCTGCTCCCATATATCTTTGATCTTTCCGTTTTCAGCCATATCAAAAACCCTGAACTTATTGACCATATCAACAGGGTAGGCAAAGTATTTTACGAGGCAACCCGGCCATTATACCCCCAAGCAACAACAGTAGCCTGATTGCTCCTCCACCGAAAAAAGATTTGAAAAGGCTATACTTTTACCTTCCATGCTCAAATTCTTCCGCCAAAATATCACCACGAAATCTGACGAGGAACTGGTACAGGCCTACCAGGCTTCCGGTGATTTGGAAGTGCTCGGCACCCTCTACGAGCGCTATGTGGAACTGGTGTATGGTGTGTGCCTGAAGTATTTCAAGGACAGCACCAAAGCGGAGGATGCCGTGATGAACATCTTTGAGTTTCTGGTGGAAAAAGTAAAGACGCAGGACATCCGCCAGTTCCGCCCCTGGCTGCACGTGGTGGCCAAAAACCACTGCCTGATGCAGCTGCGGAAGAAAAATTTAACCGTTCCTTACGACGACCTGCCGCCGTCCGCCCAGGCGGAAATTGTGCATTCTGCCGGGGCCGTGCATCCAATGGAAGTTTTTGAGGAAAATGGCGAGGAGCAGGCGCTGAAAGAGTGCCTGGAAAAACTCCCGCCACAACAAAAGCACTGTGTCGAGCAGTTTTATTTTCAAAATAAATCCTACAAAGCGATAGCAGATCTGACAGGCGAAGAACTCGGCCTTGTCCGCTCCAATATCCAAAACGGGCGGCGCAACCTGAGGATTTGCGTAGAAAAGAAGGTGGGGGTTAGGTAGGTTGTTTGAAAGTTGTTTGATGATAGTTTGAATTTGTTTGAAGGTTGTTTGCGCAACGATTTTAAACGATCTCAAACAACCTTCAAACGATTTTCAAACCATATTTTACAAAGGAATGAAACCCGGATCAGGACATAAAAATTGGCTGGCTTTGCTCCTCCGTTGGTTGAGCGGGGATGCCGATCGCAAGGACGAACGGGCGCTGGAGGCACTGGCCAAAGACGACCCCTTCCTGGCGGATGCCTTCGAGGGCTACCGCTCCTTGCCTGCTGAAAACCATGCGGCGGCGGTCACGAAACTGAAGGCTGATTTGCGGGGCAAGTACCAAAAGAAAAGACGGGGCGCAGGGTTTTATGTCCTGAGGGCAGCGGCCATTGGGGTGGTATTGGTAGCAGCGTGGCTGGTTTTGCAACAGTTTCAACAAAAAGAAAATGCGCAGGCTGGCATCGCACAAGCAAAGGAAAAAGCAGCACCACAGGAGCCTGTAACTACTATGGCCCCGGCAGCACCGCAAAGCGCAGAAACTTTGGAAAATAGCACTGCCAAAGCGCTGGAATCCGCCCCAATGGCCAAAAGAACAGACAGCAGCGAGGAGCCGGCAAATGGTGCTTTAGACAATAGCACTTTTGCCCGGAAAACCGAATCCAAAGAGGCACCTGCTGCTGTGAAAATTCCAGAGCCTTCCCAACTGGAGAGCTATTCCACATTGGATGACAGGAAGGAGTTGGAAGACATTGCCACCGCCGATCAAAATCTGGCCATGACAAAACCGGCATCCGAAGAAACTGCACCTGCATCGGCGCCCCCATCCGCCGCCATGAAGAAAAATGCAGACAGTACCAGAACTGCCGCCGATGGGGGCCTGGGCTTTGTTCAAAAGAATATGGGCAATGAAAAAAAGATCTCCGGCGTAGTCACCGATGAATCGGGGGAGCCGCTGATCGGCGTTGCCGTGGCGGTGGACAAGACCAATCTAGGCACAAACACCAATCTGGACGGCTTCTATTCCATCCAAGTGCCGCCAGGGGCCGAATCGCTCACGTTCAGCTACACGGGCTACGGGAATCTCTCTGTGAAAATTGGCGAAGAAGACAGCATAAACGTGCACATGGCCAGCCGGGCCGATGCCCTGTCGGAAGTCGTCGTTTCGGGTCTGAGAAAAGGCAAGACCCGGCAAGCGAGCGCACCGGAGCCGAAAGGCGGCTTTGGAAAATTTGAAAAATACGTGCAGGAAAAGCTGCAATACCCCGCCGGGGCAGCCGCTGCCGGCATCGAAGGCGAGGTCGTCGTTGGTTTTAAAATAAAGAAAGACGGTACGCTGTATGATTTTTACGTGGAAAAATCGCTGGGCTTTGGCTGCGACGAGGAAGCCATCCGCCTGCTCAAGGAGGGCCCAAAGTGGAAGGCAGAGCCGGGCACTTATGCCTCCTACTCTATTTTTTTTAAAAAGAAGTGAGCAGCGAGGGGTGAGAGGTGAGGCAGGCGATACGCCAAACCAAGAAATATCCGCTCATCCCCTCTTCAAGGTGGAGTGGCATTTCAGCACCGTTTAGTTTTGAGAGGCCGGGTTATCAAACCCGGCAGTTTGGCACCGTTTCGTTTTGAGAGGCCGGGTTATCAAACCCGGCAGTTTGGCGCCGGAGCCGCCGGGTTATCAAACCCGGCAGAAACCCGGCGGTTTGGTGCCGGAAACGCCGGGTTTGATAACCCGGCCTCTCCACCTAAAAGTATGTATTTCACCTCAAAGAAGGGAAGAGCGTAATTTTTCATCGTTTCAAGAACACCTGAAAAAAACAAAAACACAAATCGTCACCTCATCCTTTCCAAAACGACGTAAGCATAGTTATACGCATTTTTTTCATCGGCCTCGTGCGGCTCCCTCGACACCTCCAGCCACTCTTCCAAGTTTAGGTCGGGAAAAAAAACATCGCCGGCCATCTTGACGTCCACCTCCGTCAGGTAGATTCTGTCGAGCAGCGGAAGGGCCATCTTATAAATTTCACCGCCCCCGATGATGAAAGCCTCCTCTTCGCCGTTTGCTCCGGCCAGGTCCAGCGCCTCTCGCAGAGAATGAACAACGATGCAGCCCGTTGCCACGAAAAATGGGTCGCGGGTGATGACGATATTCGTGCGCTTTGGCAGCGGCCTTCCGATAGACTCAAAAGACTTCCTCCCCATAATGATATGGTGGCCGATCGTCGTCCTTTTGAAATACTGCAGGTCGGCGGGCAGGTACCAGGGTATTTCGTTGTTGCGCCCAATGATGTTATTTTTGGCGGTGGCTACGATAGCAGAGATGGTCACGTTGAAATAATTTGAGTTTGGAAAATAATCGCCTTCTATTGTACTGCCCAAAAGAAATACGACGGCCACAAAGTTACTCGTTCGATCCGGCTAATGTTGCCAGGCCATTCATTTAACAATACACCTGGTATGGCTTATCCAATTAAAAAAAATGCAGGATTATAAACAACTAAAAACCCGGCTGTTCCGGTACTGCCTGAACGCCATCCAGCAAAGGATTGATACTGCACAGGAAGCCATTGACGCCGCCACGGCTGCGGCCAATGAAGAAACCAAGAGCAGTGCCGGCGACAAGTACGAAACCACCCGGGCCATGATGCACCTGGAACGGGAAAAAAACGAAGTGCAATTGGCCAAAGCCCTGCAATTGAAACAGGAAATGCTGGCTATCGGGCCTGACAAAGTTTGTGAAAAAGGAGAAGCGGGAGGCTTGGTAGTGACGGATCAGGGCGTTTACTACCTGGCAGGAGGTATCGGAAAAATACAGTTGGAGGAATCCTTGTACTATTCTATTGCTTTGGACGCACCAATCGGGGCCTTGTTGAAGGGAAAGACCCCTGGTGACGAATTTAGCTTTCAGGGCAAAACTTTCCGCATTGAGCTTATCTATTGATGGGGACCTACCGTTCCCCCAGCCATTTCTTGAACACCGCTTCCACTTCCGGCCCCTTCCAATTTTCATCCACTTTTGGAATAGCCAACATGCGCTCAAACAACTCTTCGTGCGCCGACACCTCTGCCAGGGCCTGGCTGTAGGGCACGTGGCTGAAGCTCACCATGGAATACACCGACTGGAACTCGTCCGGGAAGCGCTCGTGCAGGTGTTTTTCTATTTTTTTCCAAAGCAAAAAACGGGGGTCGGCCACCTTGTCGCGCATTTCGACAAAGTTGGCCAGGGCCAGGTCGGCAATGGCATTGGCATCTTCGATGCGGCTGGCGTTGAACTCTTCGATGATGGCGGGCCAGTCCTCGTCGTACTTGTCCATCAGGCCATCCAGGATGGTACAGTCCTCGAAGCCGGCGTTCATGCCCTGCCCGAAAAAGGGCACGATGGCATGGCAGGCATCGCCGATGAGCAGCACTTTTTCACCATAGTTCCAGGGGCTGCAGCGCACCGTGACCAGTGCTGCCGTAGGGTTGTCAAAAAAATCTTCCACCAGCGTGGGCATGAGCGGGAGAGTATCCGGGAAATACTTCTTGAAAAAAGCCAATACCTGTTGTTCCGTCTGCAAATTTTTGAAAGACTCTTCGCCCTCGAAGGGCAGGAAGAGGGTACAGGTAAAACTTCCATCGAGGTTCGGCAGGGCAATGAGCATGAAATGGCCCCTGGGCCAGATATGCAGGGCGTGGGTGTCCATGCGGTGGCTGCCGTCCTCCCTGGGCGGGATGGTCAGTTCCTTGTAGCCATGTTCGATGTAATGTTGCGAATAGTTGAAACGGGGCAGCTTTTGCAGGGTATTGCGCACGGCGGAGAAAGCTCCGTCGGTGCCGAAGATCAAATCGGCCTCCACGGTGTAGCGGTGGCCGGTTTCGCCGTCCTCGAAGCGCACGGCGCTCGTTTCCAGGTCGAGGCCCCGGCAGATTTGGTTGAAATGGAAATGCACCTGCTCGTGGCCGTCGGCGATGTTGACCAGCTCCACGTTCAGCCCGCCGCGAGAGACGGAGTTGATGGCCTGTCCTTTTTCGCCATAGGGCTGAAAGGTGAGCGAACCGTCCAGCCCGTGCATCATCCTGCCGGGCATGGGGATGGCCACGGCCTCTATTTTTTCACGGATGCCGGCAATTTCGATGGCCTTCCAGCCCCGCTCGCTCAGGGCCAGGTTGATAGACCGGCCGCCGATGTAGCCGGCTTGCCGGAAGTCGGGCCGGCGTTCGTACACGTCCACTATATAGCCCCTTTTGGCGAGGATGACCGACCATAGGGCACCGACGAGCCCGGCACCGACGATGGCCACTTTTTTCCGTTTTGTATCCAGTTTCATGCTAAAAAGTATTGATGTTCCACCAGTGAATTTTGCCCGCACAAGGTAGGCATTTGATATGCTGCGAACGAATAATCGTCCAGGCTATTTGCGGCTGGTCATTAGGTTTTGGCCATCGCCGGGGGGTAAACAACAAAGGCCCCCCTGGGTTCAGCCACAGGGGAGCCTTTGTTGGCAGGATGAAATATGGGGGCTTACTTCTTGGCGGCCTTCACCACCATTTTGCCGAGTTCCTTGCCGGCTTTGGCGTAGGCCTCCGAAATGCGCTCGCCCGTGTCGAAGTCGTAGCCACCGGCGCTGCGGCCCGGCGAGTTGTCCACCGAGATGACGGCGACGACTTTGTCGCGGTTGGCCGTTTCCACGATGGTGGCCGTACCGTCAATGTAGGCATTTTTACGCATGACGCCCACGTTGAAGCCAGGCTCGGTAAAAGAAGTGTTGAAAATCAGGGTGTACTTGGCGTCCGGGTGGTCGCCGGCGTCCATTTCGGCATATTTTGAGAAGAGTTCATTGAACTGCGGCTCAAAGCGGTTTTGCCGGTCGGCTATCCAGGCTTCTTTCCAAGTGTCGCCGCGTCCTTTTTCCTTCTCGTTGTATTCCTTCACTTTTTTGTCAACGTATTCTGCTTCTTTTTTGAATTTGCCCACGCCCATGTTTTCGTAGGTAAATTCTGTGTTGATGGATTTTTCGCCCTTCAGGGCTTTCAGGTCGCCTTTCGTCATCTTTAGCTTCTGGGCGTTGGCGGGGAGGGCGAAGGCAAGGAAGAGCGCCATGCCCAATAGCAGGGAAAGATTTTTCATGTTGATTCAGATTTAAAAAATGGTTGGTGAAAAAATAATCAGCCACACCTGGACGGGATATTAGGTCGCTTCGAAATTCCCATGCTCCGGCATGACTGGGGTTGATTTTAAAACCAATTATAGGAAGGTGGTTTCAAACTGTTGTTAGGAGGCAAGGATAGGGAAATTTTCACAAATAATTTGCTGGCTGTCAGAAAATCTGCGTACTGGCGCACTTGGTGCGAATGTCTTACTGAGCGTTTGCAGGCAGCTTTTTGCATTGGCCGATTTGCATTTCGATGTGCCGTTTTTCAGGATATGTGGCTATTTCTTTGGTCAAGGCTGTTTCGTACAGCCGGAGCGCCCGTTGATATTCCTTTTTCTTAAACATATAGTCGCCGGCCAGTACGTAGGTGTGGTAGTATTCCGGGTTGGATTTTACCAGATCGTCCACGTCAATTTCGTGGAATCCCTTTCGGATCTGTTCTTTCAGGTGCCTGAAATGGACAAAGTCCTTGAAATCATTGGAGTAAATAAAACTGTCAGGGGCTACATCGAGCAGGGTGTCCCTGATTTCCCTGTCAACGTGCAAGCCCTGCATGGAAAAGATTTTGTTCAGGTCGTAGGTGACAAAAGGCCCTTCCTGCCAAGGCGCCGTGGAAACGGTCACAAGCAGCTTGTCCGGCTGAAAAACAATGCTGTGGTGGGCAATCAATTGGTTGACGGCCTTCTCGTTGCCCATGCCGATGTCGGCATCGTTCAAGCCTTTGCGGTCTCGCAGCAAAGTAACTGCTTTGGGCAAATCCATTTTGCCACTCCTGTCCAGCAACTCCCTTACCCGTTGGTAGCGGTAAATGGAGGCACTTTCCTCCATCTGCACCACATTGTTTTTTTGCTGGCGCAATGCTTCACTTTGGTAGTGGTTGGTGCAAATGATATCGTCCTGCCCGGCATCGTAGATATCCATTTGCGTGGGCGTTTTTTCAATCACTACCGCTTTATGGTCGTGTGCCGAGCCAATGAGGATGGACTCAGCCACGAAGGTTTTCCGCTTTTGTGCAATGGCAGCTGCTTCTTCGATGTTGGCAGCATATTGCAAAATCTCCCGGCCCACCAATGAAATGGGCGTCGCCGAACCGGAAGGCATGTCCGATTTGGCTGCATTGAGCGTGACCGTCAGCCCCTGGTCATTCATGCCGGAGACCACACCCGTCATGCCGCCCCAGGTGACCATCATGAATTTGTGGCCATCGGCAGGGTTGTAAAAGGCGATAATTTTATCTTCTGCGAATTCGTCGCCCACATAAAAATCGAAGTTTCGCCCGATGATGAGCGAACTGTCGGCGGAGCGGCTGCTCCAGGAGCCGAAGGACGTGCAGCCCACCAATGCCAGGTTTTGCAGGGCATGTCCGATGTCGTGGGCGGCATGGTAGTTCAAGATGCGCTGGTAGGGCTCGCTGATGTAGTCGTACTCGTGGGGCGCAGATTCTGATACGCCCAGAATTTCCAGTTTAAATTCTTCAGGCACATTTTCATCCAGGTGGCGGTTGAACCAGCCAATAAAGTATTTCAGGAAATGGCGGTAAAATTCGGAAGGCACCAGTTCGCTGATTTGGCCAACAAAAGCGTCTTCCTGTTTTTGCAACAACTCTTTGGCCAGTTTGCCGTACACCACTCCCCGCTCGAAAGGGCTGCCTTCAACGTACATTTCCCACAAGCCGCTATTGCTTTTGCGCAGCCAATTGTTGCCCAGGGTGTAGGCGTTTTCGCCTATTTGTTTGCGCTCCCAGGTGAGGCTTTCTGTAGAGGCGGGCGTTGGCGGCACCATGATGGCCACTGAATAAAGGTAAACAGCGCCTATGGCGAATAGCAACAGGAAGGATAGTACAGTCCATTTTATGATCCTCCAGATCTTTTGACCTATGGTGCTTTTTTTTGCCATTTGAAAAATTTGTCCATGTTAGCTACCAGCCACCTAATTCCCTAATTCCCCAATTCCCAATTTCACGCATTCCGAATCTCATCTACCAATTCCTTCCTGTCCACAAACTCGAAACAAGTAACAAGCGCGCTGACCGAAACACCAAGGATGCCGTGCAGGTTTATGTTTTGGCCGGTCAAAAGCAGGTTGGGTATTTTCGTGCGGGGCGAGATGAAAGTTTTCCAGGGAGCGGTATAGTCTTTGGCGATGCCATACATCGAACCGTCGTCGGTGCCAATGTAGTCGCGGAAAGAAAGGGGCGTGGCGACATAGTAGGAGTGGATGTGGTTGCGCAGCCCGGGGAATTTGGTTTCCACCAGGTCAATCAATAGTTCTGCTTTCCGCCGTTTGAATTCCTTGTACAATTCGCCCCGGTCGCTTTCGTGCCCAACCGTGTTGAAAGTATCAGCCCAAGGGGCCACCTCTTCGTAGCGCATGTAGGCCATCAGCGTGGCACCGTCGGCATACACTTCAGACTTGGAAGAAGCGGAAAAAAAGACGGCGAAACTGGTCGGCCAATCCTCCACTTTATAAGCAGTTTCGTTCCAAATATTGCGGTGATCATCGCAGTAATAATAGTTGCTGTTGATGTAGGGGTAGCTGTCTTTTTTGAAAACGATGTTGACAAGCAAGGTAGAAATTGAGTTTTCTAAAGACTTCAAACGGGTGATATAAGCGTGCCTGATTTTATCGGAAACGACCATGTCCATGGTATTCACGGGGTGGGCGTTGGAGATGAAATATTTGCCATATACCTTTTCACCGTTTTCCAGTTCTGCATATTGAATATCGCCCCCTTCCTCCACCAGTTTCACCACTTTCCTGTTGCGCTTTATCTCGCCACCATACGACCTGATTTTTTTGTTTAACAAACGGGCGATCTGCGAGCCGCCGTCCACACAGCGCCAGGAGCTTTCGATGTAGCTGTTCACCACGAGGGCATGGACGTAAAGGGGCGTTTTGCCACCGACACCCGCATACAGGGCATTGTTGCCGCCCAGCACCGCCTGCAATTTTTCATTGTCCGTCAAAGATTCGATGTAGGCTTTGGTGTCCATTTCCAGGGCGTCAATCTTTTCAAAATAAGATTCGTCCCGCAGGCGGTATAGCGGGAACTGCTCACAGATTTCCAGCATTTTGGCGCAGTACTGCTCGATGACATGCCGCTCGCCGGGAAAGTCTTGGGAGAGTTTTTCGATGAAATTGTCGTAGCCCTGGGCGATGCGGTACTCCTTGTCGTCGTTGCCCAGCAGGAAAATGTCGAAGGCGTCCATGTCCATCCGCTGGAGTTTCAGGTCATCCAGGATGCCGAGGAATTTGAAAATCTGGTAGAGGTTCTGGCCCGGCAGCAGCCCACCGAGGTAGTGGACACCGGAGTCGAAGATGACCTTTTCCCGCACGAAGGTCTGGAGGTTGCCGCCTATCTGTTTGTTTTTTTCCAAAATGCAAACCTTGTACCCCCTCATGCCCAGGATGGTGGCGCACACCAACCCGCCCAGGCCGCTTCCCACAATGACTACGTCGTGTTTTTCCATACGCTAACAGTTGTTTGAGGTCGTTTGATATCGTTTGAATTTGTTTGAAAATTGTTGTCGAGCGTGAATTACAATTTTCAAACAACCTCAAACAATGCTCAAACTATTTTCAAACTATCATTTCCGCACCACAAATATCACATTTGATGTAAACTTCGTCTGGTCAATCCGCTCCACCTGCATTCCAAACTCCCCGGCAATTGCCTCAATCGTCCGGCCCGACATGAACGAAAGCCCATGCTCCGTCACCTTGTTGAACTGGCAGAAACGGGTGGAGAAATACTCCGTCCACCAGGTGCCTTTTTGCCGCTCCGCCAGGTCTTTGTCGCCGTCCCGGATGACGGCCACGCCACCGGGATTGAGGTTGGTGAAACATTTGCGGAGCAAGCTTTCCTGCTCCGTTGGCTGCAAGTAGTGCAGCACATCGCTCAGGATGAAACAGTCGTAATTTTCAAACGCCATCTCCACGGCGCTGCCGTGGATGAAGTTGATCTTGTCGGTTTTGGAGTAACAATGGTTGGCTGTTGCCACCTTTTCCTCGTCGTAATCAATCCCCGTTATTTCACGTTCCTCGGAGAGGAAATACAGCATGTAGTCCATAAAGCCATAGCCGCAGCCGATGTCGAGGATTTTCCCCCGAAGGGGTACTAACTGATGAAACGGGGAATAGTTTTTCTCCATCGCCGTCTTTATGCGGGCGTACCATTCCAACACGGGGCCTTTGTAGAGGTAGTTGGCCAGCAGGCGCTCCCGGTGGTAGGCGGGCGTTTCCCGCTCCGCTTTCAGCTTGGCGTATTCTTGTTTAAAATAGCGGCTGATGCGCTTCGTGCGTTCAGCGTATCCCTCGCCAAAACTCTTGTCGTCAGGTGAAATACGGGGCAGCCACTTCATGTTGATCTCGCCGTTTTTCACCATAAAATCTCCTTTGGAAACGGAATAATGGCAGCCGTGGAACACCAGCGGCAGGATGTCCAGTTGGAACTGTTCCGCCAGGTAAAATGCGCCTTTGTGGAAGCGCCCGATTTTCCCGTCAGTCGAACGGGTGCCTTCGGGAAACACGACGATGGAATAGCCTTCCTTCACCCGCTCCCGCAAGCGCTCCACGTTGTCAACGCCCTCGCCAACAGGGTAATAATCGGCCAGTTGCACCACTTTTCCGAAGAAGGGCGATTCCCATACCCATTTGTTCGTAAGCAAAAGCACCTTTGGATGGAGCATCACCGTGGAGAGGATGTCGAGCACCGAACTGTGGTTGGCGATGATGATGGCGGGTTTTGAGAAGTCTTTGTTTTCAGGATTGAAAATGGTCTTTTTTACATTGAACATCATGTAGATGACCGAGCCGGCCATTTTGCTCATCATCCAATGGTAAACGTACTTCACCCGCCGCCTGCCGATGGGCAGCCATTTTAAAAAAAGCAAACCAATGCCACTGAGCAAAATGCTGCCCAGGCCAAAATAGCCGAAGGCATAAGAGGAACTGACGAACTTGGGCAGCGTCCACGGCGGGCGCCCTTTGTCCACCCTGTTTTTGATGAAATAATTAAATAAAAACGGCTCCAAAATATTGGACATGAACACCACGCACACAATGCCCACCACCGACACGACGGCCAACGAGCGGATGGCCGGGTGTTTCGCCAAAATTAAAACGCCCAGCCCAATGATGGTGGCGATGGCCGATATGACGATGGACGCCCGTATGACAGGCAAGCTCTTTTGACCGGTCTTGTACTCCCGCTGCATACCTTCCATCACGAAGATGGCGAAGTCGTCGCCGAGGCCGAAGATGAGCGCCGAGAGGATGACGTTGACGATGTTGAACTGGATGCCCAGCAAGCTCATCAGTCCCAAAATCCACACCCAACTGACGGCCATCGGCAGGAAGGTGATGAAGGCCAGTTCGATGCGCCCGTAGATGAGCAGCAGCGCCACGAACACCAGCACCGAGGAGTAGATGGCGATTTTGTTGAAATCGTCCTGCACCAGTCCGACGAAGAGTTCCGTGAGGTAGGTTTTGTCAATGACGGAGGTGTGGGGCATGGTTTCCAGCCGCCGGTAAATGGCGGAGTTCTTTTCCCGCTCGGCCTTCATCATGGTGACGACGCCGACCTGGCCGGGGCGTTCGTTCACATAGTCGGCCAGGAAGAGGTCTTTGAAGCGCTGCACGTCGGCTGAGTCGGCGGGCTGGAAGTCTTTTTCCAGCATGACCATGAAGGGACGGAAAGCGGAAGCCTTGAAACCCAGCGCCTGCCCGTCGGCAAGCAGGTGGCTTATCACTTCTTTTTTCTTTTCGGGTGTCCAATAGTTGTTCCAGCGCTCGATGCGCAGCCGTTGCAGGGAGTCGGAAAGCAGGAAGGTGGAGACGCCGGAATATTTTCTGATCAAGCTGTCCGCCTTCATCTTTTCCAGCACGGGGGTGAGGTTCTCGTTGTTGCGGAGCGCCTCCTCCAGGGTGCTGCCCACCGACACGGCATAGACCGACTGCATGGCGAAGGCGTTGAGTTGGTTGAGCTTTTCCTGGGAGGCGATGAGCGAGGGCGGCATGAAATTGAGGTTGTTCATGTCGCTGTCGAAGCTCACTTTTCGGGCGAAAAAAAGCATAACGGGCGTGAGCAGCATCAAGGCCCTGACGACATATTTGCTCTTGTCGGGCCGCCACTTGCCCAGGCGGGTGAGGATGGTGGCACGGGGCAGGCCGTCGGCGGTGGGTTCTGTTTTTGGGGTGCGCACCAGGTGCGGCAGCACGATGAGGGTAAACAGCGCCGTGCCTATCAAACTGAACCCAGCGAACAGGCCCAAGTCCCTCAGTATCTGCGAATTGACGAATTGCAAACAAAAGAAAGCGCCGATGGTGGTCAGGCTGCCGATGGTCATGGGTTCGGCCATTTCGGCGATGACCTCACGCACGTTGGGGTGGTTCCTGAAATGGGTGAAAAAATGGATCGAATAGTTCAGCGCAATGCCGAACACCACTGATCCCGTGCCGAGCGCAATGATGGAAATGGAGCCTTTCAGCAAATAAAAACAGGCCAGCGCAAAGCCGCCGCCGAACAGCACGGGCAGTATCATCAGCAGCGGCGCCCGCAGATTTCGGAAAAACACCCAGATGGCGGCCAGCAACAAGATGATGGTGATGGTGAGGGTGAGTTCCGCATCTTTCCGCAACTGCACCGCATTGCCGACGGCCACCGCCGTGGAGCCGAAAAAGGTCGTGCCCACATCCTCGAAGCCATCCGCCGTCTGTGCCTGGATGGCCTGCTCCATGCCCTCTATCAGCTTGCGGTTGTTGATGGTCTCGGCGGTGGGGTTGCTGGGCAGGATGAACAGCAGTAGGTTGCGGCCGTCCCGGGTCATCACGTAGCCGTCGTACAGCTCGTAGTTTTCGTCGTACTGGAAATCCTGGTATTTCTTCATGCCCAGCCAGGTGAGGCCGAGCGGGTCACGGGGGATGAGGCGTTTCATGATCAGCCCGGCGGGGGAACTGAGCGTGCGCAGGTCGTCTTCCAACTTGCCGGGGATGTTTTCGGGGGCGGTCAGCGTGTCAATGAGTTTGTAATCTTCCTCCTCCAAAAACGAGGGCAGGTGCTCGTGCATGTAGTCGAACAGTTGCAGGGCCACCTCGTCGTCCACCCGCACCTGCATGGAGGCGATGTATTGGCCGACGGTCGAGTCGAGCCGTTCCACCAGTGCCTCGGTGTATTCGACGAGGCGGTCGGGGTCGGCAGGGGCAGTGGTGTCTTTCTGCGAAACGGTGACGATGAGCTTTTCGAGGAACTTGGAGTTTTGGAAAATGTCGTTGAAGCGGGCCGTCTTCTCGTTGTCGGGCAGGGCCTTGGTGATGTCTTCCTCCAGCTTGATCTGAAAGGCCAAAAAGCCGATGACGGCCACGCACAGCAGCACCAACAAGGCGAGCAGTCCCCTCCTGTTTTCAAAAAATATGTAGATGCCGGTAAAGATGTTGGCCATGTACGGTTTGGGTTTTGGAAATCGGGGGGCAAAAGTACGGAGAGGATTGGGAAAGTGGGTGAGAGGGGCGGAACTTGGCAACTGGCCATCATTTGTGGCCGGTTTGAAAAAACTTTGGGCGAGATGTCTAATGAAGATTGGTTATATTTGTAGAAAAATCAGCCATGCAAGCGGAAATACAAAAATTGGAGCTCATTGCCTGGATAGCATCTATTGACGACAAAGGGGTGCTTGAAAAATTGTACGCTGTCAAAAAAGCGCTTGAGCCTGAAAAGCAATCGAAAAAGAAGCCACAAGCATCGTCGCAAGCTGCCGATCAATTGAATAGGGACGAAGCCCTTCAAAAAGCGGCACAACTATTATTGAAAGACTACGAGAATGATGGCGAACTCACGGCTTTTTCCATTTTAGATGGCGAGGATATTTATGAAACGAAGTGAAATCTGGCTCATCAACCTTGACCCTACCATCGGGGCGGAAATTAGGAAAACCAGGCCGGCAGTTATCGTCAACGACGATGCTTTGGGAATCCTGCCTTTGAAAGTTATCGTGCCGATAACCGACTGGAAACCCAACTATGCTGTCGCAGATTGGATGGTGAAATTAGAGCCCAACGCTATCAATAACCTGGCAAAGGGCTCAGCTGCGGACTGTTTTCAGGTCAGGTCCCTTTCACAATTGAGGATGGTCAGAAAAATCGGGGAACTGGATGACCTGAAAATGAGCGAAATTGAAGGTGCGCTGGCTAAGGTGTTGAGAATTTAATTTGGTGACAGATGATGGTGCTGACCTTAGATGTTGGATTACATGAACGGACTACGGGAAAAACTGAATCAGTTAAGCGATAAAAAGAAATAGCCAATGGTCACTATCAATAATACCGCACTAAAACATCAATTGGAACAATTTTCTAAACTTGGCTCGGAGGCAGAGCGAAAAGCATTCTGGGAAAACTTTTCAAAAGACTTTGACTCCCTGGACGCATTGGCACAGGAAAACATGCGCCAATCATGGCTGAAAACATGGACAAGGTTGAATCACGGTTGAAAGCCATTGGGAAACAATTGGATACGGCCATTGATGAAATCAGGGTTTTTCCTGCTGATGCCTCCGAGGCCCGGCTCATTGAAGCGCTGCTGGATAGGATGGGGGTAAGGTATCGGGTGGGGTAAGAGTGCAACTTTTGAACATTACTGCGGCCTGGAGGCCGCTATCTTGGCCCGTGAACAAGCATAGCTTGTGACGAGCGTGATGTTCCTAAATTGACAGACGGTGCCCCAGCTGGCAAAAGTACGGAGAGGAGTGGGAAAGTGAGGGGGTGATGGGGAAACTTAAGTGGTGGCCTCTAATTGTGCTCGGTTCTGGGAAGATTGGTTAGATTTGTAGTATGGGAAAGACAGTGAAATATCAAAAAATTATCCTTCAGCTATTGGCTGATTATGCGGCCATCAAGCCCATCAATTGGGAAGATGCCGAACACCAGGTTATTGCCGACGAGAAAAACCATCACTACCAATTGGTACGCATGGGCTGGAAGGACGACCGCTACCACCACTACGCTATTTTTCATTTCGACATCCGGGATGGCAAGGTGTGGGTGCGGCAAAACCGCACCGATGCGGATATTGAGGCGGAGTTGATGGATTCGGGGATTGCTGCGGACGATATTGTGGTGAGCTATCGGATGCCGCTTGCAGAGGTTACGAGTTGACATGAACGTACTTTGGGAAAACCGAATCAGTGGAGCGATAAAGAAATAGCAAATGGTCAAGAATACAGTGCGCAATAATCAATTCGAACAATTTTCAAAACTTGGCTCAGAGGCTGAGCGAAAAGCAATCTGGGAAAACTTTTCCCAAGACTTTGATGCTTTAGACCCATCTGAACAAGAGGACATTCGCCAATCATGGTTGAAAAACACGGACAGTGTTGAATCCCGATTGAAAGCTATCGGGAAGCAATTGAATACGGCCATTGATGAAATCAGGGTTTTTCCTGCTGATGCCTCCGAGGCCCGGCTCATTGAGGCGCTGCTGGATAGGATGGGGGTAAGGTATAGGATAGGGGAAGATCCGCTGCGCTGAAGGATTACCAAAACAGGGAATTAGAAAACTAATAGTTAGGTTCTATGAAAACAATTACAAGTAAACTTTCTGACAATTTAAAAAACATTCTTAAAACCTCCGATGAAATTTGGGTAGCCGTAGCACTATTAAATCTCCAAGGTTTTGACTTTATTTTTCAAACAATTAATGAAAACTGCAAAATTAATTTAATTGTAGGAATAGACTTGCCGACAGATCCGTCAGCTTTGACAAATATTCTTTCATTTAAAACGAAGCACACTATTTCGGCATACGTTTTCACAATGCAAGTTTTTCATCCTAAGGTATATATTGTTAGAACAGGTAACCATTTTAAATCTTTTGTCGGTTCTGCGAATTGTACTCGTGGCGGACTTGAGACAAATGTTGAAATGACTATCGAGGTTGACAATCAAGAAACATCAGAACAGTTATTGGCTTGGTATTTTGAAATTCAGAAAAAAGCTCAAATTCTGGATGCTGATTTCATTGATAGTTATAAACCAATTTATGAGAATAGGCTTGAACGAGGAAAAAAAGATAAGTGCGAGATTAATAACTTTAAGGCACAAAAAATCAGAAGTAAAATTCAGTTAGACACTTCTATTCAAGATTTATTAATTGGAGCTTCAAAAGAACTTACATCCCTATTCGAAAGATTAAACGCAGCAATTGTTGAAATAAACCCAAAAATAAATTCTTATAGCAAGAATGGTGAAATCTTATACAAAACTTCGATCAACTTTGTAGCACTTCGATTAGCAAAGAGGAAAAATCAGATTCGGGTCATCTTAAGAACAAAGGATGAAGAAATTTATGATCCTAAAAGAATAACTGGAAAAGTTCCTGAGAATTATAGGTGGGGCTACATGAACAGAATTACTTTTTTAGACACTAAAAGTATTGGGAATCACTACACCCTGCAAGACATTATTGATTTGATTGTTCAGTCCTATAATGCGACAAAATAGCGCCGCTGTCCCACCCCACTATCCCACCACCTTCCCATTGAAAAACATCACCGCTCGTTGCAAGCTGTGCTTGCATACGGGCTAAGGTAGCGGCCTCTGGCCGCCATACGCAGGTCAAGTGTTGAGCGCAGCGGCTCTTGCGGCCTCCTGCCTACCAAAAATTTCAAAAGCATCTCCACAAAACACTATCGCCCGGGTTTTGTACTTTTATTTGCACTTCAAATCATCAGCCATGACACTTGTGTTGAATTTTTCAGGCAACGCCAATCGGGAGCAGCTTTCGCAACTCGGCGAGTGGCTCAAAGAAATGGGATTGGAAAAATCCTTTAAGGTAGCGCTGCCCTCGCCGGAAGAACCAGGCACCGATGATTTTATTGAAGAAATATTCGAGGAGGCCGAAGCTGGTTTTGCTGCCGGAAGAACCCACACAGGAGATGGATGCCTATCTGCGAAACTACCAAAATACCCTACCTTCACCCCACAAAAATCCATAATGAGGCTGAGGCAATTGCTTCCTGCAATAAATTGATATAAGTGCAAATTCAAAAAACGGCATAGGTTTTTTTGAAAGATGCCTTTAAACCTGCTAATTATCTACCGTCAACCACCCAGCACATGACCTACAACGATAAATTCCTCAGCGAACTCGCCCGCCTCAACCCGGCGCAGCGGCAGGCCGTGGAGCATATCGAAGGCCCCGTGTTGGTCATCGCCGGGCCGGGCACGGGCAAGACGCACATCCTCGCCGCCCGCATCGGGCGCATCCTGATGGAAACAGACGCCCAACCGCACAACATCCTCTGCCTCACCTTTACCGATGCCGGGGTGCAGGCCATGCGCCGCCGCCTGCTCGATCTCATCGGCCCCGAGGCGCACCGGGTGCATATTTTCACTTTCCACTCCTTTTGCAATACCGTCATACAGGACAACCTCGAACGCTTCGGCAGGCGTGACCTCGAACCGCTGAGCGACCTCGAACGCATCGAGATCATCCGCCGGATGCTGGACGAACTGCCCAACGACCACCCGCTGAAACGGGGGCGTGCCGACGTGTTTTTTTATGAAAAACACCTCCAAAACCTCTTCCGCCAGTTGAAGGCGGAAAACTGGTCGGTGGGCTTTGTCCACCAAAAAATTGATGAATACCTCGCTGGCCTGCCACTGCGGGAGGAGTTTATTTACAAGGTGAGCCGGGGCAGTTTTAAAAAAGGCGATCTGAAAACCGCCAAGTTGGAAGAGGAGCAGTTGCGCATGGAAAAGCTGCGCTCGGCGGTAGCGCTGTTCCCACGCTACAAGGAACTCATGCGGGAGTACCACCGCTACGACTACGAGGACATGATTCTCTGGGTGCTGGATGCTTTTGAAAAACACCCCGCCTTGCTGCGCAATTACCAGGAGCAGTATCTCTACTTCCTCGTGGACGAATACCAGGACACCAACGGCGCCCAAAACGAAATCCTCCACCGCCTCGTCGAATATTGGGAAAGCCCCAACATCTTCATCGTGGGCGACGACGACCAGAGCATTTATGAGTTCCAGGGTGCCCGTTTAAAAAACCTCACGGACTTCTACGGCAGCTACCGCCACGACCTCAAGCTGGTCATTTTACAAGAAAACTACCGCTCGTCGCAGCACATCCTCGACACTTCCCGGGCGCTGATTGACAAAAATAAAATCCGCATCGTGCAGAGCCTGAAAGCGTTGGGCGTGGAAAAAATACTCACCGCCCGGAACAAGGAATTTGCTGCCGTGCCGCTGCTGCCCAATGTCGTGGAGTATCCCAGCCGGCTGCAGGAAGATGTGGCCATCGTCAACCAAATTGCCGAACTGCAACAACAGGAATTCCCGCTCAGCGAGGTTGCCGTTATTTACGCCAAACACCGCCAGGCAAAACGCCTGATGGAGTTGCTGGAGAAAAAAGGTATCCCCTACCGCACCCGCCGCCCAGTGAACATCCTCGACCTGCCGCTCGTGCAGAACATCCGCACCCTGCTGGAATACCTCAACCTCGAATTTCATAAACCTTACAGTGGCGAGTACCTCTTGTTCCAAATCATGCACTTCGACTTTTTCGGCATCCGCCCGCACGACCTGGCAAGGCTGGCGACGGCCCTGGCGGCAGAGAACAAGAACGGCGTTTACCCAAAATGGCGGGATGCCATCGCCGATGAAAAATTGATGGCGCATTTGGACGGCATCTATAATAATGCAGGGGACGAAAAACCTGCGAAAAATGAGCAAGGCGGCACTTTTGCAGCCGTGGCGCAGCTTTCCCAATTCCTGGAATTCATGCTGTCGGAATATGCCAACCTTTCCGTGCCTGCATTCGTGGAGCGCCTCATCAACCGAAGCGGTTTGTTGCGCCACGTTTTGACCAAACCGGAAAAGGACTGGCAGTTGCAGGTGCTGTTCACTTTTATGGGTTTTGTAAAAAAAGAAACCGAGCGAAACCCCCGCCTGAACCTGGCCCGCCTGCTCGAAATATTGCGGAGCATGGACGCCAATCGGATACAGTTGGCAGTTGGCCCCTTACAGGGTGACAAGGCTGTGGCTGCTGTAAACCTCGTGACGGCGCATGGGGCGAAAGGTCTGGAGTTTCAAAAAGTCTTTATGCTGGACTGCGTGAAAGACCATTGGGAACCGGGCAGCAAGGGCAGCAATTTCAGCTTTTCCTTCCCCGATACTATCACGCTGAGCGGGGAGGAAGATGCGGAGGAGGCCCGCCGCCGCCTGTTCTACGTGGGCATGACGAGGGCAAAGGAACTGCTGCAAATCTCCTACGCCGCCCAGGACGACGAGGGCAAAGAACTGCGCCGGGCGGTTTTTTTAGATGAAATTTTGGAGAAAACGGCGGTGGAGGTGCAGCCCGGCGAAGTACCGCAAAGCGAGGTGATCGAGGCGCAGGGCATCCTGTTGCTGGAAACCAAACCCGCTTTGCTGCCGCCCGATAAAACCACCATTGCGGAGTTATTGGAAAATTTTACGCTCAGCGTTTCTTCCCTGAACAAGTTCCTCCGGTGCCCGCTGAGTTTTTATTATGAAAACATCCTGAACGTGCCGAGCGTACAGAGCGAGGCGGCCAGTTTCGGCATCGCCCTGCACAATGCGCTTCGCCGGGGTTTTGAAAAAATGCTGGCCTCGGCGGAAAAAGCCTTCCCTGCACCCAGCGAGTTTGTCCAGTTTTTTGAAAGGGAGATGTTCAAGCTGCAAGGCTTTTTTGGCAAAAAAGAATACGAGCGCCGCCTGTCGCTGGGCCGTGACTTTTTGCAAGCCTACTGCGAGCGAAACCTGCCGCATTGGCCAAAGAAAGTACAAGTGGAGCAGGAGTTTAAAAATGTAACGGTGGAAGGCGTGCCCCTCACGGGCATCCTGGACCGCATTGACTTTCACCAAAACCAACAGGTACACCTGGTGGACTACAAAACGGGCAGCCAGGACCCCGCCAAGCTCAGGCGCCCCGCCCAACTGACCGGCAAGCCCAGCCGCAAAAAAGACGCTGCCGAAAATGACCACGGCGGCAACTACTGGCGGCAATTGGTTTTTTATAAAATACTCTATGAAAACTGGCGCAACAACCCCCGCCGGGTGCAGGACGCCGAAATCTCCTACCTCGAACCCGACGTGAAAGGCGACTTTCCACGCAAAAGCGTTACCTTCGAAGCTGGCGACGTGGCCTTTGTAAAAAACCTCATCACGGACACCTACGCCAAAATCATGCGGCAGGAATTTTACGAAGGCTGCGGCGAACCGAACTGCTCCTGGTGCAATTTCCTGCGGCGGCAGGGGCAGGTGAACTCGTTTACGGATGGGGAGGTGGAGGAACTGGACGATTGAAACTAACCTTATTCTCAACCCCCATCAACCTTTTATAAACCACATCAACCATTTTGGAAGACACCTACCGACATAAAGGCCTCCGCCGCAAGCTCGTGGAATCGCTGCGTGAAAAAGGCATTACCGAAGAAAAAGTGCTGGCCGCCATGGACGTGCTGCCCCGCCATTTTTTCCTCGACAGCGCTTTTGCGGAACTGGCTTACCAGGACAAGGCGCTGCCCATCGAGTGCGAGCAGACCATTTCGCAGCCTTACACAGTGGCTTTCCAGACACAGCTTTTGGAAATAAAAAAACGGGACAAGGTGCTGGAAATTGGCACAGGCTCTGGCTACCAAGCTGCGGTTTTGGGGACAATGGGAGCGAGGGTTTTTACGGTAGAGCGGCAGGAAAATTTGTTCCATAAAACCCGCAAACTGCTGGCGGATATGGGCTTCCAGAATATCCGCTGCTATTTCCGGGATGGCTCGAAGGGCTTGGCCGAGTTTGCCCCCTACGACAAAATCCTCGTGACGGCAGGGGCCGACGAGGTGCCGCAAGCCCTATTGGAACAACTAAAAGTTGGGGGCATGTTGGTCATCCCTGTCGGGCGGCGGGCGCAGAAAATGAAGCGCATTATCCGCAAAACGGAGATGGAATACATGGAAGAAGATTGGGGCGATTTTCGCTTTGTACCTTTTGTGAAAGGCACAGAGCCTTTGTAGCAAGAAGACATTTTGCCTACCTTTGCAGCCGGATTTTCCTAACCAAATTGCAAAACCAAAGTTGTCGCTGTTCTTCGACTACTACCAACGAACAACTGGCAACGGACAACAAATAACGAAATGGCACAAGTAGAACTGATAATGCCCAAAATGGGCGAGAGCATCATGGAGGCCACCATCCTGAACTGGGCCAAAAAGGTGGGCGACAAAGTGGAGGTGGACGAGACCGTGCTCGAAATCGCCACCGATAAGGTGGACTCCGAAGTCCCGTCGCCGGTAGCAGGCGTCATTGCAGAACTTTTATTTAAAGAAAACGATGTGGTGCCGGTGGGTCATGCCATCGCCATCATTGCCACGAATGGGGAAGCCGTTTCTCCAAAACCATCGCCCGCCGTGAAAGACGTTGCGGCAGCATCTGCCTCCAATGGCCAACCGAATGGCGTGGCAAAACCCGAAAAAGAAATGGCGCCAACGCCTGTGGCAGTAGCCGAAGCGCCCCCCATCCAAACGACCAGCGTTAGTGGCCGTTTTTACTCTCCCCTGGTTAAAAATATCGCCAAGGCAGAAAACATCGGCATGACCGAACTGGAGCGGATACCCGGTAGCGGTATGCAGGGCAGGGTGACGAAAAAGGACATTTTGGCCTATGTTGAAAACAGGAGCACCGCACCAGCCCAAGCTCCGGCCAGCAGTCCACAGCCGGTAGTTGGCAGTCAGCAACCTGCTGTCACAAAACCCGCCGTCAGCCTTTCCGGGAACGTGGAAATCGTCGAAATGGACCGGATGCGCAAGCTCATCGCCGACCACATGGTGATGTCGAAGCGGGTGTCGCCCCACGTCACCTCTTACGTGGAGGTGGACATGACGAACATCGTGAACTGGCGGGAGCAGAACAAGGATGCTTTCCAGAAAAAATACGGGGAGAAGATTACCTATACGCCTATTTTTATCGAGGCTATCGTAAAGGCCATTGGCGACTTCCCGATGATAAATATCTCGGTGGACGAAACGAGGATCATTGTCAAAAAAGACATCAACATAGGGATGGCCACGGCCTTGCCCTCGGGCAATCTCATTGTGCCGGTCATCAAAAGTGCCGACCAATTGAACCTCGTCGGTTTGACCAAAGCCGTCAATGACCTGGCGGGCAGGGCGAGGAACAACAAGCTGAAACCGGAGGAAATACAGGACGGTACTTTCACCCTGACCAATGTCGGCACGTTCGGCAACGTGATGGGAACACCCATTATCAACCAACCCCAAGTGGCCATCATGGCCGCCGGGGCCATCCGGAAGAAACCCGCCGTGGTGGAAACCGAATATGGCGATTTGATAGCCGTGCGACAGTTGATGTTCCTCTCCATGAGCTACGACCACCGGGTGGTGGATGGGTTCCTGGGCGGCTCGTTCCTGCGCAAAGTGGCTGACTACCTGGAGGCTTTCGATGCAAAACGGGGCGTTTGAGCAAGGCCCTTTGCTGCTGTTAAATCACCATGATAGGCTGTTCAAAATTCGGGGGTTACAGGAAAGAAACTACCCCGTATTTCTGAACAACTTGGCTTTCTGTTGTAAAATGGAGACCGGCAGGTTTTCCTTCCGCCAGTTCTGAATATCGACTATTCTGGCCTCTTCCATGGCTTTTTTTGTGGCTTGCGGTGAAATTTTTTTTCCATAGTTCGCCATGCCCAAGCACCCTTCCGTTCTTGATCTTCAATTGTGTAAAACTATTTCAAACAACCCAGACAATTTCAATCGGCTACTCACCTTAATTCATTTTCAGTTTGCAGTAGCAGTAAATCCAAACTTCTCAATCCCGTGACAAAATATACCCTGCTACTTGTGAAAACAATGCCTTTCCCCCGTTTTGGAGAAACGTAATTTTTATACAAAAAACAAATATTTTCCTGGCTGAAACAAACTGCTTACATTGGGCATCGAAAACCCGAAGCAGGCGACAAAGGCGAGTAGGCAGTAACCTGAAGATCCAAGCTTCCGACCCACAGCAATATACCCGCCCAGGCCCTTTGGGGGAATAAACCCTAAACGTTCACCAAAAAACGCTTGGCCATGCTCAATTGGCGGGAAATCCCCTTCTTCCGTTTGCTGTTACCGCTATCGGCAGGTATCCTGCTGGCGATGATCTTCAATTACAATTCCCTGTTGCTGAAAGCGCTCCTGGCCACCCTGCCCATTGTGGCCTGGGCAGCCAACAAGGTACGAGGGATGTACCGCTACAGATGGCTGTTTGGCAGCCTGTTGAACGGGGCCGTCCTGCTGCTGGGCTACCAGGCTGCCTGGTTCCACCTGGAACTGAACCAACCGGATCATTTCAACCGTTTATTGCGCCAGGAGGAAGGCATAGTCGTCGGGAGGATAGCCGACGCCCCTGCAAAAAAAGGGGATTGGGTGAAAGTGGAGCTGGCCACAGAGTCAATGGGGCCAAGCCCTGACAGCCTGGCCCCCGTCTCTGGCAACATCCTGGTGTACCTGGCCAGGGACACTTCCGCCGAATTGTTGCGGTACGGCGACGAACTGCTGTTTAAAAGCAATATAACAGCCATCGGGCCGCCCAAAAACCCTGATGCGTTCGACTATGGGCGCTACCTGCATTTCCAAAACATCCACCACCAGGCCTTTGTACGGGAAGGTGATTGGCTGCTGCACAAAAAACGAAAAGGCTTTTCGATATATGGTGATGCCATTGCCCTGCAGGGGTATTTTTTAAAAACCCTCCGAAAGCACCTGTCCACCGAAAGCGAACTGGCCGTCGGTTCGGCCCTCATCCTTGGCTACCGCGACGAGGTGCCGGAAGACCTGCTGACGGCCTATTCTCAGACGGGCGCCATGCACGTGCTGGCCGTATCGGGCCTGCACGTAGGCATCGTTTTTTTCATTTTCAATTTCTTTCTGGGCAGGGTCAAACTGTACAGCAAGGGCTGGAAGGCCACCAAAGTGCTCCTTATCCTGGCCGGCATCTGGATCTTTGCGCTCGTGACAGGGGCCTCCCCTTCCGTATTGCGGGCGACGGTGATGTTTTCCTTCATCAACGTGGGCATGGCCCTGCGGCGCTACAACAACGTGTACAATTCGATGGCCGCCAGTGCTTTCTTCCTGCTGCTCTGGAACCCCTACTGGATCGTGAGCGTCAGTTTCCAATTATCCTATTTGGCGGTTTGGGGCATTCTCTATTTCCAACCCAAAATTGCAAAGCTGCTGACCCCGGAAAACAAATGGCTCGAGAAGGCATGGCAGCTCATCGCCGTCTCGCTGGCCGCCCAACTGATGACGCTGCCGCTCACGCTGTACTATTTCAACCAGTTCCCCACCTGGTTTTGGCTGACGAGTATGATCCTGGTGCCGCTGGCGGGCATCGAACTGGGCATGGGGCTGCTGCTGCTTTTGATGGAATCCGTTTGGGAAATGGCTGCTGTCTGGGTCGGTAAAGCGCTGTGGGCCCTGCTATGGTTTGGCAATGCCTGCGTCTCGTTCATCCAGCACTTGCCGGGCGCTGTCATCGAAGGGATTTGGATGGGGCCTTTAATTGCGTTGTTGCTTTACCTGGTCATCCTTAGCGCAATGGCCGCCATTGGTTCGAAGCAGTTCAAGTGGGTGTTTTCGGCGCTTGCGTTCCTCGTGCTGGTCAGTGCCAATTATGCCTTCACCACCTGGAAAGAACACGGCAACGGGCAAATCGTGGTCTATAACATTTACAAACACACCGCCATTGATTTTTTGGACGGCAAAAAAGCCTGGTCGCTTATCAGCCGGGACATTGGGGCAAAGGCATTAAAATTTGCCGTTCAGGGGCACCGTATGGCTTTGGGTATCGAGGAAGTTGACACCCTCCAACTTTCTGACTCCCTCGCCCATGCCTCCGGACGCTTCTTTTATGAAAATGGCCTGGTGCAGTTCCACGATAAAAAAATGGCCATCGTGGCCCAGCCTGTCAGCCGCACTGGGGCCGAAAAAATCGGGGTGGATTTACTGTTGCTCCGCAACTCCCCCAAGATGGGAATAGAGGAGTTGCTCGACATCTTTGACAGCCGGCTGATCATCTTCGATGCCTCGAATAAAAAATGGCAGGTGGAAAAATGGAAGGTGGCCTGTAGGGAGTTGGGGGTAGAATACCACGACATCAACGAGCAGGGGGCCTGGGTACTGGATTTGGGGGACGGGGGCTGAGGTTTTTATTGGATAAAAGGTTACTATGGTCAGCGGTGGACGGTGGACGGCGTGCAATTCTTTGATGGTCAAAGTTTTGCTTTAGGCCAAAACGACAAAACCAGCCATGTTTCAGCATAGCGGATCAGCCAATTGAAAAACTGAGATTGTTCAAAAAACTGCGTCAATTTCTCACAAGTGATTGATTGCGAGAGTGGTTTTTTTTTTTTTCAAAAACACACTTCTCTGCATGGTCTCGAAAAACTTGCCTTTGAACGCCTTCAGCCTTATACCCAAAGAAAGTGGACAATGGAGAACTGGCAGTTTCAAAACCCAGAATACATCAGGAAAGGATGCCCTTTTCGGCCAGCGCTTTTTCCAACTGCCCCGCCGACTGGAAATGGATGCCCTGGATGCCCAATTTTTCTGCAGCCTCCACATTTCGGTAGTTGTCGTCAATAAAGACGGAGCGTTTGGGCGCTACCCCGTACCTGTCCAACAGGATTTGATAAAACTCCGGGAAAGGCTTCCTCGTTCTTTCCACGCCGGAAACTACAATGCCCTCAAACCATTGCAGGAAATCATACAGCTCCAGGGCTACGGGAAAAGTCTCCGCCGACCAGTTGGTGAGCGCATATAAACGATGGGTGTCGGCGGTTTTGATTTTTTTCAAAATATCTACCGTGCCGTGGATGGGGCCGCCGAGCATCTCCTCCCAACGGCCATAATAGGCCCTGATTTCGGTTTCCCATTCGGGGTGTTTGGCCAACAGTTCATCGGTGGCGTCCTGCAGGGAGCGTCCGGCGTCCTGCTGCTCGTTCCAGTCGTGGGTACAGATGTTTTGGAAAAAGTAATCTTTTCTGGCCTCGTTGCCGGCAAAGATTTCATTGAAAACGTACATGGGGTTCCAGTCAATGAGTACGCCGCCGAGGTCGAAGATGATGGTGTCGATCATGCTCAAGGTTCAGGTTTGGTTGTGCTTGAAAATTTTACCCCCTTAACGCTTCTACCTCTTCCACAGTTTTAGGAATGGGTTTGCCCAAAATCCGGTGCCCGGTTGTTGTGATCAAAACATTATCCTCTATCCTGATGCCGCCAAAGCTGCGCCAGGCGTTCAGTTTTTCGTAGTTGATAAAATCGTTGAACTTGCCCTCGCTGCGCCATTTGTCCATCAGTTCGGGGATGAAATAAATGCCAGGTTCCACCGTCAGCACGAAGCCCGGCTCCAGCGCCCTGGCCAGCCGCAGGTAGGCTGTGCCAAACTGGTCGCTGCGCTTCACGGTGTCCGAGTAGCCCACGTAGTTTTCCCCCAAATCCTCCATGTCGTGCACATCCAGGCCGATCATGTGGCCGAGGCCGTGCGGGAAGAAAAGGGCATGTGCGCCCTGGGCTACCGCATCTGCCATATCCCCTTTCATCAATCCCAATGATTTCAAGCCCTCAGCAATGGTACGGGCCGCAGCCAGGTGTACTTCCATATAGGTCAGCCCAGGCTCCAGCGAGCCGATTGAACTCACCTCCGCATCCAGTACGATGTTGTAAATATCTTTTTGTTGTTGGGTAAAACGCTTATCCACCGGGCAGGTGCGGGTGATGTCGCCGGCATAGTGCATCATGGTTTCGGCACCGTGATCGCCCAGCAGCAATTGTCCGCTTTTCAGGGTGTTGCCATAAGAATGGTTGTGCAACGTCTGCCCGTTCACCGTCAGGATGATGCCGTAGGCGATGCCGTTGCCCATGCCGCTGGCGATGCCCTGGGCGATGCCGGCCAATTCCGCTTCTTTCTTGCCTGCCGCAGTAGCTTTCATCACGGCCACGTGCATGGCACCGGAAATGTTGACAGCCATTTCCATTTCCCTCACCTCAGCTTCCGACTTGTGGGAGCGCTGTGCTACGATGGCTTTTATTAAATCCACTGAAGCTTTTTCTTTCAACTGGCCGACGGGGATGCCCAACAGTTCGCCCAACATCACCATATTGTCGTAGCGGTAGGGCGGGGTGAAATGGATGGGGCGCTTTTTATCCAGCGCATTCTTTAAAAAACTGGCCAATTCCTTGAAGGGCAGCGTTTTTTCAACACCGGCATCGGCAGCCCGGGCAGCGATGGTAGGCTGTGGGCCTGTCCACACGATGTCCTCCATCGTCAGTTCGTCACCGAAAATGATAGCCTCGTTGGCATCGGCATCAATGATGGCGGCCAGCCCCGCCTGGTCGAGGCCGAAGAAATAAAGGAAATGGCTGTCCTGCCGGAAATGGTAGGTATTGGCAGTGTAGTTCATGGCCGCCTCGTTGTTGCCAGGGAAAAGGAGGATGCCAGTACCCATGTCCTTGATGAGGCGGGCACGTCTTTGTTGGTAAGTTTCTTTTGAAAACATGCTTTGGTTGGTGGACGGTGAACGATGGACGGTGGACGGTTTTGGACAAACCTGGCCAACATCAAACATCAATGGAATCGTAAACAATGACCTTGCTCCAAAGGTGGGAACAATCTTCTATGAATTTCAGGTGAATGGGATCCACTTGATAGGAATCCTGATCGGCTTTGTTTTTAAACGTCACCATCCAGGAGACACCGTAAGAATTGTCAACTACCTCCCTGGGAGTGCCGGCGGGCTTCCCGATGTGGAGTGTTTTGATGGTTTTGACTTTGGACAAGTGGCGCAAGCCTTCTACCAGCTTTTCCACATCGGCAGCGTTGCCGGGGTTTTTCATCCAGAAATAAACGTGGTGGATAAAGATGTTTTTCATGCCTTTGGGTTTGGTGTCCAATGAATTGGCGGCAGCCAAAGGCAAAAGTGCGGAATAACTTGCCGTTGCGAGGAATGAACGGCGGGATTGTTTTTTCATTTCGGAAAAATATTAGAAGGGTAATGTTAAAAAAAAATTTCCGTGTGTGAAAAATCGGCCGCCATTTGATTGGTCTTTAAATTAAGATTAACGCCTCATCCACCAAACAAATGCGTAATCTCCTTGCAATAGCTGATGAGGGCATTGGTACTGGTGACACCGAGCCGATCCCGCAGGTTGCGCAAGTGGGTATCCACGGTATGCACACTCAGGTTGATCTCCTGGGCAATCTCTTTCGACAACAGGTTCCGGTCAGAATATTCGACGATTTCCTGTTCCCGCTGGCCTATGAAAATCTCCTCGGAGCGGTAATCGGAGATGCTGAAATACTGGTGCTGTTCCGGGGTGTGCAGTGCCAGGATGCTATTGGCACTGGCCTTTTTGAGGTGGTTGATGTTGGAAAAAATATGGAGGGAAAGCAATAGTTGGCCCTGCTCATTGAAATGGAGGGGGGTGGCATATTCCAGTATCCGGGTACTGTGCGGGGCGACCGGCGTGATACGGTAGTCGAATATGGCCACAAACTGCTCTTTTTCCTGGCCGGAAGCTTCGGAGTAGGCCCTGGACAGGTGCCTGTTGATTTTTTCAATCTTGTGTATATCGGGGGAATAGTGCCCTACCTGTTGGAATTTATTGACCAAATCTACCCAACCCAGGCCGGTCACCTCTTCAATGTTGTCGCTGACATAACGGTACTGGTTGGTGGTGTAGTCGTAGATGGCAATTGCCTTGCGGGTAGTCGAAGCGATTTTTCCCTGAATGAATTGCAGGGTGACGCCGATGTCGGGCACGGCACGAAGATCCCTTACCGGTTTTGGCAAACGGCCCCCGCTGGGCTCGTATTTTTTCAAAAAAGTGGGCAAAGAAATCAGGGAAGGAGAGGGTTGCTTGCACATGGAAGGCCCTTCAGGCACAAAGGTCACCTGGCGCAGGGCCTGCCGGAACACCTGCGTTTCATCCAGCCGCTGTGCTGCCAAATAATGGGCTTCCTTCATGTTCCTGCAGTTGCGGAGCGCCGTGGTGAGCGATGTCCTCAACCGTTGGGCGGTCAGGATATTTTTTTCTTCGTAATCATTGATTTCATAATGGTGGACGAGGTAATCTTCCGGGGCGAGGCCAGGGTTGCCAGTGCGCACCACGATCTGGGTATGGTCATTTTTTCTTTCATTGCGCAGATAATCAATCACTTCCAAACCGGCGCAACGGTGTTCCATCACAATGTCGAGCAGGATAACATGGTACTCAAGCGGGCTGGCCTTGAGCAAGGCAATGGCTTCCGTGGCAGAATAAACAGAACAAAACCGTAAATCCCTTTCATCGAAGACAAAGCCCTCCAGGGCAAATTGGGTTACATCGTGGACACTTTCTTCATCGTCCACAATGAGGATATTCCAGCAATCGGAGGCTGATGCCGGCATCAATTCCTGCTCTGGTGCAAACAGTAAAAGATCTTGTTCTACTTCAAATCCAGTCATCATTGTTTGACAATTTTGGTGATAGTTTTTTACGGATTAGCAAGCCCAGGTGTTGGTGGGGTACATTGTGTACGACAAGTTTTACAATTAGTGAGGAGATTGGGGGAGACAAGAAAAATTTCTTTTTCCTTTAGCTCCCCAAGATTTTGGGGGTGGTTTTAAAGCGCAGTCCAAAATTATTGTGGGCGGGCGAAATAGGCACCCTCTTTTCAGGGAAGCCAGGTAAATTTTCAGGGAAGCAAGTGGGATTTTCAGGGAAGGTTTTTTTTCACCCCGTAAACCCATGCACCCTGTGCCGGCGCTAATTGATGCCACGGGTTTCCAGTACTTCGCTTAGAGAAGCTGCCCTTTTGCAACCAGACTTGAAATGATTGGTGATGCTTGTATAAAAAAGTAAAACGATAGGATCGTCAGCGAGGCTTTGCAAATTTAATCCGCCTGTTGCTAAATCAATGCTACGGCTGCGGGTTATTTTAGGAACAGTGAAAAATTACGCACATCGGGATTATTTTTCCTTCGATCCTCTTTTTAAAACTAAGGTTTATAGAACATGCCCCCCATCCGTGGCCAGAACCTACCTCATTTAGATAGGGATATTGATGTCGAACAAAACGCCCTGGTTGATTTCACTTTGGCAGGAAATGGTACCCCCCAGTTGTTTCACCACCAAATTTTGTACGATGCTCAGTCCAAGGCCACTGCCCCCTTTTTGTTTGCCTGTTGAAAAAAACGGCTCGAAAATCTGGGGCAACAAGTCGGCGGGGATGCCGGTGCCATCGTCCTGGTGTTGCAGTATAAAGTGATCAGGAGCTGGGACCAGCCGGATGGCGATGGTGCCTTTTTTTGTTTTGTCGGGATAGCCGTGGCGCAGGGAATTGGTCACCAGATTGGTCAGTACCTGGGCAAAAATGCCGGGATGGCTGTCTATTTCGAAGCGTTCCGGCAGGTCGAGCTGCAATTCTATCTCGGTGTTTTTAAAATATGGCCCCAAGGTATTGGCCACCTGCCGGATCAGTTCGCTCAGGTCAAACCGCTCCTGTTGCCTGCTGAGCTGCCGGACGGCCACCGTTTTATAATCCTGGAGCAACTGGGCCGCCTTTTCCAGGTTGCCAAGTATGAGATTGCAGCCTTTTTGTGCCTGGCCGACGTAGGCTTCCAGGCTGGATTTCCGCAGTTGCTGCTGCTCGTATTGAACCACAAATCCCTGCGTGTATTCCTGGAGGGAAGAAGCCGCTGTGACGGCGATGCCGATAGGCGTGTTGATTTCGTGGGTGATGACGCCCACTGTTTCGCCCAGGGTGGCCAGTTTTTCCGCCTCCAGTAGGTATTGTTGCATTTGCTGCATCTGTGCGAGTGAATTTTCCAGGGCTTGCTGTTTTTCGAGGAGCAGTTGGTTTTGCTCAATTTTATCCTCCATGGCACGGTTGATACGGCGGTGAAGGGGGATGAAAATAAAGCTCAGTTCCAGGCCCAGCAGCAGGAGCGTAAATAGCCAGATAAAGGTTTCGAGTTGGCCGAGTTGCTTGATTTTGGTGGTAGATTCATTCTGGTACCGGAGCACGATTGCATCCATGTTTCCCAAAAAGACCGGTTCATTTTCGAGGATAGCCCCCATTGCTTCCTGGCTGTTAGATCCCTGTTTTTTCAGCAGTTGGATAGCTGCATTTTTGATCGCTTGAAAGGTTTGTTCCGTGTTGTCAAATAAGCGGTTCACCTCGTCCGAATTCTGGACGGTGAAATCCCCGATGGGCGTTTTTCCGCGCAGTTGGAGGTAGGCCTGTTGCCATTCCTGGAGGGAGCGATCCAGGCTGTCCAATATTTCACGCTGTTCCGGGCTGCCGGCAGAATTACCTTGCAATTTCAGGCAGTCCTTGGCAATCCGCTGGCTGAGCATCCTTTGTCGGCCGGCCAGGTTGACTACCCTGGCGTCATTTTCCCGGTCTTCCAATCCCTGGCGTGCCAACAGGTAGGCCAGGGTGCTGGACAACACCAGCAGGGAAATGGCCAACAGGTAAAAAATGAGCGGGGTACTTCCTTTCATGGTCAGTTCAATTTGCCTGGGAAAGTAGCATTAAAATCCATTTTGGAGCAAAATACTAAAACTTGGTATAGGATGGGGCGCAAAGGACGGATAGGTTTGTGGAGCAAATTTATTCATTGACACGGAAGGTTTCGCCGGCGTGGCCAAAAGTAAACCCTTGACTACCAACATCGTAACCGCCATCCGCCGTCAACCATCCAACCATCTACAACAGTCTATGAACCGGCCTACCAATCGTTACTCCATCCCTTTTGTGATCATCGCCATGGTCGCCGTCGGCGGTATCTTCATGTCGCATCCACCTGCCCCCTCAGCCGAAGAAGTCAATGCCGTGAACGCAGGCGATGTAGCCTGGCTGCTATCTGCCTCTGGTTTGGTACTGCTGATGACGCCGGGGCTGGCCTTTTTCTATGGGGGCATGGTGCGCTATAAGAACCTGATATCCACCCTCATTCAAAACTTCATCTCCCTGGGCATTGTCAGCATTGCCTGGCTTTTTGTAGGCTTCAGCTTTGCGTTTGGTGATGACATAGGCGGCTTGATTGGCAACCCCGCTACTTTTTTCATGTTCGACGGGGTCGGACTTTCGGTTCGACCGGAGTTCGCTGCCCATGTGCCGTTTGCGCTGTTTGCCATGTTCCAGCTTAAGTTCGCCATCATCACGCCGGCGCTGATCACGGGCGGGGTCGCCGAGCGTATCCGGTTCTCGTCGCTGATGTTGTTCATCGTGCTTTTTACCCTGTTCATTTACTCCCCGCTGGCCCATTGGACCTGGCACCCGGGCGGTTTTCTTCGCAATTGGGGCGTACTTGATTTTGCGGGCGGCACGGTGGTACACATTTCTGCCGGATTTGCCGCATTGGCGGGGGCGATGTACCTGGGGAAAAGGGACGGCCAAACCGGGCACCATACCCCTACCAATATCCCATTTGTTGTGATCGGTACGGGCCTGTTATGGTTTGGGTGGTTTGGATTCAATGCCGGCTCGTCACTGGCCGCTGACGGCCTTGCCATTACGGCATTTGTCAACACCAATTTTGCTTCGGCCACCGCCATGCTGGCCTGGGTATTGCTCGATGGGGTGACCGGTCGGAAAAGGTCGGTGGTAGGTGCCTGTGTCGGGGCAGTGGTAGGCTTGGTGGCCATCACGCCCGCCGCTGGTTTTGTGACGGTCGGGCAGAGTGTCTTTATCGGATTTGTGGCAACGGGGGTCAGCTATTTTGCCGTCCGGTACAAAACAAAAACAGGCATTGACGACACGCTTGACGTGTTCCCCTGCCACGGCTTGGGCGGCATCGTCGGCATGATATTGACCGCCGTTTTCGCCAAAGATGTGGGCCTGGTATATGGCCACGCCAGTACCTTGATGTACCACCTGCTGGCCCTTGTCATCGTTAGTATTTTCACTTTCGGAGGCTCTTACCTGCTCTTTATGCTGACGGACTACATGCTCCCGCTCCGGGTATCGCCCAAACAGGAATCCCTGGGACTGGATCTTGCCCAGCACGGTGAAACTGCCACGGACTGGAAAGAACGGGTGAATGGTGCGCCAGAACATACCCCTGCTGTTTCAAAATAAATTACTCAGGTGAAAGCCTGTCCATTGTTTGAAATCAACAATCTGCATTCATAACTAACTCGAGTTGCGGGTATGGTTGATAGCAGGTTGATAAAAGGTTTTATGGGTTGATATTGGCTACCCTTTTGCGAAGGATAAACCCTTATCAACTTATTATCAACCTTCTATCAACCCGATAATAGACTATCCTCAACTTGGGTTAACCTTTAAAAGTTATCAGCTATGTCCATCAGACTCCAAGCATTAGAAAAAATTCAATCTAACGGAAAGGGTGTTTTGGCCAAGGAACAAAAGAAGATTTCAGAAATCTTTGGCAAAAACGTGTTCAACGTGATCAAGATGCAGGAATACCTGCCCGAAAAAGCCCTGGAAGCCGTTATCCATGCCCGCAAAACAGGAGAAATCATCAGCCTGGAAACGGCGGAAACCGTGGCCAAGGGCATGAAAAAATGGGCCATGGATTTCGGTGCCACCCATTACACGCACTGGTTCCAGCCGCTCACCGGCCTCACCGCCGAAAAGCACGACGCATTTTACAAGCCTGCCTACAGTGCCGACGCCATGGGCATCGAATCCCTGAGTGCCCGTGATTTGGTGCAACGGGAGCCAGACGCTTCCAGCTTTCCGAGCGGCGGCCTTCGCAACACCGCCGAGGCTAGGGGCTACACCATCTGGGATCCCACTTCGCCCGCTTTTATATTGGAACTTGAGTCGGGTAAAACGCTGTATGTGCCCGCTATTTTTATCTCCTACACCGGCGAGGCGCTCGACTATAAGGCACCGCTGCTCAAATCCATTGAGGCCGTGAACCGTGCGGTAACGCCCGTGGCGCAATATTTTCACCCAAATGCACAAAGCGTAATAGCCACCCTGGGCTGGGAACAGGAGTATTTCATTGTGGATGAAAACCTGTACGAGGCCCGCCCGGACCTCTCGATGGTTTCCCGCACCCTGTTTGGCATCCTGCCCGCCAAGGGCCAGGAAAAGGCCGACCATTATTTTGGCAGCATCCCCGAACGGGTACAGCGTTTCATGCACGATTTTGAGCAGGAAGCCCTGCGGCTGGGCATCCCCGTGCTGACCCGGCACAACGAAGTGGCCCCTGCCCAGTACGAATGTGCGCCCATGTTCGAAGAACTGAACACCGCCGTGGACCACAACCTGTTGCTGATGGATGTGATGCAGCGCATTGCCAAACGCCACCACCTGCGGGTGCTGTTTCATGAAAAACCCTTTGCCGGCATCAACGGGAGCGGAAAGCACAACAACTGGTCGCTGGCTACCGACACCGGCATCAACCTCCTTTCACCCGGGGACGAACCTGCCAGGAACCTGCGCTTCCTGACCTTTTTTACCAACATCATCCGGGCGGTGGAGCGGTACAGCGACCTGATGCGGGCCAGTGTGGCCTCCTCCGGCAACGACCACCGCATGGGCGCAAATGAAGCGCCGCCAGCTATTATTTCGGTGTTCACCGGCAGCCTGATGGAGCAGATCCTGCATCATTTCAAAGATCATGGGTTCAACAACGGCAAGGATTTCACCGCACCGACGCTCGAACTGAACGTGCCTAAAATACCCGAAGTGTTGCTCGACAATACCGACCGCAACCGGACTTCACCGTTCCCTTTTACCGGCAACAAATTTGAATACAGGGCCGTGGGTGCCAGCCACAACTGCTCCTTCGCCATGACGGTGCTCAATACCATCGTGGCCGATCAGTTCCATGATTTCCATGTGGACGTAGAATCCCTTATCAAAAAAGGCCATAGCCAGGAGGCCGCCATCGTGCAGGTGCTGCAGCAGTGCATCAAGGACTCGGAGCATATCATCTTTAACGGGGACGGCTACAGTGCGGAATGGGAAGAAGAAGCTGCCCGCCGCGGGTTGGCCAACATCAAGTCCACTCCCTATGCCCTGGATTGCTTTCTGACGGAGAAAGCACGCCATCTCTTCTCCAAACACTTTGTACTGAACGAACGGGAACTGGATGCACGGGTCTCAGCTTTCCTGGACTATTTCATCAAAGATGTGGAAATGGAAGCAGTGAGCTACCAGGAAGTTATTTCCACCCACGTCCTTCCTTCCGCCATCAATTACCTCAACCGCCTGGCCAATGCGGCAAGGGGCCTGAAGGAAATGGATTTGGAAGAAAGTGCAAACAGTATCCGTGCGCTGGCCAAAGAAATTGGCGCCGCCATAGAAAAGGCCCGCAAAGGGCTGCAAGATATGCACCACGCAAAAGAAGCGGCAGAGCATGAAACGGATTTGGTGGCCAGGGCCAAGCGCTTTCAGGACGAGCTGCGGCCTACCTTCACCGCCCTGCGGGATGCCGCCAACACCCTCGAAAGTCTAATTGACGATGCGGAATGGCGCCTGCCCCACTACCGGGAATTGCTTTTTATGCGTTAAATACGCCACATTTGTGACCCGCCCCGAGGTTGTATCATAAGTCAATTGGCGGCGATAGCCGCCGAATAAACCCTTGAAGAAGGGGTGTTTTGAAAAAATGCATGGCAATTTTTTAATACACCCCTTTCTGTGGAATTTAATTCGCCGCCGAAGGTGGCGACAGGGCTTATGAGGCAGCCCCGGGGCTTCTCTTTCCATCCAAACTTCCTATGAAAAAAGACCAGATAAAACCGTCGAAAAAAAAGGTGGACAACCCGCTGCCCCACGGGGAAGCGCAAACAGATGACTTCCAGCTCCAGAACATCAACGACGAATTGATGAGCATTTACAATTCCTTCGATGTTCAAAACGCTGAGGGCTTGACGGGTGGCCAATTCGTTGACCGCTTGCAAAAGGCGGGCATCCGCAAAAATGATGTACGCCTGAAGCCTGTCTTTCAAATGCTGCAACAAATCCCAGCCAACGGGAACAAACAGCACCTGATCCCCTACCATGATTTCCGCAAAGTGGTCGGCAGTGCCAATATAGTAAGGCAGGCCCTGTTGGGCGACCTGGCCATACCGGAGTTCGATGACTTTTGCCAGGAAGTCACTGCGCTGTACCACGAAGTGAAAAATAACCGCAACGGGAAAGTGGCCTCTTATATCCCGCAGTTGGCAGAAGTAAACCCCGACATGTTTGCCATATCTATCTGTACCATCAGCGGGCAGCGTTTTTCTATTGGCGATTTTGGGGTTGATTTTACGCTGCAATCCGTTTCCAAACCGCTTACTTATTGCATGGTGCTGGAAGAACTGGGCGAAAGCGTGGTACACCAGCATGTGGATAAAGAGCCGAGCGGCCTTGCCTTCAATGAATTGAAATTGAAATTGCGGAATGGCGCTAATACTGAAGGGCATGGCGAAGTAAAAAATCCAAACTCGCCAATAGCCGTGCCGCACAACCCACTTATTAATGCAGGTGCTATCATGTGCTGTTCGCTGATACAGCGCGATAAAACGGTGGACAAGCGCCTGGAATACGTCATGGACAAATGGCGCTCCCTGACGCATGGCATCGTGAAAAACCAGGAAGATGCCACGGAAATGGAACGGGAATTCGGGCGTAAGCCAAGATTCAATGCCGAGATTTTCCTGGGCGAGCGGCGCACTGCCGACCGGAACAAGGCACTTGCCTATTTTATGCGGGAGAACAGGGCATTCATGGACAATGAAAGCATTGATATACAAGAGGTGCTGGAACTCTATTTCCAGTGCTGCTCCATTGAAATCAATGCCGAACAATTGGCGCTCACGGCATCCACCCTGGCCAATGCTGGCGTCAACCCCCTCACCGGCAAACGGATTTTTGACCCGCAAACCGTCCGCAACTGCCTCTCCGTCATGTACACCTGCGGGATGTACGACTATTCGGGCGAGTTTGCCTTCCAAATCGGCCTGCCTGCCAAAAGCGGCGTCTCGGGCGCGCTCATGGTAGTAGTGCCCAACCTGATGGGCATCTGCATTTATTCCCCCAGATTGGATGAGTATGGAAACACCTGCCGGGGCGTGGAATTTTGCAACAAGTTGGTGGAGCGCTTCAAGCTCCATATTTATGACGGCCTGGTTGAAAACTCCTCCAAAAAAGACCCCCGCAAGCGCCGTACGCAAGACCTGGCCGCCAATATGATGGAATTGATTTTTGCCGCCAGCTACGGCGATTTGGACAACATCATGAAACTGCACGCAAGGGGCGTTGACCTCAGCATTGCCGACTACGACAAGCGCACGGCGCTCCACTTGGCGGCTGCCGAAGGACGGCTGGAAGTAGTGCGTTACCTGATTGATTATTATAAAAACACCAGGCTTGGCATCAGCCCTTTGGACAGGTGGGGCGGCACTCCCCTGACGGATGCGCAACGGGGCGGCCACCGGGAGATCGCAGAGTTGCTGCGCCAGGAGGGGGCTGTGTAAGCGTTTGCCCCTTAAGGCAAGACTATCGCCATCAGATGCTTTGCTTCCTTTTCTTCCGGCGAATAGCGGCCACGAAATCGTCCACCTCCTTTCCAGTGCGCCCGCGGTGATACAGGTCGCTGCCTGCCAATAGGGCAAAACCTGAAAAGAAAACACTGTTCCTCGAAACTTCCATGAGATGGGTGTATTGGTGGTAGAAGTTGCGGATGACCAGCACTTCGATGCAGATGAGCAAGGCACTGAATAGAAAAAGTAAAATAGCGGCAGCCCTGGCGTTTCTAAGGAAGGCGGGCTGCGTTTTGCGGAGGCATTTTTTCAAAAACAAAGCAGAAGATCCGTCGAAAGGATCAATGCGGAGCAGTTCCCGAAGGATATACTCTGCCTTCCCCAACTCGTGGGTATGGTAAAACGAAGCTGCTTTTTTGAACAACAATTGATGGAAAACATCTTCGCCTTTGAAGAATTTGATGTTGTTGTCCACAGAAGCCTCGATGACCACATCCACCATCAACAGGTATTTTTCATAAGCGCCTATCTCAAAAAGGGCTTTGGCATAAGCCTGGAGCAGCTCGAAATATTCGGGAAAGTCCAGCACCCGGATGTCTTTTTCAAACTCCTCATAAAACCGCACGACGGTGCGCCACTCCGAGCCGTCAATGGCCCGGAAATCCCGGTAAATTTTAGAATGGTATGTGGGTTTGGCCTGGTACACTTTGGTGAACGGTTGACGGTGAACGGTGGATGGCGGGCAGAAAACATCCAGCCATTTAACCATTAAAAATCATTGGTGTCCATTTGTTCAAACTTCGGGCTTTATAGCATATAAAACAGGTTTGCTGGGGCTGGCATCTATTTCAAATGCGGCGATCTGCAGGTTCAACAAATAAAGACCATCCTGGATTTCGTTGGGTGCATAAATCAGCTCCGTGATGGTGCAATTTTTTCTGATCCCGTCCGCTCCATGACCTTTGTAGTTCCAAAATGCCCGGTGCGAAAGCAGTTTCCCGCCGTCCTCCTCCCGATCTACCGAGGGCAGGTCGAGCAACAAGTGCAGGACACCGCAAGACACCAGATATTCAACGGCCTCGTGGTGCAGGTAGGGCGGGTTGCTGCCGGAATAATTGGTGCTGAGTTTTTGGCCATCGTTGGGCATGGTGCGTATCACCAACGCTTCTACCTCGCCTGGCCGCAACACTTCTTCTATTTGGTTTTTCAAAATGACACGGTCGCCATCGGGCAGCCTGGTGGGGAAAAGAGTGGCCAATTTAGCGAGGAAATGAAAGCTTGTCAAGCACTGGTTGATGGTAAATTTTTCCTTGGCGATGTGGCCCACGCATTCGGTGTGGGTGCCGTTGCCATGCGGGTTGAAGGTGACGTTGAGGAAATTGACAGGGCCGCCTTTTGAAGTTGACCCAATAAAATCTCCTGCCACGACCGGCGCCGTTTCCATGGGCGGTGCCCAGAAGCAATTGACCGATCCAGGCCCCTCCCTCAAAGGAATGGAAATGTCGAGGGGCATATTCAAATCGGCCCGGTATGCCTTTCCCTGGCAATGGATAATTGACTCCATTTTAATTCATTTGATTTAGGAAAAATAAGCCCGATTTCACCCTGTGATTATTTAAAAAAACCATTTCGTACAAGTGGTTTCAGAATGATAAAATCACTCGTTATTATTCACCCGTTTCTAAAGTGAAACTATCCGATCTCACCGTTCCGGGTAGTATGGCATAAATTTCGCAAAAACCACTAAATCAACACGTTGTTTTTCAAATCCCGCCCCTGTTCTGTCCATCCCCCCACAAGATTTAATAAAAACTTGAACTTATGCGTATCTGGCCGACGGCTAATCTGCTCATTTTCATGGGCCTTTGCTTCCTTTTTTTCACCTGCAAAAAAGATACATCCTTTCAAACGACGGATGAACTCCAGGTAAAAAATGTGGGCGATCACCTTTCTTTCCTTGAACATGAGGAAGGCATCCCCGACCGTATCCATTTAATCAACCGGCCCTTGATTTTATCCGACACCTCGCTCGGAAGGTCGAATTGCCCAAAAGAAGCCTTGTGGGCGCAGGTAGCAGAAATCACGACGCTTCACCTCAATGGCCAAAACATGAGCGCTACCCATGTAGCCTTGGCGGGCGACCTCGCCCTCGTCACCTACCACCTGCGTGGCAACGACCACATGGGAGCTATTGAGGTGGTCGATCTAAAGAACCCGGACAAGCCAAAGGTCACAGAACAGATAATTTTCCTACAGGCCGATGTCAATGCCATTGCCATACAAGCAACGGCACAGGGTAACAACCGGAAGGTCTGGCTCGCACTGTCGGATGAGAAGAACGGCGCAGTACTCGGAGAGCTTTTGCTGCAAAACAAAAAATTTAAAAACAACTACTACCGCGAGGTGAAGCTGGCCTATTTGGTGCAAGGGGCCATTTCTTCTTCTGCCAATGCGGTGGCCGAAGCGGGCAATTTTATCTACGTGGCGGCCGGGCGCACCAATGGCGGCGTATTTTGCTTCCATAGCAATGATTTAAGCCTGGCAGGAATCAAGCAGTTCTCGGAGGCAAAAGGTATTGCCACCAACGGCGTACAGGTCGCATCGCTCAAGGCTACCGAGTCGGCGCAAGTATTATTGGGCGCAGCAGGAAGTACAAGCTTCCCCACCAGCTATCCCATCGGAAGTGTTGTACACCAGAATGTGGAGGACGAATTGGGCGGGAAGGTCTCTCTTTTTTTCAGCCATGATAATCCTGATTACCTGTTCGTCACTGCCGGGAAAAGCGGCCTGAAGGTGGTTGATATTTCTACAGGTCTGACGAAATTCAGCAGCCCGGACAAAATGCTCAAAAGCGGCAACACCAACGGCATCACACTGAACGGCAATTATGCCTACGTGGCCAACGGTGCCGATGGCCTTGCTATCTTCGAAATTGGAAATGATGACCTGCCCGATGCCGATCATATATTTTTCTGGGACTTGGACGAACCGGGGGCTTCTGCCAACTTCGTGGAGAGCGGGGACGACTGGGTATTCGTGGCCAAGGGCGAGGGAGGGTTCAAGATTTTGAAAAAGCCGGTCCCATCGGATATTCATGCGCTGTGCAGCTACGACGACGGGGGAAAGCCGACCTGCCTTGCTCCCGACCAAGACATCTGTGCCGCCCTGGCGACCCACTTGAATGCCGCCATACCTGTGAATGGCAACGTGCCGTCTATGCACCCGCTGTACATGAACAACGGTGCGCCCGATATCCTTTTGACGAAAAGCACCAGGGTGTCCCTCACCTTTCTCGAAGAGAATACCAGCCTCCTGCACTCCATTGGATATTATGCCTACCCTGCAGACTGTGAACCTTCGTCAGCTGAAGAGCTAGTGGGCCTGGTTGCTTTCCCCAATTGTTCGTCCCAGGGGCCGGTGCCAATCCTAACACCCGGCAACACCATTGAACTTCATGCTAATTTCAAGGCCAACACCAAAATTGGTTTTTTCCTTGTGCCAAAAGGATGGACGAGTTCAAGCTCAAATATTGGCCAGACGCTGTTGTACACCAATCCCAAGTTCAACCAAAAAGCTTTTAAGCAGGGACTGGTTTTCTATGATGCGCTTTGCGATGCTGTCGTAGTTTCCTTCGAAGAAAAGGAATTGCCAACCTCTCAGGCTGATTTCCGGGACGTTGTCTTCCAGATTAATTTCGCAGAAAGCCAAGCGTTTGAAGACCACGATTTGATTCCGTTGTAAAAGAAAAGGGGCAGATCTGCGTACCCGGATTTTTGGGCCCCTTACCTGCACCATTCATCTTTTCCAAACTGCCATTGCGAAAGCCGTGGCCACCTGCCGGGGCGTCCCCGCCCAAAGGGGTTGCTTGCCCGCATTGAATGCTGAAAAAATTTCAATAGCAACCCACAAAAATCACCAGCTTTTGTACCAACCCATGAACAGGCCAGGGTGTTAATCCTTTTAAAGAACGAAATCAAAGTACCATGACCTATAAGGATTATTACGACACCCTTGGCGTGGATAAGAACGCCACTGAAAAGGAAATAAAAAAAGCCTACCGCAAACTGGCCAACCGCTACCATCCCGACAAGAACCAGGGCGATAAATCGTCGGAGGAAAAGTTCAAGGAGATCAATGAAGCCTATGAGGTATTGGGCAGTGCGGAAAAACGCAAAAAGTACGACGAACTGGGCGCCAACTGGGAAGCCTACCAGCAAGGTGGCTATCGGTCGCAAAAAGGGAAAGGAAGCCCGTTTGGCCGGGGCAACGGTTCACGTACTTATACTTTTGAGGGCGACCCTTCCGAATTTTTCGGCGGCGGCGGCGATTATTCGAGTTTCTTTGAGCAATTCTTCGGCAGTGGCTTTGAAGGCGCAACCGGAAGGGGCAGCAGGCAGGCAGGAGGCAGGCAAAGGGCTCTCAAAGGAAGCGATTGGCAAGCTGAAATGGAAGTGACCCTCGAAGAAGCTTTTGAGGGCAGCACCCGTACTTTTGAACTGCATGGCCAAACCCTGCGGATAAAAATAAAGCCTGGCATTGCAGATGGGCAGGTGCTGAAACTGAAAGGCAAGGGAGGAGCCGGCGTAAACGGCGGCCCCGCAGGCGATCTCTTTTTAAAAATAAAGATCAAGCCGCATCCTGCATTCCAGCGGGAGGGAGACGACCTTTTTTTAGACAAAACCATTGACTTGTTTACGGCCGTGCTTGGCGGCAGGATGGTAGTTCCCACCCTTTCAGGGAATATAAGTATGAAAGTACCGAAAGGAACCAACCCCGGCAGTAAGCTCCGACTAAAGGGCAAGGGGATGCCCAAGTACGGTAGCTCCGGGCAATACGGGGATATGTTTGTACGGATACAAGTGCAGATGCCCCAAAAATTGTCGGCAGAACAGGAGCGGTTATTCGAAGAAATCAGAAATTTGGAGGCTGTTGCCGCCTAAATATCAAACAACAAACCACCATGATTGACATTGCAATTTACCATCCCAACGAAAGCCTCGGAGAGGCACTGGAAGATTTTCTCAACCTCTATCACGGCAGCCACATGCACCGGCTGGCCAGCGACCTGCTGCAGGAGGGCTTTTCCGTAAAGGACGTCATGGAATCCGTACGCAGGGCGATGTCCATTTGCCGGACGGCCGGTATGGACCTACGGCCACATTTTCAGTTGGTATATACCCAACTGGATGGAACCCTGGTCAGGGACTGCAAGCTCTCCGACTTCGGTTATGCGCTGGTACTGATGAACGGCCCGGCCGACCACCCCCGTGTGGCCAGTTGGCAAATCAGGATGACCAAGTATTTCAATGGCTGAATCCTGCTGAAACATTTAGCCAATTTTTCTTTCGACTTCCCTCTTTTGCCCCTCATCAGGCAAACATCAACCGCCTTTTGAGCAACTCCACATCCTTTGTGGCATAGAGGTTCGAGTATTCGTAAAATGACTTCTTCGGGCTGGGCTTCAGTTCGTCGCCCACCATTTCCAGCCAGGTATAGCCCAACTCCCTTCCTATGTCGTACACCTTCTGGCAACTGAATCCTGCTTTCCTGGCATTTTGGTCGGTGAATTCTACCATCAATACAGGAGCATCCGGCCTCGACAAAAATTCTATCCCGCCTTTGAACACAGGATATTCCCATCCCTCAACATCAATTTTTATCAGGGAAATATTGCGGCTGGCCATTCCGATAGACCCCATAAACTGGTCAATGGTAGTGGTTTCCACTTCTACTGCCGTCTGGGGCGCACTTCTCATCACGTCGCCGAAGGAGTTGTAGGCATCCTTTCCTCCGTGATATTGGTTAAACAAAAACCTGCCCCGCTCATTGGACATCGCCTTGGCCTGTGCCACCACATGCTCAAATCCATTGATTGCTATGTTTTCTACCAGCCAATCGAAAGTCAGGGGGGTAGGTTCAAATGCATACACCTTCCCTTTGCCTTCCTTGAGTTGGTTGGCCGCTATCAGGGTATGATAGCCAATGTTGGCGCCGATGTCCATAAAGGATTCGTCGGGGCGCAGGTAGCGCTTGATGAAACTGATTTCCTGGCGCTCGAAATTGCCCTCAAACAGGCGCATGGAAATGTAGCTGTCCCGGTGGCCAACGATTTTCAGGTCGTCGTCCACTGAGAATACGAATCGGTCACGGTAGGCAAACTGTCGCTCCCAGTGATGTTCCAGGTAGATGCCCTTGCCGTGTTTGAGCACCATTTTTTTAAGCGGTGTGCTCAGGAATTTCAGTGTGGTGGCGTTGAGGCCAATGAGTGCGAAAAGGCTATTCATAGAAGTAAATGTTTTGGGAGTTTTTTTTAGGCATGGCCTGCAAGCCCGCTAAAAATGTGGACTCCTATTGAAAATGGATTATAAAGCTGAATCAGGAAAAGACTGTGATCTGTTCTGGGGAGGTTTCGGAAAGGTGAAATATCATTTACCGTTTTGCCTTTGGCAATGCACGATGATTATCCCGGCTTCGTATGAATTGAGATTCATGCCCAAAGAAAGCATCACAAGTTTTCAGATGCAGGTCTTGATGTTTTCAAAAAAAACCAAAAAAACCCGGGCATATATCAGGATTTGAAATATAGCAACGAAATCGCTTTTCCAAAGTTCGGCACGATAGCTTTGGCAAAAAGCGTACTTGTTTATTTGGGAGCTGTTTTTTTAATGGAATTTTCATCTCTGCCCCTGTAAAATGGGGATGCGGGCCGACCAACCGGTCACTGATTAGCCCGGAATCTTAATACTGTTGCGGTTTTTTTTTAATTACAATTTCATTTCAGCCCCGCACATACACCTCATACGAATAAACAATCTCTAATTTCCCATCGGCATCCAACGACGTTTCCCAACAGACATTGGTGGCCTTGTTCAGCATGTCCCGGTTGTTAATGGTTTCCTGTGTCAGCCAGGGAACGGAGGTTTCGCCCAACTGCCCGCTAATGGTACGCCGGACGTTCAGGGCGATTTTTTCTTTTTTAAAATTGCGGATCTCAATCTTCCCCTCCACCTTCACCAAATCGTACCAGTACCCAGTGTTGGGGTATTGCCTTGCCCTTTCCTTGCGGCTGGTTTCCCGTTCGGCCTGCTTTATCCTGATGTCCGGCGCTTCGGTAAGTTTCACAAAAGAATGGCCCCCGGCGGAGGTATAGGTGAGCATGTCCTGGCTGATAGGGCGGGCCCCGGCTTCCTGGTTTACCACGAAAACGGAGCCGGTCGTCCAAGGCTGGTTGGTCTTGTTGTTGATGCGCACGGTGTGGAAGACCTTGTTTTCCTCATCGGGCGAAAAGAGGAAGTCCTGCTGGAAATTTGGATTTCCGTTATCCGGCAGGTTGGCTTCATAGACGTGTGCAATGGTTATTTTTTCATTGAAAATACGCTGCATGGCACGGCCGCCTTTTTTAAGGGAAAAGTTTTTGAGGTGGTAAAAAAACAAGTCCTCGTTGCTGCTGCCCTCGACGGGGCTGGTGCTGATAGGCGAAGTCTCGGCGTCGGCGTTGATTCCGTAATTAATGGTCTGCGTAGCCAGCGAATTGCTCATTTGCTGTGCAAACCGGGTGTCCGGATAGGGCATGCTTTTCATAAAATCCACCAGGAATGACAACCTATCGGCATAGCGGAAATTCGGTACACCTACCACGAGGTCTAAGGCCACATTGTCCAGATCTTCGGCTTCGTTTGAGAGTTCGGCCTGCAGGGTGAGGGTGGCCTCGGTTTTGGATTGTAGTTCGAGTAGGTATTGCGGCGCCCAGTTCAGGCCGTTCCGCAGGTACATCATGTTGAGTTCCTGGTCGCTTTTTGTGTCGGCAAAACTGATCTCCACTACATTTTGGGGCAGCTTTTCCAGCAGCTCTTTTGACAGGGCGGGTTTTTCCAAAAACTCGATCTGCGTTACCTGTGCACTGTAAAAAGAAACCCATGGGCCAGTGCTGGTTTTCATGGTGACAAGGCTGTTAAGGCTGCCCAACCGTGCAGGCCCGGGGCGGCCTTCATCCATCGACTCAATCACCCCCTCGTAAGTTCGGTTGTCGCCCAAATAGACTTTCATCTTTTTCCCATTGTTGATGGCCATCAAATCCTGAAAGGCCTGCACGTCAACGTTCCGCTTTTCCTCGGTGCTGTCGGGGAAACTTTTCACAAAAGCCAGATTGTCGCTGGGGGAGCTGAACCAAAGGCTGCCGAACAGCGAGGCCGGCACGTCGCCCTCCTTCACACGGTAGGTGCTCTTGTCAGTTTTTACTTTGCCGTATTTGATGAAAAAAGACTGGCCGTTTTTAAAAACCGCAACGGATTGGGTCTTAAAATCCTGCGCAAATAGCGTTGAGAAAAGGGAACATGCCAGTACAACGGCCAGGGTGGTTTGTTTTGCATTTTTCATAAACAAAGTGGATTTATAGGATGAAAGGGATGAATTTGTAGTTTTACTTCCCAAGGATCAAAGGTTGGGAGAAACCTGGCCGTTGGTTGTATCCTTCCAACTATCAAAACTACAACGATAATGTTTTTCAAGAAATTACTCCTCCTGTTGTGCCTACTGCCGATCACTTTGTTTGCCCAGCAAAACGGGCCGCTCGATATCCGCATGGACTTTGAATCTTACGATCCGCCGAGCACCCTGGTAGTACCAGAGCACATCGTGACAAAAGCCAAATTCCCTTTTATTGACGTACACAGCCACCAATGGCGCATGGACACAGCCAACCTCGATCAACTGGTCGGCGAAATGGACGCCATGAATATGGGCATCATGGTGAACCTCAGCGGCCGGGGCGGGAGGACGCTCTCGGCCATGACGGAAAACGTGGCCAGGCAGTACCCCAACCGCTTCGCCGTTTTCACCAATATCAACCTGCAAAGCATTGACGACCCCGACTGGACAGCGGAAACCGTTAAGCAAATCGAATACGATGTGGCCAACGGCGCCAAGGGCCTGAAAATTTACAAAAGCCAGGGCATGGACAACAGGGACAGCCAAGGCAACCGCATCCCCATCAACGACCCACGCATTGATGACGTCTGGGAAAAATGTGGCGAACTGGGCATCCCCGTCCTCATCCATTCCGCCGACCCGAAACCCTTTTGGGAGCCGCACGACTCGCTGAACGAGCGCTGGCTGGAACTCAAGACCCACCCCCGCCGTATCCGCACCGCCGAAGATGCTTCCTGGGAAACCATCCTGGCCGAGCAGCACGACATTTTCAAAAAACACCCCAACACCACCTTCATCAACGCCCACATGGGCTGGCATGCCAACAACCTCGCCCGCCTTGGCGAACTAATGGACGAAATGCCCAACATGTACGTGGAGATAGGCGCCATCATCGCCGAACTGGGCCGCCAGCCGCGCATGGCCAACCGCTTTTTTGAACAATACCAGGACCGGGTACTGTTCGGAAAAGACGCCTACAACCCCGACGAGTACCCCACCTACTTCCGGGTGCTGGAAACTGCGGACGAGTACTTTCCCTACTACAAGCGCTACCACGCCTTTTGGAAAATGTACGGCCTCGAACTACCCGACGAAATTTTGAAGAAGCTTTATTATAAAAATGCACTGAGGATTATCCCCGGGCTAGACGCTTCCTTATTCCCGGATTGACGTAAGGCCGTCACTCACTATTTGGAAACAAGGTAATTTCAGCATGGTGTTTGGTGCTGTTTGAGGTGGCATTTTTTGGATTAATCGAACAAACTATGAACAGCACTCGTAAAAACCTGGCCGCGGCTGCGTGGTCAAAACTTGAGTCCCTTTCCAGCCTGCGCAAGTTCCTTCAAAAAGAATTGGAACATACACACCAGTTTTCTGCTGCCCTGTCCGGCGACAGTATCGTGGAGGCGCTTTACTCCATAGACAGTTTCAGCAAGGAGATTTCAACATTTCTTCAACTAGCAAACGACGAAGACAACCTTGCCGATTTGGAGGAAGCGTTCGAAGGCCTGTCAACCCGGTACCATGCCCTGATGAACAACATGGAAAAAATGATCGGGCAATAAGCGTTGGCGCATTGCCGGGGTTTTTCGTTTATTTGCAGGTACATAGTTTGTCCCCAATCCCAATATAAACTGAACCGTACACCTTTAGCATTTGAGAACCGGGTTTGCCATATTTTTCCTCCTGTTGCTATGCTTCCCTTTCTGGGGAACTTATGGTATTTTATTGCACCGCAGATCTTGCGCCAGGCGATCCATTGCCCTACAAATTGCAGAAGGGGCTGGACAAAGCAACTTAACTAAGCTATCTTTTTCCAAGGCTGACAGCAGATCCCTTTTGGATTGGGAACACGGCCATGAATTTGAATACTTGGGCGAGATGTATGATGTCGTGCGTTCTGAGGCAATTGGCGACAGCATAGTTTATTACTGCATACCAGACAAAGTTGAAACCGTTCTTAATAATCAACTGCGGCAAGCCACCAATAACAACCCCCAGAACAAGCAAGACTTCAAAAGCCTGATGGATTTTTTCAAATCCATTTATTGCCCCCCCTTACCTGACATTTACCGCCATGTTGCAGCCATGGTAAAACAACAAGATCATTACTTCATGGCCTATCTTTCCCATTCATTCCCACCACCTGTCCCCCCTCCAAAGGCCTGATTTGTCAAAGTTAGGCTTTGTCAACCAATGTCAACAAATTGGTTGGCACAAAGAATTTGATGCGCTGTGGCAAGCCGCCTGCTGTTGAAATTTGTGTACCTGTAAAACACAAGTGCGGTAGCGGGCCTGTCAACAGAAGTTGCACTATCAACCTAAAACTGAGCTACTTATGAATAACACCCAAAAGCGGCTGTCCGCTGCCGCTTGGTCTATGCTCGAATCATTGTCCAGGCAGCGGAAATCTGTTCAAAAAGAATTGGACTTTCTGCACTCCGTATCGCCTGAGTTTGCATCGGAGAAACTTGAAAGTATGCTCCAGTCCATTGATCATTTCAACGGGGAGATCTCGGAATTTCTATCCAATATGAAAGAAGCAACAGATAAGTATGCCCTCGAAAGGGAATTTGACGACCTAAATGCCAGGTTCGTTTTGCTGAACAAGTTAGCGGATACGCTGATGGGCAAATAAATCTTTTGGCTTTAGTAGCAATAAAACAAAACAGTTTACAATCTAACGCCGGCAGGGTTTTGGATCCTGTCGGTGTTTTATTGTATATGCTGGTTTTTTGGCCTATATCTTTGTTTATTTTCACCTTTTGCCTGATTGTTGAATCGAATACTATTTGTAGAACTTCATTGCTATTTCCAGACCGGGCTGCAATAAAATACTGTCCGGTCATTTTTGAGAAGCCTTTAGCCAACATGGCCAAAAAGAGCTACTATCGAAAATGGGACTGTGAGAAACGAAATTTTCACACACTGTAAGTTTCGATTGCAAGCCCTATTCCCATAGTTTTTTTCCAAATTTTTCTTATTTGCATAATGTTTGCGTCCTTTGTAGCATGTTTCCGTATTCATCCTGTGATGAATATATGGCTTTTGCCAAAACCATAGAGAGACTAACTTGATTTGAAAGACCCTCGACATAGCATAAGCCACTGTACCGCTTGGTTTCTTTTGCTGGCGCTGTGCCTCCACCGGATGATCGGATTTGTGGGGAGCGAGGTCGTTTATGCAGTTGAAGTAGAGGAGAGTATGAATGGGACCGAGCAAGCCATTGCCGACAGGATTATGGACGAAGAGGGTTATGATGCAAACATCCAGATTCACGATGAAGCGCAGTTGGAAGCCATGCAGAGGCTGGGATACCTGGCGCCCTTTATTTTTTCAGAAGAGGTTGATAGTTCAGTGTGCTACTATACCGTGGAATATTCCCCAAAAACGGTGATGCTGGACGCTTATGCCAATGCCAACCCAACAGATAATGATCAACCCTTGCCAACATCCCAGTCATTTAACGACAGGCTGTTTTCTGCTTTTTATTTCTGGGAAAGCAATTTTACTTTAACTTTATATCCAACCATAATCACTCAACGATCCGTCGTTCCCCACTACTGGGACGACTCCTGCATCGCCATCCCTTCCCCGCCGCCCAAAATGGTGTAATCAAAATTTTTCATATCCCATCTGTCCTCCTGTTGTGAACGGGATCGGCACCTTCACTGCATAGGGAAAGCATCATGATTTCTCACAGGGGTCAATCTGTTTTTGAAGGGGCATTTGCGTAAAATACCCTTTAAGCAGAAGGTTCTTGTCGGGTTGATTGGCTCCAATTTGGCCTGTTTCGGAGGCCATACATGGCTGCCGTAGGCTTATCCCCAATGTTGATCAATTTGGCAATTGATGAATGACAAGGACAAGTCCGCTATTCCCTGATTTAGGGCTATGGATACATTTTAGTCGTCATTTATCAAGCCGCAACTAATACATTTTCCACCAACTCTTAAATTGACTTTACAATGAAATTTCAAAATACAATCGCTTTATACTTTGTAATAATCCTCTCCTTTATGGGGGTGTCCAAGGCACAGACGCCGTCGGATGCCATTATGATGCACCAACGCGAATCCTGTGCGGCCCTTATTTATGAACACAGTTGGTTTGACCATTACTGGGAAGGCACTAAACTCAGGACCAATGGCACCATCGAAACCGTTAAAAGGAATACGTTTCTGCCGATGATTGCCATTGGTATATTCGACCAATTGAACTTGCTGATAGGTGCCCCATATGTGCAAACCGCTTCCACAGAGCCCAATGGTGGCTACTTTAATGGGGCGAAGGGATTCCAGGATTTGAGCTTGGCATTGAAAGGGGAAATTTTGAATCTGCAACTTGGCATGGGGAAACTTGCCTTGCTGGCAACAGCCGGATTTTCCACGCCCATGACCAATTACCTGTCTGATTACCAGCCATACAGTATTGGTTTTGGTGCCAACGAATACAGCCTGCGGGGTATCCTGCAATATAAATTGGATATGGGATTTTATGGCCGTGTAGCCGCAGCCTACCTGTTGCGTGGGCAAACGGAGGCGGAAAGGGATTATTATTATAACAATGGCAGCTATTACACTGCCTGGATGGACGTGCCAAATGCCTGGAATTACAATGCCGTAGCTGGAATTTGGATGCTAGGTAATTCCTTAAAATTGGAAGCAAATTATTTGGGAATTAAATCCACCAGCGGCGATGATATTCGCCCATATAATGCTGCACAACCCACCAACAAGGTATCATTTGACCAAGTTGGCATATCTGCACAGTATTATCCAAAAGCAGCAAAAGGACTGGGGGCGCTGGCTTATTTTTCCCAAAAAATCAATGGTAGAAATACGGGCAAATCCAGCCAGTTTGGCGTGGGCCTCACGTATCAGTTTAAAATATAGCGGTTTGCTGTTAGCTATCGGCTTATAGCACTTGCAAATATAGCCAACAGCCAACGGCAATAAATTTCAAAAGCATAAAATCATCATGAAAAATAAATTCATTTCAATTCTGTTTTCGGCTTGTATTTTATTATTTGCTGTCTTTATCACCTCTTGTGAAAAAGACATGCCTACACAGGCTGATTATACCGATTATTCCTTTTCCAAAATAGATGAAAATGGAGGCAACTGGAATCCTGTACTGCTTGACAGCAACACCCAGATTTCCATACCTGTGCCGGAAGTTGTTAACTCAAGCGCTTATCAAGGGGAATTGGCCGATTTGAAATCGGAGGCTTCCAACCTAAATGGCGAACAGCGGGAAGCCATTGAATATTGGACCAACAACTCAATCCTGCGCTGGAACGAAATAGCGCTGGAATTGATAGCCAAATACAACCTCATTCCTGGCCCGAACGACGATGACACCTACACCTTGCCCAACCCGGCAAGCCCTGAAGGCCCACCTCCTTTTCCGTTCGCCCACCCTCCTTACGCTGTCAGGGCTTTGTCCTATTTGAGCGTGGCACAGTTTGACGGTTTGATTTCGGCCTGGCATTATAAATATGCATACAACCGCCCGTCCCCCTATCAGACAGACAATACGATTCCGGCAGCCTATGTTGATAACGGAATACCTTCCTACCCATCCGATGGGGCAGTGGTGGCGACGGTTTCCAAAACTATTCTATCGGCCATGTTCCCATTGGAAAAGGATTATCTGGCCGAAAGAGCGGAAGAGCATCTGTCGAGCCTGAAATGGGCTGGCGTGAACACGCAAAGCGATATTGCTGCTGGCTCTATCATTGGGGATGAGGTGTCCAAATTGGCATTGGCCAGGGCTGCCAACGATGGCATGAAGAAAGCTCAGTGCCCAAAACCTGTATCCGATTCGTTGCAGGCTGCTGCATTCGACAGGTTTGGTTGGAAGTGGCAAAATATTGAGGTGCCGCCCCGCCCGGTCGGTTTAACTCCTTTGTATGGCCAGGTGAAAATGTGGTGCGTTCCAAATGTGCTGGATGTACGGCCTCCGGTGCCCCCTGCCCCCGGCTCTGCCGAGTATGAGGAGGATGTCACGCTGCTAAAGGACTATGCAGACAACATGACCGAGGAGCACAGGGCCATCGCCAACTTTTGGCAGGATGGTCTCGGCACCTACACCCCTCCAGGCCATTGGAACCGCTTTGCCAAGGAATATTGCATCAAATACAAATTCAATCCGCTGCGCACGGCCAGGGTATTTGCCTATCTGAACATGGCCATGATGGACGGTGGCATCAGTTGTTGGGACGCCAAGTATTACTATCATTATCCACGGCCCATCAACCAGATTGAAGGTTTTAAAACCATAGCTGGTACGCCCAACTTCCCCAGCTACACTTCTGGCCACAGCGTCTTTTCGGCCGCTGGAGCAGAGGTGATGACCTATATGTTCCCGAACGAGGGTTCTCTGTTCAGGGACTATGCATTGGAAGCTGCCATTTCGAGGGTTTATGGTGGCATCCATTGGAGCTTTGATGCGACTGTGGGCACGGAGCAGGGGAAAAATTGTGCAAACTATACCCTTAACGTGGCAAAGGCTGACGGGGCAGACTGATGCAAATGACTGAACACTTTTAAACCAGGAAGGGGATTTCAAATGATCCCCTTCTCAAAATACATTACAATGAGATTTTCAACCATTATGCTTTGTATGTCTTGTTTGCTTCTATTTATGGATATAAGCTACGGACAAACAAAGAAGGACACCCTGAAAACCATCAACCTCGGTGAAATTAGGATCGCCGCCAGGCGCAGCGAAATTGAAAGGCTGCCACAAATAGAGGGCACTTCCATTTATGCAGGCAAAAAGAACGAAGTCATCAACCTGCAAACAGCCGATGTAAACCTCGCCGAAAACAGTCCCCGCCAGATTTTTGCCAAAGTACCTGGCATCATGGTCTGGGAAATGGATGGCACGGGCAATCAGGTCGGTATTTCCTCTAGAGGGCTGAACCCTCACCGTTCCTGGGAATTCAATGTCCAGCAAAACGGAAACATCACCAATTCCGATCTCTTCGGCTACCCCGAAAGCCATTACAACCCGCCAATGGAGGCTTTGGACAAAATCGAAATTGTACGTGGTTCGGGCGCCTTGCAGTATGGGCCCCAGTTTGGCGGGATGTTGAACTATGTCATTAAAGAACCGGATACAACCAAGGCTATTACTTTCGAGACACAGCAAAGTGCCGGTTCATTTGGCCTTTTCAGTTCTTTCAATTCGGTTGGTGGCAAAGTGGGCAAGTTGACTTATTACGGCTATTACGACTTTCGGCGGGCCGATGGCTGGCGGGACAATAGTGATTACAATTTCAGGGCTTGGCACGCAGCCGTTGGTTACCAGTTTTCCCCAAGGGTAGAACTGAAGGCCAGTTTGTCGCACATGTATTACGTCAACCATTTTGCCGCTGGCCTGACCGATGCCATGTTTAAGGAAGACCCCCGGCAGTCGAACAGGGATCGCAACTATTTCAGCCCGACCATTTATTTGCCGGCTGTCCATTTAAAAGTAAAAGCATCGGAAAATACGACGATCACAGCGAGGGCTTCCGCTATTTTGGGCGAACGGAACAGCGTGCAGTTCATCACTTTACCTACCGTCAACGACACCATCAACAGCGAAACCGACAGCTACAACCCCCGACAGGTGGACAGGGACTATTATCACAGTTACCTGGCCGAAGTGAAGATGCTCCACAGCTATAATTTGCTCAGCAATAAAAGCCATGTATCAGTAGGCGTCCGCTATGGCAACAGCCGCACCCTGCGCAAGCAAAAAGGGCTTGGCACCACGGACAAGGATTTTGACCTTTCGCTGATTTCCCCTTACAGGATTGATCTTGTTTTCAAAACCAGCAACTATGCGGTGTTTGCGGAGAACGTCTTTAACCTGACCGATAAGTTGTCCGTCACGCCAGGCTTCCGTTTTGAATATGTGAAAACGGATATGACGGGTACGATACAAGACCTGCCATCCGAATCTATCCCTATTCAACTTACCCGAAAATTCTTGCTTTTTGGGGTCGGGCTGGAGTATAAACTCACACCTTTGGTGGATGCCTATGCCAATTTCACCCAGAACTTCCGTCCTGTGCTGCACTCAGATCTGATACCGGCAACGGAATTGGACAAGACCAACCCCGACTTGGAAGACGCCAAGGGCAGTAATTCGGAAGTTGGGGCAAGGGGTTCGCTGAACGGCTTTCTGCGCTTTGACGTGAACTACTTTATGCTGCGCTACAACAACCGGATCGGCACCTTGATACAAAACGACAACACAGGCACTTATTTTTATAAAACCAATATCGGTGACCTGACGAACCAGGGAGCCGAGGTGTTCCTGGAACTGCATCCATTGGAATTGGCGGCTCGATCTTTTCATGGTTTCGATTTCTCCCTGTTTAGTTCCACGGCATTCAACCATGCCCGCTACACAAATGGCACCGTGGCTGTTGCATCAGAAAATGTGGACATCAAGGGGAAAAAGGGGGAAAATATCCCACAATGGATCAGCCGCAATGGCATTTCGGCCAGCTATAGGAAACTCTCCGCTACCTTACAGTTGAGCTATGTCTCCGATTCCTATTCCGATGCTTTGAACACCGAATCTTCAGCGAACGGTGTCAACGGCGTGGTGCCGTCGTATCTAATCACAGACTTCAACCTAACCTACCGATTTTTGGGCAGGTACAATGTAAAGTTTTCGGTGGGCAACCTGACCAATAAACATTACTATACCCGTCGTGCAACTGGCTATCCCGGGCCCGGTATTTTGCCTTCGGATGGGCGCAGCTTTTTAGTGTCTTTTGGGGCTAAGATTTAGATTTTTTTTCACGCTACGAAGCAGCGAGATAATAATCGTTGCGTCGTAGCGGCGTTGCGTGAAATATTCCAATCCCACCTACAATTTCAGTTTTAACCCCACATAAAACTCCCGCCCATGAATCGGCGCATACGCATAAGCCGTGTCAAAATGTTGGCTAAAACCCACGGCGGAATTAGGGTCGTTATAGCCCGTCAGCGGGGAATAAGGCTGCACAAAATCCAGGAGGTTCTGCCCGCCCAAATACAGCGACCAGGTTTTTGAGAACTGCTTGGTTAGCTGGAAACTATGAAAGGAAAACGCCCTGGAACGCTCTGGCCGTGGCTGCGAAAGTGGTTGCCCATTTTCATCCAAATCAAAAACGGCAGGCAGTGCCATCGGGCCAGTCATACGGACGCTGTAGGCGAAGGTCAGGCCCTGTTTCCGCCAGTGGTAGTTGATGTTGAAAAGGCCGCTCCAGTCAGGTGAAAATTCGATGGCCCTTGTTTGCAAACCGCCCTGCTCGTTCCGCTCCGTTTGGGTAGCTTTTTGAAGCGAAAAACCGAGGGTCATCGAAAGCGGAAAAGTGAATTCCTGGTTGACGTTCAGGCCGATGCCCCTTGTGATGGCGTGGCCGTCTGTATTCGCATAAATTATCTTGCCCGGCAGGTCGTAGTTGGGCGTTATTTTATTGGTGAAATAGGTCAGGTGCGCATCCAAATCGAAGCTGCCCTGGCTGTTGCCGATGGTGTAGATGTGGTTGAAGTTTATGGTGCCGTTGTACGATTTTTCCGGATGCAATTTTTCAGCAATTTCGACCGTGCGCTGCCCCGTAATGAAAGCATGATCCTCAGTAAACAGGTTGACAATGCGGAAGCCGGTGCCAAAGTTCGCCCGGATGGTTGTCCAATCCTCCGGCTTGTATTTCACGCTCAGGCGGGGAGAAAAAATGAGGCCGTGTTTGTCGTAATGATCGAGCCTCGCACCAGTAAGAAAGGTCAGCCGTTTGGAAGTTTCCCATTCGTCCTGCACAAAAATACCGGGGGTAAACTGCCTGTCCGCTCCCGTAGCGGTTGCTACGGAATTATCGTCGTAGCGTTGGTAGCGGGAAGTCAGCCCTACCATCAGGCCATGTTTGCTTAGTTGTTTGTCCCAGATAAAATTGGCGAAAGCAATGTCTTGTTCTGCTTTGTAAAAGGCGTCGCCGTAGTAGCTGTCCTGCAAATGATGGCTCATGGAATAATCGAGGCGGAGGTTTTCAGCGGTGGGCAGTTCATAAGTGCCGAAAAGTTCGGCCCGTTTGGTGTAAATGCTTTCCCCGTAGATTTTGCTGCTGCCCCTGAGGTGGCGGTAGTTCCTGTTGTCCAAAAAAGCCTCCACGCCATTCCGGCGGTCTTCGTAATAATATTTCCCGGCAAGGGTCAGCTTTTTACCGCTTTTCCGGTGGAAGTTCCATTTGGTAAAAAGGGAATAGCGGTCGAGGTTGATGCGGTCGTTGAACAGGTCTTTGTTGCGGTCGTCGAAGCCGTTGATCAGGGCGTAGTTCAGGCCGATGTAGCCAGCCGTTTTTCCAAATTTCGGCGCAATGGCCAGGTTGCCGAACGTCTCCAAATGCGTCGTGCCCATCACATCGGCAGCGAGGATGGGCTGCTTGGCGGGGTCTTTCGTGATGATGTTGATGACGCCCGCCACGGCTTCCGAACCGTAGAGGGTGGAGTTCGGGCCTTTGATCACCTCGAAGCGGTCAATGATCATGTTGGGGATGCCGTTGAGGCCGTACACCGAGGCGAGGTTGCCATAAATGGGCGTACCGTCCATCAGCACCGCCGTGTAAGGCCCTGGCAGGCCATTGATGCTGATGCTGTTGGTAAAACAAACCCCGCAGGCAACGACCTCCTGCACCCCGTTCACCATCTTCACGCCTTCCACGATGGAAGAGGCGGCAGCGGGCAGGTAAGTGTCAAGGAATTTGGCGGTCAGCACTTCAACTTTTACGGGCGAATCGGAAACATAGGTTGGCTTCATCGTACCGGTGACGACCACCTGGTTCAGCATGGAAGCGCTTTCCGACAGATCGAAATGGACGGATGCCGTTTCCCCATTTTTCAGGGAAACGGTTTTCGTTTGCACATCAAAACCCAGGTAGGTGGCGGAAATTTGATGTGTACCCGGTCGCAGGTTTTCTATGCTGAAAAAACCAGCTTCATTGGTGGCTGTGCCAGCTTCGCCATCGTTCAGGCTGATGGTGGCAAATTCGAGGAGTGAGCCATCCGTTTTTACAAAACCCTGAACGGCAGCGGTTTGGGTAAATAGGTGCGGCGGCCGGAACAGCAAGGCACTTAGCAGAATTAGCGTAATTTTGAGCTTTTCCATATAGTTTGCATTTGGTTTAAAATTTTGTTATAAATACAAAACTATAAAAGTTAGTTTAGACTAACAAATTTATTTTTGAAGACCTAAATGTTTTTTCATGGATCTTACCAAAAACGAAGAAGACTACCTCAAAGCCCTGTTCATGCTCTCCGTGGAAGCCGGCACCGAGTTGGTCGGCACCAACCACATCGCCTCTGGTCTTGGCCTGGCTCCGGCATCGGCCAACAGCATGTTGAAAAAGCTCACCGACAAAACCCTGGTGCATTACGAGAAGCACGGCAAGTGGGTGCTGACCGATGAAGGCAAGCGCATCGCCCTGCAGCTCATCCGCAAGCACCGCCTGTGGGAGACTTTCTTGTACGAAAAACTCGAATTCACCTGGGACGAGGTGCATGAAGTGGCCGAGCAGTTGGAACACATCCACTCCAAAAAGCTGGTGGAGAAACTGGACAAATTCCTCGGCCATCCTGAGTTCGACCCTCACGGCGACCCTATCCCGAATGAAAAAGGGAAATACAAAGCCGTGCGGAAGCTGACCCTCTCCGAAGTGCCGCCCGGCGCTGTTTGCAAGCTGATAGCAGTGAAAGACACCTCGGCTGCTTTCCTGCAATACGTTTCTGAAATCGGCCTCGGCATCCGCAGCCAGATAAAACTGGTGGATCGGAGGGATTTTGACAATTCCATTTCCATCGAGGTGGACGGCCGGCAGGTGCAGGTGTCGGAGAAGTTTGCAATAAATGTCTTTGTGGTAGTGGTTTGAGGTTGTTTGAGGTTGTTTGAAATCGTTTGAAATGGTTTGAAATCGAAGATTCACGCCAGTAAATGGTCAGTAAAGGCGAACATCTCAAAACACTTAAACACACAAACACAAAAACACAAAACACTCCCGCATGAGCGAATTTTCAACCTTCCTGAAACTCGGTTTTCACCACATCGCCGACCCAAAGGCGTTTGACCACTTGCTATTCATCATCACGCTTTGCGCTGTTTATCAATGGTCGGAATGGAAAAAAATCCTGGTGCTCGTCACGGCCTTCACCATTGGCCACTCGCTGACGCTGGCCTTGTCGGCGCTCGACATTTTCCGTTTGCCGGCCAATCTGGTGGAGTTGCTCATCCCCATCACCATCCTGCTCACCAGCCTTCACAACGTTTGGGTAAAAAAAGCAGCAGGCAACACCTTTTCGAAAACCGTCTCAACGAACTACGCCCTGGCGCTGTTTTTCGGGCTGGTACACGGGATGGGCTTCGCCAATTTTTTCCGCTCGCTGATGGGCGAAGAGGGCAGCATTCTAAAGCCGTTGTTCGCCTTCAATGTGGGCCTGGAAGTCGGCCAATTGATGATAGTGGGGATCTTTTTTACCAGCTATTTTATTTTAAGCCGCATTTTTACCATCCGCCAGCGGGATTGGAACCTGTATATTTCCGGGGCGGGGGCAGGCGGTGCGGTTATCTTGATTGTGCAGAATCTTTTTAGCTAAAAATCATCCAGCAGATGCTGTTTTACAAAATCATGCTACCATTCATTTTTTCGGTGACGCCTTGCAAGGATCACGACTTCAAAATGAGCGTCTGCGAAGTCGTCTATGCCCCTGAAAAAGAGGCGTTTGACGTGAAATTTTACCTCTTTCAGGACGATTTGAGAGCAGCCCTTTACGGCAACCCCAACGCACCGGACATCGAGGAAAATAAGGCCACTGACTACATCCTGCACCATTTCAACCTGAATATCAATGGGCAATCGCAACCTATAACTTTTCAATCAATGCGGGGAAAAAACGACCAGGTGTTGGTGCAGTTTTCTACCGTTAAAATCCCCCTTGCCAGCATTTCAAAAATGCAGGTGAAAAACAACCTCTTCCTCGAAAAATTCAGGGATCAAATCAATATGGTGTACGCAGTGCTGCCGGGGCGTGACAAGCTGACGCAGATGCTGGATGCAACCAGGACGGAGGTGAATTTCTCCTTTTGACTTTCACGGAAAATTATCGGTTTACCCACGCAAGGAAAATTTTTATCTTTGAAAAAAATTGGTTGACATGATTGAATTTAAAATTGAATTGGAAGAAAAAGTGGTAGAAGACTTTGGTTACGCCAACATCGAAAAATTCCTTAAAGAGTTTGCCACCAAGTTCCAAATGCAATTGGCCGCAAAGGAGATGCTGGAAGATTTTGGCGATATTGATTTGAACAATGATGGAAAGTGGAAGATTGCAAGGGAAGAAGCATGGAAGGATCAAAAGGACTTTTACTTAAATGCGCCGAAACGACCTGCAAATGCATGATTTTATTTTGGATGCCAACATATTGATCAGCATGATGATCAGTGGCAAAAGCGCTTACAAACCCTTCCTGGCCTATTTTAATTTTTACACCCCTGAGTATTCATTGGGAGAAATCTCGAAATATCAAGACGTTATTTTTGAAAAATCCCGCCTCAAGCCAGATGAATTGAGGCAATATATAATGATGGTTTTTGAGCAGATATCAGTGGTGCCAAAATTGGTTCTGACATCCCAATCCATCCAAAAAGCAATTGAACTTAGTGAAGGTATTGACCAGAAAGATGCTGGCTACCTTGCCCTGTCCTTTCAAGTGGATACGGTGTTGTTGACAAGGGACAAGCCATTATATCATGGCGTCCGTGCAAAAGGCTTTCGCAAAATTTTACTTTTCGACGATTTCCTCAAAAAGGCATATTCATTTTAAAAAGAGTCTGAAATCAGCTTTTTTATAGCATTATCTATTGATCTATTTATCCATATTTAACATGAAATCTAACCTGACCACCCTCACACTCCTGCTCTTCTTGGCAGGCACCCTTTCCGCCCAAACCACCTCCAACCACGGCAATAAATTCGAGCAGCTCGGCGAGGCGCTCCCCGACCCGACCCCATACAGGGGCGTGGACGGCGCACCCGGCCCGCAATACTGGCAGCAGAAGTGCGACTACGACATCACCTGCACCCTCAACACCGAGGAGCAGCGCCTGTCCGGTGAGGAACTCATTACCTACCACAACCAGTCGCCGAATACCCTCGACTACCTCTGGCTGCAACTGGACGAGAACCAGCACCAGGGCCACAACGACATGCACCATTTCAACGGGAGCTCGATGGAAGAAGTGATGAACGCCCGCGCACTCTACATGATGGAGCAATGGAAAGACCTCACGGAGTACGGCCACAACATCGAAGCTTTGACCGATGCCAACGGCAAGCCGCTGAAATACACCATCAACCAAACTATGATGCGGGTGGAACTGCCCACCAAACTGAAACCGGGCGAGACTTTTTCCTTCAAAGTGAAATGGAACTACAAGCTCGTGGATCGCATCAACGGCCCCTGGGGGCGCGGCGGCTATGAGTATTTTGAAAAAGACGGAAACTATATTTTCACCATCAGCCAGTGGTATCCGAGGCTCTGTGTGTATAGCGACGTGACAGGCTGGCAAAACCACCAGTTCACGGGCCGGGGCGAGTTTGCGCTCACGTTTGGCGATTTTCAGGTAAGAATGACCTTGCCGGACGACTACGTGGTGGCCTCCACGGGCGTGTGCCAAAACTATGAGAAAATGTTGACCCCTACCCAATACAAGCGCTGGCAGCAGGCACAAACTGCCAAGGAACCTCTCGAAATCGTAACGCTGGACGAAGCCAAAAAGAACGAGCAAAGCAAGAAAAGCACAACGACCAAGACCTGGGTTTACAAGGCCGAAAACGTGCGGGACTTCGCCTGGGGCGCCAGCCGAAAGTTCGTCTGGGACGCCATGCCGCACTACAACGAGGACGGCAAAAAGGCCATGTGCATGAGCTATTACGCCAAGGAAGCCTACCCCATTTACAGCAAATACTCCACGAAAGTGGTGGCGCACACGTTGAAAACTTATTCCAAATATTCCATCCCTTACCCTTATCCCACGGCTATTTCTGTGGAAGCTTCCAGCGGCATGGAGTACCCGATGATCTGCTTCAACTTTGGCCGGGCGGAAGAAGACGGCACCTACACGGAACAAATGAAAAACGGCGCTATCGGCGTTATTACGCACGAAGTGGGGCACAACTATTTCCCCATGATCATCAACAGCGATGAGCGGCAATGGAGTTGGATGGACGAGGGCATAAACACTTTTGTGCAGTTCCTCGCCCAGTCGGAGTTCGACAACCAATGGGATCAGCGGCGGGGACCGGCCCCCAAAATTGTGGACTACATGGCCATGTCCCCTGACTCCCTGGAACCCATCATGACCAACAGCGAGAACATCGTCCACTTCGGCCTGAACGCTTATGCCAAGCCCGCCACTGGCCTCAACATCCTGCGCGAGACCATCATGGGCCGGGAGCTTTTTGACTATGCCTTCAAGGAGTATTGCAAACGCTGGGCCTTCAAGCACCCCACCCCCGCCGACTTTTTCCGTACCATGGAAGATGCCAGCGGCGTTGACCTCGACTGGTTTTGGAAAGGCTGGTTTTACTCCATCGAAAAAGTGGACATCTCGCTGGACAGCATCGCCTGGATGAAGGCAGATTTGAACAACGATCCCGAAAAAAAGACCATCACCCGAACGGACAAAAAAGAAGAGCCTTTTGAAGATATTTCCAGAAAGCGCAACCGGGAATCGGGCATGGCCTTCGCCGTGGAGCAAGACCCCAAACTGGTGGATTTCTACACCACCTACCGCCCCTGGGAAACGGCTGATTCGGTGCAGACGACCAAAGTTTTCTTGTACGATTCCACATTTACCAAAAAGGAGAAAGAAGAGAAGTTTGGCAAAAAGAACTACTACGAACTGCACTTCAGCAACAAGGGCGGCCTCGTGATGCCCATCATCCTGGAATGGACTTTCAACGACGGTACAAAAGAAGTGGAGCGCATCCCCGCTGAAATCTGGCGCAAGGACGAGTACAAAGTCACCAAGGTTTTTGTAAAAGACAAACCCGTAAAATCGGTCACACTCGACCCCTACCGGGAAACGGCGGATGTAGATGTAAAAAATAACACGGCGCCCATGCCATCATCTCCAAAGCTGTTCAAGGTGTATGTGCAAAACAAGGAAGAGGAAAAGCTAAACCCGATGCAAAAGGCACAGGGGAAGATAAAGCCGTAGCCTTTCCATAACCATCCTTGGTTCAGAAGGCGGTGTTTTTACAATACCGCCTTTTGTATTTCAGTTAAAGTCAAAACTTTTGCAGATATTGCTCGACCCATTTTTTCAAATGAAACAGCCTGCCATGCCCATAAAAAAAAGCCCTTCTTTTACTTTCCAACCTTGCTCAAGGCAAATTGAAACGATCTGCCTGCAATCGCTCGCAACCCTTACAATAATACTGCTCCATTGCTTCCAGGCAGCCGCAAATACCTTGAAAACAGCCCCACGGGACACCCTGCCGCCGCTGGCTGATTCCATCAAATTGCCCAAGGCCCTGCAGAGCCTTGAACTCAATATGGTGCGCGTGGACAGCGGCTCATTCATGATGGGCTGCGATGCCAACCGGGACGGAATTTGTTTGGATACAGAACTGCCGATCCACAAAGAGGAAGTCGGCACCTTTTACCTGGCCCGCTACGAAATAAGGCAGATAGACTGGCTGGTCGTGATGAAAACCGATCCCAGCTATTTCCAGGGCTGCGACCAATGCCCGGTTGAAAGTGTCCGGTGGGACGACGTAACCCTTTTCATCGAAACACTGAACAAGCTGACGGGCAGGAAATACCGCCTGCCGACAGAGGCGGAATGGGAATTTGCCGCCAGGGGGGGCAATGTTTCTGAAATGACCAGGTATGCCGGAAGCAACCTGCTGGAAGAGGTTGGATGGTATTCCAATGAAAAAAACCAAAACAGGCCCCATGCTGTCGGCCAGAAAGAGCCCAATGAACTGGGCCTCTACGACATGAGCGGCAACGTATGGGAGTGGTGCAGTGATGCGTTTGCCTATTACAAAGTGGCACAAGACACCGCCAAAATAGACCCAAAAGACATCTTCAGGCCCATCCGGGGCGGCTCCTGGAACAGCCTTGAACCCGATTGCCGGATTGCCGTACGCAATAAAAAACTACCTTCCTACCGATATAATGCCATAGGTTTTAGGCTGGCGCACGACTGGCAGCCACCGGCAGCAGAACCTCCCAAAACCAAGGAGGAAGAAAAAATAGAGGAAACAAAAACACAAGACGGCAAAAGTGATTTGAAACCTGCAAAACAAGAGAAGAAGGATGGAAAACAGGTCCCTGCCCAAACAGACAAAAAGAAAGGCCTAAATGATGATGGGAGGGGGTAATTAAATTCTTCCAGGCAACAAATATGTTTCAAACTGGGCTTATGATTTCGAGTGTCATTGCTTATCCAGTTTAACTTCCTCAATCTGCACTTGCCTGCCCACCTGCTGCCCTTCCGGCTTCGCCCAATGTGCCAGCCCCGGTGCTGTTATCGCAAGTTTGTATTCCGGTTTTTCCTTGTTCAAAATGCCCGGTCGAAGGTAGTTCGGGATGATTTGGACGTCATAAATTTCGTCCAAAGCACCATGATATAGAATTTCCCCAAATAGCTCGCCGGTTGGCAAATGGACGATAGCGACTCCAGCCTGCCATGTGTCGCCTGTTATTTTGAAATTGTCAAAAGCAGCGCTGCGCTTCCGCAACTTTGAAAGGCCCACGAACACATAATCGCCATATTTGCAAAGGCCCCGTGCAAAACCGTTCAGGCGGGCCACCACATCGTATTTACCGGTAGCGGCGTCCATTTTCACCAGTTCTCCGCTGGCGGAAAGCAACAAGTACAATCCGCCATCGAACAGCCTTGGCGAGTGGGGCATGGGCAGATGCCGGGCCACCATCTCGTTCGTCCCCATCTCCATAACAACGCCGCCGGCCAGGTCCTTCCGCCAACCCCGGGGAACGTCCGTTGTACTAAATGCGGTGGCATATTTTGGCCTGCCTTCCGACAGGGCCATGCCATTGAGGTGGCACCGGTCGTCGGGTGCCAGTTTGGAAATAAAAGGAGGTTGCCAAACGGGGGTAAAGCTGCGGTTTTCGCCTATCTGAACAATGCAGGAATAAGAGGTATTTACGGCGAAGAGTTGGTCACCGTCGCCCCAATCCAGGTCGTGGAGGTCGAGTTGCCCGGTATGGTAGGTGGTGCGTGGCAGGAACAGGGCATCGTAGGTGTTGGGCCTTTTGGGATAGTGAACGGCCAGTTCAGGCGAGTTGGCCAGTACCAGCACTTCCTCCAGGCAGGCAATGGCCATTTTATCGCCATTCAAGGCGATGCCCATCGGTTTTGCAAAGTTGCGGGGTAACTGGGCGAGGGTTTCATCGTCTTTTGGGCAAACGAAAATGACCTTTCCGGCTTGGAAAGTGCTGAGGGCAATGGTGCAGCGGAGTTGGGCCAACAATTCTGGCAGGTTGGGCGAGTAGCTGCAACTGAAAGGCGGGGGAGGGCCGGAGGGCATAGCTGCTTGTTTTACCAATGAAAACTGGAGGATGGGCGGGAAATTGGAAATGGAGAAATTGAGAAATTCTCTCAGGGGCCTGTTTCTGACTACAGATCCCCAATTCCTGAATTTCCCAATTTCAAACTTCAAAAACCGCCATCACCCCAAATCAAACTTGATCCCTTGTGCCAAAGGCACATCCTTGCTGTAATTGATGGTGTTGGTCTGGCGGCGCATGTAGGCTTTCCAGGCATCGCTGCCACTCTCACGGCCACCGCCCGTTTCCTTCTCGCCGCCAAAGGCACCGCCTATTTCCGCACCGCTCGTGCCGATGTTCACATTGGCGATGCCGCAGTCGGAGCCGGCAACAGAAAGGAATTTTTCCGCCTCCCGCATGTCGTTGGTCATGATGGCAGAAGAGAGTCCCTGTGGCACACCGTTCTGGATGGCGATGGCCTCATCCATATCCTTGTATTTCAGCAAATAAAGGATGGGGGCAAAAGTCTCGTGCTGAACGATGGCCATATCCGGCCTGGCCTCGGCAATGCAAGGTTTTACATAGCAGCTACTTTCGTAGCCCTTGCCTTCCAGCACACCTCCTTCAACGAGGAATTTCCCACCTTGCTCCTTCAACTGCTCAATGGCACGGAGGTAGGCACCTACGGCGTCCTGGTCAATGAGCGGGCCGACATGGTTGTGCTGGTCGAGGGGGTCACCGATGCGTAGCTGCTTGTAGGCAGCGGCCATTTTCTTTTTCACTTCGCCAAAAATACTTTCGTGGATGATGAGGCGGCGGGTACTGGTGCAGCGCTGGCCACAGGTGCCCACGGCTCCGAAGAGCGCCCCGGTAAGCACCACGTTCAGGTCGGCACTGGGGGTGACGATGATGGCGTTGTTGCCGCCCAGTTCGAGCAGGCTGCGGCCCAAGCGTGCGGCGACGGCCTGCCCGACTATCTTGCCCATGCGGGTACTGCCGGTGGCGGAGATGAGCGGCACACGGGCATCTTTGGTCATGTATTCGCCCACCTTGTAGTCACCATTGACGAGGCAGACGACACCTTCGGGCACGTTGTTGGCCTTCAGCACTTTTTTGAAAATGTGCTGGCAGGCCACCCCGCACAGGGGCGCTTTTTCGGAGGGCTTCCACACGCACACGTCGCCACAGACAAGGGCGAGCATGGCGTTCCACGACCACACGGCTACCGGGAAGTTGAAGGCGCTGATGATGCCAACGATGCCGAGCGGGTGCCACTGTTCGTACATGCGGTGGTGCGGGCGCTCGGAGTGCATGGTGAGGCCGTACAGCTGGCGGCTGAGGCCCACGGCGAAGTCGCAGATGTCAATCATTTCCTGCACTTCTCCGAAGCCTTCCTGAAGGCTCTTGCCCATTTCATAGCTCACCAGGCGGCCCAGCGGGTCTTTGTATTTGCGGAGTTCCTCGCCGTACTGGCGCACAATTTCACCACGTTTGGGGGCAGGGATTTCCCGCCAGGTGAGGAAGGCAGCCTGTGCCTGCTGGATGACGGACTCGTACTGCTCCTGTGTTGTCTGGCTCACGCTGCCTATCAGCTCACCGTCCACCGGAGAATAGGACTGGATGTATTTGCTGGATTTTACATCTTCCAGGCCCGTGCTGGTACCGGCGTTGCTGCTCTTGAGGTTGAGTTTTTTTAAAAAATCTCTGTTCATTGGTTAAGGATTGAAAGTAGTGTTTAATTTAAAATCAGGTCATTGGGTTTTAAAAAGAGCTACAAGGTAGCAAAGCAAGGTGTTGCGGGCAACGATAAACATCACAGAATAAGCATTGGCTTGACCGTGCCTGCATTTTTACTCAACTTCTTTTTTTTAAAACTCCGCACTGCCCGCCGCCCTCGGAAATGGGATCACGTCCCTGATGTTCCCCATCCCCGTGATGAACTGCACCATCCGCTCGAAGCCGAGGCCGAAGCCTGCGTGGGGGCAGCCGCCAAATTTCCGGAGTTCCAGGTACCACCAAAGTTCCTCCTCGTGGATGCCCTGTGCATGGATGCGTTCCAGCAGTTTGTCGTGGCGCTCCTCCCGCTGCGAGCCGCCTATCACCTCGCCGATGTAGGGGAAAAGGATGTCCATGGCAGCGACGGTTTCTTTGCCAGGCTCCGTGCCGTCGTTTTCCCGCATGTAAAATGCCTTGATGACTTTTGGATAATCCCGTACCACGACGGGCTTTTGGAAATGTTTTTCCACCAAATAGCGCTCGTGCTCCGACTGGAGGTCGCTGCCCCACTCTACCGGGAACTGGAACTTGCCTTTTTTATAAGGATTGGAATTGCGTAGGATGTTGACGGCCTCGGTGTAGGTGATGCGCTCGAAGTCATTGTCCACCACGAAGCGGAGCATGTCAATGAGGCCCATCGGTCGGCGCTCCTCCTGCTTCATGTTTTTCTCAGCGTCCTTGATGCGTTTGTCGAGGAAGGCCAGGTCGTCCGGGTAGTTTTCGAGGATGTGGTTGATGAGGTATTTTACAAAATCCTCGGCCAGATCCATGTTGTCATAGATGTCGAAAAAGGCGACCTCCGGCTCTATCATCCAGAACTCGGCGAGATGTCGGGGCGTGAAGGATTTTTCGGCCCGGAAGGTGGGACCGAAGGTGTAAATCTTGCCGAGCGCCAGCGCCGCTATCTCACCCTGCAACTGGCCGGAGACGGTCAGGTTGGTGCTTTTTCCAAAAAAGTCTTCCTTCCAGTTGATGTGGCCATTCTCGGTGCGGGGCGGGTTGCCCACGTCGAGGGTGGTCACCTGGAACATTTCCCCGGCGCCCTCAGCGTCGCTGCCCGTAATGATGGGCGTGTGCATGTAGTAGTATCCCCGGTCGTTGAAGTATTTGTGGACGGCAAAGGCAACGGCATGGCGGATGCGGAACACAGCGCTGAAGGTTTGCGTCCGCATACGGAAATGCGCCTTCTCCCGCAGGTATTCCATGGTCATGTGCTTGGGTTGGAGCACGTATTCTTCGGGGTTGTTGCCGCCGAGCAGTTCGATGTTTTCGGCCATCAGTTCCACGGCCTGCCCGGCGCCCTGCGATTCGACCAGTTGGCCGGTGACGGCAATGCAGGAGTGGAAGCTGATTTTTTTCAAAAACTCCTCGTCGTATTTCTCAAAATCCACCACTACTTGCAGGGTGTTGAACGAGGAGCCGTCGTACAGGGCGATGAAGCGGTTGGCCCGGAAGGAGCGCACCCAGCCCATCACTTTTACGGTGGCCCCGATTTGGGGCTGTTTCAGTATGGCATCTATTTCAGTACGTTTCATATTGTGGTTTTTAAAAACGAGCGGCGAAAATAAGACTTCTACCCTAAAAACCTCGCCCTCAACTCTGGCGTCGGCAGCCAGCACTCGTCTTTTTTGCCAAACCACCGGTACCTGTTCTTCGCTATCCAATCATACACGGCATCCCTGATGGATTTTGGAACAATAGCAAACACTGCAAACGCTGACCACCCGCCACCCAGTTTCTTAAAAATCCTTAGCGGCACATCGGAACGGGTGTAGGCTTTTCCACCATCCACCAAAACCACCGTGTTCAGTTCGCCAACCGGCAGGTTGAAACGTTGCAGCATGGCTTTCCCAGTGTCCGATTGCAGGGAAGCAAAGCGGAAAATGCCGTCCGGGTCGTGTTTTATTACCCACTGCACAGAGGCGTTGCAGAGGTTGCACACGCCATCGAACAACAGAAGAGGTGAGGGCTGAGGGGTGAGATGTGAGGTTTTGACAGGCATAGGTTACTGGTTTATGAATTTTTCAATTTCGGCAGCGGCTTTATCAAACCGCTCATTCCCGATGCCGTTGATTTGGATAAAATCTGTGCCTAAAGCTGCCAGTTCTTGTTGGTAAATGGTGTACAAAACATCACGGTCGTTTGGGTTTTCCCGAAGCGGGTCGGGAGCCCAGGGCAGATCGGGCTGGCACAAAAGATAAAGATCGGGCTGGCGCATTTTCAACTGCTCCGTTATCCAGGGAGCACAATTTCCAAATACAACTTTGGACCAGATTTGGATGACCTCCAAGCTGGTGTCACAAAGTATAAAGCGGCTATTTCCTTGGGCAAAAAAGTCTTCCTTAGCGATTTGACCCTTGGCAATTTCAATCAAATCATCCTGAACATATTTTCGACCTAAACTTTCAAGGTATTCCCGCGCATATTCCGGCACCCATTGTGCGCCGAAATGACCGGCAAGTTGTTTTGCCAGGGTCGTTTTCCCCGTGCTTTCCGGGCCGGTCAAGACTATTTTCCGCATAATTTTTTTTGCCATGCAAAGTCAAAAAAACCGGGCTGCCGCCTAATTTTGACCTATAGTTCCAAGGGTCAACTGCCTAAACAATCACCCCGGTAAAATGGTTATGGAACTTCTTTGGATTTGGGCCAAACTTCCAACCAGATACTCAAGCCCAAAAACACCTGAACACCCAAATACCTAAACACATCTTTTGCAGATGCACGACATCGAACCATACCACCGCTGGCGTGACGAATACGAATCCGCCGAAGACAAGAACTCGCCGTTCTACGGGCGGGTCTATGACGAGTTTTACTATACCCAGAAAATATACAACTACTTCATCCACCCGCAATGGGACGAGTTTGGTTCGCAGACGCTCTACATGAAGGTGCTGTTCGCCGACTACGACCGGGGCTTTGCCATTTTCGAGATGCTCGGCGAATGGAACGACTGCCTCCACAACGACGTGATGTTCCTCAAACGGGACGTGGCCGACGAGTTCATGCAGCACGGTATCAACAAGTTTATCATCATTGCCGAGAACGTGCTGAACTTCCACAGCTCCGACGACTGCTACTACGAAGAATGGTACGACGATGTGAAGGACGAAGGCGGCTGGATTTGCATGCTCAACCTGCTGCCCCATGTGGAGGAAGAAATGCGGGATGTCCAACTCCAATTCTATGTGAATTTCGGCGAACGTTACAACGACCTCAATTGGCGGGCGCTAACGCCCAAACATTTGCTCCGAAAGGTAGAGGACAGGATGGTGAAGAGGATTGGGAAGTAGGGGGATTGGCAAAATATTACCCGCCAATGGTTGCCATAGACTCCGAAACCGGAAATTGAAAACGCCTTTTTTCTGCTTCAAAACCATCCTTTGCCCGGTTGCCCAAAGCGTCGAGAAATACAGTCCTTACCTGGTCATCGCTGGCACCTTCCCGCATCAGATCTTTTATGTTGAAAACGCCCCGATCGTACAGGCATGTCTTTAGCTGGCCCTGTGGCGTGAGGCGCAGGCGGTTGCAGGTGCCGCAAAAGGTGCGGCTGTAGGCAGCGATGATTCCCACCGTTCCCTGATGCCCGGGGATTTTGTAATTGGACGAAGTGGAGGCTGGCGGGTCGGGCAGTTTCTCTATGCTGGGAAAATGTTCTTTCAGCTTTTCCAAAATACGCCGGTGGTCCCACCACAATTTTTGATAGTGCGCCCCCTCGCCATTGAAAGGCATCTCCTCGATGTAACGCACGTCAACGGGGCTGTCTTTGGTCAGCATGGCAAGGGGTAGCAGGTCGGCCTCGTTTTTCCCCTCCATCACCACGGCGTTTATTTTGGTGGAAATGCCATGTTTCAACAAAGCCTCCAACGTCTGCATCACCTTGCCGAACTCGTCCCGCCGGGTGATTTGGAAAAAACGCTCCTTGTCAAGGGTATCAATGCTGAGGTTGACAGAGCGGATGCCCATTTTTTTCAGTTCAGGTACGAGCGGTGCAGTCAGTGTACCGTTGGTTGTAATATTGATCTGGCGCAAGCCCGCCATCTGGCTCAGCGCTCGCAGGAAGTCCATCATGTCCTTCCGCACGAAAGGCTCGCCGCCCGTGATGCGCACTTTTTCGATGCCCATGCCCGCCAATAGCCGCACAATGCGCAGCATTTCCTCGTAGCTCATCAACGCTTCCTTTGGAACGTAGTCAATCCCTTCCTCCGGCATACAGTAAAAGCAACGGAGGTTGCAGCGGTCGGTGACGGCGAGCCGGAGGTAGTTGACGTGCCTTCCGTGGTTGTCGTACAGCATGGGCTGGGAATTGGTGAATTAGTAAATTGGGGAATTGGTCGGGGATGCGGTTAAATACAGTTTTTCGGAAAACCCCTTCCCTGGATTTACGCAAAGTTGCTGAAAATTAGGCAAACAAAAAGCCCTGGGCATTGCAACCCAGGGCTTTTTGAAAGAAGTGTGCTGAAAGTCACACCAGGGTTTGTTGTATTACAAGGTGAAGCGTATCGTCACACCACTTCGGATGTTCGTCGTAGGGAAACCCTGCGAGGTTTTCGGCACGTTGCGGCGGTAGTCGAAGAACAGGCGGATGGACAGTTGCTTGTTCAACTGGTAGGTGGCCTGCGGCAAAATACTCAGGGTACGGTTGCCCCGGCTGGGCTCTTCCAGGTCGGTCTCCAGTTCGTGGATGGTCGTGATGTCGTCCCGCAGGGAAAAGTCGAAGGTGATATCCAGGTCGCCGGCATTGTTTTGCCCTGCCCGTGCGCCGGGTCGGTTGGTCGAGGGCGGGGCGTCCTTTTTGGGCTTGGCCTTCTTTTTCTTCTTGGGGGCCAAAAAGGCGAACTTCACCTCCTTGAGCTTGTAGCCGGCCCCGATGGTCAGTTCGGTCCCCTTGGTCTCGTGGAGGCGGCTGGCTATCATTTCCAGGCGCAGGGTCCTGCTCGTTTTATACTCCGCTTTCAGCGAAATGTCGTTCTTCAGGCGCATATCGGCCCCAATCAGCGGACTGAAAGATTCCTGGATGACCAAGTCCGGCACTTCCACCCGGGTGTAATAATCCAGGGTAGATTGGTTGCGGTTGGAGGTCGGTGCCTCGAAACTGTACTGCAGGTTCGTGTTGAAGGAGTTGACGGTCAGGGTACCTTTGTAGCCGTGGTTGATGGTGAAACTCTGGAAAATATCGCTGAGCGGTTTCAGTTTCGACAAGTTGTAGGTGAGCCGCCAATTGGGCCTCGGTATGGATTTGATCACGATATCGTTGATGTAATTGTCGCTGATTTTTATCGTGTTGGGATCCTGTCCTGTGTAGGCAGCAATGAAGGCTGGGATGACCACATTCTGCTGAGAACGACCATAGCCTTGGGGGTAGCCTTGTGCAGCCTGTATCGGATCCTCGTGAGTGCCCGTTCCGAGCCGCCTGGCAATGATCACCCGGTTGCCACTGAATTCGTTGAACAGCCCGGTCAGGTCATCATTGAACAAGGTGTTGATGGCCATGTAGGACATGGTGTAGGAGCCGAACTGTTTGGGGATCAAGTGCTTCCACTCCTCCTGGAAGCGTTCTTCTTCTGTATTGAAGATGGTGTCCCGCCGGAAAAACTCGCTGTGGTTTTCCGTCTTGTTGCGGTTGCCCTCTATGTCGATCCGCAGGTCGGGGAGCGGCTCCACGGTCACTTTGAGATCCAGCGTTTGGGAGTAATTTTGGGTAACAGGCTGGTTGAGCAGTTGGTCCCCGGTTATCCAGGTCCAGTTCGAGTAGAGCCAGTCTTTGCTGGTGTAATAATCCTGCTGCTTGATATTGGGTTGCCAGCCTGCAATGAAGTCCCAGCCTGGCGAATCAAAGTTGTTCATGCCCAGTATCTCGCTGTCGTTCAAATAGCCCGGTACTACGGTGGAGTAATCCTCCTGGTAGGTAGCCCTTGCCTTTCGGATGGCCATCAGGGGCCGTATAAGCGCCCGTGTCAATTTGCCGGGTTCGCCATCCCCTTTCTTTTTATCTTTTGCATCCTTTTTGTCCTTGTCCGCTCCGGCATCCGGTGCGCTATCCTTCGAGTCTTTTCCACCTCTTCCGCTACGGTCGTTCGGGTTGTTGCCCCGCTGGTTGCCCCCCCTGTCCGGCCGGGGCTTGGAGTTGATTTTTTTCAAAAAACCAGAATAGTTGTACAGCTTTTCAAAATCCAAGTCGCCGTTGATCTGGCGGCTCTGGCCATTGCGGATGATGTTGCCCAGGCGCTGTGCGCTGGGGGAGAGGCTGGCGGCATCCCAGGCATAGTTGGCCCGGTAGCTTGCCTTCAGGTTCACCCAATCCAGAAAGGGGAAGTTCTTGAGCGGTACGGTATAGGTCAGGTTCATGGAGTGCTGGTAGCCCTTTGGCCTGCCGAACCGCTTGATGTTGCTCCAGATAGAGTCCCGACGGGTTTGATTAACATCGGCAACATACCACGGATCGTTAGAATCCCTTTTAGAACGTTCAGCCAATTTCGTTTCATCCGGCTCGTCAATCACGGAACGGTTGTCGGCGTTGAACTGGAATTTAAGATTCCTGGCAATATCCCATTGCAGGTCGTAGTTTCGGTTCCACAGGAATTGTTTGTTGTAATAAGTAGTATAAATTGGATCTAACCCATCGGTAAAACGGTAACTCGTGGTGTTGAAACGCCGGTCGAGATCGGTGCTGAAACTGAACGAGTTGGGCAGGGGGTTCAGGTTTAGTTCCTTGATAAATTTCAGGTACTTGTCGTTCTTGATGACCTTTTTAAAAGGCTCAATGTATTTCACCTGCCGGGTGTAGGTGTAGTCAAGCGCCCCCCTTCGCCGGGTGACCCTGTCGCTTTCAATGACGGGATCCCTTCGGTTGGTTTCATCAAAAGCATAAGTAAGGCTGAAATTGGAAATATCCCATGGCATGGGCTTGGCCTGTGTGTTGGTGCGCTCTTTCCTGACGTTGGTGAAATTGTAGCTTTTGATAGTGGTGACGTACTGGGCATTCCGCTTGATGGAGTCCCGTTGGGAGGAGGAGAGGTCGTTGTCGTTCAGCTTGTCCTTCAGCTCGATGTCCAGATCGTAGGGATCGAACTGGGGGGTACGGGTTTCGTTGGAATACTGGAAGTAGAAGGGGATGCGCAGTCCCAGTTTTTCCGGCAGGAACTTATCCAACTGCACGTTGGTCGCAATGTCGTACTGGGTGATGCTTTCCCGCTGCCGTTCTGCCAGTTGCTGGTCGAGCGCCCCATAGCCAATGCTGGTTGCTTTGGTAGAGAGCGACAAACCCGCCAGGTCGGCTATCTGCATGTCCAACCGGGCCGTGCCGGCCACCCCGCCGCGCTCGTCGAGCCCGAATACCCGGAGTTCGTTCACCCAGATTTCAATGCTTTTTTCACGCCCAGTGCAATCCTCATTGTCCAAAGGATTGCGCACACCGATCATGATCGACTTAACCAACCCCAGGTTGGGGTTGCCCCGGATGCGCAGCTTGGCATTGGGGTTGTTCGGGTCGGTGTAGCCACCTTCTGGCCACACATCGCCAATGGCCCCGCCGCCGTTGGGGCTGTTCCGGTCAATTTTCATTTGCTTCAGCAAGTCGAAATCAATGCTGATCTCGTTTTCTTTGGGCCAGACCACCCGCTGGAAGCGGTCGTCGTTGAACGGGATGCCAGAGTTTTCGTCTGATATTTTCAACGGGAGCTCGTATTCGTAAAAGTTGTTCTTAAAGTCGCTCCCAATCCGGATGAACACTGACATGTCGTTGTCCTTCACGTCTTCCAGGCCGGCGCCGCCGCAATCTGCCCGCTCGGCATGGACGAACATTTTCATTTTACTGAACACCCGCATATCCAGGTTGAGGTTTTTGAAAATACCTTTGGAGTCCCCATCCTGCAGGTCGCACACCCTCAAAGAGAGTGCTTGCTCGTTTTGGAGGGCGTTCAGGTTGACGCCCAGGGCCTGCTCGCGGCTGATGCCCGGAGGCAGGACATAGTTGAAAGGGGTCCGTTGGCTGTTCTCCTCAATGTTCACAGCGTTTACATCGAAAGCTGTATTTTGGACAGAGGCTGCAATGCAGGTGTTGTTTTCTTCAATATCCTGCGAATAGCGCCGCCATTGGTTCCGCACCAGTTCCAGGGTGGCGAAGCGGAAGTTGATCGGTTTTTCAAAATCCTTGAAGTACATCCGCATAAAACGGATGGAGCGGAAGTCACGGATGCCGCCGACTTTTTTGAAGTTGGGGTCACCGTCCAGCAGGTTCAAGGGTACCCGGAAACGGTACCAGACCCGCTGCCCATTGTTCACTGGCAGCACGTCGGTGATGAAGGGGTTGTCGGCAATGCCGTTCGTACCGTCGAACTGGATGGGGATTTTATATTGAAAATAGCTTTCCGTTTCGTTCAGGGTCCGGTCGCCATCGAGGTCCTCCGCATCGGGCACCTGGGTAGAAGAAGTGACGAACTGGGAGTTGTTGTTCTCCGGTGTATTGCCCTCCGTGCCGTAAAACCGGCTGTACCGCTCAAGGACAGTGGTGCCGTCGGGGTAGTCCCTGTAATGTTTGAAGTTGTCGTTGGAAGGGTCGTTTATGATGGCTTGGCGGGTGGCAGGATCCTGGATGTTTTGCACGGAAGTCAGGTAGTCTGCATAATTGGTTTGCTCCAGCGAGTCGGGGAGGCCGTCCAGGCCCACATCCTGTGCCCGGCGGTTTTCGGGATCCACGTCGAAGGCGTTGGTGATTTGCTGCCCGAGGGGCACCCGCCCCCATACGGTATTGGTCGCACGGCGGCCCTGGGTGTTTGGCCCGGGCAGGCCGTTTTCAAAAAATTTCCTGGAGTCTGGTAAAATGTCTTCCGAGATATTGCCAAATTCCATGTAAATATTGCCGTCCATTGCCCCGTTTGAAGCATCGGGGTTGCCGCTCCCGTCGCCGGAGGGGTTGAGATAGGGACTGAGCATCCAAAATTCGACGAACTCGATGTTGGCAGATTGGAAGTCGTTGGTATTCATGGAGCGCATGATGCCGCCCCACCGTTTCCCAGATTCATTGAGCGATCCGGTCAACTCGTTCAGGCCGGCGGAATATTGCGTCCCCCCAACGGGGTCGAAGTTGTAAGGCCCCCGTTGGGTCGGGTCGTATTGGATGTCAAAAATGGGTACCCGGTTGTCCGTAAATTGCTGGGTAGGGGTATAGTTGGGGAAAATTTCCGTTTGGCTGATGCTGATGGTATAGGGGTTGTTGTCCCCGCCGTTGAAGGTTGGGTCTATTCGGTACCAACTCAGCCTCCCCCTGTTGACGCCCGGCAAAGTGCCGCCCCCGTTTGCTTCCGGGAACATGGGGTTGTTGTTCTCATCATCGTTGCGCGGCACGCTGGCTATCACCCAGCCATTGGAGCCGATGTAGGGGGTGCGCAGGTCGAGCGACGACACGCTGCCTTCGAAGTCGTCAATGTAAATGACACCACCCTTGTCGCTGTCCTCGTCCGAGTTTTCGTTGATGGCACGGGCGTGGCCGGGTTTCAGGGCCGCCGTCTCGGCGGAGAAGGTGATGTTGGAAGGTGCTTTGGTGGAATAGAGCGGCAGCTTGTCCACCAGTTTGGTCAGCCAGGGGGCTTCGTTGCTGTAGTTCAGGTCGAGGCCGAAAATCTGGTTGTTGATGGGGTCGTCGCCGATGTTTACTTTTTGGGTGAACGGCCGTTCGAACAGGTGGAGGTAGGTACCGCCAATGGTCAGGTGCTTGTTCACTGTGTAATCCGCCCGAAGGCCCAGCATGGTTTTGGTCTGGAAACCAAAGAGGGTGTTGTCTTCAAAACCAACCTTGATCGGTACACCGGCATTCAGGATGGCATCGTTCAATATGCGCACCCGGCCAATGTTGTAGTCCACCTCGTAGTCCCGCCCCTCCACCAGCAGTTGCCCACCTGCGGAAACGGTGACAGAGCCAGGTGGGATATTGAAAGCGCCCAATGAAATCTCGGAAGACACACTTGATTTGTAACTGCCTTCTATGGTGAAACGGTTCTGCTCGGCATCCTCCCTCGCATTGAACAATGTTTTGGAATAAAGCTGCGGAAAGCCAAACTTGATCTTGTCGGCAGGGTTATCCATCGTATCGGTAAGGCCCCTGCCAAAGGGTTCCAATTTTGGGAATATAATGCGGCCGTTGCGGGTATTAATGGTCACACCCTCTACGAAGTCGAAAACACCATCGGGCTGAGGGTCATTTTGTACATTGAGCCTGTCGAGGTTGAACACCCTCAACAAAGGTTGGCCGGCCAGGTTGGTCACAGGCAGGAAGCGCTTCTTGGCCTCGCCCGGGTCATCGTAAAATATGTCGAGCTTGAAATCTTCCCTCGCCACATTATAGGCTCCGATGTTGTAAATGTTTTTCATCATCAGATCCCAGGTTGGAAGATCCACGGGCTGAATGGTTGCTTTCAGCATTTTTACAAAAAGGACGTTTTGCGTAATGGTGTCGGTGTTTTGCGGCACGTCTTCGGCCAATTGGCCCACTTGATAGACCGAATCGCCATAAGAATATTCAAACGCCACGCCGACCACCTGGTCTGGCTGAATGTTCACGTTGAGCGAAATGTAGCCGAGGTTCGGGTGATAGGTAAATTCTGTGGGCGACAACTGGCGGGCGGTCACCTTCTCGAAATCACGGCCCTGCTGCAAATTGAAGGGGGGTGTTTTAAGCGTGTTCACCACCCTGTCCACTTCCCGTGTCCTGGGTTCGTCTAATATCATGTCATAAATGGCGTTGCCATAGTTATCGGGCAGGAGTTCATTGTCGAGGTCACGGAATTCCCTCGGATGTACTTTTAATTCCAAGGTCTGGTTGGTGAAGCTGTCGGTTTCGCCGAGGTCGGCGATGGCCACGATGTCCCGGATGTTTTCGGTAGAATAACGTGGATCGGTTACCCAGACTTGTATTTTTTCGATGGTGAAAAGGGTCTTGATTTGAGGCAGTTCCGATAGCGCTTCCTCGAAGTTGTTGCGGTTGTAGTGGGTCAGGAAGAAGTGGCGGTTTTCGTCGTATTCGTCGGCGTTCACCACGAAATCCTGGAACTGGCTGCCGCCCTGGAGGGTGATTTCCTCCCGTTCCGATTTCTGCTGCGATGCTACCCCGGTGAGGCGCAGGCGGCCCCACTGGGTTTCCATTTTTATCCCGAACAGGCTCTGGCTGCCCTGGATGAGGGTACCCCGCAGGGGCAGGCTCACATTGCCTGCCTCGATTTTTTTGATGATGTCGTCTTCCCCGAAGGCGTCCGTGTTGTAGTCCAGCTTCATGGTGTTGTCGAAGTCGAAGGTCGCCTGGGTATTGTAGTTGGTGGAGAGGCGGAGCTTTTTACCGATGGAGCCTTCCACGTTCATCTGGATGGCCATGTCGAAGTCGAAGCCGCCCTGGCGCTGCTGCCTTTCCGTGAAACTGGGGTTTTGCACTTTGGAATAATCCACGCCAAAGGTCAGGTCAATGTTGCCCTGGGGTTTAATGTCCACTTCGGTGCCGCCGAAGAGGCGATCCAGCATTTTGTTCTTGACATCCACCTTGGCGATGGGGTCGGGCCGACCGGTACTGCCGAGGCCGCTGCCGAGGCCGGAAAGTTGGTCGAAATATTCCTTTTCCTGCTGCTTGGCCCGGTACTCCATGTACTCATCGAAAGTCATGTAAGTAGGAGGGCGGAAGTAGTCGTCCCCGATGCGTTCGGTGATGATGTACTGCCCGGTTTCCGGATCGTATTCCACGTTTTGCTCCACGGAAGCGGGATCTTTCAAATCGAAAGGATTGGGGGAGGGGTTGTTCAGAAAATCCCCTTGCCGGTCGTTCAGCGGGATGGTGTCCTGGGTGGTTTGAACGAAAGCCAAAGGAGGTACCACAGCGCTTGCTGCAAGGTCTGAAACGCCCGTGGCAAGCACATACTCAGGCGCAAAGGGGTTTTCGGGAAAATTGGTGCCCGCCCGCAGTTCAAGGTTCCAGGCCACCAGTCCGAACACAATCGCATAGCCAGTTAGTAAAAATCTCTTCTTCATATGATGATTAGACAAAAAGAATACTTCAAAGCCTGGCCGGTATTTTTTGAAACCTGAAATTTAGCCGCTACGTCTTGGTTTTCAGAATAATATAAATTTCAGCTATTCCTGGTATCAAAATACCGGCCCTTGTCTTCCTTATTTCAGTTGCTTGGTCTGGGTTGTGTCAAAAGATTATTCAAAAAAAGACTGATCCAAATCATGAAAATAAAGGAAAAGGGAAAAGGCAGGGCCATCGGGCCACCCCCGGCAGAGATGTGGGTTTTACGAAAAGGTAATGGAATAGTTGGCTAGTGCAGAAGTTTTATCAAATTCAATTCGTAAAAAAAGTCCATAATCCTCTGTTTTTTCCATGAGGCATAATTCAATCTTCAGTCAGTCCATGCCTTTTTTCAGCTTTTCAGTGATGTCAAAACGCCCATCGCCAACGAGATTTTTCAGCCTGCAAGAATTTAACAGTCTTTTGAAATCGAGGAACGATGACTTCGGGACAGGTGATGAGTTGTAAACACCTCATCGCTTCTTGTTCAGTTTAACTGTTTCAGCGACAGCCGTATCAACTCTTCCACGCTGCCGATGCCGGGGTTTTCCTGCAGCACTTTGTTCAGGGCCTTTTGCGCCTGGATTTTGTTCACCTGCAATGACAACAGGGCAGATAACGCTTCCTGCCGCATCGTATTGTCCGCCGGGGAGGCCGGAATGGTCGTATCGCCCCCCGATTTTATCATTTTGCTCTTCAGGTCGAGGATGATCTGCTTGGCCGTCTTGTTCCCTATACCTTTCACCTTGCGCAGCGCAGCTTCGTTCTCGCCGATGATGGCGGCCCGTATCTCGTCGGGGTTCATGGTTGACAGGATGACCTGCGCCGTAGATGGCCCGACCCCGGATACAGAAATCAGGTGAACGAACAATGTACGTTCTTCGTCTTCGGCAAAACCATACAGCGTGTGGGCATCTTCCTTGACGTGGTAAAAGGTCAGAATCTTGATATGCTCCAACTTCTCCACCCTGGCATAGGTGTGCAGGCTGATGTTGATATGGTAGCCAATGCCGCCCGCCTCCACGACGATGTAGGTGGGGGTTTTAAATGCAATCGTGCCTTTGATGTAGGTGATCACCTTATTACATGTGAGATGGTGAGAGGTGAGGCTGCGAACCGTACCCTCTTGATTATTGCCAATTGAAACCGGGCGGCGAAGGTAAGGATTTTGAAAATGGTGAAGGTAGCATTGGAAGGCGAAGCTGCCTGCCTGGCTCAAAACCAAGCGGTGTAATACCATTCAAGTTGTCCCTGATGGGAAATTGTTTTGAAACCTAAATGCCGGTTTTAAAGAAGAACTTTTAAAGAGAGGGGAGCCTGAAGGTTTTTTCCGGTGGTAGGTTTTAAAACAGTTCATAAAAGATAATTCTGCGCACCTGCTATTTTTTCAGACCCTGCTTTCTTTACGCTGGTAGAGCGGGTGCTGTGAGCTATACCTTGCCGTTTTTCTGAAACTTATGCAACCTTAGAAAAGGCTCTTTCGCTAAACCCCTCAATATTGACCGTCTATTTTGGCTGTGGATATTTGCCAAAATCCGGTGCTTCATCGCATCCTGTTTTTTTCTCCAATTGGTCTTTTCGAATGGCCCCCACCCTGTTCCCTCACCTGAAAATTGCTGGTTTGACACAAATTTTAAAACCTCTGCGACAAATTTGATAGCGGCAGGTTCTGCCGCCGGCCACCTTTGCATTGTGCATTTTTTCAACTATTTCAAATAAAAAAAAATCATTGCCATGAAGAAGTTTATTAAAATCGCAGGTGTCGGCCTGACCATTCTCGCATTGGTGATCGCTGGTGTACTTACATGGGTCAATTTAAGCAGCCTTCCCACTTATCCTGTTCAGGCGATTGATATCCAAGTCCCCAAAGATAGCCTCTCCATTGCCAAAGGGCGGAAGATAGCAGAGACTGTTTGTGCCTATTGCCACCGCAGTGAAAACGGTGTGCTCGATGGCCGCATGTTTACCAAACCCGACAGCGACTTCGGCGAGATTTGGGCCGGCAACCTGACCCACCACGCCAATGGCCTTAATCGTTACTCGGATGGCGAACTGGCCTACCTCCTCCGCACAGGCATCAAGCGGGACGGGAAATTCCTGGGCCCATTCATGCTCTTCCCGACCATGTCGGACAAGGATCTCGGATCGCTGATTGCCTACCTGCGGTCCGATGCACCTTCCTTGCAAGCTTCCGAAGCCGTGCACACAACCAATTATTCCCTGCTGGCCAAAGCACTGATGAAGTTTGGCGCCTTGAAACCCATGACCTATGAAGGGAAGGCCGTTGAAGCCCCGTCCAACACCAATAAAGTTGCTTACGGGCGCTATTTGGCTACTTCGAACTACATGTGCTACGAATGTCATTCCGGCAGTTTTGAAACCAACGACGTGCTGGTGCCAGAAAATTCGGTGCGGTACTTTGGAGGGGGCAGTCCTGTGGATGATATGGACTTTAACATCATTACTTCTCCCAACCTGACCCCGCACCCGGAACATGGCATTGGCCAGTGGACGTATGAACAATTTAAAATGGCCGTCACGAGCGGCATCCGCCCCGATGGCAGGGCACTCAGCACCGCTATGCCCCGATTTGCCTTGCTGGACGATGCCGAGCTGGATGCGATATGGGCCTACCTGAAAACGGTGCCGCCGCTCGGGCCTGTAACCGCCAAGGCAGAAAACTAGCCAGCTTATTTTAACCAGAAACAATTGATCCGCAGCGAGTATCAAAAGTGGCTGTCTGCACCAATCGGGCAGCCACTTTTGTTTTATAGAACGAATGAACTTAAATGCGGCCGGAAGACTGCGTTGTTGACAAGGGACGAACCCAATGGGCCAGCTTTTATTTCCTGTTTAGGATCGAAGGAAAAATAATCCCGATTTCATATACGGCTTTTGCACCGAAAAAAATCGCTGCCTCAACGCCGGTTATTCGGCTCAGAATGCAGTACTTCTGGCAAAAGCCCCCAAGTTCTTTGATATTTCAGGATAACCAATCCTGCTTCCCGGGCAGTGTTGTGCTGCCAGGAATCCCAAGTGGACCAATCATGTTCGCTCCGCACTCCTAAACGTAGGCAAGACATGGTGCCAGGCCTTGGAATATTTTTTCCATTGACTGCCCTTTTTTCATCATCACAAAGACGTGTTCGATGAGCAGGGCGAGCCCTTCGGCCTTCATCAGCCTCCGCAGGAAAGGCAGCGTGCTGTTCGTCTCCGTTTGGAGCCGCTGTTGAATACTTGACAAGAGGCCAGAGTCGTGGACTGTACATTTGAGCATGGAGTATGCGACGACCACAAAGGCGACATACGTTTGTATAGCCTTCTCGTTTCGCACCTGGTACCCTTCCAGCCCTTCGGCCTTGCCCTCCTGGTGATAGGTCTCAACAGGCCATCTGTGCCGGCGGATGCGCAGAATGCCACTGGGACGCCAGTCCAGGCGGTTGGTGACCGTGAATGTGGGCCGGTCACTCAGGTCTTCCCGCAGGAAGGAGATGACCAGCCGTTGTTTTTTATCGAAGCCCCTTACACGGTGGTTGGCAAAATAGGCATAGCATATCTGCTTTTCCCCTTTGTAAGTAAAGCCTGTTTTTTGGACGTTGTTGCGGGGGGAAGGCCCTTGCCGCAGTTTCTTGACAAGCTCTTTGAGCGGCACCTCATTGCCACTGTCCCGGTCGGTGGCGTACTGATCCTCCCGCAGGGCACCTACGTAATCCAGGCCAAGTTCCCCGCTGATGGCCCCGCACAGTTCGGCAGAGGTGAAGCCTGTGTCCAGGGCGACAGGGAAGCTGTCTTGTGGGCACATGGAACGGAACTTCCGCAGCAGTTCAAGGGCGATGAGGTTTTTGGTCTTATAGATGCCGGCCACACCGGGGTGTTTCTTCCGGCCGTCCTTGTAGCGGGCACGGATATAGTTGCGCCACTGTTGGGGCTGGCTGTGTCTGTTGTCCCATTTCTGTTCGTTTATCACAAAGCCCCGGCCACGCAGGTAAGTGGCCACGGCTTCCCAATCGGGCGGCTCCCACATACGGTACAAGACAGGATAGTCCGTCAGGTCGTCGCTGTAGTGCAGCGTGACCAGGTCGTGCGCCCAACGGTAGCATTTGTGGACATAATCGAAATGATAGTAGATATTGTCGAAGTGCCTGCCATAGTGCTTCAGCAGGCTATTGTCCACACTCAGCACGCCCTTTTCCTTGAAGCAGGTACCGGCACCGCCCTGGAGCATGTCCAGCCGGACAAGGTTGATTTCTTCAAGGTCAAAGTTCTGGCGGTTGAAGAATTTGTTGAAACTGGCCTGGTGTCGGGGGGAATGGATGAACATCCGGTTGATGGCCTCCAGGGTCTTGTTGTCGCTGACAATGAACCCCGATACGGCCTTCTTGAAATGTTCATAGCCTTCCGGGCTGAAACAATGCTCAAAAATCGGGGCGTATTTCTTTACAATACTTGGAAAGTCAACCAATAGCATCATGTTCTCAGTTTTGGAACAAAAGGTAATGGTTTTAACTTTTGAACCAAAATGGTTATCCTAAAATGTCAATGAACTGGGGTTTTATGGCCGATTTCGGTGCAAAAGCCGTATGTGAAATCGGGATTATTTTTTAAAAACCCTTCCATTGCTGGGGTTTTCAAAATCAAAATGGTGAAGTTATTTTTTCATCGTTACTTAATCAGACAGTTGAAGTATTTTGAGGAGCAGTTGCAAGATGGAGAGAAAGGAAGGGGGCAATATGGAAGATGGGGAAAGGGGGGAAGAATTATCAGGGTATGTAAGATTGCATGGTAAAGTTGGGAATATAGCCCTTTTTAGTACATGGTAATCCCCAGCCCTGGCCCATCTGGAACCTCCACTGTGCCATCTGCCAGTATTCTCGCCCCTGCTGCCGGATCATTACTAATGAGCAGGGGGCCGTCCATGTCCACATAATCAAGGAGGGGGAGCAGTTGGGCGATTGCCGAAATACCGATGGTGCTTTCCACCATGCAGCCGCACATCACTTTCAGTTTGCTGAAACGGGCAAGGCGAATCATGCGCAGCGCGGGCGTGAGGCCGCCGCATTTCATGAGTTTGATATTGATGCCGTCGAAGCTGTTGGCGCATTTTTCAATGTCTGCCTCGCCTTGGCAGGCCTCGTCGGCGACGGCAGGCAGGGCTGATTTTTGGAACACCTCTTTCATGCCTTCCCAGTCATCGGCTTTGAGTGGCTGCTCCATGAACTCTACACCGAGTTCGTTCATGATAAAGGAGTTACGGATGGTTTCCTCCACCGTCCAGGCACAATTGGCGTCCACCCGCAGGGTGGCGTCCGTATGCTTTCGGAGGATTTTCAGGATGTCCATGTCGTTGGGGACGCCGAGTTTTACCTTGTAGATATCGAAGTTGTGGGATTTGACTTTTTCAACCATTTTATCCACCGAATCGATGGTGAGGGTGTAGCTGGTTTTCGGTAAAACAGTTTGCTCCAGGCCCCACAGGCGGTGGCAGGGTTGGCCGCAGATTTTTCCGTACAGGTCGTGGGCGGCATTGTCAATAGCACATTGAAGGAAGGAAAAACCCTGGAGATGAAGATTTAGAAATTCCCAAAAATTCTCTGGATTATCGAGGGCATAGCTTTCGATGAGTGGGCGGAGCGATGTTGCCTTGGCCACCAGGGTTTCGATGTCCACGCCGTAGTAGGCATGTTCGGAAGCCTCGCCAAAGCCGCTTTTGTTACCAATGGACAGTTCCACGATGAGGGCTTTCCGTTCGGTGTAGGTACCACGTGAAATGGTGAACGGTTCTTTCAATGTTAAGGTAGTGGTGTGCAGCCTCAGCTTCATGAGGCTAAGATGGTGAAATTTTGGTTTTTTTAGAAAAATTGGCTTTTTAAGTAAGGGAGGGTAAATGATTAATGATGCGAATGGCGGGTTCCTTTTTTAAGTTCGTTGATTTTCAGGAGGTTAGATTATGGTGATTTTGAAGACCACCATGATCTGATTTTTCAGAAAACAGATTGCCCTTCCTTGATTGACGGGCATCAGGAGCGCAGGAAGTATTTTTCAAAATACCATCCCTCCATTTCATCCTTGTCAATGGAAAAATCAGGGAACACCAAAACCATCTCCGCCGGGGAGGCCTATGGCACCTTCCCCTTCCTGATGGGGAGATTTCCGATTGGGGCGGGTTTTAAACAGCCTCTAAGCTCGTGGTAGGCCTGTTTGGTGCTAAGCCTATCAATGCACTCTTTCCTACCCTTGGCACTTTGGCGTCAGGTTGGCTCAGGTGCTTGAGCATTTTATAATGTTTTTTCAGCGCCACCCAGAAATTGGGGTTTTCCTGGTACTCGATGCCGAAATCGTCACAGGTACTTTTCAGGATTTTCGTGAGTGCCGGGTAATGAACATGGCATACCTGCGGCAGGATATGGTGGATGACGTGGATATTGATGCCGCCCATGAGCCAGGAACCGAGCCTGCTGTGGCGGGAAAAGTCAGCGGTGGTTTCCAGCACGTGCAGGGCGTAGTTGTTGTCAATGTTGCCGTCCTCGTCGGGCTGTGGATAGGTGGTGCCCTCATAAACGTGGGTGACCTGGAAAATAAGGGCGAAAGTAAGGCCCGGCAGGATGTGCATGAAGACCCAGGCCCCCAGTACGGTGTACCAGGCCGCCGATAAAAAGATCATGGGCAGCACCAGCGTCAGACCGAAGTAAACTGATTTGCCAATCAACAGGATGACATATTCCCTGAAAGGATGCTTGATGTGCTTTTGGTTGCCGATGTGGGCTTCGCCAAAAAACCATTTAAAGTCTTTCATGGTCGCCCATTGCAGCATGGCCAGGGAATACAAAATAAAAGTATAAATATGCTGATAGCGGTGCCTGGGCAGCCAGGGCTCGTCGGGCGTAAAGCGGAACAGGCCGTGCGTTTCCAGCGTCACGTCAATGCCCTGGATGTTAACGTAGCCGTGATGGGCACCGTGCATCCGGCGGAAAAGGTATTGGTTGCCGCCGATGAAGTCCATGCTGTAGCCCAGTATTTTGTTGACCTTCTTATTGGCCGAATATGCGTCGTGGGTAGAGTCGTGCATGATGTTGAAGGCAATAAAAATATTCACATAGCCCAGCAGCATGTACACCAGAAAGAGCGACAATGGGCTGCCGCTCAGTGTGTCAGACATGATCAGGGTGTAGGTGGCCACCCATGCGCAGATGGCAAAAATGGTTTTGATGACCATTTCTGTGTTGGCGTAGCGGCTGATATTATTGTCTGTAAAATAAGCATCCACCCTGCTGCGCAGTTCCCGGATGAATTCCTCTTTTCTTGGGTTGCCCTTAAAATTGACCCGTTTGCCGCTCGTCGTTTGCTTTAACATATTTTTACAAGGATTTTGATAGTTCGCTATGTAGTTAAATTGAAAGATTCTCCATCTTTTGGGGGCGTAAAAGTAGTGGTTTTCAGTTGAACGCCGGAAAAAATGGATATAAAGGTAGTGGGAAACAGCCCAGTTATTTCGGCTGGCATTCGGAACAGGTATTCAATTCAACTTAAAAACCCAATGGTAGGGATAGGAACTTTGTCGTAATGAGCAAAGCGGGAAAGAGATATGAACTTTTGGGATTAAAATTTAGCTCCCGGCAGGCCTGGCGTTCAAACGGCCAGGCTGTATCCCTGACATCCTCCATAATTGTTAAAAGATTCCTGCCAAACGAAACAGTTCGAGGTCAACACCATCGCCATGAAAAAAACCTTTGCCTTCCACAAAAACTACTTTGCTGCAACCGTACTGCTTTTTCTAATCGAGCTATTTATCGCACTATATGTGAAAGATAAGTTCATCCGGCCTTATGCCGGCGATTTCCTCGTCGTCATCCTGTTGTATTGCTGTTTGAAATCCATCTGGAGAGGAACACCGCTAAAGGCAGGTTTATCTGTGCTGCTGTTTGCTTTTGCCGTGGAGATTAGCCAGCATTTCCAGTTGGTCGAACTGCTCGGCCTGGGGCATTCCAGTGTAGCACGTACTATTATCGGCACCGGTTTCGATTGGGGAGATTTAGTGGCATATAGCTTGGGCACCGCGGTTGTTTTGGGCGTGGAAAAATGGGTGTTGCGCCAGGATTTACAAGTCCAGGTTTGAAAAAATTTAAAAATTCGTCAAACCCAGCAGTTATCAAAAAAACCTCAAACGCCCTCATTTTAGCAGCCGTCAATTTTTAAAATCATCCGACAGCTTGTTCTTGATCCTGCCCTCAATCGCCCGGATACGCCACTGCGTAAATTTTTGGTTGGACTCGAAGCCGTGCCCGTAAATGATTTCATCCGGGCGGCGCACGATGACGAATTTATTGGTGTGTACCTTGTCGTTTTCTTCTTCCCAGATCAGCTCCTCGGTTTCCAGGCGCTCGCCGTTGCCGCCGTTCCAGATCACGCTGTCCCGGACGATAAACTTGTTGTCGTTTTCAAACTTCTGGGCGTAGTTGGCAGAGAGGCGGCTGGTGGCCTTATCGCCGTTGTTGTCGTAAAACTCGATTTGCAATCCTTCGGGGAACTCCTGCATGGGATCCCTTTTGTCAAGATGGCGGAGCAGCTTTGGGGTCAGGATGCGCAGTTTCAAAACAGCCGAATCGCTGTACAGCATCTCCACGCCCGTGGCCGTTTCTACCAGCGTTTCATCTTTTGAAAAAAGCTTGTTGACCTCGTTGATGTCGTTTTCGCAGGCGGCGAAAAGGGCCACGCAGAGTATTACTGAAAAGAATTCCCTCATCCTGTATCATACTTTTTTAAAAATCCCAACTGCTAATGAACGCAGCAGCACCGGGTTTTGTGCACTTTGGCATTGGACAATTACCGCCGCAACATCGGGCAAATAGTTTAGTTTTCATAAAAAAGCCTTCACGGCCTGGCAGCCGCCCTTTGGACTATACTTCCAAAAGTACGGCCCCACTCACTTTTGAACCTCTCCGCCCACCCGGTGTATAACCCACCCGTTGGCAGGAGGCTGTTCGACCACCTGTTGCAAACAGGCCACTCAAACTGCCCTCTGCCAACTGTTTTTTTATACTTTTGCGCAACTTTGGAAAAGCAGGGTTCAATTTTGCCGCCGATGAAAACATTTTCAATTGATTTTCAACCGGTTACCAATTTAAAACGGCCTGTGCTTGCATCCATAAAATCAACTAAAAAGCGTCCATGAATTCCTTCAAATCAGTGACCAACATAACCGGCTGGCTGGTGTTTGCCATTGCAGCCGTTGTCTATTACCTGTCTGCCGAACCGACGGGCAGCCTCTGGGATTGCGGTGAATTTATCCTCGGTGCCTATAAAATGGAGGTCGTTCACCCTCCGGGAGCGCCGTTGTTTATGATTGTAGGCCGTATTTTCATTTGGGTAGCCCAGCTTTTTACCGACACGGCAGCCCACCCTGAAAATATTGCCTTTGCCGTCAATTTCATGTCTGGCATCAGCACGGCTTTTGGCGCCATGTTCCTGTGTTGGGTGACCATCATCCTCGGCAAACTGGCCCTTACCGGCCGGGAAGGCCAGCCCGACAGCGGCCAAACCTTCGCCCTGGCGGGCGCCGGCCTTGTGGCCGGCCTGGCCATGACCTTCGCCACCTCCGTCTGGTTTTCGGCAGTGGAAGGTGAGGTATATGCCATGTCCACTTTTTTTACCTGCCTCACCATGTGGGCCATGATAAAATGGTACCACCTGCCCGATGAACCTGCCAATGACCGTTGGTTGGTGTTCACCGTTTATGCGGCGGCATTGTCCATCGGCGTCCACCTGCTTAGTTTGCTCACCTTTCCTGCGCTGGCCTTGTTTTATTATTTCAAAAAATATAAAAACCACACGCTGACAGGCATGTTGGCAGCGGCCGGAATCGGCGTGGCCATCATCGTCGGCATGCAGTCGCTCATCATCACGGGCATCGCCCAACTGTGGGAGGGAATGGAGCTTTTCACCGTGAATACGCTGGGGCTTCCTTTCCATTCAGGCCTGGTGCCCACGCTGCTGGTGCTGGCAGGTCTTTTCTTTTTTGGCATCCGCTATGCTTCCCACGAGCGCAAAACAGACCTTTACGGGCTGGTGGGGCTTTCCGTCTTCTTTAGTTTTTTTGCTTTCACTTGGAAGGCTTTCATCGTGATCCCGGTGGCAGGCGCCATTTTTTATTATGGGTTGCGCAAGGCGGACAGACACTTGCTCCAGGTACTCATCTTTAGCGCCCTGTTGTCGGTGGTGGGCTTTTCCACCATTGGCGTCATCATCGTGCGGGCACAGGCAGACCCACCGGTCAACATGAACCGCCCTTCAGATCCTATCCGCCTGCTGTCCTATGTGAACCGGGAGCAGTACGGCGAACGCCCGCTGCTCTATGGCCCCAATTTCGATGCCCGCCCGGTGGACAATGTGGTGGAGGAACGTTATGGCCAGGTTTCCACACCGGAGGGCGACCGCTACGAAATCACGGACGAGAAGCTTTCCTATAAATACAATAACAGCGACAAACAACTCTTCCCCCGCATGGGCGACGACTCCCAAAACAGGCCCGAAAAATACCGGGCCTGGGTGGACAAGCCCGCCGGCGAGCCTACCTTCTTCGACAACCTCAAGTTCCTGTTCCGCTATCAGCTGGGATGGATGTACTGGCGCTATTTCGCCTGGAACTTCATCGGGCGGCAGAATGGCGAGCAGGGCTACTATTCCTGGGACAAAAAGAGCGGGCATTGGGAATCGGGCATCAAGTTCATTGATGAGGCCTTGCTTTATAACAAGGATAAGCTGCCCGAGTACATGAAAAACGACCAATCGAAAAACCACTATTTCTTCCTGCCCTTCATTTTTGGCATCCTGGGGCTTATTTTCCACCTGCGAAAAAGAAGGGAAGAGGCTATTGGCCTGCTGGCCTTGTTTGTCATTACCGGCATCGGCATCATCATCTACTCCAACCAGCCCCCCAACGAGCCCCGCGAGCGGGACTACGTGCTGGTCGGCTCATTTTTCACCTTTTGCATCTGGATAGGCATGGGCGCACTTTGGGTGTTCGACATGCTGAGAAGCAAGATAGGCGGAGTAGGTGCTGCGGCGCTGGGCAGCGTACTGGCACTGTCGGCGCCACTTATCATGGGTACTCAAAACTGGGACGACCACAGCCGGGCCGGGCATTACGGAGCAAGGGACTATGCTTCCAATTTCCTCGAAAGCTGCCAGCCCAACGCCATCATTTTCACCTATGGCGACAACGATACCTACCCACTTTGGTACGCACAAGAGGTGGAGAACATCCGCCGGGACGTACGGGTAGTGAACCTCAGCCTCATCCAGGTGGATTGGTACATTGATTTGTTGCGGAGGAAAGTCAACGATTCGCCCCCCATCAATCTGACCATCCCAAAAGAAGCTTACCGGGGCAAAAAACGGAACGCCGTTTACTACATATCTACCAAGGATAAGGGGGAAATGAGCGCTACCGATGCCCTTGCCGCAGTGGCTGTTGACCGGCCAACCGGCAACCGCATTGACGCCGTCCTGCCAACGGATAAGCTGTACATGCCCATAGACATGTCTAAAATAAGCAGCCTGTTTGGCTACAACCCAGCAGATAGCCTGCCTGTCGTTAACAACATCCCTATCAAGTTGCCCCTGCACAAAACGGGGCAGGCAGAGCTTTCCTACATTACCAAGGACGAGCTGGCCATTCTCGATGTGGTGGCTTCCAATATCAATGAGCGGCCGGTCTATTTTGCCGTCACCTGCCGCCCGGAAAAGATGCTCGGCCTCCAGGACTACATGCAACTCGAAGGGCTTGGCCTGCGCATCGTGCCCGTCAAATCACAAAGCGAGCAGGGCCTCTACGTCTATGGCTATGGCCGGGTGGACACGGAAAAAGTGTATGACAACGTGATGAACAAATTCAAATGGGGCAACTTTGACACCCACCGGACCTACATCAACACGAGCTACGGCCCCAGCATCCAAAGCATACGCGTGGTCATACTCCGAGCCGCCAGGCGCCTGAACGATCAGGGGCAAAAGGAAAAAGCCGCCCAGTTGATAGAAAAATACCTGGCGGCCTTCCCAGATTACAATTTCCCCTACGATTGGAACACGATGCAGATGCTGAACGTGCTGTTGCAGGCGGGCGGCCTCGAAAAAGCCAAGCCCCACCTCGACATCCTGGCCCAGCACACCGCCGAGCAACTGGCCTTCTACACCTCGCTGGGCGGCAAATGGATCAGTGAAAATGGCGACTTTGAACAGGACTACCAGTTGGCCATGAACACAAAGGAGCTTATCTTGCGGGCAGTACGGGGCCAAAACGATGCTGCCTATACCAAGCAATTGGAGGATTTGTTTGCACCGTATAAATAAAAGGCTAATGGACATTCGTTGTTGATGCGAATACCGGGTCAAATCAGTAGTCAATTTTCAGTTGTTTAGAAGGATAAATCCTGGTGGCTTTTAAAAATCACCAGGATTTATCCGTTTGAAAACCAACGAGTTTCATCAATCAATCCGATATTCGCAGCAATGACCAAATTATAAATATGAAGAAAGTAGGGAAACCCGTGCCCTCCTTCGACAAACTGGAGAAACTTGCACAAGCATTCCGGGCCGCCGACCCGCCTGTGGTGGACTTCACCAACACGGAAATCGCCTTTGCTGACAAGAACAACAGAGAACTCAAAAAAACTGCCTGGCTGTTCCGCCTGATGAACAACCCCACATTGGTCAGCCTTGGCTCGAAGCTGGCAATGGTGGCGGTGAAACTGCGCCTCCCATTCTTTGAGGCCATCGTTAAAAATACCATCTTCGAGCAGTTCTGCGGCGGCACCACCCTGCTGGAATCCCAGCCAAGCATTGACCGGTTGTACAGCAATGGCGTTTTTTCAGTGCTTGACTACGGCGCGGAGGGGAAAGCCACCGAGGAAGATTTCAACCTGACGATGAATGAAAATATCCGTGCCATTGAGTTTGCCTCCCGGCACCAGGGCATTGCCGTTGTCAGCACCAAAATAACCGGCCTGGCCCGGTTCGGCCTGTTGGAAAAAATCACCAAAGGGGAATCCCTGACCGAAACGGATAAAAGGGAATACAAGAATGTGTTGAAAAGGGTGGACTCCATCGCCTTCCACGCCGCCCAGAAAGGGGTCGGCCTTTACATTGATGCCGAAGAAACCTGGATACAAGATGCAATTGACCACATCGCCAACCAGATGATGAAGCGCTACAACAAAGAAAAGGTCATCGTCTTCAACACTTTCCAGCTCTACCGCACCGACCGCCTGGCCTACCTCATGTCTTCCTTCGACAAGGCACAAAAAGAAGGCTACCGCCTGGGGGCCAAGCTCGTGCGGGGTGCCTATATGGACAAGGAAAGGGATCGGGCAGCGGAATTGGGCTATCCTTCCCCTATCCAGCCTTCCAAGCAGGCCACCGACCACGACTTCAACCTGGCCCTCCGTTTTTGCATCGAGAACTATGAAAAAATGGCCTGTTGCAACGCTACCCACAACGCCGAAAGCAACCGCCTGTTTGCCGAATGGATTGCCTTGAAAAACATCCCACACGACCATCCCCACCTCCAGTTCTGCCAACTTTATGGCATGAGCGACAACATCACCTTCAACCTCGCCAGTGCCGGCTACAATGTAGCCAAATACCTGGTCTATGGCCAGGTGAGGGACGTGGTGCCATACCTTATCCGCCGCACCCAGGAAAACACTTCCATCACTGGCGACATGAGCCGGGAACTGAGTTTTATTGTAAAAGAGGTGAAGCGGAGGGGGCTCTGAAGTATGGTTGGCTATAATCTGTCCGCAGCAACTATCCTAACAATCCTGGTTCCGATAGGTCATCACATTTGAAATGATCGGTTGGCCCGTGCCGCCTCCCCAAAAGACCTTCGGATTAATTTTCAATGCGAGCGTCTTTAAAGAAGCGCTTGAGATCCGGTGGTGAAAACCTAAACCAAAGTACCCTTAAAGCCCCGTTTCGACAGGAAGAACTATGGATATTTCTTTTTGAATACAACTGGTTCTTCAAGCCAATTTGTAAAGTCAACAAGTATTTTTTTGTTTTTTACGATTTTAATGCTGAAAGCCTCCTCACTGCCATCCCGGAATTTCCATATCCCTTCATACCGGGAGTTTTTGTCGTTCTTATAAAATTCGCTGACAATAGCGTTGGGCATCCCGAGTATCTCATCTGCTTCTACATAAAATAAGGTATATTTTCCTAATTCTTCCTTTATTCCAATTTTACAGGAGGGGAAATCTAAAGAGGTGTTTTCATAGATACCTTCGAGGGAATCGAGGGAAGATTTTACTGAATCCTTGAATTTGTCGAGGCTAAAATCAACTTGATTCAGATTTAATTTTAGGGGCGGCAAGTCAGGGTTGAACTTGTAACTGTAATTATCCAACCTGGTTAATGCATTCCTCAATGCAGCCTGGATCCTGGTTCTAATCTTTGGGATTTCGTTTGTGCCGACAGTTGGGTTCAAGTGAAAAGGATGACCAGTATAGAATATAAGCTTACTGTTGCAGTCTTCAAAAGTGACATAAATGGAATCAGCCTGGCAAAATATATAGCAATTGGCCATTTTGCAGTTCAGGGGTGATCGTTCTTGGGATATGGGAACGCCGCTGGCTTCTAATTTTTCTTTCACAATATCTAGCAGATGGAAGCCTTCGTTTTCAATATAGGAAAGTTCGTTGGGAACATTTCCGAAAACCAAATCCTCGATATAGACTGATTCAAATCGGTCCAAGTTAATTTCAGTTTGGGCAAAAGAGCATACAAAAACAAAATGTAATGCTGCTGAAAGAATTAGTTGTCGGCTCATTTGGATTTTCTATTGATGGAAAGTTGTGATCTTTCGATGGTGGTGAAACAAGTGGAATCGTGCGCGGAAGAATGAAAAACCCTCACTTATATTTCTCAACAAAATCTATGATCAGGTCCACGAACTTACCGATGTCCGCATCCATCGGCGAGTGGCCGGCATTGTTGAACAGGTGCAGCGACTTGTCTTCGTCGGGGGTGCCGAGGCTGTCCAGCATTTCCTGGCCCAGCGTGGGCGACACCACGAAGTCGTACTCGCCCCAGATGAGCAGGGCGGGCGTTTCGATGTCGTGCAGCTTGCCCGTCAGGGGGGCGTCGAGGATTTCCTGCCACAGGTCGCTGCGGGCGGTTTGCAACGTGTTGGTGAATTGGCTGATGAGGCTGTAGTCGGAAAAGAAGATGTTGAGAAACTCTTTACCGGAGGGCGAATGGCTGCCGATGAGGTCGTCGCTGACAGCCAGGCCGGTCGCTTCCTGCGCCTTGGCGTTCACTTTCAGCGTGACGTCCTCGTCGGGGACGGAAGTGTCCACCTCGTCGGCAAAATCGCGGATGCCTTCCCAGCTTTTTTTCCGGGAGGAGTTGGCGTCTATGCGATCCTGGGCCACCGTTTTCATCAACTCCACCCCATCTACGGTCAGCTTCCAGATGTTGTGCGCCCCGGCCACGTCAATCCAGCCTTTCACCTGGGCCTGGTTTTCATTTTTGGCCAAAAAGGCGTTGCCCAGGTAACCGCCCCAGCTGTGGCCAAAAAGGAAAATGCTGATGTCCTGCCCATAACGGTACCTCAGCAGGCCCACCACCAGTTCCAGGTCGCCCACCACGGTTTCCACGTTCAGGTCGTCAAGTTTGCCATGCCCCCGGGTATTACCGGCCTGGCGTTGATCCCAATACGCCACGGCATACCTTTTTTCCAAGGGGTCTGACAAGGCTTTGTAGGTTTCATTGTAAACCTTGGCCGAGCCCCCCGGGCCGCCATGCAGGATGAGGATGAAGGTTTTGGAGGCCGTATTGCCTTCCACCAGGATGGGCATCTGGGCCCCCTTGTTTTCCAGCCATAGCAGGTCGGACACGTTTTCGCCAATGATTTCATCTTTTTGGCAGCCGTGCAGGATGAGCAGGCCAAGCAAGAGGGTCAACACGTACAGTAGGTTTTTCATACTATCTGGATTTTTTGGTTTTGGTCAAACTGGAAGAAAGCCCTGCTTCAAAAGCAAAGTGCCCCCTGGCGCCGGCGCCATAGGGTATCTCGAACATGACGAGGGGTTTCACATAGCACCGCACGTCCGTGGCCTTGATAAAACGCAGGTTCATGCCCCAGGCAGCAAACAGGGAAGGCATAAAGGCGTTTCCACCTCCGTTGATCTCTTTAAAACTGCTCTCGCCATCGGGCTTGAAAGTCGTGCCGAGCAGTTGGTAGCGCAGGTAGCCCAGCCCGATGCCGGCTTCGAAGTGCCGATAACGGGTCTTGTAGGAGCGGTTGCGGATGCGGTGCCAGAGCAGTTCAGCATTGAACAGGTAGCCGTTGTGGTCGCCTGGGTGGTGATAGAAAGTAAAGCTGCCCCCAATTTCAAGGCGGTGGATTTTGGTCAGGATATAATTTTCCTCCCGGTTGAGGGGCTTGGATTTCTCCTTTGTCTTTTGTGCAAACGCATAGGCCACGCCCAGCTTGGCCCCGGGGCGGGCAAGGTAGTCGCCGAAGTAGGCAATCCTGAATTCGGGCTTGGGGGTGCTGCGCTTTTTCTGCCCCGAAGCAGGCACCGTACACAGGAGCAAAAGCACAAGGAAGGATAATACTTGGTACATACAGTAAAGATTATTGGGCAATTAGAAATTGGGCAATTGAGTCCTTGACTATCAACTTCTTAAGTAACGATGAAAAAACAACTTCACCATTTTGATTTTGAAAACCCCAGCATTGGAGGGGTTTTTTAAAAATAATCCCGAAGTGAAATCGGGATTATTTTTCCTTCGATCCTAAGTTCCCAATTTCTAATTTCCTAATAAAATAATAGGTGTTTTATACTAAAAACGTCGGTAGCCAGCCCCTTATGCTGTTAATCGAATCCCCTTCTCCCGCCTATGGCGCATTTGCCTCCGGGAAACTGTTGGCCTGGGTTTACCAAAAAATAACGCAGCCAATATACGGGCTTAACCTTTGAGCGCTAATCAGCGGACTTATTTTAACATCACCATGAAATATTTACCCTTCTTCATTACTGCTGCCCTTTGCTTGCTTTTCCTTTTTTTTCAATGTGGGGAAAACCAATCTCCTAACGACGGAGAGGCACTCGCCAAAGCGAATTGTACCCCCTGCCACGCTTATCCTTCCCCGGAACTGCTCGACCGGGCCACCTGGCAAAAATACATCTTGCCCCGCATGGGCGTCCTGTCGGGCGTATTGCCCATGGACAGCGCCGGCACTGCCTTCATTGAGCCGGCGGCGCTGGCAACGGCCTTGCAAAACCCAAATGTAATGAGGAAAGAAACCCCCCTCTCCAGAACGGAATGGGCAGCCATTTGTGATTTTTATTTGAAAAACGCCCCGCCCCGGTTAGAGCCTTCAAACGTAGATATCGAGCAACAACTGCCGCTCTTTGAGGCAAAATTTCCAGATCACTTTCTTAGCCCACCCAGTTCTGTTATGGTAACAATTGAAAAGGGCAGCCTTTTCCTCGGCGATGTCCACAGCGGTCGGCTGTACCATTTTGATGAAAAATTGGAATTGGAAAGCATGGCCCCGGTGCCAGGCGGGGCAGTTTGCTTAAACCATATTCCAGAAGGTGACATCGTAACCAGCCTCGGTTCTTTTTCGCCGACTGACCGGCCAACAGGGCAAGTGTTTTTTTTACCGAAAGCGCCTGGTAGCCAACCTGTTATGCTATTAGATAGCCTGCGTCGCCCCGTCCACACCGAAGTAGCCGACCTGGATGGGGACGGGCGCTTCGACCTCGTCACCTGCGAATTTGCCAAATGGACGGGCTGCCTCAGTTGGTGGAAAAACGATGGCAAAGGCCGTTTTGAAAAACATGTCCTGCGTAATATGCCGGGGGCCATCCGCTCCTATGCCCGTGATCTGAATGGGGATGGGCTGACCGACCTCATTGCGCTTTTTGGGCAGGGCGACGAGGGGATTTTTGCCTTTTACAACAAAGGGGATGGCGTGTTCTCCGAGGAGCACCTGCTCCGGTTTCCGCCGAGCTACGGCTCCAGTTTTTTCACCCTCTTCGACTACAACGGCGATGGCCACGATGATATCATCTATACCTGCGGCGATAATGCCGACTTTCCGCCCATAGCGAAGCCCTACCACGGTATCCGTATTTATCAAAACGATGGGAACCAACATTTTGAGGAGGTTTTTTTCTATCATCTGCAAGGCGCTTATGGTGCCATTCCCGCCGACTTTGATTTGGACGGGGACCTGGATATTGCCGCCATCTCCTTTTTTCCCGATTTTGAGAATAGGCCTGAAGCCGGGTTTGTTTTCCTCGAAAACGATGGCCACAACACCTTCTCGGCCCGCACCTTCCCCGCCGTTGGAAAAGGCCGGTGGATAGTTATGGACGCAGGCGACCTCGACGCCGACGGCGACCTGGACCTGGTGCTCGGCTCGCTGGCCTTTGAGGTGGTGCCCGACAAAAAGGGCTGGATCAAGCAATGGGCAAGGGATGGTATCCCTTTCGTTTTGCTGGAGAACAAGGCGAGGTGACAACTCCCGCCCCATGCCCGCCTATCCTGCCTGCCAACATATCGCCTTCCGGGTTTTACCCCCTTTTTTTCCTCTTCCCAACTGCCTGGCCAGCTTTTTCAAAAGCCTGTTTTCCGCGCTGCCGGTGGTGGCGGCCGCCAGTTTTATTTTAATTAAAAACAAACTTCAATTTACCCTCAATTCATAGCTAACACCCGCCTAACTTACTGATAACCATTTTTTTAAAAAAGCAATAATTCTTTACAATCATTTTATCCTTTCTTAAATCCACAGAAACGTTCCCATAGCATTGGCAGCCTACTTTCGCTCAAATTTTTCATTAAAAATTAAATCAAAATCATTATGACAAAGAAGATGACCCTCCTCTTTGCACTGGTCGTGTTGTGCGCCAGTGCGAACGCTCAAACCCTGTTTGACGAGGAAATCACCATCCCAGCGGGCTTCGCCCCAACGGAGATCGTGATGCCCCCCTCGCCCCTCACCACACAGGTGCTCTTTATCGGCGGCACCGACATGGTACAGACAACGCCCACCTATGGCAACCCCGCTGGCGAACAAGTGGCCAAAGAATGGCACGACTTCATCGGCTTCACCCCCGACAACTCCGGCCAGAGCCTCGGCTGGGTGACCGTGAACCATGAAATGGTCTATGCGGACGACCTGCTTGGCGACGGCGGCGGCATGACGGCCTTCCGCGTGAAAAGGGCCGCCGATGGCACCCTCGACATCATGAACCAGACCCTGCCCGATGGCCGTACCGGCAAGTTTTTCAACGTGGACTTCGTGAACACCGTTGGCGAAACGGGCATGAACTGCGGCGGCATCACCTCTATGGTGGATGGCCGCATCTGGACGGCGGAAGAGTGGTTCCAGTCCAGCAATGCTGGCATCTACAGCAACGGCGGTGGCATACGCGACACGTCCGATTTCGTCGTTTCTTCCGACATCCCTGGCTGGGACGGCAAAACGCTCAAGCGCTACCAAAACCTGAACTGGATGACGGAGGTTGACCCCCGCAATGCCGTGGCCATCCGCAAGCAGTACAACTGGGGCCGCCAGCCTTTCGAGGGCGGCGCTGTGGAGCCAGGTAACCGCATCGTTTACCTTGGCCCGGACGACACACCCGGTTTCTTCGGAATGTTCGTAGCCAACACACCCGGCGATTTCAACAGGGGTACCCTGTTCGCTTACAAACACGACAAGCCGGGATGGAAATGGGTGCCCATCTGGGAAGATGGTGCCCTGCTCGACCACAAGAATTATGCTGATGCCAAAGGCGCTACGATGTTCAACCGTATCGAATGGGTAGCCATGAACCCCAAAAACAACTTTGTTTATTTCACAGAAACCGGCCTCGACTCTCCAGGCAACAACTGGGCAGACGACGAAGCAGCTGGCGGCGTCCATCACCCGGCCCACATCGCAAGGGCACAGGCGCAGGGCCTCAGTTCGCCCAGCGATCCGAATTATCGTGACTACTATGGCAGGGTCTGGGAATACAATCCTATGACCTCCGAAACGAGGGTGTACCTGGAAGGCGGGCCTGCATTTGCTGACAGCCCCACAGAGGCCGACTATCCGGAAAAAGCCCTTTCCAACCCGGACGGCCTTACCGTGATGATGATTGACGACCACCCCTTCCTCGTTATCCAGGAAGACCTCAACGGTACCTCCAAAGGCCGTACGCCAGCCGGCGTCTCCAACCGCCTCTGTGAAGTGTATCTGCTGGATCTGAGCATCCAGAACCCGACGCTCGACGACCTGATACGCCTTACGGCAGTGCCCAACGGCGCAGAAGTGACCGGCGCCATCCAGTCGCCCGACAAGAAATCGCTGCTGCTAAATGCCCAGCACCCCGCTACCACCAACCCGTTCCCTTACAACCACTCCCTGACGATTGCCATTCACGGCTTTGACCAGGTGAGCTATGCCAACCTGCAAAACCTGGCGGACAGGAACTCGGCTGCCGACCCAGAAATGCCGGCCGTAGAAGAAACTGCCGTATTTTCCGTGTACCCGAACCCGACCACCCGTACTGTCTTCATGAACAAAGTGACCGATGTGGCCGTGTACGACGCTTCCGGACAGCGGGTATTGGTGAAAAGGAACACGAACGAACTGGATGTGTCTTCGCTCAACAAAGGCATATACTATTTGAAAAATACAGAAGGTGAGACCTTGAAATTATCTGTACAGTAAACTATCTGATTAATTTGGGTGGGCAGGGGCTGGAGCTGCTGCCCACTTATTTTTTTTTAAAAGCGACAAAAAACTATTGCGACATGAACAAGAAATTACTCATAACCACCTCATTGCTGGCCGCCCTGTTTTTATTGCTAAGTTTCAAAGAAAATGAGGCTGCACTTGCCCTTGAAAAAACGGAAAACCTTTTCCGTACCCGCCTGGAGGAAATGGCGCTTTCGACAGACCAACTGGAAGCTGCCGCTGAAAATTTGACCGCCCAAAACACCTCCATCGAAAAGCTTCGCCAAGCACACTTAAACGCACGGATACAATACAAAAAAGTGGAGTTCCTGCTGACTTATCTCGATGGCGCAGCCGTCCGGAAAAACATCAATGGCGCCCCACTGCCCTCGGTGGTGCCCAACGTGCCGAAAGTGATCGAAATCGAACCCAGCGGCCTGCAGGTTTTAGATGAACTAGTCTTTAGCGAAAACCCATTGGAGGAAAAAGAAAAGATCATCGCATGCTCAAAAAAACTATCGCATGATTTTGAAGAAATGCGCACCTACCAGGAAAAGGTGAAGCTCACCCACCGCCATGTTTTCGAGGCCATCCGCCAGGAGTTGGTACGCGTGTTCACGCAGGGTGTCACCGGCTTCGACACGCCTGGTTCTGCCAACGCCATTCCCGAAGCCAGGGCAGCATTTGAGGGCATGTACGATGCTTTTAAAAACTATATGCCCCTGCTCACCGAAAAAGACGGTGGCCTGGCCATCGTCATGGACGCCAGGATGGACTATACCCTGCAATACCTCGCTGAACACGACGAATTTGAATCTTTTGACCGGCTGGAGTTCTTGAAAAACCACATCGAGCCCCAGTACCAATTGTTCTATGAAATACACAAGGCGCTGGGCATCGAGTTCGCCGAAGAAACGGACAAAATGCCCCGTGCGGTAAACTATCACGCCGTCAGTTTATTTGCCCCGGACTTCCTCAACGCAGGCTACTACGCCAACCTTGACCTGAAAGAACCTTTGATGGGCAAGCGGGTTGATTTGGGCAAAACACTTTTCTTCGACCCCATTTTATCCAAAGACCTGAAACTGTCCTGCGCCTCCTGCCACCAACCTGAAAAAGCGTTCACCGATGGCCAGCCCAAAAGCCTGGCCGCCAATGGCAAGGAGCATTTGAAACGCAACTCGCCTACCCTGGTCAATGCTGTCTATTCTGACCGCTACTTCTGGGACCTGCGGGAACCTCGCCTCGACCGGCAAATGCTCCATGTAGTGATGAGCAAAGATGAATTCGGGACCGATTACATCGAAATCATCAATAAGTTGAAACAAAGCTCCGAGTACGGGCAGCTCTTCTCAGCGGCTTATCCCGAATACCCCGAATACCAAATCTCCACTTATACTATTTCCGACGCACTGTCCTCCTATGTGGCCAGCCTGACGGATTTCGACAGCCCCTTCGACCGGTACGTCCGGGGTGAAACAAGTGTCATTGATCCGGCTGTTAAGCGGGGCTTCAATCTGTTTATGGGCAAAGCTGCCTGCGGCACCTGCCATTTTGCCCCCACCTTCAATGGAACCGTGCCGCCCACCTACGACGAATCGGAATCGGAAGTGTTGGGCATCCCCACTTCGCCCGATACACTGAATGCCTTGCTCGACAATGACCTCGGGCGCTATGCCAGCGGCATACCTGGCTATAAGGCGGATTTTTATAAGACCTCTTTTAAGACAGTGACCGTCAGGAATGTGGCCCTCACAGCGCCTTATATGCACAACGGTGTGTTCCAGACCCTCGAAGAAGTGGTGGATTTCTACACCCGTGGCGGTGGGGCTGGCCTTGGCCTGGATGTGCCGCACCAAACGCTTCCTTTTGACAAGCTGGAGCTGACTCAACCTGAACAGGCTGATATTGTGGCTTTTATGAAATCACTGACGGGCGACATGTCAAAATTCATGCACCCCGAACGGCTGCCCATTTTTGAAAACCAAACCAATTGGAACAACAGGAAGATAGGTGGCCAGTATTAATCAACCTTAGAAAAAGAATGGGCAGGCTGTTGGCCTGCCCGCTTTGGGAAACCAGATGGGGGGAATCCGGTTATTTCTTTTCCACTGGCTTTTTGGTAGCCGCTGCTTTTTTGACAGGTGCTTTCCGCCCGGCACGGCGCACAGTGGGTGTTTCGGCATCCTGCTGGATGGCTATTGCTTTTCCCGATGTTTTAGTGGGCTTGTCTGCCGGAGCTTTTGTAGCCTTTTGTTTGCCTTTGGACAATGCTTTCACGTGCTTTTTCAGTGTTTTTTCGTCAGACTTGATTTCTGATTGCAAGGCATTCTGCTGCTTTTTAAGGTTTTTGAGCACTTCTTTTTTGGCGCTTATCATTTGAAGCATGGAGCCCAGTTCTGGGTGGTTGTTCAACATCTTTGTGCTGAGTTTTCTCATTATTCAGTGATTTGAGTGAAGAAATTGATTGCGTTGCAAAAGTAGGGCGGTTAACAATTATTTAATGTTAAGTTTTCATTCAGGGCAAAAACTTAACATTGGAGGCCGAAATCGAAAATATCGGATCCAGAAAAACGCTCGATAGCACCGCCAATATATTCCGATTTATCCCCTTTGGACGCCATGACCTATCCTTTCAGAAGCAAGTAATTTACGCCAATTTAATCTTCCTGCCAGTACCTTAACCTAAACTTAAAAATCCCTTAATCCCAATTTTCCACTCACCAAACCCCGCCGGGATAGTTTTGCCATTTCACAAAAATCAATACAAAACATGGCAAAACGATTTACATTCCTTACGCTTATTTCCCTGTTCCTTTCGTTGGCCGTATCCGCCCAAATCGCCCGCAACGGCTTCGAGGGCGACGCCACCGATACCTGGAATTACACAGCCGAACCATCCAACTACAACCTGCCCGCCGACGACGACATCTGGGACGACACCACCGCCGTCTCCGTGATGGACCCCCTCGCCGGCAACCAGTTCTGGTTCATGCGGGATTTGAACAACCCCAATGGTGGCGGTAACTTCTTCCACACCCTCACATTCGAAACAGTGGACATCAGCGCCACCAATGCCGGCCTGGTCAGCTTCGGCTGGAATAGTTTCGAGTACGAAGCAGGCGACAGTATCGGTTACATCATTGCTTTTGATGATGGTACGGATTGGGACATGGCCAACTACGTGGACCTCGACCGCAACACCGGCTCCTGGCAACTCGTGCAGGTGCCCATTCCGCCGGGCACTCAGTTCGTGCGCCTCCGCCTCATGGCCAAGCAAAACGGCAATGACGATTATGCCGGTTTCGATGAGGTGCAAATCGAAGAAGGCCTGCCACCTGCCACCATTGAATTTGACACGGACATCACCCAAGTCGATGAAGATGCTGGAACAGTATCCATCCAACTCAACATCACCAACGCCGGGCTTTTTGAGTCTTCTGTAAAAGTCAATGTCTCAGCGTTTTCCTCTGCTATTAACGGCACGGACTACGATTTCACGGATGCGGTTTACACTTTCGAGGCTAGTACTGGCAACCCCGTGCAGGTGGAAATCCCCATCCTCGACGACGACCTGATGGATGCCGGCCGCTACCTCGTCCTCACCCTGAGCGACTTCGACAACGCTGACGTCGGCGCCAAGCTGCAACACATTATCTTAATAAACGACAACGACATCAAAGGCCCGGCGCCGCTGACAGATTCTTTCGTAAAAATGCGCCACCTTGGCAGCTTCCCCGGCAGCCCGGACGGCGGCTCGGCGGAAATTTCCGCTTACGACCCCGCCTCACGCCGCCTGTTTATCACGAATATTACGAACAACACCCTCGACATTCTCGACCTGAAAAATCCCGTGGCCGCTACCTACATTGCCAGCATCGACATGAGCATTTTCGGGGGCGGCATCAACTCCGTAGCCGTGAAGAACGGCGTGGTCGCCTGCGCCGTGGAAGCTGCTGTGAAAACGGACAACGGCTCCGTCGTTTTCTTCAACGCCGCTGACGGCACCTTCCTCAGCAGCGTGACGGTGGGCGCACTGCCCGACATGGTGATTTTTACCCCTGACGGCACGAAGGTACTTACCGCCAACGAAGGCGAACCCAACGACGACTACACCGTTGACCCGCTCGGTTCGGTCAGCATCATCGACCTGACACCCGGCGTGGCCAACCTCGCCGATACCGACGTGACTACGCTTGCATTTGATGTTTTTGATGGTGAAATGGCTGACCTGTTGGCAGCCGGTGTGCGCATCTTCGGCCCGAATGCCACAGTCGGCAGCGACCTCGAACCTGAATATATCTGCGTCAGTCCAGATGGCAAAACGGCGCTCGTCACTTTGCAGGAAAACAACGCCGTGGCCGTGGTGGACATCGAAAATTTGACCATCACCGCCATCAATCCGCTTGGTACGAAAGACCACTCGCTCATCGCCAACACGCTCGACGCCAGCAACACCGCCCCCGGCATTTTCATGGCCAACTGGCCGGTGAAGGGCTACTACATGCCCGACGCCATCGAGTGTTTCGAGGTGGGCGGCGTGACCTACGCCATTACCGCCAACGAAGGCGATACCCGCGATTATGGCGGCTTTAGCGAGGAGGAAAGAGTTGGCGGCGTGACGCTCGACTCTGCCGCCTTCCCCAACGCCGCTATTTTGCAGAACAACGCCCTCCTGGGCCGCCTGCTCATCACCTCCACCGCTGGGGACACAGACGGCGACGGCGACTTTGATGAAATTTATAACATCGGTGGCCGCTCGTTTTCCATCTGGAACACGGCCACGGGCCAACTCGTCTGGGACAGCGGCGACCAACTGGAGCGCATCACCGCCGAAGACCCGACCTGGGGGCCGTATTTCAACAGCAGCAACGGCACCAATACAAATTTCAAAAACCGCAGCGACGACAAAGGCCCGGAGCCGGAGTCCGTGGTAGTGGAAAATATAGAAGGCCGCTGGTATGCCTTCGTCGGTTTGGAGCGCATCGGCGGCGTAATGCTGTACGACGTGACCGACCCGGCCAACCCTGTTTTTGTACAATATTTAAACACGAGAAACCCGGCCGGCGGCGGCGACCTCGGCCCGGAGGGTTTGATTTTTATACCAAAAAATGAAAGCCCGAACCAGCGCAACCTGCTCGTGGTGAGCAACGAAATCAGCGGTACGGTGAGCGTTTTCCAAATAGACCTCAACCGCACAGTGGGCGGCGACGTGACGCTTGATGAATACGAGTATGTGCCCACCACTTTCATCACCGAATTCCAGAACGACACCATTTTCGATGGTGGCCTCAGCGGCCTGCACTATATCCCCGGCACCGACCGGGAGTTCTTCGCCGTGAGCGACCGTGGCCCAAATGCCGACGCCAGCGGCCACCCGAACGCCACTGGCACGACGCTGGTTTTCCCTGCCCCAGATTATGCGCCGCTCATTACCCGTTTTAAAGCGGAAAACAGCGGTTTTACGGTGCAGAGCATCGAGCCGATTTTGCGCCCGGACGGGACGCCCATCAGCGGCTTGCCATTGCCTCCGAATGCTGGTTCGACAGGTGAAACAGCATGGGCTGACACGACACCCGTGGTCTTGACGCCCGACATTTGGGGCATGGACAGCGAAGGCATTGTTGAAGATAGCGATGGCAACCTGTGGCTCTGCGACGAATACGGTGCATCGGTCTGGTATATTGACGGCACGACCTACCAAGTCATCAAACGCTACACGCCGTTCCCGATGGAAACGGAAGACGCCGCCCTGCCCGTTGAAATTGGAAAGCGCCGCCCAAATAGAGGCTTTGAAGGCGTGGCCGTTACGCCGAACGGAAAGGCTTACGCCATCCTGCAAGACCCGGCCTACAACCCCAACGCTGCCGCTGGCCAAAACAGCCGCCTGACCCGCATCGTGGAAGTTGACCCCGCTACCGATGCCGTGCAGACTTATGTGTATGAAATGAACGACCAGTTGGGTCAAATCCGCAAGCAAGACTGGAAAGTGGGCGACCTCGTTGCCATCAACAACCACGAATTCCTGTTGCTGGAACATGCCGAGCGTAACGGCTGGAACGCTAAGAATATTTACAAAATTGACATCTCTGAGGCCACGCCCATTGATACGTTTACTTTTGGCGGCCAAACGTTGGAACAACTCGTGGATGCCGCAACGCTGGAGTCATTCGGTGCAAAAGCCGCTGAAAAAACTTTCTTTTTTGACCTGCTGGAAAACGGCTGGGATTTGAGCCTCGACAAGCCCGAAGGTTTGACCATCCTCAACGACTCGACCATTGCCGTGGTGAACGATAACGACTTCGCCATCGACAGCCCAGCTGGCGACGGCTCGATTGTTTACACAGGAAAAAAGACCAAACTCTACATCTATGGCCTGAGCGAAAAACTGGGCATCCGCCCTGTGGTGACTTTCAATGACGACGTGATAGCGGTGGCAGAGGGCGATGGCGATGTGAACCTTGGCCTCGAAGTGAGCGAAGGCAGCCGTTTTGGAGGCACGGTGTCAGTCAGTGTAGTAGATGCTTCCACGGCAGTTGACGCCGATGATTATGTACTGGGTACGGCCACTTTCGACATCCCGCCGTTTGCCGAAGGCGACCTGAATTTTACCGTCAACATACCTGACAACGGCAACCAAACCGGCGGCAGGTATTTTATTTTGAAAATTGATGAAACGTCGAACGCCCGCACCGGCGACGAGCCTGAGTTGATTGTTTTAATCAACGACAACGACCTCGAAGCGCCAGTTGCGCAGGCAAATCCTTACGCTCAAATGGCCCACCTCGGTAGTTTCCCCGGCAGCCCGGATGGTGGCTCGGCGGAAATTTCCGCTTACGACCCGGCATCGCAGCGCCTGTTCATCACCAACATTTCAAACAACACCCTCGACATCGTTGACTTCTCCAACCCCGCAATGGGTGCCCCCATCGAAAGTGTGGACATGTCCATTTTCGGCGGTGGCATCAACTCGGTGGCCGTGAAGAACGGCGTAGTAGCAGCAGCCGTTCAAGGCAATGCAACGGACGACCCCGGCAAGGTGGTCTTTTTCGATGCCGACGGCACGTTCATCAACGACGTAACGGTGGGATTCCTGCCCGATATGGTGGTTTTCACCCACGACGGTACGAAGGCCCTCACCGCCAACGAGGGTGAACCGAACAGCGACTACACCATCGACCCGGTCGGTTCCATCAGCGTGATTGACCTGACGCCTGGCATCGCCAACCTGACCAACGCCAACGTGACCACGCTCGGTTTCGACGCCTTCGACAGCCAGATTGACGACCTGAAGGCGGCGGGTGTACGCATCTTCGGCCCGAACGCCACCGTGTCGCAAGACCTGGAGCCGGAGTACATCTGCGTGAGCGACGACGACCTGACGGCGCTCGTCACTTTGCAGGAAGCCAATGCTTTGGCAGTTGTTGATTTGGTCAACCTTGAAATCGTGGAAATCCGCCCGCTCGGCACGAAAGACCTGACACAGGTGGGCAATGTGCAGGACGTGTCCGACCGCTCGCCCGGTATTTTCTTTGCGAGCTGGCCGGTGAAAAGTTTCTACCTGCCCGATGCCATCGAGTGTTTCGAAGTGGGTGGGGTAAAATACGCCATTACCGCCAATGAAGGCGACACCCGTGACTACGACGGCTACAGCGAAGAGGAGCGGGTGAAAGACCTCAACCTCGACCCGGCAGCCTTCCCCCATGCGGATTATTTGCAAAAAGACGCCCTTCTGGGCCGTATGCTGACGACCAGTGCCCAGGGCGACACGGACGGCGATGGAGACTACGATGAAATTTACGGCATGGGTGGCCGCTCGTTTACCATCTGGAATGTGGCGACGGGCGACGTGGTGTACGACAGTGGTGACGATTTCGAGCAAATCGTGGCGGCTGACCCGATGTGGTCTTCCATTTTCAACGCCAGCAATTCCGGTGCAGCGTTTAAAAACCGCAGCGACGACAAAGGCCCGGAACCAGAGTCGGTGCTGACCGCTGAAATTGACGGCAGGGTGTACGCTTTCATCGGCCTGGAGCGCATCGGCGGCGTGATGCTGTACGAAGTGACCGACCCGGCCAATCCGCAATTCGTACAGTACATCAACACCCGTGACCTTACCGGCGGCGGCGACCTCGGCCCGGAGGGTTTGATTTTCATTCCTTACAACGAAAGCCCGAACGGGAAGAATCTCGTGGTGGTTTCCAATGAAATCAGCGGCACGTTGTCCGTTTTTGAACTCAACCTGAACTGTACAGTGACCATCAACACTGGCAACGACGTTGCCATTTGCGATGGTGAAACCGCCACCTTGTCTGTTCCCACCAGTTTCGAAACTTACGAGTGGTCAACCGGTAGCACAGAGGCCAGCATCGGCGTAACGGCTGCCGGAACCTACACGGTGACGGCCCGCACGGCTGCAGGTTGCGAAGCAACCGATGATGTGGTGGTGACGTTGTTGCTGCCCACCTCCAGCACCATCGCCCAAACGCTGTGCCCCGGGGAAAGCATTACGGTGAACGGCACGGTGTACAACGAGGCCAATCCGGTGGGTGCCGAGATATTGGTGACAGCCAATACAGCTGGTTGCGACAGTACTGTCAACATCAATTTGAGCTTTTACCCCGTTTCGGCTGCGACGGTGTCAGCCTCCATCTGCGAGGGTGAATCGTACCAGTTGGGCAACAGCCAGTACACGACGCCGGGCACCTATAGCGAAACATTCGCCAATGCCAGCGTGAACGGCTGCGATAGCATCGTGACGCTGCAACTGACCGTCAACCCGCTGCCCGCCGTGGACTTGGGCGATGCCCAAAGCCTTTGCGAAGGTGAAACAGCTACCCTGGATGCGGGGCCGGGCTTTGCCAGCTACGAATGGAGCACGGCAGAGACCTCCCAGACCATTGAAGTTGGTTTGACAGGTACATTTTCCGTGGTCGTGACAGATGCGAATGGCTGTTCCAACAGCGATGAAGCTATGGTCACGGTCAACCCATTACCCACTGTTGACCTTGGCCCGGATGTAACTGTCGTGGATCCGGAAACGGCCGTGCTGGATGCCGGGGCAGGCTTTGCCGGCTACCTCTGGAGCGACGGCTCGACCGGGCAGACCCTGACGGCCACCGAATCGGGCACCTATGCTGTGACCGTGACCGATGCGAACGGCTGTACCGGTGCGGACGAAGTTGTGGTGACCATCGAGCCGAATGCCATCCACGAAGCGACACTATCCGGCCAACTGGTCTTGTTCCCCAATCCAACTTCCGGTTGGTTGAACCTGGCCTTCAGCGAGTTTGAGGCAGCTGATTACACCATTGGTTTTTACGATGTAACGGGCAGGCTTTTGCTGTCGCAAAACCTAGTTATCAACGCTGCTGCGCAAAATGTCCGGTTGAACTTAAATGCCTTTTCCAAGGGGACTTATTTGGTAAAAATAAGTTCGGAGAAGGGGGTCTTGGTGAGGAGGTTTTTGGTGCAGTAGGCACCGTTAAAATATTGGGGAAATCCCCGCTTCGGTGAAAGCTGGAGCGGGGATTTTTTATTTTTTTCGTTCTTAGTTAAATCATGGTAATTTTCAAAAATCACCATAATTTAATTTTCCAAACAACTGAAAACGTGGCAATTATCCTTCGCACTAATGGGTTTTGTGCAAACCGTATTTTTTGTTGAGATGGTTGCGGAATAAACCATTTCAACCCTTCTCAACTATCTATACTGTCTCAACCCTGTTGCTCATTTGCACAAAACTTATTGGCGTCGAGTATAACAAAACCCGGCAGGGCAAGTGTCAGCCATTGGGCCAGCTACCGTCTATCTTCCGCCGCCCACCACGCTATCGTTTCGGAATTTTGATGTCGTACACCTTGTGCTTGGGGTTGGGGAGCTTCCAGTCCCGCAGCCAGGGGTTGTAGAGTTTCAGCATCCGATAGCTGATGCCGAACTGCCTGGCAAAGTCGCCCAGGTTGGAGATGGAGGTATCCACGGTGACGGTAGCGTATTGGTCGAGCGGGTTGTACATTTCCTCCCGGCCCATTTCGAAGCCGAATTTTTCGGGGTTTTCCATTACTTCTTTCAGGGCTATGATGCGGAAGAGGTAGCGGTTGGTCTCCTCGTTGAGGTTGAGGTCGTAATAGTAGTTGGTTTTCTGGTTGTCCATTTCCTTGCGCAGGCCACCTGCACCCATATTGTAGGCGGCGGCGGTGAGCGTCCAGGTGCCGAATTGTTCTTTGTACCTTTTGAGGTATTGACAGGCGGCCCGGGTCGCTTTCTCTACGTTCAGCCGCTCGTCCACTTCGTCCCGCACTTCCAGGCCGTAGTCGGCGGCGGTGTCTTCCATAAACTGCCAGATGCCTTTTGCCCCGGCAGAAGAGGTGGAATAATTTCTGAAGTCGCTTTCCGCCACGGCGGCATATTTGAAATCGTCGGGGATGCCGTACTCCTTCAAAATCTTTTCCATGTCGGGGAAATAGCGGGCGCTGTTTTTCAGGTTCAGGATGGTAGAGGAGTGGCGGTAAGAGTTGATGATGAGTTCCCGTTCCAGGCGTTCGCGCACGTCGAAGTTCTCTACGGGCACCCGTTCACCGGCAAACCAATAGTCGCCATCGGAATCCACATGCGGCACGTTGAAATAAACGGTGTCGCCATTGCTGGTAAAGAGCGTTTCCTTGGAAGATGAAAAAATAGCCACTGTTGCGAATGCGGCCAGGGCGGCGAGGTAAAATTTCAGGGATTGGGCCATAATAGGTGATGGTTCGAGGGTGGTTAGAAAGTTGTTTGAGATGGTTTGGAAATTGTGGGGCCTATTTCGCTTTTTTGTAGATGGGCACGGTTGAGCAGGGTTCGCCGTACATGATGCTCTTGGCAAAAGGTTGCAATTTCCGTGTCAATTCGACGTAAGCAGAGGGTGGTACCGGTTTTTCGCTGCATCCTTTGATGACGATGCGCTGGTCTTCGTACTGGGCGGCGTCAAGTTGGTCCAGGGCCTTTTGGAAGGTATGTTTGTAAAACTCATCGGGCGTACCCTGGAAAATATCTTTGGCAAAAGGTGCGGCATGCACGGTCACGAGCATGTAGGCCCAAACAGGGATGATGGCATCTGCCGAGCAGAACAGGGCGAGGTTTTTACCTTCGTACTGCGACCAGTCGTGGTTGCCCAACGCTTCGCGGAAGTCTTTTTCTTTTAAAATCAACTCCATGAAAAGGAAACCTTTCAGGTCGAACAGCGCCAGTTCCTCCTGCGGGAAAAATTCTTCCAGCTTGAGGGTGACCAGCCCGCTGGCGGCCACTCTGTTGACCAATGGTTGTGCTACATCTTGCATAGGTTGTCGTTTTTCAACAAAATTAATTTTCAGTTTTCATGCCCTAAGGTTTCCCTGCTGTCCTCCTTTCCTGCCCATTGGTCGCCGTCCACCGTTTCCTCCAGGGGTGCCCTTTCGCCGATTTCGCTGCCGGGTTCTTTGAAGTCCTTGGGCTTGGGCAGGTCGTTCAGGCTTTTGAGGCCGAAGTAGTCCATAAACTTGATGCTCGTGCCGTAGAGCAGCGGCCTGCCTGGCCCTTCGCTCCTGCCGACAATGGAAACAAGCTCCTTCTCCAGAAGTTTTTGCAGGGAGTAATCGCAGCTCACGCCCCGGATGGCCTCGAGGTCGGATTTGCTCACCGGCTGCTTATAGGCGATGATGGACAGCGTCTCGATGGCTGCCTGGGAGAGGCGTTTTTTTGTGGTCTGTTTCAGCCAGGTGGCGATGGTGGGGTGGTAGGCTCCCTTGGTCATGAACTGCAGGCCCCCAGCGATTTCCACCAGTTCGATGGCAAATTCCGGTGCGTTGTACCGCTCCCTGATTTGGCCGATGGCTGCTTCGAGGTCTGCCTCCTCCAATGTTGTTTCAAAGGTCTCTTCCAGGCAGGCTTTGATTTCTTCCTGGGAAATGGGGGAGTCCGTGGCAAAGACCAGGCCTTCGATGTGTTGGGCTAATTTTTCCAAAAAATAAGTTGTGTTTGATAGTTCTACTTTTTGCTTTTAGCTTTTTTCCGTTGGCTTTTTGTTTTGGCCAATGGCCAATAGCGTATGCACCTAACCTGGCAGTGTCAGCCAAAAAGATAGTGGCGGCAAAGGTAGGGATTTTGCACTTACTCCTAATTCCAACAGTCTGCTTCAACTTTTTTCTTAAAAGGCAAATCCCGGGTCAGCCGCAGGAAAGTATTTTGGTTGTGGTCGGGGTTGGCGGTGGGCGGCACGTCCTGGAAATAGAAATCGGCAATGCCGGCGATGCCATTGAGTTGGTAGGCCACATTGACCATGCAGGCGGCGGTGGAAGCGGCCTCCCCGGGATGGAGTTGTGTGTGCCTGGAAATGGCCCTTTCCCGGTAGAGGGCGATTTGCCGCTCGGTAGGCCGGTCGAAAAGCATCTTGCTGATCTCCGGCCGGGAAGGCACATAGCGCACGATGAACTCGTCGCCCTGTTCGATCGGCATGCCATTTTTCAACAGGATCAAAGGCATGGTCTGCATCGTGGGAGAGGCAGTATAGCCCTGGTTGTTGGCCACGAACTGATAGGATATTTCTGGTTGGGCATCCCCTTTTTTCAAATAAATCTTGCCTACGGTTTCACGGCCCTGCTGCACCAATAGTTCTTCCGCTTTGATATAGGGGCTTTTTTTGACCGCATTGCTCCAAAGGACAAAAGCAGCTACCAGCACCGAAAAAATGGCGAGCGCCGCCGCCAACTGCCTGGCGAACTTCCGCTCCATGGCATTTCTCGCCCGGTTCCTCGGCGTGTCGGCCTTGCGGTCTATGTTGAAAAAATAGTACATCTCTTCGCCCCGCCGTTCCAATTGAATGTGGCAAAGCTCGTCTTCGATAAAAAAGGTGTACTCTTTGGTGTCCAATACCTTGAAATCGATGGTCACTATTTTGGCACCTACATAGATGATCAAATGGCCCGACTTATTGCTGTGCAACAGCCCGACCGGGTAGTTCCTTCCGCCTCCGGCGACGTATGTCCAGGTGTAGTGGTTCAAGCGATTGGCATTGGTGACTGATTGCTGGTAAACCCTTCCAAATAATGAAAGTAGTTACTAAAGAAACAGTTTTTTCACCAATGGTTCTATCTTAAAACTGCAAGCTGGCTTTCTTTTTTGGAAAAATAATGGACTTGGAAAAAGTCTCCATTGCAGCTAACCCAAAACAAGAAAAGGGATAGAGGGCCGAAGCCCTTTATCCCTTATTCCTGTGGAAATACGTTCTTAGCCTTCGCTAATTCCGTAATCTCCGATTTGCCTTGTGAGGGGGCTTCCCTTTCCGCCCGGGGGCAGATTGGAAAAGACCTCCCGCAAGGACTTGGCGGGGCTTTCGCACTTCGGCTTTCTGTCCCTGGCTTCCCTGTCCCTGTCCCTAAGTGGTTATGCGATACATTGCCACCATTGCTGCCGAAGCAGGCATTTCAGGACGAGAAACAAGGTAGTGGCGGGAACCCGAAGGCAAGGATCGCTCCCTGCAAAAGGGCAATGGACACTGCCCTTCCTTCCGTGTTCAGCACCCTCCTGTCTTTGGTTGGTTTCCGCCTTTTTCCCCCAAAGGGGATAGCTGGCTGAAATAATGCCGCCGACAGGTTTGGCCTCTTTCTTTTGTATTTTGACCGCAAGCGCCAGCCGGGCTTTTCAGCCTGGCCCGCACACATGGCCTGCTGTCTGGCAGCGGGTCAATCGGCACTTTGAGGTTGGCCACTTTTGCATGTTTTGGCCTTCATAGAAGGAAAAACAGGCCTTTGCGGCGGCCATTCGGTGCCTTGCGGAAGCGGCTATGCCCAGAGGGCATTGCCGACTTCAATGTTTGCCTGTGGTTTTCCAGCCGACGTTTGTTCGCTTCCTGCTCACTCCGCAGGGCGGGGAGAACAGGCAGTGATTTTCTTTCGGCACACCAGCTCTGCTGCCTCGCTGTGGATGTTTTTCTTTTGCTTTTTCCAGTGGCGCAGGCCCATCCGAAGACGGCTTTTGCACCACGCCCCAAAGGGCCGGAATTGGCAATTGAACCGTTTCCATCATTTCCCGGACTGTGCGGGTACAGCTACGGCCTGCCTTGCTGGCGGGATGAGCCTCAATAGTATAAGGCTATCCAGCACAGGCTTCATTTGTCAAATACGCTTGAAAGAGAACCGTTGCCACGCACCCCCGGCTTTGCCTGCGGCCACATTTTCCGTAGAAACTGCTGCCAATGAAACCTTCCGGCTTCCAGGCATTGCCAGGCATGTATGGCAGTTAGCAACCCGTGTTCAGATAAGGGCACAATCGAACCAGGTATAGTCTTGATGGGCTTGCGGCTAAGGGAATTTTTAACTTCGCCGGTTGCACCCTTTCGGATATTCAACCGGTGTAGCGCCACTTTGCAGTGGGTTCCCTGGTGAAATAGATTATTCCGGTGACCGCTGATCCCTGAAGAGGATTTCCCGGGATTACCCGACCTGGCCTGGCCGACCTGTACACTTTTGCTGGTGTACGGTTGGCGCCTTTATCCTGAAACAGAAGCGTTGCCGCACCTGCATTTCAAAATTTAAAAACCTACGAATGAAATATCAATGAGGTGTGCCAGCCAATCTCCATTTTTCAATAAAAACTGCTAAACCGGTTTGCCTCCCGAATGGGAAATGAACCTGGCTACACGGCACATTTTTAACTTAACAAAATGCAAGTGTTTATCTTTATTTCAAAATAAAATACTGACTTTTCAGTATTTGAAAAAAGTATTCTGCTATAAAAGTGGTAGCAAAGATGATTTGATTCGTTTGTTAAGTCAAGGTTAAGGAGCCCCATTTTATCCACAAACTATCCACATACGTTATCCACATTTGTTAAGTCGTTGGCCTGTAAATTATTAGGGGCAGGGAGCGGCGTTTTGCCTCGCTGTTCCCGACTGGAACAGGTAAAGTTTTTTTGAAACGATGGCCCCCGCAGCAATTCTGGCAAAGAATTTTAACCCATCCAACCCTTACAATGCCAATCAGCAAAATTATCCGCACCTTTGCACTGGAAAAAAAATAAAGAAATGAGGAGTGAGGCGGCGAGAGCGTTGGCCATTCAGGCTGGTAGTATTGTTTAAAACCCCGCTCGCAAACCGGTTTACGACTTTTATAATCAATCAATATGAAATTTCAGGAACTCGACCTCATAGAACCCATCTTGCGGTCATTGAAAGAAGAGGGGTACGATACCCCGACCCCCATCCAGCAGCAGTCCATCCCCCATTCCCTCGAAGGGCGCGACCTGTTGGCCTGCGCCCAAACCGGCACAGGAAAGACGGCAGCCTTTGCCATCCCCATTTTGCAAAACCTGCACAAACGGCTCGGTTCACACCCTTCGGACAGGCAAATAAAAGCGCTCATCCTTACGCCTACCCGTGAACTGGCCATACAGATAGAGGAAAGTTTTCAAAACTATGGCCGGCACTTGCAATTGCGAAAGTTGGTCATTTTTGGTGGCGTCGGCCAGACGCCGCAGGAGAATGCGCTCCGCAAAGGCGTGGACATCCTCGTGGCGACCCCCGGCCGTTTGCTCGACCTGATGAACCAGGGCATTGTCAATTTAAGGCACATCGAATTTTTTGTGCTTGATGAAGCCGACCGGATGCTGGACATGGGATTCATCCACGATGTGCGCAAGGTGATTAAAGTATTGCCCGAAAAGCGGCAGACGCTTTTCTTCTCCGCTACCATGCCGCCGGAGATAGCCAAGCTGGCCCACGACATCCTCACCGATCCAATAAAAGTGGCCGTGACGCCCGTTTCCTCCACGGTTGATGCCATCGAGCAGTCGATCTTTTTTGTAGGTAAAAAACAAAAGCGGAAACTGCTCATCCATTTGCTCAAAACGGCGGACATCACCAACGCCCTCGTGTTCACCCGCACCAAGCACGGCGCCAACCGGGTGGCGCAGGAACTCGGCAGGACCGGCATCAAAGCTATGGCCATCCACGGCAACAAGTCGCAGACCGCCCGCCAGCAGGCGCTCGGAAAATTCAAAATCGGCGACATACGGGTACTCGTCGCAACGGACATTGCCGCACGGGGCATTGATCTGGAAGAGCTTTCGCACGTCATCAATTTCGATTTGCCCAACATCCCCGAATCCTACGTCCACCGCATTGGGCGGACCGGCAGGGCCGGGGCCAGCGGCATCGCCTTTTCTTTTTGCGACGATGAGGAAAAGGAGTACCTGCGGGACATCCAGCGGCTCATCAAAAAGCAGATTCCCGTAGTGGAAGATCATCCGTTCCCATTGGGCGGAACTTATGAGGACGACGAAGCGCCCTCCCATTCCGACCGGCCAGAGCGGCAGCCCAACAGGGGGCAGCGCAGTAGCAATCCTTCTTTCCAGCGGCGCAACAGGCCGGAAAGGCGGCCTTCCAACAACCAGCGATCCAATGATTCGCCGGAAGGCGGAACGCAAACAGAATCCCGCCCGCAAAGGGAGAACCAACGCCAAGGCCAGGGTGGCCGCCCGGGCCAGCAGCAGCGCAGCAGGCCCGACCGCCGGCCCAGTAATAACCGGGATGCCGCACCGAATGGCGGGCAGGAAGAAAGGCAGCGACGCCTGGACAACCCGCCAAAAGAACAACCTGCCAGCCAGGATCAGCCCGCCGCCAAAAAGCAGGAAGAAAAAAAGGAAAACACCAGCAAGTGGTCATCCCTCTTTAAGGAGACTGCTGGCAAAAAGGGTTTTATCATCAAAAGCGACCGGGACGAGAACAAGAAAAAGTGGCAGGGCGGCGGCAACCCGAACAAAGGCGGGGGTGGCAGGCCGAACAGAAGGGGCGGTAAGCGTTAAATTTTCAGGCTTTCCGGCAACATTTTTAAAAAAGCCAGGCATTTGGTATAATCCAATTCATAGTAGTTTACCCCAAGATTGATATTTTTGTAGTAATCGGAGAGATGGTCTTTATAAAATTTTTCAGATTGTATCGCCCAAGCCCTCCCGTTGATTTTTTGAGACAAAAACCATTTTTCTAGCAACCTTGCCATGCGCCCATTTCCGTCCCAAAATGGATGGATATGGGCGAGCTTGAGGTGTATTAAAGCGGCGTGGTAAAAATCTTCCTCCCAAGTAGAGTCTGCTTTTAACAAGGTTGAAATATCTCTAAAAAATTCCTTCATGGCGTCGGCCACTTTCTCTGGTTCAATGGCCAAATAAACCAGTCCACCACTATCGAAAACCCCCATCCGGTCATTTCGGTAAATACCCTGCTTGCCTTTTGCCAATAAAGACTTGCCCATTATCTGGTGGGTTTTCAGAAAATTCTTTTCGTTCAATGGATGTGCCAAGCAAAATTGATAGGCCCTCACTAAATCTTCAATTTCCTGCACCTCTTTACCCGATTTAAAATTTTCCTTGGCCGTAATCGAATTCATGTATGAATTCAAATCAACCGAATTGCCCTCAATATTGGAAGAAAATACAGCCGACGCCTGCATTCGATAAGCGACATCCACGCTGGAATTGGAAACATCGAACGCTTCCAGCAAAGCAGGGATTTGATGGCCAATTTCTTTTTGATACTGTTCAAAATATGTCTTTTCGACGATGCGCATGGACAGCTTAAATTTTTCCAAAAATACAAAGTTATGGCTTCATAAAGTCGCAAAACTTAAGCCTCCTTACCTTTGTTCCTTTCAATCAAACTCATTCCGCCCGATGTCCGTTTTCAAACTCGAATCAAACTACAAACCCACTGGCGACCAACCAACTGCTATTCGCCAACTCGTTGATGGGGTCAAAGGTGGTGAGCAGGCGCAGGTGCTCCTTGGCGTCACGGGTTCAGGGAAAACTTTTACCATCGCCAACGTCATCGCCCAGCTTGACAAGCCCGTGCTGGTGCTCACGCACAATAAGACCCTGACCGCACAGCTCTACGGCGAGTTTCGGGAGTTCTTCCCCGAAAATGCGGTCGAGTATTTCGTCAGCTATTACGACTACTACCAGCCGGAGGCCTACATCTCCGTCACCGATACCTACATCGAAAAGGACCTGAACATCAACGAGGAAGTGGACAAGCTGCGCCTGCGGGCCACCTCCTCGCTGCTGAGCGGGCGGCGGGACATCATCATCGTGGCCTCCGTTTCCTGTATTTATGGCATGGGCAACCCGGAGGACTACACCACTGCTATCATCCGTATCCACGAGGGCATGAAGGTGTCGAGGAACATCTTTTTGTACAAATTGGTGGAGAGCCTCTACTCCCGCACAGAACACGACTTCAAGCGGGCCACCTTCCGGGTGAGGGGCGACACCGTTGACATCAACCTGCCCTATGTGGACTTCGGCTACCGGGTCACGTTTTTTGGGGATGAAATCGAAACCATTGAAAAACTCGAAATTGAAAGCGGCAAAAAGATAGAGCGCCTGCCCAACGCCGCCATTTTCCCAGCCAACCTCTACGTGCCGCCGAAAGAGCGGATGGCCGAAATTATCCGCAGCATCGAGGACGAGATGTTCGAGCATACGAAGTTTTTTGAAAAAGAACAGCGCTACCTGGAGGCCAAGCGCATCAAGGAGCGCACCATGTTTGACCTCGAAATGATCAAGGAACTCGGCTATTGCAGCGGCGTGGAAAACTACTCCCGCTTCTTCGATGGCCGCAAACCCGGTACCCGCCCATTTTGCCTGCTCGACTATTTCCCTGATGATTATTTAATGGTGGTGGACGAGAGCCACGTCACCATCCCACAGGTGCGGGGCATGTGGGGCGGCGACCGTGCCAGAAAGCTCAACCTGGTGAACTGGGGCTTTCGCCTCCCTTCGGCGCTGGACAACCGCCCGCTGAATTTCACCGAATTTGAAAGCCAAATCAACCAGGTCATTTTCGTGAGCGCCACGCCCGGCGACTACGAGATGGAGCGTACGGACGGCATCATCGTGGAGCAGCTCATCCGCCCAACGGGCCTGCTCGATCCGCCCATCGAGGTGCGCCCCAGCATCAACCAGGTGGACGATCTGCTGGACGAAATAAGGGAACGGACGGAGAAAAATGAGCGGGTGCTGGTCACCACCCTGACCAAGCGAATGGCCGAAGAACTCGCCAAATATTTATCCAAACTCGACATCAAAGTGCGCTACATCCACTCGGAAGTGGAAACACTGGAGCGGGTGGAAATCTTGAGGGATTTGCGCTTGGGCGAGTTCGATGTGCTGATTGGCGTAAACCTGCTGCGGGAAGGGCTTGACTTGCCGGAGGTTTCTTTGGTCGCAATATTGGATGCTGACAAAGAAGGTTTTTTGAGAAACGACCGCTCGCTCACGCAAACAGCAGGCCGTGCCGCCCGAAACGTGAACGGCCTCGTCATCTTTTACGCCGACACGGTGACGGAATCCATGCAGCGCACGATCGATGAAACGAACCGCCGCCGCTCCATCCAGATGGCCTACAATGAGGAGCACGGCATCGTACCGCAGACCCTGGCCAAGACGAGGGAAGAAATCCTCTCCCGGCAGAGCGTGTTGGATATCCGGGGCAAAAAGGAATACTACATCGAACCGGAAACGGTGAGCCTCGCCGCCGACCCCATCGTGGAATATATGACCAGGGATCAAATAGAAAAGATGATCGCAGAAACGGAGGACAAGATGCGCAAAGCGGCGAAGGAGTTGGATTTTATTTCGGCGGCGGCTTATAGGGACGAGATGATGGCGTTGAAGGACAGGCTGAAGGGGAAGGAGTGAATTTTCGGCATTCAGTCATTGGCCATTTTTTCAAAGATCGAAAAACGCCCTTCGGAAATTCCATTCCAAAGGGCGTTTGTTTTCTGCTTCCAAAACGCATCAACGCTTTTTCAGCAAATCCCTGATTTCTTCGAGCAGTACCACATCGGCCGGCGGCGCAGGTGGTGCGGCAGGTGCAGCTTCTTCCTTCTTCTTCATTTTGTTTGCTCCTTTTACGATCATAAACATGACGAATGCTACGATCAAAAAGTCGATTACGGTGGTGATAAACGCTCCGTATTGTACGGCCACTTCGGCGGCAGTTTCCGCCCCGTCAGGGCCGACTTCGGCAGGTTTGAGCACCCATTTCATCTTGTCAAAATTGACGCCTCCCATGACCAGGCCGATCAGGGGCGAAACAATGCCTGCCGTAAAGGCAGTTGATACTTTCCCGAAGGCGGCACCCATGACAAAACCGACGGCGATGTCGAGCAAGTTGCCTTTCATAGCGAATTCCTTAAATTCTTTCCACATAACGTACTTGTTTACTAAGGATCGAAGGAAAAATAAAATGACTATTTTATTTTTAAGAAACCCTTCTATTGCTGGGGTTTTCAAAATCAAAATGGTGAAGTTATTTTTTCATCGTTACTAAAGGTGAATGAATGTTTTGATGTGGAGACGAATTTAAGCTAAAAAGTATCGAAGCATAACACCCTGCTTTCGTATTTATTTATTGCTAACTTTTGGGTTTCAATGATTTAGGGCCGGGCCTGGTTTGGGCCAAATAAAAAAAGCCGTGCACAAGGCACGGCCCTCAAATTATAATCTCATGAAAAAAACGATAGTCAGGTTGGGTTTTCGGCCTTTTCATTACAAACTTCCACACATTACTCCGGGCCGAAAAAGTTCCTCCCGGCTGGGCGGGAGGAACGTGGGACAGGTTTTGGATACACTTTGCGATTTCAAGTAAAAGCAGAAATCGGCTTTGGGTAATCGGTTTTTGAAAAAAATGGTTTTGGGGCACAATCGGTTGGGAAAATCGGTTCTGGGCTTTTTCGGTCTTGGGCAATGCCGGTTTCAAATTGTAATCGGTTACCGGGTTTTGTAATGGTTTGAAAATGGTTTGATTTTGTTTGATATGGTTTGAATTTGCTGGGGGTGCTGTCTTAAACTGTGGTCAGCGATTTCTAACAAATTCAAACGATCCTCAAACAATTTCAAACAACACTACCTCACTACAAATTTCCCAGCTTGCAGGAGCAGCCCGTCGCCCTCCAGCCGGTAGGCGTAGGTGCCGGCCGGTAGCCCGTTCCGCTGGAAGCGGAGGTGGCTGCCGGATGACTGCTGTTGGCGAACGGGTTGCCCCTTTATATTGAACACGCTAAGATTTAAGGCATTGAATGACCTGCCATTCACCTCGAACTCGATGGCAGTGGCAAATGGGTTCGGGTATGCGCTCACGCCCACGCCAGGGATTTCCGGCTCTTCCACATCCGTTAGTACAAAGTCCAGCAACTTAGCGCCACCGACAACGTGGGTATATGTATCCGTTTGTGCGGGCGCATCGTAACCTAAAAAGACAGCGGCACTGTTTGGGATAATAGTTCCTTCCGGGTTGTCCGGTTTCTGGGCCACTTTGAATTTGACAAAGCCCTGGGAGGCAGTGTCGCCGTCTGGTAATAGGTTCAAATCTTCGAAGGTGAACTTGAGGACACCATTGCTGTAAACCTCAAAATTGTAGGGGTGGCTGCTGGCACCGGGCACAACAGTCGCCAGGTCAAGAGAGGCGGGCAGGGTGTCCCTGATCACTAAGCGTTGGATGGTATCGGTCCCGGCATTCTGGAAATAAAGGTGGTATTCGATGCTGGTGTTGGCGGGGATAAGATTTTCCCCACCAACCTGATAGCCTCTGGGATAGCCTCGCAACATAATGTAATCGGACGGACTGATAGCTTCCTGTACATCAACAGATACAAATGGGTCGTTTTCGTCTTCCTGTAGCTGGGTAACGTAACCGGTCGAGTAGTTTCCTGTGTTGGAACAGCCCTCCACCGCCACGGTGGGGTAGCTGTTGCCGGGATGGTTTGGGGATTGTTCGGCAATTATTCTGTAGGTGGCGCCGGTGGCGGCTATGGTTATGGTCGTGTCTTCGGCAGATTCAAGTTGGTATGGAACAGGATCTTGGGTCAACATAACCTGGTCTTCGATGACGATAAAAGCCTGCGGTTCATTCATATTCCCCGATCCAATATTTCTAAGGGTAAAACGAATGGAGTCATTGTTAGAATCGCAATAGCCGTCGGCTTTTATACTGGACATATCCCAGGATGGAGATACAGGAACGCAGAGCGTATCCGGGAAAACATGGGCGCTGACGGAATAAGCTTCAAAAGGTTGACCGTTGCAATCGGAAGAAACGGTGAAATTAAAACTGCCGCATTCATCTATGTCAAGCGTAGCAATATTTAAAATATAAAGGCTATCAACCTGGTCAGCCACTGGAACGGATGATCCTGTTAGCGTTAAGCTATTGTCGAGGATAATATGAACGGAGGGCACATCTGCTGGGCTGGTCCCGTCATTGCAATAGGATACCGTATAGCCGATGTTGCTGCAGTTTTGAATCACCGGGGCAGAAACATCCACCGTTAGCAAGGGGCAATCAACCAGTTTCCACATGGGAAAGTCCTTGCCGGACAGTGTGTCGTACTGACTGCTGTAATTGACATTGTATGAGCCGATACAGGATTGCCAGTACTGATTTTTAACAAGAGCGGTCACCTGATAGACGCCCGTGTCTATAAAAATATCATAGTTTCCGTTTTCATCCGTGGTGCCAAAGAACGTTTTGGTAGGGGAAGCGGCCCTGATAATCCAGTTGTTCAAGCCTTGCTCGCCAGCCTGCAGGGTACAGTTCTGATTGTTGTCAACATAGATTTTCCCACTGAGGTGGTTTGTGTAAATCAACCCGTCCGGGCCGGTTTTGAAAAAGGACACATCATTCAACAGGTTCCCGAAAAGGGAATTGTAGCCAACGACGATGAAGCCCTCCTTTTTAGTTTCAACCACTGCGGCGCCCTCATCAACGTGGCTGTTTCTTCCAAGACTCCTCCACCAGATCAGGTTGCCGTTTTTATCGGTTTTGGCCAACAAGGCGTCAATGTTGAAAAAAGAAATCTCGGTGTTGCCGGTGATGACCAGGTCCTCATTCCCGGTTTCCAGTAAACCATATCCCTGGTCTGTCCCGCCGAAATCGCCGTCAAAAGTCTTTGACCAGATCTCGTCCCCGGCCACGGTAGTTTTCAACAAGTAAACATCGCTGTTGGAGCCGGTATAGCCAACCACGGCAATGTTTCCGTCGGTAGTCTTCACAAGGTCATAGCCTTCGTCAATATCGTTGGCGGCACCGAAATATTTACTCCAAACCTCATTTCCCGAAAAATCGGTTTTCACCAGGTAAAGGTCGGTGGTATTGTTTGCTGCATTCAGGGAAGACCCTGCGACGAGGTAGCCATCTGCGAGCTCCGTTACACTCCGCCCCACATCGTCGCCCGCTCCGCCTAAAGTCTTCAGCCAAACCTGGTTGCCCAGTTCGTCCGTTTTCACCAGCAGCACATCGCTTTGTCCGGTGGTGGAATTGGTGGTGCGGCCAACGAGCAGGTACCCAGGACTGTTGGAAGTAGCGATGACCTTGAAAGCCTGCTCGTCTTCATTTGCATTGCCGAACTGCCTGCTCCAAAGCAGCACGCCATTTTTATCGAGCCGGATCAGGTAGGCGTTGGATTTTGTCAATTGGGTCGGCCGGATGTCACCAGACACGACCAAGCCTTTATCGGGTGTTTCAATAATTGAATAGCCATGTTCGATGAAACCCTCGTCATAGATCTTCGACCAGATCAATTTGCCGTCCACATCCGTGCGGATGACGTACACATCATAATCGCCATCGGCTCCGAAGGATTGGCTGAATCCCGTAGCGGCGAAGCCCCAGTCCTGCGTTTGTATGATGTCCTGCCCGATGTCGTCGGAATTGCCGCCGAAATAAATCTCCCAACCCTGCGCATTTAGTTGAAGGCAAAAAGCAACCATCCCTGCCAGCAAAGGCAACTGCCTTAGCAGCCAGGGCTGCTTCGGGAATTGTTGGAAGGTTATTTTAAGCTTCGTCATGGGTAGATGTTTCTTGCGGATATTCAAATACGATACAAATGTGAAAAGACCTGTTGCTAAAATCAAAGACAAAAAAGGGCATTTGTTGAAAAGAATTTGCATCTTTTGATAAGGAAAAACGTTTAAATTTTCCTTAAAAACCTTTTGAATAAAGGCTTTTAAGGAAAATACAGATTTTTGGTTTTGTTGACAGAAAATATTCATTGGAAGTATTTTTTTTATGGAAAAAAGTCATCTCGTCCACATTCTACGGACTTTGGACAAAAAAGAAATCCGGGAACTCAAAAAATGGGTCGCTTCCCCTGCCCATAACCTCCGTCAGGATGTAGTGGACTTATTAGAATTTCTCTTGTCTGGCAACCACCTGTACAATGAAAAGGATTTGGAAAAGGAAAAAGTATTTGGGGCTGTTTATCCCGATAGAACGTTCAGTGATTCAGAATTGCGGCAGGTCATTCATTTCCTGTTAAAGGCCACGGAGGAATATCTTCTTTACAACGAATTGTTCAAAGACGAAGTGAGTTCAAAAACGGCTTTGGCCAAAGTTTATCGCCAAAGGCAATTGCCCAGATTGTTTCAAAAAACGATAGACAGTGTGCAAAAACTCCAGGAACAGCAACCCCGCAGGAACCATCAGTATTACGAAAATGAGTATGCCCTCCAATTTGAACAGTATTCCTATTTGAGCGGGTTGAGCAGGACTGTTCCGCTCAACCTGCAAGAAGTTTCGGACGCAAACGATGTGGCCTACCTCACCAATAAACTTCGATTGAGTTGTATTATGCTATCTCACCAAACCGTTTTCAAAACGGAATACAAAATGGGGCTGCTCAATGATGTATTGAACCGTGTCGAGGCCGAGCCTGCTTATCTGGAAATTCCCGCCATTGCCATTTACTATTTTAGTTTCAAAGCTATTTCAGAAAAAACCAACAAGGAATTTTTCCAGAAACTGAAAGAGCAAATCCTTCTTCATGGCGACCTTTTCCCAACTGAAGAGATTCGGGTTATTTATTTGTTGGCCATCAATTATTGTATCGGAAGGATGAACGAGGGCGATTCGGATTTCGTCAATGAGTCGTACCAGCTTTACAAAGAAGGATTTGGAAAAAATATATTCCTTGAGAATGGCATCCTGTCCCGGTTTACCTTTGGCAATGCTATCATGATTGCGCTTAACCTAAAAGAGTACCAATGGGCTGAAAACTTTATCAAGGATTTCAGCGACTATTTAGAGGAAAAACACCGTGACTACAACGTGCATTTTTACCTGGCAAGGCTGCATTTTGAAAAGAAAGATTATCCAAAGGCCATGCAGCTTTTTGTACAGGCAGATTATGACGATATTCTAATGACCCTGGTGGCCAAAACCATGCTCCTCAAAATGTACTTTGAGCTCGACGAGTACAACGCCCTCGAATCCCTCCTTGGCAGTATGCGCACCTACCTCCAGCGCAAAAAAGTGATGGGCTACCACAAGGCCAATTACAAGAACATCATCCATTTCACCAAAAAACTGCTGAAAGTAACCCCCTACGACAAGGCGCAAAAAGAAAAGCTCCGCCTGGAACTCGCCGGCACCAACCCCCTCACCGAGCGGAAGTGGCTGATGGAGCAGTTGGAGCGGATGTGAATGGGTGTGTTTGGGTATTTAGGTGTTTTTGTGTTTTGGGCGGTCGGGAGGTTTAGAAGGCAGCATGATTTTCTAAAATACTTGGATTGATTTTCTAAAAATGGAACGTCATTCCAAAAAAATCGGATATTTTTGGAATCTGAATCCAAAAATATCCAACCATGCTGAAGCCACGCAATTTGTTCGACCCCATTTGGCAGCACCTGCCAGACAAGCGCTTCACTATCATCACAGGCGCCAGACAAGTGGGAAAGACCTCGCTCCTTAGAATGTTGCTGCGCAGGCTGCAAGATGAAAACCAGACTGTACACTACTTGACCCTTGAAGACACATTCGTCAGAAAAAGTATTGACGAACATCCCGACAAGGTATTTGACCACTTGCCACAACGGCCCCAACTCTTTTTGAAGGGCGCAAGTGCCGCCCCGTTTTACCTGCTCATTGACGAAGTGCAATATGCCGCTGATCCGACCCATTTTTTGAAGTTCCTTTACGACCGCTACGAGGGCAACCTAAAAGTGGTGGCTACGGGCAGCAGCGCATTTTACATAGACCGGAAATTCACCGACAGCCTGGCAGGGCGCAAGCGCATTTTCCAGCTATGGACATTGACTTTTGCCGAAACACTTGCTTTTCTGGATCGGGAAGATTTATTGGCAGAAATCAAACTGAAACAGGAAAGGCCGGAATACCAATCGCCCCATTGGGGGGAAATCCAGCAGCGTTTTATGGAATACCTCACCTTTGGCGGCTATCCTGCCGTAGCACTGGAACCCAATCCCAACGAGAAAAAATTCCTGCTCGACGAGCTCAAAAACGCCTACATCAAAAGGGACTTGCTGGAAGCAGGCGTCGAGAAGCCCAACAAATTTTATCTTTTGTTCCAACTACTGGCCGATCAAGTAGGGAGCCTGACCAATCGCCACGAACTGTCGAAAACCACGCAGCTCGACGCTAAAACGGTGGACAATTACCTCTACATCCTGGAAAAATGTTTCCACATCAGCCAAGTGCGCCCTTTTTACAGGAATATCCAAAAGGAACTGACCAAGATGCCCAAGATCTATCTTAACGATCTGGGCCTGCGCAACGCGTTGCTTAACCGGTTTGACAACCCCGCCAACCGGGCCGACAAGGGCCAATTGCTGGAAAATTTCTTTTTTTGCCAATTCCGGGATCAATTTGGCCCCGAGCAAGTCCGCTTTTGGCGTACCACCGCACAGGATGAACTGGATTTTGTGGTGGAACAAAGTTTTGGCAATGGCCGGGCCTTCGAGGTGAAATGGAACCCCTTAAACTTCAAGCCCGGCAGTTATGCAAAATTTACGGACACCTATCCAAATTTCCCGGTGAGATGCCTCGGGGCAGAAGATTTTCATCAATTTGAAACCGTCGAAACAGGCGAAAAATGAGCAGAAGAAACAAACTACAAAAATTCGCTGAGGTTTTTTCCTTCCCCAACGTGTACGAAAACCTCGACCCGGAAACTTCCTCTCTCTTTGGGGAAAACGGAAAGGAAGTGGTCTTGAAAGGACATTGGTGCGAGCGCCATTTCAACAACAGCCAACCCCTCACCCTGGAACTGGCCTGCGGCAGGGGCGAGTACACGGTGGGCCTGGCGGAGCGCTTCCCCGAGCGCAACTTCGTCGGTGTGGACATCAAAGGCGCCCGCATCTGGAAAGGCGCCAAGGCCGCCCTGGCCAAAGGGCTGCCCAATGCCGCCTTCCTGCGTACCCGCATCGAGATGATCGGGCAGTTTTTCGAAGCAAACGAGGTGGACGAAATCTGGATCACCTTTCCCGACCCTTTCCTCCGCAACAGCAAATCCAACCGCCGCCTCACTTCCCAGCCTTTTCTCGATCGCTATCAGGGTATTTTGAAAAAAGGTGGCTTCATCCATTTGAAAACGGATGAACCAGCGCTGTACGATTTCACCCTCCTCACCCTTTCGGAGCAAAAAACTTATACCTTAGAATATAGCGACGATGACATTTACGCCAAGCCCCTGCCCCTGCCGGAACTGGAAATAAAAACCTACTACGAACGCCAGCACCTCGCCAACGGCAAGACCATCAAATACCTGCGGTACAAGTTGGGCGATTGAGCGGAATTTTTATTTGCAGCTTTCCGTTGAATGCTTACTTTTGCGACCGCTTTTACAATTTGTAATCCCTTGTAAAATCTTGAAAGCCAGAATCGGTCCCATAGCTCAGTTGGTTAGAGCATCTGACTCATAATCAGAGGGTCCCAGGTTCAAGCCCTGGTGGGACCACCCTAAATTTTAAAGAGCGCTAACAGACATTGCTTCCGTTAGCGCTCTTTTTTTGTGCAAAAGCCACGTTACAACTTCTTCTGCACCTTCACTTGGGATGTGGTGTCCAAACCGCTCACCACCTCTATCTGGATGCCATCCGAAAGCCCCAACTGCACCTGCTTTTTCTGGAATTCCTGCTCGCCCGTTTTCACTTCCACATAAGTCGTGTCTTTTTCAAACAGCACATCCCGCTCTTTGATGGTGACGACCTTTTCCTTTTTGTCCAAAATAATATCACCGCTGGCACTGTAGCCCGCCCGCAGGAACACGTCGGTAGTGGGCTGGATGGCGGCCCGCACCTCGAACTTCACCGTGCCTTCCTCCAATTCGCCTTTCGGGGCGATGTACTCCAGCGTAGCGCCGAATTTTTTGTTTTCGATGGCACCGATGGTGAGTTCGAGCGGCATACCTTCTTTGAGTTTGCCTACGTCTGATTCATCTACTTTACCCTCAAAGATGAGCGAGGTCATGTCGGCCACGACGGCGATGCTCGTGCCCTCGTTGAAGTTGTTGCGCTCGATGACGGAGGTGCCTTCCTCCACCGGCACGTCGAGCACCATGCCGTCCACGGTGGAGACGACGATGTTGGCCACCTGTTTGGAGTTTTTCGTGGCGCCCTCCCGCAACAGTTGCAGGTTGTCAATGGCGGCGCTGAGTTCCTCTTTGCGCACGTTCACCTCGGCCTCGAACTGCTTCAGGCTGTTGGTGGAAACGATTTTGGTATTTTCAAATTCCGCTTTGGCGAGGTCGAGATCCCGCTTGATTTGCTGGTACTGCTGCTCGGAGACGACGCCATCCTGGAACAATTTTTTGTTGCGCTCGTCCTCCTGCTTGGCATTTTCAAAGCGCACCCGTGCCGCTTCCACGTCGAGTTTTTTGCCAAAGACATCCTGCTGGCGGGCCAGTTCCCGCTTGGCTTCATCGAAGCGGATGCGGGCCAGTTCCACGGAGGATTGCGCATTGTTGATGTTCACCTGGCTGGGCACGAGTTTGATGCGGGCTATTTGGTTGCCCTTTTTCACCATCTGCCCGGCCTCCACAAAAATCTCGTCCACTACGCCGCTCACCTGCGGCTTTATCTGCACCTCCAGCCTCGGCTTGATGGCCCCGGTGGCTACTGTCTTTTTCACCACGTCGGTGATGACGGGCTTTTCCGTTTCATAGACCACGGGGTCTTTTTTGCTTTGTTGGTAAAAATAAATGCCGAGCGCTACGGACAAGATGCCGATGACGGCGGCAAGGGTGATGATGCATCCTTTATTCATGTGGGTTGGGTTTGAGTTGTATGTTGTTTTTAGAGGTATTGTATTTGGTTGAGCTCTATTAAATATTAAACTAAATAATAAAGCTGATACAATTAATCGTTCAGGGCTGTTGTTCTTTTGAGCTTAATGGTGCACGCATTTTTAATCTTCTACTTTGTGATTTGGATCTATAAGAAAGTTTTTCAAGCCACGACTGTTTCTCATCTTCCTTTTTGAACTGGTAAACAGCTTCTTGAATATAATTTCTAAATTCGTCTGTATCCATTTTATTATGACGCCCATCGGAAGTTGAACGAATTAGGTTGTAAACTGAACGCTTATTAAAGGCGACAAATGACCCCCTAAACCACCTTGAAACAAGGCGAATATTCTCTGGAATTTCATATCCCATATCCTTATATTCGTAGCGATACTCAACAAGGTCATATTTATCATATTGCCCTGGATAAAGTTCGGAAACCGCTTCTTTATTGTATCTTATATGATAAGGCTCTTCTCCATTCGCGGCAACATAAACTCCTGATGGTTCAAGTTCATAAAGTTCCAGTCGAAAGTAATTCCATTCAGGATCGTAGCCAAAAGACTCAAAAACTAATCTCTTCGGCTTAACAATTTCAATTAATTGAAAATCTAATTCAATGCAACCTTCCTCATACGACAATCTCGCATCCCTTAAATCTAATCCGCCACCATCTGGCAAAAACATAAAATTTAAGTTATTGTATGAGCATAAAATTCTAAGAATATTAACAATGTCGTTTATATCTTCCCAAATTACTCTTTTGGGAAAGGCTGAAGGAAATAGTTTTCTTTGAATCTCAAACCACTGTTCTTGATTCCTTTCATGAAAATCCTGATTAAGTACTTTCCAATCCTCAAGTATTGAAATAAAGTCATTTATATCAGGCCTTAAGTTAGGATCATTTTCTGTACATGCTGCAAGCAGCATATCAATTGGCGTTGTGTAGCAATTATTATAAAAGCGTCGAAATTCTAAGATAGATTCAGGTGAGTATTGCCCATCAAAACCCTTTGGATTTTCAGTAAGAACAATCCATAATGTTTTGGCTAAGGAATATATGTCAGCTTTTAAACCATCAGCCTTGGACGATTCTCTCCTCATTTCAGGGGCTATTGTCCATTTGGCACCTATTACTTCATTTTTGAAAGAAATGTCTTCTTTTTCTGGATAATCAACTAACCCAAAATCCGCTATTGAATACCTTGAGTCATGAATTAATAAGTTAGAAGGTTTTATATCTCTATGTGAAATACCTCTTTTATGCAATTCTCTTAATGTCTGACATACTTCTAATATAGCATCAATCTTCTTTTCTATACTTTTACTTTTTAATTCACTTTCGACACTCTTGGCAATAGGCATAACATAAAAAGGTACTACGGCTTCATTTAAATCTTTTGGCAAATATTTGTCAACCATAGGTATAATTCCTTCAATGTCGGAGTTTTCTTCAATGACTTTTGTTTCATCAAGAAATCGAGTATAAGACTTTGAATTAACTGATTTTAATAGCTTAATAGCACCATTATTTCCTTTCTCGTCAGTACATTTCCAAACTTCTGCATTTCCTCCACTGCCTAAATATGATTCAAGTGTCCATCTGCAAAATTTTAGCCCTTTTTTGAATTGTTTCTTTTCCATTTCTTGCATGTTATAATAAGTATGAAAATTCAATAACTTTTGACGGTCACCTAAACCGAAATAACTCCCCCTACTCATCCCTCAACGCCTCCACCGGCTTAATCCTCGAAGCCTGCAAGGCCGGCACCAGCCCCGTCAGCGCCCTAATATTTGAGCTTTTTTGCATCCGCCAAAACCTCCTCCACCCCCAGCAAAGAAATCGGTATTTGATACTCAGAAAGAACGGTCTCAAATTGCAAGCGTGACAGGTCAGCAATTTGGGAAGCCTTGCCAATCGTCACCTTTTGCTGAATGTACAATTGAATGGCAAGCGCAATTTTTATCCGCTTTTTAAGCTCTTTTTCCGATTCGTTCAGCGTCAGTAAGATGTCTGACGGCAAATCAATATGGATGGTCTGTAAAGTCATGATCTAAATTTTTTGTCGAAATTAGGTAGAATAATGAAAACAATTTAGGTTTTAAAATTGGCGAACGATATTGACTTTTAAGGAGTTGCACAATCGTAAATCGTAAATCGTAAATCGTAAATCCAAAAATCGTAAATCCACTTACTACTCATCCCTCAACGCCTCCACCGGCTTAATCCTCGAAGCCTGCAAGGCTGGCACCAGCCCCGTCAGTGCCCCGGCGATTACCAGTATCAAAATGGCCGCAATGCCCACGCCCAGTTTGATTTGCGGGTTGTAAAAAAACTGCACCTCTGTGCCCGCCGCTACGCCCATCAGATAGACGATGCCCGTACTGGCCAACAAGCCCAGGTAGCCGGCAATGGTGGTAATGAAAATGGACTCCAGCAGCACCATGCTGATGATGGAGGCGGGCGTGGCACCCATCGCCTTGCGGATGCCGATTTCCTTGGTGCGGTCTTTCACGATGATGAGCATGATATTGCCCACCCCGATGATGCCGGCGATGAGGCTGCCGATGCCCACGAACCACACCAATAGTTTAATGCCCGTAAAAAGGCCGTTCAGGTTTTTTACCTCCTCCTGCACGTTGTTGCCACGTACGCCCTGCGGGTCGTCGGGGTGTATTTTGTGGCGCTCTTTGAGCAGGGCCGAGATGTTTTTCTGCGCTTCGCTGATGTTGTAGCGCTGGTCAATCGTGCAGACAAACCAGCCGATTTGATTAGGGCGGTTGGTCACCTGCTGGGCGGTGGTGAGCGGCATGAAGATGGATTTTTCGTCGTCTTCGGCATCCTCGCCCCGGCGGTCGGATTGGAAGGTGCCGACCACCAAATAGTCCGTGCCGTGTATCTTGATGGAGCCGCCAACGGGCTTTTCTTCTTTGTCGAACAGCGTCTCCGCCACCCGTTTTCCGATGACGACCACCTTTCGCCGCTGCTGCATGTCCAGTTCGTTGAGGAAGCGCCCATCCAGCATTTTGACGGCGTCTATTTTTATCATGTCCGGGCAGTCGCCCCGCACGTCGAAGGAGCCTTTTTTGTCGTTGTGGACGATTTCGCCGCTGTTCACCCATAGGCGGGGCGCCATGTATTCTATCTCCTTGTCGAAATGCGTTTCAATAGCCCGGATGTCTTCGTTGGTCAACTGGGCATTCCGGCCCGGTGGCAACCCCATGTAGGGCAGGGTGGTGCGTTGCGTCCACATGTACATGGCGTTCCTCGCATGGCTACCGAACATGCTGAACACGCCGTTCTCCAACCCCGACCCCGCCCCCATCAGCACGATGAGCATAAAGATGCCCCAGAAAACACCCAAGGCCGTGAGGAAGGTGCGAAGCTTGTTTTTTCGGATAGTACCGAAGATTTCTTGCCATTTGTCGTAATCCAGCATAGCAATGATGGAATGAGTGAATGAGTGAATGAGTGAATGACTGAATTATTGGGGCGCAGGGGGGGCGCTGCTGTTTTTTCTGGCGGTTGATACGATTTTCAATATTTCGCCGACTTCTGTTAATAGCCTTTTTAACTCATTTCTATCGCACAGGATTTTTGAGCCTTCGATGACTTCCAGCCAATATTCACTTTCGTCGGCTTCTTCTACTGTGATTGAAATTTTTGAATAAAACTCTGCTTTTGAGCGGGCACGACATGAAGCCCGATAGTTTGCCCCTGTTGAGGTAGCTGCTTTTATCAATTGGAACGATATCGTCCTGCATGCTTGTGTTGGAGGAAGTGTATCGCAAAAATGAATGACGTCAATAGCAAACTGCTTTGTCCGTTTCCTCATTTTCTCTGTAAATTCCTCTTTTTCTTGTTTTGAGTGATAGCTCATATTTTTTGATTTTTAAACACAAAATTGCCCGTCTGGCATCATTCACTCATTTACTCATTTACTCATTTACTCATTCACGCATTCCTCCCCCTATCCTCTCATCGCCGTCACCGGATTCACCCTTACCGCCTGCACGGCAGGGATCAGCCCCGCCAGGGTGCCGCAGACAACCAGGAAAAGGAGGGCGGACAGTACGCTGCCGAAATCCACTTCGGGGTTGTAAAAAAACTCAGTTTCGATGTTGTTTTTTTCCATGAACGACTGCACGGCATACACGACCCCGAAGCCGCACAGGAGGCCCAGGTACCCGGCCACGCCCGTCAGGAAAATGGCCTCTTGCAAAATCATGCTGACGATGGACCAGGGCGTGGCCCCCATCGCCTTGCGGATGCCTATTTCCTTGGTACGGTCTTTCACGATGATGAGCATGATGTTGCTCACGCCCACCACCCCGGCGATGATGCTGCCGATACCGACGAACCAGATGAAAAAACGGATGCCCATGAAAACGGACTGGAATTGCTGGTATTCCTCGATGTTGTTGCTGATGTAGAGGGCCGATTTGTCGGTGGGGGAAAAGTTGTACTTCGTAGCGTACTCCTGCCGGATGTTATTTTCAATGACTTTTGATTCTTCCAGCGTGGCATCACCAACGGTGACCATTAATTGGTGGATGCGGTCTTGTGTATCGAAGATGCGCTGGGCGGTGGTGATGGGAATGTAGATTTTGCGCATTTCATTTTCGCCGCCCGAGTCTTCAAAGACGCCCACGATAGTAAATTCTGTTCCTTTAACATTTAACTGCCGCCCAATGGGGTCTTCGCCTTCTTTGAAAAAACCTTCCTTCACCAACTTGCCGATGACGCAGATTTTCCGGCGCTCTTTGATGTCCGGTTCGTTGATGTAGCGCCCTTTTTTCATCAGGGTATTTTCCAGGTAAAGGTGGTCGGGGTGTACGCTGCGCACATCAAAAGAGAGCGTTTTGCCCTCATACTCGACGACCAGTTCCCCGCCGAGGTAGTAGCGGCCCGTGACGTGCTCGACGCCTGCCACCTTGTTCCGCAACACATCGTAATCGCTGTTGTTAAAACGAATCCAACGGCCTGCGGGAAGGCCCTTGTAGGGTTCGGAGGTACGGTCGGGGTACAGCCAGAGGCTGTTCACGGCGTCGTCGCCGAAGTTTTTTTCAAAACTGTTCTGCAGGCCGTTGCCTGCCCCCAGCAGGATGACAAGCATAAATATGCCCCACCACACCGCAAAGGCCGTGAGCAGCGTCCGCAGTTGGTGCTTTTTCAGCGACTCGAATATTTCCTGCCATTTGTCGAGATCGAACATAGCAATGAGAGAATGAGAGAATGAGAGAATGAGAGAATGGCAAAGAGCCATCATGCTCATTTCTTCATTTTCAATGCTCAATTATTCAATAAGTCCATCGGTTAAGCGGATGACCCTGTTTGTGCGCTCCGCAATATCGTTTTCGTGGGTGACGATGACCACGGTCATGCCCTCCCGGTTGACCTGTTCAAAAATTTCCATCACCTCATAGCTGGTTTTGGTGTCCAGTGCGCCGGTGGGTTCGTCGGCAAGGATGATTTTTGGCTGGCCGACCAACGCCCTTGCAATGGCCACCCGCTGCTGCTGGCCGCCGGACATTTGGTTTGGGAGGTGAAAAGCCCAGTCTTTGAGGCCCACCCGGTCGAGGTATTCGATGGCCAGTTCCAGGCGCTTTTTCCTGTCCATTTTTTGGTAGTAGAGTGGCAGGGCGACGTTCTCTGCCGCATTTTTAAAAGAGAGCAAATTGAAGGACTGGAAGACAAAGCCGATGAGGTTGTTGCGGTATTTGGCGGCCTGCGTTTCGGTGATGTTTTTTATCAAATGTCCGGCGAGGCGGTACTCACCACTATCGTATTCGTCGAGGATGCCGAGGATGTTGAGCAGGGTGGATTTGCCGGAGCCGGAAGAGCCCATGATGGAGACGAGTTCGCCCTGTTCGATGGTCAGGTCAATGCCTTTGAGCACTTCCAGGTTGGTAAATTCTGTGCTGTAAGATTTTCGGATGTTCCGTAGTTCAATCATGGCGTCGGGCTGATGGAATAGTCTTTTTTACAACGATGACCAAAGAATCGAATTATCCTTTAACTTTTAGCAAACTTTGGATAAAAAGGATTGTTCGGAGGACGAATCGCTCATTATCCAGTGATAACGGTCAGATGCTTTTTGTCACCCAAGACCCTTACAGGCGTGTCAAATATCATCTGCCACAAACATGCAGCAATAGCGGATTTTCGCTAACTTTGCTGCCCTTGGAATCCCCGCCCAAAAATTTCAACCTAATCAAATAATAAACGCCCATGTATTTTGAACTGACAGAAGAACAACAGGCCGTTCAACAAGCGGCCAGGGATTTTGCCCAAAACGTGTTGAAGCCCGGCGTGATAGACCGGGACCGGGAGATGCGCTACCCAAAAGAGGAAGTCCGCCAAATGGCCGAAATGGGTTTTATGGGGATGATGGTGTCGCCTGAATACAACGGCGGCGGCATGGACACGCTATCCTATGTGCTGGCGATGGAGGAAATTTCAAAAGTTGACGCATCCTGCTCCGTTATCATGTCCGTCAACAACTCCCTTGTCTGCTGGGGCCTGGAGCAATTCGGCACGGAAGCACAAAAAAGAAAATATTTGACCAAACTCGCCACCGGCGAATGGATCGGTGCCTTCTGCCTCTCAGAACCCGAAGCCGGCAGCGACGCCACCAGCCAGCGCACCACGGCAGTTGACATGGGGGATCACTACCTCCTCAACGGCACCAAAAACTGGATCACCAATGGCGGCACTTCCAGAGTCCACCTGGTAATGGCTCAGACCGATGCCGACAAAGGGCATCACGGTATCAACTGCCTGATCGTTGAAACGGATTGGGACGGTGTGGTGGTAGGGGCCAAAGAGGATAAACTCGGCATCCGGGCCTCCGATACCCATACCATCATGTACAACGACGTGAAAGTGCCCAAAGAAAACCGCATCGGCGAAGACGGCTTTGGCTTCAAGTTCGCCATGACCGTGCTGAACGGCGGCAGGATAGGCATAGCGGCACAGGCACTCGGCATAGCAGGCGGCGCTTATGAATTGGCATTGGCTTATTCAAAAGAGCGCTCGGCCTTTGGAAAGCCCATTTCGCAGCACCAGGCTATCGCTTTCAAATTGGCAGATATGGCTACTGAAATAGAGGCTGCCAAGTTGCTGGTGTACCGGGCCGCCTGGATGAAAGACCAGCACATGGACTTCGCTACCGCCAGCGCCATGGCCAAACTGTATGCCTCCGAGGTGGCCATGAAGCACACCGTAGAGGCCATCCAGGTACACGGCGGCTACGGCTACGTCAAGGAATACCATGTGGAACGCTTGATGCGGGATGCAAAAATCACGCAGATTTACGAAGGCACTTCCGAAGTGCAGCGCATCGTCATTTCGAGGGCAGTGTTGCAGGGCCAGTTATACCAGCCTGTTTTCGGCGAAAGGGAAGCAATGGCCGTTTAAGGATCGAAGGAAAAGAAATTGTAAGATTTATTTTAAAAAGCCTCTTCCATCACCCTCGACAATGGAAGGAATCTTTACAAAATGTCTTTTGATCGCCATTAAAGTCAGACTTATAGATTTATAGCACAAATAGTTTTGGGCGGTGGCTTTTGGGTTGCCGCCTTTTTTTTTTCGATCAACTAACCCAGCTTTCATCCGTTATGGATCATCCATAAACAGCACGAATGAGCGGTTCCTTGCAAATAGCGCGTCTTTTTGGCATTCCGGTGCAGTTGCACTGGTCGTTCAGCTTTGTGGTGCTGTTCATCCTCTATATGGGTTTTGAAAAAAACATGGATGCGGCTCAACTGCTTTGGCTGAGCCTGGCGGCTTTGGGCTTGTTCGTCAGCATCTTGCTCCACGAATTTGGGCACGCCCTTACCGCCCGGAGGTACGGGGTGGAAACAAAAGACATCATCCTCTTACCGATCGGCGGCCTTGCCAGGTTGACGAAATTGCCGGAGCAGCCTTTCCAGGAATTTGTGGTGGCCATTGCCGGCCCTTGCGTAAACGTCGCTTTGTCACTGTTGCTGTCGCCCTATCTGTTTTTGGTGCTGGTGCCCGGTCTGGAAGACAGGCCGCTGCCGACGCCGGACTCCTTGATCGGCGATTTTTTCTTTTTTGTGCCCTTTATGTTTTCCATGAATGTGGGACTGGCTATTTTCAACCTCCTGCCAGCTTTCCCGATGGACGGGGGGCGGGTACTACGGGCTTTGCTGGCTATCAAACTGGGCCGCTTCAGGGCGACCCAAATCGCCGTTGTGCTGGGCCAACTGATAGCAACTGCCATGATGTGTTACGGGGTGTGGAGCAATAATTACAGTTATGCATTTATCGGTATTTTCATTTTTTTCACCGCTTCAAAAGAGTTTAGGTGGGTGAAAACGGAGCGGGTACTCCAGCAGGCCAAAACGGGCAGCGTGGCCAGGACAGATTTTACGAAATTGTACAGGAATACTTCCATGCAAGTCCCTTATAGTTTGCTATTGCGCAATCAGGAAAGGCATTTCCTGGTATTCGACGAGCAAGACCATCAAGTGATAGGCACGCTCTCCGAAGGCGATATTTTGAAAGGCTTGAAAGCCGGCAGCCCAGATGCAAGGGTGTCTGCATTCTACACAGAAGGGTTGGAAACCGTAGAGACCGAGAGCGATCTGAAAACTGCCAACGACAAAATGCGGTCGTCGGGGGCCGATATTCTTGCCGTAATGGAGGAAGGGGAACTGGTCGGCGTGGTGGATGCTGATATGATCCAGCACTATCTGAAATTGAGGCATCGCCTTCCCGCAATCGGTGCAGGTTAAGCGCTGTGCCCACCAACAAACAGGTTTTCCACATCCGTTCAAAAGTGTGGATGGAGGAGGTCGCCGTTGATACTTGATTGAAAAAATACCAGCGGAAAGGAATGCGCCGATCTGCTCAGGCTTTGTCGTCCGGCGAAATATCGGAACTTTCCCCTTTCTTTTTATCTGACAGGGAGCCCTTCAGTTCTTCGATTTTCTCTTCTACACTTTGCCACTCCTCTTTGGCGGCGGCCTTTATTTTTTCGCTGGTCTCGGTGAAGGTTTTCTTTGCTTTGCCCAACAGGTCGTCGGATTCACCGAATTCGTCCTTCACTTGCTCTTTCGTTTCGCTGAACTTCTCCTTAGCCTGCGACATCAGTTTTCCCGCATCTTCCGTCACGGCGTCCACCACTTCTTTAATGTCTTCGGAAGCGTGTTCCAGCGTTTCTTCTACGGTCTCCTTAGTTTTTTTGATCAGGTTGGTGAGTACATTTTTCATGGCAAACAGATTTGAGTGAATGAAAAAGATATTGTTCATTTAAGCCATTGGGAAACAGCGCAAAACTGGCGGTTTTCTTGCGAGCCCTACCCCAATATCCCAATTTCAGTTTTGATGGTACCTCAATTGATCAACTCCACCTCGCTCAGGGAGTACATCAACCGGTTGATGTCGGTGGCGTTCAGGCGCAGCACCCCTTTCAGGGTGACCGGATCGGCGGTGTAGCTCACGGGTTGCCGGGCCTTTATTTCCATGACGGTCTCCGGCCCGGCCCCACCACAAAAGAAGCACATATTGTAAGGATAGGCCGACAGGATAAACTCCTTGTGGCTCTTGTAGCCTTCCACCGGGATGATATAGCCCTTGATGGTGACGACCTTGCCTTCCAGCGATTGGACGTCTTTGCTGAAGACCGGCACATCCACCTTGAACCCCAACATCTCGTCGTATTGCTTTTTATAAGTGATCTTGGAAAGGGTCATCCACATGTTTTCCTGCGCCGTCACCGGTAGGATCAAAGCCCCTAAAAATACAAGGCACGTAGAAATCAAAATTTTTTTCATCGGAAATGATAGTTATTGACAGTACAAAGGTAAGAACGCCCGGAGTTAATTTTGGTCACCCAACACAATGTTAATAAACGGACGGCGACCACAGAAAAAACATGCATCTACACTTTTGGATAGCAAATAGCTGACTTATGCACCAAATCCCTAAAATAAGCCTTTATCTAAAGCGTTTTACCCAAGCCCTTGCCCAAACTGTTGGCCGTGTAGGTGGATAAAACCTCCCTCCTTTTGGCAGGGCACTTATTAGTTGATTTAAATATCCGAACTTTGCCCCCGTTTTAACAACAATCTTTTTGGCACATGATGAAGTATTTGACGATTTTACTGTCCCTGGCGGGTATCCAGCTCTTTGCCCAAAACAACAGCCCAAGGCTTTGGATTAATTTCGATCCGGGCAATTGTGAGATTAGAAACGAGATCACCGACCCCACCATCAGCTTCCTGCACATTGACAGCTTCTCCTGTGGGTGCGGGGTCATCGGTGGCGCTATCAAATTCGATGGAAATGACGATGCACTGCTGCTGGTGGCCGGCCAAAAAATTGACGAGTCCTTCAGCGCCATCGACTTCTCCCTCAGTTTTTATTTCAAACCTCTCTCCGTGGTGTCAGAAAACCGGGTGCTTTTTGCCAAGCAGAACAATTGCGAAACGGACAGTTCCTTCGTGGTGAGCTACAATCCCGGCAACCAAATTATGACAGTCCAATTGAACGAAAGCGCAGGCCTGAACGGCTCGATCATCTCCAAGCCGCTTCCGCGTTCCTGTTGGTACCATGCCGTCGTGGTCAGGAAAGGCGCCACGACCCTGCTCTATGTCAACGGCAAAGAGCAAGGCCGAATCAATGCCCCCAACAGCCACCGGGTTAACATCTCCAATTCAAGGCCGCTGTTCATCGGCTCCGGCGACTGCAACAGCGACAAGCCTTTCGTGGGCTATATGGATGAAATAAGGCTGTACAACAAAGCCCTTTCCTTCGACGATGTCAATGACCTCTATTTTCCGCCCGACCAGATTGATGTTGGCAACAAAATCACCGGCACCAAGGACACTGCCATCTATGAGGGGGATTTTGTAAAAGCATACACGACCCATACCTGTGCCGATAAGTTTGTCTGGAAACCTTCCACGGGTGTGAGCAACGACACCATCCCCAACCCTATTCTTTCCCCCACCCAAACAACGACCTACGCCCTCACCTTCATCACTACAGATGAATGCGACTACACTGACTCCCTGCGCATCGAAATCCTGGATCCCAACGCAGTTGACTGCAACGACATCATGCTGCCCACGGCCTTCACGCCCAACGACGACGGGCTAAACGACCGATACGGCATCAGCAACCCCGCTATTTTGAAAGATTTTATCAGTATGGAAATCTACGACCGGTGGGGCAACATCGTCTTCTCGTCGTCAGAGAAGCTGAACAAATGGGATGGTTACTACAGAGGTTCGCCCGTGAACCCAGGCGTTTTCCTGTATAAAATCCGCTACCTCTGCCAGGGGAAGGAGTCCATTAAAACAGGCAGTGTTACCGTCTTGCGCTGATCTACAGGGCAAAAGCCAATCGCAAGAAATGTTGGAAGAAGAACGACAGGGATATTCAACCTCTGCACCCATTCTCCTGTGGGTATTTTAAATCCAAAACAACGATAGGCCGCCAAAGAAATCTTGAACGATACGATTGCCGGGAGCAATCGTATCGTTTGCATGCACAGACCCTCCAGCCTCTATACCAGATCCATCACCCTGGCCCCGTACAATTTCTTGTAGTATTCGTCGGCCATCCGGTCGGAGTCGAAGAATTTGACGACCTCCTTCATGCTGTTCTGCACGATGGCGAGCCAGCGGTCCGGTTTGTCGTAATAGGTGGGCAGTATTTCATTTTCCAACATATCCATCAGGTTGTGGCGGTCGAATTCGTCCTGGACTTCATCGGGCATGTGGTCGTCTGCCAACGGCACGGTAAAAGCATTATGGCCTGGTTTGGCAAATTCAGGGATCCAGCCGTCCAGGGTGGAGAGGTTTACGGAAGCGTTCATGGCCGCCGTCATGCCGCTGGTACCCGATGCCTCTCTTGGCACCCGGGGGTTGTTCAGCCAGATGTCGCTGCCTTGTTTCAAGGCTTTCGACAGCGCCAGTTCGTAGCCAGTGACCACTGCCACGTTGGGATAGCGCTTGGCAATGCTGACAAGTTTGTTGAACGTTCCGATGGCATCGTAATCCATCGGGTAGGGCTTGCCCGCCCAGATAAGCTGGATGGGGTACTTCGAGTGATATACAAGACGCTCGAAGCGGGAAATATCCCTCGTAATCAGGTCAGCCCGTTTGTAGCCGGCGTAGCGCCTCGCCCAGACGAGCGTGAGCACATCGGGGTCGAAAATTTTTCCGGTCTGGTCGGCCACGATTTGGAAGAGTTGCTGCTTGAGCGCTTTTTTCCTGTTTAAAAACGACGCCTTGTCGCCATCTGCCAGCGCTTTGTCCAGCGCCGGATCGTGCCAGTACAAGTGGTTCTGCGAGTTGGTAATGTGGGTGATGGGGCAAATATCATCGTAGCTGCCCCACATGCTCCGGGCCACTTCGCCGTGCAGCTTTGATACGCCGTTGGCCATTTTCGACAACCGGAGTGCAGCCAGTGTATGGTTGAACACGTTGTCGTCAATGCCGGTGATACGGCGTACATCTGCTAGTAGCACACTGCCAAAAAAGCTCATTTTTTCCAACTGGTAGATATCGTGCTTTTCATTCCCGGCTTCTACAGGCGTATGCGTGGTGAAGGCCATCTTGTTGCGCACTTCGTCCAATACGCCCAACTTCTCATACAGGTAAAATGCTGCGGGAAGGGCGTGCGCCTCGTTGAGATGATACACATCGGGCTGATAGCCAATCAGGTCGAGCAGCTTGGCCCCTCCCCGGCCGAGCAGGATAGACTGGGCGATCTTGGCCTCCGTGTTGTTGGAATACAGGCGGTGGCTGATGGTTTGTGCCAAGTAGTCGTTGTCGGGGTGGTTGGTGGAGAGCAGGAACAAGGGTGCCGATCCGAACACATGCGGGGGCAGGTAGAACACCTTCACCTTCACATGGTGGCTGTTCACCGGTATTTCAAACTCGATGCCCGTGTCCACGAGGAAGTTGTACAGGCGCTCCATGAAGAGCACGTCCATTTCCCCGGTGCTGTTGCGGGTCTGGTCGTAATAGCCATATTTCCAAAGGATGCCGATACCGACAAGGTTCTGCTTCAGGTCATAGGCGCTGCGCATGTGCGACCCGGCCAGGTAGCCCAGGCCACCGGAGTATATTTTCAAGGCCTGGTCGATGGCAAACTCCATGCTGAAGTAGGCGACCTTTTGGTTGTATTTACGGCTGGTAGGGTAAGGGTGTTTGAAAGAAAGAAAAGCATCCATTTGATAGTAGTTTTTTCATAAACAAATCCTAATGGTGTGCCAAAACACCATTAGGATTGATTGGTTCATGTTAACGAACCGGTTTGGGATGGTTAAAACCGGCGGCGAAGATAGAGAAAATAGGGAAAATTCAAGGCGCTGCCAGGTCTAAACTCTTTAGGCCCAATAAGGCCCGAACTGTTGGCAATACCACTGCCGCCCTTTCCATCGCTAATGCTTCCGTTTCTTTTTGCTGTTTTTCTACCGGCCCTTTTTTTGCCAAATCCATCATCCGTTCCCTTTCCGGCTGCGGGAATTTTGAAAATGTGCGCCGCAACAAGGGCAGCACATCGGTGAAGTGCTCCTCGCCCAGTTCCTCCACCCATTCGTCCAACAGGTTCCACAATGGGTGATTGTGCAACAGCAACAGGCCGCTGCCCTGCAGGAAGCCTTCCAGCCATTGCGCAGCCGCCAACGGTGCATTGGCACGGGAAAGGGCATAGCGCATTTTAGTGGCCGTTTCATTTTCCGTGAAAACCTTTTTGTCAAACAGAATCCTCGTGCAGGCGCCCGTGAGGATGCCATTGATGTGGGCGTTTCCGGCGATGCTCTGCAGGGTGTTGTGCCATTGGTTTAAAAAATCAGCATCGTTGAGCAGGCCGAGCGAGAAGTTGACGGCCACCAGTTTATCAAAAGCCTCTTTGGAGGCGTCTTCGTCCAGGTTGGCAATGGCGATAGGGAGGCCGATACAGATGCGGGGGACGAGGTGCGCCACTACTTTTTCGACCGCTTTCACGTCTGTCCCCCTCGTGTTGCCATAGCGGATGATTTGTGCCAATGGCGGCAGGGCGTCCATCAGGTGGTAGGTGTCGGTGGTAAGGGCGGCGAGGGTTTCGAGCTTGGCCAGCAGTGCATCGAAGGCATCGGGCAGGTTAGCATTGAGGGTTTGTTTCACTAAAATAGTCAGGGCAGGGAGGGCAGCCGTGTCGTCGGTTTTCTTTTTCAAAAAACGCACACAGGCTTCCTCCACGGTGTTGCCCCAGGCGCCCATTTCGATGATGCGGATGGCGAAATCGGGCGACCATTTCAGCTTCCAAAACTCCTTGAAGCCGCCCGCCGATTGGTGGCGGTTGAGTTCTTTGAGTTGGCCCCAAGGAATATTGAGCAAGTTGAGGCGGTGCAGCAGGTGGCTTTTCATTTTACCACTTTCTTCCCTGAGGTCAACACCGCCTTGCGGGCTGGCGGCAGTAGCGCCCAGCCAATGCTCTTCCGTGTTTTCCCAGTACTTCGTCAGGCGGGCAGTTTTCACAGATTGTTCGATGTCTTGCTGGAGCGGCACAGTGGGTATTTTGTCGGGTACGCTGCCCACTTTATTTCCCGTAATTAGTTTATTTTCAATGAGTTCCAGCTTCTCCGCATCGCCTTCGCAGATGGTGGTGATGGCGGCTTCCTTGAGTTCGTCAATGCCAGGTATGGCCAGCCCACGCAGGGCCGACAGCGTCTCCGACAGCCGGATGGCCTCGATGACGTGCGCCGAGGAAGCGTCCAAATCCGCTTCCCGGAATAACCTCGCCACGTTTATCATCCAATGTGTGGCGGCATCTTTTTTTTCCTTAAACAACAACTCGTACCACGCCGGGGAAATCACGCCCGAACGGTAGCCGCTTTGAAAGGTCAGCCGATCATAGCTCCAGGGGATCCAGGTGGCGGTGGTTTTTATTTTTTTGATGCCTTTCAGTAGTGCAGCATCGTTGCTTGCTTTTATTTTTTCAAAACCCAAAAGTGCTGGCACGTGCCAGGCGCCACAGACGACGGCAATATTTTCAAAACCATCTTTGAAAGCTTTTCGGATGGTTTGGCGCATGAAGGCTTCCCGTTGGAGGGTACGTGGCTGCTCCTCATTCCCTTCCCGCAGGGCGATGGTCATTTCCTGGATGGCCAGGAAAATGTCCACCTCGTTGTCGGGGCTTTCAAACATGACCTCCCACCAGCGCTCGCTGTCGGTGTAGCCTGCCAGGTTGGCCATGTAGGCCATCGGGTCGTGGCGGAACTGCTGTTCTTCCGCTGTGTCCGCTTCTTTTCCTTCCGGGAAAAATTTCAGGGCTGCCTGTGGGTTTTGTTTGTCCGCTTCTTCCAGTGCGAAGTACAGTTCCATCGGCAGATCCATGAAGCGGACGGGGATGTTGTTTTTCAGGGCAAACCGGATGGCCTGCCACTCAGGGCTGAACCCGGTGAAGGGCAGGTAGCTGGCCCGGTTGAGGTCTTTGGGGTCGTAGATGAGGGCTGCTACGGGAGGAGTGAGGGGTGAGGGGTGAGGGGTGAGGGGGGCGTCGGTGGTCTGCTCAGGCGGAGGGGGCATGTATTTCAATAGCCCTTCGGCGTCGGCGGGGGCTTCCACGAGCAGGCAGCCGGGCGGGTTGGCTTCGAGGGCCTTGAGGACAGCTTTGGCCGAGCCGGGGCCGTGGTGGCGGATGCCGAGGAGGTGGAGCATAAATTAAAATTCCCAGTGTGACTGGTTCGACTGTTTGAAGTTGTAGCATCGGAATTGTTCGAGCGGGATGTTGAAATAGGTGCTGCTAAATGAAAGGGTCCGGTTGTCCAAATACCTGAACTGTACAATTACTTTCTTGACCATGTCTTCGCCATAGAAAGTGAGCATGTTTTTGAAATCTTTCCAAGTGCCCCTGCTCAATATACGCTCAATGACATAAGGCGCATTTATTGCCCAATCAATTTGGTCAAAATCTGTGTCCCAGAACAAGTTTTTGGGAAAATCCGGCCCCGATTTTTGCGCAGCTTCCATACTCAATTTTTGTTTCCAAAGATACCACTTTCCCCCGAATTGAAAAGCGTTCCCTATCTTCGCCAACTTCCTTCACAGCACAAATAACAGCACATGAAATCATTGATCCTCCTCAGTTTTTTGCCCGCTCTGCTGCTCGGCACCTGCCAGCCTAAAGGTGGAAATACCGCAGCAAAATCTTCCGATAAGAGTAGTTTCAAAGCCCTCGTTTTTTCAAAAACAGCGGGCTACCGCCACGAAAGCATCCCCGCCGGCATAGCGGCCATCCAGCAGTTGGGCCAGCAGCACCAATTCGGGGTGGATGCCACGGAGGACGCCTCCCTTTTTACCAAAGAAAACCTCTCGAAATACAAGGTCGTCATTTTCCTTAGCACCACCCTCGACGTGCTGGACGATCCCCAACAGGCAGCTTTTGAGCAATACATCCGCTCCGGCGGCGGCTTTGTGGGCATACACTCAGCAGCCGATACGGAGTACGACTGGCTCTGGTACGGCAAGCTCGTCGGCGGCTACTTCAACGGCCACCCCAACAACCCCAATGTGCGAAAAGCAACCATACAGGTAAAGGACAAAGGCCATCCCGCCTGCAAAGGCCTGCCCGAACGCTGGGAACGCAACGACGAGTGGTACAACTATAAAGAACTCAACCCCAACATGCACGTACTCTGCAACCTGGACGAGACCTCCTACGAAGGCGGCACCAACGGCGCAAGCCACCCCATCGCCTGGTACCTGGAACACGATGGCGGGAGGTCGTTTTACACCGGCCTCGGCCATACTTCGGAGACCTTCAGCGAACCGCTTTTCCTGCAACATCTCTGGGGCGGCATCCAATATGCGGCGGGGACGGGAAAGCCTTGAATTCGTTAGAAGTTGTTTGAGTTGGCGGGAGAACAATGTTTAACAACGACTTCAAACCATTTCAAACAACTCAAACCATTTTCAAACCCTGTCAATTATCGAAAGTCAGCGCTCATAAAACGCATAAGTTCTTTGACAATGTGATTGCTTCAAATGCCTTGGCCAGGAAGTACAATTTTTCCAGTCCTATCCAGAGCGACTTTACGCCAGGCGGGCCTTTTGACTTGGAGGCGGTTGCCAACAATTTGACGTATTTGGCAAATTCGCCTACTCCTGGGCAAGGTTTGCAGGGGTCGATCTTGGCCCTGCCGGTATGGTTGAGAAAGGTGGCCAGCACGAAGAAATCTTTTGCGCTAAAGCCAAAGTCCTCTATCGGGGCACTGCTCAGCTCGCTGGCACCGTAGCGCAGGTTCAACACCTTCCAGGCCAGCAGGCTGTAAAAGGTGATGGCATTTTCCAGGCTTTGCGGTTCTTTCAATTGGCTGTCCTCTATGCGGCAGCCTTGTTTGAGCACGTAGTGGAATTCTTCGATGCGCCAACGGCGGATGTAAAAACCAACGATTTGCAAAGCCTGTTCAAAACTCTCCACCGGCAAAGTGGTGAGCAGGCGCCAGACGACCGGTTTTTTTTGCCATGCCTGCAGGGGGCTGACTTGCTCTACCAGCACCCCGGACAGGCCGACAGGGTTGCTTTGTTCGGGCTGGTCCCGGCCGGCACGATAGTTCGCCAGGATGGTCACCGCACAGAACTTGACCCGGAAGGTCAGTTCGTGCCGCTTGCCCTTGTCATCAAATATCTTTGCCTTATAGATATGGAAGGCTGTTTGGGCGGCAAGGGTCGGCCACAATTTCTCGCCACTGGCAAGTTCCTTGTCCTTGTTGGAGCGTATCAGCAGGTGTACGTTGGCTGCGCTTCGTGCCTGGAACATTTCATAGAAGTCCCCTTCCCGGTCGCATATGTCCACTGCCGTATGCTGGGGAAAGCCGGCGAAAAAGGCTTGCAAGCTTAGGAACTGTCTCAGCCACCTGTGGGATTCCTTGTCCTCCAAAGGCCAAAGGGACCTGTTCTGGCCAAAGTATTCCGCCTGGCGGCTCCACATGTCTTGGTCGAAAAGACCCAGTCCGATGCCCTTTGTGTCAAACAGCAAATGGTTGTGAACATAGTACCCCTTGCGGTGGGCATAGTTCAAGCTGCCTATTTTCCCCGATACACGTTTGCCGGTCAGGTCCAGGTCGGTAGTGTCCTGCACGGCAAGCACCGTCATCGGCGGGATTGCTGCAAAGTATTCGTTCAGCCGGTCACGCTCTGCTAAAAGCATAGGCTCTGTCTGCACAAAGGAACTTGAAAAAAACCATAGAAGGACTGCATCTGTGCATTGTCCTGCGAACTCTGCGGCAAGGATTTGCCGAAGTTGTTGCCCAGTTGGGAAATCATTTCAGGGAAAATGCCATTGATACGGCTGTCCCCGAAAATGCTGTGTGGGCTAAGTTGGGCGGCATATTCGTCAAACATAGGCTGTGGATTTTTTAGCGTAAAATTATAAATGACCACGACGAAAAAAAAATCATTCACATTGTCAAAGAACTTATGCGTTTTCTATACGCTGACTTTCGATAATTGACAGATTTTCAAACCATTTCAAACCATTCCCTCATGCTGCAAACCCGCCAACTCCAATACAGCTACGACGGCCAACGTTCCCTCCGCTTCCCCGACATCCGCTGCGGCATGGGCGAGCACTGGCTGCTGCTGGGCCAATCGGGCTGTGGGAAAACCACCCTGTTGCACCTGCTCGGCGGCTTGCTGACGCCCATGCAAGGCGAGGTCATATTGGGTGAAACAAACATCAATTCCCTGCCATCCAGCCAACTGGACAAATTCCGGGGAAGGAAAATCGGGATCATTTTCCAAAACCCCCACTTCGTCCGGGCTTTGACGGTGGGCGAAAACATGGCACTGGCGCAGCAGTTGGCAGGGGTGCCTGTTGATAAAAAACGCATCGCCCACCTGCTGGAAAGGCTGGCCATTGGCCACAAAATAAATGTGAAAACCAGCAACCTCAGCCAGGGGGAACGGCAGCGGGCAGCTATTGCAAGGGCATTGGTGAACAAGCCCGAAGTCATCCTCGCCGACGAGCCGACTTCTGCGCTGGACGACTTGAACACGGCAGAAGTGATCCGCCTGCTGGAGGACACGGCCAGGGAGGTGAATGCCACCCTGCTCGTCGTGACGCACGATGGGCGGTTGAAGGAAAATTTTAAAAAACAGATTCAGCTAACGCCACAAAACGCATGAGTTTACTCCTATTAAGCTGGAAAAACCTGCTGCACAAGCCGCTCAACATGGCCTTGAGCCTCATCCTGTTTGCGCTGGGCGTGGGGCTGATTTCGCTGCTGCTGAACCTGAACCACCAGGTTGAAGAGAATTTTGATAAAAACCTCGCCGGCATTGACCTCGTCATCGGGGCAAAGGGCAGCCCCCTGCAACTCATCCTGTGCAGCATGTACCATGTGGACAACCCAACGGGCAACATCCCGCTCGAAAAGTGCCGTGCTTTTTTGAACCCGAAGCACCCGCTCATCCAATTGGCAGTGCCGCTTTCCCTGGGCGACAGCTACCGCAATTACCGCATCGCCGGCACCACTTACGACATCATCGAACTGTACCAGGCTTCGCTGGCAGAAGGCAACCTTTGGGCAAATGACATGGAAGTGACCATCGGGGCTGCGGTGGCCGAAGCGCTGCACCTGCATGTGGGCGATACTTTTAAAAGTTCGCACGGGCTGGTGGAGGGCATCGAAGAGCATGAGCACGACTTCACGGTGATGGGCATTTTGAAACCAACGGGGTCGGTGATCGATCAGTTGATTTTGACGACGACGGAGAGCAGTTGGGAATCGCACGAGCACCAGGGATCAGTTGGCAGTCTGCAGTCCTCAGTTGGAAGTTTGGGCGGTAGCGAGCAAGATTCGGAAGAAGCAGTTGATGGTCATGATCACAAAGGCCATGCACATGCCAAAGCGCCGCCGACCAGCTACGACTTATTGACTTTGAGGAAGTTGGGAGAAGAACAACGTTTGGCCCTGATGGAGCGGACGGACAAGGACATCACTTCCATTTTGGTGAAATACCGCTCCCGCACCAACATCCAGTCGCTGAACATGGGCCGCAACATCAACGAGAACACCGACCTGCAGGCCGCCAACCCGCCCATCGAAATCGCCCGTTTGCAGACGAACCTCGGCGTTGGTGCTGATGCGCTGAAAATGTTGGCATGGGTCATTGTCGTCGTGTCGGGGTTGAGCATTTTTATTTCGCTGTATTCTTCTTTGAAAGAGCGCAAATACGAACTGGCCGTGATGCGGGTGATGGGCGGTTCGCCGGGCACTTTGTTTCAACTCATCATTTTAGAAGGCCTGCTGTTGGCGGTGATGGGCTATGCGCTCGGTATTTTTTTGAGCCACGTGGGGATGGCTTTTTTGGCGAATTTCATGGAAGATTCTTTTCGCTATTCGTTCTCTGGCTGGCGGTTCTTGAGGGAGGAAATCTGGCTGCTGGGCGGGGCGCTGGCAGTGGGGTTTGTTGCGGCGCTTTTGCCAGCTTTGCAGGCGGGGCGGACGGATATTTCGGAAACATTGGCAGAGGGGTAAACAATTAATATCAAATCTTTTTATGACACTCCCTGAAAACAGTTTGATTGCAGAAGATAAACTTACCAAATACCTTCTTGTCTCCCGTGCGAGGGCGGACAAATCAAAATTTTTAAGCATTGGGGGCTATACGATAGAAGATTGGACAGCATTGGAAAACGATATTCGGTCGCTTTTACAGTATGAGGCGACGGAAGAAGAAATCACCGAATTTGGCACACTTTACTCCATCACCGGGAAGTTGCGTAACTTGCAAGTAAGTAACGGAGGAAAAATAAAATGCACATTTTATTTTTAAAAACCCTTCATTTACCGGGGTTTCTAAAAGCAAAACAGGGAAGTTATTATTTAATTGTTACTAAAAACTATATGGATTTGGGAACGAGGGACAACTGTTCCAAGGTTCGTGACCTTAATCCCAACCAATTAAATATAAACGCGATGAAATTTGAACTGTATTCGACAGTAGCCCTTGCGGAAGATCTTCCGGAAAAGAAATTGAAAAAGGGCGATTTGGTTACTATCGTCGAACACTTGCCTGCCAGCAAAGCCCATGCTGAAGGGTATGTGGTGGAAGTTTCTGACGTACTTGGAAATACCATCTGCGTTGCCACTTTATTTGAGGGTCAATTGCAAAAATTAGTGCCCAATGCTATTCCTTCCATGCGAATACCTGTTGCGGCATGATGGAGGGCAAGGCAGACAGAAAAACCTTTTTCACCCAAGCCCTCCTCCAATGGCACACTACCCACCATCGCCCCTTGCCCTGGAAGGGCGAAAAAGATCCTTATCTCATCTGGCTTTCCGAAATCATTTTGCAGCAAACAAGGGTGGAGCAAGGCCTGCCCTATTTTGAAAAATTCAAAGCAAAATACCCAACGGTAAAATACCTCGCCGCTGCGCCCGAAGACGAAGTGATGAAAATGTGGGAGGGCCTTGGCTATTACTCCCGTGCGAGGAACATGCACGCTGCAGCGAAATACATCGCCCACGAACTGGCTGGTGTTTTTCCAAAAAAATACGAAGGCATACGGGCGCTGAAAGGTGTGGGCGACTACACGGCGGCGGCCATCGCTGCCTTTGCTTTCGACCTTCCCCATGCAGTGGTGGACGGCAATGTTTATCGGGTGCTGTCCCGCTACTTCGGCGTCGAAGAACCAGTGGACACGACGGCGGGCAAGAAGCAGTTCGCCCATTTGGCACAGGAGCTGTTGGACGTGCGGCAGCCGGGCCGTTTCAACCAGGCCATCATGGACTTTGGGGCAGGCCAATGCACACCCGCTGCGCCGAAGTGTGCAAGCTGTCCGCTGCAGCCCAATTGCTCGGCATTTCATCAAAACAAAGTGGACTCCCTGCCCGTGAAATCCAAGAAACTGGAGCGGCGGCAGCGGTTTTTCAACTATCTGGTTATCAATCAGCAAGGGAATGTTTTTATCAAAAAGCGCACGGAAAAAGACATCTGGCGAAACCTGTACGACTTCCCGCTCATCGAAACGGACCGGTTGGTGGAGGGCAAAAACGGATTGGAGGGAAATGCAATTTGGCAAGCGTGGCTGGGCAGTTCAAACTACCAATTGCTCCAGGTCTCGCCGCCTTTTAGGCAGGAACTGACGCACCAGCAGATTGTCGCCCGGTTTTGGGAAATCGAAGTGGATGGCAGTTTTAAGGCAGGCGAGGCAAGTTGGGTAAAATGTGGGCGCCAAAATTTGCAAGATTTTGCATTTCCAAAAGTCATTGTTTTGTACTTAAAAGAGAAGTCCCTACCTTTAGAACTGTTTTAGCACCCGCTCCAAAATGGACGGTCTGAGAAAACTTATTTTCTAACACCTTTAAAATCATTCCGTTATGCTAAACCGAGTTATGTTGATCGGACGCTTGGGGAAAGACCCCGAAGTCAGAAGGCTTGAAAGTGGCGCCGCCGTCGCCAAATTTTCAATTGCTACCGACGAAAGTTACAAAGACAAAGACGGCAACCGTGTAGATCAAACCGAATGGCACAACATTGTCGTCTGGCGCAGCCAGGCGGAAATTGCCGAAAAGTACCTCAAAAAGGGCATGCTTGTTTATGTAGAAGGGAAACTCACCACCAGGGAATACACCGATAAAGACAACCAGAAAAAATATTTTACCGAAGTGGTAGCCAACACTTTCAAGATGCTGGAGAAGCGGGATGCCGGCGGAGGAGGATATTTCCCAGGTTCATCGGACGAGCCTTCCAGCGTGACCACCGCCAGGAACGACCAACCTACCCCCGTCATGGAAGCAGTAGGCGACGCACCTGCTGACGACCTTCCTTTCTGAGGCAAAATTTATACACTATACTTTCCGAACCAACGAGCCGTTTTTTACAAAAAGACGGCTCGTTCTGCTTTATTTATCAATCTGACCATGAAGGATTTGTTGTTGTGCCTTTCCATCATATTCCTATTCGCTGCCTGCGAAGACCCAGTGTTTACACCCAAGCCAAGGGCCTATCCCAAGGTCGTTTACCCGGAAAAGGCCTACCAAACCTTCGATGAAAACTATTGCAGTTTCACCTTCCAGTACCCGAAATACGCAGTCATCCAGCAGGACACGACTTTTTTTGAGGAAAAACCGGCCCACCCCTGCTGGTTCAACATCTACATGCCTGCCTTCGAGTGCCGCATCCACTGTACCTACACGCCCATCACAAAACAAATGCCTTTTGACAAATTGAAAACCGACGCCTTCAAGATGACGGAATGGCACAACAAGAAAGCCACCTACATCAACGAACAGCCTTTCCACCGGCCCGGCACCAACGTGCAGGGCATCCTCTTCGACATTGACGGCCCGGTGGCGTCGCAGGTGCAGTTTTACATTACGGACACGTTGGAACAGGAGCACTTTCTGCGTGGGGCATTATACTTCTACACCCAGGCCAAGCCTGATTCGCTGGCCCCCGTCTATGATTTTGTAAAACAGGATGTGGCGAAAATGCTGGAGACGTTTGAGTGGAGGTGAGGAGTGGCAACAGAGCTTCATGGTCATTGATGCGGATAACGGGTTAAATTAATTTCCACATTTTCAGTTGTTTGAGAAACGAGATCATGTTGATTTTGAAAATCACCACGATCTAACCTTTTGAAAATCAACGACGAAAAAAATGAACCTGCTATTCGCATCATTGGGAAGGGCGTTAAGGTACCGGTCAACGGTCACTGGATTCCTGTTTTTCAAAACTGACGGATTTCCCTAACTTTCCCGCCCAAACCAAATCTCAAAATCACTCGACATGAACGATGACAAACGACTCTTCCTCCTGGACGGCCACGCCCTTGTTTACCGGGCACATTATGCCTTCATCGCCCGGCCGCTTATCAACTCCAAAGGCTGGGATACCAGCGCCATCACGGGCTTTGTGCGCACCATCGTGGACCTGATCAACAACCAGAAACCCACCCACCTGGCCGTGTCCTTCGACCTGCCGGGCGGCACCTTTCGGGACGAATGGTTTCCCGAATACAAGGCCAACCGGGACGCCCAGCCGGAGGGCATCACCTTTGCCCTGCCCTGGATCATGAAAATACTGGAGGCTTGGAAAATCCCCATCCTCACCCTGCCCCGCTACGAGGCGGACGACGTCATCGGCACCATCGCCAAAAAGGCGGAAAAGGCCGGCTACAAAGTCTATATGGTGACGCCCGACAAGGACTACGGCCAGCTCGTCAGCCCCAATATTTTTATGTACAAACCCGGCAGGCAGGGCAATGAGGTAGAGATTTGGGGCGAAAAGGAAGTCTGCGAAAACTGGGGCATCAAGCATGTGGATCAAGTGGTGGACATGCTCGGCCTGCAGGGCGACTCGGTGGACAACATCCCCGGCGTACCAGGCATCGGCCCAAAAACGGCGGCCAACTTGCTGGCGGAGTTCGGCAGCGTTGAAAACCTGCTGGAAAATACCGACAAGGTGAAAGGCAAAAACCAGGAGCGCCTGCGGGAATTTGCCGACCAGGCCCTGCTCTCCAAAAAGCTCGCAAAGATTGACACGGACGCTCCCATCCATTTTGACGAGGGCAACTACAACCTCGACCCCTTCGACCACGAACAACTCTCTGCCATTTTTAAAGAACTGGAATTCCGGGCATTGGCCAAGCAAATACTGGGCGAGGAAGAAGCGCCTACGCCCACTGCCGCCAAATCAAAAGCAGGGCAAAGCCAACAGGGCAACCTCTTCGGCGATGCCGACCCCGTTCCTGTGAAAAGGGCTGCCCCGCCACTCCCCGCTCATTCCGTCGCCGAAAAAACGATTGAAAATACGCCGCACGAATACCACTTGGCCGACACCCCGGAAAAACGGGCAGCACTCATCGCCCAACTTTCCAAAGAAACAAGCATCTGCTTCGATACGGAGACGACCAACATCGACGCCAACCTGGCCGAACTGGTCGGCATGTCGTTTTCCATAAAACCCCACACAGGCTGGTACGTGCCAGTGCCCGCTGACCAAAAAGCGGCGCAAGCCATCGTGGATGAGTTCCGGCCCATTTTTGAAAGTGAGAAAGTGGTGAAAATCGGCCAGAACATCAAATACGATGCACTCATGCTCAAGTGGTACGGCGTGGAGTTGAAAGGGCTTTGGTTCGACACGATGATAGCCCATTACCTCATCGAGCCGGAACTGCGGCACGGCATGGACTACCTGGCGGAGACTTACCTGAAATACAAGCCCGTTTCCATCGAAACCCTTATCGGCAAGGGCAGCAAGCAACTGAGCATGAGGGACGTGCGGGTGGAACGGGTGGCCGAATACGCTGCCGAAGACGCTGACGTGACGCTGCAACTGAGGGACTATTTTGCCCCAAAACTAAAAGAGGAAGGTTTGCAGGAACTGTATGAGACAATGGAGGAGCCACTCATCAAGGTCATCGTGGACATGGAATTTGAAGGCATCCGCATTGACGGCGACTACCTGCGGGCCTACTCCGTGGAACTGGAAAAGAGCATCGCCGCTTTAGAACAAAAAATATACGAGGACGCCGGGCTGCAATTCAACATCGCATCGCCGAAACAGATTGGCGAGGTGTTGTTTGACAAAATGAAAATCCCATACAAGGGCGCCAAAACGAAAACAGGCCAGTATTCCACCGACGAGGCCAAGCTGACTGAACTCGCCGCTGAATATCCTTTTGTCGCCGAAATCCTGAACCACCGGGGGCTGTCCAAACTCAAATCAACTTATGTGGACGCACTGCCCCTGCAGGTGAATCCCAAAACGGGGCGGGTACACAGTTCTTTCAACCAGGCACTGGCCGCCACGGGCCGCCTCAGTTCCAATAATCCCAACCTGCAGAATATCCCCATCAAAACGCCGGAAGGCGCCAAAGTGCGGGAAGCGTTCATTCCCCGTGACGAAAACCACCTGCTGCTGAGTGCCGACTACTCGCAGATTGAGCTGCGCATCATTGCCGAAATCAGTGGCGACGAAGCCATGATAGATGCCTTCCAGAAAGGCCAGGACATCCACCGGGCCACGGCGGCGAAGGTGTATGGCGTACCCTACGAGGAGGTGACGAATGAGCAGCGGCGCAATGCCAAAACGGTCAATTTTTCCATTATATATGGTGCCGGCGCAACAAACGTGTCGCAGCAATTGGGCATCAAACGGGCAGAGGCCAAAGAATTGATTGACAATTATTTCAAACAATACCAGGGACTGAACAGCTACATGGAAAAAACGGTGGAGGGCGCACGGGAAACAGGCTATGTGAAAACGCTCCTCGGCCGCCGCCGCTACCTGCGGGACATTGACAGCCGCAATGGCCTTGCCCGTAGCAACGCCGAGCGGGTGGCCATCAACACGCCCATCCAGGGAACCGCTGCCGACCTCATCAAAGTGGCGATGATCAACATCCACAAGGCGCTGAAAACCTCGAACCTGCAAACGAAGATGATTCTACAGGTTCACGACGAATTGGTGTTCGATGTGCCAACCGGCGAGGTGGAAAAAGTGAAGCCCATCATCGGGGATTTAATGAGAAATGCCATCCCGAACCTGAAAGTGCCCATCCTCGTGGAAATGGGGACGGGGAAGAATTGGCTGGAGGCGCATTGAGCAGGAGGGATAGGGTGTTTGGGTGTTGGTGTGATTGCGTGTTTTGGGGACTGATTTTCAACGGTTTCCGAATCGCTATTATTTATGCTGCAAAGCCTTGGGCAGGGAGGGATATGTTTTTTAAAAAACAACATTTCAAAGTTTACTCATAGCAACAATGATAACCGTACAGGAAGCCACCCGCATCGTACTCGAAGCCAACATTTCACTGCCCAATGAGATAGTGCCGCTCCATCTTTCCCTGGGCCGGGTGCTTAGGGAGGATTTGGTGGCCGACCGTGACTTTCCGCCTTTCGACCGGGTGGCGATGGACGGAATAGCCATTCATTTTGACGCTTTTAACAGCGGGCAGCGGGCATTTCCAGTGGAAGGGATACAGGCAGCCGGCACGCCCCAACAGGTGTTGCAAAAAAGAGAAAACTGCATGGAAGTGATGACGGGGGCCGTCTTGCCGGCAAACGCAGACACCGTCATCCGGTATGAAGATTTGGAAATGAAAGATGGCCTTGCACAAATAGTGATTGAAAAGGTGGCCCGGGGCCAAAACATACACACCAAGGCTGCCGACCGGAAAACGGGCGATACGATATTGAAAGCAGGCGTGAAAATTTCCCCGGCAGAAGTTGGGGTGGCCGCCACGGTCGGCGAGCCGGAACTGAGAGTGGCCCGGCAGCCAAAAATTGCCATTGTTTCCACGGGCGACGAACTGGTGGACGTAGAACAAACACCCCTGCCACACCAGATCCGGAAATCGAATGTCCACACAATGGCCGCAGCACTGTCCCGGTGGGGTTTCCCTTCCTATCTTTTTCACCTGCCGGACGATAAAGCTGCCATGGCTGCTACCCTTTCCATGCTACTGCAAAATCATGACGCCCTCCTGCTAAGCGGCGGCGTCTCGATGGGCAAGTTCGACTATCTGCCAGCGGTATTGGAGGAGTTGGGGGTAGTGAAATTATTCCACAAAGTGTCGCAGCGGCCCGGCAAGCCCTTCTGGTTTGGCCGACGGGAAAATGGGGCGGTCGTTTTTGCTTTCCCGGGCAACCCCGTGTCGGGCTATATGTGCCTGCACCGCTATTTCCAACCGTGGTTGTGGGAAAGTTTGGGGCTGCCGGCGTTTGAGGAACGGTATGCCGTGTTGGCGGACGATTTCTTTTTCAAGCCCAACCTGACTTATTTTTTACAGGTAAAACTACAGTTCGGAAATGATGGCCGCACGGTGGCCGTTCCTGTGGAGGGCGGCGGCTCTGGCGACTTGGCCAACCTGGTGGACGCTGATGCCTTTTTGGAATTGCCAATGGAAAGGCAGGCGTTCAAAAGAGGAGAGGTTTTCCCTTTGTTCAATTATCGCTGATTTTCGCAAGGAGTCTTTTGAAATCGAAGATTCACGCCGGTAAATAGTTTTACACACGTGATTACCAAGAGCGTATTTGAATTTTTGAAACCGAATAAACCAAACCAATTTCAAGGACGTGCTTAAAACAGAAAAACATAATCATTTCTCCTCAGGTTCAACCTCGTCCGTTTTCACCTCGCCCATGTTCACATCGAGGCCATTTTCAGCAACAGGCGCTTCTCTTGTCAAAATTTCATCCGACTGGCCACTGAAGAAACCCCGGTGAAAAAGCAACAGGCTCAACACGCCCACGGTGATGGAGGCATCCGCCACATTGAAAACAGGCCGGAAAAACAGGAAATGCTCGCCGCCCCAAACGGGCAGCCATTCAGGGAAAATGCCCTCGAACATAGGGAAGTAAAACATATCCACCACCTTGCCATGCAGGAAGGGGGCATAGCCGCCGCCGGGCGGGAACATGGTCGCCACGCTGCCGGCATGGTAGGGCGTTTCGGAGAAAATCAACCCATAAAAAGCGCTGTCGAGTATGTTGCCGATGGCGCCCGCCAGGATGAGGGCAAAACAGGCTACCAGCCCAAAGGAGGCTTTGTGTTTTATCAGCAGGTTCAGGTAGTAGAAAAGGAACCCGACCGCTGCGATGCGGAACAGGCTGAGGGCCAGTTTGCCGTAGTCCCCTCCGAGCGTGATGCCAAAGGCCATGCCTTCGTTTTCCACAAAATGGATGAGCGCCCAGTTCAACCCGAAAAGTTTGATTTCCTCCCCGTACTCCAGGTTGGTCTTGATCCAGATTTTCAAGGACTGGTCAAGAAGGAGCACTAGGATGATGATGGCCGCTACTTTCAGTGATTTATTCAAAATATCTTTTTTTGTTCGGATTCAAAGCGAAGGGGCAAAGTTCCAAATAGTTTGGGCATTGCAAAAACAAAAATAGTGATTGCACGGCAGGTACAATCACTATTCGACAAAAGGCCTGTTCGGGCGGTTCAGGCCAACCCTTGCCTTTTGGCCTCAATGCTGAGGGTGGCATGTGGCACGGCCCGCAGGCGATCTTTGGAAATGAGCTTTCCTGTGGCCCGGCAAATGCCGTAGGCTTTGTTGTTCACCCTGACGAGGGCGTTCTGCAGGTGGTTGATAAGGCTGCGTTGGCGGGTAGCCATGATGGAAAGCTGTTCGCGCTCTGCAGAGCCAGTGCCATCGTCGAGGTTTTTTACTTTGGCGTCCGGGTTGTCCGCCATGTCAGATAGTTGGCGCAGGCAATACTCCATTTGATCCTGGGCTTTTACCAGTTTTTTTTCAATGATGCTGCGGAATTCTTCGAGTTCCTGGTCGGAATACCTGCTTCGTTCTGTGGTAGTAGTCATAGTATCAGTAAATTTTAAAAGTCGAAGGAATCATAAAGTAGCCTTGGTGTTTTCAAAAAAACTCGTTGGGAGCTTTTACTAAAAAGGCAGGCTAATGCTTTATCAAACCTTAAGATAGTGGACAAAATTTCAGGGAAGTGTTTCATTTGAATGGAGGGCAAATTTAGGTTTTTCCGGCTAATATTCAAATGTTGAATATCAAAACTTTATCAATGAATGATTTGAGAATACAATCATTTTATAATGAAAGCCGTGCATGGGCAGCGATTCCTGCAATTATCTTTTCTGAAATTTGAAACCTGTTTTTCATGGTGCAAACGAAACGATACATTGGGAGGGGTGTGCTTTATCCCCTTTTATATGTTTTGGATTTACTATACTGTACGCTGATGGCTTTTGGCCTTTGGCAGTTGGCAAAAGCCAATGGCCAACTGCCAACAGCGAATAGCGAACCGACAAAACCATCCGTGTTTTAGTATAATAGCGAGAATTGCGAGTGGATGGGGGCTAAAAAATTGGCCTAAAAAAAAATTGCCGAACCGGCGGACCGGCCCGGCAACAAGCGGGAATGAGGTTTACAGTAGAAACGAGATTTCCTGGTTCAGTGAAGTGGATTTGTGCTTAGGGCTTTTTGTACTTTAGGTCTCACTTCCATTGGGTTATCTTACGCTGGCATTAAAATTTGAACGTGCTTTTGCCTTGGCGCATAGTCGGCCCCATCCTGTCTTTTTGATGCTTACCTTTCTTTACCAGCCATCCATTGCATATTTTCTGTGTCGAGCAGGCCATAGATTTCGGGCAGCATTGCTTTTGCCTCCTGGTGCAATGGGTCGAGCTCCAGCACCCTGTAAAGGTCGTTGATGGCTTCATAAAATTGGCGGTTTTGCACCTTTGCCTTGCCCCGGCCAAAATAACAGTCCGGGCAGGAAGGATTGAAGTCCAGGGCAATGGTAAAACTCTCGATGGCGGCTGCGGCTTCGCCTTTTGCCATTTCAGTTTCCCCCAGCAGGTAATATACCTCGGGGTTGGAGGCATCCAGCCGCATGGCCTTTTTGACGTCTTGCAACGCTGCCTCCGGTTGTCCGCCGACTAATCGGCAGCGCGCCCGGGCGAGGTATGCCTCCGATTCTCCGCCGTAGCCAATGGCCAGGTTGAAATCGTTTTCAGCCTGGGCTGTTTCGCCCATTTCATAGCGGGCAGTAGCCCTGTTGATCAGCGACGGAACGTCGTTGGGCTGCAGGGCCAGCGCCTGGTCGAACCAATCCATTGCCAGCCGGTATTGCCCCAATTTCGACAAGGTGGCACCTTTCGCCGAGCAGGCTATAACATTGTCTGGCTCCATCCGGAGGGCATCGTCAAAGTCGAGGAGCGCTGCCCGGTATTGGCCGGATGCCGAAAAAGCCAGGCCCCTGTCCGTAAGCAGCCTGGCAGGGGCGGATGTTTTCATCGCTGCGGAAAAGGAGGCGATTGCCCTGTCATATTGGCCTCTTTGGTAGAGGGCCAGGCCATAGAGTTCGTAAGCGTCGGTATCCCAGGGGGTTGCCTTGAGCAATTTTTCCAGGGTCAGTTCCGCTTTTCCGTATTGGCCCATTTCGTACTGGACAAGAGCCAGGTTGTACAGCGCCTTCAGATGGGTGCTGTCCGCCCAAATGGATTCGGCGTAAAAAGCCGCGGCGGTTTCGAGGTCGCCGGCGTCATGGGCTTGAGTGGCTTGTTGGTAAAAATTTTCAGCTTCCAGGCTGTAGCTGCCCTCTGCGTCGCGGGGCTGTGCCAAAAGGCCGAAAGGGATGAATGCGGTGCAAATCAGTAGCAATTTTCTCATAGTAGCATGGGATTTTGATGAAGTCATTTGGCTGCTATTTTGGGGGAATTATGTTCTGTACCAAAAAAGTTGCAACTAATTTGCCAAAAATTCAATTCAAAGAACTAAAAATCAAAAATTTATGAATTTAATCATTTTTTATTTTATTGATACTATTATATGAATCGGGTATCTACAACCTCCAAATTGTTAAATTTTTACGGATGGTGGATTTTTTTCATTCAAATGCCGGAAAATCAAAAAGCTGGTATTTTTCTTGTACTCAGGTATTAAAATAAATTGACATCTTTATGCCCGGGCGCTGGTTTGTGTTGAGGCTAAAAAAACGAATGTTCCATCGTCCCAACCTGTTCTTTGACTCTATGGATAAAGGCACCTAAAGAAAACTAAAGCGGGTCTTGATTTTGTATCAATGCCTGGTTTGCATACAATCTGATAACCTTTATTGTGAAAATGAAATAGGCCGGGGCTGATGGCCGCCAACCATTGCCGATCAATGGGTGGCCGGTATGTTCACCATCGTTTATATTTCATCGTTCACAAAAACATTCCCAGAACATGAGATTACTTCACACCCTTCCGGCCTGGCTGCTTTTGCCGGCCCTCACTTTTGCGAACCCTGTTACGGATGATGAACAGGCAACTTTCATCGAAACCTGGGCCCTCTATGCCGTACAGGAAATGAGCCGCAGCAGCATCCCCGCCAGCATCACCCTGGCGCAGGCTATCCTGGAGTCCCGTTGGGGGCAAAGCGAGACGGCCCTGAACGCCAACAACTATTTCGGCATCAAATGCTACAATGGCTGGTCCGGCGGCACTTTTTACCAAATGGACGACGAAGCTTCTGCGTCCTGTTTCCGATCATACAACGGCGCCGAGGAGTCGTTCAGGGATCACACCGATTTCCTGAAAAACAACCCCCGCTACGCACCCCTTTTCGAGCACCACATTACCGACTATAAAAGCTGGGCCAGAACGCTGAAGGCATGCGGCTACGCCACGGCTGAGCATTATGCCGACAAGTTGATCGAGCTGGTTGAAAAATACGGGCTGTTCATGTACGATTACGCCAAGCCCATCGATGCCATCAAGGTACTGGATGCGCCGGCTATGGAAGATGAAACGCCCGCAAATGCTGCTCAACGGCCTGAGCATGTTCAGTGGGATTCCACTCCCGCAATAACCCCGCAGCTGGAAAAACCAGTACAAATGCAGATACCTACTTATAACCTGACACCTCAAAATTTGCCACCAACAACAAACCCTGCCGGGAAAGCCCCGCAGGAAACCATGCAGCAGCAGGCACCTGCCAAAGTGGACGTGCAGACGAAGACCCTCTGGCCTTCGCCCAAACACCACCTGGAGCGCAGGTAGCCAAAAAAGATAACGCAATTGGAAATTTACGGGCTGGTTTGAAGCATTCGATCAGGAAAAAATCAAATAGGCGGCGCAGGGATTGAAATGAAAGATTTGAAAAAAACTTTCATTTCAATCCCTGCGCCGCCTAAAGGTTTTTCTATAAACCCTGCATCGAATTTTTAAAACTGTTTTTCAGGACAGGGTGCCGGACACTGACGACAGTGCCCGGCATCTTGGCGTTTTGAAGATAATGGTTGAATTCAGCGGATGTTATTTCATTTTTGCTTTATTTTGCAGCCGATTTGGGCTTTTGAAGAAATTTACAGCCCGTTTTTTTTTATCATCCCACGAACATTTATCCGATGAAACCGATTATTATCTCCGTTTACCCTTGTCTCCTGTATCCTGATTTGCCCGGAAAATCTTTTGGGCGCTCATTCTTTTCCCATTACGAACACTTAGCAACAATACTAACTGCCTGAAACCTGGCCCCTGATTGTTTTGGAGCCTGGCCATCGGGCAATTGCTTTGCTATTGGCAGCCTTTGGGCCGTCAATAATTTCATAGAACACCATCCTGAAATTCCATTTTTGACACAGAGAAAAAATAACATCACTGTTTTTCTTGCCAAAACCCCTTCGCCGAAAGGGTTTTCCAAATAAAATGGTCTTTTTATTTTTCCTTTGATCCATATTTTAATCCGGTAAAAATAAACGAGGTATGATGAACCGATTACTCCTCTCCCGGCAAACCCAGCTACTGCTGGCCCTTTGCCTCCTTCCCTGGACATTTAACCTGTACGCACAGTGCGAGTGTACTATTCCCGCTATGAACAACGGGGTACAGTCTTGTACAGGGGACGTGTTTACGCTCTCTTATAGTGGGCAAGATACTTTTTATGTTGGGGCAAACTGTGCAGGAAACCTGTTGTTCCCACTTGGGGCCGTATCTGTTTCGCCTGCTTTTAATTCCAACACATATAGTGCTTCACTGACTGGCTACAACCTGGGCGATATGATCCCTGGTGGTTCTGTCGTCACCGTGCATTATATCGTGGTCGGAAATTCAGCCTCCGACACGCTATGTTTCCGGTTGACCTTTCTTGACACTTTGCCTCCAGCTATCAACACCACCTTGTCAAACGACACCGTCATCTGCGAAATGGCGGACTACACGACCTGGTGGCAAAACCAGCTTGATACCCTGCAGGCCTATGCCACCGACAACTGCGGCATGAACAGCTATTCCCACAGCGGCCCGGCTTTCCTGACCGACAATTGCGGCACTTTCCTCGATACCTTTTTTGTGGAGGACAACTCCGGCAACATTTCCTTCACCACTGCTTCCTATACCATTTACGACACCCTGCCACCCACACTTATCGGGGTGCCCAACGACACGACCATCAATTGTTCGGCACTGGTGCCGCCACCACCTATGATCACGGCTGTGGACAATTGTGCCGCCAGCGTCGTAGCCATCCTGATGCAGGACACCGTGCAAGTCACCAATAGCGCCTGTGCCCCCTATCGGTACGACATCCGCCGTATTTGGACTTCCACTGATGGCTGCGGGAATTTTGAAAGGGACACTCAGCTCATCCATATCAACGACCTGGTGCTGCCGGATTTTGACATTCCGCTGGACACTACCATCGTTTGCGGGGCCGATACGAATTTGATGGTATTCGGTACCCTTACCAATGTGTCGGACAACTGTGCCGATGTCTCGGAGTTGGATACCACTTTCAGCCAGGTCATTGTCGGGGGTGCCTGCAGCCAGGAACGCACCATTTCCCGCACCTGGAAAGTATTGGACCCCTGCGGCAACGAGCGCACCAAAACGCAGGTTATTACGGTCATTGACACCATTCCCCCTACTGTTGTTTTCCCGGCAGATATTGCGGTGGATTGTGCCGATGCTGGCAGCCTGAGCGTTACCGGCCAGCCAAGCATGGTAGTTGACAACTGTACTACACATCCCATTACTACTAATACGGATGTAATAGTGGCGGGCACTTGTACGCACAGCTACACTATCCAACGCACGTGGACAGTGTCCGACGGCTGCGGCAATGATGTGGACAGCCTGCAGATCATCACCGTCACCGACGGGACAGCGCCCACTTTCACCAACCAGGCTCAAAACCAGACCATCGCCTGCGATGAGGACATTGATAACTTGTTCAGTGCCTGGCTGGCCAACCACGGCGCAGCAGTGGCCACCGACAACTGTACCGATACCCTCATCTGGACAGCCTACAACGCTGGCACGGATACGCTGGCTTTCCTGCCCGGCCCTGATTGCTCCAACCCATCGGCAGGGGTGTTCAGGAAACGGACGGTTGATTTTGTCGTCAGCGACCAGTGCGGCAACAGGGATACCACCACCGCTACCTTCACCGTGGCCGACAATACACCGCCCGTATTGACCAACTGCCCTACCAGCATGACGGTGAACACCGATCCGGGCGTATGCGAAACGATCCTGACCCTTCCCCTCCCCCTCGTTACGGAAGACTGCGGCAACGTCCCCTTCGCTTATAATTATTCCATTACTGACACCTTGAAGATACCCCAGGGGATGGATCCCGTAGAGACGCCCATCAACAATGTGGTGTTCAATTTTCCCGTACAAGGCCCGCCTTATACGGCTGCCGGCAATGCCACGCTGAAGATTATTTTGGACATGGTGGATGCGGAGGCTCCCACAGAATACCTGAATGTCTTCGGCGAGGACGGAAGCCTGTTGGGCCCTGTGGCGCATACGCCATTCCAGTGCGGCGACACCATGAGTAATTTTACCATTACCGCCGCACAACTGAACGATTGGGCCTTCGACGGCTCGGTGACCATCACCGTAGCGCCGAACGTACCGTCCAACCAACCTGGTCGCTTTTCCGTCAACCCGATATGCCCCGGCAATACCGTGACCGGCAACCTGTCCTTCACGTCCAATTTCCCGGACAACCTGACCTTTGAATACAGTCTGAACGGGGGAGCGAGGATTGCTGTTGACCCCATCAGCTTTATAACCCTCGTAGGTTCGGGCACCACTTCGGTCTCCTATTACTTTACCGATTGCGCCCTCAACGAGGCGTCCTGTTCCTTTGACATAACGGTAGAGGATCACGAGCCGCCCACCATTTCCTGCCCGCAAGACATAACGATCAACCTCGACCCCAGCGAATGTGCCATGGACGTGGAAATACCCTTGTTTACCGGTGTGACCGACAACTGTGGCGTGACGAACCCGAACACCCAAACCCAGCCTGCTGATTCCCTCAGCAAGTTGATCACCTTCTCTTACAACCCGAACCTGACGGATTTCACGGCAGAAGATAAAACCTTTGTTTTCAGTGGGCTTCAGGGTAACGCCACACCGGGTGGGGTACAATTGATCATCACCCTGCAGGGCGATATTGATTCTACGGGCGAATATTTTGAAATATACGACAACGATAACGTACTGATTGGCACAACTGCACCCGGCCAGGCAAACGTGGTGGCGGGCGATTGTAATACGCCCAGCACGGCAGTCTTTACCATACCTGCTGCCACTTTCAACGACTGGGCGTCGGCGGGCAATATTACCATCACGGCCAAGTCTTACCAGGGCTTCCCTATACCGCCTGCGGGGCAAGGTTGGGGCATCAACCCCTGCGACACTTCCCAGGTACATGTGGATGGCGACACGGATGGCAGCTTCATCACGGCGACCTTTACTTATGAAAGCGTGGCTCCCACTTTTTCTGCCACGGGCGCCAACACCATTGATCCTGTCGTGCTGAACCCACCATTGGAACCTGCCACCTACAACCTGGTGCAAGGGGTGACAACTTTCCATTACCAACTGACCGACCTGGCCGGCAATGTCGGCGAGTGTACCTTCGACGTGTCCCTGGTGGACACGGAAGCACCCACCGTACTCTGCGGCCCTTCCTTCGTTGACATCAACCCCTCTGGTTTCGTAGTGGACACAATTTACCCCAACGAAATAGACCTCGGAAGCACCGACAACTGCACCATAGCCTCGATGACGGTAACGCCGAATATCATCACCTGCAACGATGCGGGCATTCTGGATGTGGTACTGGCCGTAACCGACCAGTCGGGCAATATTTCCACCTGCAGCACATTTGTGAACGTGACTACCCAGGCACCACAGCCATCTGCCTTTAGCAATTGTGGCAGCACGAGCCTGCAATTGTTTGCCAACCCACCTGCTACCACCGGCAACAATGTGTTCCAATACGTTTGGTACGATCCGAACGGGGTGCCTTTTGCTTATGTCAAAAACCCCATTATCCAAAATGCCAGTACGAACGACCTTGGTTTTTACACCGTAGAAATCCAGGGGGTGACGGGCTGCCAGTCGGTGGCCTCCGTGCAGGTGACCTGTGATTTGCTGCCTTTGCAAAAACCTGCCATCCAGACCCAGACCCCGATTGTTTGTGAAAATCAGATTATACAACTCAGCACGGCTGCCGTTTGCGGCACGACGGTAAAGTATAAATGGTACGCCGGGGTTGCCCCCAACGGCATGTTGATGAACACGACCACTGTGCCGGCCTACACCATGACGCCCGCTGCTTCCGGTACCTTTAATTTCTATGTGGTAGTGGAGCGCAATGGTTGCAATTCGACGGCTTCCGAGGCCATCAGCGTACTGGTGAAGACAACGCCTGTTGCGCTGCCCTCCCAGGCCAACATTACCGTTTGCGAAGGCGATCAGATTTTGTTGAACTCTATCAACAACTCCCCCGGTACCGTCTGCCATTGGACGGGGCCTTGCGGCTTCGAGTCTTTCAATTGTAGCCCTGCACCTATCAATAATGGTACGATGTGCAATGGTGGCGTCTATCAGTTGACCGTATCGAATGGGGGTTGCGAATCCGATCCTTCCCTGGTTTCAGTTATTGTAAATATCAGGCCCGTGAAACCGGGCATCGTCAACTCTACCACCGCCAACACCCCGGCCTGCGACGGCGCTTCCGTCACACTGACGGCTACCAACGTGGCAGGCGCTGTTTCCTATTTGTGGACAACGCCTATGCTGACGACGATTTCCACCCCCGGTAATGTCCTGACCTTGCCCAATGCCGACATCAACAAAGATGCAGGCCCCTGGACGGTGAAGGCCATTGGCAATCCCTGCGAATCGGAAGTTTCTGCACCAACCACTGTTTACATCGTAGCAAAGCCACAAGGAGTGACGGCTGCGGTTACGCCGACGGCGGTTTGCGAAGGGCAGAGTTTTCAGCTTTCTGCCTCGTCTGCTTCGCAGAATGTCAGCTTCAAGTGGACTTACCCTAACGGGCAGACCACCGTACTGCCCAACCCGGTCATCCCTGCCGCCTCCAATGCGAACAATGGCAATTATACCCTGATGGTCACCAACCAGTTTGGTTGTTCCGTTCAGAACGCTGTGCAATTGAATGTTTTACCAAGAGTGAGGATTGACGGTGCTGCGCCGATGGGCATACCGGTCTGTGTGGACGGCCCGATCAACATTTCGCTCGTTTCTACCTTGTTCCCGCTGGACGATGGTACTTACCAATATGCCTGGACAGGCCCGAATGGCTATTTTTCTGCCGATACAGTTGCCATCATCCCGGGCGCCACTTCCTCCAATAATGGCACTTATACCCTGGTGGTTACCAATAGCGATGGCTGTTCGTCGCTGCCTTATACGCTGGAAGTGTCCGTTCCGAACATCATTCCGACACCCACCGGGCCTCCTGTTATCAGCCCCGGCAACACCACTTTCTGCGAGGGCGACAATGTGACGCTGACAATTCCGCCCTATCCTGGGCCGAACGGACAATATGAGTGGACAGGGCCATCCGGTATTTACCTGACCTCCACGCCTACATTGACATTGAACGATCTGGAAGCTTCCGATGCAGGTGCATACACGGTGCGGTATATGATCAACGACTGCCCATCTGCGCCTTCTGGCTCTGTGACGCTGGTTGTAAATACTGCGCCCGTTATCACGGCCGGTTACAACGGCCCCGTGTGCGAAGGAAATGTCCTTTCATTGAATGTGGCATGCACCAATGGCGCCACCTACGAGTGGGACGGCCCGAACGGGTTTAGCTCTTCCGTTTGCAACCCATCTATTCCGAATGCCAATCCTGCCCTGCACGCAGGTACCTATACCGTGCGGAAAAGGCTGAACGGTTGCTGGTCGGATTTATCTTCCATATTGGTGGAGATAAATGAAGAGCCGGTGGTGCCGACAGCCATCAATGCAGGCCCCTTTTGCGGCAGCACGGAAAATGTGATACTGAGTGTAACAGCCAATTCGGCTACGCCGGGCGCCAATTACACTTGGTACAACAGCTCAGGAGTGCCGCTTGGCAATGCCACGCCTTCGCTCAATTTTGCCCTGCCAGACCCAAGCCAGTACAACAACGGCAGTTATGAATTTTATGTGGTGGCTGCCACGGACGGCTGCCCTTCCACACCTTCCGTACCAACCACGGTCACCATCAACACCATCCCTGCCAACACGGCGGAAGCAGGGCCTGATATCGAGGCTTGTCAGGGCGACATCCTAACCTTGCAGGCCACGCCCCCAACCATAGGGAGCGGCCTTTGGATCTTGGTGGCGGGGAACCCGAACGGGGTTTCCATCGCCAATCCGAACCAGGCCACTACGACCATTGCCGGGCTGACGCCAAACGAAAATTACCTGTTCCAATGGACGCTTTCCAACGGGGCGTGTGAGGGCTATTCTTCCGATCAGGCGACCGTTTACGTGAATTTGGTGGAGCAGGCCAATGCTGGTAATGCCATCACGGTTTGCCATACATCCCTTACACAGTTGAATGCCATTGTCCCGGTATCCAACCAGGGTGTGTGGACGCAACCGAATGCGCAGGCGCAGCTTGGCATTGTCATCGTTGACCCAGCCAATCCTAAAACCCAAATAACCGGATTGGTGCCTGGCAACACCTATCAGTTCACCTGGACCATCAATGGTGGCTGCGGCTCTTCTTCTTCGGTTGTCTTGGTAACGGTGACCAACGAGGACGCCTACGCAGGTGCCGACTTCCAGGATTGTGGTGACGGCTGTACAGAGATCAGTGCCATAGATGCGCTGAGCGGCAATGGGATGTGGACCAGTCCTGATACCAGCATAAGCATTGCGACGCCAACAAATGCTGCAACTACAATATGTGATCTTAAGCCAGGAAATAACATCCTTATATGGACAATTGACGATGGCGCCTGTGGACAATACTCGGTTGACTCTGTGGTCATTGAGTACCAGATAGCACCTATATTGGAAGCCGATGCAGCCACCGTAGAGTTTGGGGGCACCACTGCATTGAATGTTATTTCAAATGACATCATACCCGGCTTTTTCAACCTTAGCGTTATCCAGGAGCCTTTGCATGGTAAGGCTAAATTGGAATTTAACGGACAGTTGTCTTACCAGGCTGACATCAACTTTGTGGGCCAGGATATACTTATCTACGAGGTTTGCGTGGATGGATGTGATTGTCAAACGGCGACGGTCGTGTTTAACGTCGGGGAAAATGCCAAGTGCGAAATCCCAACCATTATCACGCCCAACAACGATGGTATCAACGATGCTTTCATTGTGCCGTGTATCTCCAACTCTGACCGTTACCCGGCCAGCAAGGTCGGCATCTTCAACCAATGGGGCGACGAGGTCTTCCACGCCGAGCCCTACAAGAACGACTGGAAAGGCACCTTCGACGGCGAAGACCTGCCGGCAGGCACCTATTTCTACATAGTAGATTTCGGCGACGGCGAAAAACCGAAGGCGGGCTATTTAATCCTTCAACGATAGCATTCTTAATGGTGAATGATGAATGGTCAATGGTTGATCCACGTAAAAAATTAACCACTAACCATTCATCATTGACCATTCAAAAAATATTGACATGAAAAATATCCTTACCACCTTTATACTCCTGGCAGTTGCCATCTTCATGTTGCCCCTGGCGGTATGGGCACAGCAGCAGCCGCACAACACGCAGTTCATGTACTATAAACTTGGCTACAACCCTGCCTTTGCGGGCAGCCAGGAAACGGCCTGCATCACCTGCATCTACCGCCAGCAATGGACGGGGGTGGATGGTGCGCCTTCGATGGCCATCGCTACCTTCAACATGCCGCTGGCCAACCAGCGGGTGGGCATCGGGGCCAACCTCTACCGCCACACCATCGGCATCACGACCATGTACAACTTTGACGGCGCCTACTCCTACCGGGTGCGCCTTGGCAACGGCATGCTTGGCATCGGCCTGCAAGCTTCCATCCGCTCTTTGGAAAATGATTTCCAAAAGACGGTGGCCACGCAGGACAAGGCAGAAGACGCCAGCATCCCCGGCACTTCACAGGACAAGTTCCTGTTCAACTTCGGGACGGGGCTTTATTTCAACAACGACAAAGTCTATTTTGGCCTTTCAGTGCCACGTTTGCTGAACAACAATATTGATTATGTAAACTCGGATGTGGAGATTTCCCGTGAAATTCAGCACGTCTATCTGATGGGCGGCGTGGCCTTGCCAATGGGGGCGAGCCTTAAATTGAAACCGCAGGTGCTTTTTAAATATGTGCCAAAGGCCCCCATTGACTTAGATGCCAACGTCAGCTTGATCATTGTGGATAAATTTACCGCTGGCCTTACCTACAGGCTGGGCGGTGATAAAACAAGCAGCATAGGCGAATCTATTGACATCCTGCTGGCAGCGCAATTGACCAAAAACATCATGTTTGGTATTTCCTATGACTATACCCTGTCCAAAATAAGCAATTACACCAATGGCAGTATCGAAGCCTCCCTGCACTATTGCTTTGGCAACTCCGACCCGGACAAGGAGTATGTGAACCCAAGGTTTTTCTGATGCAGGTAAAATTGTTTCATTGTTTCATGGCCTTGTCGATGCAAGCTTCTGCAAATGGCCATGAAACAATGAAGCCGTGAAGCAATAATAAACCGCTCCATCTTCCAGTTTTATAACCCATCACAGAAAACCAATTTTGATGCGTGATTTATGCAGAATGAAACGAGCGATGAGCCAAACAGACAACTTTTGCTACTGTGCGATCTCACCGCCCACTGCTCGCCCCTTATACCTTCAACAATCCAGACACCTGCCATGAAATATTTTTTTCTGTTTTTCCTCCTTCTTTTGTCACCTTTTTACCTGACGGCACAGCAGCAAAGCTCGAAAACGAAGAGCTCGGACAAGATTTATGAGCGAACAGTGCCGGTGGTTAGCAACGCCAAAGGCATCAATACCAACCGGTATGAGTTTTCGCCCACTTTTTACCAAAACGGCCTCGTCTATGTCTCCTTTCACAAGCACGGGCCGATAGACGAAAAGACGGGCAAGCCGTTCTTCCAGCTTTTTTTTACGGAAACGGACGAATTCGGCATGCCCCAGAGCAAGGCCAGGGAGTTTTCGCTGTCCATCAATTCGCAGGTGCACGAAGGCCCCGTGACGTTCAGCCATGATTTCAACACCATTTATTTTACCCGCAACAACCTGGAAGGCGGCCTTGCCAAAATGAACGCCCAAAAGCAGGTGCCCATGAAAATCTACGAGGCGAAGCGGGGCAAAATGGACTGGGAAAACATCACCCCGCTGCCCTTCAACAGCGATGAATACACCTGCTTCCACCCTTCGCTCTCCAAAAATGGCGAACGTCTGTTTTTCTCGTCCGACATGCCCGGTGGCTATGGGGGCTACGATCTTTATTATGTAGAGAAAAAAGCAGACACATGGTCGAAACCGATCAACCTGGGTGCTGATATCAATACCACCGCCAACGAAGTTTTTCCCTTTCTGCACGAAAGCGGCACCTTGTTTTTCTCTTCGGACGGGCACGGCGGGAACGGTGGCCTGGACATTTTTTCCATAGATATGAGCAGTAACACCTGGGGCGAATTAAAAAACCTGGGGACGCCCTACAATTCGGCGAAAGATGACCTTGGCTTCATCCTCAATGAAGAAGGCAAAAGAGGCTACTTTGCCTCCGACCGGCCCAACGGCAGTGGTGGCGACGACATTTATATGTTTGAAACAGGGCCGCCGCTCATCAACAATGAAGCACTGACGCTGGACGCCACGATAATCGCCTATGACGCCCGCACCAACGAGCGCATCCCGGAAGCCGGTATCCGGGTGTTCCAGCGCACGGAGGATGGTTTCGTCGAAGGTAACAACTACTACGATGTGCAACTCCTTCCCGCTGACAACGGCGAACTGGTGATGAAACTGCAGCGTAAAAATGAGGGCGAACTTCCGGAGCCTGTGCTTTTCACCAGCACGACCGGAGAGGCTTTGACGACCATGCGGCAGGATAAAAGCTACCTCATCCTGGTGACGAAAGAAGGATTTGAAAGCGCCGAAGTGATGCACACTACTACCGGCGAGCCAGCCCCCCAAACTATCCGGGTGCCGATGAACTCGAAAAGTTGCGCTTCGCTGGCCGGCCTTGTTACCGCCAATGGCTACCAAAACGGCGTCTCCAATGCCACTGTCCGCATCGTGAACGAGACGGAGGGGACCGAGCAAACTTTGCGCAGCGGCGCTACTGGTCAGTTTGACTATTGCCTGGCGCCGGCTTGCGAATACACCATATATGCAGAAAAAGAGGGCTACGAAAAAGGGACTGCCACTGTCAGCACGGTGGGAAGTGGTTATGAAGGCAAGACTGTGACTGTGCGCCTCAAGCCGGTCAACGAGGAAATCGTGAAAGAACCCATCCGGGAAGGTACGGTTATCGTACTGGAAAACATTTACTACGACTTCAACCAGTACATCATCCGTAGCGGGGCTGCCCGTGACCTCGACGCGCTTGCCCAGTTGATGAAGCAATACCCCAGCATGGAAATCGAGCTTATTGCCCATACGGACAGTCGTGGCACCGAAGTTTACAACCAGGATCTTTCCCTTAAAAGGGCCGAATCTGCCCGCCGTTACCTTATCCAAAAAGGCATCAAGGATTACCGCATCCAGGCCTTCGGCTATGGCGAATCACAGATCCGCAACCGCTGCAAAGAGGGCGTGGAATGCACGGAAGAGGAGCACCAATACAACCGGCGGACGGAGGTGAAAGTGGTAAAAATAGACGAGCCGGTAAAGGTGGAATACCAGGAAGGTGATCCGAATGGCGGCGGCGAATAGCCCCAATGGTTTTTGATCCTAAAAACGGGTTCAATTTTAAGTCCGATGATTTTCAAGAAGTTAAATCACGATGATTTTAAAAATCACCGTGATTTCGTTTTCCAAACAACTGAAAATGGGGCAATTATTTTAGCCCGTTATTCCTCATTATTGGTTCAGAGGGATGCGAAGGATTAAAAAAAGTTTCCATTTTCCAGGTTTTCGCATTTCCCCTCTCCACCATCTGGTTTTATTCGCTCCACAGCATTTGTCAAAGAACCATTCTATTCAAAAAAAGAACCCCCGGACTGCGGCGCAATCAGGGGGCGGGGAAATCAAAAAAACAGCAGGATATGTCCATGCGAGTGCATGGAATAGAGATATGTCAGTTGTATGATTGGAAAGCAGGCAACTCTTGACAATTGCCCGGTTGCATATTTTTGTTTCAACAAAAACTAAAAGTCGCTGATCTTGCGGATGACCCGGTAAAGCCGGGTATGGATGTTGACCTCTTCCACAAACGGGTCGTGTTCGAGGTGGTTGGCAGAGATGAGTTTGAGGTGCGTCACCCGGTTGCCGTGATTGATCCGCTGCACGTGTTTTACCCACAGCGAGCCATTGTTTTTCACGGCGTATATTTCATTGTCCTTCACATTGTCCATCCGATCCACTTCCCGGCACACGACGAGATCGCCATTGTTGATGACAGGTTCCATACTATTACCGTTGATTTGGAAAGCGACAAGGCCGCTGCCTTGGATGCCGGGCAAGGAGAACCAGGAATTCTCCTCCGTATCGAAGCTGTCCGGCCCGACCGTGCTGCCGGCAAAGGCTTCCACAGTGGTGTAAAGGATATTCCCCCTGGTGAAATTTCCGGCAGGAACGCTGCTGCGTTTTGGCAGGTCGAAGCCGAAAGGCGTACCGGAGCCGTCCAGCACGTAATCTTCGTTGATGCCGTATTCCCGGCAAAACTTCCTGGCCTGGGAGTAGCTGATGACCCTTTTGTCGTCGGTATTGAGGAAAGCACGGATGATGTGGCCATAGCCTTTGTTGCCCAACACTTTTTCGGCAACGTCGCCGATGCCCTTGCCGTTCCGGTCGTTTTTAATGATGGCCCCCTTCTCTTCCAGCAGTTGAAAAACCCGGATGAAACGGTCGTTTAATTCGAGGCGGTCTTCTCCTATCATGATTGTTTATTTTGGTGGTTGAAAAACATTTATCAACAATTCGGTGGTAAAGTTAAAACAAATAATTTCATCCGCAAATTTTTGTTTAAAATTTTTACTTTTAAAACAACAATCAAATCACTTTTTTCACCCATTCGTCTTTTAACAGGCTGTACAGTTCCACATTATAATATTTTCCGTACATAAACAGCGCCTGCCGAAGCACGCCTTCCATTTTGAAACCCAGTCGTTTGGGCACCCCCTTGCTCCGTTCGTTGCCGCTGGCGATCAGGATTTCGATGCGGTTCATGCTTTTTGCGGTGAAAAGGTGTTCGCAAAAACAAGCCAACGCCTTGGTCATAATGCCCCTCCCCTGCAAGTCTTCCCGCAGCCAATAGCCGACCTCACATTTTTTGTGATCCCGGTTAAAAAGCACTACACCCAGCGAACCGGCCACCTCCTCGCCGGACAGGATAAAAGTTGTCAGGCGGGTGCCATTCGTATTGTGTTGCATACTTTCACGGATGAAGGTATTGGTGTCCTCCTCCGTTTTGGTCGGGTCAACCCAAGGCAGCCACTCCCGCAGGTAGGCCCGGTGCGCATCAACAACGGCAAATACAGGCCCTGCCAACTCCGGCCGGGCAAGGTGCAGCGAGAGTTCCTCGTCAATCCGTAAAAAAGGCCGTAGTTTCATCGTTTTAGATTTGAGAAGTGAGAAGCGAGGGGTGAGACGTGAGGGCGCCTCGCTTCTCACTTCTTTTTTATTTTATTAAACCCAAAGGTAAAACAAGAGTCTATCTCTCAAACCCTGTGAAATTTGAACAATCCACATAGTGACATAGCGGACGAGCGGATATTGGCGCTCATGCAGGCGGGTGGCCATGCAGACAAGGGTTTCCGGCTGCTCATGGAAAAGTACCAGCAACGGCTGTACTGGCAAATCCGCCGCATGGTATATGACCACGAAGATGCCAACGATGTGCTGCAAAATTGTTTCATCAAGATTTTCCGCAGCATCCACACCTTCGAGGGAAAGTCAAAGCTCTATACCTGGCTGTACCGGATTGCGACGAACGAGGCGATCACATTTATTAATAAGAAAAAACAGAAACAGGCCGCTTCGCTCGACGACGGGGAGCAGGGATTGTCAAACCGCCTGCAGGCTGACCAATATTTTGAAGGGGACGAGGTGCAACTCAGGCTGCAAGAGGCCATCGCCCGGTTACCTGAAAAACAACGGCTTGTGTTCAACCTCCGCTATTTCGACGAAATGAACTATGCGGACATGTCGGAAATGCTCGGCACTTCGGAGGGGGCGTTGAAAGCCTCCTTCCATCATGCGGTAAAAAAGATCGAGAACTATGTGAAGGGCGTTGAGATGTTTTAAAAATTTTAAATGAATGGACGATGAAAAATAAAGAAGAATTAAAGGAAGAACTGGAAGGCCTGTCTCCATTTTTAACAAAAATGAAAGAAGAAGGGGATGGCTTCAAAGTGCCGGCAGATTATTTCAAAACATTGCCGGACGAGGTATTGAACAAGGTACAACGACAAGGGCCAGCAGTGGAACGGTCAAGCTGGTTCGATGGGATTGCCTCTTTTTTACAAATGCTTTGGCAGCCGAAGTATGTGCTGGCCGTCGCATCGGCAGCCGCAATTTTGATAGCCGCAGTTTGTTTTTTCAAAAAAGATACAACCAAAGAAGAAGTACAACCCATTGCCGCTGTGCAGGTATCCGACATACCGTTCGAGGAACTGCACGAATACCTCTCCGACAACATAGCGGATATTGACGAGAACCTGATTGTGGAAGCCAGTTTGTCAACCACTGAAAGCCAAACCACCAAAACTACCATCCTGCCAAAGGCTACCACGGAAGAACTGGAAGGCTACCTGGACGATGTGATTGATGAAATTGACCCCAAGGACCTGGAAGATTTGTTTTGAGCGACAGACCTGTTAGCACTCCAAGTGCTAACAGGTCTTGAGCCATTTGATTTAAAACCCTTAAATTTTAGAATAATGAAAAAGCTATTTTTTGGGATTATCGCATGGGCTGCACTTTCTTTTTGTGCAAACGCCCAGCCCGGCCCGGACCAGCTACCACCACGGGCACAAGAGAAAATCGAAGCTTATAAAATTGCCTTTTTTACTGAAAAACTGCAACTGACGCCTGACGAGTCGAAGGACTTCTGGCCGCTCTACAACCAGTACGACGACGAAATGGAGTCGCTGAAAAACAAGTACAACCTCGACGGGAAAAGGGTAGAGTTGATGTCCGACAAGGAAGTGGAAGATTTTATCAACCAACACCTCAATGCGGAAGAACAACGGGTAAAATTGCAGCGGGACTACGTCGAGCGTTTCAAAAAAATACTGCCCATCCGAAAAGTGGCTATGCTGCAGCGCCTTGACCGGGAGTTCAAAATGGCCTTGCTGGATGAAATCAAAAAGCGGCGGGAAGCACGGCAGGGCGGGGCGCCGGGGACGAGAAAAAACAGGGGGAATTGACTTACGATTTACGATTCTTCGATTTGCGATTTTGATTGCCAGCAATCGTAAATCGAAGAATCGTAATTCAATGTTGCCTACCTCACGAGCGACGCATCGCCGTAAAAAACCTCCACCTCGCCGTCCACATATTCTATTTCAGCTTTGTAAACGAACACGGCGGGATCCATTGGTTTTTCTTTGAAAACACCATTCCAGCCGTGCGCAGGGTCGTTCGGCAAAAAGTCATAATCTTCAAAAATCTTTTCGCCCCAGCGGTCGAAAAGCAGGAACTCCCGGACACCCTTCACATTTCCTCCGGCATAGATCATGAACACATCGTTGATGCCGTCGCCGTTCGGGCTAAAGGCGTTGGGGATGTAAACCTGGCGGTTGAGCAGGACGGTGATCAGCAGTTCGTCCCTGGCATCGCAGCCGTTTTCATCGGTGACGACGAGGGTGTAAAGTTTGGTCGAAAAAGGCCTTGCCCACGGGCGCTGACAATCGTCGCAACTCAGCCCGTCCGGCGGCGACCATTGCCAGATAAGGTCAATGCCATTGGTGACAGGGTTGAGCCGGACGGAGTCGCCCAGCCCAATGGTGATGTCTGCCGGCAAAACGAGGAAGAGGTTGCCGATGCTTTCCAGCGAAATAGTATGGGTGGAATCGCAGCCTTCCGCACGGGGGAAAACGGCGGCATATTCGCCAGGTTCGGTCACGGGTTCGTTGAAAAGGAAGACCGTGTCGCCGGGGCAAAAATAGATGGTGTCAAAAGTGAAAACCGGCTCCGTCGCCCCTACCAAAATCGTGTCCACGCTGTAACAGCCCTGGTCCGTGCCGCCTACTGCAATGATTTCGAGGAGGCTATCCTGTTGAGGAACAACGCTTTGCACCTGGCACGTGTCGCAGGCAAACCGCCAATGCGGGAACCATTGAAAACGGTCGAAGCCGCTGAGCGAAAGCACCAGTGTGTCGCCGAGGCAGACGAGGGTATCGTTGCCGAGGTTGAGCACAGAAGTGGGATCAACCGATATTGTCACTTCGTCCGCCTGTGTGCCCCCGCAGCTATCCGTCACTTCCACAGTGTAAGTGCCGGGAAAAAATGCCGTAAAAGTTTGCTCATCGCTGCCGTCCTGCCAACGGTAGCTGAAAAAACCGGGGCCGGCGTCCAGTTGCACCACGCCGTTTTCACACATTATTATATCAGGGCCAAGATCGAGCGGCGGCGGGGTGTAGCTGATGTTGAAACTGCCGATGTTGTTGGTGTAGTCGCATTCGATAATATCGGTGGTCGGCCCCGGATCAACCAGGTTGATGGGTTGGGGAAATGTGCCCTGATCGTTTATGATGATAAAAATGGGCATTGGCGCAGCAGCGATATTTACTGAAAAAGCCAGGCAGCTATCCCGCTTTATTTTTTGTGGTAAAATGCTTTGGCCGATCAAAGGTGCAGGCCCCACCGTCGGATCGCCGCTGTAGAAGGAGATATAGGTGCCCTGGGGCAATTCAAAGTTTCCAATGTTGCAAATCGTCAAGGTGACGCCGAGGCTGTCGCCGTTGCACAGGGCGGTGGCGTTTTGGAAAACGGCGTCGGGGCGGAAGTCGCAGCTATCAGTGCAGGGCGTAAAGCAAAGAGTTTGCTGTTGAAAAACTGTCGATTGTGTGGTGATGAAATTGGTGAAGAAGTTAGCCGTTACGGTGGTATTGGTGAAGTTGTGCTGCCCCTCGTAGGGGTTTTGCCAATTGGTAATGTTGACCGTCAAGTCGTTGAGCAAATTGCAGCTGTCCGATGCGCTGGAGGTGCCGTCCTGGTTGATATTTGCCACCAAAATGTCTACGTCGTTGCTGGCATCTGATACGTTTCCCGTGAAATAAATCAGGCCGTTTTGCCAAAGCATGTCATTTCCGTTGTCTGCTGTTGATAGATCGTTGTAAATCTTGCTCCAGACGAGGTTGCCCTGTTTGTCTGTTTTAAAAATAAAAGTGCCCCAATCGAAAATGGATGGGAGAAAACCGCTTCCCAGGCAGAGGTAGCCGTCGGGGAGGTTAATGATACGGCTGGGCAGTTTAACATTCATATCCGGCATATCAATAGATTTCGCCCATTCGAGGTTGCCGTTGGCATCTGTTCTGAACAGAAAAAGGATGTTGTCAAGCCCAGTTTGGCCATTGGGGTCACCCATCCCAAAAATAACAAAGCCATTGTCCTCGACCATGCTGCGTGGAAATAGATCGGCATCCACCCCAGCGGCTATGGATTTGATGTAAACCTTTGACCAGAGTTGGTTGCCGTTCAGATCAAGGCAGGTCAGCGACGGCCTACGTTTGTCAGCAGGTATCGCAGAAGGGCCTGTGGTGATTTCCCCCGCTACATAAATAAGGCTGTTATAGACAGCTGCACTGATAAATGTTTCCCGTTCCAACAGGTTAAATGTTTTAGCAAAAACATTCAACCCCGTATTACGATCCACCTCCAGCAAAAGGGCATTACTGACCGTACTGCCGGGGGGCGTTGTCTGGCCAAAAATGTAAAAATTATCGCCCGGTGCTTTTTCAACAATGTCGGTGTAGCCTTCCAGTGCCGGGTCGGCGATGTCCAGTTCGTTTAGCCAGATCATGTTGTCGTTTTGCCAGTCGTATTTAAAGGCAAACACTTCCACGTTGTTGCCCACCGGTTCGGTTTGGCCTACGCCGATGAGGTCGCCATCACTGTCAATTTTTATTTTGTAGATCCGGTCGTCCGCATCAAATGTGGGATCAAAATATCGTGTCCAGATAAGGTTTGCGTCTGCATCCAAAAAGGAAATCATGGCATTGCTCCCTTTTGCACCAGCGATGAAAAAACCTCCACCGGGGGCGGCGGTCATGGTGAAACTGAATTCATTTTCAGTCGGCGTCCCGTAGTTTTTCAAAAAAGTCGTGTCGCATTCGCCGGGCGGCGGTGGCTCCCCGCTCACAAACACTGGCAGGCAAAACTCGGCCTCGCAAAGCCCGTTGCTTGCCACTAGGCAGACATCGTAAACCCCCGCCACAGGAAACGCCTGGCTGAAGTTCGTGGCATTTGATTGTGCCACCCCGTCCACCAGCCATTGATAAGTGTTGGCATTTTGACTTTGGTTGGTATAGTTCACCACTTGTCCGGGCATGGGGTAAAAATTATCGGTGATGAACTGCGGCACCACCGGGCAATTCACCTGTATAGTCTGGCAGGTATCGTCAAGGCAATTGGGGTCAACATTGCCCACCGTCAGGCATATTTCAAAAAAACCAACCTGATTGAAGGTGTAAGTAGCGTTGGTGTTATTGGAAAAAGTTGCCCCGTCCACTTGCCATTCAGCACTTGTGGCATTGGTGGAAATATTGGTAAAATTGACCGTTCCGCCTACATCAAGCGCAGTGTTATCCGCTGTAAATGAAGCCGTTAGTGGCGAACTGCACGGATCGAGGCAGGCCAGCGAACCCTGCAAGCTGACCCTTGGGTTTTCTATGGTGAAATGCATCCTGTCCACCTGCCCCTGTGTGAAGGCCGAATAGCAATTCCAGTCGCCGTAGTCCATGTAGTTCCAGAACATATCGTCCTGATCAGTGGCAAACCCGCTGTTCGTGTCCGTGTTGCAAGAGTTCATGGAGCCATTGCAGGGAACGGCGGCGGTGCTTTGGTCGGGCGGTGTGTCGCACACCCTGTCGCCGTCGGCCAGGCAATCGTTGTTGGTACAGCCGCCCTCGAAGGTGTGATAGACGCCGAGGTAGTGCCCCATTTCATGCACAATGACACTCGAACTGCCGGGGTCGCTGCCGAACCAGGTAGCTTCCATCATAATCCCATCCTCTGGCTGGCCATGCGAAGAAGGGAAATAAGCATAGCCCGCCACGCCACAGCCTGCCGCAGTGCTGCAAATTTCCCGAACCAGCCAAATGTTGATGTAATGCAGTGGATCCCAGCGGTTGAGGTCTTTTACTACGATGTCGTCCGTTTCAAGGGTCATGTCCGTAAGGGTAGAAATGTTGCGGGTAATGCCAGTCGTGGCGTTTCCGTCGGGATCACGGCGGGCGAGGCAAAATTGGATTTTAGTGTCCACTCCCGTGTTGGGATCGTAGTAGCCAACATTGGCGTAAGCATCGTTCAAATCCTGGATGCCCTGCAAAACGGTGGCATCGGAAATGTTCTCTGCCCCATTGTTGTGGATGATGTGGACGACAACGGGGAGCGTGTAATCCGCCAAAACTGACTCGGCGCCCTGAATGTTGGGAGCGGAAAGCAATTTATAAGCCTGGCCGTCCAGTACCGCTTGTTTTTTATTTAGATCCAGATGTTGGCTCAATAAATAAGATTGCGCACAAAAGGCTGGCGTGCCTTCAATGGTCAAGGAGTTCTTTCTTTTGGACAAAATGTTCTCAGGCACTAACTGCTCTTCACGCTGGTCAGCGGGCAGCAGGAGAAAGAGGAGGAAAACGATCCTGCAAAAAGGCACCATGTAAACAGTTTAAACTTTGTTTCCAAAGATAGGATTAGGGCCGGGCAACCACAAAATGGAATGGTTGTGTGTCGTAAACTTGTCAGCACAGGAAGCTATTATGGCGGGAAAATTAAATAACGCAAGAATTGGGGGCGGCAAAAGAATAAAAACAAGAAATCTACGAAACAAGGCAAAAAAAAAGCCGTGCAATACAGCACGGCTATTAATTATAATCCCATGAACATATCCAAAAACGAATTCTTTGCAGGATTCTTGTCCAAAAATTTGTTTGTGAAAGAATCCTATTATAAGTTTGCATCAGCCTTTTTAGCGAAAGAGAATTTTGTTCTTTAATCCCATGAATTTTTGTTAGCGAATTTCTGCATTAGAGTTAGTATCCCATGAACGAATTTAGAACGAAGACTGGTAACTTTTTACCGGTCTTTTTTTTTGTTAGGCTGATGCGTATCTTTATTCAGGATGAATTTGGAAAGTGAGTAAGGACCCCCTCGTTTTTGAGGAGGGGGGCCTACTACCAACAAATTATAATCCCATGAACATAATCAATTTGTCAATCAGATGTTGAAAAGCTGGGTTTGAAAAAGCAGCCCGTCCCGACACTTAGCCGGGACGACTGGCTATTAACAAATTATAATCCCATGAACATTTTCAAATCTGTGTGCCAGTCCTTTTGACCAGCTTTTTTCTTTCTCCTCTTTTCAATCTGCTTCTTTTTCTCTTGCCTCTTTACTTACTCACTAATCACGATACAAAAGTGCAACATGAATTTCCTTGCAGCAAGGACAAAAATAAGGCATTGTGAGAAAAAAATAAAAAGATAGAAAAAGTCTATTTTTTCATAAAAAAATGATAATCAACATTTTAACTATTTAAACCCCTAAGCTTTGATCTTTATTTTGTGAGAAAAAAATTAATTGGAAGTTATTTTTTCACGCTTTTTTTTTGATTTTTTTTCGAAAAAAATTTGCTCCTGCTTGCATTTAGCCCAAAATACTTTCCCGGCAACCCGTTTTCTCCATCTAAATCACCAAATAAAAAGCCCTGTCCAACATCTTGTTGAACAGGGCTATGGGTTGGATATGGTCAATTTGTAGTCCTATGCTCGCAGGAGCATTTCGTCCACATACCTATAGCGCTTCTTTATCTGGTCTTTCAGCTCCCGCCTTGCGAAAAAGATACGGCTCTTCACGGTGCCCAAAGGCAGGTCGAAGTGGTCGGCTATTTCCTGGTATTTGAAGCCCTGGTAGTGCATCAGAAAAGGGATCTTGATAGTTTCATCCAGTTTGTCTATTAGTTTCCACAGTTCTTTCATCAAAACATTGGCGTCCCCACGGTTGGTTATTTCATCCTTCCCCGAATTAATGTAGTAGAGATTATCGGTAGAGTCCATGATGGTATTCGCCTTTACCTTCTTGCGGTAGTTGTTGATGAAAATGTTTTTCATGATCGTGAACAACCATGCCTTGAAGTTGGTATCTGGCTGGAACTTTTCACGGTTGGCCATGGCCCTAAAGGCGGTTTCCTGGTAGAGGTCTTTTGCGTCTTCTGAGTTTTGGGTCAGGTTGTAGGCAAAAGCGTTCAAAATGGGTGTAAGCTCGTTGAACCGGTTATCAAAATCGTAGCTGGACATGGTATATAGTTTTTAAGTGAAGGCTTTAATTGAATTACGATGTCAAAGATAAGAGGCTTGTTTAAGCTTTACAAGCTTTTTGTCTAAACAAAATCAAAAACTAATGAGATTTTAATCTTGGAAGCAACTTGATTATTAAGTAATTTACTGATAGTCAGTGGTTTGTATTTAAACCAGCAATTTGAATAATATTTTAAATTTTCAAAAAAAAATGAAAGTTCGTTTGAATTTTGGGCCAACCTTGCTTCGAAAAGGGGTTTTGGGCCAAAGAAAAACAGCTATCAGGACGGAAATGGCCTGATAGCTGTTCAAACTTTTTGCAGTAAACGTGTACAAAATTATTTCACAAGGTGGATATCACCCTCCCGGAAAATTTCAAGGATAGAACCATCGCAGTTCAAAGCCTGCATTTCAATAAACCACACAAAAACAGCCGGATCCATTGGTTTCCCCTTGAACCACCCATCCCAGCAAACTTCCGGGTCGTTGGTTTCGAACATCATGTCGCCCCAGCGGTCGAAAATTTTCAGCACAAAGAACTGCAGGTTCACACTGGGCGAGACATACCCTTTGTAGCAGTCGTTGATACCATCGCCATTGGGGGAAAAGGAGTTGGGCATGTATATGCGGGAAGCGGGGCCGCTCTCGTCAAGAGTCACGGTGACTGCCTTTTCTACTATTTCACAATCATTCGATACCTGGAAAGTGTAAGTGCCGGGGGATTTTACCCAAATTTTGTCCGATGACAATCCATTCTGCCAAAGCCAGCTCAGCGGCAGTTCGCTCACGGCTATCGGCGAAAGCCGTACACTGTCGCCACAGACCAACGATTCGTCCGTTGTTTCAACAAGAATTGGTGCCACCGTTGGAATCGCTATTTGTTCTTCAAAAACGCAATCGTTCGCATCTTGTAGAAATACGGTGTAGCTGCCTCCTGTTAAGCCTTCAAAAACAGGATCTGCCTGGAATACAGTGCCATCCAAGGAAAAAAGATAGGGCGGTGTACTGCCGGACACGCTCATTACCTCTATGCTGCCATTGGTTTCGTTCCAACAAATTTTATCAGCTTTCAAATCATAACTGACTGACGGGAAGCTGCTTACGCTCACTTGTACCGTGGAATCGCAGCCGAACTGGTTTTGCAATACAAAATCCTGTTGGTCGCCAGGGGAGAGCTGCTGGCCGTTGAACTCCAACGTTTCTCCCTCGCACACTTGGAAGGCGAGTGAAACCACGTCAACAGGGGCGGGAGCAACCGTTACGCTCACAATGGAATCACATCCATTTAGGTTTTGGAAAATAAAATCCTGCTGGTCACCGATCGAAAGTGTTTGGCCCTGATAAGTGATGGTTGCCCCGGGGCAAGCCATTAACTGGAGCTGCCCGCTGTTCGTCGGAAGGCCAACCACCGAAACCTGCACCACCGAGTCGCAGCCGTTTTGGTCGGCCAGCACAAAATCCTGCTGGTCGCCAGGCGATAGTTCCACCCCTTCATATACTATTGTTTCATTTTCACAAACAGGCAAGGAAAGTTGCGTTGTGACTACGGGTAAGGCTGTCACACTCACCGTGACCACCGAATCGCAGCCAAACTGGTTTTGGAAGGTAAAATCCTGGACATCGCCAGGGGCAAGTTGCACTCCCTGATAGCTGACAAAAGTGTTGGGACATGTAGATAATTGGAGTGGTTCTGCACTGACAGGCAGTTCCGCTACGCTTACCTGTACGATGGAATCGCAGCCATTTTGATCTGTTAAAACAAAATCTTGCTGGTCGCCCGGCGAGAGCGTTACACCTTCATAGATTACAGTTGTGCCTGCACACGCTTGAAGTTCCAATGGGGTGGTAAAATTCGGGAAGGGGTTGACCGTAACGGTCACAACGGAATCACAGCCGTTTGCATTGGGATAAAAAAAGTCTTGTACACTTCCCGCCGGAACAAAAGTCCCGTCGAATACAATCCCATCGCCAGGACAAGCATCAAAATCAACAGCGCTTGTTGCCGTCGGCAAAGGGTTCACAGTAAGTGTAATAGTGGAGTCGCACCCTTCTGCATTGGTGTAAACAAAATCCTGGGAACTGCCAGCCGGCACAAAAACCCCATCGAATATTACCCCATCGCCTATACAAGCCTCCATCTCAACGGTCTCTATCGTCGAAACGCAGGCAACGGCCAACAACCAGTCGAACTGCTCTTCCACGTCGCAGCCGACCAGATCAATGAGTGAGTTTACAAATACCGCTTGCCAGCCTGTCGGCAAATTCGCCGTATCCAACACGACGGTGTAGTTCGAAGAAAGGATATCCACGAAAATATAGCTGCCTCCTGTGTTGCTGGTCACCGTGTCAAGGTTTACGCTGCCATCGTTCAGGAAAATGTTGATACCGCTTACCAGCGTATCCGGCCCGTCAATGATACCGTTGCCATTCACGTCGAAATAGACATTGCCCAAAATATCGCCGAAGCCAGGGAAGAGATCAAGCGAAAGCACACCGGACATGGAAGTGCAGCCGTAGATGTCGGTCATTTCCACAGAGTATTCCCCGCTTTGGGTGAAAATCGGGTTGGTCAAAGTGCCATTGGGAGCGGAAATGGGGCTCCCATTCAGAAACCATTGGTAACTGGCAATCGCTGGGACGTTGGGCAGGCACATGGTGTCGGGGTTGCAACGTGCGTGGCAGCCAGTCGGTACCAGGTCAATGTCGGGGGCATTGAAAATGGTGATTTCGTTGCTGCGCCCCTTGCAGCCGAACTGATTTACCGCTTGGACGAAATATGTGCCGCCAGCAATCACCGTAATGCTATTTCCAATTTCACCTGTGTTCCAACCATAGGTCAACAATGGGTTGGGCCCTACGACATTCAGCACCGCCGAATTGTTTTCACATAAAAACCCAGCGGGTGAGCTGGCAATCTGCACGGATGGCACAGGGTTTACCGTCACGGTAAATGGCCCTTCCTCGCTGGTGCAGCCACTGGTATTATCAGTTACGGTCACGGTAAAGTTGTGTGTGCCCACCGCCAGCAGGTTGCCTTTGATTGCTGTGAAAGAAATATTGCCACCCGGTTCGCCATTCGACCAAACATAACTGTAGTTGAGAGTTCCTTGCACGATCAGGTTCACATCCTCCCCTTCGCACACGGTATGGTTGTTTTCAAAAAACGCCACCGGCTGGCCGAACTCGTTGTATTCCACTGCTTTGATAATGCCGTTTGGTTCACCAAAAACATCCACAGGAGCGGCTGGGGGCGAATAGGTACAGCCCTCCGCACTCGTGATCGTCACGTCATAAGAACCAGATTCAATAACGGTAATGCCCACTGTGGCCTCACCGGAAGCCCAATCCCAGGCGATGCCGCCGGGCGGTGCGGTCAGTGTTATCTGGTCGCCCTCGCAGATGGGCGAAGGCTGCGAGTACCCAATCATACCGCCGAGTGTGTTCGGCGTCACAGTCATTACATCCGAAAAGCTGTTGGTACAACCTTCGACACTCAATGCGGTAAGCGTGACCGTGTAAGGGCCGGGCGCATCAAACTCGTGAAAAGAATTTACTAGCTCGGAGCTATTGCCATCCCCGCTTGAAGGCTCTCCGAATTCCCAATACACACTGGCCACATTGGCCGGCACAATGGCATTGAAGGGCAGGGCCGCATTTTCGCAGGTCAAGGTTGGCAGGGCGAAGTTGACGGACGGCGGGGTGAAGACGGTGATGTTTTTTGTAAACGAAACCTGACAACCGCTTGCTTCCGTCAGGGTAAGGGTGACTGGGTAGCTGCCGGGCACATTATATATATGTGTAGGGTCCTGCAGGTTGGAGGTGTTGGCCGCACCGCTGCCGGGGTCGCCGAAGTCCCATGTCCAGCCCGTTATGCTTGCGCCCGTTACGAAAATAGAGCGGTCGGTAAACTCCACCGGAGCATTGGGGCAGGCCGGGCTTGATTCGAAATTGGCCTTCAACGGCACGATTACATTGTAATAAACGTAATCGAAACAGCCAGAACCGGGGTTGTTCAGATCTTGGACAAGGCCCGTCAGCAAGACCGTAAAATGCCCAACATCACTGTACACATGCGATGGATTGGCCAGGGTAGAGGTGTTCGACGCACCACTCGCCGGGTCGCCAAAATTCCAATTGAAAGAACCGGGGAGAAAATTTGTGGAGCTATTGGTGAAATCTATTTGGTCGCAATCAGCAGCCTGCGCAAAAGTGAAATCAATGTTCCCATTTGATTGGCATCCCCCCAGCGGGATGCAGTTGCACAAAGTACAATCGGGGCATCCACCTGCCGGAATCACACAGGTGCCACCTACGCAGGTGCCGCCCACAGCTGCACAGTCCAATACTGTTTTGGTACTGGAAGAAGCTGTGCATCCATTTGCATCCGTTACCACCAGCCAATAATTTCCTGCCTGGTTGGTTACAAGGTCAGCCGTGTTTCCACCAAATGGCGAGCCATCCCTGAACCATTGATAGGTGTAGCCGCCCGCTCCTGTGGTCACCGAAAAAATAGTAGCACTAGGGCCGCCGGGGCAAATGGGCAGATAGGCTGGCAACGAAATACTCACAGGCGGCAGTTCGTGCTCTATGATTTCAAAAATGGTATCGCCCACACAGCCGTTGGCATCCGTCACCTCCACTTCAAAATTGCCGCCACCTAGCATGGGGCTGGGCAAGGTGGAGATTTGCGAACCGCTGGCATTGTTCCAAACATAACTGGCATAAGGCACGGTCGTCTGCACAGTCGCCGTTTCCCCCTGGCAAATACTGGCAGGGTGCTGCGCTACCGGTTCCGGCAAGGCCAGCACATTTACGTTGAAGTTTTGGGTAAAACCGCAAACGGCAACATTGACCGTAGCCGGGCCAACCGAGTGCCAAAGCACACCAATGCTTTCCGTGCCCTGCCCGGCAACAATTGTCCCTGCACCTGGTGGCGAAATTGTCCATTGGTATTCCACCACTTCAAAAAACGGGACGGAATAGTTCCCCTGGTTTTCAAGGCAGACTTGCCCATCCCCTGTGATGGTGAAATTGGGCAGCGGGTCAACGTTCAGGTCATAAGGCGGCGAGGCACAGGCCAGTCCCGTCGTGGCAATTTGAACGACGGAAGCTGTGTAGGGAGGCGTTGCACCCCACACCACATTGGCGGGATTTCCATTAAAAACAGCAGGTGTGCCACCCGTAAAAGTCCAGGAAAAATCACTGGTGGGTAGTCCTTGGGCATCGTAGCTGTACGTCTCGCCAGGGCAAATTTCGAGCGGCCCGGCGATGCCTGTCGGCGGGGGCGGTGCGGCCACCAGTTTTACAAAAACATCATAGCGGTTGTTGCAAAAACTGCTCGCATTGGCTGGCTTGGCTTGCACGGTGTAGCTGCCTGGCGGAAAGGTAAAAGGAATATTGGCCGTATTGGTCGCAGCCGCCGAAGCCCAAACGCTGGCACCGCTGACGTCGAAGACTTCCCAGTTGCTGTTCATCAGGTTATCATTGAGGGTGTTGCGGCTTTGAAACGTGCCAGTTGTGCTTTCACAAATTTCAATCGGGCCTTTTACATAAAACGAGGGGACGATGTTGACCAGCAAAGTGTCCTTGCCACCACAGCCCAGGTAACAGTTTTGAAACTCGACGATGACCCGCTGCGGGTTGCCAATATTGGCATTGCCGTACCAGTTGACGGTAATGCGCTCGCTGCCCTGCCCATCTACTATATTGCCGGAACCCTGCACCGTCCAGTTGATTTCCGTGCCCTGGTAGTTGGGGATGAAATACTCTTCCGTGCTTCCTTCGCATACTTTGTTGGGGCCTTGTATCTGCACATTATCGGAGATGATGGGGATGGGCACCACGTTGGGCAGGTTGCAAACACTGCCGACGCAGCCGCTCACGTCGAGCGACACGGTGCCTTCTGGCCCAACCGGCCATTCAACAGTGATGAAATTGTCGCTTGGCCCGCCACCGCCGAGGATGGCGCCGCCACCTGTGACACCCCAATTATAAGTGCCGCAACTGGCATCGGTGGAATAGGTGACCGTTTCTCCCTCGCAGACGGTGCCCGTGCAATTGATGATTGGCACATCCGCCGCCAGCACGTTGACCGTGATGAAAGTGGTGTCGCTGCAATAGCACTCGTTACGGGCGATGAGCGAGACGGTGTAGGTGCCTGGGGTTGGAAAAGTATGGCCCGGTTCGAACTGTGTGGAGGTGTTCAGATCACCGAAGTCCCATATATAAGAGGTGGCGTTGGTGCTGTTGTTTTCAAAATAAACGGTCTGCCCCTGGCAGATTTCGATGGTGCCCGCTGTGGCAGGGGGCTGCGAGGCAATAGCGGCCTTGGGCTCTTCGAGGATTTCGACGCAGAGGCTGGTAGAGCCGGAGCAAGTGCTGGTGGGGCAGTAAATATGAAATGTTTCAACAGCAGTACAGTTTTGATTATCAGTCAAAGTAAGAGAATAAACCCCTTGGCAAAGATTTGTCTGATTTAGTGTTGTGCTGCCATTGCTCCACAAAAAAGTATAGGTTGTACTTAATCCTCCAATTGGCTGGATGGTTATAGCGCCATCGCAGGCTGTGCTACAAGCTGAAACATGTTGCAATTCAACGGGATTTGCCGACAGCCAACATTCTTGAAAACTGGTCACGATGTCAAATTGGCACTGCTCCGTATTCCCGGCAGCGTCTGTGACAGTAACGGAATAGGTGCCTGCAGAAAGTCCAGGGACAGTAACGGATGTGCTAAAAGTTGTGTTGCCTGCACCGTTTGACAATAGAATCTGATAAGGAGGCACACCATCAAAAACAGTGACATAGCCAGTCCCGCTTGAGTTGGGTTGATTGGCATCAATTGACTGTTGGCCACAAAAAATTTGCATAGGAATCGATCCTCCTCCACCGCCACCTACCGCCGCCGTCACCTGCCCCTGCCCCGGCGGGCCCCAGTCCACCGTTACTGTGTTGCCGTTCACAGTGTAGTTTTCCGCACCTTGTACTTGCCAGGTGACGGGCGAACTGGCTGGCACTCCTGCCACTTCGTACACGCCCGTCCCGAAGGCGCAGATTTTGTCGCAGGCATTACTGCCGCTACTGTCCTGGGGACAGGTGGCGGAAGTGGATATAATGATGGGGTTAACAGAGGTTGTAACCTCCACGAAGGTTTCCGCAAATACACTGTCTTGATTGGAGGTATAACCAAGTGCGGTAATTACAAAACCATTGGCTTGGTCTGCGCAAATAACGACGGGGTTGGAGCTTCCAAAAACCACCCCGTTATTGGAAAACCAAACTACTTGGACAACGTCCAGGCTGTCGAATGAAACCAACTCATAGGTGCCGCACTCTCCAAAGCAAAGGGAGGTAGGGCCAATGATGGCGACGTTTTGGCTATTGGCAAATACTTGGCAAATCAGCCAAAAGGAAATAGTGGCAGCAACAGTGCGTGAAATTTTTTTCATCACGGGAAAGCAGTTTTACAAAGCTTGGAAAATATTTTCCTCTCATTGGAGTACGGCGGGCAAACGGTGGAAGTTGGGGGGTGAACGCCAAACGGGGAACCTATTTTTTCGCTTTGCTATGTTTGTAATCGGTGAAAATAGGCCAATAATATTTTTCAACCAGGCTTTGCTAACAGAAGGGCGGGATAGATTTCATTCAAAGTGGAGTGCTAAACTAACGTACTTTTTTTGACGGGGCAAAGGGAAAGGCCCGTTTGGAGGATTTTTGACAAAAAGCCCGATCAGTTTTGAATGAAATATTCGAGATCGGGAAACTCGCTTACATGCTGTGCAGCTTCGTTTTTTGAAAGTTCCCACCCTCTCAGCCAGGCGGTCAACGCAGCATCCGGGAACCCATTGGAAGCCACTTCGTCCTGCCATTGTCGGGCCGAGGCATAAGTAAGGTAAACCCCCAGATGGAAAGTAGCCGAAGCTGTGCCGGGCCGGAGCGTCACCATGCCTTCCGGATATTTGGCAAAAAGCGCTTCCAGGAATGCATTGCTTCCATTTTCCGGCACAGGGATGCTAACCTGGTAAAAGTGCCGCTGCATGGCATTTTCAAAAAAAACGGCAGGGGCAGCGCGGTCGGGCGTTTTTGGGTAGGCAAGCTCGAAGGGCAGCAATGCAGGATTGGCAATATAGGCTTCTATGCGCCGGTTCGCTTTTGGCAGGTTGTTTTCAAAAAGCGGATAGGCATCGCCTGCCCACCGGAGGTTGAGGTTTTCGAGGGGTACCCCTGCGGCCTTAAAGTAGGACGACAGCCTTGCCAGGATGCCATGAGCCAAATCTGGGCTGCCGCCAGGCTTGGCCGTATGAATGGCAAGGATCAGTTTTGCGCCCGGGTATTTCACCAGCAGGGCGGCCAGCAAATCCAACTGCCGAACGGTGGATACAAAGAAAGGCTCCCCAGGGGAGTATTGCATGGGGCGGAGTTCCAGCTTGGTCAATCCATCCAGGATTTGGGCCGGATCGGCGGCATCGCTCTCGGTGGCACTTCCCATGGCGGCCTGGAAAGCAGGCACATCCGGGAACGCCACCGGCAAGGAAACTTTTTCTTGTTCACCCAACGGTTGTTCAAAAATGGCCACGTACAAATCCCTTTTCCCAAAACCCTCCTTTCGGGCGGAAGAAAAGAAGGCCCTGTCGCCTTTGGGGGTCATCAGAAAATGCGCATCATCGGCAGCAGAATTCAACGGAATGCCTGTATTGACAGGCTTTGACCATTGCTGGAGGTGGTCCAGATAGCGGGCCTTTACGATGTCGAACCCGCCGATGCTCAGGGCGGGATGGTTGGTGGAATAATAGAGTGTACGGCCGTCGTTGGCCAGGAAAGGGGAGGTCTCGTCGTAGGCGGTGTTGATGGTAGGGCCAAGGTTTTCGGGTACGGCCCATCTGCCTTTAGTTTTTGTCGAAACATATAGGTCGAGGCCACCAAAGCCCCCTGCCCGGCGGCTGGCAAATAAAAGGACGCTATCGTTGAAAAAAAATGGCGCCGTGTCTCCTTGCCTTGGCTCCACCGGGCTGTCCAACACAGAAAAAAGCAGGGTGCGCTCCACCGCATTTTCCCTGAATGTGTCCACCAGGATATCGCCCCTGGACAGGTTGCTGCCGCGGAAGAAATAAAGCAGTAAGCCATCCTCCCCAAAGCCAAGCGGCACCTCCTCCCGGATGCTGTTGATGAAATGGCTGATGGGCGCCGGTTTTTGCCAATCACCATTTTCCAAATCCGTACTGTAGATATCACAGTCTGATGTCGTTTTTGCCTTGTTCGGGGCAGCATTCGAGGCAAAATAGAGCCGATCCCTGCCGGCGGGGCTTAAGAGCGGCTTGAACTCGTCTTCGGTGGAATTGACGAGGTCGCCAAGATTCAGCACTGCTGCCAGTGGGGCTGCCCTGCGGACCTTTATGCCCGTGGCGCATCGCTGGATGTCGTCTTTTACAGAGGCCCGGAAGGGGTGGCTGCGGTCTGTTTTCCGAAGGTATTTTTTGTAAAAATCCACGGCAATTTCAAACTCCAGTTTGGCGTGGTTCACTTTGCCCAGGTAGTAGTAGGCTTCGGGAGGAGGGTCGTCTTTCGCCCTGAACGATTGGTACAGGTAGTTTTCTGCCTCGATGATATTGTTGAGGTGGTAGTAGCAGATGCCTGTATTGGCGAGCACTTTTGCATCCGAGGGCCATTTGTCGTTGTAGCGTGAAAAGTCTTTCAGGGCCTCTTCATATTTCCCCGCCTGCAATGCCAAAGTGCCGGCAATTTTCCATTCCTCTTTGCCCTGAGCAGCACACAAAGATGCCAAACATTCAAAAACCAGTAGCGGAAGGAGATGGCGGAGGTGCATCTATAGAGGTTGATTGGATTTGGCTTTATAAAAACATCGGAAAAACAAATCACTTTGATAGGCTGTTCAAAATTCGAAAAAGAAGTTCCCCGTACTTTTGTGGGTATCTGACATCCACTTAAATACGAAGAACACACAATGGACTGCAAGATAAAAAACTGGAAGGACAAAGCCGTTCAAAGGCGGATCGAAATCTGGTCAAAAGAAAAACGGATTAGGGAACTGATAGAGAGCCGGGACAAATGGAAAGCCAAATACAAGGCAAAGTTGGCAGAGAACTAGGAGCTATACAAAAACTTAAAGGTACAGGCCTTTACCCGGAACGGTGGACAGAGGAAGTCTCCTTCAATTTTGATAAAAACAGGGTGGAAGTAGAGAACTTCTCTGTCAAGAAGCCCGAAGGCATCCGTCAGGAATGGTATGCCGCCATCCTGTGTGCCAACATGACCCAACTCATCGTGGAGGACGCCCAGAAGGGATTGGATAAGGAGCAGGCGGGTAAAACTGAAAACGAGCACCGCTACCAAATCAATCGGTCAGTCTGGCTACAAAGACTTAATTTTTCACCAGCTTCTCCGTTTTCAGCAGGCGGCCGTCCTCATCGCCAGCCTTTACCAGGTACATGCCAGGAGCCAGCCCGGGGATGTCCATTTGGCATTGGAAAATACCGCCGTCAGCCCGGACGGTTGATTGTTTCAACATTTTACCAACCATATCGTACAGCGCCACATGGATCCGTTTGGCACCGGGCACCACTCCGTTGATGCTGAACTGTTCGCTTGCCGGGTTCGGGTAAACGCTGATCCGTGCTGTTCCCTTTATCTGGTCGCTGAGGGCCGTAGCCATTGGAAGGTCGCCATAGGCGAAAGCATAATCTCCCGGCAGCATGTTGTCCAAATAGATGCGCCCGAATTTGCCATTGAAGGATTGTTTGGTGTAAAAGGGATATTGCAGCCACGGTGCGCTGGGATTGGGTCGCCAGATGAGGATGAGGCTGTCGTCTGTATTTTGCAACAAATTGTAATCGAAATCATCGGTATTGGTGCCGCTGTAGCTGAACCGCCCCTTGGCCACAAAGTCAGCGGGCAGGATGCCACCCAGTCGCCAGAAATGGGTGTCGGAAACCTTCACGTTGGTTGGGTTTGGCGAGATGGGGTCGGCCCCGGCCCAGTAGTGGACGGCACTCAACAGGGCTGAATCGCTGGACTGGAGGATTTCAAAATCATAAATTTCGGCAAAATCAAATTTTACCGTGCCAGGCCCGTATTCCACTTTTTTGTCCTGTACGCGGGCGAGGTTGAGCCGGTTGTCATCGTTTAAAATTTGCCAAACCGGTTGGAATGGCACCGTCAGATCAGCGCTGCCAAACTCGCCGGACATCATGAATTGGGTGGTGTAGGTGTTCCAGTTTTCATCATAAAAAGTGATGCTCACCGGGGCATTGGTATGGAAGTGGGGCGCTGCCCGGAGTTTCTGCTGCACATGCACGGTTGCTTTCCATTCTTCGGGGATGGCCGTGGGCTCGACCCTTACCGAGTCCAGTTCGTAGCAGGCAAAGCCTGGGCTGAAAATCCAGTCGTCGAAAAAGGAGGTCATGTCAACGCCTGTGGCGGCGGTGAGTTGATCCCGGAACAGTTCGGCGTCCACGGATTCGTATTTGTAGGTCTCCAAAATGGAGGTCATGCCTTTAGAAAAAAGGGTGTCGCCGAGGTATCCCCTGAGGTTGTGCATCATGGATGCCCCTCCGTAGTAGGTGGTCGTTCCGTAAGTGTATTCGTACGGTATTCCCGATAGGGGCCAGAAGCCATCGTCATCTTTAAATGCATTCCTCAAAACCGTGTTGTAGTGGTTGTCCTTCACCTGATCAAGGAAAGCTTCCTTCCCGAACTTATATTCCGTGAAAAGGTGGGAGGAATATTCTGCATTCCCTTCTTTGATCCACATGTTCTCCGGGCAGCTCATGGTGGTAACGTTGCCCCACCAATGGTGCGCCAGTTCGTGCGCCATCAACGCATTGAAGTTGGGGGTTGGCCCGTTGCCGGTCACGCCTTCGGGGTAGGCAATCAGGGTGGCATGTTCCATGGCACCCCTGGAGGTGATGGCATAGCCGACCTGGTGCCAGTTGTAGGGGCCAAACCACGACTCGAAAGCGTCCACTGCGTCGCCGACGTAGGAGAAGTCTTCCCTCAATTGCATCGTGTCGGCCGGTTTGCCCACGATTAAAATGGGATAGGTACCGTATTGCCCTTCATGTACTTCGTTGATCGCTGCATAATTAGCAGCGGCAAAGCCTGCCAAATAAGTGGGCAACGGCTCATCCATCCTGTACTGGCGCAGGGCCTCGCCGCCTCCCAGGTCGGTTTCGCCAAGGAAATCCCCGATAGCGTAGCCCTTTCTCCCCCCATTGGTAATGATATTGATGTCGTAGGTGGCCCTTTCCACAAAGTTGTCGAAGCAGGGGTGCCAGCTGCGGCCAAAATTGTAGGGGACGCCATTGAGGTTGATGCCCAGGTTGTAGGCATAGCCTCCTTCGAAATAAAAACCCCCGAAGCCACGGAGGGTGGTTTGTGCGTAAGGCTTACCTTGGTAGTAAACGACTACTTCCATGGTGTCGCCGATATTTACCAGGGCCGGCAGGGTGACGTTCAGCAAGACGCCATCGTGTTCGTAGTTCAGCAGGGTGTTCTGCCATTTTACAGAGTCCACGGTAAGTTTCAACAGGTCAAGGGGAAGGACCCCGATACCGTCCTCTTTTACTGTGAAGGTGACCTCGCATTCTGCATGTACAGTGGCCATGTCAAACTCCGTCAGGTCGAGGGTGACGGCGTAGTTTAGGATGTCAATACTGTCGCTGCGGGCGTTGCTGCCGCAGGAGGCATCCCTGTCGTCCTGGAGCGGCAGGGCTTCCAGGGGGATTCTGCTTTTGGTATGGTGGCAGCCGTAAGGGAAGCTTTCCCGTTGCCCGGGCTGTGCATAAGCCGATATAGCAGCGAGCAGGAAAAAGAAGGGAAGAAACGGGTGTATCCGTATGGTCATATTTGCTAATTTTTAAAGATGGACTGCCAAAATAGCGCGCCCTGCTGATCGGGCAAAGACATTCGGTCCTTTTTTGTCGAATGGTTTTTCAAAAGACACAACCCCACAAATAAAAATGGGCGGAACTGTGCCCGCCCACGACTATGAAAATTAACGCTCTTACTAAGTTGCTTCTACTGGGGCAACAGGACTTTGTCAATGACATAGACCATCCCGTTCGATGCCTTTACCACTCCCAGAACATTCGCATCGTTGATCATCAATTTGTCTCCATTCTTTTTGATGGTGGCCTTGCCCCCGTTGGCCATGCCAAGGGTCATCCCGTCCTGCAGCATAATGTCGGTGAGCGCAGAAGTGGTGACGTGGTATTTGAGGATATTGGAGAGGTCGGCCTTTTTCTCAGGTTTCAACAGGCCCTCAACCGTGCCCGCAGGTAGTGCGTCAAAGGCTGCATTGGTGGGTGCAAACACAGTGAAGGGGCCCACGTTGGCCATGGCGTCCACAAGGTCGGCTGCCTTTAATGCTGCCACAAGGGTGGTGTGATCGGGTGAATTCATGGCGACTTTTACAACGTTGGGTTCGGAATTCTCATCTTTCACGCTGGCCTGGCCGCCACCTGGTGCAGGCTGTGCAGCTGCGTTGGCAGTAGCCCCTGTGTTTTGTTCGGCACCTCCTGGCTGGCAGGCAAAGAAGCTGTATATCATAGAAAAGGCAAGGAAAACAATAAAGGATCGCTGTTTTTTCATGGTGAAAAATTTAGGAATTAAAATAAAAGATTTTCGGACAATTTTATCCTTTTAACCCTTTGGGAAAGATGACGTTCCGCAAGCCCCTGGGTGATTTTTGTCACACAATCTCCCTGGGTTGCAACTGATAATAGTCACTGTGCCTGCCTGAGATAGGTCATAGGGATGGAATAGATGTCAAGCTACTTTTGGAAAAAACAATAATATATGACCAGTCAAATCCAATTTGTAAACATGAAAAACAGCGACCGGCTTGAAATTTTTATTCTCGACAAGCTGGAAAAACTGGAGAAAAAGTACACTTGGATCATTAACGCAAAGGTGTACCTGAAGCTGGAGCCTTTCAAAGATACCGTGAAGGACAAAGTGTGCGAAATAGATCTCAGCGTACCGGGGCCGAACATCTTCAACAAGACTTATGGCGAAAGCTTTGAGGCTGCGATTGCCGAAGGTTTTGGCGACATGGAAAAGCTACTGAGAAAGCACAAAGACAAAATGTACAAGAGTGTGCGCTGAGGAATCCCTCAAATTCTTCAAATAAAAATGCCACCCCGTTTGAAAACTAAAGGGATGGCATTTTTTATTTATCGCAAGCTTTGATGGCTTATAATTCCTTCCTCAACCTCGCCACAGGGATGTTCAACTGCTCCCGGTACTTTGCCACCGTGCGGCGGGCAATGTTGTAGCCTTTTTTTTGCAACAGGTTTTTCAGTTTTTCATCGGAAAAAGGCTTGCGCTTGTTTTCGGCGCTGATGATGTCCGTGAGGATTTTCTTCACTTCCAGGGTAGAGACTTCCTCGCCGTCCTGCGTTTGTAGGCTCTCCGAGAAAAAGTCTTTCAGGCGCTTGGTGCCGAATTCCGTCTGTACGAATTTGCTGTTGGCCACCCTGGAAACCGTAGAAATATCAAGGCCGGTGATGTCGGCGATGTCTTTCAGGATCATGGGGCGCAGCCGCTTTTGGTCGCCCGATTCGAAGTAGTCATATTGATAGTTCATGATGGCGTACATCGTGTTGAACATCGTCTGCTGGCGCTGGCGGATGGCATCAATAAACCATTTGGCACTGTCTATTTTTTGCTTGATGAACATGATGGCCTCCTTTTCCTGCCGGGTGGCCCGCCTGCCTTTCACTGTGGTTTTGTAGGCCCGCAGCATGTCCCGGTAGTGGTTGTTGATGTGGAGGTCGGGTGCGTTGCGGGTGTTCAGGCTCAGTTCCAGTTCGCCGTCGTTATTGATGATGATAAAATCCGGGACGATGTAGTGCGGGTTGCGGGTGCTTGACACATAGCCACTGGCAGGCTTGGGGTTGAGTTTTAAAATTTCGTCAATGGCCTCCTTTAGTTCCTCTTCCGTAATGCCCAATTGGCGTTGGAGCCGCTGGTAGTGTTTCTTGGTGAACTCATCGAAATACTGGGCGATGATTTTATGGGAGATCAACAAAACCCGTTTGTCGTCGAGCGTTATTTCTTCCCTGGTGCGCTTGTTTTCTATCTGCAGGATGAGGCATTCCTGCAAGTTCCTGGCACCAATTCCCGGGGGGTCGAACCGTTGAATCTTTTCCAGCCAATAGTTGACCTCTTCGGCGGTGGCGCTCACGTTTTGGGAAAAAACGAGGTCGTCGAGGATAGCATCCGTTTCACGCCGGAGGTAGCCATCGTCGTCAATACTACCGACTATCTGGCGGGCGATGATTTTCTCACGTTCTTCTTTGTAATTGAGCATGCCAAGCTGCGTTTCCAGGTATTCGTGGAAAGTGTTTTCGACGGGAATAGGCAGCGTTTTGTTCTCTTCGTCCTGGCTGTAGGTATCGCCTTTGAGCTTGTAGCTCGCATCGTCGTCTTCCATATAGTCGTTGAAGTAGTCGTCGAGGGAGACTTCTTCTTCTGGAGGCAGTTCGTCCCTTTCCAGGTCGTCCACGTCCGATTCGTTGCTATTGTCCTCTTCCTGGTTCTGCTCATCCTCGGAGCGGCCCATTTCGAGATAGTCTTCTTCGTTGGTGTCGCCCTCATCAAGGGCAGGATTGGCTTCCAGTTCTTCCTTAATGCGCTGGTCGAGGATGGCAGTTGGTATCTGGAGCAGCTTCATCAACTGTATCTGCTGCGGCGACAGTTTCTGCTGTAATTTCTGGCTAAGTTGTTGTTTTAGCATCGTTTCTACGTGGTTTGTGTTCTCTAAATAGCCTCATCCAAAGTGAATGTTTTGTGAAAAATTTTTTCAAAAATAAACTAAAAAATAGGACAATGTCCAGTGCTGATACGATATGAAGGGGAAATTTGTTTGGTTTTAAGTTTGTAAAAAAAATTAATAAGATAGTATTGGCGGGGATTTTGGGCTTGTTTTGGGCTAAGAAAAAGTTTACCTACCCAAAAATATGCCATAAATCACTAATCTATTTTTGATTTATACGCCCAAAGGCCAACCGAGCCAATGTTTTGTTGCCTTTTTTCTTCTATCCTTCCTTTTCAAAAAAACCTCCTACCGCTTAATTTTCTACATTTGCTTTTCATCCTTCATTGGGAATTTCTTGTATGACAAAGCAAATAGAATTTTCGCTGCCCGCATTTCCAAGAGGATTCCACCTGATCACCCAGGACGTGCTAAAGCAAATAGTGCCTTTGCCCGAAACGGGCATTCTGCACCTTTTCATCAAGCATACGTCGGCAGGCTTGGCCATCAACGAAAACGCCGACCCTTCGGTGCGGGTGGATTTTGAGACTGCGTTCAACCGTCTTTCCCCGGAGAATGCGCCTTACCTGACGCATACAGCGGAGGGGCCGGACGATATGCCGGCACACATCAAGTCGGTGCTCACTGGCGCCTCGGTCACCATCCCCGTGTCGCGGGGGCGGCTAAACCTGGGTACCTGGCAGGGCATCTATCTGTGCGAGTTCAGAAATTACGGGGGCAGGCGGAATTTGGTGGCGACTGTTTATAGTTGAGTTGTTGTTTGAAGATAGTTTGCATCGTTTGAGCTTGTTTGACCCTTCTGATGAGCAACTGGTCGTGCAGTTGCGAACTGAATCAAACCATCCAAACTATTCCCAACGACCCCGTGCCGAACAAACCGACCGCACTAAATGGAGTTATTCTGGAATGGTGTAAAATTGGGGCTGGCCCTCAGCATACTTGCCGGGCCAATATTGATAGCGCTCATACAAACGAGTATTGAGCAGGGTTTCCGGGCAGGCATTATGGTAGGGGCAGGGATCTGGTTCAGCGATCTGCTGTTCATTTGCGCCACCTATTTCGGGCTGGCCTGGGTGGTAGAGTTGACAGAATGGAAGGGCCTGGACACTGCCCTGGGCGTAGTGGGCGGGCTTATCCTCATTGCCTTCGGGGTAGGCACTTATTTGACGAAGCCGCCCAAGGTGGAGGGGTTTGAAAAAAAAGCAGTCCGCCATTCCCCCTACATCTCGCTTTGGATAAAAGGATTTGTCATCAATACGTTCAACCCTTTTACGATCTTTTTCTGGCTGGGCATTTCAGGCTTGCTTTTTACAGAACGGAACCTGCTGCCCAGCGAGGCGAAGTTGTTTTACACCGGCCTGCTCGGCACCGTGGCTTTGACCGATTCGTTGAAAATAGCCCTGGCAAAAGCTATCCGCCGCTGGCTCAAACCGAAGTACATTCTTTGGCTCCGGCGAATAGCGGGCATAGCGCTGATCATCTTTGGTTTGTTCTTGTTGGGGCGGGCTTTTACTTTCATTCAATTTTGAAAAAATGCACAAAGACATCCTGATTACCACCACCGACTTTATCCCCGGCAGGGAAATCATTGAAGTAATTGACATTGCCAGGGGCAATACTGTAAGGGCGAGGCACGTAGGGAATGACATTGCCGCTGTTTTCAAAAATATTGTCGGCGGCGAAATCAATCAATACACAAAGCTCCTTTCGGAATCGAGGGAACAGGCCATTTCCCGCATGATAGCAGATGCCGAGCGTATCGGCGCCGATGCCGTCATCAACGTGCGGTTTAACACTTCCATGGTCATGCAAAACACTGCAGAAATCCTTGCATACGGCACAGCAGTGAAACTTAAATAGCGGCGCTTTGTTTCTGCCGTCAATCAGGCGTTTGGGTATAAAAATAACGCGAAAAACCCGGCGGCGGCGCTAAGAGCGGCGGCGCTCTTTCATCCAACGAAATGGCGAACACAAAAGAAATAGTCAACCGGAGGGCAGCCCATGAGTACCACTTCCTGTCCACCCACGAGGCGGGTATTTTATTGCTCGGCCCCGAAATCAAATCCATCCGTGCCGGTCACGCCGGGCTGACCGATGCCTATTGTTATTTCAACAATGGCGAATTGTTCGTGAAAAGTATGTACATCAAGGAATACGAATACTCTACCCACGAAAGCCACGATACCCGCCGCGACCGGAAGCTATTGCTGCACAAAGCGGAACTGCGCAAGCTGGAACGCCGCGTTAAGGAAAAGAACCTTACCATCGTGCCATACCGTATTTATTTCTCGGAAAGGAATTTGGTAAAGGTGGAGATAGTGCTGGCCCAAGGCAAAAAAGCCTACGACAAACGGGAAACGATAAAGGAAAAAGACACCAAGCGGGATTTGGAACGCATTACCAAACTCAGGATTTGAAATTGAGAAATCGGAAATTACCCTGCCCTGCCTCTCCTCTCAATCCTCACTGGACTCTTCTGTTTTGGCAACCCAAAAATTGTTTGGCCCCAGCCCTTGTGTTATCTCGACTTCCTGTAAGTTTAACAGTTCCAATAAAGCGAGAAAAGTAACAATGGCGTGGATGCGGTTTTCCAGTTTTAAAAACAAGCTTTTAAAATCCGCCTTTTTGCCTGGTTTCAATTTGGAGAGGATATAATCCCGTTGCCCGGCAATGGAATAGTTGAAGCGGACGATTCTGTGTACCACGTGTTCCTTGCCCTGCTCCTCGAACCGGCGTACCAGCCGCTCAAAGGTTTTCAACAGTTTAAATAAGGTGAGGCTTTCCATTTCAACGTCCACCAGGGCGACGGAAGCGATTTGCCTTAATTCGCGGGTCACATTGCCGCGGTGTTCGCGCAGGGAACGGTCTTCCTCCATTTGCCTCATTTCATCCAATACGCTTTTATAGCGTTTGTATTCCAGCAGGCGGTTGACGAGCTCTTCACGGGGGTCTATTTCATTGCCTTCTTCATCCAGGGGCTTTCGGGGCAGCAGCATTTTGGCCTTTATGCGGCACAAAGTAGCTGCCACCAGGATAAACTCACTGGCCAGGTCCACATTTAGTTCCTCCATGTGGTGGATGTACTGGAGGAAGTCATCGGTGATTTTTGAAATGGGAATGTTGTTGATGTCCAGTTCGTCCCGCTCGATAAAAAAGAGGAGAAGGTCGAACGGCCCTTCGAATTGGGGCAGCTTGATGGTATAGGTGGAGGTGGAGGTCAATTTTGGTTTAGATAGAAATCGTTTGACTATGTTTGAGGTAGTTGGAACATTGCTGCGCAGAACAATTTTCCAACCACCTCAAGCAATTTCAAACAACTACGCTGCTGGGTTCATACAAAGGGAATTGTTCCATGAAGCGGTTGATTTCCTTCCGGGTCTCCGCAATAAGTTCCTCGTTTTGTACATCCATCACGATGGCGTCTATCCAATCCGCCACCTTCCTGCAATCAGCCTCCTTGAAACCCCGAGTCGTTATGGCAGCGGTACCGATCCGGATGCCGGAGGTGACCATTGGCGCCTCCGTATCGAAAGGCACCATGTTTTTGTTGACGGTGATGTCAGCCCTCACGAGTGATTCTTCCGCCTGTTTGCCCGTCACGCCTTTGGAGCGCAAGTCTATGAGCATGAGATGGTTGTCCGTTCCACCGGAAATTATTTTATAGCCTTTTTCAATAAAGGTTGTTGCCATGGCTTGGGCATTTTTCACTACCTGAGCAGCATACATTTTGTAATCGGCCTGCAAGGCCTCCTGAAAAGCAACTGCCTTTGCAGCGATCACGTGCATCAGCGGCCCGCCCTGCATGCCCGGGAAGACGCCACTGTTCAAGATACTGGCCATCTTAATTGGAATTCCTTTTTTGGTGGTGCGCCCCCAGGGGTTGTCTATGTTTTTCCCCATCATGATGATACCGCCGCGGGGGCCGCGCAGGGTCTTGTGGGTAGTAGAAGTGACGATATGGCAATATTCCATCGGGTCGTTGAGCAGCCCGGCGGCAATCAAGCCGGCGGGGTGGGCTATATCAGCCAGCAACAAAGCCCCTACCTTGTCGGCAATTTCCCGGAAGCGCCGGTAATCCCAGTCCCTGGAGTAGGCGGATGCGCCGCAGACGATGAGCTTAGGCTTTTCCGCCTTGGCTTGTTCCTCCACTTTGTCCATGTCCACCAGGCCGGTGCTTTCTTCCACACCGTAGAATACGGGATTATAGACTTTGCCGGAAAAATTGACTGGTGAGCCGTGCGAAAGGTGGCCGCCATGCGATAGGTTCAGCCCCAGCACCTTGTCGCCGGGTTTGAGCACAGCGAGGAAAACGGCAGCGTTGGCTTGAGCGCCCGAGTGGGGCTGCACATTGGCGTATTCCGCTCCGAAGAGTTCTTTGAGGCGGTCAATGGCGAGTTGTTCCACCTCGTCCACCACCTCGCAGCCGCCATAGTAGCGCTTGCCGGGGTATCCTTCGGCATATTTGTTGGTGAGGCAAGTGCCCATGGCGTCGATTACGGATCGGCTCGTGAAGTTTTCAGAGGCGATGAGTTCGATGCCTTTGCGCTGGCGCTCCAACTCCTGACCAATGAGGCTGAAAAGGACTTTATCTGTGTTCATGTCGTTTTAATGGTTCTAAGTATTAAGTTTCTCACTTCACCCAAGCCGGTTTTAAAATATGGAGAGATGAAGCAACGTTTTATGGCAGCTAATCAATAAAGGGGGATAGGATTTGTCAAACTTTTTACCGCAACGCGGGTTTTTCATTGGGGAAATAACCACACAGGCCTGCAAAAAGAGGGGCAAATTTACAATAAAACCTGTGGGAAATTCTATTTAATCTTGCACTTCATTATTCCAGCCTATTGACCATCGCTACGCATTTTTTTCTTACTAAAGAACATTACATGCTGGGAAATCCTTTTAAATCAGCTTGTCTTACCTGCCTTCTTTCGCTGTGGGTCCTGCAGGTGTTTTCTGCCACGGGCAGGTTTCGCATTGCCTGGGAGGAAGACCCCGCTACGACAGCCGTCATAGCTTGGGATCAGCTATCGGGCAGCGACCCTGTTTTATACCTGGATGTCAACAATTATGGTCAAAATTTTGGCGAGTACGCAGTGGCCAAACGCCCACAGAATGTTATCGTGGCCAAAGGGATGAACAACCACTTCATCCATTTGCAGGATCTCGTCCCTAACACGACCTATTACTTCATCATCAAAGATAGCGAGGGCGTTAGTCGGCAACTGTTTTTCTCCACGGCCCCCAACAGGCCCGACCGCCGGCTCTCCATTATTGCCGGTGGCGATTCCCGCAATTTCAGGGAAGCCAGACGGGACGCCAATCTGCTGGTTGGCAAGCTTCGTCCCCATTGTGTCATGTTTGGCGGCGATTTCACCGAAAAGGACTCCCCCGACGAGTGGAAAGATTGGTTTGACGACTGGCAACTGACTATCTCCAAGGACGGGCGCATGACGCCCATCGTCGTCACCAGGGGCAACCACGAGGAAAGCAACCGCACCCTGAACGATCTTTTCGGCATCCGCTCTGCGGACTTAACCTATGCATTCAACCTGGGCGGAAACCTCCTGCGCATTTATACCCTGAATACCCTCATCCCCATCAGCGGTTCCCAGCAAGCCTGGCTGGAAAGCGACCTGCGCTCCAACACAGCCGTGCAATGGAAGTTCGCCCAATACCACCAGCCCATGCGCCCCCACACCAAAAGAAAAATGGAGAAAAACGACCAGGTCGTATTATGGGCGCCCCTGTTCTACAAATATGGTATAAACCTCGTGGTAGAATGCGATGCCCACGTCGTGAAATCCACCTGGCCCATACGCCCCGACAATGGCCCGGGCAGCTATGAAGGCTTCATCAGGGACGACGACTCAGGGACTGTTTTCGTCGGGGAGGGCTGCTGGGGCGCACCCCTGCGCAACAATGACGACGATAAGCCCTGGACCCGTGCCAGTGACAGCTTTAATCAGTTCAACTGGATTTTTGTCGATCAGGAGAAAATAGAAGTACGCACCATTAAGACTGATGGCGCCGACCGTGTGGCCGATATCAACCCGAACAACATCTTCTCTGCTCCCCGGGGCCTCGTCATCTGGAACCCAGAAAACGGCGACGTTATTACCATCCAACAACGCCAAAAGGGAAAACCAGCCCAGGAGGAAGAAATATTTGCAGCCAGGAGCGGCGTACAAAGCGCCAGCATGTTCCCCCCGCCCCCTCCACACGGGCCTGTCAGCAGCCAGGCCGCCGAAGAGGAGGAGGAATCCGTCAATTGGGAAGAGTTCCCCACCATTATGCCCGACGATGCCAGCGGTGATTTGCTGCTAAAATACAATGTGGAAGAACCTGGCAACGTGGTCATCCGACTTATCAACCTGCGGCTACAGGAAGTGACCCGGCTTGAAATACCCAACCAGGCACCCGGCGAATATTTGAAAACCATAAAAACCAGCCACCTGAAACCCGGCAGGTATCTCGCCATCGTAAAAGGGAACCGGAAAATACTCCGCAGGTTTAGGGTCACAAAACGGTAACCCCCCCATTGTTTTCCCAGCTTTTCTTTTTTGTGGACGCTTGCATTGAAAATTAATCCGAAGGTCTTTTAAAAAAGGCGGGGTTATCGAACCCCGCCTCTTAAAAATGGCCGGAACTGGCGCTAGCCAACCATTCATTTCGAATGCGATTACCTATAAATGCGGGTTTCCAGCAGGTTCAGCCTGCAAATACCTATCGCCTTCAATTGGAGATAAGTGAAACCTTTGTGGCGAAAAATTCGGACATTCGGGCGTCCAAACTTATCCATCCGTTTTTGCCATGTTAAAAAACTTAATATCCCTTCTGCTTTTTGCCGCCCCTTTTACCCTCCTGGCCCAATACGGCGACAGGGAGGCTGCCATCATCTCCGTCGTCCAGGAGATGTTCGACGGCATGAGGAAAGGCGATAGTGCTATGGTGCGTTCTGTGTTCGAGCCTTCGGCAAGACTACAGACCACGTTCACTGACCGGCAAGGCAAACCCGCTTTAAAATCTGAAGATATCGCCGGTTTTGTTGCGGCAGTGGGCACCCCCCACGACGAAGTGTGGGACGAGCGCATTTGGGGCTTCGATTTAAATGTGGACGGCAACCTGGCCACCGTTTGGACGGACTACACTTTCTTTTTGGGGGAAAAGATGAGCCACTGCGGTGTCAACGCTTTTCAGCTTTTCTTCAATGGAGCGGCCTGGAAAATTACCCAAATTAACGATACCCGCCGCAAGGACAATTGCCAAACCGAACTGGCTGATGAGGCAACCGCTGTCAACGTCCTGATGGATGCCTGGCACCATGCCGCCGCCGTAGCAGACGAGGACAGCTTTTTTGGAAGCATGGCGGCTGACGGTATTTACCTTGGCACCGACGCCACCGAACGCTGGCTGCGGGATGAAATGAAAGATTGGTCTGCAAAATATTTTGAAAAAGACAGTGCCTGGGCTTTCATACCACACGACAGGCATATCTATTTTTCCCGCAATGGCAAGCTGGCCTGGTTCGATGAGTTGCTCGACACCTGGATGGGCACCTGCCGTGGTAGCGGAGTGTTGCAAAAACAAACTGATGGCTGGAAAATAAAACAGTACAACCTTGCCGTCACCGTGCCCAACGATGCCATCAATGGTTTTATCGAGCTGGTGAAAAAAACACCCACAAAAAACGATTGATGGAATTGGATTTTATCAACCTGCTGGGTTTCGTTGCCGCTTGCCTGACCACAGGCGCTTTCATCCCCCAAGTCATCAAGACGTGGAAGACCCGTAGCACGGGCGATTTGTCCCTGGGCATGTTCCTGATGTTGTTTCTCGGCACCACTTGCTGGTTCATCTACGGCTTGCTCAAAATGGACTTCCCCTTGATCGGTGCAAATGGCATTACCCTCAGCCTGGCCTTTGTTATCCTGTATTTTAAACTGAAAGAACTGAAGAAGAAGGCTGTTTGAGCAAACAAATGCTGATTTAGCAACCATCCGACCCGCATTGAAGAAGCACCGGTATGGTAAAACCCAAGTTTGGATATCGGCACATTTCGGTACCAAAACAACCATCCAACCATTCCAAACAATCCTTACCTTTGAATCAAATTTACCAACAGGTACACCCCCGACACCACTATGTGCCTGTAAAATATTCCAAAAGGATGAAAAAGCTATTTCTAAACTTAGCACTGCTCCTCCTGGCGAGTGCCCTATTTGCCCAAATCACAGTGACCAATGCCACCTTCCCTTCGGTGGGCGACTCCTTAAAGACAGCCACTGACTTTACACCAAACGGCATTGTTATCAGTTCGCCGGGTGGCCCCCAGATTTGGGATTTTACTTCCCTGGGGGTGAATGCCCAACAAGTAACAGTGTTCCGGGCGGCCAGCGAGGGCGCTGCTTTTGCCAATTTTCCCAATGCCGAGTTGGTCACTATCGGGCAGGCAGGCGCAGAAACTTACTATAATGTGAGTGCCACCAGTTTCGAAAACCTTGGTTTCAGCGGCACTGATCCTACCGGCGGGCTGCCCGTTCAGACTGAGTTCAAGTTTAATCCACCTGTGCCCGAACGCATAGCCCCACTTAATTTTATTGACATCCACATGCCGGAGAGCAGCGTAAATGTGGCCTTTTCACTTGCCGACATCCCCGGCGGCGTTCTTGATAGCCTTGGGATCCCTACGAACTTTGTGGACTCTATTCGGATCAAGGTAACAGCCTCCCGTATTGAATTAGTGGATGCCTATGGTACGCTTGCCATACCGGGCGGCACCTACGAAGTACTGCGGGAGAAACGTACAGAATATACCGATACCCGTATTGAAATTCACCTCCCGCCCCCGATTAACTGGTTTGACGTCACCAACCAGGCTGGGGCAGGCGCCGGTTTCGGCAAAGACACTACGATTTCATACCTCTTCATCAGCAACACCGAAAAGGAAATCATCGCCACGGTAACGACAGATGTTGGCGGCACCACGCCACAGCAAGTGACCTTCAAAGACAATGGCGTGCTGAGCGGTACAAATGATCCAGTTTCTGCAAAACAGGTCGTCTCCGTTTTACCCAACCCGGTTGGTGATGTTGCCAGGTTTGAATTTAAAAACTGGGAGCCGGGAAATTACGACCTCCGCATTTTTGACATGCAAGGCAAAATGGTTTTGGAAAACAACCTGCAACTGAACGGCAACCAAACCGAGCCAATTCAATGTGGGCCGCTTCCCGCCGGCACTTATTTTTACCAAATAATCCACGTTGATGGCAAGCTAGTTGGCACTGGCCGTTTTATCAAACAAGGATGAGGTTTTCTCTGGTAAATACGAAAGAAAGAACCGAAGCCATACGCAGCGTGGCTTTCGATCTGGACATGGATTTCCATGAAAAGGACGAGTTCAAAATGATTGCCCTGCTCCGGGATTTTAAGCTGTTCCAAAAGGGAGGTAGAAGAACAGCCTTTAATATCCTTTCCAAAACGAGCGGGCTACTGGAGGAGAAGGTCAATATCCTGGACTACCGTTATACCGTCAGCACGGGCAAATCGAGCCATACTTTTTTTCAAACGGTCTTTTTCATCCAATCCAAACAGCTCTCCCTGCCGCAAATGCTGCTCAAGCCGGAAAAGTTTTTCCATAAAATCGGGGCCTGGCTGGGCATGCAGGATATTGACTTTGAAGAGTACCAGGAATTTTCCGATAAAAACCTGCTGCAAGGAGAGGACGAAGACCGCATCCGAAAGACCCTGAAAGCCAACGAAGAAGTCATTCGTTTTTTTACCGTGGAAAAAGACTGGTGCCTGGAAAGCCTGGGTTTTTATATGATTTTGTACAAAGACAAAACGCTGATAGAGCCGGCCTCCATCAAGCACCTTTTTCAGAAAGGGAAGATGCTCCATGATTATTTGAAGACCGAACCGTGGTGAGCATTATCCCCATTCTCTCATCGAAATGTGTACCGTCACCTACATACCACAACCGGGAAACAACTTCATCCTGACCTCCAACCGGGACGAGAACGCCGCCCGTTCGCCGCAAAACCTGACCCATTTCGCCCAAGCAGGAAAAGAGTTGATTTTTCCACGCGACACGGTGGCTGGTGGCACCTGGATAGCTGCTTCCGAAGACAACCGGGCCGTTTGCCTGTTGAATGGTGCTTTTGAAAAACACCATCACCGGCCACCCTACAAGCGCAGCCGGGGCATGATGGTGCTCGATTTTTTCACCTACCCATCTGCTCCCGCTTTTTTTGAAACCTACGACTTCGAGGGCATGGAGCCTTTTACCTTTTTAATGGTTGACCAAGGGGATTTGTACGAACTACGCTGGAATGAAAAAAATATCCATGCCCGCCAAATGGACAACAAGGGTTATTATATTTGGTCTTCGGCAACGCTCTACCCAAAAGAAATAAGGGAGCAACGGCAAAGCTGGTTCAGCGAGTGGCTGTCTGGAAGGGAAGATTTCAGTGTGGAAGCCATTCAACAATTCCATCGCAGCGGCGGGGAAGGCGATGACTGGAATGGTTTCATCATGAACAGAAATGGCCGTGTGCAAACGGTGAGCATCACGAATATTGTCAAAAAAGACGACAACATCGAGTTGATTTACAACGACTTGCTTCGGGAAAATATCAAACGGGAAAAGGTCAAGCTGAAAGCAGCGACGCTTTCCTAAACGCCCTTTTTACTTTGTACTTTTTACTTCAAAAACTATGGAAAACTACCCACCCACCAACAAGCTGCCGATCACTGCCTGGGCGGAAGACGACCGCCCCCGTGAAAAACTCTCCAACAAAGGCCGCCAAACGCTTACCGATGCAGAACTGCTGGCCATCCTGCTCGGCTCCGGCTCCCGCAATGAATCGGCGGTATCGCTTGCGCAACGGATCATGGAATCGGTACAAAACAACCTGAACGAACTCGGCAAGCGCAGCCTTTCCGAACTGATGAAGTTCAAAGGTGTCGGCGAGGCAAAAGCCATTACTATCGCCGCCGCGCTGGAACTGGGCCGCCGTCGCCAGTTTTCCACCATGCTGGAACGCCCGGTCATTAAAAGCAGCAGGGACGCCTACGAAATCATCGCCCCGCGCCTGACAGATATGGCGCATGAGGAATTCTGGATGCTGCTGCTCAACAAAGGCAATAAGGTATTAGGCCAGGAAAAAATCAGCACCGGCGGAACGGATGCCACCGTGGTAGATTCAAAAGTTGTTTTCCGGAAGGCCATTGAGGGGCAGGCCATCAACCTTATCCTTTGCCACAACCACCCCTCCGGCACCCTAAGGCCCAGCCCTGCTGATTTGGATTTGACTAAAAAACTGAAACAGGCTGGGGAGATTATCGGCATCCAGGTACTGGATCACCTGATTGTGACAGATGCGGGTTATTTCAGCTTTGCAGATGAGGGTATTTTGTAAATAAAATCCCCGGCAAGCATACTTGCCGGGGATTAGCTACGCAGCTATTTTTCCTAAAAACTTTGCTTAGCTTTTAGTTTCTTCTGTATTGTCGTCAGCAGCTTCTTCGGCGGCTGGCTCTTCCGATGCAACTTCTTCGGTGGCGGCCGCTGCTGCGTCTTTCACCTCGTCTGGTACTACGGCAGCAGGTTCTGCCACAACGGCAGCTTTTGCTTCGGCTTTCTCAGCGGCTGCTTTGTCGGCAGCAGCGTCGTCGGCTTGTTCCTGTAGTTGTTCCTTGATTTGGCTCAAAGCGCCCAGGTCGCCGAGGGTAGCGCGCTCAACGTTGGCCTGCTGCTTGCGCACCACTTGGCGTGTTTCCTCCACTTCCTGGTTTTTCTCTTTCTTCACCTGCTCGTCAGCCTCCCGGCGGATGTCGTCGAGGTAGCGGGTATGGGAAACGAGGAGGCGCTTGTCGTCGCGGTTGAACTCAATGACTTTGAAGATGAGCACTTCGTCCACGTCCGCCGTTGTGTTGTCTTCTTTGCGCAGGTGTTTCGCCGGTGCAAATGCCTCCAGCCCGTGGGGCATCTGAACGATAGCGCCCCGGTCGTCGCGCCGCATGATGGTAGCTTCGTGGTAAGAGCCGACTGGGAAGACTTTCTCGAAAGTATCCCATGGGTTCTCTTCCGTTTGCTTGTGGCCGAGCGAGAGTTTGCGGTTGTCTTTGTCCACTTCCAGGATGATGGCGTCAATGTCGTCGCCCACTTTCGTGAACTCTGACGGGTGGGAGTAGCGCTTCGTCCAGGAAAGGTCGGAGATATGGATCATGCCGCCGATGCCGTCTTCCAGTTCAACGAACACGCCGTATTGGGTGAGGTTTTTCACCTTCACAGTATGGCGGCTGCCCACTGGGTAGCGCTCTTCGATTTCATCCCAGGGGTCTTTGGTCAGTTGCTTGATGCTGAGCGACATTTTGCGCTCTTCGCGGTCAATTGTGACCACTTTGGCGTCCAGTTCGGCGCCCATCCTGAAGTAATCCTTGGCGTTGATTTGCTGGTTGCCCCAGGATACTTCCGATACGTGGATCAAACCTTCCACACCTGGCATTACTTCGAGGAATGCACCGTAGTCTTCCACGTTCACCACTTTACCCTTGATCACGTCTCCCTCCTTGATTTCCTGGGAAAGAACTTCCCACGGGTGAGGCTGCAGTTGCTTGAGGCCGAGCGAGATACGTTTTTTGTTCTCGTCGAAATCGAGCACTACGACATTGATCTTCTGGTTGAGGGAAAGCACTTCGTTGGGGTGGTTGATACGGCCCCAGGAAATATCGGTGATATAAAGCAGGCCATCCACGCCGCCGAGGTCGAGGAACGCCCCGAAGTCGGTGATGTTTTTGACCAAGCCTTCCAGTACCTGGCCTTTTTCGAGGCGGGCGATAATGGCATCGCGCTGCTCGGCGAGGTCGCTTTCGATAAGTGCCTTGTGGGAAACAACGGCATTTTTAATCTGCTCGTTGATTTTCACCACTTTGAAATCCATCTGCTTACCTACGAACTGATCGTAGTCGAGGATGGGTTTGATGTCAATCTGTGAACCGGGGAGGAAAGTTTCCAGGCCGCTGCAATCAACGATGAGGCCGCCTTTGGTTTTGCTGATGACCGTACCGCGGATAACTGTGCCGTTTTCAAAGGAGTCCTTAATGGCTTCCCAGGAACGCAGCAACTTGGCCTTGCGGCGGGATAGCACCAACTGCCCCCTTTCGTCTTCTTGTTTTTCAACATAGACATCCACCTGATCGCCGATTTTCAGGTCGGGCATGTCCTTGAAGTCGCCCAGTGAAACGAGGCCGTCCGATTTGAAGTTGACATCGAGCACGACATCACCTGCGTTGATGGCAGTGACGGTGCCTTTCACAATTTCGTTTTCCAGGAGGGAAGTCAGGGTTTCGTCGTACTGTGCGATGTAGTTTTCGCGCTGTGCATCCGTGTAGCCCTGGCCATGTTTGGTGGTTGCGGTCCAGTCGAAGTCGTCGAAGGCTCCCATGTCCTGGGTGAAGAGTTCTTCGATGTTTACATCGTCAACATCTTCTTCCTCCTCGTCTTCTTCTTCCTCCTCTACTGAATCCTCCACATCTTCCACTTCCTCGACATCTTCGTCTTCTTCGGTTTCTGTTTCCTCGGCGTTTTCTGTTTCATCCGTTTCATCCACGGCAGTTTCGGAGGTCACTTCCACGGTAGTGGTTTCCTCCATTTCTTCTATTTTTTTGTTCTCTTCCAGCATTGACAGAATGCTTTTAAATTTAGTTAATAAATATGGCGCCTGAAGAAGAGGGTTGTTTTGTTGGAAAAAACCCTGGCCAACATCGCCGTTATCGCTCCCTTTTTCGTCAGGAAACCCTCAATGGGGTACCTTTCGGAAAAAGCGGCGCAAAGGTAACTTCTTTTGCCGCTGTTTCAAAAGAATGGGCGCTTTTTGTTGCCTTCCTGGCTCATTGTTTTGGAATAGGCTTATTTTCACCAAAGATTTGGGCGCATGGCGGGGCCATCGTTCAACCATTTTGCTAAAAATTTGTCACGCATACATGCCTTCTTTCGCTTTAGTACATCTAATTTATCAGTCAAAATGAATTACTACGGGCATTTGTTTTGGGTCCAATAAAATGTGAAAAACAACACCATGGCGCTATTCAGATTTTTAAAGCCAGAAAAACCAGTTCCCTTCACCTATCACCCGCGCTTTTATGACGAGAAAAAAGAAGCATTCCAGGAACGGCTGAAAAAGGCGCAAGAGTTGGCCGGCAACGACCCCGAGGCCCTCAAGGGCCGAATCCGCAGGGATCTGCAGCGCCGCAGCAGTTATCTTGCCGACAGGAACTACCGCACGAAGCGCGTGATGCAGTCCAACATGCTCCTGCTGGTGGTGATTGTAGCCTTGATCATCCTCACATTCGTGGCAATAGAGGTATATTTGCCCCGCATCGTTCAATACTTAGAGTAAAACTATCATCAAAACATGGCTGACATCATTCAGCTACTGCCAGAATCCATCGCCAATCAAATCGCAGCCGGGGAAGTAGTCCAACGGCCCTCATCGGTGGTCAAGGAGTTGATGGAAAACGCCATTGACGCCGGGGCTACCAGTATAAAAGTCATCATCAAAGAAGCGGGGAAAGCGCTCATCCAGGTTATTGACAATGGCTGCGGAATGTCCGAGACAGATGCCCGCATGAGCCTGGAGCGGCACGCCACTTCTAAAATCCGGGAAGCCAAGGAACTCTTTTCTATCCGCACCATGGGCTTCCGGGGCGAGGCGATGGCCTCTATCGCCGCTGTTGCCCAAATGGAAATGCGCACCAGGCTGCACAAAAACGAGCTCGGTACCCGCATCGTTGTGGAAGGCTCGCAGGTACAGGTCCAGGAGCCATGCCAATGCACCGGGGGCACGAACATCCAGGTCAAGAATCTTTTCTTCAATGTGCCAGCCCGCCGCAACTTCCTGAAATCCAACGCCATAGAGATGCGCCACATCCTCGACGAATTCCAACGGATTGCCCTGGCCAATACAGATGTATTTTGTTCGCTGCACCACAACGGCACGGAGATGTTCCACCTGCCGCCCGCCAACCCGCGGCAGCGCATCGTCGGTGTATTTGGCCATGCCTTCAACCCCAAGCTCGTGCCGGTGGAGGAGGAAACGGAGGTCATGAAAATAACGGGCTTCATCGGCAAACCGGAGTTCGCCAGGAAAACCAGGGGCGAACAGTTGTTTTTCGTCAACCAGCGCTTTATCAAAAGCGGCTACCTACACCATGCCGTCATGTCGGCTTTTGAGGATTTGCTGCCAAAGGAAACCTATCCGTTTTACGTCCTTTTTATTGAAATGGATCCGGCCAGGATCGATATTAACGTACACCCAACGAAGCAGGAGATCAAGTTCGACGACGAACGCCTGGTGTACAATTATTTGAAGGTGGCGGTGCGCCATGCCCTGGGCCAATACAGCGTCATGCCTTCGCTGGATTTTGACCAGGAGACAAGCTTCTCGCCAACCCAAAATTTTGGCCTGCCATTCAGTGTGGGCAGCCAGGAGGAATTCGAACAAGAGCTGTCGCAGGACAGGCACAACAAAGGCCAGCGCAACCCCCTTTCCGGCGGCTTTGAAAAAAATGCCCAGCCCAGGGAAAAGGTCAACCTGAAAAACTGGCAAAAATTATTCGAGGGCCTGGATGGGGAGTTAGAAGATGGGGTGGCCCAACAAACAGACCCATCCGATGCGGAGGCCATCACCATTAAAAGTACCTGGCCTTCATCCAGCGAACTGGACGACACTGGTGGCAGTTTTTCAAAAAACCAAAAAGAGCCCTATCAAGTCCATTCGTCCTACATTATCAGCCATATCAAATCCGGCTTTCTGCTCATTGACCAGCAGGCGGCCCATGAGCGGATACTTTATGAACGGTACATGGAGGCGCTTGAGAACAAACAAACCTATACACAAAAGCAACTTTTCCCAAAAACGCTCAACTTGCCTACCGCCGATGCTGCTATCTTGAGCGACATCCTGCCGCAGGTCAATCTGCTTGGTTTCGACATCCAGGAATTCGGAAAGGATACTTTCATTATCCACGGCATCCCTTCCGATATGGCCGCCGGCAAAAACGAGGTCAAACTCATCGAGTCGCTCATCAATCTATACAAGCAAAACCTGGAACTGAGCCTGGATATCCGCGACAACATCGCCCGCTCCATGGCCAGGAGCGCCTCCACCAAAGGTGGCCAGCCACTGACTACCCTGGAGATGCAGGAGCTGATTGACCAACTCTTTGCCTGCGCCATGCCTTTTAAAAGCCCAGCCGGCCGCAGTTGTTTCCTGACTTTTGATTTGGAAGAATTGGAGGAACGTTTTAATGGGTAGTGGTGAATGATGCCAATAACGGGTTCATTTTTTAAGTTCCTTGATTTTCAGGAGGTTAGAACATGGTGATTTTGAAAATCACCATGCTCTCGTTTTCCAACCAACTGAAAATGTGGAAATTAATTTAACCCGTTATTAGCATCAATGGTAATTGGTGAATGATGCCACTTCATCATTCACCACTCATCATTGAAAACTCGTTATTTCATCTTGGCTTTCCACTCGGTGATGGATTCCGTGTTCATCCTTTCATAGTCTTTGTTGCCGGCTTCGATGGCCAGGGACTTGGAACGCTCAGCCGTTTTGATAGCCTCAGCGTGCTTGCCCATAGCAGCCTGTACCAGCGCCTCCTGGCGGAGTTTCCAGAATTTAGGCTCCATTTCGTTGGATTTATGCAGCCATTCGTAGGCTTGGTCCAAATCTTTACCGGACTCGAAGTAATAGCGGCCTGCGGCATAGAAATCATCTGCAGTCGGGCCGCCCATCGCACGGGTGATGGATTTTGAGACCACTTCGTCCGTGTTCAGTTCAATCGGGAAGGAAACCCAGGTCTTCTCCCAGCCCAGGCCCATTGTACACCGCCCGTTTTCGAGGTCACCAATGTCTATCATGAAAGATTGGATGGTGAAGGGCATTGTTTCGGGTTTTGTGCTGAAGCGGACGGCTTCTTTGGCAGCATCCCACTTCTCCGGGGTGCCCCAGTTTTCCGTGTCCGTGTAGAAAACAATTTCCCAGGCATCCTTTTTAGGGACGGTAAAAAGGGCATACGAGCCGGCTTTCAAGTCCTTGCTACCGATTTTCACAGGCTCGCTGAACGTGACAATGGTGTTTTTGTTGGCACCGGTGCGCCACATTTCACCATAGGGCACGAGGCCGCCGAAGATGGTGCGTTCTTTCACGCTCGGGCGGCTGTATTCCACCGTAATGTCCGTCAGTCCGACGGTTTGGGTCAATTTGCAGGCCGGGCTGGGCGCCGGTGATTTGATCTGGGCGCTGGCCACGGTAAGGCCGAACGCTGCGAGTGTCAATAAGGTAAAAAATACTTTTTTCATCTTTGATCTGAATTTTGTTGAGGATCGAAGGAAAAATAAAATGACCATTTTATTTTTAAAAAACCCTTCCATTGCTAGAGTTTTCAAAATCAAAATGGTGAAGTTATTTTTTCATCGTTACTAAATAAAAAAATTTAGCGGTGAAATTACCACTTTACCAGCCATCGGCGGCAGCCGATTTCCGCGCCTTAACGATTTTATAACGCTTGCTGAAAAATGATGCCTGCCTTGAGCGCCCTATCCCACCGCCTGTGTATTTTTCCTACCTTTGCCACATGAGCATTCAAGCAGGCCAGTAAGAAATCAGGAAGGGAAAAAACCTGTTACACTGCGCACTGAAATGTTTTTGTGCAAATGCCGTTTGCTTTTAGCCATTGGCAATTGGTGAACAGCAAAGAGCGAACGGCCAACAGCAAAGTTTATAATGCAAAAAACCTATTAGCACAGCGTTTAAACTGCCGGATCGCATGCTTGCCCGCTTGCTACCTGCCTATCTAAAATAACATGAGTTTCGTAGTATCCGCCAGAAAATACCGCCCTGCCAGGTTCGAGGATGTTGTCGGGCAAGGGCATGTTTCGCAAACCTTGAAAAAGGCATTGCAAACCGACCATTTGGCACATGCTTTCCTGTTCACCGGCCCCCGCGGGGTAGGTAAGACCACCTGCGCCAGGATTTTGGCCAAAGTGCTCAATTGCCAAAATGTAACGGCCAGCTTTGAGCCTTGCGGCGTTTGCGACAGTTGCCAGGCCTTCGATAAAAATGCCTCTTTCAACATCATGGAACTCGACGCAGCCTCCAACAACAGCGTCGATCATATCCGTGCCCTGGTGGAGCAGGTGCGATTCCAACCGCAGCAAGGCAAGTACAAGGTCTTTATCATCGACGAGGTACACATGCTGTCGCAGTCTGCGTTCAATGCCTTTTTGAAAACGCTGGAAGAACCACCGCCCTACGCCATTTTCATCCTGGCGACCACTGAGAAACACAAGATCATCCCCACCATCCTGTCACGTTGCCAGATTTTTGACTTCAAAAGGATCCAGATAAAAGACATGGTGGCCCACCTGCAAAATATCTGCGGGCAGGAAGGCATCGCAGCGGAGAAAGAAGCCCTGCACATCATTGCCCAAAAAGCGGACGGGGCGCTTCGCGACGCCCTATCTATTTTCGACCGCATCGTCAGTTTTTCCGGTAAAAAAATAACCTATGAGGACGTCATCACCAACCTCAACGTACTTGATTATGACTATTATTTCAGGTTTGCTGATGCCTTGTTGACGGAAGACCTGCCGAAGGTACTGCTCATTTTCAACGAAGTGCTGCGGAATGGTTTTGACGGCGATCTGTTCATCAATGGCCTGGCGGAGCACCTGCGCAACCTGTTGGTCTGCAAAGATGCAGAGACGCTCCACCTGCTGGAAGTGAGCGATTCCCTGAAAGAACGTTACGGGCAACAGGCCGCCATTGCACCTGCCTCGTTCCTGCTCACGGCCCTCAACCTGTGCAACGATTGCGACATCAATTACAAAATGGCCCGCAACAAGCCCCTGCATGTGGAGACTTACCTGATAAAAATGTGCTTCATTGGCCGGGCAGTCAAGCTGGCAAGCAGCCCGCAGCCTGTGGCAGCAGCAGATGGGGCTGAAAAAAAAACGGCTGACGGAAGGGGAGCGGACGGTCGGCAGCCCATCGTCGGCAGTCCACCATCGGCAGTCGGCAGTCAGCAGTCCACCGTGAAGGAGGACAGGGGGCAGGACAAAGAAGCCAGGATGGCGGAATATGAAAAACAGAACCGGGAAGCAGCCAAAATAGCGGACGAAGCAGAAGCTGTTGATAGCGAGGTTGGGGAAACAGAGGTTTTAATAGAATCAGATGATTATGAGGATGGAGGTACTGACGCAACCTTGATAGATCCCGATTTTCAAAAAGAAATAGAAGAAGAAATGGACGAGGCAGAAGAGCAGATGGAAGTCAATGAGCCTTCTTCTGTTTTTGAAAAAACGCCGCCGGATCCAGCAGTAATTTCTCCCAAAATCTCCCTTCGAAAACCCATATCCGGCAGCCTGACTACTTTCCAGTCACTCGACTCACTGGATGCCGAAGTAGCCCGTGCAGAATCCAATGATCACAATAGGCAAGCGGCGAAACTCACGGCGGAAGATCTGAAAAGAGCCTGGTCGTCGTATATCGAATCTTCCGACAAGGACTCTGTGAGGACCATCCTCAAAGGCGCAGAAATCAGTATCGAGGGCGAACAAGTGTTGGCTGTCGTGGGTTCGGCCCTCGCCGAGAGCGCCATCCGCCAGGAAAGCAGCCTGATGGAGTTTTTGCGGGAGCAAATGCATGCACCAAGGCTCGCCTTGCAGATAAGGCTCGACCCCACCCGCTCCAATGCTGCCCCTGCCAAACCCAAAAAAATGACGGACAGCGAGAAATATTGGGGCATGAAAACGCTGAACCCATTGGTGGACGAGGTCAGGAAACGGTTTGATTTGAAGCTCGAAAACGAGTAGTCTTCAAGTAAAAAGATCAAAAGTCAAAAGTCATTACAAACTATGGCAAATACCAACAAGCAGGCTGAACAACCCGAAAGAAAATACCGCACCATAGACCCAGGTTCTGTTCCCCGGCACGACTTCCACCAATTCATCGTAGGTTCGGTAGCCCCCCGGCCCATTGCCTTTGTTAGCACGGTTGACAAGAATGGCACGCCCAACCTGGCCCCCTACAGCTTTTTCAATGCCTTTAGTTCCAACCCGCCCATCTTTGTGTTTTCCTCCAACCGCCGGGTGGGCAACAACACCACCAAAGATACCCTGGCCAACGTGGAAGAGACCCGTGAAGTAGTCATCAACGTCGTCAGCTACAACATCGTGCGCCAGATGGCCGTGGCCAGTGCGCAGTTCGACAAAGGCGTGAACGAATTTATCAAAAGCGGACTGACGCCCATCCCTTCCGATTTGGTGAAGCCCTACCGGGTACAAGAATCGCCCATCAACATGGAGTGCCGGGTAAACGACATCATCCCCCTCGGTACAGAAGGCGGAGCCGGCCACCTCATCATCTGCGAAATGCTGCGGATGCACATCCTGGAAGACGTGCTCGACGAGCGGGGCCGCATCGTGCCGGATAAGCTCGACCTGATGGGCCGTCTGGGCCGCTCCTACTACGTGCGGGCGAGCGGCGGTGCCGTCCACACCATTGTCCAGTCCATCGAAACCATGTGCATCGGCTTCGACCAACTCCCTGACCGCATCCGGTACAGCTCCGTTTTCACCGGCAACAACCTGGGCCAACTGGCCGGCTTGTCCCAAATTCCGGCCAAAGAAGAAGTGTTGGCCCTTCGGGACCAGGACGCCCGCATCAAGGAAATACTTGCATCCGGCAATCCGCTGGAGGGCTTGCACCACTACGCCAAAGAAGTGCTCGAATCGGACGAAGAGGCCAGGCCGTTGGCAGGCCGGATCGCCTGGCTGGGCGAGTATTTATAATGGTTTTGTTTAAAATTAGAGCCATCAAGTTTGTGCATTTCCCCGGCAGATTAATAGCTTATGAATGGGGGGGTATTGCCCTAATCTTGTTAGTGTTCGGTTATCTACACATGGGCTGTTCCTTCGGAATCGTTGGCCATCAATGCCTGAAAAAATAGGCCTTGTCACAATCCTCAAAAGTGCGTTTAAAACCTTTTTAAAAATAAATTTTAAATTTTTGTTTAAAACACTTGACTTAACCATTTTTTGACCATTATATTTGCAGCATGAAATCCAAACAAGTAAACGGAACAGCAGTCGACCTTGGCACAGAAGCCAAAATCAAGGAGGCCGCCAAAAAAGTTTTTTTGAAAAAAGGCTACGACGGCACCAAAACCAGGGACATAGCCGACGAAGCCGGGGTTAACCTGGCGCTGGTTAACTACTACTTTCGCAGCAAGGAAAAGTTGTTCAACGAGGTTTTTGATGAAAGTGCTTTTGCTGTCGCACGTGCCATTAATTCCATTTTTGATAGCGATTTGCCATTAGAGGTTAAAATCTACAAATTGACAGAACAGTTTACGGAGTTGTTCCTCGGCCAGCCTGATATTCCTTTGTTCACGGTGTATGAAGCCAACCGCAACGCCGACAAAATGTACGAACAAGTGGGTTTGAAGGACAGAACAAAATCGGGCATTTTCGAAAAACAATTGGAGGATGAAGCCGCTAAAGGCAACATTCGCCCGATTACGAGGATGCATCTTGAAATCGTCCTGGTTGGGCTGTTGTCGTTTCCTTTTATGTCCAGGCCTGTTCTGGCTGTCAACGGCATTGCCGGCAAGGAAGCCTTTGAAAAATTCGTCCGTGAACATCAGAAGATAGTACCAGAGATGGTGATGACCTATCTGCGGAAATTGGATTGAGATAGCTGTTAGTGTTAGCAATTTGCCATTAGCTGTTGGCTATATCCAGCTAAAAGCCAACAGCCAGCATAACAGGCGTTTATTCGCCATTTTTTTTGCCCTAAAATTAAACAAACGATTAAATCTAATTATTAAATCACTCGTTTTAACATGAAAACAATTTGCATTTTTTTCGCTTCGCTGCTCGTCCCAGCAGCGCTCATTTGCCAATTTTCGGGACCATCCAACCCTACCGATGATGCATGGCTGGAAGCCATCCATCAAGTACAGACGACAACAGACCTGCCGCCCCCAAAAGTGGCTTTGAACCTGGAACAATGGCTCAACCTGGCCATGGAAAACAACCTGTCCATACATGCCGGTGGCATGGATGTGGACATTGCATCTGAAAAACGAAACGAGGTTAACCGTGCCTTCATACCGACCGTGAACCTGGCCTCCGAAGCCCAGTATTACACCAAAATGCCCAAGCAGATGTTGCCAGCTTCTACTTTTGGTGGCCCGGAAAACACTTACAATGCCGCCGAAATGGGCGTGCCGCTGAACATTACCAGCTATGCCAAGGCGCAGCAATTGTTGTTCAACAAACAGGTAGGTATCCAAAAGGAACTTGCCACCCTGAACATCAAAACCGCCGGGCTGCAGCAAAACCTGACGACAGAAGATGTCATCTGGCAAGTGTCGGCCACCTACTACCAGGCACAGGTATTGCGCCAACAGCAGGCATTGCTCGAACAAAACGTGGCCAACCTCGACCGTTTGCTCGAAAAAACGAACTTGCTGGCGCAGCACACCCTGGCACGCCAAAGCGATGTGGACAAACTGTTGGTGCAGAAAAACCTGTTGGAAAATGAAATCGCCAACACCGCCGACAGCTACGATGCACAGATCCGCCTCTTGCGCTACCTGACCAACGCCCCTGCTGCCGAAAGCATGACCGTGGCACTGGTTACCGAAGATGTCGTTGGTTTTCCGAGCTGGACCGCCAACATGGGCATCCACCGCACAGAAACGGAATTGTTGTTTCAACAGCAACTGGGAATGGAACTGGAACGGGAAAGCATCCATGCTCAGCGCCTACCCGTTGCCTCTGCGTTCACGCAAACCGGCCTGACGAACTATGGCAAATTTGGCGACGGCGCATTCACCGAAGCACATAGTTTCTCCTCTATTGGTTTGCAGGTTTCGTGCAGCCTGTTCGACGGCGGTATCCGGCGCAGCAAGATGCAGCAGAAAACCATCGAACTGCATCAAATCCGCCTGCAACAACAACAATTGGGTGAAAACATCCTGCGGGAAGTCGGCAATGCGCAGTCTTCCTTGCGCACACAGTACGACGCCATTTTTTCACAGCAAAAAAACATGGCACTGGCGGAAAAACTCTTCAACCAGTCAGACCTGCAATTCCGGGAAGGCCTGGTGGACATCCAGGAAGTGATTGACCGCCAAAATGCACTGACCGAAGCGCAAACCAGTTATGTGAGCGCCCTCATCCAGTTCCGGCTCGCTGAACTGGATTTGAAGAAAGCCTCTGGAAACCTTTTGAATAACAATTAATAACCTTGCTATTGGCTGTTGGCTATTGGCTGTTGGCCAGCGCCTGCTACTAATCTCAATTCATCGTATTCCTGTAACTGTTGGTTTTCCGCTGAAAGGTTTGCAGGAGAGGTAAGATAAAGTCTGTATCCCCTTTTGAAAAATGGCCGATGTTAAAGCCTGCAAGGATTTGAGTTTCCAACTCAAAAGCTGATCCAATGGAAATCTCAAAAAATCTGGAGGCATCCTTGTTGCTTGTTCTGCTACAACCTTCGGCAATATTGGAAGGCATTGAAATGGCGGCTTTTCGCATCTGGAAACTTAGACCAAACTGTTCTTCTGAAGGCAATTTCTTCACCAGTTGGTAAGTCAGTTTAACCAGCTCCATGCCCAAGTGCCAGATTTCAAGTTTTCTGAAGTCTCTCATGATGTTTATTGGCTGTTGGCCGTTGGCCGTTAGCTTTTGGCCAACCTTATGTGTCAAGTAAAATTTCGGTGAATTTAAACTGAAAAACTCAAAGAGATGCATCTAAAAGCCAACAGCTAACAACCAACAGCAAATGGCCAACAGCCAACAGCCAACAACCAATAGCACCTAACAATCTACTTAAAATGAAAAAGCTCATTCTTCCAATCCTCGCATTGGGTCTCTTAACCCTTACAGCATTTAAACTATTCAACAACAAGGCCGTGGCAGAAGAAAAAGTCTATCGCCACGACCCGGAGCAGAAAATCCTTGTAGCAGCAGAGCCAGTTGGCCTGCAATCCCTGTCGAAAAGCACACAGTGGCTCGGCACCTTCCAGCCCAACCGGGAGATGACCGTTTCCTCTGAAACGATGGGCAGGGTCACCTACATGGGCGTGAAAGAGGGCGACCACATCGCTGCCGGAAGCATCGTCGCCAAACTGGACGACGAGACACTGCACCTGCAACTGAAAGCCGCAGAAGTGGCCTGGGAAAATGCCAAAAACGACGTGGCGCATTACACCGCCCTGGTGAAAGGCGACGCCGTGCCGCAGATGCAGTTGGACAAAGCCATTTTGCAATTGTCTTCCGCCGAGAGCCAGGTTATGCTTTTGCGCAAGCAAATCCGTATGAGCACCATCCGGGCGGGCATCAGTGGTATTGTCACGGAAAAAATGTTCGAGCCGGGCACTGTGGTTTCACCGGGGGCACCGCTGGTCCAGATCACCGACATCGCCACCCTGAAACTGACCCTTGATGTTCCGGAAGCGGAAATTTCCAAGGTGAAAATTGGACAAGCCATCGAGGTCAAAAGCGACGTGTACCCGGGGGCGGCTTTTAAAGGAACTGTTTCCCTGATAGGCTCGAAAGGCGATGGGGCGCACAATTTCCCCGTGGAAATCCAGGTGGCCAATTCGTCAAAAAACCCTTTGAAAGCAGGTATGTACGGCACAGTGTCCTTGGGTGAAAACTTGTCTTCGGAATCATTGGCCATCCCCAAAGAGGCCCTTGTTGGCTCGGCCAAAAATGCACAGGTCTATGTGGTGCAGGATGGCAAGGCAGTGCTGAAAGACATCACGCTCGGCGCATCGAACGAACAGTATTACGAAGTGCTGAATGGCTTGTCGGCAGGCGAAACGGTGGTCGTTTCCGGTCAAATCAACCTGCGGGACGGGGCGAATGTGAATGTGGGCGAATAGCCTAAAATGAAATTTAACCCCTGATTTCCAAGCACTTAATTCAAAGTTTACTTTAATCTTAAAATTCAATCAACATGAAAACAAAATGCTTTTTTATCGCAATGATTTGCCTGGTGTCGAGCGGCCTTTTTGCCCAAATGGATGCTTCCAAAGGAACATATTGGCACCCAAATCCACCCAACTATAAGGTCAAGCAAGCGCTTGAAGTTGAAAGCCTCTTCTACATGTTTTTCACTGGCGGCTATCATTTTGGGGCCGGGTACAGGTATGGCAAGTTCCGGGTGCGGGTAAGCGTGATCAACGGTGGCGATTATGATGCAGAACCGGCAGGCTTCAGCAATTCCAAATCGGAATTCAAACGCTACTACAAAACTTCGCCGGGCATTTTCTTCGGTTACAATGTTTGGAAGAACCTCGAACTGTACACCTTCACAGAATTCCACACCTTCGAAATCGAACAAAAAAGCACGGGGCTGAAAAAAGACATCCACAGCACCGACTTCGGCGGAGGGGTGAGTTACCAGTTTTTTCTCGGACGGCATGTATATCTGCAACCTGGCCTTCACTTGTATTTGCGCAGCGATAAAAGTGTTGATTTCGAGGATGCCCAATACACTATTCCCAATGTTGACTTTTCACCCGTATTGAGGATTGGTTGCCGCCTCTGGAAAAAGGAAGCTTAATCGCAAAAGCGTGTGGTAGGCACTGGAACATTTAGCATACCAGACGCCTACCACACCCACATCAAAAATTCCAAATTAAAACAATCAAAATCTAAAATCATGTCACTAACAAAAATAGCCATCCACCGCCCCTCCCTCATCATCGTCATCTTTTCGGTGCTCATCCTGGGGGGTATTTTTTCCTACAAAAAACTCGGCTACGAAATGCTGCCGGAGTTTTCAAAACCGACTGTGACCATTACGACCATGTACCCGGGCGCATCGCCCAGTGAAGTAGAAAATTCAGTGACCAAGAAAATCGAGGACGCCCTTTCCGGTGTGGAGAATGTGGACGAAATCATTTCCAAATCCATGGAAAATGCCTCGCTCATCATCCTCAATTTCAAAAACGGCACCGACCTCGACCTGGCGATGCAGGATGCCCAGCGCAAAATTGACAATGTGAAAAAAGACCTGCCGGACGATGTGGAGCCACCCTCCATGTCGAAGGTGTCGCCGAGTGACCAGCCCATCATGCAATTGATGGCGACCAGCTCGCTGCCCGACAAGGTTTTTTACCAAAAAATGGAGGATGAAATCATGCCGCAAATCCAGCAGATCAAGGGCGTGGCGGAAACCACCCTGCTCGGCGGCGAGCAGCGGGAAATCCGGGTCAATGTGAACAAGGACAAGCTGAATTTTTACAACCTGTCTTTGCTGCAAGTGAGCCAGGCGGTGGGCAAATCGAACATCGAATTCCCTGCCGGGAACCTGAAAACGGGCAGCACGGAAACGACCATCAAGCTGGCAGGTAAATTCTCCTCGGTCGAGGACATCCGCAACCTCGTTGTACACACGCCGCCAAAGGGCAGCCCCATCCGCTTGCGGGACGTGGCGGACGTGACCGACGGCATCAAAGAGCAAGAAAGTGTGAACCGCTTCAACGGGCAAAACGGTATCGGCATTTTGCTAAAAAAACAGTCCGACGCCAACTCGGTGGAGGTGTCGAAAGCGGTGCAGGAGCGCATACAACTCGTTGAAAAACAGTACGCCAGGGACAATGTGAAGTTCGCCATTTCCAACGACGACAGCGTGACAACGCTCGAAAACGTGGACGCCGTTTTGCACGATTTGATGATTGCCATCATCCTGGTGGCGGCGGTGATGCTGCTGTTTTTGCACAGCCTCCGCAACGCCTTCATCGTGCTGGTCGCCATCCCGACCTCATTGGTGACGACGTTTATCACCATGTACGCTTTCGGCTATTCGCTTAACCTGATGACCCTGCTCGCCATGTCGCTTGTCATTGGCATCCTTGTGGACGACAGTATCGTGGTTTTGGAAAACATCCAGCGGTATCTTGAAAAAGGGCGCAACCGCATTGATGCCGCCATCGAAGGCCGCCAGGAAATCGGCTTCGCCGCCCTTAGCATCACGATGGTGGACGTAGTGGTGTTCCTGCCCGTCACCTTCCTGAACGTAACGGTGGCAGACATCCTCCGCCAGTTCTCGGTGGTAGTAGTGGTCGCTACTTTGACAAGTTTGTTCGTGTGTTTTACGCTCACGCCCTGGCTGGCTTCCCGCCTCGGCAAGGTGGAGCATTTGAACCCGAAAAACCTTTTCCACCGTTTTTTGATTGGTTTTGAAAAAATGCTCGACCGATACACGGCATGGTACGGCAATATCCTCGACTGGTGTTTGGGTCACAAGGCAGTAACCTTGGCAGGCATCGCCATGCTGTTCGTGGCCACAGGGCTGACCATGCGCATGGGCATTTTAGGCTCGGAACTCGTGGCACAGGGCGACCAGGGCAAGTTTATGATGAAACTGGAATTCCCGAAAAATGCCTCGCTCGCCACCAACAACTACACCAGCCGCCAGGTGGAAGACTACCTGCTGGGGCTGCCCGATGTGGAGAGCGTTTTCGCCAATGTCGGCGGGCCGAGTACGGGCGTGAACAGCACGGGCTTGGGCGATGCGTTCAAGACGGAATTGACGGTGAAACGCAACCCTGGGGATGCTGAAAAATTGCACACTGAAAAATACATGATGCAGGTGCGGAAAGAAGTGGAGCAGCAGTTTCCCGGCGTGGAAGTGACCTGTTCCAACATCGGCATCGTGAACTCCGGCGGCGCCCCCATCGAGGTGGTGCTGACGGGTGACGATTATGATAAGGTGCTTTCAGAAGGCAACCGCCTGAAAGAAATCCTGCTGAATACCCCCGGAGCCAACGATGTGAACCTGTCCGTGGAAGATGGCAAACCTGAACTTCAAGTTGAAAACGATCGGGAGAAAATGGCCCGCCTCGGCCTCGACATGAGCACTGTGGGCTTGACATTGAGGGACGCCTATTCTGGCAACGACGACTCGAAATACCGGGAAGACGGCACAGAATACGACATCCGGGTGATGCTCGATGCCTTCGACCGCACCAAAGCAGACGACCTGCTCGACCTGACCTTCACGAACACGCAGGGCGAACCCGTGAAACTGCGCCAGTTCGCCACCGTCGAAGCCGGCATGGGGCCTTCGATGCTGGAGCGCAAAAACCGCCGCAGCGCCGTCACCCTGACTTCTTACAATATCGGCAGGGGTGCAGGCACCGTAGCGGAGGAATTTGAAAAATCGCTGGCGGCAGCGCCCCTCGCCGAGGGCGTGGAAATGAGTTGGGGCGGCGACATCAAGAGCCAGCACGAGAGCTTCGGGGCACTGGGCATGGCCTTCGGAGCGGCGCTCGTGCTCGTCTATCTCATCATGGTGGCGCTGTACAACAACTTCATTTACCCGCTGGTAGTGCTGTTTTCCATCCCGGTGGCGCTTATCGGGGCCTTGCTGGCGCTGAACCTGTCCATGTCCAACCTCAGCGTGTTCACCCTGCTTGGCATCATCATGCTGCTGGGTCTGGTGGCAAAAAACGCCATCCTCATCGTGGACATGACCAACCAGTTGAAAGCCGAGGGGCTGCACTACCTCGAAGCCCTGAAAAAAGCGACCCGTGAGCGGATGCGTCCGATTTTGATGACGACCGTTGCCATGGTCATCGGCATGATACCCATCGCCATTGCCAAAGGCGCTGCCGCCGAATGGAAAAACGGCCTCGGCTGGGTGCTCATCGGTGGGCTGCTGTCGTCCATGTTTTTGACGATTATCCTCGTGCCGGTTATTTATGCCATCGTGGATGGGGTGAAGGAGCGGTTTACAAACAAGGAAAAGCAAGCAGTGGTTTTAGCGTGACTTACACACCCCTGACTGCCCCTGACCCCTAAAGGGGGACCATATAAGCTACGGCGAAACTTAATTTTACAGACGGACGCTGTGGCAGATTTGGTTCCCCTTTAGGGGTCAGGGGCGGTCAAGGGCAAATCCATCAAACAATGAAAACATCAAAGGAATCCATCATCCGCAATTTTTTCACCCCGCACGATATGCAGGACGTGTCTGCCTTTTACGAGCAATTTGCCGAAAATATCGTGATATACGTGCCGAAACATTTCCCCTGGGGCGGCTGCTATTACGGCTTGAGGGGCGCCGGCGACCTGTTGTCGAATGTCAGTCAGCACGTCCTTGCTGACATTGAAGTGGAGGAGATTTTTTCCAGCGGCGAGCAGGTAGTTTCCATCGGCAGGTTGCACGGCAAAGCGCTGGCGACGGGGGAGCGCATTGATGCACGGGTGGTGCATGTGTTTACTTTTAATGGAGAGGGGAAGATTAGGCGGGTGGAATTTTATGGGGAGGGGGTGGAACAAGTTGATTTTAAAGTGAAATACAGCGTTGTTACGCACTTTGATTGATGAATTCAGGGCAGGCTTGGGAGGGTATTGGGGTTTCGTAACCATGTATTCTAAATTTGAACTTAACGAAGTAAAGACTTGAAAACGAACTTAGGATTGCGATTAAGTTTTGCACAATAATTCAAACTCAAAATGGAACAAGTAAAAGAACCCTGGCGTCATCATTACATCCCAGTTTTTTATCTAAAAAACTTTACTTGCCACGATGGTCATTTTTTCGTTTTTGATAAAGAAATCAATGATTTTCCTCGCAATTCTCGAAGAAGCCCAAAACAGATTTGTTTTGAGCCTAACCGAAATACGCTGGTTTGGGAAAGTGAAAAATTTCAGCATACTGGATTAGAGACTGAGACCTACCAATATTTTGATTCCAAAATGTCAGAAGTTATCAAAGAGCTAAATGACTCAACCATAGAAACTTTTAAGTGGAGAGACGAACTGGTTGGCAATTTGGAACACTTTATTACATTACTTTATTGGAGACTTCCATGCAATGATAATAGATTTGAGCAAACAGTAAATAAAGCTCAGTCGCTTAAAGACTTTGGCCTAAAAGCAATAAATAATAAAACTGGAAAAGAGGTCTTAGATAATGAGGTTCATAAACTTTTTTTACAAGATAAAAATATTCAGAAGGCTTTGAAACCAGTACTTTCCTATACGAGTCTCTTGGGAAATTTGCCTGAAGACGTTGACAATTGGGAATGGCGGATTGTGTATTGGTATGGCAGAAATTCAAGATTGACTTCTGATAATCCAATAATACCTCGGTTATTTGAGTCCTTTAATGAAGGTGAGGTTAACGAAACTTAAACCAGCTCTTACATATATTAAGCCCAGTGTCACTTGCAAGCAACCTATTGTCTATTCTACCCAGGCTTCCACTTTCAAACCCTCAAAGATTCGCCCTACTTCCTTTGCTTCCACTTCGTCGGATCTTTTTTCCCGTGCATGATGGCAGAAACCCTGATTACATCACCTTCCACTTCATAGATGATATTGTATGGAAAACGGCGCAGGGCAGCCCGCCGTTTTTCCCGGAAAACCTTTGCAAAAAGCAGTGGGCTTTGCTCAATGCGGGTCAGTGTTTCGGTGGCAGCCGATAATAGCTCGTGGCCCAGTCCGGTTTTTTGTTCCTCGTACCAAACGAATGCTTCCCGGAGGTCTTCAATGGCGGATGTTTGTAAATAAAGGGAATAGTTCATGATTGGGGGGCAATCATATTTTTGGCCTCGGCCCAGGTGTGAAGTTTTTCCTTGCCAGCCCGATAGTCTTCATCCCGCCTGTCCAATTCTTCCTTCCATGCTTCGGACAAGACAAATTCGTCTTCTTCCTGGAGCACTTGCACAATGTACTGAATCAACGAAAGCTGCTCGTTGCGTGGCAATTTGCGTACTTCTTCCCTTATGGCTGCATTGGTCATGGCTGGTAAAATTTTTTGTTGAAACAAAAGTATCAAAAAGCTGCGGCAATGCCAATATACATATTTTTCCAGTCCAAACTTCAATGGCATACGCCAATATGCTTTCTAATCCAAGCATTTTGCAACCATCCAAACCGCCCTGAAACTTTTAGCCCATCCACCCCATCCCCCAAAAACACCATTTGAAATACAGCCCGAACAGCGTAGTTTTGGCCATTCGCCACCAGCTTTGCAGCAAAAAACATCCTTCAAAAAATGGCCAAACCCTGCTGGCCCCGGGTCTTCCAATGAAAATCCACACCCGCTCCTGCCGGTTTCCGAACCGGCACTACTACGAGTGAGCTATGAAACAGAGTTTTTTAGGCATAAAAAGCAATGCCTTAGCCGACAGCAATATGGCCCCGCTTGCTGCCATCCCCGTCACAAGCTATGTTTGTTGACGGGCTATGGTAGCGGCCTCCCTGCCTCCATGGAAAGGCACGGGCGAGCCTTTACCTAAGCCTCTCGATGCCTGCTGCACATAGCCGACATCGTTCCTGCTATTATTGTCCATCTAAATTATGCTAGGGGGAACAATCCATTAATTGGCAACTATTACAGGCAGTGCCATCGTACCCCCTGCTGCCGCCTTTAGCACCAACCAATATTGGCCTCCTTCCACAGTATTGTTGATTTGGTATTGCCGTTCATAGACCCCGGCCGCTTGATGCCCGCCTTGCTGGAATGACTGTATGGTGCGGCCCGCTGCATCCACCAATTGGAGCGATAAATCCATGGGGGACGCCAATTGATAACGCAGGGTAAAGGCCCCGTGTACTGGGTTGGGCGAAACAGTGGCACCCGATACCAGCCCTGCAAGATCATGCGTGGGCGACTCCATGCCTGATGTCAGGCCGATGAGCACCAGATTGCCGATGGGGAAGGGTTTCAGGCTTTCTCCAAAAGCTACGATTTTGCCATTGGGGCGCACGACGACATCACTCGCCTGCTGGGTGTAGTCAGGCTCAATGCTTACCTCAGTAATACCAGCCGTACCGAAATTGGTATCCAAACTGCCGTCGGTATTTAGCCGGAGCACAATTAAGCGGGAGCCGTTGCCCTCAGGCCCCAGTTTGCCTGCAACCAATAATTTACCTTCAGCATCGAAGGCCGAACCAAATCCCTCGGTGCGTTCGCCAAGTATGATGCGGCTCAGGCCATTTTCGCCATAGCTGGCATCGAGCACCCCGGCGGCGCTCAATTTTACCACCGATAGATTTAAGCCGACCCTGCCCACACCGTACACGTTGCCGTTGCCGTCCAACTCCACGCTGTGCATTTCATTGAAAAAGGAAAGGTTGTTTGGCAAGTTGTTGAGCACCACCTGGCCATTTGTGCCAAAATTGGGGTCGGGCGTACCGTTGGAAGTAAAGGCCGCCAAAGTGAGGAAGCCCGAAGACCCAGATCGCCCGCCAATCACCATACCGCCATCCGGGCGCACCTTCAGGTCTTGCACCCATCCGGTGGACGTGAAGTCCAGGGATGAAATGCCGTTCGTCCCGAAGCTGTTGTCAAAACTGCCGTCGGCATTAAGGCGCATCGCTGCGATGCGCCACATCACATTATTGTCGCTTTGGGTGGCGGCAATGTAGAGTTTGTCGCCAGGTCCGGGGGCGATGGCTTGGCACTTGGTTGGCTCGGGGAAATCGAGCATGATGACACCCCCCGTGCCGAAGCTGCTGTCGAGCGTGCCGTTGCTGTTGAAGCGGGCAAAAAAAGTGTCAAAGTTTCCATTCAGGTTGCCCGTGGCCACCAATTTCCCGTTGGGCAGCAGTGCAATGTTCACGGCATCGTACACGACAAAGTCACTGATGAACTTTCCATTGTCGCCAAAGCCTGTATCTATGCTTCCATCTGTGTTGTAGCGGATAAGGAGCAGCTTGCGGGAAGAGATTTTGTACCAACCGGCCACCACCACTTTGCCATCGGGTTGCAGCACGATCGTGCGGCTTTCAAGTGCCTGATCGAGGGTGGTGGTGACGATGCCGCCGTTGCCAAAAGTGGGGTCAAGTTGACCTGGTTGTGCCCAACCAGCCGTCAAGCAAAAAAGTGAGAGTAGTGTAATTAGATTTTTCATAAATGTATTTTTATTTTAAGGTGCAAAACAACGTTTTTTTTGAGTAGATAGCAAACATCCCCGTTGGCACTAAATCTTCCGAAAAACCACATCTCCTGCTGGCACAAGTCTGCCAATAAACCCCGCTGACACCAGGTCTGCAAATACACCAGTTGTTTCAAGTATAAATCCAGCAGTATTTATACTTTAGCACGGATGGTTTTGTCCAGCGGTATTAAGTTGATATGGGTTGATAATGAACCAAATAAACCTTATATAAACCAGTCCATCCCTGACAAAACCTGTCGTGCAGCGGTATAGTTTGGGTTATTTGGTTTTAAAGAAAATAAATACTTGATAGTCAATTGCTTAAATTGATTTCAAACAAATCAAACAACTTCAAACTACTACTTACTATTTGAAAACATGCACCAATTCCTCCGTAGCCCCCTGCTTGGAAAGTACAGCCACCAAGTCGCCTTCCAATAATGCCGTATCCCCCTCCGGAATGATGATATCCGTTTTTCGCTTGACGGCCACAATGCGTGCATCTTTTGGCAACAGGTTTTCTTTGTGCAATTGTTTAATCAGCTTTCCAGCAATGGGGGAGTTTTTCTTCACGGTGAGTTCGATGATTTCCGCCCCGCCCCCCAAATCCAGAAAGTCCTTCACGCTGGGCCGCTGTACCGCCCGGTAAAGGTACTGTCCGTTCAACCGGAAAGGGCTTTCCACGGTATCCACGCCCATTTGTTCGAAAAGTCGGATGTGGCCTTCGTCGGTCACAGAACTGATGAGCCGCTTAATGCCCAATTCCTTGCCCAACATGATGACGAGCATATTTACCGCGTCGTCGTTGGTAGTAGCAATCAGGGCGTCCGCTTTTTCGGCCTTTGCTTCTTTCAGGGCATCCATCGAAGACGCATCCGCCTGGATGACCATGCAATCATAGTGAGTAGCCGCCCAACCGGCCACCTTTTCTTCCTTTTCGATGACCACCACATCGTGGCCATCTTTGGTGGCTTCCTGGATGACGTGCTTCCCGGTCCTGCCTGCTCCAACAATTATCAGGTGCATAGCTGCAAATTTTTAGGTTATAGACAATCGTCATTAAAAGTCATTGGTCATTGAAGTCATTTTATTGAAAGTCAGTGACTTAGAATTTTATCCCAATCAATTTTAAATGTGACTATCTATAAACATGATGGGTATAAAAAATAGAAATTAATATTGAAACAGGAGTTAAGGCAAATTATTGAACATCAATTTTTTGCCCAAAATATCCCAATATATTAATCTTAAAAACACTCAAATATTGATGGGTTTCGTACCCCATATTAATGCCCGGAAAAGAGCAAGTACGGGGATGATTTCAAGCCTTCCTGCCCACATCTGCAAAATATAGGTGGCTTCCACCACAGGAGACATAGACGGGTCGGTGATGCCACACGAAAGCCCCACCGTCCCCTGCGCCGATGCTGATTCAAAGAAAGCGTCCGACAGGGTGTAGCCTTCGCCCATATAAAAAGCGGTTATCATTGTCCCGACGAGCACCAGCAGTAGAAAGGTAAATGCGAAGGTGGCAGCTTTGGCCAGCTCCCGGTTCATCTCGTCCGGCAAGAGGGTTTTGCCACCAAACTTGACGGTCTTGATGGCGTGGTCGGGGTAAAATATCTTGTTGACCTGCCACATCAAACCTTTCTGAATAAGCACCGCCCGGATGACCTTGATACCACCAACGGTAGCACCGGCAGCACCGCCCACGTACATTGCCGTGGTGACAATATAGACTACCGAAACATCGTCCCAATCGCCGATGCCTGAGGTTTGCCAGCCAGTGGTGGAAAGGGCGCTGACGAATTGAAAAATACCTTCCCGTACTGGGTTGGGGACAATACCGGCATGGGACAGTAAAAAAGCCATCCCGGCGCTTCCCAGCACAAAAGCGATGAGCAGGGAGCGGGTCTGCAGGTCTTTCCATATTTCACTGAATTTTTTTTCAAAAACCACCCTGAAAAAAAAGGGAAGGGAAAACGAGCCGAGTATCATGGGCAAAAGATACAGCACATCCATTGCGGGCGATTTGTACCCGGCAATACTGTCGTCGAGCGTACTGAACCCACCAGTGGATTGCCCGCACATGGCATGGTTGACAGCATCAAAAATGTTTTCTCCCAAGGGGTAATCCGGCAAAATGAGGTAAGTGCCAATGGAGAGGTAAACAGTCAAAAAGGCCGTCACCCCAAAATATACTTTCCAAATACCCCTCGCCGTGCCAATCACGTTGGGCTTCAATTTTACCCCACTTGTTTCGGAATTGTAAAGCAGGATTGAACCTTGCCCTGGCACCTGCTTGAACACGGCCAATGCCAAAACGATAAACCCTGCCCCACCCACCCATTGCGCCAGCGACCTGTAAAAAAGCATGCCCTTGCCCATGGAAGGCTCATGTACCGCCATGGAAAGCCCTGTTGTGGTGTAGGCGCTCATGCTCTCGAAAAGGCAGTGAAGTGGGCTTCTAAAAAATAAAATACTGGAAGGATAGTCTGCCCCCGCTGGAATTAGTTTTTGCATGGCCTCGGCAGGCATAAGGTAGGCAGCCACAAAAAAAGGAAGCCCACCCATCAGCGCAATCATCATCCACCCCGAAGCTGCAATAAGGATTGCGTGCCTGTTCTCAGGTTCGGGCGAATTGTAAAAGCCCTTGAAAAGCGCAAGGCCAAAGCCTGCCGTAATAGCCGCTGCCAACAAAAAACTCAAAGCTGGATACCATTCTGCATACATCGCCGAAACAAAAATGGGCAAAACCATGACCAGCCCCAGCAAAACCAGCAAACCTCCAATCTGCTTTAACACCGATCGGTACATCCCGTTTTTCATGCCTACATTCATTTACGCGGTTTATGGCAATACAATCTCCGTGACAGCCTAAACCACGGCTGTTACATTGCTTATTCAAACTTGTTTTTGTTGAAAATAGCCATCCGTCCCACTCACCCATAACTCCCCACAAACCGGTACCCAACACCCGGTTCCGTCTGGATAAACTTCGGCTGGTTCGGGTTGTCCTCTATTTTTTTCCTCAACTGGCCCACATATACCCGCAGGTATTGCGACTGCGAGGTGAACCCCGGCCCCCAGATAACCTTCAGGATAAACTGGTGGGTGAGCACTTTGCCCTCGTTGCGGGAAAACAGGCTCAGCAGGGTATATTCTGTAGCGGTAAGTTTTAGTATCTCGCCGTCTTTGCGCACCAGCCTCGCCGAATAGTCAATGCTGAGGTTGCCGAATTCCTGGTAAGGGTTGTCGTGGCCGGGGGCAACGGAACGCAGCGCCGATCGTATGCGGGCCAACAGTTCCCCCGTGCGGAAGGGCTTTACCAGGTAATCGTTGGCACCGTTGTCCAGTGCTTTCACGATGTCCTCTTCAGCGTCTCGTACCGACAGGATGATGATGGGCTGGCTGTACCATTCCCTTAGTTTTTTCAATACCTCCTGTCCATCATCATCGGGCAGGCCCAGGTCGAGGAGTACCAAGTCCGGGGGGTGCATGGCCGCAGCCACAAGTCCGTCATTGCCGTTCACGGCTTCCAGTACCTTTAGGTTGTTGGCCGTCAGCGTGATTTCCAGTAATTTGCGGATGGGCGCTTCGTCGTCAATGATGAGGATGGTCGGCTTATTCATCTTCCAAGTTGTTGATGGCATGGGTTTCCGCAGGTATTTTCAGGGTAAATTTTGCCCCTGCGGCTTGCCCATTTTCCAGTTTTATGCTTCCCTGGTGCGCATCCACAAAACCTTTCGAGATGGAGAGGCCCAGGCCCACCCCACCGGTACGGGCGTTTTTGGAGCGGTAAAATTTTTCAAAAACAAGTTCCAAATCATCGCCAGGAAAGCCAGGCCCGGAGTCGGTAATCACGATGGTGCACTGCTTGTCAACCAGGCTTCCTTTGATGCCAATCACCGAACCTGCCGGTGTGTAGAGGGCAGCGTTGTACAAGATGTTGGCCAATGCCTGCTCCATCAGCCCGAAATCCAGTTTGAACAGCGGCAGGTTGGGCGCCACGGCAATGTTGACCTGGTGGTTTTTCAGTTCCCGTTCCATCCGGTTTACCACCGAGTAGAGCAGTTCGCTCAAATCGCACCAATCGAGCTTTGGGCGGATAAGGCCCGAATCCAGCCTCGACATGTTCAGGAGGTTGTCCACCAGGCGGTTGAGGCGCTCGGAGGCAGTGTTTATTTCTTTGTAAAGGCGGCGTTTGTTTTCCAAAGTCAAGCCTTCTTCGGCAAACATCAGGTTGTCGGAGGCCCCTATAATAGTTGCAATTGGCGTCCTCAGTTCGTGCGAAAGGGAATTGAACAGCGTGTCGTACAGTTTCACCGCCTTTGCCCTTTCTTCTTTTTGCCTCGCCCATTCTTCCGCCTTTCGGATGCGATCCGTCAGCACCCCATTCAACAGGGCGACAATAAAATAACTGACCAGCATCAGCGTGTCTTCCGTGCTGCCCACTGTAAATGTGAAATGGGGTGGTATGAAAAAGAAATCCCACACCAACGCACTCAACACAGCCGCCAACAACACCGGGTAAAGGCTCAGCCGCATGGCCAGCAGCGACACCGCAAAAAGCAATATCAGCGCCACTGAACGGTACCCGAAAGCACCGGCAAACGGATAGCACAAGGCCGCCACCCCACACACGGAAAGTATGCTGAGCAGGAAATGCCGTTTTTTGTTGTCTGCCTTGTACATGTGCTTACTTTGATAAAATTGGCAGGGCAAAGTTGCGGGGCAAATCATAAATCCGGGATAAAAGTTGGAGGCCAGCGTGTAAAGATTTTATAAAGACCCCGGGCAAGTTTAAAACTTTAGCTCCCGTTGTCTAAATTACGCCCCCATTCTTGTTTACATTTTTTGAAACGAAATAAAACCATTACAGCATGAACCCTCACCTCGTCGCCATTTTCGGAGGCGCCGTCTCCGGCGCAGAAGCAGCCCATCAGTTGGCCCATCGGGGCATCCGTTCTGTCGTGTTTGAACAAAATGCCCTGCCCTATGGGAAAATCGAGGACGGCCTGCCCAAGTGGCACGCCAAGCTGCGGGACAAGGAGCAGGCGAACATCAACGAAAAACTCAGCCACCCGCTCGTCACCTTTGTGCCCAATGTAAAGTTGGGCCGGGACATTGATTTTGAGGATGTGATAAAGAACTGGGGCTTCTCGGCAGTCTTCCTGGCTACCGGCGCATGGCGGGACCGGCCATTGCCCATCGAAGGCATCGATGAGTTTGTGGGCAAAGGACTTTACTACCAAAACCCCTTTATTTACTGGTACAACCACTTCCACGAGGAGGGCTATGCCGGCGAACAGATGGAAGTGAAAGACGGCGCATTGGTCATCGGTGGCGGACTGGCCAGTATTGACGTGGTGAAGGCGCTGATGATGGAAACCGTGCAAAAGGCGCTGAAAGAGCGGGGACACGATGTCCACATGTTTGACCTGGAACGTGGCATTGCCAAGGTGCTGGACGGCCTCGGCCTCACCCTCGCCGACCTCGGCCTGAAAGGCTGCACCCTCGTCTATCGCCGCCGGGTGAAGGACATGCCGCTCTTTCCCGGCGACACCGACACGCCCGAAAAACTCGCCAAGGCCGAAACCGTGCGGGAAAAAGTGCTGACCAACGCACAGTCCAAGTTCCTTTTCCACATGAAGCCCTGCGCCGTGCCGGTGGATAAAATAGTGGAAGGTGGGCGCCTGGCGGGTTTGGTTTTATTGGAAACAAAAATCGAAAACGGCAGGGTGGTCGAGCTGCCCGGCACCGAAAAAGAATACCCGGCGCCGCTGGTCATCTCCTCCATTGGCAGCATCCCCGAACCCATCCCCGGCATCCCGATGAAGTGGCAGACCTTTGAAGTAGAGGAAGGGGAATGTTGCAAGCTGAAAGGCTTTCAAAACGTTTTCGCCCTTGGCAACGCAGTAACAGGGCGGGGAAATATCAAAGAAAGCCAGGAGCACGGCCGCTCTGTTTCCGAAGCCATTGCCGAACACTACCTCACCGATCCGAAGGGAAGCCTCGACGGCCAGCACCGCGAAAGGGAAGCGGCCGTTGCCAGCGAGATAAGCGCCATCCTGCACAAGATGGAACACCTGGAACCGCCTTCTACTGCCGAAACCGGGGCGATTTTTTCAAAAATAAAGGCGCTCCATGCCCAATCCGGCTATAGCGGTGATTATTCGGACTGGATTGCCAGGCACCTGCCCGTGAGGCTGGAACACATGCTGGGCCTGGCCGGGCATTAGCAGCATACCTTTCGTTTTGGAAAACCAGGGTCATCTACTGTCCTAATTTCAGGGGCTGCCCAACTACTTTCATGTCATGTTCTAAAAAAAAAACCGGGCGATTTCCTCCTTTGATGGTGGGGCAATCCAGGTGTCGGCAGCTTTGAAAAACGCTTCCATTGCCGCCGGATATACCCTTGAAGAGCGGGGAATTTTTCTCTACACCTCCCCCGGCGTCCGGCCAAAATAATCCTTGAAACACTTCGAGAAATACGCATGGGAATTGAACCCGCACCTGAATGCCACTTCTGAGACGGTTCCTGCATTTGCTTCCAGGAGTTGCTTCGCCCTTTCCAGCCGCATGTTGCGGATCACCTGGTTGGGCGAAAAGCCCGTGAGTGCGGTAAGCTTGCGGTGCAGTTGGCTGCGGCTCATGCTGATATGAGCCGCCAGTTCTACCACGCTGAAAGTTTCGTCTTCCAGGTTGGCTTCCACAGCCTCCCGGATCCTATGCAGGAAAGCATCGTCCATGCTTTCAGCTTCAACAACTTTGGAGGGTGAAAAATAGGTGAGCCTGCTGCTGTAGTACGCCTGCAAATTGCGTCGCTGTTTGACGAGGTTGGCAGACCGTAGCCGTAGTTCTGTGGCGTCGAACGGCTTTACCAGGTAGTCATCTGCCCCTGTTTCAAGGCCTTCCAGCTTGTCGGCCTGCTCGGCCCGGGCCGTGAGCATGATGATGGGGATGTGGCTGGTTTTTTCATTGGATTTTAGTTGCCTGCAAAATGCTGTGCCATCCATTTCCGGCATCATCACGTCGGTAATGACGAGGTCGGGGATATGTTCAATTGCTTTTTCCAAGGCAACCTTGCCATTCACCGCTTGGATGATGTTGTAATCCCCTGCCAGCATTTCGGCGATGTAGGCGCGCACGTCGGGGTTGTCCTCGGCCAGCAGCAGCAGCGGTTTTTCCTCACCTGCTGCTCCCCCGAAGAGAGAACCTGCCCAGGAGGTTTCAACAGGAATTTCTTCCTTTTGGCGGGCTTCTATGTTTTGCTGGTAAGGTTCCCTCTCCAGGGGTTCAGGGGGTGTTACCGTGATTTCTTCCTTCTTAAAAAACGCCGTGCCTACAGCCAACGTCACCGTGAAGGCCGTTCCTTTGCCTTCCTCGCTCTTCACTGCCAGGGTGCCGCCGTGCAACTCCACCAGTTCTTTCGTGAGCGCCAGCCCGATGCCGCTGCCAGCCTGCACTTCTGATGGGCTGCTTTTGGTGAAACGCTCGAACAGGTGTGGCAACTGCCCAGCAGGAATTCCTATGCCGGTATCTTCTACCGTAATGGTTGCCGTGTCATCGGCCATTGTTATTGCCACCTTCACTTTCCCACCTTCACTCGTAAATTTGAAAGCATTGGAAACGAGGTTCACCAGAATTTTCTCCACCTTGTCCCGGTCAAAAAAGCAGGTGGCAGGCAGCCCCGGCGTATCAATTTTCAAATCAACCTGCTGCCTGACTGCCAAACTTTCAAACGAACCCACCACGGCGCCAACGAACCTGCCAAGGTCGCCTTCCGAAGCGGACAGGTGCAGCTTTCCGCTTTCCAGTTTCGATAAATCCAAAAGCTGGTTGACGAGGTTGAGCAGCCGGCTGGCATTGCGGTGCATGAAGCGGTAGTATTTTTGGGAATCGCCCCGGAATGAGCCGTTAATCATTTGTTCCAATGGGCTTAGCAGGAGGGTGAGGGGCGTCCGGAACTCGTGGCTAATGTTGGCGAAAAAAGTGGATTTTACCTGGTTCATTTCCCGTAGTTTTTCTGCTTCCAGGTGTTCCAGCCGGGCGGCAGCCTCAGCCCTGCCGGCGGCCAGTTCGGCTTCTTTGCGCCTGATTTTTTGGCGGCTGCGCAGGTATTGGAACAAACCGAACAAGGCCAGTAAAACGGCGGCGGCTGTTGCCAGGGTAATATTTCGCAGGTTGGTCTGGCGTTGTATTTCGAGCTGCTGCCGGGCCAACTGCGCTTCCTTCTGCTGAATCTGGTATTTGGTCTCCAGTTCCGCTACTGTTTGGCTGTTCAGCCGGGCGCTCAGGGTATCCTTCAACTGGACGTATTTTTCCAGATAGGCAAAGGCATTTTTAAAATCACCCATGCCCTTGTAAGCATCTGCTTTGGAGCCGTAGGCATTGGCAAGGTAGTCGTCGTTCTTGATTTTTCTCGCCAGTTTTTCCCCTACATCAATAAAATTGATAGCCTCCCGGTATTTTTCGGCAGCCATGAGTGCCCAGCCGGAATTGATGTAGCCCAAAATCAAGGAGGAGTTGTCGCCTGTTTTTTGGCTGAGGTGAATGGTACGGGTGTAATATTCCTGCGCCTTTTCGTACTTCCCGGTGTAATAATAGAGATTGCCGAGGTTGTTCAGCACGTTGCCCAGGAATTCGGTAGAACCTTTGGCATCCAGCAGGCCGAGGGCCTCCTCGAAAGCCTGTGCCGCTTTTTCGCTCTCCCCCGTTTCGGTGTAGATGAGGCCGAGGTTGTTGAGGTTCCGCACGGTGCTCATGGTATCTTTCAAGGCCCGCTGCTTTTCAAGGGCCTGCAGCACGTACTGTTCAGCTTTTTGATGATCCTTTTTTTTCCAGAAAATAATGCCGATGTTCCCGAGGGTGGTAGCGATGCACTCCTGGCAGTTGTAGGTTTTTCCTGCCTCCAGGACATCGAAAAAATAGGTCATTGCCTTGTCGAATTCCCCTTTGTTCATCAGGTGCAGCCCCACGTTGTTCAGGCTGCGGGGGATTCGGTCGGGCAGGTGGGCCCTGGCGAATTCGAGGGACTGGAGCGCCGTTTGGACGGCAGCATCTAGGTCGTTGGTGCCGTAATACTGCGACAGTTTGAACATGGCGTGCCACTTTGCGGAGTCGCTTTCGGCTACCTTTACCTGCTGCAGCAGGCTGTCCACAATGTGAGTGCCCCCCGGTTGGGAAAAGGAAGGGGCCGCCCAGGGCAATGCCCACAAGGTGATCCATAAAAAATTACGCAGCATAGGCAGTCTGTTGTTCAATAACTGCCCCTAAAATACTGTTTTTACTGAAACACACTTGGAAATCAACTCAAAGTGGATGGGGCGCACCCTTAAATTTCCCATCCTTTCCAGCCAATTTCCCAAAAAACAAAGCCACCGGAAAAACCACCTTTTTCACAAAGGCCGGCAGCCCGACCATGTCCACCTCCGACCGGAAATGATGCGTGAGCCATGCGCCATCGAAGGTGCCGGGACGCCCACCGTTCTCAGCGGTGGACTGGTAGAGTTCCGTGAGGAAGTACTCGATGTTGTTCGCAGGTTTCAGCCAACCCTTGATGTGGAGCGGCTCCGTGCCTGGATTCCAGAACCGGTGCGGGGTGCCAGCCTTGAACACAATGCTCTCGCCTTCCCCGGCGAACTTGGGTTCTTCGCCCAGAACCTGCGTGGCGATTTTACCTTTAACAACAGTGAAACCTTCGTCCTGCTTGAAGTGGACGTGCATGGGAGGGCCTGCTTTTGGTGCAGCTATCCCTTCCACTTCCAGCCAATCGCCTGCGGGGTCTTTCACGAGGCGGAGGAAAGTAATTTGTTCACCATGCCGGTTGTCGATGGTGTGAGGATACTGATAGTTCATGATGTTGAAGGTTTTTAAGTGCAAAGAACAGATTGAAAGCGGGGCACAACTACCGGCTGCGCCCCGCCTGCTTTCATTTGGCTGTCAATTCCCGGCAGGCATTGGCATCACCGGCGTCATGCCGTCGAATTCGATGAGCCAGTTGCCTTTTACTTTGCGCAGCACGGCGACGCAGGAAGTCGGGCCGCCTACTTGCTGCCCCTGCATTTTAATATCGGCAGTGGAGTCCCAGGTCAGCAAAGCAACATCGGGCGTGAGGAGCCGCCAGGAGGTCAGCTTGTAGGTGAAGGAAGGTTTGCCGTCGGTCATTTTCATGAACTCGTCCCAACTGGCTTTCAGCGCCTGTTTGCCGGAGGCGAGGCGGCCATCGGGCGAGATTTCGGCTGCGGCGTCAGTATAGAAGGCCCACATGGCGTCGTCGTTGCCGTTTTCGTAAGCAGTGTACACTTTTTTCAAAAAGGCTTCGAAGGTGGCCTGGTTGTCCTGAGCGGAGATGTTTTGAACAAAAAACAAACTGGTGAAAAGGGTGCATGCACCGAAGAGGAAAGATTTCATGGTTGACAATTTTAGATGGTGAAAAGGTTTTGATTTTCGCTTCTCCATGAAGCATGGTGCAAATATGCGGGCAGGGGCGGCGGAGGGCATATCAGTTTTGTCGCAAGGGATAGCAATTTTGTCGCAGCGTTGCAAGTGGTTGATTTTCAGGATATTTTTCCTGTCATTATGCCGAAATACCCGTTGATATATTTGATAAAATAAGCCGGCGGGTTGAAGCCGAACAGGAAAAAAATCTCCGACACTGTGCCCGCCGCTCCTGCTGCATCAGCTTCGCCCTTCCCAGCCGCATGTTCCGGAAGATTGCATGGGGTGAAAAACCGTTGAGCGCCGAAAGTTTGCCGTGCAACCGGCCATGGCCCATGCCGGTTTTTCAGCCAGTTCGTAGCCCCGCTGCGCATACTTGATGGACTTGTCGTTGGTGCCCGCTCTGCAGTAGGCTGCCAGGAGTTGGCTTCATGGGGTGATAAAACTCATCTTTCTTTCCCTGGCTGACCTGTTAATTTGCCAACGCTTTACAGGTGTGTCTTTTCTGCCCTTGCCGAAGTATTGTAAAACGTTGTGCATGAAAAAAACAATGACATGGCTACCCCGCATTTTTTCCTTGCTGCTTGTCGGGCTGTTGGTGCTGCTTTCGCTGGATGCGTTTACTGAAAACACGCCGTTGGGGTATCAAATAATAGGTTTCCTCATACACCTCTTTCCCGCCTTTTCAGTGTTGGTATGTCTGCTGATTGCCTGGCGATACCGCTTGGTGGGAGGTGTACTTTTTATGGCGCTGGGATTGATTTTCACGATTTACTTCGGCACATACCGCTCAATTTCCCATTTTCTCATGATTTCACTTCCGCTTTTTGTCGTTGGGGTACTATTCATGGTTTCCCAATGGTGGACGGGCGGGAAAAACAATAACCATCAGGCCATCAATGAGTAGATTGGCTAAATTATTCGACACAATCGGTGCTGTTTGAATTTATTTGAAAGTCGTTTGAAATCGAAGATTCACGCCCGTGTTAGTTGGAAAATTGCTGGTTTCCAGCCATTTGCAACAGTTCACCACAAATTCAAACCATTTTCAAACAAATTCAAACCATCTCAAACAACTACTTAGTTGAGGCCTTGATATTTCAAAAGAAAACTGATGAAACATAAAACCATCATCGAGCCTTTCCGCATCAAAGTCGTAGAACCCATCAACATGACCACGGAGGCCCAGCGCAGGGCTTTTTTGAAAAACGCCCACTACAACCCCTTCCTGCTCCACTCCAGCGAGGTCATCGTTGACCTGCTGACCGACAGCGGCACCGCCGCCATGAGCGCCGCACAGTGGGGCGGCATCATGCAGGGCGACGAGAGCTACGCCGGGGCCTCCAGTTGGCTGAAGATGGAAAGCGCCATCAAAGACCTCACTGGCTACCCTTACATAATGCCGGTACACCAGGGACGGGCGGCAGAGCACCTGCTCTACACCCGCATCGGCGGCAAGGGCAAGGTTTTTTTCAGCAATACCCACTTCGACACCACGAGGGCCAACATCGAGTTCAGCGGCGCCACGGCGATTGACCTGCCCGTGGAGGCCAGCAAGCACCCCGATGAAATTAGCCCGTTCAAAGGCAATATGGACGTGGACAAACTGGTGGAAGGCATCGAAAAACATGGTGCGGAAAACACCGCTGCTGTCATTCTCACCGTCACCAACAACAGCAGCGGCGGGCAGCCCGTCAGCATGGGCAATGCACGGGAAGTAGCCGCTGTTTGCAAGCAATACGGCATCCTGTTCATCCTCGATGCCTGCCGCATTGCCGAGAATGCCTGGTTCATCAAGCACCGGGAAGATGGTTTCGAAGAAAAAACCTACAAGCAGATAGCCCAGGAAATGTTTGCCCTCGCCGACGGCTGCATCATGAGCGCCAAGAAGGACGCCATTGTGAACATGGGCGGCTTCCTCGCACTGAACGACCTTGACCTGGCCGTAAAATGCCGCACCGTGCTCATCATCACGGAGGGCTATTCCACTTACGGCGGCCTGTCGGGGCGTGACATGGAGGCCATCGCCCAGGGCCTGAAAGAAGTCTTTGAGCCCGACTACCTCGACTACCGTATCAAAAGCACCGCCTACCTCGGCGAGGGGCTGCACCGCCACGGCGTCCCCGTCATCCGGCCCATCGGCGGCCATGCGGTGTATGTGGATGCGAAGGCTTTTTACCCGCACCTACCTGCCCACGAGTTCCCGGGGCAGGCACTCTCCTGCGAACTGTACCTGAAAGGCGGCATCCGCTGCTGCGAAATCGGCTCTGTGATGTTCGGGAAATACGACGCCGACGGCCAACTCATCCCCGCCGAGATGGAACTGGTGCGCCTTGCCATTCCAAGGCGGGTCTATACCCAAAGCCACCTTGATTATGTGATCGAAACCTTTGAAATGCTGATGGGCAGCAGGGAGCGGGCACACGGTTTCAAGATTACTTACGAACCGCCGTTCTTGCGGCATTTTACGGCGAGGTTTGAGCCGGTGGTGGGTGAAACAGCCATCAATAAGCTGGAGGAAAGGGTGGCTGCGATGTGACGCTTACCGGGATTCAGGCGGCGACTTGAATTTGCCGCCTGAATTAAAATTCGCTTTATAGACAATCGTCATTAAAAGTCATTGGTCATTGAAGTCATTTTATTGAAAATCACTGGCTTAGGATTTTGTTCCAATCAATTTTCAATGTGACTATCTATAATAGGTTTTCCCGAATCTCGGGAAAACCTATTGGAGCGAAGTATAATCGTGGTAAAATGATGGGGATAACGAACAACTTTCGATAAAACAATTGGATTATCTTTGTTCTCAGCAACGTAAATTAATTTCATTTGAAAAATGACAAGAGCTGAAACTATAAAGGCGATTAAACAATATTTTTCCCAATATCCAGTCAAGCAGGTTGGAGTGTTCGGTTCTTTTGCCCGCCAGGAAGAAAATGAGAAGAGCGATATTGATATTTTGGTAAATTTTAAGGAAACCATTGACCTGTTCACCTATGTCAACATCATACAAGAACTTTCGGAGCGCCTGGGCCGGAAGGTGGACTTGGTCACCGACAAAGGACTTTATCCAGCCCTTAAAGAAAATATTCTCAAAGACCTCCAAATCATTGCTGAAGCATGACCAACAATGGAGACCGCCTCTACCTTGAACACATCCTTTCCTGCATCCGCCAAATCGCAGCGTATATTGCTGGCATGGATAAACAATCATTCGATGAAAACGCATTGGTGCAAGACGGCTGTATCCGGCAATTGGAAATAATCGGTGAAGCCACCAAGCGTGTTTCGGATGAATTGCGTACCAACAACCCGCACCTTCCCTGGAAACAAATGGCCGGAATGCGGGATGTACTCATCCATGATTACCTATACGTTGACCTCGACATTGTTTGGAAAACGGCCAGCGAAAGCATACCTGCCCTCGAACCGGCGATAGAATTGCTACTGAAAAACACAAAATAGACAAGGGCGGCTACGTCACTATGGACGATGGCTCGCAGGTGGATTTGTCGGCGAGGAGGACGGAGGGGGTGTTGGGGGTGTTGATCCGGGAGGGGTGAATGAGATGAAACACTATGCACAGATAGTGTTTCAGGTTTTTGGGTGGTTTTGGTTTCTTGGCTATTCGTAAAATTCTAATGGTCAGTGAAGTACAAAATTTTAGTTTGGTTCTTTGTTTCAGTTTGAAACAGTATGTGGAACGGAATGGGGCGTAGTGTTTAGCCTAAAAAAGGCAGGTAGCACTTTTCTAAGGGAAGTGGGAAGTCAGTACCTTCCATCACAATTCAGCAAATTTGAATGCCGCTCGGTTCCAACTTCTTACACATTAACGGTTTTCTGTTGGGTGGGGCGGTTAGGTAACACTTTGTACCATAGTGGGAAGTGGGAGTTTTTATCGCTTTAAGTACGAGTTTTTGTTAAACAATCTTCAATTCCTACCGATTAAATAAACAAATTTGTAATTTGTTGCCCAAATAAAACATCATGGGTTTAATGAAATTTTTTGCAAGGAAAGGCGCAGTTGGAGGAACTGCAAGAGTCGTCGGAAAATATTATAAACATTACAGGGAACTGCATCCTGATAAAGATAAAATGCCAGACCCTGTTATTTATCGTTTAATCATTACGGGAAGGTATAAAGCATTGAAAAACAAAGCTCACGAAGATTTGTTGCTGGAACAAGCAGGGTCAATGAGAGGACTTAAAGATTTGGTAATTTCAATCCTTTGTTTGGAAGGAGGATATGGAGAAAACACCTCTGAAATCAAAATGATGTTTGAGGAAGTCATAGTAGAAGAACTAATTAAACAAGGAGTTTCAAAACATGAAGTTTGGTAGGTTCGTATGCTAATTACTTTAACATAAAACATTCAGCCATGAAGAAATTAGTTTTAATTTTAAAAGATTATCCAAAATTATTTGTTGAAAAAATTGAAGAAGATGGCAAACGGCTTCCATTTAATAGCAGTAATCTTAATGAAGATGAGCTAATCTCCTTGCTAAAAGATACAGAATCTAATTTTGTTATCACTAATAATAGAGGTTCAATCCAATTCCACTGGGAAGCTGAATCAAGGCATTGGGTTTTATTTCATCAGTATTCAAATGTAAATTCAGAAGAACGTGTGAAAGAGGATGATATAGAATCAGCTATTGATTATTTGTTAGAGGCTTTAGATAAAAACAAGAGTTGACGAAATCTAATTGCTTGTTATTGACCTCCATGAAAATGGTGTTTATCACTTCCCACTACTCACAATTCTGTTTGCTATATTTGTATCAGTAAACAGTAAATTACTTGAATGTGAAAATCAAAATCACATATTTTGGTTCAGGTGCCTTTGGTGGCTGGTTGTATTTGTTAATTTATTTTACAGGACTGTTTGGGTTCAAAGATATTGTAGGCAATGATGGGATACATACCTTCTGGATACATGTGTTTATTTTTGGGATTTTTGTGAGTGCTTTTACATTACTTGGTTTTCTCTTATCCATATTGTTAGGGAAGGAAAAGGAATTTACTGAGTCGGAAATTGATTATAAGTTTCCAGACAAAAAATATTAATCTACTTCCCACTACTCACAAAAGTGTGCACCAAACCTGAAACACTATTCCCGGTAGTGTTTCAAACTTCACCGCCGTTGACCTAAAGGCTTGCGCCAACAGGTGATCAGGGAAATTTTATTCCCTAAGCGCCTTCTGCGTTTTATATAAATCAACAATCAACCCGCTGACGATGCCTTCTACTTTATGAAGGTTCACTTTGAGCCACTGGTTCACTTCCTTGTCAGCAACGGCAATATTGAGAGAAATCATTTCCTTGTCATTGCTCCGGGATTGACGGTTGGCTATCTCAACTTTTTCCTCAAAGGTTAATTGGACGGGGTTTTTGTCCCACGCTACTTCGTCGAACTCTTCATCATAGGCAATTTCGCTATCATGGTAATAGATATTCTGTTCGGGAACGACTATCCCGTGCCTTGCCAGCAGCAGCGCATCCATAGCTTTAACCTGCTTGTCGTTCAAATCCTCTATGGCCACTCCTTGCAGGTTTTGACCTTTGGCAGCCATTGCAATGGCCTCCTTAATTTTTATCTTCATCGTTTCCGATTTTGGTGAATTTCCCTTCAAGGTAGGCATTTTCCCCTGCTGGCGCAAGTCTTCCAATTTTGCAGAAAAGCTCCGCACCGGTCTTGTAAAATAACCACCGTTCCAGCAAGAGTTTAGCGAAGCGGCTCTTGCAGCCCATTGGCTATACACTCATTTCCTTGTCGCAAGTCTTCCCAGGTAGCTACCCCCCAGTCCCGTAAAACAACCACAGTACCTTGCTGGAACGGTGGTATATGCAAGGTTGGGGCGGGGCTTCTTTGCGAAGCAGGAAAACTTGCGCCAGCGGAGCATCCGACTGGCTTGGGCTGGAGTGGTCGGCAGCGGTAACGGTGTTTTCGGCGGCAGTTTGGAGGATAATGGATACTTAGTACGATTTTTGTAACGCAACTCACCTCTTGAGCATTGCCCCCCAATATTATTCCCACTATCAGCAGCATGAACGAACAGGCCTTACTTTTTCCTATTCGATACAAGGCGAAAATACTTGCACTGGCAATGGTTTTTGCCCATGAGTTAAGTGCCCAAACAGTGCCTGGCCCCACCAGCAACCCAAATAAAGTCCCTATCGAAATTTATGGTAAAATCATTGACCGGGACACCAAGCTGCCCTTGGAATTTGCCACCATCAGCCTTTTTTCAAAAAAAGACAGCACCCTGCTCACTGGCACGACCTCCGATGCCGACGGCGGTTTTTCCCTGAATACAAACCAGGCTGATTTCTATCTCCTGATTGAATTCCTGTCCTACATCCCCGTTTATTTTAGCGCAGCCAAGCCAAATATCTACCAAAACAGGTACGACGTGGGAATCGTGGCACTGGTGCTGGATATTACGAGGATGGCCGAGGTAGAAGTACGGGCAGAAAAAAGCACGGTAACGATGGCACTGGACAAGCGGGTGTTCAATGTGGGAAAGGACCTGACCAGCGCAGGGGGCACGGCAGAGGACGTGATGCGCAACGTACCAGGCATATCGGTGGACAACGACGGCAGGTTCAGCCTGCGGGGGAGTAGCAATATCCGCTTCCTGCTGAACGGCCGGGCATCCTCACTGGTGGACAGCGAAAACCTGTCGGGCCTGCGGCAAATCAGGGCAAACCAAATCGAGCGCATCGAGGTCATCACCAACCCCTCGGCACGCTATGAGGCGGAGGGCATGGCGGGCATCGTGAACATCGTCCTGAAAACCAACCAAAAAAAAGGGCTAAACGGCTCGGTGGATGCACACATTGGCAACAACCGCAACATGGGCGGTGGCCTCAATATCAACTACAAAAAAGGGAAGTTTAACGGGTATTTCGGCATGGGCAGTTGGTACGCCAACCGACCGGGCAAAGGCAGCTTCCGCAATGAATTCTACACGCCCGGCCAGCCAGACAGCACCGTTTTCTCCAACATGGACAGGACACACGGGCAGTCGAGCCTGCCGGGCTTTATCAAATTTGACGGCGATTACCACCTGAACCCGAAGAACTTCCTAACCACTTCCTTTGCCTACAGAAGAAGCACGGGGGACAATTCGTCCAGGTTGCAGTACCTGGATGCCCTTGGCCAACCCGACAATCTTTATCAAATCACCAACCGAACGGAGGCTGAAAAAGAATCGGACTCCAACTTTCGTTATTTGTTGTTATATACAACCGAGTTCAAACAAGAAGGGCACGAACTCATTACCGAACTTCAGTACGAGCACACAGGGATGGCCAAATCATCCGTGTTCGGAGAGCACTATTTCGATGGGGCAAACAATCCCCTGAGCGGGGTGGACTACCAGCAACTGGCCAACAACAGGGAAAAAAACCACAGGCTGGGCAGCAATGTGGACTATATAATCCCTTTTGGGAAAAAGGGCAAGTTCGAAGCCGGGTGGCAAAGTGCTGTCCGGCAGGTTTCCAACAATTACGAAGTAAGGGAAATAGTGAACAGTATTGAAAGTCCAGATGCAGATTTTACCAATGACTTCCTTTATGAAGAAGCGATTCATGGTATATACTTGAACATTGGGAACACCATTAACAGGTTTTCATGGCAAACGGGCTTGCGGGCCGAACACTCGGACGTGACGACTCAACTGCTTGCCACCAACCTGACTGATTATACCAGCTACACCGACCTGTTCCCCAGCGCATTTTTGACCTACAAACTGTCGGATGCCGATGCTTTCCAGTTGAGCTACAGCCGCCGCATCCAGCGCCCGGTTTACTCGGACTTGAACCCATTTTTCACCATCCGTGACCGCCGCAATATCTTCCGGGGCAACCCCAATATCAAGCCTGAATACACCAATTCCTTCGAACTTGGGTATATCCGCTACTGGGAAAAGGCGTTGCTGAGTTCGGTAGCGTACTACCGCCACACGCAGGATGTCATCAAGCGGCTGCAGCGGGTGGACTCGGATTCGCCAGGCATTACCATTACGCAAGCCGAAAACCTTGATTTCAAAAGAAACTACGGCGTGGAACTGACCTGCGCCTATTTCCCCCATCAAAAATTGCGGTTCAATGGGGACCTGAACCTGTACCACTCGTTTTCTGAAGGAAGTTTTTGGCATGAAAGGAAGGAGGTATTCGTTGGGGGCGGCTCATTTTCAATGGAAACAAAGGCGAGTTCGAGATACAGTATCCGTGAAAAATTGAACACCCAGGTCACGCTCAGCTATTCGGCACCGAGAATGACGACGCAAGGCGTTAACCGGGCTACCACGGCACTCGACCTTGCCGCTGGCTTTGATTTTTTGAAAAAAAATGGCACGATTACCCTCAGCGTGAACGACCTGTTCAACAGCCGCCGCCGCCGCTCTTTTTCCGAGGGCTATACTTTTTTCTCCGAGGACAATTTCTTGTGGCAGTCCCGCACGGTGCTGCTTTCTTTCCATTACCGCATTAACCAGCGGAAAGAGCCGAACCGGGTCTATACCAACCCATTTATGGACGAAGAAGCCGAAGAATATTGAAACCGAAGGATAATTTTCGTGAAATACTATTCCCGGTAGTGTTTCAACCACCACTTAAGACCTCATCCATCCAAATTTCCAAATTGCTCTACACAAACCCGTCAAGGAACTAATCAGCTCCTCAAAACCCAAAAACCACCCCCCCCGTAAAACTCCGCCCCGGCATCCGGTACCGTTCCAGTTCTTCGTATTGTGCGTCGCCGATATTGTCAATGGCGAGGTAAAAACACTGCCGCTCGGTGGGCTTCCAGGAGAGCTTGGCATTGAGCAGGAAGACGGCGCCCGGTTCGTTGCCGGGATAGATGAAAACTTCCTTGATGGCGCTGCGGTAGCGGCTGTTGATGTTGAGCGTGAAATCGCTGTAATAGCCGGTGGCCGAGGCGCTGAAAGTATGCTTGTATTTGTAGGCCAAATCGTCGTTGAGGCGGCCATCCGATACGTCCCGGGCGTCGAGGTAGGTGTAGCCGACATTCACCCGCAGGTGGTTTTTCCAGGCTTGTGAAAGGGACACTTCGAAGCCCTGCATCACAGCTTTTTTCAAATTGATCACCTCATACAAAAGCGGCTCCAGCGGTTTCGACAATTGCTGGTAGGAAATCAAGTCATTGTAGCGGTTGTAAAATACGGCCACGTCGAGCGAAGTGTTGGAGGCGATTTTCATCTTCGAGCCTACTTCCGCAGAGAAAATCAGTTTCTCCGATTTCAGCGTTGGGTTGGGCCTGAAGGAAAGGCCGCCACCCTGCTCAAACTTGATGTAGCGCTCCGCAATGGAAGGCGTGCGGAAAGCCTGCGCCAGCAGCATGCGCACCGAAAAGTCATCATTTATCTGGTAAACCCCCGCCAGTTTCGGGCTGAAATTCGTCTCGCTGAAATCGCCCATGATGCGGTAGTGGTCCACCCGTGCGCCGAGGTTGGCGGTCAGCTTGGGGCTGAGTTTTATTTCGTCCTGCAGGTAGGCGGCGAAGCTCCCGGCCTCGTGTTCGCCGTACAGGACCGTGTCGGGCAGGCCGACCACCCGGTCCAGTTTTACTTCAATGCCCGCTACAAAAGCATGACGGTCGCTGGCAAACCAGTCCACCTGCGATACATTGCCCAGCCGCTGTGTGCGAACACTCGACTGTGCAACGACCTGCTTGCCCGTATTCACGTTCGTGCTGTCGTTGCCAGGATTACTGTCGAAGGTATATTTTGAAAAATTGTGGTAGTAAAAGAAGCGGGTGGAGTATTTCACCCGGGCGTTGGGCAGGGCGTAGTAGTAGAGGTCGGCATTGTATTCCTGTTTGTCCTGGTAGTCGTCTTTGCGGTGCTCGGCCACGCTGTAGGCCTGCCTGCGGCTGAGCCAGGTGGCGGGCGTGTCGTTGTGGATGTAGTTGGCGTTGGCGGAAAACTGGATGTGGCGGTTGCCATTGAGGCGGTAGGCCATTTTGGTGTAAAAGTTCAGGAGGTCGAAGCCCGACTTTTCCCGGTGGCCGTCGTTGTGCTTCCAACCGCCGTCGAAGAGGTAGGAGAAGCGGCCACGGCTGTGGCTCGTGCTTATTTCGGCGGTGTAGAAATCGTTGTAGCGGCTGTATTCTGCGTTCTTTGGGGCAGGGCCATAGGCGCCATAGTTCAGGTGTACCCTCGTGTAGGCTTCCGGTGAAGGGTTTTGCGTAATGACGTTCACTACGCCGCCCATCGCTGAAGAGCCGTAGAGCGACGAGTACGCCCCTTTCACCACCTCGATGCGCTCGATGGAGTTCACCGGCACGAGGTTCCACAGCGCCCCGCCCGATTCCGGGCTGATGGCGGGCCGTCCGTCGATGAGCAGCAACACCCTGTTGCCAATGCCGCCGCCTGCCACTTCCGAAGCACCCCGGATGGACAGCGCCTGCACATTGGCACCGCTGGAACGGGTAACGACCACCCCCGGCACTTCATCGAATGCCTGGTCGAACGTGGTCACGTTTTTCTCCCGCATCTGCTGCGAGGTGACAATGGCCACACTGGCCGGGGCGAGCTTGACGGCCTGGGGCTGGCGGGTGGCCGTTATGATGACTTCGCCTGCCAACATGGCGGTAGGTATCAGTTCAAAAGCAACGGATTGATTGGCACCCGCTGTTACTTCCACATTTTCCAGGACTTCTTCCTGGTAGCCGATGTAGGTAGCGGTGATTTTGTATTTGCCCGGATTCAGGCTCGCTATTTCAAAAGTGCCATCCAGTTCAGAAGAAGTGCCGTTTTCAGTATCGGCAATCTGGATGTTTACCAGGGGCAACGGCTCCCCGCTTTCCATGTCCCGCACGATGCCGGAGATTTTTCCCTTTGATGAAACATCGTAGTATTGGGCCAGGGCCATTTGGCACAGCATACAGCACATCAAAGTGCTTCCAAGGGCCTTTCTTAAAAAGGAAAACATGGGCAGCAGGGAATGATTCACGATTAGAGATTTACGAATGACGATTGCCGGAAATTCTAAAATATTGATTTTCAGAATTTTAAAATCCACGCAACCGTCATTCGTCAATCGTAATTCGGTATTATTGGCAGGAGGAGTACCAAATATTTACAAAAGAGAAGTCAGCCTTGAAGTTGAATTCCTTTTGTTCTTGTTCTTTGATCTCAAATGACAGCGGTGCGGGATACACGAGAAAGGGAGGGATGACGATCCCGTGACTAACTGCGTTTTCATTGCCGTAATAAACCCCCAGGGTAGCTGTTTTGCAAGTGGCACTGGTGACATCATCCTTGCGGAAACCGATGGCCAGGGCGGAATAGGTACCCGGTTCCAGTTCAATATCGTATTCGTATTGCGTCTGCCCTGCCTTATACTGAAGGATGAAGGGGTTTTGCGAGTTGTAAGGTGCGCCAAGCGGGTAGGTACCGCCCGGATCGTTTGGCCCGAAGGTACCTGCGGGCACTGTGCCCCAACCTGAAGGTGGATCCAGGCTGAAAGCAGGGAAAACAGTCACTTCAAGTACACCACTGTCCTGCCAGGTAGCCCATTGGTCCACATTGTCAATGGTAATCGTACCAGAAACCTTGGTCGTTTTGGGCTGATCATCATCCTTGCAACTGTTGAGGGTAATAGCTGACGTGAGCAGCAGTGCCATAAAGCCGAAGAAAAATCTGTTTTTCATGTTTTTAATTTTAGTTGATCGATTTAAAATTCAATATAAAGACTGGGGTTTGTCCCCCATGTTTTATCAAAACGCTGCAAAGTTCAATGGCCGAAACGGTTTGATTATCACCGCATTGTCAAACCTTTCTGAACCCCTTAAAAAGCTTCTCCATCTCCACGGCATGGAAGACGATGGACGACAAAAGGATGCAGACCACCAGCTCTTTCCAGGTCAATGACTGTACATTGAATATTTCCTGGAGCGCTGGGATATACAAAATAGCGATTTGCAAAAAGAACGTGAGCAGCACCGCCCCCACCAGCGGCAGGTTGCTGAAAATGCCCTGCCGGAACAGGTAAAAATATTCGCTCCGAATGGCCAGTACATGCCCCATCTGGCTAAAGCAGAGAATGGTGAAAACATAGGTCTGCCACTTCGGATCACCTATGTGGATGGCCCAGGCCTGTGTGCCCAGGCAAACTCCGCCCATCAGCAGCCCCACCCACAGGATGTGGATGCCCAGGCGGTGCGCAAAAATGCTCTCGTTGGGCGGGCGGGGCGGCAGGTTCATAATGTTCTTTTCGGCGGGCTCGCCAGCGAGGGCTAGGCCAGGAAGGCCATCTGTCACCAGGTTGATCCAAAGGATGTGGATAGGCAACAGCGGGATGGGCAGCCCCGCCAAAGGGGCGAGGAAGATGGTCCAAATCTCGCCGCTGTTGCTCGTCATAGTGTATTTGATAAACTTGCGGATATTGTCGAAAATGCGGCGGCCTTCCTTCACGGCTTTTACGATGGTGGCAAAATTATCGTCCAGCAAAATCATGTGCGACGCCTCCTTGGCAACGTCCGTGCCGGTGATGCCCATTGCCACACCGATGTTGGCACGGCGCAGGGCGGGGGCGTCGTTCACGCCGTCGCCGGTCATGGCCACGAACTGGCCTTTTTGCTGCAACGTTTTGACAATCTGCAACTTCTGCTCCGGCGACACCCGTGCATAGACTTTCACCCGTTCGATGCCTTCCTCCAATTCATGCTCCGATAGCTGTTGCATTTCAGCGCCCGTGAGCAACCGGTCTTTGTGCGTTTCCAGGATGCCGATTTGCCGGGCTATGGACGCTGCCGTCACGGGGTGGTCGCCAGTGATCATCACCGGTACGATGCCCGCTGCTTTACATTCGTTGATAGCTTGGGCGGCCTCTTCCCTCGGCGGGTCCATCATGCCGGCCAGGCCACAGGCTTCGAGGCCATTTTCCAGTGCAGAAAAACTGATGTCGGATGGAAGCTGATCAACGACCCGGCAGCCGTAGGCGAGTACCCGAAGGCCGCTTTGACCCATGCGTTCTGCGGCTTGGGTCATGGCTTCTTCGTCGGGGTCTTCGCAAGCTGCCAGCACGGACTCAATTGCGCCTTTTGTTATAGTCAAAAATTGGCCATTGAATTCATGGACGGTCGTCATCAATTTTCGGTTGGCATCGAAGGGCAATTCCGCTACACGAGGGTATTTTTTTATATCAAATTTTGATAAACCAGGATGCCCTTTGGCATAGGACGCCAGCGCCACTTCTGTTGACTCGCCCGTCATTTCACCCGCCTCATTTTGCGTCACATCGTGGTTGAGCGCCATGCCGAGCAGCAGCGATGCCTCGGCAGACAGCGACAGGCCCTCCGGCGGCTTTTCCGGCGTCCAGGTTTCGGTGACGGCCATGCGGTTTTGCGTGAGCGTTCCTGTCTTGTCGGTGCAGATGTAGGTGACGGAGCCGAGCGTCTCCACTGCCGGCAGCTTGCGGATGAGGGAGTTTTGGCGCACCAATCTTTTTGCCCCCAAAGCCAGGGCGATGGTGACCACAGCGGGAAGCGCCTCGGGGATGGCCGCCACCGCTACGGAGATGGAAGTGAGCAGCATCACCAGCGGGTCTTCCCCACGGAGCAGCCCGGCCACGTAGAGCATCACGCAGATTGCCAGCACGGCAATGGAGAGTACTTTTCCAAAATGGGCCAGTCGCTTTTGCAGGGGCGTCAGTGATTCGTCCTCTTGCAACAATTGGGCGATGCGTCCGATTTCCGTGTGCATACCTGTGGCGACAACGACGCCCACGCCCCGTCCGTAAGTAGCCATCGTGCCTTTGTAGGCCATGTTGGTGCGGTCGCCGATGGGCATTTGCAGGCCTTGCAATTCTTCCGTGTGCTTTTCCACGGCCAGGGATTCGCCCGTGAGGGAGGCTTCTTCTATTTTCAGGGAATGGCTTTCGAGCAGGCGCAGGTCGGCGGGGATCATGTTGCCCGCTTCGAGGTTCACCACATCGCCGGGCACCAATTGCGAAGCAGAAATTTGAACAGGATGGCCATTGCGCAGCACGTGGGCCGAGGGGGCGGACATCTTTTTCAACGCCTCCATCGCCTGCTCCGCCCGGTATTCCTGCACGAAGCCCACCACGGCATTCAGCACCACGATGATCATGATAACAAAGGAATCCTTCAGGTCGCCCACCAACCCGGACACAACGGCAGCCGCCAGCAATATCAGGATCATCACATCCTTGAACTGCGCCAGGAACATGAGCCAGGCGGGCTTTTTCTCTTTTGTAACGAGTTCATTGGCACCATACTTCACCCGCCGCTCCTCCGATTCGGAAGCGGTCAGGCCACCTGGGTGGCTCCCTGTCATTTCCAGGGCTTCTTCTTTGCTGATGAGGTGCCAGTTCATATTACCGGTGGACGGTGGACGGCCTGCCCCGAACTTAACTTCGTGGGTGGACGGTTTACAAGACAATGTATTTCAACGACTTACCTTTGGCAAAACCACTCCGCTATCCTTGTTTTTACCTAATACTACAATACCAGTAAACAGGGCCAGGCGCTTGGGCCTTCAATCGTCTTGAAGCCCCAACCATCCTGATCCCTGTCTGAATGGTAATTGAAAAGCCAGTAGTAAAAGTCACCGGCTTGCCTGGGCGGCTGGGTGATTTTTATCAGTGGGGAAAGTGAATTTGGGCAGGGAAATTATGATGGTGGGAAATGGAAAAATAGAATTCCGAAATCTCGGAGATTTCGGAATTCTTGGTTGCAAGAAGAAATTGCACAGGCTATCGCTTTTTGATTGGCAACTTAAAATCAACTGAAACACCTAAACCGAAGTGGTTTAGTAACGATAAAAAAATAACTTCACCATTTCGATTTGGAAACCCCAGTACTGGAGGGGTTTTTTAAAAATAATCCCGATTTCACATCGGGATTATTTTTCCTTCGATCCTTAATGAGATCTTGCTCTTTTGAAATACAATGTTGTCGCTGTCTGAAAAGGCCCTGTTTGCACAAAACCTAATGGCGGCGAGTATAAACGGTGATTTTCTGTCAGCAGGAAAGGCGAACTTGCGAGCATTGCGGCTGGATAGCTGTGGCCAGTTTTAGAAAAAAAAATCCACCACCCTGCTCTCAGCTTCGGGATGATGGATTTTCTCAGGTTGTGGGTTGGAGAAAAAGGGGATCAGTCGCCGCCGATCTGGAAGGCATAGCTGACACCCAAGCCGCCAGTAATGTTGAGCGCAGTCTGAAGATCGGAAAAGTTGCTGTCATTAATTACGTCCGTTAAACCGATAGAAAAGCGGGGCCCAATGCCCAGGTAGCCGGGGCCGAGCTTGATTTCCACACCGCCGCTCAGCACAAAACCTACCTCCAGGCGGTTGTAGTTGTCCCAATATTCAATCGTTATATCGGACACCTTGCCACTCGCCAGATAGCCAAAGGACGGCCCAAGGCCTACGAAGCCCTTGACGACATCCCCGCCAAATTCGAATTTGTTCAGCAGGACAAGTTCCAGGTAGTTGTACCGGATGTCGCCACTAAAGGTGTAAGAAAACCCTTTTTGGGTAAGGCCAATTTCGGGTTGTAGTGCGTAAACTTTCCCCAGTTGGAGTTCAAACACGGCAGCAGCGGTAAATCCAATGATGGCATCGGTGGATATCACGTCGTCATCGTAGTCCAACTGGAGTTGGGTGGCAGAATTGAAGCCAATTCTAGGCCCGATGGCAAAGTGCACCTGGGCAGCCAGGCCAGAAGCCAACAGGAAAAGACCAGCAGCCAGGAAATAAGTTTTTTGAGCTTTCATGAGCAAAAAGGGTTTTAGATGGAGAGCCGACAACAGGTTATCATTAAGACCTTGCCGACTACCAGGGTGAACAATGTTTTGTCGCCAGCAATGATAGCCCAAAAAGTGCAATGCACATAACAATGATGTCCAAATTATCCGTGGCCCTTTGGCTACTGCGCCAGGGCTTCTACCAGGTGGCGAATTCAAGGTCGAGGTTGTTCAATGCAAGGCTTGCAGGCCCATGTCTTTACCCAAACCCCTCCCATTGCTCCAGCACTTCCATGGCATGGCGGTACCCGGCCTCTACGATTTTATCGTAAGCTTTCCATTCCATCAGGCCGAACTGTCCGAGGCTGGGATGGAAACAGAGGTCGGCCTGCATGCGTAGTTGCCGGGACTTGTTGTCGCTGTTGAGGGTGGTGGCCTGCACGAGGGTGGCCATCATGGAAGGCAGGTTGTACTTAGGTTTTTTGAAAAAGCGGTCTTTCAAAATGGCCCAATTGCTGGGCAGGGACTCCAAACCGATGCAGTAGTCCCGCTCGATGTCGAGGTCAACGGCGACGATGCGGCCAGCGCCCATTTCGCCCATCACGTCTATGGGGAGGTTGTTGAAAATGCCACCGTCAATGAGCAGGTCGCCGTTGTCCACCACCGGCGGGAAGATACCGGGCAGGGAAATGCTGGCCCGGATAGCCTTTTTCAAGCTGCCCCGGGTGTGTATCTTGGCCTGCGACTTGCTCAGGTTGGTGGAAATGCAGAAGTAGTTGAGCCATTGGTCTTCGATGGTGTTTTCACCAAAAACAGCCTGCAACAGCCGGTCGAGTTTCCTGCCCTTCAGCAGGGAAATCAAGGGGAACAGGTTGTAGTCGCCCAAAGGGGTAGGATTTCCGATAAAGGCCTTGCGGCAAATGCCGTCCACCTCATGGAAGGGTTTGCCCATGGCAATCAGGCCGGCGATGATGCCGCCGATGCTGGTGCCGCCTGCCACATCCACGGGGAACCCGATTTCTTCCAGCGCCTTGTAGATGCCGATGTGGGCAAATCCTTTTGCGCCGCCACCCGACAGGGCCAGCCCAATGGCATTGCCCGTGAGCAGCCTGGCCAGCCGTTCCATGTCTTTTTCGGAATGCTCCACGATGTGGTGGTGAAAGCGAAGTTTACGGGGGGCGAGCCAGGCCTTGGTTGGATAGGGCATCTCCTTCGACCAGGAATGGTGCAGCAGCACCAGCGCCTGGTTGGCGGTCGTAATCTTATGGTCGCCCACCAGGAGCGCATTTTCAACGGGGCTAAGGACGGGGCCTTCCCCTTCGTTGGCTATCAGCAGGATTTCGTCGGCCTGGCGCAGGCAGCGCTTCGTCCATTCCGTGACGGCAGGGTCGGCCTCATAGACCATATAATCGTGGGCTGCCTCCTGCTCATCAAGCCAGGCCGTCAGGCGGCGGTAATGGCCAATCTCCGTGGGTGGTGCATAGGCAATGTCTTCATCGTTGAGCAATTGGCCGACCGCCTTCCCGGTCAGGTGCATGGCCTCCCCGTGCCGGTTCATTTTCCGGAAGAGCAACTGGCTGAACTCCTCTATCCGAACGGCCGGCGTCAGGGGTACCAGGGCGATGTTCACCACCTTGAAAGGGTTGCGTTCCAGCATGTTGCGCTGCTTAAGCCTGCCGATGATGAGCCGGGTAATATTCATGACCATGGTGGGCGAGCGGGCTATCATCTCCTCGAATGCTTCTTTTGAAATGCCCACCAGGACACTGTCGCGCACAGCCACCACGCCGGCACTACGTGGCTCTCCGGTAAAAATGGCCATTTCGCCGACCGTCTCTCCCCGGGCTATTTCGCCGATGACCTTGCTGTTGCCGTCCGGGAGCCTCACGACTACCTGAAGCCTGCCGCTGATGAGGATAAAAAGGCTGTCGCCCTGGTCGCCCTGATGGAACAGGTGGTGCCCACCCGGCAGCTCTTTCCAGTTGAGGTAGGGCAAAACGGCAAGGAACAATTCGTCGTCCATCTCGCCGAAAAGCTTTGGGAGGATGCTGCGGAGCCTGTTGAGTTGCAGGTCGTGTCGAGGTTTGTTCAGTAAAGATTCCAGCATAAGGCAACCAAAAGGATCTGGCTTCAGGAATTGGATGGAAAATTTTCAGGATTCAGGTTGAATCGTTACGTGATAATAAGTTGAAACCCCAAATTTTGGTGAAAAATAAGTCAAAGCAGTTTGCTTGCCAAATAAACGGACAGAAATCTTGTGGCCAGACTCTCCCCCTAATCCGCTACATTTGGCCAACAGAATCTATCCATGAAGAATTTGCTCCCGCAAAAAATAACAGGCAGGCAAATAGCGAAGGCACTCTCCGGCGCGAAAGCGAGCGCAAACAAGCTGCTGCCCCAATCCGGCCAGCGGCGGGCCTTGCAGTTGCCCATTCCCCAGACGCCGTTCGATCACTACCGGCGCAGAAAGTTGGTGAAACTACTGCGCTTCAATGAGCTTGTGCCCTACCGTTCCGTACTGGAAGTTGGCTGCGGCATCGGCGACCTCCTCCTCGAAATCCACAAATACCAGCCCCGTGAGTTGTACGGAGTGGACGGCTCAAAGGAAGACATTGAACTGGCCCGCCAATACCTCGAAAACGTGGCGGTGGATATCTCCGTTGCCAATGCCAGGAGCCTGCCGTTTCCCGAGAAAGCCTTCGACGTGGTGTTCGTCATGTTTGAGCTACAACATATTTTGGATGAAAACCAAATGCAGCGGGTCGTGCAGGAGGCTTGCAGGGTGAGCCGCCAGTGGGTGGTGTTGGTGGAAGACACCGCCCCCACCGCCATGAAAAAACGCGGCTACATCCGACGCCCGGTGGGCGAGTACAAGGACGCTTTCAGAAAAGAAAAATTCCACCTGCGGCGAGCAGAGATGATGGACATTGCGGCAAGCAAGTACATCTTCACGGGCGGCAGCAACCCCTGGCACTGGATACGTTGGCTTTTCAGCCCGCTCCTCTACCTGATGGGGTTCCCACAGTCGCTGATGAAACCACCGACCGGGGAGAACGAGCTGCCGACTTCCAGGTTGGCCCTGTTCCTGCAAAAGCTCTCGCTGCCACTTGTAACGGGCCTGGACGACATCGTTAAAACAGGCGTTGGGACAACCGTGATGCGGTTTGAGCGGGAGCGGTTGTTCGGGAGGGGGTAGTCGCCTACTTTTTTTAATTTAGCCGCTTATCACTTCAAACGGACAACCATGCGGCTTTTTATCTTCCTTTCCTTTTTCTTTTTGTTGCAAAAATCATCCGCCCAAAAGCAACCCCTCACCTACTACCTTCCCGACATCAAGTACGACCCTGCCATCCCCACCCCCGAACAGCTCTTCGGGTTTCAAATCGGGGAATGGCACCTGAGCCACGACCAATTGCTTTCTTATTACCGCCTTTTGGATTTGGCCTCCGAAAGGGTCACTCTGCACGAATACGCCCGCAGCCACGAGCAACGGCCATTGATCTACCTGACGATTACGTCCGGGGAAAACCACCTCAACCTGCAAAGTATCCAGCGGGAACATGCCCTGCTTTGCGATCCGGCACAATCGGGCAAGCTGGACATATCGAAAATGCCCGTTGTCATTTACCAGGGATTCAGTATCCACGGCAACGAGCCGAGCGGGGCCAATGCAGCCCCGCTGGTGGCCTACTACCTGGCGGCGGGGCAAAGCGACGAGGTGAAAAATTTAGTTTCCAATTCGGTCGTCATTTTTGATCCGGCCTTCAACCCCGATGGGCTGCAGCGCTTTTCCTCCTGGGTTAACATGCACAAAAACCAGCACCTGACCGACGACAGCGCCGACCGGGAATACAACGAAGCCTGGCCCGGCGGGCGCACCAACCACTACTGGTTCGACCTGAACCGCGACTGGTTGCCAGGGCAGCAGCCGGAAAGCATCGGGCGCATTGAAACCTTCCAGGCCTGGAAGCCCAACATCCTCACCGACCACCACGAAATGGGCAGCCACTCCACCTTCTTTTTCATGCCGGGCATCCAGAGCCGGGTGAACCCCCTCACGCCAAAAATGAACCAGGAACTGACCTTTAAAATCGGGGAATACCATGCAGCGGCACTGGACGAGATTGGGTCGCTTTATTACACGGAAGAGAGCTACGATGATTTTTATTACGGCAAAGGCTCCACTTTCCCGGATGCTCAGGGCTGCATCGGCATCCTGTTCGAGCAGGCCAGCAGCCGCGGGCACCTGCGCAAAACTGAGAATGGGCCGCTGTCTTTTCCATTCACCATCAGGAACCAGGTCGCTACGGCCCTTTCTACCCAAAAAGCTGCCATCGCCATGCGGACGGAGCTGCTGGAATATCAACGTGATTTTTATAAAAATGCACTCGAAGCAGCCCGCCGCGACGGGCGGAAGGCTTTTATCGTGGGTGAAAAGTACGACCGGGCCAGGTTGCTGAGGTTTGTTGAAATGGTGAAACGGCAGGACATCCAGGTGTTCGAACTTGCTGCCAAAACCCACATTGGCCTTACCGGTTTCGAGCCGGGCAGGGCCTTCGTCATTCCACTGGAGCAGCCGCAGCGGAACCTGATCCTCGGCATGTTCCAACGGGATACTGCTTTCACCGACAGCATTTTCTATGACATCAGCGCCTGGACGATGCCGCTTGCGTTCAACCTGGAATATGAGCTGGTTTCAGGAAAAGATTTTTCAAAAAACCTGTTGGGAAAAGCGGTTGGGAAAGTGGAACTGCCGACGGGCAATGTTTTGGCCGACACCACCGATTATGCTTTTGCTTTCGAATGGGACGAATATTACGCCCCCGCTGCGCTCTTCCATATTTTAAAAAGTGGCATCCGGGCCAAGGTGGCTTCAAAGCCATTTATAGGCAAGATCGACGGAGGGCAGCGGTCTTTCAATTATGGCAGCATCGTCATACCAACCCAAAACCAGAACAAGCCAAGCGCCCAATTGCTCGGCATTTTAAAGGAAGCAGCGGCGTTGGGCCACCTGGATATTTATGGACTGACATCCGGGCTTACAGCGCAAGGCATTGACATAGGCAGCAATGCCATGGAACCGCTTTCCCTGCCAAGGGTCCTGTTGGTAGTGGGGGAAGGCATCAATCCCTACGACGCCGGAGAGGTATGGCACCTGCTCGATACGAGGTACGGAATGCCCGTAGTCAAAGTACAAGCCGACCAGCTTGATGGCGACCTGCTGAATCGTTTTAATGTTGTTGTCCTGCCGGGAGGTGCCTACAACCAATTGGGCCATGACCCGCTCCGCAACTGGCTCAATGCCGGCGGTACGCTTATCGCCCTTGAAAGTGCCGTCAAATGGCTGGACGGCAAGTCCCTGGCCAACGTGGCCTATAAAAAGCAAAACGATATTGAAGGGGCAGCGAAACAACGGCCTTATGACATGGCCCCCCTGGACAACGGGGCCAAAGAATTGACAGGCGCTATCTTTGAAGGAAAGCTCGACTTGACCCACCCGCTAGCCTACGGGTACAGGCGCGAGGTCCTGCCGGTTTTCCGCAGCTCCAATGAGTTCCTGGAACCTGCCATCAGTTCGTATGCCATGCCGCTTTACTATGCTGGCGAACCGCTGCTATCGGGATATATGCACAAGGATTTCGATAAAATTGCGCCTGGCAGTGCTGCCATCATCGTCAGTGGGCAAGGGAGGGGCAAGGTCATCTGCCTTGCTGACAATACCAATTTCCGGGCATTTTGGTATGGTACGAACAAGCTTTTGGCCAATGCGATCTTCTTTGGGAAGACCATTTCCAGTGAGGCCGTGGAAGGCTCCCGGAAAAAATAGGAGCCTCTTGGTATTTATCTTATGCTAGATAAATTGACTGCGTACCCTACTCTTATTATGGATTTTCAAGATGGGCATTCCATCTTATTTTTAGAAAAAAAATTTAAAACTGCTTGATAAATTTGAAGGCGAAACTATCTTTGGCCGCACATTCCATAAATCAGCCACACCTGCTTATGAACACAAAAAATCTTCCCTGCCTGGACAGCCTCCAGGTTGACCGAGTCGCCCAGATACTCTATGCGTACACCCATCCTTTCCGTTACGACATTATTACCTTCCTGCTAGGCCACGGAAGGCTGCCATTGGGCGAACTCGCATCCTATCTCGGCGAAGACGAAGCGTATGTGTCTGACCACATCAGCCTGCTTTTCCTGAACGACCTGGTACTACTGGAAGATTCGCCGGACGGTTTTTGGGTCGAAGCCAACGAAAACCGTTTGATTGCGATAAAAAACAGCATTGGCACCTTTCTATCTAAGTACCGATGAAAAAATAACTTCGCTATTTTGATTTTGAAACCCCAGTACTGGAAGGTTTTTTTTAAAATAATCCCGATGTGAAATCGGGATTATTTTTCCTTCGATCCTAAATAGGGATTGCCTTGCCCATCATCCATTTATTGGATCTGAAAAAATGGCCACCCGTCAATGCAGGCAGCTATAAAGGCAGCAAAGCGGAGGGTTCGGACTCTTGATGCCCGGTATGCCGGTTTTGGTTCTATCCTGCAAAACAGAGGCAAGCTGAAACGGAAAACCTATCGGTTGGCCTTTACTTTTCAGCAACTCAATGCGCCGCAGACGCTGACAGTCTGTCCTGAAACATAGGCCGACATATCGGATCCCAGAAAAACGCACACATCGGCCACTTCTTCTCCCTTCCCAAAGCGCTTCAACGGGATATTGGCCAAATAACTTTCCTTTGTCTTGTCGTCCAGGGCCTCCGTCATTTCCGTTTCTATGAAACCAGGAGCAACCGCATTGCACCGGATGTTGCGGGAGCCTACCTCCTTGGCGATTGATTTTGTGAAACCAAAAACCCCGGCCTTCGACGCAGCGTAGTTTGCCTGCCCGGCGTTGCCGCCCACGCCCACAATCGAGCTGATGTTGATGATGGAGCCGCCTTTGGCCTTCAGCATGGGCCGGAGGGTGTGCTTGGTCAGGTTGAAAATGGATTTCAGGTTGGTGTTGATGACCTGATCCCATTGTTCTTCGGTCATGCGGAGCATCAGGTTGTCGCGGGTGATACCGGCGTTGTTCACCAGAACATCAACGGTGCCGAATTCTTTGAGCACATCGGCCACCAATTGCTCAGCCTGCGCATAATTGCTGGCATCTGATCGGTAGGCCCGGACTTTTACACCATGAGCAGATGAAAGTTCTGCCGCCAGGGCATTGGCTTTTTCTTCTGACGAGAGGAAGGTGAACGCAACATGGGCGCCTTCTGCCGCAAATTTTTTGACAATGGCCGCCCCAATTCCCCTGGAGCCGCCCGTAACTATGGCCGTTTTATCCTGTAGTAAGTTCATAATGGTTGTTAGTTGTGTTAATGATCGAAGGAAAAATAAAATGACAAGTTATTATTCACTCGTTACTAAAAACAGATAACAGTTCTTGGGCTTTAGGTAAATGTAATCGTATAAATTGGAGGCGAAGGTAATCCAAAACCGTTAAACCCAGATTTCCAGGCCATCGTAAGCCAGGGAAACATGGGGGGGTAATTTTTTAGAAACTTCTCCGTGAAGCCCCATGCGATGGCTTGCGTGTATCAAATAAGTATGGCCGGGCGACAGGTCTTCTATCATGGCCAAAGCTTCGCTTAAATTGAGGTGCGAGTGGTGCTCGCTATGGTGCAGGGCATTCAGTACCAATACCTGAGTGCCCCTTATCTTTGTCCGCTCGGTTTCTTCGATCGTTTTTACATCCGTAAGGTAAGTAAAATCGCCCACCCTGAAACCAAGTATTGGCAGGTTTCCATGCATCACTTCTATAGGAGTAAAATAGATGCCTTCCACTTGAAATGGATGTTTTTTTGATATTGTTTTAAGCGAGATCATGGGTGCGCCGGGATATGGGTTTTCCTCAAAAATATAGGCGAATCTTTTTTTCAAATCCGTTTGCACATCCAGCGTGGCGTAGAGCGGCATATTGGTTAACTCCTTGAAGTTAAATGGCCTTACATCGTCCAGGCCGGCTACGTGATCGTTGTGGGAATGGGTTAAGAGCACTGCTTTCAAGTCTTTCACGCCTGCCCTCAGCATCTGTTGGCGGAAGTCAGGCCCCGTGTCAATAACTATGTTCACGCTGCCCGAACTGATTAATAAGGATGTACGCAGCCGTTTGTCCTTCGAGTCGCAGGAAGAACACACTTCGCAATCGCAGCCGATAATGGGAACGCCCTGCGAGGTACCTGTGCCAAGGAAAGTAATTTTAAGCGGCTTTTTTTCTAAATTATTGGTTTTCAACAGGTTGAGAGTTCATATTTAAAAATTGACTATATGGCTGCCATTTAACAATTGCAAATATGGGGTGTTTTGCTGTTTTCAGCTTCCCGTGGCGAAAAGAACAGAAAATTAACCCTTCAATGTTGACAGTACAAATCCCCATAGGGTTTCATAAGGGATAAATTCGATTTCACCGCCTTGGTTGGCTACTTCAAGGGGCACCTCCTTTAGCCGCCCGACATACTTGGCTGCCCTACGCCCAACGGCTTTTTTGTTGAAATAGCCTTTTGGGATTTGCAGCATCATGTGGATAAAACAATTGCTGCGGTATGTTTCATCCTTGCGCAGATATCTATGGGAATACATTTCAAGCGCATGGAGCCTGTCCGTAAATTCTTCATATTTTTTTTGCTGCACTAAAAACAGCAACTGGATAATGAGCAGGGAGATATTGCCCCCGCGTTTATCCTTGGAGAATTCGGGCACTTCATTGAGGAATTTTGACAAGCGGAATTTGCCCATATCTTCGAGCGTTTTCAAAGAAGGAGAAATTTTTTGGATGGCAATTAAGTAGTGGAAATAAGCTTCATGTATGGCCCATTGTTCCTTATAATGGCTGGGAAGGCGGTTGAATCCGGGCAGGGAATATGCGTGTACATATACTTCCAACGCTTTTTGATATTCCCCCGAATGATAGTATAGTAATAACTGATAATCTGTAACAATATACCAATTGAGATCGCCTTTTTCTGGTAAGGAAAAACAATCATTGACTGCGACTTCACCCGCTGCGTATTTACCAAGCTGAATATTGCAACTGATGGCCTTTATTAAAAATGTTAACAAGTAGGATTTCTGGATATGCTTTTGTTTTTGTTTCAACAATAGGATGGCCTGGTTGCATATTTCCAGCGTTTTAGCATAATCATTAGCTATCTGGTATCTCATGGCCATCACTGTATAGGCGAGGGAAATAAACCTTTGTGTATTGACCTTCCCTATATATTCTGCTATAATTGAAGAAAAAGAAATAGCCGTCTCCACGAGGTTGATCTTGGATGCCCTGGATTTAACAAAATGGCTTGAAAGGGAAAGGTAATATTCTTCCGCCAACAGCTCTAACCTGAGAATTTCAGTTTGTTTGTTCAGGAGATCATTGTAAATATGGAATTTTTTTTGGTTTCCCAGTAAGTTTCCGTAGTAATACCTTAATTCCTTTAATAGGTTGACTGATAAATCTGTAAATTCATATTCTATTGCTTTTTTGAGCATTTTTTCGGCCAGTGGCAAGGCCATATATCCACCTCCCCGGCCAATCATTACCTTAAATATAGCAAATTCTTTATAGCAGTCGTAATAAGCCTTTTGATAGTCGTTAAAGCCCTGCTGCTTGGTATCAATAAAAAGTATGGTGTTCAACAAGCGTTGATGGAGTCTCCTTTTTAGCTTCTGGAAATTTGCTTTCTGGTTTTTGCTGGCTGGATATAGATGAGCGGCAGCTTCGTCGTCGTCTATGAATCGTTCTGATAGAATCCCTTCGTACAATTTTTGCATCTTACTGGAATAGTTGCCCGGGTTGCCAATGATCTCAATTCTTTTTGGCGCATTGCCAGCCACCAATTGAACCAAACCTTTCAAGTCTTCCATAGATCAAATTAGGTATTTTGAACATTCATTTTTAATATAATATAAAATATTAATTTTAAAGAGGTTGTTCAATTTTTCAACTATTTACATATCAAGCAGTAACATATACGAACCTTGAAAAGTGAAGGTGAATTGGTGGGTGCTATAAAGGGAAAATGTAGGCAAATCCCTTATTCCAGCAAGATAGTTTTGCAGTGCAATCCAACTATCATTCACCAAAACAATTCAACAATGGTTCACTTTATCATAATCAACGACATCAATTTGGTTTAAAATCCAAGGCCTTAACATCTCACACGGCTGGACTTTTCAACCTATCAAATAAAAAAAGCAGGATTTTGTCCTGCTTTTTTTGTTTCTAAAATTTTAATGAACTGATTTTCAGACAAATAAACTTTAAAAATTGCAAAAATCAAAAAATATCGATAGTTTTTTTTTATTCTTTCTGAAAATTTTTTGAGTGATCCTTTGCCATACCTTTGTTAAGAGGTTCATGACACTGTTTCTCTAAAACTAATAAATGGTTTCTCGTTTTTTACGCACCTCCGCAGAAGTTTTTAGCTTTAAAGATCTTGGCGGCGGTAGTTACAGCTTTTTTTAGGCGCTCCTAAGTTTGGTACAATTACAGTTTCCAAGCAAATGCTCCACCCGCAGGGCTGAGATCTTTTCTTTCAGATACAGAATTTTAATTAAACCTTTGCCTTATCCACAAGGCAAAGGTTTTCTTTTGGCACGGCATGGCTTTGAGAGGATTGTAGCTCTAAACTTATGGCACGGCATCAGGTCGAAAAAATTCCGCCCCTAAGTGGAGCTGAAAATCTATCCCGGCCCTATAGGCCAGCAGAGCCTCCCGATCAAAAAAAACATTGTTCCGAGCGAGGATAGGCCACCGTCCAACTCTGTTCCTGGAGATGCCGGTTGAGCAAATGGATTACCGGAAGCGACTCCAACGGGGTTGTCCGTTATATATTCCGTGTTGCCAGGCAAGGCACTAACCCGAAAAGAATCTTTTTTGAGTCTTTGAAAGTGAACAGAACGTAGAGGTGGGAAGTATGTGCAGGTAAAAAATGAAGGCAGTCCCTTTTGAAGTACTTGTTTACTTAAATTAGTGAGAGTAAACGAGGGGCTGCCTTCAGAAAATAACGCCTATTTCTTTAAACCACTTGCAATACGGACGGGCTGTTGGAAACGCTGCCTGCGCCGATAAAAATCAAGAAAAAATATTTTCAGGGAGCCTATGCTTCTACAAAATACATGTCCATCTCCCCCTTGTTCTTTGCCCTTATCTTGCCCCGGTGGGTACACCTGAACTTGCTTTTCACCAATTCATAAGTTCTTTGGCTGATGTTGACCCGGTTGGCCTCGCTGCTTTGCTCCATGCGTGCGGCCACATTGACGGTATCCCCCCAAATATCATAGGCGAATTTCTTTTTTCCTACTACACCGGCCACCACCGGGCCTGTATGGATGCCTATCCTGCAATAAAACGGGGAGTGTCCGTCCGATTGCTGTGCCCCCCTGAAATTTTCCATGAAGGCCTGCATTTCAATTGCTGCACTGACGACAACCTCAGCGTGGATGGTGTTTGGCACGGGCAATCCTGAGGCGCAGAGATAGGCGTCCCCAATGGTCTTTATTTTCTCGATGCCGTACTTGGAAATGATATCGTCGAAGGCCTGGAAGCACTTATCCAACTGTGCCACCAAAACTTCGGGGGAAGTCTTTTCGGCGATGGTGGTAAAAGACTGGAAATCAGTGAACAGTACAGTCACTGCCTCATAGCTCCTGGCCTTGGCCCTGCCAAACTTTTTCAGTTCCTCGGCGGTTTGTGCCGGCAGGATGTTGAGCAGCAGGTTCTCCGAGCGTTGCTTTTCGGATCGTATCACCTTGTTGCGGTTGAACAGCACACCGGCAAGCAGCAGCAGCAGTGCCCCCCCTCCCAGGAGTGAGTTGCGGATGGTAGCGGCATTTTCGAGCTGGGCGTCGCGGAGTCGCAGTTCATGCTGTTGGCGTTCTATCTCAAACTTTTTCTTGTTATCGGTATAAACAGCTTCCCTTCGTTCCACCGTTTTTATCCTTTCCTGGTTGAAGCGGGCATAGCGGAGTTCGTCGTACTGCTCCCGGTATTCGTAGGCCAGTTTGTACCGGCCCAGGTTATAATGGATCCTGGCCAGGTCTTTCAGGGCATTTTGCTGGTACTTCTCGTCGTTTATTTCTTTTGCAATTGCGTAATATTTCTGGGTATAGTCCAATGCTTCTTCATACCGCTTTTGGCGGCGCCGGACGTCGCTGATTCCATTATAGACTTCAGCTATTCCTTTCTTATTGCCATCTTTTTGCCTAAATTCAAGGGAGCGGAAGAGGTATTCTTCGGCCTCTTGCCAGGTTTTGTTGGCGGCACTCAGTTCTTTCCTGGTTTTGTAAAACGAACCCAGGTTCTTGAGGATGTATCCGATATTATTGTAGATGTCGCTTTGCCCTTTCACATCACCCAGTTTTTCACGGATCTGCAGCGCTTCCTTTTGCAGGGATATGGCCTCCCCGAACAGGTTGAGCACTGTGTCGCCCAGTTCGTTGGCTTCCATCCGATCTTCTGCAATGGCATCGTTCAACACGGCCTTGTTGATCAACACGGTGGCAATTTGCCAGTCATTGCCCAACTTCCGGTGCAGGTCCAGCGACTTCTCAAATGCGTCGTAAGCCTCCTCGAACCTGTCCACTTCTATTTTGATATTGCCGATGATGTTCCAGGCGTTGGCCACACCCTCTTCGTCTTTGCGTTTTTCTGCGGCTTCCAGGTACTGGAAAATATAATCCAGCGCCTCTATGTAGTTGCCCATCGCCTCGTGCAGGTTGCCGATATTATAATACAGGTTCATCATCCTGACCGTATCGCCCAATTCTTCCCGCAGGCGCAGGGATTGCTGATAGTTGGCCAGGGCAGCCGGGTAATCCCCCTGGTTTTCGTTGACATTGCCGATGTTGTTGTAGAGGGAGGCAACGCCTTTCTTGTCGCCTATTGCCTTGCGGATAGCCAGTGCTTTTTCAAAAAACTGCACCGCGGCATCGCTGTTGCCATGTATGTCTTCGACGACGCCCCGAAAGTTCAGCGCATTTCCTTCCCCAATTTTGAAACCCAGTTTCCGGGAAAGCCCCAAAGCTGAATCCAGATAGATAACGGCCCGGTCGTGGTCCTCCAGTTTCAACTGCCAGGCCAGTTCGTTGAGCAGGTTTACCTTATTGGAGTCAGGGAGGGCTTTCGACAATAATTGAAGCAAGGAGTCTGTCGATGAAATGACTTTCTGCGAAAAAACAGCACCCGGCCACATGCCCAGGGCTGCCGCCATGAGGGCAGCAGCGAAAAAGCGTATAGCCGGGTGTTTGTTTTTGCTCAAATTTTGGTAGCGTTGGTGGTTTCCTGGCAGAATTGACTTGTCCAGGATTAATTAGTGCCAAAAACCGCTTCTGCCCAGGATGCAGGGAATCAGAGCAATGCCATGACCGATCAATGTTTGTTCTCCGGCAACAGCAGGACGCCGCTTGCCATGAACTTCATTTCTTCTTTTGGTTCCGTGATGGCATCAATCTCTTCTTTCGACTTGCCTTCATCTTCTGCATAGTGCCGCAGCTCTTCTACCGGCGTGATTTCCCGAAAGGCATAACCCTCCATGATCACTTCCCGACCAGCGATATCCTTCGGCATGAAGAAGCCGTAGTCTTTGAACTTGACGAACATCTCTTTGCCGCTGGCTTCGTCGGTGATGTTCATCCAGCAGCCTTTGGCCTGGCAGACGCCTGTCACCTTGCCTTTGACCTTGACGGCCATGGAGTCAACGCCCTGCATCTTGGGCAGCAGGGCAGCGTATTCAATGGCACCGTCAGCGGTAATGGCTTCGCCAAAGGACTGCGGTTCGCCGGTTGCCTTGGTTTGGTCGGCAGGCTGTTGGCCACATGCGGTCAACGACGCAACCGCAACGATCAGGAAAAGAAATTTTTTAAGCATAGCATTCTTAATTTTAATGATCTACTGATTTTCGGTTGGCAAAATTACCAAATCACAACCTCCAGTTGAAAATTTTGCCTAAAATATTAAAATTGCAAAATAAGTGCGAAGAGATGTGACGTTTATCATCCATGTTATACTAACCTGTTAGGCAAGCCTTTCTTGATTGTTTAAACCCGAAAAGCTCACGCCCGATTTCAAATCCCTGACATTCCACCGTACCTTAGTTTCTGCGTACCATCGCAATTTTTTTTATCAATTAAACATCTCCTGTATAGCTCATCACTACCCTGTCTGACACATCTCATTTCCTGAATTTCAAAACCCGGAACTATGAAAAAGTCGTTGCTATTGGTAGCCATGAGTACGATGCTATCTTTCCCCTTGCTATCCGCCCCGCTTGCCCAGGGCGAATCATCCCTCCTGTTTAACACTGGAAATCACGGCTGCCTCAACGGTGACTGCTCTGACGGCTATGGCACCTTCCAGTTTCCCAACGGGGACAAATACATCGGTGACTTCCGGCAAGGCCGGCCCAACGGCCGAGGCATCCTCTATTTTGCCAATGGGAATAAATACCTGGGCGACTGGCAGGACAACTTTCGCCAGGGACAAGGCAAGTTTATCTTTGCCTTGGGCCACGAGTATGAAGGGCAGTTCAAAAGAAACTATTTCTTTGGCAAAGGAAAAATGGATTACGCCAACGGCGACCGGTACGACGGCGATTGGCAAAACAACAAACCCAACGGCACCGGAACCTACTATTTTAAAACGGGCAACCGCTATGAGGGGGAGTTTCAGGAAGGACGGTTCAATGGAAAGGGCACCATGTTTTACAAAGACGCCACAAGGTTCGTTGGGCTGTGGCGCGACAACCGGAAACACGGGAAAGGTACTTTCTATGACAGGACGGGGAAAGCCAACAGTGGCAACTGGATTGACGGCAGGCCGTTGCTCAACAGCCTGCCTGCCGGGGAGGATGGTGAAACCATAGTGGTAGAATTACCGGAAGATGCACCCAAAGAACGCACCAATACAATTCCTGCCCAGCCCCTTGGCCAAACTACCAATTGGATGCCCAAAACCCCCGTGCGCATCTTTGCCGTAGTGGTGGGCATTGCCAAATACGCACACATGCAGGCGCTGAACTTCACCGACGACGATGCTTATCAGGTATTTGCTTTTTTGAAAAGCCCACAAGGCGGCGCCTTGCCCGACAATCAGATTCAGATCCTGGTGGACGATAATGCTACCCACGACAACATCCTGAACGCCATGAAGAATACTTTTTCGCAAGCTGACAGCGATGATGTGGTGCTGTTCTACTTCTCCGGGCATGGCATCAATGGCGCGTTTATCCCCGTGGACTTCGACGGTTTCCACAACCGCCTTTTCCACGAAGAAATCAGGGGGGTGCTGGATAAATGCCATGCCAAGCACAAGATCGTTTTTGGCGACGCCTGCCATGCAGGCTCCATGTCTGGCCTTGGCGTACAGGGCGACATGCTGGCAGCCCGCGAACCAGTCCGGCAGATGCTGGAGAAATACTACAAAGCTTTTGAAAAAAGCACGGGCGGCACTGCCCTGCTCCTTTCCTCCAAGGAGGAGGAGGTTTCCCTGGAGGATTCCGGCCTGCGCTCCGGCGTTTTCAGTCATTTTATGATCAAGGGGATGAAAGGGGAGGCGGATAGGGACCGCAACGGCATCATTACCATTGACGAACTGTACAGGTATGTAAGCGTGAACGTGACAAAATACACGGCAGGGGCACAAACGCCCATTCTTTGTGGAGATTATGACAGGGATACCCCTGTGGGGGTAAGACCGTGAATAGAGAATAGAAAGCCTTGTGTGGGCAATGTGTGCCTCATTTTGAAAAAGCCACATAGAAGGTGGCGCCCTCGCCTTCTTTCGATTCCACCCAGATGCGTCCGTCGAGGCGTTTAACTATTTTTTGGCAAATGGCAAGGCCGATGCCTGTTCCTTCATAGGCCGCCTGGGTATGGAGGCGGTGGAAGATTTCAAAAACTTTCTCCCGGTATTGATGTGAGATACCGATGCCATTGTCCTGCACAAAGATGATATGTTCATCTTCTGATTCTGCAGCCCCTACCCGTATGACAGGCTTGACGTCTGCTTTTTTAAACTTAAGCGAATTCGTCAACAGGTTTTGAAAGAGCTGGGTCAGCAATTGGCTTGTTCCTTTCACGGCAGGCAGGTGGTCAACTATCAGGGTAGCTCCTGTTTCGTTAATCCTTACCTGAAGGTTGGACTGGCAAATGGCCAATACTTCGTTTAGGTTTACCTGCTCAAACTCCTGTTGATGGTTACCTATGGTGGCGTATTTCAAAAGTCCGTCCAGGAGCGTGTTCATTCTGTCCACCCCTTCTGTAACGTATGAGAAATACTCTCTTTGTTTATCATCAAGGTAGCTGTCGGTCGTCCGCTGGATGATTTGGGTAAAGGAACTGATCATCCGCAGCGGTTCCTTCAGGTCGTGGCTGGCGATATAGGCAAACTGCTTGAGTTCTTCGTTGGCTTGCCGGAGTTCTTCGTTCTGCCTGGAAATCTGATCGCTTTTCTGGAGCAGGAGCGCCTTGTATTCATTGTCGTTGGTCAATTGCTCTATCTCCTTCTGTTTTTCCTTGATGGTATGCCGGATTTCCATGTCGAGAAACTGCCTGTTGCGCTGCACTTTTGCATACTCTTCCTGGATTTCGGCATAGCGCTCCTGGTACTCCAGGGCCTTTTCAAACTGGCCCTTTGCCTTGAAAACAGTTGACAATAGTTTGAAGCCCCTTATCTCCGCAGCATCGTCCTTCATCGTGCGGGCCGTTTCCACCGCTTTCAAGGTTAGTTCGATGGCTTCATCGTATTTCTTTTTATGAAATGCCAGGTTGCCCTGGTTCAGCAGGTTGATTTGAAGGCCGTTCACATCGCCCAGCCGCTGGAAATGTTCTTCGGCAAACCTGGTATCCTGGATAGCAGCCGAAAAGCAGTGCAATTGAAACTTTGCCCTGCCCATCTGGGCAAAAGTGTAGGCAATCATTTCCTCAAACTTGAATTCCTCTGCCAGCACATTGGCCTTTTCAAAAAATTCCAGCGCTGTTTCGGGCTGATCGGTGGAGATGAAAATATTCCCTAGGTTGTTGTAAATGACCACCTTTGTCCTGTCCTCCAGCAAATCACCGTGTTCATCCAACACCGACCGGTAGCGGTTGATGGCTTCATCATAGTTGTAAAGATGGGCGTACAACGTGCCTATGTTCACCTGTATCTGCACAAAAAGTTCGCGGTAGCCAATGGCCTCGCATTTGTCCAGCGCTTCCAGGAAGAACTGCATCCCGATTTTGTAATTCGACTTTACCCCGCACACTACGGCGATGTTGCGCAGCGCAAGGATCTCCTTCTCTATGTCACCTGCCGCCCGGCTCAGGCCCAACAACGACTGGCTCATTTCCAGGGAACGCGTATAGTCTTGTTTTTTGATATACACCTGGGAAAGCTGCAGGTAGATTTCCGACCATAAAGAACCTAACCGGTTCTCGTTCCTGTGCTTCAAAATATCCAGGCCTTCCTTCGCCAGTTGCTCGGCCTGGTCCAGGTTGTTCAGCCCAATTTGTACCTGGCATAGCATGGCCAATGAAATGACCGTGTTGTCCAGGTCGCCTGACGATTTGGCCAGGGCCAGGCTGTCCTTCAGGCAGCTTTCCGCCTTTCTGTAATCCTTGAGGCTGATATAGATCTTACCGCCAATCAGGGGTATTTCTATATTGGCATGTGGGTCCGGCAAAACGTTGTTCAACCGTTTGGCTTCCGAAAGGTAAAAAAGTGCTTTTTTGAAAAAGGAAGGCTCATTTTGGTAGCGCCCGTTGGTATTGTAGATCCTGGCAAGCAGTAAGTTTGCCCTGACGAGGCCCTGCGTTTCCGCACCTTCGTTTTGGCCAAATTCAAGGGCTATCTGGGCAGTGTTGAGCGCTTTTTTGAGCAGGCGGCTGCGGTAGTGGGCCAGCGAATCGCTTAGTAATACTTGAAGTTGTTTGTTCATCTGAGAGTTTTTGCTTTCGGTGCGGCTGCACCGATAACTGTTCATTGGAGTTGCTGTGCCTGAAATGTGGTTGCTGGAAAACTGGCTGGAGGGCAAACGCGGGGTCTATTGTCCAAATAACTTGCCAATGTTCCATACCTTCGCTTTGCAAAATGTTAAATCTGCATGGCTTGGGAAGTTTATATTTTCTTCTTTTTGGTCGCCCTGACCTATTCTTCTGTAGGTTTCGGAGGCGGCTCCAGCTACCTGGCCATCCTGGCGTTGCTCGATGTCAACTATCTCGTCACCCGCTCCACCGCCCTACTTTGCAATATCATGGTGGTGACAAGCGGCGTCTATATTTTCCATAAAAAAGGCCACCTCGACTGGAAGAAAGCCCTCCCGCTGACCCTGGCCAGTGTGCCCCTTGCCTTTGTAGGGGGTTACCTGCCCTTAAAAGAGCGTTCTTTTTTTTTGCTCCTCGGGGCCACCCTCCTGGTTGCGGCCTTTGTTACCTGGCTGCAACCCCAACTGCAGGAGCGGGATTTCTGGCATAAAAGAAAACAAGCCAACACCCTGAGCATAGCAATGGGCGGCGGTATTGGCTTTCTTTCCGGCATGGTAGGCATCGGTGGCGGCATCTTTCTCGCTCCCCTGCTTTACCTCACCCGCTGGTCGGCCCCCAAGACCATTGCCGCCACCTCCAGCCTCTTTATATTGGTCAACTCGATATCCGGCCTTTGGGGGCAAATGTTGAAACCCGACTTTAAAATGGATTGGCACTTCGCCCTCCCCCTGCTCGCCGTCGTATTTTTGGGCGGGCAGATTGGCTCGCGCCTGGGTGCGGTGCGGCTGCCACAAATCTGGGTGCGCCGGGCCACCGCCCTGCTCATCCTGTATGTGAGCATCCGGATTTTGATAAAATACCTTTGAAACCCATTTCTATGAAAATATCCGTCCTTGCTTTCGGCATTGCAAAAGATATTACCGGCCAGCGGTTCCTTGATTGGGAGTTGGGTGAAAACGCCAAACTCGCCGACCTGCGGGCAGAGCTTGAGGCCAAATTTCCTGCCCTGCTCGAACTGGCCGCCCTCCGCCTGGCCGTCAACAGCGAGTACGCCAACGGCGATGCCGTTTTAAAAGAAAATGACGAAGTGGCCATCATTCCGCCAGTTGCGGGGGGGTGATTTTTATTGGTTGAGATGGTTGAGTTGGTTTATTCAAAACAACCACCCCTCCCCCCAACCATCTCAACCGTTTCAACTTTTCTACATGCTTGAAATCAAACTTTTTGAAAGACCGCTCGATGCGAAGCACTGCATTGATTTTGTCAGTGAGGGCGGGGTTGGTGCCATCAATGTTTTCATCGGCTCAGTGCGCGACCATACCCAAGGGAAGCGGGTCGTCCGGCTGGAATATGAGGCTTATGCTCCGATGGCTATAGCCGAAATGGAAAAAATTGCACGGCAGGCCGTCGCTCAGTTTGGGGCCTTGAAAATAGCCGTCCACCACCGGGTAGGCACACTCGAAATTGGAGAAGCGGCGGTCGTCATCGCGGTATCCACACCGCACCGGCAGGCTTCTTTTGAGGCTTGCCAATACATCATTGATACTTTAAAACAGACGGTGCCGATCTGGAAAAAGGAAATTTTTGAAGACGGGGAAATATGGGTGGCGGCACACCCTTAGTTGACGGCGGACGGCGGACGGGAGATCCGGTCTCTTGGATGTACTATGCTCGGCGCTAATAGGTTTTGTACAAATAGGGAGGCTCTATCAAAAGACCTCAATTTACGATTTAAGACTGACGATTTACGATTTAACAAGCATTCAAAATACTGACAGTTTATATTTTAGGTATCGCTATAACCGTAAATCGTAAATTGGTACTTATGATACCCCGACGAGCCGACCAAGTCGTCGAGGAGGGGCAGGCGCGCTGCGTATTAATTCATTTGCATGAAACTTAATGGAGCGAAGTATAAATCTACTGCAGGTAATCAAAATGGGTCTCGTTGACCAGGTAAGGCTTGATGGAGCCGTCCACCAAACTGCTTTTTATCACCAATTCTTTGAACTCCGCATCCATCCCGCTGAGGGCATAATGGAAAATCAGCCACAGCTCAAACTTCGAAAACAGGGAGCGCAAGGTGTTGAGGAAAAACTGCCGCTCTATTTCACTTTCCATGATGTAGGCCATCATGTGCCTGATGTTTTTGAAATAAACTTCTAAGATGCCATCGTCGTAGCCGAAAAATTGATTGAAAAATTCTTCTGTCTTTGCCCAACTTTCCTCAACGGCCAATGCTTCAAAACTTTTGCACTGCCGCCTCACCATTTGGTAAATCTTAAAAATGGCAGCCCTCCCGGTTGTTTTTTCCACATTGCCATCACTCCACGATTCCGTATGGGCAATGGCTTCCAGGTTTTGAAAATGGATATCGAGCAGCTTGAAAAAATTGGTGCGCCGGGTAGGCAGTGCCTGCACTTTCAGATCGGTGTTCACCTCCTGCTTTTTAAGGCTCGATGGGCCGAGGCGGTCAATGAGGCCGATCAGGCTGTTGCGCAGCCTGTCCTGCCCTATTTCGATCTGTTCGTAGGGCAGGGTGTTCAAGGTAGAGAGGTACATCAGGTCGTTGTACTTGCTTTTCAGCAGGATGAAATCGTTATAGATGTCGGCTTCTGGGTCAATGACATCTTCTGCGGCCTCTATGCCGAAGTTCAGGCCCTGGGCGATGCGCTGTTTGAGATCGGACTTTATGTTGTTGAGTTCCATTTGGGTGTGAAAAAAATTGGAAGGTTAGTGGGTAAAAGTAGTAAAAACGGAAGGTATCCCTCCTTTGCCTGGTGGCCGGGTCAAGTTCCCTGCACATTTTTCTTGTGCGCAATTTTAACAGTGGAAAGGATAAACAGGCCGATCAGGAAAAAAATAGACAGGGCCCCGATGGCTTGCCTCATGCTCCCCATGAGTTGGACGATGCCAAAGCCAAAGGTGCCAATCATGGTCGAAACCTTGTCCAGCACATCGTAGAAACTGAAGTACGAAGTCGTGTCGGGCGTATTTTCCGGTAGCAGCTTGGAATACGTGGAACGTGACATGGACTGTATGCCGCCCATCACCATGCCGACCGCCCCGGCCAGGATGTAGAAATTTAACTTGCCCTGTATGACATAGGCCAGGCCGCATATCAACATCCAAATCACGAGCATGATCATGATGGAAACTTTGTTGCCCTTCCAGTCAGACACCCTGGCAAAAACCTGTGCCCCCAGGATGGCCACCAATTGCAGGATGAGGATGAGGATAATCAGGTCGGAAGTCGCAAAATGCAGTTCTTTTTCTGCGAAAGTGGAGGCCAGGAAAAGCACCGTCTGAACCCCTGCATTGTAGAAAAAGAAAGACAGCAGGAAGCGCTTGGTGTTCGTAAGCCCTTGTAAGGTACGCCATACTTTCTTCAATTCTTCAAAACCCTTTTTTATCAAATTGGCCCCCGGCGGGTCGGGCCGGTCGGCGGGCAGGCGGCGAAAGGGAATCTGGGCGAACCCAATCCACCATAGGCCAACCATCACAAAGGCCAGTCGCACGGCCATGCTCTGCTCCCTGAACCCCAACTGCTCATAATAGGTAATGATCACGAGGTTGGTAATCAGCAGCATGATGCTGCCAATGTAGCCATAGCTGAACCCCTTGGCACTCACCCGGTCATACTGATCTTCCGTGGCAATGAGGGGGAGGTAGGCGTTGTAGAAAACAAGCCCACCGGCAAAACCGATAGTGGCCAGGATGAAGGCCACCGTGCCGAGCGGCAGGGTACTCATGCCCGTAAAAAAATACATGGAAATGCAGGCCAGCGAACCGGCGGTGGTGAACAGGCGCAGGAACCATTTTTTCCTGCCTCCATAATCCGCTATACCGGAGAGGAAGGGTGAAGCCACCGCAATGAGCAGATAGGCTGCCGACACTGCAAAGGCATACAGGGCGCTATCGGTCATGTTGATACCGAGCAGGTCGAAGTGGTCGTCGGTGACGGACATGAAATACCCAGGGAAAATGGCCACCGTGATGACAAGTGCATAGGCCGAATTGGCCCAATCAAAAAAGGCCCAGCCATTGATGACTTTCGGGTCGTTGCGGACAATTGTTTTCGTTTCGTTCATTGCGTGAGGTGCTTTGGCGGCAAGGTAGATGTTTCTCCGCTAAACAGCTTTCCGAAAGCTCCACAACTTTCGGAAAGCTGTTTATCCGATAATCCCCACAATCGCCCGCCCAGGTGGATTTGATGTAAAGTCAAAAACATTGATCTTTCCGCCTATCTTTTATTTGTTTTGCAAACGAACAACGAACAACCAACAAAGACCTGATATGATGCTCAACCTTGCCATCCTCTCCAGGGGCGCCGGCCTCTACTCCACGCAGAGCCTCTTCCGGGCGGCTCGCAACCGGGGGCACTATGTGCGGGTGATTGACCACCAGCGCTGCCACATCGTCATTGAGCGGGGGCTGCCGCAGGTGATCTATGAAGGCACCCGGCTCATTGGCATGGATGCACTCATCCCCCGCATCGGCGCTTCGGTGACAGACTATGGGGCGGCGGTCATCCGCCAGTTCGAGCTCATGGGCATCTACACGGCCACCCGTTCTGAGGCACTCATCATGGCAAGGGATAAGTTGAAATGCCTGCAAAAAATCTCGGCGGCTGGATTGGACGTGCCAAAAACCTTTATGGCCGGGGCGGTGGAAGACGTGCCATCGCTGATTGACAAATTCTGTGGAGTGCCCCTTATCATCAAACTGCTGGAAGCCACGCATGGCGTCGGGGTCATTCTGGCAGAGAGCCGCCAGACGGCCATTTCCGTAGTGGAGTCTTTTTTCAAACTGGACCAGCCCGTCATTTTACAGGAATACATCGCCGAATCGGGAGGGGCCGATATCCGGGCCTTTGTGGTGGGCAAAAAAGTGGTGGCGGCTATGTACCGGCAAGCAGCGGAGGGCGAGTTCCGCTCCAACCTGCACCGGGGCGCTACTTCTTCCATGATAGAACTGACCCACCACGAAAAAGCCATCGTACTGAAAGCGGCCCACCTGATGGGCCTCGACATCGCCGGAGTGGATCTGCTGCGCTCCAACCGTGGCCCCCTGGTGATGGAAGTGAACGCCTCGCCCGGCCTGGAAGGCATCGAGGGCACCACGGGCGTGGATATTGCCGGGGCCATTATCGAGCATGTGGAGCAGGGGGCAGGAAGGTTTGGGAAGGGGAGGCGGGGGTGAGGCTTTTCAACAATCGCTGGGCAACACTCCTTCACATCATCACAAAACCGGCCCAATAGTATGGATTGGCATACTTTGCATCTTGCCGCATTTGCTGCCCGTAGCGATGCCCTATAAGGGGCTACTATTCTATTGGTGACTGTTGTGCTATTCCAACTTCTGATATATCAATATAATAACGATGAATTGATTGAGGGCTTTGGCTGACTTTACCTTAATTTTTAGGCAAAGCCCGCCCCTCAGCAAATCCTATCTGGCCCTTCACTATTTTTTCCTGTTTGATAACAACAGCTTCTAATTCTTCTTCACCTTGATTTTTATCGGTTTGAACCAAAAGTGGACGTTTGCATCTAAATCACCGTTGCATTCTAAATCCTTTCCGTCAGTATCGCCCATAAATTCTCTGCCGTACACTTTTCCTAAGGCGAATTTGAATTGAAGTTCTTTGAAATATCGAGGCAAGATTGCAGGGCATTGTCAATGCAGTATGCCAGGGCCCTTCGCCGAGAGTGAACATGGAACAAGTCGCTCCTGTCCTTTCGGAAGAACTTAGCAAAGTAGGGCAAAGACACAATCCTATGCTGGCCAATATCCCATCAACCTCCATCACGTTTCCCGTTTCTATCCTATCTTCACGGCGCTTTAGTTTTTCACAAAATTCAAATCCTTATCATGAAGTTTTTATCCGGCATTTACCGTATTTCCTTTTTTCTTATCGTTCAAATATTCACCTTTTCCCTCCTCGCCCAGGACATGCAGTGGGCAAAAGATGGCAACAGCTATTTCACCCATGAAAAAGAAGGCATCGTGCAGTACATGCTGCCCGGCCTCGAAAAAACGGTTTTCCTCAATGAAGACGTGTTTAAACCTGAAGATGGAGAAAAGCCGTTGGCCATCGAAAATTTCACCTTTAGCGACGATGGCAAAAAGCTGCTCATTTACACCAACAGCGATTATGTGTGGCGCTACAAGACACGTGGCGATTATTGGGTGCTGGATTTACAAACCAAAAAACTCAGCCAACTGGGCAAGGGCCGCCCAGAGTCGTCGCTCATGTTTGCCAAAATAGCGCCCGATGGCAGCAAGGTCGCCTATGTGAGCGAGCACAACGTGTATGTGGAAGACCTGGCCAGCGGCACCATCAAAAAACTGACCGATGACAAAGGCACCAAAAAGCTTATCAACGGCACCTTCGACTGGGTGTACGAAGAGGAGTTCTCCCTGCGCGACGGCTTCCGCTGGGCACCCGACAGCAAGCACATCGCCTATTGGCAGATCGACGCCAATCAGGTGCGTGATTTTTATATGGTCAACAATACGGATTCTGTTTACAGCCAAATCGTCCCCGTCGAGTACCCGAAAGTGGGCGATCCGCCTTCTCCCGCCCGCATCGGCGTGGTTGGCATTGCGGATGGTAAAACAACCTGGATGGACACCCCAGGCGACCCACAGCAACACTATATCGTGCGCATGGAATGGGGACCGGACGGCAAGGAAATCATCCTGCAGCAAATGAACCGAAAGCAAAACGAGAGCAAGCTCATGCTCTGTAACTCCCAAACCGGTCAAGTTAAAACCATCTACCAGGAAAGCGACGAAGCCTGGGTGGCCCATGTGAGCGAATGGAGCGACGAGCAGATTGGCTGGGACTGGGTGAACGGCGGGCAGAGCTTCATCTGGGTGAGCGAGAAGGACGGCTGGCGGCATTTGTATTTGGTCTCACGGGACGGGAAGACGGAAACCCTGCTCACCAAAGAGGATTATGATGTCATCGAAACGGCGCTCATCGAGGAGAAAGGAAAGGGCATTTATTTTTATGCTTCCCCCGACAATCCTTTGCAAAAATACCTATACCACGTCACGCTGGATGGAAAAGGCAAAGCTGAGAAAATAACGCCCGCCAAGTTGGAAGGTACACACAATTACACCATTTCCCCTAATGGCAAATATGCCCAGGATGAGTTTTCAAATTACTATACACCATCAATGGAAAGCTGGGTCAGCCTGCCGGATCACAAGCCGCTGCCAGGGCAGGAGGATTTGGTGAAAAATTTCGACCCGTCCGGGAAGGCCAAATCAAATGTGGAATTTTTCAACATTACGACGGACGAGGGGGTTGAGTTGAATGCCTGGGTCAAAAAACCCAAAGATTTTGACCCGTCGAAAAAATACCCCCTCATGTTCTATGTGTATAGCTATCCTGGCACTTCTACCGTTCGGGACGCTTACAGTGGCCGCAACTTTGGGCTTTACAACGGCGACCTGGTAGAAGAAGGCTACCTCTACGTCAGTGTTGACAACCGGGGTTCGGTGCTGCCCAAGGGCAGGGCCTGGCGGAAAGCTGTTTACCGTAAAGTAGGGCAGGTCACCTCCTACGACCAGGCACAGGCCGCCAAACAAATCCTGCAATGGCCTTATGTGGACACCAGCCGGGTGGCCGTTTGGGGCTGGAGCGGCGGCGGCTCTACTACGCTCGACCTGTTGTTCCGCTACCCGGAAATTTATAAAACGGGCATCGCCGTCGCACCTGTATCCAACCTGCTGCTGTACGACAACATCTACACCGAGCGCTTCATGGGCCTGCCCCAGGAAAATATGGAAGATTATGTTGCAGGTTCAGCATTGACCTACGCCAGGAACCTGAAAGGCAACCTGCTGCTCGTCCACGGCACCGGCGACGATAATGTCCACTTTCAAAATGCCGAAATGCTGGTGAATGAATTGGTGAAATACAACAAGCAATTTCAGTACATGGCGTACCCCAACCGTTCGCACAGCATGAGGGAAGGACAGGGTACTTTTCTCCATTTGGGTACCATGTGTACGAAGTTTATCCAGGATAACTGCCCGCCTGGTGCAAAGGGGGCCGGGAAGGAAGGGAAGCCGTGAGGTAGGGGTTGGCAGCAAAAAAGGGGCATCCGGCCAAGGTCGGGTGCCCCTTTTTCATTTTTCGTTCTTTGGCCAATCGTGTGAAAAAAGAAAACCGTTAAAACGGTTTTTGACATAAGCTATTGATTATCAACCCACGACTTAAGTCGAGGGTTAAAAGACAGCTATTATATTTAGCCGTTTTAGCGGCTTTACACACGATTTGTCAAAGAGCCCATTTTTTATAAAATGGTTTTACAAACCGGCACTATCCGCAATGCCTTCCAGCCAGCGGGTAATGGCCCGGGCGTCTTCGCTGAGGTTCTCCTGGTCGTAGGAACCGTTTATTTTCAACGTGACCAATTTAACTTCCTCGACGGTAGCCGGGTACTGGTTGCCGTTGCTGTGGGAGGAATTGCAGCCGCCTTGTGCGCCGCCGTTTTCCTGCTGCTGTACCTGCCTTTTCTCCAACAAAAAGGCCCTGAACGTACCACGCCCGGTGCGGTCATTGTTGTCCACCCTGTCAGAAATTCTCCCCTCCGAGGCTGCTCGGATGCGCCGCACCATGGGTACCAAATCTCCGGCGGCCAGGCGGTAGCGGGTATCTTTGGCCCAGTTGTACAGCCGCCTCAGTTGCTCCGGCGTCCAGGTGCCGGTTTCCCCCAGTGCAGATGCCTCTGCGGCGCTTTGCAATTGATAGGTCTTGACGGCCCCGGTGTTGTCCACGAACCAACCAAAATATTCACCGGTCGCCTCGTTTTGGTAGTCGTACTGGAAGAAGACCGACAGGCCGAGTCCGTTGAGGTAATCCTCCGGCGTTTGGGGCTGTGATGGAATATTGGTTGAAACGGACTCTTTCTGGCAGGCCGTAAAAGCGAAGAAAAGGCTGGCAAAAAAGCAGATAGGTAAAATTCGATTTTTCATGATTGGGAGTTTTAAAATGTGGGTTCTTTGACAAATCGTGTGTAAAGCAGTTAAAACGGCTAAACAAAATAGCTGTCTTTTAACCCACGACTTAAGTCGTGGGTTGATAATCTATGGCTTATGCCAAAAACCGTTTTAACGGTTTTCCTTTTTCCACACGATTTGTCAAAGAACGAAAATGTGAAAAAGATGGGTAACAGCTTAGCTATTGGAAATTTGAAGAATTTCAAAATTAAGCTTCTTTTTGGTTGGAAAAAAGCCCATTGCCTGAAATAACCTTTTGCACCAGGCCAAAACAGCGGGAGATACCCTTGTCTATTGCATAAAAGTAAGAACACGGACAAATCCCATCCTATGTCAGCAGTGCCCATTTATCACTTTGGTGCCCAAAAATTTTCTGCCGCAATTAATTGCCCCTCTTCCAGGAAGCCATTGCAGGCTTTACTTGTAATTTTATCGTTGTTTTATAAAACATCCTTATTTAGACCATTAGAAATGAAACGACTGTACCCATTGTTGCTGGCCCTACTTCTTTTTTCAAACTACCTCTGCTCGCAGGACTTCTCCGGAACCTGGCAGGGTGAAGTAGCCCAGGATGGCAAGTCCGATACTTATCAATACCGGTTGGATTTGACCCAAATGGATAACAAAGTGAACGGTATAGCCACCTCCGTAAGCAAAACAGGCACGGTGGCAAAATTTGAGGTTGGCGGCATTTGGGACGGACAAACACTTGCCCTGCAGGAAGTCAATCAATTCGAACCGCCCGGCGCCAGATGGTGCCTCAAGCACATCCGCCTCACGCAGTCTGAAAGCAACGGAACGGTTACCCTTGAAGGCCGGTGGGAGGCCCAGGGCTGTACGCCGGGGAAGATCAGCCTCAGTCAGCAGTCGGCGCCTTCCGGGATGACAAGTGACAGTCGGCAGCCTATAGTTGGCGACGGGAAAAATATACCGTCCACCGTCCACCATCCACCGCTTATTTCAGGCAAATGGGCCGGCTACCTCACACAAAGCGACCGGGACTACGGTTTTTACTTTGAAATGAAATTTGAAGAAGCGGGCAAGGGCACGTCGCACATTACTTCCGACGGGGAAGGCGGGAACGCTGTTCACCAGTTTCATTGGACATTTGACGAAAAAACCGGACAGTTGGATTTTGAGGAAACGGCCATCCTGGAAGAATCGGTCCCTTCCTGGCGGTGGTGCATCAAATCAGGTAGTTTGTTTTTCAAACAAGAAGAAAACCGCCTTTCCCTGGCAGGCGATTGGAAGGGCTACATAGAAGGGTATTCACTGGAAACGGGCGCCTGCGCCCCAGGCAAATTATATGTCGAAAAACCTGTTTTTAAAAAGGAAGAAATGATGCCCGCCCCCCAGACCAGCAGCCAGGAGGCCGCCCCGGCCAAACCCGTTGCCGTGGTGGAGTACGAAAAAAAACAGAAAAGGGAGGTGGACGTAGAGCGGGTGTTGGAAGTGAAAAACAAAACCATCCGAATCCGGGTGTGGGACAATGGCACGGTGGACGGCGATGTGTGCACCCTTTTTCTCAACGGCGAAATGATCCTGAAAAATTACCGTGTGGCCCGCAGCAAGCACGAGACCATTGTGAAACTGGAAAAGCCTGTCAACTATATCATCCTGCATGCCATGAACCTCGGCAGCATCTCGCCCAATACCATTGCCGTCTCTGTGGATGATGGGACGGGAGAGCAGGTGGTCATCGTCAGTTCCAACTTAAAGACCAGCGGTGCGATCATGATCCGTGAATTCACGGTGGGCGGGGAGTAACGCCAGGGTGTCTCCAAACATAAAAAAGCCCGGACAGCGAATCGCTGACCGGGCTTCCCATTTTGTATTTTTTAAACCAGAAAATCAATAAGTCTTCACCCGCTCCCCGTCTTTGTACTCCACAATAAAGGCGTCGCTGAAGTCCTTCATGCCCTTTACTTTGTCGAGGTCGGCCTGGGCTTCTTCTATGGAATTGTAGTCAGCCAGCATCACCCGGTACAGTTTACGATCGGTGATGAATTCCGTGTCAATCCGGGCAATGTCCTTGACTTTAGAATAGCGGGACTGGTTGGGGTTGAAGCTGGACAGGGCAATGATCTGGATTTTGTACACCGTACCTGTGGAAGCAGGCGCAGCGGTGGTTTTCTCTACCTTCTTCGGCTCGGCAGGTTTGGCCTTCACCGCTTCCTCCTTGGCGATGGCTGGCTCTGGAAGCACTTCTTCTTTTTTAGGCGCTTCGTTTTTATGCGCTGCAGGCGGCATCGTCTCCTTCATGGCCACTTTTTGCCCAGTGATGTTGGTATCTTCCTTCATGGCCACCGGTTCATCATGGACGGTATTGTAGTAAGGTTCCAGAAAAATCGGTGCGCCGAAGTCGTCGAAGTTGACATAATCGTTCGTATCGAATTCGTAGTTGGATGGATAATAACCATCTATCATGGCCTCAAGGCTGTATCGTTTGGACGGTTCTACCAGGAATTCATAGGCGCCGTTGTTCGTCTTTATTTTTGAAATAAATCGGCGTTGGCCACTGCCATCCATTTCGTAGAGGGCTACCTCCGCTTCTGGCAATACCTCCTTGCTGGATTTACTATACACCTCACCACGGGCCACCCATTGCTTGCTGGGCTTGTTGTACAGCACCTCAAAAATATCTTCGTTGGTGGTGGTAATTTTTTCCATGCCAAAAGTGCGGTTGGAGACCACGAAGCCCGATTTGCCAGAGGTGGTTTTGATGAAAAAGAAATCATCCGCGCTGGAGTTGATGGGTGTGCCTACATTTTCTGCTTTGTCCCAGCGGGATCTCGCCCCGTTGGCCTTGAACACATCGAAACCGCCGATGGAGACCTGGCCGTTGGAGGCAAAATACAACGTTCCTTCCACCTGGTTGTAGTAGGGCGTAATTTCGTCGCCAATGGTGTTGATGCGGGAGCCAGCATTGATCGGCAGTGTGAAATCATTGGCATTGCTGTTCAGTTCCCGGGTCGAGTACCAGATGTCCATGCCGCCGTTGCCGCCGTTGCGGTTGGAGGAAAAGTACAGGATTTCCGTGTTGTTGTCGTGAACCACAAACGGGTGAGTGGTGGAAACACCCGCTTCGTTCACATAGTCGGGCAGCCGCTCTGGGGCAGTCCAGGTCTTGCCTACCCGGCGGGTCACGTATATCTCGCACTGGGTGGTGAGGCCGCCCCAGTTTTCAACGGATTTGCAGATGGTGAAATAGAAGCGGCTGGCATCGGGCGAAAGCGAGCCATTGCAGAAATGGTCGTTTTCGATGACCGGGAAATTTTCAATGGGGGTGGATTTGCCCCATTCGCCGCCTACCTTCAGGGAGCGGTAGATGCCGGCCCGCTTGCCCATTGTAGAGGAATAGTACAGCGCCTCGTCGCCGAAGGGGAAGGGGGCGAATTCTGTTTCCGGTGTGTTTACATTGCTGCTCAGGTGTTCGATGGTAGCAGTTTTGTCCCCGCCGTTAACGGCCAATTGGGCGGCCAATTCGCAGCCCCTGAGTTCGTTTTGCACGATCTGGGTCACGGTGACCTTGTCCGAGCCCTGGTACTTGCCCAGGAAACTGACCAGTTCGCTGCTGGCGGCTTCGTACTCGCCGTTTTGCTTGAGGCTGCGGGCATAGCGCAGGCCTATCAACGGATAGGTATTGTTTTCGTCTTTGACGTTTTTCCAACAGTCAACAGCATTCCGGTAGTCGCGGATGGTATAGAAACACTCGCCCGCTTTGTAGATGAGTTCCTGTTTTTTCGTCTTCTGCTTCCAGGCAGCCCGGTAATGCTCGCCGGCGTCGGCATACTGGGCTTTCTCAAAGAGCTGCTCAGCCAGCTTGACGTGTTTTTTCCAGCTCAGTTTGTCCTGGGCATGTAGGTTGGCCGCACAAAAGAGTGCCAGCAACACGGTAAAAAGAATGGGATTTTTCATAATAATTGCCTTATTAAAGTCCATTTGAATTTGCTTGAATTTGCCGGAGAAAGTTTGAAATCGCCATGCTTCGCTAATTTTCAGTTGGCTAAACAATGTCAAACGATTTCAAACAATATCCAACGATTTCAAACTTCGTGTTATATGACCCGCAGTCAGTATTTGGGATGAGCTTGAACCGCAGGATCATGGAGTAGGGTTTCAATAATTTGAGGGAAATGGCGATGTTCCAGTTCCAGTACTTTTTTGGCGATGGTTTGGGGCGTATCGTCGGGGGCTACCGGGCAGCGTGCCTGGAAAATGATGGCCCCCTCGTCATAGTGCTCGTTCACATAGTGGATGGTGATACCGGTTTCGGTTTCCTTGTTTTTAAAAACCGCTTCGTGAACGTGCATCCCGTACATTCCCTGGCCGCCGTACTTGGGCAATAGTGCGGGGTGAATGTTGACAATCCGCCCTTCAAACGCCCTCACCAGGTATGTCGGCACTAACCACAAAAAGCCCGCCAATACCACAAAATCAATAGAATATTGATTAAATATTTTTAAAATATCTTCTGAGTGGTAAAAATTCCTCCGGTCAATGATCAGGGTTGGGATGCCATTTTCCCGGGCTGTTTCCAGGACGGGTGCATTGGCTTTGTTCGACACCAGCAGGCTTACGGAAATATCGCGGCGGTGTTTAAAATGCCCGATTATTTTTTTGGCGTTGCTGCCCGTTCCAGAGGCAAAAATGGCGATGTGTTTCATTTTACGGCGGCGATGGACGGTGGTCGGCGGACGGCGGTGCTTTTACCGTCAGCCATCTACTGCCCACCAATTTTTCCCAAATAAATTTACAAAAATCAATAACTTTGGACGCTTCCTTTAAGTACTGAATCCTCCCGACAAAGTTAGACTTTCAACCCGGCAAATTTCCACAACAACTGTAAGCGTAACAATATAAGCCGAAACGAGCTTCCAGATAAAGGGCCGATGTACTTTCGTGAAGGGACCGATAAAAGCGAATCTATTTACTTTTTCCCCCTTCCCGCTTTATCTTTGCGTCCAATTTCCGGGCAACCAAATATTTAGCTTGTTAGCTGAGTTTCAATTTTTTATAGAGCTATATTCTTTTAAAACATGTTGAAACTCAACGGCCTGCCGACCGTAATTGATAGGCCGCAGCGGGGACAAAAAAAACAAGGGCCTCCAAAAAGTTGAGCAACATGAAAATTTCCCTTCACCACCAAATAGCAAGTTTGCCTCAGGCACTCATTGTCCCTGTCGCCCAAAATACAGATCTCGAAAGTGCCTTTAGTTTCGTTGCCGAAAAAACCCAGGCACCGTTCGAACTCATCAAGTCCGATTTCAAAGCAGCGAGCAAAGAGGTGCAGACTCTATACATGGAGGAAGGCCAGGAAAACAAACGCCTGTTCTTATTGGGCCTTGGCGAAAAACCCGCTGTTAAGGACGTCCTTGCCGCTTTCCGTTCATTTGTTTTCAACCGTAAATCCAACTTGCCTCCCGATCTCGGTATAGATTTCCTGCATACTACTGACAATGGGCATACCATCCCCTGGATGGAAGCTGCGGTGAACGGCATCCTGCTGGGCCTGTACGACATAGGCCTGTACAAGACCAAAAAGGAAGCGGGCAACGACCAGGCATTTAATGATAATGATGCTTCCCTCCATCTGTATGTTTCATCCAGCCAGGCAAAAGCTGCCAAGGCAGCCATCGATAGGGGCGTTGCCCTTGCGCATACCCAAATGGAAATTTTTGACCTCGTCAATGCCCCCGCCAATAAAAAGACCCCCCAAACGATGGCGGAATGGGCAGCCCTTTCCGGGGCAAAGTATGGCTATGACGTGAAAGTGCTCAACAAAGAAGAAATAGAAGCGCAGGGAATGCACGCCCTGCTGGCCGTAAACCGGGGCAGCGAAAACCCGCCCACTTTTATCATCATGGAATACAAGCCCAAGGATGGTACTGTTTTGAAAAAAGTGGGGCTGGTGGGAAAAGGCGTCACTTTCGACACAGGCGGACTGTCCATCAAGCCCTCTACCAATATGCACTACATGAAGAGCGACATGGGCGGCGCTGCCGCTGTGATGGGCACGATGGAAATGGCCGCCAAGCTTCGACTGCCCCTTCATCTGACCGCCGTGGTGCCCGCTACTGAAAACTCGGTGGACGCCAAATCCATCCGCCCCGGCGACGTGATAGGATCATACGATGGAAAGACCATCGAAGTCATTGACACCGATGCCGAAGGAAGGCTGATACTTGCCGACGGGCTGGCCTATACCGCCAGGAACTTCAAGCCAGACGTCATGATTGACCTCGCCACCTTGACGGGTTCCTGCATCCGAACCCTTGGCACCTACGCCGGTGGGCTTTTTTCCAACAACGATGAGCTGGCAGCCGAACTGCTGGCAGCAGGACAATTAACGGGCGAACGCCTCTGGCAACTGCCGCTTTGGGACGACTATAAAAGAGAAATCAAATCCGATGTGGCAGATCTGAAAAACTTCAGCGGCAACCCTGCTGCGGGCGCCATCACGGCGGCCAAGTTCCTCGAAGCATTTATACAGGATCACCCTGCCTGGGCCCACCTTGACATTGCCGGCGTGGCCGTAGGCGATTCAGAGTTTTCCTCGCAAAAAAGTGCTACGGCATTCGGGATAAGGCTGTTGATATGCTACCTGGAAAACCTGATCGCAAAAACAAATAGCACCGTTTAATCAATAAAAAACTTAAGCCCTGATTGGTGGGCAGCCCGCAAAAAAAAAAGCGGATGTGGTTTTTCCCACATCCGCTTTTTTTTTTGCGGGCATAAGTAGTGAAGTTCGCTTAAAAGAACTTCGAGCGGTTGTCCTCTATATCGGCACTGCTGCGCAAACTTTGGATCAACCTGGCCCTTGCCGTGCCACGGGTAGTCGCCTGGCTCGACTGGCGCACCTGGGCAATATTGGCGGCGCTGGAAACAGGTGGCTTGTTGGTAGGTTTCACTACAAAGACACCAGTATTACCGACCAGGGGCTCTGATAGTTGGTTCAGGTCCACCTTGAAGGCTTTGGCTACCACTTTTGGTTCGGCAGCCCCTGCTTTCTGGATAAACGCTGAGGCAAAGGAAACACTGGTGGCTGTGTCCACCTGCACGGAGAAGCTGCCTGCAATGGAGCCTAAATCAGTTTTTCCGGCCATTTTGGCTTTTATCATTTCCCCTTTCTTCCGGTTGATTACCTGCGGCTCGATTTCGTCTTTCACTTCGGCGAATGTAGGGATGCCTGCTGGGCGGATGCTTTTCAAACCAGCCACGGCATATTTGCTCACGTAAAATTCACCCTGGTTTTGGAAGCTGTAAACTTCTGGGGAGACGTCGCCAACCTTGGGTGGCTTGGTGCTGGGATCTACGCCAAATGTCCAACGGACCAGTTCCCTGGAACCCTGTCCGGCACCGAGGCTGCCTACCGCATAATCGTTGCGCTTTAGGGCTGGCGAGGTTTCCATATCAATGCCCTTGGCAGCAGCTGACTTGCGAAGTGCTTCCAGTGTAGTGTTTTCTTCCTGTAGCTGCAGCGCCTCTTCCCGCACGGCATCCTGGGTAGCCTGGCTGGGGATGATGTCCTGCGACAGGTAGGCGACTTTAACGGAGGACTCGGGATTGCTGCCAAATTTCCGGTCGGTCACTTCTATCAAGTGGATGCCGAACTGGGTGAATACCTTGTAAACCTTTCCTATTTCTGCCTCGAAAAATGCCACATCGTTAAAGGGTTTTACCATCGTGCCGGGTGCAAAAAAGCCCAGGTCGCCGCCTTTGGAGGCGTTGGAGGGATCCTGGCTGAATTTGGCGGCCAGGGAATCAAAGGTGGCCGCACCTGTTTCCAGCAGCGCTTTAAGGCTGTCAATGGTCTTGTTGGCTGCGATGGCACCATTCTGATCTTCTGCCCTTAGCAGGATGTGCCTAGCTTTCACGGAGTCTGGAATGACTTTTTTATCCAGCAATTTTACGGCCTTATAAGTGTTCAAGTCCAGGTACGGGCCATACACGGTGCCATTGGCCATTTTAAAAATGGTATCAGCAATGGCGGCGCTGAGCGCATCTTTTTTAAAATAGGCCGCATCAATGGTTCCATAGTTGTTTTCTACAAACAGGGAATCGTTCTCGGCCTCGGCGAAGGGCACCGCCAGGTCGGCGATACGCTGGCGGATGTCCGCAGAGTCCTTTGCAGTAGGCAGCACGTTGAACACAGCGTACTCGACTTTCCTGGTTTCTTGATCCTGCTTGAACTGGTTTTTGTTTTCGTTGAAATAAGCCTTGAAGTCGTCGTCGGATAGGGTTACTTCCGAATTTTGGATTTCATCGAAGGGCACCTGTACGTACAGGAAATCAATCGTTTCGCCCTGGGCGTTGCCGATCATTTCGGCCATCCAGGTGGGGGTGTACATGGCCTTGGCCACCATATTGGTGATCTTGGTCTGGAGGCGGTCTTTGATGACTTCTTTCTCCTGGTGCGCCCAGCGGTATTTAAAATCCGGAATCAATTTGTTTTCGGAGATCATCTGATCCACCTTGCCGGAGGTGATGATGTCTTTCAATTGGTTAAGCTGTTCCCTGTCCAGTTGTTGGGTGCTTTGGTTGACGTAACGGCTGGAAATAATAGGGCTGAGCCTGCTGCGGTCGTCCCCGAACTGTAGTTCGAGCAGTTCCGTTTTGCTCACGCCGAGGCCGAGTGCCTGTGCCTCTTGCTCCACGATGGCTTCGTCCACAAAATAGTTCCAAAGGGAAGTACGGTCGCTGAAACCGTCGCCGCCAGCGTTGCGGTACAGCATTTCGTGTACCTGGCTGAACTCCCGGTAATCCACTTTTCGCCCATTGATGTCGCCGAGCAGGGTTTGGCTGCCGCCGAAGAAGCTTTGGTTCGGGTTGTCGAACATCAGCATTGCGATGAACAAGAACAATGCTGCGGCCAGCGAGCCTACCAACAACCACTTCTGTTTACGTATTTGACTGATCAGAGCCATGTGCCTTACTATATTTTTCTTGTTTACAGATAAAATGCCACCGCCAGCTTCAACGTGACATTCCGGTACGGATGTTACAGAATTGAAAAAAAATAATTTCTAAAAAGCTGATTTCAAAAGATTTAAAGAGGATCTTTTTCTTCAAAAAAAAGTATAAAAGCTACCCTCGAAAAAATCCGGGCAAAGGTAATTGCTTTGGGGAGTAAAACAAAATTTTACACAAGTGTGAGTGGGGCACATTTGGTTTCTTTGAATCAACGGCAAGAAGGAAAGCCTGTTTTAGCTTTGGATTATTCCTTGTTGTTACGGCTTTTCGACCCAACTTGCTTTTCTTTGGGCAAACTTCAACAACATGGAAAATGCACCATCTACTTCCACTAAAGGCATCTGGCACTGGAACATCTTCCGTCTTACCGTTGGGCTTTCCCTGCTCTATTTCATCCTGCTCTTTACGTTTGGCAGCTTTGATGAAGCTTCCACCCGGCAAGCCATCCGTATATCGGCAAGGATTGCGGCCGTTTTATTCTGCATGGCCTTTGGTGCATCGGCCTTTCACCGCTGGATGAAAAATTCCTTCTCGTTTTGGTTGTTGATGAACCGGAAATATTTCGGGATTTCCTTCGCCGTTGTCCACCTGATCCACCTGTGTTTCCTGCTCATTTTACAGCAATACTTCCATCCGGTTTTCAACCTGGCCAAAACAAGTTCCTTGCTCGGCGGTGGCTTGGCCTACTTTTTTGTGGTGCTGATGCTGCTCACTTCTTTTCCGGCATTTTCAAAACACCTCTCCAGGCAACATTGGAAGGCACTGCATACGGTGGGCAGCTACTGGATTTGGATCATTTTCTTCCGAAGCTATTTGAAAAGGGCATTGACGGAATATGAGTATGTCCCGCTGGTAGTGGTGCTGGTGTTCGTACTGGGCTTGCGCCTGTTGTTTTTGAAAGGCAAAATGGGCGGAAGTTTTAGATCGGCGTAAATGCTGGACAACAGGACAGCCTAAATCAGAAAACTACCGGATGTGCTACCAGCCCGTATCAAAATAGACAGCCCGTTGCCCCATTTTTGCCAGCTTCTTCTGCTTCCTTTTCAGCTTCCTTTTCTCTTTTTTGGACAATTGGGCCTCGTGGGCAATCCTCGGTGCAAACGCATTCCTGGTCACAAAAAAGTTAGTGGGCGGAAGCAATTCAGGTTGGTTTCTCCGGGCCGACTCCAGGTTGGCCAGATACGTATCTTCCTGGCAAAGCGCCACCAGCAAGGCATCGGCCAGCGGGGTGCGTTCTATCCGCCCTGGGTGGTGTTGGCTCTCCACACAATCGCCCGTAATGTCCCAGATGATGGCGCCTGCCAGGTTTTGCTCAATAATGTAGTTGGCTTTTTGGGCGATGGAGCGCTCATCTTCATAGGTAACAAACGTATTCAGCCCTTTCCCTTTCAGATAAGGCGCCTGGGCGAGGCTGTCCCAATGGTACTGAAAAAGATCTTGCCGGGCGAGGATGTTGTAGTACATGGGGGTTCCGCTATCCTCGGGAAACGTTCTGGCATCGGGTGTTTGGCGGGAGGATACGTGCAGCCCGGCGGCCCCCTTGGTCTTCAAGCTCCTGCCATAAAAGGCCAGGCCGATGTTGATTTTCCAGGAAGGCACGCCGTATTGCTCCATCAGGTGGTGGACGGCGCTATGGGTATCGAAACCGGAAAGTCCTTTCTCCGGGGAATAAAGTGGGGCATTGTGGTTGGTAGTAGCGAAGCCGTTCCCATAAAAGTCGTAGGTCATCAGGTTGATGTGGTCGAGCAGTTGAGTGACCTTAGCCCATTCAATTTCTGCCATGCGGGTCGGTGCCACCCCAAAGGCCGCCGTAAGGGACAGGTGCCTGCCCACTTGGAATTCGAGGGCATCGAGCGAATCCCGGATCGTTTGTAGCAGGTAGGTGAAATTATACTTGTCAGAAGGTGAGCCACCGTTGGTGACGAAGCCAGGGTACTCCCAGTCAATGTCTATGCCGTCAATGCCATAGATCCGGATCATATCGTTGCAGCTTTGGGCAAACCGGCGTCGCTTTTCGGCGTTGGCAGCGATGCCCGAAAACTGATCGGACATCGTCCATCCCCCCACAGAAATGACGACTTTTACCCCCTTATCATGGGCCCTTTTTACCAAAGAATTCTGGTCATCGTGCCAATAAGGGTTCCCAAAATCCCTGCGCTTACCATAGCTCCTTGGGATGTCGGGGGCTATTTCCCCCAAAAGCAAAGTTTTGTCGGCCCAGGGGTCGAAAGGCAAGATGCTGCCGTCCCAGTTGGGCTGGAAAAAAGCATAAATAATAGTGCTGTAATTCTCGTAATGGATGGTAGCTGGGTTGACGAGTTGGCCGCGGCTGTACCATTTCCAACTGGGAAAGTAGGCGCTGACTTCCCTGCAGGGCTGCGCCTGCGAAAGGAACGGGATAAATACCAGCAGTATCCGGAATAGAAGCTGTCTTGATAGCATTGGTCAATAGGTCACGAAGTCAATGGTTGATTGGGCGAAAGAGTGCCTGAAAACTGTGGAACTTAAAACTGTGGAACGGAGAAAGGCTTCACAACCACTTGATCGTAAAATCAATCAGCCGCTCCGTCAGCTTGGTATAGGGGGCTTTCAGTGCCTCGCTGGGCCCCCAGAAGTTCTGGCGGTAGATAGATCGGGCGTGGGAGAAATCCTTAAAACCGTACCAACCATGCGACTGGCCGATGCCGCTGTTGTTAATGCCGCCGAAAGGCAGGTCATGGTTGTAGAAATGCAGTTGGGCGTGGTTAATACAGGTACCGCCTGCCCTTGTTACTGAAATTACACGCTCGATGTTTTTTTTATTTTTGCTGAAAATGCTCAGGGTGAGCGGACGCTCCCCGGCATTGATAAAATCAATAGGTTCCTGCAGGTCATGGAAAGGGATAACGGGCAGCAGCGGGCCGAAAATTTCCTCCTGCATGATGTCGCTTTCCAGGTTCACATTGGTGAGCACGGTTGGTTCGATGTACAGTTCCCGATCATCGGTTTTACCACCAGCCGCCACTTTTGCACCATTTGAAATGGCGTCTTCCAGGTAGCCTTTCACCCGGTCGTACTGCCTTGGGTTGACCATCCGGGCGAATGAGGCCGATGCCCGGGGGTCGTCGCCGTAGGATTGTTGCATGACCTGTTTAAATTCTTCCAAAAAATTATCCTTCACCTTTTCATGGACGAAGACGTAGTCGGGCGCAATGCAGATTTGGCCACTGTTGGCAAACTTCCCCCTGGCCAGGCGCTGTGCGGCCGTTGCAAGGTCGGCTGTTTCGTCAATGATGGTCGGCGATTTGCCGCCCAGTTCCAGGGTGACGGTGGCGAGGTGTTTCGCAGCGGCGGCCATCACAAGCTTGCCTACTTGTGGCGACCCGGTAAAAAAGATGTGGTTGAAGGGCAGCCTCAGCAGTTCCTGTGATTCCTGTACGGCCCCTTCCACCACGGCCACTTCTTTTTCGTCAAAGATCTCCGTCACCATTTTTTTGATCAGGGCCGAAGAATGAGGCGTGGACTCGGAAGGTTTCAGCACGGTACAATTCCCGGCAGCAATGGCCGATACGAGCGGCACGAAAGTGAGGTTGAAAGGGAAATTCCAGGGAGAGATGATCAGGCAGACCCCTTTCGGCTCGTAGTGTATCCAGGAAGTGGAGCCCGCAAAAGCAAGCGGGGTCGGCACTTTTTCTGGCCTCATCCAACGTCGCAGGTGGCGGCGGGTATGTTTGATGGCCCCCGTTACGGGATACACCTCTACACCGTCCACTTCAAAAGGAGGTTTTTTAAAATCGGCATACATAGCCTCCTTCATCTGTGGGCGGTAACGCATCACGGCATCCAGCAGGCGGTTTAGCTTCGCAATGCGCTCTTTGGCCGTGGTGCGGGCAACATCGAATTGATATTCCCGCTGCAGCTCGAACAATCGGTGGATTTCCTGTGTGGAGGTGGTCGGTATGTTTAAGGTGGCTGGCATAATCATGTAGATTAGGGGACAGGGAGGGAGGTAGTGCCGCCCATTCCTTGCCCCTGCTTATTTAACGGGTTCCAAGATATAGCCTTCTTTTCGCAACAGGGCCACGACGCCCGTTTCGCCGCCGAGGTGGCCGGCGCCCACTGCGAAAAAGGTGGGATGTTGCTTCATCATCTCCCCCATCACGGGTATCCATTTTTTGTTGCGGGTCACCAGCAGGAGATCCTCGTAGTTGCCCATTCCTTCCTCGTCGCCCATCATCTCTACCATGCCGTTGATATCCTGGTTCAGGTAGAGTTCCATCATTTTGGCAAATTCCTCGTCGCCAGCGTTCGTGGATTTGATGCTCTGTACCAGCATTTCGGCCTGTGCCTTATAGGGGATGCTGTCGAACACGCTCATCTGGAACTCCATGGTCTCGAGGCCGCCCATTTTCTTTTTACCTTCTTCTGCGAGTTTCATGATCTCCATTTCGTACGAAACCATTTCACCAGAATTAAGGGCATCGGGCGACATGTCGCCGGAGGCCAGCACGGTAAGGAACATGGGCTTTATGCGCTCCAGCATGAACAGGGGCATTCCGATTTTATCGAAATGTTCCTTTACCAGGTTGTAGTCTTCTTCGCTGAGCAGGTCGCCCAGCGTTTGCCCATCCTCCATGAACGCTTTCAGGAGCAGCCCCATTTGGGCGGACATGTCCATCATGTCTTCCATGTTGATTTCAAAGGTCACCATGCCGGCCTTGTCAATACCGGCCCTGGCACTGTCGGACAGGAAAAATTTTTCAGCATCGATCAGGTGGATGGTGCCGTATAGATAAGAGGCGGCAGTCAGTCCTTTCCCGCTGATTTTCCAAAGCAGGGAATTTTCTTCGGCGGCCGGGGCGTATTTTTTGGTGGCCGGTGTTGCGTCCGGTTGCGCGAATATTGGGTTACTGGCAAGGAAGAACAGCAATAGGAAGTTAATAAAATGCTTCATTGTAATGGATTACTAAAAATTTTGAATCAATGATTGGGGAAACCTTGTGTTGGCCATCACCAATTTAGTAACGATGAAAAAATAACTTCACCATTTTGATTATGAAAACCCCAGCAATGGAGGGGTTTTTTAAAAATAAAATAGTCATTTTATTTTTCCTTCGATCTTTAATCACAAATAAACGCTTTTGGACGGGGATGGGTTATAAATTACCTTCTCTTTTCATCACTGCCCGGCCCAAAGCATATTGGCTTCTGATCGGCAACGTGTTAAGGCGGCGAAGTTCGAGTGGGGGGCAGCCCAAGTATGCAGCGCCACAGCCGCTGCGTTTTCCATCATTTTTAAAGCCTGTTTAACAAACCGGATAGAAACAAGGCTGTTTTCCGTGGAAATTCTCATCATTGTGCCGTAAAACTGCCATGCCTCACATGCAATTCCAACCAGTTTTTGAAACAAAAAAAAGGCCTATCCTCATAGCCGGCCCTTGTAGTGCCGAGACGGAGGAGCAAGTGCTGGAAACCGCCCGCGCCCTCGCCAGCCAGGGCATTGACCTTTTCCGTTCCGGCATTTGGAAACCCCGCACCCGACCAGGGGCTTTCGAGGGGGTCGGCAAAGTAGGACTGGACTGGCTCAAAATGGTTAAGGAAGAGACCGGGCTAAGGGTGACAACAGAAGTAGCGAACGGCCAACATGTCGAATTGGCACTGGGTTGCGGTATTGATGTACTCTGGATCGGTGCGCGAACTACGGTTAACCCTTTTTCCGTCCAGGAACTGGCGGATGCCCTCCGGGGCGTGGATGTCCCCATCTTGATAAAAAACCCGGTAAACGCCGACCTGAAACTCTGGATAGGTGCCATCGAACGAATCTACCAGGCAGGCATACGCCGAATAGCCCTCGTACACAGGGGGTTCTCAAAATATGGCGAAGTAAAATACCGAAACGTTCCGCAATGGGAACTTCCCATTGAGATGAAGATACAATTCCCCGACGTGCAAATGATCTGCGACCATAGCCATATTTGTGGCAACCGGCACATGCTGCTGGAAGTAGCGCAACGGGCCCTCGACCTGAACTACGACGGACTGATGACCGAGGTGCACCCCGACCCCGATTCGGCCTGGAGCGATCCAGAACAACAGGTGACACCCCTCCACTATGGCGAAATGGTGGAGGAACTTATCGTCAGGAAGCCAATAGCAACTGACAAAGATTTGCTCTATAAACTCAGGTTGTTGCGGAGTGACATTGATGATATTGATGAAAAAATTCTTGAATTGCTTGCCAAACGGATGATAATCGCCGAACAAATAGGGGAATACAAACGGGAAAACAACATCGCTATCTATCAACCCCAACGCTGGCGGGACATCCTCGAAAACGGGTTGCGCAAAGGGGTTGCCCTGGGGCTTAGCAACGAATGTATCGGCCACTTAATGAAGACAATCCACCAGGAATCCATCAATCATCAATCCAAGGTGATGAACGAGCCGCTCGAAGTCGATGGTAAGGGTTGATCGCTACCTATTAATCAGGATAAACGTCACCACTTTTTTGAGTTTTCCTTCCGATTTTTGGGATAGCTATTATTTTTTTCCCATCTTAGCCCCGCCTTACACACAGAGAGCATCCTATCCCATACTTTATCCCATCTCCAAATTGTCAGGATTCAAATAATTTGAGCAATATTCGCCCTTTATTTTAGCGAAAACCAATTGAAGGCATCTCCTTTTGAGATAACGTAATTTTATTGTGTAATTTTAAACCGAAAACTTATGCTTTTACTTTACATCGCTACTGGTGCATTTATTATTGGTGGTGGCATTATCCTCGTCTCGAATTTTGCTACCCAAAAAAGTTCTAAAAAGTGGTATTGATTAAAAAAAACGCACCATCAGCCTTCGCCAGCGCAGCTTTAAAGTGAACACAGCCGTCAGAACGCCCATTTTTTCCCAACCTAAACCTTTATCGTTCATTGTCGCACCTTGTTTCGGCTGCCCTTCGTCAATCTTGGGAGCGAAAGAAAGTACAGCAGCCTCTTTAGGGCCATTTCCCCAGGCTTGGCTTTCGCAACCAATCTTGGGTTTCGGGAGTGAGGTTTTTTTTACATCCTTCCCCCAAAAGGCCCTTCAGTTTTCAGGCTATCAGGTTCATCATTATTCCCTATCTTTTGCCCTTGTTTTCGCCGGCGGCTCATCTTAGCGGCGGCGGGGTATTTTCCTCCGCAAAACCATTCACATTATCTTGACAATGTTAAGTTACCTTTTTTGAAATGCTGCCCCGTTTTTCATGGCACGAGGAAAAAGACTTTTGGAGAGAGGTATGTTTTTTTTTTCAAAAAATTAAAAATAACACACACCTCTCTCCTCTACTTTTTCCTTTTCACATATCATTTTCCCTAAGTTAACATTGTCAAGTTATATTCAATAAACCTATGGAAGGCAATATTACCCTGGTCACTGGTGGCACGGGCTTCCTTGGCGCTTATCTCATAAGACTGCTCGTTTTAAAAGGCTATCAGAACATCCGTGCTTTAAAACGCCCAGGCAGCCCAATGGAATTATTGCGGGATGAGGCACCTGGTGTGGAATGGCTGGAAGGCGACCTGCTCGACCTGCCCTCGCTCGAACAAGCCTTTCAGGGGGTAACCACCATTTATCATTGTGCAGGCATGGTGTCTTTCGCCTCGAAAGACGCCCGGCAAATGATGCGCACCAACCAGGAAGGCACTGCCAATATTGTGAACATAGCCCTGGAAGAAGGCGTCAAAAAGTTGGTTTTTGTCAGCTCGATAGCAGCCATTGGGCGCACGAAGGAACAATCGTACATTGATGAAAAAACCAAATGGAAGGGCGATGCGTGGAACACACCTTATGGCATCAGCAAGCACCTTGCAGAAATGGAAGTGTGGCGGGGCATCGCAGAGGGGCTGAATGCAGCTATCGTAAACCCCTCCAACGTTCTGGGCAGCGGATTTTGGGAGGGGCGGACGGGCACCGGGCAGTTTTTTTCGAAAATATGGAAGGGGCTTCCTTTTTACCCGAAGGGAGGTAGTGGTTTTGTGGATGTGAGGGATGTCGCCCGCTTTATGATATTGTTGATGGAAAGTGACCTTCAGGGCGAGCGGTTTATATTGAACGGGGAGAACCTTTCCTTTAAAAAAGTCCTGTATGATATTGCCCAAACCTTACAGGTGAAAGCACCGGGCACAGAGGTCAGCCCATTCATTCGGGAAGTTGCCTGGCGGGCTACTTGGCTCCTGTCAAAATTGACCGGGAAGCCGCCTTTTATCACCAAACAAACGGCCAGGGCATCTGCTCGCACATTTATATACGACAATCAAAAGTCGCTGAGGGCTTTTCCTTCTTTTACCTATACCCCCATCCAGCGCACGATTGAAGAAACAGGCCGGCAGTTCTTGGAAAATGCACAGAAAGGATTCCAACCAGCCATGCTGCCATTTACAAGTTTCACCTGACAATGGTTACATCCCCTTCGTAAAGCACGACTACGCCGTCAATGAACTCCACCTCTGCCAAGTAGGCAAAAACAGAGGGGTTCATCTGTTTCCCCTTAAAGGTACCGTCCCATCCCATCGGCTCATTGTTGATGGTAAGGTCGTAGCCTTCAAAGACCATGTTGCCCCAACGGGCAAACACTTTCAGGGCCCTGATGCCTTTAACGGCAGGCCCGCCGTACACCGTAAAATAGTCGTTGATGCCGTCTCCATTTGGAGAAAACGCATTTGGTATGTAGATGGGCCTGTTGAGGACAACATTGATGGTGACGGAATCAATGGCAGTGCATGCCGTTTCATCTATGATTGAAATGTAGTAGGTAGTGGTGCCGAAAGGCATGGCAGTTGGATCGAGGCAATCTGTGCAATCAAGCGTGGCTGAGGGGTTCCATGAAATGGTAACGGGCCTGAACAGCGGTGCCACTGTCGCCCGGATGTCGGCCGTATAGCCAAGGTCTATTGTCTGATCAGGCCCTGCTTCTACTATAAGCGGGGGAGGCTCATTGACGATAACATCCTCCACCTCGAACAGGCATCCCCGACTGTCCATGACCACCGCATTATAATTGCCTGCCAGCAGGTTGCCCACATTCGGATCAGGCTGAAAATTGATTCCATCGGCGCTGTACTCAAATGGAGGAGTACCGCCAATGGCATTAAAAACAATCACGCCGGAAGCATCGCCATGGCAGATCACATCCACCACGTTCACCGACAGGACGAGTTCAGGCGGCTCTGAGATTCCTGCCGTTCCTTCAATAGTACATCCATTTTCATCAGTCACGGTAACGCCGTAAATACCCGCTGCCAGACTGTCAATGGTGGAAGTTGCCTCTCCATTACTCCATTGGTAGATATAGCCCCCGGCACCGCCCGCCGGTATGGCGGTAATGGTTCCGTCCTGTTGGCTGAAACAACTAATGTCCAACGAGTCCAGGCCTAAGGACAATACGGAGAAATCGTCAACCACGATGGTGAATAAGCCATCACAGCCAGCATTGTCAACCACCAGAACATTATAGGTACCTGCAGGAATATTGGCCAAAATACTGTCTGGTTGAGGGCCATTTCCAAAATCAAAAGTGACGGGATAGTTGGCAATGTCCAGGGAAATGGAGATGCTGCCGTCGGAATCGCCGTTGCAGGTAGGCGGTGTCACGGGGTTCCACCCTCCGGCCAGGCTCAGCCCTTCCGGCACGGCGAAACTAAATGCCTGTTGGCATCCATTGGCATCCTGAACGGTAACATTATAGGGGCCTGTATTGAGATCGCTCAAAGTGCTGTCAGGTGAAAAAGTACCCGAACCCTGCCAATTGTAGAGGTATGGCTGGGCCCCGCCAGTAGGAGTCAAGGTGATACCGCCGGTCGCATCGTCCGGCCCACAGTAGTCTGAGATAATATCAGGATCAACTTCCGGAGAAGGCAGTACCGTAATGTTCTGGATAAAGGTGACTATGCAGCCGTCCCCGCTGGTGATGGTCAGCACAATAGATTTATTGCCAGGGGTGGTGAATGATACATTGTGTGGCCCGGCGCCGGTTGCGGTTGCGGGTGTGGCACCAAGGCCAAAGCTCCACTGCCAGTTGGTGATGCCGTCCACAGAACTGGATGCATCCGTGAAGGTGACGTCTTGTTTAGTGCAGACCGTACTTGGCGCAAAATTGAAATCGGCCGTCGGCCCAAGAAAAGTGCCCGTGCCTCCGAAGTCAATGGAGAACCCATTGCCGGTATTGCTGAAGTTGTTGATAATCAGCGCATAACTTTTTCCGGCTATCATATCAATGGCTGCCACGTAATTGTTCTGCCCTGCCGCACAACCGGGGGCCTCATCCGTATCGGTTTCACCCAGGCTGAGGCCCGTGGGGCCAGTGCAAATCTCCCATTCCGAAAAGGGTGCGCCTACAGTTTCACCCGCTGCCTCACACCTTATCTTTACTTTATTGTCACAATCATCGATGCCTGCGGGCAGCTCAAAAAGGGCAAAGTCTATGTCATCCGATGGATTTGTTGGGGTAATATTGAAAGTCAGTGTACCAGGATCTTTGCAAGTCCAGCGGTACCAGGCAGAGGCAAACTCCGTTTGGATGCAAATGTTCTGGTCGAATTCATTGTCAAGCGCACCTGTGCCTACGAGGCTTTCAACGTTGAAGGAGGATTTGTCGCAAAGTATGACGCCCGTCGGGCAGTCGCTGTTGGGGTCTGGCACCGCATTGTAGTTATTGATACACAACCTGAAGGTGCCAGTAGCGCCGTTGCGGCCATCTACCCTTACATAATAGGTCTGCCCGACGATGAGCGGACTGGCAAAAGATTCGACAATATTGTTGTTGAAATTATCAGAAGCACAGGCCACCTGGTTCAGGGCGCCGCCGCAGTTTCCTGTGTAAATGGCAAACTGAGGATTGACCAATGTTCCGCCGGGCGCCTGATTTCCTGTTGTATTTCCAATGACGGTTATATGGACAGTGGTGGCAACGGCAACAAATGAAAACCATACATCGTGAATTGTATTTTGGGGAAAACATGAGGGATTGCTCGGGTCAGTCTGTGTTGCCCCGATATTGGTAAATGCTGCATTGGACGAACACCAATTCGACAAGTTGGTCAGTGTTATGGCCGAAGAGCAGTCATTATTGGCGGGCTGTGCCAAAAGTGTGGAGGCAAAAAAGACAGGGGCAATAAGCAAGCACAGTAAGCAAAGCTTTTTCATGACAATGATTTTTTGTAAAAAGACAGCCGAAGCCTTACCAAACGCAAGTCCAAAAGTAACATATTGCAGGCCGCAAAAGTAGGGCATTGATGATGGAAAGACGACATACCGGGGTTATGAGGTTGTTAACGGAAAGGGGAAAGGCGGGAAACGGTCTTTTGGTTTGAAGTTGTTTGAAACGGTTTGAACTTGTATAGCGGCCAAATACCAACGGCGAGGCCCGGCCAATTCAGGTTCAAACCATTTCAAAAAAACTCCAAACAATATTCAGGCAGCCAGTAATTTTTTGACAATGCCGGAGATCATCTTGCCATCGGCCTTGCCGGCCAACTCTTTGGAAGCCGTGCCCATGATGCGGCCCATGTCTTTCATGCCGGATGCGCCGGTTGCTTCGATCAGGTTTTTAAGATACGCTTCCAATTCTTTCTCATCCATCTGCTTAGGCAGGAACCGTTCGATGACTTCTATCTCTTCCCGCTCGATGGTGGCGAGGTCTTCACGGCCTTGTTTTTCATAAATATCCAAAGAGTCCTTTCGCTGCTTGACCAGTTTTAGCAGGAGCTTGATTTCACGCTCCTCGTTCATCTCCTCCCCACTGCCGTCGGTCTTGGCCAGCAGGATGGCCGCCTTAATGGCCCGGATGCCCCGCATGGCGGCCTGATCTTTAGCTTTCATTGCCTCTTTGAGGTCTTGCATGATGCGTTCTTCCAAAGTCATGTTTTAAAAAGTTTTTGGTGAAAAATAAGTGTTCCCGGAATAGGGTATGGTAATTTTGCTCTGCAAACGCTGCAAACTTATTGAAAGTTTCTCCAAACACAGTAACTACAACCTTCAACCTTTTCTCCATGAAATTCCAACAGCCCATCCCCATTCGGGAAATTGCCAAAAAAATAGGCGCCAGCATTATCGGCGACGACCAGCTGATGGCCACCGGCATCAACGAAATCCATAAAGTGGAACCTGGCGACATCACCTTTACCGATGCACCCAAGTATTTCAAAAAATCACTGGAATCCGCAGCCACCATTATCATCCTCAACGAAAAAACGCACTGTCCGCCTGGCAAAGCGCTGCTGTTGTGCAGCCAGCCCTTTGAAGCCTATGACTCCATCGTGCGGGAACACCGGCCGTTCCGCCCGCTGAACGACCGCATCAGCGAGAGCGCCAATATCCATCCTTCTTCCATAGTCGAGCCGGGTGCCATCATCGGCCATCAAGTTGTCATAGGAAAAAACTGCTATATACAGGCCAATGCCTATATCGGTGATTTTACCTTCATCGGCAACCACGTTACCATACAAGCCGGGGCTATCATTGGCACGGATGCCTTTTATTTTCAAAAAACAGAAAATGGCTACCAAAAATGGCGCTCTGGTGGCCGTGTCGTCATCCATGACCATGTGGACATTGGCGCAGCCTGTACCATCAACCGGGGCGTATCCGGCGACACCATCATCGGGGCAGGCACAAAGCTCGACTGCCAGGTACACGTAGGGCACGGGGCCGTAATTGGAGAAAACTGCCTTATAGCCGGGCAAGTCGGGATTGGGGGCAAGGCCATTATCGGGGATAATGTGGTGTTGTACGGACAAGTGGGCGTGGCACAGCGGGTGCGCATCGGGGAAGGGGCCGTGGTAAGTGCCAAGTCGGGCGTGTCAAAAGATTTGGAAGGAAAAAAGTCTTATTTCGGTATTCCCGCTGCGGACATCCGTGTGCGGCAACGGGAACTGGCAGCGCTCAAGCACTTGCCGTTATTTTTTAAGGATTATTACGATGAGTGATTTCAAGGCTGGCTTATTGTGGTTGATGAGTAGGCAGGCCTTGAAACTATAAAACAGGCTCAGCCCATTTTCACGCAGCCAATAATAAAAATTTTAAAAACCTTGATTTTTTTTTACCAAAAACAATAATCGAAAGAATGGGATAGTTAAATAGACATCTTTGATACAATCATTAACTAACCAAAAATTTTTGCATGAAACAACACCTTACACAACTTGACTTAGTAAGATTCCTCTACAAAGAAACATCCCGGGCTGAGAATGCCATCCTCCGTGAAGCTCTCGACGAGGATCCGTTGCTAAAAGAGGAATACGAAGAAATTTTCGAGGGCTACCGCCTGGCCCCGAAAGCAAAATTTTCCCCCAAACCCTCCACCCTCCAGCGTATCCTGTGCTACAGTGAGCAAACTGCACTGAACACGATGCACTGAACTACTGTGGCAAAACCAGGGAGCCCTTCATGATCCGTTCGTGAAGGGCTTTTCTTTTTTTGCCCGGCACCAAATTAACGGCTGGGCAGCAGGCACCTCTCCCTAGTCCATCCCGTTTGTAATGCCCGAACGTTTGACTACTCGTTGCCGACATTAGGTGGTGCGCTTAAAAATATGTGTTCTATATTTTGGCCGAATGTTTCGGAAGCGCTAACTTTCCTGCCTAATCCAAGCGCTAACTTGCTGGCTAACAGAAAGTTTTAGATTATCAATCCCTATTGCCAGATTCCCGTTCAAACTATTTTTCAACTTTTTGTTGTTTTGTTGTTGATTTTGTAAACAAATGTTTTAAATTTGTGCTGTTATTGCAACAGTCTTCCACCATAAAAATCCAGAATACATGTTTCAGGACAAAGAATCAAAACTGAAAGCGTTGAATCTCGCCATTGACCGGATCGACAAAACCTATGGCAAAGGCACGGTCATGCGGCTCGGAGATAAACAAGTATTAGATGTAGAGACTATTTCCACCGGCTCATTGGGGCTTGACATAGCACTTGGAGTTGGGGGCTTCCCCAGGGGCCGCATTATCGAAATTTATGGCCCGGAATCCTCTGGTAAAACGACCCTGGCCATCCATGCCATCGCTGAATGCCAAAAGAACGGCGGCATCGCTGCCTTTATCGACGCAGAGCACGCCTTCGACCGTTCCTATGCCGAAGCCTTGGGTGTTGACACAGAAGGCCTGTTGATTTCCCAACCCGACAACGGGGAGCAGGCGCTCGAGATCACCGAAAACCTTATCCGCTCCGGCGCCATTGACATTATCGTCATTGACTCTGTGGCAGCCCTTGTGCCCCGCAGCGAAATCGAGGGCGAAATGGGCGACTCCAAAATGGGCCTCCAGGCCCGCCTCATGTCCCAGGCCATGCGAAAGCTCACGGCAGCCATTGGCCGCACTGGATGTACGTGTGTTTTTATCAACCAATTGAGGGAAAAAATAGGTGTCATGTTTGGCAACCCCGAAACAACAACCGGTGGCAATGCCCTGAAATTTTACGCCTCTATCCGCCTGGACATACGCCGTTCTGGCCAGGCCATTAAGGATAAAGAAGGCAATACCGTGGGCAACCACGTGAAAGTAAAAGTGGTCAAGAACAAAGTGGCACCACCCTTCCGCACCGCCGAGTTTGACATCATGTATGGCGAGGGTATCTCAAAAGCCGGCGAGGTCGTTGATATGGGCGTTGACTTCGACATCATCAAAAAGAGCGGGGCCTGGTACAGCTACGACGAAGCCAAAATCGCACAGGGCAGGGACGCAGCCAAATCATTCCTGATTGACAACCCCGAGGTGGCCATCGAAATTGAAAAGAAAATAAAAGAAAAGATTGCCGGCAACATAGCCAAAATCCCTGCTAAGGCTGGTGATAATGGCCATGAAGAATACGAAGAAGATTAATCGTTATTGGATTCTCAAGTAAACCTGGCCGGGCAGTTGAAAAATTGTCCGGCCATTCTTTTTGGGCCATCGTGCCAAGCCAGGTAAACTTTTTGGCACGAGACACTCGCTTTTGAACCCCTTTCCAACCCGTTTATGATCAAGCCTGCAGATACACAACATACTTTTCTTCAAAATATGGTTCTTTGAAGAAATTTTTGATAGGATGGGTTTCCGTGTACTCCCCTTTTGGCAAAGCCTTCATTTCATGGATGACATTGCCACCCTTCAGGGCAATGAGGCCATTCGGCATGGGGTTTTGTTGTTTCGTTTTGAAACGGTTGAGTGTCCAGGTTCTTAACTGTTCCATCTCGGCCACAGCCCTGGTCACTATAAAATCGTACCTGGCATTTTTCAGTTCCTCCACCCTTACCTGCTGTGCCCTGGCATTCTCCAATCCCAACGCCTGAACGACTTCCTGTACGACTTTTACTTTTTTTAAAGTGCCGTCTATTAAATGAAAACCAACCTCGGGGAGAATGATGGCCAGTGGCACCCCTGGAAAACCGCCCCCGGTGCCCACATCCAATATTTCTGATCCATCTGAAAATTTGAAGGCTTTAGCAATGGCCAGTGAGTGTAGCACGTGCCGCTCATACAAGTTGCCAATGTCCTTCCTTGAAATGAGGTTGACCTTGGCGTTCCAGTCTTTATAAAGATCGCCGAGCATCTCAAAGTGCCGCCGTTGGGAAGCAGTCAGGTCGGGGAAGTATTTTAAGATGAGTTCCATGAATGAGAAATTGGGAGCAAAAAAAGCGAAAGATATTCCATAGTTTTAGCAAAATTTTCAAACCAACTAAAAATATCAACTATGGATTGGCTCTATGTAATCGTAATTGGGGCAGTAGCCGGTTGGCTGGCTGGCCTGCTTTTCAGGGGCGGTGGTTTTGGCCTTATTGGCAACATCATCATCGGCATTGTCGGCGGCTTTATTGGTTTTTGGCTATTGGGCAAGCTTGGCATTTCGCTCGGTAGCGGCACCCTCAGCACCATCCTAACCTCCGTCATTGGAGCGGGCGTTTTGCTGTTTATTGCCAGCTTGTTTAAAAAATAACGTGGGTGGCCCTGGATGAAGATAGCTGTCAATACTCGTTTTTTGATCAAAGGCCGCCTGGAAGGAATGGGGTTGTTTACTTATGAAGTTGTTCGGCGGCTGGTTGAGCAGCACTCCGAGCATACATTTATCTTCTTTTTCGACCGTACCTACGACCCGTCTTTTGTTTTTGGCAAAAATGTTGAGCCGGTTGTGCTGTTCCCTCCGGCAAGGCATCCCTTCCTTTTTGTATGGTGGTTCGAGTGGTCAGTGGTACGGGCGTTGGAAGAACTAAAGCCAGATGTATTCCTTTCGCCTGACAATTTTCTGTCGCTGCGGGCAAAGTTAAAAACAGTGCTGGTCACCCATGACATTGCCCATGCCCATTTCCCTGAACAGGTTTCCTTTTTTCACCGGAAATATTATCAATTCTTTGCCCCAAAGTTCAACCGTAAGGCTCAAAGGATCGTGACAGTGAGCCATTTCACCAAACAGGACCTTATCCGGCAATATCAAATTCAGCCCTCGAAAATCGCAGTCGCCTGCAATGGGTGTCGGCCTTTTTTCCAGCCATTGGCAGAAGCGGAAAAGAGGCATGTAAGGGAGCAATATGCCGACCTAGAGCCTTACTTCTTCTACGTTGGCGCTGTACATCCCCGCAAAAACGTCCACCGTTTGATAGCAGCCTTTGACCAATTCAAACAGCGTACAGAAACACCTGTAAAACTGCTGGTTGCAGGCCGGTTTGCCTGGAAGGCGGGCGAGGTGAAAGCTGCTTTTGAAGCATCCAGTTTCAAGAAAGATATAAAATTCCTGGGGTATGTAGAAGATACTGAACTCGCCAGGCTGATGGGAGCCGCCTTCGCATGCACCTATATTTCGCAGTTTGAAGGTTTTGGCGTACCGGTGCTGGAGGCGATGTATTGCGATGTGCCCGTGATTACCTCAAACACCTCATCGCTTCCCGAAGTCGTTGGGGAAGCAGGCTTGCTCGTAGATCCTTATTCCGTCGGGGCGATTGCAGGAGCAATGGAAAGTATTTGGGAAGATGAAAATCTGAGGGCCGACCTGATCGAAAAGGGGAAATTGCAAAGACAAAAGTTTACCTGGCAAAAGGCTGCCGACATTGTTTACGAAAACCTGAAAATAGCAGCCCGGCCATAAAAGAAAATCCCGGTTCAAAAAGAACCAGGATCGTCGTGGTAGATGGGTTTGGTCTTGGGGGTAAAAACTGGTAAAATGGGGTTTGGTTGCTGGGGTTTAGATTTTATCAGGTTAAACAAGCTGGCTTTTCGAAAAAGAATACGCCCAAAGGAGGCCTGGCTATGATGGATTCCATACGCCAGTTTTCTTTTTTTTGAAAAAAGTAGCAAGGGTGGCCAAAATCGTTTGGCCAAAAATGGGAAGCAAGGGGTCTATCGGATGACGGTTATTGAAGCCGAAAACAAGCATTTATTTAGCAGGTGCCGTGATAAAGTTGGCGTTTTTATGTTTGAAATTCTTCTTTTAGCTTTAACAGGGCCACCGTCTCCACATGGTGGGTATGAGGGAACATGTCAACGGGCTGGATTTTGCGGAGGTCGTATTTTTCGCATAAAATGATGAGATCCCTGGCCTGCGAAGCTGGGTTGCAGCTCACATAGACGATTTTAGGGGATTCGAGTTCGAGCAGTATTTTCAGCACATCAGCGTGCATACCGGCGCGGGGCGGATCGGTGATCACCAGGTCGGGTTTGCCATGTTTTTCGGCAAACTCCGCCGTCAGGATGTTCTTTACGTCGCCGGCATAAAACCGGCAGTTCTCAATGGCGTTCATGCGGGCATTTTCCTCTGCGTCCACAATGGCTTCCGGTACCTCTTCGATGCCCACCACCTGCCTGCAAAACTTTGCGGCAAAAATGGCGATACTTCCTACCCCCGTATAGAGATCGTACACGTTTTCCTCCCCCGTAAGGCCTGCGAATTTGACCACTTTGTCGTACAGCACTTTAGCCTGTTTGGAGTTGGTCTGGAAAAACGACTTAGGCCCGATCTTAAAACGGACATGCCCCAACTGCTCGACGATGTAGCCATTTCCGTGGTAAAGCACCATGTCAAGATCGCCTATATAATCATTCGTCTTGGGGTTGATACAGTAGAAAACACTGGTAAGCGCTGGCACCCTTTCAATCACCTCGTCGAGAAAAAGCACAATTTTATCCTGGTCATTTTCAAAAAAGCTGACAATCAGCATGAGTTCGCCCAAGGTGGTCAGGCGGATCATGATGTGGCGCATAAAACCTTCATTGGCGCGCAGGTCATAGAAACTCAGGCCTTGGTTGATGGCCACTTCTTTTACGGCCAAACGCAGTTCATTCGATGGGTCGGCCTGTAGCCAACAATGGTTGATGTCCACTATTTTGTCGAATGCGGCGGCACGGTGGTAGCCCAGTACATCCTCGAGGTTGGAAACGCCCAGTTCGACCTCTTCCTTGGTCAGCCAGCGTTTATTGGAAAATGCGTATTCCAGTTTGTTGCGGTAATAGATGGTTTCTTCGCACGGCACGATGGGGATAAACCTTTTTGCCCTGACCCTGCCGATGCGGAAGAGGGCATCCATCACGACCCGCTCCTTGAACTGGATTTGGGCCTCGTAGGAAACATGCTGCCACCGGCAGCCACCACATATATTGAAATGCTCGCAGAAAGGCTCGACCCGGTGGGGCGATAGTTTATGGTACCGGATGGCGTAGCCCTCCATGTAGTCTTTCTTCTTTTTGACCACATGCACGTCCACAATATCGCCAGGTGCCACGTGTTCTACAAACACAACAATCCCATCGGCATGCCTGCCAACTCCCTTGCCTTTGTCGGCAGCTCCGGTGATTTCAACTTCCTGTAATATGATTGGTATTTTCTTCTTTGCCATAAGCTCTTTGATCAGGGGGCGCAAAGTTCAGTAAAAAAATGCGCATAAAAACGGTAACGATTTTGGCCCAACTGACACTAACAGATATATGGGTTCAAATTTCCGCCCATCGTTGACCTCAAATTACCTTTTTTTTTAACCAATTTCCAATGAAAACCCTTGCATTATCCATCGAACTTTCCACCATCGCAGTAGAGAACACCGGGCAGCCAATTTCCCTTTCGGATTTTTTGGCCCGCATCAAAAACACTTTGCTAAAGCGCACCGACCTGCTTGGCCGCTTCAGGGGGAGCCGCCTCGACCGTGAAGAGGATTTTGGCGCCGATCTGCATATCAACGAATACCGCCTCGATTTTGAAAAACATTCATTGCTATTGCAGATGATCCGCCTGCAGGCACGCGGTACCTGGGAAGTAAAGGGTTTCAGGTTCATCTGATAAATTAACTTTCCCGAAAGCTGGCACACCTAAAAAGAAAAGAAAGCCCGCCAAGTTTCCAATTCACCCCTTTCACAGAACAGAAGGCCTTTCGGCAGCTAAATTAAGTAGGCAGGCTAAATTATCCGACACCATTGGTGCTGATTAAAATTGTTGGTTTTCAGTTATTTACAATAGTTGACATCAAAGTCAAACCATTTTCAAACGATGTCGAACCATTTCAATTTACTACTTAAGTAACGATGAAAAAACAACTTCCCTATTTTGATGTTGAAACCCCAGCACTGGAAGGGTTTTTTAAAAATAATCCCGATTTCACATCGGGATTATTTTTCCTTCGATCCTAACTCGCCGCCATTCCCTGTTTCCCGATTATTTATTGGCGTTTCGTTGATAGGAGTTTTCCGGCCATTTATTTTTATCCAAACAGGATTTTGTCTAAAATCAAAAGCCACGGTGACCTATTAGGCCCACTTGAACGTCCTATCAATTATTGAACTGTTGGAATGATAGGCTGTTTTTGAAGGAGTGTTTATCTTTCGCCTGTTTTCACAAAGTTCAACCTTTAAAAATTCTAAAATATGGATATGTTCTATTGGGTCATTATCATTGGCTTTTCCATTATTGGATTCCTGGTCAGCAACCGGTTGAAAAGTAAATTCAAGCAGTACAGCCAGGTGAGCCTTCGCTCGGGCATGAGCGGGCGGGAAGTGGCTGAGGCCATGCTCAGGTATTACGGCATCAACGATGTGCAAATCACACAAGGGCAGGGCTTCCTCTCCGACCATTACAACCCGGTGACAAAAATCGTCAACCTCAGCCCGGAAGTATATCAGGGGCGCAGCATTTCATCGGCCGCTGTGGCAGCGCACGAATGCGGGCATGCCGTTCAACATGCCAATGCTTATGTATGGCTAAAATTCCGTTCGGCCATCGTGCCTTTTGTGAACGTGGCAGCCATGGCACAGCAATGGTTGTTGCTGGCTGCATTTATGCTGCTCAATTCTTTTCCTGCCCTGATGCTCATCACTATCATCGCCTTTGCAGTAACCACGGCTTTTGCATTCATCACCCTGCCCGTGGAGTTTGACGCCAGCCGCAGGGCGTTGGTATGGCTGGACGAGAGCGGCACGGCAAAAGGAACCGAATACGATGGTGCCAAAGACGCCTTGTGGTGGGCTGCCATGACCTATGTTTCCGCTGCGCTTTCTGCTTTGGCCATGTTGCTGTATCTGGTGTTACGGTATATGGGCAGCAGCAGGAATTGATAAAGTAAACTCCTGCTGAAAGGCGCTTTTTTAAACGAGGAGCGTAGCCATCTTGTAATTCAACAACAAGCAGCTAAATAATCCTGACTCTCCAAGTCGGGATTATTTTTTTTAACCCCCATACGACAGATAAAATACTAACCGTATCCAACCTCATGGGCATCATCATGCTGATTCTTTTAATTACGTTCTTTGACAAATCGTGTGGAAAATGGAAAACCGTTAAAACGGTTTTTGATATAAGCCGTTGATTATCAACCCACTACTTAAGTCGTGGGTTAAAAGACAGCTATTTTGTTTTGCCGTTTTAACGGCTTTACACACGATTTGTCAAAGAACCATTTAATAAAAACAATTGACTGTGCCGAAAATCGCTGAATACTTCGCCATCAGCGAACCCCCGGTGATCATAGCATTTAAGGGCTGTAGGTTAAATACGTGGGCCGGCGATTACCAGCTTCGGTGGCTACGGGCCGAGTGGGAATGAGGAGCTTTTTCGAAAATCCCGTCATGCGTGCCTTGCTTCCTGAAAGACATCGTTTTGCCCATTGTTCAAAGGTCGTTTTCAATGCTCCCCCAACACTGACACTTGCATTGTACCACACTGTTTGTCCAAAGCAGGGCAGGGATTAGTTCATCCATCTATGCAATTATAAAAGGTGATATGGAAAATGACAATAGGAATAGTGCATAAAATCCAATAAGCTCCATTGTCCGTTTATGGACATATCCCGTCCACCGCCGCACAATCATTTACCTTGCTTTTTTATGTAATTTCTTGTAAATATTTGAAAGACAATGCGTTACAATGCTGGCACACCCGTTGATTTAAGCCAGCCTGGATAAAAGATTGGAAGGAAGGGGGCTAAGTTTACTGGCCCGCTTCCTCTTTTTGCCGCAACAAAACCAAATGAAAGCAATCAACCTTTAGCCAACCACCATGTTCCGGAATTTTTTAAAAATAGCCACCCGCAACCTCCTGAAAAGGAAGGGTTTCACTGCTTTGAACGTCATTGGCCTCAGCCTCGCCATTGCCGTTAGTTTGTTGCTTTTCACCACCGTGTTGCAGCAGTTTTCGTTTGACCATTTCCACAAAAACCTCGACAACCTGTACGTGCTGTACTGGCAGAACAACCGCCCGGAAGGCGTCGAAAAAAGCAGCGGGATGCCGATGGTACTCGCCCCCACGCTGAAAGATGAGTTTCCAGAAATCACAGAGGTGGTGCGGGTACAGGACAACGGCGGCGACGTGGAATACAACGGCAAGATTTTCCACTACGGCGTTGATCTCGTGGACACGGGTTATTTCAAGATGTTCACCTTCCCCATTATTGAAGGCAATGTGAACAACCCATTGCCCAACATCAATTCCATTGCCATTGATGAGGCGGCGGCGAAGGCCATTTTCGGCGAGGATGACCCCATCGGCAAAACCATCAACTGGCAGGCAGGTGGCCAAAGCAAGCCGATGACCATCACAGCCATTATGCAAAAAGTACCGGCCACTTCAAGCCTCAGTTTTAATCTGTTGGCCAGGATAGAAAACGCAAATTCCTATAACGACCCCAATTGGGGCAACCACAACCACGGCGTCTATATCCAATTGCCACCGTCTATCAAGCCGGCACAATTCGAGGAGCGCCTCCGCCCATTTGTGCGCAAGCATGTGGCAGAGGAAATTGAAATGATGAAAAACAACGGCTTCATCGCCGATGCTCAGGGCGATGTGAGCACGCTTAAACTCTACCCTCTCAAAGAATGGCACTTTGCCTCCGGGCTAAATAGCAGGGGTTTGAAAAAAATCCTTCCCATAGGGCTGTTCATCGTAGGTCTGTTCGTGCTGGCCATCGCCAGTATCAACTTTGTTAATTTGACCATAGGAACATCCATTGTACGCTCGCTGGAGGTGAGTGTGCGCAAGGTGATGGGCGCCGACAGGAAACAGGTGCTGCTACAGTTTTGGGGCGAGGCGCTGATGATAGTCCTATTGGCTTCGGCCATTGCCTTGATGCTCGTGCAGTGGTTTTTATCGGATTTCAATGCTTTGCTACAAAGCGATGTCCATATCAACAGCCCGTTTTTACTGGCTGCTTTGGCGGGTGTCTTGTTGTTGGTTGGGCTGGTGGCGGGTGGGTATCCGGCATTGGTATTGAGCCGTTTCCAGGCAGCGGAAGTGCTGAAGCGGAACACCAAAATGAAAACTTCGGGCACCGTGCGCAACCTGCTGGTGACAGTTCAATTTGTCATTTCCATCACCCTGATTGCCTGCACGATGGTCGTTTTACAGCAGTTCGACTACCTGCGAAACAAACCGCTCGGCTACAACAAAAACCAGGTAGTGAGCATCCCCATCGGCCACACCATCGAAGGCCAAAAAGCACTCAGCCTGATGCGCAACGAACTGTCCGGCCAGCCCGGCGTGCTCAGCGTCACAGGTGCAGGGCGCAACCTCGGCCAAGGCAAGGACGGATCCATTACCACCTCTATTATCGGCTGGGATCAAAAAGGGAAAACCCTGATGTCCTACTGGCTCAACGTGGATTATGATTACATCGAGACGCTGGATATGGAACTGCTGGAGGGCCGCTCGTTCGACCGGACGCACCCTGCCGACACTTCCAAGCCACAGCTAATCGTGAACGAGGCCTTTGTGAAACAAATGAGCGACAGCACTTCTGCCATTGGCCAATTAATGGAAACAGAGCCCAAAAGCGAGATCATCGGCGTGGTGAAAGATTTTCATTTCAACCCGCTCAACGAAGCGATTGAACCTGCTTCTTTGGTGCTTGGCTCCCAATTTTCCCTGGGCTACATTTTTGTAAAAATCGCCCCGGAGAATACGCCCCGTACCCTTTCGCTGTTGGAAGAGAAATGGAAAAAAATCGCCCCGCAATCTGAGTGGCAAGGCACTTTTTTGGATGAAAATACCCAGCGGCAGTACAAGGAAGAGCAGACCTTGAGCCAAATATTCGCTGCGGCAGGCGGGCTTACCATCCTGCTTTCTTGCCTGGGCCTGTTCGGGATTGCTGTGCTGACTATTGTGCAGCGCACCAAGGAAATCGGCATCCGAAAGGTACTGGGCGCTACGACGGGCGGGCTGGTCGGTCTATTAGCGAAAGACTTTTTGAAATTGGTGGCCATCGCCGCTGTTTTTGCGATCCCGCTGGCATGGCTGGCGATGCGGGAATGGCTACAGAATTATTACTACCGGGTTGAGCTTCATTGGTGGGTCTTTGCGGCAGCGGGTGTCGTGGCAATTGCGGTTGCTTTTTTGACGGTGAGTGTGCAGTCGGTGCGGGCTGCGCTTTCGAACCCGGTGGAGGCGCTGAGGGCGGAGTGATTTTTATTTTGGCGAAACTATTTTACTCAAATCATCCATGAGGAAAGGAAGTTTGTTTTGCACAACATCCCAAACGATAGGGTCGGACACAGTTGCTGCTTTGGTCAATTTATCTTTTTCGTATTCCTTGAATGACAGCCCCGTTGTGAAATGCTGTATGTCTTGAGCTGCTTCAAGAATATATAGCAGATATTTTTCTACTTCATGCTTCATAAACTGTCTTTCTATCCTGGCTGACCGATTTTAGTAAGATCGGGTTTTTTATGGATGAAATTTCAACCAAGTCCACTTTCTTCCTGAATATTTTTTCAAGTGCTTCCAAAAGGGCGAGATAACGATCAAAAATGCCCGACTGCTTTAGGTCAAATTCTACCAGAAAATCCATGTCGCTATCCTTTTTAAAATCATTTCGGGCATAAGAACCAAACAGTTCCAACCGCTTCACACCTTGCGATTTACAAATCTCCTGAATGGCTTTGTGATATGGCTTTAATTCAATCATTGAAAAAAAATTACAGTAATACAAAGGTCGGGGATCTTGATTTTAATTGGCAAGCCTCGAAATTAAATTCATGAGGTTGTTTTCTTATTGCTCAACCATATCACCCCTCCCACACCAATCAGGAAAATGATCACCGAAATCACCTCCGCCTGCGTCGGCTGGAAAGGCATCCATTCATACTTCACGTTCACCCGGATTTTTTCGATAAAAAAACGCTGCAAGCCATTGAGGATGAGATAGATGAAAAACAGCATGCCCGGCGTTTTCAATCTATTGCGAATGGCAAAAAGAAAACCTGCGATGAGAAAAGAAGCTATCGTCTCGTACAAGGGTGTTGGGTAAACGGGGTTTGGCAAGCGGTTGCAATAGAGCCATTGGCAGCCTTCGATGGGGATACCCTCCTTGTTCACGTTCATCGGGTAATCGAACGACCACAGCCAATCGGGCAAAAACCACCAACTGGGCTCGTGTGCCGCCACGATGCCCCAATCGCCGTCGCCAGCTAATTGGCAACCAATTCTTCCAACGCCATACGCAATGACAAAGGCCGGGGCCAACGCATCCAAAGTGTGGAAAACAGGGATGTTGTGCTTGCGCAAATACCAAACGACGCCCAGGAAACCGCAAATCAAGCCGCCATAAATGGCCAGGCCGCTGCCGGAGAAAAAAGTGCCGAGCGGATCTTTCATAAAACCCGAAGGCTCTTCCAGGATGGCAAAAATCTTCGCCCCGATGATGCCCGTAATGGCCGCAGTGATGGTAAGGTCGCCAATGCGGTCGTGCGGATAAACGGAGACGGTAACTTCTTTTGGTTTTGGCAGTTGGTGCTTTTTACGCTCCCAATACTTCACCCCCACCATGATGGCAGCCATGCCAATGCCTGCCAGCCAACTGCCTTTACTGGAAAACATCACCCCTGCCGCATCAGCCTGGAATGCCTCGAAGTTGTTGATGATGTACAGCACCTTGAAGCCGATGATAAAGCCGAAAATGCCGTTGGACGCCAACTCCCAGGCAGTAGCTGGTTCGCCCGTCACCGTTTTCACCTTTGCTGATTGGAAAATGCCCTCGTCCGCCTTCTTTTTCAACCCTTTATAAAAAAAATAGGCTGCCGACAGGATGGAGATGACGAGCATCATCCCGAAGGTCTTGAAGATAGAAGTCCAGTTGTCGGGCTGGGTACCGAAGAGGTCGTGGAGAAGGTATGATAGATCTGGGTACATTGTCGGAATTGGATTGCTTGTCCCGAACTTGTTTCGGGAGTGGCTGGAAATTGCATCTGTCTAAAAAAGTCGGACGCCAGTTTCCGAACCGGTTTTTTTCTCAACTAAATACATCCTTGAAATTAGTTTGGATTCTTCCTCAACGATAATATTCAGATAAACACTTGTTAATCAAGTGCATATATCAATTTCAAACCAAATCAAACAACTCAAACAATTTCAAACAAATACTTAGATGGGGGCAAATATAGAAAAGGATTGCAGAGCGGCCATCAGCTTACAAGCACCGCTTGCATCAGGTCATTAAAATCGGCTGTTTCAGCATAAAGGCGGTCGGAATAACCTGTGGCCCGGAATTTAAGGTGGTGGGGCCGGTCGTTGCGGAAGGACAGCTCGATGGTAATGTTGCCGAAGCGCTGGTTGATTAATTTTTCTGCTTCGAAGAAGGTTCGGGGCTTGAGGTAGTGGCGTTCAACCGTTTCCACCCAGGATTTTTGCGACCAGGTGCGGGTGTCCGACATTTGGCTTTTGTAGTTGAGCCTTTGTACTTGTTCTTTTAGGTAGTCAAACAGGTGAATAGCGTCTGTTTTCCGGTATTCTGTTTTATAAAGATGGATGGCAAAGCCCTTTGAAGAGGGCATATCGAGGAAGTCGATGGCTGGGTCAATATCGTCCGGAAGTGCCTGCCAAATAGCATATTGGTCGTTCAGCCAATCCATCATGCGGCGGTGAGTGAGGGAGCCCTTCCAAATTTCGTAAGCATTTTTTTCCTCTTCTGTCCGCTCGATCTGCTCGTGCAGATAAGGGTTCGAAGAAGAGCTTTCTTCTTCTTTTTGAAAAAGCCCTTTGATGAAATCCCAAACGTCTTTCATGCGGTTGTGGAAATTAGAGGATGGAAATTGGTCAAATCGGGGCGCTGCGGTGCAACTATACACAATCAAGCTCCAGCACCGCCGGCCGCCTCCGCAGCTGCGGCCTGGTTGAGGGCGTCCAGTTCTTTGTCAATAAAATAGAGGCTCTGCGGCCCATCACCGATAAGCCCAATCCGGTCGAGCACGGTACGCATGAGGGCTTCTTCTTCCCGCTGTTCGTTGATGTACCATTGCAGGAAGCTTTGGGTAGCGTGGTCTTCCTCGTTTTTGGCGAGGGTCACGAGCTTGTTGATGCTCTGTGTCACTTTCTGCTCGTGCTCATACACAGATTTAAACACCTCCTGTACTGTTTTGAATTTACGCGGCGGTTCTTTGATGCCCGGCGTGAGGGCAAAGCCATCTACATCACTTAAATATTCGAAAATTTTCAGCATGTGCATCCGCTCTTCGTCAGATTGTCGCTGGAGGAATTTTGCGCAACCTTGCAGGCCTTTGTGGTCGCACCAGGTGGCCATTGAGAGGTAAAGGAAAGAAGCATAGCCTTCAAAAGCAATCTGCTGGTTGAGGGCTTCTTCCATTTTTTTTGAAATCATCATGTCGCTTTGTTTTTTTTAGCAAACCGCCAAAATAGCGCTATTCAGCGGATTTGGATAAAAGTGGAACTTTTAAAACTCCTTGGGTATGCTTTGGTTTGGGCAGCAGGTAAAAAATTTTGGCGCCGGGTTCTGAACACGCCTTCCATCATTTTTTTCATCCCGGGTATCCAGGTATTTCTCAATCCCGAAAAAAAGCTGCTGCCGGGAAGTGTGGAAAATTCAAACTTTAAACACGAATATAATTCCCTACTTTTGCAAGCAATACCTTATTAGTGATAGTTCAGGAATTAAAATCAGGTAAACGAACGATATGGGAAAAATCATCTCACTATTGAATCATAAAGGGGGCGTCGGAAAAACCACAAGCGCTATCAATATCGGCGCCGGTTTGGTGGAATTGGGCAAAAAAGTGTTGTTGATAGACCTTGACCCACAAGCTAATCTCTCCCTGTCCTTGGGGGTGCCCCGCCAGCCAAATACGATCTATGAGTCCCTTAGGGGAGAGTCAGAACTGGAACCATACACCATCCGAGAGGGCCTGGATGTGGTCATGTCCACCCTGGATCTTTCCGGTGCGGAAATGGAACTGATCAACGAGGCGGGAAGGGAATACATCCTCCGGGAACTTTTCGAGCCAGTGAAGGAAGATTATGATTTCATTATCATAGACTGCCCACCCTCGTTGGGCCTGCTCACATTGAACGCTTTGGCAGCCAGCGATTATGTTTACATCCCCCTGCAAACGCAATTCCTCGCTTTGCAGGGGCTTGCCAAAATCAAGCAGGTCATTGACAAGGTGAAATTCCGCCTCAACAAGAAACTGGAAATAGGCGGCGTTGTCGCCACCATGTACGATAGCCGGAAAATCCTGAATAGGGATGTGGTCGATACCATCAAAAAATACTTTGGCGAAAAGGTATTCGACACCCTGATTCGTGACAACGTAGCTTTGGCAGAGGCGCCTTCCCAGCGCAAAGACATTTTTGACTACAGCCCTAACAGCCTGGGGGCACAGGATTACATGGCGCTCTGTAAGGAAATCCTCGAACGGGTACAAGTACCTGCCTGATCAGGATGTTCAAAAACTTTAAACTTAACATACCCAGCTAATTGAGCAAAAAGAAATTCACGGACGGCTTGGAAAGCCTTTTTTCTACTGACCCGAAAGATGTCAGTGGAAAGGGTACTGCTTTTTTAAGAAATCCATCCTCTGTCGGGAAAGAGGGTGAGCAGGCCACTGTGAAGCGACCTTCCTCAAGGAAAACTTTCACCACCGACCTTGACTCTCTACTGGAAGAAGCCCTCCAAGAAACCTTTCAGGAGCAAATGGAAGCAAGGGACGCCAAAACAAGCGACAATAAAGCCAAAGTTTTCCACCAGCAGGCTCACCGCCGCCGCCCGAACATGGGTCTTGACATGCTCATACGCAGGACGGTCGAATCGGGCGCAGTGGAAACGGACGAGGACACCGGACGGAAGAGGCTGACGGTCACATTTGACAAGGAAAAACTGATAAAACTGAAAAAAATAGCCCGCATAGAAAAAGCATACCTCAAAGACATCCTCGGCAACATTGTAGCAGAATACATCAAAAAGTACGAAGCCAGCAAAGGGGATATCCAGGACTTGGGCAAACCTTAGAGCCCAGCGCAAAAAAAAATGGCCGACAAAGTGTTCTTTGCCGGCCATTTTTTTTGAAACCAACCCTACTTTTTAGCCATTATCGCCTTCCTTGCCACCAAACTCAAACAGCAGGGAGAAACGCAGCGTATTGTCAAGCGGGTTACGCTGGTTGGTTGTGGGCACCAGGTAGGAAAAATTCAGTCCGAATATATTGTATTTCAAGCCGATACCGACCGTGAAATAGTGACGGTCACCCTTGTTGCGGCTTTCGGTAAAATAACCGGCCCGTACAGCGAACTGCTTGTCATACCAATATTCGGCGCCGAAGGAATAGTACAATTCCTTTAACTCTTCGTCAAATCCGTTGGGAGCATCGCCGAAGGAGGTGAAGATTCCTGAGATAGGGGAAGCTTCCCGGTAATCAGCGATGCCGTTGCCGTCGCTGTCGCATTCATTTTCAGGGGTATCAGGATTGTCCACCCGGCAAGGAGTGGGCACCAGAAGCTTGTTGACGTCGGCAGCGATAGTAATGCTGTTGTAGTCGTCCAGGTTGAAAGTCCAGGCTGCACCCAGGCCGAGGTTGGTCGGGAGGAAATCTTTTTGGCTGGTGGCCGCATTGGTGTAGGTAATCTTGGAACCGATGTTGGTGATGGCCAGGCCCAGGGCCAGATCGCTTTTGCGGCCGTTGACGGCCACATTGGTATTGTAGCCAAAAGAAATATCGGCGCCGCCGGCCAGGCCTGGCTCGATAAGTTGTCCGTCCACTTGTTGTCCAGCAGCCAAATTAGAATAGATAAACTTGGCGCCAACAGCCGCTGTAAATTTTTCAGAAAGTTTTCGGGAATAGGCGGCTGTCACCTCAAATTCGTTCGGCCTGCCCGTACCGAGCGGGTTGCCATTTTCATCAGTGAAGTTGATGTCGCCCAAGGAGAAATAACGAAGTCCGAGCCCTACTGCCTGCAGGTCGTCAAACTTATAATAGCCCGTCAGGTAAGCAAGATACACGTCGTTCAGGCCAAGGGCACGAAGCCAGGGCGTATAAGTGACGGAAACGCCGAATGGTTTTTCGGCCCGCACCAGCTTGGATTGGTTGAAGTGCATCGCATTTGCATCCGTCGAGATGGCTACGCCTACATCGCCCATGGCACCGGAGCGGGCGTCGGGAACGATCCGGAGAAAGGGTACGGCGGTCAGGATGGTATTGGTACAGGGGGTGCCGTCGGGGTTGACTAATTCACCTTTCGGGTTGTAGAAACAGTCTAACTGCGCAAACAGCCCCTGCGAAATGAACCCGAGGAGTGACAAGGTTAAAAAAGACTTGAAGAGTAAACCTTTCATGAGATGATTTTACGGTTTTAAAAGTTTGCAAATATAGTGTATGTGTGGCTGGGGATTTAAAAGGCTGGACAGTATTTTACAACCGTCCAGCCATTTAAACTGCCAACCTTGGTTTTTATTTCAGGATAACTAATTTTTCAAAATCACTTTCCCCTTTTATTTCCAGATCCCCGCCGTTGGCACTCCGAACTTTTACTTTGTAGATGTAAACTCCCTTTGCCAGCAGGTCTCCGTAGTCGTCACGGCCATCCCACTGTAGGCAATTATCGCTCCCTAAACGCCCGGTCGGGGAAATTATTCTTTGCTCCAAAGTTTTTATCAAACGCCCGGAAACGGTGTATATCTGCACCATCACATCAATGTCCACACCTGCCTGGTTGTGTTCGAACATGAAGCAGGTAGAGGAGGTGAATGGGTTGGGGTAGTTCAGCACATGCGATAACGCCATTTCGTCAGAGGTGACGACGACAAAATCGGTAAGCCCCTGTGCTTGGTTGTTTGCAATGTCCCATGCCCTGACGCTGATTTCATGCGGGCCTTCAGGGATATCATACAAGGGGTAGCGCACTTCGCCTTTGGTGTAATCGTCGAGGGCGGCTTCATAAAAATCATTCAGGATGTAGGTTTTCTGGGTATTGTTGTCCAGGGTGCCGTCTAGATCATGGCCTACGCTGTTGCCGACTACGTTGATGCCGTTGTCGTCCTCCAGTTTCACCAAGAGCACTGGATTGGGATGGGTGATTCCGCCAAACACAAAGCTTTCGTCATTCATGTACACTTCCACTTTAGGGCCTTGCTGGTCGGCCAGAGCGCTTGGATCGGTACCGCCAACCACGACTTCCTGGTAATTGCCCGCTCCATCTTCAAACTGCGTTTCGTCAGCGGCATAATAGCTGATCTTGCATTTTCCAAAACTGTAGTCAATGTCTTTTGGCACTACGAAAGTGAACTTAAACTTGCCTTCCTTCACGCTGGCCCTGCCTTTGAAGATGATGTTTTTCTGCAAATCAAAATCAAAGAGCGGGGTTGCCTGGCCCAATGTACGGTAGGTCACTTTTTTGTCGTAGATGGTGGGGTAAACGATGCCATTGAAGCTGGTCAGCAGGTTGCCAAAATCATCCTGCACCTGCCCCTCGATGGTAACTTTTTGAAGTGCCCTGATGGTGTCAATCACGGAAGCGGAGATGTCGTGCCCATTGACCTTTGTGGTGGTTACCTGGTAGTTGGGCAGGGCAAGCTTTTGGGAGGGGTCGCCGATGAGGGTAAACTTTCTGCCATTGGTGCCGGTCTCTTTATTTTTGCTGATGCGCAGCACCTCGCCAAGCGTGGGTATTTCGTGATCGAACTTGTAAAAAAGGGTATCAACCGCCCGTTGCGTCAGGGTAGCATTGGCGGAGGCAAAAACAGGGCGGACGGTGGTGTATAATGCTATGGCGCCTCCTGATTCATGGAGCAGGCAAAGCTCTCCGGCGGTGGTAAAAGCGGGGTTGTCGTAGCCTGCGAAGGAGCAGGTAGCAGTAATTATGATGGGCATTTTATCCAGGTTCTTCCAACTAAGGACGTCCTCCAGTTTCAACACCCGCTCCTGTGACCAGCCCTTGGTGCCCCCGTGGCCAAGGTAAATCATGGCCAGCACACCCTTGAAAATATTGTTGTTGATAGCCTCTGTGGCCAAAGGCGCCCTTGTACCGCCGGAGGTAGAGACTTGGGGGAAGGCATCGAGATAAACTTTATCAATGTTCAGGTTGGGGTTTTTGGCCCCTATTTTCTGGGCGATGTCGTCGGCGTCGCCAGTGTGGCGATTGGAGTCTTCGTCGTCACCAACGAATACGATGCGGTTGCGCCAGTCCCGAAGGTTGATGGGCTTGGTATCATACTCAATGATTTTATCCACTACGCCCCGTGCCTCATCAAGGTCTTTCACAGGCAGCCTCCCGACGCCAATGTCCATTGAGCCGACGCCAATATTGAGGCCTTCGCCGTCGCTGAGCAGGGTAAAGAAATCGTCGGAAGGAAACGACTGGATGGGGCTTAACGATTCTTCTGTTTCATAGACGGGGATGAAGTCGCCACCCAACTTATAAATGTCCCTGCTGTCAAAAGAGCCATCGCCGAAGAGGAGCAGCGAACGGAAACGATCCGGGCTGCGATCAAACACCATCTTGGCAAAATCCCGGATGGCAGTAGCATCTTTCCTGCCAGAGGAAAATTCGTTGTACAACTGTTCGATATCCACCAGGGCCACCTTGAAATTGCTGAAGTTGCGGCGGTGTTCGGCCAGCCTCTCCGCCTCGCTGAGAAAATCCTTGTGATAAACAATGGCGAGATCAATGTCTGCAATGGCATGGATGTTTTGGTTCCCTACCTTCCCAACAGCTTCGGCGCTCAGGAATCCATTATTGCCGAAAGCGATAAATTCCTTCAAAACATCGGTGGCTGCGCCAAAGGTAAAAGCACTGCCATCAAGGGTTCCCTGCTGGCGAAATGGGTTTAGGGGATTTGTAATATCCCAAACCTGGATGCTGCTTGCATTGGCTATCGAAAAATTGCTGATTGGCTGGCCAATGGACTGAATGTCCCTGAAAACCATTTGATTGCCGCTCATGGTGAGCGCCCGGCGGAAATTCAGCTCTATATAGTCGAGCCAGCCTTCATTGATGACGTCGTTGCCTTTGGAGAAATTCAGGCTCAATTGAATTTGCCCGTTTGAAGGAGAAAATTCACCGGAAACGCCTTGGTATTGGGCAAAAGAGTCGGTAGAACCGCCCTGGGTCGTCCCAAAATTAGCACTGGTAAAGGTCGTGCCGTTGGCCGTGATGGTGTAGCGGCCGTAGGAACCCGTTTTTATCCGGGCGGCAAAAAGAGCCGACAGTTTTATCGGAACATTGGGCAGGAGGTTGTCCACCTGAAACTTGCTGGAATAATCCTGGTCGGTCTTCACCTTGAACGAGTCCCCGAACCAACGTTTTCCTGAACCCTGGCCAATTGACCAATCATGCTGTACATTGAACACTTCATCTTCGTAGCGGATAAAATCGTTGAATGAATTGACCGTGTAAGATGCACCCGTCAGCGAAGCTTGGTCCTGGATACGCAGGCCGTTGCCAGGGCTGGTTTTTATGAAGTAATAATTTTTGGTATCGTAGGTGTTTCTCGGATGTTTAAACGAGAGGGTGGTCGTGTCGAAATACCACTTGTCCGGCCCCTCGCCATAGAAGAGAATGTAATCGCCGGCATCAAATTTTCCGTCCCCTTCCCCAACAACTTCAATAGCGTTTTCAACAAGATCGTCGGCACGGGGTGCGCCGACCAGTTCAGGCACGATCCCGCCACCGTTGCCATACAGTTTAATAGTGCGGGGATCGATATTATCAATAGGGATTTGGAGGCTGTTTTTCAGGAAATCATAATCCAGTTTGTAGATGCCAGCCTGAGTAACTGACAGTTTGTAAACATCCCCATCGCTTAGTACAGATGAGTAGGTGTTACCGCCCCGGAAATTGATGGGTGCAGGCAAGGTGTTGTAAATCAAACGTATATCAAAAGAAACGAGGCGCTCGAATTGGCCGGCACCATTCTTTCTGATTGGCATGAAAGTGATCCGGCCAAAATAGTCGAGCCGATCTTTTTCAACTTCAGTTGCGATATTGATTTCATTGGAAATAAAGGCATCGTCTATTGAGGGGGTCTTATCGAAAGATTCGTAAGTTTCATTGGCAAAAACAGCCCTGACTCCTGCGTAGCCGTCCAGTTTGAAGCGTTCGGTATAGTATGGCAGGGTTGGGTGGGTGTCATCGAAAATGGCCCCTTCAAACCGAAGGATATGCACAGGTTGGCTGCCTTCGTAGGGAATAATCGTGGATTCTGCGCTCCACTTCAGCGTTCGCTGGATAACTTGCGGGGGATTGGCAAAAACGAGCAGAGTTGAAAAGAGCGCAATGATGGATGTCCCGAATTTCTTCATATCTTTAGTCATTGTTGTTGTAAATAGGGTGGTTACGATAATTTTGGCAGTCTCAAAAACGTTGGGTGCCTGCAGGTTCGGGTGTTGTTTTGGTTTTTAACATTTAGAATGATACTGACCGACAATTTGCCCGTTTGCCAAATAAAAACTGCTGGCAGGGTTGAAATTTAACCCGGCAATGGGAAGATTTGCAAAATTACTTCTTTCACATCATTGAAAACAAACCATTGAGGTCAATGACAAGACAAATACAATGCTTAATCGTGGCAGTTTTGATGGGAGCGCCTGCCCTGATGGCTCAAGATCCGATCTTTTCCCAGTTTTATTCTACGCCCCTGGTCATCAACCCTGCCTTTTCCGGGACAAACTATGCACCCAGGATTTCTGCGACTTACCGTAACGAATGGCCTACCTTTGCCGATGAAGGCTCCACCGTTTACAGTACCTACGCAGCCTCCTATGAACAGTTCATTCCTTCTTTCAACAGTGGTATCGGGTTATTGGTTTTGGCCGATAACGCCGGCGGCGGGCTTATCAAGACCACCAACTTTGCAGCCTCTTATGCCTACCGGATTGCAGTCAATGATGATTTTTTCATCAAATTGGGCGTACAGGCAGGATTTAAACAGAGCAATGTGGACTGGGATCGGCTGGTGTTCCTGGACCAACTTGACAGGGTGACCGGTCCTGTTGATCCCTCAGGAAACCCCAACCCAACCAACGAAGTGCGCCCGGAGAACCTGAACAAAGCAATCTTTGATGTTGGTGCGGGGTTGTTGGTTTATGGCGGCACTTTTTACGGTGGCCTGGCTTTGCATCATTTGACCACCCCTGACGAGGGCTTCGTAAATTCCAATGCCAGCCTGGCCGACGGCCTGCCCCTCCGGCTTACCCTGCACGGCGGCGCACAGTTTATTGTTAAGGAAGGCAATAAGCGAACCCCCCCTTCGTTTATCTCGCCGAACATCCTTTTGCTTAAACAAGGAGACATGGGCCAAATCAACCTCGGAGCCTACTATAGCTTGGGTTTGGTTTTTGCTGGCGCATGGTACCGTCATTCATTTGGAAATCCGGACGCTGTGATAGGCATGATAGGATTCCAATACGACATCCTGAAAATCGGCTACAGCTATGACTACACCGTGTCCGGCCTGACAAGCTCAACGGGTGGTTCCCACGAGATTTCGCTGGTCATCAACCTAGACAACAGCGAAAATCTGCGAAAAAAACGTTTTGCAGATCGCTACAACGATTGCTTCAAAATTTTCCGCTAACACCCCTCTGGAAAACGAATTACTGTTAAAACACACTTGCCCACATTGATTTGAAATCTACTTTTCTATATTTGCACGTCTTTTTTCAAAGTAAAACACATAAAGCAGTGATGAAAAAAATGTTGAAGTACGGTTTGTTTCTTTTCCTTGCGCTTGCAGCCCTCAGTTCATGCGGCAAAAAAGAGCGCTCTGCCACTACTGGATGGCAATACAATGATGCAAAGTGGGGCGGCTTCGAGAAGCTGGATTATCAAGGCCAAGCCACCGGGCCCAACCTGGTACTGGTTGAAGGCGGAACCTTCACCATGGGTATAACAGACCAGGATGTTACCTACGACTGGAACGCCGTTCCCCGCAGGGTAACTGTGTCTTCCTTTTATATGGATGAAACAGAAGTGTCCAATATTGATTACCGCGAATACCTGTACTGGTTGCAGCGGGTATTCGGCGAATCCTATCCAGAGGTTTACCTGAATGCACTTCCTGACACCTTAGTCTGGCGGGAGGAACTGGCCTTCAATGAGCCATTTGTTGAAACCTACTTTCGCCACCCTTCCTACGATGATTACCCCGTAGTCGGCATAAACTGGCTCCAGGCCAATGAGTATGCCCAATGGCGAACTGACCGGGTCAATGAGATGATCCTGATAGAGAAAGGCATCCTCAACCCGAACTCCGAGCAAAAAGACGAAGACAACTTCAATACGGAGTCTTACCTGGCCGGGCAATACCAAGGCGATGTGCGCAAAAACCTGAAGGATGTCAGGACCGGCGGCGAGCGCCCGGTAAGGTTCGAAGATGGAATCATGCTCCCTTCCTATCGCCTGCCCACAGAGGCTGAATGGGAATATGCAGCAATAGGGCTAATTGGAAACCTCGTTTCAGAGAAAGACGAGCGCATTTCTGACCGCAGGCTCTATCCCTGGAACGGCAACACGGTCCGTTATCAGAAAAGGAACAAGTACCAGGGCGAAATCCTCGCAAACTTCAAGCGTGGCAATGGTGATTATATGGGTATGGCCGGCAAGCTGAACGACAGGGCACACATCACGGCCCCCGTGCGTACTTACATGCCCAACGATTATGGCCTTTACAACATGGCGGGCAACGTTAACGAATGGACAATGGACTTGTACAGGCCAACAACCAGCATGACCCTCGAAGATGTCGATCAGCAGGATTTGAACTCCTTCCGTGGAAATAAATTCCGCACAAAAGTGCTGGACGAAGATGGCAAACCCGTTGAGAAAGACAGCATGGGCCGGTTGCGCTACCGTTATGTGGAAGATGACGAAGTAGCCACCCGTGAAAACTACAAAGTCGGCCAACCATACAACTTCCTGGACGGTGACAAAACATCAGAGGCATTCTACGATTATGGAAAACACACTTTAATCAGCGACAAAGCCCGTGTGATCAAAGGTGGTTCCTGGCAGGATCGTGCATTCTGGCTCGCACCCGGCGCCCGCCGGTTCAGGGAAGAAGACAAGTCGTATCGCGACCTTGGCTTCCGCTGTGCGATGACCCGTACAGGCGGCCCTACCGGCAACGAAGATGCGGGCGGCCTAACTTTCAAAAGCAAGCAGTCCAAGACCAAAAGACGTTATAAGTAACTTCTGATCTTTCTTGCATGGAAGTTTCATGCTAAAGGAAAGTCCCCATGTTCCAGAGCGAATATGGGGACTTTTTTCATTTTTGCACGGACACCAACCATACGGAGAAATAACATACCATGATCAGCATAGAAGACCTTTATTCAATATTCAGGCAACATCCCAAAATAGTGACCGACAGCAGAGAGGTTAGACCCGGTTGCCTCTTTTTTGCGCTGAAAGGGGAACGGTTCAATGGCAATGAGTTTGCAAGGCAAGCACTTGAAAATGGCGCTGCCTACTGCATAGTTGATGAAAAAAATGGCCCTGATCACGAAAGGCTGCTGAAAGTGGATGACGTCTTGACCACCCTGCAGGGATTGGCCGCTTACCACCGCCAACAATTCAATATCCCGGTCATCGCTATCACCGGCAGCAACGGCAAGACGACTACCAAGGAATTGGTCAGCGCCATACTTTCCAGCCAATATCCAACCCATTGGACGAAAGGCAATTTTAACAACCACATCGGTGTCCCTTTAACATTGTTGGCTATGCCCTTGGCAACTGAGGTCGCCATCATTGAAATGGGCGCCAACCACCAGGGCGAGATTGACTTTCTGTGCAGGATCGCAGCTCCTACGCATGGGCTTATCACCAATATTGGCAAGGCTCATCTGGAGGGATTTGGCGGGTTGGAAGGGGTGAAAAAGGGCAAATCAGAACTTTACAGGTATCTTGCTGCGGGGAAAGGGGTTATTTTCATCAATTCGGATGAACTCTACCTGGAAGAGCTCGTTGGTTCCCACTCGCAGGTTATCTACTACCATAAAAGTGATGCCCCTTCATTGGAGCATATCCCTATGGAGGTGAAGTTGATCGCAGAACAACCCTTTCTGGAAGTTGCATTTTTAGATCGCCAAGGGGAGATGGTTCATGCAAAAAGCCAGTTAATCGGTACTTACAACTTTAATAATATCATGACGGCCGTTGCATTGGGCAAGTATTTCAAAGTCCCAGCGGACAAGATCAAGCAGGCCATTGAAAGCTACGTCCCCGCCAACAACCGCTCCCAGGTGGTCAAAATCGGCTCGAATACTTTCGTACTCGATGCCTACAATGCGAACCCGACCAGCATGAAAAATGCCTTGAAGGCATTTAGCCAGACACCCGCCGGCACCAGGGTCGCCATCCTTGGCGCAATGCTGGAACTTGGGGAGTACACCGAATCAGAACATGAATATATAGCCAATTATGCCCAATCCTTAGGGTTCGGAAAAGTGGTTTTGGTAGGAAATGAATTCAAAGAGATTGCGGAACGAAAAGGTATTTTGTATTTTCAGAATACAAATTCGCTCAAAACCTGGTTTGACCAACAGGGTTTTGAAAAAACGCACTTCCTGGTAAAAGGCTCCCGCAGCATTGGACTGGAAAGGTTTTTATTGGCCGAAAATGCTCATTGAGCAGGGTTCCTCTTTCATTTTATCCATCGCTTATTCGTAACTTGTCCCATCTTGCAACGATGAAAAATAACTTATCTCCCGAACTGGCTTCAGGAGCCATTTTATTTTCCTTCGATTCCTATTAACTTAACCCACCCATCAGCCATGAAAAATTCACTGTTAGCAACGCTTATTGCCACTTCGGCCATCTTCGGAGCCTGGTCATTGTTTTCTCCTGCAAAAAAAAGCCCCGATTTCCCAGCCCCCACCAACGACAAAAAATACCGTGAAAAACAAGACGAAGGAAAGGAAGAACACGAACGCAGGGAGGCATGGATCGAACACTTGCACAAAGCCGCGCCGGGCACCGATTGGAAAGAAACGGATAAGAGGAGCCTTGCCCTTTTGTCAAAACTGCGCAAAGGAAAAGTAGCAAACAGAGGGAACGAGACTTTTGCCGACGGCCAAATTGAGGGCGAGTGGATCGAGAAGGGCAGCCGAAACCAGGCAGGCAGTATGCGGACAGTGGATTACGATCCAGTAAATGACAAAATTTATGGCATCTCCGATGGCGGCTGCCTGTGGAAAGGAGAACTGGACGGCAGCCAATGGACCATCCTCAACGACGACATCCGGCTCCACCCAGAAATGCTGAAAGCAGTACCCAACGACACTGGAGGCATTAGGATAATTGCCTCCGTTGGAAAGGACATCGTTTACTCTGACGATGAAGGGACTACCTGGGCAAATGCCAACATGTCCCCTGCATTTTACGATGGTTGGGGATACCCTATGTACCTGGAAGTTTTGAACGATACAACTCAGGCTATCTATTACATGGCCTATACCTGGGACAGCAGTCCGTGGGCACCGCGCATCTGGCTTTATTGGTCAACCGATCATGGCGAAAGTTTTTCAAGAATCAGGATTTTTAACCACGAGAAAGACAACCAAGTAAGCATGTGGTCGCCATTCAAAAGCCAGGAACTGTACATCCTGAACAAAAACCAGGAGCTGCTTTCCATTTCGCAGGACACATTGAACTTGGTTGGCCCGCCGATCGGCCTGCCTGCCAATGCAGATTTGCTGCTTACAGGAAATAAAACTGGCCAAAACCTTACTCTATATGCCCTAGTGAACAGCGAGGATGTATATGTTTCCATTGACACGGGCTTAACATGGTCGCTGAAAGGATCCGTCCCCTACCAGGCTTGGTCAGTTGGTATGATCTGTTCGCCCTTTGATGCCGAAACGTTGATAACTGGTGAAGTGGACTGCCACCGCAGCTATGATGGTGGCGAAACCTGGACGACTGTGAACGAATGGTGGGAATATTATGGCAACCTTGACTTGTTGCACGCCGATATAATGGATTTGAAAGGTTTTGAAAAAAGTGACGGGACACCCTTTTTGCTCATCGCCAACCATGCTGGGCTGCATGTTTCTTTTGACAACCTCGCTACCACCCAAAATATCGGTTTGCAGGGCTTGAACATCAGCCAATACTACGACGTGGTCACCAACCCACTTTTCCCTGACTACATTTATGCAGGTTCCCAGGATCAGGGCTGGCAATGGACCGCCAATGGCACCGCCGATGGGCCAGTTGACTTTATCCAGCAGTGGAGCGGCGACTATGGCATGATGGCCCTGACCAACAACTACCAAAGCTTCTGGACCCAATACCCTGGCGGCATCGTGAGCTACTATCATTACGCTTCCAGCCCGCTCAACCCCTGGCCGGATTCGGAATGGGAAATGACCGGAGACGATTTGCCGGCTGTTGGCTGGATTCTGCCGACTGCCCCGGCAACCTATGAAGATGGCAATACGGTGTTCATCGGTGGCGGCAACTTGTACGGAGGCCCTGGCTCATACCTCATCGGGCTGACTGCCTATACCACCCCGCCATTCGACATCGAGGCCTTTCAATTTGATTATGATTTTAAACAAAATTCCAACACCGGCCAAGGGCTAATCTCTGCCATTGAACAGTCCTCTATTGATCCCGAACGCATTTTTGTATCCACCGATGACGGCACGTTTTTCTACACCCATGATGGCGGGGGAACCTGGAACAAATCCGTCGGCTTCTCTGGGCCAACCGTGGATTGGATCTACACCGCATCTATCCTCTCCTCGCGGCTTGATCCAAATGTGCTTTGGATTTCTGGCAGCGGCTATTCCAATCCCCCTGTGTTCAAATCAACAGATGGCGGGCAAAGCTTTATCCAGCTTTCCGACGGGCTGCCCCCCACGCTCATCCAGGAAATCGTGGCCAACTCTGACGAAAGCCTGCTCTTTGCCGCTTCCGCAGTCGGACCGTTTGTTTTTGTGGCCGGTGAAAACAAGTGGTATGATCTTATTGGAGAGCAGACTCCGTTGCAATGGTACACCTGTGTGGAATACATTGAAAGCGAGGACATTGTGCGGTTTGGCACCTACGGCCGGGGCATTTGGGATTTTAAGATAAACACGGCCCCATCCTCGATCCCAGCCACCTTGCAACAGGAAATGGCAGTTACAGTTTACCCAAATCCAGCCAGCAGCAGCGGGAAGTTATTTGTGAAAACAGAGGCCCCTGGTAAGCTTGATTTTACCCTTCAGAATAATAAAGGAGAACGGCTCAGGAAAGCAATGGTCAATGGGCAAATTGCCATCTCTTTGCAAGGCCTGCAGCCCGGCGTTTATGTTTTCAGTACATCACAGAACGGTAGGGCCGTCCAATCAGGTAAAATCATTATCCAATGAACACATGCTGAAAGAAAAAATAAAACTCCTTGCCGGAAAGTACCATCTGGAAGCCATTGATACCCGGAGGCATTTGCACCAATATCCTGAATTGTCTTTTCAGGAAGTGGAAACAGGTAAATTCATCGCTGAAAAACTATTGACATACGGGATTTCCTTCACTACTGGTTGGGGCGGACATGGAGTGGCAGGTTTGATAGAAGGAAAAAACGCCCATAAAAAAACGATTGCCCTGCGGGCTGACTTCGATGCCCTGCCCATCACGGAAAAAAACGATGTGCCCTACAAATCAAAAAACCAAGGCACCATGCATGCCTGCGGGCACGATGTTCATACTGCTTCACTATTGGGGGCAGCGAAGATTTTAAACGAATTAAAAAACGAATTTGACGGGACGATTAGACTCATCTTCCAACCTGGCGAAGAAAAACTGCCCGGCGGGGCGTCTATCCTGATAAAAGAGGGCATCCTTGAAAACCCGAAACCTTCGTCCATCATTGGCCAGCACGTACTGCCCTCCCTGGAAGCTGGAAAGGTAGGATTCCGGGCCGGCATGTTCATGGCGAGCGCCGACGAAATCTATGTGACAGTACATGGAAAAGGCGGCCACGGTGCGATGCCGCACGAGTGTGTCGATCCAGTACTCATTGCCTCTCATATCGTTGTGGCCTTGCAGCAGATTATCAGCCGCAACGGGAACCCCATTATTCCCTCCGTGCTGACTTTTGGAAAAATGAATACCACGGGCGGTGCCACCAACGTCATACCGAACGAGGTGAAAATGGAAGGGACCTTTCGGACGATGGACGAAGCATGGCGTGCGAAGGCCCATAGTTTGATGAAAAAGATGGCAGAAAGTATGGCGGAAAGTATGGGCGGCACCTGTTCGTTCGACATCGTGAAAGGCTATCCGTTTTTGATAAACGAGGAAGCGCTGACCCTTCGGGCCAGGCAGGGTGCCATCGAATACCTTGGTGAAGAAAATGTAGTGGAACTCCCCATCCGCATGACGGCAGAAGATTTTGCCTATTACTCACAGGTCATGCCCGCCTGTTTTTACCGGTTGGGCACAGGCAATGTTTCAAAAGGCATCGTTTCGCCCATACATACTGATACTTTCGATGTGGATGAGGACAGCCTGAAGACAGGCATGGGACTGATGGCGTGGCTTGCAGTGAAGGAACTGGAAAATTGACCAGTAGGCAGCAGGCAGTGTGTGGAAATTTTTACCATTGCTAGTGAATCTGTGCCCTTTGCCTGCTGCCTACGGCCGTCTTAACGCTGGCTTCTCACCGACGTATTTCTTTCCATTTTTTCAGCTACCCAATTGGTCAGGGTAATGATACCGCCGCCGAACAAAAATGCACCAAGTGCTAATTGAAGGATTAACATAGCCAAATCGTTTTTGAGATGAGGAAATAGTTGTGTGGGAAACGTTGCGGTGGGAAAATTCTACACGGTGGGAAGAAAAATCCCATGCAACTTTCCTTTTGCCCCACAGGTACAGTATGCCTGCGAAGCTTCAGAATCGTTAAGTCTATGTTGCATGGGATATATGTGTTCCAAATAGTGTCAATGCTGGGGGCGTTAGCGGCAAAAAAAAGGAAAAAGATTAAATTTTTCTTTTTTATATAACCTGCTGCTTGTGCGCCTAATAATGACCTGCTGTCAAAAAGACAATTATCTTGCCAAAAATCACATATAAAATGAATTAAATTTAAAAGGAAAAATACTTCCGGAAAGACGCAGCATTGTGCCTTAGAAAAGTGGGCATTGGCAGATGGATAAACATGGGTAACAAGATGTTTTTGTGATGGTATGTTTTATTGATCCAGCGTCTCTGGAATTTGAAATGTTTACATAAAAGCCTGGAACGACACGAAAATTTTAGCTTAAAACTTTAAACATACCCTTCGCTTTCAATAGGCACTCCTCGAATTCCAGGGCTGGCTCGGAATCGTAAACAATGGCACCACCTACCTGGACGGACAGGTAGCCCGAAGCCTGATTGTACAAAATGCTCCGGATAACCACATTGAAGTCAAAATCCTGGGCCGGGGTAATGTAGCCGACAGCCCCCGAATAGAGCCCACGTTTGGTCTGTTCGAATTGTTCGATAAGCTGCATACTCCGCACCTTGGGCGCACCCGTCATGGATCCCATCGGGAAGGCGCTCCGGATGGCATCCATAAAGTGGACATCGCTTTTCAATTCACCACTGACCGTAGAAATCATCTGGATCACCTGCTCGAAGCGGTAAATTCCGAACAGTTCCTCAACGTTCACGGTGCCGGCCCGGCAGGAACGGGCAAGGTCGTTGCGCACCAAATCCACGATCATCACATTTTCGGAGCGGTCTTTTGGCCGGTTGAAAAGTTGCTGGCCCAAGATGGCATCTTCGGACACGTTGCCCCCCCTGCGAATAGTGCCTTTTATAGGTTGTGAAATTAGCTTGCTGCCTGTTTTTTTTATAAACCGCTCGGGGCTGGCACAAAGTAAAAATTTATCATTCAACTTGTAAAAAGCAGAAAAGGGTGCTTTGGAAAATACGTTCAACTTTTGAAAAACTACAGCCGCATCCAACGGGGTATTTTCAGCGAAAAACTCCTGGCAAAAATTCATCTCATAAATATCGCCCCGGTGGATATGCTGCCGGATGCTGCTCACCGAATCGAGGTAATCAGCTTCGCAGATGCGGGGAGATAAAATTACTTTTTGTAACAATGAATGCTTTGCCAATTCGATGGGCAAGGCGTTGATCGAATGGAATAACCTGGCAGGATCCTCATTTTTACTATGTATGACGACCTCGTGATCAAAAACCTCAAATACATAGAGGGGCCTGAAAAAATGGAGGGCAGGGAACTGGATCCCATCGAAATTAGCAGAAGAGAGCAACTCCACATCGTTCTTCAGATCATACGTGAGGTAGCCAAAATACCAGTCTTTTTTTTCGTCCACAAAGTTTTTCAAAGCGTCAAAAGCGCCCTTTTCTTCGTGAATAATTTCATCGTCGAGCCCAACTGCTACCAAACATTCATAGTCGTGGCAGTAATACCCCTGATAAGCATTGTGATCCAAATAACAACCTATCTCAAATTGCTTCGCCCACGCAAATAACTTTAGTTTGAAACCAACTACGGAAGCCAGCGGGAAGGATGCGGTCATTGACGTGGCTACTTCTATCATTTAGGGTTTATTCGAGTATCCATTTAACCTTTTCATCAATGGGTGTGCGCTTACCAGGCATCTCTGCCAGGTCGTGGTAGCCCATGTAAAAAAGGCCGAGGCACCTCTCGTCTGCTTCCAGGTCGAGAAACCCACTGGCTTCCAATGCCGCTTCCGGCGTGCTCCAATAGCAACCAATGCCGTAGGCCGTGCAGGTGAGCCACATATTTTGTACGGCGCAGGCTACAGCGGCTATTTCCTCCCATTCGGGGACCCGTTCCTGGGGGTCCCGTTTCATACATACAGCAATGACGCAGGCCGATTGTAGCGGGTTATCCTTGTTCTTTTTGTATTTTATTTCCGAAAATTGCCCTTCGGGCGTATGGTCTTTGTAATAGTTGCCCAAATAAACGCTCAGCCGTTCCAGTCCACCCCCGACAATGACTTTAAACCGCCATGGTTCGGTGAGCTTGTGCGTTGGTGCCCAGTTGGCGTTTTCCAATATTTCCTCGATTATTTCCTTGCTGACGGGTTTGCCCGTATAGGATTTTGGGAAAATGGCCCGCCTATGGCGGATGAGTTCGGTGGTTAGTGCCGGATCCATTATCATGTATGCTATTTTTGGAAATTCGGCGGCAAAGATAAACTTTGAGGGTGCAACTTTGTCTGGATTAAACAAACGAACCCAATTTGCCATAACCGAATAAATAATATACTGTGGTTTCAAAGTTCAGGATGAAAATAGATCTGCTGGGCCAGGCGATATTAATTGTCGCCATTGTCCTGCTGGCTTTATTGGCTTCTGGCCAGGCATTGACCAACGCAATGTTGGTGGTGTTGGGTGTTTGGCAACTGGCCAGTGCGGCACATCTTATATATGTGTACAGGCATATCAAGCGACTCAATTATTTTAAAACAGCCATTATTCTGGCGGTCAGCCTTCCCATCTGGATAAAACTGGTAGGTCCGTTCGCCTATTTCCCGGTGGCGGGCGTGGTGGTCTGGTATTTTGTGCAGACGGTATTCGACACCATCAAAGTGTACAATCGTCCCCGTTCATTTTGGGATTTGTAGAAAAATGTTGGGCAGGACGTAAAAAAAATCCTTATTTCAGCCCATGAAAAAATTTGGGGCGTGAGTTGAAAGGGGAAATCCAGGGCGACTTTTAATTACGGGTTGCCACCCCATCTTCTCAACCCTCACTCCTCAAACCTTTGACTCAACCAACCGCACCATGATATTTCCGATTGGCGACGATCAGGTAAAAGGGGGACATTTCCCACTCTTTAGCTACGGCTTCATCCTGCTGAATATTGTAGTGTTCATTTACCAGGCACAGTTGCCCGAAGTCCAGTTGGCCGCTTTTGTGGACGAATACGGCAGCATCCCGGTAGAAATAACGCATGGACAGGATTTCTACACCCTGCTTACCTCCATGTTCCTGCATGGGGGTTGGTTGCACCTGATTGGCAATATGCTCTTCCTGTGGGTCTTTGCCGACAACATCGAAGCCACAATCGGCAATTTCCGCTTCCTACTCTTTTATGTATTTGGCGGGCTGGCGGCGGTGGGCACCCATATATTTTTCAATTGGGACAGTCCCGTGCCAATGGTCGGTGCAAGCGGGGCCATCTCCGCAGTATTGGGTGCCTATCTGGTGATGTTCCCCGGTTCCAGGATAAAAGTGTTATTCCTCATCATACCTTTCAAGGTGTCTGCCTGGCTTTTCCTGGGCATTTGGATTTGGCAGCAATGGATGAATGGGATGGCTTCGCTCGACATTACGACGGAGATTTCGGGTGGCGGCGTAGCCTGGTTTGCCCATATCGGCGGGTTTGCTTTTGGCCTGGTTTCAGGGTTCGTTTTCAGGGCAAGTGGTAATCTCACCGGGGTAGAATTGGACATAGAAGAATAAAGTGGACGATAAATTTTTTCTGGCCAACGGCGAATGGCGGGCAACACCCTGATAGTCAAAGCGCTGAATTTGGTCTATGGTTCAGTAAAAAAGTAGTCATCTCCTAAAGATAATTTTCCTTCATGCCGAAAAAACTACCACCCGAAAAGCTGGAGCAAATGATAAAACCGCTGCCCACCAAAGACAGGATAGCGATCCGTGAGCAGCAACCCATCACCGAACAGTGGCTGGAAGATAAGATAAAACGGTGCAAAGGCCTGATGAAAAGAGACTTGTGGATGGGACTGCCGCTAATGTTTGCCTATCTTGCATCCATGTTGATGGCCTATTTCAGCAATCAAAACATCGCCAACAACATAACCGTATCATTAGGTGTTTTGGCTTTTGGTTATTTTGGCTATACCGTTTTTACCACCGGCTCTTATGGTACGAACAGGAAACGGTTGGGGGTGTACCAAGCACTTTTAAATGAAATAAAATAGCGCCTCGGCGCAAAAAGAAAGAGAATATGGAAAATCCTTTCAAAAAATACAGCCGCCACTTTTCTGAAAACCGCCTGCTGAATAAAGCCCAGCACTATGCAAGGGAAGCTGGCCTGAAAGTGGTGTACAGCGCCCTGCTGCTCTACTTCGCCTTTACCCGCAAGGAAACGCCGGTTTATGCGAAGAACATCATCCTCGGTGTACTGGGCTATTTCATTTCACCCATTGATGCCATACCCGATTTGACGCCTATCCTTGGTTATACGGACGATCTGGGCGTACTGAGTTTTGGCCTGGTCACCATTGCCTGCTACATCAACGACGATGTGCGCATCAGTGCCAGGAAAAAGCTCAAGGCATGGTTTGGAGAATTTAATTTGCAGGAACTGGCCGAGGTGGACAAACAGCTTTAATTTTCCTTGTTGTCGTTGTCCTCTTTTTTATCGCTGTCCCCCTTCTTTTCGGCACTCAGGCTGCTCTCCTGGATCATCATATTCAGATCGGCCTCCTCAATGATCTCAGCTTTCCTTTTGATGAAACGATAGCCCGCTGTCAACCCGGCCAGTAGATAGACGTCATTTTTGTAGGCGTTGCCCGAAGCTTGCACACCATCCAGGTTGTCGGAGGCAGTGAGCCTCACACCCAGTTCCGCACCCACAAAAACCCTTTCCTTCAGGTCAATTTTTACGCCGCCGCCAATGGGCAGAATCATGTGGATGCCAGGATAATCAATCTTGGCGTCAGCATTCTCTGGGTCGCCATAAACGACCTCGGGAGTGGCAAAAGTGGCGCCCAGGCCGACAAATATGTAAGGCGACATGGTTTTGTTATAACCTCTGTTTTTGGAAAACCGCTTTGTCCCGTAGAGATCCATCTCGCCCATCAGGGTAATTTCAAAAAGATTAGCCTTAAACGAAACTCCCCTGGAAGCGAGCCGCTCAAAATTCTTGTCGTCGCCGGAAATACTGCCGTACATGAAATTTGCCCGCAGGGCGTGCCTGCCGTCGAAGTATTTTTTCAGGCTGAGTTGTGCGCCGGGGTGCGCTTCCTTGAAGGTGTAAATCGGCGCGACCATATCGCCGAGGTAATTCGTGTAACCGAGGGAGAGGGCGCCTTCCCAATAGTTCTGGCCAAAAGAGACAAAAGGGATGGCCACCAGGAGGAGGGATTTGCAAATGTTTGCAAAAGATGTCATAGTCAATCATTTTTAAGTGAAACCAAAGCACAGCTTCTGCCTGCCAAAGGTTGCAGCATGGTTATGGAAGAAAAAAGCTAAAAATGGGGGAGGATAAGAAGTATTCGGGGGAGGATGGTAAGCTCCCTGCAAAATCTGTGCAAGAACTGAACGCATGGCAATTTTCCCCGTTGGCCGACCACCCAATTCCCCTTACTTTTGACCCATTATGCGCTACAACATCGAGCAAATAGCAACCATTGCCGGGGGGCAATTCCTTTCAAAACCCGATGGGGCCTGTATGGAACATGTGTTGCTTGACAGCCGCCAGGTCATCTTCCCGGCCAGTTCCATTTTCATTGCGCTGCAAGGGCGGCGGCACGATGGTCATTCCTTTCTCGACGACCTTTACCAGCAAGGCATCCGCCATTTTTTAGTATCAAAAAAAATAGATACTGACGCTTGGCCAGGGGCGGTTTTTGTTTGGGTTGAAAATACATTGGGCGCTTTTCAGCAACTCGCCGCCTACCACCGCAGCCAGTTTTCCCTGCCGGTCATCGGCATTACGGGCAGCAACGGCAAGACCATCGTTAAGGAATGGCTGTTCCAACTACTGTACGAAGACTATTACATCGTGCGCAGCCCCCGTAGCTACAATTCACAGACGGGTGCACCGCTATCTGTGCTACAGATTACCCCCGAACACACCCTCGGCATCTTCGAGGCAGGTATTTCGCAAATGGGCGAAATGGAAAAGATCGCCCCCATCCTCGACCCTGGCATTGGTATTTTCACCAACATCGGCGAAGCCCACAGCGAAGGTTTTCCCGATATGGAAACCAAGCTCCAGCAAAAGTTGCTGTTGTTCAAAAATACCAGGACGCTTATTTGCTGCCTTGATGATGAGCGGATGGAGTCCGCAGTCTTCAATTGGCAGTCTTCAGGGCACAGCACTCAGTCCGCAGCAAGAAAAAGTGTCACATGGTCGGCCACCGGAAAAGAAGCCGACCTGAAAATCCTGAGCATCACCCCAAAAGGAAATTCCACCCAAATAGAAGGCGTCGCCAACATCCCTCATCCCTCATCCCTCACCCCTCCAAAAACCTCATCTATCAACATCCCCTTCACAGACTCCGCCTCTCTCCAAAACGCTGTCCACTGCTGGGCGCTGATGCTGCATCTCGGCTACGAGCATGAAACCATTGCCCGCCGCATGTCACGCCTTGAACCCGTGGCCATGCGGCTTGAACTAAGAGCGGGCATCAACGGCTGCACCATCATAAACGACAGCTACAACTCCGACCTGACCTCACTCAAGATAGCCCTTGATTTTTTGGAACAACAAGGCAGGGAGTCCAGGCGTACCCTTATCCTCTCCGACATCTTTCAAAGTGGGCAAAAGCCGGAGCAGTTGTACCGCACCGTGGCGCAATTGCTGCTGGAAAAAAAGATGGATCGCATTATTGGCATCGGCAAGGAGGTGGCGGTTTTGGAGAAATTTCTCACGTCCCGCATCCAGTCGGTTTTTTATGAAAACACCCCGGCTTTTCTGGCAGATTTGCAAGGGCTGGTGTTCCGGGACGAGGTCATATTGCTGAAAGGCGCCCGCAAGTTTGGATTTGAGAAAATCGCCAACCGCCTGGCTACCCGTTTCCACAAGACCGTGCTGGAGGTCAACCTTGGCGCTTTGCTCAACAACCTCCGGGTTTACCAAAGCCAACTCCGCCCCGGCACCAAGCTGATGGTAATGGTAAAGGCAGGCGCTTATGGCAGTGGCAGCGCCGAGGTGGCCAAATTGCTGGAATTCCAAAACGTGGACTACCTCGGCGTAGCCTACGCCGACGAAGGCGTGGAACTGCGAAAAGCAGGCATACAACTCCCCATCATGGTGATGAACCCCGAAGAGGCCACCTTCGACGCCCTTGTCCGCTACCGCCTGGAGCCTGAAATTTACAGTTTGAAGCTGCTCGAAAACTTTCTCTATTTTTTAGAAAACCTGCCCCAACGGGAAGACCACGGCGCACCAGCCGCTGCCATTGGCATCCACTTGAAACTCGACACTGGCATGCACCGCCTCGGCCTGGAAGAAAATGATATTGAAAAAGCTATCTCGCTCCTCGAACAAACTGCGAACAGCGAACAACGAACAACCATCAAATCCACCCTCTCCCACCTCGCCGCCAGCGAAGCCCCCGCACACGACGACTTCACCCGACAGCAGGTGGCACGTTTTGAAAAAATGTATGAAAAACTGGCAGCCGGGCTGGGCTACCGCCCACTGCGCCACATCCTCAATTCGAGCGGCATCGCCCGTTTCCCGGAATACCAGATGGACATGGTGCGGCTCGGCATCGGGCTGTACGGCATCGACGGCAGCGGCCGGTTGCAGGGGCGGCTGCAAACAGTCAACTCCCTGAAAGCCACCGTTTCACAAATAAAAAATGTGCGGCCCGGCGAAACGGTCGGCTACGGCCGGATGGGCAAGGCGGAAAAGCCCATGCGCATCGCCACCCTCAGCCTCGGCTATGCCGACGGACTGCTGCGCCGGGCGGGCAACGGCCGTTTCAGTGTTTTAATAAAAGGAAAAAGGGCGCCCCTCTTCGGCAATGTGTGCATGGACATGGTGATGGCCGATGCCACCCCCATCCCTGATGCGGAAGAAGGCGATCAAGTCGTTATCTTTGGAAAAGATTCGGACGGGAACGAGTTGCCCGTGCAGGAACTGGCGGCCAGCCTCGACACCATCCCCTACGAGATTTTCACCTCTATTTCCGACAGGGTGAAGCGGGTATATGTTCAGGAGTAATTTGTCATTGGGGCCACTGGTCATTCTTTTTGGAAAGAATGACCAGTGGCCCCAATGACCCAATGACAAATGACCAAATTTAAATTCAATAAAGCCGAGCGCCTGAAAAGCGAAAAGACAATTGGACGGATGTTCAAAGAAGGGCATTCCTTTGGCGTGTACCCGCTCCGCCTGGTTTGGCTGAAAGTGGAGGAGCCGAGGAGCGATTCGCCTGTGCAGTTTACGGTGAGCGTTGGCAAGAAAAACTTCAAGTCCGCCGTGGCCCGCAACCGCATTAAGCGGAAGGTGCGGGAGGCCTGGCGGCTGGACAAAAGCAGGCTCTATAAAAAACTGGAAGGTGCGGATGGGCAACTGGCATTCATGGTATTGTACACCGCCAAAGAGGACCTGCCCTACCAGGACATCGAAAAAGCCATGAAGACGGTCATCCATATTTTTATCAAAAAAAATATGCCACCCGCCAACAAACGCAGGGAAAATGTGCCGCCTCTTTCCTGAAACATTTTCAAATTTTTCATGGAAAAACAGGGGCTGAAAAACACATACATACACAAACACGCAAACACGAATCCATCAACCCTTTCGACTATGCGATTGTACCTAATACTCTTTCTTGCTTTTTTGCTTTTTGACAAAACTGCCATCGCCCAGAAGTTCGTGCAACTGGAACGGGCGCACAGCCCTAAAACCACCAAATACTATGCAGGTGATGAAATCACCTTCCAGTTGGTAGGTGGCCAGTGGTACACCCGTGTCATCGAAGATGTTTCTTATGAGGAAAATTCCATCCTGTTCGCCAAGGGCTTTGTGAGCGTTGACAGCATCATAGCCTGGAAGTCCTTTAAGAACAGGCGCTGGTCGAGGCCACTCGGCAACCAATTGTTCAACTTTGCCATAGCCTGGGTGCTGTTTTCCGTAATTGACCAGGCCGTCTCGGACGATCCTTTTCAGGATATTCCCAAAAGCTCCTACATCATCCCGGCAGCAAGCGTGGCCACCGGCATTGGCATCAAGCAGATTTTTAAACAGCGCACCTATCGTTTGACCAAAAACAAAGCGGGAGAAGCGAAGAAGTGGCGGCTGCGGGTGTTGGATTTGAATTTGAAGTGAAAGCCCAAATGCCCGGCATCAAAAAAGAACGCTCCCAAACCCATCTTGTAAATTCAGAAACTTACGCCATTTTTGCACTCCTTAAATGATGGTTTGAAATCGTTTGAAAATTGTTGCCCACGGCAAGCCTCAAACAAGCTCAAACAACTATCAAACAACAAAAAACAACACATGTCCGACCACAAAATCATCTTCTCCATGTCGGGCGTCTCCAAGACGTTCCCGCCCAGCAAACAGGTACTGAAAAACATCTGGCTGTCCTTTTTCTACGGTGCCAAAATCGGCGTGCTCGGCCTCAACGGCAGCGGCAAGTCCACCCTTTTGAAAATCATCGCCGGGCTGGATCAGAACTACCAGGGCAAAATCGAATTTGAAAAACAGTTTAAAATAGGCTACCTGCCCCAGGAGCCTGTACTCGACGAATCGAAAACCGTGCGCCAGGTGGTGGAAGAAGGCATGGGCGAACTCATGGCCGCCCTGAAAGAATACGAGGAAGTAAACGCCAAATTCGCCGAACCAATGAGCGACGACGAGATGAACCAACTCATCGAGCGCCAGGGCGAACTGATGGACATCCTCGAAAGCAAAAACGCCTGGGAACTCGACCACAAACTGGAAAGGGCGATGGACGCCCTCCGCTGCCCACCCGACGACGCCCAGGTGAAAGTGCTGTCCGGTGGCGAGCGCCGCCGTGTGGCACTAGCCCGCCTGCTACTCTCTGAGCCCGACATCCTGCTGCTCGACGAGCCGACCAACCACCTCGATGCCGAGAGCATTGACTGGCTGGAACAATACCTGCAAAATTTCCCTGGCACCGTCATCGCCGTCACCCACGACCGCTACTTCCTCGACAACGTGGCCGGATGGATCCTCGAACTCGACCGGGGCGAGGGCATCCCCTGGGAGGGCAACTACAGCAGTTGGCTGGAGCAAAAGGCCAAACGCCTGGAGATGGAGGAGAAGCAGGAAAGCAAGCGCCGCAAGACCCTGGAGCGGGAACTCGACTGGATACGCATGAGCCCGAAAGCCCGGCAGGCCAAAGGGAAGGCCCGTTTGAACGCCTACGACAAACTGGCCGGCGAAGAGATAAAAGACAAGGAAGCCAAACTGGAAATCTCCATCCCGCCCGGCCCACGCCTCGGCGACAGAGTGATAGATGTTGATGGCCTTTCAAAAGCCTTCAATGGCAGGGTGCTGTTTGAAAACTTTACTTTTTCCGTTCCGAAAAACTCCATTGTCGGCATCATCGGCCCGAACGGGGTGGGCAAGACGACCCTCTTCCGCATGATTATGGGCCAGGAAAAACCGGACGCCGGCACCATCAGCCTTGGCGAAACTGTCAAGACTTCCTACGTGGATCAGTCGCACGACGCCATTGACCCGGAAAAATCGGTGTATGACATTCTCTCCGGTGGGCACGACATCATCAAGGTAGGCACGCACGAAATGAACGCCCGGGCTTATGTTGCCCGCTTCAATTTCTCTGGTTCCGACCAACAAAAAAAGGCGGGCGTGCTCTCTGGCGGCGAGCGCAACCGCCTCCACCTGGCCATGACGCTCAAGGACGGTGGCAACGTGCTCCTGCTCGACGAGCCGACCAACGACATTGACATCAATACCCTCCGTGCGCTGGAAGATGCGCTGGATGCCTTCGCCGGCTGCGTGCTCGTCATTAGCCACGACCGCTGGTTCATTGACCGCCTGGCCACCCACATCCTCTCTTTCGAGGACGAGGGCGAAGTGGTGTTCTTTGAAGGGAATTACCAGGACTATGAGGCGATGAAAAAGGCGAAATTGGGGGATGTGACGCCGCACCGGCCGAGGTTTAAGAATTTGTTGAAGGCGGTGTAAAGGAGGGGGGGCGGTGCGATTGCCGGTAGCAACTGCAACTTTCAAATTCGCCGATACAGCACTAAAATTACCTTAGATTCTCCAATATCGCTGTAACGGGTTAAATTAACTTCCACATTTTCAGTTGTTTGGAAAACGAGATCATGGTGATTTTGAAAATCACCATGATCCAACCTCCTGAAAATCAACGAACGTAAAAAATGAACCCGTTCTTCGCATCGATAGCGTCTTCGACCATAGCTCATCGTTGCTTTCTAAAAATGAAATTTGAGCTGAAAATCAAAAGGAGTATTTAAGAATAAAAACATCATGCAATCTACCATCATCCAGCACCTTTCGGCCGATCCTATTTTAAAAAACGTCATTGTAAAATCCCCATTTCGCTGGCTGTCCGTCAATTCAAAAGGTGTTTATCAAGACCTGCTCGGCTCCATAATCAGCCAACAACTTTCCACCAAGGTAGCGGCGGTCATTGAAAACCGCTTCCTTTCCCTGTTTGAGGATAATATTCCCCACCCTGAAAAACTGCTGTCCTGCGATATAGATACTTTGCGGGGTGTAGGCCTGTCAAGGCAAAAAGCAGCCTACCTGCAAAACGTTGCCGCCTTTTTTAAAGCGGAAAACCTTGAAAACCAAGACTGGAACAGCATGGACGACAAAGCCATCCTCAACTATTTGACCCAGATAAAAGGGGTCGGCCAATGGACGGTGGAGATGATCCTGATGTTCAGCCTGGAGCGCCCCGATGTGCTGCCGCTCGACGACTTCGGTATCAGTTCAGCGATGGTAGAATTGTACGGGCTGAAGGAAACCGGCAAAACCCTTCGCCAAACCATGCAGGCATTGGCAGAACCCTGGCGGCCCTACCGTTCTTATGCCTGCTGGTATTTGTGGCGTTTCAAAGAGATGAAATAGGTTTTACTTTTTCATTGGCAAGGTTGGTAAAGTACCCTAAACATGTATCTTTGCGCCGTTTTTCGGAAAGGGGTATCCCCCACAGGTTGCAACATCTCACCTGATCAAATAACAAATCCGCATTTCAACATGAAAAATACCGGAAATATCAAGCAAATTATCGGCGCAGTCGTGGACGTTAGCTTTGCGAACGAAGGCTCCAAGCTGCCCGAAATCCTGAACGCACTCGAACTGAAACGCCCCAATGGCGAAACCCTGGTGCTCGAAGTCCAGCAGCACTTGGGCGAGGACAGCGTCCGAACCATTTCTATGGATTCCACCGACGGCCTCACCAGGGGCCTGGAGGTCGTTGACACAGGCAAACCGATTGCCATGCCTATTGGTAATGCTATCAAAGGCCGCCTTTTCAACGTAGTAGGCGAAGCAATTGACGGTATTGGCCCTGTAAGCCGTGAAAAATCTACCTCTATTCACCGCAAACCACCGACCTATGAAGAGCTTTCCGTTGAAAAGGAAGTGCTTTATACCGGTATCAAAGTTATTGACCTGATCGAGCCTTACATGAAAGGTGGAAAAATTGGCCTCTTTGGGGGTGCCGGTGTAGGCAAGACGGTTATCATCATGGAGTTGATCAACAACATCGCCAAAGCATATGAAGGTATTTCTGTGTTTGCAGGCGTGGGGGAGCGTACCCGTGAGGGCAACGACCTACTGCGCGAGATGATCGAATCAGGCGTTATCAGATACGGCGAAGAATTCAAGCACAGCATGGAAGCTGGCGGTTGGGACTTGTCGAAAGTAGATCATAAAGCCCTCGCAGAATCCCAGGCTACTTTGGTTTTTGGTCAAATGAACGAACCGCCCGGTGCCCGTGCCCGCGTGGCCCTTTCGGGACTTACCGTTGCAGAATACTACCGCGACGGCGACCTTAGCGACCCGACCGGAGGCCGTGACATTCTGTTCTTCATTGACAATATCTTCCGTTTCACTCAAGCTGGTTCAGAGGTGTCCGCCCTGCTTGGCCGTATGCCTTCAGCGGTAGGTTACCAACCAACTCTGGCCACCGAGATGGGCCTGATGCAGGAGCGCATCACCTCCACCAAGCGTGGTTCCATCACCTCCGTGCAGGCAGTTTACGTACCTGCGGACGACTTGACAGACCCTGCCCCTGCCACGACCTTTGCCCACCTGGACGCCACAACGGTATTGAGCCGGAAAATTGCATCGCTCGGTATCTACCCAGCGGTAGATCCACTTGACTCGACCAGCCGAATCCTCGATCCGGCCATTATCGGCGACGACCACTACAACTGCGCCCAGCGAGTAAAACTCCTACTCCAGCGCTATAACGAATTGCTCGACATCATCGCCATCCTTGGCATGGAGGAGCTTTCCGAGGAAGACAAACTCGTGGTACACCGTGCCCGCCGGGTACAACGTTTTCTCTCACAGCCGTTCCACGTGGCAGAGCAGTTCACAGGAACACCCGGCGTGCTTGTGCCTATTGAGGAAACTATCCGTGGCTTCAACATGATCATGGACGGCGAAGTGGATGATTATCCAGAGCCTGCCTTCATGCTGAAAGGCACCATTGACGAAGTAATCGAAGCTGGCAAGAAAATGCTGGCCGAAGCGAAGTAAATAAATGGTGAAGGGTGAATGGTGAACTACTTTCGGGTTACCCACCATTCACCATTTACCATTCATCATTAAAAAAGATGAATATCACGATTTTAACTCCCGACAAAGAGATTTTTCACGGTAAAATAGTATCTGTGAAAGTACCCGGCACATTGGGCCAATTTCAGGTTTTGAAAAACCACGCGCCGATTGTCTCCTCCTTGGAAGCTGGCGAAGTGTCGTTGGTAACAGATGGCGGAAGCTATAGGTATTACGACGAGGAAAGCGGCACTATAAAGAATGATTCGTTATCAGGAAAGAAAATCAGTTTCATTATCGGCGGCGGATTTATAGAAGTGCTGAACAATGAAGTATCGCTGCTGGTAAGGGCCAAGAAATAATAAGAGAATTTTTATTTTTTTATTTCGCTGTTGTTCAAGGGAGAAGATGTATTGTCTTCTCCCTTTTTCATTATTGAGGGCTAACTGCCCGCACACTCAGTCAAATAATTGATCGTATTCACTCCGCTTCTCCTGTTTGGCCTGTTTCTCGAACTGCGGCAGTTCGAGCGTCTCCTTCCGGTTGGGCTTGCTCTCGATTTCCTCAAAATCAACCAATTCGCCCTGTTGTTCCCGTTCATATTGCTGTTGTACGTCTTTTACCTTCTTTTTGAAAAGTGCCTTTGCAAAGAGATAGGGGAACACTACCATATAACCCACCACGGTAAAAACAATAGCGGCAATGCCCAGCAGCGGATTTTCCTTCAGGGTTTTTGCTATCCATTTCCCGTAATTGATGATCACACTTTTGTCGATGATGAAAGCGGCCACCAAGAGCACGGGGGCAATCCAGGATAAAATCCAAAAGACGCCTTTCAGGATGAAAAAAAGGCCAACGAAAAAAGCAATCAGCAGTAGAAGGCCGAAAACGGAATTGAGTTTGAACTGTGCAGAAGTACGGTAAGGCATGGTTTATAATTTCAGGAAATACAGAATAGAAATCTATCAAGTCAATAAAAAACCCAAAGTTTCAATATAAACAACCAGCAAAGACTGTTCATGTTTGCCAAACAGGCAGGTATTTGACGGGAATGGATGGTGGAAGTGACAAGGTCAAGGCAAGATTCGATAAAAGTTTATGGTGCTGTGATGATATCGACCAGCTCGCTGATGATCATGGCGGTGGCGCCCCACAGGGTTTTACCGTCAATATCGAAGTAAGGAACACCTTTTAAAGTCAGGCTGGCACTGATGCGGATGTCGGTCAGTTGCCGCAGGGAAGGATCCTGGAATATAGACAGGGGGACTTCCAGCACTGAATTAACTTCTTCTTCCTGGAGAACGTAGGTCGGGTGCTTCTCAAGGAAACCAACAAAAGGATGTACTTGAAAATTGCTGACAGGGATGTAAAGCTCTGTCAAGCCGCCCAAAACCTTCACCTCGTTTCTTGAAATGCCTACTTCTTCCTCAGTTTCCCTGAGCGCAGTGGCCAGCATGTTACTGTCTGCCGGTTCGTATTTGCCGCCAGGAAAGCTGATCTGCCCACCATGCCGGTCGTTATCGTTCGGGTTCCGCTCGATGAGCACCACCGTCCATTCGTTATTTTTCAAAAAAAGTGCGGCCAACACAGCAGCTTGCCTTGCCTGCTCTGGGGCATCCAAGTAAAAGCGGCGGGTGATGTGGGCCATTTTCAGCTGGGACTCCCGGCCAGGGAGCGGCAGGCGGAGTTTGTGTTCGAGGTTTTGGATGAAATCAAACATGGATGGGTATGGAATTCAGGAGACTTAGGGTTAAAGACGTTTCTGAATCAGACCACAAATTTCCCTGACTTTGTTCACAAACTTTGCCTCGGCTTCCCGTTTTTTCAAAGTAATATCGGTCAACATGTAGGTATAATTCACGGTCTGTGCTTCTTGAAGCCTTGATTGAACTTCATCAGTAATGCAAGAAGCCACTAAAATAGTTTGTGCCTTGGGATATGCCTGTTTGATATTGTCAAAGGATTTGAGCATTGCACCCAACCTTTCCAAAGCCCCAGCCGGATCGAGCCCCGCCTTCACTTCTATCCCGCCAACAACATCTCCGTCAGGCGATGTAATAGTGCCATCTGGTTCAGACTTAAAAACGATGGTATAGCGGTTTTTAAGGAAAATAGTTTTCACGTAGCTTTCGTCAAAATTCCCGTCCGTTTTGTCAGCATAGACTTTCTGTTCATTTTTCATGATGAAATAATCTATTTCAGAATTTTTCCTTAAACCTTGGATGATGACCAATTTTATGATCCGCTCCCCTTCCTCCCCAATTGCATTTCGCCACGAACCGTCAATCGTCACCCCGGCAACACTATAAACCATCGCTTTGACAAATTCATCCTTGAACCAGCCATTGATGCCCAATATCGTGGACATAAATTCATTGATGACCTTGACAATTTGGGGTAGTTTATGCTCAGGTATTTCTTTTCCCTTTTCTTCAAAGTTTTTTATGGAACTGATTTCTGCAAGGGTTTGAAAACCTTTTTGGGAAAGCAAGGCAAGACAGCGATAGTACTTGAGCAAATCAGGGTATATCTTCAAAATAGTTGGGTGGGCAAAAATCCTGATTGGTTCGATGCCATTTTCTATTATTTCTGCCCATGCGCCCTCATTGATGCCCAATGTTCCCCTAGACGACCAGCCGATTTCATTTTTGTGTTTTGCTGCAATATCCTTGACCCGTTGATCAATTCCAACATAATGGAGTTCAGATAATTTCCTAAAAAAGAAAGTTGCTTTCAACAGGTAACTTTCTTGGACAACTTCTTTTGGCACTTTGGGCATCTTTCAATCTTTAAAGATTTGTTCCATCAATGATTTTGCAACTGCTTCGGCCAAAACAGGGGGTACCGCATTCCCAACTTGCCCAAATTGGGTCATAGTTGTTTTTCTCTTGCTACTGTAGGAGTCAAGCCGAACGCCCACAAATTCCCAATCCAATGGAAAGGTCTGCAAGCATGCTAATTCCCTTACTGTGAGCATCCGGTTTTCATAAGGATGGATAAAATCCCGGTATCCGCTCCTAGTAACAGTAGGTGAGGGAGCATTGGGGTTTAACCTTCGATAAGTTGATCCGAAGGTTTTTTTGATTTTGCTCAATTTTTCCCCGATTGGCACCATCTTTATTTTTTTTATGGTAGATGGTGAGTGGGCGGTCATCTGGTGATTTTTAATAGCCATGCGTTTCTATTCTTTTTTTTATTGTCTTTGCAACCCTTCGTGCAGTTTCGGAGGGCTCTTGTGCTTCTGGTAAATTTGCGATAGCATCCCAAACGCTTTTGTAAGGCTTTGTTTCTTCCCCGAACAAGGTTTTTGATTGTAAATTCCTGTGGGTTGGAACTGGGAAAGAATAGTTTTTTTCAATTCGGTTTCCGACGATAAAAACCCTTTCCCGAAACTGTGGGGCGCCATAATCTACGGCATTTAAGACTTGCACTTTTGCATCATAATTATACTTTATGCCCTGGTATGAAATAGGGTTTTTCAACTCTTCCAAAATTGCTTCCAAGGCCCGTCCATTTTCCCAATTTACCATCCCCTTCACATTCTCCATTACGAATGCGACGGGCAAGGCCTCACGGACAACTCGGATAAATTCAATCACCAATTTCCCCCTTTCATCATTCAAGCCCCCCCTCTTTCCAGCTAAACTAAACGATTGGCAGGGCGGGCCGCCAATAACCAATGCAGGCGAAAGAGGCCTCAAGCCCGCAGCATCTAATATTTCTTGGGTGGTGACCTTGGTAATATCTTTGTTTAGGATGGGGGTGTCTGGTCTATTTTTTCTTAGTGTGCCGCAACATGCGCTATCAAGTTCCACCATAACAGCAATCTCAAAACCAGCCCACTCAAATCCGATGTCCAAGCCTCCAGCCCCTGAAAACAGGCTTATGATTTTTTTACGCTCCATTCTGAAAATTTTGATAGGCAAATTTAGTCATTTTGAAGAAACCCTTTGGCCTGGTTTAAGCAGTGAAATGCCGCAAAAAAAATGCCCGCTCACACTAGCAAGCAGGCATCCCTATTTTTCATTCTAACCAAACTCAAACCTTCACCTTCTCCACTGTCACTGCCAAACTCAACTCCTTCAACTGCGCCTCGTCAATCTCCGATGGCGCATCAATCATCATATCCCTTCCCATGTTATTTTTCGGGAAAGCGATGAAGTCGCGGATGCTCGTCTGCCCCCGCATCACAGCACAGAGGCGGTCGAAGCCAAAGGCGATGCCGCCGTGCGGCGGTGCGCCGTATTCAAAAGCGCCGAGAAGGAAGCCAAACTGGTATTCCGCCTGTTCGGGCGTGAAGCCGAGCAGGTTGAAGTTTTTTTCCTGCAAGGACCTGTCGTGGATACGGATACTGCCGCCACCGATTTCCACGCCATTGATGACGAGGTCGTAGGCATTGGCCCGCAGGTTTTTCAGCGTTTCGTGGTCGCCGCTCATCATTTTTTCGGCATCCTCGGGCAGCGGAGAGGTGAAGGGGTGGTGCATGGCAAAGAAGCGTTTTGCATCCTCGTCCCATTCCAGCAGCGGGAAGTTGACCACCCAAAGCGGCTTGAACTCGCCAGGCTTCATCAGGCCCATGCGGCGGCCCATTTCGAGGCGGAGCTCGTTGAGTTGCTTGCGGGTCTTTTCGGCTTCGCCACTCAGTACGAGCATCATGTCGCCAGGCTTGGCGCCCATTTTTTGGGCAAAAAGCGCCAGGTCATCTTCGCTGTAAAACTTGCTGACGCTGCTGCGGAAGCGGCCCGATTCGTCGTTGGGATCGCTGTTGACTTTTATCCAAACCAACCCCTTCGCCCCTATTTGCGGGCGCTGCATCCACTCGGTCAGCTCCTTGATGTCTTTGTTGGAAAAATGCTCGGCCTGCCCTTCGGCACAAATGCCCACCACCAGTTCCGCATTGTCGAAGACGCCGAAGCCTTTGCCTTGTGCCACGTCGTTCAGTTCGCAAAACTCCATGCCGAAACGGACATCCGGCTTGTCGGAGCCATAGCGCTGCATAGCCTCGTCGTAGCTCATGCGGGGGAAGTCGGACATTTCGATGTTTAAAACAGTTTTAAAAAGGTGTTTGGTCAAACCCTCGAACGTGCGCAGGATATCCTCACGGGTGACGAAGGCCATCTCGCAGTCTATCTGGGTAAACTCGGGCTGGCGGTCGGCCCGCAGGTCTTCATCGCGGAAGCATTTCACGATCTGGAAATACTTGTCCATGCCCGCCACCATCAGGATTTGTTTGAAGGTTTGCGGGGACTGGGGCAGTGCATAAAACTGGCCGGGGTTCATCCGGCTCGGCACCACGAAATCCCTTGCGCCTTCTGGGGTGCTTTTGATGAGGTTGGGCGTTTCCACTTCGACGAAACCTTCCCCGGCGAGGTATTTCCTGGTTTCGATGGCCACATGGCTGCGGAAAATAAGACTTTCCTTTACCGGGTTGCGGCGGATATCGAGGTAGCGGTATTTCATGCGGAGGTCGTCGCCGCCGTCGGTGTCGTCTTCGATGGTGAAGGGCGGTACTTTAGAGGCATTGAGGACTTCCAGTTTGGTCACCTGGATTTCAATGTCGCCGGTCGGCCGGTTAGGGTTTTTGGCGCTGCGCTCCCGCACCAGACCAGTGGTGGAGATGACGAATTCCCGCCCCAGCTTCCTCGCTTTTTCACAAAGGGCAGCGTCGTCTTCCATATTGAAAACGAGCTGGGTGATGCCGTATCTGTCCCGCAGGTCGAGGAAGGTCATGCCGCCAAAGTCGCGGCTGATCTGCACCCAGCCTGAAAGTTTTACTTCCTGTCCAATGTGCTGCGCCCGCAGCTCTCCGCAGTTGTGTGTACGATACATTTTTCTCTGGTGAATTGGTGAATTGGGAAATTGGTGAATTGGGAGAAACGGGGCCAAGCCCAATTTACTTTTTCACCAATTCACTAATTCCCAAAAAAGGGCCGCAAAAATAGCAGCTTCTACGGCAAATATTTTCGGGGGTTTGGAAAATTGACACGCTTTTTGAAAAGAAGGGGTATCTCCCTACCCGGTTACCGGAAAATCCCCCCTGATTAAGAAAATTAAAAGCAAATTATATATTTGCTTTCCTTTCGGCACTTTGCGCACACTAGCACATCGTTTTAATCTACCCTATAGATTTTTCCTAAAAACTACGAACAAGAAGTTGTTATGAAAAGGATATTCCCGGCACTTTTTCTCCCATTGGTTGTCTTGGCTTTTACCTTCCCCAAGCCTAAGCACGGAAGTTTACCCACCAATTATTTCAACCCACCTGTTTCTCATACCGTGCTGTTGTCCGGCACTTTTGGCGAGCTTCGCCCCAACCATTTCCATGCGGGCATAGACATCAAATCCAGCAACGGCGTTCCCGGCGATCCCATCTTTTCTGCCGCCGATGGCTACATCTCCAGGATTAAAGTGGATGAGAGCGGCTACGGCAATTCGCTCAGCGTCAGCCATCCGAACGGCTATACCACCGTCTATGCACACCTCGACCATTTCACCGATGAGATAGCGGCGTATGTAAAACAGCAGCAGTACACACAGGAATCCTTTGAAGTTGAACTGGAGCCAAGCGCCGACCTTTTTCCCGTCAACCAGGGCGAGCAAATTGGCGTGATGGGCAACACCGGCTCGTCAAACGGGGCGCACCTGCACTTTGAAATCAGGGAAACGGCCACTCAAAACCCCATCAACCCATTGCTGTTCGGGCTGAACGTGCAGGATAATGTCGCCCCCAAAATGCATTCTTTGAAAGCCTATTTTTTGAATGATAAAAGAGAGGAAAAAGAGTCGCAAAGTTTTTCGGTCTATAAAGCCGGCAATCGCTACCGCATCAAAGGCGACACCTTGACATTGGCTACCTGGCAGGCAGGTTTCGGGCTAAAGGTCTATGACCATTTCGACCGGGTGAGCAACTGGAACGGCATCTATTCGCTGAAAATGATGCAGGATGACAGCATCGTGTACGAGTTCGATCTGGAGTCTTTTTCATTTGACGAGTCCCGCTACATCAATGCCCATTGCGACTACGAAGAGCGGGTTACCAAAAATAGCTACTACAACCGCTGTTATACCCTCCCCGGCAACCGCCTTTCCATTTACAGCCAATTGGATAATTATGGGGTGATAAAACTTTACCAGGGAAAAACACACAAGATAACCATGATAGCCTCCGATGTGGCAGGCAACGAAGCTATCCTTGAGTTTTGGGTAAAAAAGGGCGACATCCCTGCCGTCTCCCAGGCCGTAGGCAATAAGATTTACAATTACATCCTGCCTTACGACGAAGGCAATTTGATACAAACAGAAGGTTTATACCTGCACATGCCTGCGGGTACCCTGTACGAGGATCTTTACCTGGATTATGGAACCGCCGCCGAGCGCTCTTCGGGTTGCTACTCACTGGTACACCACCTGCACGACAGCCGGACGCCAGTGCACGGTTATTTCGACATCGGCATCCGCCCCACTGTGCCCATCCCTGCCGAATTGAAGCCCAAAGTATTCGTGGCCTACTGCAACGGAGGAGGCGTTTGGAATTGTGGTGGCGAATGGAAGGAAGGTTTTCTGCGCACCAAGGTCCGTGCCCTGGGCGACTACTGCATCATGGTAGATGTGACGCCGCCCGTCATCAAGCCTGTTTCTTTTAGCTCTAATATGAAAGGCTACAATAAAATGTCGTTTAAACTCAGCGACAACACTGCCACCTCTGGCGAAGTGCGGGCGCTGCATTATGAAGGCAGGGTGGACGGCCAATGGATCCTGATGTCGTTCGATAAAAAGACGAGTACGCTGACCTATGAATTTGACGATCGCCTTGAAAAAGGGGAGCACGAGCTGCGCTTGGTCGTGAAGGATGCGGTGGGGAATGAGACGGTATTCGAGCGGAAGTTTGTGCGGTAGGAGAGTTTAGGATCGAATGAAAAATAATCCGATTTCACACCTGGATTACTTAAAAAACCTACCAATACTGGGGTTTCAAAGTCAAAATAGGGAAGTTATTTTTTCATCGTTGCTTAGGCGTGTTTGGGTGTTTCTGTGTTTCCTGTTTTGATGTTCCAATGTATGCGGTCTGCTTTTAAAACGTGTAAATTTTATTTCATTCAAATTTTAGCTGGATAAATCCTTCTTGAAATCGCTTTTCGGCCCGGATAAAACTTGTATGGGGCCAAACCAATTGCCCTTTTCCATCTGTCTTTGATAAAAAGTCAAAGCCATGAAAAAGATATTGCTGAGTGCCTTTTTGTTCATAACGATATTCGCCTGCAAAAAAGAGTGCAATTGCACCGAAGTACCCAACCCTGCCTGCCTTTGCGATGAAAATTATGACCCTGTTTGTGGTTGCAACGGAACAACTTATGGAAACGCCTGCATGGCAGAATGCAATGGAATCCTGATTTATAAAAAGGGAGAATGCAATTGAGCCATGAAAAAATTTAGCTTGTCCATCTTTTTGTTCATGTCATTTTGCGCCTGCAAAAAAGAGAACAATTGTACCGAGGCACCCAACCCTTCCTGCTTTTGCTCTAAAAATTATGATCCTGTTTGTGGTTGCAATGGAACAACTTATGGAAACGCCTGCATGGCAGAATGCTACGGGATCATGATTTACAGAAAAGGTAAATGCAAATAGTAAACCTGTTATTACCCTTCAACTATTCTCTCTTTGCCCTGTTTTTGTGAACGAAAAATAAACGGTTCACCAAACCCAACTTACTATGACCCATCTTAAAGCAGGACAAAAAGCCCCCGACTTCAAAGGACTAGACGAAAACGGCAACACTATATCGTTGGCTACCTATAAAGGTCAGAAACTCATCCTCTATTTCTATCCACAAGATAATACGCCGACTTGCACCACCGAAGCCTGCAACTTAAGGGACAACTATGACTCGCTGAAAAAAGAAGGCTATCATATCCTCGGCGTCAGCCCCGACAGTGCCAAGAAGCACCAGAATTTTATCAAAAAACATAACCTTCCCTTCCCGCTTTTAGTGGACCAGGATCTGGCGCTTATCAAAGCATACGGCTGCTGGGGCCCAAAAAAGATGTACGGCAAGGAATACGACGGCGTGTACCGCACCACTTTTATCATTGATGAAAAAGGCGCCATCGAACAGGTTATTGCCGATGTGGAATCCAAGCGCCATGCCGAGCAGATTTTGGAAGCGATGGCCACTGCCTGATTTTAAAAAATCCCCTAAGTTTGGGGCTTCCCGATGAGTGAAAGTTTGAATTAACGAAGGAGTGATTCATTCTCTCATTCTCTCATTCTCTCATTGCAATGAAACCAACCCTTCTCATACTCGCCGCCGGCATGGGCAGCCGCTATGGCGGCCTTAAGCAACTCGACGAAGTCGGCCAAGCTGGAGAGGCCATCATGGACTATTCCATTTACGATGCCATCAAAGCTGGTTTTGGCAAAATCGTCTTCGTCATCCGCCATGATTTTGAAGCAGCATTTAAAGAAAAAATAGCCAGCCGCTGGGAGGGCAAAGCAGACATTGCATTTGCCTTTCAAGGCAAGGATACCTTTGTGCCACAAGTGCCCGGACAGGTGGAACGGGAAAAACCCTGGGGCACCGGCCATGCCGTACTCGTAGCAAAGGAGGTGGTGAAAGCGCCTTTCGTGGCCATCAATGCCGACGATTTTTATGGCTATTCCGGTTTCGAAAAAATGGCACAGTTCCTCACAAATGACTGCCAACCAACCCACTACGGCATGGTCGGCTATGTGCTTAGGAATACCCTCTCGGAAAATGGGGCAGTCTCAAGGGGGGTTTGTTCGATGGACGAAAAGAACCTGCTGAAAACCGTCACCGAATGCGTTGGCATCGAACCAACGGATGATGGCATTTTTTACAAAAATGAAAAGGGCGAAAGGGTAGCGCTGGATGGCGGAGCACTCGTTTCGATGAACATATGGGGCTTCCATCCCCATATTTTTGAACTCCTGCAAAAAGGTTTTGATGAGTTCGTAGCAGCCAACGCCAGCAGCCCTAAAGCTGAATTTTATATCTCCACTTTTGCCAACCAACTTATCAATGAAGGCACCGCCACCTTCTCCGTGCTGCCCAACGACGAAAAATGGTACGGCGTAACCTACCGGGAAGACAAGAAGACGGTGCAGGAGGCTTTTGCGAAAATGACGGCGGAGGGGAAATACCCATCCCCGATCTGGGGATAATGGCGGGCGCAAGGCAACACAGCATTTGACAATACCGAAAAGGCTATGGAGCATATCGTCAGCCACTTTCTTGATTTCGAAAAATTAGTATCCGTTTTGCCTTTCGGCGGTGGCCATATCAACGACACTTTTAAGGTAGCAATAAATGAAGGTGGCCAACATAAAAACTATCTCCTCCAACGCATCAACCATCAAGTTTTCCAACAGCCGGAGCAAGTGATGGAAAATATTTTTTTGGTGGCCGAACACCTTTCCAACCAGGCTTATCCACTGAATATCCTTTCCCCTATCCATTCAAAAAATGGAGGCTGGCTTTTTAAAGGAACTGAGGGCAATTTTTGGCGGCTATTTCCTTTTTTTGAAAATACGGTCTCTTTCGACAGCGTGGAATCTGTGGAACAAGCATTCGGGGCGGCCAGGGCATTCGGCATATTTGCCAAAGCGCTGAACGGGATGGATGCCTCTAAGCTACTCGTCACAATTCCTGGCTTTCATGACGGGCTGGCGAGGCTGGCCCATTTCAAAAAAGTTTTGAAAAATGCCAGGCAAGAAAGGCTGAGGGAAGCAAACAGTGAAATTCAGATACTACTCGACAACCAATTGGTTTTCAAAAAAATAGCCAGCCTCGGCCTGCCGCTTCGGGCTGTCCACCACGATGCCAAAATCAATAACCTGCTTTTTGATAAAACCACCTTGAAGCCGGTGGCAGTGGTAGATTTGGACACGGTGATGCCGGGGATTGTACTGTCAGATTTTGGGGATATGGTGCGCACCTTCACCTGCCCGGCAGATGAAGACGAGGCCGATCTTTCAAAAGTGGAAATGCGGGTGCCTTTTTTCGAGGCGGTATTGGAGGGTTTTCTTTCTGAAACGGGCAGTTTGCTCACGCCTGCCGAGCGGGAAAATTTGGCCGCAGGAGGCCGCTGGCTCACGCTGATGCAGGCCATGCGCTTTCTGGGCGACTACCTGACCGGGGATGTTTATTATAAAACGAAATACCCCCGGCACAATCTGGTCAGGGCAAGGAACCAATTGGCCTTGTTCCGGTCGATGGGCTAACCCGTTCGTTTTCAGTTAAATGTAAGTTAAATGACCCGATCGCCGTTTCCAATTGTTAAATTTGTCATGTTTGCACGGTAGCGGGGAAACAGACTTCCTTATAGCTTTGAGGTAACCAATTTCAAAATGAACAAAAAAGTAATCTGGCTGATAATCGGGTTGATGAGCGCCGCACTGATAGGCATTGCCGGGATGCAGGTGAAATGGGTCGTGGACACGCTCGAAGCCAACGAAGAGCAATTCGACAACCGGGTCTTCTCTGCGCTGAACGGCGTGGCCGAGAAGTTGGAATACCAGGAAAACATAGAGGCGCTGCGCCATGTGGACAATGGCTTTGCCCAGGAATATTACGAAGAGGATCTGAAAAAACGCCTCCAGGCAGGCGAGTTCACCGTGCCGGTGGAAGTGGGCGGCAGCGATGCCCATGCGCACCTGACCAAGCAACAACTGATAGAGTTTTCCCTTTCGTCCAATACCTGCAACTGCTCCAACTGCAAAGCTGAACGGGCCAAAATGCTGACTCAATTGGTGAGCTATACCAAAGGGCTGGATATGGCCCCAATCGCAGAGAGGGTACAGCTTGACCAAATCAATTCTTTCCTTCGGCAGGAATTGCAGAACAAGGGCATCAAGCTGCCTTACCGTTACGGCGTTTATGACAATAAGAAGCGCTCGTTCGTCATTGCCGATGGCCACTATGTGGTGGAGGACAGCCGCTCGCAACCCACACAGGAAGGCCAGAAAAACCTGCACAATTCAGATTACCGTGTCAACCTCTTCCAGCAGGAAATGGAATCGCCGGGCTTGTTGATGGTCTTTTTCCCCTCGAAAAATTCTTTTATCTGGAGCACTGTTTTGAAAACTTTGTTGAGTTCGGTCCTTTTTATGGGCATCATCCTGTTCTGTTTTGCCTACACGATTTCCGTCATCTTCCGGCAGAAAAAACTTTCGGAAATGAAGAACGACTTCATCAACAACATGACGCACGAGTTCAAGACACCTATCGCTACCATTTCCCTGGCCTCTGACAGCATCTCCAGCCCGATGGTGATCAATTCGCCCGACAAGATCCGCCGCTTCACCGACATCATCCGCCAGGAAAACAAACGCATGAACAACCAGGTGGAAAAGGTGCTGCAAATGGCACAGATGGAGCGCCAGGATTTCACCCTGAAAATTTCCGACGTGAACCTGCATGATGTCATTACCAATGCGGTAGAATACATCAGCCTGCAAGTGGAGCGAAAGGAAGGCTCCGTGACCGCCAACCTGCAGGCCCAAAAGCCCATGATACAGGGCGACATGACCCACATCTCGAACATTATCAACAACTTATTGGACAACGCCAACAAGTATTCCCCCGAAAAACCTGAAATTTCTGTCAGCACACGCAATGTGCCCGGCGGTGTAGAAGTTAATGTAACCGACAAGGGCATTGGGATGAGCAAGGAATCCAAAAAGCATATTTTTGAAAAATTCTACCGGGTGCATACGGGCAACCTGCACGACGTGAAAGGCTTCGGCCTCGGCCTGAGTTACGTGAAGACGATGATGGACGCACATAAGGGGAAGGTGGAAGTGAAAAGTGAGTTGGGGAAAGGGAGCAGTTTTGTGCTGTTTTTTCCCTTTGGCAATGAGAATAAAAATTGAAGCAATGGATAGCGAAAAATTACTTAAAAGAATTACAACAGATCCAAAAATCTGTCACGGAAAACCGACAGTCAGGGGTCTGAGGTATCCAGTTGAAAACATGCTGGAACTGCTTGCCTCCGGCATGACCCATCAAGAGATACTGGCTGATTACGAAGATTTGGAGGAGGAAGATTTGTTGGCCTGCTTGCTGTTTGCAGCAAGAATGGCAAAAGTTAAATCCATCAGCAGTCTTCTTGCAGCATGAAGTTTATTATTGATGCCCAATTACCGAAATCGCTTGCTCAGTGGCTTGTTTCACAAGGTTACGATGCAATTCACACACTTGATTTGCCGAAGAAAAATGCAACTGACGATGATGAAATTAACCAGATATCACTTCGGGATAAAAGAATCCTGATTTCCAAAGATTCTGACTTTTTTGACAGCTACTTTCGAAAACTGAACCCCTATAAATTGATATATCTTACAACAGGAAATATTAGTACCCCCGATTTATTGAAATTGTTTGAGCTAAACCTTCAAAGGATTTTGGATGCAATCGACACCAATTTTGTTGTGGAAATTCAGCGTTCATCAATTATTGTGATTGACTAAATTCATGGCGTCTCATTACTTTTTGGGCGCAGATAACATTAGTATTCGGTATCATCAAAACAACTATCAAAACCCAATAAAAATATGACTTCGACCGACCGTGGAAAAATACTCTTAGTAGAAGACGACCAAAATTTCGGGGACGTGCTGCGCTCCTACCTCGAAATGAACGATTACGACGTGACCCTCGCCAACGATGGCATCAAGGGCCTCGAAACCTACCACCAAGGGGAATTCGACCTCTGCATCCTCGACGTGATGATGCCCCGCAAGGACGGCTTCACCGTGGCCCGGGAAATCCGGGAGAAAAACACCGAAGTCCCCATCATTTTCCTGACGGCCAAAACGCTCAAAGAAGACGTGCTGCAAGGATTCAAAATTGGCGCCGATGACTATATCACCAAACCTTTCAACTCGGAGGAACTGCTGTTCCGCATACAGGCCATCCTGAAACGCACCCGGCCAAAGGAAGAGCCGAAAGAAGATCCCCGTGAATACCACATCGGCAAATTCCACTTCAACTACCCGCTCCGCATACTGACCTTCGACAAAGGCGGCGCGAACGAACCGCAATACAAGCTGTCGCCGAAAGAAGCGCAGTTGCTCAAAATGTTCGCCCAGAAAATCAATGACGTGCTGACCCGCTCGGAGGCCCTCACCAAAATATGGGGCGAGGACAACTACTTCACCGCCCGCAGCATGGACGTGTTTGTGACCAAGCTTCGCAAATACCTATCTACCGACGAAAACCTGGAAATCGTAAACATACACGGGAACGGTTTCCAATTGTTGGAAAAGGATAAGGCGCAGTAAAACCATTTGCGGTCCAGCCCCCATTTGTGTTCTATGATTTTGGGCAAGGGATTTTTTCAAATCCAACCTATTTAATTTCGAGGCAATTCAGGGAAGTAGTTTTTTGCGAAAAAGCTCCCTTACAATCATTCTGCTATGGCACAAGCGACGCAGTTGAACACAGCCACGCCATTTATTCGAATTGGTGAAAACGGGCTGAAGCTATTGGCCTTAAATGAAATTGGTCATTGTCGCAATGAACAGCAACAATGACCAATAACAAGATGGCTTAGGTTAATTTTTTCAGTTGCTCAACATCACCGGCATCACCAGCATCAAGATCTCTTCGCCATCCTCCCCCTCTCCGGGCAATAGGATACCAGCACGGGACGGCGTTGAAAGTTCCATTTTTACTTCGTCCGATTCCAGGACACCCAACATTTCAATCAGGAATTTTGCATTGAAACCGATGGTAACGGGGTTGCCTTCATAAGTACACGAAAGCTGTTCCGCCGCTTCGTTCGAGAAATCAAGATCTTGGGCAGAAACGGTAAGGCTATCGGGAGAAATATCGAGGATGACCTGGTTGGTGGTCTTATTGGCGTAGATGGCAATCCGCTTGAGGGAGCTTTGCAGATCCGTGCGCCTGATGGTCAGCGTATTGGGGTTATCCACCGGGATGACGGCATTGTAATCGGGATAGCGGGCATCTATCAACCTGCAGACAAGATGGGTATCGTCAAAAGTAAAAAAAGCATTGGCCTTGTCGAATGACATCTTGACATCGCCATTTTGGGGCAGTGCGTTTTTCAATAAGTTCAACGCTTTTTTGGGTATGATAAAAGAAGTGGCCACTTCGCTCGAAAGGTTCATAAAGCTGTACCGCACCAGCTTGTGCGCATCCGTTGATACAAAAGTGAGCTTGTTGAAATCCAGTGACACATATACCCCCGTCATAGCAGGGCGCAGTTCATCGTTGCTGGTAGCAAACAGGGTTTTGTTAATAGCCTTGGTAAGGGTACTTGCCGGCACATTGACAGTATCTACCTTGTCGGATTCAGGGATACGGGGATAATCCTGCCCGTTTTCACCCGCCAAACGATATTTGCCGTAAGCAGAAGTGATGGTAATCCCAAACGTTTCATCTTCCACCGCAATGGTGATCGGTTGCTCGGGCAATGCCTTCAGGGTGTCGAGTAAAATTTTAGCGGGAATGGCCACGGTGCCGTCGCCATCGGACATGACCTCCAGCTTATTGGTGATGGAGGTCTCCAGGTCAGTTGCGGCAATGGTCAATTGGTTCTTTTTGATGGAAAAAAGAAAGTCGTCCAAAATAGGCAGTACCGGGCTGGTAGAAATAGCCCCGCTGGCCACCTGCAACTGTTTGAGCAACTCGGAAGAGGATACGCTGAACTTCATAAAAGGCTCTGATTTTGTTGGATTTGCGCAAAAATAGCGGTTGATAATATAAGCGGCGGCAAAAGTAATCAACAAGATGTTGAAAAGTAACCATTAGTTGACATTCCTTTGCTACTGGGTTTGGGTCAAAATAACCACCTTTGACCGAAAAGCCCATTCGCTTGAACTTTAACAGATCATGCTGACCATGCGCATTTTAAATATGACCATTACCAGAGGAATTTTTTGCCTGCTCGCTTTTACCGTTCCATCCCTTGGTTTTTCGCAAATCGAAGACAACTTTTCAGATGGCGACCTGACCAACAACCCCACCTGGCAGGGCAATACTGGCAACTTCCAGGTAAATGCCCAGATGGAACTGCAACTCAATGCCCCAACCGCAGGCACTTCCCTGCTGTATGTTCCTACCCAAATCGCCGATAGCTCAATTTGGGAATTGTACTTCCGCATGGAATTTGACCCCTCCACTTCCAACTACCTGAAAATTTACCTGCAATCCGACAGCCCCGACCTTCCCGCAGCAAACGGCTACTATCTGCTCGTTGGCGAAAGCGGCAGCGAAGATGCGCTCAAATTTTACCGTCAGGATGCAGGCTCGTCAATGCTCCTGGCCGCCGGCACACTGGCCGGCGTGGCCTCCAATCCCGAAGTCCGCATAAAGCTGACCAGGGAGGTTGGCGGCCTCTGGACGATGGCAGCCGATTTCACTGGCGGGTTCAACTACGCCCAGGAGTTCCAGGTGACGGACGCTGCATACGGCAGTGGCAGCTACTTTTTTGGGGTTCAGTGCGTATATACCGATTCCAGAAAAGATGCTTACTACTTTGACGATGTGCGGGTGGCCGAATTGCTGCCCGATACCACACCGCCCTCGCTCGTAGCCGCTAACCCCGTTTCCGCAACGGAGGTAGATGTTGTTTTCAGCGAGCCGCTCGAAGTAGCCTCCGCAACGGAACCTGCCAACTTCCTCTTAGACAATGGCATCGGCGAACCGGCTGCTGCTGTTTTGGATGCAGTTGATAAAACACTTGTTCACCTCACGCTCGCCAACCCGCTGGTCAGTTTATCCAATTACACACTGACAACCAGTGGGCTGGCCGATCTCAATGGAAATCTCAGCCCCACAGAATCCACCACTTTTAGTTATATCGAAATAGCACAGGCGGTGCAATATGACATCCTGATCAATGAAATCATGGCAGACCCCGACCCCGTGGTGGCTTTGCCGGGAAAAGAGTTTATTGAATTATACAACCGCAGCAACAAGGTGATTGACCTGGCCGGCTTTGGTTTTTCAAATGGCGGTACGCCCCAGGTTTTCCCTTCCTACCAAATGCTGCCCGGCAGCTACGTTTTGGTTTGCGATGATTCAAATGTGGGCCTGTTTGCCCCCTACGGCGAGGTAATTGGCTTGCCCACTTTCCCAGCCCTTGTCAATTCCGGCGACGACCTCTCGCTGACCGGCCCCGCCGGCGACCCCATCCATTTTGTAAGTTACACCCTTGCCTCGTACATGGACAACGGAAAAGCAGATGGCGGCTGGACGCTGGAACTCGTTAACCCCCTTTCCCCCTGTATCGGAGAAGCCAATTGGCGGGCATCCACCGATTCCAGGGGCGGTACTCCCGGCCAGCCCAATGCTGTTTTAAACGCACAGGCAGATGAGACCGGACCTGAACTGACGCAAGTCATTGCCTCTGTAAATAACCCTACCCAAGTACAACTTTTCTTTAATGAGACTTTGGACAAACCAGCTTCGGAAAACCCTGCCCATTACCTCATCAACAACGGCGTGGTCATTCTGGGCGCCAGCCTTTTGCCGCCAGGCAACCATACGGTTTTGCTCCAATTGTCGGCCCCGCTGGAAACCAGGACATCTTACGAAGCCACTGTGCTGGATAACGTGACCGATTGTTCTGGAAATCCCATCGGAAGCAGTAACAGTTTGCCATTTGTACTGCCGGAACCCGCTGGGCCTTATGATATTGCAATCAATGAAATCATGGCAGACCCCAACCCGGTAGTGGCACTTCCGGATGTTGAGTTCATTGAATTGTACAACCGGAGCGACAAAGTAATTGACCTGAAAGGATTGGGATTGTCCAATGGCGGTTCCCCTCAGGTTTTCCCCAGCCACCTGCTGCAGCCTGGCGGTTTTGTGCTGGTTTGCAGCAGCGCCCTGGAAGATTCCCTGGCCAGCTATGGCGATGTCATCGGCCTTCCATCCTTCCCGGCCCTTACAAATACAAATGGGGAACTCAACTTGACAAGCCCCTCGGGAGCAACTATTGATTTTGTCATTTATTCGCTGGCCTCCTACAAGGACAGTGGGAAGCAGGATGGCGGCTGGTCGCTTGAGCTTATTAACCCACTCTCACCCTGTGCAGGAGATGGCAACTGGAGGGCTTCCCAAAACCTGCTTGGCGGTACGCCCGGCCAGCCCAACTCGGTGCTCATGGCAGTTGATGAAATGGATGGCCCTGTTTTGACGAGGGTTTCAACTTCCATCGACAAGCCCTCGCAAGTCAGGTTATATTTTGATGAAAAGCTCGAAGCTTCCAGCGCAGCAGTAGCAGCCAATTATAGTATCAGCAACGGTTTGTCCGTCGTCACCGCCACGTTATTACCACCCTCCAATACCGAGGTAGATTTGCAATTTGACAAAGAAATGGCCCCCGGGACGATTTATGAGGTCATTGTGGGCACGATGGTCGCCGACTGCATAGGCAATGAATCTGTTACGACATCAAAACTGCCGTTTGCACTGCCTGAAACCATAGCTCCCAACGATATCATCATCAATGAAATCCTCTTCAACCCGGAAACCGGCGGAGCGGACTTCCTGGAAATATACAACCGCTCCGACAAAATTTTCAACCTCTCCAATCTCAGTATCGGCAACCTCCAAGCAGGCATTGATACGACTACAACGACCATTGACAAAGACCGCCTCCTCTTTCCCAACAGCTATGCCGTGTTTACGGAAAACAGGGGAGACATACTTAGCCGCTATCTAGTCAAGGACGAAAATGCCTTGATTGAAAACGACCTGCCTGCCTTCAACAATGATCTGGGGAACGTGACGCTTTTCAGGGCAGACACCGTCCTGGCTGTTATTATTGATGCGTTTGACTACGACGAAAATTTTCACAACCCCCTATTGAACAACGTGGATGGCGTCTCACTGGAACGGCTCAACCCCAACACACAAACCCAGGACAAGAACAACTGGCACTCTGCCGCAGCATCGGCGGGCTTTGCCACGCCTACCTACCTGAATTCCCAATTCTTACCAGGCCAGCCCGTCGCTGATGATTTTTTTGAAATCTCCGAGCCTACTTTCTCCCCCGACGGAGATGGGTACAAAGATTTTTTATCCATCAATTACAACATGGATAAACCAGGCTACTCCGCCAAAGTCAAAATCTTCGATGCCGAGGGCAGGTTGGTAAAAATGCTCGCCAACAATGAACTGCTCGCCGCCAGTGGCTTCCTCCGCTGGGACGGCGACACCGACGATGGAGCCAAGGCCAGGATCGGCATTTATGTTCTTTGGATCGAACTGTTCCATCCAGACGGCGACAGGCGGGACTTCAAGAAAGTATGCGTAGTGGCTGGAAAACTTTGAAGCTTTTAGCATGTCTTGCCACACCTGGTTTTCCATTCAGTGTGGTAATCAATTCAGGATGAAAAAACTGTGGGCAAAGCTTCACCGGATAAATGCGTCGCCAAATCAACGTCCCCCAACATTTCTGACCTAAACTGCAATCCCTTCACCGGGACGTTAAAATGCGTTAATTACCAGTAAAAAATCCTTAAGCCTACGGCCTTTGCGGGGAAAGGTGTTAGTTATTTCGTTTGCAGGGCATAGGGGATTTTTCTCCCCGAACGCATCAAAATAGAGCCGGATTGAATTTGATGACTGGAGGAAGGGGAAAACAAAACAACTGTGGTTCCCAAATGCCAATCAATACAGACAGTGGTTCTTTTTTTATCAACATCTAAAGTCTAATTATGAAAACGCTGAACCTTTTAGTGCTTTCAACGCTCAGCCTGGTCTTGTTGGGTTCGTGCAGCACCCGCCTCACTTATTTCACCCAAGATCTCTACGAGCGCTACAACTGGTCGGAGAATGACCTCAAAAAAATCCAGTTCTATGTCTCCCAGGACATCGTACTGAAAAGGGAATTAAAAGGAGGCTCTTCCGATATCGTTTCCGGCACCATCAAAATTGAAGATGGGCGCCAGATCGAAGAAGTCATCATCAGAAAAGGGACGCCGGGAGCCTTTATCTTCAGCCCAAAATCGGAACGGTTCGCCATAGGCTTTGAGGATAGCAATGAACGTTACCTGATGTTCGGCCCCAGCCCAAAATTCAGCGACCGCTACGTGATGCTTGCCTCCGACTGGAACAGGCGCACGGGGGAAGTGACCTACGACAACAAAAAATGGCGGGTATCCAGCGACGATGCCTTTGCAGCTTTGTTGGTTGATTTGAGAAAAATCAGCAAGGTGGACGTGAATTCGAGGGTAGCCAAAGGCAGAAAAGTGGATTGATAGGCGGGGCTGGTCAGGTTGATAAGGTGAAAGCGGCTTTTGCCAACCTAATCAGCCCTCAAAAACAGCCGCAGTAGATTCAGCCCCTGGATAGCGGTGTACTGTATATTCCGTAGCCTGTCCTTTCCTAATTGTAGTTTTTTGGTCTCGATGCGATCCTTATTGCCGACTGCCAACCAAATGGTGCCAACTGGTTTTTCCGGTGTCCCTCCAGTCGGGCCGGCGATGCCGGAAGTGGCGATGGCAATATCTGTTTTTAACAACCTGATGGCGCCGGCCACCATCTCCCGGACAGTCTCTTCGCTTACGGCCCCGTGATTTTTGAGCGTATCCTCTCCAACGCCCAACTGCTTCATTTTTACTTCGTTGGCATAAGAAACAATGCTGCCCAAAAAATAATCGGACGAACCGGAAACACTGGTAATCAGATGTGCCAAATAGCCACCTGTGCAGCTTTCGGCAGTAGAGAGGGTGAGGCCATGTTTCCGCAGGGTTTCTCCAATGGCGCTTTCAAGCGTGTCTTCGTCGTAGCCGACAATCAGTTCCGGCGGCAGGAGCCCTTCCATCTCCCGGAATTTTTCTTCCAGTGTTTTTTTGACAAACCCCTCATCTGCATCCGAAACGGTCAGGCGCAGGCGTACCCGGCCAATGGCGGGCAGGTAGGCCAACTTGACATAGCCGGGAAGGCTGTCTTCAAAATCCTTCAGGTATTCCGCAATCATGGATTCACCTTCGCCGGCTGTGAGCAGGGTGCGGTGGGCAGTAGGCAGGTTGTTAAATCGCCGCTGCAACCTTGGCAACACTTCGTACTGCATCAGGTATTCCATTTCAAAAGGCACACCGGGCATGGATACGACCACTTTGCCGTTTTCTTCGAACCACATCCCGGGTGCTGATCCCATTTTATTGGTCAGCACGGTGGCGTTGAGCGGCACAAAGCATTGATCCCGCAGGGCGTCGGTCATCGGTCGGTTCAATTTTTCCAAAATGCGGTTCAGGCGCTCCAGGGTATCCTGGTGGAAAACGAAACCTGTGCCATAGAATTTGGCCAAAGCCTTTTTTGTTATGTCGTCCTTGGTAGGGCCGAGGCCGCCGGTGATGAGCACGGCATCTGCTTTACGCGTGGCCGAGTCCAGTGCGTCCAGCATGTCATCCAGGTTGTCGCCAACGGTGGTTTTCCCGGTGACCTGAGCACCGATTTCGAGCAGGAACTGGGCCATTCGGGCTGAATTGGTATCAATGACCTGGCCGATGAGCAATTCGTCTCCAATGGTGAGGATGTGGATTTTCATTGTTGGGTGTTAGCAATTCATTGAGCAAGAGGTTAGCGCTCGTAGAACCTTGTTAACTGTGGCAAAACCTGATTTCTTTATGGTCAAATGTTTCTTCCTGATGCTGCACAGAGATAATGAGCCGACCGGATGCTGTAACTCCCGAGATCCGGCCCATAAAATTATCCCCGTTTGCACGTTGGAATAACGCATCTTCGTCAAAGCGGTAGAGCGCCTCCAGGTAACTGTGTTGCAAAGGAACTATTTTCCCCGATTTAAGTTGAAGGTACCGCTTTTCGACAAACTGGAGCAAGGGTGCAATCAGCCCGCCCAGATCGTAAAATTTGCCATTTTCCAGGAAAAAAGAAGTAGGGTTCGGCGGGTTGCTTTTGAAAGATTCCTGATTGACATTGATGCCGATTCCTGCCACGCTTGAACGCAGATGGCTGCCAGCGATGCTGTTCTGGATGAGGATGCCTGCAACTTTCTTTTGCCCCACGTAGATGTCGTTTGGCCATTTGATCCTGGCCTTTTCACCAAAAAAACTGAACACCAGATCGTACACCGCCAGCGAGATGGCCTGGCTGAACTGGAATTGCAGATGAGCAGGCAAAAATGAAGGATACAGGATAATGCTGAGGGAGATGTTTTTCCCGGGTTCACTCTCCCAACTACTGCCAATTTGTCCTCTCCCATTGGTTTGATGGAGGGTTGAAATGACGGTGCCCTCAGATGGTTTGCTTTTTGTTAAAAGATCCAAGGCAAATGAATTGGTGGAATCAACCTGCGGCAGGTCGTGAAAAACCTGCCCCACGAACAGGGTGTAGAATCTCTGCAAAAGAAAATTATTTGTACTTTTATCCTTTAAAAGTTCCCGTGCCCGAACAATCGGGCGAAACTTTTATTCTATGAACCTTGGGAATTTAGAAACCCTGGACTATCGCACAGCTTTTGCAAAAGCCCAGGTCTCTAAATTGCCCATTATCAACCACGGGCGGCCAGGGCGCTGCAAAAGTCTTTCAACATCCTCTTTCGCCCGGCGGCCAAAACTAAACAAATCTCCATTTTGAGTGTACAAGCCCTTTTAAAAAGAAATCCCTCCCAGCTAGAACAAATCAATGATCTCATTATCGACAGCATCCAGGACATTAAAGGCAAGAACATCGTGAAACTGGACTTGCGCAACCTGGACGACGCCCCAACTGATTTTTTCATCATTTGTGAAGGTGACTCCAATACGCAGGTGAGGGCAATCGCCGGCAACATACACAAGCGGCTGAAAGATGAGATGGGCCAGGCTCCATTGCACGTAGAAGGCAGGCAAAATGCCCGGTGGATTTGCCTGGATTTTTTCACCACGGTAGTCCATGTCTTCTACAAGGAAACCCGCCAGTTTTACGAACTGGAAGACCTCTGGAGCGATGCAAAATTCACGGAATACGAGAACCTTTAGTAACAATGAAAAAATAACTTCACCATTTTGATTTTGAAAACCCCAGTACTGGAGGGTTTTTTAAAAATAATCCCGATTTCACATCGGGATTATTTTTCCTTCGATCCTTAAGTCGCATTTTTAACCAAAACCATCGAAAACGTACAGGGAAAATAGTCAAGTGCCAAACGAACTGTATTTTTGTTTGTTAATGTGGCACAATTGCTTAGATAAAAAAAATAAATGGAAAATAACCAGGATAATAAAAACAAGAACAACTCTAAATTCAATGCCTATTGGATTTACGGTGTTGTGGCGCTTTTCCTGTTGGGCCTGCAGTTCATCAACCTGCCCAGTTCTTCGAGCGATCCCATCACCTTCGAAAAGTTCGAGAAGATGGCCGAGGCAGGCGATGTGGAAAGGCTGGAAGTTGTCAACCAGAAGTACGCCTATGTTTACCTTAAGGAAGGAGCTTTGTCAAGAGAAGAGTACAAGGACGCCTCCAAAAGTAGTTTCGGCAAGAACCGCCCGCACTACACTTTCGATATCGGGCCACCCGAAAACTTCGCCGTCAAACTTGACAACCTGAACGCCAAGCTTACCAGTGAAAACCGTTTTCAGAGCACTTACATTGACAAGCCCAACTGGTTGGCCCCTATCATCAGTTGGCTGCTGCCATTGGCCATCCTTGTTGCGATTTGGCTCTTCATCATGAAACGCGTCAGCGGGGGGGCAGGTGGCCCTGGGGCACAGATTTTCAACATCGGCAAATCAAAAGCCACCCTGTTCGACCAAAACTCAAAAGTGAACATCACCTTTGAAGACGTGGCCGGCCTCGACGAGGCCAAAGAAGAAGTAATGGAGGTTGTGGATTTTTTGAAAAACCCAAAAAAGTACACGGCCCTCGGTGGCAAAATTCCAAAAGGCGTATTGTTGATTGGCCCTCCGGGTACCGGCAAGACCCTGCTCGCCAAGGCAGTGGCCGGCGAGGCTGGCGTGCCTTTTTTCTCCATCTCAGGTTCCGACTTCGTGGAAATGTTTGTCGGCGTTGGGGCTTCCAGGGTGCGGGATTTGTTCCGGCAGGCCAGGGAAAAGGCACCCTGCATTGTCTTCATTGATGAGATTGACGCCATTGGCCGCGCCAGGGGCCGCAACAGCATACAGGGTGGCAACGACGAACGGGAAAACACCCTTAACCAGTTGTTGGTAGAAATGGACGGCTTCCCAACCGATAAAGGCGTCATCCTGATGGCTGCCACCAACCGCCCGGACGTACTCGACAGCGCACTGCTCCGGCCGGGCCGCTTCGACCGCCAGATCGGTGTTGACCGCCCAGACCTGAAGGGCCGGGAACACATTTTCAGGGTTCATTTGAAAAATATCAAAATCTCCCCCAGTGTCAGCCCTTATGAATTGTCCGAAATGACGCCCGGTTTTGCCGGTGCTGAAATCGCCAATGTGTGCAACGAAGCTGCCCTCATCGCTGCCCGCCGCAATAAGGAAGAGGTTGACATGGATGATTTCAACTATGCGCTTGACCGTGTGATCGGCGGCCTGGAGAAAAAGAACAAGCTTATTTCGCCGGAAGAAAAAGAAATCATAGCGTACCATGAAGCTGGCCACGCCATCTGTGGCTGGTACCTAGAACATGCCTCACCACTTGTAAAGGTCACGATAGTACCCCGGGGCGTCGGCACGTTGGGCTATGCGCAGTACCTGCCCAAAGACGAATACATCACCCGAACGGAAGCGCTGCTCGACCGCATGTGCATGACCTTTGGCGGACGGGCTGCCGAGGAAGTCGTGTTTGGGAAAATCTCGACTGGCGCACAAAGCGACCTTGATCAAGTGACCAAAATGGCTTATAGCATGGTCGCTGTTTTCGGGATGAACAACAAGGTAGGACAGGTTTCATTCTATGGAATGCAAAATGACTCGTTCATGAAACCCTATTCAGACGAGACCGCCAGCATGATTGATGAGGAAGTGCGCCGCCTGGTTAGCTCTCAATTCGAACGGGCAAAGCAACTGTTAAAGGAAAAACGCAACGACCTGGAGGTATTGGCGCAGCAACTCCTGGAAAAGGAAGTGGTGCTGAAATCAGACCTGGAACGGCTCATTGGCAAACGGCTTTTTGGCACTAAAGAAGATCACAAAACCCATCATAATGGTACATTGCCAGAACGGGAAGTGCCCGAAATAGAACAAGTAGAGGACTTGCAATAGGGCCCTATGCCCATATAATCCTTCCTATAACCTGGCTTTTTGTTCTGCCTTTACAACGGGGAGTCAGATTCATTGACTATCCTACGGTTTGCAGTGATGAGTTCTCTTGGCCCCGGTGGTTAGTGGCCATCTCTGCAATCCGTTAGATTCGTCCTCTAAATCCAACATCGAAAACGGGGAAGCTATACTGCGAGCCGCCAAGTCTTGTGCATGGTTGATAAAGCTGGGCAGCATGAGCTATATACGGCCCAATTCAAGTTCAGCCCATTGTAGTTGTGATGCTTTTTGATGTTGGCAGGAATGCGATCCGCTACCAACTATCCTCTTCAGGGATGCTGAAATGGCAAAATGTAAATTACTTTTTGCTTTTGAAAAATGCGGCAATGGAATCCCGAAGCCAGTTTGGGATTAAAAAATAAAGTCGTCCTTTTTATTTTCCCTCCGATCCTCAAGGATTGGCCAACACTTAAAATCCCCGTCCATTGTGTTTCTTTGCCCTGCAAAACCACCACCATGCAGCCTTTCCTCCGCCTGCTTGCCCACCTGAAAAACTACAAGCCCCTGCTTGTAGGCAACATCTTGTGCAACCTGGCGATGGTACTCTTCACGGTAGTCAGCATACCTGCCATCATCCCTTTCCTCAACATATTGCTCGACCAGCAGCCGATGGTGACAGAGCCGCCTGCCGGGGCCCTCAACACAGAGAATTTTACCACCTACATCAATTATTTTTTAAGCCAAATTATATTGGAAAAAGGGAAGCGCACGGCCCTGTTCTATGCACTGCTGCTCATCGTGGTGCTTTATTTTTTTAAGAACATCTTCCGCTACCTGTCACAGTTTTTCCTAGCCCCCGTGCGCAACGGCGTGGTGCGGGACATCCGGCAGGAGCTGTACGAAAAAGTGCTGGCCCTCCCTATGTCCTATTTTTCCGAAGAAAGAAAAGGCGACCTGCTCGCCCGCATGTCGGTGGACGTGCAGGAGGTGGAGTCGAGCATTTTAAATGTATTGGAATCCATCATCCGGGAGCCGATGATGATCATCGGGGCATTTACATTCATGGTATATGTCAGCCCATCCATGACTTTTTTTGTGCTGGGGCTGCTGTTGTTCACGGGCCTTGTCATAGGCAGGGTGGGGAAGGTGCTCAAACGGCAGTCGAGGAAGGTGCAAGAGCGGCTGGGCCTGCTGCTTTCAATGATGGAGGAGGGCATTTCCGGCCTGCGCATCATCAAGGGCTTCAATGCGGAAAAGTTTCAGGCCGAGCATTTCAAAAAGGAAAACAACGAATATAGGCGCCTGCTGGTGCGGCTGCTATGGCGGCGTGATTTGTCGTCGCCACTCACGGAGTTTTTGGGCGTGGCGACGGTGGCCCTGCTCATCTGGTACGGGTACACGGAGGTGCAAAGGGGCATCCTTACCGTGCCGACTTTCTTTGCCATGCTCTATGCGTTTTTCAGCATGATAGAGCCGGCGAAAAAGTTTGCCTCTGCCTTTTACAACGTGCAAAAAGGTATGGCCGCAGTGGAGCGCATTGACAGTGTAAGGCAGGCAGATTTGAGGATTTTTGAAAAACCGGATGCCAGGCCCCTTCACGAATTCCGGGAAAGCATCGAATACCGAAATGTGTCATTTTACTATGGCACCAGCGAGCGGGCTGCATTGGAAAATATCAGCCTCGTCGTGCAGAAAGGGAAGATCATCGCCCTCGTCGGCACATCGGGTGCTGGCAAGAGTACGCTGGTGGATTTGTTGCCCCGCTTTCACGATGTCGAAAAAGGGGAAATCCTGCTTGACGGCCTGAACATAAAAGACTACCGCCTGAAAGACCTCCGTTCGCTGATGGGCATCGTTACGCAGGAGCCTGTTTTGTTCAACGATACCATATTCAACAACATCGCTTTCGGCATAAATGGCGCTACAAGGGAGGCCGTGGAACAGGCCGCCAGGATAGCCCACGCCCACGACTTTATTATGGAAACGGACCAAGGATACGACACCAACATCGGCGACCGGGGCGTGAAACTCAGCGGCGGCCAGCGCCAGCGCCTGACCATCGCCCGTGCCGTGCTCGCCAACCCGCCCATCCTCATCCTCGACGAAGCGACTTCCGCCCTGGACTCCGAATCAGAAAGGCTGGTGCAGGATGCCTTGGATATCTTGATGAAAAACCGAACTACTATCGTTATCGCACACCGCTTGTCAACGGTGCAGCATGCCGACGAAATCGTGGTGATGAAAGAGGGGAAGATCATCGAGCAGGGCAGCCACGAAACTTTGATGAAAAAGGCGGGGGAGTATGGAAAATTGGTGGAGTTGCAGACTTTTTGAGAGGGAAGGGTGACATACGACAAGAGGCATCCGGCGTTGCCGGATGCCTCTTGAAAAGTGATGTGTTGGCTTCGAAGCAGGCTTTTCAAATATCAAAAACCCGACTTCGGATATCCCAACATCGTTTACTCTTTGTCGAACCTCAACTCCTGGATGAGGTACTTGCCGCCCGAAACTTTCATATATACATAGACACGGAAAGTGCCGCTGCTGGCCACCAGGTTGCCGATGCAATATTGGGAATCCTGCCCTTTGGAGGCGCCCTGGTGTACCTGTTTAAAAGATTTCGGGGCATTCTTGCTGAAAAAGTCTTTGACGGCTTTCACAGCATCAGTTTTCGAATAAGTTTTCTCACTGTCCATCACTGCTACTTCCACGTTGGTGTCAAAATATTGGCCCAGCGCTTCGGCATCCCCGCTGCCGATGGCCCGGGAGATGGCTTCGAGGTTAAACTCGTCAGCATCCACCATGGCAATGGCGGGGAGCAAAAAGATGACAAACAAGAAATTTTTCATGGTATATGGATTTTTAAACGTTTAGACCCAAAAGTTTTCCGAAATGGTTCTCACTATAGAGTCTGCGAAGTTCCTTATTTAATATCAAACGAGCAAAAACTTCAATATGTTCGTTTGGCGGGTTTATGACGTGGGGCGAATTGAACGGTAACGAAGGGGAAAGTTAAAATAGTGATAAAGCTTACTACTGCAAATTAAGTGACACTTTTAACGGCAGGGAACAGCAGGTTGGTATCCAGGCCCTGGATTTTTCACTTCTGTAAAACAATTCCCCTAACGGCACCTTTTTGAAAAAGTAACGGGTGGGCCATTGAAAGTTCCTAATTTAGCGCTGCCGTATTCAAATGGCCCTGTCAATAATTAAAAAGATCAAAAAATGAACACGAACCGCTGCATCCTCATCATCCTCGACGGTTGGGGGCATGGCCAAAAATACGAAGCCGACGCCATCGCCCATGCCGAAACCCCCGTCATGAGCAGTTTGTACAAGAAATACCCCAACGCTGAGTTGGTGACCTTTGGCGAAATGGTCGGCCTGCCGGAAGGGCAGATGGGCAATTCCGAGGTCGGCCACCTCAACATCGGGGCTGGACGCATTGTCTATCAGGAGCTTGCCCGCATCAACAAGGCCATCCGGGAAGGGGAACTGCAGCAACACCCCGTTCTGCTCGAAGCTTTCCAATATGCGAAAAAAAATAACAAACCAGTCCATTTCATAGGCCTGGTCTCCGACGGGGGCGTCCATTCCCACATTGACCATTTGCTGGCCCTCTGCGATGCCACCCAGCAACAGGGCCTTGAAAAAGTCTTCGTTCATGCGTTCATGGATGGCCGGGACACTGACCCTAAAAGCGGGAAAGTTTTTTTAGAGAAATTACTTCAACATATTGATAGTCAATCAGTTAAGTTAGCCTCTGTCATTGGGCGCTACTATGCAATGGACAGGGACAAGCGGTGGGAAAGGGTCAAACAGGCCTACGATTTGCTCGTAAAAGGCGAGGGCGAAAAATCAAGCAACGTGATGGCAACCCTTGAAAAACGATATGCGGCAGGAGAGACCGACGAGTTTTTAAAACCCATCGCCTGTACCAGCGACAATGGGCAGCCCCTTGCCACTATCCAGGATGGAGATGTCCTGATCTGCTTCAATTTTCGCACTGACCGCCCCCGTGAAATTTCCACCGTGCTCACCCAAAAAGACATGCCTGAACACGGCATGAAAAAGCTCGACCTTCATTATGTGACAATGACCCGCTACGATGAGACCTTTCAAAACATCAAGGTTATTTTTGAAAAAGACAACCTGAACAATACGCTCGGCGAAGTCATCTCAAAAAATGGGCTTACACAGGTGCGAATCGCTGAAACGGAAAAGTACCCGCATGTCACCTTCTTTTTCTCCGGCGGCAGGGAAGAACCGTTCGAAGGGGAGCGCCGTTTTATTATCCCTTCTCCCAAAGTGGCGACTTACGATCTGCAACCTGAAATGAGTGCCGTGGAGGTAACGGACACCATTATTAAGGATATTGAAGAACACCAGCCTAACTTCATCTGTTTGAACTTTGCCAATGCCGATATGGTCGGCCATACGGGGGTCTGGGCTGCCGCCATCAAAGCAGTACAGACAGTGGACAAATGCCTGGGCCGTTTGCTTGATACGGCGTTGGCCCGCGGCTACGAAGCAATCGTCATTGCTGACCACGGTAATTCAGATTACCTCATCAACGAGGACGGGTCGCCGAATACCGCCCATTCCATGAACCCGGTGCCATGCATCTACGTGAGCAAACACCCCGGTGGGGCAGTATTGAAAAACGGAAAACTGGGCGACATCGCCCCGACTATCCTGAGCCTGATGGGCATTGAGCCGCCAAAGGAAATGGACGGCGAGGTGTTGGTAATGCCGGTCGAGCCAGCCGTGGAGGTTTTATGAATAAAGAATTCTCAACTTAGCGAAATGAAATTTAAACAGATTGGCGGAGCAAATAAATATTTCAGTTCACGACCTTTAAAGGTGCGCTATACCAACTTGGCCCCATTTGTTTTGTTGAAGAACTTCTCGACAGGAAAACGGCAATGGGTCTTATTTTTTTCATCCCTGGCAATATTGTTTCCCGCTTGCGCCGATTCAAACCAGGAAGTACTCCAGCCTGGCCAGAAAAAATACTTTGACCTGAAGGGTTTTTTCAATGAGGAGACCAAAAGGCTGGAAACTTTTTCAACCGTCAAAAAAATAGCCACGGTGGACGGGGTGAGGGAAGAACACGTACTGGACAGCCTCAACTTCGGCCAGGAACTGAAAATCTTTTCCAACGCCGACATCAACCGCCCGGCATGGTCTGATAAATATGCCATTGACAGCGTGTTCAACGAGCAAAAGCAATTGACCCAGCTCAACTACACCACCGAGGACAAAGACCTACGGACCAGGCAAATCACGGTTGATTTTGAAGATGGCCAGATTTCAAAGGTTTTTATCGAAAACAGCACTTCCAGCGCCATCGCCGATACGAAACAATTGTTGACCTACCAGCCAGCCTCCGGCTACACCATCGAAAGCAAACAGGCAGTTGCCCTTTCCAAAGACAATGCCTTTTTGGTGGAAGTCCAGTTCTTGAAAAATCGTTGAACTTAATCTGCGCCGCCAAGCTTACCAAGCCATCCATCCCCTGCTACTGCCTAGCTACATATACGCCCACCAGAATCATTAGCATACCCGCCAGGTGCAACACGGTAATTGTCTCCCCATCCAGGGCGCCAAGTAGAACAGCCACCATAGGGGTGAGGTAGCTGACCGTAGAGGCAAACAGGGCATTTGTCTTTTTTATCAATTCAAAATAAAACAGCGATCCCATGACCGTTCCAAAAACGGCCAGGAGGCTGAGGTAGCCGAGGGAAGTCCAAGCTTTTTCATCCTTCTCAAAAACCCCGGCAAAACCGGAGAAGGCAAGATAGGTGAGTGCTGGAATACCCACCATCGAATAGGAAACAGCGCTGATGGTCAGCGAGCGGATATCCTGCAGGTGCTTCTTAATCACGTTGGTACTGATACCGTAAAACAGGCAGGCCAGCACGACCAGCATCCCAAACCCGAACCAGGCCCATCGCCCGCCTTCCCGGCCTATCAGTAAGAGCCATACCGTGCCTGCAAGGCCAATCAGCACGCCTATTATTTTCATCCAGGAAAACCCAACACGAAAAAACAGGATGCCCAACACCAGGGTAGCGAGCGGGGTAAAAGAGCTAAGTACGCCAGTGAGAGAACTGCTGATGTTCGTTTGTGCCGTAGCAAACAACAGCGCTGGAAAGAAGCTGCCGACAAAACCGACCACGGCAAGGTACTTCCATTTAGACCAGTCCACCTTTTTGCGGTACAGCAGAAAAAAAGGCAGGAAGCACAAAGAAGTGATCGACATCCTGACACAGGCCACCTGTTGCGGGGTAAAAGACACCAGGCCCTTTTTAATGAGCAGGTAGGAAGACCCCCACGTCAGGGCCAGGACGAACAGCAACAGCCATGAAAGCAACGACACACCGCCGATTTCCATGTCCCGTCTTCTTATGGATTTTTCTTTTATTTCCATTGGCACGATTTGGTAGGCAAGGTAGTAAAAACAAAAGCCGGAAAGCAGCATGTAATACTTTCCGGCTCGATGTTCCACGTGGAACAAAAGGGCAAGGCATTAATCGTTGATTTCAGAAAGATTGCAGCAACCATTCCTTAAACGGCCCGAACTCAATACCCATTTGCACGGCATGCTTATCTTTTTTTGCCAAAACGGCCAAACGTTCCGGCACATCAATCTTTTTCTGCAAAATGGCTTCTACATCCGGCAAGAACTTGGAAGGGTGGGCAGTTTCTAAAATCACACCTTTTGCCCCAGGATGTTCCTTCTGGAATTGCCTAAAAGCAAGATAGCCCACAGCGCCGTGCGGGTCAATGACGTAGGCGTATTTTTCAAAAACTTCCTTCAGGGCAAACCTGGTTTGCTCGTCGCTAAAGGCATAGCCTGCGATGATTTTTTTTAAATTGTTCCACGTGGAACCATACAAGTCCAACATCCGGGAAAAGTTGGAAGGGTTGCCCACGTCCATAGCATTGGAGAGGGTAGGGACGGACGGACGGGGTGTAAAAACGCCTGATTCCAGGTACTCCGGCACCACATCATTGGCATTGGTAGCAGCAATGAATCGGTGAATGGGCAAACCCATCGCTTTGGCAAAAAGACCGGCAGTGAGGTTGCCGAAGTTGCCGCTCGGTACACAAAAGACAAGGGGTTTTCCATCCTCCTCTAATTGTTTGTATGCCTCAAAATAATAAAAGGACTGCGGGATAAGCCGGGCAATATTGATAGAATTGGCCGAGCTGAGCCTGATGCTTGACGTCAACCCTTCATCCAGGAACGCTTTTTTCACCAATGCCTGGCAGTCGTCAAAAGTGCCCGCCACTTCAATCGCAGTGATGTTTTCACCCAAAGTCGTCAACTGCTTTTCCTGCAAATGGCTCACTTTGCCGGAAGGGTAGAGGATGACTACTTTTATTCCGGGCGTTTTATAAAAACCCGCCGCCACTGCACCGCCAGTATCACCAGAAGTAGCCACCAATATGACCAATTCCCTTCCTTCCTCCTGGTTGAAATAAGACATCAGCTGCGCCATAAACCTGGCCCCAAAATCCTTGAATGCAAGCGAAGGGCCGTGGAAAAGTTCGAGGATGAAGGTTTCATCATCCAACCTCACCAACGGGGCTGGAAAAGTGATGGATTTTTCGATGATGCCTTTTATATCGGCATCGGGAATAGCACCTGCAAAAAGGTGCCTGCAAACCTCGAAGCCGATTTCCTGAAAAGAATAGTCTTTCAGTTTTTTGACAAAACCCTCGGGCAGGTGGGAAAGGTGCTCGGGCATGTAGAGGCCGTTGTCTTCTGGTAATCCCTTAAAAACAGCTTGCTGGAGGGAGACGAACCTGGATGTGTTTTTCGTGCTGTATAGACGCATAGTTAAGCTGGCATCGGCAGTTGGCAAATTACATCTGCAGTTTTACGAGAGTGTTCATTATTCTGTGTCAATTTTGCACAAGTTATTGATTGTGAGGATGTGTTTTTTTCAAAAACACACTTCTCTGAATGGTCTCAGTTTTACTGCTACATGTTCCCGCCAACTGTCACTATAATTTTACTGCCCCTTCCTGATTGATGGGCGATATATAAAGTGTATGCTCAATTTTGGCATTTGAATATACTTCCTTCATAGCCTCTCCCACTTCTTCTGCAATAAGACTATTGGCACTCATTGCAAAAATTGATGGCCCGGCACCTGAAATGCTGCATCCCAATGTACCTGCTTTCATCGCCGCTTCTTTTACTTCGTAAAAAAGCGGTATCAACCTTGCCCGCTGTGGTTCGATGACCACATCCTGCAATGCCCGGCCAATCAGCCCAATATCCGAATTGTACATACCGATGATGAAAGCGCCCAGGTTGGCATTTTGCTGTACGAATTTCTTCAAAGGCACCGAATCGCTCAAGATGCTGCGGGCATCTTTGGTCAACACTTCTACTTTTGGGTAAATCACCGTGGCATAAATACCCTTTGGCACAGGCAGGCGGTGGATGTCAAATGTCTCGTGATCCCTCACCAACAACAAGCCACCCAAGAGGCATGGTGCCACATTGTCGGCATGGAAGCCACCGGAAGCAAGGTACTCGCCCTGCATGGCGAAGGGCAACAGTTCCTTTTTCTCTAAAGGCCGCTTCAATAATTCATTAATGGCAAAAACACCTGCCACAGCGCTGGCTGCACTGCTGCCGAGGCCGCTGCCGATGGGCATCTTCTTGTGTAGCTCCATTTCAATACCCCGCCCGGTTTCGCCCAAATGCTCCAATAGTTTCAAAGCGGCGAACCCTGCGGTGTTCTTTTCCAAATCGTAAGGTAGCTTGCCGTCTGCACCTGCTATGAGCGTGATGCGCAACCCCGGTTTATCGGAAAAGCGTACAATAACCTCGTCGCCCGGATGCTCCAACGCAAAGCCCAAGGTGTCGAAGCCCACTGCAGTATTGCCAACGGAGGCGGGGGCGAAAACTTTTATTCCTGCTTGCATATTATGAATCGGTGGACGGAGGGCGGTGGACGGCGGACTGGAAATCCGTCCGCCGTCCGCCGTCTGCCACCCACCGTACTATGATAAATAATTACCGATTCTAATAATCTCCGCAAACACCCCTGCTGCTGTCACCTCGGCACCTGCGCCGGGGCCACGCACCACGAGGGGTCTTTCCTTGTATCTTTCTGTGGTGAAAACAATCATGTTGTCGCTGCCGTCCAGCGAGTAGAATGGATGCGAGGCATCTACCGCTTGCAGGCTGATGCTGGCTTTTCCCTGATCCAGGCTGGCTATCATGCGGAGGGCTTTTCCTGCTTTGGCTGCACTTGAAACGAGCTTGGAAAAATGATCGTCCGCCTTTTCCAATTCCTCAAAAAATGCCTCCACCGTTGGGGCATCCTCTGCCGCTGTGGGCAAAATACTTTCAATTTTTACGTCTGCCGCTTCCAGGGAGAGGCCGATTTCCCGTGCCAGGATGAGCAGTTTGCGGCGGACATCTGTACCGCCGAGGTCTTCTCTTGGATCAGGCTCCGTATAGCCCTGTTTTTTCGCTTCTTTCACGACTTCACTGAATTTCATCCCTTCCCGAAAACGATTAAAGATGAAGGACATCGTGCCAGAAAGCACACCTTCTATCTTGATGATGCGGTCGCCGCTGGTGATGAGGTCTTCCAGCGTGGAAAGGATAGGCAGGCCTGCCCCTACGTTGGTTTCATATAAAAACTGCACACCACGGCGGGCGGCGATGTTTTTCAGTCGTTGGTATTGTAGGTAGGAAGAAGATGTAGCTATTTTGTTGGGGGTTGATATCGAGATGCTGCTCTCCAGGATGGTTTCATAAAAATGCGCTACTTTTTCATTGGCCGTATTGTCCACGAAAATGGTATTCGAGAGGTTCAGGCCTTTCATCTTTTCGACAAAGCCAGCCAGGTCCGCAGCCGTCCCCTCTTCTTTCAGCTTTTCCTCCCAGCCTTCGAGGCTGATGCCTTCTTCGCTGAAAAGCATCTTTTTGCTGTTCGCAAGGCCGACCACCTTAAGCTCAAGGCTGCGCTTTTCTTTCAGGAATTTGGCCTGCGATTTAATTTGACCAATCAGCGTTGAACCAATCAATCCGACTCCGACCAGAAAAAGGTGGAGCTCTTTGGTATCAGACAGAAAAAATGCTTCGTGCAGGGAGTTCATCGCCTTCGCCTCGTCGGCACGGGAGACGACCACCGAAATGTTCAGCTCCGATGAGCCTTGGGCAATGGCCACCACGTTCACACCATTCTTTCCCAGTGCCTGGAACAAGCGGCCAGCGATACCGGGGCGGTAGCGCATATTTTCCCCGATGATGGCCACCACGGATAAATTGGTCTCCACTTTAACCGGCTCCACCAGCTTCTTCTGCATTTCATACTCAAACTCCTGTTCAACACAGCGCTTTGCTTTTGATGCCAACTCAGGTGGCAGGGCAAAGGTGATAGAGTGTTCGGAAGAGCCCTGCGTGATCAGAATGACACTAATTTTCCCGTTGGCCAAGCTGCCGAACAGGCGGCCTGCAATGCCCGGAACTCCGAACATACCGCCGCCTTGCAGTGTGAGCAAGGATACATTGTTGATGGAAGAAATACCGGTGACCGCCCGCCCGGACGGGTCGATTTTGTCGGAAATATAAGTGCCCTCAAAACCGGGATTGAAGGTATTCTTGATGTACAGCGGGATATTCTTTTGCAGGGCGGGCTGCAGTGTTGGCGGGTAGATCACTTTGGCGCCAAAATGCGACATCTCCATAGCTTCGGCATAGGTCATTTTGGGGACGGTGAATGCTTTTTTCACCTTTCGGGGATCGGCGGTCAGCACACCGTTGACATCCGTCCAGATTTCAATGACCGAAGCATTGAGCGCAGCGGCAAGGATGGCTGCCGTATAGTCCGAGCCGCCCCGGCCCAGGGTGGTAGTCAACCCGCCTTTTGAAGTCCCAATAAATCCAGTAACTACCTGTATTTCAGGATGTTGTGCATAATGCTCTTTTATGAGTTTGTTGGTGGATGTGAAATCAACCTTGGCATTGCCAAAATCCTTGTTCGTTTTGACAATCCTCCTCGCATCCAAAAAAGCAGCGGGCATACCTTCCTGTTGAAGGGCATGGGCAATAATGGAAGCCGAGCTTCTTTCCCCAAAACTTAGTACATAATCCATTGTGCGTGAGGTGGCCTCCCTCACCAGGATAATACCTTTCAGCAGGTTGCCGAGTGCGTCGTGGCTTTCCGCCATTTCAGCCTCGGCCTGTTGGCGGAGGCTGCTGGTCAACAGTTCAGCGATGGCAGCTCCGTGGCGGTTCCTGAATTGTTGGTACAACTCAAGATAGGCTTCATCACCCTGTGCTGCCAACCTACTCATTTCCAGCAGGTTATCAGTCACCCCGCTAAAAGCAGAGAACACGACCGTGAAGCGTTCGCCTTTACTGTAATATCCTTTCAGGATTTCTATCAGGCCTTTGATGCGCTCCGGTGTTCCAACGGAGCTTCCGCCGAATTTGAGGACTCTCATGGGGGTACTGGTTTGGGAAAAAACTGGTGAATTGGTAGCTTACTGAATTGGTAAAATAGTTTAGGCAACGTTTCCACCAATTTCCAGGCACCTACGAAAAATAAGTGCCAAAAGTAGGAATTTGGTGCAGGAAGTGATGAAAGTCAGATTATTTGGAAAGGAAATGTGAAAATGGGCAGCATGGATGGAAAATAGAAAACGGCCGGGTACCTGGTGTGCCCAACCGTTTTTACAACTTGTATCTTAGGTATTGAATTATGCTTCAACTGCCCGCCTTGAAAAACAACAACTTATCGTTATCGCTGCAATACGACCTGCCCACTATGAATGGTCTCCCCCTCCAGGCTGATTGCCACAATATATAGCCCGGCGTATAGTGTGCGGGTGTCCAGGTAGCATCTCGTGCTGCCCGGCAGCAGGTCCGCTTGTCGCAGCTTCCTGCCATTTGTTTGGCACTTATGAGGGTAAGTTCGAATTGGGACAATGCTTTTGGCAAATGCTCGCCTATAATTAAACTATCATTATAGGCTTCAAAAAATAAGGACGGATATGGATATTTTTCCTGTAATTTTTTGACCACATTCTCCATCCTTTCATCCATCTCTACATGGCTCGAAATGGGTGCCAGTGCCTGCATATCCAGGTGGTTCACCGCCCCGTCCCACATGAGGCTGCTGGCCCAGGTGAGGTTCATCCAGGTAGTTCAGGCAGAGGTTGAAGACCAGGTCTTTGTGCCGGTGACAGATCTCCTCAAAATTGGTTTTGGTTTGCAGGAATTTCTTATTGCAGGAATTTCCTCGGCTTCATTAACAGCATAAACCCTCATGGAAGAGGGTGCTAAATACAAGGCTGAGGTTGCATAAATTGAAAAACGCAATGGCCTGTGTTTCCCTGAAAGATTGCAAATACTTACACACTTCAACCAAATTCTTTTTGTTTTAAAAATTACCAGACCCTTTTCCCCATTTTCCCTACCTTCCCACCCTTAATCTTTTTGTAATGGGTGGGATGTGGGCAGTGAGGATGCCGCCATCTGTCGAACTCATCCTACGGAGCACAATCCCACCTATCGTACCTCACCTCTCTTTAGTAGCCAATGAATAATAATGCGGATAGCGGGTTAAATTAATTCCCACATTTTCAGTTGTTTGAAAAACGAGATCCTCGTGATTTTGAAAATCAACATGATCCAACTTCCTGAAAATCAACGAACGTAAAAAAATGAACCCGCTATTCGCATTAAAAACTTAACAATTTTACTTTTAGAAACATCCGGGAGGAAAGGGTTTTTAAAAATAAACCCGATTTCACACCGGGATTATTTTTCCTTCTATCCTTAATGCACCGACTATGAACAAAATACACATTTGCCTAATGGCCTTTGCCATCCTTTTTACTACCAACGTTTTTTCCCAAAAAAAGAAGGCCAAAGAAGAAGACAAGCAGGAAGCACCCAAGCACTTCCTCGACACCCTTAACCTGGGCCTTACCTGGCGCAGCGTCGGGCCGGCAGTCACCTCCGGGCGCATCAGTGACTTTGCCGTCCACCCCAGCAACCGGAGTGTTTACTATGTGGCTTCTTCTTCTGGCGGTGTTTGGAAAACCGTTAACAGCGGCACCACCTACGAACCCATCTTCGATGGCCAGGGCTCCTACTCCATCGGCTGCATCACCCTCGACCCGAACAACCCCAGCACCGTATGGGTGGGCACGGGCGAGAACAACAACCAGCGCTCGGTAGCCTACGGCGATGGGGTTTATAAATCGAACGACGGTGGGAAAAGCTGGGAAAATACCGGCCTCAAAAACTCCGAACATATCGGCAAAATCATCGTGGACCCCCGCAATTCCAGCGTAGTATATGTGGCAGCCATCGGCCCATTGTGGAGCGAGGGCGGCGACCGGGGCGTGTATAAAACCACCGACGGCGGCAAGACCTGGGAACAGGTGATGAAAAACGATAAAGGAGAACCTATGCTCGATGCCCATACAGGTGTCACAGATCTGGTGATGGATCCCCGCAATCCGGATGTCCTTTATGCGGCGGCTTTCCAGCGGCGGCGGCATGTTTTTACCTATGTCGGCGGCGGACCGGGCAGCACCATTTATAAAAGTACCGATGGGGGCAAGACATGGGCAAAAGCTGCCAACGGCTTGCCCAGCGGCGACATCGGCAGAATTGGCCTGGCCATTTCGCCTGCCGACCCGGAAATTATTTATGCCATCGTGGAAGCGGCCAAGGGCGGCGGTTTTTTCAAAAGTACCGACCGGGCCGCCAGTTGGGAAAAACAAAGCGGCTACACTACCAGCGGCAATTATTATTGTGAAATCGTCCCTCACCCGACCGAGCCGAACACCGTTGTTTCCTTGAACACGTTCAACGATATCACCCAAGACGGTGGAAAGACCTGGAACCAACTTGGCGAAGAATATAAGCACGTTGACAACCACGTGCTCTGGATCGACCCAGCCCAGCCCAGTTATATGCTGGCAGGCTGCGATGGCGGTATTTATGAAACTTTCGATGCTGCAAAAACCTGGAATTTTAAGGGCAACCTGCCCGTCACGCAATTTTACAAAGTGGAGGTGGACAACGCCCTGCCGTTTTACAATATCTACGGTGGCACACAGGATAACATGTCGCTCGGCGGGCCAAGCCGCAGCCGAAATGCGCAGGGCATCACCAACAGCGACTGGTTCGTCACGCAGTTGGGCGATGGTTTTGAAACGCAGATCGATCCCGACAATCCGAACATCGTCTATGCCCAGTCCCAATACGGCGGCCTGACACGCTACGACAAGGCCACCGGTGAAATGACGGGTATCCAACCACAGCCACGCGAAGGGGAAGAGGCTTACCGGTGGAACTGGGACGCCCCCCTGGCAACCTCCACCCATCAACCCGGACGTATATATTTCGCCGCCAATAAACTCTTCCGCAGCGACGATCGGGGCGATACCTGGATGGTACTCGGCGGCGACCTCACCCGCCAGATCGACCGCAACACCCTGCCCGTAATGGGCCGCATCCAGAGCATTGATGCGGTGGCGAAAAATGGCAGTACCAGCGAATTTGGCAACATCGTCGCCTTCTCGGAAAGTCCGCTGGATGAAAACCTGCTTTATGTCGGCACCGACGACGGCCTGGTGCAGGTCACCGGGGATGGCGGCAAGACCTGGACGAAAATTTCCAGCTTCCCCGGCGTACCTGAGATGACTTATGTAAACATGCTGCTTGCCAGCCAGCACGACCAGAACGTGGTGTATGCCTGTTTCAACAACCACAAACGGGGCGACTTCAAGCCCTATGTTTTCAAAAGCAGCGACAAGGGGCGCACCTGGGCGAATATTTCCAACAACCTCCCCGAACGTGGTTCGAGCTACTCCGTCGCCGAGGATCATGTCGAGCCGAATTTGTTGTTTGTTGGCACAGAGTTCAGTTGCTTCTTCACCCGTGATGGCGGTAGTTTTTGGAAAAAACTGGGGAACGGCCTGCCCACCATTGCCGTGCGGGACATCGCCATCCAAAAGCGGGAGAACGACCTGGTGATTGCCACCTTTGGTCGAGGTTTCTATGTGCTGGACGACTACTCGCCCCTCCGGTTCCTGAACGAGCGGGAGTTGAACGACGAAGCCAAAATCCTACCCATTAAAGATGGCTTGGTATTCATAGAAGCCACGCCGATTGGCTATTCGACGGGCAAGGGTTTCCAGGGGGCATCCTATTACACCGCCCCCAACCCGCCAATGGGCACCACCTTCACTTATTTTATAAAAGATGGGTACAAGACGCTGAAAGACCGCCGCCAGGAATGGGAGCAAAAGCAAATCAAGGACGGCAAGGACATCCGCTACCCGACCTACGAGGAATTGGAAGCGGAGCAAAAGGAGGAAGACCCCTACTTGCTTTTTATCATCCGGAACAGCAGTGGCGACATTGTGCAGCAAATAAAAACGGGCATCAAAAAAGGTATAAACCGCATGGTGTGGGACGGCCGCTACCCTTCCAAGTCGCCAGTTAGATTGAGTGAACCGGAACGCCTTCCCTGGCAATCGCCGGAGGGCGGCGGTTTTGCAATGCCAGGCGAGTACACGGTCAGTTTGGCAAATAGCATCAATGGCAAAGTGACCAACCTCGTTGATCCGCAAAGTTTTACCTTAAAAACTTTAGGAGGATCGACCTTGCCCGCCAAAGACAAAGTCGCCCTGGACAATTATATAAAGAAGGCTGCCGAACTGGAAAGAGCCTACCAGGGCGCTACTTCCCTGCTCCGGGAATTGGACAACACCGTGAAACTAATGCGAAAGGCCACCTATGCCGTGGCCAGTCCGGCCCCCGATTTACTGGCCGATGTGAAAGCATTGGAGGAGAACATTTACCAAATCAAGAAATCCTTCTTCGGGGATGGCGTCGCTTCGATAATTGATAAGCCGCAACCGCCTTCCATTAGCAGCCGGGTAGGGGCCATGGGGTACGAAATCTGGTCGTCTTCCTCAGCGCCGACATCCACGCAAAAAGAACAGCAGAAGATAGCAGGAGAACTTTTTCAAATAGAACTGGCAAAGCTCAAGCGGCTGGAAGAGGTGGATCTAAAAAATGTGGAGCGGAAACTGGAAGAGGCAAAGGCACCATACACGCCCGGACGGGTGCCGGCCTGGAAGAAGGACTAGCAATAGCTTGTATTTAGGCGCTGAGGGATCGGGGGAAAATATAACGGCCGTTATATTTTCCCCCGATCCCTAAAGGGTTCTCTTTATACGGAGGCGGAACAACCCTCTTCGCCCCTATCGAAATTTTTGATGCCGCTATTTGAACCTTTTCGGTTTCCCCAAACATCCATTAAGGATTTTCAATCAACCACAGTGGCCGGTTGCAAATACCGCCTTTTCCCCCTTTGGAAGTGACATTCTGAACGTTTAAATCTGGACATATCGGCCCTGTGTTTGCTTCCTCCCCATTTTTTCCTCAAATTAGGCGCTTCCAAAATGCCATCAGCCATTTATCAAAAGTAATCCTCTATGTCCATCCTCATCAAAAATGGCAGAATACTCACTGCCGACAGCGATTTCCATGGCGACCTTTTTATAAAAGGTGAAACCATCCACTCGGTAGGTACCCAACTTGACGTACAGGCCGACCAAACAATCGACGCCTCGGGCATGGTCGTTTTCCCCGGCGGCATTGACCCGCACGTGCATCTGGACATGCCTTTTATGGGCACATTTTCCAGCGACAACTACGAGACTGGTACCCTCGCCGCCCTGCACGGTGGCACTACGATGGTCATTGATTTCGTGCTGCAAACGCAGGGCAAATCGCTGTACCACGCCCTCGAATCCTGGCAGGGCCGCTCCAACGGAAACTGCTACGGCGACTACTCCTTCCACATGGCGGTGACGGATTTTAACGAAAACACCAAAAAGGAAATCAGCCAAATGGTGGAGAAAGAGGGCATTACCTCTTTTAAAACCTTTATGGCCTACAAGGGGGCACTGATGATTGACGATGGGCAAATGGTGGACCTCATGCAGGAAGTGAAACGGCAAGGCGGCATGGTGACCGTCCATGCTACGAACGGCGACATGATTGACAAGTTGATCGCCAAGCACCGGGCCGAAGGGAAATTGTCGCCACTTTATCATTGGCTCTCGCAGCCTGAAATTACCGAAGCGGAAGCCTCCGGGCGTTTTGCAGACATGGCTTTTTACACGGGAGTGCCTGCCTATATTGTCCACCTCACTTGCGAGGGGGCGCTGAACGCAGTGCGGGAGGCCACCTACCGCAACCAAAAGGTTTTTGTGGAAACCTGCATCCAGTACTTGCTGCTGGACGCCTCGCTGTACGAGCAAGACCCGGACGGTGCAAAATGGGTGATGAGCCCGCCGCTGCGCCAAAAGAAAGATCAAGAGGCGCTATGGGCCGGCCTGAACCAGGGGCTGATCCAAATCGTGGCCACCGACCACTGCCCCTTCAAATGGGAGCAAAAAATGATGGGCCGCACCGATTTTTCCAAAATCCCCAACGGCCATCCCGCCATCGAAAACCGCATGGAACTGCTCTGGTCGGAAGGCGTGGAAACCGGGAAAATCAGCGCCAACAAATATGTGGAAGTGACCTCCACCAACCCCGCCAAGATTTTCGGCATGTACCCGAAGAAGGGCAGCCTTGCACCTGGGTCGGATGCCGATCTTGTGATTTTTGACCCGAACGAAAGGCATACCCTTTCAGCCGCCACCCACCACATGACCGTGGACTATTCCGCCTACGAGGGCTGGCAGGTGACCGGGAAATGCAAGACCGTGCTGCTGCGGGGGAAGGTAGCGATTGACGACGGGGAGGTGAAAATAGGGAAAGGGTATGGCGAATTTGTGAAAAGGGGGAAAGTGGGAAAGGTAGTGTGAGAAAAAAATCGGGATGGAAAATATTGGCCATTACACTTGGTGTTTGCGGACGGAAAAAACAGTTTTATCAATATGCAGAGGATCGTGAAAATCAAGCCCCCAAGCAACGCTAATAAGATAATAGGCTGCCCTCAACCGTTCAGCAGGGGTTTTCGCCAACCAATACGCCAATTGTTGGTCAGCTTCCTGAAAAGTTTGGATTTTGAATTTTGATCGGTCAAGTCGAGGATATTCCACTGAGTTTAATTTTATGTTCTTAAAGATATTATTACCCATTCGTTTCATCAACTTCAAAAAATCTGAAATGACTTGAAACTACTATCTTTATCAAAAAATTATCCAGCCCATGCCCAGAAAAATAAAATCCGGTCTCATCCAAATGTCCCTCCCCATGACGGAGGGCGAAGGCAGCATCGAAGAAATAAAGGATGCGATGCTGCAAAAGCACATCCCCTACATCGAAGCGGCTGGAAAGCAGGGGGTGCAAATCCTCTGCCTGCAGGAGATTTTCAACACGCCCTACTTCTGCCCCGGCCAGGATGCCAAATGGTACGGCTCTGCCGAAGCCATCCCCGGTCCTACCGTGGAGCGCATGGCAGCGTTTGCGAAAAAGTACCAAATGGTGATGATCGTCCCCATTTTTGAAAAAGAGCAGGCGGGCGTGTTGTACAATACTGCCGCTGTCATTGATGCGGATGGCACTTATCTGGGCAAATACCGCAAAAACCACATCCCGCACACCTCCGGTTTTTGGGAAAAATTCTTTTTCAAGCCTGGGAATCTAGGCTACCCTGTTTTTGAAACACGCTATGCCAAAATAGGCGTCTATATCTGCTACGACCGCCACTTCCCCGACGGGGCGAGGATACTGGGACTGAACGGGGCGGAGATTGTCTATAATCCCTCTGCCACTGTTGCAGGGCTGTCGCAGTACTTGTGGAAACTGGAACAGCCTGCCCATGCCGCAGCCAATGGCTACTTCATGGGTTGCATCAACCGGGTCGGTACGGAGCGGCCCTGGAATCTCGGCCAATTTTATGGCACCTCTTATTTCGTGGATCCCCGTGGGCAGATCTTTGCGGAAGCATCGGAAGACAAAGACGAACTACTTGTTGCAGAGTTTGACCTCGATATGATTGAGCAGGTACGCTCCACCTGGCAGTTTTTCAGGGATCGCCGGCCTGAGACGTATGGGAAGATTGTAGAACTTTAATATCGCCGTTGGCCATTGGCTGTTGGCATTTTGCTAATAGCCAATGGCCAACGGCCAACAGCCAAAAAATGCCCGAATTCTACCCACCCACCACCGAAAAAGACATCGAACTCGCCTTCGGGCAGATCAAGCCTTACATGAACCCCACGATGGCGCATTACGAAAGTTCGAGATGCCTGTTCTGTTATGAGGCTCCTTGCGTAAAGGCTTGCCCAACCGGCATTGACATCCCGCTCTTCATCAGGCAGATAAATACGGGGAATGTGGACGGTGCCGCCAAGACAATTTACAACTCAAATTATTTTGGCAACATCTGCGGGAAAGTCTGCCCAACCGAGGTGCTTTGCGAAGGGGCTTGCGTTTTTAACCATCAGGATGTAAAACCGATAGAGATTGGCCGCTTACAGAGTTTTGCTACCCATCATGTCATTGAAACTGAGAAAAACCTCTTTCGACTGCCCCCCAACAACGGGAAAAAAGTAGCCATTATCGGTGCAGGACCAGCAGGGATTTCCTGTGCCTGCGAGCTAAGGCAGCTGGGCTTTGAGGTGGAAGTTTTCGAAGCAAAAAAACACCCAACCGGCCTGGCGATTTATGGCTGTGCGCCTTACAAGGTGACCAATGAAGATGTGCTGGATGAAATGGTGTGGTTGCAGGGGCAGTTTGGGTTTGAGGTTTTATACAACCACAAAATAGAAACGGCAGAACAGATAAAAGGCCTGGAGGCCAGCTACGACGCCATTTTCCTCGGCATTGGTTTGGGTGAAACCCGTAGCCTGGACATCCCCGGCCAGGATCTGGAAAACTGCGTTGGCGCCACGGAATTCATCGAGCAGGTGAAAATCAACCCCTTGAAAACAAGGGTCGGGAAAAAAGTGGTCGTTATCGGCGGTGGCAATACAGCGATGGATGCTGCTTCGGAGTCTGCCAGGTTGGGCGCTGAGGAAGTAGTGCTCGTGTACCGCCGGCCGAAGGAGAATATGGGCGCTTATGGGTTTGAATACGAGTTGGCCAAGTCAGCCGGGGTAAAAGGCATTTTCTGTGCCGTGCCTGTTGCAATTATTGGAAACGGGCAAGTTGAGGGTGCCCGTTTTATCAAAACAAAAACTGAAAACGGACGGGTGGCGATGGAAAAAGGCAGTGAATTTGACATTGCCTGCGACACCGTCATCCTGGCAACGGGCCAGGAAAAAATGACCGGTTTTCTCTCGCTCATCGAGGGTTTGGAATGGAACAAGGACGGAAGCATCAAGGTAAATGCGGAGACTTTTCAAACGACGAACCCGAAATATTTCGCCGGCGGCGATGCGGTGAATGGCGGTGCGGAAGTGGTGAATGCGGCGGCGGAGGGGAAACAGGCCGCAAGGAGGATGGATGCTTTTTTGAACAAAGCCTGATTTCACATATCCCCTCTTTAAGGATCGAAGGAAAAATAATCCCGATTTCACATCGGGATTATTTTTAAAAAACCCTTCCAGTGCTGGGGTTTCAACATCAAAATAGGGAAGTTATTTTTTCATCGTTACTAAGGTGAAAACAAAGAAATGAGCCACGGAGAAGTATTGGCTTCAGAAAGGAAAACGATAAAAGCGAAAATATTTAAACTCTTTTTACAATCAATCAAACCATGCCCAACCTAGCCGCCAACCTCGCAGGAATCCGCTCCCCCAACCCCTTCTGGCTGGCCTCCGCCCCGCCCACCAATTCCGGCTACCAGGTGATGAAAGCCTTCGACGCTGGCTGGGGCGGAGCTGTCTGGAAAACGCTGGGCGTACCGGTCATCAATACCTCCAGCCGCTATGGGGCCATCCACTACCGCAGCAACCGAATGGTCGGTTTCAATAACATAGAGTTGATCACGGACAGGCCGCTGGCCGACAACCTGCGGGAAATAGAGGAAGTGAAAAAATACTTCCCCAACCATGCGGTCATCGCCTCGCTCATGGTGGAAACAAAAAAGGAGTGGCACCAAATCGTAAAGGACGTGGAAAATGCCGGGGCTGATGGCGTTGAACTGAACTTTGGCTGCCCGCACGGCATGTGCGAGCGGGGCATGGGGTCGGCGGTCGGGCAGGAGCCTTCTGTTTTGGAGACCATCACCCGCTGGGTGAAAGAAGTGGCCACCGTGCCTGTCATAGTAAAACTTACGCCCAACATCACCGACATCACCGAGCCTGCGGCAGCGGCGGCACTGGGTGGCGCAGATGCGATTTCGCTGATAAATACCATTCAAAGCATTGTTGGCGTTGACCTTGACAATTTTGCGCCATACCCCATCGTGGATGGGCAAAGCACCAATGGTGGATATTGCGGCCCCGCTGTAAAGCCCATTGCCCTTAATATGGTGAAAAATTGTGCGCAGCACCCAAAGGTGGGCATTCCCATTTCCGGTATCGGTGGCATTGAAAACTGGCGGGACGCCGTTGAGCACCTACTGTTGGGCGCTACCAATGTGCAAGTCTGTACAGCGGTGATGCACTATGGCTTTGGGATTATCCGTGAAATGATAAGCGGGCTGGAAAATTACATGCAGGAAAAGGGTTTTGAAAAACTGGACGACTTCATCGGCAAGGCGCTGCCAAATGTGAAAACCTGGGAAAACCTGAACCTGAAATACAAGGTCGTCGCTGAGATCAATGCTGAAAAGTGCATCGGCTGCCAGCTTTGTTATACTGCTTGCGAGGACGGGGCGCATCAAGCAATTTCATTGCCCGGCAACGGAAGTAGAATTCCAGCAATCATTGAAGAAAACTGTGTGGGCTGCAACCTTTGCTCCCTTGTTTGCCCAGTGGAGGAATGCATCACGATGGTGAGAAAAGACGACGGCAAAGAACATGAAACCTGGAAAGACTACATGGCAGCCGACAAAGCGCCGACCCAATTCAACGACGACCGGGCGGGCGGGAAGGGGCACTGGGTACCGGAGCCGGCAGCGGCGCTGAAGCAATAGTTTGAGGTTGATTGAAAATCGTTTGAAAATCGTTGCGCAACAATCTCAAACCATTTTCAAACAAAGTCCTTCATCCCGCCCAACCTTCCCTGTCCAGGCTCCGGTATTGAATCGCTTCGGCAATGTGTTCAATCTTGATATCCTTACTGGCAGCGAGGTCGGCACTGGTGCGGGCCACTTTTAGGATGCGGTCGTAGGCACGGGCAGAAAGTTTCTGTACCTCCATTGCTTTTTTCAACAGGGCCGTACCAGCCGGATTGAGTTGGCAAACTTCCCGCACCAGGCGGCTCGGCATTTGGGCATTGCAAAAAACGCCCTTGAAATCTTTGAAGCGTTCTTCCTGAATTTCTCTCGCCTTGATCACGCCTTCCACAATTTCCTTGCTGCTGCGGGTAGTCACCTCGTATTTTGACAGTTCCTCGTAAGAGACGGGCGTCACTTCCACATGCAGGTCAATGCGGTCGAGCAGGGGGCCGGAGATTTTGCTCAAATAGCGTTTTACCACAGCCGGGCCGCAGACACATTCTTTGGTAGGGTGGTTGTAATAACCACACGGGCAGGGGTTCATGGAGGCGACGAGCATAAAATTGGCCGGATAGTCAATCGTGACTTTTGCCCTCGAAATGGTCACCCGGCGCTCCTCCATAGGTTGGCGCATCACTTCCAGCACGGAGCGTTTGAACTCCGGCAGTTCATCCAGAAACAACACCCCGTTGTGCGCCAGGGAAATCTCGCCCGGCATTGGAATGGAGCCACCACCAACCAAAGCCACATCGCTGATGGTATGGTGTGGCGACCGAAACGGCCTGTTTGAAATAAGGGATGCTTCCGGCGGAAGTATGCCGGCGACAGAGTGGATCTTGGTCGTTTCCAACGCTTCGAACAAAGATAACTGCGGCAAAATGGTGGGCATCCGTCGGGCGAGCATGGTTTTTCCAGCACCTGGCGGGCCTATCAGAATAGCGTTGTGCCCACCGGAGGCAGCTATTTCAAGTGCCCGTTTTACGTTTTCCTGGCCTTTTACATCTGAAAAATCGACGGAAAAAATTTCCTGGTTGGCGGCGAATTCCTCCCGGGTGTCCACCTTCGTTGGTTCGATTTGAATCCGGCCATTCAAAAAATCCACAGCTTCCAGCAGGTTGTTCACACCGTACACTTCTATGTTGTTGACGATGGCGGCTTCCCTGGCATTTTGCTTGGGCAAAATAATGCCCTTGAACTTCTCTGCCCTTGCCTGAATGGCAATGGGCAAAGCCCCCTTGATGGGGCGCAGGCTCCCATCAAGCGAAAGCTCGCCCATCAGGACGTATTTGTCCAAATCCACGTTCGTAATCTGTTCAGTAGCAGCGAGGATGCCAACGGCGATGGGCAAATCGTAGGAAGAGCCTTCTTTTCGGATGTCGGCCGGGGCAAGGTTGACCACCAGTTTCAGCCGCATCATCTGGTATTTGATGGACTTGATGGCGGTCTCAATGCGCTGAAAACCTTCTTTCACCACGCTGTCGGGGAGGCCTACCAAAAAATACCAAGGCCCGCTCGGAGGCGGCTGTCCTCCTGCATTAACTTCTACGGTGATGGTTTGGGCGTCAACGCCATGTACGGCTGAGGCAAAGGTTTTTACGAGCATAGGGTCTTCTCAGTTATGTTTTTTTTGATAGTCTGTCCAACAGGGTTTTTAGTGGGGGAAATTTAAGGCTATTATTCAAAAATGGAACAAGAAACACCAAAGGATTTTACCCAAACAGTGTCGGCGGTTCGGGTACTTCGAGTTGGAGATCTGGTGAATTGTTCACCACCGAATTTACCTGCTCCGATACCCGGTACATCGTCAGCAACCCTTCTGGCGGTGTTTGTAAAATATGGAGTGCATCGTCCAGCTCATCCGCTTCCAGCCATTGTTTTTGCAGGTCCGCATTGGGCAGTATAACTGGCATCCGGTTGTGTATGGCAGCCACGTCAGCATTGGCATCGGTGGTGATGATGGAAAAAGTCTTTAGCCCATAATCGCCGTCGAACCACACGTCCCAGACCCCGGCGAAGAGCATCAAGTCGCCGTTTGTTAAAAAAATGCGGTAGGGTATTTTTTTTACGCCTTCCCGCCGCCACTCGTAAAAACTATCTGCCGGCACCAGGCACCGCCGTTTCCGCACGGGAATCCGGAAAGAGGATTTAGTCTCGATGCCCTCCCTCCTTGCGTTGATCAGCCGGCCCGTGTTCTTTCCGTCGTTGGACCAATGCGGCACGAGGCCCCAGACCACATATTGCAGGCGCTCCGGCTGGTCGTTGGTGATGATATAGGCGTGTTGGGTGGGAGCGATATTGTAGCTGATCCGCAACGTTTCGGTAGCTTCCACAAAAGGCAGTTGCTGTTGTAGTTTTTCTTTGGAGGTGGCCAGTGAAAAGCGTCCGCACATAGTAGTTGGTTGTTCGCTGGTTGTTTTTGGGTGTTGAAACGTCCTGTTGCGGGGGTAAAAAAGTTATCCACGCCGTCGCCCTATTGCTCCACACCATTCCACAACAAAGGGTGCTTGTTCCACAACAAAAATAGAGGGGCAAAAACAAATCGTTGGGGCAAGCTCAAAACCGTTTTCAACACCCCGAAAAAGGAATTTTCATAAAGGTATTAAAATGAATGGTTTACCAAAACCGGCTTTCCACAGAAATTGTGGGGAACGCTGTGAAGACAGGGGCAAGTTGCCCACATCCATCAAGATCATACGATTACCTTAAAGTTTTTTGGGTACACATCAATGCTCTTTTGTGTGGAACCGGCTTATATTTTTAACAGTGTGCCGATGGTTGTTACTTTCCACATGGCTGTTTTTTATCACCGGGAAAACTTACACACGCTATGTGAAGAAGTTTACAACCTCTTGATATTGGCTTTACAATGGCGTGGAAGAGGTGTGGATAAACAGGCGGGAAATCTTGGTATCCAAAAAGTGAAAAAAAAGGAGCGGTATTTCTCCACTTCCCAACACCCCTAATAATAGTAAGGGAAAATAATTTTTTAAAAAGATATCTATCAATACTATAGAACTGACTTTCCTGTGAACATTGCTGAAACAAAACAATTTAGTTTTACCAAAAAAAATCGGCACATGGAGGCAGTAAAAGTTGGTTCGACGGTTTCAAGGCCAGTCAGGGTGTGGCTGTTCGCAGGAGTGGTCATGGTATTCTTCCAGGTCGTTATCGGCGGCGTGACGAGGTTGACTGATTCCGGCCTGTCCATTACGGAGTGGGCGGTGATACAAGGTACCTTGCCCCCGCTCAATGAAGCGGAATGGCTGGAGGCATTTGAAAAATATAAAGTGGCCGCCAAAAAGCAGTATGAATCGCTGCACGCCGACATGGCGCTGCCGGAGTTCAAGGTCATTTTCTTTTGGGAATATGCCCACCGGCTTTGGGCGAGGCTCATGGGCTTCGTTTTTCTGTTCCCGTTTTTGTGGTTCTTGGTAAAAAAGCAATTGCCCGGATGGCTGCTCCGTAGGCTGGGCGTGGTGATATTCCTGGCCTCGCTGGCGGCGGTGTTCGGGTGGATCATGGTGGCCAGCGGCCTGAACAACGACAACCGAACTTGGGTGAGCGCCTACAAGCTGGTCGCCCATCTCGGCATTGCCACCACTTTGTTTGGCTACCTGTTCTGGACCTGGCTAAAGGCTTCGCCAAATGCCACCAAAGATGCCGGGGTACCACAGCTGAAAAGGCTGGGCTGGGGCATTGCTGCCGTGTTGTTCGTTCAAATCGCCTTTGGGGGGCTGATGGCCGGCATGAGGGCCGCACTGATACACCCGCATTTTCCTGTGTTCATAGACGGTGGGCGTATTTGGGCCGCCCTGGCCGAAACACCGGGTACCACTGAAATAATTGATTACGAACCGTACCGTTTTGTAAAAGCCGTCGTACAATTGCTTCACAGGGGAACTGCCTGGATACTCAGTACTTTGATTATCCTGTTTTTTTTGAAAGTAAAAAAGTCGGCGGTCTCAACCAGCCTGGAAAACAGCAGCAACCTGTTGGTGGGGATGTTGGCGATCCAGTTTCTGCTCGGCGTTTTCACGCTTATCAACAGCGTTGGCCGCGTTCCGCTTATTTTGGGCGCTGTCCATCAGGCAGGCGCTTTGGTGCTGTTGGCGGTTGTTTTGAAGGTGAATAACCACTTCTCGAAGTAGTACCCCCACAGCAGTGTTGATAACTGTGTTGAAATCTTTGCCTTTTAAAATGTAACTTTTTTACTGATGTGTTTAGTTATTAAAAATCAATTATTTACGAGGAGAGTTCGATCGTTTTAAAAGGGCAGGCATTGTTGATAATCCTGTTAGAAACCAGAAAATCGCCCCTTTTTCAAATGAGGTATTCCTTAATTTTCTTATGAGTAAAAAGAATTTGGGTAAACGTTGGTATAAGACGATTTTTACGGATAGCGATAATTTTAATTTCAGAAATCCACAAATGTTGATAATTGTGTGGATAAGTTTCTGGGCCGAACTGTAACTTCTTGGGAACGTGCATTTACCGACCTTGTGCATTGTTAAAAAAGCTTTATGTTAGCACAACCGCCCCTGCCGGAAAAATCAAATTGGCAGGTAATGGTTAAACGCCTATTTTTGTTGCCAGGGATCAAGGGATCGTTTAATGTGCATATTATTTTTCATGGTACAACCTCACAGGTACCTTTGAAAGATGACTTAGGATCGAAGGAAAAATAAAATGACTATTTTATATTTAAAAAACCCCTCCATTACTGGGGTTTTCAAAATCAAAATGGTGAAGTTATTTTTTCATCGTTACTTATACAGATTACTGCCCCGCTTTTCCCAACCATCAAACAGCCGCTAATGGATTATGCCATCAAAGAAGACGGGGGCTTTAGGTACATCGAAACCAAAGGGGGCGGGGAAAACCTGCTGCTCCTTCACGGCCTTTTCGGTGCGCTGAGCAATTTCAACGGCATCCTGAAGCATTTTGGCACGACGTACAACGTCATCGTACCCATCCTGCCCATCTTTGAGTTGCCGCTGCGCAAACTTTCCGTAGCTGGCCTGGTGGATCATGTCGCCCAGTTTGTAGATAAGAAAGGCTATAAAAAAGTGAACGTACTGGGCAATTCACTGGGCGGCCACATCGCCCTGCTGTATGCGCTGGCCTACCCCAAGAAAGTCTCCTCTATCACGCTGACCGGCAGTTCCGGCCTGTTTGAAAGCGCTATGGGCTCCACCTTTCCCAAACGGGGCGATTATGAGTTTATCAAAAAGAAAACCGAGGCTACCTTTTACGATCCAGCCGTTGCCACGAAGGAACTGGTGGACGAGGTATTCGACACCGTGAACGACCGCAATAAGGCCATCCGGGTCATCGCCACGGCAAAGTCCGCCATCCGCCACAACCTTCGGGAAAAGCTCCAGCAAATTAAAGCGCCCACCTTGTTGATTTGGGGAAAGGACGACACCGTGACGCCCGCTTTCGTCGGCGAGGAATTTCACAAGCTCCTGGAAGATTCCCGCCTGGTCATGCTCGATCACTGCGGCCATGCGCCCATGATGGAACACCCCACTGTTTTCAACGAGCAACTGGAGGCTTTCTTAAACGAGGTGAGCAAAGAGGAAACTCTTTTGGATAGGCGCCGCTAACTTTTTGTGTTTGTATATTGAAGTGTCCGCAAGGCATAGAAGACAGGCACACCCTGTGTCGTCATGTTTTTTTTTGAAGGGAGATTTCGGAAAATTTGGCTTCGACCCCGTACACAAAACTTGGAAACCAAAGCATTCACACCTAAACACAATTTCATTTCAACACGGTCCGCAACTCACTGAACGCCTTTCGGATGCGGGTTTTCACGGTGCCGAGCGGCATGTCCAGTTCTTCCGCCACTTCTTGTTGGGTATAACCTTCAAAATATATCAAGTTGATAAGGCTGCTATACTTTGGGTCGAGCTTGGCCACCACTTCTTTCACCCCGATGTGATCCACTTCCATTTCGTCCGAGTGGTGATGGGCGGCCTCCGTATCAACGTTGTCCGTTCTTTGGTTTTTGCGGTAATCTTTGGAACGGACGACATCAATGGATGCATTGCGCGCAATGTTCACCACCCAAGTGAGGAAACGGCCTTTGGATGCATTGTAGCTTTCGATGTTTTGCCAGACTTTCAGGAAGACGTCCTGCATAACATTTTCCGCCAAATCCTCCAGTTTTACAATGCGGTAAATGACTCCAAAAATCAATCTGGAGTGAGCCTGGTACAGGTAGCTCACGCCCCTCTTGTCCTTGTCGAGGAGCAGGGCGATGATTTCTTCATCTGATATTTTGCCAGGCAAAGTATTCAATATGAAAACGTGGTTTTCCGATAACTTACAGAAACGGGTCTTTTACTTTAAGAAAAAATCCAAGGTCAGTTACTGTAGGATAATATTATCGTGTTTAAAGTAATAAAATTCTAAAATCTGCAATGTAACCATCCTCAAGAAGGTATGTTCATCAAACATTGCCCAACAGGTACATCTGGTCAAGCGTAGGCACCGGGCTTCCGCCTTCGTCTTCCAGAGTCACGGCAAAAGCTTGTGGGCTGGCGATAAACGGCACTGATTTTAACTCGTTGTCACCTGCTTGCAAGGTAAAGACGCCCATATCGGTCGGCTTGCCATTTACAATGGCCCAAAGCTGGTATTGTTTTCCTTTTGGTGCTGGCGGGAGATCTTTTACCTCAATGAAAGCTTCCTTTTTAACCTGGTTCCAGTGTACTACGGCGACTGCATTGGGCGCTGGTTCGAGGCCTTTCATCACCACGGCCTTGCTATTTGGATCGCCCACTTTATTGATGTAATCGGCCATTTTAGCGTTACTGTTCCTTATGGCCTCACAATCCGAGCGCAACTGTTCCATTTGGGACATCGTATCTGCCAGGGCTTTTTTAGTCTGCCGGTTTTGTTGAAACAGGTAAAACAAGGAAGCAAGTGCGGCCAGCAAGGCAATGCCCGCTAAACCAATGGCCTTCTTGTACTTTTGATCGGCACCAGCCATTGGCTTGGGTGCTGATGGCAGTGGGGCGGAGGGGGTGGCGGGCAAGGCATCTATCTTTCCCAGAATGCTATGTTCCAGGTTGTGTAAAGGCTCCTTGGAATAGGACAGGTTGTAGTTCAATAAAGCATCCTGGATGGCGTGGAGTTCTACGAGTAGTTCGGGGTACTTTCTCACATAGCTTTCTACCTCCTCCGACTCTTGGTCCGAGGTGAGCCCCATAGCGTATTGCTCCAGGATTCCAGATGCTATATAGTCTTTGATATTCAAAATTTGCTTTTACTACATTTACGGGAAAATGAATGCTTTTAGATTTTTCCAGTAAAATCCTTTTTGCCACCACACGGGTGCGGCCCTTGATATATGACCATGCTATCGTATCCGAAAGTTCCTGTCTTACAGGCAGGAATTGATTTGGGCATAAATAAAGGCAGCGCCTTTTAAGTGGCCAAATCTTCTCTAAACTATTTGCTCAAATCTTTTCAAAATCCTTCAACAACAACTTTAAGGCGCCGGTGGAAAGCGTGATTTCCATAAAGCTCAGCACCAGTGAAATGATCATCAATAAAAGGCTGCTGCCGAAAATCAAATTGGCCGCCAGCGTTTTTTCCAAAAACAGCAGGAACATACAAACAAAGCAAAGCAAAAAGCTACCAATGGCAAAGGCCTGCATCCAACGGATGAGGTAGAGCCTGCGGCGCAGGTTGATGATTTGCCCGCGCAGCACCACTTCGTTCTTCTTTTCATACCGTTCGTGCAGGTTTCGGATCAGGTTGGCGATGGCCAGAAACTTGTTAGTGTAGGAGAGCATCAGCAGCGAAATGGCCGGAAAAAGCAAAGCCGGCGTTGCAAAGGAAGTAATCAACATAGGTCAAAATAGTTTTGGCAAAAGTACCATTTCTGGATAGCGCCATCAGCATTCAAAAAGCCTTTAGGGCGCAACTCCCATTTTTCGGCCACGTTCTTACCTTTGCGCCCTAAAACATTTGAAACCTAATTTTATAGAATACAATGGTCTTATGCTTTTTTGTTTTGGGTGAAACGCTGTACCTGTAAACCATGAAGCCATGAAGCCATGAAACCATACACCACATGTCCCAGCCAGTTGATCTGTTTAAAAAACTGACCTCCCATTGCAAGGAATACGGCTTCATTTACCAATCCTCGGAAATATACGACGGCCTCAGCGCCGTTTATGATTACGGGCCCTACGGCGTCGAACTGAAAAACAACATCAAGCAGTACTGGTGGATGGCCATGGTACAGATGCACGAAAACATCGTGGGCATTGACGCCGCTATTTTCATGCACCCCAAGACCTGGAAAGCCTCCGGCCACGTGGACGCCTTCAACGATCCGCTCGTTGACAACAAGGACAGCAAAAAGCGCTACCGCGCCGACCAGCTCATCGAGGGCGCTATGGATAAAATGCTGGAAAAAGCGGAAAAGGAAGTCGAAAAAGCAAAGAAGCGGTTCGGCGATTCTTTTGATGAAACCCTCTATCGCCAAACCAACGACCGGGTCGTAAAATACACCGAACAGGCGTCGGAAGCCAACCGCCGCATGAACGAAGCCCTGAAAACTGGCGACATGGCCGCCCTCAAAGCCCTCATCGAAGAACTGGAAATAGCAGACCCTGAAACTGGCTCCCGCAACTGGACGGACGTGCGCATGTTCAACCTGATGTTCAACACCCAATTGGGCAACATCGCCGGCGAAGAAGGCAAGCTCTACCTGCGCCCGGAAACAGCACAGGGAATTTTTGTCAACTTCCTGAACGTACAGAAAACAACCCGCCAAAAGCTGCCATTCGGTATTGCCCAGATCGGCAAGGCTTTCAGGAACGAGATCGTCGCCCGGCAGTTCATCTTCCGTATGAGGGAGTTCGAGCAGATGGAAATGCAGTTTTTTATAAAGCCCGGCACCCAGCAGGAATGGTACGACTACTGGAAACAGGCCCGGCTGAAATGGCACCTGGCGCTCGGTACACCCGCCGAAAAACTCCGTTTTCACGACCACGAAAATCTGGCACACTACGCCGATGCAGCAGTGGACATCCAGTTCCAGTTCCCCTTTGGCTTCAAAGAACTGGAAGGCATCCACTCCCGCACCGACTTCGACCTGAGCAGCCACCAGGATTTGTCCAATAAAAAACTTCAATACTTCGACCCGGAAACGAACGAGAACTACGTGCCCTATGTGCTCGAAACCTCCATCGGCTGCGACCGTATGTTCCTGGCACTGATGAGCCACGCCCTGCAGGAGGAGGTAGTCGGCGACGACGAAGGCAACACGCGTGACGTACTGAAACTGCACCCTGCCCTGGCCCCCGTGAAATGTGCCGTGATGCCACTTAAGCGCAACGAGCCTGCCCTGGTGGACAAGGCAAAGGCCATTTTCAACCAACTCAAATTCTCCTTCCAGTGCCAGTACGACGACACGGGTAGCATCGGCAAGCTCTACCGCCGCCAGGATGCCATCGGTACGCCCTACTGCATTACCGTTGATTTTGAAACTTTGGAAAATGATACAGTTACCGTCCGGGAGCGGGACAGCATGGTACAGGAGCGCGTTTCAATAGATAAAGTAGCAGGAATCGTGCAGGAGCGGGTGGATATGAAGCAGTTGTTTGTGTGAGAGGCCCTTCAACTTGGTGCAATTTTAGAAGGTAAGCAGTATCGCAAGGATTTCGGGACATTTTGCCAAATGAAAAACCCGCACTAACTTGCGTTGAATTTTATCCCTCTGGCATGAGAAAATTCTATGCATGGCTGCTGCTTACCGTCTCCACGTTCCAGTGGATAGGTGGCCATATATGCCTTGAGGTCAGTTATTTTATGGAGGTGGAACACACGATGGATGAGGTGGAAAGGGCCATCGCCCAGGAAGTGACAGAAGAAACCGGTGTGGAAACCAATGTTAAAATAATACATGGCGATGAAATTACCCCTCGTGGGCATATTTACAGCGACTTTTTTGCCTTTTCAAAAAACGTTGGCGACGAGACGGTTTTCTACACCATCGAAGGCGACCCAGGCCCAATCACCTACGAGCAGGTAACCACCCACCAACAACCCCAGGGAGATGAAGAAAGACAAGCGTCCTTGCTTAAAAGCCTTTACCAGGATTTCACCCTGCCATTGCAGGCACTTTCTGTAAACTGCAATAGGGGCTTGACTATATCCAATTTTCAACTCAGGGAAATCCTTCCCTCTTTCCTGCCTACTATCCTTACGCCCCCACCGGATCCCGCCTAAAAGGCCTATTTCTCCAATCAATTTAGCTTAGGATCGAAGGAAAAATAAAATGACTATTTTATTTTTAAAAACCCCTTCCAGTAATAGGGTTTCAAAATCAAAATAGGGAAGTTATTTTTTCATCGTTACTTATTTGCCCAATCTGCCCGGCCATGAAGTTGATATTAACTCCAACTGCACCTGCCGGGGCTCGGGCATATCAACAACCAATTCAATCATCCGCAGGACAATCTGCTGCACCATTATCTGCTGTGGCATCTTCTCCTGTATCCATATTTCATCCGAAACATGAAAACAAGATTCACATTTGTACCTATACTTTTCCTTTTTACCCTGCTTGCATTCAATGAATTGGCTGCCCAGGGCTGCATTGCTATCCGCAACATGAGCTGTTCCACGGAAAGCACCGGCCTGTTGAGCAACCCTACCGGCCTGCTCAACAAAGGGGAGTTTCAAGTGCTGATGGGCTACCGTCATTTCAAGTCTTTCCGCCACTTCAGAGGCACAGAAGAAGAGGCCAACCGGGTAGCAAATGGCACCGAGGTCATCAACCATTTTAATTCCTTCGACCTGGGCCTGAGCTATTCCTTGACCCATCGGATTTCCCTGACGGCTGTTTTGCCTCTCACTTTTAACGACCGTTCGTCCCTGTACGAGCATTATGGAAACACGGTGCCGGAAGGTGTTGACCCGGATACCCGCCGCTTCCACACGGGTTCCAGGGGCATTGGGGATATTCGTATTTCGGCCAACTACTGGCTGGTGGATCCTGCCAAATATGCCAAAGGAAACATAGCCCTTGGCCTTGGCATTAAAGCTCCGACGGGCAAGCCGGACGTGGAAGACGACTTCCACAAGCTCGACAGCCTGGGCAACGATTACACGACCCGCCGGCCCGTGGATCAGTCTATCCAGTTGGGCGACGGTGGCTGGGGCGTCAACGTTGAGCTTCAGGCCTTCCACCAGTTGTTCAATAAGGCTTCTGTGTATTTGAATGGTTTTTACCTCTCCAATCCCCGCAACATCAATAACACCCTGCGTAACCCTGCTTCCGATCCAAATGATCCTTTCAACTATTTGTCTGTGGCCGATCAGTATGCGGCCCGCCTCGGCTTCAACTACATGCCCCTGGCTAATTTGAGCCTGAGCGCCGGGGGGCGGATAGAGGGTATTCCCTCAGAAGACTTGATAGGAAAAAGCGAAGGCTTCCGCCGCCCGGGGTACATCATTTCGGTAGAACCCGGCATTGTTTACGTTTATAAAAAAGCGGCCTTCAGCCTGAACGTACCCATTGCCCTGTTCCGCAACCGGGTGAAAAGCGTGAGCGACAAGCTCGCTACGCCCCAAAGGCATGGCGATGCTGCCTTTGCGGATTACCTCATCAATGCTTCCGTTTCCTACCGTTTCGGTGGCAGCCATGAGGGCATGATGCAGCCTCGTGGAGATATTTTTAAGGATGTGCCTTCTAATCGATAGGGTAAAACCATAACCTGATTAATCCATTGACCCTTAAGCGCCGTACCTTTTGAGTGGAGGCTGTCTCATAATCAATTTTTGGAAAATGACGCCAATTATTGTTTCACACAAAGCCATAAAGCCGCAAAGTCTCCAATTAATATTCTTTGTGACTTAGTGCCTTAGTGTGAATCGTTTGGTTTCCGAATTTCAGGATTGACTTATGAGGCAGCTTCTGGCTCTCAATATGGGTACGGCTATTTTTTTGGAAGAATCCCATGAGCGTCATTTTTTTTTGCAGGCCCTTTCAGGATAGCAGGCCCCTTATTCCATTAGCTTCATCACCGTCCTGAAAGCTACGAATTTGCCCTGGTAGCGCTCCGAATGTTCCTTTTGCAAGGCAGGCGCTTCTTCGTCCCAATACCTGTGCAGCGCTTCCATGTTTTTGCAAAAATACTGGATGGCATAGGTCACTCCTTCCTCGTCGGCGGGCGGGTCGAGCAGGCGCATCATCAGGTTTTTTGTGAAAAAGCCCGTGTTCATCACATCTGGTATATGGACGGCGCGCATCCATTCTACCCAATCGTCGTGGACGCTGCGGTCTATCTTTACGGTGACGTTGTACAAAATCATGCGTTTATTTTTACGTTGGGGAAAATGGCAACGGCCAAGTTCAATAATTTTACCAACTCGAAAAACAGCCATTACAATTTTATGAAAAACATCCTCGTGCCCGTCCTCTTTTTGTTCCTCCCATTTATCACTAAAGGCCAATACCTCACAGGCATTGCCTCCCGCTACAGCGACAGCTTTGTAGAATGGCTGTTTTATACAGAAGATGAAACGGCAGAGGGCGAGCTAAAAATCCGTTGGCAGTTCCAAACAGATGACTTTACCGAGTGGGACTACCGCATCGGCGAAACTTTTGGCGACATCAAACTGAAATGGAAAGGTAAGCCAGACGAATGGGAACTGCGTGGCAACAACAATATCATTAGTGCCCGCACCCTCTGGAATGGCGACTTCCGGGAGTGGCGCATCACCAACAACTCGATCTCCCTGACCCTGAAAACCAAATGGGGCAACCAATGGGACGAGTGGCAACTGCGGGACGACCACCACGGGCAGTTTACCATGTACACCAACTATGAGAGCGACCCCCGCGATTGGATCATCGTGGACGAAATGGACGCCGATATTTCCTTTGAAATGAAAATGATGATGATGTTCATCGTGGTGTTCAATAGTTCGCCCAAGCAATAATATCGAAGCGCATTTTGCAAAACACCTTTCTTAATTTTCCCTCCTTAATTCCTTTAAATACCACGCATCGCAACTGCCATGCCCCGTGGCGCCCATTGGTGCACCTAGCTTTTCAAAACCTAATTTTTGGTACAGCCTGTTGGCCTGCTCCATGCGTTCGACAGTTTCGAGGTAGCACCGGTGGTAGCCGATTTTGAGGGCAGCTTCGAGGCAGCGGGTGGCCATTTCCCAGCCAAGGCCATGCCCCCGCAGCACAGGGTAAAAGTACATTTTCTTCAATTCGCAAATCCGTTCATCACCCCCGTGAAGTGGGCCGATACCGCCGCAGCCAAGGATTTCAACATCGCCGGGGCGGGTGATGACAAAGAAGGCTGATTGGCTATTGTGGTAGGTTTCAAACATATTGTCCACCTCCGGATCGAGGATGGAGTAGCCTTCGCCGACACACCCAAATTCCGTCATCACGGTGCGGATGAGCCGGGCGACCTGTTCGTTGTCCTGGGGCTGGATTGGGCGCAACACAAACGCTGTGGCTACACTTTTTGTCGGGTGGTTAATAGGCGGGTTGTTCATTATTTAATCTGTTTTGGCTTGAAATACGGGTTGTAAAATGCAACTTTACCCACAAATTTCACCAAAAAAATTCATCCACCATGCAGGAACTGACCCTTGCCCAAGCCTATGATTTTTTTGAAAATCACCTTGAAAAGCTGATGTGGGAACTGCCGCCCGACCTCCGGCCGCTTTGGGGGCAGATGACGCCTCAACATGCTGTGGAACATTTGAACTGGATTTGGGGCGCATCGAACGGAAAGGAGAATTTCCCGGTGAAGACACCCGCAGACCAATTGCCCCGCTACCGCAGGTTCCTGTTTATCAACATGGCAATGGATCCAGGCGTGAAGTCGCCCATCATGGATCCCGACACGCTGCCGCCCCTGAAACACCTTGACTTTGAGACCGCTGTGGAGGTTTTTTTTCAAGAATGGAAGGATTTTGAAACCTATTACCGGGAGCATCCCGGCGCTAAAACCAACAACGCCGTTTTTGGCCCCCTGACGGGAGACGAATGGCGGTTGTTCCATTTCAAGCATATTGTACACCACCTGGCGCAGTTCGGCGTGACGACAGTGGAAGCGCATGGGCTGGAATACCGGGTTCGGCAATAACTTATTCTGATGGTGTTTGCGTGATAAGGCATTTAGCATTCGCTCATCCCCCCTTAAGGTAAAGCAGGTTTGATAACCCGGCCTCTCAATACGGAAAAGTATCGCTGATTTGCCATTTCACCTTAAAGAGGCTGATGAACGTAGGCATTTATTTTAAAATAGGGATGGTTTTGCCGGTAGTTGCGACAAAGAGTTGTTAGCGCCCCAGGAGCTCAAAGCCCTCGGTTCAACAAAACCTGCCAAAGGGCAGTATAAAAAGTCGTAAAACACCAGTGCAATTAAATATTGGTTCTTTGACAAATCTTGTGGTCATCTGTTAAAGCGGCTCAAAGTGATAGCCAATTTTCAACCCACGACTGAAGTCGTGGGTTGAAAATCAAGCGGTTATGTGCTAAACCGTTTTAACGGTTTCCTTACTCTACAGAATTTGCCAAAGAACATAAACATTTAAACATCGAAAACAAGGACTTATGCAAGACGACCTTCTTCGCCATTTCCAACACCTGCTCCACCAACTAAAGGCAGAGATAGCAGGCTATCCTGATGAAAAAAGCCTTTGGCAGGCACCTGATGGCATCAGCAATTCAGCAGGCAACCTCTGTTACCACCTTTGCGGCAACCTCAACCATTTTATCGGGCATGGGCTTGGCGATACGGGCTATGTGCGGGATCGCCCACTGGAGTTTAGCATCAGGGACGTGCCGAGGGCGGAGTTGATCCAATGGGTGGAACAAACTTCCGATATGCTGGCAAGGGTGCTGCCCGGCGTAGATTTGGAGGCAGACTGTCAGCCCGGCCTGTGGCCTGAACCTATGAAAGTGGGCGATGAATTGCTGAGGCTGCTGTGGCACCTGGGCTATCACCTGGGCCAGATTAACTATCACCGGCGGTTGTTGACCTAGTGGATCCTTGCATTGCATGGCCGCCTACCCAAATTGGTTTTATGATAAAAAGAACATCTCTGCTATTAGCTGTGCTGGTAATGCCATATTTGATGGTTTGCCAAACAATACCTATTTGTGACACGCCCGCCAATGGCTCCAACTGGCGTTGCCTGGGGCCATTTTCCCCACCTCCGCCCGGCCTGAATGCCCGGCCCGCCAATACTGGCACCGGTGCAAAACTGCAGGTAAAATTCACTGACCCTGCTGCGCCAAACCCGCAAACCCTGTATGCCTGCACACCGACTGGCGGCCTTTTCCGCACCAACAATGTGCTGGATTCCGTGCCCCTTTGGGAAAACGTCACAGACAGTACCCGGTTGCCCGTTCTTGGTGTCCGCGGTTTTGCCTTTGAACCCGGCAACCCCGATGTCATCTATATCGGCGCAGGCATCCGGTATCCATTGTACCTGCGCAGGTACTTCGGCATCGGCGTACTAAAGACCACCGATGGAGGAAAATCCTGGCAGCAGACGGGGCTTAGCTTTCAGCAACAGGGCAACTGGGGGACGGCTTGCCACGAGATTCTGGTACACCCCACCGGGCACGACACGGTTTATGCACTGTGCGGGCCTTTTTTGTACAAATCAACGGACGCCGGTGAATCTTTTGTGTTGAAAAAAACGCTGGATCACCAAAACCCCCTCAAGTGGCCCGCCGCCTTCCGGGATATTGCCTTCCGTCCAAACGAACCGGACGTACTTTACCTAAGCTCCGATGCCAATTTTTTTTACCGCTCCCTGGATGGCGGGGAAAGCTGGGAAGAGACCAATGTTGCCGATTGGGGCGTAGAAGGCCGGGTCGGCAGGATTGACATCGCTGTTTCGGCAAAAAACCCCGACCTCGTGTACCTTTCCTGCATCTCAAAAACAGCAGCCATCCTGCGCTCCCGCGATGGAGGAGATTCCTGGCAGATCATGCTGGACAAGAACCTGAATACCAGCTATGAGAAGAACGCTTTTGTGGTTTCGCCAAATGACATAAATACTTTGTACTGTGGTGGACTCTACGTGGTGAAAGTGGCAGTCGGGGACAGTGCAGCCAGTTTTTCTACCATTGGCGGCAGCGATATGCACCTCGACCACCGGGCGCTCACCGTCGTGGACGATGGGGACGGCAACGACATCATTTACTCGGCCAACGACGGCGGCCTTTACAGGGGTTTCTTACAGGATAAAAAGTGGAACTGGGCAGATGTCTCTGGCTGGGGGCTGAACAACATGCAGTTCTATGGCATCGCCGTGGCAGAAGACTATTCCTACATTCCCGGCGGCACGCAGGATTTGGGCATCATGGTTATTTATCCCGATGGCAGCAACCTAAAACCCTCGGTGGGTGGCGACGGGACAGATTGTGCAATTGACAAATACGACCCCAGTTATGCCTACGGCATTTCATGGGCGCTGGGGCCGCCCCGACTGCTGCGCTCTACCGAGAGTGGCACAAAGTGGGGATGGACTTTTGAAAAGGGCATGGAAGGGGTGGGCGATCCTTACTATTACCAATTGGCCTCCCACGACAACGGCAATATCTATGCGGGCAATGAAGACATCTTCCGCCTGCCGCACAAAACGGAAACGTGGTTACCCATAGGCGACATCCCTTTGCCTACTGAATTGCCTTATAAAATAACGGCCATGTGCGTGGCCCCGTCCGATGCCAACGTGATTTATGCCTATGGCGATCAATTGTATAAAACAGAAAACGGCATGGCCGTCACTGAAGAAGTTGTTTGGAAGGGAATGGCCGGTAATATTGGCCGTGCTGCCGATCCGGTAAACGGCGGTGCTTCCATTCTGGCTATAGAGGTGGACGCCGCCCACCCGGAGAAAGTGTGGCTGGGCTTCAATTCCTACCAATCGGAATACAAAGTCTATTTTTCCGCCGATGGCGGGAGCAATTGGCAGAACGTGAGCAAAGGACTGCCGCCTTACCCGGTCGCTTCGCTTGCCTTTCAGGCCGGTACGGAGGATGTCTTATATGCCGGCACGGACGTAGGGGTTTTCTACAACCCGAACGCCTCCGACCCTGCCTCGGAATGGCTGTGTTTCAACAAAGGCCTGCCCGTTTGCCTGGTAGCTGATTTGGAAATGAACTACTGCCAGGGCAAGATTGTGGCCGGTACTTTTGGGCGGGGGATATGGGAGTCGCCCTTTGGCATCCCTTCCAGTTTTAAGACTACCGAAATAAGCAAAGACACCGTCTGGGATTTTGCCATCCTTCGCTCGGATGTCGTTGTAAAAAAAGGAGCAACGCTTACCATGAAAGGAGAAATAAGGGCCATGCCCAGCGTAAAAATCAGGGTGGAAAAAAAAGCCAGGCTCATATTGGACGGTGCGCATCTAAAAGTTTTGTGTGGCGAAACCTGGAACGGCATCGAGCTGGAAGAAGACAATGGGAGCTTCTTTAGTTTTCTTTTTGGTAAAAACCCGGGCGAACTGGAGCTGAAAAATGGCGCTGTTGTTGAAAACACCACCTCCGGCCTACCGAACAAATGATGCCCCGGAAAACATTCCTATTCAAAAAAAATCCAAACTCATTTATGAAATCGAACATCTTGTTTTTCTTCCTCACGCTCTCCACTTTGGCGCAGGCGCAATACACCTACATCAGCGACCGCCGCTTCTTCGGCACCGACGACCTGGTCGGTTACGACTTCAAGCCCGCCGTCAAGGAAATCCCCAACGAAAGCAGGGAGGACATTGATGCAGGAAAGTATTCCTTCGGTATCTCATTCAACAACCTCTATGTAAAAGGGGACGGCATTGAAGGGGTTTACAATATCAACAACATCCACCCCGAAGAATACGGTTTTAAGCTGTTGTTGATGAACGCCCGCGATGCCCGGTTGCAGGGGCACCTCAAGGTGATCATCAATAAATATAATATGGTGGAGGCGCTCATTTTCAAACGTTCGCCCACTGACAAGGAGATCATCTTTTACCAGTCGGCCATCCCCGGCAAACTGAACGACGAAGAGAAAGCCTACTTCACTGACCGGGGTGAACTGGTGATAGAAAGCACCGACTCCCTATGGGGCAAAACTTTCTACCCCTTCCTCCGCATCCACAAGGACGCCAACGTGCAGGAGCGCCTGAAAATGAAGGACAGCACAAGCATCACATTCATCGAGACCATCACCGTGGTGGAAAAAGACGCCAAAAAAAAGAAGAAATCAAAGGAGGAAGGAGCCGGGGAAAGCCCAGTGGATTCCCTGACGCTAAGAATAGACGAGGCGGGTGCCGATTCTATATTGGCGGGCGATCCTGACAAAAAAGTCAAAATCACGAAGGAATATTTCGTGGTAGTCCAATCAATCCTTCAATACAAGGATGGCCAAAGGGAAAACACGACCGAAAAGTACCCCATCAGGAAAATCAACGAGAAAGAAGATGCCGAGGCCGGGCTGCAGGAAGAAAAATACCTGTGGGAGTTTGTCACCGACAATAAAACTAAAATTCACCTGTATCTGAATGGCGACCATACGGTCAGTACTTTTGAGGTAGGGGAAAAGGTATATCTGATGAGGGGTTTTTGAGAAAAGCCAGGGTAAAAAGTTCAGTTTTTATTACCATCCCCTTCGAGTCCGTATTTGTCTATCAAAAAGACAAGGCTCGTAATGGCGGCCGTTCCAAGTTCAAGCTCCCGTTTGTTTACGGTTTCAAAAACATCGGCATGGGTGTGGTGGTAGTCGAAATAACGCTGCGGATCGGGTTCATAACCTATCAGCAGGGCCTGTTGGCTTTTCAATGGGGAAATATCGGCGCCGCCCCCACCCTTTTTGATGCGGAGGCCATAGGGTTCGAGCAGGTCGGACCAGGGCTGCATAGCAGGGAATCTTAGAGCGAAAACGTCGGCCTCGCCGTCCACCGTGAAACCCCTTGGCGTGAAGCCGCCCCGGTCGCTTTCAATAGCCGCCAGGTGAAACTCACCTTTTCGCTTGGCCTCTTCTCCGTAGGTCTTCCCGCCCATCAGACCGTTTTCCTCGTTCATAAATAGAACACAACGGATGGTCCGCCTGGGTTGGTAATTCAGCCTTTTCAATAGTTGAAGGACGCCCATAGATTGTACACAGCCAGCGCCGTCGTCGTGGGCACCTTCCCCTACGTCCCAGGAGTCGAGGTGGCCGCCTACCAGGATGATTTCTTCGGGCTTTTCTGAGCCTTTGATTTCTCCAACCACGCTATAGGACGGCTCATCTTCAAACTGCTGGCAAAGGGTGCGCATAAACACTTTTACTTCGCCTTGTTGTAACAGGCTGCTTAAAAGCTCGGCGTCGTTCGTGCTGATTGCCACTGCCGGTATTTTTTCGATCCCGTCCCGGTACGCCAGTCCTCCGGTATGCGGCACATCGTCCAGCCCGGAAGCCATCGAACGGACGAGAACGCCAATAGCTCCGTACTTAGCCGCTTCGGAAGCACCCCAGGCCCTTTGTTCAACGGCGCCGCCGTAGGCTTCGAAAGTGTTGATTTTGGTGGGATCAAAAGGGCGGTTGAAGAATACGATTTTGCCTTTCACCGAGGCTGGTCCCAGTTTTTCCAGTTCTTCAAAGGTTTTTACTTCGACAACCGGTGCTGCGATACCGCGCTCGCCGGTACCAATGGCGTTGCCCAATGCCAGGCTATGGAGTTCTACTGTTCCCATCACAGACTGCGAAATCCTCACTATTTCCTTTTCCCCCCTTATCCAATGAGGTACCCGGCAGGGCTGCAGCCAAACGGAATCCAACCCAAGTGTGTCCAACATCTGGCGGGTGAATTCAACGGCAGCGGCAGCCTGGGGGGAAGCACTCAAACGGTGGCCGACTTCTTTGGTAAGGTGCCGCAACCAATCGTAGCATTGGCTGTTCGTTAGGGCGATATCGTGGATTTTCCGGATAAATAAAGCGTCTTCATCTATCTTTTCGCTTTGCGTAAAAGCACTAAAAGTTGCAAATACACTAAGAAACATGGCCCCCAAAAGCCTTTTTTTTAAAAAAAATATTTTCTGTATTTGTAAAGAAATTATCATTGGTTGCATATTTTTCAAGAAAAATAGTCTTCTATTGAAGCAGCAAAAAAATAGAAATATTAGCAATAAATTTCAAAATTACCGCACAGTTTAAAATTTTATTCCAAAAACGGCGCAAAGTGACCTAATAATCATACTTAAGATCACTGCCTTTGCAAAAAAAAGCAACGCCCCGTAATTCGGAAAACAGAAAATTTTAATGACAAACTTTCAAAAATTCATTTTACCTTTGTCAACCGAATCTAATGGTAGTTTTTACACCAAGAAGAATAATTCCCTCAGGAATGCTTTGAGGGCCTGTATAAAGAAAAATAATTTGGTTTTATTTGGTTAGGGCTGAGGTAGTGCTAAAAGCGCTGCCTCTTTTTTTTGCCCAAAAGAAAAGCAAATCTAAGAATCACCGAGCCAAGGGAGCCGAAAAGTCCTTCCTAAACCTATTTTTCCCACCTGGTTGTACCCATTTGGGGGTTTTATCGTCCTAAACCGACAAACCCCTCCCGTAAAAACTTATTTTTCCTATTTTCGTGGACTGAATTTGCTTGTACCTTATCGTAACTTGCTGTAAACCAATATTTTGAAGGACTCTCCAGGCAAGCCTTTCAAGGTGGGTTTTCCTGAAGGGCGCCTCTCGACAAGCACTACTATTTCATTTGAATGGGTACGGACGCACAAACGAAAGAACAGGACATAACTCTTATCCGGAAATACCTGGCGTCGAAAGACCCGGTTCTTTTCTCGCAATTGTACCGCCGGTACTCAGGTAAGGTGTATGCCAAGTGTATTTCCCTCCTTAAGGAAGAACACCTTGCAAGGGATGCCATGCAGGACATCTTCATGAAGATTTTCCTGAACCTTGGCCAATTTGCAGAGCAGGCCAAATTTTCCACCTGGGTCTATTCGATTACTTATAACTACTGTATTGACATTATCAGGAAGCAGAAAAAGATGGGCAACCTCTTCTCCGACGACATGGAAAAGTTGCCAGACATGGAAGAGGAAGTTCACGACGAGGCTTTGCTAACCATGGAAGTGAACCGCCTGCGGGAGGTTTTGGAGCAAATCCCCATTGACGATAAGGCCATACTGTTGATGAAATACCAGGACGACCTGCAGATAAAGGAAATCGCAGCTATATTGGACAAAACGGAGAGCGCAGTAAAAATGAAAATCAAACGGGCCAAGCACAAGGCCCAACTGGTGTACAAAAAACTGTACCCAGTGGAGGTTTAAAGCGTTGATTATGAGCACTGCCAATAGTTTCAAACAAATGCTGGAAGAAGACGAGCAACTGTTCCCGGTGCCACCGGAAATAGAAGAGAGCGTCTTTGGCAGCCTGCAGATCCTCTCCATCATGGGGCAGGCCATGGAGCTGTACCTTCCAAAGGTCTTTGAGATGTTCATCCTTACCCTTGGCGGCACGATAAAGGAACTCGACCAGGTAGCCAAAGATGAGTTGCCAGAAGGCGATACAAGCAAGGATACGGACGACGCCGCCCCTGGTATCGGAGGCGCACTCAGCGACGACGAACCACCAATTTGAATTATATTTCGGCTTTCAATCTAACCACTGCATGGAAATCATAGACATCGTAAAACAGGTACTGGCCAAATTCGCTTCGGCGCTGCCCAACCTGGTGGGCGCCATTGTTATCATCCTCCTAGGCCTGATTATTTCGAAGATAGTCGCCAAAACACTGGAGAAAGTCTTCAGCACCATCAAGATCGACAGGCTGGGGGAGAAGATCAACGAGACTGAATTTGCCCAGAAATCCAACTTGAAAATAAGGCTCAGCGTCTTCCTCGCCAAGTTGGTTTACTATGTACTGATGCTGATTTTTTTGATGGCCGCTACCGATGTCCTCGGTATGCCTATTGTATCGGAAATGGTGAGCGACCTGATTTCTTACCTTCCCCGGCTACTTTCCGCTTTGGTGCTTTTTGTGCTTGGTATCTACTTGGCAGAGTTTGTTAAAAACATAGTGCTGGCAACCTGCAATGCCCTCGCCATCCCTTCCGCAAAAGTTATCGCCAACTTTGTTTTCTACCTCATCTTCCTGACACTGACCATCAGCGCCCTGGCCCAGGCCAGCATCGAAACTTCCCTGATCACCTCCAATTTGACGGTGATATTGGGAGGCGTGCTGCTGGCATTTGCCATCGGCTATGGCTTTGCTTCCAAAGACACCATGGCCAATTTCCTGGCCTCTTTTTACAGCAAAAACAAAGTGAAAATCGGGGACGTGATTTCTATTGACGGCAGCACGGGAAAAATCATCGCCATGGATAGTTCCTCCCTCACGCTCCAGGGGGATGGAAAAATAATTGTGATACCTTTAAAGAAATTGACGTCAGAGAAGGTGGAAATTTTTTCCAATGAGCGGCAAATCAAGTAGCCTCCCGTAGGGAATTACTCCCAGTATTATCTTTACGGCTTCATAAACGAAGTTTGGATTTGAATGAAACTCACAAATCCAGGCTCACCTTTACAATTTTAATTTTAACTATTGAAAAAATTTCACTGATGAACAAGAAATTTACTCTCCTTTCATTGGCCCTTCTATTCTTCTGCTTCGCTTTGCAGGCACAAACGGTGGAAGAAATGCAGGCGCAAAAAGCGCAAAAAGTACAAGAACTCTCTACGCTTGAGCCGCAGTTGAAAGAATTGGGCGGCAAGGTGGATGCACTCAAAGCTGAAATCGACGGTTTGACCGATAAGCTTACGCCTTACCCACGATGGGATGTGGGCGTTTTGGGAAATATCGGTTTTAACATTGCCAATTTCAACAACTGGTTTTCCAAGTCAACGCCCAACACTTCAGCCATAACAATTGGACTGACTGCAAACCCTTATGCCAACCTTCAACAAAAAAAGTATTTCTGGCGCAACGGTGCAAACCTGACCCTGGGCTGGCAGAAGTTCAATGACAAGGATGTATCTGACGACAATAGCGACTTCCAGGTGGCTGCCGATGCCTTCAATATCACTTCTCTGTTTGGTTACAAATTGTCTGAGAAGATTGCCATTTCTACACTTGGCGAATACCGTACTTCGGTACTGGAGGGAAAATTCAACAACCCTGGTTACCTTGATCTGGGGGCTGGCGCTACCTGGACGCCCATCACTGATTTAGTGGTCGTTATCCATCCTTTGAACTACAATTTCGTATTCTCCGATTCCGGGTTCGATTACGAATCATCGCTCGGTTGCAAGGTCGTGGCCGATTACACGAGGTCCATTGTAAAGGGCATTTCCTGGAAATCCAACCTCTCCGCCTTCCTGAGCTATAAAGGTACGGATCTCTCCAACTGGACCTGGGTGAACAGCTTCAGTACTGCCGTCAAAGGTATCGGTATAGGTCTGGACATTGGGCTTCGTGGCAATAAGCAGGAGGCTTTTAATTATGCAACCAACTTGCCCATAGATGCCGATAAGAATGAGCCGTACAAAGGCACCTTGGCAGATCTTCCAGGAAAATACAGTAAAATCCAGACCTACTGGATCCTGGGTTTATCTTATGCCATTTCCACTAAAAAGTAATTCCCTGGTTTTTTGAGCCAGCCGCCCCTTGAATAACATTATACCTGAAACACTACTATTGAAAAGCCTGCCTTCAGTGAAGGTGGGCTTTTCTGTTTACTTTTGGGCGCTCTAACCAAATCTGTTTTTATGATGAAAATAGGCATAATCGGCAGCGGCTCTATGGGCGCTGGCATAGCACAAGTTGCCGCCACGGCAGGGCACGAAGTGCTGCTGTACGACAACAACCCCGCCGCCCTCGAACGGGCAAAGACAAACCTGTTGAACATCCTCAACAAGCTCGCCGCCAAAGGTAAAATGGACGACCGCACCGCCAAGGCTATTTTCGGCAGGGTCTATTTTGTGGACAATCTGCTCGCTTTTGCAGAATGCGGGCTGGTAATCGAAGCTATTATTGAAGATTTAGGCATCAAAAAATCGGTTTTCGGGCAATTGGAAGACATCGTTGAAAGCAGCTGCATCCTTGCCACCAACACTTCTTCCCTGTCTGTGACGGCCATCGCATCTGCTTGCCAGCAACCTGATCGGGTCATCGGCATCCACTTTTTTAATCCTGCCCCATTGATGAAATTGGTGGAGGTAATTCCTGCCATTCAAACAAAAGCCGAAATAGTAAAACAGGCAAGAAACCTCATCGAAGGCTGGGGCAAGCTGGTCGTACTGGCAAAAGATACGCCTGGCTTCATTGTTAATCGCGTGGCGAGGCCATTTTACGGAGAAGCTCTCCGTCTATTGGAAGAAGGCTTGGCAGATGTAGCCACCATTGATTGGGCGATGACGGAAATAGGCGGTTTCCGCATGGGGCCGTTTACCTTGATGGATTTTATTGGAAATGATGTCAACTACACAGTGACGGAGACGGTGTTCCAAGCATTTTACTATGATCCTCGCTACAAGCCCGCCTTTACCCAAAAACGTCTATCTGAGGCTGGTTGGCTGGGCAGGAAGACTGGCCGCGGCTATTACGATTATGCAGAAGGTACTATTCAACCCGAACCCAAAAAAGACAATCAACTCTGCAGGGACATCGTCTGGCGCATCGTCGTCATGCTCATCAACGAGGCCGCCGATGCCCTTTACCTCAACATCGCCTCCCGCGATGATATTGACACTGCCATGACCACCGGGGTCAACTATCCGAAAGGACTCCTTCGCTGGGCAGATGAAGTTGGGATAAAGCATTGCGTGGAAACAATGGACCGCCTCCATGTCGAATACCTCGAAGACCGCTACCGCTGCAGCCCGCTGCTGCGCAAAATGGCGAGGGATGGGAAAACCTTTTATCAATGACAAAAAAAGAACTCGCCACCAAAGTGGTGGACAAAATGTACTTTAACGATCCGTTCAGTCTTTGGCTCGGCATAGAACGGATAGAAGATGATGCCGGTCGTTCTACCCTTCGGATGACAGTGCGCAAGGAAATGCTGAACGGCTTTGGCACGGCGCACGGAGGCATTACTTTTTCCCTGGCCGACAGTGCGCTTGCCTTTGCATCCAACTCTCACGGGCGCCAGGCTGTTTCCATCGAAACTTCCATTTCGCATACGGTGAAAGTCAAAGAAGGGGATGTACTCACGGCCATTGCAGAAGAGGAAAACCTTTCGCACAAAATCGGCAACTACCGTGTGGTGGTGAAAAACCAGCACGATATGGTTGTCGCACTGTTTAAGGGCATCGTTTACCGTACCAGCAGGGATTGGGAGGTATGACAAGCCGACAGTTTAAACATCAAAACAGCATTTTAAAAAAGGACAAATGAAAGACGTATTTATCGTTGACGCCGTGCGTACACCCGTCGGCAATTTCCAGGGAACGCTTTCCCCCATTCGTGCCGACGACCTGGCGGCCCATGCTATCAAATCATTGGTGGAGAAACACCCCGGCATCCCAAAAGACGCTTACGAAGACGTCTATCTGGGCTGCGCCAACCAGGCAGGTGAGGACAACCGCAATGTTGCCCGAATGGCCTCGCTGCTGGCCGGGCTGCCCTGGAGCGTACCGGGCGAAACGGTCAACCGTCTTTGCTCCTCCGGCATGGCGGCCGTCATCCACGCCAGCCGGGCCGTCCAAACCGGAAACGGCGAATTGTTCATTGCCGGCGGCGTAGAACAGATGACCCGTGGTCCTTGGGTCATCTCCAAAGTATCGCAGCCCTTCGGGCGGGATGCCGAGATGCACGACAGCAGTTTCGGGTGGCGTTTCATCAACCCCAGGATGGAAGCGCTCTATGGCACGGACGGCATGGGCAACACCGCCGAGAACCTTGCGGCATTGCACAAAATAAGCAGGGAGGATCAGGACAAATTTGCCCATTGGTCGCAAATGAAAGCGGCCAAAGCGCAGGTATCTGGCCGGCTGGCAGAAGAAATCGTTCCTGTACCCATCCCGCAGCGGAAAGCCGATCCGCTCATTTTTGACAAGGATGAATTTATTAAACCCAACACGACTTTGGAGGTTTTAGCCAAACTGCGCCCCGCTTTCAAAAAAGCAGCAGAGGGTGGATCGGTGACCGCAGGAAACTCATCGGGCCTGAACGACGGCGCCGCTGCTATGCTCGTTGCTTCTGAACAGGCAATTAAACAATACAACCTGACGCCACTTGCCCGCATCGTTGCTTCCGGCGTAGCAGGTGTTGAACCCCGCATCATGGGCATTGGGCCGGTGCCAGCCTCTGAGAAAGCCTTGAAAAGGGCTGCCCTGAAACTCAACGATATGGAGATTATCGAACTGAACGAAGCCTTTGCCGCACAGGCCCTCGCCTGCACCCGTACCTGGGGTATCGCCGACGACGACCCAAGGTTGAACCCTAACGGTGGAGCCATCGCCATCGGCCACCCGCTCGGCATGTCGGGCACGAGGATTTTGCAAACAGCGGCCATCGAATTGCACCAACAACAAAAGCGCTATGCGTTAGTCACCATGTGCATCGGGGTGGGGCAGGGATATGCGACCGTCATCGAGCGGGTTTGAAAAAATGCTGACCTTTTTCCAAAAAAAAGTGTTTCTTTATCACAAATTTCATCACCAAATTATCAACCTTATTGAGTCAGCGTTTTTGACGGCTCGCCGATACGGCGAGCCAGTGGTAGGGAGCAGGTTATTTGTCTCGCTATCGCTCAATAAATTAAATTACTTACCCATCATGGCAAGAAAAAGCATGTTCTCTTCCTCCAACAACCCTTTTATGAAGGAGGAAGCCTACCGAAAAAGTTCAAACGAAATACTCGATGCTGGATTGATTGACAAGGGCGAACGAATGACCGTCCAGGGCGCCATCAACAAATCCTTCATCCTGTTTGGCATTATGATGCTCACCACCCTTGTCAGCTTTGCCTATCCCAGCCCGTTGTTCATGTGGGGCGGGGCGATAGGTGGGCTGGTCGTAGTGCTCATCGCAAGTTTTAAAACGCATTTGTCAGCTACATTAGCCCCCATCTATGCGCTGCTCGAAGGGCTTTGTGTCGGATCCGTCACGGCAATTTACGCCGCCGGCTTCGGCGGCGGCATCATTTTCCATGCAGTCACCCTGACCTTTGCCCTGCTTTTTGCGATGTTGTTTATCTATAAAACAGGTATCATCAAAGTGACCAATAAATTCCGTACGGGTGTTGTCATGGCCACGGGTGCAGTATTACTGGTCTATTTGCTGAGTTTTGTCCTGGGCTTTTTTGGCATCAGCGTTCCTTACCTGCACCAGGGCGGCATGATAGGCATCGGCATCAGTCTCGTCATCATCGGCGTAGCTACGCTCAATCTGCTGCTGGATTTCGACAATTTTGAAAAAGGCGAACAGTATGGCGCACCGGCCTACATGGAGTGGTTTTCAGCCATGGGGCTTTTGATAACGCTGGTCTGGCTGTATTTTGAAATACTTCGTTTGCTGTCCATCCTCAACAGGGATTGATCCCCTTTCTCCTAGCCGGCAACCAATAAAAATGCCCATCCCGACAAGTTCAGGATGGGCATTTTCTTTTAAATTGATCCGCTTCTATGCCCCTGCTTTTCCGACCACGTTCCTGAAAGACATCACCTTCGAGCGCCAATAGGCCGAATCCTTTAACCTGTCAATGACCACCCCCCTGCCAGAAGTGGAATGTATAACCGTAATATCACCGTTGTCGTTGTCGAGGACAATAGCTACATGGAATACCCTGCCTCCTTTGCTGCGCCGAAAGAATACCAAATCGCCGGGCTGTGCCTCCTGTTTGGAGACTTTTTTGCCCTGCGACTCCTGGGAGGCGGACGAGCCGGCCATTTCAATGTCAAAATTCTTCATCACATAGTGTACGAAGCCGGAACAGTCGAAGCTGTTGGGGCCTTTGCTGGCCGATCGGTACTTGGATCCGACATATTCCTGGGAGAAATCTACGATGCCGTTCCTTACCTTAATTTCTTTTTTGCTGGAAGTCCTTGCTTCAGCAAGGGGGCCTTTATCGGCCGATTGGGTAAAGGCACTACATGATACCAGACCGACTAAAACAGTGCAAGACAGTATGCCTTGCAAAAAGCATCTTTTTAACATAACCCGGTTTTTATTGATCGTATTAAATCGTTCGTGGGACGGATGAACTAGTTAGTGTGCAAGTCTTTGAAGAGAAGGCTTAAAGGGGAAGCAAAACGGATGGGCAAATAAAAGCATTGTGTTTCAAATCGTAAAATTTGTTAATACTTTTCTAATCCAATATTTTATACCGGTCCTGGTCGGGCAGGAATTGGAGGTTATTCCGATAAGCTTCCATGTTGTCCAAATGTAAAGTAATCGTGAAAATGTCTTCGACCTGGGCTGTGCGGTAGAGGAGGTTGCCTGCATAATCAATGACGGATGTATCGCCTTGGTATTTGAATCCGTTGGCGTCTTCCCCCACCCTGTTTACACCCACGACATACGACTGGTTTTCGATGGCCCGGGCCATTAACAACTGCCTCCAATGGTGGCCTCTTTTTTCAGGCCAGTTGGCCATGTACAGCAGCAGGTCGTAGTTTTCGGTATTCCTGCTCCAAACCGGGAAGCGCAAATCGTAACAGATGAGGGGGCAAATTTTCCAACCTTTCCATGCCACTATCAATTTTCTCTTGCCGGCGGTATAGTGCTCATGTTCGCCTGCCAATGTGAACAGATGGCGCTTATCATACAATTCGTAGCAGTAGTCTGGCTGCATCCAAACCAAGCGGTTGTAGAATTTGCCGTTGTCTTCGATGACCAGGCTCCCCGTCACAACAGCGTTCAGTTCAGCGGCCTTTTTCCCCAACCAATCCAGTGTACGGCCCTGCATCGTTTCGGCAATCACAGCAGCATTCATGCTGAACCCTGTATTGAACATTTCCGGCAAGACGACAAGATCGGTTTTGCCAGCCAGTCCTTCGAGTTTCTTTGAGAACATGGAGAGGTTCTCCGCTGCATGTTCCCAATGCAGGGTGGACTGGACGGTGGTAATTCGCAATGATTTTTCCATAAAAACAAATGGGGCATAAAGATGTGAAACCTTTATGCCCCGTTGTATTAAGAGCCTTGGAAAAAAGGCAATTATTCTGCTGCTTCGGTTGCCCCTTCGGCGGTATCGGCCGTAGCTGTTGGTTCTTCTTCCTCGCCAGTGGCGCCTTTGAGGCTTCTCGGAATGGCTACCGTTGCGATGGGCAGCGCTCCCGGGTTGAGGATTTCAACACCCTTTACTTGCTGAATGTCCCGCACCCGAAGGGATTGTCCCATCTTCAGCGTGGAAATATCAGCGAGGACATGGTCAACCATATTCTCAGGCTTTGTCTTGATGCTGACTGCCCTCACTTTTTGGATGAATTTGCCCCCGTTGCGCACCCCTGGGGATGTTCCCTCGAACAAGACCGGCACGGTAACTTTAATGGGGTGATCTTCTTTGAGCAAGAGGAAATCAATGTGCCTGACCGTATCCTTGACGGGGTGGAACTGCACCTCTTTCAGGATGCACTTGTGTGCAGTGCCGTCCACATGTATTTCTGCAATCTTGAATTCGGGGGTGTAAATTATATCGCGCACCTCCTTGATGGAGGTGGTGAAATGAACCGGCTCTTTGTGTGCCCCGTAAATAACACAAGGTATTTTCTCATTGAGCAAAACGGCCTTCGTTGCTTTCTTGCCAAGTTCCGTTCTTGCTGTTCCGTTGACTGTTACCGTTACCATGATTGTTGAGTTTCTTATTTTCGAATGCCAGGCGAGGGATGGATTATTTATTTTTGTTCGTACCCAGCCATGTCAAATCTTTTTTGTTGATACTTTTTGAAAAAGGCGGGCAAAGATAGCCTTTTATCAAAGAAGAAGAAGTTTGGCCTGCGCATTTTTTTAGGTTTTTTAAAAAATCCGTTTAATAACAGCCTTGTTGCCAAAAATCTTCCATCCGCATCGCTTGGGCGTTTGCAAAAAATAACCTTACCTTTGCCCTCCCTTAGAAAAACCATCCCTATTTGACAACTGTAAAATGACGATAAGATGAAAAGGACTTACCAACCTTCCAGGAGAAAAAGAGCTAACAAGCACGGCTTCCGTGAGCGCATGAGCACGAAGAATGGCCGCAGGGTGCTTTCCCGCCGCCGTGCAAAGGGCCGTTGGAGCTTGTCGGTTTCCGACGAGAAGCATACGAAATAAGCTGGCGTTAGTTAGTTAGACAAGCTAATAACAACAACACAAAAACCTCCTGTAATCTTTCAGCAATTACAGGAGGTTTTTGTGTTTTTTGTATTTGCCAGCGTTAGGGTGTCCTTTTCATTTTATGGATAGCCTCCCATACCGTCTCCACTTCGAAGCCGCGGTGTATTGCATATTGCGCCAGCTTGCCATTTATTTCAAAATCATTTTCACCGGCAATCATCCCTGCTTTTTTTGCCAACAAATTTTCCAGCGCTTCGGCATATTCACCTTTCCCGATTTCTTCCATCGCCTTCCTGATGCAGTAATCAGGGATGCCCCTCAGTTTCAATTCCTGAATGATGCGATTGCGACCCCACTGCTTCATACGGAATTTCCCCCTGGCAAAAGTACGCGCGTAGCGTTCCTCGTTGAGGAAATTATCTTCGATAAGCTGGGCAACGATGTTTTCCAAATCATCGCCGAAAACCCCGAGCTCAAGCAGCTTGCTGCGCACTTCCTGGTGGCAACGCTCCTGATAGGCACAATAGCGTTGGAGCTTGACAAGTGCGTCAGCCTTTGAGGTGTATTTTTTTGGAGGTTTCTTTTGTTCCACAATGGAGGTGGGTGAAGTTTTCAAAAAAGCTAAAGCAGGCATTCCAGCCCATAAAAGTTCTTCAGGGAAATGACTTCCCAACTTTTCAGAACCGCTATGATTTCCTTTTCCTGCCGGGCAGCCAGGGCAACGAGAAATGAATCCCGCTCCAGGTTGTCGAAAATGGTATAGTCGAAATATTCCGTCACCTTGGGGTGGAGCCCCGGGCCAAGGAACCTTGACGCGTTCGACCAGTTGTCAAAACCCAGGGAAGCCTCCTCGCACAGTTGGGCGAGCGTTTGCACGTCATGCGTCGTGTCGGTTTCCAACAGCACGGCATAAGTTCGCCAGGTGGATTGCTTGAGCAATTGTAGCTCGTGGTGGACCGGCAACCGTTTTCCATGCTGGAAAAAATGGCTTTCGGCCTTGCTGTCTATCAGTATCAAATCCTTGTACCGCCTGTCTGAAGAGGGCTGCGGGATGCTCTCTATGCTAGCCCTGACCGGATCGATACGGTGCGCCTCGATGATTTCAGGCCGGGAAGCAGGGTTCAGGCACACCGGGACGAGGCCCAGATCAAGGTGGAGCGCCTCATCCGATTTTTTAAACTCATAACCCAACTGGTTCCAGGCCTGGCGGGCGGTTTCCCATTCGGCCAGGGCCGTGGCGGCAATGGCCAGCGTTTCCCAGGTCCTTTCATCAAAGGGGTTGATTTCTACAGCACGTAAGCAATAATGATAGGCTGGTTTCCATTCGCGGCGGAGCTTATATACCCAGCTCAGATAGGCAAAAGGAGCAGACCAATCGGGGGCAAGGCGAGCTAGCCGCTTGCACAGCTTCACGGCATTGTACACATCGCCACGGCGGTCGTACTCTACCACCTGTCGGTAGATCTGCTCTGCTTCAAAAGTTTGCTCGTGGCGGCGGCTCATGCTATTGACCTATAGTTTTGATTATCTTCCAAAAATAACGCTTCAAGGCTCATCATGCAACTTTCCTCACGAAACCCTGCGGCCTTTCCACTGATAGTTTTTTAAAATGTTGCTCAAAATACCAACGCCAACAATGTAAACAATGTGCAAAACCTGTGAGGCGGGGAAGCTTTTCATCAAATCCTCCCTGCCAAAGTATCGGGCCATTTCCCCCAAAAAGATAAAGTCAATTACTGTTTTAATCAAAATCTGAATGGCAAACAGTACAAATACTTCCCACCCGCAAAAAAAGGCCAATGCTACATTTGCCAAAATGGAGAGGCAAAAAAAGAATACCGATGCTAAAATAAGCGTCACTTTCCGTTCGGTATAACTGGTTGATTTTGAACCCCACCGGATGCGCTGCGAAACGAAAGAACGCCAATCGGGCATGGCTTTGGTCAAAACGGCTGCGCCCCTGTTTTTCAAAAAACCAACGCTTTCGGGATAGCGGGCGGCTACTTTTTGCAGCAGCAGTATGTCGTCGCCGCTGGCCAGCCGGTCAATGTTTTCAAATCCATTTACCTCCTGAAAAGTAGCCTTGGGATAGGCAAGGTTGGCTCCGTTGCACATATTCGTCCAACCCAGCTGAATGCCCGCACCGGTGACGCACATCATACCCAAAAAGTCAAGTGACTGGAAGCGCTCCAGCAGGTTTTTTTCCTGGTGGAAAATCACGGGGGCAGCGATGAAGTTGAGCTTAGTGAAGGCTTGGCTTAAAGCCCTGTCGTCACTTGGGCTTTTACTCTTTTCATAAAAGGAAACAAGCAGCATCAACCAGTCTTTTGGCACCAGGCAGTCGGCATCCGTGGTTACGATCAGTTCGCCTTTGGCCAGCACGATGGCAGTCTCGATGGCTCTTTTTTTAAAAGATACCTTTTCTCCTTTTGCTAAGAAATCGGCAAGGCGGATGGCTTTGAAATTGGGGTGTTTTTTGGCAAAAAGTGCTGCCAGGTCAAACGTCCCATCTGTGGAATGGTCGTCCACGACAATCACTTCAAAAAGGCGGGAGGGGTAATTTTGCTGAGAAATCGTGTTGAGGCAGCCCAGAATGTTTTCTTCTTCGTTCCTGGCCGCTACAATGATGCTGACTTTAGTTGCTGGCTGAAAACTTTCCGGTACTTCCCACGCTGGCAACGCTCCCCAACCCTCCATGTATTTCAGGATAAGGAAAACATAGGCGACCGCCAGCAGAATGGAAAGCAAGCACCAAAAGGGAAAAAGACCGGCGTGGAAATTCATGGATAGTAATAAAAAAAATGGCTCCAAATGATTGTTTGTCAGGGTATTATACCCTAACGTCCCGCTCTCTCACATCCCATCTCTCTTATTCTATCCGGGTGACGGTCTCCACACTTTCCAACTTTTTCAGCGACTTGATGACCAGGTTCAGTTGATCCTTGTTCAATACCTGTAAGCTGATTTTCCCTTCGTAGTACCCTTCGTCGCCCCCCTCTATCTGGAAGGAGCGGATGTTCAGGCCCAGTTCGGTGGAAATCTTGTGCATCAGCCTTTCGATGACGCCAATGCCGATGTCCACCCCGGTGATCTTGAGGTCGGCCACAAAGGTGCTGTCGCCGCTCACCACCCATTCGGCTTTCATGACGCGGTAGCCATATTTGGCCAGCAGGTTGGTGGCGTTGGGGCAGTTGGTACGGTGGATTTTCAAGCCTTCCATTGAGGTAAGGAAGGCAAATATATCATCGCCTTGCACGGGATTGCAGCAGTTGGCCAGTTTGTAATGGTAAAGTTCGGCAGGTTCGCCGTTGACCAGGATTTTTGTTTTGGGTGAAATGCGCCGCTTGGGTGATTCCTCCTTTTTGTCTTGTTCGATAGAAGAAGGTGCGGGTGCAGCCTGCACTTCCACCAATTTCTGCTCTTTGACCGTAAAGTTTTTAAACGTATCGATCAGGTTGATTTCGCCGGAAGCAATCATGTAGTAAAGATCAACGTGCGACTGCAAACCGTAAAATTTTACCAGCGTCTCCACGCCCTGTTCATAGTGAACCTTCATGTTGTTGAACTTCCGCTCCAGTGCTTCCCGGCCCAGTTCGCCTTTTTTACGGCGTTCCTCCTTCATGGCCGAACGGATTTTGGAGCGGGCCTTGCCGGTCACCACTATTTTCAGCCAGCTTTCGTTGGGCTTTTGGTTTTTGTCTGTCACCACTTCCACCTGGTCGCCCATGTTGAGCTTAAAGCCCATGGGCACGATCCGGTTGTTCACCTTCACGGCTTTGCAGTGGTAGCCGATGTCGGTATGGATGTGGAAGGCAAAGTCGAGCGCGGTGGAGCCTTTGGGCAGGTTTATCATGTCGCCCAATGGGGTGACGACGTAAATTTCCTCGGAGTAGAGGTTGTTTTTGAAATCGCTGATGAACTCCAGTGCGTCGGAGTTGGGGTTTTCCATCAACTCCCGCACCTGGTCGAGCCATTTTTCATAGACATCGGGCTGGTTGCTGATGCCCTTGTATTTCCAGTGGGCGGCAAAGCCCCGTTCGGCGATTTCATCCATCCGTTCGCTGCGAATCTGCACCTCCACAAAGCGGCCACCTGGGCCGATGACGGTGGTGTGGAGCGATTCGTAGGCATTGGATTTCGGAACGGTGACCCAGTCTTTGAGCCTTTCGGGAATGGGCCTGAAAATATCCGTCACGATGGAATAAACCATCCAGCAAACGGTCTTTTCCCGTTTGCGCTCCACATCCACCACGATTCGGACGGCGAAAATGTCGTAAATCTCTTCGAAAGGGGTGTTTTTTGCCTTTATCTTGCTGTAAATGGAGGATACCGACTTGGCCCTGCCGAAGCAGCGGTAAGGCACCCCTATTTCGTCCAGTTGTTGTTGGATGGGTTTTAAAAACTCGTTGATGTAGCGTTCCCGCTCGCTTTGGGTGACGTTAAGTTGGTGGGCAATTTCTTCGTAAGTCTCTGGTTCTGTTATTTTTAAACATAGATCCTGAAATTCTGAGCGGATGTTGTACAAGCCTAAACGGTGGGCAAGCGGTGCGTAGATATAGCTTGTTTCAGCAGCAATTTTCAACTGTTTGTGGCGGGGCATCGAGCCGAGGGTGCGCATGTTGTGCAGGCGGTCGGCCATTTTTATCAGCACTACCCGGACGTCCATCACCAGAGTGCTCAATACTTTCCTGAAATTTTCGGCCTGTGGGCTTTCGTAGGTAGAGCTGCCGTCCAGTTTGGTCAGGCCGTCGATGATGAGGGCTATTTTGTCGCCAAACTCCCGGCGCATATCATCGAGCGAATAATCCGTATCTTCCACTACATCGTGCAGCAGGGCGCAAACGGCGGCCGTAGGCCCCAGGCCTACCTCCTCTATACATATACGGGCCACTTCGATAGGGTGCAGGATGTAAGGCTCCCCCGATTTGCGGCGCTGCTTGGAGTGGGCTTCTGCAGCCAACTCAAATGCTCGGCGCACCTGCTCCTTGTCCTCGTTGTCCATCTTATCTTTCAGGGTGCGCAACAACTGCCTGTAGGCACGCTGTACGAGGAGGTGGTCATCTTCCTTTGTTAGTGGTTCGGCTACTGCTGACATGGTGTTTTTGCTGAGTAGTGATTGCCTGGGTTTTCTTTCGCCCGATACAAAATTAACACAAATATTATTGTTAAACGTACACACACCGTATTAGCGGCATGATGGGCCATAAATCTGATTTTGATAGCAGCTCCCGCCGGTTACTGCCTGCTGCAAATACTTTTGACTTGGTGTAAACTCAATTTATGCAAAAGCTGTTTATCTTTGCCCTCCTTTTGCCGAAGGGCGAAACTATTCTTTGATAATCAACACTTTGCGGGTGTGGCGAAACTGGTAGACGCGCTAGACTTAGGATCTAGTGCCGCAAGGCTTGGGGGTTCGAGTCCCTCCACCCGCACTTTTTGTTTAATGGATAATGTTAAATGGATAATGGATAATGATCTCCACGCCTCAAATTATCCATTATCCATTCTCAATTATCCGTTGTCTCCCTCCTTCCATTTCATAAAAAGCGAAAACAACTATGCCCAAAGTCGTTAGAGAAGACATTGACAACCTGAACGAAGTCGTGACGGTGACCATCGAAAAAGAAGACTACCAGTCAAAGTTCAAAGAAGAACTAAAAAAGATAAGGGACAAGGCCACCTTCAAAGGCTTCCGCAAAGGGAAAACGCCCGACAGTTTCATTAAAAAAATGTACGGTAAGGGCATTCTGGGCGACCTGGTCACCAAAATGCTGCAAGAGGAATTGACTGAAATCATGTCCAATGAAAAGGTCAATTACGTGGGGCAGCCGCTGCCGACAGAAGGCCATGCCACCATTGATTTTGATGCGAACGACCTGGAGGATTATGAATTCAGTTTCAACATCGGCAAAGTCCCTGACTTTGAAGTGAAGGGCATTGATGAAAATAGCGAGTACGATTATCTAAAAGTAACCGTACCGGAGGAAAAGGTCGAAGAACGGCTGGCCTACTTCCGCAAACGCCGGGGCGAACGCATCGATGCCGAGGACAACATCCAGGAAGATGACCTCATCACCCTCAATGCAAGCGAACTGGATGGCGATGCCTTGAAAGAGGATGGCTGGAAAACGACCTTTAGCATCCTGGTGGAAAGGATTGGTGATGAAGGGCTCAAAAAGGAAATTTTGGGCAAAAAGAAGGGCGACAAAGTCCGTTTCAACATTTACAGCATAGAAAAAAATTCTGAGCCTTCTTATGTGAAAAAATACCTGCTCAATTTCACGGAGGCCGATATAGAGGAAGGCACAGAGACAGGCGAAGAATACGAAGCTACGATTGACAACGTGGGCCGCCTCGTGCCCGCAGAACTCAACCAGGAATTCTTTGACCAAGTGTTCGGCGAAGGCGAAATCACCAGCGAAGCTGAGGCAAAAGAAAGTCTTCGCAAAAACATGGGCGCCCAATTCGACGGCGGCGCCGACAGCCTGTTGTACAGGGATTTCCGCAAAAAACTGGTAGAACTGAACAAGCCCCACATGCCATTGCCCGATGACTTCATCAAGCGCTGGCTGAAAGAAACCCGTGAAAAAGAAGCTGGCAATATCCTTGAAAATTACGACGACTATGCCGATGACATGCGCTGGAGTTTGTTAAAAAACAAACTTTTCAGGCAGTACGATTTCAAAATAGAGCAAGAGGAAATTTTGGATTTGGCAAGGCAACGGGTGGCTGGCTATTTTGGCGGCTATGCACAGCCCGAACTGATGAACAGTGTCATTGAACGCATCATGAAAGACCCCGATCAGGTGAACAGCTTTGCCAGCGATGTTTTAGCCAATAAGCTGTTTTTTAAACTGAAAGAAACAGTCAAACTAAAAGAGGTGCCCGTGACAGAAGGAGAGCTGGATGAAAAGCTGAAAGCTATGGAAGAAGAATTCGAGGCTTCCCGTGCTAAAGCTGCACCCGCACCGGCCATTGGTGAGGAGGAAGAAGAATAAAGCAGCGATTACTCAACCACAAGGCGGAAAAGGCGTTCTTAATACGTTTTCGCTCAAATAACCAAAATTCTAATTCAAACTTCTAATACTTATGTTCCACAAAGACGAGTTCGTAAAATACGCTACCAAGCACCTAGGCATGAGCACCATGCACCTGGAAAAATATGCTGAGACCACCCATTCCTATCCCAACATTCAAGCCTTCACGCCTAATGTGATTGAAGAGAGGCCGATGAACATTGTAGGCTTGGACGTTTTCTCCCGCCTGATGATGGACAGGATCATTTTCATGGGCGTGCCCATCAACGACTACGTGGCCAACGTGATACAAGCCCAAATGCTCTTCCTCGACTCCACCGACAACAAGCGTGACGTGCAGATGTACGTGAACAGCCCCGGTGGCTCGGTCACCGCAGGTCTGGGCATCTACGATACCATGCAATATATCTCCCCCGACATTGGCACTATTTGCACAGGCATTGCCGCATCTATGGGGGCAGTGCTGCTGGCCGCCGGTACGAAAAACAAGCGCACCTGCCTGAAACACGCCAGGGTGATGATACACCAGCCCTTGGGCGGTATGCAGGGACAGGTGACGGACATGGAAATTTCCTACCGCCTCATCAAGGCCATGCAGAAAGATTTGTACGAAATACTGGCCTACCACACCGACCAGCCCTACGACGTGATCGAAAAAGACTGCGACCGCGACAACTGGATGACGGCACCTGAAGCCAAAGAATACGGCCTGATTGACGAAGTGCTGGATCGCACGACTACGAAGAAATCTGATAAGTAATTTTTCAAAAAAGAAAAGTTCAAGGCAGGATGATCCTCCTTGGGCTTTTCTTTTTCTATATACCCATTTTGAAATGCGGAGAAGTAAACAAAGCTATCGGTGTTCCTTTTGCGGAAAAGACAAATCAGAAGCCCTTATCCTGATTGCCGGGATAGAAGGCCATATCTGCGAGGTTTGCGTGGAACAAGCCGTTGATATTATTGAAGAAGAGCTCTACGGCAACAATAAAAAACCGCATACCCCTCCACCTCCACCAACTGACTTTATTTTACCGGACAACATTGCACCCAAAGAGATAAAGGAGCACCTCGACCAATACGTAATTGGCCAGGAGGATGCAAAAAAGACCCTTTCCGTTGCCGTTTACAACCACTACAAAAGGCTGCGCCAGCAGCACCAGGACGATATTGACATCGAAAAATCCAACGTCCTGTTTGTGGGTGAAACGGGCACCGGCAAAACGCTCATGGCCAAGACCATCGCCAAGTTCCTGAACGTGCCGTTCGCCATTGTGGATGCCACCGTTTTCACAGAGGCCGGCTACGTGGGGGAAGACGTGGAGAGCATCCTTTCCCGGCTGCTCCAGGTCTGCGACTACAATGTGGCCGCCGCCGAAAAGGGCATCGTTTACATTGATGAAATTGATAAAATAGCCCGGAAAAGCGACAACCCCTCCATCACCCGCGACGTGTCCGGCGAGGGCGTACAACAAGGTATGCTGAAAATGCTGGAAGGCACAGACGTAAACGTGCCACCACAAGGAGGCCGCAAGCACCCCGAGCAGAAACTGGTAAAAGTCAATACGCACAATATCCTCTTCATCTGTGGCGGCGCTTTCGACGGTATCGAAAAGCACATCGCCCGGCGAATGAATACCCATGTGATAGGCTACAAGGCCGATGAAAAACATATCGTTGACAGGGACAACCTTATCAAATACGTCAACCATCAGGATCTCAAGCGTTTTGGGTTGATACCTGAGTTGGTGGGCCGTTTGCCGGTGGCTACTTACCTGGAACCCCTGGACGTTGACACACTGCGCCGCATCCTGACAGAACCAAGGAATGCACTGCTGAAGCAATACACCAAGCTTTTTGCCCTGGAAGGAATCAAACTGTCTTTTACGCTGGAAGCCATTGATTACATCGCCAGGCAGGCATTGGAATTCAAATTGGGCGCAAGGGGCCTCCGTTCTATCTGCGAAGCAGTGATGACCGATGCCATGTTTGAACTGCCTTCCCAGCGGCACATCAAGGAGTTCACCGTAACGGAAGACTACGCCATCGAAAAGTTCGAGCGTTCAAAATATAGCATGTTGAAAGCGGCTTAGTACAGTCCATAGTCGGCAGTCCACAGTCGGCAGTAGCAGCTTTTAAAATTTTCTTTTTTTGAATAGAAAAAGCACCTGCGATTAATTTTCAGGTGCTTTTTCATTTTGGAAAAAACTACCTTTCGGGATGCGCTATTTTTCTGAACTTGCCTACAACGGCACCCATTACCACGGCTGGCAAAGACAGCCGAATGCACACTCCGTGCAGGAAGAGGTAGAGCGGGCATTCTCCACCATTTTGGGCGCAGACATTGAGGTGGTCGGTTGTGGCAGGACGGACACGGGCGTACATGCCAGCCAGTATTTCATGCACTTTGATTTTGAAGGGAAATTCCCGGAGGGTTTTGTGAAAAGGGTCAACAAGCTTTTGCCCGCTGATATTTCTATTCGACAAATCTTCGAAGTGAAAGAGGATGCCCATGCCCGCTTCGATGCCGTCCGGCGCAGTTATGAGTACCACATTGTTTTTGAGAAAAATCCTTTCGAGGGGCAGACTGCCTGGCATTTTCCATTTTTTGAGAAACTGGATTTTGAAAAATTGCACCAGGCTGCCACGCTGCTGCTTTCCTACCATGAGTTTTTTCCTTTTTGCAAAACCCACACCGATGCCAAGACCATGAAAGTAGCGCTTACCCGCTCCGAATGGGTCGTTGACAGGGAAAACCAGCGCATGACTTACCATATCAGCGCCGATAGGTTCTTGCGGGGAATGGTCAGGTTGGTGGTAGGCATGTGCCTGAACGTGGGTTTGGGAAAAGTAGCGTTGGATGAAGTGGTGGATGCTTTGGACAAACAGGTCTTATTAAGGAAAAGCTGGAGCGTGCCGCCGCAGGGGCTGTTTTTGACGGAGGTGAAGTATGAATGAGAATGTGCATCGTTAGCTACATCCATTTTTCTACTTTCCTTATTTTGGTATCCCTCAAGGTGTTGCTAGCTTCTTTCCTTCTTTTTCTGGAGGTTGAAATGGTATCCAATTGATACTTCTATTGAACAATTCCGGTATTCTGTGTTTTTCGCATCAGGGAATATAGTTGATATAAAATCAATGACTCTTATTGGTTTTATGCTCTTAAAGTAACTGGCATTTATAAAAATGTTTCTAATCGTAATTGTCGCCCCTAATTCATAGCCAAAATCAAATCGTTTGTAAAACTCTGTTCCGTCAGAACTCCTAACCTTTCCCAAAAAAGAAGTCTCTTTTATCAGATAATTATTGTTCAAACCACAGTTTATTGAAAAATATTCTATGGGGGATATGTCAATATTTGCTGAAATGTCTAAATAATTCAACGTGAATTTATCAATACCTACCCAGCCATAGTCACGTTTGATAATAGCACCTCGCTTAATATATCCCAGGCTTGGTTTCAATTTCAAATACTTGTTGAAAGCATAACAGTAGTACAGTTCTGCCTTGAAACCCTTGTGGTCAAAATCCGGTGAAAAATCATAGAATTTCCCTTCGCCTTCCACAACGTGAAATTTCGAATAACAATTTCCAAAATGGAATCCAATGCCAGATTGGGCTTGGATGGTTGTGTAAATTGTGGTGAGGCCCATCAACAGTATCGGCAATCGCAACAGACTGGGTAACAAGATAAATTTACGAAGAAGGTTCATGGGCATTATTTTAAGAAAAAAGGTTCTTTGTCAAATCTTGTAGTCATCCGTTAAAACGGGGTTCAGAGTGATAGCCAATTTTCAATCCACGACTTAAGTCGTGGATTGAAAATCAATAGGTTATGTGCTAAACCGTTTTAACGGTTTACTTAATCCACAGAATTTGTCAAAGAACGAGAAAAAATAAACACAGGAAAAAAAATAATCTTTCAAGACGAAATGTACTCAAAGTCCAATCTATTGAAACTTGCTATGCAGCCCTAGTGCGCCAAAACCAAAAAAGCCCGAAGGACCATTGTCCTCCGGGCTTAATATTTCCTTGACGAATCTTACACGTTCAAGGATTTGCCTCCTATTTCCTATTCTTCCAACTTTCCAAATACCGTTCCAATTCCATCTCATCATATATTAAAACTTCTCTAGGCTTGGATCCTTCCGCAGGCCCTACCACGCCTATCGCTTCTAATTGATCCATAATGCGTCCGGCGCGGTTATAACCTAGCTTCATACGGCGTTGGATCATGGAAGTAGATCCGTGCTGACTTTGTACAATTAACTTGGCGGCATCCTCCATCATTTCGTCCACATCGCTGGGGTCGAAGGCGCCTGGTTCGTTCATACCTTCGTCGTCGCCGTGGAATTCCGGCAGGAAGTGCGGCTCTGGATAGCCCCGCTGATCGGCGATGAATTGGATGACTTTTTCTACCTCTGGTGTGTCCACAAAAGCACACTGCAGGCGTACCATGTCGCCGCCGACAGATAGCAACATGTCGCCACGCCCCACCAATTGTTCCGCACCGCTCGCATCGAGGATGGTACGGGAGTCCACTTTGGCGGACACCTTGTAGGCGATACGTGCGGGGAAGTTGGCCTTGATGACGCCCGTGATGATGTTCACCGAAGGCCGCTGCGTGGCTATGACCAGGTGGATGCCGACCGCCCTGGCCAACTGCGCCAACCGGCCAATCGGCAGTTCTATCTCCTTGCCCGCCGTCATGATCAGGTCGGCGAACTCGTCAATGATCAGCACAATGAACGGCATGAATTCGTGGCCGTTGTTGGGGTTCAGTTTCCGGGCGACGAACTTTTCGTTGTACTCCGTGATGTTGCGGACGTGCGCTTTTTTCATCAGGTTGTACCGGGTGTCCATTTCAATGCAGAGCGAGTTCAGTATGTGTACCACTTTGCTGGTCTCCGTCGTGATGGGTTCATCCTGCCCGGGCAGCACGGCGAGGAAGTGGCTGACCAGTTTGGCATAAGGGAACAACTCTACCTTTTTAGGGTCTATGAGTACGAGCTTGACCTGCGATGGGTGTTTTTTGTACAAAATAGACAACAGCACCGCATTGATACCGACTGATTTACCCTGCCCGGTCGCACCTGCGATAAGGAGGTGGGGCATTTTTGCCAAATCAATCACAAACACTTCGTTGGCGATAGATTTGCCCAGGGCAATTGGCAAGTCCATTTTCGACCGCTTGAACTTGTCGGACATCAGCATCTCCTTCAGCGGTACAATTTGCTTGTTTTTGTTCGGCACCTCAATACCGATAGTGCCCCGGCCGGGAATGGGCGCAATGATGCGGATGCCCAGAGCGGCGAGGCTCAGGGCGATGTCGTCTTCCAGGTTTTTGATGCGGGAAATCCGGACGCCGGGCGCAGGGATAATTTCGTAGAGCGTCACCGTGGGGCCGATAGTCGCACGGATTTTTACAATCTCTATTTTATAGTTTAACAGGGTGTCAATGATCTGATCCTTGTTGGCCTCCAGTTCCGAGCGGTCGGTCTCCACTTTTTGATCGTCGTAGTCATTTAGTAATGCTAAAATAGGGTGCTCGTAGGATGAAAGCTCGAGGGTCGGATCGTAAGGTTCGCTAAAATTTTCATTGGGCTTAGCTGCCTCTATGTCGGGAAACAAAGATGCCTGTGGGGTGGCTGCGGGCGACATTGGCGGATCGCTGACCGGCACGGGTTCGGCAGGTTTTGGCATTTCAATTTCAAATTCTGCATCGCCCGGTTTCAGGGATTTTGGTTTTTCCCGATCGCCATCGCTGCCCAAATTAAAATTGACCTGGCCATCCTCGATAGGCTCTTGTTCTGGCTTTGGCCGGACAGGCTGGGATTGGGTAGAGGCAGGGCGGTTTGATGAAACTGGAGGTGTAGAAGCAGCATCCGCCTGTGGCTTGCGGCGGGTGTAGCGCCGGTTGAAAATATCGCTGAACCAAAGCTTGGTTTCATACCATGCCTTCCGGGGTGTCAGTTCGTTGAAATTGGGGTTGGTGAACCATACAATGATGCCGGCGAAAATGAACATGAACAATACTATCATACCTAATACGCCCACAAAGCTGGTCATCCAGGCACTCACGGCCTCGCCGAAAGCACCGCCCCAGGGAAAAGTGGCGTCGCCAAACAGGAATTCCAGAAAAACAGAAAGGAAAACCATCAGCACCAAAGTCTGCCGCAGCAGGGGCCGGTGTACACGGAGCGGCACCCTTTTCACTTTCGACCATCCATAAACGGCCAACAGGTAAACCAAAAAAAACGACGGCAGCCCAAAGCCCCACCAAAAAAAGGTATTGGACACAACGGCACCGAGCCGCCCCAACATATTGGACGCCTGAAAGCCGTCGCTGAACAGTTCGCCCAGCGACTTGCTGTTCACGTCGTCGTAGTCGTCTTTCCAGGTAAAAAGGTAGGAAGCAAATGCGATGAAAAGATAGGCTGCCAGGAACATGAGCAACACGCCGCCCAGTTTGGGGATGCGCTCGTCGTCGCCCAATTTGAATGAGAGTTGGTTCGGATTTCTTTTTTTTGCCATGGTCTCCCTCCGTAGAAATGGTTCTTTACTAACACCTATACTGGTCAACGGCGGATGGCAGGCGGTGAACGGTATGCAATACTTTGGTAGCCAAAGTTTTGTTTTAGGCCAAAATGACAAAACCATCCGTGTTTCAGTATAACACAGTCAAACAGCAAAGGTAGCTATTCAAAACCGATTGGGAAAACCCGTTTGGCCCTTGTGTAAAAAGCATTTTAAACTGCGATTGAAAACGCAAAAGCTATTTTTGCCAAAACAAATGTCTAAAGGGAAATTGAGAAATTTGCTTCCCTTTAGAGGTACACGCATGTAAAGTTAATGGTAGGCGTCTTTGAGAGGCGGGGTTCGATAACCCCGCCTCTCCATAAATACTGCGAAGCAGCCAAACCGATTTGTTAATTTCAAATGCGGCGACCTTTAATTTTAACCATCTTGTCAATTTCCTAATTTCTCAATTTCAAATGCCCACCCTCATGCCGAACCACGATCAGATACTCCGCCCCCATGCCGAAGAATTGTACGCCGAAGAGCTAAAGGCCATCAAAGAAGTGGACGATCGCCCCCGTCCAACCAACTGGCAACTTTCCCCCTGGGCTGTTGTCACCTATTTATTGGGAGGAAAACTGGACAACGGCGTTGAATTGGAGCCAAAGTATTTCGGCAGTCGACGTCTGATGGAAATTGCAGTGGCCACCCTTGCTACCGACCGTGCCCTGTTGCTCATCGGCATTCCCGGCACAGCGAAGACTTGGGTATCCGAACATTTGGCTGCGGCTATCTCCGGCGATTCCACGCTGATGGTGCAAGGCACTGCCGGCATGAGCGAAGAAGCGCTTCGCTATGGTTGGAACTACGCCCGCCTGCTCGCCGAAGGCCCTACCGAAGCAGCGATGGTACCAAGCCCCGTCATGAACGGTATGAAGGACGGAAAAACCGTTCGCATTGAAGAGTTGACCCGCATACCTTCCGATGTTCAGGATACCCTCATCACCATTTTATCGGAAAAAATATTGCCTGTGCCAGAACTGGGCATGGAGGTGCAGGCGCACCGGGGCTTCAACGTAATCGCTACTGCCAACGATCGTGACAAAGGGATCAACGAACTCTCCAGCGCCCTGCGCCGGCGCTTCAACACGGTGGTGATGCCGCTGCCAAATACATTGGAAGAAGAAGTAAACATTGTAAAAACGAGGGTGGAGAAAATAGGAATGTCCCTCGAACTGCCACCAAACTCTGCCCCGATCAAGGAAATCCAGCGCCTCGTCACCATCTTCCGGGAACTGCGCAGCGGCAAGACCGAGGACAACCGCACCAAGTTGAAAATGCCCAGCAGCACCCTCAGCACAGCGGAAGCTATTTCGGTGGTACACAGCGGCCAGGCGCTTGCGGTGCATTTTGGCGAAGGCACACTGAAAGCACACGATCTGGCAGCGGGTATCACAGGCGCTATCGTAAAAGACCCCGTGCAGGATAAAAACATCTGGCTGGAATATTTGGAAACCGTGGTAAAGGAGCGGAAAGATTGGGGGGATATTTACCGGTCCTGCAAGGAGTTGTTATGATCCTTACTGGGCATCAAGATGCGTCCACAGTCAAGCCTTTCAGCAGCAACACAAGCAGCAGGCCGACAAATGCAATAATGATCCCCAGTACCAGGAACAAGAGGCCCACATAGGGTATCACCAAGCCCAACACGATAAACAACCCGCCAACCAGCATCACCAGTATGCCTACCCATGCCAGGTTGATGCGGTCGCCACGGCGCAGTTTGTTTTTCCATTTGTCCAGCTTTTTTTCGAATCGTTTTTGGCGACGATCTGCTCGTTTTCCTTTTTTATTGGCTTTGGTAAAATGGGTTGGGGAGGCGGTTTTTTCTTTTGCTGCTGCGATGTTTTCAACAGGGGCTTTCCAGGCGGCGGCATCAGCAGGCAAAGGCTTTGATGCGAAGAATATGAGCAGGCCGGACAACAACAGTAAACGTTTCATCAGCGAATTTTTTGAGATGGGTGAAATAATGCTCCCCTGGTCGGGGGGATGAATATCGAAATAAAGATGATCGATAGGCCCTGGTTCCCCTATCCACTCCCTGCTGTGCGCAGCATGGCCGACAGGCTGCACTTTCGCAGCCCTTATTTGCACAGCGTTTTTACAAAAAATAATAACTTAACCTCAAATAATAAAGCAACATGAAACAAGCTGTTATCCCTATCAGTCTTTGCCTGGCAATTCTCGTCCTTCCCGCTGTATGTTTTTCCCAAAAAATAGATTTGCCCGAAACCTTTAAGGAATTATTGAACAAGGCGGGCATCGAATTCTTTGAACCCCTCGAAGCCGGCTACAAGGATATCGAACCCTGGCCCAATCCCTATCAGCCCTGCAACTTTGCCATCCGCTCCCGCAAGGAAGACCTGCAAATCCGCTACCTTATAGAGCCTTGGAAAGACGGCGACCCGCTGAGCACCAACCCGCACGTCGCCATTTTCCGCACCCTCACCAACCTGGCCACCAATGCCGACGATGCCCTCGTTTCCGCCATACAGCCCACCGGCGAAAACTTGCGCAGGGATTTCAATGCCGACTGGGGCATGGTCTATTTTTTCCAACCTAAAAAGGGGTTTTCCGATAAGCCGTTTTGCCGCATGGTAGCCCTGTACAAGGAGGGGAAAGGGATGGCCTACATTTTCTACCTGTTCGATGATCCCGGCAACGAAGCACTGGATATACGCTACTTGGCGTTGCGGTTTCAGTAGTGCCGTTCAGTAGATATTGGAAATCAGGAAATTGTAGAATAAATGGATAATCAGCCTGAGCTAAAAATTAGCTTCACGGATGAAAACACTTTTTATTCCTATCTATTTCGTGATGCTGCTGCTGCCCTGTTGAAATTTAATGCGGGTAATAGTCACCCTTCGCAGCCTCGATGCCGCCGGGCTGAATTCTGACAAGCGGCGGTTGTTGACGTCATCGCTTACATTTTCAATATCAAACTCTTCGCCCTTCGGGTCTTTTTTGATGGTTAAACCGCCAGCTTTTATCCAGGGCAAAAATATCCCGTTTTTATATTGCCGGAAATGGTTTTCCAAACTGCTGATACGCCGTTCGGTCAGGCGGCGGTTGTAGTCGGCGCTGGCCAGTGGGCTGGCATAGCCCGATACGAGGATTTCGATGATGTTGCCTGCCTGGAGGTAGGGTATTAGCGTTTCTGAGAAGGTTCGCAGTTTGGCAAAATTGGCCTCCACCTCATTTTCAAAAAAGGCATTTATTTCGGCCTCGGCAGCTTCTTTTTCAGCGCCCGTCAATCCTTCCGAAAATCCTTTGACAAACAAAGGTTTACGGTTAAGATAGCCCAGATAGGTTTGCTCGTAAGTCAGGGGGGTGGCCGTGTCGAGCCAACTGCCGAAGCCAGGTTTGCCATTGTCGAAATACAGTACCAGCGGCAGGTTCATAAAGGGGGACAGGTACAAATCCTGAAAAATGGTGTCCGGCCTGTTCAGCCCAATGGTACTGGTGCTGGCGTTGTCGGAAGAATAGGAAGGCTTCGAACCGGTGACGAAATAGTTTTTGCCAAAATCAAGCGGGAAGGAGCATTGCTGGCTGCTGGCCGTGTTTTGGTACACAACAGTATGCCCCGCCTGGCGGTCGGCCAGTTCGACGGCAACGCCGTAGAGCGGCGTCCGGTCAACGGCATTGAAAGTGCGTACGACGAGCACAACGCCGGGGCGCAGGTAGAGCGGCTGTGTTAGGGTCGTAAAACAGGAGGTGCCTTCCGTGCTGATGTTCGCCTCGTCGGGCAGGTAGCCATCAAGGGTGGCGGCGATGCGGTAGTTTTTTTCGAGTTCGAGCGGGATGGAGAATGAGTTGCCATTGGGGTTGACGGCAGCTGTATCAATTTTGTTCCGGCCAAGATCGGTCAGTTCCACCGTCACCCCGCTGAGCTGGCTGCTGTCGAGGGCGTTGTATGCCAACACGTTCAACTCAGCACTGATCTGGGCTTCGTAAATATCGTTGGAGGTACAGGCGTCGTCGGGGTCGGGGCAGCGGTTGCCAGGGCGGTTGGAGGCAAAATACGCCTTGCCCGAACCGGAATGGAATGTGTAGTAGAGGTCGTCGTACGCGCTGTTGATAGGCGGGCCGACGTTTTCCGGGGCTGCCCATGCATCCCCGGTTTTTGATGTTTTGAAAACATCGAAGTCCACGGCGTTTCCAAGTCCGTTGGAACTAAAAAACAGCGTTTGGCTTGGCTGGTGGAAAAACGGGGTAACATCGTCCTGTGGCGTATTGAAGGGCAAGGGGAACGGCTGGCCATAGGTGCCGTCTTTTTCAAGGATGCTTCCCCAGATGTCCATGTTCCCATTGCCGCCGGGCCTGTTGGAGGCGAAATAGAGCATGTCTTTCCTCAGAATTTTATCGTAACCCACCGTGGGCTGCGTAGCTGTGAAATTGTCGAGGTTGATCTGCCGTGGCAACTTTTTTGGTGGCCCCCAATTACCCTCGTATTGTTTTTCCCGGGTGTAAATGGCGCAGGGGCCGTTTTGATTGCCGCTGTTTTCACAAATAGTATAAAATATGCGCCGGGCATCCGAGGTCAGTGCGATATGGCAGGAGTTCAGGTTTTTATCGTCCGTATTCACCGCATACAGCTTTGCGGGGCCGTCCTGGATGGCACTGAAAAGCCGGATGACGGGAGCGGTTATCGTATCGTTGGTGAAGGAGGAACTGAAATAGAGCTTGTCGGCAAAACGAAGGGGCGCAAAGTCGGAATATGCCGTGTTCACGTTTTCGCCCAAGCGCCTGACGAGGGTGCGGTTGCCTTTTTTCAAATGTTCGATTGCCCAATCGCAATACTCCAGGTCTTCCTTTGCCTTGGCTATCAGGTTGTAGTTGATGCCGCCATTTTCGAGGAATGCCCGGTAAAGCCGGGCAGCTTCGGCGTATTCGCCCATTTCCATTTTGGCGCTGGCCAGGCCAAAGTCGGCATCGGCGAAATCGCCAGATTTAGCGTTGTCCGGTATCCGCTCCAGGTATAAAATGGCTACATCGTAATCCCGAAGGTAGCGGGCCGATTCGCCGCCCGTATATAGGGCATCTACCCTTTGGCTGTCCGCTTGCAGCAGGGCTATGCTGTAGGCCAATGACGCTTGGTAGTCGCGTTGTTCAAAGGCTTTTTTTGCTTTTCGTTCAGTTGCCTTTTGGGAGTCTCCCGTGATGGCACAAGCGCCGAACAGTATAATTGATATCAATCCTAAAATCAGGTAGATTTTCATCGTTATAGTTCTCTCCTCCATTATTTTATCAATGACTCAGTCGTAAGTATGCCTTTATTTGAAGGGCAAGCCCTATTTTTCTTTCAAGCATCCTGCATGTCAGGCCTGGATACTCTCGGTGCAGCACCCTTGCCCGGGGCATATTTGTTCATCGGGCTGGGTAAATTGCCGGTAAATTGTCTTGGTTAAACAGGGAAGATAAAGGCGAAAAGGGTTTTACTAAAGATCCGGAAAAACAATAAAATGTACATTTTATTTTTAAAAACCCCTTCTGCTACCTGGGTTTTCAAGATAAAACGAGGAGGTTATTATCTCGCCGTTACTAGCAGGTGCAGCAAGTGTAATTGTGTAGTTGCTGTGTTTTTGTAAGGGCCTCCTGAATAGGTAGGTGCTTAAACGGGGAAGAATCCACTTGCCTGTTGGAAGGGCAAAGGTTGCCATTTTAGCCTGACAATTTTCCAGTTTTCAGGAAGGAATTTCAAATGTCAGTTTATATTTTTTTTATCCGTATCAGTTATCCCTGCTAGCGGGTGGTTCCAGTCTTCGTGCATGTCCTTTCCATCAAATACCCTTTCTTGGGAGATCGGGTGGGTGCTTTGAGCCCTGTTTTTTGACAAAAAAATAAATATGAAAAGGGAAGGCAGCGTGAGCCTTATGGGAAGGCAGTATTTTTGGGCTCTCATCTCCACGATGTTTTAGAATGTGTTTGTGTGTTTGTGTGTTTGTGTGTTTAGTAACGATGAAAAAATAACTTCACCATTTTGATTTTGAAACCCCAGTACTGGAAGGGTTTTTTAAAAATAATCCCGATGTGAAATCGGGATTATTTTTTCTTCGATCCTTAGGTGTTTTAACTTTTTGATTTTCAGTCGGCAACAAAAACACGCAAACACCAAAACACCCCAACACATTTATTGACAATAGCAATCAAATCTACCGGTTCCATGAAAAAATTGCGCTTGCTGGCCTTTTGCCTCCCATTTTCAATAGCCCTTTTAAAGGCACAAAAGCCCGACGTGCCGCCGCTCGATGATTACTTGCGGGAAAATAATTTGCAGACCCAGGCCACCGGGGGCGGCCTGCACTATATCATCGAAAAACCCGGCAATGGCACCTCCCCGGCAGACGGCCAATATGCCCTCATAAACTTCAAGGCCATGCTGCTGGACAGCACCGTTTTCGACCAATCGGATGCGGGCGATCCCTTCGTTTTCCAGGTGGGCAACAGGGAAGTTATCAAGGGCCTTGACAAGGCCGTACGCCTGTTGAAAAAAGGTGGAAAGGCCGTTTTTTACCTCCCGCCCAACCTCGGCTACATGCACTATGGCGTAAAGGACCGGGTGCCGCCAAACAGCCCGCTCATTTACGAAGTGGAGCTGTTGGATGTGATGGATTTTGGCCAATACGACTTGTACATGCGGCAGTTGGAGGAAAAGGAAAGAATGGAATTTGAGCAGCAAGACAAGGCGCAGTTTCAAAAAGACCTGCAATTGATACAAGACTATGCCGCCGCCCATCAATTGAAAACAAAAAATACGCCCTCTGGCCTGAGCTACATTATCACGAAAGCCGGCAAGGGCGAAAATGCAAAGCCCGGCAGCCGCCTCACGGTTGCCTACGAAGGTTATCTAACGGACGATTCTCCTTTTGAAAAATCTGCCGACACCAAGCCATTTGAGTTTATCCTCGGACAGGGAAAGGCGATGGAAGGCTGGGAGGAAGGGCTTCAATTCTTCAATAAAGGCAGTGAAGGCTGGCTGCTCATTCCTTCCAAACTGGCCTATGGGCAGCTCGCCATCCATGAAGGCGATATCCACATCCCGGCGAGCTCGGTGCTCGTGTTTAAGGTGAAGGTACTGGATTTGAGGTAGTTGTCAGGAGGTTGCCCGAAGATGGTTTGGGTTGGTTTGAAATCGTTGCGCAACAACGTTCAAACAAGGTTCAAACAACAACAAACTACTGCCTCTCCCCCACTGCCAAAATTTTCACTTCGATCCTTTGGTTGAAAAGATGCTCGTCCAGGCTGCAGGTCACGCCGTTGCGGCAGTGGTTCAGCGGCATGGACTCGCCGTAGCCGATGGCAGAGATGCGGTTTTGGGCAATGCCCTCTTTGAGCAGGTAGTCGAGCGCCATGGCCGCCCTGTTTTCCGAGAGCTTTTGGTTGTCCTCGTCAATGCCGAGGGCTTCGGTGTGGAATCCAAGTTCTACTTCCAGGGAAGGGAATCGCTTCAGGAGGCCTGCCAGGGCGTCCAACCTGGAAGAGACACGGGGCGTCAGTTGCCAGATATTGGGGTCGTAGATGGCGCCGTCGAGGCGGAAGTGGTCGCCGGGGCGCAGTGTTCCTTCTACCAGTTTTTGGTTGAAATCACCGAAAGAAGGCAGTGGCACGACCACCTTTTCAGTGGCGTTGGCGATAGGTTCATTTTCGGCGATGGGTGGTATTTCCTTGATGGAGGCCAGTTGGTCATCTGGCGCAGTTGGTGGTGTTTTTTCTTCTGTTTCAAAAGTGGAAATTCCTTCCCCCGATATTTCAACGGCTTGTTTTTCAACTGTTTTGGTTGGGTTTTTTGGCTGTTCCTCTATAATGGCTTCAGCTATTTTGGGCGGGGCTTTTTCTTCCGGGTTTTCTTTAAAAACAGGAAGGGGTTCAGGCATTTGCTCTGCGGTGCCTGCTTCGGGGGCTTTTTCTACTGCTACCTCAACTTCCTTGTGCGGCTCTTCTTCAAAAACTGGAAGGGTCTCTGGTTCCGGCATTTTGGGTTCGTTGGCTACCGGGTCTTTTTTCGCCGGGCTGGGTTCCTCCAAGGCTGTCTTTTCAACTGGCGCTGAAGCTGGTTCTTCAAGAGTGGCCGCTTCCATGGCCTGTATTTCTTCCTGCACGGGCGCTGCAATTTCCGGCAACGCTGCATTGGTTATTGGCGGCGTCTTTTCCACAGGCGGGTGATCCAAAACTTCAAACAGGTAGATGTCGTCGTCGCCGCCTTTGCGGGAAGAGGTGAACATGCCGCTTCGCTGGTCGGGCGAGATATAGATGGAGATATCGTCGAGCGGGCTGTTGAGCGGTTTTCCAAGGTTCACCGGGGCTTTCCACTCGCCGTTTTCGTCTTTTTCCGTAAAGAAAATATCGAAGCCGCCGAAGCCGGGGTGGCCTTTTGAGCAGAAATAAAGCCTGCCGTTTTTATCCATAAAAGGGAAGCCCTCGTTCACGGCGGTGTTGATGGCCGGGCCGAGGTTTTCAGGGTTTTCCCAGCCGCCGTCTTTCTTTCGCTTCGACTCCCAGATGTCGGTGCCGCCATAGCCGCCCGATTTATTGGTGGTGAAAAACAGCCACTGCCCATCGGGCGAAATGGCGGGGTGCATGAAGTTGAAATTGGGGGAGCAGAAGGGCAGTTTCTCCACGCTTTTCCAGCGATCCTCCCCCACGGATTGGGCGCTGTAAATCTGGAGATTGTAGGTTTTTTGCTTGTTTACCACATTATCGTTGCGGGTGAAAAAGACTTCCATGCCATCGGCGGTGAAGGAAGCATTGCCGGTGTTTTTGTTTACCTCGCTCAGTTTGGAGGAAAACTTTTCCGGCTCGCCGTAGGTGCCGTCCGCCTGTTTTTTGGAGAAATAGAGGTCGAGGTAGTCACGCCCCGTCCAGCCGGATTTTTCTTTCAGCAACTTGAAGCCCTGCTTCCGGTCGGAGGAGAACACCATGCCGTCGCCAAAGGATACGGGCCCATTGTCGTCGGCGGGCGAGTTGAACATGAATTCCTGTATGTCAATAAATGGGAAGTAGGGTTGGATATGCAGGGCCTTTTCGCAGGATTCTGCCATGAGCGGGCCTTTGGGGTCTTGTGGTTCGAGCTTTTGGTATTGGAGGAACCAGTGTTTGGCCTCATCGTACTTGCCCGTGCCCATTAGTGTTTCACCATAGAAAAGGTAAGTTTCGGACTTGGTTTTTTCATCCTGCACCACTTCGGCGTAGAGGGCCTCCGCCTTGTCCATCTTGTTGTTCATGCGGTAGCAGTTGGCCAGTTTGGTCTTGATGGCGGTGGTGTTGCGCCTGGATTTGGCAGAATCCAGTTGGCTGAGCGCCTGCTCGTACAGCACGGCAGCGTCGGAGTACTGATTGTATTTGTAATGCTCGTTGGCCTTCTCTATCAGCTTGTTTTGGGCGAAGAGGGGCAGGGAACAGGCGAGCGCCAAAGCGGAAAGGCACAGGCGGAGGTAATGTAAGTTTACCAAGCCTTGAAGGTTTGGTAAACTTAATTGACCAGGAAAAAGGAAAAAGGAAGTCGAAGTTTTCTTCATATTAAAAACCGGTTTATCTCAAAACATCGGTACTGTTCAAAAAGTGTGCGAGGTGGGTGGGAAAAGTGTGGGATTTTTGAAAATGAACGGTTGATTGGCCGCTTTTGCGATAAACTCTTTTTATTGAAGCGCCATTATTTTGAGCTTCTCAACCCATTGTGAAAAACGGGGGCATTTTTCCAGCAGTTGATGGAAACCATTTTCCTGGACAATGATATTGCCATGCACCACTTTTTCATAAGCTGGGATAATTTTCAACAGCCGCTTTGATGGCGCAGTATCAGGATGGTTGTTGATGTCCTCTGGATTTTCGTACGCTTCCATAATAGCCTCTATTTGCTTCATTGGCTTATCCGGAAAACGGCAATATTCAAACCCTCTCAAGTCCGTAAAGAGCAGCGCCTCAAACTCATGAAGTTGTAAATAGGGCAAAAACCTGTGGTGCTCTATATCCACTTTCATGGCAGCCTCTAAAAAATTGGCACGCTCAACAGAATTAGGGATTTTTAGGGCATCGTTATATTGGGGAAAAGAATTTGGCAGCCTAAAATAATCCAACATGCTGGAAACAACGATTTCTTTTTCCTGCTTCAAATACCGCTTAACATTGTTTTTGAATTTTTGACAATTGCCAATACCTCCTTTGTGACCCGGACTGGTCAAGACTTTTATTCCCCTTACATCGAGAATGTCAAAGCCTTGTAAATAGGGAGCAACGGAGGATTTTACAAACTCCTCCTCCGTGTCGCCTTCCACTACAATGATAATTCGCCGGCTCATGGTCTTCCTCCAATTACGTTTTTATCCCACAATTCTCCTAAAGTGTATTCTTCCAGCCACGACGAAAGTTCTTCTTCATTGAGGCGTTTGAAAACTGATTGCTCATTTTCCCGCTCGACGACAATGACGTCATCAGGTGAAAAGTGGTTGAGCAAGGAGATGGACTGGGTGGAAATGATGATTTGGGAATGGTGCGAGGCGCTTTTTATCATGCCAGCCAGCTTGGCGATGGCAAAAGGATGTAGGCCGAGTTCGGGTTCGTCTATGATGATGGTGTCAGGCAAATTGCTTTGCAGCAAAAGCGTCGCAAGACATATCATCCTCAATGTGCCATCTGATAAGTTATGTGCAGTGAATAGTTGATCAGAGCCTTTTTCCTGCCAACGTAAAAAGATTTGTTGTGGGTTTATTTCATCAGGTTGGAGGTAAAAACGGTGAAAAAATGGGGCAATCGAAGTGATTATTTTTTCTATTAAACCAAGCGTTTTAGGCTCGCTTTCCTGCAAACGATAGAGAAATGCAGCAAGGTTGCCGCCGTCCTCGTACAATCGTGCATAGTCAGAGGTAGAAGAATGTTGTTTGACTTTTGAGTTGAAACTGGTGTCATGGAAGTGGTATATTTTGAAAGATTGGAGTTCTAACCTCAAACTATGATTGGAAAGTTGAGAGTCAAGCCTTAACCGTGTTTCCAGACTACCGGAACTATTCAAATCTTCTCCATAATAAATTCTTGAAGAGGGGTCCTTAGAATGAGTACTACTTTCATTAACAAAAATTAGACTCCCGCCCTGCTCAGGTGCCATTTTAAATTCATATTGGTTTTGCCAATCGTTATTAAATACAATTTTGCCTTTTAAAAAAGCCGATCGCTTCCTCCCAAAATACAAGAAATTATCTGCCCGGCCATTCTGACTAATATAAAGCTGCAACTGCTGCTCGTACAGTTTATTCAAGAATTTGAAAAAGCTGATGAAATTACTCTTCCCGCCACCATTGGGCCCAATCAAAACATTGATCTGCGAAAGCTCCACCTCGGCTTCCCGAATAGACTTGAAATTTTGAATATGGACGGACTTGATTGGCATGGCACAAATCTACATAATCCTCTAATCTAATACTGCCCCAACCTCAAATAACCCATCCCTAATCTCGCCCTGAACAGAATTAAACCATCACCAATCCCTACCACTTCGGCTGGATAAAATAAAGCGCCGTCCCATCCGGGTCGGTGAAGTGGAGGAATTTCCCACCTTCTTCCGAACGCTCTTCCACCTCGATGGAGTGTTGCCGGAGGAGCGTGTTCGCCGCTTCAAAATCATCCGCCACAAAACCAATGGAGGCATTACCTGAATTTGAGGGGCTGCCATCCCCGGCCGGGTGCAGCCCAATGGTGATGCCCGGCGCTGTGATTTGTGCATAATGGTTGCCCCAGCGGTTGGCCAGGGTGAATCCGATGGATTGGTAAAAGGCAACAGAACGGTCTATGTCTTTTACCATGAGGGTCAGGTTGCTGGATTGAATAGCCATGATTGGAAGGTTTAAAATTGTTACATATTCCTCCGATACTGCCCGAGTGGATTCATTATCTTATGTTTTTGAGCATCAACTATCATCCAAAAGGTAGTGGCGTTTCGCCAAGCGGTTTGGAAGAATGCCTGATGGTCACTATTTCTACCTGATCATGAAAATTGAGATAATAAACGACCCGGTACTTTTTGATGATGAGTTCCCGAAGGTTTGGTGAATTCATTTCAGGTACTACCCTGCCGAGTTGAGGAAATTTTTCCAATAAAATTACAGCATCAAGAATAGCATCCACTATCAGTGTTGCATGGCGCTTGGACGATAGCGCCAAATAATCTTCCAAATCCGAAAGGTCGTCTATTGCCTGGAGCGACCACGTTGCTTGCGCCATGTTTCGACCATTTCTTTGACTTCCTGGTGTGGTTTCACTTTGCCTTGGCTGATTTGCTCCAGCCCGGTCTTGATTTTCTGCATAAAAATCAAGCGCTCAATCAACTCGTCCAGTTCGAACTCATCGGGAAGTTCTTCTAAACTATTGTACACTAATTCTTTGGTAATCATGCTCAGAAATTTATCCAAAAGTAATGATTCTCACATATTCCTCCGATACTGCCCCCCCACCTCATACAACGCATTTGTAATCTGCCCCAAAGAACAAACCTTCACGGCCTCCATCAGCGCTTCAAAGATGTTTTCGTTGTGGACGGCAGCGGTTTGCAGTTTTTTCAGGGCAGCGGTGCCTGTGTCGCCGCTGGTCTTTTTCAGATTCTCCACTGTTTCGATTTGCGCCAGCTTTTCCTCCTCCGTTGAGCGGATAACTTCTTTGGGAAGGATGGTCGGCGAGCCGGTGCTGGACAGGAAGGTGTTCACACCGATGATGGGGTACTCGCCGGTGTGCTTCTGGTGCTCGTAATAGAGGCTTTCCTCCTGTATTTTTCCCCGTTGGTACATAGTTTCCATGGCTCCGAGCACGCCACCCCGCTCTGTGATGCGATCGAACTCCGATAGCACGGCCTCTTCCACCAGGTCGGTCAGTTCTTCGATGATAAAGGCGCCCTGGAGCGGGTTTTCGTTTTTCGCCAGGCCCAGTTCGTGGTTGATGATGAGTTGGATGGCCACGGCACGGCGCACACTTTCCTCGGTGGGCGTGGTGATGGCCTCGTCGTAGGCGTTGGTGTGCAGGGAGTTGCAGTTGTCGTAGATGGCATAGAGCGCCTGGAGCGTGGTGCGGATGTCGTTGAAGTCAATTTCCTGGGCATGGAGCGAGCGGCCACTGGTTTGGATGTGGTATTTGAGCATTTGGCTGCGCTCATTGGCGCCATATTTCTCTTTCATCGCCTTTGCCCAAATGCGGCGGGCCACCCTGCCGATGACGGCATATTCTGGGTCAATGCCATTGCTGAAAAAGAAGGAAAGGTTGGGCGCAAAGTCGTCAATGTTCATGCCCCGGCTGAGGTAATATTCCACAAAGGTGAAACCATTGGAAAGCGTGAAGGCCAATTGCGTAATAGGGTTCGCCCCGGCCTCGGCAATATGGTAACCGGATATACTTACCGAATAAAAATTGCGCACTTTATGTTCGATGAAATATTGCTGTACATCGCCCATTAATTTCAGGGAAAATTCAGTGGAAAATATGCAGGTATTTTGTGCCTGATCTTCTTTCAATATATCGGCCTGCACCGTGCCACGCACGGAATTCAGGGCTTTTGCTTTTAATTCTTTATAAATATCTGGCGGCAATATTTTATCACCGGTAATTCCCAATAATAATAGGCCAAGCCTCCCCCCGGCCCCCTCCGAAGGAGGGGGTGACGAGATACTTCCCTCCTCAACTCCCCCTCCTTCGGAGGGGGCCGGGGGGAGGCTCCCTCTATATGTTGGCCTTTTTAAACCCTTATCATCATATATTTCCTTCAATTTTTCCTCCACTATATGTTCCATTTGATGCTCCCTGATATATAGTTCGCATTGCTGGTCAATAGCGGCGTTCATGAAAAAAGCACATATCGTGGCGGCGGGGCCATTGATGGTCATGCTCACCGAGGTTTTCGGGTCGCAGAGGTCGAAGCCGGAATAGAGTTTCTTGGCATCGTCGAGGCAACAGATGCTGACGCCGGAGTTGCCGATTTTACCATAAATGTCGGGGCGGTGGCCAGGATCCTCGCCGTAGAGCGTCACACTGTCAAAAGCGGTGCTCAGGCGGTTGGCGGGCATTCCGAGACTGAGGTAGTGGAAACGGCGGTTGGTGCGCTCAGGGCCGCCTTCGCCGGCAAACATGCGGGTGGGGTCTTCGCCTTTCCGTTTAAAGGGGAAAACGCCTGCGGTGTAGGGAAATTCACCGGGCACATTTTCCTGCAAACTCCAGCGCACGATGTCGCCCCAGTCTTTAAATTTTGGCAAAATGACCTTTGGGATTTTGGTACCGGAAAGGGATTTCCACTTGGTCGGCACTTTGATTTCCTTACCCCGCACTTGGTAAACGAACTCGTCGGAGGCGTAGTTGGCTCTCTTCGCTTCCCAATTATCGAGGAGGCGTTTTACCTGCCCATCGAGGCCCAGTTCTATTTCTGCGTAGGTTTTTATCAACGCATCGAGCACTTCGCTTTTGTTTGGGAGCTTTGTTTTCTCAATGCTTTCGATAGAATGTTTTAAGCTGAAAAGTTCCCTCGCCACTTCTTCCTGTTTCCTGGCCCATTGGTCGTAGCTGCGGTTGTTTTCGGAAATCTCGGACAGGTAGCGCACCCGGCTGGGCGGGATGATGTAGATTTTCTCGCTCATTTCCTCCGGTGCGTGGAAGTCGGATTTCAAATCGGCCCCCGTTTTTTCCACCAAGAGTTTCATCAAACGGGCATAGAGCAGGTTCGTGCCGTGGTCGTTGAATTGTGAGGCGATGGTGCCCATTACGGGCATTTCGTCTGTGTTTTTGGTGAAAAGCTGGTGCGCCCGCTGGTACTGTTTGCGGACGTCACGGAGGGCATCCTGCGCTCCCCGCTTGTCAAATTTGTTGATGGCGATGATGTCGGCGAAGTCAATCATATCAATCTTCTCCAACTGCGAGGCTGCGCCAAATTCGGGCGTCATCACATAAAGTGAAACGTCGCTGTGGTCAATGATTTCTGTATCCGATTGGCCGATGCCGGAGGTTTCCAGAATGATCAAATCGAAACCCGCTGCCTTTAAAATGTCAAGTGCCGAGTGGATGTGCTTTGACAAGGCCAAATTGCTCTGCCGGGTAGCCAGCGAGCGCATGAACACCCGCTCGTTGTTAACGGCGTTCATGCGGATGCGGTCGCCGAGCAGGGCGCCGCCGCTCTTGCGCTTCGAGGGGTCCACGGAGACGATGGCGATGGTTTTATCCTCAAAATCAATAAGGAAACGGCGGAGGATTTCGTCCACGAGGCTGGATTTACCGGCGCCTCCCGTACCCGTAATGCCCAAAATGGGGATGATTCGTTGTTCGTTGTTCGTTGTTCGTTGTTTGTTGAGTACCACCTGTATTTGGGGGCGGATGGCTTTTTCAAAGTGTTCCGTGTCATTCTCTGCCGATGAAATGAGGTGGGCAATGGCGACGGGGTCTTTGCTGGTAAACTTTTGCACTTCGCCGTTCAGGTTGGTGCCAATGGGGAAGTCGCACTGCTTTAACACATCGTTGATCATGCCTTGCAAGCCCATGTGGCGGCCATCGTCGGGCGAATAGATGCGGGCGATGCCGTATTGCTGCAAGTCCGCTATCTCACTGGGCAGGATGGTGCCGCCACCGCCGCCGAAGATTTTGATATGGCCCGCCCCACGCTCCCGCAGCAGGTCGTACATGTACTTGAAAAACTCGTTGTGGCCGCCCTGGTAGCTGGTGATGGCGATGCCCTGCACATCTTCCTGGATGGCGGTGTTCACGATTTCCTGCACGGATCGGTTGTGGCCGAGGTGGATGACTTCCGCCCCGCTGGCCTGCATGATGCGGCGCATGATGTTGATGGCGGCGTCGTGCCCATCGAAAAGGCTGGCGGCGGTGACGAGGCGGATTTTGTGCTGCGGGTGGTAGGGCTGAACTTGTTCCATGATACTAATTTGGTTGACCCGCTATCCAGAAATCTTTTGTGTAATTTAAGGCTGTTTCGAGAGGTATTCTTCGAAACAGAAAGTGGATTGCGGGGACATAAATTGATTTGCAAAGGTATTTAAAATAGCCCTTTATGAGCATCCAAAAGATAAATGGTCGGCTTCACGAAAGTCAGCCCAAAAACTAAATTTACATGAAATACTTGCAGATTTCGTTTTGAAAAATTGATTTGCAATAAAAGGGCTAAAAGTAGCTTCGGCGGCGATGACGACTGGGAGACGGCGCACGGCAAGCTCCTTTCCTGGAAAAACCTACCATCTCTTGCCCTGTAAATACTGGGCCGGGTTGCCTACATTTGTCTTCTTAAAAATGGAATATGGCCGATACGTTCAAAAATAAAATCAAACGCCTGGAACTGGAAAACTTCACCTGCTTCGGCAAGGTGGCGATGGACTTTTCGTCCGGCATCAATGTCTTTATCGGGGAGAACGGGACGGGGAAGACGCATTTGTTGAAGGTGTTGTATCACTTTGTCGATAGAGTGGAATCTGAAAATCTCTGGGATGTATTCAAAGTAGAAAAAATTTCAAGTCTTATTAGAAATTCAAATTTTAACGCTACTGGCAAAATCTACTGGAATAACCATGAAAGATATTTTGAAATTGATTCGCGGCTTTTAGACGATCAGTATTCTCATATTGGAGAGTGGAAAGCACAAAATTCGAATACTAAAATTGCAGAGCCAGTATTCTTGCCTAGCCAGGAAATGATTTCTTGGTTCAAAGGTTTTATCTCTGCTTATGAAAATCGAGAAAGCTATATTGACGAAACTTATTACCGTCTTGCAAAAGCCTTAGCCTCATTGTCGCTAAAGGGTGAATCGCTTAAGCGTCAAGAGCCATTGTATAAAGAATTGGAAGAGGCAATCAAAGGAAAAGTAATCCGTAAAGGAGATGATTTTTTCATAGAATTTTTTGATGAACAAAAAGAATTCCAGGCACCAATAGTCGCCACTGGCATCAACAAACTTGCCCAACTCATCTACCTCATCATGAACGGCTCCCTCACCAAAGACACCATCCTTTTCTGGGACGAACCGGAGGCCAACCTGAACCCCAAGTACATCCTGGTCGTCGCCAAATTCCTGCAAACACTGGCCAATGCGGGCTGCCAGATTTTTGTGGCTACGCACGATTATTTGCTGCCGTATGAACTGTCATTGTCAAAAGAATATGCAGATGTGGCAGAAGGAAAAGTGCCGGACATGAAGTTTTTCGCCCTGTATAAAGGAGAAGATGGGACTAAAGTGGAAGAAGGCGCTACAATGCCCGACCTCAGCCACGATGCTATCCACGAAGGTTTGAGGCAACACCAAAGCCGGGAAGATCGCTTGTTTCAAAAATCCCTCAATGCCAACACATGACCCTCCAGGAAAAAGACTTGCAGTTCGTCTTTGACGATAGCCATTGGACTGGCCTATTGAAATTTGACGAAACGAAAGATTACAAAAACGCCAGCGAAAATTTGCCTGAAACCAAAGGGGTTGACTTCACGGGTGTTTACCAAAAGCATTCATTGGTATTGATAGAAGTGAAAGATTTTCGGGGACATCGCATCAAAAACAAACCAAAATTCACAGATGGGCCAGATGCTTTATGGCTAAAAGTGGCGCAGAAATATAAAAACTCAGTTGCTGTGATAGTTGGTGCAGCGAGAAATTCAACACATGAGAAAGAAACTTTCCAATCCTATCTTGAAATCCTGAAAAATGAAGGCAAACAGTTTTTCCTTATCCTTTGGCTGGAACAGGACACCCCATTGGCGATGAAAAACAAAAAGCTGAAATCGAATAGGCAAGAGTACTTGCTCCTACAAGATCTCAAAAAAAGCCTCAAATGGCTGACGACAAAAGTCAATGTGATTGATGCTTCTGTCAATATGTTCAAAGAGTCATTGACAGTCAATTTTACTTCAGACAGCATATCATAATCCTCCCCTTCAAATGCACATCGACTTCAAAAACTCCCCCCGCTTCCTCCCCCACTTCCTCAGTGGCAGCACACCTGGCAACATCTGGAAGTTGCTGAAAGACAACCACTTCCAGGTAGAAGGCCGCTTTTGGCCCAAGTTGGTATTGAGCATCCTGATAGCCTTTTTTAACCTGCCCTTCGTCTGGATAGAAAGGCTGCTGTACAGCCGCCGCATCGAAAAAACCGAAGTGCCGCCGCCTATTTTCATACTCGGCTATTTGCGCAGCGGCACAACTTACCTGCACTACCTATTGAGCAAAGACCCCAGCCTCGCCTTCTGCAAAGTCTATGAGTGCATGGGGCCGCACGTGCTGTTCACCTCCGGCAGGGTAATGCGCAACATCGGCAGGCTGGTGCTGCCCAAAACGAGGCCGATGGACAATATGGAATTTGGGGCGGAGATGCCGAAGGAAGAGGAATTCGCCATGTGCAACATCGGCCCCGCCTCTATGATTCATGCGAACTTTTTCCCGAAAAACTTCCGGCACTACTTTCGCCGCACGGTGACCTTCGAAGAAGGGCCGGAGCATGAGGAGGTATGGAAAAAAGACTTCCTTTGGCTGCTGAAAAAGCTGACGCTGAAAAACAAAGGCAAGCGCCTTTTGCTGAAAAGCCCCTACAACACGGGCCGTTTGAGGGTGTTGAAAGCAATGTTCCCCGACGCAAAGTTCATCTATATACACCGCCACCCGCACCAGGTTTTTTCTTCCAATGAAAGGCTGTACGAGGGCATCCTGCCCGAACTGGCCTTGCAAACCGTTGGCCATGAAGAGATGGAAGAGGCTATTTTTTACTCCTATGAGGAAACAGTGAAACACTACCTGCGGGAGCGGGAAGGTTTACCCTCAAGCCAATTGGCCGAAGTCGCTTATGGCGATTTTTTCAAAGACCAAAAAGGGCATTTGAAAAGGCTGTATGAACAGCTTGGCCTTGGGGATTTTGATTCAATTTGGCCGCATTTCCAGGAGTACATTGTGGAACAAAAGGGCTACAAAACCAATAAATACGGCCTGACACCTGGGCAGGAAAAAGCCGTCTATGCGCGGTGGAAGTTTGCTTTTGATGCTTTTGGTTATGGCAGCGCAGGGGCTTGATTCACCGGGTGCGAACCCTTTATGGCCCAGCTTGACTTACTCCCCGAACACCTCGTCCACCTTCAGCTCGCTTACCGTTCCGATGGTTGACAAATAATCAAAATCCACGCTCGCCTTGCTGCCCAGCACCAGGAAGGTGTAATTCCGCCCCTTCACATTTTCATTGTGAAACTGTAAAAGCTCCGCTGGTTCTACGGTTTTCATTTTTTCATAAACATCCCTGCGAAGATCGTGGCCGTAGCCCCGCCGCTGCGATTGCCGGTAGGCCCAATAAACGGAATCCTTCGTAACCCGGCTGGTCTCGATCTTTTTCTGGATCGAAAGCGCTGCCTGCAGGATCTGGGTTTCTGAAAATGGCATGTTCTCAACGATTTCCTGCATGGCGGAGATGGCCTCTACCATCTTGTCGGGTTGGGTGCCGATGTAGGCCCGCAGGTAGTGCGCTTCGTCCTGTTCGGCCGGCGAGCCGTAGGTAGCATAGGCGGAATATGCCAGTGCCCTCGATTCCCTGATTTCCTGGAAAAATACCGACGACATGCCCGATCCGAAATAGGTGTTGTGCAACTCTGCCATTTTATATTCTTCCAGGTTGAAAGATTCCGTGCCTTTGGACACGAGCATGATGTCGGCCTGCACCATAGGGAAATCCACGAACACCACCTTGTTTTCACTGGTAGGCTGCTCCACAAAATTTTGTGGCGGCAGCAGGGGCAAGCGCCGTTGGGGCACCCGGTGGTGCCTGTTCAGGACGGCCGCCACCTCGTCGGGGCTTTTCGAGCCATAATAGAACACCTTATGCTCGTAGCTGGTAAGCTGCTTGATTTTTCCGACCAAAAATTCCGGCTGCAAAGCCAGCATCTCCTCGGCGGAGAGCTTGTGGGTAAACGGCGAAAACGCCCCATAGCGGGCGTAGCTGTACATGGCGTTGCGCAGGATGAATTGCTTGTTCTTTTTGTTGTTCTCCCGGTTGAGCAGCCGGTCGGCGATGAGGTTGTCCAGGGCCAGCCGGTTACCGGTCACATGCTGCAGGATGTGTTCAAAAAGCGCTACGCCAGCTTCCAGCGACTCGTCGAGGCCGCCCAGGGTCACATAAATCTTTTTCTCGTTGACATTGACGCTGAAGTTGAGGCCGAGCCGAAAAAAGGCCTGCTTCAACTCCTCGGGCGTGTACTTGTCCGTGCCGAGGTAGGGCAGGTATGCGATGGCAAAGGCGAGTTCCCGGTCGCTATTGCGGCCCATTTCCAGGATGTAGTCCAGGATGAAGGTGGGGTTGTTCTTGTTTTTCAGGTAATCCAGTTCCACCCCGCTGTCCAGCGTTCTGGTAACAATTGTTTTTTCAAAATCCACAAAAACAGGATCCAGCGAGGGCACGGTGGCCGAAAGGAATTTTTGGGTAAATGCCGAAGCGTCGGTGCGGTTCATGGCCACAGGGGTAATGGGGGGTTTTTCCACTTTCAGCACGTTCGGGTCGTCGCCATTTTTTTTATAGACCACCACATAATTGTCCCCAAACCTCTCCCGGGCGAAGCGGACAATATCCGCCTTGGAACATTTTTCCAGTCGCTGAAAACGGCCCGTAAAATGCCCCCAGTCCATTCCCCAGATAAAAGTGTTGGTGAGTTGGGCGGCCCGGTTGCTGTTGTTCTCGCTGGCTTGTAAGTCCCTGAATTTCAGGTCTTTGATGCAGGCTTCAATGAGCCAGTCCTCGAATTCGCCCTGTTTTATTTTTTCCAATGCTGCCAACAGCAGCCGTTCCACATCGGCCAGGTCCTGCCCTTCCCGGGGTTTGCCGTAGAGCTGGAAAATGGAATAATCCTCCATGTTGGTGGTGTAGGCACGGGCGTCGAGCACCAGTTGTTTTTGCAGCAGATCGAGGTCGATCAGGCCGGCCCGCCCGTTGTAGAGCAGCCGGTAAATGAGCGTCAGGTAATCGGCATCGGGAGAGGTGGCGCCATCGAATCGCCAGGCCATTTGCAGGTAGGGTGCTTCCTGGCCCAGTATTTCCCGGCGCACCACCTGGTTCAAAGCTGCCGGGGGGTCAAATTCAAAGGGCGGGATGTCCGCCGGTTGGAGCGTGCCAAAATATTTTTCAGCCAGCACGACCGCCTCCTCCGGGTCGAAGTCGCCGGCCATCACAAGGGCCATGTTGTTCGGTCGGTAGTAGCGGCTGAAATATTCGTAAATTTTAACGTGGGAGGGGTTTTTCAAATGCTCGCCCTTGCCCATAGTCGTCCATTTGCCGTAGGGGTGGGTGGGGAACAGTACCTCGTTCACGGCGGCGCTCACCTTGCGGAAGTCTCTGTCCTGGTTCATGTTGAATTCTTCGTACACCGTCTCCAACTCTGTGTGGAACAGGCGCAGTACCACCTCCCGGAAACGCTCGCTTTCCATTTGCATCCATCGTTCCAGTTCGTTGGAGGGGATGTCGTTCACATAGACCGTTTGTTCCACCCAGGTGTAGGCGTTTGTAGCCTTAGCGCCAATAGCGCTGGCGAGCTTGTCGTATTCGTTGGCGGCGGCGAGCGTGGCAGCCTCACCGGATAGAAGGTCTATTTGGTGGTAGTATTCCCTGCGTTTTTCAGGGTCTGTTTCAAAACGGTGCTGCTCATAGAGGTTTGCAATTTTTTGTAAAAGTGCCTGCTCCCGCTCCCAGTCCAGCGCCCCAATGCCGCGGGTGCCCTTGAACATCATGTGCTCCAGGTAGTGCGCCAAGCCGGTTGCTTCTTCCGGGTCGTGCTTGGAGCCAGCCCGCACGGCGATGTTGGTGAAAATGCGCGGCTCGGTGTCGTTGGTGCTCAGGTAGAGCTTCATGCCGTTGCCGAGGGTACACATTTTCACCTTGAGCGGGTCGGTTGGCAGCGTTGTGAAACGTTGTCCCAATGGCAGTTTGGGGGATGCTATTTCAGCTAATTTTTTCCTGGGCTGTTGAAAAGCGGTTGTTTTATCGGCTATCATAAGTTGAACAGTTGCTTTAGCAAGAGGGCGGTTTTTTCGTTTGGCAAAAGTAAAAGAATGCCAAAAGTAGGGTTAAAGTTTACAAGTAACTGTCAGTTCAGCCAGAACAACGTCCAAGGTGCCCAAGGAAATAATGGTTGCCACCAATTCTCAAAGCAATTGCATCTGATATTGACTTGCACCTGAATTTTCACCATCAAAATCCTTATCCAATGAGCGGTCGATTTTTACAATTGCTAATTTGTTTCGGCTTTCTTTTCATCATTTTACAATGTAAAACTCCGATGGAGCATATTGACCCGGTCAATAAATTTCACCCAAACGATCCTTTTAAAAAGACAATGGTGCCGAGCCAGTTTTTCAACATTGACACCAAAAAGGACAACGTGGTGGAGGCTGAAAATGGGACGCTCATCGTAGTGCCAAAAGGTTGTTTTAAAAATGCCAAAGGCAAAATCGTCGAGGAAAATGTGGAGATAGAACTGGCCGAAGCTTTTGCCATGAAAGATATGTTGTTGTCCAATTTGATGACCACTTCAAACGGCGAACTGCTCGAAACGGGCGGGATGATTTACTTGAATGTGACCGCTAATGGGGAGCAATTGAATATCAGCAAGGAGAATCCACTTTATGTCGAAATACCCACGCAGAAAAGAATATCAGGGATGATGGCCTACAAAGGCGAAAGGGATGAAAATGGAAACATGAATTGGGTGGATCCCCAACCGTTGGAAACCTTCCTCCAGCCCGTTGATCTCGATCTGCTGGATTTTTTGCCGGAAGGTTTTGAAAATGCAGTGCAAATGGGAATGCCATACAAGGGGCGCACTTATGCCGATAAGGAATTGGTAGATAGCTTGTATTACTGCCTTTCGTTTGTTAATTTTTTTGAAATTACAAAATACTTAGAACAGGTTGAATATAATGAGCCATACAACAATTCCAACAAGCGGGTAGTGGATGGAAAATATACTGAGGAATCATACCAATACGGCAATCATGTAACAGGAGATTCAGCTGTCTATGATACGCTGAGTAAATTATGTATAGATCCAGCCATTATCAAAACAATTAAATCCGGACCTTATCAAAATACTTTAATAGCTACCAAAGAATTTGAAATGAGGTTACAATTTATTTTCAAAACCTGCCAAAATTCCATCCTTAAAATTTATATTAATAACCTGGACAAAAACCTCTGGGAATTGGATAGTATGGCGGCAGATGCTATTAGAAATTTAAATCCGCCTTATTTGGAAGATAGCGATGTATGGAGATTTGATCACTGGAAATCAGAAATGGATTCTTTGAGTTTGGTTTTCAGATCGTTTTCCAATCAAGAATTAACCAACATAAAAGAGGCGGACAAATACTCCCAACTTCTGAAAGGCTATTATGAAACAAGGCTCTCTGAAGTGCGGGCGGAACTGGAAGGTGCTCAGAGAAAGTTTGTTGCATCCCTTCAGGAGCGTCAGGCAGTGGTTAAAGCAGTATCCGACGACTACAAAACTTTGCTCTGGAAAAGGGAGAAATATAGGATGGAGAAATATGGTTTTATATGGTCGCAAAATGGCTGGATAAATGTTGATGTTGGCACCATACCAAAAACATGGGCACCACAAAGGCTTGAGATATTAGTAGAACAAGGAAAGGAATACGATCAAGTTTACACCTATGTCATTTACACTTCCCTAAAAAGCCTTTACCGTTTGAATACTGCTGACAACGAATTATTCTATGTGGGCAATCAGGATGAAAGGGTAATGAACATGCCCAAAAAGCAAGCGGCCATTGCCATTTCAATAGCTTATAAAAATGAGCAATCATATCTGGCAGTGAAGGAATTTAAAACTGGTACATCCAGCCTTGCAATGGCCTTAACGGTCAGTACAAAAGTGGAAATTCAGCAGACTATTAGCAAATATGATGGTTATGCGGAAGCAAATCGGATTGATAAGGACATAGGATACATGACTTTTTTTGCAGAGGAGAAAAAACGGCAGCAGGAGCTTATGTCGGAAAAAGAATTTGTTGGGCAGCTTTTGATGGTTGCTTGTTCTTGTGGTTTTAAAACCTATGGCTTATAAGGGCTTGAGCGTATAATTGACTAATTTATCCGTCAAAGATAGGCCGGGTTTCTATATAGGATTCCCGGCCTATCATCTTTTTCAATACTGCCACAAATCATGTTCATAATTGAAAATCTCCTGCTTAATTTTATCGGCCTCCAGTAAAAGTTCAACACCTGAATACAGGTCTTCCAGGCGGTTATCCCGCACGTTGTCTTCCTTGTAGATGTAGCTGGCGAACCGGCGCATTTCAAAAAGATCCTCCCAGGTCGTGCGGGCAGCCCCGTTGCTTTCAACGAAGGCCAATTCCTTCGCCAACATTTCCCGGGAGGAAGGGTAGTGTACCCAGAAGAGCGGTATCTCCCCGAGGAGGTCGCCATTCTCTGCGTACTTTTCTTTCAGGGGCGCTATGCCGAGGATGCGCACTTGCAACGAGGAGGTTTTGGTGTCGAAATACCACATTTCCTTGATGCGGAAGCGCTTTACATCTTCATAGAATACCCTGGTTTCCACCACCTTATACTCCATTTTGTTTTCATCCGAATAGACCGGGATGGTGTCCCAGGTAGAGAGGGTGTTTTTCACCTGTTCAGGTGTCAACGGCAAGGAGAAATCGTCTTTTTCGGCATTGTAAACCGTGATTTCACCGCTTTCCGCCGCCCTAACGAGGATGTCGAAAAACGGTGCTTTTGGGTACCCGAATGGCAGGTTCATTTTTTCCCTGGTATCAATGACCCGCCAGGTCCGCTTCTGCCAAAGGATGTCCCGCTCGTTGGGGATTTCATGTTGAAGGGGCTCCTTTTCCAGGATGATAGTGCGGTAAGCAATGTCATCGAGCGGCTGGGCAAAAAGGTGGGTGGTGGCGCTGCACAGCACCATTAGCACAAATAGTTGTTTCATGTTAAAATGGATAAATGGTTGGATGGCTGAATGGTTGGATGGTTGGATGGCCCAAAGAACCATTCAACCATTCAGCCATTCAACCATTCAGTTATCTTAGCGTAAAAATCAGCCCCGGCATTTTCCGGTCGTAGTCGTCGCCGGGGCAATGGACTTTCACATTGTCAAAATAGAAGACATCGCCACGTTGGGCAGTGTCAATCAGGCGGCGGGCATCGCTGCCAAAACCGCCGCCCTGGTTGGTGGCGGTAGCAGCATCGCCTTTTCGGAGGCGCACCAATTCAAAGCCCCGCATGTCGCATTTTGCTTTGAAATCAAAATTTTCCAAAAAAGGTATCAGCCCTTTTTGCGCCTGAAAATGGGCAATCGGCACGGTGCCGCCGGTCAGGTCGCCGAGCTTCACCACCGGGTCGGGGATGCGCTTCACCCTGTACTCAAAAGTGGCCGGGGGCAAACCACCACCGCTGACAGTGATGGTTGCCTGGCCCGTCTTTTGGGGAATAACCACGTATTTACCACTGCTATTTTTGGTCAATTGTACACCTGTTGAGGTCACTTTCATCTGGTCGGTCGGTACCCCGGCGGCGGAAATGGACACGGGGTTTTCCACGCCAACATAGAACACGTTCATGTTGTCCAAACTCACCGCCACGCTGCGTTCGCCGACTTCATAGCCGAAGCGTTTTCGAAAAGTCTCTGCCTCGCCCGTGAGCGGGTTCACGAGGCGGATGGTCATTTCGTGTTCTTTCGTGCCAATACTGGATGGGTTGGAGGTGAAAATGGCCTTTCCTTCCCGCACGGTCAGTGGCCTGCCGTCCACCGCCACTTGTATGTTGTCGGCAGTGCTGCTGTAAGCAGCCAGGAAGATTTCACCTTTAAATTCTTCGCCCTTTATCACATAGTTTTTGTCGGAGGCAATGACCGGTGCAAACTTGTCGGGCTTCACCGCCGTCACGTTCAGTTTGTCGGCAAAGTGGTTGAGGATGGCCGTTTCTGCCACTTTCACGTCGTTCTGGAATTTGGTGAGCATGGGCATCACCGCCGCCACGGGCATCTGTTGGAAGGTAAACTGCACCCAGTCTTTTTTCCTGGAATTGGCCGGTATCTCGTTGATTTTCAGCGGGATGTTGTCGGCGATCCGTTGTTTCGCCTCCGGCTCGTCTATCAAGGCGAGCAGGGATTCCCTCGTTTCCAGTGTTTTGGTCTTCAGCTCCTCGCCACGCCCTTCGTTCACCAGCAGTCGTGTCGGGATGTCCTTGTCTTCTTTGTGCAGGGGCATGCCGTCTTCACCGGTGCCACCTGCGGCATCCAATAGCTGCGTTTTCATTTCACCAACATAGTCAAAATACGACTTGGCGATTTGCTGCGCCTGTTCTGCTTTTTCCCGGTATGGCTCGAACTGTGTGTAGGCGCTGGCCTGCTCGCCAATGGCTTCGGCCAGGTTTTGGTTCGACTTGTCCATGAGGCTGTTGCTCTCGCCCAGGCTTTTATCGATGGTGAAAAATGCCTGCAGGATTTCCGCCGACACGTTGAGCGCCAACAGGGCCGTCAGTACAATGTACATAAGGTTGATAAGGAGCTGGCGCGGCTCTTTTGGTATTGACATAGCACAAATAGTTTTGGGCATACTGGCAGGAGGCGCCAATAGCGGGTTTAGAAAAAAATGGCCTTGAAAATTTTGTGGTAGTGGTATTTACATGGAAGGTGCTTTTATTGGAAATCAGAAATTATGAAATTGGGAAATTGCCGTGCGCCCAGAAGCTGTTGGGTAAATTTTTCAATGCATAATCGAAATTTCTAAAACCAATGAAAGCAACTATTTGAGAAGGAATCGCCTACTTAATGCGATGGCTGGAAAAAAGGAACAAGAAAAGATCGCAACTTTTTTTCTTGCTGGAAACATGAGCCTTTGCTGTTTTGGATAAAAGCAGCCCATAAACTGTTGAAAACCAACATTTAAAAACACCTAAACACACAATCACCGAAACACTCGTCGAACTTCCCTCCCGGCATTGCTGGCAATTCTTACTTTTGCCCCTGTCATCGCCGGCAGGCTGCCAACAGCAATGGATGATGGGAAAATCTTTACCAATGGCACCCTGCCGCACATAGCCTACTGAACATGGCACTCGATCAACTCGGCATAGACTCACCGAAAAACAGTGAAAAAGCGGAAGAAAAAGAGATGTCCTTTTTCGACCACCTGGAGGAATTGCGCTGGCACATTTTCCGGTCCGTGGTGGCCGTATTTGTCATCGGCATAGCAGTGTTTATTGCAAAAGATTTTGTTTTCAACACGGTCATCTTCGGGCCAAAGCAACCGGATTTTATCACTTATATTTTGCTGTGCAGATTTTCCCACTGGGCGAATATCGGCGAAACCCTTTGCATCGCACCCCCTGATTTTCAGTTCGTTACGCCCAATTTTGGCGAACCGTTTTTGGTACACATCCAGGTGTCCCTCGTGCTGGGCGTCATCGGGGCCATCCCCTTTATTTTTTGGGAAATCTGGAAGTTTGTTAAACCCGGGCTGTATGAAAGAGAGCGCCAACTGACCCGTTATGCAGTGGGCATCTGCTCTTCTTTGTTCCTTTTGGGCGTCCTCTTCGGCTATTATATCGTTGCGCCGTTTGCGGTGAGTTTCCTCGCCGGCTACAACCTGCCCGGTGTCACCCCGTTTCCCTCATTGAGTTCTTACATCGGTTATATGGTCATGCTCACGATGCCCACGGGCTTGATATTTGAGTTGCCGGTGGCAGTTTATGTTTTAACGAAATTGGGTATCGTGTCATCGGCTTTTATGAAAAGCTACCGCCGCCATGCTGCAGTCGTTATCGTGATTGTCGCCGCCATTATCACCCCGCCGGATGTCTTCAGCCAGGTGTTGATCTCCGTACCGCTGATATTGCTGTACGAAGTGAGCATCACCATTGCCAAACGGGTGGAAAAACAAGAAAAAGCTTTGATGAAGACGTAATTGGAGAATGGGCAGCCCCCACCAGAATCACCAGTTTCCGTTCATCATTTACCAGTTACCATAAATGCAACGCATATCTTCCAACGCTACCCTCTTGCTCAAGGTATTCTTTCCGACTTTTTGGATCGTATTTTTCGGCGTGTTCACCGTGGCCGTATGGATGGTGGATATCCGCATTGGCGGATGGCCGCACGGCGCTTTCAGAATTGGCTGGACCCTCTTTTTCCTGCTTTGGACGGCCATCTTTTACCTCACTTTTTTCAAGTTGAAACGGGTAGAACTGGACGACCTCTACCTCTATGCCTCCAACTACGTGAAGACCTACCGGTACCCCTACCACAACATCGAAAGGATGACAGAGCGGGACATGGGCCTGTTCCACCTGATGCGGGTTTACCTGAAAGTGCCGGGCAAGTTTGGCAAGCGCATTACCTTCCTGCTGGACGAGCCGATGCTGAAGGATTTTTTTGAAAAAAACCCAGAGGTGGCCGCCATGTTTGGAAATATGAAAATCGAAGAGAAAAAATAATGGGCGGCCGGATGGTTGAAGCCATTCGGCCATCCAGCCATCCAACCTTGTTTTTATGTTCATCATACAGGAAATACTCGTCAGCGACGATGTGCTCCGGGAGCAGTTCCTCTGCAAGCTGGATGCCTGCAAAGGAGCCTGCTGCTGGGAAGGCGATTTCGGCGCCCCCCTGGAAGACGAAGAACTGGAAACGTTGCGGCAGGTGTACGGGGAGGTAAAACCTTTCCTCCGGCCAGCCGGCATCGAAGCGCTGGAGGAAAAAGGCCTGTTCACCTGGTTCGACAAAATGGACGGCTTCGGCACCACCCTGCTGGAAGACGGTGCCTGTGCCTACCTGACTTTCGATGAAAAAGGCATCGCCAAATGCGGCATCGAAAAAGCCTGGGAAGCTGGGGCCACCAACTTCCGTAAGCCCATTTCCTGCCACCTTTATCCCGTGCGGGTGGCCAGGAACGAGGCGGTGGGCTTCGAGGCGCTGAACTACGATCGCTGGGACATCTGTTCCCCGGCCTGCCAGGCTGGCCAGGCCGCCCAACTGCCCATCTACCGCTTTGTGAAAGAAGCCATTGTCCGCAAATATGGCGAGGCGTTTTACACAGAACTGGACGCTGTGGCCACCGACCTGTTGAAGAAGGAAAAGCGCACTTGATAGTTTGAAAAAGGAAAGAGGCTGACCTGTTTGAATTTATCCCTAAACTGGAAATTGAGAAATTAGAAATTATTTAAACACTGATGATCAATCAGTTGGGCTCCTTTAATTTGCTACTTCTTGCCTTGGAATAAAGTCTATTGGCCAAAATCGAAACTCTCAATCGAGCCAAAAAAGTAGGACAGGGTTGCCCCGAAGAAAACGTACAAATCCTTGCCGTCCGGGTTTCCCGTTTGGCTTACGCCATCGAGGTAGTCGTACAAGGTTGGCCGCCAGCCGCCCTCGAAGCCGATGGAAATATTTTCCAGCAAATCTACGCGCACCCCCAGCCCCACCGGGAAACAGAGCGAGGTTGCGTTGAAATCAGACTCGGGGAAAAGGGCGGCATCGTTCGGGTCGGTCACCGAGACTTTTGGGTTTGCGTTGATCATGCCGAAGCCAGCAAAGGCATAAGGGGAAACCTGCCGCCGGAAAAGGCCCGTTTCGCCGTACCGCTTTCTGCCAAAGGGGTGGTACTCGCCGACTACGCTCACCTCCAGGAGGTTGGAAGAAAAACTCCAGCCCCGCGGGCGGATGGAACCTTTCTTGTCGTTTTTATCCGCACCGGAAATAAAGCCCAACACCACATTGATTTTTGCCTTCAACTTGTCGGAAACCTGGTATCGCAGAAAAGCGCCATAAGACACTTTCGTTTCCGACAGGGCTATCGGGTCGGACACCAGATCTCCCTGGTAATTGGCAAAGCCGCCGAAAATGCCAGCTTCTACCTTTTGCTGTGCTGCGCAGAGGATGGGAAAAAACAGGATGCAAAGCAGGATGAGGTTGTTCATAATGGTCATTGTGTTTGTTCAGGGGCAGTGCCCTTAACAAAAAGTGTTCGGGAAATTATGGTAAAGAATATGGGTCGCCAGGGGATAGGTGAGGCCAGTTAGATGAGGAAAGCAGGGCGAATTTAAGAAATTTCAATTATTGCCCACTAAAAGTTCCTAAACGGGCTGCGGGGCGAGGGCTGCCTTTATAATCTCCAGGATTTTCCTCGCCCCTTTCAGGGTTCGTACCTCGTCCCGTGTCATGATGAGGCTCCGGGTTGATTTCTTGATGCCCAGTCCGTTCTTCTGGCCGAGTGTGCCAATAAACTGGAACACCCGTTGGAATATTGTGCTGTCGTAATAGGGCGATTGGGGGTTTTCCACAAAATAGCATCGCAGTTTGCCATTTTTCAGGATGATGCGTTCGAAGCCCAGTTCCCTCGCCACCCAACGAAGCCGCAGTCCGTCGAACAGCTCTTTCACCTGTTCGGGTATTTTGCCAAACCGATCCCGCAGTTGCTCGCCGAATTTTATCAGTTCCTCCTCGGTTTCAATTTGGTCGAGGGCTGTGTAAAGGCTCAGGCGCTCCTGCACGGCGCTCACATAGTCGTCGGGGATGAGCATTTCCACGTCGGTGTCGATCACCACGTCCCTGACGTAGCTTTTCTTTTTGTCAAACTCTTCTTTGAATAGGTCTTTGAAATCCGTCTCTTTCAATTCCTGCACGGCTTCCTCGAGGATTCGCTGAAAAGTTTCGTAGCCAATATCGGCGATGAAGCCGCTTTGTTCTGCGCCGAGCAGGTTGCCCGCCCCCCGGATGTCGAGGTCGCGCATGGCGATTTCAAAACCGCTGCCCAGATCGCTGAATTCCTCAATGGTCTTCAGGCGCTTGCGGGCGTCGTGCGTGAGCACCGAGGTCGGTGGGCAAAAAAGGTAGCAAAACGCCTTTTTGTTCGATCGCCCGATGCGCCCCCGCAGTTGGTGGAGGTCGCTGAGGCCAAATAGGTGTGCGTCGTTGATGATCATCGTGTTGGCGTTGGGGATGTCCAGGCCAGTCTCGATGATGTTGGTGCAGGCGAGCACGTCGAATTTTTTATCAATAAAATCTATCAGCGTAGATTCCAGCGTGTCGCTTTCCATTTGGCCGTGCGCCAGTTGCACGTCCACATCGGGGCAGAGGCGCTTGATGAGGGCGGTGATGTCGGGCAGCGTTTTCACCCGGTTGTGGACGAAAAAAACCTGCCCGCCCCGGTACACTTCCTTGTAGATGGCATCCTTGATCACCTCTTCGCTGAATACCCTCATTTCCGTATGAATAGGTTGCCGGTTGGGCGGTGGCGTGCGGATGATGGAAAGGTCGCGGGCGGCCATCAGGCTGAACTGCAGGGTGCGGGGGATGGGCGTTGCCGTGAGGGTCAGGGTGTCCACGTTCACTTTCAGGTTGCGCAGTTTCTCCTTGGCCGTCACGCCGAACTTTTGTTCTTCATCAATCACCAGCAGGCCGAGGTCTTTAAATTTCACCTCCTTGCTCAGCAGGGCGTGCGTACCGATGATGATGTCCACTTTGCCCTCTTTCAGTTTTTCAAAAATCTCCTTTTTCTCCTTGGCGCTTTTGAAACGGTTGACGTATTCGATGTTCAGTTCAAACTCGGCCAAGCGCTCGGAAAAAGTCTTGTAGTGCTGCAGGGCAAGGATGGTGGTCGGCACGAGCACGGCTACCTGCTTGCCGTCTGTCACAGCCTTGAACGCGCCCCGGATGGCCACTTCTGTTTTCCCAAAACCCACATCGCCGCAGATGAGCCGGTCCATCGGGTGGGGCTTCATCATGTCCTCTTTTACGTCAATGGTCGCCTTTTCCTGGTCGGGCGTGTCCTCGTAGATGAAGGAGGCTTCGAGTTCCGTTTGCAGGTAGTTGTCGGGCGGGAAGGCGTGGCCCTGGGCGGCCTTGCGCAGGGCGTAGAGCTTGATGAGTTCCTTCGCTATGTCCTTGACCTTCTTCTTGGCCTTGTTTTTCAGGGTTTGCCAGGTGTCGGAGCCCAGCTTGCTGAGCGAGGGGGGCGTACCGTCCTTGCTGGTGTAGCGGGAGATTTTGTGCAGCGAGTTGATGCTCACATAGAGCACATCGTTGTTTTTGTAAAAAATGCGCACCGACTCCTGCGTGTGGCCGTTTACGGTTATTTTCTCCAAACCGGAATAGCGCCCCACGCCGTGGTCAATATGCACCACGAAGTCGCCGGGCTGCAGTTCCCGCAACAGTTTCAGGTTCAGCGCTTTGTCCGCTGTGAAGCCCTGCCGCAGGCGGTAGTGGTGGTGGCGCTGGAAAATCTGGTGGTCGGTGTAGCAGGCGATGTTGAGGTCCAAGTCCACAAAGCCTTCGTTGATGGCCTTCATCACCGGCTCGAACTTCACCTGGGCGTCCAGATCCTCGAAAATGGCGTAGAAGCGCTCAATCTGTTTGGGGTTGTCCGTGAAAATGAAATTTTCGATGCCCTTTGCCACATTGCCGTTCAGGTCTTCGATGAGCAGCGAGAAGTTTTTGTTGAAACTGGGCTGGGTCCTGCCTTGGAAAATGAGAGCATGAGAGAAGGAGAGAATGAGAGGATTTTGAGGTTCGGCTGATCCGGACTGCTGATTGGAGACTGTGGACTGAAGACTAATTATATTGAATTTACGGATGTCCTCAATGACCTCGTGGGGGCGGATGAAGGCACGGTCGCGGAAGATTTCGCCCAGTTCGCTGTCGTCCAGCAGGGGAAGGGTTTTGGCGAACTTTTCTGCTTCTTCAAAGCACTTTTGCAGTTGCTCCACCAGCCCCTCGAAATCTTTGACCCACACCACCGTTTCTGGTTTCAACACACCGAACAGCGACACTTTCTGTTCCCGGTTGAACTTGGTGTTGATGTTCGGCACAATGGAAACCCTCGCAATGTTCTGTACTGACAACTGCGTGAGCGGGTCGAAGGTGCGGATGCTCTCCACGTCTTCGTCGAACAACTCCACCCGGTATGGGTAGTCATTTCCGTAGGAAAAAATATCAATGATGGCCCCCCGGATAGAAAACTGCCCTGGCTCATAGACGAAGTCTTCCCGCCGGAAGCCATATTCCACCAGCATTTCTATAATAAAATCCACATCCAGTTTTGCGCCTTGCGCTATTTCCATGCGGGCCTGTTCCAGCACCTGCGGGGCCACTACTTTTTCAAATAAAGCCTCCGGATAGGTGACAAGAATTTCGGGTGAGGCCGTGGGGGAGATGATTTTGTTGATGGCCTCCGTGCGCTCCAGTACATTGGTGTTGTTCAGTTCCTCGAAATACAGCGGGCGCTTGAAGGAGTCGGGGAAAAAGCGGACGGGCTTTTTTTCGAGGAGGTTGGCGAGGTTGTTTTGAAAATAGGCGGCCTCTTCCTTGTCGTTGGCAATAAACAATTGTGGTCGGGGATCGGCCAGGTAAGCGCCGGCAAAGACAAAGGATTCCTGCGCGCCGGCCAACCCTGAGAGGCGGACGGCGGACGGCGGACGGCGGTCGGCGGAGCGGAGTGCTTCGACCAGTTTACTGGTGCGCCGGTCGTCCCGGTAGAGGGCAAGGATGCGGTCGAGGTTGGTCACGGGCGGCAAAGGTAAGGGGAAGGTGTTATAGTCTTTGGGGGTGCTGCCGAAATATTTTGGCCCTGCCAATTGTCAGCCTCTATGCATTTGCTTTTTGGTAAATGTTAAATTTCCTATCACCGCCCTTTTCGGTCTTTTATTTTTAGTTGGGATGGGCTACCTTACACTCCATCTATAAGCTTCTTGTCAATACGTACCTTTGAATACACCGATTACGCAGTGACTTCTGGACGAATTTTACACACCTGCCCGATGAGACCGTAGAACGACCGCCGTGGAGCCGCCCCGTAAAAACGACGACCACGCTACCCGCTACTTTTGATGCCTCCGACCTGTAATTCCTGAATCTTTTGATTTTTCCTTCCTAAATTTTTTAAACCTTCTGACATGAATAAGATACTTTCTCTTTTCGGTGTGCCGACACACACACACACACACGACGTGTGAAAATTGTTTTCTGTTCAATCCCATCATTGCCCAGATATGCCCCTATTTCTTTCTTTTTATGACTTTCAGCCTATCCCTACACTCCCAAACCATCCAGGTTGGTTGTGACGAGCAGAATTGCGGTGGACTTTGCTACCAATTTACCAGCCCATTCGGCCCGGAAATTTTCCAGCAATGGGATTTTGGGGACGGTACTTCGATGTCTTGTTACTGTTCAGCTGTGGAACATTGCTATACCAATGTAAATACTTATGCCAACATAAATGGCACGACTACCGTAACTTTAACAGTACCAGGTATCGGACAATGGACCGCCAACCTAACACATGCCAACTGCCAGCAAGGCATTTTCATTGGGAACACAGATGGTTCTGTTTCAAATTTGACAGATTTTACCTCCCTCCCCGGAACCTCTTTCACGGGCTCTGGCTTATCTAACAGAGTTTATGTATATGGAAGGGTAAACGTAAACAAAAGCTTTACTTTTACTTCCGCACAGATAGCGGTTTCACCGGGCGGTGGCTTTAATGTCTTTCATCACCGGGTATTGTCACTCCTTCAATCAACAACCGTTGGCGTTGCAGATGAATGTCCCTGCATGTGGCGGGGAATTGATGTTTACACGTTAGGGGTTTTGAGAACAGGACGGGCGGCTTTGAAGGATGCCCTCTACGCAGTGCGGCCTTTTAGCAGTTCGAACATCTCGCTTAACCTCACAGCTTTTTCAGACAACTATATAGGCATAATGGGGATAGGGGATTTCATCATCCCGGACGGTGCAAATACTTTTTCCGCCAACACATTTACAACCACAAGTGGCCTTAAAGGCTGGTGCAACCCAGAGGTGGTCGCAGATCCATTTTACCCAAGCGGGAGCCAATTCTTCCAGCAGTTGGGCTGGGCGGGAGTTTACCTTGAGGACGTCAATAATTTCAGGGTGCCAGCTACCACTGCTGTGGTCAACACGTTTGACGGCCTCCACAATGGGATTTTTATGGTCAACTCTAATGCCCAGTCTGTGACCGGTGGGCAGTCTCAGCCAGGCATCCGGATGTGCCGCTTCCGGAACATGCTACGGGGCAGCTATCCTGTCAACTTAGGCGGGCATGGCATTTACTTTCTCGACAATGAAGGCTCCCATTTCTTGGATCAACAGGGCCTTGGCCAAACCCTTTCCGGCAATCCTACCTTTGACGGGTGCGAGGTGGGCATCTATGCCGAATCCGTAGGCGGCGCTGCCGGAAGTACAGTGACAGGCCGGCAAAATTTCATGTCAACGGTGGAGACTGGTATCCGCATCCAAAGCGTCAAGGGCAATATCACTTCCACCCTTACCGATAACGAAATACATTCCGAAGTTGATTATGGGCACGACCCGGAGGGGAGCGCCGGGATTTGGCTGGAAGACAAAAATACCGCCCTAACCACCCATCTGGTGGAAAACAACCGTATCACTGTAAATCAGCCTGTACCGAAACCTGGCTTCGGCATCATCCTGCGGGGAAATTTTGACATGATCCCGGATGCCAACAATGTGACTATCCGAAACAACCCCGACATTACGATACAGGCCGGCCGGAGTTGCATCCACGTTACCCAATACCATTTAGTGGACATCCATAACAATAAATACCCTGAATGCGCAGCTCCCGTCAGGGGGCGGGCTGTATGGTGTGTATATGGGCGGGGGGTTCCAAAACTTAATCCATTGCAATATTATCACAGGGCCAGTGGCCACAGGGACTTTGAACCCAACAATAGATGCCATGCGGTACAATGCCTCCATTGACAATATCATTTATGATAACCTCACTGTAAATTTTGAAAAAGGCACTGCTTTTCAAGGCACTTGTGGGATGAATGTGGATTTTAGGTGCAATCATTTTGCAGGCACACAACGCAATGGGTTATATTATACCGGTTCTGCCATAACTGGGCTACAAGCGAATAAAGGAAATACTTGGGAAGGAACCTATTTAGACTTTGCAGCCAAACATGATGGAGGCAATCCTATTTCAAACCAATACTGGGCAAGGCCAGGCACGATTGAATTCCCCCCGTCTATTAACACCACTAACTGGTTTTTTAACTCAACTATCCTTCCACCGTGCCCGGCAGACCCCAACTGCAATTCATTCTTCGCTGGCGAAATATTGAATTATGGTGATTCTATCATAGCTGATGGCGGCATGGGTGGTACGGACGGCATGATGTGGTCGGCTGAAAAATACCTTTACACCAAGTTGAAGGACAACCCTTCCCTGCTCACAGGCAATGCGATGATGCAGTCATTTGTAGATGCGAAGGCGAATACACCGATGGGGCATTTTTACGAAATAGGGAAAGGTGTGCAATCCTTATATGAAATCGAAAGTAGTGTAAAGGCAATCCTTGACGCCAACACAGCGGCCATCCAATCGGGCATAGAACAAATGCAGGCGATAGATGCTGCGCTCCCGGAAGACCCTTCCTCTCTCCAATATGAAACACTGTTGGAAGATCGCCAGGATTTGTTGGACGTCATCCTAACGAAAAACCTGGAAAATGAAGCTATCTATACCGCCCTGCACGATGCAAGGGTGCAGGCTGCCGAAAGCCTGCTCACTGATAATGCTGCAATTTCAGCAACGGAAACCTTTGAACTCAACGAGCAGCAATTCTTCGACATTTTCCTGAACACCGTGGGTAAGGATAATGTACAGGCCAGCCCAGCCCAGTTGCAGGCCCTGGAAAACATGGCCCTGCAATGCCCGGAAGAAGGCGGGAGGGCCGTCCACTGGGCTATAGGGCTGTATGGCAACCTGACAAGCACGACCATTGAGGCACAGGAATGTGAAATCGGCTTGCGGGAAGGCAAGCAGCAAAAAATAGAGGTGAATGCTTTTACCCTGTCCCCAAATCCAACTGCTGGCACCTGCCGGGTTGAATACCAGTTAGAAAAAGGCAGTGCAGGTGAAATTGTTGTATTGGATCAAACTGGGAGGATAGCCGCAATGTATCCTATCTCCAGCCAAACAGGCACTTTGGAACTGGACAACCTGCCCGCTGGGATCTATTTCGTTAGGCTAACGGTGGACGGCGATTTCCATAAAATAGAAAAACTGGTCAAATTTTAAAGGATAACAACCATAGGGGCCATGCAACGAAGGGATTCCAATCTGTCTTTGCATGGCCTCTTTTTCTCTGCCAATTCTTCAAATCATGAAACATATACTTTTGCTCATTGCCTGTCTCCATATTTTTTTAGCTCATGGCCAAAAGCATGACTATATATGGACTATAAGCCATACCTTGGGTGAACCATTGGCTTCGGAGTTGGACTTCAATCATGATCCTCCATTATCTGTTCCTGTAGAAAGGGAGATGTACCTTGGCGGGGGAACAAACGCCTCTCTTTGCGATAAAGATGGAAACCTGCTTGCCTACACGAACGGGATTTGGATTGCAAATAAGCTAGGGGAATTAATGGAAAACGGAGACAGTATTAACTCAGGCGCATGGGCTAATGCCAGCGCAGCCGCAGGAGTAAGTTATCTTGTCCCTCAAGGTGCTTTTTTTCTGCCCATGCCAAATAACCCTGACCGCTATTGCCTGTTCCACATGTTCATTGATTTAACGCCTATTACAGCCTCCCAGACTAAACTCTTATATTCTGTAATTGACTTTGGCTATAATGGTGGCTTGGGCAAAGTCCTGGAAAAAAACATCACCCTAATTGAGGGGGATGAGTTTCTCAATTTCAACCAGGCCACTGCTGTGCGCCACGGCAATGGGCGTGATTGGTGGGTCATATTGCCCCACCACATGAAACCTGTCTATTACCGTTTCCTTCTCACGCCCGATGGTGTGTCTGGCCCATGGGAGCAGAGCGGCATTGGGTTCAAAGGGCCTTCGGAAAACTTTTTTGATTATGCCTACGGTCAAAGGATATTTACGCTTGACGGCGCTAAGTTTGCTGATTATGACCAGTTCAACTATATACAATTATTCGACTTTGACCGGTGCTCCGGGCTATTGAGCAATCCTGTTCTTATAGATCACACCCTAACCGCAAATGGCCCAAGCACTGTGGCTCAAGGTGTTGCCTTTTCACCTTCCGGAAGGTTTTTGTACATAAGCAGATTCAAGGACTTCAATGAGCCTGATGCTGACATAGAACTTGTTCAATACGACACGGAAGCAAATGATATAACCGCTTCCGAAACCATATTGGCCTCTTGTTTCTCCCCTGTACCATATACATGTGGCATGTCAAACATGCTGCTTGGCCCCGATGGTAAAATTTATATTGCCGATTACGATTCCATGGCTTTTGATGTTGTCCACCATCCCGATGCAGTGGGCAATGCTTGTGATTTTGAATATGGCGGGTATGAATTCTCTGTGAGCTATCCCAATACTTGGCTGCCCTATTACCCAAACTACCGCCTGTACGACGTGCCGGACAGCCCCTGCGATACCTTGGGGATAGATGCGCCTGTCACAAGTATTGATCAGGTAAAAGAAAGGGGCAAGCAAATTCAGGTATTTCCCAATCCGGCTACAGATGTATTGCAATTGGCCTCCTTTTCCGATAAACCGATATCCGGCATATTTCTTTTGTACAACAGCATTGGTCAGCAAACAAGGCAATGGAACTTGGATGCAGAAAGACCCACCCACAAATTCACGTTAGATGATTTTTCTAATGGAATTTATTATTGGGAACTTAGGCCAAGAGACGGTCATGCCGTGCAGACAGGAAAGGTTATTATCAACCGGTAAGGTTGTCGTTTACCCGTTGTAAAAAAAACTGCATTTTACTATCTGTCCCATGCAAAAAAAAGCAAAACCTGTCTGCTTGCAGTTTAAACACTGCTAACCACTGTGGGTGGACGAATAGCAGATGAAAGTACCAGGCGTTAGCAATTTGCAGCGCTGGCATACATCCCTGTTCCTTCAGGGCAGGGTTTCGCCGAAAAGTAAGTTTATGTCAGTGTGACGTTGTTGCGGTAAACTTTACATTTGCCCCACTTTTTACCGGCCTAAAAAAGGGTTGAATCGAACAGCCTATTCACGACCGTTCCCTCCAACAATAAATGCCGGTTATTTGCGCAGTGGACTATCAATCATTTTTCAGAGGAAAACAAAACCGCCTTCAAAAACGGTGGATTGTGGACAACTTGCTCTTCGCAATGGCTGTGCTGGGTTTCATGGCCGTTTTCGTAGATGTGGGCGGTATCCATAGCGACTGGCACAATGCTTTCGATATTTTTTATCACGTTTGCCTGGTGGCCTTTTTGCTCCTGTTTTCGCTGCGGGCCTACCTCGATCATTTTATTTTCAATAAAAAGCGGGACAGGTGGCTTTCCATCATCGAGGTAGTGTTCATATTGGTCATGCTGTTGGCGCAGAGCGGGGTTTTCTCGCTGGAAAGCATCACCTCCAGGGATTTCCTGCAACTGGCCATCTCCTTTATTTTCCTGGTGGAAATCTCCCGCCGCAGCCTCGCCCTGGAACGGCTGAACGTGAACCCTCCCCTGCTCTTTATTTTCAGTTTCATCCTGCTGATACTGATAGGTGCTTTTGCGCTCATGCTGCCCATATCAACGTATAAGGGGATTGATTTCCTGGACGCACTTTTCACCAGTACGAGTGCCGTCTGTGTCACAGGCCTGACAGTGGTGGACACGGGCACCTATTTCACGCAGTTTGGCCAAAACGTCATCCTGACCCTGATCTCCCTGGGCGGCCTGGGCGTGATGACGTTTACCAGCTTCTTTGGTTTTTTCTTTAAGGGTGAAACTTCTTTCCGCAACCAAATGATCTACAAGGATGTCATCGGAGCGGAAACTATACAAGGTGTTTTTTCAGCCATCATAAAAATCGTCACCTTTACGTTGGCCGTCGAACTGGTAGGGGCCGTCATCCTGTTCTTTTCCCTGCACCCTGGCGACATTGACGGCGGCCTCGGCGAGCGCATCTATTTTTCCGTGTTTCACTCCATTTCTGCCTTCAACAATGCAGGCTTCCAACTACGGGCCGACGGCCTGTACGACAAGGTGCTACGTTGGAACTACCCGTTTCAGCTCATCATCGCCCTCCTTATTATTTTTGGTGGGTTGGGCTTCAATATTTCCTTCAACCTTGTCAACTATTTCCGGCAGCGTGTCCGGGCCAGGGTAAGGCAGTTGATTTACCTGGAACCCTATCGGTTCCAACCGTGGATCATTAACCTGAACTCTAAGATCGTACTTACGACCACCGCCATTTTACTGGTGTTCGGCACGGTCGTATTATATTTAACAGAATTGAATGGATCGCTCAATGAACACAGCGGGATGGGCAAATGGGTCACGGCCTTTTTTTGCAGCGTAACCACCCGCACCGCTGGTTTCAATGACATCAACATGGCCGACTTAACCCATGAAGGCATCATGATTACCCTGCTCCTTATGTGGATTGGGGCATCGCCCGGCTCGACCGGGGGTGGCATTAAAACTACGACCATAGCCGTGGCCACGCTCGGCATCTATCACATTGCCAAAGGCCAGTCAAGCATTGAATTTGGGAGGCGGGAAATCGCCATGGAATCCATCATGCGGGCCTTTATCATCATTTGCCTTTCCCTGATAGTGCTGGGCGTTGCTACATTTGCCATCGTTGTTTTTGAAGATAAAATGCCGCTCGAAAAGGTGGTATTCGAATGTTTTTCCGCTTTCAGTACAGTAGGCTTATCGCTAGGCATCACCCCTCAGTTGACCGATTTGAGCAAATCGGTGCTGATCCTGACCATGTTCATCGGCAGGGTGGGTGCATTTACGATTCTATTGGGGATTCTGAAAAAAGCAGGCAGTGCAAAGTTGTACAGCTACCCGGTTGAAAATGTTATAATTACTTGATAAGGGAATTGATTAATCGGGCAGGTTTTCCTGCCAATTCCCTGGTTCACCAAATGACTATCATGAAATTCATCATCATTGGCATGGGCAATTTCGGTGCGGCCCTGGCCATCAAGCTTACGGAAATGGGCCACGAGGTAATCGGAGTGGACAAGCGGCCCGAAAAAACCGAGGCTGTGAAAGACCGGGTGACTTTCACCATCAACCTCGACTCCACCAACCCGTTGGCGGTCAAAAACCTGCCGGTGGAGGAGACCGATGTAGTGATAGTGGCCATTGGGGAGGATGAGGGCAACTCCATCCTGACCACTGCCCTGATGAAACAGAATAGGCCCAAGCGGCTTATCAGCCGTGCCATCAACGTGCTGCACCACAACGTTCTGGAAGCGATGGGCGTGGATGAAATCGTCCACCCGGAAGAAGAAGCAGCCTACCGGCTGGCCAAGCGCCTGGAACTGCACCAAATCATTGACTCTTTTGAGATTTCTGAAAAATACTCCATTTACGAAGTGGCCATTCCCAAGGAATTAGTGGGGAAAACGGTAGGCGAGAGTAAGTTCCGCCAACATTTCAGCATGAATATCATCACCATTATCAGGCGGATAAAACGGAAAAACATACTTGGTATTACCAGGGAGGTGAACGATGCTATCGGGGTCATTGCGCCTGACACTTTGCTACAGGAAGGGGATTTACTGGTGGTTTTTTCAAAGAAGGAGGATCTGGACAGGTTCCTGAATGGGTAAAACACAAAAAGCCCGTCCAAATTTGGACGGGCTTTTCGCAGGGTATTAAGATCCGAAGTATTACTCCTCCGAGCTTTCGACGGCTTCTTCCACCGCTTCTTTTGCTTCGGCGGCTGCCTTTGCATCAGCGACGACTTTAGCCTCTGCCGCATCAGCGGCGTCCTTTGCATTCTTGGCACGGTGGGCCTGGATGGCGCTGGTAATCGTCGGATCGTCGGCAATCACGTTCAGGGCAATTTTTGCCTCCACATCGGGGTGCAGATCAAGCTCGGCTACATAGTGGCCGACTTCCTTGATATGTTCCGGCAGGATGATGTCCCTCCTGTCCACCTCTACATCCAGTTGCGCTTTGAGGGCGTAGGCAACCTGGAGATTGGTGACGCTGCCGAAGATACGGCCACTGGTGCCGGCTTTTACTTCGATGGTCAGTTCCTGGCCTTTTACCTTTTCGGCAATGGCCTTAAACTGGTCGATCATTTTCGTCAGCTTGGACGCCTCCCGGCGTTTGTAGCTGTCGAGGTTGCTGCGGTTGGCCTTGTTGGCCACGATGGCCAGCCCTTGCGGGATCAGGTAGTTGCGGCCGTAGCCGGCCTTGACGTTCACGATCTCGAACTTCCTGCCGACCTTTTCTATATTTTTTAAAAGTATGATATCCATTTTTCTTAAAATTTTATGGTTTATGGTTTACGGTTTATGGGTGCAGCCCATAAACCGTAAACCATAAAGCCTAAACCATAACTTATTTCAACATGTCTGCCACATAAGGCAGCATGGCAAGGTGCCTGGACCGCTTGATGGCGGTGGCCACCCGGCGCTGGTATTTCAGCGAGTTGCCGGTGATGCGGCGGGGGAGGATCTTGCCCTGCTCATTGATAAATTGCAGCAGGAAGTCAGGATCTTTGTAGTCAATGTATTTGATGCCGAACTTACGGAAACGGCAGTATTTGCGCTGCTGTTGGCCCAAATTCGGGTTGCTGAGAAATTTGATATCGTCTCTTGATGCGGCCATGATTTTTTAAATTTTTGATTAAAATTAATTTGTTTGCACCCGGGGATTTAGCCAAAAACCACCCCCCCCGACCACTACTCTTCTTCTCCTCCTTCTCCTTTGGAAGAAGGGGCTACGACTTTGCCACCTTTCAGGTCTTCCTGCCATTTTTTGAGCTTTTCCCATTCGCCTTTGGCAGCGAGGTCGGCCTGTGCGGGCCAGGTAGTGGGATCCTGAAAGCTGAAACGGTCGCCGGCGGCATTGAGCACTTCCTTGATTTCTTCGGAAGTCATGCTGGCCAGTTTGGCGAAGGAGTTGATGTCTGCGGCCTTGAGCACTTCGGCGATCTTGGGGCCGATGCCTTCGATGCGCTTGAGGTTGTCGGGCTGCTGCGGTGGCTGTTTGGCTACCTTTGGCTTGGCTGCGGCTACCGCAGAGGCAGGAGCGTCGGCGTCTGATTTTTTCTTGCGTTTCACTTTGCCTATGAGGCCGTTGCGCCGGTCTTCATTGTACTTGACGCCGTACTTGTCGAGGGTGATGGTGAGGAAGCGCATAATGCGCTCGTCCCGGCGCAGGCTCAGTTCGAGCGGGGCCACAAAGGTGCCTGTTTCGGATTGGAACTCCACACAGTAGTAGTAGCCGGAGTGGCGCTTGTTGATCTCGTAGGCCAACGTGCGCAATCCCATTTCGCCGATATGTACGATGCTGCATCCGCTTTCCTGCAACTGATCGACATACTTCTGGGCTGTCGCTTTGATTTCATCGCCCGACAGAACTGGATCTACGATGAAAGTTACTTCGTAATTTCGCATAAAACTTAGAAGTGATGATTGAATAATTTACCGGGTAGGGGCTTTTCTTCAAAAGCACTATTATCCGGTTTGTCAAATTTCCTTATCGGGCTTCCTGTCCCACTGGATTGGTTTTCAAAAGATTTTAATGAAAAATGACCATCGTAACGGGAAACTTTCCGAAAAGGCGGGCAAAGGTAGCTAAATTTGGCAAAGATGGATGGCTGGAAGTGATTTTTGTGTTTTTGTTGTTGCGAGTTTGGGCAACCTTGGCCTGTTTACAAAGGCCGAATCGTGCTGGCTCGCTGCAGTTTAGTTTGGAAAATTGGCTAAGGATCGAAGAAAAAATAAAACGACTATTTTATTTTTAAAAAACACCTCCATTGCTGGGCTTTTCAAAATCAAAATGGTGAAGTTATTTTTTCATCGTTACTAAAAAGAAAATGATGGACACTAAAGGAAAGCTATACCTCCTCCCTTCCCCGCTTGGAGAAGAAGCCGTAGAAACCATACCGCCTTATGTTATCGGGGTATTGCATAGCCTAAGTTATCTGGTGGCCGAAAGGGCAAAGACTACCAGGCATTTTATTAAAAGAACCAATCCTCCAAAACCCATCCAGGAATACATCATTCATGAACTGAACAGCCGGACGACTGCGCAGGAAATGAACGCGTATATCCAGCCTGCCCTGAATGGTGAATCTATCGGCCTCCTTTCGGAAGCTGGTTGCCCGGGCGTGGCTGATCCGGGTGCGGCCCTGGTGGCTTTGGCGCACAGTCATGGCATCGAAGTCGTTCCCCTGGTTGGCCCCTCCTCCATTCTCCTGGCGCTCATGGCTGCCGGCATGGACGGCCAGCGGTTTTGTTTTCATGGTTACCTCCCGGCCAAGGCAGCGGAAATGGGCAAAGACCTGAAACGGCTGGAACAACAATCAGAAAGGGAAAATCAGACGCAAATCTTCATTGAAACACCTTACAGGAACCGGCAAGTTGTGGACCAAGCTTTGCAGGTGTTGCTGCCGGAAACCCATTTTTGCATCGCTGCGGATTTGACGCTGCCGTCCCAGTTCATCGTTTCAAGGAAAATAAAAGATTTCAATTTGGCGCATCTGCCTGATCTTCACAAACGGCCGGCTATTTTTCTGCTGTATGTTAAAAGATAGCGACCGGGGATGGGGAAGGGCGTGTACCTGTCTCCACTGACACCTGGCAAGCATTTTGGCAAAACATCGTCATGTTAGTGCCATATTTCCCTCTCCGTGCAATCCTTTCCCCCAAAAAAGCGTCTATGAAAACATGTCGCCGTTAAAAACCGTTAAAGTTGTCGCAGTTTATACGAAGCGGCAAACTATTTTCCCGAAAGAAAGATATTAATGGTGCCAAAAATGCAAGCAGATGTTTGCGCCTTTGGGAAGCTGGGAAAATAAGGTTTCCCAAAATGGCAGGTACATTGGCAAGGTCAGCAAGGAATGCCTAACTTTAGCGCTCCTTTTGAAAATGGCAGCCATTGCAGCGGATCTGCCATTCCAAAAACTTTGACTCAACAATGGCGACGCCGAATACTCAAAATAAATTAAACCTTGTAAAACAAGTGATTATGAAAAACAGAGGTCTTTTGCTTTCTCTGGCAGCAGCCGTGGTGCTGTTCTTTGCCTTTTACCCGCCCGTGGACAATGCCCAGAAAGAAGCAGCCCTGATGCAGTCCATCCTGACAGAACTGAACTACTATCACTATCAGCCGCTCGACATTAACGACGAGTTTTCGGAGAAGGTCTATGGCCTCTTCCTCGACCGGCTCGACGGTGGGCGCCGCTGGTTGACCCAACCTGATGTGGCACAGTTGGACGCCTGGAAGTACAAACTGGACGACCAGGCCAATGAAGGGGCCTTTACTTTCCTGGACATGGCCATAGCGCTTCAGGAGAACGGCATCCGGAAGACCCAAGCCTGGTACCGGGAAATCCTTGAAAAACCCTTCAATTTTGAAGGGAACGAATCCGTGGAAACCGATGGGGAAAAGAAAGGTTTTGCCACAGACGACGCAGCGTTAAAGGACTATTGGTACAAGTCCCTCAAATGGGAAACACTTACACGTTTGGCAACCAATGTGGAGAAGAAAGAAAAGGGGGAGGAAGACTATAAGGACAAAACGATGGCGCAATTGGAAGAGGATGCACGGAAAGACGTGCTCAAGGTCTATGACAGCTGGTACACCCGCCTCGATAAAAGAAAGCGCACCGATCACCTCAGCACCTACCTCAATGCGTTCACCAATATCTTCGATCCGCACACCGAATATTACGAACCGATTGACAAACAGAATTTCGACATAGGCATGTCGGGCCGGCTGGAAGGCATCGGCGCCCGTTTGCAGACAGATGGTGAATATACCAAAGTGAGCGAAATTATCGTGGGCGGCCCGGCTTGGAAACAAGGTGTATTGAAAGAAAACGATAAGATCATGAAAGTCGCACAGGGCGACGAACCAGAATGGACGGACATTACTGGCATGGTCATCAATGACGTGGTGCAGTTGATTCGTGGCAAACCGGAAACCAAAGTCCGTTTATTTGTCAAAAAAGCAGATGGCGGCACAGAAGAAATCGTCATCGTTCGTGATGTGGTGATCCTGGAAGAAGGTTTTGCCAAATCCCTCATCATCGAGACCCCCCAAAGCGAAAAAATCGGCTATATCCGGCTGCCCAAATTTTATGCAGACTTCCAGGACAGGAACGGCCGCCGTTGTTCCGACGACATTGAAATCGAACTGGAAAAACTGAAGCAGGCACAAGTGGACGGAATCATCCTGGACCTGCGCGGCAATGGTGGCGGCTCTCTGCGCGATGTAGTGAAGATGGGCGGTTTCTTCGTGGAAGAAGGCCCTATTGTGCAGGTAAAATCCCGCAGCCGCAACCCAGAGGTATTGACGGACGACGACCCCAAAGTGCAGTACGCTGGTCCGCTCATCATCATGGTGAACCAATTCAGCGCCTCTGCTTCTGAAATATTGGCGGCAGCCATGCAGGATTATGGCCGGGCCATCATCGTTGGGTCCCCTACCTTTGGCAAAGGCACCGTGCAGCGTTTCTTCGACCTTGATGCCGTTATACGCGGCAATTCAGACGTGAAACCGTTGGGAGAGGTGAAACTGACCGTGCAGAAGTTTTTCAGGGTGGACGGCGGCTCTACCCAACTCAAAGGAGTGACACCCGACATCCTGATTCCCGACAACTGGTTTTATATAGATACTGGTGAAAAGGAAGAAGACTTCCCGATGCAATGGACACAAATAGATCCTGTTCCCTACAACCAAAAAGTTTACTCCCTGCACAACCTGCCTAAAATCAGGGAAATGGCGGCCTATCGAATCAAGAACAACGATGTCTTCAAACAAGTGGACGAAAGGGCCCGCCGTATCAAGCAACAGCGTGAGGATACTGAACATGCCCTGAACCTTGATAATTATTTGGCCGAAGACAGGAAGTTCGAGGCGGAGGATGAGGCCTATGAGAAGCTCTTCGAGCCGGAAGTGGTCACGGGGGTCAGCAACCTGGCCGCCGATATTTCTGCCGTGGAAGCGGACGAAAGCAAAAAGGCCCGCAACGACGAGTGGCTCAAAGGGGTGAAAAAAGATGTTTACCTGAAAGAAACCCTGAACATCATGCACGACATGATCACGATGAAGTAACCAGGGTTTTTTCAATCAATATTTCAAAAAAGGCCTTCGGCAAACAACTGCCGAAGGCCTTTTTTTGTGTGTGTGCGGAACCAAACTGACAGCCAGTACACCTACTTGGTGATTATTTGTGAAATTGAAAATACCTTTCTGTCCATGCTGAAATAGTAGCGCCCGCCAAAAAAAAAGACTGAATAAAAAACAGAAGGGTCGGTGGGCGCATCTGCCGGATGCTCAATGTCCCTGGCCTTTTTGAAATCTGCTGAAACAACCTGGTAACGGTTGCCTAAGGTTGTCTCCGAGAAAACAAGCGTGTCTGCTGTTTCGGCATATTTTACTTCCGAATTTTGGTTGAGGCGCTCCCAGGTCAGGCCATTGTCGGCGCTTTTGTGCAGGTCAAAGGAATTGAGGCCGGTGGCATAGAGGGTTCCTTTCAAAGAAAAAAAATCGAGCATCCACTGTGGGAATATCTGGAGCGCCTGCCCGGCGGGGCTGATACGCCAAGCGCCCACTGCCGAGGCCACGTAAAAATTGCCGTCCAGGAAGCGGGTGCTTTTCAGGTTGGCCAACTCAGCATCCATGCCCGGTATATTTATCCTTTTGGCGAGTTTTATCGAGGCGAAGGCGTTTTGGGCAGATTGCTGCTGAATTTCAAACAAGTAGAAAGCGTAATTTCTTTGCGGGAGCACTTTGACGGGCAGCAGGAACAAGGTGCCGTCGCCGCTAAAGGCGCCGAGCTGTCGCGACAGGAATTCCACTTCCAGGAAAGTGCCGGCATCTCTTTCCAGGCTGTCAACGGGGAAGAGCACTGACGAGGCAGGGTTTCTTGCGTGGTGGAATTCGATTACCTGCCGGTTGCCCTGGCTCAGGGTCATGCGGAAAAAGGCATTGTCCGAAAGAGCGGGTACCCCCTTTACCCCCGATTCGGTTGGCAGCGGGCGGATTTCCAGCAGGCCATCCTCGCCGTCGAAGCGGAAGAACTGGTTTTCGGTAATGGCGTACCATTCAAACGGCGTTGCATGTAATCCAAGGATTTGCCGTTCACACTGAAAATCAATGGCTTTCCAGTCAGCTTTGCTGATAGGGCCATCATCGTCCGGAAAGAGGGGTTTTTGGCAGGAAAATGAAAAGATGCAGAGCATAAGGAGCAGCAACTTCGGGAATTGCGGGTTCATGGTATTTTTTTTTAAATTTTATGGTTTTGATACCGGTCAAGGTGGTGGGGCGGCGGTATTGTTTTGTATTTTGAAATTTGATGGTAATATCCAAAGGGCACGTACCCTCCATTGCCCGTACAGCTTTCCGGGCTCGATTCCCTTAAAATTGCTGCAAAAATACGGCAGAATAACGGTCGGACATCGCCTGATAGGGGTAAAATGACCGGTAGTGCAACCTGATAGCCAGTTTTTCCACCTAAACGCTTTGGTTTTTATCAAAAGAGAGTAGTTGCCATTTGTATCTTCCTTTCATTCCTGCATTATAAATTTTTTATCCAGGCTGTCTTTAAGCAAAGTTTTTGCTGGTCGTTCAAGCCCCCCACAACCATAATGATAGGCAAGTCGTAAGCATGACAAAATTAAGATAAGTAGGCAGGCTAAATTAGCCGGCACTTTGGTGCTGTTTGAAATTGTTGGAAAGTCGTTTGAAATTGTTGGTTTTCAGCCATTTACAACAGTCAAACCATTTTCAAACTATGTTGAAACCCTGTCAAACTACTACTTAATCCAGTGTTGGTAATAGTTTTCAACAAAAAAAGTTAATCCTAATTTTACGTGCTTTTTATTTTTCATCCGACCATAGAAAACCTTCCCGACCGCTCTGCACCTCAATGCCAAATAGCAGCAACTTCATCATTCCTAAAACTGGAACCGCTTAAAGGCATAGCCGATTAGTTTCGCTGGTTGCGTTATGCTTCTTCATGCACAAATAATCAACATTAAGCTTATTAATTAACCACATTCACATGAGTCGTTTTGCTACCACTTTGACTTTTCTCTTGTTGGCTATTATTTCCTTTGCCCAAAAAGGGGTTTTCAAGGGAACCCCGCTCGAAAACGAACCCAAATTTCCCGAGCTGGAGTCCCAGTTCGGGGAGTGGGATTTGTACCAAATAGACGTACAGGCATTTGACGGTTTTGTAAAAAAAGCAGGTTCCTCTGCCGAGGTCCAACTAAAGCTTGGCAGCCAATATGATTGGGACATTTCATTGTACCCCAGGGATTTGCGCAGCCCTAATTTCGTCCTGTCCATCCTGACCGACAAGGGCGTGGAGCACCCGCCGGTGAGTCAGGAAGTCATTACTTTCCAGGGCCAACTCAAGGGTGGCAGCCAAAGTGCCGTGAGCCTCACCATTGATGAAGACTTAATTTATGGTTTTATCAAGAATGGCGATGAATACTATTTCATTGAGCCACTTTGGTATTTTGTGCCGGGGCAGCCGAAAGACAAGTTTGTCGTATATCCTGCCTCCAAGGTTAAGCCGGTGGAAGGGGGAAGCACTTGTGGTTTCGACGAAATGAAACACCACATGAAAGATCATGGAAACGGGGAAACCGTGCCGGGCAATCCAGGCACGGCAGAGATGACGGGCATGTGCATCGAGATAGAACTGGCCCAGGCTTCGGATTTGCTGATGCACAACAAATTCGGCTCGGCCGGGGCTGTGGGCGCCCACATTATGGGTGTGATGCTCAACGTGCAGACCAACTATGACAATGAGTTCAATGATGAGCTGCATTTTGAAATAGTCGAACAGTTTATCGTAGCCCCTCCGGGCAGCGATCCCTGGACAAATACCACCGATGCCGGGGAACTGCTCGACCAGTTTACCAGTTGGGGCCCATCTGGTTTTTCTACTACCCACGATCTTGGGCAGCTTTGGACCAACCGGAACTTTGACGGATCGACCATCGGAATAGCGTGGTTGAGTGCAGTTTGTACCGGCTTCCGCTACCATTGCCTGCAGGATTTTACCTCCAACGCCAATTTGTTGCGGGTAATGACCGCCCACGAGATTGGGCACAACTTCAGCGCCAGCCACGACCCCTCGGGCAGCAATACCATCATGGCGCCTTCCGTGAGCAACACCAATACCTGGTCGAGCCAGTCTTTGAACCAAATCAATGGATATTATCCAAACCGGCCCTGCCTTACGCTTTGTTCTACCGGGCTTCCGCCGGTAGCAGCCTTTTCGGCCAGCCCCACCAGTGGTTGTGCGCCTTTGTTTGTCACCTATTCGGACCAATCCACTAATTCACCAGCTTCCTGGAGCTGGACCTTCCCCGGTGGCGTGCCGGCCACATCCAACCTGCCGAACCCAACAGTACAGTATGCTTTTGCGGGAAGCTACGATGCTACCCTGACGGTAACCAACGGGGTGGGGAGCAGCACTTTTACCCAAAACAATTTCATCACGGTCGAATCAGCGCCCCTGGCCAGTTTTGCCTGGTCGCAGGTTGGGCTTAGCGTCTTCTTTACCAATACTTCTTCGGCCAATGCGACCAGTTGGTTTTGGCAATTCGGCGACGGGTCTGTCAGCACGATGCAGAGTCCGGTACACACCTATTCTGTGGACGGGTACTATGAAGTTTCCCTTCAGGTAACAGGCAACTGCGGCACCGATATTTTCGTCGTGACCATCCCGGTATTTACTTCGCCGATAGCGGGCATTAGCGCCAGCCCGACGACCGGCTGTGCGCCTTTGAACGTGTTGTTTTCAAGCAACGGAACACCAAATGCCACCTCCTGGCTCTGGAATTTCCAGGGTGGCACCCCGGCGGTTTCTTCCCAGGAAAACCCGATGGTCAACTATTCGGCCCCTGGTACTTATGACGTCACGCTCACGGTATCCAACCCCGCAGGTAGCGATGTGATCACCCTGAACGATTACATTGTTGTTGGCACTGTTGCTGCCCCGGCTTTTTCCTATACCGTGAATGGAAGCACGGCAACGTTTACCAATTCGACCAACAACAACAATGGCGTTGGCGCCGTCACCTATTTATGGAACTTTGGGGACGGCAACACCAGCACGGCGGCAAATCCCGTCCATACCTATGCAGTGGGCGGGAATTATACGGTTACCCTTACCGCTACGAATGGCTGCGGCCCGGCCACAGCCACCCAGGCAATTTCTATCCTCACGCCACCCGTGGCAGGGTTTACGGCAAATGTGACCAGTGGCTGCCCTGCCCTGTCCGTCCAGTTCCAAAACGCATCTTCTGCCAACGCCACGGGTTTCAACTGGTCGTTCCCGGGCGGCTCGCCGGCATCCTCGACCGCTGCAAACCCAACGGTCGTTTATGCAAATCCCGGAACCTACCCGGTCACGCTGATTGCGACCAATCCGGCAGGTACCGACACATTGGTTCAGATCAATTATATCACAGTTAATCCAGTGGCCATACCGTCGTTCACCAGCAGCCTCAATGGCCTCACCGCAACGTTTACAAATTCATCTTCCAATGCCACCAGTTATGCCTGGGACTTCGGGGATGGGGGTACAAGTACCGCCGCCAATCCGGTGCATACTTATTCAACAGATGGAACCTACACCGTTACAATGACAGCATCGAACAGCTGCGGGGACGTTTCTGTGACGCAATCCGTTACCATTACTTCTGCGCCAACGGCTGGTTTTTCTGCCAATGTTACAACTGGCTGTAACCCGCTCACGGTGCAGTTCAGCAATCAATCTTCCAACAATGCCACCTCTTTTCAGTGGAGCTTTCCGGGAGGTACCCCCGGTAGTTCAACCGACGAAAACCCAACCGTCACCTACAATGTACCAGGCAGCTATACTGTGACTTTGACGGTGGCCAACCTGGCTGGTAGCAACTCTACAACTCAAACTGACTTTATCGTGGTCGCTGCCACGGCAACTGCCGGTTTCACCTACGTTGCCAATATGGCAGCGGTTGATTTTACGAATACTTCCACCAATGCCAGTAGTTACGCATGGACTTTCGGAGATGGCGGTACCAGTGCCCTGGCCAACCCCTCGCACAGCTATCAGCAGGATGGAACCTACACGGTCATATTGAGTGCGACAAACGCCTGCGGCACGGTGACCACGACCCAAACCATCAGTATTGTTACGCCGCCTACGGCAGGTTTCTCGGCCAATGCCACCTCAGGCTGTGCGCCGCTCACGATCCAGTTCAATAATCAATCTTCTGAAAATGCCGCTACCTACAATTGGAGCTTTCCAGGCGGAACACCTGCTTCTTCTACCGAGGAGAACCCTTCCGTGACCTATCAGTCGGCAGGCAACTACACCGTTACGTTGACGGTGAGCAATGCGGCAGGTACCAATACCTACACGGAAACAAATTTCATAACCGTCAACACGACGCCTGATGCAGGTTTTAATGTAAGCACCAACGTGTTCCAGGCCAATTTCACCAACAATACAACAGGTGGGGCAACAAGCTTTGCATGGGCCTTCGGCGACGGTGGGACTTCCAGCCAGGAGAGCCCAAGCTATACTTTCCCGGATGAAGGCACCTACACCGTTACACTGACTGCTTCCAACGCTTGCGGCAGCAGCACCTATTCATCAGAAGTGACAATCACCACCTTGCCGCAGGCCGGCTTCTCGGCCAGCGCCACCAATGGTTGCGTACCGTTCACTGTACAGTTTAGCAACGAATCTTCGGACAATGCGGAAAGCTTTGAGTGGAGCTTCCCCGGCGGTACCCCGTCCACTTCAACTGCCGAAAACCCAAGCATTACCTACAGTACGCCGGGTACTTATCCTGTGACCTTGATTGCCTCCAATGCGGCAGGTACCAATTCATCCACCCAAAACAACTTTATCACGGTTGGCACTGTGCCAGATGCTGGTTTCACTGCCAATATTGACGAGTTGACGGTAACTTTTGACAATACCAGTGTCAATGCCACCAGCTATGTTTGGGACTTTGGCGACGGTACGGCGGGCACGGAAGAACAACCTGTTCATACGTATTCGCAGGATGGGACTTACGGGGTGACCCTCACCGCCACCAACGACTGCGGGTCTGTCTCTACCAACGGCCAATTTACGGTCGTGACGCCACCATCCGCTGCATTTAGTGCTGCCATAACCAAAGGCTGTACTCCTTTCGAAGTGCAATTCAGCAATGAATCCTCCGCCAATGCGGCTTCCTTTGCCTGGGAGTTTCCCGGCGGCACCCCGGCCACTTCCACCCTGGAGAACCCTGTCGTCACCTATAATACGGCCGGTGTTTATAGTGTAAAACTTACGGTGGCCAATGCGGCCGGTAACGATGTTTATCAACAGCCAGCCTATATTACTGTGGAAGCTGCCCCTACGGCTGGTTTCACCCAAATTGTGAACAACAGCACGGTAACCTTCGTCAATTTGACCATTGGTGCCGATACCTATTCCTGGGACTTTGGCGATGGGACGACGAGCGCCGAAAAGAACCCGGAACACACCTACGCTACCCCCGACGCTTACACCGTCACGCTCACGGCCACCAACGACTGTGGCAGCGTGGTCGTCGAGCACCTGGTAGTGGTGGCAGGCGAAGCGCCTGTCGCTGCTTTCGGGGCCAACGAAACGAGCGGCTGTGCCCCGTTGGTCGTGGTTTTTGAAAACCTTTCCTCCGCAAACGCCGCTCAGTTTGAATGGAGCTTTCCGGGGGGCACGCCCTCCACCTCTACCGAGGAGAACCCGGAAGTGAAATACGATGTGCCCGGCGTTTATGATGTGACCCTGGTGGCCGGCAACGGATCGGGCAGTGATACCTTCACAGAAACGGCTTACATTTTGGTCAACACAATTCCTTCCGTGTCCTTCATCTACGCTGCCAATGCCGGAACACTGGCTTTTACAAATAATTCTGTCAACGCCACCAGCTATACCTGGGATTTCGGCGACGGCAAGACCAGCAACGAGGAAAACCCCGTCCACACCTATGCTGCCGCTGGCGAATATGAAGTGATCCTTACTGCTACCAACGAATGTGGTTTTGTAAGTTCCACGCAAACGGTCAATATTATACTGAATGGATTGGATGAAATACCCGGCGTCAGCGGGTTCCAGGTTTTCCCAAATCCGAACAGCGGCCACTTTACCATGACCCTGCAGGGGCTGCCAATGGACATGCTCGAAATCTCCTTTACCAATGTGCTCGGCCAGAGGTTGATGTACGAGAAAGTGGACTTCCGCTCCGGCAGCCTGAGCAGGCAATTTGGCTTCGACGGGCTGCCTGCGGGCGTTTATATCTTTCAGGTAAAATCGGGCGGACATGCGATGTTCAGGAAAGTGGTGGTAGAGTAGGGACGAGCAAAAGATCCTTTATTTCGATATCCAAAAACAAAGGGGCTTCGGCTTTTTCGCCGGAGCCTTCTCTTTGTTGGGGCTATGAGATGGTTATGCTATTTTTACAAAAATTAATACCATTTGCATTGCATGAAATACGTGTTCCTATTTGCCCTGGCCCTGATATTTGCCTGTAAAAACAACAATACCAGCCAACCTTCTGACGCCGGTTCCACTGAACAAAATGACCTTCCGGAAGGCTTCGCCGAATTTTACCAGCACTTCCACAGCGACAGCACGTTCCAGATGGGCCACATTGTTTTTCCGCTGGAGGGGCTGCCCAATAAAGCGGACAGTACCTTGCTGGCATCCGGCAAATTCTATTGGAAGGCCGAAGACTGGAAAATGCAGAAGGCCATTGATTTTGAGATGAGCGAGTTCCGGCGGGAACTGCTGCCCCTGAACAAAATGATGGTCGAGGAGCACATCATCCACAAAAATGGCCAGTACGGCATGGTGCGCCGGTTTGCCAGGTTGGGCGACGAATGGCAGCTTATTTATTATGCCGGCATGAACCGGATCGCCCTCCACTGACACACAAACACCTAAATACCCCTTTCGCCGCAATGCTATCAAAGTACCTCCTTATTCCTTTCGTCCTCGGTGCCCTTGTTTTCTTTTATATCGGGTGGAACGTGGATTCTGACTATGCCATTTACATGGTGCCATTCGTCGTGGGTGCTGCAGCGGTTTATATGCTCAGCCCGCAGATAGACTGGTGGCAATACCAGCGGAAGCCACCGGAACTGGATGCCCGCCTGCGGCATATATTGAATACGCAAATGCCGTTTTATCAAAATCTTTCTGTTGAAAACAAAACCAAATTCCGCCACCGGATAGCGCTTTACCTGGAGGCCAATGAGTTTATCCCCAAAGGCAGCGAAAATGTGCCTGTCGATGTAAGGGGGATCGTGGCAGCCTGTGCAGTACAACTGACGCTGGGCCTGAAGGATTATCTGATGGGCAAATTTGAACATATCATTGTCTATCCGCACCCTTTTCCTTCCCCGCAACATACAGAGCGTTGGCATGCCTGCGAGCTATTCGAAGAAGACGGCGTAATCATGTTTTCCTCCGAACAACTCATGGCGGGATTTGTGAAACCCGCCAGGTATTTCAATATCGGTTTGTATGAATATGCAAGGGTATTTCAGCGTTGCAACCCACAAATAGCTTTCCCTGTATTTGATGAATATATTTGGGATAAATTAGAACGTATAAGTGGGTTTTCTCTTGAAAATATCGAAAAGTGGATTGGGTTGCCTGCCATTGATCCACTGGGGGTTGCCGTTTCCCACTTTTTTATATTTCCGGAAAAATTCAAGGATATATTGCCCGGGGAATTTGCGGCATTGTCGAAGATATTCAACCCCTGTTTTTAATATACAGCCTGATATACAGTATAAAAAGATTAACTATTCTCCGTCGAGCCGGCGGGGGATCGGGTTGAAAGTTGCGAAGCAATTTCCACCCCCAAGGACTCTTTCCCCCAAAACCCCTACTTTGAAGGATGTCATTTTACTCGCTGGAACAATGCCCGATTCATAAAAAAAGCCGGCACAGCTTTTCTCGCTGCACCGGCTCCCTGAACTTTCCGAAACTATTTCATTTATAGGGTTGTGTAAAAGGTTTCCATCTTCCGGGCTGGAGCAAGTGCGTGGTGATCCCTTTTAGTAATAGAGGAGAAATGACCGGGATCCTTTGTTTTTCAAGAACACAGTCCGGAAAGGTTTCAATAAAAATAAAAGGTGCATTTTATTTTGCCCATTCCGGGTCTTGGGGGAACTTGACTTTCAAGGCAAAGAAAACGCTCACCCTCTTACATAACCCCGATAATATCTTTGGCGGTGGGAAGTTTCAATAAAGCCGGAACGGGGGTTGGCCCGCCCCGGCTCTCTCGAACTATCCAAAAACTAAACTGATTGTTTTTATTTTAATTCAAAGCTTCCGGTACCTGAGAGGTACCCTTTGTTGTAAACTTCGACATGGTATTCGCCCGACTCAAAAGGGATGTCTGGATCCCAAGTCATGCAGATGGTTTCTTCGTCATTGGTATATTCCACTTTGGCAGCCTGGGTAAAGCGGACTTTCTCGCCGCTTTTCTCATTTACCACATTACCGGAGCCGAGATCTTCCAGGGCCAGGGTTTCCCCCCTAGGGTTGACGATGCGCACATAAAATTCCTCCGTGCCTGGCTCCACAACGTCATTGGCAGCCGTCGTAAAACATACCTGCAACTGATCCACTTTTTTGGCAGTCTTCTTCCCCTTCACCTTGCCGTTGGATCGTACCTTCATGCCTTCTACGTGAACGTTTTTCACTTTGATGACCGAACCGATTTTCACAGAATTGGCCAATTCGGTGTTTTGGCTCACCAGCGAGGCCCTGGCTTCGTTCAGTTGGGCATTTTCTGATTCGTGTTCCTGCAGTTGGGCGGCCACCGTTGCTTTTTCATTGGCCAGTTGCTGGTTGGTTTCGGTCAGTTTAAGGTTGTCGCTTTTCAGCAGTTCCATTTCAGCAGCATAGCCCTCAATCTGGCTTTTCAGTTTTAGCAGCTCGGCCCTGGCCCGGTCGAGTTTTTTGCGGTCTTTCAGCAAGCCGGAAATCTTGTCCTTTTGGGCTTCCAGTTCGGTCTTTTGTGTTTCGATCAATGCATCTATTTCGGCATTGGTGCCTTTTAAGGATTCCAGTTCGGAAATGGCGTCATTGTATTGTTTTTCCAGTTCGGCCTGCAGGGTGTGGGCCTCGTTTACTTCCGCATAGGCCTGATCCAGGTCCTGGCTTTTTTGGATGCTCGAATATGCCAGCACACCAATTATGATGAGCAGCAAGGCCCCGATGATTCCAGCGATGGCATAATGATGCTTTTCCGGTGTCTTGCCCACCGGTTGTGGGGACGGATGGTTCGTCATGGCAATAAAATTTTTGGTTAATAAATGTTGGTTCTGTGTAGAAGAAGTTTTTACAAATGCAGCAAGTTTAATTGACTTGGCCGGGGGCAGCAAGAATGTACGTTCAAGTTTTTGTTGCGGAAAGAAATCCCAGGTGGCGGATTTGTCAGTAAAATGTGCCGGGCATTGGGAATGTTCGCTATGTGAGGATTTTTTTGGCAGAAACGGCTTCGTAGCCCAGATAAGTTTTCCAGTAAAAACATGAGAGCATACAGGCTGGACAGGCTGGCTGGCTCATGCTGGTCCCATAGCGTTTTCGCCGGGAATTTTGCATTATTTACCTGCCAACCATCCCCTTCTGCCGCTCAACGACCCAAAACAAACTGGGGCAAACATTCTCTTTTTTACAATACCATTGATACCTTTACCCGCCTGAATAAACGCTACCCTTTGGTGGGTTGAACGAAACGGCGGGGCGACTTCAGGCACTTGCTTCTATCGTTTGATCTTCAACTCCTTCATCCATTTACAAACTACATCGGTTTCAGCCACACACCTGTTGAATCATTCACTATTCTCAATCAATCTGGTATGAAAAAACTGTTGACCACTGCTCTGGCGGCACTCTTTACCCTCCTCGGCTATGCCCAGGAGGGGCAAAACCCCTGGCTGGATTTGCCGGAAAGCGATTTTGCCCAACAAGATATGCAGCGCCGCATCATCCCGCTCAAGTACCGCACCCTGTCCCTGGATTTTCCGTCTATGAAAAAGATCTTGTCCAAAGCGCCGGTGCGCTTTTCCCCGGCAGCAGAAGGCGACAAGCCCTTGCTCTCCATCCCCATGCCCGATGGCGGTTTCGACCTGTTTGAATTGGTCGATGCACCTGTCATGCACCCCGACCTGGCCGCCCGATACCCCTACATCCGCTCTTTCGCAGGCACTAGCAAGGACGACCCAACGGCCTACCTCCGCTGTGGCATTACCCAGAAGGGCTTCCATGCTGTCGTGTTTTCTGGCAGGCATAGCACAGTTTACATTGATGCCTATGCGCTCGGCGATACTGACCATTACATTTGCTATTTCAAAAAAGACTTTAAAAAGGAAGAGCCGTTTGGGTGCTTCTTCGACGAGATACCTGAAAACAAGGCATTACAGGCTGGCGCACCTCCCCCTGTGCCTGATTTTTCCGGCGACTGCAAGTTTCGCACCTATATGCTGGCATTGGCCTGCACCGGCGAGTATGCCCAATACCACGGCGGCACGGTGCCCCTGGTCATGGCGGAGTACAATGTGGCCATGACCAGGGTGAACGGTGTTTTTGAAAAAGACATCTCCGTGACCATGCAACTGGTGCCCAACACTGACGACCTCATTTTCCTGAATGCCGCTACCGATCCTTATACCAACGGGGATGGCGGCGCCATGCTGGATGAAAACCAAATCACCTGCGACAATATCATCGGCAACAGCAACTACGACATCGGGCATGTGTTCTCCACGGGCGGTGGCGGCGTGGCTGCACTTTTTGCCGTATGTAATGTCGGCAGCAAGGCTATGGGCGTAACCGGAGGGGCCGCCCCGGAAGGCGACCCGTTTTACATAGATTATGTCGCCCATGAAATGGGCCACCAATACGGCGCCAACCATACCCAAAACAACCCCTGCAACCGCCACGGCCCCACTGCGATGGAGCCTGGCAGCGCCAGCACCATCATGGGTTATGCAGGTATCTGCAACCCCAACGTGCAGAGCAACAGCGACGACTACTTCCACGCCATCAGCATAGATGAAATGAACAATTTCATCACGGTTTTTGCCAACTCCTGCGCTACAACCGTGACTGGGGGCAACACTGCTCCGATGGTCAGCTTGCCGGTTTCCTCCTATCATGTACCTGTCTCCACCCCTTTTGTCCTCACGGCCAGCGGAACGGACAGTGGCGGGGACATCCTGACCTACTGTTGGGAACAAATGGACAATGAGGTGGCCAATATGCCCCCGGAACCTACCAATACCGGCGGCCCGGCCTTCCGCTCGTTGCCGCCGGTAGAAGACTCATCCCGTTATTTTCCTAACCTTCCATCTATTGTTGCGAACGCAAACAATGTGTGGGAGGTGCTGCCGTCGGTTGGCCGCAGCATGAATTTTCGCTGCACGGCGCGGGACAACCACATAGGAGGGGGCTGTACCGGGGAGGCCGACCTGACCTTGAATTTTTCAGCCAATGCCGGCCCTTTCGTGGTGACGGCACCCAATACCGCTACCGCGCTCTGGACTGCCGTCAGTAACGAAGTTGTCACTTGGAACGTGGCCAACACGAACAATGCGCCGGTGAATACGGGTTTTGTTAAAATCATGTTGTCGGTGGACGGGGGGGGCACCTATCCCTATACCCTGCTGGCCTCCACACCCAACGACGGTTCGCAGGTAGTTCAGGTGCCCAATGTAGCAACGGGCCAGGCCAGGGTGATGGTCAAGGCGCTGAACAATGTCTTTTTTGATATTTCGGACAAGGACTTCACCATCCAGTTGCCGCCCTTCCCAACTTTTACCATGACCATCACGCCCCCGTCCATTATCGCCTGCACGGACGACCAGGCGACCTTTCAAATGGATTTTCAGGCTTTTGCCGGCTTCAACGAGACCGTTTCGCTCAGCGTTACCGGGCAACCGCCCGGGTCCGTGCCATTTATTTTTCCACAAAACCTGGTGCCGCCCGGCATGGCCTTGCTGACTTTTTCCAACCTGAGCAACTCCCCGCCCGGTACTTATCCCCTCATAGTGACAGCCCAGAGCCTTTCCGTTACCCAAACAGCGACGGTTGATTTGATCTTGCCTGAAACTATCTCGGTGCCGCCTATGCTCTTGTTCCCTGCCAACGGGGCAACGGGTATTGCACCTGGCGGTACCCTGCTGACCTGGCAAATGGTGCCTGGCGCCGACACATACCTCGTCCAGGTGGCTACCGACCCTGCTTTTCAAAATTTGGTAGCTTCCGCAACATTGGCGGACACCACCTTCCTGGCAGGCAACACCCTGGAAGCTACCGTGTACTACTGGCGGGTCAGGGCTTTCAATGTTTGCCATTCGGGGACTTACTCCCCTACGTTTGCCTTCCAAACCTCGGCACTGTCCTGCGGGCAATATGCCAGCACCAATGTGCCGATTGTAATTTCAGATACCACTACCTCCCTTGTAATAGACTCCCTCGCCATCCCCGAAGATTTCCCCCTGGCCTCGCTGCGGGTGAGCCTCAATATCTCCCATACCTGGGTCAGCGATCTGTCTGCTGTCATCGTGACGCCCCAAGACATTGTGTTACAATTGTTCGACCAGCCCGGTATTCCCGGCCCGGATTGCGGAAGTGACGACCTGGACGTGAAATTTTCAGATAGCGCCCTTAATACGGCTGCCGATTTTGAAAATACCTGCAACCCCGACCCGCCTGCCATTGAAGGTGAATTTCAGCCGATTGACCCCTTTGCAATAGCCAATGGCCAAAGTTCGGCCGGTACCTGGAAGCTCATTGTCGGGGATAATTTCCCGGAAGATGGCGGTACTATCAACAGTTGGTCCGTTGACTTTTGTGGAATAGCCGGCCTGCAGCCGGCCATCCTCCTCGTGAACCAACCACTGGTCGTTCCAGAGGGGCAAAGCGGCACCATTACCAATGGGCTTTTGCAGGTGCAGGGCACAGCCGACAGCATCGTTTTCACCTTGCTCTCTACACCCCAACAGGGTACACTCTACTTGCAAGGTGTGGCCCTTGTTCTGGGCGATCAATTCACGCAGGCCGACATTGACAACGGCCTGCTGAGCTACCAGCATACCGGCAATATGGTGCCCGACGACGGCTTCCTGTTCGATGTGACAGATGCCAACCAACAATGGCTGCACAACCAGTTTTTCCAAATACAGATTTTGATCAACAACCTGGCCGCCACCCTGGAACTTACCGAGGACATTGATTGCAACGGCGCAGAAAACGCTGTCCTCACCGTAGTGGCCTCTGGCAACAACCCCCCGCTGACCTACAGCCTGAATGGCGGCCCGTTCCAGTCCAGCCCCATCTTCGGCAATCTGGGCCCAGGCACCTACACGGCGACGGTCATGGATGCAACGGGTTTCGCCGTGACCACCAATAGCGTCACGGTGGCCAATCCGGTAGCTATAACCGTTTCTGCTACTGTCATCAATGATGACATCACCGTTACTGCCAGTGGCGGCGCCGGCATGTTGACCTACAGCATTGATGGGGTAAACTTCCAGGCCAGCAACCAGTTTTTGAACTTGCCCAACGGTACTTACACCATCACCGTCAAGGATGCAAACGGCTGCCTGGCCACAACGACGGCCACCGTGGCCGTGAACAACCTGATGGTGATAGCCATCGGCGTACCCATCAGTTGTTTCGGTGACAATGATGGGGAAATAACCGTGGTGGTGACAAGTGGCGGTACCCCGCCTTTCCAATACAGCCTGAATGGTGGGCCTTTTCAAAGCAACCCCGTTTTCAGCAACCTGGCCCCAGGCTCTTATCTCGCCACTGTCCTGGATGCAGATGGTTTTACCCAAACTGCCGGCCCGGTTATTTTAACTGAACCTGACCTGCTCACTGCCACGGCCATCGTGGTGGACGACGACGTTACCGTTATTGCCAGCGGGGGTAGCGGCTCTATCAGCTATAGCCTGGATGGTATAATTTTTCAGGCCAGCAACGAATTTCCGAACCTGCCAAATGGGACGTACACGATTACGGTAATGGATCAAAATGGCTGCACAGCAACCACCTCGGCCACCATCAATGTGAACACGCTGAATGTGCTCGCCGCCATCGTCCAGGCGATTGGTTGTTTTGGAGAAAGCAATGGGGAAATATCGGCCACCACCAGCGGCGGCAACCCGCCCTACCAGTTCAGCCTCAACAGCGGGCCTTTGCAGTCCAGCCCAACCTTCGGCAATTTAGGCCCCGGCACCTACAGCATCACCGTGATGGATGCCGATGGCCTCACGAAAACCAGCAATACCGTTACACTTGCCGAACCGGCCCAGATCATTGCCACTGCCACCGTCGTTGGTGATGACGTTACCGTGACCGCCAGCGGCGGTACAGGCCCCCTGATGTACAGCATAGATGGAACCAACTTCCAAAGCAGCAATCAATTCCTCAACCTGCCCAATGGTACTTATACAATCACGGTCAAGGACGGGAACGGTTGTACCGCCACCACTACTGCCGTGGTGCTGGTGAACAACCTGTCCATTTCAGTGGCCATCGTTCAGGGCATTGATTGTTTTGGTGAAATGACCGGCGAGGTAATGGCCATTGTAATCGGGGGCACTCCGCCTTATCAGTATAGCCTGAACGGCGGGGCGTTCCAGTCAAGTGGCACATTTACGGGCCTCGGAATTGGCTCCTACACCGTGACCGTCATGGATGCCAATGGTTTTACCCAAACCAGCAATAGCGTCATGATAGCCCAGCCCAGCCAACTGGTGTTGTCAACTACAGTAATTGGCAACGATGTAACGGTGAACGCCAGTGGCGGCACCCCAACTTATCTTTATAGTCTGGGCGGCAGCCCTTTTCAAAGCAGCAACCAGTTCCCCGATCTGCCCAACGGCACCTATACCGTGGTGGTGGCCGATGGCAACGGTTGCACCGCCACTACCTCCACAACGGTTTTGATTAACAACCTTTCCATCACGGTGGCTATTTCCCAGGGCATCAGTTGCTTTGGCGGCAATAATGGGGAGATAACTGCTACTGCGGCAGGTGGGATGCCACCACTGGAATACAGCCTGAACGGAGGGCCTTTCCAAAGCAGCCCGGTATTCAGCAACCTCGGGCCCGGCAGTTATACCGTCATGGTAAGGGATGCGGATGGTTTTACCCTGACCAGCAACTCTGTCACCCTGCTGCAGCCGGCCCAGTTGAATGCCTCGGCTACGGTCGTTGACGACGATGTGACCGTAACCGCCAATGGTGGCACCGGCACCCTGTTGTACAGCCTCGACGGCATTACCTACCAGGCCAACAACCAGTTTTTTAATTTACCCAATGGCACTTATACCATTACCGTAACGGACGCCAACGGCTGCGTGGCGACGACGACTGCCACTGTTTTCACCAATAACCTGAACTTGCTGGCCTCCATAACCCAAACCATCAGTTGTTTCGGGGAAAATGATGGCGAAATATCGGTGACGGCGAGTGGCGGCAGTCCTCCCTACCAGTTCAAACTGAACAATGGCCCGTTCCAGTCCAGCCCTGTTTTTCAAAACATCGCTGCCGGCAGCTATACAGTAATGTTGATGGATGTGAATGGTTTTACCCAAATGACCAACGTGACGGTATCGGATCCGCCACAAATCACCATCAGCACACTTACCAATGGGTACACCGTGACAGCGACGGCAAGCGGCGGTTCCGGCGCGTTAACTTACAGCCTGGACGGGGGAGCTTTTCAAACTTCCGGTACCTTCTTCCCGGTGTCCAATGGGAGCCATACGGTCACCGTTAAGGATGGCAATGGTTGCGAAGCCAGTGCAAGCTTGACGGTCAGTGTGCCTGCTTTGACCCTTGGCCTTTCCATTACCCAGGCACTTCCATGCTCTTACAGTGCTATTGGCCAGATTTCGGCAGTTGCAAGCGGCGGCGTATCTCCCTATGAATACAACGTGAACGGCGGGCCTTTCCAAACAGGCAACCTCTTCAATGGCCTGTCGGCTGGCAGCTATACCGTGACCGTGAAGGACAGTGGCGGGTTTACTTTTTCTCAAAATATTGTGCTGGACGCTCCGCCGGTCATATCTGCCACCGCCAATGTGGCAGGCTCCAATGTGCTCATTATGGCCAGTGGTGGCACCGGGGTGCTCCATTACAGCCTCGATGGCTCGCCGTTCCAGACTTCCAATACCTTTACCAATGTGCCCAACGGCCCCCACACGGTCACCATCCTGGATGCGAATGGTTGCGAGGCTATCCTTCCTGTATTGGTGAACGGCAGCAACATGCAGGTGACGGCGACATTGACGAAAGCCATTTCCTGCCATAATGGTACTGACGCCATTATCACGGTCATGGCAATGGGCGGCACCCAGCCTTATCAGTATAGCTTGAATGGGGTGAACTTCCAGTCAAGCAATGTTTTCGCCAACCTGCCTGCCGGCAGCTACAATATCGTCGTGAAAGACGCAACTGGTGCCACCTCCACCACCCCGACCATCATGGTGGCCAACCCCCCGGCGCTTTTGATCTCGGCATCGGCTTTCGGGATGGACATCACTGTGGCGGGCAGTGGCGGCACGGGTAGCCTGCAATATGCCCTTGATGGTGGGCCATACCAGGCAGGCTCCCTTTTCAGCGTACCGTCCAATGGCAGTTATACCGTCCACGTGAAGGATGCCAATGGCTGTATGGCTGAAACTGTGGTGGTGGTGAATGCGCCCGCTTCACTACTGGTGGTGGTTACCCCTCCAAGTTGTTTCGACAGCATGGATGCCCAATTGACCATTGTGGGGGTCAACGGGGGGTATCAGCCCTACCTGTATTCGATAAATGGTGGGCCGTTTACGAGCAGTTTAATTTATCCAAACTTAGGGAGCGGCTCCTATGCCTTCGTTGTGGAAGATAGTACGGGCTATCAATTTGAAGCCCCGCCTACCCTTGTCACAAACCCCGCGGTCATCGTGTTGAATGCCGAAGTGGATGGGAACGCCCTGACCGTCCATGCTTCCGGCGGCACGGGGCCTTTGCTGTTTTCTATTGATGGTGGAGGTACTTTTCAGGCGGACAGTGTATTCAATGATTTGCCGAATGGCACCTACAACGTGGTGGTGATGGATGAAAACGGCTGCACGGTTTCGACAATGGCCATCATCAATTTCAACCAGGCAGGAGACACACCCGGTGGCCTGTCCTTCGAGGTGTTGCCCAACCCCAGCGAAGGTTTGTTTTTGATAAAAATGGACTTGCAGCCAGTTGGGCCGATTCGGTTCGCAGTCTATGACGTGGCAGGCAGGTTGGTTTTCCAACGGGAGTGGCGGGCTACCGGATCTTTGGCAGAAAAACTCGACTTGAGGCACCTGGCCAACGGCAGTTACCAGTTGCGCATCACCGACGAAGAGCGTTGGGGCGTAAAACGGTTGGTAATAGTCCGGTAGCGCGCTGACAGCTTCCTGAAATGCCAACACATACCAGCTTGTCCCAGCAAAAAGGTTGGCCGGTGAAATTTCTTTCAAAAGTCTGTGCAGCCAGAATGCACAGACTTTTGTTTCTTTGGGGACATGCAAAATCCAAATGCCATAGTTGGGGTGAACAAACCATTTTTGTTGCTCATTGCCGGGCTGCCAGCCTCCGGCAAAACGTGGCTGGCGCGCCACCTGGCCGACAAGTTGGCTGCTACCCATATCAACAGCGACAACGTGAGGACTGCACTCGGGCTGCGGGGGCAGTACGGCCAAAGTGCAAAGCAGGCTGTTTACAACGCCATGCTGGAGCGGGCAGGGCAGGCTCTGCAGGCAGGTGAAAAAGTCATCGTAGATTCTACTTTTTACAAAAAAAAACTCCGCCAGGCCTGGATGGAACTCGCACTAAAACACATGGTGCCATTTTATTTTATCGAAATAAAAATACCGGAAACGACAGCCTTCCAGCGCCTGCAAAAAAAACGGGAGGACAGTGAGGCGGACTGGGAGGTTTACCAAAAAATAAAAAAAGAATGGGAGCCTCTTGAAAACCCGCACCTTACCCTGGACGCTGGCACCCTGTCGCTGGAAGAGATGACCCAAGCAACAGAAACCTATCTGGTAACGATGAAAAAATAACTTCCCTGTTTGGATATTGGAAACCTAGGCAAGGGAAGGGTTTTATAAAAATTAAATGGCCATCTTGTTTTTCCTATGATCTTTATCCCAACACAATGACCCAGGAAGAAATACATGAATTGGTAGGGCATGGGCGTTTCCCCGACGGCTGCACCAATCCTTCGTTGGTAGAAACGCACGCTTCCTGGGTCGTCCTGACCAGGGATTTTGCTTTTAAAATAAAGAAACCCGTACGGTTCAGTTTCCTTGATTTTTCCACGTTGGCCCTGCGCAAGCACTATTGCGAGGAGGAACTGCGGCTCAACCGGCGGCTCACCGATATTTATCAGGCAGTGGTGCCGATTGTGAAAACCAATGGCCAGTTTGACATTGGCATTTACGGTGAGGCGATGGAGTATGCGGTGCAAATGGAGCGACTTCCGCCCGGGCAACAGATGAATGTAATGCTGGAGAACGGACAGGTAGGCCATACGGAGGTGGAAGCCCTGGGGCAAATGATAGCCCGGTTTCACCAGTACGCCGAAGTTATCAAGAAACCATTTGAGGCTGCCAGTGCCAAAAACGATTTTGCCGACCTGGCCAATGCCACCCCCGTTTTGACGGCCCGGATGGATGAAAAATACGGAACCAGGATAGCTGCCTGGATCAGCCTGGCCTCCACTGTGATTGAAAAATACAAAAGCAGGTTTGGCGAACGCGTGGAGGAGGGGTTTGTGCGCGACGGGCACGGCGACCTCCATGCGGGCAACATCTTCCTGCTCGACCAACCTGTTATTTTCGACTGCATCGAGTTCAACGAGCATTTCCGCATCAACGACGTACTGAGCGAACTGGCCTTCCTGTGCATGGATTTGGATCGGTATGGGCGTACTGATTTGAAAGAGACCCTGATTCGGGCGTACCGGGCCTCGTTCCCCTGTTTTATTAAACCTGCCGATGAGGTCATTTTTCAATACTATTTGCTGTACCGGGCCTCGGTCAGGCTCAAAGTCGCCGCTATCAAATTGGGAGAAGAACTACAGGATGCCGCAAGGGCAGGGCAAGTGGTGAAAAAGAATATCCAGGTGCTGGGCGAATTGTGCGAAAGGTATGCTGAGCGCCTGAAAGCGTTGGCGGCGGTGTAGAAAAAGAGCACAAAATAAACCTGAGCCTGCAAACAGGCGTATTTGTTTAGCGCTTAAAAGGGGCAGCGCCCCGGCTCTATTATGGCAAGATAACCGGGGCGCTGCCCCTCAAAACAGGTTTTGATCTTGTATCTACAAATATGATCGGGGCGCTGCCCCTAAGAAAAGCGCTAAATGAATACGAGCAGGCCCGGTTTTTTTGCTTCGTGCTGGTTCCGATGTGCGGTTGGCACACCGGGCAGGGACAACGCTCGGCAAAAGCAGGTATCGCATTTATGCCCCTGCTGCCAGGGCAGGCCCCCGTCCAAGCTCCCGCAGCATCCTGAAATGCGAGAGGATGGCCTTGCGGGTGGTGCTGTACTCAATGTAGGGAAGGCCAAACTCAAGGGCCGTTGCCTTCACGATTTTTGAAATCTTTGGATAGTGGACATGGCTGATATGGGGGAAAATATGGTGCTCGATCTGGAAGTTCAGCCCACCGACAAACCAGGATACCAGCTTGTTCTTCGGGGCAAAGTTGGCCGTCGTGCAAAGCTGGTGGATGGCCCAGGTGTTTTCCATGGTGCCCCCTTCGGCCGGAGCGGGCATTTGGGCGTCTTCCACGATATGGGCCAGTTGGAAGACCACGCTAAGGATGATGCCGGAAGTATAGTGCATTACCACAAAGCCAATCATTACTTTCCACCAGGCAATGTTTAAAATGAGGATAGGGATGACGATCCAGATGAGGGCATAGATAGCCTTGGTCAAGATGAGGATAGTCCACTGCCTCGTAACGTTTATTTTTTTTCCAAAATTGAAGCCCTGCTGCATGTAGTCGCGCATTTGGCGGTAGTCCTTCCTGAGCACCCAGTTGAGCGTGAGCAGGCCGTACAGGAAGATGCTGTAATAATGCTGGTATTTGTGGAAACGGCGCCACTTGTCTTCCTTGTGCAGCCGGATCAGGCCGTCGGTGCGGATGTCGTCGTCGTGTTCGATGATGTTGGTGTAGGTGTGGTGCAGGATGTTGTGCTGCACCTTCCAGTTATAAACGTTGCCGGCCAGGAAGTAGATGGAACTGCCCATGAGGTTGTTGACCCATTGGCGGCTGGAAAACGATCCGTGGTTGCCGTCGTGCATGACGCACATGCCGACGAAAGAGGCGCCAGTCCCGATCATCACGGTCAGCAACAACATCACCCACTGGTTGAAATTATTGGAAAGGATGAGGAAATAGGGCGTTAACAAGAAGGCAAACACCACGGCAGATTTTAAGTAAAGCTTCCAGTTGCCATACTTTTTGATGTCATTTTGCTGGAAATATTCGTTGACCCTGTTGTTCAGCGTACGGAAAAAATCTGCCTGGTCGGCTCTGGAAAATCGAAGGTTCGGATAGGTCATTTTATAAAATTCTGGGTTTTTGATGTTTACAAAAACCGATGTTTACAATAGTTGGGATCGAAGGAAAATTAATCCCGTTTGCACATTGGAATCGTTTTTAGCCCCCCTATAATTGGGTTATCTAAAAACACTCCCAAACCGGCTTTGGATGTGAAGTAATTTTACATCGTTCCTTAAGGATCGAAGGAAAAATAATCCCGATGTGAAATCGGGATTATTTTTAAAAACCCCATCCATTGCTGGGGTTTTCAAAATCAAAATGGTGAAGTTATTTTTTCATCGTTACTAAAATGAGAAGTTGTCAAGGTTGGCTTTTAGAGAATTCACGATAGGCACCACAAAGGTAGGAAAAGAATCCTTTGCGCCACCGTAAAGGAATGTTAACTATTTGGTTATTCGGCGAATGTATCCATATTGTATGCTATCATTGCGCCTTTGTCTATCAATGGGTACAGTTTTATGAAGCGGTACAAACTCATTATCAAAGGCAGGGTGCAAGGTGTTTGGTACAGGGGATCGGCCCAGCGCAAAGCCAGGGAACTGGGCCTGAACGGTTTTATAAAAAACATGCCAGATGGCAGCGTCTATGCCGAGGCCGAAGGAAATGAAAGCAACCTGGATGTTTTTATAGAATGGTGTAAAAAAGGCCCTGAACTTGCACGGGTGGAAGCTGTTCTTATCGAAGAAACCGGCACCCTGGGCCAGCAAGGTTTTGAAGTTCACCGATGAGGCTGTCCAGATAGCATGATCACCTGCCCTCTGAATAAAAACTTGAGCAAATGAAATCTATCCTCGCCGTTGCCCTTGCAGCCTTGCTCTACCTGCCGGCTGCCTCCCCCCAATGCAAAATCGCATTCGACAATACGGACGATTTTGACAGTACCCGCATCATTGCCACCCAGCCCATGAACCTCGGTTTCCTGGTCGTGTCGGGCAACGTGCCGGAAGACCTGGAAGGGGAGGATTACGTGGAAGAGGCCAAAGCAATTTTCAGCTACTCCGACGAGAACAACGTCCGTTCCTTCTTCCTGACCCTCGGTGTGGTGGAGCGCAAGTTTTACATGATCGGCAACGACTACAACATCCTGCTAAAATTCGTGGACGGCACCATCATGAAGTTGTTCAACGTGCCCGCCGATGCCGAATTTGACCGCAAAATACTCATGTGGAAGTACATGCACACCTGCGTGGTGCCCCTCGAGATTTACCACATGATGAAAAACGTGAAAGTGGAAAAGATCAGGATTGTTTACGACAACTACAAATCGACCATCGCCCTGGAGCCCAACCAGCAACAGGCCCTCCAGGATGCCGTGAAATGTATCGGCGATCGCCTGGCCAACCTGCCGGCGGACATAAAACCATAGGACTTGTTGGTTCTTCGATAAAACCTGCGGAACGGATAAAAACGGGAAGAGAGGGGTGAGTTTGTCGGCCAGGAAGGTGTTTTTTTTAAAACTTGTTATCGCTGCCCATGTTTTAGAAAGCCGCTGCTGAAAGGCCAGCAATCAGCAGCGCCTGTGAGCCACCCTATTTTTCACTATCACAACAGGCAGCATCCTTCCCGGCCAATCCATGATAATACAACCGACTGTTGTAGGGCGGGCGGGCATCTTTGCCGCTCATTTTTTGAAAAAACATCAAATCCGGCATGAATCATAAAACGACCCCGTTGCCCGTCATCCTTTTGCTCTGTTCGCTCAATGTGTTGTTGGGGCAGCAGGTTACCATCAGCGGAACCGTCAACGACGACAGCAACGGCGAAACGCTCATCGGTGCCACCATCCTCGAAACTACCTCCGGCAACGGAACATCCACCAACGAATACGGCTTCTATTCGCTCGCCCTGCCGCTGGGCAACGATACCCTGACGGTAGAATACAGCTATGTGGGTTTTCAGACGCGCCGCTTGCGCATCTTGCCCAACAAGGACAGGAAAGTAAACGTGAAACTGGGCACGGGGATCGAACTGCAGGAAGTGGTGGTGAAGGCCAACTCTTACCAGGAGCAAATCCGTTCTACCGAAATGAGCGTGGAAGAGATAACGACGCGGGAGGTGAAGGTCATCCCGGCCCTGCTCGGCGAGACGGATATTTTAAAAACCATCCAGCTAAAACCGGGCATCCCCTCCGGCTCGGAGGGCACCACGGGCCTCTACGTGCGGGGTGGCGGCGGCGACCAGAATCTCATCGTGCTGGACGAAGCAGTCGTGTACAATGCCAACCACTTGTTCGGCTTTTTCAGCACCTTCAACACAGATGCCATCAAGGACCTGAAACTTTACAAGGGCGGCTTCCCGGCGCAGTACGGCGGGCGGCTCTCTTCCGTCATTGACGTACGGATGAAGGAAGGCAACAACCAGCGATTCGCCGGTACCGGGGGCATCGGCCTCATCACTTCCCGGCTCACCCTGGAAGGGCCTATCCAAAAAGACAAGTCCTCTTTCATCGTCTCCGGCAGGCGCACCTATGCCGACCTCATCACCCGCCAGATCAACAAGGCCAACGAGGACAAGGAAGACTATACGCCCATTCCCGACTACTATTTCTACGACCTGAACACCAAGGTGAATTTCACCCTGGGCGAAAAAGACCATCTCTACCTGAGCGGCTATTTCGGGCGCGATGTGTTCAACTTCAACAGCGACTTTTTCGACTTCAACTTTTATTGGGGGAACGTCACGGGAACCGCCCGCTGGAACCATGTCTTTTCGCCAAAACTCTTTGCCAATACTACCTACACCTACTCAAAATACAACTACAACATTGAGACAAAGGTCACCGGGTTCTCCTTCAAGATTGGTTCTGACGTGCAGGACAACAACCTGAAAACCGATTTCTACTACGCCCTCAACAACCGACATACCCTGCGGTTCGGGGTCAATACCACGCACCACCAATTCGGCGTAGGCCGCCTGAAGGCAGGCAGCGACGATGGCGAGATTTCCTTTTCCGGCGGCAATGATTACACTGGCGCCTCCTTTGGCGCATACCTCGCCGACGAGGCAGCCTTCGGCGTCCATTGGAAGGTCAATTATGGGCTGCGGCTCTCCGGTTTTACCAACGACAACAAGTTCTATGCTGGCGTTGAGCCGCGCCTGGCCACTGTGTACAACGTGAATCCGGACCTGTCTTTCAAGGCCAGCTACGCCCGCATGTACCAATACCTGCACCTGGTTACCACCTCTGGCATCGCACTGCCGACAGATGTCTGGTACCCATCTACCTCTAAAATACGCCCGCAGTATTCCGACCAGATTGCCATCGGCGTGGAAAAGGTACTGGGAGGGAAGTACTTGATTACCAACGAATACTATGTAAAATGGCTCAACAACCAGGTGGACTTTGTGGACGGAGCCAGGCTGTTTGCCAACAACGATCTGGAATCTGAATTTGCCATAGGGAGGGGCTATGGTTATGGGCTGGAACTGAGTATCGAAAAGCAGGAGGGCAAGCTGAAAGGCTGGATAGGCTACACCCTGGCCCTGGTAAAAAGGGGCAAATTCGAGCCGCTTGACGCCAGCCGTAATTTCAGCGATGCCGGGAACTATTTTTTCCCCCGCTACGACCGCCGGCACGACGTGTCCGTCGTGGCCATGTACGATTTGAGCAAGCGTATTACCCTTTCTGCGACGGTCGTTTATGGCAGCGGCGACCGCACCTGGATGCCCGTGGGGCGTTTTACATTTCAGGAAGTATATGGTGGGGATCCGCAGGAATTCGTGCCTGTTTTTGGCGAGCGCAACGCCATCCGGCTGCCCTATTTCTTCCGCTCAGATGCCGCCATAGTGTACCGCTTTTTTCCAAAATGGGGCGAAAGTGACCTCACCTTCAGCGTCTTCAACCTGACCAACCGCCGGAATGCGTTTTTCCTCTACATCGAACCACAATATGAAAACAAGGACGAGCCACTGGAAAACCCCATCGCCATCCCCACAGGGCTAAAGCTGAAACAGGTTTCCCTGTTTCCGATCATTGGTTCTATCACCTTCAATTTTAAATTTTAAAACCCCCAAACCGTTTGACTATGAAACAGTTCATTTTTGTAAGCGCTGCTATTTTGCTGACCCTTTTGATGGCCTGCGGCAATTTGGAAAAAGAAATCAACCTCGACCTGCCGGCCTATGACGGCCAGTATGTAGTGGAATGCTACCTCGAACCTGGCCAGCCGTTCAGTTTGTTGCTGACCAGGAGCTTTGCCTATTTCGACCCCTTCCCGACCGACCTGCAGCAGTTTGTGGAAAACCTGTTGGTGGACAGCGCAGCAGTGACCATCACGCACAACGGCGTAGCGTACGAACTGCCCAACCAGATATACCCGAACCTGGCTACGGGCAAGATTTATAATTACTACAACCCGGCCCTGGTGCCACAGGACTACGACAGCGATTTTTCCTTGAAAATAACCACCCCGGACGGCAGGACGATTACGGCAACGACCCGCCTGTTGCCGGTCGTGCCTATTGACAGCGTGGTGGTGCAGTTTGATGAAAAAAGGGACACCCTCGCCCGTGTTTTGACCTACCTGACCGATGATACCAGTACGGAAGACTACTACCGCCGCATGTACCACCTCAACTCATTGGACAGCATACCACGGCAGGATTTCACCACTTTTGACGACTTTGTGGACAATGGGCGTATCGTCTTTGGCACCCCGTTCGACTTCAAGGAGGGCGACACCATCTACAACACCATTTTTCATATTGACCGTGCCTATTTCGACTTTTGGGAAAGTGTGATCAATGCCGTCAATGCCAACGGCAACCCTTTTTCGCAACCAACGGCCATCCTCTCCAATGTAAAGGGCGATGCCAATGCGATTGGCATTTTCACGGGGCTTAGCTACGACAGGGACACGACGATTATCGCAAAGTAATGGAGCGGAAAAACATCAACCCGCACTGAGCAGGGCCGCCCCAAAGACCCCGGCGCTGTCCCCCAGCTTTGGCTTTAAAAAGACGGTTTCGAGGCGGTTGTTGAAAATATGCTTTTTGACCTCGTGAACTCCCTCGGTATAGAGCAGGTCAATGTTGCCCAGGCCGCCTCCCAGCACGATCACTTCGGGATCAATCACGTTGATAATATTGCCCACGGCCTTGCCGAAAAAATACACCAGCCGTTCCATGGTTGCCTGGGCCGCCTCGTCGTCCCCTTCCTCGTACAACTCGACTATTTGTGGCAGTTTCAGGTTCCTGCCGGTCATCTCATTGTAGTAGGCGGCCAGGGCGGGGCCTGAAATGACCCGCTCGGTGCAGCCTGTTTTTCCGCAGTAGCACTTGCCTCCGCTTTCGTCCAGGAAAGTGTGCCCCCATTCCCCGCCGATGCCGTGCCGCCCGGTGATGAGCTTGCCGTTCACCACGATGCCGCTGCCGACACCCGTGCCCATGATGATGCCCCACACGACCTCAGCCTCGGGGAACTCTTCCCGGGCAGCGCCCAACCTGGCTTCGGCCAGGGCAAAGCAATTGGCGTCGTTGGCCATGGTGAGCGGGATGCCGAGCAGGTCTTCCAGGTCTTTTTTAAAGGGCATCCCGTTGAGGCAAACCGTGTTGGAATTCTTCAGGGTCTTCAGGATAGGATCGAGGGTGCCAGGGGTGCCGATGCCTATTTTAGCTGGTTTCACGCCCACCTCTGCCATCATGGTTTCAATGAGCCGGTATATTTGTTTCAGGATGTGGGAATAGCCTTTTTCCTGTTCTGTGGGCAGTCGCATGCGCTTCAGCACGTTCATTGTTTCAGCGTTTTCAATAACGACGCCTTCTATTTTTGTGCCGCCCAGATCAATGCCCCAAATTGGTGTCATAGTCTTTCATTAATTTATTATATCACGGAAATTAGCATTGGCTATTGTTAAATCAAGTGTTTGATTATCAACCAAGTTTACAATTTACTAATTTCCAGTTTCTACATATTTACTTACTTATAGGCCACTACATAGAGGCTTTCATGCGTCCTCCACTCATCTTGGCCATCTATGCAAATATTTGCCGGTATTTCACGGAACCCCGACCGTTTTACTTTTGAAAACCCGGCTTCCTTTAGGTAAAGCGACATCGTTTCAAAATCCCAGGCAAACAGGTGATCGCCGCCCATCCTGAACATTTGGTTGATAATTTCAATTTTGGTCCGGAACGGATGGGCCGCATTGCCAAGTTTGGATAAATGACTGAAATAATCGTCGTCATTTTTCGCATAGGCTTTTATATATTTTTCCGCATCCGGTACGATGATGCGGAATAACCCGCCGGGCTGCAGCAACCGGAAACATTCTTTCATAAACTGGATGGCGTCTTCCTGGGTCAAATGCTCCATGAAATGCTCGCAGTGGATATTGGAAGCAATACCATCTTTCAGCGGCAGTTTGTCCCTTAGGTCGTAATAATAAGTATTTTCAGATTTAATGTAATCCACATTCACCCAGCCTGGGTGCGCAAGTGGGCCGCATCCGAAGTTGATCTTCAGGGGCAGGTCAGTGGTTCGCAACTTTTTGAGCCCTGGCCCGTGTACGGCGTCTTTGTACAATTTGTTCATCAGCCGGTTCCAATGCAGTTGAAGGTTTCTTACATCGTTTCGGGTACTTTTTGGCAGGATGTTCTTAATGGTGGCATTCATGTAGATTGTTTTTAATAACTGCTTGGCAGGACAAGTCTTTGTTCCGAAAAATCGTCCCCCCAAAAAAGCTTTTTATTAGATGTGATTACTGAATCTATGCTCAGAGGCAATGGGGCAAAGGCAAATGACTGTTAACGGTTACCTTTCTGCTACAAGAGGTATTTTTCAGCGATATGCTTTGATCAAAGATTGGATCTTCCGCAATTTGTATGGGCAAAAGCCTGTTCCCGAAAGGCATTGTACAAGCGATTTTCGAGCAGTTTGTAAATTAATAACTGAAAGGATTTGCAAGAGTTGGAGCCGAGAAAATGGGAACAGCCGCATTGGGATCGGCTACGTTTATTTCTACGGCAAAGGCACTGGGGCTGGTTAGGCTAAGAATTTTCAATGGCCGAAATTAATAATTTTATCCTTTAGGATCGAAGGAAAAATAAAATGACTATATTATTTTTAAAAAACCCCTCCATTGCTGGGGTTTTCAAAATCAAAATGGTGGAGTTATTTTTTCATCGTTACCTATTCAAAATTGGATAGAAGGGTTAGATTGTAAAATTGCATCCAACAAACGATAAAAGTTACCTTTTTTACGGGATTTTCTGCCCGTTAATGAAGGCGTACTCGCTATCTTTCCAGCGGTTTTTGCACCAAAGGCCAAAACGAAACTGTCCAAATAATTTAACCAAACCTTGCGGGGAAAAGGTTTTTTCCAAGGTAGTCCCAACAATAATGCGGGGATTATTTTGCCTTTGAACCCAAACAAAAAAACATCCAGCTATGCCAATCAGAATGGAAAAAGACCCGGAACAGGAGCAACCCCGAAGAGATGACTCCCCCGAGCGCAATACAGGCGGCGGCATCGGCGGGGGGCTTGGCCAGTTGTTGCCCTTCCTTTTGATGTTTGTTTTCAAGAGGCCCAAAATTCTCATCCCCGTCCTCCTTGTGGGTGCTATCTGGTACTTCTTTTTTGGAGGGAGCCAAATGTTTTCAGGCGGTGTGCAGGGAGGAGAGGAAGATTCCGGGCCTTCGCAGTTTTCCTTCGGTGCCACACTCAGCGAGGCGGAGTACGACAAAGCCGATGTGTTTGAACCCCTTTCTGCCACTTATGGAGGTGCTGAGAACCAACTGCCCCCTGCTGTCTCCCTGTTGAAATATGCCCCCAAACGGATGCACCAGGGAGAGCAAGGCTCCTGCGTCGGTTGGGCCAGCTCGTATGCCGCCCGCACCATCCTGCAGGCCAGGGCCACCGGTGCCGACCCCAACAGTGTGGCGTTCAGCCCGGCCTACCTCTACAACCAGATCGCCCTCGATGGCTGCCAGGGCGCCTACATGAACAATGCGATGGAGACCCTGCTACAGCACGGCGACCTGCCTTTTTCTAAATTCAGCTATGACGATCGCAGTTGCGACCGCCAGCCCAACCAGTCGCAGGCCAACGAAGCCGCCCAGTTCCGCATCAAAGGCTACAACCGCCTGTCGCAGGGCGGCAACAATTATGGCCTTGACATGCAGGGGGTTAAACAGCACCTGGCACAGGGCGCACCCGTCGTCATCGGCATGATGGTGGGAGGCACCTTCATGCACCAGATGATGGGCCGGGGCACCTGGCAACCCACCCAGCGGGATTACAGCGGATACGGCTTCAGCGGCCACGCCATGTGCGTGATCGGCTACGACGACAACAAGCAGGCGGTGCAGATCATGAACTCCTGGGGCCCGGAGTGGGGCGACAACGGCACGGCTTGGGTGCCTTATGATGCATTTCAAAATTTCACCAAGGAGGCTTACGGTCTCTACCCCATGGGAGACGCCGCCAAATACGACCCCAACAAACTGGCCGTCAGGTTTGGCTTGGTGGAAAATGAATCGCAGACACTCATCCCCCTGCAGGCGGCCGGCGACCACGTGTTCCGCACCCGTGCCCCCATGCGCTTGGGCACGAAGTTCAAAGTGGCCATCACCAACTCCATAGAATGCTATGTATATGTGTTCGGCCAGGAAACGGACGGGTCGAGCTACGTGCTTTTCCCTTATACCGAAAAACACTCGCCCTACTGCGGCATCACCGGCACCCGCCTCTTCCCGAAAGACCACTCCATGACGCCCGACGACAAGGGCAAACGGGACTACATCGCCATCGTCGTTTCCAAAAAACAGCTTGACTGGAACGTGCTGAATAGCCGCATCAACACCAGCCGCCAGGGCAGCTACGTCGGAAAAGTAAGGGAGGCCGTGGCGCAGGAGGAAGTGCCCAACGTGAAGTTCAATGTACCTGACGCCGTAGATTTCAGCTGCGAGCTAAATGGGAAGAATGTGGTGGCGACGGTGATCGAGATTGATAAGTAAGGTTAGGATCGAAGGAAAAATAATCCCGATTTCACATCGGGGTTATTTTTAAAAAAACCTTCTAGTGCTGGGGTTTCAACATCAAAATAGGGAAGTTATTTTTTCACTGTTACTTATAATTGTGTTTGGGTGTTTTGGCGCTGAGCATTGAAAACACATAAACACCCAAACACAATAACTCACACTTCCGCACCGACATTTTTCAAAATCAAACTGCTGCGCTCTGGCCCGGTGGAGACCATCGTGATGGGGACGCCGAGTTTTTCTTCTAAAAATGACAGGTAGCCTTTGGCGGCGGCGGGCAATTCATCAAATTCGTGAATATCGGCCAATGATTGCTGCCAGCCATCGAAACTTTCATAGAAGGGTTTTACGGGAACGCCGCAGAGGTCGTAGGGCAGTTCCATCCTGTTTTTCCCTTCGTAAAAATAGTGGGTAGCAGCTTTTATTTCTTTGAAAATATTGAGCACGTCAATCTTGGTGATGGCGAGTTGAGTCACGCCGTTCAGCATGATGGTGTAGCGCAATTGCGGCAAATCAATCCAGCCGCAGCGGCGGGGGCGGCCAGTTGTCGAGCCAAATTCAGCCCCCTCTTTGCGGAGGAGTTCGCCCATTTCATCTTCCAGTTCGGTGGGAAACGGGCCGCTGCCGACCCTGGTGCAATAGGCTTTCGTGATACCGATGACTTCGCCAATGGTGCGGGGCGCTACGCCGAGGCCGCTGCAAACACCTGCGGTCACGGTATTGGAAGAGGTGACGTAGGGATAGGTGCCGAAATCAATGTCGAGCATGGAGCCTTGTGCGCCTTCAGCCAGTATTTTTTTCCCTTGCGACAATTGGTCGTTGATGAAATATTCACCGTCCACCAGCTTGAGCGAACGCAGCGTTTCCAACGCCCCGAACCAGTTTTTCTCTTCTTTTTCGAGGTCAAAATCAATAGCTGGCAGTGCTTCGAGCAGGCCAAGGTGTTTTTGCTTCAGATTGTTGTAACGTTGTTGAAATTCATCGAGCAATATATCTCCTACCCGCAGGCCATTGCGGCCTGTTTTGTCCATGTACGTGGGGCCGATGCCTTTAAGGGTAGAGCCTATTTTTTCTTTGCCTTTTGCAGCTTCGTTGGCCGCATCGAGGTAGCGGTGGGTAGGCAGGATGAGGTGGGCTTTTTTGGAAACGAGCAGGCGGCTGCGGTATTCGAAGCCAGCGCTGTCGAGGTTTTCAAGCTCCTTTTTCAGGGTGGTGGGGTCAATGACCACGCCATTGCCGATGAGGTTGATCAGTCCTGCCCGGAAGATGCCGGAAGGCACGGTGTGCAGCACGAATTTCTTCCCGTCGAACTTTAGGGTGTGCCCTGCATTTGGGCCACCCTGGAAACGGGCTACCACGTCGTAGCTTTTCGCCAGATAATCAACAATCTTTCCTTTTCCCTCGTCGCCCCATTGCAGGCCAAGGATTACGTCTATTGCCATGTCGGTGAATTGGTTGAATTGGCGGATTGGTGAATAAGGTAGGGAACCAGCCCTGTTTACTAACTCACCAATTCACCAATTCACGATTTGTTTTGCATTTTGTCGCAGGCCCCGTTGCAGTCGCCAAACAGGTTGAGCGAGTGGTAGGTGACATTGAATTTGAGCATTTCGCCCATGGTGTCCTTTATTGGCTGGATGCGAGGATCACAAAACTCGAACACCTTGCCACAATCGTTGCAGATAAGGTGATCGTGTTGTTTGTAGCCGTAGGATTTTTCGTAGAGGGCCAGGTTTTTCCCGAATTGGTGCCGCTTCACGAGGTCGCAGGTGACCAGCAGTTCCAGGGTGTTATAGACCGTGGCGCGGCTCACCCGGTAGCTTTGGTTCTTCATGTGGATGTACAAGGCCTCGGCATCGAAGTGGTCACTCCGCCGGTAAATCTCTTCGAGGATGGCAAAACGCTCCGGTGTTTTTCGGAAGGCATTCTGCTCCAGGTGGGAAGCGAAGATGTTTTTTACTTCCTGGATTATGGATTCTTCATTTCTCGCATTCATGCTTCGTCTTTTCAGAAAAGAACAACAAAGGTAGGTAAAAGGTCAATAATTGGCAGCCAGAGAAAACGGGGGGCAAAGGTAACAGACGGGCTGGGTTTTTGGCCGCCTTTACGGTCAGATGATTCGGGTGCTTCCCATAACGATGGGTCGTAACGTCGGCTTTAGCCGGCGTACCCTTTCGCCGGCTAAAGCCGACGTTACGTTGCCAAACCCATAGCTTTGTTAAGCTCTCAAATGATTCGATAACTGACAAGGAAAACCAGGGGTAGGGCGGTATTTTTCTTTTAAACAATTATGGACACGCACACCGCTCTCCCAAAGTCCCTTTCCTTTCAGCCATGAAAAACGGTACCGCATTTCAAAAACGTTAGCAAAGAATTGTCAAGGCAAGTAGGTGGGCTAAATGATTCGACAGCATTGGTGCTGTTTGAAATTGTTGGGTAGCCGTTTGAAATCGAAGATGCACGTAAGTAAATTGCTGGGATTCAGCCATTTACAACAATTGACAACAAAGTCAAACCATTTTCAAACCATGTCAAATCAAACTACTGCTTAAACGGTGTATTTGGAATATTTAAGAATGAATATTGGCTTGTTTTGGAAATAATAGCCAACAATTTTTAATTTCGCCAAAATTGTAAGTTCTTATTCTCACCTGGGTGGCAGGTTCTTTTCGGCCACCAAAGTTTCCCAAAACTGATTTTGCAAAAAGAACGGTCGTTTTCTCTCTTGGCACCAGTATCGAGTTTTTTCACCAAACACCTAATTATTTCCATTTATGAAGCATTTTTTACTAATCTCCCTATGCCTGCTTACCAGCCTGGCAGCTTTCGCCCAATTGCCTCCGGGCAGTACGGCACCCAACTGGACGATGACCGATATCAACGGTACATCGCATACCTTGTACAACTACCTGGACAATGAAAAAGTGGTCTTTCTGGACTTTTCTGCTACCTGGTGCGGCCCTTGCTGGAACTACCACAACACCCATGCTTTCAAAGATTTGTATAATACGTATGGCCCGCCTGGCTCCAACAAGGTTATGGCTTTTATGATCGAGGGCGACGAGGATACCAATACGGCCTGCCTTTACGGCCCTACGGGCTGTGTGGGCGGTACGCAGGGTAACTGGGTATCGGGAACTCCTTATCCCATCATAGACGACCATACGATGGTCAGTGCTTATGGCATAGGCTACTACCCTACCATTTATGGCGTTTGCCCGGATAAGAAAATTTACGAGGTAGGCCAGGTGCCGGAGCAGCAATTATGGGATTTTGCTAAAGGATGCTCTGCCCCTACGGTTCAGCTCGTTTCTTCCACCAACAACGACTGTTTCGGGCAAAGTAACGGCAGCATTACTGTCACTGCTGTGGGAGGGATCACCCCCTTTTCCTATGCATGGAGCAATGGGGCCAGTACCCAAAACCTGTCCAACCTGCCCGCAGGCAATTATACGCTGACGGTTACTGGCTCTTTGGGCGGCACCAAGAGTTTTGGGCCTATTACCATCACGCAGCCCCAAAACCCTGTCGAGGCCAACTTGTCCAGCTTCACCCCCGCCGGCTGTGGCGGCCTGGGCGGCACGGCTACCGTTATCGCCAGTGGCGGCACACCTGGCTATAACTATCTGTGGAATACCGGTGCCACGACCCAACAGGTTTTCAACCTTGCCCCTGGCGCTTACAGCGTTACAGTTACGGATTTAAACGGCTGCACCGATAATATCCAGAATATCGTGATTGAGCCTCCAGTGCTTCCAACTGCTTCGGCATCGGCTCCTGGCCTGCTGACCTGTTCCCAGCCTATGATAACCCTCAACGGTAGCGGTTCGACTACCGGGCCAGATATTGACTATACCTGGACAACCAGCGACGGCCACATCGTTTCCGGCGGGAATACCCTGGACAATTGTGTCGTAGATGCCCCTGGTACCTATAGCCTCCTTGTTCTAAATTCCGCCAGCACCTGCTCGGCCTGGGCATCCGTCGCCGTATCACAGGATATTTCGGCACCTACAGCCACTGCCGCTACGCCCGGCGAACTGACCTGTACCACTACCCAACTTACGCTGGTGGGCCTTGGCAGTTCCGGGCCTGGGTATTCTATTTTGTGGACGACGGTGGGCGGTAATATTGTTTCCGGGGCTACCACCCTCAATCCCGTGGTCAATGCAGCAGGAACCTACACCCTGACTATCACAAAAACTGCAAATGGTTGTACAGGCAGTTCGAATACCGTCGTGACTTCCAATACGACACCGCCCAATATTTCTGCCAGTGGGGGCGAGATTACCTGTACCTCATCCTCTGTGCAGCTCGCCGGCAACTCGACCACCAATGGCGTGACCTATTCCTGGACAGGGCCTAATGGATTTACCTCCAGCCAGCAAAACCCAACGGTTTCGCAGCAGGGAGCCTATACCTTGAAAGTAACCCAAACCAGTTCGGGGTGCTCCACGACAGCACAGGCCCAGGTTTTGGAAAACAATGCCCCGCCGGCCATTTCGGCCGCGGGAGGTACTATCAACTGTCTCCAGTCATCGGTAGCACTAACCGGAAACTCCAATGCAGTTGGTTCCACTTACTCCTGGACCGGGCCGAATGGTTTCACGTCCAGCCTGCAGTCTCCTTCCGTCAATGAGCAAGGCAATTACCTTTTGACAGTAACTGCCCCCAATGGCTGCACAAAGGACGCCACAGCTGTGGTCAACGTTAATACTACCCCTCCTACAGCGAACGCCGGTTCAAATGGCGTAATGAACTGCCACGTCAATTCCATTGTGCTGAACGGTACAGGTTCTTCCAGTGGCAGCCAATTCAGTTACTTATGGACCACCACAAACGGCCACCTGCTTTCCGGGGAAAACACATTGACGCCAACCGTGGATGCAATAGGCGATTATGCCCTATTGGTGACCAACAATAACAATGGCTGCACCCAGGCAGCTGCCACTGCAGTTACCCAAACGCCGGCGGTGACAGCCGGGCTTAGCTCCCAAACGAATATCAGCTGTTTTGGAAATGCCAACGGCACTGCAACTGTGCAGGCCGGCGGTGGCAATGGCAGTTACACGTATGCCTGGTCGAACGGACAGTCAAATGCTACTGCGTCGAATCTCAGCGCAGGTTCTTATTCCGTGACCGTCACCGATGGTGAAAACTGCACAGCAAGCCAAACGGTCGCTATTTCACAACCCAATGAACTAGTGGTCACCACCTCTACCACTGCCCAAACGGCGCCGGGGGTTAACGATGGGACAGCCTCGGCAAACATTACGGGCGGCACGGGCAGCTATACCTACGCATGGAGCAACGGAGCAACCAATGATTTAATTACAGGCCTGGCTCCCGGCAACTACACCGTGTCCGTTACCGATGCAAATGGTTGTGTCAAAATAAAGACTGTAACGGTCAATGCCTTTGGCTGCGCCGTCTCTGCCGCTACCAGTGAAACAGACGTAACCTGCAACGGGGCTGCAAATGGTACTGCGGGTATTTCGCTTTCCAATGCCCTGGAACCATACACCTACGCATGGAGCAACGGCGAAACTACGGCGAACATCACAGGCCTTGTTCCTGGCACTTACACTGTTTCTGCCACGGACGATAATGGCTGCGAGGTGGTTGCTTCCATAGAGGTGGAAGAACCTGCGGTTTTGAACGCCAATGTGACTTCTACTGCTGTGACTGCTTCCGGGGCAGGCGATGGCACGGCTACTGCCAACCCGACCGGTGGTACCGCTCCCTTTTCTTATGAATGGAGTACAGGTGCTACAACAGCAACAATCACCGGGCTGGTTTCTGCCAACTACATGGTCACCGTTTCAGATGCAAACGGATGCACGGTCGAACACGTAGTGCCGGTCGCACCTTTCGCCTGCACTGCCGCGGCCAATATCGCTTTTAACAATATAAGTTGCCACGGTGAAAGTGACGGTTCGGCCACCGTTACATTCGGGGGCGGCCTTTCGCCCTACAATTATGAATGGTCAAACGAGGCCACTACGGCTACTATCAGCCTGCTTGGCCCAGGTACATATTCCGTCACTGTATCGGATGCTGTAAATTGTGCGGCCATTGCGGAAGTGACAATTGAGGAACCCAATTCGCTGGAAGCGGAGGTGGTCGCGCTGACCAACGCTGATTGTGGCCAAAGCAATGGTTTTGCGGAAGTTGCAGCCGTTGGCGGCACACCTGGTTTTGCCTTTCAGTGGTCAAATGGGGAAACTGGTACAACAGTCAACAATCTCGACCCGGGTGTACTTACAGTTGCTATCACCGACGCCAATGATTGCCAAACTTCCCTCGAAATACAGGTCGGGGTGAATGACACAGAGGCTCCCGAAGTATTGACCCAAGACATTACCATTGTACTTGATGCAAATGGAAATGCTGATATTGCTGCTACCGATGTAGATTTTGGCAGTTCAGATAATTGTGACATTGCCAGCATGACAATTGACAGGAACAGTTTCACCTGTGCTGACCTGGGGCAACATGAAGTGGTATTGACCGTGACCGACGAAGCTGGAAACAGCAGCACGGGCAGCGCCATCGTCACAGTTGAAGACAATGCCATCCCTTCCATTATTGTCCAGGATATTATTGTTGCTTTGGATGAAAATGGGGAGGCGGTCATTACCCCTGCTATGCTCGACAATGGAAGCACCGACAATTGCGGTATTGTTGATTGGGGTATTGATGCCAGTTCTTTCACCTGCGACAATATAGGTGCCAATGCAGTGGTACTGACCGTAACAGATGGGAGCGGGAACAGCAATTCAGGTACGGCCATTGTCACGGTGCAGGATACGAAGTCCCCAGCGATTGATTGCCCGTCCGATATGGTGCTGCCCTATTGCGATGCCGTTGCCACATACTCCTATGCGGTATCCGATAACTGTACGGCCAGCCCTGTGGTAAGTATAATGGGGCCAGCCAGCGGTACTTCCCTTTCACCTGGTGTGTCAACAGTTGAAATTTCCGCAACGGATGCACATGGCAATAGTTCCACGTGTAGTTTTACCATCTCCGTAACGGAAACAATCGAGGCCAACCCAGCCGTCGCAGATGTCAGTTGCTTTGGGGGCAATGATGGCAGCATTTCAATCAATGCAATGGGCGGCAGCCCCGCATATACCTATGCCTGGAACAATGGTGCTACATCGCCCGCCATTGAAAATATAGGAAGTGGCGATTATTCGGTGGTAGTGACGGATGCGGATGGCTGCGAGGCAACATTAACGTTTGCAGTATTGCAGCCGACCGATATAGTTTCGGATGCCATTACCATCGTGCCTGCTACGGGTGACCTTCCCAACGGCTCGATTGATGTGGGCGTAAGCGGCGGCACGGGGCCTTACCAATATGTATGGACGAACGAGGCCGGCAATGTCGTTTCCGGGAATGAAGACATTGAGGATGTTCCGGCAGGCACCTATAAGCTGACCGTCACCGATGCCAATGGCTGTGTGGATGTACACGTTTTTACGGTGGAATCTGCTACTGCTGTGATAGACCAAAACATAGCCAGTCACATTAACCTCTACCCAAACCCGACGACGGGCATGGTTACCCTGGAGGTTAGCGGTACATCGGGAAACAATGTAACGGCCGTGATTTACAATGTAAATGGCAAAATGTTGGCAGAATTCCCGAACGGGGTTTTGGCCAACGGCAAAAGAGAACTGGATCTATCTGCTTATCCGGCAGGCGTTTATCTGGTTAAGATCTTGATCGAAGGCCAGATAGTCAGCAAACGCCTCGTCGTGGGCAGGTAAACCTATCATGAGGTTATGATTTGTTGATGGGCGGCCTTTTACGGTCGCCCATTTTGTTTTTCCAAAACCCCAAGGCCGAAGAGGGCGAAGTCGTATTTCACAGGATCCTTTGGGTCGAATTGGCGAAGGCGTTCCGTAAGCTCGATCACGGCCTGCCAGTCAGTTTGCTTTCTTTCCAACAAACCAAACCTCCGGGCGATGCGCTCTACATGCACGTCAAGCGGCATAAGCAATTGGGAAGGTTTTATATTTTTCCAAATGCCGAAGTCAACGCCCCGTCCGTCATTTCGCACCATCCAGCGCAGGAACATGTTCAGGCGCTTGCAGGTGGATTTGGTAGCTGGCGTTGCCACGTGCTTCCGGGTACGCCGGGGCGCATCGGGCAGGGAGAAAAAGAGGCGGTGGAAACCAGTCACAGCGTTTTCTACGTGCGGATCGGCTGGCAGCATATTTTTCAAAAAAGCATCTTCCAGGGAGTGGTGGTTTTTATAGAACCATTGCAAAAATTCTAAAAAATAAAGGGTATCCGTGGCCTGGAAAGTGCGGTGTTTGAACGAGAGGAAACGCTCCCGGTCTTTTTCCAGGTGGTTCAGCACAAAATCATAGGGCGCGCCCTCCATAAGCCCGAACAATTCGTTGGCTTTGCTGATGATCGTCCTGCGTTGGCCCCAGGCAAACATGGCCGTCCAGAAAGCAGTAATCTCTACGTCCTGTAATTTGGAGAAACGATGGGGGATGCTGATCGGATCGTTGGCAATGAAGGATGGGTTGTTGTACTTTTCAGCCGACTGGTCAAGGAGTATTTTCAGGTTGGATGTCATTTATTTTATAGCTTCTAATCCGCCTTCCAAGTTTCCACGCCCAATCTTTACACGAGACTATACTGAGATGCGTGTTTTTGAAAAAAACATGCGCAAAACCAATCACTTGTGAGAAATTGACACAGCTTTTCGAACAATCTCATCTTTACACCTAATGAAAGTTGGGAAAAAGCCATCCAGGGGCATTTTTCAGTTTACAAATGCCGCTCGGCATGGTAGCTTGACCGCACCAACGGGCCGCTCTCCACAAAGTCGAACCCTTTTGCGAGGCCCACTTCCCGGTATTCGGCAAACTTGTCGGGGTGTACAAAGGAGGCTACTTCCAGGTGCATTTTTGTTGGCTGCAGGTATTGGCCGATGGTCAGCACGTCGCAGCCATGTTCCTTTAGATCGTCCATCGTTTTGAACACGGCTTCGTCTGTTTCGCCGAGGCCGACCATGATGCCGCTTTTGGTGCGTTTGCCGTAGTCTTTTGTGCGGCGGATTTGCTCCAGGCTGCGGCTGTATCTTGCCTGAGGGCGCACTTTTCTGTAAAGGTTTTCAACAGTTTCCATGTTGTGCGAAACGACCTCCTGCCCACCGCTGATCATGCGCTCGAGTGCTTCCCAGTTAGCCTTCACATCGGGGATGAGCGTCTCGATGGTCGTATCGGGGGAAAGCTCCTTGACAGATCTGACCGTTTGGTACCAGATTTCGGCGCCCCGGTCTTTCAGTTCGTCCCGGTTCACAGAGGTGATGACAGCGTGTTTCACCTGCATGAGTATAATGGCCTCTGCCACCCGGCGGGGTTCGTCGGTGTCATATTCGGGCGGGCGGCCGGTTTTCACGGCGCAGAAGGAACAGGAACGTGTGCAGGTGTTCCCCAAAATCATAAAAGTAGCCGTGCCGGCACCCCAGCACTCGCCCATGTTGGGGCAGTTGCCACTCTGGCAAATCGTATGGAGGTTGTAGGAATCAACAAGATGGCGGACACGCTTGAAGTCTTCGCCGATGGGCAGTTTCACCCGAAGCCAATCCGGTTTGCGGCGGCGGGATTCTACCTTCTCTGCTATTGGAAGTTCGATCATGGATTTTCTGTTGAAAGAAATAGTGTTTAAGTGTTCGAGTATTTAGGTGTTTTGCCCAAAACTGAAAAAACGGTAGAAAGTACCCCTGTCGAAATAATGAAAGGGTATTTTACCACCTCTTCTATGGAGAATTTTTTAGGAAAAATTTTCACAAAGCCCTGGCGATAAGGTAACCGTTCGCCGTCTGCCGAAAAAATCAATACCTTTTGCCAAACTGCAAATGTATGAAAAGGTTGAGGAAGAGCTGGTTGTTCTCCACGCCGCCTTGCTCCACCATGATGGGCGCTTTCTTGGTAAAAACATCCACCATGATACCAGCCTCGACAGACTTGAGGTACTCATCGAAGGCTCCCCAGTCGAAGTGAACGGCAGCCCTGCCATGGGCCCCAGGCAGTAAGGAAATCTCGCCGAAGCCCTTTGACCAGCCGGATGAACCGTGGATTTGGGTAAGGTCGAGGAAGCGGGCAGCGTCTTGCTCGGAATATTTTTTTGAAATGGAATTGCCGCCCTCCGTGCGCAGTTCAAGGTAGTAGGGCTTTAAAAGGCCAAGGGTAGGGCCCAGTTCGTAGGAAATACCCACGGCCACACCCTTGTGTTTTGCTTTTTCGGAAAAATAACGCTTTCTGCCAATACCTACCCTCAGGGCGTAGAGGTTGTTCTGTTTGCCATATTTAAAGGCCCTGGAAATCCTGCCGCTGAGGGTGCTGGGCGCATCAAAGCTCTGGCGGATTTCCTTGGGGTGTTTGAGTTCGCCCAGTTCGATGTGGAAATATTTGGTGAGGTAGTAGGTCTTTATTTTCCCGATGCTGACCCCAGCCGCCATGCCGTTGGTGTGCAGCCGCAGACCGATGGCAAATTCCTTGTTGTAGATAATTCCCTTGTTCGGATCGTCCAACTGTTTTGGCTGGATGATTTCCTGCGCAGATAGTACAAGCCCCGTGCAGAGGAGGATGGCAGTGAAGTAAATCTTTATTGTCATGGCCAATTGAATCTTATTGAACTGGGATGGGTAAATTTTTTGGCACCTAAAGTTAGGGGTAATCCGGCAGAGAAACGAGCGCTAAAGTGCAATTGTTTAAAATCTTTTGCTGAACAATGGGCTGGAAGCTTGCAAAATGTAAGGTTTGTTCAAAAACAATGCCTGCGAACGCCTGCGGCATTGTCCCGGCCCAGCACCCGCCCATTAGAGATATTGGCCTAAATCAAAGGCTTTGTTGTTGATCTCGGATTTTTCAAACCTGACAGGGCCAGAACCTTATAAGCCCCAATCGGCATCGTGCGGAAAGGCAAAGGATTTAACTCAAAAGCAATCAAAGTTTCTTTCTATCATTCGTAGCGGAGCGATTCGATGGGGTCGAGCCTTGCAGCCTTTAGCGCAGGGTAGATGCCGGAGGCCAGCCCGACCACGGTGCAAACAATGATGGCCATGATGATCCAGTCCCAGGGAATGAGGAAGTTGCCCCCCATCAGTTGGGTGACGGAGTTGCCGACCAGGATGCCGAGCACGATGCCGACGAGGCCGCCCATTTGGCAAATCATCACGGCTTCCGTGAGGAATTGGTAAAGGATGTTCTTGCGGGTGGCTCCGAGTGCCTTGCTGATGCCCACTTCCTTGGTGCGCTCGGTGACGGAAACCAGCATGATATTCATCAATCCGATGGCAGCCCCCAGCAAGGTCATCAGCCCGATGGCCACGGCCGCAATGCGGAGGCTGGCCGTGTTGTCACGGATAATGGAGACCAGCGAGTCGCTTTTGAAAATTTCGAAATCGTTTTCCTGCGTCGCTTTCAGCCCCCGGACGTTCCGAAATAGGCCGATGGAAGACGATTCTGCCGATTCCATATCTGTGGCCTCGTTGAGGCTCACCATGAGATTATAGTTCTGATCCTGTGCGGCATAGTACCTTTTGCCATCCATCAGCGGGATGAGCACGGTTCGGTCTTCGCTCTGGTTCATGCTGCTGCCTTTGGAAGCCAACACACCGACTACCAGGAACTGGAGATTGCCAATGGCGATTTTTTTGTCAATGGCTTTTTCGGCCTTGCCCTTGAACAGGTTTTTCACAATGTCTGCCCCAATGAGTGCCCGGTTGGCGCCATGCAGTATTTCGTGGGAAGTGAAGGCCCTGCCGGTTTCAATAGTAAAACCTTTTACCTCCAGGTAGTTTTCATCAATGGCCACGACCGATACGGTGGGATTGGTCTTTTCGTCATCGTGTTTGATGGCGGCCTGGGAGGTGCAATCCACGGAAACCGAAATCCTGGCCGGAAAGTCGAACCGCTCCTTGAAATCCAACGCCTGCTTATAGGAAATAGGCTCGCCTTGCTTGCTGCGCCTGCCCCCATGGCTGCCGCTCATCTCCACGCCTTTCGGCACAATGGTAAAGGAGTTGGCGCCCAGGCCGGAGAAACTGTCGTTCAAGGAAAAGATGGCACTGTCAATGGCGGTCAAAATGCCCACCAGGGCAGCTATACCCACCGCAATGATGAGCAAAGTGAGCACGGCCCTCAACAGATTGGTTTTGACCGAACGGAATGCAATGTTGAATACCTCAAGTTTATTCATACCGGGATTTTCAATAGGGCGCTGAAATTAAGATAGCCCGGTTGCCCGTTTTAGTTTTGTTCGATGAAATTTATCATTTGCTGGACAGAACTGGATCAGCTTCAACTTAAATGGTTGAAAATCAATCATTTTAAAAAACTTCCGATCAAGCCTTTATTCTGCCGGGTGCTGTGCTAATTTTGCAACCGGATTTTTTTGCTACTTTTGAAACGCATCGATTGGAGGGGGCCAGCCAGGCACTTTGCCAGGTTGGTTTCTCGAAGCCACCCTGAACGGGTTGTTGCCCTTTCAATCCCAACTAAATAATACATGGTTGTAAATCTGAGCGATAAGGATTCCATTGCCAACCGTTTCCTTGCCGAAATAAGGGACGCCAACATCCAAAAGGACAGGATGCGGTTCCGCAGGAACCTGGAGCGTATCGGGGAAGTGCTGGCTTATGAACTGAGCAAAAAACTACAGTACGAGACCGAAGAAATAGAAACTCCGCTCGGTGTGGCCAAGGTCAAGCTGCCCTGCCAACGCCTGGTATTGGCAACCATCCTGCGGGCAGGCATCCCTTTCCACCAGGGTTTGCTCAACTACTTCGACCAGGCCGAAAATGCTTTTGTCTCTGCCTACCGCAAGCATCACAAGGACGGCACTTTTGAAATCAACCTTGAATACATATCCTGCCCCGACCTCAGCGACGCCGTGCTGATCATTGCCGACCCCATGTTGGCCACCGGTGCCTCTATGGACATTGCCATCCGGGAACTGAAGAATTTTGGAGAACCTGCCCAAATACACATTGTGACGGCCGTTGCCTCCCGCCAAGGGGTGGATCACATCCGGCGCAGCCATCCCAAAGCCCATATCTGGATGGCGGCCCTCGACGAGGAATTGACCGCAAAATCCTACATTGTGCCGGGGCTTGGCGATGCGGGAGACCTGAGCTATGGCGCCAAAATCCAGGACTAAGCCTGCCCTTTTGCCAAACAAGCCCTAAAGCCAAACAGACGAACAACTGACAAACACATGAAAGGACTCATTCGCAGGGCAAGCACGGCCCTAATCTTCGTGATTGTGATGCTGGTAGGCTTGTTTGGTGGGCGCTATTCTTTTATTTCCCTGTTCGCCATCATCACGGCCCTATGCCTTTGGGAATACCTGAGCATGGTGCTGAACCGCTACACCCGGCGGGATTTCACCAGGATGCTGCTGGGGATTACATTTGGCCTGACCCCCTTCGTGCTGGCAACCATCATGCACATGAGCCCTATCCGATCGAACGATCAGTTTGTCATTTTCACCGCCATCCTTTTTTTTCCCTTCATTTTCCTGGCCTTCATTTACGAATTGTTCACCCGATCCGCCACACCGTTCCAAAATGTGAGCTTCATCGTGCTCGGTATGGTCTATATCGGCGCACCCTTTGCCCTGGTTGACTTTATCGCCTTTGAAAAAGAAGAGTTTTCTGCCTGGACGGTTTTTGGCCTTCTGGTACTGACCTGGATGAACGACACGGGCGCTTACCTTATCGGATCGAGGATAGGCAAACACCCCCTCCATCCACGTATTTCCCCCAAAAAAACCTGGGAAGGTACCATAGGGGGTGTAGTTGTCACGTTCATCGTGGCGTACATTTTTTGCGCTTCCACCGGCGTACTCAGGCTGATAGATTGGATGGCATTGGCCGCCATTGTCGCTACCTTCGGCACCATGGGCGATTTGGTGGAATCCATGCTGAAACGGAGCGTTGGCGTAAAAGACTCCGGCAGCCTCCTGCCAGGCCATGGCGGGGTGCTCGACCGCTTCGATGCCTTCATTTTTCTCCTGCCTTTTGCGGCAGCTTATTTGTTGTGGATCCGTTAAACATTCGGTGCCATTTTTCCCTTTTTACATTTTTTAACTTACAAGTTGCAAACCTAAAAGGGCATTCCGTTTGTCTTTAATGCCGGAATCCTCAACTTTGCCTAAAATCTGATGACGATGAAAAAATATTTGCTGTTCGGCCTGCTGGCGCTCGTTTTTACCGCCGCTTTTACCAACGATGCCCTTGCCCAGAAAAAAGGGAAGAAGAAAAAGTCTTCTGCAACGGACGAGTATTTTGACGAGAGCGGGTTTGTGAATAAGTTGTGGTATGGGGGGAGTTTTACCCTTGGGTATTCTGGCACTAGTAGCCAAAGTTATTTTGCTTTTGGGTTGGCGCCAATGGTGGGTTATAAGTTGTTTAATGACATCGTCTCAGTTGGCCCGAGAGTAGGTTTTGAGTATAATAACGTTAGGTTGAAATACAATAACAAAGTATATAAGGCTAACCCTTTATCTTATTCCGTAGGAGCCTTCGCAAGGATAAAGCCTTTTCAAAACTTTTTTGCTCATCTTGAGTACGAGTATCAAAACGCTGATTCTACCGATCCCGATGAAGATGGTTACATAGAATTAGATCCTCAAACGGACAAAATACTAACAACCAGAGTAGCTTATGATAATGTATATGTGGGAGCAGGTTATAACAGTGGGGGGAATTGGGCTTATGAAATATTGATACTATTCAATGTAAACCAGCCTGCGACCACTGTCGCTTCTCCTTTCAACATACGGTTTGGCTTCACACATAAATTTTAATCCTGAATATTTCGTGGCTATTATACATTATCAAAGTTAGATTAATCGGTAAGTTTTTGTTGTTTCAGGCAAATTATCCACTGGCTCGATAGAGCATCAAAAGAGTTGGCCTTAATGGCCTTTTATGACGCTATCAAGCCTTATTAAAGTCAAAACAAAGACCCTTCTTTCTCCATTCCATTTCCCTCTCCCGCCACGTATGCTTATTATTGCCATCCTACTCACCAAAATCATTGAGCATGAAGCTGTTTGCCCTCCTCACCCTGATCTGCTGCAACGGCATCGTTTACAGCCAACCCCCCACAGTTTTATCAACCCTGCCGGTCCACCAAACCAATAATGCACCCTCCAATACCGAAATCGCTGTGTACTTTGATGAATCGCTGGATGTTGCAACGGTCAGCGGCGCCTCTTTCAGGGTCTTTGGCCGCTGGTCAGGCCCCGCCAAGGGCAGCCTGGCTCTTTTCGACAACAACCGGCAAGTCGTGTTCTCGCCGGAAGAACCATTTTTCGCCGGCGAGTGGGTCACAGTATCCCTTTCAAAAACCATTAAAAGTGAAACAGGCGAAAACCTGGCAAAACCCTATGCCTGGAATTTTTGGATAAAAACAGCCCCCGGGCAACTCGACCAACCCCTTGTTGAAACAATCGAACTGCGGTTGCCGGATGACCCAACCCTTTTGCAGACCTACGGCGCCTATGCAGGCGACCTGGACAACGACGGCTATTCCGATTTGGTGGCCGTCAACGAAAATTCCGACGACCTCCGCATACTGCTCAATGACGGCCAGGGTGGCTATCCCTCCTTTACTATATATGATATGGGGGACGACAGTACGCCAAGCCCCAGCGAAGGAGCTGATTTCAACAACGACGGCGAAATAGACCTGGTCGTAACGACTGCTTGGGACACAGAGGTAAGGGTGCTGACGGGAAACGGCCAAGGGAGTTTTACGAATCTGCAGACCTATTTTACCTCCAACGGAGTCAGGGGCGTCGTGGTAGGGGACTTTGACGGCGATGGCTGGGATGATATGCTGACGACCAACCGGTTATCCGGCAATATTTCCATTTTCATGAACGATGGCACGGGCGGCTTCACTGTATCCGGTATGGATCTGCCGGGCGAAGACGAAACAGCCTGTGCCTTGACCGATGTCAATAATGATGGCGTGATGGATGTTTTCTTCGCTTCCTACAATAGCCAAAAAGTTGGGGTACTGCTCGGCGATGGCTATGGTGTTTTTACACCCGCTGCCTCTGTAGGAGTACAAGGAAAGCCCTGGATGATAGCTACAGGAGATTTCAACGGGGACGGGAATGCTGATGTGGCTACGGTCAATTCCAATGGTAACAAGACCGCTGTCCTTTTTGGGGACGGTCAGGGGGGGCTGGGCCAACCTGTCCACTATTCGCCTATAAACCACAATTTTCCTTTGGCCATAGATATAGGCGACCTTGATGGAGATGGCGATCTTGACCTGGTTACCAGCAACTACGGGTCAAAAACATACACCGTTTTCGAAAATGACGGGTTAGGAAGCTTTGTAGCTGCGGCTACATTAAACGCAGACAGTCTATCTTCCTGTGCCATCCTGCACGACAGGGACAATGATGGGGATTTGGACATCACAGGAACAGACGAGGGAGACGACGTCATCCTGCTTTTTGAAAACCCGGGCCAAGCCAATGTTTTACCAGAGACGGATAAAAATGAAAAAGAAATAGTTTTATTCCCCAACCCTGTTAGCAAGACATTCACACTAAGCTATGCCCTCCGTTCAAGCCAGCAGATTTCCTTTTCCCTCCACGACTTCCTGGGAACACCAATTAAACAGTGGAAAAAAAACCAACCGATTGGAAACCAGCTTGAGAGATGTGATGTTTCATCGCTGCCTTTTTCGGGAATCTACACTATTTGGATCAAATGCGACGAATTTGAGATAGTAAAGAGGTTCACCATAGTCAGGTAGATTCGAAGGAAAATAAGTTTAAGTGAAAATTTTTGATAAAAAGTTTGGAGAAAGATATTTTGCTTCTACTTTTGC
>JACJYR010000001.1:2422500-3531078 GCA_020636005.1 Lewinellaceae bacterium
GCAACCCGGGGAACTGAAACATCTAAGTACCCGGAGGAGAGGAAAACAACAGTGATCCCGCGAGTAGCGGCGAGCGAAAGCGGGTCAGCCCAAACCCCAGGGCATGCCCTGGGGGGTCGTAGGGCCGGCAAAAAGCGAGTGCGACCAAGCGGAACGCGTTTGGAAAACGAGGCCATAGAGGGTGACAGCCCCGTATGCGCAAGGAGCACGAGCGGGCCGGTACCCTGAGTAGGGCGGGGCCGGAGAAACCCTGTCCGAACCCACCGGCACCATCCGGTAAGGCTAAATACTACTGGGAGACCGATAGCGCACAAGTACTGTGAAGGAAAGGTGAAAAGGACCGCAAGAAGCGGAGTGAAAAGAACCTGAAACCATACGCCTGCAAGCGGTCGGAGCCCATTTAGGTGGGTGACGGCGTGCCTTTTGCATAATGAGCCTACGAGTTGCCCCCCGCCAGCGAGCCTAAGCCCTTCAGGGGCGCAGGCGCAGCGAAAGCGGGTCCGAACAGGGCGCCACAGTTGGCGGGGGCAGACGCGAAACCGGGTGATCTACCCATGGGCAGGCTGAAGTCCCGATAGTCTCGGGATGGAGGGCCGAACCAGTTGATGTTGAAAAATCTTTGGATGACCTGTGGGTAGGGGTGAAAGGCCAATCAAACCCGGAGATAGCTCGTACTCCCCGAAATGTATTTAGGTACAGCGTCGCGAAGTGGGTCGTGGAGGTAGAGCTACCAATAGGGCTAGGGGGCCTCACCGCCTACCAACCCCTGATGAACTCCGAATGCCACGACCGAGCAGCGGCAGTGAGGCGGCGGGTGAGAAGGTCCGTCGCCGAGAGGGGAACAACCCAGACCACCGGCCAAGGCCCCAAAGTGGGGGCTAAGTTGACAGAACGATGTGGGGACGCAGTGACAGCTAGGATGTTGGCTTGGAAGCAGCCACCCATTCAAAGAGTGCGTAACAGCTCACTAGTCGAGCGTCCCTGCGCGGAAAATAACCGGGCATCAAGCCGCCCGCCGAAGCCGTGGGACCGCAAGGTCGGTAGGGGAGCATTGCAGCGGCGCAGAAGGTGCGGTGCGAGCCGTGCTGGAGCGGCTGCAAAAGCAAATGTAGGCATGAGTAACGATAAAACGGGTGGAAAACCCGTTCGCCGCAAGACCAAGGGTTCCTCGTTCAACGGTAATCAGAACAGGGTGAGTCGGGACCTAAGGATAAGCCGAGAGGCGACGCCGATGGCAAGCCGGTCAAGATTCCGGCACCCGCAGCGGCTGCGACGGGGTGACGAAGGAGCGTAAGGGCTGCGTCCTGACGGAATTAGGGCGTTGAAGTGCGTAGGCGTTGAGGGGGGCAGGCAAAACCGCCCCCCGAGCCGAGACACGACAGTACGCCGAAGCCCCCGGGCGGAGGCGATAACGCCCCCAAGCATGCTTCCAGGAAAAGCCCCTAAGCACCAGGCCGTTGGGGCCCGTACCGCAAACCGACACAGGTGGTCGAGGAGAGCATCCTCAGGCGCTCGAGTGATCCGTGGCCAAGGAACTAGGCAAATTCGACCCGTAACTTCGGGAGAAGGGTCCCCCGGCGCGAGCCGGGGCGCAGCAAAGAGGCCCAGGCGACTGTTTAGCAAAAACACAGGGCTCTGCCAACCCGCAAGGGGAAGTATAGGGCCTGACACCTGCCCGGTGCCGGAAGGTTAAGGAAGGCCGTCAGCGCAAGCGAAGCGGTTGACCGAAGCCCCGGTAAACGGCGGCCGTAACTATAACGGTCCTAAGGTAGCGAAATTCCTTGTCGGGTAAGTTCCGACCTGCACGAATGGTGTAACGATCTGGGCACTGTCTCGGCCACGGGCTCGGTGAAATTGAAGCATCGGTGAAGATACCGATTACCCGCCACGGGACGGAAAGACCCCGTGAACCTTTACTACAGCTTTGCATTGCGCTTGGGTACGGGATGTGTAGGATAGGTGGGAGGCTATGAAGGGGGGGCGCCAGCCCCCTTGGAGCCGCCGTTGAAATACCACCCTTCCCGTACTTAGGTCCTAACCCCTGCGAGGGGGGACATTGCATGGCGGGTAGTTTGACTGGGGTGGTCGCCTCCCAAAGCGTAACGGAGGCTCGCAAAGGTGCCCTCAGCATGGACGGTAACCATGCGCGGAGCGTATGAGTAGAAGGGCGCTTGACTGGGAGACCGACAGGTCGATCAGGTGCGAAAGCAGGCTCAAGTGATCCGGTGGACCCGCATGGAAGGGCCATCGCTCAAAGGATAAAAGGTACTCCGGGGATAACAGGCTGATCTCCCCCAAGAGCTCACATCGACGGGGAGGTTTGGCACCTCGATGTCGGCTCGTCACATCCTGGGGCTGGAGAAGGTCCCAAGGGTTGGGCTGTTCGCCCATTAAAGTGGCACGCGAGCTGGGTTCAGAACGTCGTAAGACAGTTCGGTCCCTATCTGTGGTGGGCGCGGGAGCATTGAGGGGGGCGGTCCCCAGTACGAGAGGACCGGGATGGACTAACCTCTGGTGTACCGGTTGTGGCGCCAGCTGCACCGCCGGGTAGCTATGTTGGGACGGATAAGCGCTGAAAGCATCTAAGCGCGAAGCCGTCTCCAAGATGAATGTTCCATGGCAGCGATGCCAGAAGGGCCGTGGGAGACGACCACGTCGATAGGCCGCAGGTGGAAGCGCAGCGATGCGTTCGAGCCGAGCGGTACTAATTGCCCGAACGCTTCCGTTTTTTTAATTTTGATTGAAAGGACGACGTTTTTTCGCCGCCGGCAGTTTTGCCCTCCGCAACAGGAACTCTTCCCACCCCCGTCTTCGTCATGATTTTGGGCCCCGCAGCGGGGCCCTACCCCAAACAGGCCCAAGGCATGTTGGCGGCCATTGCGAGGGGGCACACCTCTTCCCATTCCGAACAGAGCAGTTAAGCCCCTCTGCGCCGATGGTACTGGCCCTAAAGGCTGGGAGAGTAGGTCGCCGCCAACTCTTTTTTTACTGTATGATGTTCGACAAAAAACGGCCTCCAGGACAAAAAGTCTTGGAGGCCGTTTTTTTTAGAAAAAACTCAAGGTTTTTATAGCTTTAATATAACATCAAGTAGTATTAAAATCGGGACAGGTTTAGCCGTTCGGGGCGATCTTTTGTTTTAATTCTTCTACGACTTTGGGTATTTTATCTTCGATATCCCGGATATAGCTTTCGATAAGATGGGTGTCCATGTTATTTTTTGAGCAATCTTCAATTGCTTTGTTTGCGTTTGTCATTTCTTCGTTGCCCACAAATGTCAGCGTGGATTTCATTTTATGGCTGACTTTGCTCAATTCCTCCCAATTCCGCTCGCTGTTTAGCATTTTTATTTTTTCAAATTCTTCAGGCAGCTCTTCCAGTAGCATTAAAAGGATGGTCTGTACCATGTCCTGGTCCCCATCAGCCATCAGGTATAAATATTCAAGATTGGTGTATTTTTCTGCTATGTTCATGAAGGGAACTATTTACATATTTGGTGATTTTGGAAAATAAATCTTCCGGTTCGAACGGTTTTAACACAAAGTCGTCCATGCCGTATTCTTTAAATTTTTCATCCCTGGAAATATGTGCGTGTGCGGTCATTGCAAGGATGGGTATCCTGGATTTTTTGCCTGAAAATTCCTGGCGGATGTATTTCGTCGTTTCATATCCGTCCATTACCGGCATTTGGATATCCATCAGCACGATGTCAAAATCTTCTTCATTCATTTTCTCAATCGCCTGCTGACCGTCTTCAGCCAGTGTAATCTGGATATTATTCCATTTTCGTTCCAATGTTTTGCGGGCCACAATTTGATTCATTTTGTGATCTTCAACCAAAAGCAATTTAAATAAGGCATCTGGGGCAAGTACGTTTATTTCCTCAGCAGGCGGTTCGGCGGCTTTCCCTGGTGGTTCGGCACTTTCAAAAATAAGGTCAAAATAAAAAACTGAACCTTTTCCAACCATACTGGAAGCGCCAATTTTACCGCCCTGGAGTTCAACAAGGTTTTTGCAGATAGACAGCCCAAGCCCGGTGCCTTCGAAGATCCTGCCTTTCTGCCTTATTCGCGTAAAGGTCTCAAATATGGCTTCTATTTTTTCTTCCGGAATGCCAATGCCTGTGTCCTCGACAATAAATTTTAGCTGGACATTATCCTGCACATCAAACAGCTTTTTCACGTAGATTTTGACAAAGCCCTTGTCTGTAAATTTGATTGCATTCCCTACTAAATTATAAAGTACCTGGTTAAGCCTGAGTTTATCGCCGCTTATAAATCGGGGAATATCCGATTCAATGATCGTCTCCAGAAAAATGTCTTTTTCCTGGGCCTTGTACTGCATGACATTGACTAGGTTGCTCAGCACTTCGTGCAGATCGAACGAATCATTTTCAAATACGATTTTGCCATTTTGTATGGCGCTTATTTCCAGTATGTCGTTGACTACCCCCAGTAAGATTTCGGAAGATTGTTTTATGGAGTTGATAAGATTGAACTGCTCGCCTGACATTTCGGTTTGAAGTAAAATGTTGCTCATGCCGAATATGGCATTCATGGGCGTGCGCATTTCATGGCTGATGCTGGCGAGAAATTGTTCTTTCATGTTGGCGCTTTGCCTGGCAAGATCCCTTGCCTTTCTCATTTTTTCAGCTTGACGCAGTTCTGTCACATCCCTCAGCATACAGTTGTAACCTACAAAATCGTCCGTTACAATGATATTGGCAGTGATCATGCACTCCCTTACCTCGCCGCTTTTGTGGGCGATATTTATTTCAAAATCTTTAATTGACTTTTGGTTTTTCAGTTTCAGGAGGAACTCATTTTTTCTTTCGACAGGATGGTAAAGGCTATGGGCATCTTGCAGTTCGAGCAGTTCCCCGTCCGAATATCCAAAAAGATTTGTGGTAGCTTGATTGAAGTCAACAAATTTCCCATCTATCGTACAAATGAAAAGGGCATCTTTTGACTGGGTGAAAATTTCCTGGTATCGTTCCCGGCTTTTGACCATTTCCTGTTCTGCCATTTTCCGCTCGGTAATATCTTGGATGATGCCCTGGAAAATCTTCTGGCCATCTTGCCTGGTTTGCACGAGGCACTGGATAAACACATAGCGGAATTCGCCATTTTTTAACCTAACCTTTAGATCTTTCTTGAATTCGCCGGAAGCCGATGCTGCTTCATGGACTTGCTGAAGGGTAAAAAGCGGGCAATCTTCATGCTTTTCGCCCAAAGGCGGCAGGGTCATGTTTTGTGGAGGACAACCAAAGATGCGGTAAACCTCATCCGATGCTTCGAAGGCGCCTGTAGAAAGTACGTATTCCCAGTTTCCAATATTTGCTATGCGCTGTGTTTCTTCCAGCCTTTTCAATACCCTGTTCCTCTCGATTGAGAATCGGAGTGATTTTGCCAGAGAGTCAGAGTCGAAAGCCCCTTTGATCAAAAAATCCTGGGCACCGGCTTTAACTGCTTTTACACCAAGCTCTTTGTCCGACAGCCCTGTAAGTACGATGATGTTATTATGCGGAAACCTGGTGACCAGTTTTTCCAAGGTCTCAAAACCACGGCTATCGGGAAGGGTCAGATCGAGCAGGATTGCCTCGAACAATTCGCCTGTCTCCAATTGGGCCAAAGCATCTGACAAGGTAGTTTTGTTGACCACTTTACAGTGATGAAGGTCGGAATCTGCCAGAAATATTTCTACCAGCCGGGCGTCACCTGGGTTGTCTTCGATCAGCAACACCTTGCTGCCATGTATGGCAGCAGGTAGGTTGGTGTTTGATACGTCACCAGTTACATGTTGAGTGAAGGAGTAATCCACAAGTTTAAAATTGAAAAAGTATTGACAAAATAAGCAAAAGGGGGATAAAAATGCGGAGGAAAATGGGGGAAGGGTAGATTGTTCTGAATAAAATCTTTCGAAATCAGCTTTCCAGGGGCACAAATACAAATTTTGCGCCTAAGTCACTTAAAACAAAAAGGCAAATATCGCCTACATGGTTTTTATAAACAGTCTTAAAATCATCTACTTTTTCGGGCAATATGATTTGTTTGGTGACAAATTCTTCCAAAGTGGAGGCGTTGACCGACCAATTCCCTTTAACTGCCTCTTTATCAACGATATTTATGCCAATGTCAACCGAGTGCTGGTGGACAACGAAGATGGGAAAGTCAGATACTTCTTGTTCCGTAATTACATTAGCTGCATCGGCCAATGGTTTGAGGTAGATCTTGAGTTCGTCTTTTATTTGGGCGTAAGATGTTTTTTCTTTCATTTTGGAGTAGATTGGAAAGTAGTAGGACTTGCTTGCGAAGCCAACGATTTAGGCTTTTCTCTACCAGGATCCCAAGCAAAGGATCTTTTTTTGCTGCACCGGGCCATTTACCGCTTACCTAGTTAGGCAAGGTGTGAGGTTCAATAAATTGGGGTACGTGCCGAAAAACAAAACCCCGGAGCAGGGCCCGGGGCTTCAAACAAACATACTATGAGAAAACAACTTGAAGATTGTTATTAGAGCGAAACAAATTCCAAGTATCATATATCAACTAATTAAATTCAATCTTTGTTCGATGTCTGGAGATATTTTTCCAGTGCCATGGTCATGGAGGGGGTTTCGGGCTCTGGTGCCTTGATGTTGATAAACAGGCCCCTTTCTTCGACGGCTTGTTTGGTATGCTTTCCGAAAACGGCAATCCGGGTATCTTTCTGCTCAAAATCCGGAAAGTTTTCATACAAGGCCAAAATGTCAAGGGGGCTGAAAAATACAATTACATCGTAGTAGATATCTTTCAAGTCGCTCAGATTGCTGCTAACAGTTTGGTACATGATGGCCTCCTGCCAGTTAAAACCATTTTCATTCAGAAAAACGCCGATGTCTTTTGCTCCGAGGTTTGAGCAGGGGAACAGGAAATTCTCTTTTTCCTTATGCTTCATCAGGTAGGGTTTCAGGTCCATGATAGTTCGGAACCCTGCAAAAACTTTACGTTTACGGTAAATGATAAATTTTTGAAGATAGTTGGCAACGGCTTCAGTCAGGCAGAAGTATTTGGTGTCGGGAGACATTTTGCAGCGGAGCTCTTCGCAAAGGCTGAAGAAATGATCCACTGAATTTTTGCTCGTCAGGATTACAGAGGAATATTCATCCGGCCTTACTCGTTGGCGACGGAATTCTTTTGCAGAGATGGGTTCCACGTGGATGAAAGGACGCCAATCTATTTGAAGGTTGTATTTTTTCTCAAGATCGTAGTAGGGCGAACGCTCCGGTTTAGGTTGTGTGACCAAAATTGTCTTAACTGTCTTGTATGTCTCCACCGGCACCTTACCATTTAGAACTTCCATTCAAACAATAAATTTTGGTTTTTTCAACTGTCAGTTTTAACCGCCTTCCTGGTTCAACAAAAGCTTTGTGACTATCAGTAAAGGCGCTATTTCGACGGCGCAAAGATACAACAAAAAGTGAAACTTGTGCCAGGCGATGAACCTGTTGGCGATGAACAGGCCACGCAAACTCATGAAAAGGTACGTTGCCGACAGCAATCCTACCGTTCCGTAAATCACGTATTTTATCGTTGTCGGCGGGGCATAGGCTGCAAACAATACTGCTGGAACCAGGAAAAAGCCAACAATGATATTAAAAACTATAATGGTAAAATTGTAGGCTGCCACCTCTTTCTGTACAGGGAAGGTGAATCCCACCACTTTAAGCATGGCGTGTTTCAGTAAGAAAAAAGCGAGGATCCCGCCAATGCATAGGAAAAGCCCTCCGGTGTTGGTAGGTGCCGGTTCAATGTTGAATTGTTTGGCCACCAGGAAAGTGAAAATACCCGCATTGACAAAGAACATGCTGTAAAGTATCAAGTATGCCAGGGTAATGCCTGTGCCCTGTTCCCGCAACAGTTGGTTCAACAGGTTGTCGTTGATGAACGCTTTCCAGACTTTTTCTATCAATATCCTGAAAATGGTGACTATCAAAGTGAGCATAATCAGCATTACCAGGATGGTAATGAACAAGAATCGCCTATAATGGGATACTTTTTCTTTGAGCGTTAGGGGCTTTGCCGTTTGCTCAATGATAAAACCTTCTGTTTTCCTGGATGGGCGGTTGATGGGCCTTGTTTTTTTGATGTCGAACGGGTTGGAAGAATTAGTGATTGCTATAGTGCTGTCCTCTTCCACCCCTTTTATGCGGGGAATGAGATCGAAAGGGCTGGCCGTACTTTGTGCTACGGCTGCTTGCGGTAGGCAGAAAAATAGTATTAGATAGGTACAACCTAGTATTTTGTAAATTCTTGCCATGGTGTTTGTTGGCTGCAAAATTAGTTTTTCCTCTTCCGTTTTGTACAAACCCTAAAGTTTTATTCCATGAAAGGTATTGCAGGGCACGGTCAGTGTTTGTCCCAAACATACCTTAATCAGATTTGTATTGTTAAAGACCTGTTAAGCGTTGATGGATTGAACAGATGGGCGGTAATTTGCATATCAAAGCAGATCGAATCTCCTTTTTCAACACAGTATTCCGCTTAAATATGAAGAATAGTACGATCATTAGAGTAGTGCTTTTTGGTGCGCTGGCCATCATCGGCATCATAGCCATCCAGACTTATCTATTGGTGAATACCTGGAATGCCGAGGCCAAAGAGTTTCAGGAGAAGGTAAATATCGCCCTGCAAAATGTAGCCAAGCAATTTGAAAAACTGGGCAGTACCACCCCAACCTATGATCTGATCAACCAAGTCTCTTCCAATTATTATGTTGTGGACATCAACAATACCATCAACGCCAACAACCTGGAAATCTTCCTGCGCAGGGAGCTTGAAGAGGTGGGGCTAAGGGAAGACTTCGAATATGGCATCTACAACTGCGACACCCGGAAAATGGCCTACGGAAAGTATATCAGCTATTCGCAGGAAGCCATGTCCCATGTCAATGAACCAAAACAGCAATTGCCCGTACATGATCACGACAATTTCCTTTATTACTTTGGCGTACGCTTCCCAAACAGGGAGGCTCAAATTCTAGACAGTATGAAATTGGCCATCATACTTTCTGTTATCCTGTTCGTGACTATTTTGTTTTTCATGTACTCAATTTTTATCATCTTGCGCCAAAAGCGGCTTTCCGAAATGCAAAAGGATTTTATCAACAACATGACCCACGAATTCAAGACCCCCATCTCCACTATCAAAATCTCTTCGGAAGTATTCCTGAACAGCCCGGAAATTAATGGAAACAAAAGGCTTTTGCAATATGCTTCCATCATCAACGAGCAGAACCAAAGGCTCAACAAACAGGTAGAAAAAGTGCTACAGCTTGCCAAGATCGAACGGGAAAACTTTAAGCTCAACAAGGAAAAAATAGATTTGCACGAGTTGTTGGACAATATCCTTAACAGCGTAAAATTACAGGTAGAAAAAGCCGGTGGGCAGCTTGGCACCGACCTGGGTGCCACTAATCCCACCGTTTATGCCGATAAACTTCATTTGACCAATATATTGCACAACCTCCTGGACAATGCCATGAAATACTGCAAGGAGGTGCCTAATATTACCGTCAAAACATGTAATACCCCCGGCGGCAAGGTAAAGTTGAGCATCCAGGACCGAGGGCTGGGCATTGCCAAAGAAAACCTGAGCAAGATTTTTGATAAGTTTTACCGTGTGCCGACTGGCGATGTACACAACGTGAAAGGTTTTGGCCTCGGCCTATTTTATACTAAAAATATCTGCGACGCGCACGGTTGGAAAATTTCAATCGAAAGCGAACCCGACACAGGTACTTCAGTAACCATTTTATTGGGGTAATTGCGCTGCTTGAAAAGATATTCATATATATGCCGACAAAATGAAAGCACACCTACTGTATGTTGAAGATGACGAAAGCCTTGGCTTTGTGACCCGGGACAACCTGGAACTGCAAGGATACCGCATCACGCATTGCATGGACGGCAAGTCAGCCCTTGAAATAGTCCAAACCGAAAAGTTCGACCTTTGCATCCTGGATGTAATGCTGCCGGAAATAGACGGCTTTTCTGTAGCAGAGGAAATCAGGAAGTTCGATACAGAGATCCCCATCATTTTCCTCACCGCAAAATCCCTCAAAGAGGATAAAATAAAAGGCCTGCGGCTTGGCGGCGACGACTACATTACCAAGCCTTTCAGCATTGAAGAACTGATACTTAAAATCGAAGTATTCCTCAGGAGAAGGAACATTTCCTCGCCCGAGCCTGCCTCCAAATACAAATTGGGCTGTTATGAATTCGATTACCCCAACCTCACCCTCACCTGCAACGGCAGTTCCGAAACCCTCACCCAGCGGGAGGCCGACCTGCTCAAAGTCTTCCTCGACCAACCCAATCAGGTTATCAAACGCAGTGAAATCCTGGAGAAACTTTGGGGCGAGGACGACTACTTCATGGGCCGAAGCCTCGACGTTTTTATCTCCCGGCTCCGCAAATACCTGAAAAATGACGAAAATCTAAAAATAGAGAACATTCATGGGGTTGGGTTCCGGTTTAAAAACTGAATTAGTGATTCTTGGCACCATTCTTGCAATTTTTATACGTTTGAGAATCTCCAATTAAAAATTTTCCCCGGAAGGGATTTTGTTCTTTATTTAAGGTAGTTAAGCCTACTTGAGAAACTTTGACAAACACTGGCACGAAAGCCTTTTCGCCACACACTTCCCAATATCTTTCCCCACAGTTTGTCCTCTTTTTAATCCTTCAATTCACAGCCATTGGTTTTGCTGTTGTTTTGCTGCGATTTTACCCACACCCATTTGCGCCATTTGTTTGCCCAAAGCTACTTGTGGCCACCAATATCCCGTACACACAAATAAGCTGTTGATCGCAGGTTGAACAGGTAACTGCTCATCTTTGTCAAACCTCAATGACCAAACTTTTTAGTCGGTTTCAAATTCGGTGCAGGCTCCAACTCTATACAGGTGTCTGCACTTTTTTTTTCGATCAGGGGCCGTATTCCAGGTGGGAACTTAGGGCAAACAGTAGCAGTTAATTCCTGCACAATGCCGGGTGTACTACAAGCTGAAAATCACCTCTGATCGAAAACCAGGATTCCCCCTGTTTAAAAAGAGCGGCTAGGGATTTGCCTCCTGTTTCGTCCCCGGCTGCTTTTTTTATTTTGATTCAATAGCTCCTGGCGCAGGCTACAAATCCCAATCAATCCCTATCTCTTATGCCTGTTTTACCATTGTTTTTTCCCAAGTAATTCCTCACTTTTTTAAACACTCTTGAAAGACCACCCACGACGAGTAGTGAGGGGTTTTTGCAGCCTGCCGCAACGGCTTATCGTTTTCTTCTATCAGAAAAAGGAATTCCGACAATACAGGATGCCAGTTAGAAAATGAATAAAATTGCGGGGAGATAATTCATTTGCCAATTATGCATGTTTTGAAATGCTGCCACGATTTTTCAGGGTGGGCGTTCGAAGCGCGGCAAAGACCAATTGTGCCATTTTAATAAAGCACCGTATCGGCGCAATATCCAAAAAGAAAAATGACCTACACCATTTCAAAACCCGACCGCCATATTAAAGGCAACGTCTATCTTGATGGCTCCAAAAGCATCAGCAACAGGGCGCTCATCATCCGGGCTTTGTGCAGGGAATCTTTTGACATAAAAAACCTCTCTACCTCAAAAGATACCCAATTGATGCTGCAACTACTTGACAGCCACGAAACTATTTTAGACACAGGGGCTGCAGGAACGACCTTTCGTTTCCTGACTGCCTATCTCGCTTCCAGGCCGGGCAGCCAAATCCTCACTGGCTCGGATCGCATGAAACAGCGGCCCATAGGTATCCTGGTGGACGCACTGGTTCAGTTGGGTGCCAACATTGAATACCTTGAAAGGGCAGGTTACCCGCCACTGCGCATCCATCCACCAAAAAATTTGGGTTCCGATAATGCTCTCATCGTGCCGGCTGATACCAGCAGCCAGTATCTCTCTGCCCTGCTGATGATAGCGCCCACTTTGCCCAACGGCTTAAAATTGCAGGTGGAAGGCCAATTCGTTTCGCGCCCCTACGTGGAAATGACCCTTAAAATAATGGAACATTTTGGTGTTCGTCATTCCTGGGCCGATAACACCATAACCGTCCCAGCCCAGAGCTACCGTGCCCGGGAATTCACGGTCGAAGCTGATTGGTCGGCGGCTTCTTACTACTATTCCATGGCGGCGCTTTCCGAAAGCTGCGATCTAAAACTTCACGGCCTGTTCAGCAACAGTTGGCAGGGCGATGCTGTGTTGGGTGGCATGATGCAAAGCTTCGGGGTGGAGTCTGTTTTTTCCAATAATGAAGTGCAGTTGAGCAAAGTCGGCCAGGCAAACCCTTTCTTTGAATGGGACTTCCTGCCCTGCCCCGATGTGGCGCAAACGTTGGCTGTCATCTGCGGTGGGCTGGGCGTTCACGGCCTTTTTTCCGGTTTGGAAACCCTGCGGATAAAGGAAACAGACCGCATTTCCGCCCTTCAAAATGAGTTGGCAAAAGTCCATGTGTTTTTTTCCAAACTGCCCGCCCGGTTTTCAAAAAAAACAGAACGGGAATACTACATGGTGGAGGGAAAAGCGGAGGTTTCCAGTTTGCCTGTTTTCGAAACATACGATGATCACCGTATGGCAATGGCATTTGCCGTATTGGCAATGTTGGGTGAGATTGAGATTGAGAATCCCATGGTGGTGGAAAAATCTTACCCTGCCTTTTGGGAGGATTTGAAAAAACTAGGTTTTGTCATTATAGAGGGATAGGTTCCAAACCTGGGGGACAGTCTTTTTTTACGGACGGTTAGCATCCCTTCCACTATATTTAGGCTATATTTTGAAAACACAAAAAGCGGGGACAATCTTGACCGTCCCCGCTTTTTGATTATATGACTGGCTGGATTTTTCTTAAATACCTAATTTAGATTTTACCAGTGCAGTAACGTCCGTGGATTCGTCCGCATAAAGGATCACGCCGGATTGGGCATCAAAGATGTACTGAAAGCTTCCTTCTTTGGCTACGTCCTGAATAGCGGTATTGACCTTGTCCAGAATTGGTTTCATTTCTTTTTGCTGGCGCTCGGATAGGTCCTTATCCATTTGTGCGCTGTAATCGTACAGTTCTTGCTGCATTTTTTGAAGTTCGGCTGTCACCTCCTCCTCTTCTTTTGGTGTCATCAGGCCTTGCTGCTTTTTCTGGGCAGCAGCCTGTTGTTTTTGCTGGAAGGCAGTGAGCTTGGCTTCTCCCTGTTTTTCAAGCTGTTTTTGGAAGCTATCCAGGGTGGACTGGAATTGCTTCATTTCCGGCATGTCCTTCAGGATGAGGGCCGAGTTGACATAGCCGAATTTTTGTGCGCTGGCAAGGGTGCTGATCATTAAAAATGCAGCGGCAATCATTCCAAGTTTCATGATATGTTTCTTCATTTTTCGTAAAAAATATTTGCAGGTTGAATCCACTGTTGGCGCTTTCGCCGCAAGCAGACAGTTAAAATGTGTGCAAAAGTAGGAATTAGGTTGGTTTAGCCCCGACAGAATCCGGGAAATGGCCTACTTCTTTTTCAGCCGATCCAATAATTCATTTGTCTTGTCATAGCTGGGGCTGGCGAATATCATCCCCGTGGAGCCGCCTTTGTCGAAGATAAAATCATAGCCCTTGTCGCCGGCAAAATCTTCGATGGCCGCATAAACCCTGTCCTGAATAGGTTGCACGAGTTCTTTACGCTTCTGGAAAAGGGCGCCTTCCGGCCCAAACTTGTCCTTCTGCATTTCCCGCACCCGCTTTTCCATGTCCATGATTTCGTCCTCCTTCTTCTTGCGGGCCTCATCGCTCAACAGCACCTGCTCGGCCTGGTAGCGGTTGTACTCGCCTTTGATTTTGTCATATTCCTGGGCAATGTCCTGGCGCCAGGTAGCGGCTATTTTATCCAGTTCGTCCTGGGCTTTTTGGTATTCTTCGATGCTTTCGAGAATGACTTTTACGTCCACGTAGGCAATGCGCTGTGCGCTGGCGGTAAAGGCGAATATTGCTACGAAGAACATGGCGGAGATTGATTTTTTCAGCATGTCATTTAGTTTTAAATGTTGAATTTCATGTTTAGTGCGCCAAAATTATGGCTTTCTTTCAGCCTTGCCCAAGCTAAAGACGCAAAGGCCACAATTTTTGAACAAAGCGAAATGTTGGCTGCATGGCCCCAAAATACTTCAAGGGCTTCTAAATGAACAGGTTACATGGGCAAGGGTTGGCAGCGACGCCCGTACTTTAACGAGTGTTTAACGGGCAAAAGGCCTGTTTTAACAAAATAAAACCTTGCCGGGCGAAAGGTTTTAGGCCCAAGGCCACTTGTGGCTAATGCGGCCCTGCCCGTCATTTCTATTCGAACCGGGCCTCCACGGTCGCTTCTACCTCCCAGTTGGCCCGCAGTTCTTCCAGTTCTTTCCGCTGGATTCGTTCTGGCTGTCGGCGAAGATCGTAGTTGCCGGTTGTCCAACGCCCGTTGCTGTCCAAATCCTCGATAAGTTCTACGGAATAAGTGTCAGGCCTCATGTATGGGATGGTTTCCTGGAAATCAGCCACCCCATCCACCCGGTACTGTTGGTACAGCGCTTCGCTTTTATTCAAAATCCTGATGATGTAGGAGGTTGCGGCATTCAGGCCTGTTACTTTTAACGTCAACGTTCCAAAATCTTTTTCCTGGCCCACTGTGAACGACCTTGTGATGGTGTCGGTGTTGGTGAGGCCAAAAATATCGGTGACACTGCCTGGCAATAATTGCAGTGTATAGGGTTTGCCCTGTTTCCAGGCAAAATCAACCTGCAGCCTTCTGTCTAAGCTCGTATCAACTGAGGCTGTCGGCCTTACCAAAACTTTGGCGGTATCTTCCAAAAGCTGGATGTTTTCAATATTGTAGCTTTCCAAAGGATGGCTGAATACGATGGGATATGGGGAAAAAGGCTGTTGGACAGGCGGCTTGGGCGGTGCTTTCTCTGCGGCAACCAGCTTGGCCGAGGACAGGAAACCCGCCCGAAGCCCGCTTTTTACCAAAACCGTATCAACGGAAGTATCTCGTTTGACGTAAATGTTCCAGGCGGTATCTGTTGGAGTTTGGTACCAAACCCAAATAGAGTCATTTTCTTGTTCCAAAACAACGGTTTGCCCAACGTTGTCGAAAGTCACCGCTGCGTCGAACGGCTCCCTGCTGAACCCCAGGTTGACCCTGCCGTAGGCTCCTGTTGCCTTGTCCCTCAGGTACAGCCTTTTCAGTTCCTGGAAGAGCCTGATCTTGATGGGCGGGGCGGGCGGGGTTTTACCTTTTGCGGCAGTATCCAGTTTCAAAGAATCCAAGAAAAGCGTATCAGGCGGGCTTGGTTGGCCTTCCAGGCTGTCCGCTACCTCTTTCCCAGGTGTTTGGGGCGGAGGATTGCCATTCGTTGAATCCAATAACAGTGAATCGGGAAATTGAGGTGGAAGGGCGGTGGAGTCTGTTGCAAGGCTGTCCGGGCCAACAGCGTTGGATGCTGTTTTCACAGTTTGCAGGACTAACATACTGTCAGGGAAACCAATTTGTTCCGCCTCCCCGTCGTAGCGGTAGTTCAGGTTTTTGTCGAGTAGGGCAAAGGCCTTGAAAGTACCGCTTTTCACGTTGTTTACCTTGAAATTCCCCGTTTTGTCGGTTTTGGCAAAATAGAAGGGACGATCCTTGCGCACGACGGAGTCCGCCAAATTTTCGTACAGCATGAACAGCACATTTTCGACAGGCTTGCCCGTGTAGGCATCCACGATGTTACCGCTTACAGAAAGCGAGTCAATGTAGCTGCCGGTAGAAAATACGAACACCATAGGCGCCACATTCCCCTTGGTGATATCCCGGATGGCCTCGCCGTAATTGATGACGTAGGTGGCGCTGTCCCGCAGCACTTCTTTTTCGTCAAATTTCAGCACGATGGTCTTTTTCTTGCGGCTGATGGCCGGCCTGAACTCAAGCGGCGGCGAGATGACCACCTGTGTAAAAACATCTTTCAGTTCCACCCACTCGTCGAAGGCGAGTACGATGTCCTGTTTTTTAAAATGGGTTTGAAAATTAGGGGTAGAGTGCAGGGAATCGAGCTGGGGCGGCGTCAGGTCTTCCGGGCCACCGGTGGGCTGTACGATTTGGGCGCAGCCAAAAAACAAGGCCAGCCACAGGATGGCCAGCACAGTGATGGACACTGCTGAGACACCCAAGGGCGAAAGATGCGGTTGTGAAAATTTTCCAGGCTGCAAATCAAGTGGGTTTAACGCTGGCAGATCAAACGGATAAATGCCCAAAAGCCAGCAAAGGTGCTTCATTTGCCTAAGTTTAACAAACCTTTTGACCCGTCAGGCATCCGGGGGGCTGGCAGCGTTTTTCCGCCTCATTTCCAGGTTGCGGGGGTGGAAGTTGAGCACGGTTTCCCGGAGGTACTCCGTGTCGAGGTGGGTATAAATTTCTGTTGTGGTGATGCTTTCGTGGCCGAGCATGTCTTGTACCGCCTTCAGGTCGGCGCCACCTTCTATCAGGTGGGTGGCGAAAGAGTGGCGGAAGGTATGTGGGCTGACACTCTTTTCGATGCCGGCCAGCTTTGCCAGTTCTTTTATGATCAGGAAAACCATGATGCGGCTCAGCTTGCTGCCCCGCCGGTTGAGGAACAAGATGTTTTCGTTGTCTTTTTTTATTTTTAAATGCCGCCGTGCGCCGTCCAGGTAAAAGCGGATGTGTTTTACGGCTTCTTCGCCGATGGGCACGAGGCGTTCCTTGTCGTTTTTACCCAATACTTTCACGAAGCCAATGTCAAGGTAGAGGTTGGAAATGCGCAGCCCTGTCAGTTCGCTTACCCGCAGGCCACAGGCGTAGAGCGTTTCCAGCATGGCCCGGTTGCGCACCCCGTGCGGTTCGCTGAGGTCGATAGCGGCAAGCAGTTGCTGTATTTCGTCAAAAGTAAGGACGGCCGGTATCTTGCGGCCCAGCCGGGGCGTTTCGAGCAGCTCGGTGGGGTCTGTTTGGAGTAGGTCTTCGAGGAGCAGGTATTTGTAAAAAGCCTTGATACCGGAAATGATCCTGGCTTGTGAGCGCACATCCAGCCCCAGTTCGTTTAGCCATTTGATGGCGTCCTGCAATTGGTCGAGCGTGACGTTGAGCGGGGACACATTGATGCGGTGTATTTCAAAATACTGCACCAATTTGCCGATGTCACGTTGGTAAGCATCAATAGTATTGCCGGAAAGCGACCGTTCCAGCAACAGGTAGGAATGAAAGCCTTTGATATAGGGTTGCCACATGATCAATGTTTAGAAACAAGCTCAAATTTTTTTGCATTGCCTGGCCGGGAGGCGTATCCTGAACCTTACGGGAAGCTCCTGGTGCATGGCCAAAATGAAAGATAGGTTATGTATGCCGGAATACTGGCGTTACGATGATATTTTTTGCCGATTGGTTGCTGCCTTCTCGCACTCCTTTTCGTCCAGCATGTTTTCCCAGCGCTCAAAAAAAGCTCGAATGCACTTTCCCCGAAGGGGGGAATTGGCATTGAACAGTACGCAGACACCGATGCCATCCCGCCTGTCCAGGGCGATTTCACTGTGGAAGTTGTTGACAAAGCCGGCGTGGTATATCAAATCGCCGCTACTGGTTTTCAAGATGCGCCAGCCCATGGCATAATAGGCGGAATCACGGTCAATCCAGCCAGGCAGTGTGCGGCGCTCCAGTCCTGTGGCTATAAAGGGTTTGAACACATCGTCAAGGGTTTCACTGGAGATTAGGTCGGGGCGGTGGCCAAGCAGCACTTTGAGCCACTCGCCCATGTCGCTAATGCTGGCATTTATGCCACCGGCGGCGGCGAAGTCATAGTAGAAAGTGGAAATGGAGTCGGCTGCCCAACCGCTGGCCTGCCAGGAATGGGGCAGGGCCTTATTGGCTGTGTTCTGCATGGTGCTAAAATCGAGGGAAGCATCGTACATGCCAGCGGGGTAGAAAATGAATTCCTGCAGCAGTGCCCGGTATGACTGCCTGGTGGCGGCCTCCAGCACCGGTTCGATCAGGCTGAAGGAGACGTTCTGATAGCCAAAAAAACGGCCTTCCTGGCCAAAAAGCTTTGCATTGGGAAAATATTGGCTGACTATGGTTTCACGGTCGTAGCCCTGTTCCACCAGGTTGTCGAAGGCATGGTAGGGCAGGCCATCGGTATGGGAAAGCAGGTGCCGTACTTGTACGCGCCGGGCCTGTTTTTCGTCTTTCAGGTGAAAATCGGGAAAATGCTGTTGCACGGGATCATCCCATTTCAGGAAACCTTTTGCCACCATCATGCCCGTGAGCACACCTGCGAAGCCTTTTGACAAGGAGCCGATCCTGAAACGGGTATGGGCGTTGATGGGGTCGCCGCTGCCAATTGCTTTTTCACCATAGCCCTTTATGAAAACGACCTGGCTGTCTTTCACGATGACAAGGGCAGCGCCGGGGGTGCCGCTGAGCAACAGGGAATCGGCAAAGTATTGCTCATATTCGTTGAGGAAGTTTTGCAGGTACGGATCAAGTGGTTTTGTTGCTACTGGCGCAGCTGTTGGTTCCAATGGAATGGCTGTTGGCGGCGGCGTGGCAACCGTCTCTGAACAACCCTGCAGCAAGGCAATGCCCGTAAAAAATACCAACAAGGTGAAAGGTGCAAATTTCATGGCGGCGAAGATATAAAAGAGGCAGTGTGTTGGCAAGTCCCCTTGCCCTTTGGGGGGCCGGGGCCAACGTCCAGCAAACTCAACTTCAAAATCCTCCGCTTCAACGACAAAATTTCGATGCCCGTCTTCCCCAGGCCATTTTTGTGGCATCATTTCACAAAAATCACAACAACATGAAAAAGTATTTGGTATTATTTGCTTTGGCCGTATTTTTCATCCTGCAGGGGTGCATCCCCTCGTTGCACCCTATTTACACAACTGACAAACTGGTGGAAGTAAAAGAGCTGCCGGGACTTTGGACAGAAAGCGGAAACGGGCAGGTGACCTATAAAAACTCCGAAGGGAAACCGGAATCCTGGAACTTCAATGACCAAGGCGACAAATCTTATGAACTTATCCACACAGATGACCAGGGCCGAAAAGCCGTCTTTGAGGTACATGTGATTAAATTGGATAGGTATTACTTCATGGATTTTTATCCAACCGAATCTGCGGAGGAAGGAGAGCCGGTGATTGCCGATGTTTACAAAATGAACGATATGGAGCAAATGCACCTGCTGCCCGTGCATACCTTTGCAAAACTGGAAATCTCGCCGACTGAGTTGAAAATCAGCATGTTCGACCCGGATTTTTTAAAAAAACTGTTGGAAAACCAGCAAATCCGCATCAAGCACGAAAAGACCGAAAGCGGCTTCGTCTTGACGGCCTCGCCGGAGGAACTGCAGAAATTCGTCGCCAAGTATGCCGATGTGAAAGAAGCTTTCCTGCCCGATCCGACGGTACTCAAAAACAGGTTGAAAGAATAGCGCATGAACCTAACTGCCCAACTGCAAGACATCTCCCGGAACAGGTGGCTCCACCACCTCCTGTTCTGGGCCTTGTCGTTTTTCGTGCTGGCAAGGTTTTTTGCCTATGAAAGTACCCTTTCGGCAGTGGATTGGATTTACACGCTGCTGTTCCACCTGAGCGTTTGGCTGGCCGTTTACCCCAACCTCCTCTGGCTGATACCGACCTTTTTAAGGGCTGGCAAATATATCTCCTACGCTTTGTTGCTCTCTCTGGCCCTACTGGCGGCGGTGGGGTTTAATTTTCTGACTTTCAACTACTTGTCCGATCTGCTTTTTCCCGGTTACTATTTTATTGCCTATTATGGTTTCCTGGAAATACTGGAATTTATGGTAGTTTATGTGGCCATTACCAGTTTGTTGAAATTGTCAAAAGGTTGGTTCAGGTACCTGGAAGCACAGCGCCAGTTCGACGGCCTGAAACGGGAGAAACTAGATGCCGAACTGGCCGCCCTGAAGTCGCAGGTGAACCCCCATTTCCTGTTCAACAGCCTGAACAACCTCTACTCCCTTGCCCTCGACCAGGACAGCCGTACCCCTGCCATCATCCTCCGCCTGTCGGACATGATGCGGTACCTGCTTTATGAGAGCAATGTACCGGCCGTGCCGCTGTCCAAGGAAGTCGAGCACCTTCGTAATTATGTGGAAATGCAGCGCCTGCGGGTGGGCAACAAAGCTGACATCCATTTTGAAATAAATGGTGAAACATACTCAAAAATGGTGGCCCCGCTGCTTTTTTTGCCCTTGGTTGAAAATGGATTCAAGCACGGTATCAAGGGGGAAACGGCAGGTGCTTTTATCAGGATCTGCCTGGATGCAGGGCCGGGGCAGCTTATTTTTAAAGTGGAAAATAACAAAGGGACGGTGGACGAGGTGGAAAAAGATGCCGCCAGGGGTGTCGGCCTGCAAAACCTCCGCCGTCGGCTGGAACTGCTTTACCCCGGCCAACACCAACTGGAGACGACCGAGGGGATCCATGTTTTTACGGCAGTCCTGCGATTGAAATTAGAAAATGGCAGGGCCGCCCAAAATCTCGCAAACACAAACGCCCTAACACCATGAAAATACGTTGTATAGCCGTGGACGATGAGCCGCTTTCGCTCCGCATCGTGGAGAAATACGCCGCCGAACTGCCCCAACTGGAACTGGTGGCCACCTGCGCCGATGCGTTCGAGGCGATGCAGGTGCTGCGGGGCAAGGCGGTGGACTTGCTGTTGCTCGATATCAACATGCCCAAACTCTCCGGCATCAGCCTGCTGAAATCGCTCGACCGGCCACCCCTCGTTGTTTTCACCACTGCCTACCCGGAATATGCCGTCGAGGGCTTCGAACTGGAAGCAGTGGACTACCTGCTGAAACCCTTTTCACTGGAGCGTTTTATCAAAGCCATCAACCGGGCCGCAGAAAAGTTGGCGGGCCAACACGAGCCTACTCCTGCCCCTGTCGGCCATCTGCTCGTAAAGGCCGACAAGAAGCTCTTCAAAGTGGATTTCGGAGAGATCCTTTACCTGGAAGCCTATGGGGACTATGTGAAAATTTTTACCAGGGAAAAGATGCTGCTCACCAAGGAACGCCTGACGGTATTGGAGGAAGCCCTGCCAGGAGATATTTTTTTCCGCATCCACCGTTCGTACATTATCGCCGTGGGTGCGATAGCGTTTTTGGAGGGGAACCGGGTGAAGATTGGGGAGACAAAGCTGCCTGTAAGCGCAGGTTTGAAAGAAGCCTTGTTGAAAAAACTGGGGGGCAAGGAGTGATCACCTCTCAGTAAGCTTAATCAGGCTTTTTCAAAGAGGAATGGGCTGGGGGAATGCTCAGGCTGCGATGGCTCACACCTCAAAGAAACCAACACTGCCACCGACCCAGGTCTTGCCCATGTTGTAGCGCACCCCGATCATTTCGCCCTTGCTAAGGCGGACAAGGTTGGTGATGATTTCCGGCCTCGGGGTGCCTTCTTCCCAGATGGCCATCATGCGGATTTCGGCCTTGGCAGGTTCTTCCAGCGTTTCCACCAGCGGCGCATAGGTGACTTTTTGCTGCAAAATAAAATTGCTGCGCTCCTGCATGGGTATTGCCACTATGTCTTTTTCCGTGGGGTGGAGGATGACGCCCTTGCCGGAAAAGGAGAAGAGCGGCTTCAGTACATATTGTGCCAAATCCAGGTGTTTTCCATCCAACTCGTTCAGGTAAAATGATTTGGGCACAAACTCGCTGTCGAACAGCGGCAAGGTGTGCTTGCTGATGCGGGCAAACCAGTTCGGATGCCCCACCCAGTGGATATTGTATTCTTTTTGAAAATCAAACGCCCGTTTCAGGTCGTCCCGCTTCAACAGCTCGTCAAAAATGACCCGGTTGTAGATGCGCTCGACGGGTACCTTCCGCCCGTTTTCATCCAGGTAATAAACGTCCCGACCTTCAGTTTTCAGGTCGCTCACGCATTTCACTTTGACGCCAAGTGCGCGTTCTGTGGCCCAAAAGTCCACCTGTGTATTTTGTTTGTGCGGTTCGATGTCAATGAGCACGACGTTTTCGGGCTTCGAGCCGCCGACGATGGTCCGGTGCAGTTTTTCCCGGTACGTTTCAGGCGTCAGCCCGCCGAAGAGGTGAACCAGTTCAGCAGGAATATCAAAGCACTTTCGGTAGGCGGTAGCACAGAGGTGCTGGTAAAAATAAAGCGAGGGAAACCCCTGTATTTCGATGAGCTGTGGGGAAAGGCTGCCATCCTCCTGCTGGCAGATACCGAAGTCGATGCAGAAAAAGGTGGAATGTTCGGTTTCGCCCGGCACGTCCTGATCGGGCAGCAGCGCACCTTTTGAAAGTTCCTTGAAATCGGGCCTGCAGATGACGTCCATGAGTTCTTCACAAGCCTGGAATAGTTTGCCCGACAGTGCTTTTGGAACGAATAGCGGCGTCTCGGCTATATGAAAGGTCGGACGGTGGTCAGTGGCATGGTAGATTTCGTCGAGGAAGGCTTGGTATCTTTCAGCAGTAAAGGCAGCGTTGTAGGCTTTGCGGCAAGAAGCTATCATCGTTTGTCAGTTTTCGTTTTTTTAAAAAAAACAGGGAAAGGGATTCCATTACACCAGCACCAGGCTGTTTTCCCTCAAAAGCCGGATGGATTTGTGCAGGAACAGCGGGAGGATCATGGCGTGAGTGCGTTTTATTTTGGCAGGATCTTTCAAATCTTCGACCATGGACAAATAGCGTTCTTCGCCATACTCGTCCAGCACGGCCTCGATGCGCTCGGGTTCGGAAAAATAGCTCCTCATGCCGACGGGGTCGGCTTCCGGGTGGAATTGGGTGCCAATCATTTCATCTGAAAAACGCACGGCCATCATGGCTCTTTTCAATTCGGGGCGATCCCGTTCCCGCTCTATGAGCAGCAGCTTTGCGCCCATCCCTGCCATCCTGCTGGGGTTGGGGTCAATCACCTGGAACTCCCGAAAATCTGCCACCCAAAATGGGTCGCCCAATTCCCGGAAGAGCCATTCCTCTTTCCCCGCCTTTGTTTTGAAAACCGGGAATGTGCCAAACGACTTTTCGTGGCGGCGGACGATCTTGCCAAATCCGAAGTGGTGGCAGGCCATTTGGAAAGAGTGGCAGATAAAGAAACAGTATTTCTTTGAGGCTTCGCCCCGCAGGTTGTATTGCCAGATATCCTCGATCAGATCGTGGAAGGGCTGGAGCCAGCTTTCATCGCCAACGAGCGGGTTGCCGGGGCCGCCGGAAAAAATATAGAGGTCGAAACTCAGGTCGGGCACTTGTATATGGCTCCTGACGTCGAATATTTCGTAGGCAATTTCGCCACTGAAATTCCGCACTATGTCCTGTATGTTTTCCATGCCCAGGTTGCGGGTGCCCTCGTACATGTCCAGTATCGCCAGCCTAAGTTTATCTTCCATGTTAAGTTGCTTAATTCCGGTCAATGCAGATTGGCTTTAAGAGTGGGAGGTTGAACAAATTGCACTTACTCCCGCCAAAATCGCACCTCACCTATCCAACAATCAAACCATCATTTTGCTTTTTTATTGGCTGCGGGTTTCTTGGCCGCCATGCCATTTTCACCGCCACCCGCCATCGTTTGCAGGACGGCATTTTGGATAAAAGTGCCCCAGGTCAGGTTGTTTTGGCCGGGTTTTACTTCCATAGCCCGCTCGATAGCGTAGTTGGCCATATTTTCCACGACCCACTCGAAATTTTCCTTACCAACGGAGTTCACGTCAGCATCCGGTGCCGGGTTGCAGAAGTCAATGGCAACGGGTATCCCATTCTCGACACCGAACTCGACGGTGTTGAAATCGTAGCCCAGGCCGTTGCAGAGCCGCAGCACGTAGTCTTCCATTGTTGCCAGCAGTTCCGGGGAGGGGTTGTGGTCGGCCACATAGCGCAGGTGGTGCGGGTTGCGGGGTTCGTAGTTCATGATGCGGACATATTTACGGCCAATGCAGTAGCAGCGGAAGTAGGTATCGAACTGCACTGCTTTTTGGAACATCATGACCAACTGTCCGGTCTCGTGGTAGGCTTTGAAGACTTCCGCCCAGTCGTTCACCGGGTAAACGCTTTTCCAGCCACCCCCGGCGTGGGGCTTCATGAAGGCTGGGAAACCGCCGAGGTATTCGAGCATGGCGTCCCATTCCATGGGGAATTTCAGGTTGGAAAAACTTTCGGAAGAGGTGTCGTCCGGGTGATCCTTGCTGGGCAGGAGGACGGTTTTCGGCACCGGTACGCCTACCTGTTCGGCCAGTACGTTATTGAAAAACTTTTCGTCAGCACTCCACCAAAAGGGGTTGTTGATGACAGCGGTGCCTGTGGCTGCCGCATTTTTCAGGTAGGCCCGGTAGAAGGGAACATCCTGTGAGATACGGTCAATGATGACGTCGTAGCCGCAGGGCTGGTTCATCATCAGTTCCTCGACCTTGACGAACTCGGCGGTCACGCCTTCGACGGCCTTTGAGTTGACCCTTTCCACAAAGGCCTTTGGAAATGTTCTTTCTTTGCCGAAGAGGATGCCTATTTTTTTCATTTACAGGTGGTTTTAAATTTTGTAATTGTTTATGAGTTGTTCTACGGAAGCTCCGGGATGGCGCTTCTTTTTCATTTTCTCAATTAGTTTGGTACACAAGAAAATTTGACTTTTGGGAACCAGTTCGCGGGATTTCAAGAGCAAAACTAAACTGATTTCTCAATAGGAAGTACAAAGCTGGCCGTTTTTCAGCAGGATTGGCCGTTGAAACGAAATAAGGGCAAATGGTTTGGTGCAGGTTATGTTACCTTTTTCTATTTTGAGCAATCATTAATTCGGATAACGGGTTCAGTTTTTTACGTTCGTTGATTTTCCGGCGGTTTGATCATGTTGATTTTCAAAATCATTGTGGTCTCGTTTTTCAAACAACTGAAAATGTGGAAATTAATTGAGTGCTTCACAAAAATATGGGTCTTTGCATCGGCTTTGGCCAGCGTGGGCCATCGCCGGCTAAAGCCGACGTTACTTGAGCAAATCCATAAATTTGTTAAGCACTCAAATTAATTTAGTAACGATGAAAAAATAACTTCACCATTTTGATTTTGAAAACCCCAGCTATAGAAGGGTTTTTTAAAAATAATCCCGATTTAACATCGGGATTATTTTTCCTTCGATCCTTAACCCATTATCCGCACCATTACCCATAATGTACTTGTAAAATTGTCTTATGAAATATTTGGTTCTATATGAAAACCTGTGGGTAGGATAAATTCAGCTTACCGCACAGGAAATAAATCATGTTGATGAAATTATGGAGATTACGATAACCCCTTGCCCGTTTTTTGGCTAACTGTATTTTCGAATTGATGCCCTCCAAAATACCATTCGTTATTTGAGACCTTATGAAATTCATGATACCCGACCAATGTGCCCTGATGGTTTTGGCCACTTTCTGAAAGGGGAAAATCCCACTCCCTTCAGCCTGATTGCACCAATCATTCAAAAAGCGCCCAGCCCTGGCTGGATGGTCGAACCTCCAAAACTCCTTGAAAAGTTCTTTGAGCCTGTAACCTTCCCCGATTTTGGGGTACAGTTTGACAAGGTTGGCCAGCTCCGCCAGCTTTTTGTCCGTGAGGTTTTCAGGGTTCCTGAGCAGCGTGTACTTGTGCCCTTTGAGTTCCTTGCATTCCTTTTGCTCGGCTTTGCGCAGGGCGTCCAGGGCCTTGTTCACTTCTTTGACCACATGGAAGCGGTCGAAGGTGATGCTGGCGTTCGGGAAGGCAGTGGCTGAACCGGCTATAAAAGCCGGCGACATGTCGATGCAGACCTGCCGGACCTTCTCCGGGGCGCTGCCGCTGGCCCCCAAGTGCCCCGCAAGGGCTTCAACTGCTGCGGCATCCTTGCCTTCGACCACTTTGAACACCCGGTTTTCATGCAGGTCAACGCCGACGGTGATATAGTCGTGGCCTTTGCGCTTGCTCGTTTCGTCAATGCCCACTTCCTCGATGCCGCTGTGGTCGCACTGGCTGAGGGCCCGATTGACGTAGTGGTTGAAAACCTCCCAAATCCGTTGGGGCCACACCTTGATTAAATTCGCAACCGAGGACGGGGACATCTCCAGCTCGAGCAAGGTCATGATGTACGCCTCGAACATGAGGGTAAAGCCGTTGTTCCGCCTTGCCCAGGGCACTTGTACCTTCTTGATTTCCCCTTTGCTGTCTGTAATACGGGGAACACGGGCGTGCAGGTAGCAGCGGTGTTCAAAGAAATTCAAATGCTGCCAGGTGTGTTCGGCGGTGTCGTAGGCTTTGCAGGAAACCTCAAAAGCATCCTTGAACGAACTCCCCGGAGGAAAATCCAGGTATATGTGCAACTCCCGAACTTTTTCGTCGAGTTGTTTGAATTCGATATGTTTGATTTCCCAGGGGCGGATATCCCCAAGTGCGATTTCAAAAAGCTGTTTGCTGTTCATTGTTTTTTGGAGTCAAAACTAAAGGGCAAAAATTTAATCTACCCACTGGAAATCATAAAGAACCAAATATTTTCACCTATTCTGCCTGCTCGTTTTTCCGTGTTTTCAATTCCTCTACGCTACCCACAATATGTCCGGCGAAATACTGGTAAAAAAAACCGGGGACAAAACCGTAGAGGCCACTATCGTCACATATACAAAAGAATCAAGCATTGCGGCCGATCGTGACTCCCTGACCATTTGTTGGGGGGACGGAAGTTGCGATGTGATTCCAAGAATTAATGGATCCGGCGAACCTCTGGGTTTTGATATAAAACGAAATATATACATCAGTACCCACGCATATCTGGAAAACAATTCCTACCTGATTTCTATGACCGATCCGAACCGGAACGGAGGGATATTGAATATAAATGCTCCTTTTTCAGAGAATGTAGAATTCCACATCCAGACTTTCATCAAATTAAGCGATCAGCCTTTGTCCACGCCTGTTTTGCTGGAATTGCCGGTTGATATAGCTATTGCTGGCCAGCCCTATATACACGTCCCCAATGCCTACGACGAAAATGGCGATAGTATTTCTTACCAGTTGGTTACTCCTATGGATGATATTGATAGCCCAGTACCAAATTATTTACAAGTTACAGAGATTGGGCCGGGCATTATGAACAATATAAGCATCGATGCAGAAACGGGTGAAATAATTTGGGATGCACCGCAGATAGCCGGTTTATATGTCATAGCTATATCGATCAAATCGTGGCGCAATGGTGTTTTGGTGGAAGAGGTAATTAGGGACATGCAAATCAGCGTGACGGATGGATTGGACAGCCCGCCGGACATTTCTATGTCGGTGGGTGAGGGGATTGTGGATGTCGTGGTGGGAGATACGGTCGAAGTGGCCATCTCGGTGGAAGATATAAATTTGGGTCAAACTTTTGAAATCACATCCACCAGCGGCCTTTATAGTTTTTTTCAAAATCCTGCTACCTTCTCCTCCAATGTGAATGGCAATTCAGGCAGTGCTATTTTCCATTGGATTGTGGCGAATGAACATGTTCGGCAGCAACCCTATCAGGTGGTATTTAAAGCGAAGGATAACTGGGAAATGTTTGGCCAGGCAAATTTCAAAATAGCCAGGTTCAGGGTGGTTTCACTGACCTCTGCGGATGGGTTAGCACCTGCATTTGAAGGTTCCATTTTCCCAAACCCGGTCTCCCGGTGGTTAAGCATACAATCTCCGCAAACTTCTTCCGATAAGCTGCAGCTTGAAATCTTTGATATGGCTGGAAAGCAGCTAACTTCCTCAGGCATTCACAATGGGAAAACTTCCAGGGTAGATATGGCCAATCTTGCAACCGGCACCTACCTTGTGAGGATTTTAGATCATGGGAAATGTACCCGCACAGAAAAAATAATCAAGTATTAGTTGATTTTTAAAATGGTGGATCCCGAAGCCTCTCGCTGTATTCTCAGGCAACCTCAAACAACCACTGCTGATAAAGCTTTTATTTATACTGCGAACCGTCAAGTTTTGTGCATGGTTTATATTAGGTTTTATGAGGTTGATAAAAGTTGATAATCAACCTTTTTACCAACCTCATAAAACTTCTTATCAACCTCGTTTCCATGCACAAAACTTGGCGGTGTGAGCTATAAAAATCAATGCCTGAAATGCCTCGTCCCTGTCATCACCATTGCCATCCCATGTGCATCGCAATAATCAATGCTGTCCTGGTCTTTGATAGAGCCGCCAGGCTGTGTGACAGCAGTAATGCCCTCGCCATGCGCAATCTCCACACAATCGGGAAAGGGGAAAAAAGCATCGGAGGCCATGACGGCCCCTTTCAGGTCGAAGCCGAATGCCCTGGCCTTTGCGATGGCCTGCCGCAGGGCATCCACCCTTGAAGGCTGCCCGCAGCCCATGCCGATCAGCTGTTTGTTTTTTACCAGGGCAATGGCGTTGGATTTCAGGTGCTTGCAGCAAATGTTGGCAAACAGCAGGTCGGAGATTTCGACGTCTGTCGGGGCTGCTTTGGTGGCCACTTTCAGATCGCTTGCTGTTTCGATTTTCAGGTCGGTATCTTGCTCCACCACGCCGTTGAGCAGGCTGCGGAAGGAACGGCTGCGCACAAAGAAATCCTTGATTTTCAACAGGATGCGGTTTTTCTTTTTGCCTAGCAACTCCAGCGCATCCCCCTCGAAATCGGGGGCAATCAGCACCTCGTAAAACAGCTCGTCAATTTCCTTCGCCGTCGCCAAATCCACGGAGCGGTTGCAGACGAAGATGCCGCCGAAGGCGGACACATTGTCGCAGGCCAGCGCTGCCACCCAAGCTTCGTGGACGGTGGGCCGGGTCGCTACGCCGCAGGTGTTGGTGTGTTTCAAAATGGCAAAAGTCGGGTCGGCCTCCCGGAACTCCCGCATCACCTGCACAGCCGCATCTATATCCACGAGGTTGTTGTAGGAAATGGCTTTGCCGTTCAGTTTCACGAACATTTTATCGAAATCGCCGAAGAAGACACCGTTCTGGTGGGGGTTTTCCCCGTAGCGCAGGATGTCGGAGCGGTGGATGCTGAACTTGAAGGACAGGTCGGCTGTGCCTTCATTGAAATAGTTGAAAATGGCCACGTCGTAGTTGGACGACACCTTGAAGGCACGGCGGGCCAGTTCCTTGCGGTTTTCCTCGTCCGTGAAGCCCTGTTTTTCCCGCAGCAAGTTCAGGAACATTGCATACTCTTCTTTGGAAGGCACCACGGCAACATCCTTGAAATTCTTCGCCGCCGCCCGAATGAGCGAGATGCCGCCAATATCTATTTTTTCAATGATGGCCGCTTCGTCGTTTGTGCTGGCTACGGTTTCTTCGAATGGATAGAGGTCAACGATCACCAGATCAATTTCAGGGATACCGTATTGCTGCAACTGCGACCGGTGCGCATCTTCCCGGCGGGCGAGGATGCCGCCGAACACTTTTGGGTGCAGTGTTTTCACCCGGCCATCCAGGATGGAAGGATAGCTGGTGAGGTCTTCGACAGTCTTGACAGGCAGGCCCAGGCTTTCGATGTATTGCTGGGTGCCGCCCGTCGAATAGAGGGTCACGTTGAGTTGGTGCAGTTCCCGGATGATGTCTTCTAGCCCTTCTTTATGATAGACTGAAATGAGTGCGGAAGTGATTTTTTTCGAGTTCATAGTTTTAACGGTGGACGGTGGACGGTGGACGGTGGACGGTAATATTACAAAAAACCGTCTATCGCCCCCTGCCCGCCGTTTGTGTTGACAACCTGATTTTTTCAAAAACCTGGTTTTTCAAAAAGCGCCCAAAGGTATTTAGGATCGAAGGAAAAATAAAATGACTATTTTATTTTTAAAAAACCCTTCCAGTGCTGGGGTTTCAACATCAAAATAAGGAAGTAACTTTTTCATCGATACATAAATTTTGTGCGTTGGCAAAAATTGGGGAGCGTGACCTTTTTCATTTTTCAGGCAAAAACAGCCTGTCAAAAAACTGACTTATAAAATAACTTGGTTGGCGTAAGGGCAAGCAGGGCCATTACTTTGTGGCTATGAACAGCCAACATAGAAGCTGACATTCTTGGTTAGACAAATTTCTCACTATTTAACCCCGACCAGTTTTCGTGATCGCCGCAACTAAAATTGCGGCGATTTTTCCCCTTGAAAACACGCCGAAAAACCCGACCGTGTCATGTTGGCTCCAAATGAACAAGCTGTGAAAACTTTGGGACTATTTCATACAGGATTTAGATGGCCTGCGGCACTTGCGCCGTGGGCCATTTTTTTAGAGGGTGAGAGGACGGACTGTTCAAAAATATGCGGTTTTTCTCTGCGAAACCCTTCGCCTCCTCTGTAAGGCCAGGCATAACCTTTTGTAAACGTTTTAGTTAAGCAATGTAGTAGCAGAGTTGCGCAGAGAGAGGTTGACACAAAACTTTAACCCCCCCCGAGAGCCGCCCCCCGTCTTGCCTCTCATCCTCTCACTCTCTCTCCTTCGCCTGGTTCCATAAATCGTCCATTTCTGCCAAACTCATTTCGTTTAGCGCTTTGGGGGCATTGGACTCTATGTACTCAAATCGCTTCTTGAATTTCAGGTTGACCCGTTCCAACGCCGTTTCCGGTTCGATGCCCTGGAAACGGGCATAGTTGATAAGGGCAAACAGCACATCGCCGAATTCTTCTTCTTTTTTTTCCTGGGAAAAATTTTCCTCAATCGTTTCCTGGAATTCGGCGATTTCTTCCTCTACTTTTTCCCATACCTGCTCCGCATTTTCCCACTCGAAACCGACCTGCGCCGTTTTCTCCTGCATCCGCCAGGCCTTCACCAGGGCTGGCAGCGATTTCGGTACGCCTTGCAAAATAGAGGTTTTGCCCTCTTGCAATTTCAACTGTTCCCAATTCTTTTTTACATCTTCCTCGCCATTTACCGTCAGGTCGCCATAGACGTGGGGGTGGCGGGCCACCAGTTTGTCGCAGATGGCGTGCAGGGCTGAGGCAATGTCCCAATCGCCTTTTTCCTCGGCAATTTTTGCATAAAAAACCATGTGCAGCATCAGGTCGCCTGTCTCCTCCTTGATGCCGCTGCTGTCATTTTCGATGATGGCATCGGCCAGTTCGTAAGTTTCCTCAATGGTCAGGTTGCGCAGGCTTTGGAAGGTTTGCTTGCGATCCCAAGGGCACTTGGCCCGCAGGTCGTCCATGATTTGAAGGAGGCGGGCAAAGGCGTCAAGTTTGGTGCCGAGGTTTGCTACTGTTGGTTGGGAAAGTTCAATATGGTTGTGCGTTGCGTCCATTTTAAGCTATTTTTGCCGGCGGAAATGCCGCAGGGGCTGCAAAGTTAAACTTCTCCGCCCTGTTGCTGTTTTCAGAAGAAAATGAATAGTAACTTTTAAAGTTTATTTTTTAAAAAACCTTCCTTTACGGGATAGGATGAAAAGAAATCTTTACAAATTATTTTAGCTTAGTGGAGGGAGTGTTTGTCCATCAAACCATCCTGCCATCAAAGGCTGCAATCACCGTTCACAATGGAATTTCTCAATACATTTCTCGCCATATTCGCTTTTGTAGGCTTATCCGTCATTCTGCTCAATATTAGCTACATCGTAAAAAAACGGGAATTCCGGGGCACATGCTCTTCCAACAATCCAATGCTGGCCGATAAGTTCGGCTCCTGCTCCGTTTGTGGGAAACAGGCGGACGAAGCTTGCAAGATGCCGGAAGTAGAAGGGAAGCAGCTTAGCCGCTAAGCGATTGGCAAGGTTACCTTCACCGTCGTACCTTCTCCAATACCGCTCTCCAACTCTACCCTGCCGCCGTGTGCCCCGGCAATCTGCTTCACATAGCTCAGGCCCAGCCCAAACCCTTTTACCTCCTGGATGTTCCCGGCAGGTGCCCGGAAGAACTTTTCAAAAACCTGCTTACGCCAGACTGGGTCAATGCCCGGGCCGTTATCGCTCACGGAAAGGTGGAACTGTCCATTTTCGCTCCCCGTTTTCACCAAAATCTCAGGAACGCCGGTCGTGTATTTTAAGGCGTTGTCCAACAGGTTCCCAAGCAGGTTTTTGATTTGGGCCTTGTCGATCATTAATACACTTTGCTTCGCCCCGAACACCAGGCCCAGCTTGCCATTTCTTGCTTCTGCCTGCGGCCGGAATCCGGCGGCAACTTCACCGATAAGCTGGTGAATATCAACCCTTTCTTTTTGTAAGGTATAGCGCCCGCTTTCAAGGCTTGCCAGTTCCAGCACCTTCTCGATGTGGGTTTTCATCTTTTCGTTTTCCTGGCCCACCAGTTCCAGGTAGCGTTTGGCTTTGTCCATGTCGCCCTTTTCCAGGCTTTCCCCGGCCAATTTGGAAGAAAGGGAAATGGAAAATGCGGGCGTTTTCAGTTCGTGCGTCAGGTTGTTGATGAAATCGTTTTTGATGGTGTTCAATTTTTCCGCTTTCCGCAGTGTGTTTAGCAAAAAAACTACACTTGCCAAGATGGCCAGGAGGCAAAGGATGGATGGCGCAATAAGATACACCAATTCCCCCAGCAGGTACCCGAACAGGTTGGGAACATCCAGGTGCAGTTTGCGTTCGCAATTGCAGCCGCTGATGATGCGGCTGCCCAGCAATAGGCTGTACCGGCCAAACTTGAAACCCGTTGGGTCGAAATTTTCGCTGGCCAGGTAAACTATCCCGTCCGTTTTATCGGTCAGGGCAAATGAAAAACGGGCGGACACGCCCCGTTTTTTCAGATCGGACCGCAACACGGAATCAAGGGCTAGTGCTATTTTTTCAGTTGCAGCGCTGTCGGGTTCGCCGGCAGAAAAAAGGTGGACAAGCCCATCGGAGAGCGGCACCGGCTCGTTCAGCGTGCGCCCCAATTCCCGCAGTACGGCCTCCGTGCGCTCGTCAAAACGCTCCTTTTCCAGGCCGACACCGATGAGCAGTAGCCTGAACTGGACGAAGGTCAGCCCGGCTAGGGCGCAAAGCAACAGGAAGGCGAAAAGCTGGCGGCGCATATTAGCTGGTAAGGTTTTTCCCATGAATTAAATAGCTTTGGGCAAACAAGCATCAAACGACGAAAATGCACAATTATATCTTAGTATTCATCGGCGGCGGATTGGGCAGCATCTGCCGCTTTGGCATTGGGCATCTGCTGGCGGGGTACCGGTTCCAGTATCCCTGGGCCACGTTTGCAGCAAACGTAGTCAGTTGTTTCATCCTGGGGATACTGTTTGCCCTCAGCACCAAAGGCCGTATCAGCGGGCAAATGGCCGTGATGCTGATGGCAGGTTTTTGCGGCGGATTCAGCACCTTTTCCACGTTCACCAACGAGACATTCCAGTTGCTCCTGGCCGGCGAGTTTTTCAAGGCGGCTTCCAATGTTGCACTGAGCCTGGGGGTTTGCCTGGTTTCGCTATACGCAGGGTTAAAAATGGCGGCCTGACATGGCCAGGCCTCTGGCAATTAATAAAATCAAAACACAATTTAGCGAAAATTCGCCAAAGAGTGGATGCCCTGCTTGCCGATTCGCAAAAATATAATTATTTTCGCAGCGAATTTTCGCTAAACCACATTTCTCATTAAGTCACGAGTGAACAATAATTTGTCAATTTTACTTTTGGAAAACTCAGGGAGGAAAGGGTTTTTTTTAAAATAAAATAGTCATTTTATTTTTCCTTCGATCCTAAACATCCAATCATAGCAGCCATGGAAGATACTCTCGTCAAAGCCACTGTCCTCAAAGGAGGCGAATTCATCGTCAAGGAATCCAGCGCAGAAGACACCTTTATCCCCGAAGACATCAATGAAGAACAGAAAATGATGCGCCAGATGGTGCAGGCTTTCGGCAAGGAAGCCATTGAAAAATCCCAAAAAGTAGAATACCAGGTAGAACTGATGGACCAGGCGGGCGAACTTGGCCTGCTTGGCTGCCACATCCCTGAAGCATACGGCGGGAACCCGCTCGATACCAATACCAATACGTTTGTCAGCGAAGATCTGGGCACCATCGGCGGGGGGTTCCCCACCACCATTGCCGCGCACACGGGCATCGGCATGTTGCCCATCCTCTATTTTGGTACAGAAGAACTGAAGCTGAAATATTTGCCAAAACTCGCCACCGGCGAATGGAAGGCAGCCTACTGCCTGACAGAACCCGGCTCCGGCTCGGACGCCCTCGCAGCCAAGACCCGTGCCGACCTTGCGCCCGACGGCCAGCACTACCTCATCAACGGCCAGAAGATGTGGATATCCAATGCCGGTTTTGCCGACATGTTCATTGTTTTTGCAAAAATTGATGGCGACAAGTTCACCGGCTTCATTGTGGAGCGCGATACGCCCGGCATCACTCTTGGGGCCGAAGAGCACAAGCTCGGTATCAAAGGATCGTCCACCCGCCAGGTGTTTTTTGAAAATGTAAAAGTGCCGGTGGGTAATGTTTTGGGCGAAATTGGCAAAGGCCACCTCATCGCTTTTAATGCCCTGAACATCGGCCGCTTCAAGCTAGGCGTCATGTGCATGGGCGCCTGTAAATCCGCTATTACCAAAAGTGTTCAATACACCAACGAGCGCAGGCAGTTTGGCCAGCCCATCTCCAACTTTGGGGCCATCAAATATAAACTAGCCGAACAGGCCATTCGCACCTTCGCACTCGAAAGCACCTGCTACCGAATTTCCGATATGCTGCAGGATATGAAAACTGCGCTGATGGAAAAAGGAGAGACTTTCGCCGAAGCCACCCTCCAGGCTGCCGAGGAATATGCCATTGAATGCGCCATCATCAAGGTGTACGGCTCGGAGGTGACCGACTATGTGGTGGACGAGCTGGTGCAGGTGCATGGCGGCTATGGCTTCTCCGAGGAGTACCCCGCCGCCCGTGCCTACCGGGACGCCCGCATCAACCGCATCTACGAAGGCACCAATGAAATCAACCGCCTGCTCACGGTTTCCCAATTATTGAAAAGGGCCATGAAAGGAAAATTCGACATGGTAGGCCCGGCTTGGGAAGTGCAGAAGGAACTGGCTTCCATGCCTTCCTTTGAAAGCCTGGACGGTGCCTATGCGGAGGAGAAAAAAGCCCTGAAGGATTTCAAGAAAACCATCCTGATGACGGCGGGCGCCGCCGTGAAAATGCAGATGGACGGCCTGCTCGACATCAAGGAAGAGCAGGAAATCGTGATGAATGTAGCCGATATGCTCATTGATGCCTTCGTGGCCGAGTGCCTGCTGCTGCGGGTGGAAAAGCTGAGCGGCATGGTTGCCAAATCACATAACCAGGACGTCTATGATGCTATGCTGAAAACCTTCTTTACCGATGCCAGTGCCCGGATCACGAAGAATGCCTCGGATGCACTTGTTTCTTTTGCCGAGGGCGATCTGCTGAAAACCTTCCTGATGGGCGTGAAGCGTTTCTCAAAATACCAGCCGGTGAACGTCAAAAACACCCGCCGCCAGATAGCGGACGTGCTGATAGCAGCCAATGAGTATTGTTTCTGACGTTTTTTATATTTAGGATCGAAGGAAAAATAATCCCGATGTGAAATCGGGATTATTTTTAAAAAACCCCTCCAATGCTGGGGTTTTCAAAATCAAAATGGTGAAGTTATTTTTTCATCGTTACTTAGTGCTCTCTTAGAGGCCACCCTGGATGCCTGGGGTGGCCTCTTCTGCATCGGTACTTTCCTTTTCCCGGCGTTGTCACATTTCCCCTCCTGGTCAGGTTTTGGGCGCCATCGCAGGCATGTGCTCTTTTGGCTACAATTGCCCCAGCAGCCACTCCTTTTCCGTCAGCACCTCCTCCTTTTCGATGGCCGTTTTCAATGCAGCCCGTTGCTGTTGGTCGAAGGGGTTTAGCTCCACCAGTTTTTGGGTAAAATGGACGATGTTCTGCCAGTTTCGGTGGTGGTAGCCCATTCGTTTGTTGCGGCGCACAAACATGCGCATGGTGCGCAAGTGGGCGTCCAACAACTCCAGTTCGCCTTTTTCAAAATAGATTTTCAGTTGGAGCACCTTGGCCACCATGCTGTTAATGAGGTCTTTGTAATCGGCCCGTTGCAGGTGTAGCAGTGCATCGTCGTAGCGTTGGCGGGCGTAGGCGATGCGGGCAGCGTTGAGGCTGAAAGTGGCTTCCCGTTGCGCCGGCTCCAGGTAGTCCTTATAATGGCCAACAAACCACCCTGCCCAGTCCCATTCCTGCTCCAGGCGCAGGGCAATGCCAACAATGTTGTTGTAGGCGAAGCGGGAAAGCAGGCCATTCTCCAGCAGCAGTTCCGTTTTCAAACCCTGCTTGTAGAGGTCGAGCGCTTCCCGCAAATATTGGTGCTGGCTGGCATTTATTTTTTTGATGCAAAAATTGATGGCCAGCAGGTAGAGCGAGGCCATTTCGGCTTTGGGGAATTGTTGGTCCTGCCAAAAAAGCTGCTCCTTAAATTTCAGAAACAGAGCGTCGCTCCCTTCCCCGAACAATGCTTGGTAGCAGAGCCTGTACATGGAAACGCCTGGGTCGTTCCGATAGGGAGGGGCCTCCGCCAAGGCCAACATTTCATCCAATAAATAAATCTGGTACGAGGTATTGAAAACAGCCTGGTGCGCCCGCAGGAGGCACGACTGCCGCAGCTTCATGGCCACTACCGCCGTGGTAAGCTGTGTCTCCACTTTCTGCAAATTCAAATCTTTTGTGCGGCCCGATTCGAGCAGGTGGAGGTACTGCTGGTTGGCTGTGAGGTAGTTTTCAAAATAAAATTCAGGGTGCCGCAAGGGCTGGTTTTCCAACTGTTTGGCCACCGCTTTTTGGGCTTTTTCAAAATGCTTGGGCAACTTCCGGCGGCGGTAGGCGGAGAGGAGCAGGTGGCCGTTGCCCACCGGGTCGTTTTGGTTTTCTTTGTAAACGAGGTATTGTTCCAACAGCTTGAGCAGGTAGCTCGTCAGGAGGCGGAACTGCTGGTCGTCGAAGGGCTTTTCGGGGTTGACCTTCGCCCAAACGGATTCCTTGCCGGGCGGCTCCGTTTCGTTGGACAACATCTCGAACAGCGCCCGCACATCTTCCCGGTAGTTGAAAAAGGGGGAGGCCAGGAAGTTGCGCACTTCCCGCTGCTCCGGTTTTGAAAAACTGTTGGCAATCTCCCAGAGAAATGTATTTTGCATTTGAATGTGGTTCGAAGGATTTTCTACAATTTTAATCTAATAATTCAGCAAATAAAGCATAGTATAAAAATTTGAGTAAAAAATAATTTTCTACAATCTTCAAAAAATGTAGTTGCCCGCCCAAATCATTCGCCACACTTTTGTACCATCAAAATTTTTCACCTATGAACTCTTTATTCTGCCGCCTTTTTGCTTTTTTCTGCTTGTGTTCTTTGGCCTTGAACGAGGCTACCGGGCAATGTACTTCCTACGCAGGGACCATGAGTGGTTTGCCCTACCAAGTGTGTGGGCAAAACGTAGTGACTGTTCCAGCAACTATTGGTGCGGTCGTTGACCCCGACGATGTCCTCCAATATGCTCTGCACACCAACGCAGGTAGCTCCCTGGGCACCATTATTTCACTAAACTCCACGCCGACTTTCAGCTTTGTGCCTCCTATGGGCTACGGTACGGCCTACTACATTTCTGCCATAGTCGGGAACGACGACGGGAGCGGCAATGTGGATCAAAATGATCCTTGTCTTTCGGTGGCAGCAGGCACATCTGTCACCTTTTATGGGGGGTTGCCAACAGCTACTTTGAGCGGAGGGGGCACCATTTGCCAAGGGGAAATTGCGGCTTTGACCATCAACCTCACTGGGGAATCACCCTGGCAAGTGGAATTGCAGCTAAATGGAAGCCTGCAGCCACCCATTACTGTCTTCAACAACCCCTTCAGCTATTCCGTAACGGCACCTGGAGTTTATTCTTTGGGGATAGTAGTAGATGTAAATGGTTGCACCGGAACAACATCCGGCTCGGCGGTGGTCACGGCAGTCGCTGCACCCCTTATTTCAAATATCATGGTGGATTGCGGGCCAAACAATGCCGACTACACCGTCATGTTTACCATTCTGGGCGGTGATCCGGCCTCCTATTCCGTCAACCCACCCTTGGGCAACCTTTCCGGCAATGTCTTTACCAGCATACCCTTCCCCAGCGGCATAGGCTATTCATTTGAGGTGGACGACGCCAATGGCTGCGGCCCCACGCAGGTCGCCGGCCCGGCGGTGATATGCGACTGCGCTACCCAAGTTGGCACAATGGACCCCACCCCCATTCAAATCAACGACTGCAACCAAGGCCCGGCAGTGGCTATTTATGACAATACCAACGAAGTGTTGGACCCCAACGACAACCTCGGTTTTGTGCTCCACACTAATCCTGGCGTTGCCTTGGGGACTATTTTGCAGACGAACACCCTCCCTGAGTTTACCTTCGATCCCGCCACCATGACCTACGGCACCACTTACTACATTTCAGCCCTTGTGGGAAATGATGATGGCCAGGGCGGTGTCAGTATCCTCGACCCTTGTTTGGATGTTGCCGCTGGTACGCCGGTCATATTCAATGCGGTACCTTTGACCATTTCAATAGCCCCCCTCCTCTTTTGCCCGGGCGAACCGATTGCCATATCCATACTGGCAGCAGGTGGAAACCCTCCCTACACTTACCTTTGGACCGGGCCAAATGGATGGACATCCACCGACCCCAACCCCGTACTGCCACAAGTATCAGGCATTTACACGGTCACGGTCACGGATGCAAACTTGTGCAGTACCACGGCAAACTTTACCCTTGCAATACCAACCCCTATCGTTTGCGATTTGCAGACAGATGGCGAGCTGAGCTGTGCCAACCCAGAAGTAAACCTAAGTTTCTCGTGTACCGGAGGGGTGCCTCCTTATAGCTATCAGTGGTCGAATGGAATATTCGGGCCCAACGGCACACTTACCCAACCCGGCACCTATTCCATCACCATCGTTGATGCCAACGGATGTTCCTCTGTTGAATCGGTGGACGTGACCGTAAGCCAGGATGAATGTGGCCTCATCAGGGGCAAGGTGGTGGAAGATATTGACGGCGCCTGCCTGTTCGATGCGGGTGACCAGCCCCTCGGCAATTGGATGGTAAAAGCTACCGATGGAAGCAATGATTTTTTTGGCCTGACCAATGCCGATGGTGAGTATGAAATCTTTGTATTACCTGGAACCTACGAAGTGGAAGTCATCCTCCCTCCTAACGGTTATTGGGCATCTTGTCAAGCCCCTATTACCGCCGTACTGGTTGATGCAACAGATGTTGACACAGCCGATTTTGCCCTTGACAAACTGGTAGATTGCCCACTGCTCGAAGTGGACATTAGCACCCCATTTTTGCGCCGTTGTTTTAGCAACAATTATTATGTGAACTACTGTAACCTCGGCACTACCGCCGCAGCGGATGCTTATATTGAAATAAACTTTGACCCCTTTATTTTGGTAACGGGTGCAAGTATTCCTTTTTCAGGCCCTGTTAATAATGTCTATACTTTTGAAATAGGGGATATTTCGGTGGGGGAATGTGGCAATTTCACTATACAATCCACCACCTCTTGCGCTGCTGCGTTGGGGCAAACGTTATGCGCCGAAGCGCATATTTTCCCCGACACCATTTGCAGCCCACCAAGTCCAACTTGGTCAGGCGCTACTATTCAAATCACTTCCGAATGCACAGCCGACAGCATCATTTTCTCCCTACAGAATATTGGCACGGGCGACATGACAGCGCCGTCCAACTTCATCGTGGTGGAAGACGGCGTGATGCTGATGAACGGCCCGCAAGATTTCCAGCTTCAAACTGGCGAAACGCTCTCCTTTTCTTTCCCTGCCAATGGCTCAACCTACGTGCTGTGGGCCGAACAGGTAGCGGGTAACCCCGGCCTCTCCAGCCCATTGGTGGCGGTGGAAGGCTGCGGCACCAACAACCTCGGCACTTTTAGCACGGGCTTCGTCACCCAGTTCCCCGAAAACGACGCAGACCCTTTCCTCTCTATTGATTGCCACGAGGTGATCGGCAGCTACGACCCCAACGACAAAAACGGCTTCCCCAAAGGCTACGGCGAAGAGCACCTCATCGAAGCCGGGCAGGAACTCGACTACCATATCCGCTTCCAAAACACAGGTACCGACACGGCCTTCAAAGTGGTCGTCCAGGACGTGATAGCGCCTGAACTTGACCTTTCCACACTGCGCCCCGGCGCCGCCAACCACCCCTACCAACTCGACATCCACAACGACACACTGGTGTTCATTTTTGAAAACATCCTGCTGCCCGACAGCAACGTGAACGAGCCCGGCTCGCATGGTTTTGTGAAATTCCGCATCGGGCAAAAGGCGGGGCTGCCGCTCGGCACCACCATCGAGAACGAGGCGGCCATCTATTTCGACTTCAACGATCCCGTTGTTACGAACACGACCGTGCACAAGCTGGGCGACCATTTTATCACGACCCCATCGAGGGAGGTTTCGCTGCCCTCCATAAGCTGGTCGGTGTTCCCCAACCCATTTTCGGACGAGGCGACTTTTTTGGTAACTGGCGCAGAATTTCAGGCGGTCGAATTGAGCCTTTACGACCTTACAGGGCGTTTTATACAACAGCAAAAAGTGGTGGGCGGCATGGCAAAAGTGAAGAAGGGCTCCCTCTCGCCGGGTTTGTATTTTTATAAAATAACCGTAGAGGGCGTGATGGCGGGGCAGGGGAAGTTGGCGGTGGAGTAGGGTTGAAAAATTAATGCTGTCAAAACGGCCGTTCCAGGAATACTCTCTGGAACGGCCGTTTTGTTTTTTGCAGACAAACCCAATCTCCCCATTTCCCCTATTTTTGCCCACCCAAAAAATGAAGCAGGACAAAATCCGTTTGCCTCCCCAGTCAACCCATCAATAATCACCAGTCACCAATAAAGTGAAATACTTCCTACTCCTCATCCCCTTCGCCCTCGCCCTGCTCACCTCCTGTAGCAAAGAGGAAAAATTCACCACCAATGGCGGCGACAAGCTCGAATTTTCGGTGGACACGCTGCGCTTCGATACGGTGTTCACAGAACTCGGTTCTGCTACTCGCTTTTTCAGGATCTACAACCGCCACAAGGAGAGCATCCGAATTTCCAAAATCCAACTGATGGGCAACCAGCAGTCGAAGTTCAACCTCAACGTGGACGGCATCCCCGGCGACTCGCACGAGGAGGTGGTCGTTTACCCCAACGACAGCATCTACGTCTTCGCCGAGGTGACCATCAACCCCGATGACCCACTTTCCGCCAGCCCTTTTTTCGTGTACGATTCTGTCATGTTTGAAACAAATGGCAACAAGCAATACGTGACGTTGGAGGCCTGGGGGCAAAATGCCAACTACATCCCCAACCGCTGGTCGAAGGACAGCATTGTGTTGTACTCCTGCGGGGGCGGTGAGGTGGTTTGGGACGACCCGAAACCCTACGTTATCTATGGCGTTGTGGCCTTCGACAATTGTACACTTACTATTCCGGCAGGGGCGAGGATATATGTCCATGGCGGCCTTTCAAGGACGATTGATCCTACCAATGACGAGACGATTATTTACAACTCCGGCAGGCTGTTCTTTTTGGAAAATGGCAGGTTGCAAGTGCTCGGCACCAAGGAAGATTCGGTGGTAATACAGGGCGACCGGCTGGAGCAGGATTTCGCCAATGCCGACGGCCAATGGACGGGCATCATCTTTGGGGCCGGCAGCTCAGGCCACCGGCTGGAATATGCCACCATCAAAAATTCCCTTTTCGGCATTTACGTGGATTCGGCAGCGGAGCTTTCCATGAAGAACTGCAAGGTGTTCAACACCTCCGGGGCAGGCCTGTTGGCCATCCACTCACAAGTTGAAGCGGAGAACTGCTTGTTTTACAACAACGGCGATCACTCTGTACAACTGTCCAATGGCGGCAACTACAACTTCACCTATTGCACACTGGCCAACTACGGAACCGATGTCAGTGCCCTGGAAATAGGCAACGGTGTCTGTGGCGATGCCGACTGCACGGCGTCCCTGATACGCATTAACCCGCTCTCAGCCAGTTTTGTCAACTGTATCATCTTTGGCTCGAAAAAGGACGAAATCTCCATTTCCGATTTTACCGGCCAGCAGGGGCAGGATGCCTCAATGTTGAGCTACCACTTTTCCCACTGTATCGTGCGGGTGGGCGATTTGACCGACCCCGCACGGGGCTTTCCAGATTTTTTCACCTATTGTGATCCTTGTATCAATGCAACCTCAGCCGACGCCCTTTTTGTCAGCACGGGCGAGGACGACTACCACCTTGACACTTTGTCCATTGCCGAAGGAAAAGCCCTGCCATTGTTCAATATTACTATAGATTTGGTCAATAATATGCGTGATCCTGTAATGCCGGATATTGGGTGTTTTGAGTACCAATATGAGTGAGCCTCTCTTGTTTTGTTACGTTTTATTTGATGCTTATAAAGTTCCTGATTGTAACAGATTGTAGTGATGGTAGCCCCATCGGGGCGAAATGTTTATAGAAAAGGCCTTTCTCCTTTTTTAAGCCCCTTTAGGGGCGAAATGTATCCGATATTCCGCCCCTAAAGGGGATTGATGGGTGGGTTATTGCCAATTTCTACAAATATGGTCGCCCCGCTGGGGCCAAGAGAACTGCATCACTACAATCCGTTATAGCCAGTAAAGTTTGTATTAAAAACTTTTTTGCGCCGGTACAAGTCACCGCCTTACTTGGGGCTTGGATCGTCAAGCTCTTCGGCCCATTACCGGTTTTAGAAATAAGGTTTACAAAACGAGATTTAGGTTTCCTTGGTGGCCGCTAAATCTGATTTCTTACTTCTTATCCCTACAATCAAAATAGAGCAAACGGATCAAATCTCCACTGCCTTATACCCTCCCTTTGATCGGAAATAAAGGATCAGCCCAATATAACAGAGCATCATAAAAATGGGGAACATGGCCACTGTAGCAAGGGCATTTTTCTTAGCACCGCCCTGTATTTCGTGGATGGGCGTTTTTTCAGGTTCCGGCGCAGTTTCTACCTTATTGTGGTCAAGGCTCACATATTCGCCGAAGATGCCCACTTTTGTCTGCGTGACATAAGCTGTGTGCAATTGGGTGCCGTGAGACTGATCGTACACTGCTATTTCTTTGCCTACCTGCGTATCCTGGATGTAGCCGAGGAACGGCCCACCAACAATACCCGCCGCCAGCATACCTACCCCCGCCACCGCATTCAAGGTCAAGGCACCACCCCTGGGGAACTGCTCAGCCACTACACCCAGGGTCGTTGGCCAAAAGAAGGTTTTTCCAACGCCATACATGGTTGCCGCCAACAAGATTGCTGCGCCCGTTGCTTTTGACAAAAAGAAAAGCCCCACCGCAGCAATGCCTGCACAAACTGCCAGCAAGCCCAATGGCGACAAGCGGTGGATAATTGGCCCGGCGGAAAAGCGCAACACCATCATAATCAAAGAAGTATAAACCAGTACCCAGCCGCCGGCAATGCCCATCTTCTGCATACTGTTGGCCATCAAATCAGAAATCCAACTGTCCACGCCGAGTTCCGTGATGGCCAGCGGAATCATAATAAGGAGCATGATGATGAACAGTGGCCTGCCCAGCGATTTGGTGATGTAGCCAAACGCCACAGTTGCCAGGATGATGATGCCCCAGGTGACCCCGGAAGGAAACATAAAAATGCGCCCGATTTCCTGAAATACCATAGCACTGATGATCAATGCGCCCAGGGTGCCGACCTCTTTCAGCATGTCCTGATAGGAGACGCCAGCGGCTACCCGCTCATTGATGGGGAAGGTGCGGCCCCACAGCATGATGGCATAGGCAATCGTCGGGATGAAGATCAAGCCAACTTTTACTTGCCATGACACGCTGCCGCCCAGCAGCAAAAGCAAGATGCCGCCGAGTACCATTCCTCCGGGCCAACCTGCGTGGAGCATGTTGAGCCATTTGGTTTTGTCCTTTCGGAAAATGGTCGTCACGACCGGATTGATGTATGCTTCAACCGTGCCGTTGCCGAGGGCGACGATGAACGTACCGATGTAAAGCCACCAATAATCTTTGGCGAAAATGGTAATGATGGCGCTCGAAACGTGGCAGATCAATCCAAAGATCATGGCGTTTTTGTAGCCGATCTTGTCAATGACGAGGCTGAACAGCACAATACTGATGGCGAACGGCCAAAGCCCGACGCCGAGGAGCTCTCCTTTTTGGGTTTCCGTCAGGTTGAAGTCGTTGGCCCAGTCGCCGATGATGAGCGCCCGGATGATGAAGCCAAAGGATGTGGCGATGAGTGCGATAAAACAGCCCCAGAAAAGTTTCATGTCGGGCGAATCGCCTTGTGAAGTGGTGGTGTTAGTGGTTGCCATTTAGTTGTTGATTTTCGTTTTAAAAATAAGAACCCTTTATTTTCCAATAGTTTGGATTGGCGTAAAAACTGAGCTGCCAGGAGTTAAATAAGAACTCAATGTGGCCAACCCTTTCAATCAAATTTTGGCCACGTAACAATTTCCTGGGGACCCCAAGGTTGCGGGGGCATTGCTTTCGCAAAAGAAACATTTGCCCGCAAAAGGAGCAAATTGGGATGGGTAATGTAAGGAGATTTTAAAATTTGAAAAAGATCCTATTGAAAATACGGTAAAATACCAAACATGCCAGTGGGCAGTAAGGAAATTTGGTTTTTTGACAAATCGTGTGTAAAGCCTTTAAAACGGCTAAATAAAATAGCTGCCTTTTAACCCACGACTTAAGTCGTGGGTTGATAATCAATAGCTTATGTCAAAAACCGTTTTAACGGTTTTCCTTTTTCCAAACGATTGGTCAAAGAACGGGAAATTTAATAGCGCTATGCACGTCAAATCCATACTGTTTTATCTCAGGAAATAATCATATCCCTACCTTTGGATTTCCCGTTTGCCGGGAAATAAGAACGTACGCTTAAACCCTGAATCATGAAAAACCCTTGCCCCCTCTTCCTGGCCATTCTTTCCGTTTGCTTTTTTGCTGATCCCGTATATGCCCAATCCTGTTGCGACGGTGACAGCGACATTATCCTGTGCTACCTATCTGCCGCCGATTTCTGCGCCTCCAACCAGGACAACTGCAATGAATATTCCCTGGACGGTGCTTTCATGGAGAACGGCCTGGCCGAAAAACTGGCCTCGCCGCAGAATTTCGGCCCGAACGGCACAGTGGATTGCAATCTCGTTTTTAAAAAACTGGAAAACATAACCGGGGTGCAAACAATCAATGACGATGGCTGTGATATTGTCTTCGTGCCCGTTGTTGCCCTCGACCCCGTTACCCTCATCAACGACCTGAACGAAACGTACATTCCCCAAAATATACTGGACGCCATCTACCAGTGGTCAACGGTTTGCGAAAGCAACTTGGTGGTGGTGACGCAGGCAGAGGCCAAGACCTGGGGCTATACCATGGAAAATGCCAACGTTAACCCCAATACCCCCGTCAACGGCTCTTCCCTGTTTTCCATTTTCAACGGCCCTTTCGGCACGTTGCCCTTTTTTAACCAGGGCGGTACCTTTCAGGGTGTTTTTACAGGAACGCCCGCTTCGGGCGTGGAGATTTTGGCCAACGATGTCAACGGCAACCCGACGGTAGGCCTGGACATGGCCACCAACGACATCGTGGTGGGCGACATCGGCATCTTCTGCTCGGGTGGCGCAGGGGTTGTTTCCCCAGGGCCTGGCATCAGTAACAACAATGACATCCTGGTATGCAACATTTTTGCCCTGGCCTGCCAGTTGGCCGAAGATATGGTGACCACAACACAGATTTTTGAAATTTGCCCCGGTGAAACCGTCACCCTGCCCGACGGCCAGGTTGTCGGTGCTTTGGGTACTTATGTTGATACACTTACCGCTTTTAACGGCTGCGATTCCATCGTCATAACGGAGGTGGCTGACCATGTGATTCCTCCCACTGATTTAACTTACAATGGGTGCGATGGCGACGGGTATAGCATCATCGTCAACGGACAGGTCTATAACCAGGCATATCCTTCCGGCCAGGAAACCTTCACAACGAGCGGGGGGTGTGATTCCCTGGTGAATGTTTCCCTGAGCTTTACGGCCCCAAGCTTTACGGCAGTCACTACAGTACTCTGCGCCGGGGAGTGGCTCGTTCTTTCAAATGGGGACGCAACCAGCATTCCCGGCATCTATGTTGATACTTTGACGGCTTCCAATGGTTGTGACTCCATCGTCACCATTGACTTGAGTTTTACCAGCCCCATTTCAGCGACAACCGCAATTTCCACCTGCCCGGACGAACCGCTTGTCCTTTCAAACGGTACGCTTGCAGCCATGCCTGGCAGCTATGTGGATACCCTCGTGGCGTCCAACGGCTGCGATTCGGTACTTTTCATCGAACTTTCTTTTTACCGTACCGACTCAACTTATTTCATCAGGGAAATCTGTCCGGGCGAGACCGTCGCCATTGACAATTTGAGCTATGGAGCCGGCTCTTCTTATGCGGTGGTGGCGACAAATATTTTTGGCTGCGATTCTTTGCTGGTGACCAACCTGGTGGCCTATCCTCCCCCTTTGGTCAATATTGATACCTTCGTTCAGGTCACGCAGAGCGTCATTTCTCCATTTAACAATCATATCCCTCCGCACTACGGCATAGAGTGGTCGCCTTCGGAAGTGCTGAGTTGCCCGGATTGCCCGAACCCGGTCATCCTCTCCAACAATGGCGTTACTATGTTTCAGATCTCCCTGACGGATAGTACCGGGTGCGTTTGGAAGTATCCCATTTCGGTGGAATATGTGTGCAATGTATTTGTACCCAATGCCTTTTCGCCGAATGGTGATGGCATCAACGACCTGTTCCAGCCTTTCTCCTCTGGCTGTCCGGTACAGGCATTCAGCATGGATATTTTTGACCGATGGGGGGGCAAGGTCTTCCATGCCGAGGATTTGTCAGCCGGATGGGACGGTACCTTCCACGACAAAGTAGCCAATCCTGGCGTCTATGTGTATTTGATCAAATTAAAGGAATTTGGGCGGGATCAATTGTTGTCGGGCGAAGTGCTGCTGTTGAGGTAAACGGAAAATAAGATCCTGCTGCGTTATTGCTGGATAGTTTTCAAATAGGCAACAATGTGGTCTATTTTTTCCTGAAGGACTTTATCGTCGGTGATGTTTTCCGACTTTTTAAAAGTTTCCCACCAAATGGGCATGTCACCTGTGCTGTGGCCGGGGACGTTCTCGATACCCGCAATGATTTTTGCAATTTCCGCATCCGGGAAAACGCCGTTCCTGCGCTTGGCAATGGTGGTGAGGTTGAGGGGCGGGGTATTCAGCATGGAGGCCATGTTGCCTTTTCCATCTGCCTTTTCGCCGTGGCACATGACGCAGTAAGATTTGAACCATTGGCCACCTTCTTCGACGGCTGCCTTTTCTTTGTTTGCAGCGGCATTGCTACAGCCGAAACTGGTAATAAAGATAACTCCCATCAGCAGGAATGCCGACAGAAGATAATTGTGAAACCGTCCATTGAAATCTTTGCTTTTCATTGCCCTTGATTTAGGTGTCATGACAGGGCAGGCTCTTACTGAAGAACTGCCTTTTCATCCCTACAATGCTACGACCAAAGCTTTGGATCGACGGTGACTTAGCTCAATGGGAGAGTTGTCATTTGTCAATGACTATTCGAGCCGGCGTGGTGAATTGAAGGCATCTTGGCAGGAATCCAAAGAAGGATCATGAAATGAAGATCCAGGTGAGCTATTGGTTTACATCCTCGGTCTCAGGCACATCAATGGGCGTGTTGTCTGGCTGAGGTTCGCCGGCAGGCGAGGTGGCAAAAACCTTTTTGGGCTTCGGTTCGATGAGGTTGGTTTCCATGACCTGTTTTTCCTTCCATTGGCGCTGTTCACTGATTTCGCCACGGATGTATTTTTCCATGGCCAAACTGGCAATGGGGGCTGCATACTTGCCGCCGCCGCCGGCATTTTCCACATAAACGGCAATGGCAATTTTTGGATCGTCCACCGGGGCGAACCCGATAAAGGTGGAGTGGTCCTCGCCGTGGGGGTTTTGAACAGTCCCCGTTTTACCTGCAATTGGTATATCCACGATGGAGGAAGAATGGGCTGTGCCGGCAGCCACGACCCTCCGCATACCTTCCACCACCGAGGGGAAATAATAGGGGCGGATGGGTACCCGGATGCGCTGACGGTATTTTTCAGGTGCTTCCAGCAACTGCTCCCCCCGGCGGAAACCTTTGGCAAAATGGGGAATGTAATAGTATCCCCGGTTGGAAATGATAGTGGCCACGTTGGCCATTTGCAGGGTAGTCAACTCTATTTCGCCCTGGCCAATGCCCAGCGAGATAATAGTGGGCGACCGCCATCCTCCCTTGTCTTTGGGGTACATGCGGTCGTAGGTTTTGGAGTTGGGGATGTTGCCGGTGTTTTCACCGGGAAAGTCAACGCCCAGCCGACGCCCCAGCCCAAATGAACTGAGGTACATGGCCATGGTGTCCAGTCCCTGCCCCGAGTTGTAATAGCCGTAATGGTCAACGATTTCTTTGAAAGTCCTGAAAAAGTAGGCGTTGCACGACCACTGGAGTGCCACGCTTACATTGGACGGATAGGCGTGCCCACGGCATTTGCGCACATCGTGCCCACCGTTCACGTAGTAGCCAGGGCAAGGGAAGCCCGTTTCCGGGGTAATGGCACCCATTTGCATACCAATCAGCCCGACGGTGGCTTTGAAGGTGGAGCCGGGCGGGTATTTGGCCATGATGGCCCTGTTGAAGAGCGGTTTCATTTTGTCGGCCTGCAGTTCCATATAAGCCTTGCCCCTGTTCTGGTCTATCACCATGAGGTTGGGGTCGTAGGTGGGCGAACTGACGAAAGCCAGAATTTCGCCAGTCTTGGGTTCGATGGCGACGAGTGCCCCCACCTTGTTTTGCATCAGTTCTTCTGCGTAGGCCTGCAGGTCAATGTCAATGCTGGATAACATGTCAAGTCCAGACTCCGGCAAGGTGTCCCGTTTTCCCTCCTGGAATTTTCCGACATCCCTGCCAAGGTTGTCTTTCAGGACGTATTCATACCCTTTTTTTCCTTTCAGTTCAGTTTCGTAAGAAAGCTCAAGCCCGCTGGCTCCGATGTAGTCGCCCATCACATAGTCACCTCCGGAGTTCTTGATATCGCTGTCCGTTACTTCGGTTATGTAGCCGAGCAGGTGGGCGGCGTGCCTCACAGGGTAGCTTCTGATGTTGCGTATCTGCACAAAAAAACCGGGGAACTCGTACAGGCTTTCCTGGAAAGTGGCATAAACCTCCGGTGAGATTTTGCTCATAAAAACAAAGGGCTTGATCTTGCTGAACCGCTTATCTCGCTTGAAATCTTTGTCGAGGCGCTCTTTAAAGGAGGCGATGTCAATGCCGAGCAGGGCACAAAACTTAGCCGTGTCCATTGTCGGCCTTATTTGGTTGTACACAACCATCAGGTCGTACACGGGGGCGTTGTTGATGAGCAACTTGCCGTTCCGGTCGTAAATGAGCCCCCTGGCGGGGTAGATGGTCTGTTTGCTCATGGCCACCGCATCGGCCTGCACTTTGAAGCTGTCGTCCCATATCTGCAACTGAAAGGCCCTGGCCAGCAGGACGAAGGCTGCTATCCCAAAAACCAGGAGGATGGTGTATTGCCGTTCTTTGAATTGTTCGCCCATGGCAGGAGACGGTGGGCGGTGGGTAGCCATTTTGGCTGCGGTCCACCGTCCATCGGTTTAGTAATGATGAAAAAATAACTTCACCATTTTGATTTTGAAAACCCCAGCAATGGAGGGGTTTTTTTAAAAATAATCCCGATGTGAAATCGGGATTATTTTTCCTTCGATCCTTAGTCTAACGGATTAAAAAGCACTTGATAAATGATGATGAAAAGCATGGAGAGGATAAAACTCACGATGGTTTTCAGCAAAATATCAACGATATAGACGAAAGTAAATGCTTCTACCGAGAAATAAAAGAACAAGTGGATAAACATCAGGATAGCCGAGTACCGCAAGAACCAACCCATGCCCATGCGGGCGGCAGTGGGGCTATAGTTCACGTTGTAGCCACCGCGGGGCTCCATAAATTGCAAAACAACGGATCGGACGAAAGCGGTGAAAACAGCGGCGCTGGCATGAACGCCCAGCGAATCATAAAAAATATCCACGGTAAAGCCAATGGTAAAACCGAGCAGGATAATGAGGGCGCGGGGCGTCCGCAGTGGCAATAGCAAGATAAAAATAGGGTAAACGATGACATGCAGGTAGGGGAAGCTCTCCCAGCCTGCACCAACATTCTGGAACACCAGCCCCTGCAGGAGCGCCAGCCCGAAAAAACGAAATACATTGGCAACGATTACGCTATTCATCCTCTTTCATTACGGCTTGCTCAAGTTCTTCCTGTTCTTCTTTCAACAGGTTTTTCACGACATAAACATATTGTATGTTGCCCAGGTCAAGCCCCGAGCGCAGTTGAATCGTATAGAAATTGCTGCCAGGCTCTATCCATAGTTTCTCGACAATGCCCAGGGGGATGCCCGACGGGAAAATGGCCGAATAGCCGCTCGTTTCGATAGTGTCGCCCGGCACCACAGGGGCATTTTTGGGAATATCTTCGAGGTAAAAACTATGGATGTCCGAGTCTTTCCACACCATCGAACCGAAGAAGTTTTTGTGCCTGATGCGGGCGCTGAGCTTTGTCTGGCGGTGCAGGATGGACATCACCACGGCGTAAGAGTGGGATACTTTGCGAACTATACCCACCACGCCGTTTTCCGTCACGACGCCGCTGTGCGCCACCAGGCCGTCTTTTCTTCCTTTGTCCAGCACCAGGTAATTGTGGTGCTTGTTGATGGAGTTTTTTATCACTTTGGCCTCGATGAAGGTATATTTTGGCTGCAGGCTGTCCGAGAACATCGTATCCAGCTTAGCGGGATCGTTGATGCCCAGATTGGCCAGTTTTTCCAATAAATCGGTATTTTCCTTAGCGAGTCGGTAGTTTTCATCGTCGAGGGAAAAATAGCGGTTGGTGACGGTGGCTTTTTCCTCCAGGTACCCAGTCAGGCGGTTGACAGAGGTGACGTACACATCGCCTTGCCTTTGGTTATATTTTACTACCAGGGAAAAGCATATTATCTCCAGCAGGGCAAACACAAAGAAGCCGCTCAGTTTCAGGAATAGCTGGAGGAGGTTGAACATGGATGGATGGTTTCATTGCTTCACGGTTTCATGGCTTCATTGTCTAATTGCTTCATTGTTTTGAAATGCACCGCATAAGCAATGAAACAACGGCACAATGAAACCATTACACACTCTTCCGATCTATCAGGAAGGAGAAGCGATCGGTGTTCTTTAAGGCGATGCCGGTACCTCGCACGACTGCCCGCAGGGGGTCTTCGGCAATGTGTACCGGGAGTTTTGTCTTTTGGCTGAGGCGTTTGTCAAGCCCCCGTAGCAGGGCACCACCGCCGGTGAGGTAGAGGCCGGTTTTGTAAATGTCGGCGGCCAGTTCAGGCGGGGTGGACTCCAGCGCCTTCATCACGGCTTCCTCTACCTTGCCAATGGATTTGTCAATGGCCTGGGCCACCTCGTGGTAGGAAATGGTGATCTGCTTGGGGATGCCTGTCATCAGGTCCCGGCCGTTCACGGCATAATCGGAAGGCGGGTTTTCCAGTTCGTGAAGGGCAGAGCCTACGTGTATTTTTATCTGCTCGGCAGTGCGTTCACCGATGAGGATGTTGTGCGCCCGTTTCATGTAGTCAATGATGTCGGCGGTGAATTCGTCGCCTGCCGTGCGGATGGACTGGTCGCAAACAATACCGGACAGGGCGATGACGGCAATCTCCGTCGTGCCCCCGCCGATGTCGATGATCACGTTGCCGACCGGCTCTTCCACTTCCAGGCCAATGCCGAGCGCAGCGGCCATGGGTTCGTGGATGAGATAGGTTTCTTTCGAGTCCACGTGGTCGGCAGAGTCGAATACGGCCCGTTTTTCCACTTCGGTGATGCCGGAAGGGATGCAGATGACCATTTTCAGGTGCGAGAAAAAGCGCCGGCGGTTGCCGATCATGTGGATGAGGCCTTCGATCATGTTTTCCGCAGCCTGGAAGTCGGCGATGACACCGTCCCGCAGCGGGCGCACGGTCTTGATGTTCTCATGGGTCTTTTCGTGCATCTGCATGGCCTTCAGGCCGACAGCTATGGTCTCGCCGGTGCGGCGGTCTATGGCAACAATAGATGGTTCGTCCACCACGACCTTCCCGTCGCTCATGATAAGCGTGTTGGCAGTGCCAAGGTCTATGGCGAGTTCCTGGGTGAAAAAGCTGAAAAGTTTCATTAATGTCCTCTACCTCGATTTTTGATTAGCAATATTGAAAGCCGAAAAGGCCTCCAATCAGGGTGGTTTCAGGCCGGCTTGGGATTGTCGTTTGCGCCTGGCGTTCCCCTGAAACTTTCAACAAGCACCATTTTTAAAATGGCGGTACAAAAGAAAACAAATTCCGTTTAATCGGGAAGAAAATATAAGATTCTATGGCGGATTGTCCGTGCAGGGCTGGAAACCAGGGCCAAGGAATAAAACCCACGGGCAACCTCAATCTTATTTTGGCTTCAAACCACCACTTCCCACATTTCTTCCTTTTTAAAATATTGCCTGGCCAACTCCCGCAAGGCTTTCGGGGAGATGGTCTTAATGGTTTCTACCAACTCTTCAAAAGCACTTAAGGGCAGCCCTTCCGAAATAAATGTTTTTACCACCTCTGAAATGTTGAAAGGCCCGTCGAGGTTGGTGAGCAGTGTGCCGAGCAGGTAGTTGCGCACCATTTCCATCTCCTCCTTTTTCACGAGCTTATCCTGTAGCTTTTGCATTTCCCGGTAAATTTCCCGGACTGTTGGCTCCACAAACTCGTTCCCCACCTCGGTCGCCACGTAAAAATAGCCGCCGAAAAGCATGGAGTCGTGGTTGCTGTAGATATTGTAGGTATAGCCTTTTTTTTCCCGGATGTTCGTCATCAGGCGGGAGCCGAAGTAGCCTCCGAGGATGGTGTTCAGCACATAGAAGCCATTGTAGTCTTGGTGCCCACGGGCGAACAGGTGGTTGCCGATGCGTACGGCAGTCTGTACCTTATCGGGATGCGGTACTTTTACTGTTTGCGGGCCGGGCTGCCCAGGCCCGACGGTCACTTCCCTTTTTTCACCTTTCAGGATGGCAGTTCCCAAGTGCTGTTCCATCAGGGTTCGGATGGCAGGTGTGATTTTCCCGCTGAGAAAAATCAGGCAGTTGCCAGTCACATAATTTTGTTTGAAATGGGCCACGAGGTCGTCCCTTGTCAGCGCCGCATAGGTATCGGCGTAGCTGTTGTAGCCATAGGGGTGTTCTTCGCCGTAGAGCAGTTCGGTGAATTTGCGATAGGCCACCACGTCGTTTTTGGTCAGGTCCACCTGCAGCCGTTGCTGGTTGCGTTCGATAAACGAGTCCAGTTCGTTTTGCGGGAAGGCAGGCTCGGCCAAAATCTCGGCCAGCAGGGGCAGCAGTTTTTCAAAATGTTTTGACAAGGAGTAGAACTGGGCGGTGGCCGTGTCAAGGCTGACGGGCAGGGAAAGGGAGCCGCCGTAGTAGTCAAAGGTTTCGGCAATGTCGGCGGAGGAGTAGCGGGCAGTGCCTTCCCGCAACAAGGCCGCCGTGCCCCGGAATGCCAGTTTCTTTTTTTCATAAGGCCGCCCGGCGAAAAAGACCAGTTCCAGCTTCACGATGTCCTGCGTGCCCAGGTTGGTCTCGTACACAGGGATGCCGTTGGGCAGTTGCCAGACTTGTGGTGGCGGCACGGTGAGGTTTTTAACCTCCTGTATGTCAGGCATTTTCGACCTTATCAACATGTTTAAAAATTTGGGCGGCAAAGGTAGGCAATTGCAGGCCTATATTTGAGCAGGCTTATTCCTGTCGTAAAATTCCAAGTTCCTGATTAACAGATCATACCCGCTTGATCTCAGCCCCTAAGGCATTCAGCCGCTCGTCTATCCGCTCGTAGCCCCTGTCTATTTGGTGGATGTTGTTGATGGTGCTTTTCCCTTTGGCAGAAAGGGCGGCGATGAGCAGCGCTACCCCCGCCCGGATGTCGGGGGAAGTCATTTCGATGCCTCTCAACTGGAAACGGCGGTTGAGGCCGATAACGGTCGCACGGTGGGGATCGCACAGGATGATCTGCGCCCCCATGTCTATGAGTTTGTCCACAAAAAAAAGGCGGCTCTCGAACATTTTTTGGTGGATAAGCACACTACCCTTCGCCTGGGTGGCCATGACAAGGATGATGCTCATCAGGTCGGGCGTGAAACCCGGCCAGGGGGCGTCATAAATAGTCATAATGGAGCCATCTATAAAGGACTGTATTTCATACTCCGATTGGGCAGGTATGTGAATGTCGTCGCCGTCCGTGTTCAAGCTGACCCCCATCCGTTCAAAAACGTGGAGCGTGTTGCCCAGATCGCCCACCCCTGCCCCTTTGATGGTAATGTCTGATTGCGTCATGGCGGCCAGCCCGATAAAACTTCCTACTTCGATCATGTCGGGCAAGCAGGCGTGATCTGCTCCTTTCAGGGAGGAGACCCCTGTGATGGTGAGCAAGTTGGAGCCGATTCCGCTGATGCTGGCACCCATCCGGTTGAGCAATTTACAGAGTTGCTGGACGTAAGGCTCGCAGGCGGCATTGTAAATGGTGGTGGTTCCCTCTGCCAGCACAGCGGCCAGCAGGATGTTGGCTGTGCCGGTCACCGAAATTTCATCCATTAATATATAGGTGCCCTGCAGCTTGCGGGCTTCGATGAAATACATCCGGTTTTCGGCATCATATTGAAAGTCAGCTCCCAGCTTTTGCAGGCCTAGGAAGTGGGTGTCGAGCCTTCGCCGGCCAATTTTGTCGCCGCCGGGCTGTGGCAATATTGCTTTTCGGAACCGCCCCAGGAGGGCCCCCATCAGCATAACGGAACCCCTTATTCTCCTGGCTCTGCCGATAAAATCTTTATTTTCAAAAAAGCTCAGATCCACCTCATCCGCCTGGAAGCTGTAGGTGCCTGTTGCCAGCCGTTCGATTTTTACGCCCAACCCTTGCAGCAGTTCGATTTGGCTGCGCACGTCGGCAATATCCGGGATGTTGGAAATGGTGACTTTTTCGGTGGTGAGCAAAGGGGCGCAAATAACTTGCAGCGCTTCGTTCTTGGCACCTTTCGGGGTAATTTGGCCATGTAGTGTGCGGCCACCGGTGACTTCAAAGGAGGAGGTTTTCATATCGATGAGAAGTAAAAGGCGAAAAGTGAAAAGGAAAAGTACAAACGATTTTTTATTAAAAGGAAGGGGTCAACAGGCGTTTTAGATGTATTCCACCAAACGCAGGCCGTCCATCCCCTGCCGGGCCAGGCCTAATCCACAATGGTGACCTTTAGCATGTTCGTCCGCAGGCGTTTGTGGAGGGGCATGGAGGCAATGTTTACCACACAATCTCCTGGCACCAATTTTCCATCTTTTTTGAGGATCTCCACCACATCGGCAATCGTGTCGTCGGTGGATTCATATTTGTCGTAATAAAAACCCTCTACGCCCCAAACGAGGTTCAGTGTGGCGAGCATGTGTACCCGGTCTGAAAAAATATAGATCTTCCTTTTTGGGCGGCAACTGGACACCTTAAAAGCTGTGTAGCCGGATACGGTCATGCCGATAATGGCTTTGGCCTTAATCTCTTTTGCCACATCAACGGCATTGAAGCAAATGACATCGCTGATAAAAGTACTGGATTCTTGCGCCGTTTTTGGCGCTTCTACCTGGTAGGCTTCGTTGTTTTCTACATTTTCAATAATCCGGGCCATCGTCTCTACCACCTTCACCGGAAAATTGCCCATTGCTGTTTCTCCGCTCAACATTACGGCATCTGCACCATCCATCACGGCATTGGCTACATCCGTCACCTCTGGCCGGGTCGGGGTGGGGTTGGTCATCATGGACTCCATCATTTGGGTTGCCACGATGACGGGCCTTGCCCGCTGGATACATTTTTTGATGATGGTCTTTTGGATCAGGGGCAATTTCTCGATGGGCATTTCGATGCCCAGGTCGCCCCTGGCTATCATAATGCCGTTGGAGTGCTTGATGATTTTGTCAATCTTTTCTATCGCTTCGGGCTTTTCTATTTTGGCAATGACCTTGGCCGGGTGGTTTTTGGCGGCAATGCGATCGGTAAGGTCTTTCAAATCTTTTGGAGAGCGCACAAAGGACAGGGCGATCCAATTGATAGGTTGGGTCAGCATAAAATCCAGATCAATGAGGTCTTTCTCCGTTAAGGCCGGTAAGGAAACCTTCGTATTGGGCAGGTTGACGCCCTTATTGGAGCGGAGCGGGCCACCGTGTACTACTTTCAACCGCACGGTGTCTTTCTTATTGGTCTCAATGACCTGCAGGGTGATCTTACCGTCGTCCACGAGGATAATTTCGTTTACCTCCACATCCTTTGCCAACTGCTTGTAACTCATATAAATGCGTTCCAGGGTGCCTTCGCATTTTTCATTGACAAACGTGATGATATCGTCTTTTTTTAGCTCCAGCGGCTCATCCTTGATTTTTCCCACCCTGAGTTTAGGGCCTTGCAGGTCGGCGAGGATACCCACATGCGCATTGTATTTTTCATTGATGTACTGAATGTGGCGGATCACCTGCCGGTGATCTTCGTGCGTGCCGTGCGAGAAATTGAGCCTGAAAATATCCACGCCCGCAAGGGCTAGTTCGAGCAGCATTTCGTAAGAACTGCTGGCCGGACCCACCGTGGCCACGATCTTGGTGTTGTTGTTATCTCTTGCGTTCATAAACAGGGTTGTGAATGTAAAATGAGGCGCTGGGTATCAAAGCAGGAAACACACAAATCTTCAACAGAATCCCTTCAGTCTTCGAAAGTGTATAATTTACATCTTATCCCGACGGCCAAATGTACGCCTCTCACAAAATAAAGCAAATCTAAAAGGATACAATTTTCGGCAAGTCGGCGGGTGGGAAGGCGATCAAAAAAAAGTTTTTCCAAACGGTGGAGTTTATCTTTCTTTGCAAAAATTTTTAAGAACCTAAAAAGTGTTTGTTATGTCGAACATTGCAGAACGAGTGACTAAAATTATCGTTGAGAAATTGGGTGTCGAAGATTCCGAGGTCACTACCGAGGCGAGCTTTACCAATGATTTGGGAGCAGATTCTCTTGACACTGTTGAACTCATCATGGAACTGGAAAAAGAATTCAATCTCTCCATTCCGGATGAACAGGCAGAAAAAATCCAAACGGTTGGCCAGGCCATCGAATACCTGAAAGGCCAGTTGAAAGAATGATGCTGAGCTAAAACGGTCAACTTGACTTCTTGCGAAGCCAAAAACCATAGGAACAGCTTCCTGGTTTTTGGCTTCCTTTCACATTTTCAAATTTTCTAGCGGACAGGCCTAAGCCAGTTTTTTTGCTACCTTTTTTTATTGCCTGACGCTACCCGGTACACCACCGCTAACCACAAAGTAAATGAGAAGGGTTGTCATCACCGGTATTGGCGCATTGACGCCCATCGGGAATAACATCAAAGAATACCTCGAAGGCTTGCAAAATGGCGTTTCGGGCGCTGGGCCTATTACTCAGTTTGACGCCACCCATTTCAAGACCCAATTCGCCTGCGAGGTAAAAAATTTCAACCCCGAAGATTTTATCGAAAAAAGAGAAGTCCGCCGGTTGGACAACTTCGCCATCTATGCCCTTGTTGTGGCCGACGAGGCGATCAAGGCTTCTGGCCTGGACCTGGAGAAAGTAGATAAAGACAGGGTCGGCGTGATATTCAGTTCTGGTATTGGTGGCTTGGCCACCCTGGAAAGGGAGGTGGAAGAGTTCATCACCGGCAACGGCACTCCCCGTTATAACCCCTTTCTTATCCCAAAAATGATCTGCGACATTGCCCCCGGCCACATTTCCATGAAATATGGTTTCAGGGGCATCAACTATTCCATTGTTTCTGCCTGTGCATCTTCTACCCACGCCATCATGTCCGCATTCGATTACATCAGGATGGGCCGCAACGACATTATCGTGACCGGGGGCTCCGAGGCAGTCATTACCAAGGTCGCAGTGGGTGGCTTTGGAGCCATGAAAGCCCTTTCTACCCGCAACGATGATCCTTCGACGGCCTCCCGCCCCTTCGATCTCGACCGGGAGGGCTTTGTGCTGGGCGAAGGTGCCGGTGCGCTGGTGCTCGAAGAATACGAACATGCCATCAAGAGGGGCGCACCCATTTTGGGCGAAGTAGTAGGTGCAGCAGCCACAGCAGATGCCTACCACATCACCGCACCGCATCCTGAAGGGCTTGGCGCAGCGAATGTGATGAAACTAGCGCTGGCAGATGCCAACATGCAGCCATCCGACATTGACTATATCAACGTACACGGTACTTCCACCCCACTTGGCGACATCTCCGAAGTAAAGGCCATCCAACAAGTGTTCGGAGAAGCGGCCTACAATTTGAATATCAGTTCAACCAAATCCATGACAGGGCATTTGCTGGGTGCCGCAGGTGCTATCGAAGCTATTGCAGGAATTTTGGCAATTAATCATAAATTTGTACCCCCAACGATAAATCACTTCACCGACGACCCGGAACTGGACGGCCGCCTTAACCTGACTTTCAACCGTGCCCAGTACAAGGAATTAAAAGCCGTGCTTAGCAATACATTCGGTTTTGGCGGGCATAATTCATCGGTGATCATCAAGAAGTTTGAGCCTTGATTTTGAAATAGGCCATTGTTTATTAAGTGGAATAGCCTGCTGGCATTTTTCGAGAAAACCCATTGACCGATATACTGAACACAAAACCCCATCAGGCTCTTCTACAATCAATCTCAGGTTTTGATAATGGGATCCAAAAGTGGTTCCGGCGACAGGATGCAAGAAGTACCAACGTTTGTGCGAGTTACGGGTTTTCCAATATGTTGCCCATAACCCGCATCGAGAGGCCATGCCTTTCTAATCCTTCCCAAATTCAATTAGCCGCAACACCAATTGTTACCCCCATTTTCATTTATAGAAGGTGGTTAAAAATTGATTTTTTTACCACCACAAAACAGAAGGGATGACCAGGCTCGTCATACCAAATGGTTGGCGGCATCTTGTTCATTTTGTTACTTTTTTAAACAGGGTGTACGGCTGTAGGGCTACATTATTTGAAATCAGGAAATGAATGAAATTGGGAAATTGTAACGCAAGCTGTTGATTGCCAGAGAATTTCCCAATTTCTAATTTCCCACTTTCAATCCTGAGCCACTAAGCCGTCGCCAGCAAAAATCGTTATCCTTTGCTGCGGCTATTTTTACGTTTTCACAACAAATTTGTCAACGAAGAAAAGGAGTTTGCAAAAAAACTAAGGCCACTGATCGGCTTCACCCCATCCAATCTGACCCTCTTCAAGCTCGCCTTTTCCCATAAGTCCAACCCTTCGGACAAGGCTTACGCCATCCAGAACAACGAAAGGTTGGAGTTTCTCGGCGATGCTATCCTGGGTACCATCGTGGCGGAGTACCTTTTCAAAAAATACCCCAATGCCAATGAAGGATTCCTCACGAAAATGAGGTCTAAGATCGTGAAGCGCAACACCCTCAACAAGATCGGGGACAAAATGGGCCTGGACATGCTCCTGCAGGAATACAGCCAAACCCGCCTAAGCCGCTCCATGCTCGGCAACGCAGTAGAAGCCCTTGTCGGCGCTGTTTACCTTGAAAGAGGCTATACTGGCACAAAGCGCTTCGTCGTCCGGAAAATACTCAGAAGCTATGTGGACGTGCATGAACTCGAAAGCTACGACGACAACTACAAGAGCCAACTTCTCGAATGGTGTCAGAAAAACGGACAGACTGTTTCCTATAAACTCGTGGCCCGCTACAAATTTGAAAAGCGGGATCGATTTAAAGTAGCCGTCATGGTGGATGGGAAAAAACTCGCCACAGCCGACGACTTTAACAAGAAAAGCGCTGAACAGATGGCCTCTGAAAAAGCCCTCCAAAACCTAGGTATCAAAACCGACAATGGGGAAGACCACAGCGAGAATGGTGAAATGGAAGAAGAAGACGATGATTGATGGCCAAAAGGAATCCTGAAATCCAATGAACATCAACGGCATACATTATCGCACCATCTGGCACAAACCCGGCGAACCCCCCATCTTACAGATCATTGACCAACGATACCTCCCTCACCGCTTTGTCATTGAGGAATTGAAAACACTGGAAGATGCTGAAACGGCCATCCGAGATATGCACGTGCGGGGCGCCCCGCTTATCGGTTCGGCGGCTGCTTACGGGATGTACCTGGCCGCCTTTCCTTTGGAGCACGACAGGGATTTTGATGAAAAAATGAACATTGCGGCCAAACGGCTGAAGTTTACCCGCCCCACCGCAGTAAACCTTGCCTATGCGGTGGAACAGATCCTGGGCAGCATGGCAAAGTGCTCCAACAACAAAGCAAAAATCGCTGCCATCCTCCAAACCGCCAATGGCATCACCGAAGAAAGTGTGGAACACTGCCGCCTCATCGGCCAGCATGGCTTTAAATTAATTGAAGCCATTTTCCAAAAAAAGCAAGCATCCCCGTCCATCGTCCCCCATCCGCCGTCCGCCATAAACATCCTCACCCACTGCAATGCAGGCTGGCTCGCCTGTATTGACCACGGCACGGCCACTGCCCCTATCTATGCTGCCTACGACCAGGGAATCCCCGTCCACGTTTGGGTGGACGAAACACGGCCCAGAAACCAGGGCGCATCGCTGACCGCTTTTGAACTGAAGGAGCATGGTGTGCCTCACACCGTTATAGCCGACAATACGGGCGGCCACCTTATGCAGCATGGCATGGTGGACCTGGTGATCGTGGGGACGGATAGAACGACCCGCACCGGGGATGTCGCCAATAAAATCGGTACCTATCTAAAGGCCCTGGCGGCCTATGACAACAAGGTACCCTTTTACATCGGCGCACCTTCTTCTTCGATAGATTGGGGGATAAGGGACGGGTTGAAAGAAATCCCGATTGAGGAGAGGAACGCGGACGAGGTGAAATGGATAAGCGGTTTGGACAAGGAGGGGCAAATGAGGGAGGTTTTGCTCACACCAACAGAAAGCCCCGCCGCCAATTATGCTTTTGACGTGACCCCGGCGAGGTTGGTGACCGGGCTGATTACGGAACGGGGCATTTGTGCAGCCAGTGAGGGAGGATTAATGGAGCTGTTTCCTGAGAAAATTGGATTCAATTTCACCGGGTCATAAGGTTTTGGACAAGCGTTTTTGACCAGTCCTGAAATACGTTGCCCCAAAAAAGTAATGTATTTCAGGACCAGTCATGAGTTGTTGTGAATCCTCAAATTTACAAAGGAGGCTCTTTTTAAAACCTTACGTGAACACTCTGCTTATGGAATGACTCGTGTTTCCTTCGATCTTAAATCAACCCTCTCGACTTCAATTCCAGGTACTTATTAATGGTGTTCATGGAAAGCTCTTCGGGGCGGGTGAGGATAGTCTGGATGCCGTGCTGGCGAAGTTTCTGCGCCATGGCCGATTTTTCGGCGAGGTAGTTTTGGGCGACGGTTTGTGTGTAAATGCCTTCCACCGTTTTCACTTCTTGTTTTACAAAATCCTCTATTTCGGTATTTTCAAAAAAGACAACGACCAGCAGGTGCAGGTTGTTGATGCGGCGCAGCAGCGGCAGCACCCGGTCGAGGGCGTACATGCTCTCGAAGTTGGTGAACAGCAGGAGCAGGCTGCGGCCGTTCACCAGCTTACGGGCAATGTGGTAGAGCAGTTCGTAGTTGGCTTCGAGGGGGCGCTCTTTTTCGTTGTAAAGGGCGTGGAGGATTTTGTTCAATTGGTTGGCACGGCGGTCGGCCTTCACTGTTGCACCTATTTTATCGGAGAAAGTGATGAGGCCCGCTTTGTCGTATTTTTTGAGGGCAATGTTGCAAATGGCAAGGCTGGTATTGATGGCATAGTCGAGCAGGCTGAGGTCGTTGAAGGGCATTTTCATCACCCTGCTTTTGTCCAGGATACAGTAGATCTGCTGGGAGCGTTCGTCCTCGTACTGGTTGACCATCAGGCGGTTGGCACGGCCGGTGGCTTTCCAGTTGAGGCTGCGGTAGTCGTCGCCCCGCACGTAGTTTTTGATTTGCTCAAACTCGTAACTGTGGCCAATGCGGCGGATTTTGCGGAGCCCCTGCTGGGCATTCAGGCGGTTGAAGGCGAGCAGTTCGTATTCCTTCATCTGGATAACCGAGGGGTAAACCGGAACGGCCACCGGCTCGCCTGATTGGAAGCGGCGCTGCACCAGGCCCAACTGCGTTTCTGCAAAAAGATTGACGGTGCCGAACTCATATTGGCCCCTCGTCACAGGCCTCAATTCGTAGCTCAAGGCTTGCTCTTCTTTGGCTTTCAGCAAAATACTTTTTTCAAAATCCCTTTTTTGAAACTGGAAAGGCAGTTCGTCAATGACGGTCAGTTTGAGCAGCCGGGGCGACCGATTGGCGATTTGTAAAATAATCCTGTTCTGATCGCTGAGGGAAAGCAGCCTTGGCAGGCGGCGCTCCACTTCCAACTGGATGTTTTTGTTATAAAGCAAAATAGCATCTGCCACCGCTACGGAAACCACCACGGCAAAAATGGTAACCGCCACAGGAAACCAAAGCGGCACCATGTAGCTCAGCACAAACAGCACGGCCACCATGCCAAATAGTTGAAAAAAACGGGCAGTAAGAAAAAGCTGACGCATTATTCACTCATTAATTCATTCTATCATTCACTCATTGCTTTGCAAATAAAGGAAGAATAAATCACCTGGCGGCAAAGCCAATGCGCTATCTTTGCCACTGTTTCCTCTGAATTTAAACAACCAAATTTTACTACAATGGATACCCTAACGCAAGTCAAACCCACCACCACAAAAGATACCTTCCCCATCAACGGCACCGACCACCTCGAATTCTACGTCGGCAATGCCAAGCAATCGGCACTGTATTACCAGGCCGCTTTCGGCTACCGCTGGATAGCCTACCGGGGGCCGGAAACGGGCAGCCGGGACAAAGTTTCCTACGTGCTGCGCCAAGGAAAAATTACACTTGTGCTGACCTCCGCCCTGATGCCCGATCACCCCATTGCCCAGCATGTACACCTGCATGGCGACGGCGTGAAAGTGCTTGCCCTTTGGGTGGACGACGCCGAAAATTCCTACCGTACCGCCGTGGAAAGGGGCGCAGAGGGGGTGATGGAACCCGTGGTGATGGAAGACGAACATGGAACCGTGAAAATGGCTGCCATCAAAACTTACGGGGAGACCTGGCACACTTTCGTGGAGCGCAGCGAATATGACGGCCCGTTCATGCCGGGCTTCGAGGCACGGGAGAGTGTTTATCCCGCCAAGCCTGTTGGCCTGAAATACGTGGATCACTGCGTCGGCAATGTGGAATTGGGCGCCATGAACAAGTGGGTGAAATTTTATGAGGATGTAATGGGCTTCAAGTTGCTCATCACTTTCGACGACAAAGATATTTCTACCGAATACACCGCCCTGATGTCGAAGGTGGTGAGCAGTGGAAACGGCTATATCAAGTTCCCTATCAACGAGCCGGCGCAGGGCAAAAAGAAATCACAGATCGAAGAGTATCTCGACTTCTACCGGGGCGCCGGTGTACAGCACATTGCCGTGGCCACAGACAACATTCTGGAAACAGTGAGCCAGTTGCGCCGCAATGGCGTGGACTTCCTGCGGGTACCCGACACCTACTATGATGATGTTTATGAAAGGGTGGGAGAAATAGAAGAAGACATCAGCGACCTGCGTGACTTAAACATCCTCGTTGACCGTGACGAGGACGGCTACCTGCTCCAGATTTTCACCAAGCCCGTGGAAGACCGCCCGACAGTTTTCTATGAAATCATCCAGCGGAAAGGCGCCCGGTCGTTTGGCAAAGGCAACTTTAAGGCGCTGTTCGAAGCGATTGAAAGAGAACAGGAGCTGAGGGGAACACTTTAAAATTGAGTGGTAAATTATGAGTTTTGAGTTTGCCCGACAACTCATAACTCGTAACTCATAACTTCAAAACATGACAAACAACTTGCTCAAAGGAAAAAAAGGCGTCATCTTCGGCGCACTCGACGAACAATCCATCGCCTGGAAAGTGGTAGAACGCTGCCACGAAGAAGGCGCCGGTCTCGTGCTCACCAATGCACCGGTCGCCATGCGCTTTGGGGCCATCAATAAACTAGCGGAGAAAGTCGGTGCGCCCATCTTCCCTGCAGACGCCACCTCGACGGAGGATTTGGAGAATCTCTTCAAAAATGCCACCGAACACTTTGGCGGAAAGATTGACTTCGTGCTGCACTCCATCGGCATGTCCATCAACGTGCGCAAGAAAAAAGAATATACCGACCTGAACTACGAGTGGATGCAAAAGAGCTTCGACATCAGCGCCATCTCCTTCCACCGGGTCATGCAGACGCTGTGGAAGCAGGATGCCATGAACGAGTGGGGCAGCATTGCCGCCCTGACCTACATCGCCGCACAGCGGGTGTTCCCCGACTACAGCGAAATGGCAGAATCGAAGGCACTCTTGGAAAGCTTTGCCCGCAGCTTTGGCTACCACTTTGGCACCCACAAAAAAGTGCGGGTGAACACTGTCTCCCAATCGCCCACCATGACGACAGCGGGCAGCGGCGTGAAAGGCTTCCACGAGTTTTTCAACTATGCCGATAAAATGTCACCGCTCGGCAATGCCTCTGCGGAGGATTGCGCCAACTATTGCGTGTTCCTGTTTTCCGACTATTCCAGGATGGTGACGATGCAGAACCTATACCATGATGGTGGATTCTCGACGATGGGGATGAACCCGGCGGTGTTTGGGTTATGAGAAGCTGGCAGGGTGTTTAGTTTTTTTTGTGCTTGCGTGTTTTTTATCCTGATTTTCAAGAAGTTGGGTAGCTTTTCTTAAAATCTCTCAGGTAAACAGCCAGGATATTTGGAAGCGGTTTCCATGTTTTTTAAACGAATGATGAGTGAAGCGATTTGCCGTAAACAGAACCTATGCCGATTGGCCTTTTTTGAAAAAAAGGAAAATATGGGTGTGGCTCGTTGTGACATTACTCCTCCCGCTTGAAATCTCGCAAGCCTGCGGCCCCTCCGAACACAATTTTCATGGCTATTCTTTTGTGAAAATGGAAATCCTGCCCAAGCAGGAGCGGGAGGGGCTTGCGCCGCTCTTTTTGCGTTTTGACAATATGTACCAGCGCTATTTTGAGTCAGCATCCAATGCCAACCAGAACGACAACCTGGCCGAATGGCATTGGATATTTTGTGGGGATGTGGATACGGCAGATTTGGACTACATCGTCTATAAAGCGCCCATTGGGGAACTCGAACTGCTCAATACGGCTACCGGCAGTAAGTCCTTGCAGGTGCCTGTCAGCTTGCAAGGCAACACGTTTGCCCAGTTTGTTTTTAAAAAAAAATGTGGGGAAACCATCGAATACCTCGTTTTCGCCAAACAATGCGAACCTTATGTGACAGCCTCCGGCCAATGGGAAGCCCCGCCGAGGGACAAGGAAGCGATGCAGCGCCTGATCGGCGAGGGCAGAAGGCAGTTCAAACAAACCAAATCCAACTACATCCGGCTCCGCTACGCTTACCAGCTTATCCGGCTCGCACACTATGCTGGGCTTTACGAGCAGGTGCTTGAACTGTACGAAGAACTGATACCCAAGGTTGACAAGGAACTTGGCCATTGGGAAAAAAGCATCATCCCCTGGTGGATTTTGGGGCACAAGGCAGGAGCACTTCGCAAGTTGGGCGACAACGTGCAGGCTTCCTATCTCTACATGCAGATTTTCCTGCATTGCCCCGGCAGGAGGGCGTCGGCCTACCAGAGTTTTTTCATCAAAAACAATGAGCAATGGGAGGCATGCCTGCGACTTTGCCAATCGGACAGGGAAAGGGCTGCGCTCTACGCCATCCGGGCCGCCGAACCTAACAGCCGTGCAGTGGAGGAAATGGAAAAGATTTATGCAATAGACCCCACGAACGAAAACCTGGAAGTGTTGCTGGTGCAGGAAATGCGCAAGGTGGAACGCAACCTGCTCGGCCTGGAGTTCAACTCGCACAAAGAGGAGAACAAGCGTTTTTACAAAATACCAAAGCCCAGTGCAGGCAAGTATGTGATCGATTTGCAGAAGTTTGTGCGGCGGTGCCGGCAGGAGGGTAAGGTTGCAAGGCCCGTTTTGTGGCAGATCGCAGAAGGCTACTTGGAATTCCTGGCTGGAGATTTCTACGCCGCCGACCTCACCTTCCGGGAAGCAGCCAGGGTGGTGGACGACAAGGTTTTGAAAGAACAGTTGGACATTTTTCAATTGGCGCTGAAGATAGCTGCCTTTGAGAAACCCACCAAAGAAGTAGAGAATTTTGCCTATTCGCTGCTCATGGACGATCCCCGTTACCGTACCTACAGCAGCTTGCCCGATTACCTCAAAGATAAAATGACCTGGCTGTACAACAAAGCAGGCCAAACGGGGAAGGCATTTTTGAGCCAATACCCTTTGAAGGAGTTGAAGCCCAACCCACAGATGGAACTGCTCAACGACTTGCTGGCCACGGCGCTGAAGCCCGACCAAAGCAAGTTCGAGCGCCTGCTGATGGACGAAAACCCAACCAATGAGTTGCTGGATATGAAAGCTACCCTACTGATGAGCGAGGGCCAGATGGAAGCCGCTTTTGAAACTTTCAAACGCATACCTGCAGAGCAATGGAATGATTACGGGCAGTTTGATCCATTTCGGGAGACGCTAAAAGACTGTATAAGTTGCTACGTGCGGACGGACAGCATCTCGCTTTCCTCCTATTATAATAAAGGTGAGCTGTTGGAGGCACTCCTCGATCTGGAATACAAGGCCAAGGGTGATTTGGAAGGCGCTGCCGCACATTATTATAAGTTGGGCCTGGCCTACTACAACATGAGCTACTTTGGCTACGCCTGGCGGGTGATGGACTACTTCCGCAGCGGCAGCACCTGGTCGAACCTGCACCGTAGCAACGGCGGTGTGTACAGTCACTTCAAATACCCTTTTGGCAATAAGGAGAACGTGGATCTCTCCCGTGCGCTTTATTTTTTTGAAAAAGCCCGCCTCAACGCCAACACCCCCGAACTGGCTGCAAAGGCTTCTTACCAGGCGGCCCGTTGCGAACAGAAAATCTATTTTCAAACAGATGCCTACAAGCCCGAGCCCTGCTGCAACCGCATCCCCAGGCTGCCGACGGAATACCTCGTCAATTTCAGCCGCCTGAAAGAACAGTATGCCGAAACGGAGTTCTACAAATTGGTCATCAAGGAATGCAAGTATTTTGCGGCGTATGCAGCGAAGTGAGCCACTATGTTTGTATTTCCAAAGAACTGACAGTGGCATTTTCTGTTTACAATGGAAAACTGCCAAGCATTATTTATGAACCACCTTCAATACGAAACTTCCCCCTACCTCCTTCAACATGCCCACAATCCCGTTGACTGGTACGCCTGGAAGCCAGAAGCTTTTGAAAAAGCGCAAAAAGAAGACAAGCCCATCCTTGTAAGTATCGGTTATTCTACCTGCCATTGGTGCCATGTGATGGAGCGTGAAAGCTTCGAGGACAAAGAAATAGCCACCTATATGAACGACAATTTCGTTTGCATCAAAGTGGACAGGGAAGAGCGGCCCGACGTGGACCAGATTTACATGGAAGCCTGCCAGGTAATGACGGGCGGTGGCGGCTGGCCGCTCAACTGTTTCCTGACGCCCGATAAAAAGCCTTTTTTTGCCGGCACCTATTACCCGCCTATGCCTGCTTACAACCGCCCCTCCTGGCTACAGGTATTGATGAATATTTCCCACGCCTATCAAACCAAACGGGAAACGGTGGAAGAACAGGCGGCCCGTTTGACAGAGATCATCCAAAACTCGGGCGATACCTTCACGGGAAACAACCTCCAGGTGGTGAGGGAGGGAAACCCTTTTCATCCAGCCATGTTGCAGCACATTTTTTCCGCACTGGAAAGAAATTTTGATAATAATAATGGCGGGTTCGGCGGTGCGCCCAAGTTTCCCGGCACTATGGTATTGGAATACCTACTTGGCTACCATTATCATTTCGGAGAAGAAAAAGCCCTGGATCACGTGCTGCTGTCGTTGGACAAAATGGCAATGGGCGGCATTTATGACCAGTTGGGCGGCGGCTTCTCCCGCTATGCTACCGATGCTAAATGGATGGTGCCCCACTTTGAGAAAATGTTGTACGACAATGCGCTCCTGGTCGGAGTATTGGCAGATGCCTACAAGTTAACGAAGAAAGCGCTGTACCAGGAAACCATTGAAGAAACCCTGGAATGGGTGCGGCGTGAAATGACCAGCAGTGAAGGCGGCTTCTACTCGGCACAGGATGCCGATTCCGAGGGTGTGGAGGGAAAATACTACGTGTGGGAAAAGGGGGAAGTGGAGGAAGTTTTGGGAAAAGAAGCATCTTTATTTTGTGAATTTTATGGTGTCACCGAAGAAGGCAACTGGGAGGGGAAAAGCATCCTGTGGAGGGAGTGGGCCTTTGAAGCGTTTGCCAACAAAAAAGAATTTGATGTCGCGGATTTGAAACGCAGGTTGGCCGATAGCCGCTTAAAGCTTTTCGTTTCGAGGGACAAACGCATTCATCCCGGCCTGGACGACAAGATTTTGCTCGACTGGAACGCATTGATGGCGTCGGCCCATGCTGCGGCCTACGCTGCCGTAGGAAAGGAAGCCTACCGGGAGGTCGCCGTTAGGAACATTCAATTCATTTTAGAAAAAATGGTGCAACCAGATGGCATCTCTTTGTACCACACTTACAAAAATGGCGCAGCCCAGTACGATGGTTTCCTGGACGACTATGCTTTTTTGATTGATGCCCTTATAAGCGTGTACAGCATAACTTTCGACACTGATTATCTTTTGCAAGCAGGCCGCTATACTGAGTTTGTTTTGCAGCACTTCCTTGACGAGGAGGATAAAATGTTCTATTTTACCTCCTCCAAACAGTTGGACGTGCCCGTGCGAAAGAAAGACCTGTACGATTCTGCCACCCCGTCGGGCAACTCAACAATGGTTCGCAATTTGCACCGGTTGGGTATTTTGCTTGAAAAAGGACCATACCGGGCCCTGGCCAGCGAAATGCTATTGAAAATGAAAGCGTCCATTGAGCGTTACCCAAGCTCTTTTGGCCACTGGTCTTGCACGTTGGCGGATGAGGTTTTCGGAATACCAGAAATTGCGGTGCTTGGAGATAGAGCCTTAGACATGGCAGTTGGGTTGAACAAAGAATTTTTACCTGAAAAGGTATTAATGGCTTCTTCGAGGGAGGATGCGAGCTTCCCCCTTCTGGCAGGAAAAGAAAATGGAAACCACACACTAATATACGTCTGCCAGAACTACGCATGCCAGCAACCAGTAGAAACAATTGAGGCTTTTAAGCAATTATTGGAGGAATCCAAAAGTTCTTATCTTCTATAACCCATCCGTTCACCCCATTTTTCTAAGGGAAAACAACCTAAAGGTCAAAGTCTATGAAAAACATTTTAACATTTGCCTTACTACTATTTGCATTGCCATTCTGTTTTGCACAGCAACCCGCTCAGTACAGCATGTACATGTTTAACAAATTCGCATTCAACCCAGCTTTTGCCGGGCTGGATAATTCAATTAGCTTAACGGGGGTTTACCGCAAACAATGGGCGGGCATTGAAGGGCAGCCAGTGACACAAAACCTGAATGTGCATACCCCACTTTACGTGGCAGGCGGAGGTATTGGGCTCAACCTCGAAAATGAGTCATTGGGTTCATGGAAACAGACCTCCGCACAGGTGGCGTATGGGTACCAGTTGCAAGTTGGAAAAATAGGTGTTCTGAGTGCCGGCTTTGGGGTAGGAGTGGTACAAAGGCAACTGGATGGCTCAAAGGTTAGGACGCCAGGCACAGAGGTGGATGATGAAGGCAATCCGATCCAGCACAATGATCCTTTACTAACGGTAGCCAAAGAAAGTGGGATAGCTCCAAATGTTAACATTGGCATTTATTACCAGGGCGAAAAAATTGAAGCAGGGATTTCGGCAATAAATTTGTTAGAAAACAAGGTTACGATGAACACTTTGTCGTTTCAACTTGACAGAACCTACTTTTTTAATGCCGGCTATCGCTTCGACCTTGGTAAAAATATTACCTTGCGCCCCTCAGTATTGGTCAAATCGAATATCTCCCAGACCCAAATAGATTTTTCCCTTATAACCAGGTACAATGAAAATATTTTTATTGGGGCCTCGTTTAGGGGGTACCAATCGGAAAGTTTGGATGCCGTTGCCTTGATAGGAGGTTTTAAATTAAATGAAAAATTCACGCTCGGCTATTCGTACGACCTCACCCTCTCCAATTTAAAAGCAGTAAGCAACGGTTCACATGAAATTGTGATAAACTACAACATGGGCAAGCAGATAGGCAAAGGAAGGCCTCCAAAAATAATCTACAACCCAAGATCACTTTAATCTCCCACACGGAAATACCCCAGCCTGAAAGCACACTGCAAAATCACAAACCTGTTAGTTGAATGTTATTCCGGATTTACAGATGCTTTACACAGTGAAAATTTGTCAGATTGTACTAAGCGTAAAATCCTTTTCGTTTGAAGTTGCGTAAAATGTTAATTTTGCCAACCAAACAGCAGAATTCTAAGCTTTATATTTTTTTTCAACTGTAAAGCACTATTTTTACGGCTCTTTTTTCACAAAGAAGGAAAACTCGGGTGTTAAAATGAAAAGACTACTAAAAAATTCATTTCCGTTGCTTGTACTGGCAACAATTCTATCCTCTTGCGGCACCAAGCAAACCGGCCAATTGATCGGCGTGGTTGATCGCCCAAACTGGAAAGGGATAAATCCCTATGGGATGGTGTACATACCATCCGGCACACTTCACATTGGTCCAAGTGATCAGGACATCACCAACACTTTTGTCCAAAGGCCCAAGTCCATCTCCATCCAGGGCTTTTACATGGACGATACCGAAATTACAAACAACGAGTACCGCCAATTCGTTTATTGGGTGAAGGATTCTTTGGCCCACACCTATCTCGATCATTTCATCACAGATGATGAATCGGGTGAGGAACGGATAGATTGGGAATACGAAATTGACTGGACAGATGAGACCCTCGAGGATCTGTACTACCAGGGTGATGACCGTTTCGCAGGAAGGAAAGAACTGGATGTGAGCAAAATGGAATACGAGTATGAATGGTACGACTGGAAAGCCGCTGCCCACGACCAGGGCCGCTCCCCCCGTACGTCCTTCATCCGCCGTAAAAAGATAAACATCTATCCCGATACATTGGTGTGGATACGCGATTTTGCCTATTCCTACAATGAGCCGATGACCAGGAATTATTTCTGGCACCCGGCTTTCGATGACTATCCAGTGGTGGGTGTTGATTGGCACATGGCCACTGCCTTCAGCTATTGGAGGACTAAACTTTGGGACTCGTACCAGTCAGTGAGGGATGATGGCGTTAACTCAGAAGACTTTCGCCTGCCAACGGAACATGAATGGGAATATGCTGCACGCGGTGGGCACGACCTGGCCCCATATCCGTGGGGTGGTTATTACCTCCGCAATGCAAAGGGCTGCCTTCTGGCCAACTTCAAACCTGGGCGTGGCAACTACCCTGAAGATGGTGGCCAATACACCGTCAAAGCAGATGCTTATTTCCCGAATGATTACGGGCTTTATAATATGTCAGGCAACGTAGCTGAGTGGACTTCTACAGCCTACTACGAAAATGCCTATTCCTTCATACACGATCTGAACCCAGATATACGCTACGATGCGGCCGATGACGATCCGGAAGCTTATAAACGCAAGGTAATCCGTGGAGGCTCATGGAAAGACATAGCATGGTTCCTTCAAACCGGCAATCGCCATTGGGAATACCAAGACACGACCAAGTCGTATGTCGGCTTCCGCTGCGCCCTTACTTTCCTGGGCCGTTCAATCAGCGATTTTTAATAATGAAAAAAAATATGAACTAAATGGATAGTAAGGTTGCCTTACTATCCATTTCTTTTATTTTTGCCCCGCAAAAGAAAATTTGCACTTTTTTCTTCCCTTCAAATAATTCTCTCTTTCATTAACTTGACCTGTTACCTTTTGGCAATACAGCATTATTGGAGAGGGAAATTTGATGCCCACTTTTCGAATTTAATTAGCTAACCTTTTTAAATTGATTGACAATGAGTTTCATAAAAACTAAAGGATTCAAATACTTCAAAAATCTGTTCATCGGTATCGGAGCTGCTATCGTATTGATGGGCGCACTTTTCAAACTTGAAAGTCTTCCTGGGGCGAGCACAATGCTCACAATTGGTTTGACCACAGAAGCTATCATATTTCTTTTCTTGGGGCTAATTGGGCCTGAACCCGATTATTACTGGGACAAACTCTATCCTGGCTTAGGGGACTATCACTCCAACATAGCCCCATTAACAGCAGGCGAGCAAAAAGATCTTGGTACACCTTTGCATGGCGATGTACTGGAGGCTCAGTTGGGCGGCATGTTGACGGAATTGCAGTCTATGTCAAAAAACCTATCTTCTTTAAAAGCCCTGCAGGAAGTTGACTTTTCAGGTACTACCGAGCAGGTAAAAACGATGAATAACTTTTATTCAAAACTCAATGAGGCTATGGCCGACCTGAGCGACTCTTTGGAAGATACCAAAGCTTATAAAGCACAGATTGCCAGTTTGAACAATAATCTTTCAGGCCTGAATAATGTGTATGGTGGATTGTTGAATGCTATGGCTCCTTACAATCCGAAGGGCTGATAAAACCAAAAAAGTGCCCTAATCCTTCTTCATTTTTTAACTTAAAATAAATAGCACATGTCCATTCCAAAGGAGCCCAGGCAGTTGATGATCAACCTGATGTACCTAGTGTTGACTGCATTGCTTGCCTTGAACGTATCAGCAGAGGTGATGAACGCCTTCATTACGCTTGACGAGGGAAATAAAGCAAGTATTTCTACTGTCAATTCTCAACTCGACCAAACCGTGAAAGGCTTAAAAAGCCTGTTAAGTGACGATTCAAAAGCTAAATACCGTTCTATCGAACCGGCTGTTGATAAAGTACGTGAAGATGTAAATTCTTTCAGTTCCTATATTGATAAGTTACGTGATCGCCTCATTGACGCTGCCGGCAATATCAACAACCAAGTTGATGAAGGGGATTACACAATTAGCTACGGGAAGACTGTTCCAAAGGGACAGAAAAACAAAGACATTACTACCCATATTTTGGTGGATGAAGGAGTTGGAGAGGAATTGAAAGGCGAAATCCTGAAAGTCAAACAAAATATGGTGCAAACCTATACGGATTTGCTCCAGAAAAACGGAGAAGTATTTGGTTTGAAAAAGGATGAAATCGAAAGCCGCGTCCAAAACATCGCCAACAACCTTCCTTTAAAGTTGGATGATGAAACCTGGCAAAATCCAAAGGTCAAGAAGAAAAATTGGTCTGACTTTAAATTTCGTCAAATGCCCTTGGCTGCCGTCCTGCCGCTGCTGAGCCAGATGCAGGCTGATGCTAAAAGCTCAGAAGCATCATTGGTAAACAGTATGGCAGAATTGGCTGGTGGGCGTGTGATCGAATTCGATGCGTTCTTTCCAGTTGTTCAAGCAAAAAAAGCATATGTTATTAATGGTGAGCCTTTTGAAGCACAGATTTCTGTCGGAACCTATAGCTCACAGATCAACCCGTCGGACATAGGCATTTATGTGAACGGCTCAAAGTTGCCAGTAAAAAACGACGGTATCGCAGAATATAAAGCTTCGACCTCCACTGTCGGTGAAAAAACGCTGAAGCTCAAGGCAGAAGTTCGCAACCCACTTACTGGTGAAGTAAGTTCTGGTGAATCAACTTTCACCTATGAAGTCGGTGAAAGGTCCGTTGCGATTTCTGCAGATAAGATGAACGTGTTCTATATTGGTGTTGATAACCCAATTTCCGTTTCGGCTGCAGGTGTTTCCAGCAACGATCTCAAAGTGGGGATATCCGGTGGCGGCGGACAACTCAGCAAAACCGGCAGCAACAATTGGATGGTCAAAGTCACTACCCCTACTGATGATTGTAAAATCACCGTTACAGGTGGTGCTATGAATGCTAGTAAGCAGTTTAGGGTAAAGCGGATTCCCGATCCAACAGCTAGATTGGGTAATAAAGAAGACGGTGCAATGGGTAATGGTGAATTCAAGGCCCAGCAAGGTCTGATCGCCTGGCTTGATAATTTTGATTTTGATGCCAAATGCGATATCCAGGGTTTTGTACTGACTAAAGTAGCCAAACGGGCCGACCCGGTGGAGGTCACCAATGCAGGCGGCAAATTTGGCAGCGATGCTTCCAGGCTTGTTACATCTGCTTCACCCGGCGATACCTATTATTTTGAGAACGTAAAAGCAAGGTGTCCGGGCGACGCCGCTGGCCGAAAGATTAACTCATTGGTGTTCAAGATCAAATAAATTCTTCGCACCGAATACTAACTACCGGAAACGGGGAGTTTATTACCGATAGCAAGTATTTTATTCATTTAGAAAAACTTTTGAGAAACATGAAAGTCGCTTTGAAATTGTTCGGCTTGATTTTAATGCTGTCAATCTGCAACTTAGCTAATGCACAAGAACCTGAAAACATACTAACGGAATCCAGCGACCCGAATGCTGGCAAACCGTTGGATGACATTGTGGACAAGCGCCTCACCGCTGAAAAGCGATTGCTCGCCTACGATCATGTGAGGGAAGCTGATATTTTTTGGGAAAAACGCATTTGGCGGGTCATTGACATTCGTGAAAAAATGAACCTCCCTTTTGCATATCCGGAACGGCCTTTTTTCACCATCCTTATGGATGCAGCTATTAATAGTGAAATTACTGTTTACAGTACGGAAGACGACAAGTTCACCTCCAGCCTCACGCCTGATGAAGTCGCATCAATGGGTGCTACCATTGATACAGTTATCACCTTTGATCCTGAGACTTATGAAGAGCAGTTGCAGGTTGTGCGCAACGACATCAACCCGGAAGATGTGAAGCGGTTCCGCCTCAAAGAGGTTTGGTTCTTCGATGAAGAGACCTCAACCTTGCAAGTCAGGATTTTGGGTATCGCACCCTTGGTTGACAAAACAGATGAGAATGGCAACTTCCTTTATGAGAAACCTATGTTTTGGGTATATTATCCCGAAGCGAGAGAAGTGCTCTCCAGGGAGCAGGTCTTTAACATTGGAAACGATGCCAGTCCTATCACTTGGGAAGATTTACTTGAAATGAGGTTTTTTGCCAGCTACATTTACAAAGAATCTAACGTAAGGGATCGCCGTATCCAGGATTATCTCACGGGTATTGACCTCTTGCTGGAAGCAGATAAGATCAAACAGGAAATATTCAATTTCGAGCACGACCTTTGGTCGTATTGATTGGATTCGATTCACCTGAATCATAAAGGGTTCAAATTCGAAAGGGTTTGAACCCTTTTTGTTTTTACCTGTCTTCATAGGCCCTCTGCTGTATTTTCCGCTCAAAGATTTTTATGGCCCAACGAAAAGAAAAACTTTCTTACCGGCAGCAATTTTCCGCTTTGAAAAACTTGCCCCGCTTTTTTAGGATGATTTGGGACACCAGTCCTCCCATGACCGTAGCCAACGCCTTACTACGGCTATTGAAGTCGGCAATTCCCCTGCTATTGCTCTATATCGGAAAAGAGATTATTGATGAAGTCATTCATTTAATCAGCACACATGGCGCGCAGCAAAGGTTATGGACTTTGGTAGCGATTGAATTTGGACTGGCGATTATCTCCGAACTGATAAGCCGGGCTATCACTTTGTTGGACAGCCTGCTTGGCGATCTGCTCTCCAACATTTCTTCTGAGAAGTTGATCCGCCATGCCGCCCAGCTTGATTTGTACCAATTCGAAGATCCTACTTTTTATGACAAACTGGAGCGGGCCAGAAGACAAACCATTGGGCGAGCCACCCTCATGTCAATGGTGTTGACCCAATTACAGGATTTTATTTCCATCCTCTTTCTCGGCGCTGGATTGGTTGTGTTCAACCCCTGGCTGATTTTAATACTTATCGTGGCCGTTATCCCCTCTTTTTTAGGGGAAACCCATTTCAATCAACGTACCTACTCCCTTACAACAAGTTGGACACCCGAGCGGCGGGAACTGGATTACTTGCGCTATATCGGCGCAAGCGACGAAACAGCCAAGGAAGTAAAAATTTTCAACCTGGCCGACTTCCTTGCTAATCGTTTCTCCCAGCTTTCCCACAAGTACTATCTGGCCAATAGAAAGCTGGCCGTCAGCCGGGCAGCATGGGGTAGTTTTCTTTCTGCCCTGGGTACGTTGTCCTATTATGGAGCCTATGTTTTTATCCTTCTGCAAACAGTAGGAGGGCTTATTACCATCGGTACGCTTACTTTTCTGGCTGGGTCGTTTGAGCGCCTGAGGAATATGCTGCAAGGCATCATGGGCCGCTTTTCCAGTATCGCAGAGCAGGCACTTTACCTCCAGGACTTGTTCGACTTCTTCGAAATAGAACCACAGATTAAATCAAAGGCGGGAGGCCTGCCTATTCCAGAGCCAATCAAGCAGGGTTTCGTCTTTCAAAATGTCAGCTTCAAATATCCTGGTAGCGAGCGCTGGGCTATCCGCCACCTTTCCTTTCACTTGACCGCAGGCGAAAAACTGGCCCTGGTCGGTGAAAATGGTGCTGGAAAAACGACGCTTGTAAAACTGTTGGCAAGACTTTACGAACCCACCGAAGGAAAAATCCTGTTGGACGGAATAGACATTCGCGAATACGATCTCGCCAAACTGCGCAATTCCATTGGCATCATCTTTCAGGACTATATCCGCTTTCAAATGAAAGCTGCCGATAACATCGCCATCGGCAACATTGGACAGATTGAAGAAAGGCCCATCATCCAGGATGCCGCCCGGAAGAGCCTGGCCGATACGGTCATTGAACTGTTGCCTGACCGATACGATCAGGTGCTGGGCAAGCGCTTTGCCAATGGTGTCGAACTATCAGGCGGCCAGTGGCAAAAGATTGCACTCGCCCGTGCTTATATGCGGGATGCGCAGTTGCTTATCCTCGACGAACCTACCTCGGCGCTCGATGCCCGTGCGGAACACGAGGTATTTCTGCGTTTTTCAGAATTAATAACAGGGAAAACAGCTGTGCTCATCTCCCACCGGTTCTCCACGGTGCGCATGGCGGACAGGATATTGTTTTTGGAAAATGGTATGATGAAAGAGATGGGCAGCCACGAAGAGTTGATAGAAAAAGCCGGGATGTACGCCGAGTTGTTTCGCCTGCAGGCAAAAGGGTACCAATGATTCAACCCTTGCTGCTTTCCTTCCATGTTTTATACAGTAAATCCTGTTTGGGGCGATTTTTCGGTATTTCCCTCAAAGGCTCACATTCCCGAAGGCCCTGAAAACAATCGGACGGCAATTGCTGGTACAGCGCCGTGCCTTCTGTTTTCCAGCTTATCATTTCATCGCTCACCTCCCGTATCACTTTTCCGGGGTTGCCAACCACAAGGCTCCTGGGCGGAATCAACGTGTCTGCTTTTATAAAACACAAAGCCCCTATGATAGACTCTTGCCCAATCTCTGCATTGTCCATAATGACGGCGTTCATGCCGATCAGGCAGTTCCTTCCAATCTTAGCCCCATGTATGATGGCCCCGTGCCCGATATGGGCTGCCTCTTTTAAAATGACCTTGACGCCCGGGAACATGTGGACGGTACAATTCTCCTGCACATTGCAGCCATCTTCGATGATGATTTCGCCCCAATCGCCGCGGATGGCCGCCCCTGGCCCGATATAGACATTTTTTCCAATGACAACATTGCCTGTGACGGCGGCTAAAGGATGAATGAAAGAACTTTCATGGATGACTGGGCGGAAACCATTGAATTCGTATGTCATAATATCAATAAAAAAGCCCCCTGGAGATGGAAAAATCTCAAAGGGGCTTTTCAAGCATAAAGTTTACTGGACTTCAAATGACAATTTCAGGTTCACCCTGAAGCTCTTGACCTCCCCGTCCTTTACGGTGACGCTTTGGCTTTGAACCCAGGCGGATTTGATGTCTTTGATGGATTTGGAAGCTTTTGCAATCCCTTTCCTGGTGGCGTCCTCCCAACTTTTGTCGGAATCAGACATGATCTCGATAACTTTCATTACAGCCATAGTACTAGTTTTTAGCGGCGAGAGGTGAGGAGTGGGACGAGAGCAAAACTCCCGTCCATGTTGCACACACTTGCCATGGTTAAAAAATTAGGTTTTCCACAGTATGCAGTAACCCTGGCAAGGCAACTGATACCAAACGGCTGGAAAGTTAACAAAAAAAGCGCAACCTGAAAGTCGGGCTGCGCTTTTCATCCGTGGGCATTGTAACTATGCTTTTTCCTTTGGCACAAACTTCATAGACAATGAATTCACGCAATGGCGGGTATTTTTCTCTGTCAGCCGTTCGCCCGTGAAAACGTGGCCCAAGTGGCCGCCGCAATTGGCGCAGAGTATCTCCACACGCCGCCCGTCGGCATCTGATTCCCGCCGCACCGCACCAGGGATTTCGTCGTCGAAAGCTGGCCAGCCACAACCAGAGTTGAACTTGTCTTCCGATTTGTACAACGGGGCCTCGCACCGCCGGCAGATATAAGTACCCTCCCCAAAGTACTTGTCGTACTCGCCCGTAAAGGGGTATTCCGTGCCTTTGTGCACAATGATTCGCTCTTCTTCGGGCGTCAAAACATTCCATTTATTTTTCGTCTCCATAAGTGATTTGTTTATAATTCTTAGTCAACGGCTACTTTAATAAATCGGCATACATCTTCCTGAATTTCTGCACTTTAGGGTTGATGACGATACGGCAGTAACCTTGGTCGGGATTGTCATTGTAGTAATTTTGGTGATAATCTTCCGCCTTAAAAAATTTGGTAAAAGGGCTGATTTCCGTCACAATAGGGTTGTCCCATAGGGTTGGGGCAAATTCCTTTTTCAGGCGCCCGGCCACTTCCTTTTGCGTTTCGTCATGATAGAAAATGACGGAACGGTACTGCGTACCAGCGTCGGCTCCCTGCCGGTTCAGGGTCGTTGGGTCGTGGGTAGTGAAAAATACTTTTACAAGATTTTCAAAAGAGATAACAGCAGGGTCGTAAACGACCTGAATGACCTCTGCGTGCCCGGTCGTGCCGGAACACACTTCCCGGTAGCTAGGGTTGTCCCCTTTTCCGCCTGAGTAGCCCGATGCTACCGATTGCACTCCTTTCAAATCCTGGAAAATGGCCTCTACACACCAGAAACAACCCGCTCCGAAGGTGGCCGTTTCTAATTTTTCATTTTGCATAAATTTTTCTTTTTCAGCAGTTTGGGCAATGGCAGGCTGGGGGCTGACCTGGGTGCAAGCAACCAGAATCAAGCCCGCTAACCATAGTTGGGAACTAGTGATCTTTAACATGGAAAAACTGATTTAGACTGCAAAGGTGCCCGCAGTCGCAGTTTTACGCTGTTACATCCGTAACATTATAGAAAATGGCCGCTATTCACTCCTGTTCAATGCTATGTAGTTTCAGCACCTTGGTAGCTTGATCGGCATTTTCTGGCATTGTATAAAGTTCGGCTTCGCCGAGCATGGGCATGGCGGAATCAGGCTTGTTGAGGATGTGGCTTACAATGCCCTCTTGTTTAAGCACGTCTTCGGCCATTTTTACACGTACCAGATCGGTAGAAGAGAAGATTTTTACCCAGTTTTCTTTCATGATTTTGAGTTTTGTTTGGTGAGGATATAATTAACACCCGAACATTAAAAGGGTTGGCTTTTTGAATGTTCATGGCTCAATATAGGAGATTAATCCAATTGGATCAAAGAGAAAAATCATACGGGCGAAAAGCATTTGGACAAGGGAAAATAAGGTATCGGAAGCTATTAGATTAATAGGGTCAACCATTACTACGAAAAAAATCGTAGTAAAATTTGCTATTACGAATTTCTTCGTATAAACTTGCACTACGAAACCTGTCGTAGCAACCAAACGGCGTTTTCCAAAGTCTTTTAAAACAAAAAAGCATGTCAGAAAAATTGATTCCTAAACCTACCGATGCTGAGCTGGAAATTCTGCAAGTGTTGTGGGACAACGGCCCCGCCCCTGTGCGCCTCGTCAACGATGAGCTTAACAAAAAACGGGAAGTTGGCTACACCACTACCCTCAAACTCATGCAGATCATGCACGACAAAGGGTTGGTGACCCGCAATACGGATGCCCGCAGCCACATCTACGAGCCGGCCATCCCCAAAGGACAGACCCAGCAAAACCTCCTCAATACTTTTGTGGACAACGTCTTCAGCGGCTCGGCTATGAACCTCGTCATGCAGGCCCTCGGCAACCACAAAGCTTCCAAAGACGAACTGGATCAAATAAAAGCCCTGATAGCCAAAATCGAAAAGTCGGAAGATTGAGAGGCGCTTGCCTCCAATCCCCCGGTCCTTCAATCCTTCAATCCTTTGCTCATGGATTTCATCACCAACATCCTACCGGAACAAACCCTCAACGCACTAGGCTGGACGGTCGTCCATTCCCTTTGGCAGGCATTCGCCGTGGCGCTACTGCTGGCCGCCTATCTGCTCGGTTGGCAGAAAAAAGATGCACGCCAACGATACATCGCAGGCAACATGGCCCTGGGCACCATCCTTTCCTTGTCCGTCGCTACGTTTTTCATTTTGATAAAGCAGGCGGGGCCGGATGTAACACTTTCAGGCCTTGCATTCGCCGAAGATGGCGCAGGGCTGGACAACCGTTTTTTGGAAGAACCGCCCTCGTCTTTCCAAACCTATTTTGAAGAAAACATGCCCGCCATCGTAACTGTGTGGCTGGCTGGCCTTGTATTTTTTCTGTTAAAAATGCTTGGCGGGCTGTTGTACATTCAGCGCTTGAGGCACCGCTATACCAGCGCACTCCCACAACAATGGGCCAGTACGCTGCAAACGCTTGCCGGTAAGCTTAGCCTTGGCCAGCACATCCGTTTGGTAGAATCGGCATTGGTAAAAGTGCCAATGGTAGTGGGCTGGTTGAAACCCATTATCCTCATGCCTGTCGGAGCGGTAAACAACCTGACGGTGGAGCAAGTGGAGGCTATTTTCGCCCATGAGCTGGCCCACATTGCGCGCCACGATTACCTGCTGAACCTGTTGCAGTCTATCATCGAAATCCTGTTTTACTTCAACCCCGCCGTTTGGTGGATCTCTGCCAACGTCCGCACAGAACGGGAAAACTGCTGCGACGACATCGCCGTTCAGCTTTGCGGCAACTCGCTGGCCTATGCTAAAGCGCTGGTCTCCCTGCAGGAAATGCACCATGCTGCCCCCGCTTTCGCCATGCCGTTTTCAAAAGATAAAAACCAGTTGCTCCAACGCATCCAACGCATTTTAAATCAAGAACCTAATAAATCTAATGTTATGGAAAAATTGACCGCCACTTTGATGTTGCTGGCAGCCGTCGTCATGCTGTCGGTACAGGCCAATACGCCATTTGGGCGATGGTTTGACAAACTCAATGACGAAGACTTTCGGGCAGGTGAAGCCGTGCCCGCACCGGAAAGCATTTCCGGTTGGGAAACCGTATATGCCGATACCATTCCCTTTCGGGGCAAAGGCAATTACACCATTGTGCAAAAAGACGACGAACGGGACATGGAAGTCGAGCTAAAGGACGGCGTCATCACCCGACTGAAAATCGACGGCGAAGAAATCCCGGAAGAGGAATTTGCCAATTATGAAGGAGCAGTAGAAGATCTGATCAATAACATGCCAGCACCGCCAGTGCCGCCTGTTCCACCAGTGCCACCAGTGCCATCCGTTGCGCCCATTGCCCCGGTGGCGCCAATGGCCCCCGTTCCTCCAGCGCAGCAAGGTTCTGTAGAAGCCCGCACCCGAAAAATTATCACGGAAAAAAACGGTAAAGGCACCACTATCATCATCGAGTCGCCCGATGGCAGCGAGCCGGTTGAAATACAGATGAAAGAAGGAAAGAACGGCACCATCACCATCAATGGCCAGGAAATAAAGGGCATGAAAAAAGGCGACAAAACCGTCATCCTGCAGGAATTGGAGAACGCTCCCGGTGCTATTTTTTGGAACGGCGACGATGAAGCTTTTGCCTACCATTTCGTCGTGCCTGAAAATGTACCGATGGGGGAACTGCGCTTTAAACCTGATGTATTTAATTTTGAAATGCCGGAAATTCCTGAATTGCCGGACACGGACTTTTTATTTCATCAAGCCATCCCCTTCGAGGAGTGGAACGGCGAGCAACAGGAATGGCTGGAAGAATACCAGGATCGCCTGCGGGACGGCAACCTTAGTGATGAATGGCTGAAAGACTTTAAACAGCGCATGAAAGAAGGAAGTGGAAACAATCCACAAATGCTGAGACTGCAGCTGTGGAAGAGCAAGGCCGACGAAGAAAGGCAACAGGCACTGGAACAAAGCCTCAAATTGCAAAACCACCACCTCCAGCGGGCCAGGGAAATGCAGCAGCGGGAACTGGAAATGATGCAGGAGCGCCAGGAAAAGCAGCAACAATTACTGGAGAAAAAAGCCAATGAGCGGGCCAATGGCAGGCGGCTGATCAAGTTGACCAAAGAAGATGGGAGTATGTAAGGGGAAAGAATTCTTGAAAAGAAACATGTGTCATCCCGAATTTTCAGGATCAAGAAATGCCGTCAAAGGCCTATTAAGTAACGATAATAAAATAGTTTCACCATTTTGATTTGGAAACCCCAATACTGGAGGGGTTTTTTAAAAATAAAAGGCTCTTTGACAAATCGTGTGTAAAGCCGTTAAAACGGCTAAATATAATAGCTGTCTTTCAACCCACGACTTAAGTCGTGGGTTGATAATCAATAGCTTATGTCATAAACCGTTTTAACGGTTTTCTTTTTTCACACGATTGGTCAAAGAACGAAATAAAATAGTCATTTTATTTTTCCTTCGATCCTTAACCCAAGATTTTAATCGTGGGGAAGCAATAAAGAAGCATTTGAGCAACGGTTTTATACTCCGCACCTAATGGGTTTTGCACAAAACCGTATTTTTTATTGAGAGGGTTGAGAAGGGTTGAGGAATAAACCATCTCAACCCTTCTCAAACATCTATACTGTCTCAACCCTGTTGCTCATTTGCACAAAACCTATTGGCGTCGAGTATAACCTTCTTTAAATACCTCCCCGGTGCTGTATGCCTGGGTATAAACCGTTAAAACGGTTTGATTATCAGCACTTTGTCGTCATCCTGCGATTAAAATCATGGGATTAAAATTCGGGATGACTCATGTTTATCTGTACATTTTTTATCAAAAAAAACGCTCCACTTGAGCCCCTACCAACGCTTTCAGGGCTGCCAGTCCAAGCCCCTTAGCCTCTTTTGCATCGAAGCCTTCGTCCATAAAATAATCTTCAAACAAAACTTCGGTTTGATAGTAAGAGATCTTCAGGGCAGTGGCCAGTTCGGCCAGCATGGGGTCGCGGCTGGCCCAGGCGTCAATGCCTGCCCACACTTTGGCATTCCAGTCTTCCAGGGCCTTGCGCTCCTCTGTGCTGAGGGCTTTGGGGGCAAGGAACAGGCGGGAAAGTTCCGACTGGCTGTCGGCGAATTTTGCCTCGCTTAATTGGCCTTGGCCATTGAGGTCTTGTGCCATAGCGTTGAGCAGTTGCACTTCCTCCCATTCCCAGAAGCCGCCGCAGTTTTGCAGCGTGATGCCACTGTCACCGCTCTTGGGTTCAAAAGCTTTCATCGCCGTGGTGGAATGTTTACGGAACAACCAGCAAGGAACCGCTACTTTTTCGGCAGATGCCTCGTGGATATAGCGCAGGTGGGTGAGCAACTGGTCGAGGTCGTAGTAGGCATAGGTAGCCGTATAGTCGAACTTGGGCAGGTTTACTGCTTTGTTATTGGCAAAGGCGGCTTTGATGGCCTCATTCATCAGCGTGTTCACGTCCTTGCTGGGGCCATTGTTCACAAAGAGGAAATAGGCCCTGTATGCTTTTGCAAGCGGTGCTTTGGAAGCCTCCAATCTCTCGATGACGGTGGAGGGGCTGTTCCAGAGGTTGTTGATGTTATCCTGGAGGGAGCCTTTTGGGGCATTGTTGTCCGGTGTGGATAAATGGCGAGCCAGGATGCGGTATTTCTGCAATTGGCGGTTGGTGGCGAGGGCGTAGTCGTAGCTGGCACGGGTGCCCTTTCCATAGTAGCCGTCAAGAGAGCCTTTGTAGGAACCTTCCGCCTTCAGCACCTTTTGCAGTTCGAGGGCAGAAGTACGTTTCACGTCAGGGCGGATTTCGGGCATGGTAAATTTCGGGGCTGGCGTCTCTTCCTTAACGGCGGTAGCCTTTGCGGCAGGTTCTTCTTTTTTCGCTGCAACAGGTTCGATGCCTTTGGCAACGAGTTTTGGTTCCTTCTGCTTGGAAGCTGACGGGGCGATGACGACGACATCTTCGTACGTCGTGGGCACTTCTTCTTTCTTGATTTCGGTTGGCTTTTCCGCATCTTTTTTCTCGGCAGCTTTTTGTTCCTCGGCTTTTTTGGCCGCTGCGGCTGCTATCTCCTGGGCCTTTTGCTGCTCGGCTTTTTCAGCAAAATCAAGGGGGATGAGCGGCTTTTTGGATGCCGTGCCGCCTGTCTCGAAATCCGTGACCTCGTGCAAAAGGGCATTGTTCACGTTTTTCACAAAAGCATCCTTGAAGCCCAGTTTTTGGATGTTGGGCAGTTGGGCCTTGGCAGTGGCCACATCTGAAAAATTGCCAGCGACGATCTTGATTTGATTGCCATTGAGCAGCACAAACAACTGCCCGGCCTGGGTCAGTGTTTCCCAGTCTATCTTATCGCCAGCCCGTACGGTTATTATCTGGATAATGGTGACGCTTTGGCCGCCGTCCACGTTCAGGTTGGACACGAAAGCATTATCGTAGCCCTGCGTTTTCAGCATGTCGGCCACTTTTTCAGCTTCCCTTTCGGTGGTGTAGCCACCTATGAAAACATCCGTGTGGTTGGATGTGCGCTCCCTGGCATAGACGAATCCGGTGGAGCGGAGTTGGTTGAAGTCGGCAGGTTTTGGGTTTACAAAACTGCCAATCTGGACGGTGTATTGCGGAACATCGTTCTGCGCTGCAAGCAGCGAAACGGTGAGGAGGAAAAATGCCAATGAGAAAAGGCGGTTCTTACATTTCATGTGCTATGTCTTTGGTAAAGTTCGAAGGAAAAGCAATGGTACATTTTATCTTCAAAAACCCCTTTCTGGTGCGGGTTTTAGCAAAAACAACCTGTACCGGTTATTTTCCCTCAGTGCTAAAAAAATGGATCGCATGGCGGCCGGATGGTTAGATTGTGCAGGTGCTAAAAAGTCACTCGCCACAGCTTGTGGCAAACACCATTTTACTTCTCAACTATACAGCCTTCAAAATGCCATCATAACTTGCTGAAAACCAATGACCAGCATAAACGCAAAAGTAGGGCAATTTAATGTTTTTTTAGGAAACAAAAAATTGTACCCAAATGCGCTGGCACCAGTCTCCCTGGGAGATACCCAATTTTCAGGTGGTTTTGACACCATCATCCTTAAAGAAGCAGGCGCCAAAACATAGTATCCCTTCCTAAATAAGTGGCCTGTATCGTTTTTGTTCTGAAAATCCTCCTCTTAGGGCAAAGTGAAAGGCGGCTTGATTTTTCAACGGCATTGGCAAAGGAAAAGAAATAAAAAGGCACAAAGGTCTGGGAGAGACCTTTGTGCCTTTGATGGGTTATGACTAAAAAATCCTTTATCGGCCTACCACCAGTTTTCGGCTGACAATGCCGTTGCTTGTGTGCAACTGGAGGAAATAAAGCCCGGCGGGTATCCCATCTGTTTGAAAGAGAATCTGCTGTTGGCCACGGGCGGCCGGTATGTTTTTTTGCCAGATGACGGCCCCGGCGGGGGACAACAAGGTACACTCCAGGTCCAGGTTTTCGGTTGCCTGGAAATTCAGCAGCACTTCGCTCCCGGCAGCAACCGGGTTGGGGCTTAGCGAAATACCCTTAATCAGATCTGTCTCGGCGGTGCTGTTCAGCACATCCCCTGTTTCAAAGGAAAAAATTTCCGAGGTGAGGGGGCAGCTTTCATAGTTGTTGAAAGCACTTACCCGCCAGTAATATTTTCTGGTGGGGTCAAGGTCAAACGAAGTGAAATTCGGCTCGCTCAAATAATATCTGAAGATAGGCACGACAAAACTTTGAAGCGTGGTGATTTCCAGGGAGTAAATGGTGGCATTGGGCACAGGCTCCCATTCAAAATGGACATTGTTGAAAGTGGGGAGGAACTCTTCCTGGGCAGGTGTCAGGGCAGTGAAGTTAGTCATGTCCACAGGGCCGGGGGCATCCTGGTTGTAGAGGTATTCCAATTTTTCGGTCCACAGGTTGGCCCGCATGGCTTGTATCTGCTCCTCAGAAAAGCGGCTGGTGCAGTTGTCATTGGAGTAAGACATAAACAGGCTGCCGTCCGAGTAAAACTCTTCCCCGTTCGGATCGATCTGCTTTAACGTGCTGAAATCATTGCCATCGCAGGGCCAACGGTAGTTCAGGTAGTCGGGTGGTGTATCACAGAAACCATCGGCGGCAAAGTCGCAATTGTTGCCATCTACCCTTTCTACCCAATCATTGTCTATTTGGCTGGGGGCAGGCTGGCTGTAATCGTGGTCATAGCCCTCCCACCCGTAAAACGTGTGCGGCAGAGAAAGGTAGTGGCCTAACTCATGGGCCCAGGTGTGGTCGTTCTGACCCATGCACGACTTGGCGAGCGCAATACCGTTGTTGTAAGAGCTGTACCCGCAGTTGTCTGCCGGGTTGGATACGATGTAGCAGTTGACCGTAGCGTCCACCCGGTAATTCTGCATCATTTGGCCGCCTTGCTGGAAGTTGTGGTCGTAATAAGTAGAATTATTGATATAGTTGATATCACCTTCCAGATAAAACTGGATAGCTGAATATTCATAATCCTTGTTGAGGGTGCAAAAGGCCCTGTACAGGCTGGTAAGTGAGAAATAGCCGGTGCCTGCATCCGTACCGACAATGTAGATGGTGATAGGGACGTAGAGCGTGTCTGCATCCCTTGGAAATCCCTGGGGGTGCGACTGGTAAGCTATCAACCAGTCAGATTTTCCGTCTGTGGTGCCGCAGGGGCCAAGGCTGGGGTTTTGAGCAAAGGATAGGTTTAAAGCGAACAGGCCTGCCAGGAAAGGCAGCAAGAAAGTTTTTTTCATCATTGACTTTTTTTATGGAAGCGGGCGCAAAAGTAAATATCTGTAATGCTTTACCCGGCATTTTGTTGACGGGAAATCACTGGTAATGTCTATGGGATTGCAAGAATGGATAGGGTGGACTGATCGTTGTACTTCAAATCACTCTAAAAGTAACGCCTGCTACAGGAAAAACGGGACTTTCTCAATCCCGGTAAAAAAGCCATTTTCCCAATTCTTTCACGCTGCCTTTTTTCCCGTACATCAAAATGCCCACCCGGTAAATCCTGCCTGCCAGCCAGACGAAGAAAAACGCCGAAGCAGCCAGAATGACCATCGAAAGCAAGATTTGCCAGATGGGCGGCTCAAAGGCCAACCGGGCCGGCATGATGACGGGTGAAAATAATGGGATGATAGACATCCAGACGGCCAGCGAACTGGTCGGGTTTTCTATCACCGGGGTGATGACGATAATGGCGATGATGATGGGGGCCATCGCTACAAAAGTGAGGGGTTGGCTCTCTCCGAGATCGTCGCCCATCGCCGAACCTACGGCGGCGAACAGGGAGGAGTAAATGAAATAGCCCCCGATGAAATAGAACAGGAACACGGGCAGGATAAATGCCCAGTTTTGTGATTTGAGCAAGGCCAGGTTTTCTGCCACGGCATAGGCCTGTTCAGGTGGCGCTTGCTGAAAAGGGCTGGCACCCTGCTGGGCAGCGGCTACCTGTTCCATGGGAAGGAAACTGCCTGCAAGGGTCATCAGGGCGATGGTCAGCGTTATCCACGCCAGCATCTGTGTAAGGCCAACGGCGCTCACACCGATGATTTTCCCCATCATTAGTTGGAAGGGTTTTACGGAAGAAATGATGACCTCCACGATGCGGGTGGTCTTCTCTTCCATCACCGAGCGCATGATCATGGTGCCGTAAATGAGCAGCACGATGTAGATGATGAAACCCGATATGTACCCAATGGCAGTGGCGATGCCGGCACTGTTTTTCTTGTCCATTTCCACCAGTTGGCCTGTTTCGTTGAAGGCCAGTTCTTTTTGGCTGAGCTGCACATCGGGCCGCAGGCTTTTCAGGCGCTCCTGGTCGTAGCCGAAGGTCTTGATGTTGTTTGCCTCAATGCTCTCGGCCACCCTGTTTTCGATGTAGGATTTCGTGCCGAGGGAAAGCTGCCCTTCGGAAAAGTATTGGATGTTCATGCCCTGGCCCGTGCCGGCAAGGGCAGGTATATAAAGGACACCATCGTAGCGCTGTTGTTTATAGCTGGATTTCAGCGCTTCCAGGGATTCGTTTTTTACATCAAAAACTACCCGCCCGCTCGTGTCTTTGGGCAGGGCAAAAACGCCAGAATCGTCCTTCACCGCCACAAATTTTTGCTCCTTGCCCGTGTAGATGGCCAGCAGGGCAGGCACTATGAACAGCGCCACGAAAATGAGCGGAGAAAGCAGGGTGAGCAGGATGAAGCTTTTTTTCTTGACCCTTGTCAGGTATTCCCGTTGGATGATGAGCCAGAGTTTGTTCATTTTTTCAATGATTGAATGAGAGAATGATGGAATGAATAAATGATGGACAGGGAGAATTCGATCTAATTGCTTTCGCCGACCCGTTTGATGAAAATCTCGTTGATGGTCGGGAGGATTTCATTGAAGGACTGGATATGGACGCCCTGCCGGATTAGGTGGCGCAAAATTTCGTTCGAGTCACTGCCCTCGCTCACCTTTACGGTCAGTTGGTGGCCTGATTTTGATGTGATATCAAAGGCGTTGCTTGCCGTATCTACGGTATCCAAATCGGGCGGCAATGCCCCTGTGTATTCTATTTTGAAAAGGTTGTCCTTGAACTGCTGGCGCACGTCTTTCACCTTTCCTTCCAGTACGTTTTTTCCTTTGTTGATCAACACGATGTGCTCGCACATTTCCTCCACCTGCTCCATGCGGTGGGTGGAGAAGATGATGCTCGTGCCCCTGTGGTTGAGCTCCCTGATTTCGTCTTTGATTAGATTGGTGTTGATGGGGTCGAGGCCACTGAACGGCTCGTCGAGGATGAGCAGCTTGGGCTTGTGCAGCACCGTGGCGATGAACTGCACCTTCTGTTGCATCCCCTTCGAGAGTTCGTCCACTTTCTTGCCCCACCAGTCCTTGATCTCGAAGCGCTCGAACCAGTAGCGCAGTTCCTTATGTGTGTCGGCGGCGCTTAGCCCCTTTAGCCGGGCCAGGTAAGTGAGGTGGTCGCCCACCTTCATTTTTTTGTAAAGCCCCCGCTCTTCCGGCATATAGCCAATCTGTTCCGGGTGGCGGCTGTTGAGCGGTTCGCCGTCCATCCATACTTTTCCCTCATCGGCACGGGTGATGGAGGTAATGATGCGGATGAGTGAAGTCTTCCCCGCACCGTTTGGCCCGAGCATGCCAAAGACGACGCCTTTTGGGATGTCGAAACTCACGTGGTCAACAGCGGTGTGCTTGTCGTAATGCTTGGTGACGTTTTCTAAGCGGAGGATGGGCATGGTAGGTATTGGATTTTCGATATTCGATGTTTGGCGGAAAGATAGCGGTAAGTAGGGAAAATCCGATTGGGCTATTCTATCGAAGCAGGTTTTTAATAGATAAAAAATGGAAAAGCATGTTTGGAACAAATCTTTGGTTATGTGATAAAGTAGTTCCGAAGTTCCTGCTTCGGAGCAATAAATAATAATTATACGCTCCGAAGCAGGAGCTTCGGAGTACGATTGCAAATAACGCCCAATAAGTAATGGGCCCCGTCCATCGTCCGCCGACGCTCCAGGTCAGAACGAGCAGGATGGTGAACCGCCAATCTGGTAGAAAATTTTTTTGCCAAAAGGGTTTCAGCAAGGTGTTTTCCATTTCAATGGCTATGCCTCGGCCAATTCAGCTACCCCCTCCATCGCTTCCTCAATTTCTATTTTATCCTCCACCTCATCCAACTCTACCCGCAAGTTATCAATGATAAATTCCTGGCGATCGGGCGTGTTCTTGCCCATGTAGTAGGACAGTAGTTGTTCCAGGTCGGTGGCGTCTTGTAGCACGACCGGTTCCAGGCGCATATTTTCATTGATAAAATCCTTGAACTCGCCTGGTGATATTTCGCCCAAACCTTTGAAACGGGTAATCTCTGCCTTGCCCCGCAGCTTGCGGATGGCCTCCTGCTTTTCGGCTTCGCTGTAGCAGTAGTAGGTCACTTTTTTGTCCCGCACCCGGAAGAGGGGCGTCTGCAAAATATAGAGGTGGCCGTTGCGCACGAGGTCGGGAAAAAATTGCAGGAAAAAAGTGAGCAACAGCAGGCGGATGTGCATCCCGTCCACATCGGCGTCGGTGGCGATGACGACCTGGTTGTAGCGCAGGTCTTCCAGGTCATTTTCAATGTTGAGGGCATGTTGCAGCAGGTTCAGCTCCTCGTTTTGATAGACCACTTTTTTGGTCATGCCGAAGCAGTTTAGCGGCTTGCCCCGAAGGCTGAACACGGCCTGTGTCTCCACGTCCCTCGATTTGGTGATGCTGCCGCTGGCCGAGTCGCCCTCGGTGATGAAAACCGTGGTGGCGTTGCGCTTGTCCTCGTCCGATTTCTTCACGGGGTCGTTGAAATGCACCCGGCAATCCCGCAGTTTTTTGTTGTGGAGGTTGGCTTTTTTGGCCCGCTCGTTCGCCAGTTTTTTGATGCCGGCTATCTCCTTGCGCTCCCGCTCCGATTGCTGGATGCGGCGCTGGAGTTCTTTCGCCACCTCCTCGTTTTTGTGGAGGAAGTTGTCGAGTTCCCTGTCCAGAAAGTCGCCGATAAACTTGCGCACCGATGGCCCGTCCGGCCCCATGTCCTGTGAGCCGAGTTTGGTCTTGGTCTGCGACTCGAACACAGGCTCTTCCACCCGCACGCTGATGGCCGCCACGATGGACGAGCGGATGTCCTTCGCATCGTAGTTTTTGTTGTAAAACTTGCGTATCACATTCACGATGGCCTCCTTGAAAGCATTCAGGTGGGTGCCGCCCTGCGTGGTGTTTTGGCCGTTCACAAAGGAGTAATACTGCTCCCCGTAGTGGTTGCCGTGCGACATGGCAACTTCGATATCCTCGCCAGCGATGTGAATAATCGGGTAGCGCAAGGTCTCCGCCTGGGTCTTGTTCGAGAGCATGTCGTACAGGCCCTTGCGGGAGTGGAAGGTCTTGCCGTTGAAGTTGATTTTCAGCCCTGCATTGAGGTAGGCGTAGTTCCAAAGCTGCTGTTCGAGGTACTCCGTTCGGAAGCTGTATTTTTTGAAAATGCTGTCGTCGGGCTTGAAAATGACGAGCGTGCCGTTGTCGTCGGTGGTGTTTTGCAGCTTATGGTCTTTGGTGATGTTGCCTTGCTCGAACTCGGCCACCTTCGCCTTTCCCTCCCGCACGGACTGTACCTTGAAGTAGTTGGACAGTGCGTTCACCGCCTTCGTACCCACGCCGTTGAGGCCGACGGACTTTTTGAAGGCCTTGCTGTCGTACTTCCCGCCCGTGTTGATCTGGGAGACGCATTCGACGACCTTGCCGAGGGGGATACCCCGCCCGTAGTCCCGCACTTCCACGATGCCGTCTTTCACGCTGATGTCTATCTGCTTGCCGTAGCCCATGACGTACTCGTCAATGCAGTTGTCAATGACTTCTTTAATGAGCACATAAATGCCATCGTCCGCCGACGAACCATCGCCGAGCTTGCCGATGTACATGCCGGGGCGTATGCGGATGTGCTCCCGCCAATCGAGGTGGCGGATGTTGTCTTCGGTGTAGGTGATTTGCTGAGACATGTTATTTTAATGGTGAATTGTTAATGATTAATGGTGAATGGGGGGGCGTCCCTTTTGTCATTGTCGGAGGCAATCTGCAACGTCACGTTAGGACTTCTCTTTTGGCGTTGCAGTTGGCCTTCGGCCATGACAAGGGGCGTGGGTTATTCGATTTTTTGTTGGGCTTTTTCGATTTGTTGGTTGATGTAATCGGTGTGGGCTTTGGTTTCAGCTCGAATTACTTCTTGAAATTCTTCCTTGCGCAAAAGTTTGTTATATTTTTTACGTATTTCTTTTTTCCCATGCATTGGTTTCAAAGTATAAAAACTTTTTTCAAGACTAAACTTGATACTCATGGAATAATCAAAATCCTTTATTCCATTTCCATTAAATGAATTGAATTTATAGAAAAAGCCAATAATTTTAGGAAGGGTTTTGCTGTGGTATATTTTTGACCTTGCATAGCTAAGTAGCTCAATTTTAGAAGCATTTTTTTCAGGAAAACTCAAATTATCAATCAAAAAAGATGCCTTTGTTTCTAAATAAAATTTTTCAAATTTATTACACTCTGAGATAAACTCTTTAAGTAATTCAATTATGACCCTATCATAGATATATAAGACAGCATCTTTAGTTTTTTCAAACGAATGCTGAGATACAGTGTTTTTTAATTTTTGTTCAATCAACGCAATCTCCTTATCCACATCATCCGGCTCATCAATATTTTCCCCTTTTGCACCTCGAATCATAATGCTCAAAGAATGCGCTAAATTCTGTCCAATATATTCAATAAAAGGAGCTATAATTCCTGCATCTGATTGTTGCAAAGCAGCAATATAATTCGCCTTATCTTCCGTCCTGATAATCACTGGCGGATAGCCATGCTTCATCAAAATAAAATTCATCAATATCCTCGCCGTGCGGCCATTGCCGTCGTCGAAAGGGTGGATGCGGATGAATTTATAGTGAAACTCCGCTGCCAACAAAAGCGGGTGTGATTGAGGGTCGCCTTCTTTTTGCCGATACCATTCTATCAGGTCGTGCATCATGGCTGGCGTTTCCTCCGGGGTAGCGAAGCGAAAGATCTCGCCTGTTGGGGTCAGCACATGATTGGGGGAAGTTTTATAAACACCAACTTGGATTTTTCTTTTTGCAGGAATTCCATCAGGGGTTATTGTTGGCGACTCGTAAGGTTCTTTCAAAATGAGTTTATGGAGTTCACGAATAAACTTTTCCGTCAGCGGTCGGCCTTCTTTTACCACATCCTCTACCCATTTTACCGCCTCATCATGCCCGGTCATTTCAAAATGATCTTTCAGCGGTTTACCAGCAGCGGTGATGCCAAATAGAATCAGGGCTTTCGTTTCGCCAAAGGTCAGGCTGTTCCCTTCGAGGTGGTTGGAATGGTAGTTCCAGTCGAGGCGCAGTTTCTGCATGATGTAGGTTTCCCGATCCCTGTTCAGTGGGCGCAGGCTGTCCAATTCCGCTTTAAGTTCTGTTACTCTTTTGAGGATTTCCATGCAGTAATCAAATATGGCTGACGGCTGTTAACTTTAGCCGTCAAACGTTGGCAAAGCTAACATTTTTCCAGCACAAGAAACAACAAATTGTTTTAAAAAATAAACCAAAATCATTCGTTGAACTTCAAAGAAACATACCACCTCCACCCCGCCATGCGCCTCCTGCGCAGCTCCATCCGGCAGGAGCAGCGGGCGAAGCTGGCGCTGGCCGTGTTCCTGCTCGTCAGTGGGGCCGTGTTCGGATATGTGTTTTTCGAAGAAAGGAACATCCTGGCCACTTTCGGATTGGTGGCGGTAATGGTAGGTTTGAAATTACTCTGGGAAATCCTGCGCAGCCCCAAAGTAGAAAACGACCGCCTTTGGCAACTCCTCAACAGCCAATCGAAGCACATCGTCTGGGTCTATTCGATGAACACGCAGACGATGCCCTTCGGTTTCTACCTCTGGGAGCGTGGCACCATGTATTTTAAGCTGCTGGACGGCGGTGAATTTTCCGTCTCGTTGCCCGCCCGGAAGCTGAAAATGGTGTCGAAGTTTTTGAACCGGCTGCTGCCCCATGCGTCGTTTGGGCACTCGGCGGAGCGGGAGCGGCTGTTCGAGGAAGACCCAAGTTTATTGCTGAAAAAGTAGGGATAAAGTTTTTACCTTGCTGGCCGGGAAAACTACGAACGCTATGACAGAGGCCATCAAAAAAGAAGAATTTTCGCTCCAACTTTTCGCAACACTTGCAGCACAAGCAGGTTACAAATCCGTTACTCCAAGAGTAGATGATGGGATTGATATGATGATTAACCCTTCGCGGGAATTAGTCGTGAACCAGAAACCACAACGGGCACCCTCCAGCAATTTCATCGGTATTCAAATGAAGACCACTACGCAGAAACAAGTCAGGATGAATGATGATTGCTTCCGTTTCTATTTGCGTGGAAAAAACTATAACGATTTAATAGCTTTAAAAAATGATTGGTATAGTGCCGATGTTTTTGGCATCCCGCTACTGCTATTGGTTCACCTTTTACCTGATAATGAAGAAGATTGGATACAGGTTGATTTGGGTCAACAGTTTTACAAGATGAACGGTTTATTCTATTGGTTTTATCCGGCAAGGGATGACAATTTTACCAACAACCCATCCCAACACCCAATAAAAGTCCCGTTAGGGAACCGTGTTGGGTTGGATTTCTTCAATAACATCTTTAACTTGTTTTTTTAAATGTAAGCTATTATGACATTTGAACCGCCAACCGTTGTTTATAAACGCCCTCAAATCGAAACTTTCATTGCTTTTTTACAATCTAAAGGGTGGACTTTAGAGGATAAAACAAACAGTTTCTGCTCGTTAAGGGCGCCAGACAATAATGGGGAAAAACAAAATTTCACCTATCGTATTCCAGCAAACGAGAATAGCCGCACCTTTGACGAACTCGCCCACCTGGCCGTCGAGACCTTCGCCGATATATACGACATCCCCCTGCAAGATCTGTTCGACCTGCTTTCCCTAAGCTTGGCCGACATCCAAAAAGACGTAGAGCGCCAGCCCAGGTTGCTTAAGATGAAAAAGGCCATCTTGGCCAACGCTTCCTGAGTTTTAGAGGTGAGGAGTTAGGCGTAAGAGGCGAGGGGCGTGCATCTCAGTTCTTTATGCCTCTCTGTTTCAAGTTTCCTTTTTTTACGGCCTACCCTCGAAACACTTCCAACTTAAAAATATCCGGCCGCTGGTAATGCCCCGACACGTCGAGTGTCATGCGCTCCCGAAGGGCGTGCTCGAGGTCGTCCATGTTGTGGTAGATGATGCCGTCTTTGCCGTATTGTGGTTTCAGGTCGTAGAAGCCGTCAGGGGCTATGACGCAGGAGCCGCCATTGAGCAGCCACTCGTTGGGCTCGTCGGCGAGGGCATCCGGCACTTCGAGTTCGGGGGGGATGTCTTTCACCTTCATCAATTGGCCGGCGGCGATGACAAAACACCTGCCTTCAAAAGCATAGTGCCTGCTGGCCACCTGGTGCATCTCGTGGACGCAGGGCCACAGGGCGAGGTGGATGAGCTCGCCCTCGTTGTGCATGGCCTGGCGGGTGAGCGGCATGAAGTGCTCCCAGCAGATGAGGCCGCCGATCCGCCCGATGGTCGTGTCAACGGCTTTCAGTCCGCGGGCGTCGCCCTGGCCGTACACGATACGTTCGGTGAAGGTGGGCATGAGCTTGCGGTGGTGGATGAGCAGTTCGCCCGTTTCATCAAAAAGCAAAAAAGCATTGTAGATGGTGCTGTTACCAGGGCCTGTTTGTGCAGTTTCGTTGATGCCGATGCCAATGAGCATACGAAAGGTTTTGGCCAGGCTGGCCAACAGTTGGGTGGCTTTTCCAGGTACGTTGACACTGTTTTGGTACATGCGGGCGAAGACCTGTTTGGTGGGTTCATGGTTCCAAAGTGCCACTTCAGGGCAATGGTCGAGCCAGGCGGGGTAGCCACTGAGCCAGCATTCGCCAAAAACAATGAGTTGGGCGCCTTCATCGGCGGCTTCTTTGATGAGGATTTCTGCTTTTTGTAAACTAAGATCGAGGTTGAGGAAGACAGGGCTTTCCTGGACAATGGCAATGCGGATGGGAGTTCTCATCTGGTGGTGGTTTGCTCATAGGTTTACTTCAAAGGTCTGAAAGTTTTCTGGTATTCCAACAGAGAATAGGGCCGAACACTGATTTTTTATCCAGGCCCAAATGGGCGTAGTGTTTTTTTTTAAAACCGGGACGGCCCTTGCAGCGTCTAACCTTGCCCACTTCATCCAATGTCCACCAGCCACCAAAGGTCTTCGTCGGACAGGTTGCCGAGCCAGTTTTCCAGCATACCCACGTTCATGGAGGCGAGTTCTTTTCTGGTACGGATCATCTCTATCAGCTTTTCCTCGAAGGTGCCCTGGGTGAGCAGGTGCCACACGAGCAGGTTCTTCATGGCGCCCATGTTGAAAGTCCGGTCGGTGATATGGGTCTCGATGGCGGGGTTCCACCAATGGTCGTAATGAATGGCGTGGGTGGCGGCGGTCAGTTGGAGTGCGGTACCAGCAGCAGTGATGGAGACGATGAAAGTATCGGTAAAAGGATCGTCCTCGAAAGCTTCGAGCATCGTGTCGCGGCTCGAACGGGAGGTGCCGCCGTGCAGGAAGAGCGGTTTTTTGCCAAAAGCAATAGACATCTGGAGTGCGAGCAGGTCGCCCACTTCTTTGGATTGGGCAAAGACGACTGCTTTTTCCCCATTCTGGTAAATGTTGCCCAACAGGCTGAACAGCAGGATGTTCTTGCCGGAGTATTGTGGTTTCTTGTTTTCTTTTTTGCGGAAAAGGTGGGGGTGGTTGCAGATTTGCCGCAGGGCGTTGAACATGTTCATCACCAGCTTGTGCCGGCGGCCAGGGTTTGTTTCCTGGTAAATGGCCTCCATGTCCACGTCCAGCACCCTGCGGTAAAAATCGGTTTGCTCGGGGGTGAGCAGGGCGAAGCGGTCGTTGTCCACCCGCTTTGGGAGGCTTTCTGCGATATCCGGATCCGCTTTGCTGCGGCGCAGCAGGAACGGGGCAGTCAATTTGTGCAGCAGGTCTTTTTTGTCCTGGTCGTGCTCCCGTTGGATGGGCTTGGCAAATGTGTTGATAAATTCGCCGTGCAGGCCCAGGTATCCGTGGTTAAGGAAATCCATGATGCCCCAAAGTTCGAGCAGGTGCATTTCAACGGGCCGGCTGCTGATGGCTATCTTCACCGGGGCAGGAATGGATTTCAGGCTGATGGCCTGCACAATTTCAGGGTTTTTTATCTTTTGCGCCTCGTCAATGATGATGCAGTGCCAAGGCATTTTTTTCAGCAGATCTTCCTCGTTGCTCAGGATGGTGTAGCTCGTGACGATGATGTCGGGATCGGCCACGCCCAGCGGGCGGCGCTGCCCGTAATAGATAGCGGCTTTCAGCGGCGCGCCTTTTATTTCGACAGCTTTGTACCAGTTGGTCATCAGGGATGTAGGAACGACGATCATCGCCTTGCTCTTGCCCAGTTTCCCTTCTTCTTTGAGTTTCAGCAGCACGGCCAATACTTGCTGGGTTTTGCCCAGCCCCATTTCGTCGGCAATGAGGCTGCCGAAGCCTAATTCCACGTTTTTCATCAACCAGTTGTAACCACTGACTTGATGGGGGAGCAAACTGCTTTTCAGGTTGTTGGGCAAGGCCGTTGGACGGGTGTCGAGCAGCTGGCTGCGCAGGGCCGTCACCTCCGGCGACAGGCCTATTTTCACGCCATTGTGCTCTTCTGCAAACAAAGCCCTGAGGGCATCAAACCCGCTGAGGGTAGGCGGGTCGTCAAATTTTTCAAAAAGGCGGATCAGTTCGTCTTCGTCAATACAGGTATAGTGATCCTGTATCCTGGCAATGCCGTTGAGGTTGGTGACCATGTCCTCAAATTCGTCAATAGGGAAAAGGTCGCCGCCCAGGGCCACGAGCCATTCAAAGCGGAGCAGGTTGTCCAGGTTGGCAAAAGAAACTTCTTTCTTCGAGGCTGATTTTTTGATTAAAATGGTCGCTTGAGGCTGTACGATGTTTTTCAGCCCGTCCGGCATGTCAATTTTGACGCCGAACAAGCGGATCATCGGCAGTATTTTGAGCAGCACCTCCACAAAATGCAGTTCGGTAAACTCCAGCCGGTGCCTTCCCTTGGCCTCTATGATTTCGTTGAGCCTGGGAAAAAAATCGGCCATCAGCAGCACATCTTTCAGCACGCCGTTTTTTATCCCTTCGTACCGCTTCAATAAGAGGATATCGTTTAGGTGCACGGGTTCCTGCGCTGTGTTTTTGCGGAATTCCACGTAGATTTCCACGGCATATTGCCCTTCTTCTTCCAGCACCCTGACCAGCGGGGCGATGTCTTTTTGGGAGAGGTTGAAATCATTGAGCCAATGCTGTAGCAGTTCCGCCGTGTCGGGGCGGGAAAAATTGGTGGGGGTTTTCCGGTTGCTGTTCAGGAACATGCTGGCGAGCGGGTCTTTGTCAAGCCCTTTTACTTCCCCGATACAATAACCGATAAAAAACGAGCAAATGGTCTTGAGCATTTCCACCATCGACTGGTCGCGCTCTTCGAGGCCCGACAATACCACGGACAAGCCCAGCGGCATGTTTTCCAACAACTTGTCAAAAACGGCCTTGACCGATTCGTGCATGGTGGCGGGCACCCAGCGGATGCGATAAGTGCCAGGTGCGCATTCTAGCAATTGGGGCATGATGGCGCCCTGCTGCACCAGTTTGAGCGAAAAGAAAAGCACCTCATGCAAGGCGGCAATAGAAGGCTGGGTTTGGTGGAGGCTGTCCGGGTCCCATTTAATCAAGGCAGAGACGAGGTCGTTCGGGCGGAAGCTGGTCATGGTCTTTTCGTTGCCCCTGCTGTCAAACACCTGCACATATTTAAAGAGCAGGTTTTCGTCAAACACCAACTGCACATCGTCCCCTTTGTTGAGGTTGTAGCCGTGCTTGCCCAATTCAACCTCGGCATCGAGCAACTCGGCTGCGACAGCGCTGCTTTCCGACAGGAGCGTCCGAAGGACTTCCCGGAAGTCCTCGTCGTAAAATGAGGGGCGGGGCTTGTAGAGCGAGAGGATATTGGTGCGGATATCCGGTATATTGGTGAAATCTAGTATCCTTGTGCGTAGCAGATCCTTTTTGGACTGCAGGCTCTTCTCGATCATATTGTCGAACGCCGACTCGATGAGCAGATCGGAAACCCTGGGTATCCGCTCAACGCTCTTGTCGGCGAGGCGGATATTTTCTTTTTTTAGTTCGTCTATGAGGTTGAGCCCATGTAGTTCGAATACCAGGAAGGGGTTCTTATCTATTTCTTCTGCCATGGCGAAGATGACGGCGGCCAGGTGCTTGCAGGGGGTGGCCCTGTCCGGGCAAGAGCAGTTCATGCTGAAATCTTTCCAACTGAACGGGAACAATTGGAGGCCAATCCCTTCGGATATTTGAAAGAGTTCGTTGGGTAGTTCCCGCTGCAAGATTTTTGCTACGAGCGCGGGGTTCCGTGCCAACTCGCCCACCAGGCGCTTGATTTCGTTTTCTGTAAAGGCTGGTGCATATATTTCAATGCGGTAGGGGGTGGGAAGTACGCCTTTTACCTTTGCCTTAATGGCATTTCCGTCAACATCTATCGAACGTACATTCCCAGCTGTTGCATAAGTACGGCCGATGGGCAGGCGGTTGCTGTAGTCAATATTTTCAAGTGCAGACAACCACTGCTTACCCCACCAGGTAACACCGTAAGAGTTTCTCGCCATAAACCACTTTCTCTTTTGGCCGCAATGGTACTATTTTTTTTGTAAATAATTCCAGTACACATCTATCGAACTTTGGGTTGGCCTCCGATCAGGCAATTTTATTTGGGGGAGGTATAGTTTTTTTAATTAACCAACTTCTGAAACTGGTTGATGTCGTATGCGCATTAATTTTAACGGGACGGGTAAGTGGTGCCCGATTCAGCTGCCCTCATTCCCAAAGCATTTGTTATATACGCGCCCGAACTTTACCCTTTGTCAGATAATCTGGTCATGGGTTTAATTAAGGATCGAAGGAAAAATAATCCCGATTTCACATCGGGATTATTTTTAAAAAACCCCTCCAGTACTGGGGTTTCAAAATCAAAATGGTGAAGTTATTTTTTTATGGTTACTTAAGTGGTGGGTTGAAAATTGGCTATCACTTTGAGCTGTTATTACGGATGACCACAAGATTTGTCTAAGAACGATTAAACAGTGACTTATGATCCGAATAGGCACGGCAGGCGTTCAAACGGGCTTTCCACCCCTTTTTTTAGTATGCGTTTTTCACAATAACTGATGTGCCATACCGGGTAAATAGTTACAAAAATCAACATTCACGGCCCCAAATTCCCCAACCTTTGCACTTTTCCCTTAAACTTGTGTCCTTGCACAAAACAAACAAAGGGCAAACCCGACATTATTTATGAGAAAAGACGCCACCATCCTCATCGTTGACGACGAGGAAGACATCTTGCTGACCCTACGGCTTTTTCTGAAACAGCACTTCGACCGGGTGTTCACCGAGCACAACCCGAACCTGCTGCCCCGCCTCTTGCGGCAATACGAACCCGATGTGATTTTATTGGACATGAACTTCCGCAAGGGCGACACCAGCGGCAAGGAAGGTATGCAGTGGCTCAAAAAAGTTATCGAACTCGACCCCACCGCCAATGTCATCATGATCACCGCCTATGGCGACGTGAAAGTGGCGGTGGAGTGCCTGAAAAATGGGGCGGTTGACTTTGTGGAAAAACCCTGGCGCAACGAAAAGCTGCTGGCCACCATCCACGCCGCCACCCGCCTCAGCGAATCGAAGCAGGAGGTGAAGCAACTCCAAAGCCGCCAGCGCATCATGAGCGCCGATATTGACCAGCACTACGGCGACATTGTGGGCGAGTCCGCGCCCATGAAGCAAATTTTCCAGACCATTGACAAAGTGGCGAAAACGGACGCCAACGTGTTGATTCTCGGCGAAAACGGCACGGGCAAAGAGTTGATAGCCAGGGCCATACACCGCCAGTCGCCCCGTGCAGAGGAAGCTTTTATCAACGTGGACCTGGGGGCTATCCCGGAGACGCTGTTCGAGAGCGAGCTATTCGGCCACAAAAAAGGCTCGTTCACCGATGCCAAGGATGACCGGACGGGCCGCTTTGAAGCAGCCAGCAAAGGCACCTTGTTTTTGGATGAAATCGGCAACCTTTCCCTGACCATGCAGGCCAAGCTGCTCACCGTTTTGCAAAACAGGGAAATCGTAAGGGTTGGTGCCAACAATCCCACGCCCATTGACATCCGCCTTGTCTGCGCCACCAACCAGCCCATCTACGACATGGTGCGCGACAAGACCTTCCGGCAAGATTTGCTCTACCGCATCAACACCGTCGCACTTACCCTGCCGCCCCTGCGGGATCGGGTGACGGACATCCCCCTCCTGGCCAACCATTTCCTCAGCGTGTACGCCAGGAAATACCAAAAACCTTCGCTCAAAATAGCCCCGGACACCATGAAAAAACTGCAAGCCTACAACTGGCCCGGCAACATCCGGGAGCTGCGCCACACGGTAGAACGGGCCGTCATCCTCGGCGATGGCGACCTGCTGCAACCGGACGATTTCATGCTCCAAAACCTCATCCAGCAGGAAGGCATGGACCAGTCGCTCGACTCCTACAACCTCGACGACCTGGAAAAATGGGCCATCCAAAAAGCCATGACCCGCCACCAGGGGAACATCACCAAAGCAGCGGAGGAACTGGGCCTGACGAGGGCGGCGCTGTACAGGCGATTGGAAAAATACGGTTTGTAAATAGGCTTGAAGGCGAGGCGAGAAATTTGTAATTTCGTGTTCGTTTTAATCAAAAAAAGAGAGCCATGGGAAAAGAAATGAGTGTGGAAATAAAGCTAAGTTTTGAACAGATCATGGATTTGGTGAAACAACTGCCGGATGAGGAGCAGGTGATGCTTTTGTCGGAATTAAAAGATCATCTTGAGGAAAAAGGCTTGGTCAAATGGAATGACGGCGAAGATGGCAGGCTCAATTATTTATTGGCAAGGAGTATCAAAAATCAGAGCAAAAAAGAATTGTTGGCGCCCTTACTGGACGAAGACGAAGAATTTTCTGATGAAGAAGAAATTGAAATGACCGATGAAGAATTTATCAAGGCTGTCAAGGAAATGTCGTGATGATGAATAAATTTCTCTTGGATACAAATGTCCTAATCCACAAGATAAGGGAATCCCATATTTGGGCACATATTGAAAGTGTACATTTCAAAAAAGGCGTAAAGAACAATGGATTCATTAGCCAAGTTACCGTTGGCGAGTTGTTGGCATTTGCTTATGAAAATAAATGGGGTTCAAATCGAAGGAAGAAACTTAAGGAAACAATTGGTCTTTTTGAACGCCTGGCTATCGACGACAATAAAACTTTAAAAGCCTATGCTAGAATCTCCGCATACAGCCGCAACCGCCACAAAAGCCTAAAACTCCCTAAACATTTCCCTGCTAAAGACATGGGCAAAAACGACATCTGGATAGCTGCTACTGCCGTAGCCATTGAAGCCCCTTTAATCAGCACCGACAAGGACTTCGAACACCTGGACGGCGTGTTCCTCGATTTCATCTACATAGATCAGGACAAAATTTCCAACCCTGCTGCGCATGTTTAAGAGTTTCCGGGTAAATATCACCTTCCGCATCCTCACCATCATCGCCCTCGTGCTGGCATTGGTTTACTGCGTCACGCAGACGGAGTTTTACATCACCATGTTCATCGTCTTTGTGCTCATCGTACTGGCCGTGGTGGACATGGTACGCTACGTGAACCTCACCAACCGGGATTTCACCGCTTTCTTGTTGGGCATCAAATACGAGGACTTTTCGGCCACCTATTCCGGCCACCACAAGGGCAAGACCTTTGGCGAACTCTACGATGCCTTCAACCAGATCAACCGCAAATTCCTGAACATCCGGGCAGAGAAAGAGGCCAACCACCAATACCTCCAAACCATCGTGGAGGCGGTGGAAGTGGGCCTGCTGTGCGTGGACGAAAAAGGAGGCATTTTTTTGATGAACAAGGCCCTGCAAAAACTATTGCACAAACCCTATCTCGTCCATGTGGATGCTTTGGGGCAAATAGATGAGAAACTGCTGGAAGCCGTCAAAAACCTGAAAACGGGCGAGCGGGACATGGTGAAAATAACCGTTGAAAACAAGTCCATGCCGCTTGCACTTCAGGCCACGGAGTTTGCTTTGCGGAATCAAAAACTGAAGCTCATTTCTTTTCAAAACATACAGGGCGAACTGGAAGAGCAGGAACTCGAAGCCTGGCAAAAGCTCATCCGCATTATCCGCCACGAGATCATGAACTCCATCACGCCCATCGTTTCGCTCACCTCTACCATTGATGGCATGTTGGGCGAAAAAGGGGAGACCATCGAGGCCGAAACCGCCGACGATGTGCGCTCGGCCATCTCCGCCATCCGCAACCGCAGCGAAGGGTTGATGCACTTCACGGAGACCTACCGCAACCTGACCCGTCTGCCTGCGCCCAAATTCCAACTGGTGGACGCCAACGATTTGGTGACGAGGATACAGGTATTGTTCAAGCCCGTTTTCGATAAAAACAAGGTCGCTTTCCAAACGCAGCTTTCTACCTCGCCTGTCATCTTTCAGGCCGATGTGGAGATGATGGAACAGGTCATCATCAACCTCGTCAAAAACGCCATTGACGCCACGAAAGGGAAAGAAGGCGCTACCGTGACCGCCGCTACCCAACGCAGCAAAGATGGGAAGACCATCATCACCGTCGCCGACAACGGCTGCGGCATCGATAAGGATTTGATAGAGCAGATCTTCGTTCCATTTTACACGACCAAAGACGATGGTAGTGGTATCGGGCTGAGCCTTTCCCGGCAGATTTTGCGGCTGCACAAAGGGCGGATTGGGGTGCAGTCGGTGGTGGGGGAAGGGACGATCTTTACACTGACGATTTAACCTAAAATCATACTTGCCTTTATGGTCAAATCGAAGCGTTCCCAAAAGATAGTTCCATTGCGTTTTACGGTTTCTTTGAAAAGGTAATCCCCTTGCGATGGGGTTTTGTGGATTTCAATTTGTTCGTCTTCGATGTTCACTATCCAGCATTCGGGAATACCTGCCTCGGCATAGATGGGCAATTTTGTAGTACGATCATAATAGAGTGATGAATCAGCGACTTCGATGATGAGGAACACCTGGTGGGGACGTGGGTGTTCCTTTTCGTAAAAATCCTCCCTGAATTCAAGAATGGACAAGTCTGGTTCAGGTTCAGAAAAATCGTCAATTACAATCGGATCTTGAACACCTATTGTCGCCTTATCGTCGAGCAATTGGACAAGTAGTTTTAAGATCCGTTTTACGTGGCCGGAATGCCTGCTTCCTATTGGGCTCATTTCAATAATTTCTCCGTGAATAAGCTCCACCCGGTCATCCTCGTTAAGGATGCCCGCTTCTGCCATTTTGTGGTATTCACTGACGGTGAGTAAACGTTTTGAAATTTGAACGGACATGAATTTCAGTTTTTTACAAAACTAACATCCTTTTGGTGAAGATGCACGATTTGACAAACTTTGAAAATTTGTCAAATCTCCACAAACAACGCCGCCGCAATCCCGTCAGCCAGAAACTTTCCTTTTTCAGTCAGTTTAAATTTGTTTTCAATGCGCTCCACCAGCCCTTCCTCCAGATAAACTGTGGCATTTCCCAAAAAGTGTTTTTCAAAACCCAGGGCTCGCACCCTCTCCAAATCGCAGCCCCACACCGTGCGCAGGGACACCATCACGTATTCGTTGTAGCGCTGTTCGGGCGTGAGGGTTTCCTTTTCAAACGGGATAACGCCAGCTTGCAAAGACTTCAAATATTGGGCGTTGTTCGCCACGTTCCACTGCCGGCTCAGGCCATCGAAGGAGTGTGCCGAGGGGCCGATGCCCAAGTATTTTTTCCCCTGCCAATAACTCGAATTGTGGCGGGAGTGCCAGCCGGGTTTTGCAAAATTGGAAATCTCGTAGTGATCGTAGCCCTGTGCCGACGCTTGTTTCATCAGGAACTTGAACTGCCGCTCGGCCTGCTTTTCGTCCACGGGTTTGGCTTTCCCCGCTTTTATAAAATGTGCCAATGCCGTTTTTTCCTCCACCGTCAGGCAATAGCAGGAGAGGTGCGGAATGTTGAAACGGAAGGCCTGCTCCAGGTTGGCAGCCCACTGCGTATCGGAGGTGGTCGGCGAGCCATAAATGAGGTCAATGGTCAGGTTTTCAAAACCTGCTGCCTGCACGTTTTCAATGCAGGAGATGGCCTCCCGGGCATTGTGCGCCCGGTTCATAAATTTCAAATCCGCTTCGGAAAAAGACTGGACGCCGATGCTGAAACGGTTGACGGGCGTTTGGCGCAACTCGCTGATTTTCAGTGGTGTGAGGTCGTCGGGGTTCGCTTCCAAAGTAATTTCAAGCCCGCTCGTTTCAACTTTAAACTGTTTAAAAATTTCATCAAAAAACAAATCCAGATCACGGCGGTCAAGGAGTGAAGGCGTGCCGCCGCCGAAGTAGATGGTCTCGACAGGCTCGCCACCGAGGTAGTCTTTTTGGAGTTTCAGTTCATGGAGCATAGCGGCCACCATTTCGTCCTTGTATTTCAGGGAGGTCGAAAAATGGAAATTGCAATAGTGGCAAGCCTGTTTGCAAAAAGGGATATGGAGGTAGATGCCGGGCATGTTCAGTCTTCAGTACACAGTCCGCTGTCCAGAGCCTTTGATTGCGGACTGGGCAGCAAACTTAACCCAAACCCTCATAAATGAAAGGCTAATTTCCAAGAATAGATACGCCGTCATCGGCATTTCCACCGGTTTAGTTTACAATCGAAAGTTTTTGGAAAACATGATGTGATCTGCCGTCGCTGACCTTACACCAATAAATTCCTGGTGTTATATTAGGTAAGTTGAAAGTAAAAATTTTTATGAATTCAGGATGCCTCAACCTTAATGCCTCCCTTCCATAAATATCATAAATATGTATTTCTGAGGGTTGCCATTTACATTGGTTCGAATCAATAGTCAATTTATCTTTTGCAGAATTTGGATAAATAAAAATTCCGGCATTGGCAAACACAGGCCCATGAATACTCAATGGTGGGCCGTCTATACTCAAGCTATCACATATGCTCCCTTGCTCGTCATATAACCTGAAATTTGGGAAATTTGGAAGTGTCCGAACAGCATAAACAGGCAAAGGCAAAATGCCCTGTTCATATTGGAAGGTATCATTTTCAAGGGAGATTGCACTTAAAAATTTCTCCCGGTGCTGGGCATTCATATATACTTTCCCGTCAGGCGCCCACTGCATATACGCTAAACTGGTTCCAAAAACATAATCTGAGACTCCTTCATAATAAGGCTGCTTAAATAAAGAATCTAAAAACGGAGCATTGCTTTCTAAATCTGCTCTGAATATGCACAATTGAGATGTGGCGTATAACCATCGGTTATTATCAGAAAAAGCCAGCCCGCCCCCACCTAAAGTATGTGGTGGACGTTCTAATGGAATTGGATTACTAAATACCCCACCGCACCTGTCGAAATCAAGCACGACGGCTGAGCAGTTGTTGGTGCGGGCATATTTACTCCCATCCTGTGAAAAAACAGAAGAACCTATGCGTCTGCAACCTATAGCAGGGCCGATTTCTTGCACTGTTTGCAGGGATATCCCGGTGGGATCGAGCAGCCAAACCTGATAATGATTTGTAGTATATTCAGGCACAACAACCCACCAATCACGCCCATTTCCATGCCTGACAACAGCAAATGGTTCAATTTCTTTATCTGATAAAATATTGTTTTTACTCACAACCGCACCCTGCCCATTATTTGCTCCCATATCTATTTCAGTAGAATAGAATGGCCCATATAATAGCTTATTAATGGGATCATATTTCCCACCCGTATGTAATAAAAGCCATTTGGTAGGGCTGTCGGGCAATGGCAGCGCCAGCATACCTTTGGGCACTGTGTAACCTCCGTCGCAAACCCAGTCATGCAGTGGGCCGGGGTTCAGCCCTTCTCCATTTTCCATCAGTTCACCATTTGTGTTCCTTATTTCGCAGCCATTGGAATAAAACAACAATTCCCCATTTTCATTGGAGGCTACGGCCACTGTGCTTTCAAAATCCATATTTAGGATTGCCTCTTCTATAGTGATGGTATCATCTTGAAAATGTATCCAGGCATTTCCGTAACCATCCGAGCCGGGAAACTGGTTGCTGCCAATTGGCCAGCGTTCATCGGGGTAATGCAACTGCGATATAGCAGATTGAAAACAAGAAATCAGTAAGGAAAAACACAGTGGTAATTTTAAGATGTGGTTCATGTCGAAATTATGGAATGTTAGGTATGCAAATGGTAGTGAGACTAATTTGGCCGACCTACTCCTTTTGTGGCGGCTCGGCCAGATAAATCCCGTCTCGCTCTGCCTGCTGCTTGGGCCAATCGTCGGGGAGTCTGCCCGTCGTGCGCAATACGAGCTGGGCATGGACAAGTGACATCGGGTTTTTTAAAATTTCCAGATCCCTTTCGGTGCAGCCCTTGCAGGGGCTGCCCGGTATAGGGGGCAACAAAGTATAGGAACGATCCACCTGGCTGCTCTGGCCAGGGCTGTATTCATTGGCAAAAAAGCCGTCGCCCGGTTTTTGGAAGTTTATCGTGTCACAGGGCGAATCATCCCACTCGCCGAGGCGGTAATTGGGGAACTGGTTGAGGGTAAAATAATTAAATCCTGGCAGTATAAAACCAGCTTCCTCACAGTCAGCTGCGGTTCCTGGTAAAGTTGGTTTGTTGATAATATTTAAGCATTGAGTCGAACCGGCATTGGAATAGTAAATTTTCCCATCGGGGCCAAGCTGGCAAAAAAGATAAGAAGATGTGAAAGGGTAGGACGGGCAAAAGTTCAGTTCCCAGGTCGCCAGCGTATCGTAAGTCTGCTGAAAGCCCATTTCAGAGAGGTCAAAAGTCCTGACCCAGCCTGGCCGGTTGAGGTACAGGAAGCGGTCGTCCGGAGAAAAGGCTGCGTCCCAGGAAGGGTATTCATCGGGGTTGTGGGGGATGATGCGCAGGTTGCTCAACTGGCCCGTACATCTGTCAAAGTCGTACAGCCGGAGCGCCTTGTTGGTGTCGTGGCGCAGGTAGAGGCTCCCGTCCTCTGAAAAGAGGCTTTTGCCGGCATATTCTATAGTGTCAAAAGGGGGCCCGATGTCCTGCACAAACGGCCCACTAATTCCATCTTTAGATAGCAAAAACAAATAGTGCTTGGTGTCAGATTCCTGTAATCCCATAATCCACCAATCCCGCCCATTGCCATGTTTGACCGAGGCAGGCCTCATCAAATCGCCTTCCATCAAGACAACATTTTTTTCAAGTACTTTTCCCAGGCCGTTATTGCACTTCATGTCAATTATCGAATAGTATAGATATTCTAAAAAGACTTCACCAATACCAAGTGCTGTTCCTGTATGAAAAAGATAGTAAACGCTATCACCTGAAGGAGATGGAAGAGCAAATGGTGAATAGGATGGATAAGCATCATTTTGCTGGCTATTCCATATTGGTCCAGGGTTTATTGTATCCCCTCCCTCCATAACATCATTGAGCCGGTTGTAAATCCTGAGGCCATTGGTGAAAAACATCAGATTCCCCGTAGAATCTGAGCAAGAACCACCACAACTCCCAAAATTCACCTCCCAATCTATTCCCGATATCTGCGGCGGCGAATAGTTAAAGTCCAAAATGCTGTTGCCAAACCCAGGTGCTGTGGGGCCATAGCCGAATATCCAGTTGTAGTCGTGCTTTTGGGCAAAAAGCATTATCGGACAAAGGAATAATATCAGGACATATGGTATTTTATAAAGCATCATTAGTAACATAATTAATTGATGGACCTTCTGGCAAGTCGAAACTATAGCCCAGACACCTGTTTGCCTACTTACCTACTCCCTTTGCGGCGGCTCCGCCAGATAAATCCCATCCCGTTCCGCCTGCTCCGTGGGCCAATCGTCGGGCAGCCTTCCAGTTGTCTTCAACACGAGCAGGGCGTGGACAAGCGACATCGGGTTTTTCAAAATTTCCAGATCCCTTTCGGTGCAGCCCTTGCAGGGGCTGCCCGGTATAGGGGGCAACAAAGTATAGGAACGATCCACCTGGCTGCTCTGGCCAGGGCTGTATTCATTGGCAAAAAAGCCGTCGCCCGGTTTTTGGAAATTTATCGTGTCGCAGGGCGAATTATCCCACTCGCCGAGGCGGTAGTTGGGGAACTGGTTGAGCGTGAGATAGTTAAATCCTGGCAGTTCAAAGCCTGCCTCCTCGCAGTCGGCAGCCTGACCGGGAAAGGCAGGCTTGTTGACCACGTTGAGGCAGCGGGTCGAACTGGCATTGGAATAATAGATCTTTCCGTCTGGTCCAAGCTGGCAAAAAAGGTACGAAGAGGGAAAAGGGTAGGAAGGGCAGAAGTTCAGTTCCCAGGTCGCCAATGTATCATAGGTCGTCTGAAAGTCCATTTCAGCCAAGTCAAAAGTCCTGACCCAGCCGGGACGGTTGAGGTACAGGAAGCGGTCGTCTGGAGAAAAAGCTGCGTTCCAGGAAGGGTATTCATCGGGGTTGTGGGGGATGATGCGCAGGTTGCTCAACTGGCCGGTGCACCTGTCAAAGTCGTACAGCCGGAGCGCCTTGTTGGTGTCGTGGCGCAGATAGAGGCTCCCATCCTCCGAAAACAGGCTTTTGCCGGCGTATTCTATTGTATCAAAGGGGGGCCCAATGTCCTGTACAGACGGCCCACTGATACCGTCTTTTGACAATAAAAACAAATAATGCTTGGTATCCGATTCCTGCAAGCCCATGATCCACCAGTCCCGTCCGTTGCCGTGCTTGACAGCGGAGGGCCACATCAAATCGCCTTCCATCAGGAGGACGTTCTTTTCAAGCACTTTCCCGTGGCCGTTATTGGCTTTCATGTCTATGATGGAATAATATAAACGCGGTACAAATGAAGTTCCATTGGCATTTTCCACATCAGAATGGAAAAGGTAATAAATATTATCTGCAGAAGGTTTTGGCAGTCCAAAAACGGGATAAATTGACACATAACCATATACTTGTTGACTATTCCAAACTGGCCCAGGGTTGATGGTATCACCTCCCTCCATCACTTCATTAAACCGATTGTATATTCGTATTCCATTGGTAAAAAACATCAGGTTGCCTGTTGAATCAGAGCAAGAACCGCCACAACTAGCAAAATTTACCGCCCAATCTACCCCTGATACCAGTGGCGGCGAATGGTTGAAGTCCAAGATGCTGTTCCCAAAGCCAGGCGCCGTCGGGCCGTAGCCAAATATCCAGTTGTAGTCGTGCTTTTGGGCATGTAGCTGTCCTGATAGACAAAAGATAAAATAGATACCGAAAATTTTGCTGTACATGGGCAAATAGTAAAGCATCTCCCCAGAAGAATGGGGAGATGCTATTTGTTAAACAATCAATCTTTGTGGATTATCAACTTTATAGTTTGTGGTGCATTTTGCTCAGTCACTACTTCCAATAGGTATATCCCATTGGAAACTTTATCGTTCCAGGTGAGCCGTACTTCAGAGCCGCCTTCAAATGACCATGTTTGGATATGCTGGCCATTCATGTTCCGCAAGGTGGCTTTGCCATGTTGGTGTTCACCCTTTAAATACAGTAAGGCACTATTGGAAGCAGGGTTGGGATGCAGGCCGACAATTGCTATGTTTTCTTGCAAAGCACTTCGATCTTCCAAATAATCCTGGCAATCGTCATATTCTTCAATATCCCATTCGCCAACTAAACTGGCACGGGCCTGCAATACGGCTATTCCCCCTTCATAACGGCATTGTTGGGCGATGACCTCAAGAATTTGGCGATCTTCCTCTCCAAGAATGCCATCGTTCAGGTAAGTTTTCAGCAGGATGTTGCATACAGTTTTGAAATCGGTTTCATAGTGAGCTGTTGTAGATACGGCACCCAATTGCTCCATCAAATCCTGTGCATTTTCCAGCCGGACTTCCCGGATATTGGTCAAAAGGTTTTGATAGGCTTCTGTTGTGGTGGATAGTTCAGATTCCTCCACAGAACGGTCGGCAAGCAATTGGGCAATGGTGGAAGGATTCCCGATTGAATTGCTGATGGCTTCGTCTATGGCTTGAATATCGGCAATTGCGTTTGCATAGTCTGATTCTGCCCCATCCAAGTCGTCCTGCTCTTGTTGTATCAATTCACTGAGCTGATAAATACCATGATAGATATTGCCCAGCCTTCCCACAGTGGTGCTTTGTTCATTCAGATACCATGCTTCGGCAGTTGAACTTACAGGCATCATTTCAGGGTTTTCAATCAGCCTTCGATAGAGCCGCAACTTTGCCTCCCATACGCCTGCAGGATAGCCTTTCACGGATTGGAAAGTGCCCTCCATCACTTTTGTGTCCGCTGCCGTTAACAGCGCTGCATCATCGCCTCCGGGTTCGGATGAATTAATACAGAAAACGCCAAATGTGGAACCGGACTGAGACATAAACCATTGACCTTGATCATTAGTAGTCCCAATCAAACGGGGAGTCGGCCAGTAATCTGAAGGATCAAGGTGTCTAATGAAAAATCTTGATTGCTGTACAAAAGCTAGATCAGATGGAATAGCAGGATTTCTACCCTCGAATAAGGCCTCTACGTTACTTGTGTTGCCTAACCACCTATTGTGCCTGTTTGTTTGTAACCCAATAATAGCATCTGAACGGAGCAAAAGCCCCGTCTGGTGGGTATTGAGGTTATTTTTCTCAAACCTTGCGGCATCGCTGTTCATGCCCCTGAAGCCAACACCTGTACGGGTTTGGTCGGCCGTGTTGCAGTTGAGCCAGCAGGAAGGGGATTCGACCACTTGTATCCCGGTGGAAGGGTGGGTGGCGAAATTACCGGCACCCGTAAAGGTATTGCTCCAAAAACGGGTGGAGGCGTTGAAAACATTTATGCCTTCGTACAGCAGGCCAATGTTTCCAAAATTGTCTGTAAAATCGTTGCTCTCAATTAAAGAGCCGTTTATGTTCTGTATCCGAACTCCCCGATAATCATAGTAAAATGGTTTTTGTTTTGCCGAATTGACAAAAGTATTATTAAGAATCCATGTAGCCTGTTGACCAGGGGTGAAAGAAAAAAGACGGACTCCTGACCGAATATCCGGGATTTGCTCAGAATCCCCATTGTCATTGAAATCATTGTTGCTGATTTTCAAATTTCTGATGGGGCTGGAATTATCTTCATAAATAGATTCAAGCGCCATGTTTTCAAAAGAATTCTGTTCAATGGCAACTTGATAGGCAGCGGGGATACCCGTTAAGTATATCCCCCAACTTACATTGTTAAAATGGCAGCGGCGAATATCCATATTTCCAAGTCCATAAACCCCATCTTGCACATTGTCAAAAGTCGGGGTGCCGTTTTTTCCCAATCCTGTAAGGTTAAGTTTGCTGGCAGCACCGGGGGTTACATTGAAATCAACTCCCCTTCCGCCGGTTCCATTGGCTATATTCAGGAAACGGGTGTTGAGGACGGTAAGACTGGTATTTCTAACCAATATACCAAATGGCCCGGTCACGAGCCCACTACAGTTATAAGAAAAACTGAAATCACGGATAGTATTTGATTGCCCAGCAGTTGAACCGATGGTAATGAGCTGTACATTTTGTACTGCCAAACCATAGTGGGGCATGGAAAAAGTACAACCGGGATCATTCGGATTTGGTATATATGGCTCGATCAGTGTTTTCTGCCCTGAAATTGTAGTTCCATTCATGGAGACTGCAACAGCATACTGGTTGGGGCTTCCGGGTGTGTTGGAATAGATGCTGGTATAATTGCCGTCGAAAGTGCTGGAGGTTGACAACAAAACACTGTTGGGTTCAAGATGTATTGCCGTCACTCCATCTTCAATGCGGCAATTATTGTTGAACTCGCACTGCCCACCTCCTTTTACCAAAATGCGGTACCATAATTTCTGACAACCATGTATATAGGTTTGCCGGAACTCAACTTTGGCACCGGACAAGATTTCAAGGGAACTTTGGTTGTTCAAAAAAACAATTTCCGAACCTGGTGCAAACACATAGTTTTGATAATTGGCGCTGACTGTCTCGCAAATGACCAAATATTGTGGTGTGGAACTACTGACAGATGGGTCGAGCAGTTCCTGATCCGCAACCATTTGAGAAAAGGTCTTTGAAGTTGAGACAAGGGTGAACGATGAAGGTAGGTTTTCAGTACAACTTACGCCAGATGGCAACCCGCAGTTGCCTTGCCCGAAAAATGTTGTGCCGAAAAAGGAGAAAATTGTAATTGCATAGCATCTGATTCGGAGAGTCTCGAAGATGCCCTGCTTCGCAAGGGAAATGAAATTTTCCATACTTTTGTAAAGTTTTGAATTAAACAATGGGGCCTTTGCCGTCTCTGGCCAAAAAGAACGGCATTGGCCCTTTCTTTATCTATTGGCGGATCAATAGCATAGCGACTGTAACGTTGATTATATCAGCGTTGACTTTCTTAAGAGAGATTGCTTTTTGAATGGTATAGGTGAAATCCGGTCGAAGGTGAAATCCGGTCGAAGGTGAAATCCGGTCGAAGCAATCTCAGTTTGTTGAAAACTTACGGGATAAATATAAAACCGTTTTTTTAAAATGCAAAGGGGAGACGGAAAATATTTTTTTATAATGTCTTTATAGCTTTAGATGCATAAATTGACACACTGTCCAATTTAAAACAAGGTTGAACTAAGAACTTGTCTCTGCGCTTCACTGAGTATAAAGTAACCCATCTGCCGCTCCAACCTTTCTGCTGAAAATTTTCGCAAAAGTGGAAAGCACCGCTATGGAAAAAATGCAAAATAATCTTCAGGCCACAGGTAAGACAAGAGGCCCGGTTCACATATCCGGGCACAACAGGAACCTTTCAGAAGTATCTCCCAAAACGAAACTTGTGGACTACTAATACTCCCTGTGGACTGAAGCCCACGGACTACCGACATTCAGTTTTGCCAGATATAAGTTTCTTTCTACTTTTGCCGACCAAAACGGAAAACTTGCTGATCGGTAGGCAGTTGGTTCCGTATATGGCCAGCTGCCTACCGTCATTAAGTACCAAATTTGAAATAGTTTAGATTATTTGGACAAGTTGAAGTTGGTAGGGCTGATTGTCGCCCAATCGAGTGGGACAATTTTCTCTCGTGAATCTTCGATTTCAAACCAATTCAAACAATCTCAAACGAAGACTTTTCGTGGCACAAACTTATTCTTTTTTCAACCCTTCCAAATTCATCAAAATTTAAACGTAAAGATTATGGGTCAGACTTTAACATTGATTATTCCGGTGCTGGGCGCAATGGGATTGCTCTACACTTTCTGGAAAAGCGCATGGGTAACCAAGCAGGATGCGGGCACCGACCAGATGAAGCGCATCGCCTTGGCCATCGAAGAGGGCGCTATGGCTTTCCTTAAGGCAGAGTACAAAGTGCTCATCATCTTCGTGATAGCCGTGGCCATCCTGCTCGGCATCAGCGGCAATACTGCCAATTCCTCCCCACTGGTTGGGCTTTCCTTCATCGTCGGTGCCTTCTGTTCGGCACTGGCAGGTTTTATCGGGATGAAGGTAGCCACCAAGGCCAATGTGCGCACCACCAATGCTGCCCGCACCAGCCTCGGCAAGGCGCTTGAAGTGGCCTTTGCAGGGGGTTCTGTCATGGGCATGGGCGTGGTCGGCCTCGGCGTGCTGGGCCTCAGCCTGTTGTTCCTCGTCTATTCCAACATGGGCTGGGACATCGGCAAAGTCATCACCGTCATCACGGGCTTTTCCTTTGGCGCTTCTTCCATAGCGTTGTTTGCCCGGGTGGGCGGCGGCATTTATACCAAAGCTGCCGACGTAGGTGCTGACCTCGTGGGCAAAGTGGAAGCCGGCATCCCCGAAGACCACCCGCTGAACCCCGCTACCATCGCCGATAACGTGGGCGACAACGTGGGTGACGTGGCCGGTATGGGCGCCGACCTCTTCGAAAGCTATGTAGGTTCCATCGTCGGTACGATGGTGCTTGGCGCAGCCTTCATCAGCACGGCAGGTTTTGAAAACACCAACCAATTTGGTGGTTTAAATGCCGTCCTGCTCCCGCTTTTATTGTCGGGCGTGGGTGTGCTCACTTCCATTTTGGGTACTTTCTTCGTAAAGGTAAAAGAAGGCGGCGACCCGCAAAAAGCACTCAACCGGGGCGAGTTCCTCTCCTCGGCCATCATGCTTCTTGCCACTTTCTTAATCGTACAATGGATGCTGCCAGCCACGTGGAATTTTGAGGGACACGACTACAACTCTATGGGCGTGTTCTGGGCAGTGCTCTTTGGCCTTGCCGGAGGGTTGGGCATCGGTCTCATCACGGAGCATTACACTGGTACTGGCACCGGCCCGGTAAAAAGCATCGTGCAGCAATCCAGCACAGGCGCAGCTACCAATATTATCGCCGGGCTTGGCGTCGGGATGATGTCCACAGCCATCCCCATCCTGATATTGGCAGTGGCCATCATTGGTTCTTATGCCTTTGCTGGCCTTTATGGCATTGCCATCGCAGCGGTTGGTATGTTGTCCAACACGGGCATCCAATTGGCCGTTGACGCCTACGGGCCCATTTCCGACAACGCTGGCGGTATCGCCGAAATGAGCCACCAACCGAAAGAAGTGCGTGGCCGCACCGACAAGCTGGACGCCGTCGGCAATACGACAGCCGCCATCGGCAAAGGCTTCGCCATCGGCTCGGCTGCCCTTACGGCATTGGCGCTTTTTGCTGCCTTCGTCACAGCTTACAACGCCTCGCACCCCGATGCCAGGTTGAATGGCATTGACGTGACCAACCCATTCGTCACGGCGGCCCTGTTCGTGGGCGGTATGTTGCCGTTCCTGTTCTCCTCTCTTTCGATGGGCGCAGTTGGCCGGGCGGCCATGGACATGATCCAGGAGGTGCGCCGCCAGTTCAACGACATCCCTCAGTTGAAAGCAGCCCTTGCAGTGATGAAACGCAATGAAGGTAAAGACGAGAAAGACTGGAGCGCTGCCGATAAGAAGACTTTTGACGATGCGGAAGGCAAGGCAGAATATGGCAAATGCGTGGAGATTTCCACCAAAGCCGCTATCCGTGAAATGGTGCGCCCTGGCCTCTTGGCCGTGCTCGTACCTGTGGTTGTAGGCATCACGCCTGGGTTGCTCGGCCTCGGCAGTGTAGTTGGCGCTGAAATGCTCGGCGGCCTATTGGCTGGTGTGACGGTGACTGGTGTGCTGATGGCCATTTTCCAGTCTAATGCAGGTGGCGCATGGGACAACGCCAAGAAAATGTTTGAAGAAGGTGTTGAAATCAACGGAAAAATGTACTACAAAGGCTCTGACCCGCACAAGGCCGCCGTCGTTGGCGACACCGTTGGCGACCCCTTCAAGGATACCTCCGGCCCGTCGCTGAACATCCTTTTGAAACTAATGTCAGTGGTAGCGCTTGTCATTGCGCCACTGCTTTGATACATTTGTGAAACAAAACAAAAGCGAGCACTAAACATACGTTAGAAAAATGCGAAACCCCGGCAGGTTCATCTTGCCGGGGTTGTTTTTTATCAATAGTCCGTGAAACTTAATTGGCGTTTTTCAGCCGCTTTTGGCGGCGAAAAAACCTTTTGGAGGGAGGTGTGTGATTTTTTTGAGGGTTTGGGCACGGCCCAAACCCTCAAAAAAATCACACACCTCCCTCCTTATAGCGGCGGCGCAGCCGCCGGAAAAGCTGCACGGACTATTGTTTTTATGCGGCCAACTCAATTTGTCAGGCAGTGTCAGACAAATTGGGTTTTTGAATCTATACTGCGAAATCCTACTTTAGTTATTGCGCCGATTAGGGATTGGTCTAGCTTTTTATGAACCCCAGCGCCCTGTTCATTTTATCAAAAATAGCTGTGTTCTCATAAAGCCCGCCAAACAACTCCTGCCCCGGGCCAAAGGCAAAAACAGGGATCAAGACAGCCGTGTGCTTGTCGGTCGTAAAAGCAGGGATGATGCTGTCCCAGGTAGAGCCGGGGTTGATGGCATAGCCGCCCGTTTCGTGGTCGGCGGTGACGATGATGAGCGTCTCGCCATCCTGTTTCGCAAAATCCAACACGACGCCGATGGCCTGATCAAATTCTATCATTTCGCTGATAATGTAGTCCGAGTTGTTGGCGTGGCCGCCCCAGTCTATCTGCGAGCCTTCAATCATCAGGAAGAAGCCTTTGTCGTTTTGGCTGGAGAGATAGTTCAGGGCTGACTGACAGGCTTGTACAAAATAATCACGGCCCTGTGACTTTGGCAGCGGTTCGGCATCGGCAGTGAAATAGCCGAATTTTTTGTTGAAATCAATGCTCACATTGTTGAAATCAGTGTCAATGAAATTGGAAATGACAAAGCCTTTTCCTTCCATTTCTTTGATCAGGTTGCGTTCGTCCAGCCTTCTGTCAAAATACTTTTTACCGCCCCCCACAAAAAAGTCCACGCCGGAAATGGACAAATCGCCCGCTATTTGCTCCATCAGGCCCCTGTCCCTTTCGTGTGCATAAAAACAGGCTGGCGTGGCGTGTGTAATGGAAGAAGTGACCACCAATCCTGTGGACATGCCAGCCGCTTCGGCCTCTTCTAAAATCGTCTTGGCAGGCTTCCCGCCTGCATCCAAGCCGATGGCGCCATTGTAGGTTTTTTTGCCGCTGGCAAAGGCAGTCGCCCCTGCTGCCGAATCAGTTATCAGGTCGTTGCTGGAGTAGGACTTGTGCAGGCCGATGTATTGAAATTGTTCCAGGTTGAGCTTGTTGCCGTTCATGTACAACCCGGCGGTGATCTGGGTGAGGCCCATGCCGTCGCCTATCATCAGGACGATGTTTTTGGGCGGGGTAAACGAAATAGAGTCCGTTGGTTCGGGAAGGGTGGCTTCTTCCAAAGTCGTCGGCTGCTTCGGGTGGCAAGCAGCCATTAAAAGAAGCAGGAACAGGATGGGTGATTTTTTCATGCAGCAAAGATAAAGCGATATTCAGCAGAGCACATAACGCTTGCCCGGCAGGGAGCGAACGACACCTTTGAATTCGAGGTTGAGCAGCAGGGAGGCCAGTTCACTGCTGGAAACTTTGGTCTGGTAGCTGAGCTGGTCCACGCCGATTTCTTCATGATGCTGGATGAGATCCACCACCTTTTTTTCATCTTCCGTCAACGACAGGAACAGCTCCGGCTGGTGGGGTTTCGTTTCCTTGCCATCGTCGCCCTGTTTTTCCCAACGGAGGACTTTGGCCACGTCCTCCACATTTTCTATCAGCGTGGCTAGGTTGTTTTTTATCAGAAAATGGCAGCCTTGCGAGAACTTGTCCTTAACCCTGCCCGGCACGGCAAATACTTCCCGGCTGTATCCATTCGCCTGCTGGGCGGTGATGATGGAGCCACCCCGGGTGGCCGTTTCCACAACGATCAACGCATCGCTAAGGCCAGCGACGATGCGGTTGCGCATGGGGAAATTCTCCCGTTCCGGCCCGACGTGGCTGGCGAACTCGGTGAGCAGGCCGCCCTGTTCGCACATGTCCAACGCTACTTTCCGGTGCTGCGGCGGGTATATCCTGGACAGCCCGTGCCCCAAAACGGCAATGGTCTCCAGCCCTTTTTCCAGGCATTTCCGGTGGGCTGCCACATCTATCCCGTAAGCCAACCCGCTGACAACAAGTGGGCTGTAAGGCACTAAATCCTCCACGATTTCCTCGCAAATGGAAAGCCCTTGCGGGGATGGCGTCCGGGTGCCGACGATGGCCACGGTGCGGCGGAAATTGAGATTGGCCGTTCCTTTGTAGTAAAGCATGATGGGGGCGTCGTTGAACTGGCGGAGGCGTTGCGGGTAGTTTTTATCCAAATAAAAAAGTGGCCGGATGCCGTTGTTTTCGATAAAACCGAGTTCGACTTCTGCATCCTCCAGGGCGGCTTTTTGTAAAATACTGGTGGCAATGCGTTCGCCAACGCCGGGGATTTTGAGCAGGTGGCTTTTTTTTGTTTCAAAAACCTCCCGGGCGCCCCCACAATAGCTGACCAGGTTTTTGGCCGTCACTGCCCCCACAAGGGGTATCTTGGTCAATGCTACTTTGTAAATGAGGTCATTCATTACTTTTGCGTGCAGTTTTCAGTTCGACAGTTTTCAGTCCTCGATCCGACACTTCACAGTTCAGCAGTCCGATGCTTTGATTGGTGAACTGTGGGCCGAGGGCCGAAGACTGGAAACCGGACAGCAAACTTAACCCAAACCCTTCAAAATGAAAGGATTGCTTTCAAAAATAGAATACATCGTCATTGGCCTTTTTGCGCTAATTTTCCTGATGTGGGCTATCTCCAAATGCAATGCCCACAAGGAGCAGGCGCAGGAAGAGGCATCCACGGAAGCCAGGGAGGACAGCCTCGCCAACAAGGCCATTCCAACTGCACCAACGACGCCAGCGGTGAGCCAAACTGTAGCCACCAATGCTGTCGCTGACACTGCACAAGCCAGACCTTCCCAATCTGCTGCCCAACCTGCCAAGCCAGCAGAGCCGCAAGGCTCGAAACTCTACGTCACCATTGACAAACTCAAGCTGCGCAAAGCCCCCGGCCTGAAAAGCGAGACCATCGGCGAATTGAAACTCTTCGACGAAGTCTATTACATGGACGAGGTGACGGACTCTACTTTTGAGGTGAACCTCGGCAAAGAGATAGCAGACGAACCTTATGTGAAGGTGAAAACTAAGTTTGGCACCATTGGCTGGGTGTATGGTGCCGGGGTGCATTACGTGAAGAAAAAGCGGAGCGGGGTGTTGGAGTAAACAATCATCCTTACTTTTTTTTTGCATTTAAAATCGGCGCTTAACACTCCTGAAAATTAGGGGGAGATTGTTCAAAAAACTGTGTCAATTTCTCACAAGTGATTGATTGTGAGAGTGAGTTTTTTTCAAAAACACATTTCTCTGAATGGTCTCAATAGGGGGGCACACCTCCTTGTTGCGGTTAACCCTCCGCCACTGCCTGCATTAAAAAAGCACAGATCAATGCCCCGTAAGTGCCAAGTGCATAGCCCAAAACTGCCAGCAGTACGCCAACCGGCGCCAATGAGGGGCTGAACGCCGAGGCCACCACCGGAGCGGATGCTGCCCCGCCAATGTTCGCCTGGCTGCCCACGGCCACAAAGAAGAACGGCGCTTTGATAATTTTGGCCACGGTGAGCAATATGGCTACGTGGATGAGCATCCAGACGATACCCACCGCAAACAGGCCGAGGTTGTCGAACACTTCCCGCAGGTTCATGTGCATTCCAATCGTGGTGACGAGAATAAAAATAAACAGGCTCCCCCAGTTGGAGGCACCCACGCCTTCCAGTTGCCGCCATTTGGTGAAAGAAAGCAGCAGGCCAATGGTGGTCGCCACGACGATGATCCAAAAAAAGCCGGAGATGAGCGAATCGAGGCGGGCTGCTTTCAGGGCAGCCTCGTATTGGCCCAGCCAGGGCACCACTATGTCGGCCACCAGGTGGGAGATTGCCACCCCGCCAAATGCCACGCCTATGATGATGAACATGTCACGGGTCGTCGGCACCTGTTCGATGCTGGATCGGTAGGCAGCTATGCGGTTTTTTAAATCTTCGATGGCGGAACTGTCGGCCTTCAGTTTCTTGTCCAGCCGATCAGAAATATTGGCGCCGTACAGCAGGAAAGCCATCCAGATATTGGCCACCACCACGTCCACCACCACCATAGTTCCGAATAGTGTATCGTTGACATGGAAAATTTCCTTCATGGCCGCCTGGTTGCCCCCACCGCCAATCCAACTCCCGGCAATGGTAGAAAGCCCCCGCCACACGTCGTCGGTCGAGGCTGGTATCAGCCCTTCGGGCAAAACATACAAGACGAACAACAGGGCAATCGGCCCGCCGATGATGACGCCCAGGGTACCCGCCAGGAACATGATGCCCGCCTTCGGTCCCAAGCGGACGATACCCTTGAAATCGATGCCAAGGCAGAGCAGCAGCAGGCTCGCCGGCAGCAAATAACGGGACGCCACGAAGTATAATTTGCTCTCGTGCATGAACTGTTTATACACGTCCTTGGCTACGTTGTTTTCCGTGAGCCATTCCTTCATTTCGTTGAAAGTCAGGTGGTTGGGGGGGGTGAGCCCCATTCCTTGCAGGTGGGCGATGAGGCCGCTGTCGAACCATTCCGGTGCTATCAGGCCCAAGGGCCAGTGCAACAGGGCCGGCACGAAATAGCAAAGTACCAGCGTAGGCACAAACGTGTAAAACTTTTGCCAGGCGGGCAGTTTGGACGTGTAAAAAATGGCGGCCAGCACGGTAGTGAGCAGGCCAAACACAACGGCATCATTCGTAAAAACGGGTTCCATGTCAGCAGGTAGTTTCAGTTTGCGGTCTGCAGTTCGCAGTCCGCAGAATTTTCAGCGGCGCTAAAGATAGGGTTTTATGCGAATTAGGCTAATTTTGGAAGTATAGCGCGGTGTCTCCCAACTTTTACTTTCTACTTTTGCCTTTCCCGCCTCCGGGCAGGCAAGGCTTCATTTCAATATGGACGATCATAAAAAATACATGCAGGAGGCCATCCGGCTCGCCCATGAGGGAATGCGAAATGGGGAAGGTGGCCCCTTCGGCGCTTTGGTAGTGAAAGACGGCCATGTCATCGGCAAAGGTTGCAACAAAGTAGCGGCCCAAAGCGATCCAACAGCCCACGCAGAAATAGTCGCCATCCGGGAAGCCTGCCGTTACCTCGGCCATTTCCAGTTGGAGGGTTGCGTCCTTTACACCTCCTGTGAACCCTGCCCGATGTGCCTGGGTGCTATATACTGGGCGAGGCCGGAACGCTTCTTTTATGCCTGTACAAAAACGGACGCCGCCGCCATCGGCTTCGACGATAAGTTCATTTATGAAGAGTTGGAAATACCGCTGGGGGAGCGGAAAATTCCCGCTGAACAATTGATGAGAGAAGATGCCCTAAAGGTTTTCCAGCAATGGAGTGCCCTTGGCAACAAGTTCGTTTTTTAAAAGCCACGATATAAAAAGAATCTCCTCAAAATGTGCTGGTAGATAGTAGTTGGGAAATTCATTCCCCCACCGTAGCAGTTATTTCAACCCCCTGATTCGCATAACGAGTGAATAATAACTTGTCTTCCGGAGCCAGTTCGGGATTATTTTTCCTTCGATCCTCGCTCAGGAAATAAATTTCCCGACTACTTTTTTCCACCCCACTCCGAGGGCATACTATAAAAATATAATGGAATGAATTTAAACGATATATTGGGAATATTTGGCTCTATCGTGCTGGTAATAGGTGTGACACTGCCGGACAGGGATCAAGCCATAGCCCCACTCAAACTCCCCAAAAATTGGCTGTTTGTCATTGGAAGTGCCCTGATGCTCCTGTATGCCTTGCTAAATTACTTCCATGGAGGAGCCATATTTTTCGTCATGTTGGAATTATTGGTCGTATTGGCCTGCATACTGATGATGACCCATCTCGGAGATGCTTATAAATCCGTATGGATTGTTGCGATTGGTTGCTGCCTGGTAATATGGTCGCTGTATTTATTCGAAAAAATAGAAATCCTTATTTTTATACTGGGCCTGATCGGGGTTTCGCTTGGATATGCGTTCAAGCACGCCACTGCCCGCCGGGATGTGGCCTTTATTGCCGGCAGTTTGTTGATTGCTTTATTTAGCTTTTTTGAAAAAAACTGGATATTTTTTGCGCTGAACCTGCTGTTCGCCTTTTTCTCCGCCTTGAACCTGGCGAAGAGAAGGACGATTTCAAGGCAAATTAATTAGCAGCGCCTTCTTCCTGCCCGCCTGCACCCTTTTTGCTTTTCCGAACCCCAATCGCCTCCATCCGCTCCGTCAAATGCCGCACGATGTTGAACTCGCTCAGGAAGGCCCCGGCCACCGCCCGCAGCACGGTATAGGCCGGTATCGCCAGTATCATCCCCGTCACCCCGTTGATTTTGGCGCCCATCAGGATGACGATGAAAATCTCCAGCGGGTGGGCCAGTACGCTGCTGGAAAAGATGAGCGGCTGCTGCACGTAGTTGTCGTATGTCTGGGCGGCGCCGAACACAATGGCCACCTTGATTATTTTGGGCAATATGACGGAATAGAAGTCAAATTCAAGATTGGACGAAATGGTGAGGATGATGCCAAACAGTGCCCCAATAATGGGGCCGACGTACGGGATCACGTTCAACAGGCCTGCAAAAAAGCCTATCAATATGGCATTTTTTATCCCCAGGATAGAAAGGAAAATAGTGACAAAAAGCGTGAAGCCGATCATCTGCAGCAGCAGGCCCCGGAAGTAGCGGCTCAGCATCACGGCAATGTCGGAAATGGCCTTGCGCACCTGATCCTCGTATTGCTCCGGCATCAGGGCAGCGATGAAGTTGACGAACAGGCCCTGTTCTTTCAGGAAAAAGAAAGTGATAAAAACGATGGAGGCGACGCTCACCAGGATGTTGCCGGCCGTCGAGAGCAGGTTGCCAAAGTAGTTGCCGATGAAGGCCGGCTCGAACCAGTCCGAAAGGGTCGCCTTGAGCTGTGCCTCCAGGGTATCCTTGGATTCGATGACGCCGAAGGCCGTCAGCTTATCTTCAAACCTTTGGAACGGCTGCTCGAGCGCCTGTGCGATGGCGGCGTAGTTGACCCCGGCCAGGTTGTTGATCTGCTCCAAAATGGGCGGCACGAACAACCACATCAACAGCCAGACAAACAGGAAATAGGTAATAAGGGTAAGCACCGCTGCCGTATTGGGCCCTAATTTGAACCTCCAGATTTTCAGCTTCTGAAAAAAGCGCATCAGCGGCTGCCCTATCATGGACAGCACCCAGGCCACGCAAACATACCCCACGATGTCCGTGAAAAAATAAAGCAGCGAGGCAATCATCAGCAGGCTCGCCAGCAACGCTATCGTTCGGTTGGAGATTTTCATGCAGGTGGGTTGGCGGGTTGGAGGGTACGCAGGTTGAACGAGTCCGGTGGTAAAAAACACCTGATCTTTTGATGCCCTTTTTTCATGGTTTTCATTTTTGGGTAAAAATAGGGAACTTGGCCTTTGTAGTTGATCATCAGCAAAATGAACTTCCAGCGACTTTTCGACATCCTCCCTTACCAACTGGCCAAATACCCGCAGAAAGTGGCCCTGGCTGGCCGTCAACATGGCACCTGGAAAACCTATTCTACAGAAGAATGCCTGCATACCCTCCGGCAACTCAGCACAGGCCTTTTGCGCCTGGGCGTGAATAAAGACGACAAAGCATCGATACTCGCCCACTGCGGCAGCCCCCTGTGGAACCTCTTCGATATGGCGTTGCAACAAATCGGGGCCGTCGTCGTGCCCATCCACGCCACGACCCTCGAAAAAGACCTCGCTTACATTTTCCAGGATGCCGGGGTGAAACTTTGCCTCGTTTCCAACCAGGAGATGTTGGCCAAGGTGAAAGCTCTGAACAACAGCAGTTTAAGCGTTTTTTCCTTTGAAAAAATACCCGGCGGACGGCATTGGGAAGAGTTGCTCGCAACGCCCACCCCAACGGAACTGGAGCTCCTCGAAGCCCTGAAAAAAAGCATCGCCCGTACCGACCTCGCCACTATCATCTACACCTCCGGCACCACCGGCCAGCCCAAGGGCGTCATGCTCACCCACCGCAACATCGTCTCCAACATCAAGGCTATCCTCACCCTTGTGCCGGTCAACTACCACAAAAATGCCCTCAGTTTTTTGCCGCTCAGCCACATCCTGGAGCGCATGGTCACCTATCTCTATATGGCCGCAGGTACCTCCGTTTGGTACGGTGAAAGCATTGACACCATTTACAAGGATATGCAGGAGGTGAGGCCACATTTCTTCACCGCCGTGCCCCGCATACTGGAGCGCATGCACGACCGGGCGCTGGAAACCAGGAAAAGCAGGGGCGCACTGGGGAGAAGGTTGTTCGACGCTGCTATCGCCTGGGGCAAGGATTACGATCCCCTGGAAAAACTTTCTCCTCTTTACTGGATACGTCACCAGTTGTTCGATTGGCTGGTATATCGCCAATGGCGGAAAGTGCTCGGTGGCAACGTGGAAGGGGTGGTCGTTGGTGCTGCGGCCTTGCAGCCCCGCTTGGCCAAGCTTTTTTGCGCAGCGGGCATCCCCGTTCGGGAAGGATACGGCCTCACAGAGTCATCCCCCGTCGTTGCATTCAACCACTTCGAGCCGGGGCTGTACCGCTTTGGCACCGTCGGCATCCCCGTCCCGGGCGTGGAGGTAAAAATTGAGGTGGAAAATGGCTCGGAGGAAGGCGAAATCCTTGTGAAAGGCCCGAACGTAACCAACGGGTATTACAACCAACCCGGGGAAACGGCAGCCGTGCTGACCCCCGACGGCTGGCTGCACACAGGCGACGTTGGCAAGTTTGTCCACCGCCGTTTCCTTCAAATCACCGACCGGAAGAGGGATATATTCAAAACCAGCAGCGGCAAGTTCGTCGCCCCGCAGCGGGTGGAAAACGCCCTGATAGCATCGCCTTACATCCAACAGGCGATGGCCGTGGGCTACAACCAGCCTTTTGTCGCTGCGCTTATCGTACCGGAATTCGCTGCGCTGGAGCGCTGGTGCAGGGAGAACAACATCCATTGGACGGGGCCGCAGTTCATGGCGCTCAACCCGAAGGTGCTCAAGTTCATGGAAGGCATTTTGGAAGACATCAACCAGTCGCTCGAACCGCACGAACAGGTGCGGAAATTCACCCTGTTGCACGGGGAATGGACTGCCGCTGGCGGCGAACTGACTTTTACACTGAAACTAGCCCGGAATGTTTTAAAAGAAAAATTCAGGAAAGAGATAGAGGCGATGTATAAAGTTTGAAGCTTGTTTTTAGAAAAGGATTTTTGTCAAAAATCAAAATGACATGGTAAAAACAGCGGCACCTGGATCGGAAAGAGCAATTCAAATTATACGTGCATCACGGGGTGCCGGAATACTGGCTGGTTGATTTGGGAAAAAAGGAAGTAGGAATAAACGTGCTGCAAGAAAAAAAAGTCAGAACGTGAGCTCATCGTAAAAACGAGACCCTTTTTTCCCAAGTGGTCAAGGGCTTTGAAATGCCTGTGGCAGAGATCTTTGACGAAGAAAGTTGAGATTCTTTGACAAATCTTGTGGGGATACGTTGAAACGGCTCAAAGTGATAGCCAATTCTCAACCCACGAATTAATTCGTGGGTTGAGAATCAAGAGGTTGTGTGCTAAACCGTTTTAACGGTTTCCTTACTCCACAGAATTTGTCAAAGAACGAAAATTGAAAAAAGGATGTCTTAACTTTTATGCCCATCCAACCGCTTTTCCCTTCTGTTCTGCAAGTCCGCATTCACGAGCAGTGCCATGCACAAAAAGAAAAACGAGCCGATCTTGTCTGTCTCCACCAGATCGTTCATCAGCAAAAGTCCATCAATAATGACCGTTGTCAGCATGGCAATCATCACCACCCGCCGACGGGCGGGATTGGAAGTTTGATGGTAAATCGTTTCCCCTTTCAGCAGCACCACGAACACCAACGCTATAAAGATCAGCGCCCCGACGATGCCCTGTTCCACCGCCGTCATCAGGTAATAGCAATGGATGCCGGAGCCTTCCAGGTTGGCGCTCACGTAGGTCGTGAAGCCTGTCACGGTGAACTCTTTATAGAATGTGGTAAACGTGCCGGGGCCGAAGCCCAGCCCAGGCTTGTCGGCTATCATGTGGCCGCCGGCCACCCAACGGTAAACCCGCTCCATCGTGGACACGTCCCGCCCCTTGGTCGTGGCACTCAGCAGGTCGCTGAACTTGTCGTGGGTGATGGTCTTTTCGTAGGTGGGTTTTTGGTCGAGGTAGGCGTTGTCTTTCACTTCGTTGTACACCAGCAGCACACCAAAGAAGGCCGCACCGATGACGGCCATTTTCATCAGCCGCCATTGGATAACATAATAGGTACCAATGGCCAGTAGCAAGGTCACATAGGCCGCACGGGTGTAAGAGAGTTGTATGCCCAGGAGCATCAGCAGGATGGCACCCGTCAGCAACAGCCATTTCCAGGAATAGCGCCTGTACCAATGCCGGGTGATCCACACAAAAGGCACAAGAATAGTCAGCGTACAGGCGTAGGCCACTTTATTGCGGTAAAACGGGCCGACGGCGTGGTTGATGTCCGCAAAGGTAAACCCATAGGTAGCGTGTTTTGCCGTGACGAAGAGGATGGTGAAACAGAGCGGCCCGATCAGCGTCCACGTGATGGCCTTTACGTCGTCTTCTGTCCGCATCAGCGTGCCGGCCAAAAAGAAGAAGGTGGTCACGTACCAGATTTTCGCCAGGAAAAATTTGAAGGAAATGATGAACGCCTCCGAAAAGGCCACGGCAAAAAACATCCATGCCAGGTGCAGCAGCAACATGAGCGAAATGGGGTGTTTAAGAAAACCTGCTTCCATGACCTTGCCCTGCCGCAGCACGTACAGGAAGTAGATGAACATCATCATCACCATCATCATCTCTGTGGGCACGTCGGTCACCGTGCCGTTGGGCAGCCAGACCTCCACGGTGAGCGGTATGAAAAAGAACAGCAGGTAGAACAGTTTTTTAAAATCCACCACGGCCAGGTAGGCCACCAGCGCCAGTGCCGGCACCCCTGCCAGGAAGTACCAATAGCCGGCAATGCCCGCCATCAGGCTCAGCACGATAATGGCGCTGAACCCAATCAGAAGGTTGCGGGTATGGAGGTCGGCTGTTTGCATGCTGACGGTGGATAAAGGCCGTGGGCGCAGGCCCGATGGCCTATCGCTCTTTTAAGTGAAGGATTTTTGTCCACTCCACGTCTCGGTACGTGTCGAACACGACAATCCCGATGACGCTGAAAACAAAGGCTACCAGCGTGGCAGCCACCACTATCAGCCCGCGCCGGGGGCGGGATTTGATGATGGGTACCTCGCCGGGCTCCTGCAGTAGGATAGCCGGTATGTCGCTGTTGAAGGTGGCCAGGTAGAGTTTGTACAATTCCTTGTCGGCGGAAAGCTGTGTGCTGGCCCGAAACTGCATTTCTTTCATCACCTCCGCCTTGGCCATGCCGCTGTTGAATAGCTGCAGGCGCTCGTTGAGCCGCAGCAACTCATTTTCGTAGCCCTTCACGCTGGCCTTCAGCAGGTTGATGGTGTCGCGCTTGAACTTGACGGCCTCCAGGGCCTCCACCTTGGCCTCTGTGTTGTAGAGCTTCGATTCCGCTTCGATCACCAGCTGCGACAGGCCCTCGCTTTGGGCCTCTGTATTGTAAACCCCATAGCGCTGGCGCATTGCCTGCATGCTGTCGTTCAGCACGTCAAGCTGTTTTTCCTTATCGGTAATGTTGGAGGAAAGTGCGTTGAGGATTTTTTCCTGCGACTCTTTGAGCAGTTTTTGCGCCAGGAAGGCGATGTGGTCGCGGGCGGCGTTCGCCATCCGGGCGGCCAGTTCCTTGTCCGTGTCTTCAATGGACAGTTCGATGGCGTCGTATTTGGTTTTCAACACCTCGAAATGGTCGGAGAACTCCTCGGCAACGTAATAGGCCGCAAAGCGCTTGTTCGGGTTGATGTCGTAATGTTCGTAAAGGTGGAACGAGTCCACCATGAACTGGGTCAGTTCTCCCGATTTGGCGATGCTCAGGATGCGGTCCCGATCGGTTTCCCCACCATATACCTTGGCCGCCTCTGTCGTTCTGCCGAACAGTTTTTCAGGGTAGGACATCTCGGGGCTGGCCGCATAAAAAACCGTGGTGGATTTGTAATAGACTGGCAGCAGCAACACAATGATGCAGGCACCAATAAATGTCGCAAGGCAGGTATAAAGAATTATTTTCTTCCATTTAAAAATGGTCTCGATGACGCCGAGCAGGTTGTCTTTATGCTCCATAAGCTGGGTGAAGTGTTTGAAACTTGATCATTGGTTCATAAGGGCATTTTAAAAAAAAGCGGGGCAAAAGTAATCAGTTTGGGTGCTGTTTCAATGTTTCACCAGGCCAAGCAACATTTTTATGCGCAACAGCCGGAGTGCAATGGCCAGCAGCAACCCTATGGCCAGGGCAGCAGTAAAACGGAGGAGCCAGTCTGCTTGGGAAAAATAAAAGAGGAGCCAGTTGGCAATTATGACCAGCAAAATAAAGGAAGCGATCTTGGAAGCCTGCCTCCAGTCCATGGCGAGGTGCAGTTCTTTTTTTGCCAAAAACATCATGCCCACCAGCACGAAGGTCTGCGTGGCAAAAGCCGAACAGCCGGCACCAACGGCTTTGTAGGCAGGAATCAGGAGCAGGTTCAGGGCGAGGTTCACGACGATGCCCGACCCAAAGAGCCAGTTCATTTTTTTCAGGCTGTTGTTGGCCGTGAGCAGGGTGCTGTAGATGAAAATGCCGCTGAACGGTACCAGTGTGAGTATGATAAAGGCCAGCACGTCGCCGTAATAGGCAGTCGCCGTTTCGGGGTAAAGCCAATGCATCAGCTCCCCCCGGAAAAAGAAACAGGCAATGGCGACCGTAGCCGTACCGGCCCAGATCACCTCCAGGCTAAGGCGGAGCAGGGAGGTGATTTCCGAGGCATCCGCTTCATTTTTTTCCTGTTTTTTTAAAAGGGTGGAAAACATGGGCAGCAGCAGCCCTGCGAAGAGGTACCCCACCATGTTGAGCGCGTCCAGCAGGCGGTATCCTGCTGCATATACGCCGGCCTCGTGCCGCCCGTCGGGCAGTATCCATTCCAGCACCACGATGTCGAAGCGGGTGTAGGCCGTCATCAGGAAAACTGCCAGGGCATAGGGGGCCGATTTTTTCAACACCGCCACCAGAAACGGGCGACGGAAACGGATGACGAGCTTTTGGCGGATGTTTTTTTTAACAATGAAAAACGCCACCAGGGCCGTGAGCAGCCATGAAGCGTTTTGTGCATGGACAAACCATTCGATTTGAAATCCCCCATTTGCACCTTGCAGCGGCCCCCACAGCAGCACGGCACAAATGCCGATCAGCAGCACCTTGTCGAGGGTGGAGACGAGGCTGTCCGTGCGGTACATGCCGAGGCCGGAGATGTTGGAGCGCAGGTAGGCGACCATTGAGATGAGCACGTGGTTGAGGGCAATGAAAAAGAGCAGGTAAAATATTTCCATCTCGAACCCCCGGATGAGCGCCGCCACGAAAACAGCCACGAGGTAAACCGCAGTGAGCAGGAACTTGAGGGCGAGGATGTTGGGGAAATACTTGCCCACCAATTGAGGGTGGCGGGCGATGTTCCGGTTGTTGAAATAATGGATGCCGAAGTCGTTGAGCATGAACAACAGGAAGGAAAAGCTGAACAGGGTAGCATACAGCCCGTAGGTCTCCGCCCCAACGGTGTCCTGTATCTTCCGCTCAATGCCAAAGACGTAGAACGGCTTGATGAGCACGTTCACCAGGATAAGGAATATTGCATTGAGGAGGAATTCACGGTTCATTGGCAATTAGCGGCAAGGGGTTTTCACAACACCTTTTGGCTGCGGGCGCAAAGAACGGTGATTTTCCGTACCCCTCCTACCTGTTGATCTTTTTACCTTACCCTACTACGTAATCCACCCCCAGCTCCGCTATCCCCGACACCAAATCATTATCCACGTTTACTTTTTTACTGCCCGACACAAAAGGCAGGCTCGTGCGGTTCGTGTAGTCCATCAGCGTTATGCGGAGCTGGTGCTGGCCTTTATGTTTTTTGAAAAGGTCGTCCAATTTGTCTAGGATGTCCACGGTGATGGACTCGACCGGTAGCTTCAGCGTAATGCTGTTGGCGAGGTTTTTACTGGCGTTTTCCAGCAGGGTCACCTCCTTGATGCGGAGTTGGAACTCGTCCTCCCTGCCCCAGCGGGGTTCGTACTGCCCGGTGATGAAGACGCAGTTGCCCTGTTCGAAAAAGCCCTTAAACTTCATGTAGTCGTCGCTGAACAGCGGGAATTCGAGCGAGCCGTTGAAATCCTGAATGGTAAAGGTGCCCCAGCCTGTGCCCTTCTTGCTGATGCGGTGGGATACGTTGGTGACGATGCCCGCTACCTTTATCTGCTGGCCCTTGCGCTCCTCCAGTTCCTCCAGGGTGCAGGTGGTGAAATTTTCCACCTCCAGGCGGTAGTCGTCCAGCGGGTGGCCGGAGATATAGATGCCGGTCACTTCCTTCTCCCGTTCCAGCTTTTCGATGAGGCTCCAGGGCTGTGCTTTCGGTGGCTCCGGCTGCTGCACCTCGGCGGCTTCGTCGTTGGCAAAGAGCGAAAGGGTGTTGGCTTCTGTTTTGGTCTTGTTGCCGTAGTTGATCAGTTCCTCGATGAAAGAGTCATACTTGCCGCTGGGCGTGAAATACTGCGCCCGGTGCATGTCGTCATAACAATCCAGCGCCCCTCCCAGCACCAGGCTTTCCAGCACTTTTTTGTTGGTGGATTTGGCGTCGAGCCGTTTTAGCAAATCGAACACATCGGCGTATTTACCACCCTTGTCCCTTTCCGCCAGGATTTCGTCCACCGGCCCTTCGCCCACGCCTTTCAGTGCGGAGAGGCCAAATCGGATTTGCCCTTCTTTGTTCACCGTAAAATCGGAGACCGACTCGTTGATGTCCGGTCCGAGCACGGTGACGCCCATGCGCCTGCATTCCCGCAGGAATTTCGTGAGGTCGGTGATGTTGTCTTTGTTGTTGGACAGCACGGCGGCCATGAACTCGGCCGGGTAGTTGGCTTTTAAATAAGCTGTTTGGAAGGCGACATAGGCGTAGCAGGTGGAGTGCGATTTGTTGAAAGCATAGCTGGCAAAGGCTTCCCAATCTTTCCATACCTTTTCGCAGACTTCCTTTTGATGTCCATTTTTGGCGCAGCCTTCCATGAACTTCGGGAACATCTTGTCCAGGACGGCCTTCTGTTTTTTACCCATCGCCTTGCGCAGCACGTCCGCCTCTCCTTTGGTGAAACCGGCCAGTTTTTGCGACAGCAACATCACTTGCTCCTGGTACACTGTGATCCCGTAGGTTTCTTCCAGGTATTCCTCCATTGCCGGCAGGTCATAGGTGATTTCCTGCCGGCCGTGCTTCCGGGCAATGAAGTCGGGGATGTAGGCCAGCGGACCGGGGCGGTAGAGGGCGTTCATGGCGATGAGGTCCTCGAAGGTAGTCGGCTTGAGGTCTTTCATGTGCTTTTGCATCCCCTCGCTTTCATACTGGAAAATGGCGATGGTCTCGCCCCGCTGGAAAAGCTCGTAGGTCTTGGGGTCGTCGAGCGGGATGTCGTCGGGCACGATGTCAATGCCCTGCACCTCTTTGATAATGCGTACGGCGTCCTTGATAATGGTCAGCGTTTTCAGGCCCAGGAAGTCCATTTTCAAGAGGCCAGCCGCCTCTGCCACGCTGTTGTCAAATTGGCTGACCAGCAGGTCGCTGTCTTTTGCCACCGTCACCGGCACGTACTTCGTGATGTCGTCCGGCGTGATGACCACCCCGCAGGCGTGGATGCCCGTATTGCGCACCGAGCCTTCCAGTTTGCGGGCGGTCTGGATCATCTTCGCAATGTCGTCGTCGCCGGCGGCTAACAGGCGAAAGTTGTTGGCACGCTCTACGTCTTCGTTGTTGAGTTTTTCTTTGAGTTTGGGTGAAACATCGCCATCGGCGAGCACATCGGCGAGGGTAGCGCCCAGTTGGTGGGGGAAAGATTTGGCTACCCGGTCCACTTCCGAAAGCGGTACGTTCATCACCCGCCCGACGTCGCGGAGGGAAGACTTGGCCGCCATCGTGCCGTACGTGACAATCTGTGCCACCTGGTTGCGGCCGTATTTTTCCAGCACATAATTGATCACCTGATCCCGGCCCCGGTCGTCGAAGTCAATGTCAATATCGGGCATGCTCACCCGCTCCGGGTTGAGGAAGCGCTCGAACAGCAGGTCGTATTTGATGGGGTCTACGTTGGTGATGCCGATGCAATAAGCTACTGCCGAGCCCGCCGCCGAACCCCTGCCCGGCCCGACGCTCACACCCATCTGCCGGGCCGTATTGGTGAAATCCTGCACGATGAGGAAGTAGCCGGGATAACCGGACTGCTTGATGACCTGCAGCTCAAAATTCAGCCGTTCCTCTATTTCCGGTGTGAGATGGCCGTAGCGCTTTTTCGCCCCCTGGAAGGTCAGGTGGCGCAGGTAGTCGTCCTGTGTCTGGAAGCCCTGCGGGATGGGGAAGGCGGGCAGCAGCACATCGTGGGTGAGCTTCAGGGGTTCTATTTTATCCAAAATCTCTTGGGTATAGTCCACCGCCTGCGGCACGTCGCCGAAGAGGCGGTTCATCTCGTCCTGGGTTTTAAAATAAAAATCGCTGGAAGGGAACTTGAAGCGGTTGGTATCTTCGAGCAGGCTGTTGGTGTTCACGCAGAGCAGGATGTCGTGCGGTGCGTAGTCCTCCTCTTCCACGTAGTGGCTGTCGTTGGTGCAGATGACCTTGACGTTGTATTTTTTGGCAAAACCAAGCAGCACCTGGTTCACATCTTCCTGGCTCATGCCGGTGCCGTCAATGTTGCCCATGCCCCGGTGGCGCTGGAGCTCGATGTAGTAGTCTTCGCCAAAGATGTTGAGCCACCACTTCAGCAGTTCCTCCGCCTTTTCTATGTTCCCGGTCAAAATGGTCTGCGGGATCTCTGCCCCGATGCAGCAACTGGTAGCGATCAGCCCTTCGTGGTATTTTTCGATCAACTCCTTGTCAATGCGGGGGTACTTGCTGTACAGCCCTTCGATGAAACCGAGCGAGCAGAGCTTGGAGAGGTTTTCGTAGCCCTGCCGGTTTTTGGCCAGCATGAGCTGGTGGTAGCGGTTGTCGTTCTCGTTGCGGGAGCGCAGGAATTGTTTTTTGTGCCGGTCGTCCACCAGGTAAAACTCGCAGCCGACGATGGGCTTGATGCCCCGCTTGTTGGCCTCGTTGACAAACTGGAAGGCCCCGAACATATTGCCGTGGTCGGTCAGGGCGACGCCTTTCTGGCCGTCCCGCTGGGCCTTGTCCATCATCTTGCCGATGTCGGAGGCGCCGTCAAGGAGGGAGTATTGTGTGTGGCAATGGAGGTGGCAGAAGTGCGGCATGGATTAACTGGTTGGTTGATATAGTCAAATGTTTTTTTAAAAACAGCTATCTGGTTCCAATAATGCAGAATTGGGGTCGTAGCCCCCCGCCCCATCGTGCTGCACGCCAAACTGGCAACGGGCAATATTTTCCATCAGGATGGAATCGGTGGCTGTTTTGCAGCGATATACGCACACGGAACCGCTGACCGTTTTCAGCAGGCCGGCCGTGTCTTTTATCCTGGCCTCGTAGGTGTACAGCCCGCCCGGCGCTTCAGATTCATCGGGCAGCCAACCGTATTCAAATCTATTGGGAAAAAAACTATAGTATTCGAAAACGGTGTTCCCTGCGGTGTCCTTGACGACCCATTCCTCAATCTCGGCGATTTTGTCATCGGCATTAATGAGCAATATATCGTTGATACCGTCAGAATTGGGCGTGAAAATATTCGGGATGTAAACATGGCCCTGACCGATGGCCTCTTCCACTGCCTGCGCCCCGCAGCAGGCTTTGTATATGTTGGGCACTTCCGGTTCTGGCTCCGGGTTTGGGTTGTTGGTGCCATCGTCCTTGCATGCCCAGGCGAACAGGGTGAGCAAGAACAGGGCGGCAATAGAATGCGGTGTTTTCATGAAAAAATTTTTAGTAACGATGAAAAAATAACTTCACTATTTTGATTTTGAAAACCCCAGCAATGGAGGGGTTTTTTAAAAATAATCCCGATGTGAAATCGGGATTATTTTTCCTTCGATCCTTAGTGAAAAAATATGTGGTCCGACAGCGAAATTAAAACAATTTGTGGGGAGGCGGAGGTTAAAAGGCGGGAAATTTTCCACAAGCCTTCCTGTGCTTTGTGGCGAACACAGTTTTACCGATACTTGTTGTCCAATTCTGCACAACCAGATTTTTTATGAAATATATCTTCCTACTCTTATTGCCCTTTTTCCAAGCTTGTACGGAAACGGGGAGCGCTCAATCCGAAGAAAAATCCATGGCGAAGGCCGAATCGCCAGAACCGGCAAAGCCGAAGCCTGAACTTCCGGCCGCAGCGCCCGAAACGGTGGAGGAAGCTATGCCCCAGCCTCCCGAACCCGAATTCTCACTGGAATACCTCATGGGCAAGTTCGACCCCGCCGAACACCCCGACTTCGTTAAAGTGGACAAGCAATACGCCGACGAGGAAGGCTACTTTTTAAGGAAAGAAACCTACGAGAGCTTCCGTAAAATGTGGGAAGCGGCAAAGGCTGACGGCATCGCACTGACCATCGTTTCCGCCACCCGCAATTTTTACCGCCAAAAACAAATCTGGGAAGCCAAATGGACCGGCGCCCGCAAAATAGAAAACGGAACCAACGCTGCCCTGAAGTACAAGGACCCCAAAACCCGGGCGCTGAAAATACTGGAGTACAGCTCCATGCCCGGCACCAGCCGCCACCATTGGGGCACCGACATTGACCTGAACGACCTGGACAACTTCACCTTCGAGCAGGGTCCTGGCAAAAAAGTCTATGACTGGCTGCAAAAACACGCCGCCGAATATGGCTTCTGCCAGCCCTATACCGCCAAAGGGAAAGACCGCCCCAACGGCTACAACGAGGAAAAATGGCACTGGTCGTACATCCCCCTCGCCCGCCATCTGACGGACATGGCAGCCGGTCGCTTACAGGATGACATGATTGGTGGTTTTCAAGGCGCAGCAGCAGCTAAGGGAATAGGTATCGTGGAGAAGTATGTGCTGGGGATCAACAAGGAGTGCCTTTAGAAATCCCTGCAGCTAAACTGTTTTTTGGGGAAAAATCCCGAACTGGCTTTGGAAGTCATCCTGTTTTTCCATCGATCCCAAGTTGTGAACTGCCAATTTTCTTAGAGTTTGTTGTCGTTCACCAGTTCCAGCAGTTCGTCCCGGTAGTTTTTGCCGATGGGGATGTGCTTCGCCTGCCCTTTTTCGATGACCTCCACCATGTTGCCAACAATGGCCTCCATCTTGTCGATATTCACGATATAGGAGCGGTGGATGCGGCGGAAGATTTTTGAGGGCAACTTTTCTTCCAGGCTCTTCATTGTCTGCAAGGTGATGACTCGCCCCTTTTCAGTGCGGATGATCACGTAATCTTTAAGGCCTTCAATATACAGCACTTCCGAGAATTTCACCTTGACGAATTTCTTGTCGGCCTTCACAAAAATGAAATCACCTGCGTCGCCGATTTCCACCACCTGGGCGCTTTCTTTCCGCTTCAGCTCTATTTGTTCCACTGCTTTGTTGGCCGCTTTCATAAAGCGCTCCAGCGAAATGGGTTTCAGCAGGTAGTCGGTGGCATTCAGTTCAAAGCCCTCGATGGCATAATTGGAATAGGCCGTGGTGAAAATGACCAATGGCGGGTCGGTGAGGGTTTTTACAAAATCAATCCCGGTGAGCTGTGGCATCTGGATGTCGAGGAACATGAGGTCAATGTCGTTGTTTTTCAACGCCTCGTTCGCTTCGAAGGCATTGGTGCAGCGCTTGACCAGGTGGAGGTCGGGCAATTTTTCGATGTAGGTTTCCAGCACGTCGAGTGCCAAAGGTTCGTCGTCAACAATAATCGTATTTATCATTTTAAAAAATTTGGACGGGTGAACGGGGCACGGAGAATGGTTCGGGGCGGCCACTCAGCCTGCTTCATTCACCAGGATTGAGAGTTAATTTCAAGTTTACGGCGTAGGTCTTGGGGTTGTCGTCAATTTTTAAGGTGTGGCGGTTGGGGTAGAGCAAATCCAGGCGGCGGCGCACGTTCACCATCCCTATACCACCGCTCCGGGGGTGCAGGGGCTTTGGCATACTCTCCGGCTTGCTGTTTTCTATGAACAAATCTATTTCATTGTCCTCGACTTTCAAGCGGATGTTGACAAAACCTTGCGTTAGGTGGTGGCCAAGCCCATGTTTGAAGCAGTTTTCGATGAATGGGATGAACATGAGGGGCGCTATTTTCTGGTCGCTGATGTTGCCCCTCACCTCGAAGTTAATGTCCACATGATTGCCCTGGCGCAGCCGCTCCAGGTCTAGGTAGTTTTTGATGTAATTGACTTCCTTGCTCAGGGGCACCCATTTTTCGTTGCACTCATAGAGCATGTAGCGCATCATTTCCGATAGTTTCAGAACGATGTCGGGGGCGGTGTCCGATTTTTTCAGGGTGAGGGCGTATAGGCTGTTCAGGGTGTTGAAGAGGAAGTGCGGGTTGATCTGGGATTTTAAAAAACGCAGTTCCGATTGCATGGTCTCTGTCTGGATTTCCTGCTTTTCCCGCAGATTTTTGTACCAATCAAGGGTAATCTTGATGACGGTAGAAGTGCCGAGCACAAAGGCATTTGGCACAAAAGACCAGTTGAGCACACTGAGAAACGTGGCCTGCATCTCCGGCTCGTCCTTCGATTTTACATACAGGAAAAAGACTTCCAGCGGAGAGATGATGACCACCACCAACACCAGAAAACCCAGGTAGCTGGCGAATTTCTTGCCCGCCAGGTATTTTGGCACCAACACATAGATGTTGTAATAAACGGCGGCACCAAGGAGCAACAACCGGATGACGGTGTTGCTGAGGGTATAAAAAAACCCCATGCCGGTGAACAGCATTTCCACCATCGAATAAACCGCCAACATGCCCAGCCAGAATGCTCCGTGGTACACCGCCCTGTTCGTCAGCAGGCGGATCAGTCTTTGTTTTATTTGCTGTTTAGCGATCATGTCCTGGTATGGTGAAAAGGCCTTCATTCCTTCCAAAGGTCAGTACAGGCTGCAATGTTGGGGCATTTGGGATGAAGGAAGGGAAATATTTAGATAAACCGGGCCTTTCCCCCGATTTCCGATCCGGGTGCGGCGAATTTTCTTTTTTTGTACTTTTGCGCCCCGAAAATTTTATGCAACCGGGATATTCAATTGAGCATGGTATATCTGACAAGAAGAGAACGGTTCAATGCTGCCCACAAATTGTGGGTGGAAAGCTGGGACGACGAGAAGAACCTGGCCATGTTTGGCAAGTGCGCCAACCGTAACTGGCATGGCCACAACTATGACCTCTTCGTCACCGTGAAGGGAGACCCCGATCCGCTCACTGGTTTCGTCATGGACGTGAAATTGCTGAGCAGGCTGATCAAAGAATTCATTGTTGACAAAGTGGATCACTCCAACCTCAACCTAGACGTTGATTTTATCCCGAAGGGCCTGCAGCCCACCACCGAGAACCTCGCCATCCTTTTCTGGCAGCAACTGGCCCCGCACATTGATGGCTGCCAGCTCCACTGCATCAAATTGTACGAGACGGAGAATATCTTCGTAGAGTATTACGGGGAATAAACGGCTGCCCCTCCAGCGCTGTATTTCCCTCGATCCTTACCCTTCCCGTTCCATCCCCCGAATCCGCTCTTTGGTGCCTATGCGGTCAATGCGCTCCTGCAAGGCACCCGCATCGAATATCTCCAACACGGAATAGTACTGAAGGCTGCAACCCACTACCCAAAGCATAAAAATAAGGAGCAGTACAAAAATGGTAAGGAAGGTTATCAACAGGACGGAGAGAATTTGCCCGTTTTCAGGCGACAGGTAAAAATTGAGGTTGATAAAGTCCAGTATAAACCACAGCAAACCTGTGTCCAGCACAAGGAAAAACAAACTGCCGAACAACATCAGGGTGAACATCAGCCCGAACATGGTGCCAAACGTGCCACCCGAAATCATCGAAACAGCCCTGCCCAATCCCGCCATAACATTGGTTTTTTCAGCCACCATCACCTGCGACCAAAGGAACAGGAAAGGGCAGGCGAGTAGGACCAATAAGAGAGTGTACCAGTCCATGGTCAGCAAAACCAGGTTGAAGAGGACAGCAACAAGGGCTGTTTTTAAAAAAGCAACCACGGCTTGCCTGCCAAAAAGACGCTCCCCGGAGGCCTCCCCGGCCACCAGAAAATGGACGGTAAAAGCTGCCAATGAAAGGCACAAGGCAGTCAGAGGGAACAGCCAGGGGTGGTTTTCATTGACAAAGAAACCTGGCAGTGCCTGCATGGTGCCGAACATCCTGTCATCGAACAGGAACAACTGTACCGGCCCTACCCTGGCCAGGGAGAAAGCCCCTGCGCAATAAACCAGGGCCCCGGCCAGGGCCGCCCTGGCTATTGCCTTGAAATGGTTCCTGTAAAAAATAAATGCGTCGGTAAAAATGTCCCCGGTCGTTTTGACGGACGAATAGTCAATGCTGCGATCGGCGTCCGGCGACAACCTGATGGGTTCCCTTTCCGTGTCCGCCATCATTTTCATTTTCAGCTGTGGGAACAGGACGAAATAGAAGAGTACAAAGGCCAGGCACAAAAAGATGAAAATGCCCCGCACAAAGTCGGGAGTGTCCGTGTAGCGCGTAAGGTAGCTTTCAATGAAACCGGCGGCGATGAACAGGGGAATGGTACCCACCATGATGCTCATGCCCCGCCGGGCCGACAACTGGAAGGATCGCAACTTGGATAAGGTGCCGGGAAACACCAATCCCCGCCCCATCGTAAGGCCTGCAGCCCCGGCAATGACGATGGAGGAAAGCTCGAAAGCCCCGTGCATCCAAACCGTGAGGAACGACTCCTGGAACAGGCCCTTTTCAATGAAAAAATACTGAAAAGCCCCGAACATGATGCCGTTGCGGAGCAACAGGCCAAGGGTGCCGATGGCGTAAAAAAGTCCCAGGATGAAGGTGTAGAATGCTACCAAAATATTGTTCAGTGTGATGCCGAGGAACATGTTGAACTCGCCATGCTCTTTGTAAACGGCCATGGGGTCGCCGGATCGGATGTTTTCCTCGGTCATTTCCACATAGGCATCGCCCAGGATGACCCGCAGGAAGTCGGGTTCGGCAGCGCAAGAGAGCATCCCGATAGCGGCGGCCAGGGAAAATACGGCGAAGGAGAGGAGCAACTCTTTTCGGGCCTGGTACAGCAGGAAGGGCAGGTCGTCGAGCCAAAAGGCGGCGATGCGGCTTCGCCTGGATTTCTTGTTTTTATAAAGGTTGAAAAAAACCTTTTGGGCGAGGCCGTTCAGGTAAACCCTGACGGACCGGTTGGGGTAAAAAGTCCGGGCGTAGGAGAGGTCATCCATTACCTGCACGAAAAGCTCGTTCAGCTTTTCGGGGTTGTGCTGCTGCCCGTCCAGTATCTGCTCGAACTCCTTCCATTTCTGCTCGTTCTGCGCTATGAAGGCGGTTTCTTTCATTTGCCAGGGGGAATGGGTTGTGTTTGGGTGTTTATGTGCTTTTGGGTTTGGGATGATGGCTGCCGGGCCGAGCTACGGCCTGTCTGACAACAGCAAGTGAGAAAATTCAATGCTATCAATGCCCGCAATTTTCGAGTGCGGTTTTCCAGCGGATCGCAAAGTACGCCCGTTGGGCAAAAGGATTATCAAAAAAATCCAAAATCCCCAGTTTTGCATACTTTTTGAAAAACAACGCTGGACAAAAAATTGACAACATGAAAAAAACATGGATCCCCCTCGCCTCGGCGCTCACTTTTGCAGCAGCCTGTGGCACCAGCCCAACCGGAAGCCCTGAAAGTACACCATCAGCACCTATGCTTTCCGAACAGAAAGTACAACTTTCATCCAAAGCAAACATAGACAGCATGGTGGTGCACATTGACGGAGGCATCGGCGCCGGCCAGGTAAAAAAATTTTCCCCGAATATTTACAACAAAAAAGACGCTATCGCATTCGTAGAGTCCGAAGGGCAGCTGAGGCGGCTCACTACTTCGTTGTACAAAGAAAAGCAAGAAGACCGCGACTACTATTACCTGGAGAACGGGAAAGTCATTTTTCTCAAGCACCTGGAATGGATTTTCGAAGGCAACCCGCCGGGCGCACGGGAATTTGTCTGTTATTTTATGGACAATGGAGAAGTGGCGGCGCTGGAAAGAAAAGTAGTGTTGGCCCCCAATGAAAGGCCGGCACGCCTCATGGGGGAACCGCAAAAAGAAGTGGTTTTGAATACGGATTCACTCGCCCGGGCCGTTCAGGCAAACTTCGAAGCCATGAAAACGGCGGCGGAAAAAAGCCTGTTAAATGGCAAGGCCGAGTAAACGGGCGGTGTTTTTAACGGAAACTGCTAACTTTGCGTCAAATTTACACTTAAGGCCTTGCCCTACCGGCAAGGTTTTCACCAATTTATCCTTATATGCAACAAAAGAATCTTTCCAATAAGCTGGTAGCCGCTTTCAACGAAAAAGGGGAAACTATAAGCCCCCTGCTGCCTGAAAAGCAAAAAAACTTCCTCATAGATATTGACGGCACGATTTGCGACGATGTGCCCAATGAGGAGCCGGAGCGGATGTCCATCGTGCCGCCTTATCCCGATGCCCTCAAGATCGTCAACAAATGGTTCGAGGAAGGCCATGTCATTACCTTTTTCACCTCCCGCACGGAGGAACACCGCACCATCACCGAGGCATGGCTCGAAAAACACGGTTTTAAATACCACGGTATCCTGTTTGGCAAACCAAGGGGTGGCAACTACCATTGGATAGACAACCACATTGTGAAAGCCACCCGGTTCAAGGGCAAGTTTACCGATCTCGTCATCCGCACCCACGAGATTGAGGTTTTCCATACTTGATCATCACTGAAAAGGGAATTTTCCATCCCGCTGCTTACAATCAGGGTTTTTCAAACCTGCACATCATTTGTTTGTAACAGCGTTATTTAGGATCGAAGGAAAAATAATCCCGATTTCACATCGGGATTATTTTTAAAAAAACCTTCCAGTACTGGGGTTTTAACATCAAAATAGCGAAGTTATTTTTTCATCGTTATTTAAAAGGGAGCCTTGAAACAAAAAAAGGAAACTGGGGATGTTGCCACCCCTGGTTTCCTTTTTTTATTTGGGGAAAAATAGTGGATTACCTAACCACCAGTCCTGTCATGTTATTGGGCAGCCCGCCCCCATCCACGTCAATTTGGTTGAGCGCTCCCTGGTTGCTCACGCTGTAGGAAATGATGGTATTGCCACCCGTTGCCAATACGTACAGGTAGTTGGAATCATTGTCCAAAGCAGCGTCAATAGGCGTGGAGGAAGCCGGGGCGGCGATGTCTGCCAACAGGTCGAGGCCGCCGAATCCTGAAACGCCGATGGTAGAAATGTCATTTGAGCCGGTGTTCGTGGTAAACAGGAAGCGGCTGTTGTTGGTCAGCACCACCCAGCAAGCGGCCGTGCGGTTGGTCGGCAGGGGGCCATCCACCAGGGCCACATTGCCGTTGTTGTCCACATGGTAGGAGGAGATGGTGCTCGCTCCCGGCGCTCCGCCGGCGGCTTCCGACACATAGAAGTTGTTGTTGTTGCCAAATGCAAAACCAAACGGGGTGGCGCCGGCAGCCGGGAAGGTGTTCATGTTCCAGGGCTTGTTAAGCAATACGCGGTAAGAAGTAATGGTATTGGTCGCTTTTTCTGTCACCACAAGGGCTTTGCCGTTGGAACTGAAAGAAATCTGCGCCGGGCCGGATGCGTTGCTGCTCAGTGGTTTGGTAGAATTGGGGATGGGGACAAGTTGGGCCTGGTTGTTATAGCCGAAGCCGGAAATGTTCCCATCGCCACCCGCGTTCAGCACATAGATGATGCTTTTGCGCTCGGTGATACTGATCGGGCGGATACCGCCCGAAGCCACCCTGTCTTTAAGGATCAACCCCCCATCGGTTTGTACATAAAATACGCTGAAGTCGTTGCTGCCGGGGTTTACCGCATAGAGCAGATGGCCGCCGAGGCCCAATGCCAGGGCGCCCTGGTTGCCAAGGCCGCCGTCCGTGCCGGTGCCTCCAGTGCTATACCTGCCCTTTTCGCTGATCTTGCCGTCAGGATGGATGTCGAAGGCAATGACCTGGTTACCTGCCGCTTCGTTGCTCAATGTGTAGAGGGTTGATGATTTTGCCCTTGTCCCGATTTCGTTTTCCAGGGCCAGCGCCTTCAGCAGGCCGGCATCGTCGAGGAAAGCATTTGTCCCCTCTGCATCAAGTGCCTGGGGAGTTTCAGTGAGTTGATCTTTTGCACAGGAGGCTATAAAAAAGATGAAGGCCAAAAGGGTGATTACTTGCAGAATGTTCTTCATAATTTGGTAAATTTTAGATTTGTAGTGTAGGCAGGCTTTGATGGCACCCAACCGCTCATTCATTGATAAATCCAGGCATGGAGGCTTGCCAAAAGCGGTCATTGTTTCCATCTGTTTTTCAAATGGCTAAAGCAGTTGGATGTTCATTGCCTTCCTTCCTGAGTTAATAAAGTATCGGTGCAAAGGTCGGGTCGAAGTGTCACAGGAGTATCACAGGATTATACTATTTTGAGATATGTGCAGGATGGTGGTATGGAGACCACTCAGAGGGGTGTGTTTTTGAAAAAACATACCGTCACAATCAATCACTTGTGAGAAATTGACACAGTTTTTTGAAAAATCTCGTGCTATGCTTGCAGGCGGGACAAGGGAATTTTGAAAGCGGGCAATTGTTAAAACTATCGGGGGAGATTATGGTCCAGCGTCCTAAGCGGAACTTTCTTCAATAAAAAACGAAAACGTCTTTCCGGATTTCCGAAAAAATACCACTTAACTTATTGAAAACCAGAATAAAAGCACACAAAAAACACCTGGATCTTAGACGTACAAAAGCTTCACCGCTGGGCAACCCCCAACCCATTGCCTTCCGCCGGGTACAGCACCCCGTTTTTCAAAATCACCAACCCTGCAAAGGGGTCTTCCAGTAAATCCAGGTGGCCGTCCAGGTCGGCATATTTCACGTTGTGCCTGCCGAGCGCAAAGTGCAGTCCGGCGGCAATACTCAGCGCCGACTCATCCATGCAGCCCACCATCGCCTCCACGCCGGCAGCCTTCGCTACCGAATTGATGTGGAGCGCCTGTGTGATGCCGCCGGTTTTCATCAGTTTGATGTTGATCATGTCCGTCCAGTTGTTGCTCGTCAGGTGGAATACGTCTTTCAGGCTGAGCAGGCTTTCGTCGGCCATCACAGGGATGGGCACTTTGGAAGTCACTTCGCCGAGCAGTTCGGAAGCGGTGCCGGCCGTCGGCTGTTCAAACAGTTCGATGCCCACGTCCATGGTCTCTTTGATGAAACGCACCGACTGCTCTACCGTGTAGCCCTGGTTCGCATCGAAGCGCAGTTCGATGGCATGGCCGAGTGTCTCCCGGAGTTTCACCATTTTTTCGATGTCTTCCTCCACGTCTTTCCCCCCTTTTATTTTCAGGATAAAAAAACCTTGCCTGATAAAATCCTTCGCCTTGGCCAGGGTGTCTTCCACCGGCAGGATGCCGATGGTAATACTGGTAGGGATGCTTTCCCGGTATCCGCCAAGCAGTTGGTACAGCGGCACCTTCGCCTGTTGGGCCATCAGGTCGTAGATGGCCATGTCGGCCATCGTGCGGGCGGACAGGCTCTTGGGTAAAACCTGTTGTAGTTCCCTGTCAATCAGCGTATAACGGAAGGGGTTCATGCCTTTCAGCCAGGGCGCTATGGCATGTTCAAAGTCGTGCAGCACCCCTTTCGGCGTTTCACCGGTCACCGGCAGATCCGGTGCGGCACAGCCCCATCCGGTCAGGCCCGTGTCTGTATCTATTTTCAGGATGACGTTCACGCACTGTTCTATTTTCTCGTAGGCAATGGTGTACGGCACCGTGAGCGGCATTTCGAGGAGCCAACATTCGAGGTGGGTTATTTTCATTTCAGTTTTTCCTTCAAAACTTTAACCAGTCCATCAGCACCATCCACCAGCACATCGAAGGCGGGCAGGCCGGTCTCTGCCGTTATTTTTGCACAGGCAGCCGGTATCTCTTCCCACTGCATATCCTCATGGTTTACGGTGACGGCGATGACTTTTTTCCCGGAAATGATTTCTATTGCCCGGATCTGCTCCGGTAGGGGGTGCAGTGGGTAACCTGGGAAGCCATCGTATTCTACCCGCTTTGGTGCATGTTGCAGGATGACGTAATCGGGCCGGCCCGCCGCCAGGATTTCAAAACCGCCAGGGTAGGCCGGATTCATCAGGCTGCCTTGCCCTTCGATGACGATGACGTCGGGCCGCTCATTTTTCCAGGCTTCGTGGACGGCGTGTTCTATTTCGCCCGAAACGAAGTCATTGATGAGCGAATCCATCACCATGCTGTACTTTGCCCCCTGCATCCAGGCGGTTTGGCCGGTGCCGATTAGCTCGGCCTTCAGGCCTGCAGCCCGGAAAGCATGGACGATGATCCAGGCAGTGGTTCGTTTGCCGATAGCCGAGTCGGTGCCAAGCACAGCGAGTTTCAGGCAATCCACCTCCTCTATTTTTCCAGAGAAAAAATGCAGCACGTCCCGATCCGGCGTTTTGCGGATGTCCCGGATGCGGCAGCCGTTTTCGTTGGCCAATGCCAAAATGGCTGGGTCGGTGGACAGGAAATCGTGCAGGCCACTGTCCACATGGAGGCCGTGCCGGATGGCAGTCTTCACATCGTGGCGGGCGGGCGGAGCCAGCCTGCCGCCGTCGGGGGCAATGCCGATGACGAAGTATTGTGCCTGGTTGCCCACCTTTTCCAGCGCTTCTTCCACCGAGGCAAACACGGGGATGTTTTTCTTTTTGCCATCGAGGACTTCCCCAGCGTCCTGGCCAGCATGTTTTTCATCAACTACACAAAGTACCTGGTAGCGCTCCGTAAAGCGGACCAGCCCATGGGCAGTTTTCCCGTTTGGCGTGTTGAATGCGCCCTGACAATAGACGATGGCATTTCCGTCGAGTGGTTTCATGCTTAGTGAATTGAGGAATTGGTGAATTGGAAAATTGGCAAATCAGGCAGGAATCCAGACCCAATTTTTCAATGGACTCATTTACCAAATCCCGTTATTAATCTTTTCCTGTCAAAACTGCCACGAACCGGTCCGGTTCAAAGGCATCTTTTTGGTGCATTTCCATGAGTGCTACCAGGCCTGCGGTAGATGCGGGCAACACTTTCAGCCCTTCTTTCTCGCCCAGCAGCCTGGCGTATTTCAGCATTTTCTGGTCGCTGATATGAAAGGCATCACCGGTGGATTCCTGGATGGCCCAGAGTGCATCCGCCCCGTCGAAGCTATGCCAGTTGATGAGCGGCTCGTTGATTTTGGTTTCCTTGATTTGTTCGGGGCGCAGGTCTTCGCAGTAGTCGAGGCCCTTTTTGAATGAACTGATGATGGGGTTTTTGTGGGATGACGAGGCTGCTATCATTTTGGGTATCCTGGAGGTACGGCCCCGCTTGTACAACGTCACGAAGCCCCGGTAGATGCCGGCCAGCAAGGTGCCGTTGGACACGGGGACGGCCACCACTTTGGGGGCATCCCTCAACTGGTCGTAGATTTCGTTGGCAATTTCGGCGTAGGCAATGAGCTGCAGGGCAGTGTTCTGGCCACCGGGATTGGCATCGTACCAGTCGTTGCTGTCGGCTTGTTGGCTGGAAAAAACGACGGTGTCCTCGTACGAGCCAGGCGCCCGCCTGACCTCAGCGCCCACCTGCTCCATTTCTTTCACCCGGTCAGTATGGTAAGATTCAGGGATGAAGATGATGCAGCGCATACCCGCCAATTGGGCAGCGAGGGCCACGGCGACGCCATAGTTGCCGCAGGTAGCCACGGTGATGGTGTCGTAGCCACGGCGCAGCGCGTCGTGCACCTGGGCGAAGGCAATGCGGTCTTTTTGGGTACCGGTGGGGTTGCCACCCTCAAACTTGAGGTAAAGCTGGCGGAGGCCTGTCTCCCGCTCGATGTTCCTGGCTCGTGATAGGGTGGTGTCGCCGATTTCGAGGCTGATGATGTCCTCGTAATAGCCGACCCTGTCCAGGAGTTTTTGGCTGCCGTCCCTTACCCAGTCGCTGAGTTCACGGGCTTCTTTTGAAACGGAAATGTCATCGAGATGTACGCCGTCGAGGATGTTGATGGACATAGTTTTTGAGTAGGCGAGCTGGCAGGCAGGCAAGTTGGCAAAATACCCGTAAAGTGGTTCAGGCCCTGCACCACCTGCGAACTGGTTTCGGTTTTGTATAATCCACGCCGCCAGATTTTTTGTACAAGCTATTGGCGTTTTGCCTCTAACGTTTGGCCAACGGCCAACGGCCAAAATCATAAAAGCCGGGCAAAGGTAAACCGGCTTTGGCGTTTTGCCAATGGCCTGGCTTTGGCCAAAAGTAGTAAGTTTGCAGGGAACTCATTTTCTTCACCAATTTGACAAAAATCGCCAACACAATGGGTAAATATTTTTGGCTGCTGGCAGCCCTCCTTTTCGGCACGGCTTCGTTTTCACAACCCACCCAAATCTACGTGCGGGCAAAGGCAAAAGACGCCAAGTTCATCGGTTCTTCCATAGGCGGCGCCCTGATCGTCTTCCGCAAGGCCGACACCGGGGAAATCCTTGCCCAGGGCCTGACGGAAGGCGGCACGGGTAACACCAACCTCATTATGTCCACGCCGCATGAGCGTTACAAGCCAATAGCAACGGATGGTGCTGCCAAGTTCGAGGCCCTGCTCAACCTGCCCGAACCTACTTTCGTCACTATCGAGGCACATGCCCCGTTTACCCGCAAACAAGCCACGGCAATAGCCACCACCCAACTTTGGCTCATCCCCGGCAAACACATCCTGGGCGAAGGCATCGTGTTGGAAATCCCCGGCTTTATCGTGGACGTGCTCGCACCACGCACCCATCAGGCGGTTTCTTTGAAAAACAGCGGGGGAAAGGTAGCCATTGAGGTCAATGTGGTAATGATGTGCGGCTGCACCGTTAGCCCGGGCGGGCTGTGGGACGGCGAAGGCTTCGACGTGAAGGCCTGGTTAAAAAAAGATGGCAAGCGGCTGGCAGAAGTAAAACTGAATAACACCGCCAATAACACCTTTACCGGCGAAGCCCGGCCAACAGAAGCTGGAAATTACGAGATCATCGTATATGCCTTCGACCCGAAAACGGGGAATTCGGGCGTGGATAAGGTGAATTTTGTGGTGGAATAAAGTTGTTTTGTGCCATCCCTCTCTAAGCGAAACAGGCTTATTAAGGAAATAATAAAATCAGGAGATCTCTGAAAATCAGTGTTTTAAAAGTTCCAAATTTCCCTGTTCCGACCTAAAACCAAATGCCCGACCCGATGGCCCAATTGCGAATCCGTACGTTGCCCACCCTGGTGCCCTGGTACCCGCAATAGACCATAAAACGGTCGAGGTGTACCTGTACCCGTGCCTGGTGTTGCCGGCTGTACACGCCGTTGGGCCAGCCAAACTGGGTATCGGCGTAAAGGCTCAGTGGTTTTTTGAAATACCAGGTGAAGCCCATCGAAGCCGAAGGGCTCCCGTAAAGCGCCTGGCCATCGAGCAGCATGAGGCCGCCGCCCCACCACAGGTGGAATTTAGGGTGCCTGATCCGGTTGTACTGCACGTTGAAATTGGTGATGGAAAAATGATCGCTGCCGCCGCTTTCCAGCGCTTCAAAAAGTTGCAGGCGGTTCACGTCCAGCGCCAGGAAGCGGGTAGGGTAAAATTTGACCTGGAAAAAGCCGCCGTAAAGGTTGTCCTCATTGTTTTGAAAATGAAAAAGGGCCTGGGTACGGATGTCTTTGCCAAGATCGAACAGCGGCCGGTAAAGGCCTGCCTGGCCATCCTGGTAGGGGAAATCGGAAAACTCGATATCGCTTGGGCTGGGTTCGTTTTCGAAACCAAACAGCAGCCCGACCGTGGGGTAGTAACCAATCTCGAAGAGCAGTTCTATCCAGAACCACTCGTCCCCGCCGGATGCATTGACATTTTCACCATTGCGGGGGGGCTGCAGTTGTTTTTCAATGTTGTCAATGGTTTGCGACCCTACGTTTGAGGGGAGCCAGATCAAAAAAGCGAGTAGCAAAATGCAGGTTGTTTTCATGGCGGGAGGTTTAGGTACCAGTCTGTTATTTCATTACTAACTGTGGTAATACAAATAATGCTGCCAGGCCAAAAAAGGTCATCATAAAAATTATATCATTTACCTCAGGCTTTCCGGTTTTTTGCGCAAGCGGCCCTCATCTGCCTGAAAATCAGACCATCTACGACACAAAAACACCCAAACGCACAATCACGATTTTGGTCAATAAAGGACAATTCTCACCTTCCTTTCCCCTAATAAGGAATCCAACAAGCTGGAAAACGTTTACTTTGCATGGCCCGACCGCCCATTACCAAAGCAATATTTTATGAAAAAAATAATCTTCATCTCCTTTCTGCTCTTGGGCATGTGTTCCCTTTTTGCTCAATACGACCAAAAGAACCTCGAACTGGTTTCGCATATCCAATACCCTTCGCTGGCCAACGACATCTGGGGCTACACAGCGCCCGATGGCACCGAGTACGTGCTGATGGGACTGCGCAGTGGCGTATCCGTCGTCAGCCTGGCCGATCCGGCCAACCCGGTGGAGATCCAATACATCCCAGGCGATCATTCCATTTGGCGGGACATCAAGACCTGGGGCCATTTCGCCTATGTGGTGGCCGACGAACCGGGGGCCAGGGACGGTGTGCTGGTCATTGACCTGTCCGACCTGCCCTATGGGGTGACCTGGTACAACTGGCGGCCCGTACTGCCGGGCGAAACAGATACCCTTTTCAACTGCCACAACATCTGGATAGACGAATTTGGTTATGCCTACCTCTCCAGTTGCAACACGGAAACGAGCAACGTGGTGTTCCTGGACGTTTTTTCGCAACCCGGCACCCCAAAGTTCGCCGGCTTTGGTGCCGATGTAAACTCCCACGACAGCTACGCCCGCAACAATATCTTCTACTCGGCGGAAATTTTTGCCGGGGAGTTCAGCGTGTACGATGTATCCGACAAGTCCAGCCCTAAGCTGCTGGCCACCCAACCCACACCCTACCAGTTTTGCCACAACGTCTGGCTTTCCGATGATGGCAAAACCCTTTTTACCACCGATGAAAAGCCCAATGCCTCCACTGCCGCTTACGACATTTCCGACCTCGGCGACATCCAACTGCTCGGAGAGTACCGCCCGGCGGCCACCCTGGGGCAGGGCGTCATCCCGCACAATGTGCACGTAAAAGACGATTTCCTTGTGATTTCGCATTATACCGATGGCTGCCGCATCGTGGATGCCCACCGGCCCGGCAACCTGGTGGAAGTCGGCCACTTCGACCCCACCACGGCCTACACCAATGGCTTTCACGGCGATTGGGGCGCCTATCCGTTTTTCCCATCCGGCCTCATTGCCATCAGCGACATCGAGCAGGGACTTTTTGTGCTGAAACCTACCTACAAACGGGCGGCTTACCTGGAAGGGAAAGTGACCGATGCTGTCACGGGCGCAGTTATCCCCAATGCTACCGTCTCCATCCAGTCGTCCGAACCCAATTCATCCACGACCAACGTTTTTGGTGCCTATAAAACAGGGCAACTGGCGACGGGCGGCTTCATGGTACATTTCAGGGCACGGGGCTATTTTGATCAGGTGCTTTCTACCAGCCTTGCCAGTGGCGAAGTGGCCTACCTGGATGCCCAAATGGCACCGCTCCCTCCCCATGCCATCAATGGTAAGGTACTTGACCAGGCGACGGGCGACCCGGTTGCCGGGGCCACGGTGCTGGTAGAAAACAGCGACTTTACCTACACTTCCGAAACCGATGCCGACGGCGGTTTTTTGCTGCCCGATGTCCTGCACGGCAACTACAAGGTGTACGTGGGAAAATGGGGGTACCTGAATTTTTCCGCTGAACAGCCCCTGCAGACCGATGCCGAAGTCGTTTACAAGATAGCCCCCGGCTACGAAGACGACTTCAACACTGACCTGGGCTGGGCCGTGAACGGCGACGCCACCAACGGCAACTGGGAGCGGGGCTTGCCGAAGGGCGTCGTCATCGGCAACGAAATCTTCAACCCCACCGCCGACTCGCCCAACGATGAAGGTAACCGGGCCTTTGTCACCGGCAACCAGGGCACCAACTTCCTCGACGACCAGGTGGACAACGGCACCACCATCCTCACCTCCCCGCCGATGAAACTCCGGAGCCGCTACAACCGGCCCATGCTCTCTTTTGATTTCTGGTTTTACGACGTCTGGTTCAGCAACGCCCCGAACGATACCATGATTGTCACCCTGAGCAACGGCACCCAATCGGTGGTGCTGCAAACCATGACCGCCGACAGCAACAATGCCCAGGTCTGGCAATCCTCCGACACCTTCAACCTGGGCAAACTGATTGACCTGACCGACGACATGCGCATCAGCTTCCAGATTTCCGACCGTGCCGAATCCCGCAACGTGGTGGAGGCCGGCGTAGATAATTTTAAAATCAGCGAAGGTTTTCCCGACGACCGCTTTGTACTGGATGGCGATTTGGTGAAAATGCGGGTCTATCCCAACTGGTTCGATACAGAGTTCACGGTGGAGTATGCCGTTGAAAAAAATTTCAACCAATTGAAAATGATGGTTTTCAATACGCTGGGGCAACTGGTGGACGAAACTTCTCTCACAACCTCGCGTGGCTCCGTGCAAGTGCAGGTAGCGTACCCTTCCGGCGTGTATTTCGTGGTTTTCCGGGTGGACGACCGGTTGAGCGATGCCTATAAGGTTTTAAAGTGTGCCGGATGCCCCCGGTAAGCCAGCGTCCAATTGTCAACCCCACTTCATTTCCTGGGGTAAAATACTGCCGGGCATTTTAAAAAATTATCTTTGCCTCCTTTTTCGGACATGCCTTTCTGCTCCTTAAACCTTCATTCACCGTAACCTTTTTTTAAAACAACTATTCCTGATATGAAAAAAACTCTTCTTGCACTCTGTGTGGCTTGTTGGGGCACCCTGTCTTTTGCCCAGCTCAATATGACCCTGCTCGATCAACTCGATTATTCCCAGGATTTGAACGACATCTGGGGCTGGGTCGATCCGGACGACGGCACGGAATACGCCCTCGTAGGTACCGTTACCGGCGTCTCTGTCGTCAGCCTGGCCGACCCCCAAAACATAGCCGAGGTGGCCTTTTTCCCCGGCGACAATTCTATCTGGCGCGACATCAAGACCTGGGGGGATTTCGCCTATGTCACTGCTGACAATGGCAACAACGACGGCCTGATGGTCATTGACCTGAGCGGTGCGCCCGACAATATCACGGCCACTTTTTGGGCGCCCAACCTGCCAGGCCTGGGCCTTTATGAGCGCTCGCACAATATTTACATTGACGAATTCGGCTATGCCTACCTGGCCGGCTCCAACCTCAACAACGGGGGGATGCTCATCCTGGACGTTTTCAGTACGCCCGGCTCGCCCCAGTTTGTTGTCGCAGCGCCCAATACCTATTCCCACGATGTCTATGTGAGGAACAGCATCATGTATTCTTCTGAAATCAACAATGGGCGTTTGGCCATTTACAACGTGGCCAATAAAAACAGCATCCAACTGCTGGCCACCCAGGCGACCCCCTTCAATTTCACCCATAATGCCTGGTTGAACGACGCGGGCAATGTCGTTTTCACCACCGATGAAAAAGGCAATGCCCCGGTGGCTTCCTACGATATATCTGACCTGAACGACATTGTTGAACTGGACCGCTTCATCCCCATCTCCACGATGGGCGCCAACGTCATCCCGCACAACGTCCACGTCTGGCACGATTGGCTGATCATTTCCTACTACACCGACGGCGGCATCATCGTGGATGCCTCGAAGCCCGACAACCTCATTGAGGTGGGCAACTGGGATACCTTCCTGGGCGGCAACGGCGGCTTCAGCGGTGCCTGGGGCGCTTACCCTTTCCTCCCGTCCGGCCTGGTTTTGCTGACCGACATCGGCAATGGCCTCTATGTATGCGGTGCCAATTATGTGAGGGCCTGCTGGCTCGAAGGCAAGGTCACCAACTCCGTTAACGGTGCCAATATCTCAAACGCCACCGTAGAAATCGACAGCCCACAGGATAACTTTGCCACCACCAGCCTGACCGGGCAATACAAAACTGGACAGGCTATTGCCGGCACCTTTGACGTGACTTTTTCCGCCGTTGGCTTTATATCGAAAACGGTTTCGGTAACCCTCGAAAACGGCATGCTCACCATCCGGGACGTGGAACTGGATCCTATCCTCTCCGTGGCCGGTGAAACCGTGGAAGCGGTGACCGGTATGGCCGTCCCGAATGCCCAGGTTGTTTTTGCAAATGCACAAAATACTTTCACGATCACTTCGGGCCCAGATGGCACCTTCGACCTGTCGGGCATCCTACCGGGCATTTATAATATAATAGCCGGCGCCTGGGGCTACGACTACGGCCAACTGCCCAATGTTGACCTCAGTGCTGGTACATCACCGATCATCATCGAACTGGCCCCTCTCGACGGCTACAAGGACGACTTCGTGCTCGACTACGGCTGGACGGCAACCAACACCGCCAGCACCGGGCTGTGGGAACGGGGCGAACCAGTCGGAACCAATTATAACGGAGCAGCGTCGAACCCCGACCTCGACGTGCCCAACGACCTGGGCGACCAGTGCTACGTGACGGGTAACGGCGGCGGCGGTGCCGGCGATTTCGACGTGGACAACGGCACCGTCATCCTCACTTCACCAACAATGAACCTTGCTGGTTTTTCCCAGCCCATCCTCTCCTATGCGAGGTGGTTTTTCAATGACGGCGGTTCGGGCACCCCCAACGACAACCTTATCGTCCGCATCACCAACGGCACCGACGTAGTCGTGCTGGAAACCATCAGCCAATCGTCCAGCACCTGGAACAACTCGCCCGAATTTGACCTGGCCAGCCTGATTACCCTGACCGATAACATGCAGGTGATTTTTGAAGCAGGTGATTATGACCCCGGCCACCTGGTTGAGGCGGCCGTGGATGCTTTTTTGGTGCGGGAAAATTGCCTCTCTCCCGCAGTGGACTTCACCTTTTCCACCCAGGATCTGGAGGTCAGTTTTACCAACAATTCTACGGGCGGCACTGCTGTTGAATGGGATTTTGGCGACAACTCCACGAGCAACGAGGAAAACCCGGTACATACTTATGCCTCGCCTGGCGAGTACGAGGTCACCCTTTCCATCACCAACGATTGCGGCCTAAGTGTCGCTACCCAAACCATTGTCATTTCGGCGTCCGGCACGACCGGGCTTGATGCAAAAGCTTATTCCCTGGAGGCCGCTCCCAACCCGTTCAACGGGCAGGTATCCATCCGCTATCAGTTGAAGGATGCCTTTGGAGATGCGAGCCTTCAGGTGTATGATGTTTTGGGAAAACAAGTGGCGAACGCTGTGCTGGCCCAAAACAGCGGCGTCGTTGACTTTGGCCCTGAATTCCAGTCGGGCGGCGTGTACTTCCTCCGGTTGGTGGTGGACGGCCAGTCGGGCAAGGCGGTGCGGATCGTGAAGCTGTCCGAATAAACCTGGCTAGTTAAACGGCATGGCGCAATGCCATCCCCTGACTACCTGGTATTTTTCATAAAAGGGGCTTGTAAAAACCTCCCCAATAAAAACGGCGCAATTTCCAAAAAGGGAGTTGCGCCGTTTCTTTTCAGGAAAACCATTCTCTTGCATTCCTATCGCAGCGCCTCCATGTCCCCTACTGGGACGAATGCCGCCCAGAAAAACGGATGTTTTCTGAAATCGTCCTGGCCGTTGATCATGGCCATTTTGGCATCGTGCAGCGCCTTGTCCTTGCGGGTGCCGGGCTGGTGGAGTTTTGTATAAAATGCCTCCATCAAGTCTTTCGACGCCGCATCATTGACCACCCACAGCGTGGTGACGATGCTTTTCGCACCCGCATAAGCGAAAGCCCTTGCCAGGCTGATGATGCCCTCGCCCCGCTGCATTTCGCCTGCTGCTGTTTCGCAGGCGGAGAGGGTGACGAGGTCGGCGTTGAGCTGGAGGTTGTAGAGGTCACGGACGTAGAGCAGGCCATTGCCGGTGCTGTCGGGGGCGAAGGCGAGGTAGGAATAGTCGCCGGCCCGTGCATCGGCGGAGCCGTGGGTGGAGAGGTGGAGGATGCGGTAGTTGGGGGCGAGGGCGGTGAACTGCGCCACCGTTGCATCCTTGTTGAGGAAATATTTTCCCTTCCAAATCTTATGGGCCGCAAAAACTTCCTGTCCGGAGTTGGGCAGGGTTGAAAATTCCCTGCGGAGGGCCAGGTTGCTGTCCACCGGCAAATGCAGGACGGCAAAAAGGGAATCGTAAAAGCTGCCGAATTTATTTTCCAGCACGGCATAGGTACCCTCGTAAAACGGGGCCAGGGCCAGGCAGGGTTCTGTCGGCTCTTTCTTGTGCTTTTTTGTTTTCATCTCCCGCAGCAGGGTGGCCGAATAGCAGTAGCTGAACTGGTGCTTTTGAATCAGAAAAGGGTAGGTGCTGAAGTTGTCTTCCTGGGTAGGGGGGGCCGAGAGGAGTGCCTCAAAAGGGATAGCGTTCAGGGCCCCGTCGGGTATGACGATGACCTCTTCTGTGAGCAATGGTTCGATGGGCGCCACCAGTTTTTTATACAGGTTCTGTGCAGCGGTCAGGTAATCGCTGAGCGTGGTGCCGAACAGGGCGTCCGTTTGTTCCTTGGCAGGAGCGCCGAAGTAGCCGTAGAGGCCCCGCTGATATTGCTCCACCCAATCTTGGAGGGGAAAATCTAATTTGATTTCATGGATTTGATAGTCGTCCTTTTTTAGGATGAATACGAAGATGGAAGAGTCGCCGGTGAAGAATTCGAGGAGGGTTTGATTCTTGGTGAGCAATGAATCCTGTACGACCTTAACAGGTATAAAAGGCAAACTGTATTTTGATTCGAAGTATTTTTCATGGGAGGCCTCCATGTTTTTGATAAATTTTTCAAATTTCTCCTTTGCCAGTAAAAGCTCCTTTTTATAGACTATGACCAAACTATCGGAAACTCCATATTCTTCCGGCTTGGTGGTTAACTTTTCCAAAAAGCCAATTCGTGTTTTCAAAGATTTTTCTTCGTTTAACAATTCATCGGGAACTCCCGCCAGATGCAAGGCTTTTTCATTTTGCAAAGCTTCCAGCAACTGAAAGGATTTGGCCAGTTCGGTAAAATCGAAGCATTTATATTTATCGCTTTCATGTTGAAAATGGGCCATGATAGCGCCACCTGCCAAAGATTTCAAACTGCTGCCCAACACTAAATCTGCTCCCAATGAGTAGGTGGCGAATTTTTGCTGCTTGGCGGCTTCTATGGCCTCGTCGTAGTTTTTCTTTGAAATATTTAAGGTAGTGGCAGAATGGTCTGATTGGTACATTTTGAGATAAATGGCACCTTTCCCTTCCAGTAGTAGTCTTTTCAAGTAGTAATAAGTCTCTGCCGGAATGCTCCCTTTTTTTGACTCGATTATGTGCAGTCCCTTGTCATATTGTTCCAATGCCTGCTCGAATTGGCCATTGGATGCAAAGGCATTGCCGAAGTTTGTCAGGGATAAAGCCACTTCGTAATGGTCTTTGCCCAACACAGATTGCTTGATAGCCAGGGCCGTATCAAATGCCATAATTGCATCTTCGTACTGCTTCATGCTGGAAAGTGCATTGCCGAGGCCGTTGTAAGGGTAAGCCAGATAAAAATGGTCGGGCCCAAGAGCGTTTTTCAGCACAGGAATACTTTGTTTGTATATGGCAATGGCCCGCTCAAATTGATAGGTACTTTGCAGAGGTACGCACATGTTCAACCTTGTTTCAACGGTCGTCGGATCGTTCTCGCCCATAAGTTTTCCGTATAGCTGGACGGCCTTATCATAGTACTCAAGGGAATGTTCATGTTTCCCTAGTTCCTCGTAGGAAACTGCCAAATTGTTGTAGGCCCGTGCTATTTGAGGGTGTTCCTCCCCGAAATTTTGCAACAAAATCTGCAGGGACCTGTCAAGAAAAACAATGGCCTTGTCAAACTCTTTACTTTCGTTGTACGCTGCTCCCAGGTTATTATAGAAGTTGGCTAAAACAGGGTGATCGTCGCCGTATGCCTTTTGATATATGGAAAGGGCCTTTTGCATCAATTCAATACTTGCATCCAGGTTGCCCAGCAAGTAATAAGAGGAGCCCACATTGAGGTAGGCAATAGCAGTTTCAGGGTGGTCTTCTCCAAAAAGCGTTTTTTTCATCTCCATCGCCGCCAGCTTGAAGTCCCTGCCTTTTTCAAAATAGCTCAACCCCTCATATAAAATACCCAGGTTCATGTAGTACTGTGCCAGGATATTATCCTTGCGATCCCCAAAATATTCCTTGGCCATATTTAAGCCTTCTTCCAGCCATATTTGAGCCGAATCCCTTGCCCCGATTTCAATATATGAAGCCCCGATGCCCAAATAAGATCTTAGGATGTCGGGGTGCGTTTCTTTGTAGTATTTTCTGTAAATATCAAGCGCTATGAATTTATTTTTAAGCCCAGTCTGATTGTCCCCAATTGCATCGAATATGATTCCTATGTTATGGTAAATTGCCCCCGTCTTGACATGGTCTTCACCTAAAGCTTTCTTTCTTATCCTCAAGGCCTCCTGGGCCACTTCCATCGCTTTGTCGTAGGAGCCTTTAGCGTACAGGCATTTGGAATAAATCTCTTTTGCATCGGCCACCCTATAGTGGTCGCTGCCCAATTGGGACGAGAAGATTATGGTGGCTGAATCGGCAAACAGCATAGCCTGATCTGTTTGACCTTGCTCCTGGAAGGTGGCAGCATTTTCTAATAAAAGATGGGCTTGAGCAGTGTCGGGTATTCCGCCATTTTCTTGTGCATTGAGCTTGAAAGCAAGAAGGAAGGTGAAAAGACTGAGCTTGAATAGCTTGAGCATCTGTTTTGATTTTTGATAAACCCGGTTATTGGGGTTGGCCAAAGTTAAAAATTAAACCCCAGCCCCCCCGATATCTTGACCAGGGAATATTCGCCCGAAGAGGCACCCGCCCCAGCTGCACCAAAAAGGTGAAACCGCTGCGTCGTGTTCCAACGAAAGCCGATATTGGCCATGGCGACGACTCCCAGCAGATCATCGGTAGCAGCAAGTATTTCCGGGCCGGCGAAGATTTTGAACTTGCTGTCAGGATTGAAGTAAAAACGCCCTTCCGAGCCTAACATGACAACCGTTATGTCTTCGCCACTATCGTACTCATCAGGCTGTATTGAAAGAACGTATCCAACGCCCCCAACGCTGAACCGCCTGCCCAGCATCCTTTCATACCTGGCACTCAGTCCCCCTCCTGACAATACATCCGCTGCGCCCAATACAGAAACGCTGAAGGTGATTCCGTTGGGTTTTCGAGATGGAACCAGGTCAGTTTCCTGTGATTGGGATGCAGTATTCGCTGATCCGTTATCATATAAATCATCAGGGTTGGGCAGTTCCTGCGTTGCCGGTTCTTCCGTCGGTTCTTTAATTTCTTCAGCGTTTTCAAGTGTCCCGGTATCTTCCTCCACGTGTTCGGCATCATTTGGTTTACTTTCTTCAGTTTTTACAAACTCTTCCACCTTGCCATTTTCATAAACGATTTTGTTCACTTCCTGCACATCAATGGAATAGAACGGCCCCCTTAGGTTTTCGCTCTTGCGGTATCGGATTTCCTTCTGGCTTATCTCCTCCACAAAACAATTGATCGTCTCTCCATTGGTTTTGATGATGATGTCCTGCGCGCCCAGGTGGGCCAGGCAGGCGCTGCTGGCCAGGCAGATGGACAGGATGGATTTAAGAATCAGGTTTTTCATGACAGATATAGGTTTGGTTGATGAAAAGTATTTTCAATAAATATCTTCCCCGACCCCGTTCAGCCGGTCGTCCAGGGCTTTGAAGGCTTCCTTCAGTTCCCCTTTCTGCTTGCAGGCCTGCAGGCAGGGGTCGTTGGCGTGGTCCACGAAGAATTTCAGCTTTGATTCGTCCTTTTTTGCGGTGGCCAGTTCCACGGCTTCCCGGTAGCGTTCCAGCAGGCCGGGGCAGCCCAGCTTGCAGGCTTCGCTTTTTTCCACCTGTTCCTGGATGATCTGCTTGCGCTCTTCTTTTTGCGCCGCCGCTTTCGGAGACGCAACCACCGCCGCCGTATCCCCGGGAATGGCCGTTTCCTCCAGATCGATCAGCGCCGCCAGCGAATCCACCGGCATGGTGGCGTTGCCGCCCGCCCCCGCATCCCCGCTGCAAGACAGGTGCAGCCCCATTAAAACTATTGCCAACAAACTGAAAAAAGTGGGTTTCATATTTCCAATCTTTATTGATTCACTCATTCACTCATTCCTTCATTCACTCATTCTTCCCGTCCATAAATCAAATTCCCCGGCGAATCCAGCAGCGTCCGCCGGATGGTCCACTGTGTGAGTAGCAGGCCGGCCAGCAGGATGAAGGCGCAGGCCCCCAGTAGGCGGTAGTCCGCCACGTCGAGGTAGCCCGTGCCCGACAGCATTTTTTCAATAAAAAAAACCAGCAGCACGCCGGCTGCGGCCAGCACCGTGGCCAGCGACAGGAAGAACAGGACGATTTTGCCGTAGATATTTTTCAGGAAGCCGTTGCTCAGGCCGAACGCCTTGAAGGTGCCGAGGTTCGGCTTTATTTTTTCCAAATGCGTGCGCAGCAGGCTGTTGATGAAGCTCACGATGCTGCCCACCCCAAACACGAACAGCACCACTGCCATGAACAGCGTCAGGCGGCTCACCAGGGCGAAGTTTTCCTTCGCCTCCACCTGATCCATGCTGATCTCAATGCCGTAGCGCTCCTGCATGAACTGCCGGAAGGCCCGCACCCGGTCGAGCCGGCCGAAGTTGAAGGCCATGTAGTAGGGGTTGGCGATGTGGCCGTACTGGTCGTTGCAGCTTGTTTCCACGAAGGGCAGCACCTCGAAGGCTGCCCCCGCTTGTAGTTTTCCCAACAGCCCCGTCCGGGCCGTTTCATCCAAAAAATCGTTCAGCACGGCCTCGTACAGGTAGCTCGGCTGCCGTTCGTTCAGGGTGTAATCCGATTGTTTCAGGTTGTTAAAAACCGCCGTGCCCAGTTGGCCGCCCGCCCAGGCCGCCACTTTTCCTTCGTCCCCTTCGCCCGATAGGAAGCGGAGGATGTTGGAGGAGCCTTCCGCTGCGATGAAGCCCGTCTCGTCGGCGGGTTGGGTCAGCAGGTTGAACAGGTGCGGCGAGCAGGCGAAGTCGCAGAGGTTGGGCAGGGATTTCACCACGGCGATCAGGTCGAGGTAGATGCGCCGGCCGTCCAGGTCCATTTGTATTTTTTTCTGTGAAAATGGTGCTTCGTAGCCCAGCCCCTCCAGCATCTGGACCGTGACCACCAGGCCGCAGGGCGGCAGCGCAGCGGCGGTGTCGGCCAGGGGCAGCGCCGTGCCGCCCAATACGTTGCCGCCCTTTGCATCGAGTATTTTTTGCAACAATTCGCCCCCCAAATCCACCGTGCGGCCCTTCCGGTAGAAGAGCTGCCCGCTGGCCACGTCCACGAACTGCTCCCGCCACACCACGTACTCGCTGACGTCTTTCAGCAAAAAACTGTCCTTCATCGCCTGGGCGGAGAAGGTGCGGCGGATGTCCCGGATGTCGTCGTCGCTCACCGAGCGGCTGATCTGCAGGTCCACCCAGTTGGTGAAGGGGTCGTCCATCCGTTGCGAGAGCGCCTTCATGCCGCCGATGGCAAAGCCGAGGGCCAGCAGCGTGAGGAACAGGATGGCGCTGAGCAGCAGCACCCACGCATTGGCCCTGCCGGCCAGGGTGCGGTATTCGTTGGCAAAAAAGAGCTGCTGGAACTCTTTCCGGACGCCCAGTATGTGGAGCAGGTGGTTCATTGTTTCATGGTTTCATTGTTTCATTCGCTCATTCACAAAAAAAGCGGGGTTTTTCAGCAGGCCCCCGTCCACGTCGTGCCAGTTGCCGCCCTTGTTTTCCAGCACGTTTTCCGGCCGGATGATGCCGTGCCGTTCGCCGTTTTCGCCGGTGAAGGTCATCAGCACGATCTGGTCGGCGAAGTGCAGGGCCAGGTCGAGGTCGTGGGAGACGATGATGGCTGTGCGGTGGTGGCGTTCGAGGTTGTTTTTCAAAATGGTCATCAGGCGGAAGGCAGTGTCCTTGTCGAGGTTGCCGGTGGGCTCGTCGCCGAAGAGCACCTCGAACTCGGCGGTGATGGCCCGCACGAAGGCCACCCGCTGCCGCTGCCCACCCGAGAGGTGGGTGGTTTTTTTATAAAAAATATCCGGCTCCAACTTCAGCTCTTCCATCGTGGCCAGCACTTCCTCCCTCGCCTCGGCCAGCGGTACGCCCCTTATCAGGCGGCTGATGCACATGTTTTCCCCGGCGGTGAAGTTGGGCATCAGGTTGGTGTGCTGGAAAATGAAGCTGTAATAGCGGTTGCGGAAGTGCGACAAGTCGTCGTTGTCGCCTTTCCAACTGCCCTTCAACTCCCGTTTCCCGTTTTTTTCATCATAAAAAACCACGCTCGTGCCGGCCTTGTCCCGCATGGTATCGTTCATCAGCCCGATGGCCTCAATAAAGGTGCTCTTCCCGATGCCCGACGGCCCCAGCAGGAACACTGTTTTCCCCTTCCCAATCTCCAACTGCGGCACGTGCAGCACCGTCCGGCCTGCCCGGTAGCAGCATTCGAGATCGTTTATTTGAAAAGCGGTATTCATCATTGCTTCATTGCTATATCCCTCTCATCCCTCTCACTCCTCTCACCCCTCTAAAAAGTGTATTCGACCGGCACCCAGAAATACGACTCGTTGCCGGTGGTGTACAGGAACTCGTAACTGCGGCCCGCCTTGAGGATATCAGACAGCACTTCCGTGTTGTTGAGGATCCGTTTGATAAAGGCGTTGACTTTCTCGTCCGACATTTTGCGCTTGTTTAGGAAATCGGAGATCATGAAGTTGTCCAGATCGTCGCCGATGCGCAGGCCTTCTTTGGCCACGCCCTGCATGATCTGGCGCAGGCTCTCGACGGAGGTGTTCTTGGGGTCGTTGTTGCGCAGGCTGGCGTCGCCGGTGAATTGTTTCAGCAACTCCACCAGGGTGTTGAAGAGCTGCTCCCGCTGCACGTCGGGCGGACCTTCGCTGGCCACGGCGAGGCGGCGCAGGGTGTTCAGGTAGTCTTCCAGGTCGTTGCGGGGCATGAAGAGCACATAGGAAAAGGCGTCGAACTTCGCCCCCCGGATGTGCTTCGGCACAAACACCTCGGCGTAGAGCTTGTACTTCTGGTTGGCCATGTTGATAATGTCCTTCTCCGTCCACTGCTTTTTGCTGCTGCCTTCGTAAAACTGCTTGATGGCCTTGGCGATGGCCGGCGTGAAGGCCCCGGAGGAGACCTCGTCAATGGAGTTGCCATCGTTGACGATGCGGGACATCGTGTCCCAGAATTTTTCGGTGAAATTGAACACGTTGTTCGTGGCCTGCACCAGCCAGTCGAGGTACTCCTCTCGGCTCAGGCCGGCGCCCTGCCTGGCCCGATAGACGGTGCCGACCGTGGTGCCGCCTTTCAGGTCGAGCACGTTGCCGGCGGTCACCTCCGGGATGTCGGGGTTTACGATCTGGATTTCGGGGATGTACTCGGGCACGCCGCGGATGAGGTCGTGCTGGCATTTGGAATTTTCCAGGATAAAATTCCGGCACTGGCGGGCGTACACGTCGTCGGGGCGCTCGTCCAGGTTGCGGCATTGCAGGGCGATGAAGTGGATGTTGAGGGCGCAGAGTTTGTCCACAATGGTACTGGCCTCCATGGCGGTCTTGTCGCCCTCGTTTTTGGCACGGCGCAGGCGGTCGCCGCGGTAGTCGCCGTTTTCGCCCACCAGGATCAGGATGTTGGTGTCTTCTTTTTTCAACCCAGCTTCCAGCACGGCCTGGTGGACGCCGTAGTACATGGCCGTCCAGGGGTCGTTGTCGTACCAGCGGGCGAACTCGATGTCATTGATAAAACTGATTACCTTGTCCTGGTCGGCGGTGAGCGGCAGAATGTCGAACAGCTTGCCTTTTTCCTCCTCCGGCACATCGCGGTACACGGCCACGCTGAAGCGCACATTCGGTACCTGCGACAACTGCCGGCGGATGGTGCTGACCGACTCGACAAGGCTTTGGCGGTAAGGCTCCATCACGGGCGTCCCCTCCACCACGAGCAGGATGTTGTAGTTGTCCCTGGCCCGGCGGCTGTGCTCGTTGGCCTCCACGATGCCGGAGTAGTTGATCTCGTTGATCTTATCCAACTGCTCGCTCATGGTCTTCACCGTGATGTCGCCGATGACGCCGGTGCGGTAGTAGTCGCCGTTGTCGTTGAGCATGGGGAAGCGCATGACGCCGCCCTTGAAGCGGCGCGGGTTGGAGGTGGCCAGTTGGGCGGGCGGCACACCGGCGGGGTCGTTGGCCCAATAAGCCTCCCGCACCTGGATGGCCGCCCTGTCAACGTGGTTTTGTGCGTATTCTTCGTTGCCGTAGGCAGCTACCCGGTAGCCGGGGTTGGCCTTCCGCTCGGCAAATGCCTCGGCGGTGAAGTTTGGTTCCAGGGCAATGCGGGTATTCCACTCTGCCACCCGGCTGGCAGGCACCCACCCGACGAGCGACTCCTCTGCGGAGCGGCTGGTGAGCACGGCATCCTTGGCGATGAGGAAACGGTCGTTTTCTTTTTTATAAATAAAGTAAAACTCATAGATGGTTTTGTTGCCAATGGTGCTGCCGCCAAAGGGGTCGTTGAAGATTTTGACGATCTCCTTTTTTTCCAGGCGCTTTATCTGCTCGATGTCGTTCACCTTGTTCAGCAGGAAAGCCTTTTTGTGGATGCCGGTGCGGGCATCCACCAGGGAATTGGCCCAGAGCAGCACCTGAGATTTTTTCACCCAGCCAAAGTCGTCCCAAGTGCCTTTTTCCACTTTCAGGCCGGAGAGCTCGCCCCGGCCGATGCGGATCATGTCGTCGTCCTCTTCTGCTACGTAAAACCAGTTCTTGAAAGGGAGGCCCCGCATTTGGCGGCCGGCCTCCGGCTGGTCGTAGGTTTGCGCCAGGTCGTGGTCGGCAAAGACGATCCAGGGTACCTCGCCCGAGTAGTCCTTGTTCTTGCGGCCGTTGAAGCGCTCGTTGATTTCCTCCTGTTTCAGTTCAACCGGCTTGAAAAAAGCGGCGGGCTTGCCCAGCACCCGCGTGGGGTCTTTTTGGGCCAACAACGGGCTCAGGGGCAACAGCAGGAACAATAGATGTATCGGCAATTTCATGGCTTGTTTTTTATGCTTTAGTGTAATCAGTCTGAGGTTCGTGCACTCAAATCATGGTGATTTTTAAAATAACCATGATTTAGTCTTCTATCAACCCTCATCAACTTTAATTAACTCATCAACCCCATAAAACGCCCGCAGCCTCAGTTCAACTCCACGACCAGCCCCAGGCGCAGCCCGAACATGTTCGCCCGGACCTTCTCAAAATAGGATTCCACGAAAATGAGTTGCAGGTCGTCCAGGTTGGCGCGGTCGTCCAGGAAGGCAGCGCCCTTTTTGTCCTGCCCAAACAAGGGCGACAGCCCCGCCGAATAAAAGGCCCCTGCTTCCAGCCCTATCCTTGGGCTGAAAAAGTAGCGGGCCGTTAGGCCCAACCCGACGGAACTGTAGGTCCAGTAGGCGGCATCCCGGATGTTCACCTCCGTAGGTTCCTGCTGGGCAGCGCCGAGCGAATAAAACCGGCGGTCGTAGTAGGAATTCCAGCGGAGATGGGCAGTACCAATCACATCGGCCGTCAGTTGGAAGCGCTCCTGGCCGGCCAGCCGCACGTGCAGCCCCAGCATCAGGTCCCAATAAGAAATGTGCATGGTTTCTTCCAGGGAATGCAGCGTGTAGGTGTTTCCGTCTGCTCCTGGTTTCAGGTTGTTGGCCCTGGCTTTTACTTCCAGGTTGGAGATCATCAGCCCGGCGCCCAGCCTGAACCGGCTGCCCGGCGACAGGGTGGTGCGCAGGTAAAGCCCCCCGGCCAGGGAAGGCCGGCCGCTGAAGTCAATGGAAGAATCGGCCAGCGGGGCGCCGACGGCCAGGTCGTAGCCAAAAAACGGAAAGGCCACCTGCCCCAGCCCGGCCAGTGTGACCGAGGTTTTTTGGCCCTCGTTTGCGGCAGGGCAGGACGTACCTTCTATGCTGAGAATAGCCGCCTCACTGAACTTGTGCTCTGGTATTTCAAACTTGTAAACCAGTTGAAAACAGCGCTCCTTGTCCACCCCCAACTGGCTGCTGGTGCCGAGATGGCTGAGCACCCGTTTCACCACCTTTACCTCCGCCCGGTAGAAGCCGGCCGCATCGTACGACAACCTCGCCAGGGCCGCTTCCTCGAACCAGCCGCGCACCCCTTCCTTTTTCAGGCGCCGGTACACCTGCGACACATAGTCGGAGTAGTGCATCGGGGCGGGGCTGTCCGCCAGGTCGTTGAACACCTTTGCATTGAAAGAAAAATGGCGCTTGAAGGCGTCAATGGACTCGTCGTCAACTTCCCCTGTGCGGGGGTTCAGCAAGCCGGCGTCTTGGACGTAACCGGCCCAGGCCGTGGACATGGCGTTGGCCAATGAGTCCGCTTTGGATTTGGCAATGCCGGCATCCGTGCGGACGAGGGCGGTCTGGAGCATGCCCTGGGCCGAGATTGCACCTGCGGCCATCAGCAAAAAGGCAAGGGTTGACAGCAGGGGGCGGGTAGTGGATTTCATGGTCTTTCTATTTTTATTGTGCATGGACAATTCCTGTGGCATTGATTTCAGCAATCTGATGAGCCGTTCGGATTTAAAATTTTGCTTTGCGCCAAGCCGCTCATCCCACTTATTTGATACGAATAAGTTTGTGTGAATTCGTGCCATTGGCGGCTTAGACGAATTAGCACTGATTAAAGCCGAACTCCTTTGAAATAAAGGTCTCTGACAGTTCGGGCTAACGTTTCAATAAGCATATCGCAGGCTGAACAGCACCCCGTCGCCGCCGTACGCGATGCCCAGTTGGCCGCTACTGCCATCGCTGTTGGCGCAGGCCGCCGCGTTTTCGAGGCGGGGCGCCTTGCCGCTGCCGTCGGCCAGGGGCACAATGGACAGGGAGTAGCTCTTGCCGGGTTCGAGGGTGATCCCCAGGTCGTCGAGATTGATGCTGCTGCGGCCCCTGTTCACATAGCGGGTGACGGAGGCGGAGGAGCCTTTCCCTCCGGATAGGGTAATTTTCACTTTGCCGCCCACATCGCCGAACAGCACGGCGCTTTGCAGTTCCAGCACAGATTTGGGTTTTAGTGAAATCCTGCACTCCCCGCTTTTCCATATTGGGTCGCCCTTTTCTGCCAGGCAGCGGCTGCGGAGGCTTTCGTCGTAGCCAGCCGAGCCTTCCCGTTCGAGGTTTGGGCGGTCGGCAATGACGGTGATGGTTTTTCTGCCGGAACATTGGTTGCCCTCGTTCACGCACAGCCTTACCTGGTAGGTGCCGGGCGAGCTGTAGCTGTGGCTGGTGCTTGCCTTTTGGCTCGTGGCCTTGTTCTGGTCGCCGAAATCCCATACCCGCCGGGCCACGTTGCCCAGGGGCGAGGATTGGTCGGTGAACTGGATGGGCGTACCGGTGTACACGGTGGTTTCCGAGATGGAAAAATCCACTTTGCCAACGGGGCGGTACTGGGCAGTTGCAGGGGCTGGCACTTCGGGATCATTAGCGGCTGTATGGTTTGCATCGGCCAGGAAGTCTTGACCTTTTTTTGTGAAATTGGCATCCTGGAGGTCTTTTCCGTTGGTATCAATGAAGGCAGGCACACCGTTTTTCCAGACCGTTGCCTTTCCATCGAAAAATGGCTGGACAGAGTCGTAGCGCAGGGCAATCTTCAAGGCTCCGTTGGCGGAGTCGAGGAAACCCCAGCGCATCCGTTCGAGGATGGTGTCGCCCACGGCCACCAAACCTTCCGAGGCTGGCAGGCTGGCGGGGTAAGATGCTATTTTGCCCAACACTTCCGAGCGGCGGATGCGCTCTGTCAGGTCGTCGGCCACGAAGGGGTCGCAGGCCCTGGCATCCAGGTAGGCCAGCTTGGCTTTTTCATAATCCTGCATGGAAAAATAGCGGTCGGCTTCGGCGAGCAGGCCGGTACAGGTTTTATTTTGGTTGGTTTTAAAAATGGCAAAAGCCCCGGTACAGAGGAGCAGGGCAGCCAGTGCCCATATCCAAACCGGCACCATCATACGCCGTGGAGGCGGCGGCGCATGATAGGCCAGGCCACCGGGCGCATATACCGGGGGTTGCCACGCAGGGGCTGTTGACTGCGCAGCAGAGGTTGCCGGAATTTCAGCAGGGGTCGAATAAGCTGTTGTTGTTTTGGCAGGTGGGGCAGGCCAGAAACCAGTCTGCAGGAAATGCTCGCCTGCTTGCTGGAGTTGTCTGGCCGTGGGCCTTTCCCTTGGTTCGAGCGCCAGGCAGGCCGTGATCCAACCTTGCAGCACAGGGGAAATATGCGGCGGCAATTCTTCGAGCAAATTGGCGAGGTAACTGCCGGAGGTCATGCCGATGCGCTGTGTGAGGCCGCCCTGCCCGCTGAACGGGGCCTCTCCCTTGGCCATTTGGTAGAGGCTGGCACCGAAAGCCCAGATATCGCTGGCGGAGGAGGGCTCCTGTTTCGGGTAGTTTTTCAAGGGGAACAGTTCGGGCGCCCGGTAAGCGATGGGTGTCATGCCGGCCTTTTGGTTGCCGGGTTCGAGGGCAAAATAGCCGCCGATGGTCTGGGTGAGCTTCATCTGCAACTGATCGCTGATGCCAAAGTCGCTCAGGTGGTATTCGCCCTCGTTGGAAATCAGGAAGTTGTCGGGCTTGATGTCGTTGTGGAGGATGGAGTTGGTGCGGGTATGCAGGTAGTCCAGCGCTGCGCCGATTTGCTGCATGAGGCGGGCAATGTCCCGTTCGCCTGCCTCGCCCACTTGCTGGATGGCCGTGCCTTTTTCATAAAACGGCATCACGAGGAAAGGGGCGCCCTGGTACTCGTCGAAGAACATGGGCCGCACGATGTAGGGGTGGATGAGGTCGTGGGCCTTGCGGAATTCCTGCCGGCACAGTTCGATGCCGTCCCGGTCTTGTTTCATAAACACTTTCAGGGCGACGATCATGTCCGTTTTTTCGTCGCGGGCCTTCCACACGATGGAGAAGCCTCCCCGCCCGAATGATTCGAGCAGACGGTAGCGCTGGTAGATGATGTCGTTTTCCTTGTACACTTTCTTTTGTTGAAATTGGGTGGTTTTTTGGGAGTTGTTTGAGGTTGTTTGAGGTTGTTTGAGGGTTGTTTGAGGGTTGTTTGAGGGTTGTTTGGGAGTTGTAAGTGTTTGGTAATTAAGTTTTTAGATAAAATAATTTCGCTCGTTCCCTTTTTAAGGCGAAGCAGGTTTGATAATCCGGGTTCCACTTCGAGGCCGGGTTATCAAACCCGGCGGGTTCTGTGAAAAACTGCCGGGTTCGATAACCCGGCCCCTCGATAAAGAAAAGTATCGCTGATTTGCCATTTTACTTTGATGGGCAAATAATCATAGGTAAATGGCGAAACTGCTTTTCTGGGGGGGCGCTCATTGCGCCTCGTCATCGCCGGGGCCTTTCAGCAAGTACACAAAACCCTTCTTCAGGTATTCGTCGCTGTTCCTGAAATCCTCTGCTTCCTGCCGGTTGCCGAAGCCGGCGATAAGCACCTTGTACTGGCCGTCCACGGCCTGGATCCTGATTTCCCGGTCGGGGTATTTTTTCTGCAACCCCATCATGGCGGCTGCGGCGCTTTTTTCGGTGGACAGGGTGTGCATCTGGATGACAAAATTGCCGGTGGGCGGGGCCGTCACCGCCGGGGCCATCGTGTCCGTCGGAGATGCTGCGCCGACGCTGTCCTTTTCCATTTCAAAATTCCCCTCCGCTGCATCGCCGGTCGTTTCCCTGGCCGTGTCGGACTCCACGGCCTGCGGCATCTCTTCGTCCTGTGTGCCCTGTTCCCGGGTAGCCGACCAAATGGCAAGGGCCGCCAGGATGGCCACGAGGGGCAGCATCAGGAAAATGAGCTTTTGGGAGGGTTTGGGCCTATTGGGTGGAATCGTTGTCGGGGCCGCGGTTGGTATCGCTTCGAGGGTCGTTTTCACATTGGCAAACTGCTCCCGGACGGCTGCCAGGACGACGGTGATATTGTCTTGCCCGCCGGCGGCGTTGGCGGCTTCTATGAGCAGGTCGGCGGCCTGGCCGGGGCCGTCGGCGGTTTCCAGGAGGTGGGCCATCTGCCCGTCGGTCAGCATGGTATTCAGGCCATCGGAGCAGAGCAGGATGGTGTCGCCGGGTTGCAGCAAAGTGTCCATCTGATCCGGCTCGGGGTCGTGGCCGGGGATGCCCAGGCTTTGGGTGATGACGTTGCGCTTGGGGTGCAGAAAGGCCTCTGCCTCGGTGATGCTGCCCTCGTCCACCATTTGCTGCACGAGGGAGTGGTCTTTCGTCAGTGGGCGCAGGCCCTCGCCGGCCCGGTAGCGATAGCAGCGGCTGTCGCCCACCCAGGCCACCTGGAGGCGGTCGCCTATCAGGCAGGCGATCACCAGGGTGGAGCCCATTTCTCCCTGCCCTTTTGCCGACTCTTTTTCTATGGTGAAATGGGCACTCAGGAGGGCCTGGTGCAGCACGGTCGCCGCCTCGTTGGGCGCTACCCGGCCGTGGGTGGACAGCATCTGGCGCACCATGTCCACCGCCGTGGCCGAGGCCACTTCGCCGGCGTTCAGGCCACCCATGCCGTCGGCCACGGCCAACAGCAGGCAGCTGCCGTCGGCAGTAGTTTCCACTGGCCCGCCCTGCTCCCACGACCAGCCAGTTTCACCCAAAACACCTATCAAAAAGGCGTCTTCCTGGTGTTGGCGCACCTGGCCCACATGGCTGGCAGCCGCTATCTGCACGGTATGGACGGCCGGCTCATGCATGCTCCCGGTGATAGATTCGGTTGATCAGGTTTTCCAGCACATACGATTCGATGTTGGCGTGGAGGTTTTCCACTTTCTCCTGGAGGTTGTGGTACAAGTACATGAGCACAAGGCTGAGCGCCAGGGCCACCAGCGTGGTGTCGAAGGCAATGTTCAGCAGGCCAGTGATTTTCTTGACCCCGCCCGTGGTGACCACGTCGTCGGCAGCGCCCAGCGACGCCGCAATGCCTATCACCGTACCGATGAAGCCGACCGACGGCACTGCCCAGGCGATGTAGCGGATGATGGACTGCTCGCTCTCGCTCTTGCGCAGGTTGACCGCCGACTGTGCCGAGACGACTTCCAGGGACTCGGACACCGACTTGTTCGCCCGGAACTTGGTGCAGGCTTTTTTTATCAAATCTACCAGGAGCAACGGCTCCCGCTGCTCGATTTCTATCATCTTGTGCTTCAACTGGTTGACCTCATCGGCCGATAGCACGAACTGCTCCTTCTCCGGCAGCAGGCCCATCTGGAAGGCCCGGCTTTCCTTGCTGGCGTTGTTGCTCATGCGGCGTATCTCCAGCACGCCGTAGAAGAACAGGAAGTAGGTGAGGCCCTGTATCAGGCCGGCCGGGAGGCTGCCGCCCAGCATGACCAGGATGCGGTGGATGGTGCTGCCGTCTTCCATGGCATTGGCCAGGAGGTAGAGGACGATGTTCAGCACGATGGCCAAACAGAGGCTGATGGATAGGCTGACGTATTTTTCTTTCATGTTGATAGTGGTTGGTGGTTGATCGTTGTTCGTTGTTCGTTGTTGAGCTTGTCCTGAACTTGCTTCGGGATAGTTCGTTGAGGGTTATTTGGCGTCGCGGAAGGCGATGCCGTCTTCGGTGACGGTAAGGGTGCCGACGAGGGTGCCGCCGCCTTTGTAGGGGGCGTCGCTGGTGTAGGGCACGGTGATTTCCTTGTTGATGCGGCGGGGAATTTTGCCTTGGGCGGCAAAGGTGATCTGCAGGTTTACCTGTGTTTCCCCGGTCTTGGGGGAGCGCTGGTGCAGATAGACCTGGTACTCGCCGGGCACAACCTCCTTGTCCTGGGCGATGATTTCGGTGGTTTTTTCATTGAAAAACTGCTTGTATTTTTTCACGTTGACAAATGAGCCGAAGGGCATGTCGCGGTTGCGGACGTAGTTGTAGCACATAAGGCCGCCTTTTTGCAGGTAGAGGTCAATGTCCGTTTTGTCGTCGCCCCAGGTGGCCACCAGGCCGAGCGGGGCACGCAGTTTGGCAATCTCGATATCGTCGCTGCTCGGCAGAGTGCTGGTATCCACGACCGTTTCACTATCTTTAATCGGCACATAGGCGGTCACTTCCGAGCTGTCATCTTCCGGCACTATCTGCACTTTTTCGAGCGCTTTGCGGAGTTTCTGGTTTTCTGCTTTCAAACGCTCCAATTCCGCTTTCAGGGCCTCGTTGTCGGCCAGGTATTTCCCGATGGTGGTCTTGGCATCGGCCAGTTGTTGTTCCAGGTCGGTGACCAGGGCCTGGAGTTCTTCTTTTTCAAGGCGCTCCTGCTTGAGTTTGGTGCGCAGGTCTTCGATTTCCCGTTCCAGGTCGCCCATCGTGGTTTGCATCTTGGAAATCTGGCCGGTCAGGGCGTTGTACTCCCGTTCGGGGATGGAAGCCTTGAGGCTCAGCACGATGCTGTCCATCTCCCGCATTTCCACCTTGAGTTTTTTCAGTTTTTCAATGGCCTCCCGGTCCTCGACGTTGAGCTTGGGCACCACGATGAAGAGGATGATCACCGCTGCGAAGGCGCCCGTCATCAGGTCGAGGAAGGAGATGTTGAAAACGTTCAGGTCTTGTTTTTTCATAATGGTGAAATTTCAAAATCCAATGACTTTCAGGGTCGTGTTGCCGATGGTGACGATGTCGCCGGGTTGGAGCCTCCGGCCGGCCAGGCCTATTTCCAGGCCGTTGACGAAAGTGCCGTTTTTTGAAACGGCCCACCCGTTTCGATCCTGCCATTGCCCGTCCCGGAGGTGCCAACCGTCGGGGTGCCTTTCGAGGGTGGCGTGCTGGCGGGAGATGTAGGCCGAATAGTGTTCTTTGATGTCGAGGTGGTTGTTCCCGCCCGGTGTGCTGCGCCCCAGGCAGAGGACAGGCCCCGGAAAATCGGCCAGCCGGTAGGTGCGGCCGTGCTCTTCTCCGTTGAGCACCAGCAGGCCGATGTCCTCATCAGTGGTTCTGGTTTGGTAGCGGGCCGCCAGGCCCAGCCTCTCCAGGATTTCGTCCACCTGACTGAAACGCTGTTGTGGATCGGGTGCCAGGCAACCTTCCACGATGTCCACCCAGGCTTGCGGCACGGCGGGGTTGTGGCTGGGCAGGTGATCCCATTGGCCCCGTTGCGCCCGCTCCAGGTAGGGGATCATGTCCTCTTCCAGGGCCCATTCGCCAAAGGGCAGCCGCCCGGTGAACAGCTCGAAACAGACGACGCCGAAGGCGAAGATGTCAATGGCCGGGAGCAGCGTGTCGCGCCGGGTGACCGGTTTCACCTGTTCGGGAGCCATGTAGTTGTAGCTGCCGAAAATCTCGCCGGGCGAGCCGGAGGATTTCAGCACGGTAAACCGGGCGTTCAGGTGGCCGGCGATGCCGAAGTCGGTCAGCCGGGCGCGATCGGTGGCGTCCAGCAGCACGTTTTCCGGTTTCAGGTCGCGGTGAGTCTTGCCGTGCTGGTGTAGCGCCTGCAAACCCAACAGCATGTCGGTGGCCAGCGAGGTAGCCTTTTCAATGGGCTGCCCTTCCCGGATGGGCTGGCGCAGGTTGCCATTGGGGCAGTAGTCCATGACCAGGTATGGGCAGCCCTGCCAACGGCCGTAGTGCCAGCTTTTTACGAGGAAACCGCTTTCGATTCGCCCCGTTTCGTATTCCAGCCGGAAGCGGCTTTCGAGGTTTTTGCGGGCATGGCCTGGCACTGACCAGAGTTTGAGGAGTTTCAGGGCAAAAGGTTCCCCGGAGGTTTCGTCGGTCACCTGGGTGACGATGCCGAAAGTCCCTTCGCCGATGGGCCTTTGGATGCGGAACCTGTCCACTTGCTGGCCCGGCCGGAGTTCTATCGTCCTGATGTCTTGCTCCTGGTAGTCCATAGGTCAAGCGTCGAATTCGAACATGCGGTCGCCCATGAGGATGATGTCGCCCTTTTGGAGCTTCATGGGCCCCCGCACGAGGATGAAGGTGGATTTTTGGGCGCTTTGGTCTCTGAGGTGCCAGCCGCCATCTTTGAACTCGATGGTGGCCTGGGTTTTTGAGGTGATAGTTCTGTTGGAAGGCTCCAGGTTGTCCCGGTTGAGGTCGGTCTTGTCGCCCTCGAAGGCCATTTTGGCCGGGGGCTTTTCGTCCTTGCGGGGCAAGGGCCGCAGGCTGAACTTGTTCACCGGGGCGGTAGGGGCGCTCCAGGGGTTGACGGTGCCGCTGGGCAGGGGGTCCAGTGGGCGGGGCTTGGGTGTTTCCACGGGTGGTGGCGGTGGGGCCTGTGCCACGAGGGCCTGGCTGCAGCGGATGCAGGCCGCTGCCGAGGGCAGGTTGGGGTAGCCGCAACTGGGGCAGTCCTTCATCCCTTCGAGCTTCGGCGGCGTCGGAATGGCGGGTTTGGCCACCGTTTTCATGCCGCCTTCGGCGAGCATGGAGCCTTTCAGCGGGGCGTTGCAGTGGCCGCACTTGAGGGCGCCCGGCTCGTTGAGCGTGCCGCAGTTGGCGCACTTGAGGCCGCTGTCCTTGCCCTTCCGGCTGCCAGCCGGGGCGATGACGGAGCCTTTGAGCGGGGCGTTGCAGTGCTCACAGGTGAGGCGGTTGGGGGCGTTGGTTTGGCCGCAGTTGTTGCATTTCATGGTGGGAGTGGGTATTTAAATTATTTCTTAGCTTATTTTCAATTTGATTTCTTGTATTGAGGTTTTTTGGAACTGGCTTGCCTTTGTTTATAAGCGTTGATTTTCCTTGCTAAAGCTCCGTTTTGTTTTTGTTTTTTAAAAAAGGCAATGATTTCTTCCGGGCGGTAAGCATTCTTAAATTTTTCATTTACCGGGTTATTGTATTTGCTTTGTCTTAATGTTTCTATAACGGGAGATTCCTCATTATTAAAAGACCATCCTTGGTAGGTGTCCGCACTGCGATCCTCAATTGCATCGCCGTTAAAATTTGAATAACCATTAATAAATAGCTTAGGGGACTGCCAAGTAGTGAAGAATAGATTATTGTATTCGTCGGGCTCATTTGGATAATCATCCCAAAAATCCACAAAAAACACTAAATAATAATAGCCATTGAGATCAGAGGGTACAGTATATGATCTTGGCAATGTACCTTGGGTTCCCCATACAATCTGTGCTAAATTCCCACCGTTCGGAGGTAAATTAATGTTGAAATCACAAGAGCCGTTAAAACAATCCCAAGTACCGGGCGGATTTGCATCACTTATATAATCGTAAAATAAAGCATCCCAATCGTTAGCGTCATAAGCATTATAATAAAGGTAGGTAAATTCGAATTCTTTTGAACTAAATGCAGTTTCATCCCCAATGTTATACACATTCAAAACAATTTCACGCCAATTTTCAAATGCACCTGGCGGAGAGGTTGGAATGTCAGAAAAAACCCAGGCCGCCAAATCAACGCCGCCACCATTTGGATTTACGTCCGGAGGTTCAACATTACCGTTTTCATTGACTGCAATATAAAGATTGCCATCCAGGACAAATTGGGAAACAAAGAAATTGTAATCTATCCAGGCATATCCATTGTCACCCCATCCGGTACCCCAGGAATTTACGATTCTGAATGCCTGGCGATTGTCGTCGTAGCCTGCGATTACCATTGCATGCCCACCACCGTCAATATCGGGCTGCGCAAATACCTGTTCGCCCCTTAGATTACTAAAATTGCTACCCACTTTCGCCCCGAACAGTACAGGGTTGTTGGCGGCCAGTTGCTCTTTTATACTGCATAGATCTTGATCAATCCGGCGGTAATATTTTATTTTATGTTGGCTTGCTTCATTGGTCCAATTAGTTTGCACATTATATTGCGAACAATCTCCCAATCCATTATATGGTACAGTTTGATAGGTGGCTACCCCTCTGTTCAGTAATATATCCAATGCGTAAATAAATTGAGTGCCAAAACAATTCCCATCCACAGGGTTGCCTTTAAGGCCATCTGGAATTGAGTAAAAAAGATCTTTAGGGCTTAACTGGTTATTGGGCTGTGATAAATCAGCAGGTGACAGCCCTCTGTTACTTGCCTCCAATGCTGTCTTCATATTGTAACCCGCTGCCCATGCAACGCAAGTACCATAAGCTCCCTGGTTTCCGACAGGTGGAAATTTAGATGACAAAAGTACAGAGGAAGGCAGGCCATTACAGTCGCCAAATCCATTTAAAAACACCTGGACCGAATCTGATTGTTCGTTTTCTGCATTCCAACCTGTGATAAATGTATCATCCGAGGGGGAGGGTGCAGAAATTGTACAGTCTGAATCTATTGTGCAGGATATTGTGCTTAGTATAAGCATTGCTGCAAGCAGTATGTAGGGGCTGATTTTCATGATTAAAGTTATTTTTGTTAAAAATATCTCCTGTGAGATTTACCAACCGGATTAATATATCTCCATATATCAAATCTAAACTTGTGGAAAAGCAAAAACCAATCAGATTGGAGATTAAATTAACTAAGATAATTTGTGCTGAAACTCTGAACCTTATATTTAATGGTTTTGAGAGCATCAAGCAAATATGACCGTGCCGTGTATCACAAATTACTTAGTTCCTATAAATGTGCATTCAAGCGTCGGAGTCCCATCTGAGTATTCAATTTTTAAATTCATTGTCAATGTATTACCAATCAGTTCTCCTGAACCAGAAAGTGTTTCCGTACCATCAATTTGGGCAGGGATATAAAACTGGTTAGATGAACTCATAAAACATGTAAAATCTTCGTCTGTAATCATTCCTGAAATATCCCCGCTTATTGTTGAAAATTCGTAATAATATTCATTATCCGAAGTTCCATCATTACATTCCAATGTCCCATCCCATTCCCCTAAAAATTTCGCCCTCATTTCTGTTTCGCATGATGTACCCTCATAGCCTGTGGTACAGGCACAATTCCCCCCAGAGCAAGTACCGCCATTGAGGCAAACAACTCCAATACATTTGGTATCCTGGTCGCAGTCGCCAGAACAAGCATTCAAAAGGGTTATAGCTAGTAAAAATAATAGCGGGAATTTTATGATATTTTTCATTGTTCAGGTATTTGAATTTGATGATATTACCCCCCTATTGGAAATATTATCCCCAATGAAAGCTGTATTGAGCGGTTGGTGCCGTTCCCATACAGATAATCGGGATTGTCGTTGGTTACCTCGCCCATTTTCACCAGGCCCAGTATATATCGTGCATCGAATATCAATTCACCGAAACCCAACTCATAGGAAAGGCCGCCTCCTATGACAAATCCAATATCAGTGGCTTTGTAGTCGTCATTTGCCCCAGAACCGACTTCGATGGTACGTTTTGTTCCTTTCTCCTTCGATCCTTCGATCCTTTTCCCTCCAAACGTCCTGGCCAATGCTCCACCTGTGGATATAAAACCACCTAATGGGCGGCCCTGAAAACGGTATCGGAACAGAATCGGGACCTCTACATAGTTCAGCTTTTCGTGAACGCATTTGAAAGGATACCTCGTGGTGTTTGATTCGTTTTCATTTCTTCTAAATATAGCCCCTTTTTGAGAAAAATAGACTTCTGCCTGCATCCCAAACCTACTGCTAAAGGGAATTTCAAAGGTTACACCGCCCAGAAAACCCAAATTCAGGTTGGAATTATAGACATCTTTATCATCGGAAGATAAGCCATAATTGGAGAAGGTCACACCAGCCTTCGGCCCAATAAACACCTGCCCGAAAACCGAGACACCTGCCATCATCAGCAGCAGTGGAAGTAAAATGAGTTTTTTCATGTCTTGATTGATTTGTTGTGAATTTTGTGTTTGAGTATTTATGTGTTTATGTGTTTTGGGGTTGGTTTTTTGGGGGGTATTGGAACAAAAGGTAAATTGTTAATTTCAGGACTGCGCCACCCTCCCCGCTTTTTCATCCAAGGTTCAGCCGGCTTTTCAGGCCCTTTTTCCGCAGCCTGGCCACGGGGGCCTTTTCCCCATTGGACAGGTGCAGGAAGTCGCCGTTTTCCCTCAACCACATCTTTACATGGCGCAGGTTGACCAGGTAAGTCTGATGTACCCTGTAAAACAGCGCTTCGGGCAGGAGGGACTCCACTTCTTTCAGCCGTTTGCACAGCGACAGTTCCTTCCCGTTGGAAAGAAAAATGTGCGTATAATTGCCCGCTGCCCTGCAGAAAACGATGCTGCCGGGTGGCACCATCAGGTAGCCTCCCTGTACGGGGAGGGCCACTGGGCCAAAATCGTTTTGAGGTGGTTTAGGTACATCTCCTGTCGGCATCGGTACATGGTTGGTTGGTTTCGATGTTGGGTCGAAAGTAGAAAGGCGGCCTGGCCCCGGAAAACTTTTAATTTTGGGTTTGTTCCTGTTTGCATCGCCTTTTTTTCGTTCAAATATTTTGTTAATCATTAATCAACCTATTGGTTTTCAATTGTTTGTGTTTTATTTTGCAACCCTCTTTTTGTTGCAGTTCGCCGCCCTGAAATTCCCCCCCCAACAAGTAAATCAAAACTTTGAGCATGTCTTCTTATAAACTGTACCGCCTGATCGGCCTCCTGGGCAGCGACGAAATACCGGTGGTTTCCCGCTTCCTGGAGCCCCCCGCCCACAACTCCGACAAGGAGTGTAGCCGGTTCTTCAGGGAGCTGGTCAAGTTCCACCCTTCGATGGAGCATCCCAAACTGACCAACGAGCGCCTCTTCAAGCGCCTTTACGGCCCCCTGCCCTACGACGACCAGAAGCTGCGCCGCCTGCGCATGAAGCTGAAAGTCCTGCTGGAACGCTACCTCGCCGTGGCAGAAATAGACCTGGGCCCCGACCTCAGCCAAAAGGCCCTGGTGCAATCCCTGGCCCGCCGCAGCGATTACGGGCTGTTTTGCGAAGCGGTCAAAGACCGCATGGAAGCCCTCGACAACCAGCCCTACCGTGGAAAGGCCTACCATTTTGAAATGGCCCACCTCTGGAAAGAACTCCACTACCACCCCGAGACGAACTTTTTCAACCCGGACAACGACTACCTCCAACAGCATATCCGGCACCTGGAAACCTATTTTGCCCTCGCCACCCTCCAGAGCGGTGCCGAAGGGCTGCTCCTGCAGCGCATCGTAAGCAGCAGCGAAGAATCGCGCCTGATGGAGCCCATTGCCAACCTGTCCGCCAACGGCCAGCCGGTCGTGCAGCTTTTCCAGCTCATGTACCACCTGTTCAGCCAGCCCGGCCTCTCTATCAGCCTGCATGACCTCTCGGGCCAGCTCCACCGCTGCCTGCCCCTGCTGGCACCCGATGAGCAGCGGTTCGCCCTCAAGATGGGCATCCATTATGCCACGCCCTTTTCCAATTCGGGCAGCCGGGAGCACAGCCGCTTCATGTTCGGCCTGTACAAAACTTCCGTGGAAAGGGGCCTCCTGGACTTTGCCCACAGCCTCGTCAGCCCCGACCTGTTCACCAACATCGTCATCACTGCCGCCCTGGTCGGGGAGTTCGACTGGGCAACAGCCTTCATGCAGGACCACGGGCCCCTGCTGCCGGAAAAAGACCGCCACGACGCACGCTGCCTGTGCGAAGCCTCCATCCGCTACCAACAGGGCATTGCCACCGGCGATACCTCCTTCCTCAAGGATGCCCTCCGCCAACTGGCGCTCATCTCCGTGCGTTCCAACGAGAAGTACAACCTCCGCATGCGCTCCCTCCAGCTCCGCATCCACTTCGACCTCTTCCTGCACAAGGAGGAGGGCTACGACAACGTGCTGGAACTGGCCCGGTACTTCGAGAACCACCTGCACAACCACCCGCATTACTCCGATGAGAAAAGGGAGGCCTACCTGCGCTTCGTCAACCACGTCAAGGCATTGTTTAAGCTGGCCAGCAACCCCGATGCGGACGGTTCCGGCCTCGATCTGTATTTGAAGGAACTTTCTTCCAGCCCCCGGCCCATCCTGCAGCACTGGCTGTTGGAGAAAGCGGGGGAACTTCGCCAGTCCCCCCACCTGCACTGACCCGTCGTCAGTTCTCGATGATGTCTTCCACGCCGATGAGCTGGCTTTCACCGCCGTCGCACAGCGACTTGAAGTAGAAAGTGTGGGCACCGCCCGACAAACCACTGAAAGCCGTGTTAGTGGCCGTTACCGTTACGGGCTGGCTGGTGTAGCCGTCCGAACGCCGGGTGTACCAAACCTCGTAGGAAGTGGCCGATAAGGAACCCGTCCACGACCAGGAGGCGGAACCACTGCCGCTGCCGGTCTTCTGTACATTGGCCACGGATGGGCAGTGGCAGTCGGCCTCTTCGTGGAATGGGGTGAACGCAAATGCCAGTTGCAGTGCGAACAGCAGAAAAACAAACATTTTATTCATAGCACAAATAGTTTTGTCCCGCAGCAAAGCCTGCGGAATGGGTTAATGGAAAAAGTTGAAAAAAAGCATGGAGGAGCCGCTCGCCAGCAGGCGTTCAGGTAGCCTCCCTGCGTGTATCCTGGTTCAATTTTGGACAAAACAACGACCCGGCCCGGCGGAGCAGCCAAGGCAAATAAGGGGTTCCGGACTTTGCTTTTTTTTGTAAAAATCACCGCTGTTGGCCCGGCAGGCAAGCGGCTGGCAACGGGGCAGTTTTTTCGTGGTACTCAGGACGCTGTTTCCCTGAAACCACCTGCCGTGCGTTGCTTACAAATGATTAGTGCAGGAAGTGAAATAGTGGTGCGCAGAAAGTCGCTTTTTTTTTGATTTTACTTTGGAATGGAACATAAGTAGCTGGTTTTCAGGGATAAATACCAGCGAGGAATGCTGCCCAGGTCAGATGATTTCCCATTATTCCCTTTGAACTACAAGCTCTTTCAGCTTTTTCAGGCTTTGAACACTCTCCTCCGTCGTTATCGCCCGCAGCACGTCCTTCCGCTCCCTTTCCGTCAGGTAAAATGAAATAGGGGAATCCTTCAGCGCCTCGCTGGGCTGATAGGTAAAGCGTACGATGTCGAAGTTTTCTTTTCCCAAAATGTCGAAGATAAAACCGAGGTCGCTATCGTGTTCGTAGTCTTGCAGGCTCATCACCTTGAAGGCGATTTCCAGCGGGTTGAGCATGGTCTCGAACACGCCCCGGTTGTCGGTGGCTTCTATTTTATGCTGGCGGTCGAAGGCCCGCACGATGACGAAAACCACGCCGCTGGTGTTTTCCTTGATCCAGTCCTTAAATACATGTACAAAGCGGGTGGCCGACTTAAGGCCGAAGTTGTCGCGGAAGCCGGCATCCAGCACCTCGATGTCTGGTTCGCTGGGAAGGTAAACATTGGGCAGCACGTAAGGGTAAGTGGCGTTCATGCGCAGGGCCGTCGTAAAGCGAAGATTCTGGGCGCCCTGCTGCCGGAACAGCCTGCCAAAATCCACGGCATCCACCTGGAGCGACCCCGGCACTTCGATCCCGGCCGGCTCTATCATCATATAGCTCACCGGTTGGGCAGAAATGACCATGCGCCGCCCGTCATTGACGATGGCCGGGGTGATGAAGATCAAAGGGATGGCGGCTTCCTGTTCGGGCCGGGCATAATCGCCGACTGTTTTGTCAAAGCGGTTGTGCATGTTTTCGTTCATTGCCTTCTCGAAAATATAGCCCCGGTCTTTCTTGTAGCGGAACCCTCCCTCCTCGAAGGTGGCCCAGGGAAGGAAGAGGTCGTTGGTGACGATGGTGAAAGAAATGGGGTTCAGCAAGTCCCTCGATGCATCGTAAATATGCAGGCGGCTGTAGAGGTCAATGGGTTGGCCCTGCTGTTTCAGCAAATTCAGTTCCCGGTAGTAAGAGGTGCCGATCATGCCGCCCGATGCGCCCGACATGAGCACGGTGTGGTTGAAAAATTTCCCTGCCGAAATGCTGTCGGTGGCCTGTAGCACCTGGATGGCCCAAGCGGCTGATTTCAGGCCGCCGCCGCTCACACAAAAGAAGGCCATTTTGGGCTTTTCCTCCCCAGTCTTTTGCCTCCATTTTTCCAGGATGGCCAGCATGGTGGCCTTGTCGGCGTCCACGTTTTCTGCACTGCAAATGGCCAGCAGGCTATCCGGTTGGTACACGGCGGGAGCAGTTTTGTAATTCAGGCCATAGGCCCTGTTTTTATGGTGGAAAAATTCAAAGCGGGTCAGCAGGTTGACCACAAAAAGCAGGATGAGCAGGGCTGTCATCCGCCATTGGCTGAACCAGTAGGAAATGGCACCCGCCACGGCTGTGACCATGCTGCCCAACAGGAAAATACTGGCTCCGGTGGGTATCCTGAAAGAGGGTTTGTCCATCAATGCGCCCAACAGCACCAACAGCACCAGGGTAAACAACTGTACGATGAGGGCATTCAGGTGGTTTTGGCGGAAAATGCGCAGCAGCAGGGCGGCGTCGTAGTGGGCCACGCTGCGCACGAGGCGGGGGCGGAAGCTTTCGGTCAGGTAGGTGTCCACCCGCCACTGGTTTCGGTTCAGCTTGATATTTTCGATGACGGGGTGTCCTTCGTGGTCGGGGGCAGGGGCACCGCCTTCCTGTGCAATAGGGTCTTTACCCTGCAACAGGCTGAAAATGTCCTTGTTGGTGAAATTGAAATACAGGGCAATGGCCAGCACCAGGGTGGTAAACCCCGTGAGAAAGCCGACGCTGTTCCAGATCACTTCGGGCAGGGGCTGGAGTTCGTGGTAAATCCCAAAGCGGATCTGGGCAACGAGAAAAATCACCGCAAATGTGATAGGTATGAACAGGTTGTTGAAGGCAAACTTGGTGAAAGGCCGGGCCAGGGAAGCAAGAAAGGAAAAGCGGTAGGCCGTGAGCAGGTAGGTCGTCAGGTTCCAGCTCATCACGAAAGCGCCGAAGCCCACCCCCACATAGAAGAAGCTCATAAAGCCCACCTGCCCCAGGTATTCCGGCGAGAGGAAGAGGTAGCGAAGGCCAAACTTCCCCCCGAAGTTGCCCGTCACCATCATGGCCAACAGCGCCCAGGCGGCCAGCAGCAGCAGGTTGCTCCGAAGGTGCATCACCACCAGTTGGAACGGGAAGGAATAGACTGCGTCACTTATCCATTTTCGCATGGGGGCAAGCTAAAGGAAAAAGAGAAAAGAGAAAAGCTTGGGTTAGCTAAAAGCTATAAACGTTTTCGGCTTTATCAGAAGTTGTTTGAAATCGGTGGGTTTGAGCCATTCACAACAGTTGACAACAAAGTCGAACCATTTTCAAACGATGTCGAACCATTTCAAACTACTACTTAGCTACCTTTGCGCTCCGAAAATGACAACAGAAATGTCTTTTTTCAAAAAAATACTCAATCATTTTTTCACCAGACCCGAACCCGATCCAATGAAATACCTCATCGCCGGCCTTGGAAACATGGGGGCCGACTACGACGATACCCGCCACAATATTGGCTTCGATGTGGTGGACTTTCTGGCCAAAGAATTCGAGGTCGTTTTCAAGAACGATACCCTGGGCGACCTGGCCGAGTTCAGGCACAAGGGGCGCACCTTCATTTTGCTGAAACCCTCTACCTACATGAACCTCAGTGGCAAGGCCGTGCGCTATTGGCTGACCAAACACAACATCCCCAAGAGCAACCTCCTCGTGGTGCTGGACGACCTCAACCTTTCTTTTGGCAAAATCCGCCTGCGGGGCAAGGGCAGTGATGGTGGCCACAACGGCCTGAAAAGCATTGACCAACTGCTCGGCGGCAACGACTATGCCCGCCTGCGCATCGGCATCGGCGACGACTTCCATAAAGGCCAGCAGGTAAACTATGTGCTCGGCAAATGGAGCAGCGAAGAAAGGGACGCCCTGCCCGGCATCCTGCAAAGAGCAGCCGGGGGGGTGAAGGCTTTCGGCACCATCGGGCTGAATTTTGCGATGAATGAGGTGAACGGTTAATGATAAACGATAAAAAAACTTCTGCTTTGGCAACTCCTACCGAACAAATAATCAAGACACCCCTGGAAATTTACATTGAAAATAATCCCGGGCGCAAACGGCGCATCGCCCTCGACATGGACGAGGTCATCGCCGACGTCATCCCGAAATTCCTGGATTATTACGAACGAGACTTTGGCGAGCGGCCCGACAAGTCACAATGGTGGGGAAAGAAAATTTACCAATTGCCCAACGCCGCCCACATCCGCTCCTACCTGCAGGATGAAGGTTTTTTCGCCGACCTCCCCGTGATGGAACACAGCCAGGAGGTGGTGAAATGGCTCTGCGAACACTACGAGGTCTTCGCCGTGACGGCAGCCACCGAGTTTCGCAACTCCCTGCGGGACAAACTCGACTGGCTCGACCACCACTTCCCCTTTATCGGCTGGCAACGCCTCGTCCTTTGCGGCGACAAGCGCATCATCCAGGCCGACTACATGATCGACGACCACGCCTGGAACCTGGAGCACTTCAAAGGCAAGGGCCTTCTCTTCACGGCTTCGCACAACCTCGACGAGCAGCGCTTTACCAGGGTGGACAACTGGCTTGAGGTGCGGGCGTTTTTTGAGTGGGAATTAGAGAAAAGTGGGCAGTAGGCAGTCGGCAGATCGGTACTTGGCAGTTTTTATGGCAAACCCAATCACTTATATCAGGCAGTATCCTTTTTTGCAAGGCAAATTTTTCGCCTCCTCCGTCATTGCTACGGCAGTGGACTATGCACTGTTCTTCCTGCTTGATTGGCTTTATTTCAACCCCGTCACTGCCCATGCCATCTCTTACCCTGTTGCCGTCGTCTTCAATTTTTACCTGCAAAAAAAGTTCATATTCGAGCTGAAACGCAGTGTCCGTGCTGCCTTTATCATTTCCATGCTATTCTCCTTTGTCGGCTGGGGCCTGGGCGTTTTGATGATGTTTTTTTTGGTAAAAATGCCTTTACTTGCCATCTATCCCGTATTGGCAAAAGTGGCCGTGACGGGCGCTTTGTTTTTTTTCAATTTTTTTACCAAGCGTTTTGCTTTTGAAAAGCGCTTGTTTTCGCCCGGTAGCCAAAGATGCGAATAACGGGTTCAATTTTAAAGTTCGTTGATTTTCAAGAAGATAAATCATGGTGATTTCGAAAATCATCATGATTTCGTTTTTCATCAATGACAACTGGGCACATTTAAAGCCCACGCCGCCAGGTTTTCCCGAAACTAGGGGCAAGAAAGTACATTAGCTATTAGCCTTTAGCTGTTGGCGAAAAGGCAAAGACCAAAAGCAAGCGGCAAGAAGAATAAGCACAGTTTTGGCAATTTCCTTTCGTGCGTAAAAAAGCTGCGGGCGGTTTTTTAGCCACGGAATTTTTTGAGACCGTTTTTGGGGGGCAATTTTTCAAAAAACGTACTGAAGCAGTAAATGAAAACTATTTGCCCTGCAAGAAGGGAATATTTCCCGGCTGTTCTGTAGCAAAGCGCATTGGCCCACCAATCATCGCCAGGCAGTCCTCCAAAGTGATCTCTTCTAGCTCCTGGCTTCTTTATTCTTTTTCTACCTTTACCTTCCTGAAAAAAACAAACCTGCTGATATGAAATATGCCATCGGATGCCTGTTGTTCCTGGCCCTCAGATGCGGTGGGAGCAGCCCCCACAAGGCACAAACGGAAAAGCCGGGGGGTGCCGGCCCCGTAGTTGCCGAACTAAAAACCGAAGATACCGGCACTGCCCCTTCGGATACAGTTGCCGAAAACAGGGCGCCTGCACCCTCGCCGGCCCCACCGGACTATGATACCGCTGCCTGGGCAGAAATCATCCGCCTCGACCCCACCATCCTGCTCGATCTCCGCTATGCCACGGCAAACAATTTTGTGAAAGAAAAAATGTATGACTGCCCCCGCTGCTTCCTGCGCCCGGAGGTGGCAAGGGCACTGTTGGAGGCCCAGCGGGACTTGCAAAAACAGGGCCTGGGCCTGAAAATGTACGACTGCTACCGCCCCCGCCCCATCCAATGGAAGCTCTGGAACAAGGTGCCGGACCCCCGCTACGTTGCCGATCCCCGCAAAGGCTCCATGCACAACCGGGGCATGGCCGTTGACTTGACGATTGTGGATGCCGAGGGCAAAGAACTGGACATGGGTACCGATTTCGACTACTTTGGCAAGGAAGCCTATCACAGTTATACCGACCATCCCGAAACGGTGCTTGGAAACCGAAAGCTATTGGTGGAAACCTTGGCAGCACATCATTTCCGCTCTACCTCAACGGAGTGGTGGCACTATTCTTACATACCCAAGACTTTCCCCCTTGATGACTGGATTTGGAAGTGCAAGTGATGGTATTATTGTTTCATGGCCTTCAATGCAGCCCAAACAATGAGACCATGAAGTCATCCACATTTTTTCAATAACTTCGCCACCCATTTTATATAGCACAATGACTGCCTCAAACAGCAATATCCTCGAACTGACGGAAAATTACCTGACCACTTTTTTTCAGGAGAGAATTGGTGGGGAGTATGTATTCCACGACATTCATCATACACTCAACGTGGTGGAATCGGCGATGGAGATCGGACTAGGCTGCAACCTGGACGAACGGGAACTGGAATTGCTGCAATTGGCAGCCTGGTTCCACGACAGCGGCTACGATCAGGGGGCCGAAAACCATGAGGAGCGCAGTTGCCACTATGCGGTGGCGTTTTTGTCAAAACAAGGTGTAAAAGAACAAGATCTCGACCTGATCACCCGCTGCATCATGGCCACAAAACTGCCATTTAAGCCCAAGGATTTGCTGGAAGAGATCATCTGCGATGCCGACCTGAGCCACCTGGGCAAAAAGGTTTATTGGGACAGGTGCGGCAGGCTGCGGCAGGAACTGCTGCTGACCAGGAGCAGGTTGATGTCGGAAGCGGAATGGGTGGAATTCGAGCTGAATTTTATGAACAACCACCGCTATTTCACCGCCGTGGCCGAGGAGCTCTACAACGAGCGCAAGCTGAAGCATATCAAACAATTGCGCAAGCAACAACTCCGGCTGAACCCCAAAGAGGTTGAGTCGGTGGACGATTTGGCCAGAAAGGACAAGAAGAAGAAAAAAAACAAGAACGGCCCCGTCTCCATATTAAAAGAAAGGGAACTGGAACTGAACCAATTCAGCCTTGGCCGTGGCGTAGAGACGATGTACCGCACCACTTACCGTACGCACATCAACCTCAGCCAGATGGCCGACAACAAGGCCAACATTATGCTGAGCATCAATGCCATCGTCATTTCCATCGCTGTCCCCCAATTGTTGCCCAAGTTCGACAACCACCCCAACCTGATCCTGCCAACGATAATGCTGTTGGCCTCCTGCGTAGTGGCCATTGTGCTGGCAACCCTGGCGACACGGCCTAAAATTACCGAAGGTAAAATCACCCATGAAGACATCGAAGCCCGACGTGCCAACCTGCTGTTCTTCGGCAATTTTTATGAAATGAAGCTGGAAGATTTTCAGTGGGGCATGATGGAGATGATAAAGGACAAGGACTTTTTGTACAGTTCCATGACCAAGGACATTTACTACCTGGGCGTGGTGCTGGCCAAAAAATACCGCTACCTGAGCCACTGCTATGCCGTGTTTATGTACGGTATGATCATTACCGTGATTGCTTTTGCCCTTTCTATGCTCCTGTAAAAAAGGTGTTTGAGTGTTTCGGTGTTTTTGATGCCGGTTTTCAATGATTTGGCGAAAAATGCCGGCAAAAATTGAATACCCCAACCATACCAAAATACATAAACACAAAAACACATCCCTCAAGTCTTGTTTTTCCAACTTCAACATACCGACCCAAGCTCCTCCGCCCGTGCCGGCATCCTCGAAACTGCGCATGGCCACATTGAGACGCCCATCTTCATGCCCGTAGGGACGGTTGGGGCGGTGAAGGCTGTCCACCAGCACGAGTTGGTGGATGTGGTGCAGGCGCAGATTATTTTGGGGAATACCTACCACCTGTACCTTCGGCCCGGTACGGATGTTTTGCAAAAAGCTGGCGGCCTACACCAGTTCATGGGCTGGGACCGGCCCATCCTCACCGACAGTGGCGGCTATCAGGTCTATTCGTTGAGTTCTAAAAGAAAAATCAAGGAAGAAGGCGTCACTTTCACTTCGCACCTCGACGGCTCGAAGCATTTTTTCAGCCCCGAATCGGCCGTGGATACCCAGCGGGAAATCGGGGCGGACATCATCATGGCGCTGGACGAATGCACCCCCTATCCCTGCGACTACCACTACGCTAAAAACTCGATGGGGCTGACCCACCGCTGGCTTCAGCGTTGCTGTGGGCATTTTGATAAAACGGCAGGTTTGTATGGGTACGAACAAAACTTGTTCCCCATCGTGCAGGGCAGTACTTACAGGGATTTGCGTAAGGAATCGGCGGAAGTAATAGCGGCCTTTGACAGGGTGGGTAACGCCATCGGCGGCCTTTCCGTGGGCGAGCCGGAAGAGGATATGTACGAAATGACGGAACTGGTCTGCGGCATTTTACCCAAAGAGAAACCACGCTACCTGATGGGCGTTGGTACCCCATTCAACATTCTGGAGTGCATCGCCCTCGGCGTTGATATGTTCGACTGCGTGCTGCCGACGAGGAATGCCCGGCACGGCCTGCTCTATACGGCTAAGGGCGTTATCAATATTAAAAATGCCAAATGGAAGGAGGACTTCAGTGCCATTGACGAAAACAGCACTAGCCACACCAGCCGCCACCACACCAAAGCCTACCTCCGCCACCTGATCCACACAGGGGAAATACTGGGGGCGCAGATAGCCACGCTGCACAACCTCTGCTTTTACCTTTGGCTGGTAAAGGAAGCCCGTCTGCACATCATAGCCGGCGATTTCAATGCATGGAAAAATGGGATGGTCGCCAGTATGCGGCAGCGGTTGTGAAATCGGGTGTTTGTGGATTTGGAGGCCGTGGATTTCTTGGAGGTTGTTGGCCGGCCCCATTTTTTATCGGTTTCAATATTCCCTTTTGAAAACCGCCGCCAACGCACCTAAACAGTTAAACACACAAACACCTACTTTTGCCCGCCATGCTGAAAATCCTCGACCGGTACATCATCAAAAACTACCTGAGCAGTTTCCTGTTCGTGGTGCTGATATTTTCCATGATTGCGGTGATCATTGATTTCAGCCAGAACGTGGAGGAATTTATTGACGAAAAACTGCCCGCTTGGCGGGTAGCAAAGGAATACTACTTAAACTTCGTTATTTTCATCAATGGATTGCTTTGGCCGCTTTTTGCCATGATTTCGGTGATTTTTTTCACCTCCCGACTGGCCTACAATTCTGAAATTATCGCCATCCTCAATGCAGGGGTCAGCTTTCGGAGGTTTATGCGCCCATACCTGATAGGCGGGGGACTTATTGCAATGGTACACCTCATCTCCAACCATTACATCATCCCATTGAGCAACAAAACCCGGTTGGATTTTTTCCATAGCTACATTATGAAGGAAAGCGACAAAGGGAAGACCCGCGACATACACATGTTCATCACGCCGGACACCAAGATTTACGTGAGGGATTATTTCAAGCGCGATTCCTTTGCACGGAGCTTCAGGCTGGAAAAATTCGATGGCAACAAACTACTTGGCTTCATTGAGGCGGAAGAGGCCCGCTGGAAAGGCGACAAGCAGAAGTGGCAGTTGAGCAACTATGAAATCCACTCGTTTAATGGCCGGGAAGAATCCATCGTGGTGGGGGGCAAGGAAAAACTGGACACGGCACTGGCACTGACGCCCAACGATTTTGTGCGCTACGACGATACCCGGGAGCAAATACCCACCAACAAACTGCAGGCTTTCATTGCCGAGGAGAAACTCCGGGGCATCGGCAATACCAAACTCTACGAAATAGAGCTCTACCGCCGCACTGCCGATCCTTTCACCATCCTCATCGTCACCATCATCGGCATGTCGGTGGCCTCCCGCAAGGTGAGGGGCGGCATGGGGTTGCACCTTGCCCTGGGCGTGGCGCTGGGGGCGCTCTTCATTTTCCTTTCCAAATTTTCTATCACTTTTGCCACCAACGAAGCCTTGTCGCCCTTTCTCGGGGTTTGGATACCGAACCTTGTGTTCCTCACGGTGGCGCTGCTACTCATATTCAAAGCGCAAAAATAGACGGCTATCCATTGTTTTTTTTCCTCTGTTTAAAGAATTGACAGCCCGGCTTTTGCAGAAAATTCCTTCAATTATTGACACCATCCTGCCGGGTTTAAATAATTTTTGGCGGATAAAGTTTTTTGGTAGTTGTTCAAAAAGTCTATACATTTGCCCCTGCGTTTCTAAAAGTAAGAAACTCCCCGGAGGTTGATTTTTGAATTCCTGTGGATAACAACAACTTTAAGAAGCCATTTACCGATTACCTATCTCCGTACGATTTTCACGACGGTATCAATACGCCTATTAAGGCTAACTCCTTAACTGGTTGCATAAATAGACATACTGCTCAATGATTTTGCAACTCCCCCCGCCCGTCCCGTTTACGAGGAAACATCACACGTTTTTCATGGCATTCTATAAGAGAAAACTGATAAATGGGTAAGACCTGTTTGTTGAGTCATTTTTTTTTGTACCCAAAATGAAATCAAATGAAGAACACGTGCCCAACATAAACAGCACTATGAGAGACCCCGGTCAATGACACTGGCCGCTTAAGCACATTTACTATCCCTTCTGGTGGTGCACTTAATGTGTTTCTCAACAATTCTTCATTTCACACTTTGGAACATGCTGCCAGTCCAGCTAAAGTTTGGCGTTTACCAGCCTGATAGGCCGCGACCTATCAACGGCGAAGCCATGCGATGACCTGAGATTGCCAGATTCATCCCACATTTTTCCCAAAAGCTGTTCCCCTTGCTATTCAATATTTTCAAGCCATCAAAATCCAGGCACCGTCATTCCGATTTTTCCAGGTTGCAAACCGATATGCACTCCCATCTGGTGCCTGCGGTGGACGATGGCTCCGATTCTATAGAGACGAGCATTGCGCTGCTCCAGGGTTTGTCGGCGCTTGGATACCGGAAAGTAATTACCACCCCGCACATCCGTCCCGACTATTTCCCGAATACCAAAGAAACCATTCTGGCAGGATTTGCTGACCTGCAAGCGGCGGCCAAATCGGCAGGGTTGGAGATGGAATTGGCTTGTGCAGCAGAGTATTTTGTGGACTATGACTTTCAGGCTACCGTTGAAAAAGAGGAATTGTTGACCTTCAGTGGCAACCATATCCTCATGGAAATCTCGACTTTTTCGCCGCCGCCCAACCTGTACGAAAGCATTTTCAAATTGAGGATCAAGGGCTACGAGCCCATCATTGCCCACCCGGAAAGATATGTTTACTACGAGGTCAGCGAGTTCCAAAAGCTGAAAGATTTTGGGTGCCTGCTGCAAATGAACATTTTGTCTTTGTCCGGCCACTACGGAAAACCTGTGAAAGACCTGGCTAACAAATTATTGAAAGCAGGCATGATTGACCTGCTCGGTACCGACCTTCATCACCAAAGGCACCTCGAGTCTTTGCAGAAAGCCGCACACAATGATAGCATGATGGATATACTCGCTACAAGAGAATTTAGGAACGCAGACCTGTAGATTCCTTTTTCTACCTAACACTTATAAACCCAATCTTAATGGAAACCCAATTTTACACAGCGCTGCCGTTTATGCTGGCATTGATCATGGGCCTGTTTTTGACCTCTTCTATTATTGATTTAGCAAAAAAGATGAAGCTTTTTGATGGGAACAACCACCTGAAAGTACATGTCGAAAAAGTATGCTCCCTGGGGGGCATCGCCATTTTTGCAGCATTTTGGGTGGCCTTTTTACTCACCGGCCCCACGTCCGGCATTGCGGGTGAGGGCCATCTGTTTGTGGGGTCTTTCGTCCTGTTTTTGACGGGGGTGAAAGACGATCTGGTGAGTATTCCGGCAAAAAAGCGATTGCTGATTCAACTTGGGGTGGCGAGCCTGCTTTTTTTTGGTGGGGTTCAGCTTACCCAGATTCCAGGCATGGATTTCACATTTCCGCTGCCAGTCAGCTACTTTCTCACCATCTTTCTAATGGGCGCACTTGTCAATGCTTTCAATTTCATTGACGGGATAAATGGCCTGGCGGGCGGACTTGCCTTTATTGCATCGCTGGCTTTTTCGTTGTTGTTCTTCATGGCAGGTGCCAATGGGCTGGGCTTTATGGCATTGGCATTGGCGGGCGCCGTGATGGGTTTTCTATGGTTCAATTTTGGAAAGGCCAAAATCTTTATGGGCGACAATGGCTCTACCTTTATCGGAATAATACTTTCTTATTTTTGTGTCAGTTTTTTGAACCCTGATATCCAGGCAGGATTTGCAACTCCGGTTTCCCCGGTAGTCTTGCTCGCCGTTTTGATCGTTCCCCTGGCGGATTTGATAAAAGTAGTGCTCAGCCGGCTGGTGCGCAGGCAGTCGCCTTTTATTGGCGACAGGAACCACATCCACCACCTGCTTGAACGAACTGGGTTGGGCCACCGGTCAATTTGTATGCGCTTGTTCGGTTGGAATATCTTCGTGATTTTATTTTCCTTACTTTTACTACCGCAAAATATACTGCTCGCCTGTGCGACTATCTTTGTCGCAGGGGGGCTACCGTACCTCGCACTGAATATTGCAGCCTATTTCCGCAAGGGTAAAAAATCCTCCAACGCCCAAATGAATGTAAGGAAAGGGGAAGAGGTATTTCAGTAGCGTTTTCCAAAAACCGTTAGACCACTATGTGCCAGCGAAACCAACTAATTCTAAATCTTGTACTCTGCCTGCTATTGGCAAGCCTTTTCCAGGCCTGTGTTCCTTTCGAAAAACTCGTCAACTTTCATGACGAGACGCCCGAAGATCTCATTGTCGCCCAATACGTGCCAGAGATCAAAAAAATAACTATCCAAAACGACGACATTCTTTCCATCACGGTTTCCACCTTTGACTCCACGGCAGCAAGGGTGTTCAACAAGCCAGTGAGTGCCTCCGGAGCCGACGGATCATTCATCGGCCAGGGCTATTTGGTGGACGAGGACGGGTTTATCGAATTCCCCGTGTTGGGCAAGCTGAAAATGAAGGGCCTTACCCGTGAAATTGCCAAGGACACCATCAAGAACAGACTGCTGACCTACCTGCGCGACCCCGTGGTGGACGTGCGTTTTTTGAACCTCCACGTAAGCGTGATGGGGGAGGTGAAATCCCCTAATCTGTACACCTTCCCGGACGAACGTTTCACCATCCTGGAGGCCCTGACCCTGGCCGGCGATATGACGGATTTTGCCGACCGGTCAAAAGTGATGGTCATCAGGGAGCACGATAAAGTGAGGGAATTTGGCGTGGTGGACTTGTCCTCGGCCCGTGCTTTTGAGTCCCCGTATTTTTACCTCACCCAGAACGATGTGGTTTATGTAAAACCCATCAAGGAAAAGACGAATTTGATACAGGATCCTATTTCCAGGATTTTAGCGTTCACGGGCATCGCCGTTTCCCTTGCCACCGTAGTTATTGCCTTGACGAGGTAAAGTCCAATGAGAAAACAAAACGTAAAACCAGTGCCATCAGGTTACCCCTCAGATTGCTTAAAAACCGTTGAATTATGAGCAAAGACAATTATCAAGTAAATTCCAACCTGTTTAAAAAATGCCTGAGCAAATGGTATTGGTTTGTGTTGTGCCTTGTTATTGCCCTGCCGATAGCATGGTACATGCTGGCACAGGAACAGTTCATTTGGCATGTGGAGGGCAGCATCATTATCGAAGAGGAAAAAGGCAGCACTAGCCAGTTGCCGGAGGAATCCATTACCCAAGGACTGCCATTCCGCAACCGGGGCAACCTTGATAAGCAGATTCAGATTCTGAAATCAAGAAAACTCATGGAGCGGGTCGTTGATTCGCTCAACCTGGACATCCTGTATTTTGTGGAAAGAAGGTTTAAGGAAGAAGAAATCTACAAGGCATCGCCCGTAAAAGTGGCCAGCATAGACAATAAAGTTGCGGCCTATGGCACCATGTTGCGGGTCAACCAACTGGACAACAACAGATTCAGCCTGATCAGGGAGGAGGGGGATACCCTTTTTTACAACTATGGGGCACCTTTTAAATACGAAGGGGTCACCATCTCGCTGGAACGGGACACTTCCGTCGCTCATTTGGATGGCATTCTGCGCATCAAATTTATTCCCCGCCAAAAAGTGGCCCAATGGTACGCCGGCCTTATTTCCCTGCAAAAACAAGGGCAATCAAACATCCTGTCCATCAGCCTGAACGATAGTGCCCCGCAAAAACTGGTGGACATCGTTTATGAATTGGTCGATATCTACAACCTATATTCACAAGAAGAGAAAAACAAAATTGCCGCCCGCTCCCTGGATTTTATCACCGACCGGTTGGCCAGCCTCAACACGGAACTATTTTCCGTAGAAGGGCGCCAAGCTGCCTATAAATCAGGAAGCGGCGTCACCACCGATGTAGAAGCAACTGCCCAAAGCTATGTTGAGAAGCTGAACACCGCTGAGACAACCAGGGATCGCATCGGCAGCACTCGCAACACGCTGCTCAACCTGGAAAATTTCCTTGCTGACCGCGACAACGAGTACAAACCCATCCCCAACTATGGCGATCTGGCCGACATCCAGTTTGCCAGTTTTATTGGCCAGTACAATTCGCTCGTCGCCCTGAGGAAAAACAAACTTCGCTCCGTCACCCCGATGCACCCCGAAATTATTCAAATCGAAGAGAATTTGAACGCTGCCCGTTCCAACATACAAAATAATATAAAACTGGCCATCAAAGACCTGGACTCCCAGGAACAGCAGGTCATCGCTAAGGCAGCACCCGTTGAAAGGAAAGTCCAGTCCCTGCCTTTTGCACAAAAGAAGATCAATGAGATAGCCCGGCAGGTGGATGTGAAACAGGAGCTTGTCGTTTATATGCTGCAAAAAAGGGAGGAAACGGCCATCGGCCTTGCCACCCAGGTGGAGAGCACCCGTATCCTGGACGAGCCAGTCATTAGCAACAACCCGGTAGCACCCAACGGCGGGCAGTTTTACACCCTGGCCTTCCTGTTGGCCATGGCCCTGCCAACCAGCGTTATTTACCTGCTCGACAGGATGAACGACAAGATTTCTACCAAGGCAGAAGTGAAGGCGATGACCTCCGTCCCGTTCCTGGGTGAAATTGCTTATGCGAAAAGCGAACGCAGCAAGCTTATCAACGCCAACAGCCGCTCGGTAATGGCAGAGATGTTCCGCCTCATCCGCACCAATCTCCAATTCCTGACCACCGGGCGTAAGGACAAAACCATCCTGGTCACTTCCAATATCAGCGGCGACGGGAAAACCTTCGTCAGCGCCAACCTGGCAGCCTGCATTGCCTTGACCGATAAAAAAACCATCATCCTCGAACTGGATTTGCGCAAGCCCAAGCTCACCGAGTTTTTGACTAAACAGCCCCCAACCGTGGGCATTACCAACTACCTCGTCGGGGAAAAAGAAGCTGACGAAATCATTCAGCCCATCGAAGGTTACAAAAACCTCTTCCTGATGAGTTCCGGGCCTACGCCGCCCAACCCGGCCGAGTTGATATTGAGCGACCGGATGGGAGAACTCTTTGAGTATTTGAAAAATAACTTTGACTATGTCGTGGTGGACACACCGCCTACCGGCCTGGTAACAGATGCGTATTTGCTCAACAAATATGTAGGCGGTTCCGTGTTCGTGGTAAGGGCTGGTAAGACCAAAAAAGAAGACTTGAAAACGATCGAAGAAATTTGCAAAGAAGGCAAGCTCGCCAATCCATCCATCATCCTCAACGGCGTGAAAATGCCAAAACGCTACGGTTACTATTACTAATGATTCAAAGATAGAATGGGGGAATGGTTGAATATTGGCAGCCATTCTCTCATTCTATCAGTCTCTCATCCATTCTCTCAATAAAGTGAAAGATCAATACTGGGATACCATCCTTTCCCCAACCCGCCCGTTTTTCCAACTGAAGCTTGGCGAGGTCTGGAACAGCAGGGATTTACTGTGGCTGTTTACCAAAAGGGATATTGCGCAGCTTTACAAGCAGACGATATTGGGGCCACTATGGTTTTTCCTGCAGCCGCTGCTGACTACCATCGTCTTCACGGTGGTGTTTGGCGGTATCGCAGCCATGTCCACCGATGGGATACCGCCTATGCTGTTTTACCTGGCAGGGCAGGTGTTCTGGGTACATTTTGCGGAGGTGCTCAATAAAACTTCTACTACCTTCCGGGACAACCAGTCTATCTTCGGGAAGGTGTATTTTGCCAGGTTGATAGCACCGCTGTCGGTCGTGCTGAACAGTTTGATAAAGTTTGGGATTCAGTTAACGCTGTTCGTCATCATTTACCTCTACTTCATCCTTTTTGAAGGAACACCCATTCAGCTTCATTGGCAGGCTGCCTTGTTGCCCGTGCTGATCATCCTGACGGGGCTGATGGGATTGGGCATGGGGCTGATCATCACCTCCCTGACGACGAAATACCGGGACTTGACCTTCCTGGTGACCTTCGGGGTGCAACTGCTCATGTTTATCACGCCTTCCGTTATTTACCCGCTTTCGGAGGTTTCCCCGGAGTACCGTTTTCTGGCTGGCCTCAACCCCTTGACCGCCGTCATCGAAACCTTTAAATATGGCTTTCTGGGCGAAGGCACTTTCTCCTGGCTGTACTTCGGAAGCAGCGTTGTTACTACCCTTGTCCTTTTCCTGGCCGGTGTCCTTATTTTCAATAAAACAGAAAAAAACTTCATGGACGTTATCTGATCCGGCTACCCAAAACACCTTAACACCTAACTACTCAAACACACAGAAAACTAGTGGCAAAACCAGTTATAAAAGTTGAAAACCTCTCCAAACAATACCGCCTCGGCGGTTACGGCAGCGGTACGCTGACCGACGATCTGAAACGGTGGTGGGCCAATGCGAGGGGCAAAGAAGATCCATTCATTATCATTGGCGAATCGAACGACCGCAGCGTGGCCAGCGAATCACAATATGTTTGGTCGCTGCGCGACATCAACTTTGAAGTGCAGCAGGGCGAAGTAGTGGGCCTTATCGGTAAAAACGGCGCAGGCAAATCCACCTTGCTGAAAGTATTGTCAAAAGTGACAGGCCCTACCCTGGGCAAGGCATACCTCAAAGGCAGGGTCGGTTCCATGCTCGAAGTAGGCACAGGCTTCCACCCTGAACTCACAGGGCGGGAAAACATCTTCCTCAACGGCACCATCCTCGGCATGAGGAAAAAAGAAGTGGCCAAAAAACTCGACGACATTGTAGAGTTTGCAGGGGTAGCCCGCTACCTGGAAACCCCGGTGAAACGCTACTCCTCCGGCATGACGGTACGCCTGGCCTTTGCCGTGGCTGCCCATCTCGAACCGGAAATCCTGCTGGTGGACGAGGTACTCGCCGTGGGCGATGCAGAATTTCAGAAGAAATGCCTGGGCAAGATGGGCGAGGTGAGCAAGGAAGGCCGTACCATCCTGTTTGTAAGCCACAACTTAGGCTCCATGCGCCGCCTTTGCAACCGGGGCGTTTTGTTGCAAAACGGCGAAATGGCCTACGTGGGCAACATTGATACCGCCCTTGAAAAATACTTGAACAGCGGGGGCACTGACGACGATGGCGATGCCAGCAACAGCGTCTCTTTCGACCTCAATGACTCAATGGTGCAGTTAACCGAAATAGCTGTTGAAAACAGCCAGGGCGAAGGCAAGAGCACCTATTATTATGGCGAAAAAATCTACGTCAACATCAAGTATGTCGCCCGGCAGGACACCCGGAATATCGGTATCAGAATAGCCGTTTCCCGAAACGGCGAAACTTTGTTCCTTTCGCAGGATACAGATATCGAAGAAGAACTATTGGGAAAAAAAGCTGCGGGCGAATACGCCGTAAGGGTGGCCATGCCCGGTTTCCTCAAAAGCGGGCTTTACACGATAAGCGTCTATTTGATGGAAGTCGGGGTGCCAAAAGAAGAGAAAATTGACATCCTGAAATTCGTCCTCGACGACTCGAATACGGATACCACCAACAAATCTTTCGCCTCCGACAAACCGGGTATCCTGCGCCCCCACCTAACATGGGAATATGTGGAGTTCCCCGTCCCCGTTTAGGGAAATGCTGGAGGATGAACTGCCAGCTTTTGACCATAGAATCCAGACTTATTCAGCCTTAACCAAATAAAGAGGGCGGCGCAAAAAAAGCTGCCCTCCTTTTCCCCGACCTGTATGATAAACGTTACCAAACCCTACCTGCCGCCCAAAGAGGAATACCTCCAGTATGTGGACGAAATCTGGAACCGTTGCTGGCTGACCAACAACGGGCCCATTGTCAACGAACTGGAGCTAAGGCTGAAGGACTACCTCGGCCTGGAACACCTGCTATTCCTTGGCAATGGCACCATCGCCATCCAGATTGCCATCAAAACCTTGGAGCTGGAAGGGGAAATCATCACCACGCCCTTTTCTTATGTGGCAACGACGAGCAGCATCGTTTGGGAAAACTGCAAACCCGTCTTCGTGGACATTGACGAGCGCTCGCTGAACATCAAGCCGGAACTCATCGAGGCGGCCATTACCGATAAAACGAGTGCCATCCTGGCCACCCATGTGTTCGGTATCCCCTGCGAGGTGGAGAAGATCGAAGCCATTGCCAAAAAGCACCAGCTGAAAGTTATCTACGATGCAGCGCATTGTTTTGGCACAAAATACAAGGGCAAGTCCATCCTGGGCTGGGGCGATATCTCCACCTGCAGTTTCCACGCCACCAAACTATTTCACACGATAGAAGGCGGGGCCGTTTGTTCCAATTCGCCGGATCTGATTTTCAAGATGGCCAAAATGCGCAACTTCGGCCACGACGGCCCCTTCAAGTTCCTTGGCGTAGGCGTGAACGGCAAGAACTCAGAGTTCCATGCGGCGATGGGCGTGGTGAACCTCAAGCATATCGCCGACATCCTGGAGGCCCGCAAGCGCCAGCATTTCCAATACCAGAAATGGCTGAAAAACCTGAAGGTGCGGATGCCGAAACCCACGATGGAGCAGGTGGAATGGAACTATGCGTATTTTCCGGTTATTTTTGAAACAGAAGAGGCGTTGTTGAAAGCCGAAAAAGCGCTGCAGGATCATTACATTTATCCCCGCCGCTATTTTTATCCGTCGCTCAATAAATTGGAATATGTGGAAGGAAAACCCTGCCCTGTCTCAGAAAGCGTCAGTTCAAGGGTACTCTGCCTCCCTGTTTTCCACGACATGACGGAAAGTACGGTAGATTTGATTTCAAGGGTGCTGCTGAGGGCGCAAAATTATGGATAGTTATAATGAGGGGGTTGGCTGATTTCCTGCACTCCACCTAAAAGAATGCCGACTTTCAAAAGATCAAAAACCGTTTATCTAAAGATGTAAAGGGAAAATTTTGCTTTTGATGATAAACAAATACTATGAAAAACAACACAACACTCAGGAGGCTTCTGCTATGCTCCGCGTTGCTAAATGTATTTTTTTGCTGCTTAGCAGCCAAGCGGGCCTATTTTAAATATTACACAGAGCCTAAGATGAAAGCAGCGATTGCTGAAAGGATGCCCTACTACCTGAACAAACAGGAATATTTCAGGGACTTGCCGAACGATAGCTGTGAAATTATTTTTCTGGGCGACAGCGAAACCCAAAACTTTAAGCTGGAAGAATGTTTCAGGAATCTACTCGTAAAAAACAGAGGCATAAACGGTGACGAAACAGCCGGGGTGCTCCATCGGCTGGATGAGGTTACCGAAAGCAAGCCCTCCAAGGTCTTCCTGCAAATCGGGATCAATGACTTGATTCGCGGCAAATCACCCGAAACCGTTGTCAACAATACGAGGCAGATCATCAGGATCATAGAAAGAGATTCCCCTGCCACCCAGGTTTGCCTGCAAAACCTGTTGCCCTGCTCCTGGAATGTAGGGGATACTCAAAATCCCGTAAATGATTTGGTGGTAGCCGTAAATTATGAACTAATGAAAGTAGCGGCGCAGGAAGGCATCCCCTACATTGACCTCTACAAAGAATTTATTTCCAATGAGGGCCTAAGGCCCGAATACGATTGTGGCGACGCCCTCCATCTTAGCGGCAGGGGCTACATGAAGTGGAAGGAGATGGTGGAGCCTTATGTCAACGATGATCAAGTGCCCACAAAGGCGCTGATGGCAAATATCAATTGAACCATGTCCAAAAAGATTTTAGTAGTATCCGATAACGAACCATTGGTCAACCGCTTTAAGGCCCTGATTGAACGGGGCTTGTTTAATGGCCATGCGTTCACCTTTGCTTTTAGCCCAAGGAATACCGCCCTGGCGGAAAAATACGCAGGCAGCACAGTTTTTTTCCCCATCAACGTGAAGACGCAGTTCGACGAAATCATTGCCCAGTACGACATGGTAGTTTCCCTGCACTGCAAGCAGCTTTTCCCCTCAGCGTTGGTGCGGGGCATCCACTGCGTGAACGTACACCCCGGCCTGAACCCGCACAACCGGGGCTGGTTCCCACAGGTTTTTTCCATCCTGAACGGCAAGCCCTGCGGCGCTACCATACACGAGATTGACGAGTTGCTCGACCACGGCGGCATCATTGCCCAAAAGGAAGTGAAAATAGAAAGCTGGGACACCTCACTGACCGCCTACAATAAAATCCTCGATGCCGAAATGGAGCTTATCGAAGCCTATATGCCAGCCATTATCGAAGGAAAATATACGACCCAAAAACCGGATCAGGAAGGAAACCTGAACCTTAAAAAAGATTACGATGCCCTCTGCCAAATCCAGCTTACTGATACCGATACTTTTCAAAACCACCTCAACCGCTTGCGTGCCCTTACGCACGGCCAGTACATGAACGCCTATTTTTTGGATGATACCGGGCGGAAGGTGTACTTAAAACTGGAGCTTTTCCCCGAAGACAAAGCGACATAGCGGTTTCAGCCAACCATTTTTTACTTAACTACCCCCCACTTGCTGTTCAATTCATTTGAATTTGCCCTTTTTTTACCCTTGGTGTTTGTGCTTTATTGGTTTGTATTCAACAAACACCTCAGGGCTCAAAACGCATTGCTGCTCGTTGCCAGTTATGTTTTTTATGGTTGGTGGGACTGGAAGTTCCTGGGGCTTTTATTCCTAAGTTCTGTCATGGATTTCAGCCTGGGCCTTTTAATGGGCAAAACGACTGGGCTAAAAAACCGTAAGCTGCTTATGATCCTGAGCCTGGTGTTCAATTTAGGGTTGCTCGGGACCTTCAAATACTTCAATTTTTTTGTCCAATCTTTCATTGATGCCTTTTCTTCCGTAGGCATTGTACTTGAAAGCCACACCTTAAAGATTATCCTGCCAGTGGGCATCAGTTTTTACACCTTCCAGTCGCTCAGCTATACCATTGACGTGTACCGCAGGCAGATGGAGCCTGTCAAAGATTTATTTTCCTTCCTGGCCTTTGTAAGCTTCTTCCCGCAATTGGTGGCGGGGCCGATAGAACGGGCGGCCAACCTGTTGCCCCAGTTTAGTGTGCAGCGCCATTTTTCCTACGAAAAAAGCGTGGACGGGCTGCGGCAGGGCCTTTGGGGGCTTTTCAAAAAAGTGGTGATCGCCGATAATTGTGCGATTTATGCCAATGGCATCTTCGAAAATTATGCGCACCTGTCTGGCTCGGAACTCCTTTTGGGTGTTTTTTTCTTTGCTATCCAGATATACTGCGATTTCAGCGGCTACTCCGATATCGCCATCGGTACGGCCAAGCTGTTTGGCTTCGAACTGATGACCAATTTCCGTTATCCCTATTTTTCCCGGGACATGGCCGAATTCTGGCGGCGGTGGCACATTTCACTGTCCACCTGGTTCAGGGACTACGTTTACATACCCCTGGGCGGCAACAGGGTGGTCACAACAAAGGCCGTCCGCAATATTTTCATCGTTTTTTTGCTCAGCGGGTTTTGGCACGGTGCCAATTGGACTTTTATCGTGTGGGGAGGGCTGAATGCCGTTTATTTCCTGCCCCTGTTCCTGTCCAAAAAGCACCGCAAAAACCTGGAATTCTCCGACCCGGCCAATCTATTGCCACCCCTGAAAGAGGTTTTTCAAATTGGGTTCACCTTCCTGCTTACGTGCCTGGCCTGGTTGTTCTTCCGTTCCAACAGTGTGGGGCAGGCGCTGGACTACTTATTTGACATATTCCGGGCGCCCTTTTTGCCGGCCAATTTTTGGTACTTCAATCATTTTTCCCTGGCGATGGTGGCCCTATTGTTCGCTGTGGAATGGCTGGGCAGGCAATACGATCATCCTTTCCAGGCAGTGGGCATCGCACGCTTCAGGCCGGTACGGTGGGGCATGTATGTCGTCATGTCATTCATGGTGTTGAATTTTTTCCACCATAATTCCGAGTTTATATATTTTCAGTTTTGAAAATTTTTCTCCAGAAAATAGCCTTGTTTTCACTTTGCATCCTGGTGCCCCTTTGCCTGCTGGAATGGTGGATGCGCCAGCCGGCCTCCAGCAAGATGGCCAACAAGGCGGTTTATCTGAAGGAAGATATAGCAGATTGCGAAGCGCTGGTGTTGGGTTGTTCGCACGCCCAAACCTCCCTCAACCCGCAGCTTTTCAGCCAGCACGGCCTCAACTTCTCCTCCGATGCGCAGCCCTATTATTATAGCTATAAATTCCTGGAGACCTACCTTCCAAGGATGGATCGGCTCCGCACCGTCATTATACCCGCCACTTATTTTTTCTTTTTTTACAAACCGGAGCAGGTACAGGAGTTCCTATACAGTGCCCACTGGGGCTTGTTGCCGCAGCGGGCCCTCGAAATAGAAGACTACTCCGCCCTTTTTGCGCATGGCATCTGGGCGTCCATATTAAATGTTTTTGGGGAGCGGGAACACTTTGTTCTTGAGAATGGCTGGGAACGGGCCGAGCGGGTATTTGATGGATCGAGTGAAAACACAAAAAAACGCATTGGCTACCTCCACGACGTAATGGCCGATAGCCTGTTGGATCAAAATATCCAATGGTTCAATCATTTGGTAAAAATATGCCTGGACCACAACATCCGGGTGATTGTATTTTTACCGCCCATGTCCAAAGAGATGAACCACCAATTGGAAACGGACATATACAGGAGCCAAATACAGGATTATTATGCCACCCTGCGCCAAAATCCGGCTATTTCATTTTATGATTTCAACAACAATGAAATCTTTGCCGACAGCCTGTTTTGTGACCCCGACCACCTCAATGTACAGGGTGCCAACCTGCTCTCAAATATGATGAAAGACAAGTTGGAAATTATCTCCGGCATGAGCTTTCCCAATCAAAACCAATTATTCTAATCATCCACACTTGCCAATATTCGACACCATAAAAGCCATTGCCTCGCACCCCATCAACAAGGGCAGCGAATTGGGCGCATTTTCCAGGTTCATCAAATGGCAGATCAGTTCCCGCCTCAATCCATACCCCGTTGTTTATCCATTTGTAGAAAACAGCAAACTGCTTATTTGGAAAGGGCTGACGGGGGCTACCGGCAACATATACCTGGGCCTGCACGAATTCGAGGACATGGCCTTCGTCCTGCATTGCTTGCGGCCGGGCGATCTGTTTGCAGATGTAGGGGCCAATGTGGGTAGCTATACCGTTTTGGCGGCCGGGGTGGTCGGGGCAAACACCATATCTGTAGAGCCTGTTCCGGGTACTTTTCAAACATTATTGACCAATATTAAATTGAATAATTGCGAACATATAGCCAAGCCACTCAATATCGGGCTGGGCAGCAAAAAAGCAACCATAAAATTTACCCGGTCTTTCGGTACGGAAAACCACGTAGCCCTTGACAATGAGGCAGATACCATTGATGTACCCGTAGAAAAATTCGACGACCTAATGGCAGGTAAAATGCCCGTTTTGGTAAAAATGGATGTGGAGGGTTTTGAAACGGAGGTTTTGAACGGCATGGAAAAAAGCCTGAAAAACGAGCAATTAAAAGCTATTATTATCGAATTAAATGGCTCGGGCGACCGCTATGGCTATGACGAAAGTAAGATACATGAGAAATTACAGGCCAATCATTTTCAACCCTATATATACAGTCCATTTAAGCGGGAATTAAGCCTTGTTGAAAAATACGGCACCCACAATACCATCTATATCCGGGATATTGATTTTGTCAAGAACAGGGTTAAAACAGCCAGGAAATTCAAAGTATTGGACAAGGAAATTTAATGGCCTTTCAGTTCAAATTTGCACAAGGAGTTATAAGTTTTTCGGCCTCGTTGCTCGCCCGCCCTTATTTACTCTTTGAAATAAACACCAGATGGAACCTATCCCTCAAGTTTCTTTTTTACTCACCGCCTACAATTTTGGGAAATACATCCAGACAGCCATCAACAGCCTGTTGGCACAGCGGGGCGGATACGATTTTGAAATAATTGTAGTAGATGATTGCTCAAGCGACAACACGCCGGAGCTGGTCCGCCAAATTGACGACAGCCGCGTCCATTTTGTTCAACACGAAAAAAACTTGGGTGTGGCCGGCAGCATCAACCATGCCTTTTCCCTGGCCCGTGGCCAGTACATCTGCCGCTTCGACGGTGACGACGAGTGGTATCCCTGGCTACTGGAAGAGACCATCCCGTCTTTGGAGCAAAACCCCGACATCGGCATGGTATATGGCGACATTTCCATGATAAACTCCAAAGGGGAAATAACAGTAGAAAAATGCGGCACCCGTGACATCAGCGGCATGGATCAAAAGTCATTGCTGAAAACCCTCCTGCTGCATTATTTCATCCCAGCACCGGCCATCGTGGCCAGAAGGGAAGCCTGGCAGGATGCCCTTCCCCTCGACGACGATCTTATCTTCTGCGACTTCGATCTGTCGCTGAAAATCCTGAGCCGTTGGAAACTGGCCTACATACCCCGTGCATTGGCTAAGTACCGGGTACACGATGGCAACATCCACACCACCAGTTTCACCAAACAAAGGCGGGGTGAAAACTCCATTATGAAAAGCGTATTTTCGGTGTTGGAGAATACAGATATTTTGACAAAAGCAGAAAAGAAAGAATCACTGCGTGCGATATACCTCAGTTTTGGCGAAAATTACTTTGGCCTGGGCAGTATGAAAGACGCCCGCCGCTGCTACCACAAAGGCTTGAAAATTGCCCATTTTGCCAGGCAGAAAGCATACTGGCGCCACTATTTCGCCTCTTACATTAGCCCGGAAGCCTACTCAAAAAGCAAGGCCATCGTTAAAAAAATCCTGAACAAACAAAGCTCCAACGAACTGGCAAGCCAAACATGAACATCCTCATCGCCACCTATAACTATTACCCTTACAACTGGGGCGGCTCGGAAGTGTACGTGCGTGGCCTTGTGCGGTACCTGCACAAGCAGGGCATCCAAGCCACCGTCCTGGCAGCTATTCCCCCGGAGGCGCTGAAAGATTGCGAGGTTGTTTTCGAGGATGAATTTCTGAAAATCGGCCTGTACGAATACGAGCAAACCACCATCATCGGCTGTGTGCTGAACCCCACTACCGACGAGATATATGGCCGCTACAACCCCCGTTGGAAAGCTTCGTGGACAGCATTTTTCAGACAGTTCCAGCAGGGAAAAGAGGCCTTCGACCTGCTCCACATGAACGCCAACACGCCGCTAATCAGCCCCGTTCTGAGCGAAGCATTAAGGGAAGTTTTCCCAAACATTAAAACCCTGTTCTCCTACCACGTCCCGGACAGTTGCCCAAAAGGCTCGCTGCTGTATTTCGACCGGGAGAACTGTACTGTAAACCCCAATCAGCAAATATGTACAGCCTGTACCTTAAATAACCGGTTGGGAGTGGCAGAACCCGCTGCAAAATTGCTGGCGGGCCTGATGCCCAGTTCATCCCTGTCACCAAAGCTGCCCAGCATTTTGAGGACAAAATACCTGGTGGGCTTGTCCTTAAAAAGTTTTGATCTTCTCTCCCGGCAAGTGGATCGCTGGCATGTGTTCGGCCGGCAAATCAGGGATTTTATCATAAAGAAGGGCATTCCTTCCAGCCATATTGCCCTGATACAGCATGGGGCAGAAGAGCTTTACCTTACAGCAGGGGCAGGCAAGGATGAGCGGGAACAGATGCACGAAACCATTTTCATATTTATCGGGCGCTTCAAAAAGATAAAAGGCTTGCACACCTTGCTCAAAGCCTGGATGGGCCTGGAGCAAAGTGATAGCCGGAGGTTGTGGGTAGTAGGTGATGGAAAGGACATGAAACCAGACCTTGTCAAATTGCTCGAAAAAGCGAAAACCCGCACCGACATTGAGTTCCTCGGTACGATGGAAGCAGCGGCACTCAAGGACAAAACGGCGCAGGCACACTGCATCGTCATCCCCAGTGAGTGGGTGGAAATAGGGCCGCTCGTCCTGCACGAGTCGGTGGCCGTAGGTACGAACGTGATCGCCTCCAATGTCGGCGGTTGCGGCGCTTTGGTGGAGTATTACGGCGAGGGCTGCCAGACCTTCCGCATGGGCGATGTGGCTGATTTGCAGCAAAAAATAAGAGATTTCAAGTACCAGCCCATCCACAAAAAAGTGATGGGCCAGACGGAGCATTATGGATTGGTCTTGAAGGAATTCAACAAGTTATTGGAGCAAAATATACATGCCACCATTTGACGAAACATTGACTTTGGAGAAGCCTGAAAAAGCAACGGCCAACAAGCAACGGGTGTCTCAAAAAGTGCTGTTCCTCAACTCGCACCCCATCCAGTATTTCGCACCCCTGTACCAGGAAATAGCCAGCAGAAAAGACCTCGACCTCACGGTGCTTTACTGCTCCCGGCACGGCCTCTCCGGCGAAACGGACCGGGAGTTCGGGGTGCAGGTGAAATGGGACATTCCGGTGCTGGAAGGCTATCGTTCTGTCTTCCTGAACAACAACGCCTGGAAACCGGGCATCTATGGCTTTTTCGGCTTGATAAACCTGGGCATTATCCGCTACTTGTTCAAAGCGCCAAAAAGCACCCTGGTCGTGCATGGTTGGGGATATTTTACCAATATATTGGCCATTGTTTTCGGTAAAATAGCAGGGCATATTGTATGCATCAGGGGCGAAAGCCCGGCCAGCCACGAAGGACGCCGCAGCGCCCGTTCGATGAATATCCGCAAGTTTGTTTTTGGTAAAATACTGTTCCAGTTCGCCGATTATTTCCTGTATATTGGCAACGAAAACAAGCAATTTTATAAAATATACGGCGTACCGGAAAGGAAGCTCCGTTTTGCACCCTATGCTGTTGACAACGAGCGTTTTAGCAAATCCTTCCAGCAATTAGCGCCCCAAAAAAATGACCTTCGAAAAGCCCTTGGTATCCCATTGGATAAAACGGTTATTTTATTTTCCGGAAAATATATTGAAAAGAAAAGGCCACTTGATTTATTGATGGCATTTCACCAAAGTAAAAAACGGGAAAACGCCTGTTTGGTATTCATGGGCGAGGGTGAATTGCGCCCGGTGATGGAGCGTTTTATCGAAAAAAATAACCTGCAAAATATACGGCTGACGGGCTTCATTAACCAATCGGCAGTGCCGGAATATTACGCTGCCGCCGACCTCTTCGTGATGTGTTCGCAGGAAGGCGAGACCTGGGGCCTTTCCACCAACGAAGCCATGAACTTCCGCCTGCCCGTGCTGCTCTCCGACCTCACCGGCTCCTCTGCCGATTTGGTGAGGCCGGGCGAAAACGGCTATGTTTTTAAAACGGGCGATATTGATGATTTTGCCGAAAAACTGGATTTGCTGCTGTCCGTATCTCCTGATGGGTTGAAGGCGATGGGCAAGGTTTCGTCAGCAATCATCAAGGGGTACAGCTACCAGCAAATCATCTCCTCTATCCTGCAATCCTACCATCCTACCATCCTTTGAAGATTCTCTTAGTCGGACAATTCAAACGCTGGGCGCTGGAAAACCACTACGCCAAGTACCTGCTCAACCATGCGGACGTGTCCATCTATCCGGCGGAGGATGTGTTTGACGATTATTATAGAAAGTCCATTTATAACAAGCTCAAAGTCAGGGCTGGCCTCTCTGGCATCTACGACCGGATTTCGGAAGAACTTTTGGCCAGGGTAGACACAGAGCAGCCCGATGTGGTATGGATTTTCAAGGGCATGAGGATTTTGCCGAAAACCATCCAGGCCATCCGGGATATGGGTGCAAAGACCGCCAACTACAACCCCGACCACCCTTTCTTTTTCTCCGGCCCCGGCAGTGGCAACCGCTATGTGACGGAGGCCATCGGCCTGTACGATCTGCATTTGTGCTACAGCCATGAAGTGCAGCGCAGAATCGAGCGGGAACATGGCATCCCGACAGCTTTCCTGCCTTTTGCCTTCGAACTTTCCGGGGAGGATTTTGATGAAATAAAAAACACGCCGGAAGTGCCGACCGCCTGTTTTATCGGCAATCCCGACAAGATACGGACGGCGCATATCCTGGCATTGGCCAAGGCAGGGCTGCCGATGGATGTATATGGCTACGGCTGGGAAAAATTTTTGGCCAACACGCCAAACGTCCGCACCCATACCGCTGTGCTGGGCAAGGAGTTTTTGAAAACCATGCGGGCTTACCGCCTGCAACTCAACGTCTTCCGCCCGCACAACGAAGGCTCGCACAACATGCGCACTTTCGAGGTGCCCGCCGTCGGTGGCATCATGCTCGCCCCCGACAGCCCGGAACACCAGGAATTTTTTACCGAAGGAAAAGAAATCTTTCTTTATAAAAACATAGCGGAAATGGTGGCAAAGGCAAAGCACATCCTCAGCCTGCCAGCGGAAGAGGCCGCCGCCATCCGACACCACGCCCGGCAACGCTCCCTGCAGGCTGGATACGCCTACGAACATAGGGCGGCCCAGGCTTTTGAGGCGTTCGAGCGGGTCTTGTCTTATGAAGCTGTTCAATAGGAATTTGGGGATCGTGAAATTATATCCATACAATTTCGCAGTTTCCAATTTCAACCAATTTCATTTCAAATGCTGACTAAATCTCAAAAAGTCTCTTATCTGATTGACAGTGTGCTGCACTATGGCAGCCCCGTTGTGTGCCCTTCCTGTGGCAGTACCCATGCATCGGAGGTTGACCGCAAGTTCGTGGTCACCCGCCTGTTCGAGTGCGACAAGTGCAAACTGTATTTCCGCCACCCAACCGACTCTGCGGAGGTGAACAAGAAGTTTTACCAAAAGGAGTACATGGAGGGCGACGGCATCACGACCTACATGCCCTCGCAGGCTGAGTTGGAAGATCTGAAAAAGATGGATTTCACCACCGACAGCAACAAGAATGCAGAGCGGCTGCGCAAGCTGTTCGGCTGCCTGTACAGCGATTTGAAAGGGGTGAAAATCATGGACTATGGCGCTTCCTGGGGTTACGTCAGCTATCAGTTCCGGGCATTCGGCATGGACGTGGAGAGCTTCGAGATTTCCGTGCCGAGGGCGAGCTTCGGCAACCAGTCGCTTGGCCTGCGCATCCACACCAGCGAGCGTGACCTGCGCAACGGCAACGATATTTTCTTCAGTTCGCACGTCATCGAGCACGTACCGTCGCCGGGCCGCATGTTGGATCTAGGCAAAAAACTGTTGGCCAAAGACGGCTACCTCATCACCATCTGCCCGAACGGCAGCCCGGAGTACCGGGAGAAAGACCCGGAAGGGTTCCATTCATCCTGGGGCAAGGTGCACCCGAATTATCTGAACGCTGCTTTTTTTCAAAATAAGTTTAAAAGCAACCCCTATTTCATCACGACTTCGCCATTCAATTTTGATAAAATCGCTGCTTGGGACAAGCGCTCGCAAGTGGTGGACAGCCAGTTGGAAAATGAGGAAATTCTGGTGATAGCCAAGCCAAATGTCTAAAAACCACCCAAATACAATCGTGTCCTGCGCTGCAAAGCTCCACGCTTTTGCATTGTCCGAACAACTCGAAAAGCATGGCCTTTTAACAGCGCTTTACACCAGCTACGCCTACCAGAAAAACACCCTCATGCGGCGCTTCACCTCCCGGGTGGACAAGGAGCAAATTCCGCCTTCCAAAATACACACAGCACTTCCAGTCGCCATCATGATGCAACGGGGCGTGGAGGCTTATGTGTTGAGCGAACATTACGACAAATGGGTGGCCAGGAAACTGGCCAGGCGCAATGACTACCAGGCATTTATCGGCTGGAGCGGCATGTCGCTGCACGCATTGCGCCAAGCAAAAAAGGATGGCAAAACGACCATCATCGAGCGGGGTTCTTCGCACATCGCCTACCAGGACAGGATACTGCACGAGGAGTTCAAGCGCTTCGATATCCACTTCAATGTGGACGCCCGCACCATTGAAAAGGAATTGCAGGAATACGAGGAGGCCGACTACATTTCCATCCCTTCTGGTTTTGTGAAAAACTCCTTTTTGGAAATGGGCGTCAGCGAGGATAAGCTAATCCACAACCCCTACGGCACGGCTTCCCATTTCAAAAAACCGGAAAATGGGCAGGCGCACATCGAGGGCGTTTCGAAAGGGAAATTCCGGGTGCTGTACCTCGGCAGTTTGATGATACGCAAGGGACTGGCCTATATGTTCGAGGCCATCCGTCAATTAAATATACCGGAAGACCAGTTGGAAATCTGGTTCATCGGCAAGGTGGACGACGACCTGAAACAGACCGTTGAAAAATACACCCGTCCCAACTGGAAATTCTTCGGCCACATGAACTACTACGACCTGCCGAAATACATCGCCGCCTGCGATGTGGCCGTACAGCCTTCGCTGGAAGAGGGCCTGAGCATGGTCATCCCGCAAATCATGGGCTGCGGCGTACCCGTCATCGCTACCACGAACACGGGCGGTGAGGATGTGATCAGCGATGGTGAAAATGGATTCATTGTGCCGATCAAAGACCCCGCGGCCATTGCAGGGAAAATTGAACGGTTGTTTGAAGATAAAATGCTGTTGGGAGAAATGAAGGCAGCGGCTGCGGAGATTACGAAGCGGGATTTTTCGTGGGATAATTATGGGGAGCGGTATGCGGGGTTTTTGAGGGGAATGAAAACTGAAATGTTCGCTTAAATTCTTGCGTTTGATTTACGATATAAGATTACATGATTTCAGATTTATGATTGGTTGGCCCGGCGGAAAACCAAAAATCGCACATCAAAAACCCACCCCCAAAATTTGAAACCAAACATAAAATTGTGAGCAGATTCTTTCAGAATGACAAAAGCCGCCTCCTCGCCGTCATCTACTCCCACCCGGAGGGCTACCCGCCCACGCTGAACGCCCTGACCCAACTCTCCGGCATGTTCGACGAAGTGTCGGTGCTGTACCGCCCGGTGCTGCCGGTGGAGTGGGAGTACGGCGACAATGTGCGCCTGCACCCCAGCGGTGATGAGATGCATGTGCGGGAGCAGGAGGCCTTGCCCATCCATAAGAAGATGCTGCTGTTTGCCAATTTCGTGCGGGATTTCCGGCAATTGATAAAAACGGAACAGCCGGACGTGGTTTTGCTGTACGATCCGCTGGCCACGCTGGCCTTCTCGTTTGTGCGGTCGGTCATTCCCGAAAGTACCATCGTTTGGTACCACAACCACGACGTGCTGGAGGCGGCGCAGCGGAAGTATTCGCTCAATTGGTTTGCCTACCGCACGGAGAAAAAGATGTTCCCCTATTTCGATATGTTTTCCCTGCCGGCCCAGGAGCGGCGGCAGTATTTCCCAATGGAAAACCTGAAAGGACAGTATTTCTTTTTGCCCAACCAGCCCGCCATTTCATTGTACAGCCGTTTTCAGGATATTGAAAAAACGGATCGGCAGTTCAGGGTCATTTTCCAGGGGCATGTGGCCGAGGGGCATGGCATCGAGGAGATATTGAGCCTGATGCCCTGCGAGGTGCAGGGCCGCCCGCTCCACCTTGTGCTGAAAGGCTGGATTCGGGACGATTTCAAAGAAAAACTCCTGGAGACCATCAAAGAAAAAGGGCTGGAAAACCAGGTCGAATTTGCTGGCTACACCGCTTATCAGGAGCTGCCGAAGCTGACAGCCTCCTGCCATGTGGGCATCGCCATCCATACGAAGACGGACATCATGAACAAGACCCTCGGCACGGCTTCCAATAAAATATACGAGTACGCCGCCGTCGGCCTTCCGGTCCTGTATTTTGACAATCCCCATTTTAAGGAGCATTTGGGAAGATTCGAATGGGCCATGGCCACGGACGTTTCACCGGCTTCCCTGAAGGCTTGTTTTGAAAAAATAGCGGGCGACTTTGAGCGGTTGTCCGCAGCGGCCAAGCGGGATTTCAGGAAAGATTTGAACTTTGAGCACCACTTCCGGCAAGTGGGCGATTTTTTTGAAAAGCAATTGGCAGAAAAGACCGAATCCGTTTCGGCTTAGTAACGGTGAAAAAAAAACTTCCCTGGTTGGATATTGGAAACATAGCAAGGGAAGGGTTTTTTAAAAAATAACCCCGATGTGAAATCGGGATTATTTTCCCTCCGATCCTTAACCATGAAGAAAGTAATTTCCATCTTAAAACTGCTGGGCGTTTGGACATTGATACTGTTGGTGTTCGGGGTCATTTTTGAAATTTACCTGCGCAACAGCACCTACGTCGGCAAGCAAACGCTGACCTACACCGTCAACGACCAATTCGGCACCTGGCGCCTGCCCAACCAAAGGGCCGTGAAAGTGGCGGATTGCTACCAGGTGGACGACATCCGGGTGAACAGCTACGGCATGAGGGGCGCCGAGCCGGACGACCAGAAGAAAATCAAGGTTGGCTTTTTCGGCGATTCCATGCTGGAAGGCATTCAGGTCAACGAAAAAGACCACGTCGTTACCCGCCTCAACGAGGCCAACGACTCGGTGGACTACCTCAACTTCGCCACCTCTTCTACCACCACGGTTTACCACCTGCTCGACCTGAAATACCACCTGCAGTTTTTTAATTTGAAGAAGGCGGTTATTTTCTTTTACATGAACAATGACATCCAGGAAAATTCCATACCGCTGCAAGTGGCCATGAACGGCAAGCGGTATTATTACCCGTCTTATGTGGATGATGGGAAAGGGGGCTATAAGCTGGACTACAACTACCGGCCCTCCGATTGGAAAAACGACCTCCGCCTGTTCCTGCGCAAGTCGCTCGTCTTCCAAAAACTCTACGAAATCCAAACTGCCGTACAAATGGCCAAACTGTCGAAAGCCAAAGCCGTGGCGGGGCAAAATGGCGAACACATCGAAATCCCCATCGGCTATCAGGTTTTTGCCAAAGAGACGACCCCGGAATGGCAAAAAGCTTATGAACTGACAGACTACTCCATTTTGCAGTTGAAATCCTTTTGCGAAGAAAAGGGCATCGAACTCGAATTCGTGCTGGTGCCGGGGGTCGGAGAGCTGCTGAGCGAGCAGGAAGAAAAGGCCCACTACCAAAAGCTCTACCCGCTGATGGATCAGACAAAACCCTACCGCTACTACACGGCGTTCCTGACCCAGAACAATATTAAATATATTGACCTCTATGCTGCCGCCCGGCAAAGGATTGCGGAGCAGAAGCTGTCGTACCCCTACTTTTCGTATGAATGTGATGGCCACTTTTCAAAGGCTGGCCACGATTTGATGTTCGATGTGTTGAAAGCAAATGGTTTTTGAAGTTGTTTGAACGTCGTTTGAAAATAGTTTGAAATGGTTTGAGGTTGCCTTTTCGCAACAATTTTCAAACAACTTCAAACCATCCTCAAACAACTTCTGACTACCTGCTCTTATGAAGTTTTACGTTCTCATCGCCCTTATATTTATTTTCTTCGTCAACCCGGAGATATACCATGAGCATATCCTGACCTTTGGGTTGGTGCTCATAGCGGTCTTGTTCTTTGAGTTTATCAGGGGATTCGGCATCAGGATACACCCATTGGATTTGATGGGCTTCTATGCAATGGCGGCCTATTGGGTAGCCCCGGCGCTGGCTTATCATCTAACGGAGATTGGGTGGTACGAGGGGTTCAATTTCATGTGCATTCCTTCTGAAAAGTATTTTGCCACGGCCGTGCCGGGCACCCTGGCCCTGCTGGCGGGCATCAATTTCCCATTTAAAATAGCCTATAAAAACCACAAGGAATACTACGAAAAGATCAGCGACTACCTCAAGGACAAGACGGATGCGGGTTTTAAGCTCTTTTGGATTGGGCTTGGCTCCAACCTGATCGCCCCTTTCGCCCCGGGCGGCCTGGGGTTCTTCCTGGAGCTTTCTTCCCAATTGATCTATATCGGGGCGCTGTACCTCTGGTTTTCGCCGATGGATATGAGCAAAAAATTGCCCTATCTGGTGGCCATGTTCCTGATGCCATTGGCCCGTGCCCTGAAAGGCGGAATGTTCGGCGAAGTGGTCTTCTGGGGCGCCTTTATGGCCATGCTGATGCTGCTGAAATTCCATGTCGCTTTTTGGAAAAAAATGGTGATAGCGGTGTTTGGGGTGGTGTTCATCCTGTTCATCCAGTCCATCAAATATGAGTTCCGCCAGATGACCTGGTACACCCAGGAAACCAGCCAGCAAACGATGGGCTACAAGGCAGAGGTTTTCCAAAAACTTTGGAGCGACCGGGTGGCGGATCCGGATTTGCTGGTAGGCCCACTGATGCTTTCCAATGCGCTCGACCGCACCAACCAGGGTTCCCTGGTCGCCATGGCGGTGCGCTATGTGCCGGAGTACGAGCCTTATGCCAACGGGGAAACGATTTTCCTGGCCACCGCAGCCTCTTTCATTCCAAGGTTTGTCTGGCCCAACAAGCCCGTGGTGGGCAGCCGGGAAAAAATGATCCGTTTCACGGGCTTCGACAATGGGGAATACACGGCCATGGACATAGGGCAACTGGGCGATGCCTACGTCAATTTCGGCCCGTGGGGCGGGGCCTTGTTCATGTTTATTTACGGCTTTTTGTTCGCCTTTATTTTTGCCAAAATTTTTGAAATCGCTGAAAGCAATATGCTGTCCCTGATACTTTGGGTCCCCTTGTTCTATGCCGGGGTCGTACAGATGGACGGCAGTGTGCTGGCCTGTATGAACCACATCATCAAGACCGGCATGTTCACTTTCATGGCCATCATGGCCTATAAAAAATTCTTCGGCACCGAATTGTGAAACGCCCCCTCGACGTCATATTCCTTCATCGAAAGCCCCGGGCGCACGGCACGTTCAGCATCGAGTTCATCTTCGAGGATTTGCGGCGGCGGATGCCCGCTTCTATCCGCCCAATCGTCAAGGTTTCCACCTATCCCAGCAACGGCATTTTCAAGCGCATCTATAATATGCTCGAAGCGGCATGGGTGAAAGGCGATGTAAAACACATCACCGGCGACGTCCACTACCTGGCGCTTTTGCTCCGCAAACGGACCGCCATCCTGACCATCCACGACTGTTTTGTATTGCACCACAAGCGAGGCCCCGCAAGGCTGTTTTTCAAACTATTCTGGTTTTGGCTGCCGGTGCGCTGCGTGAAATATGTGGTCGCTATTTCAGCAGCTACCAAAAAGGAAATTATTCAGTTCACAGGCTGCGATCCTGATAAAATCGTCATCATCCCCACCATTATTTCAGAAGCCTACCAGCCTGTACCAAAGGTTTTCAACAACAAAAAACCAGTGCTGCTGCACGTTGGCATGGCACCGAACAAAAACTTTGAAAGGCTGGTGGAAGCGTTGGAAGGCATCCCTTGCCACCTGTCCATCGTAGGGAAACTGGAGGAAACCCATTTGCAAAAACTCAAACAGCATAAAGTTGAATACAGCGCCGTCCACAACATCAGCGATGAGGAAATGCGCCGGAAATATGAGGAATGCGACGTGCTGGCGTTTGTCTCCACCTTCGAGGGCTTCGGGATGCCCATTGTCGAGGCGAATGCCGTTGGCCGCCCCGTGCTGACCAGCCATATTTCTTCCATGCCCGAAGTGGCCGCCGATGCAGCCTGCCTCGTTGATCCCTACAATGTGCAGTCCATCCGGCAGGGTTTGTTGAAAATCATCCACGACGACGAGTACCGGGAGCGGTTGGTTGAAAATGGTTTTAAAAACAGGGAGCGGTTTGATTCGGATGTGATAGCGGGGCAGTATGCAGAGTTGTACCATTTGGTGGCAAGGGGCGAGAAGCGAGACGTGAGCGGTGAGGATAGCACCTTTCACTCGAACGGATCCTTGCCGAAGGACACGGGGAAAATGAGCCATAAACCTCAAACCATAAACCCCTAACCAATATGTGCGGAATAGCAGGAATCGTTTGGCAAAATAACCAGGAGCAGAAGCAGGCGGCCATCCGCCGCATGACGGATGCCATTGCCCACCGGGGGCCGAATGCCGATGGGCATTTTGTGAACCAAAGGGTGGCGCTGGGCCACCGCCGCCTGAGCATCATTGACCTGTCGCCGGAGGCCAACCAGCCGTTTTGGGATTCCAGCGACCGCTACGTGATCGTGTTCAATGGCGAGGTGTACAATTTTCAGGAAATCCGAAAGAAACTTAGCAACTATACTTTCCGTACTAAATGCGATACAGAGGTCATCCTGGCCGCCTACATCCAATGGGGCGAAAAGTGCCTGGATCATTTCGCCGGCATGTTCGCCTTTGCCGTGTGGGATACGTGGGACAACAAGCTGTTTATCGCCAGGGACAGGCTGGGCATCAAGCCGCTGTACTACGTGGAAAAAAACGGCATGCTCCTGTTTGCCTCCGAAATCAGGGCTTTGCTGGCCAGCGGCCTGGTGGAGAAAAAGTTGAACAAAAAAGGCTTGTACAACTACCTGAACTACCAGACCGTCCATGCGCCGAACACGATGGTGGAGGAGGTGAAACAACTCAACCCCGGTGAGTTTGCAACTTTGCAGCATGGCGTTCTTACCATCAAAAAATACTGGGAACTTGCTGGAAACGGGCAGTCCGGCAGTCCGGCAGTTGGCGGGCCGTCGTTTGACAATTACGAAGAAGTAAAAAAGAATGTCCGGCGCCTGATGTTGCAGGCGGTGGAGCGGCGGCTGATAGCGGATGTGCCGTTGGGGGCGTTCCTTTCGGGCGGCATAGATTCTTCGGCCATCGTGGCGCTGATGGCGGAGGTTTCGGAGCGCCCGGTGGAGACTTTCTCGGTGGTTTTCGAGGAAAAACAATTTGACGAAAGCGAATACTCCGACCTCATTGCGAAACTGTACAAAACCAACCATCACCCGCTGCTGCTCAAGCCAACCGATTTCCTCGATGCCCTGCCTGCCGCACTGAAGGCAATGGACGCCCCAAGCGGCGATGGCGTGAACACCTATGTGGTATCGAAAGTGACGAAGGAGGCGGGCATCACCGTAGCGCTATCGGGCACGGGTGGCGACGAGTTGTTTGCAGGGTATTCGCTTTTCACCGATTATTGGAAGCTGAACCAGCACCCATATTTTTGGAAAATACCCCGTGGGGTGCGGACGGCGGGCGCTTCGATGGCCGGCCTGTTTTTAAAAAGCCACCAAAAAGCACGGGTAAGCGAGATAGCATCGGCCAGGAGCGCCGCCATCGAAGATGTATATCCGGCGTTCCGCAAAGTGCTGACTTCGAGGGAGATAGGCAAGATGATGCTGAACGGCGAAGCAGCCAACGGCAAAACTTACGATGCAGTTTATGACCTGTTGAAGGAACAAAGAGCGGTAAAAAAACTACCTTTGCTGAGTCAACTCACGGTAGCGGATATTTCCACTTATACACAAAACGTCCTGCTCAGGGATACCGACCAAATGAGCATGGCACACGCCCTCGAAGTACGGGTGCCCTTTTTCGACCACGACCTCGTGGAATATGTGGTGCAAATACCGGACAAATGGAAGTACCCGACCTTTGCAAAAAAACTCCTGGTAGAATCCCTCCACCCTCTGATACCGGATGAAATTGTTTTCCGGCAAAAAAAAGGCTTCGACCTTCCCTGGAAGGTTTGGATAAAGCAAGAATTGAAATCATTTTGTGAACAAAAATTAAAACGGTTCAACGAGCGGAACCTGACGCCTCCCAGCTTGACGGACCAACTCTGGCGAGACTTCACGAGCGGCAAAAACGACAACCTCTGGTCGAGGATCTGGATTTTTGTCGTGCTGGAAGACTGGCTGGATAGAATGGGGGTGGACGGCTGACGGCGCACGGCTGACGGAGGACGGTTTGAAAGATCGCCCGCCATCCGCCGCCCACCGTCCACCGTCCACCGAAAAAGAATACAAACCACGATGAAAATTTTAGGAATCTCAGCTTTTTACCACGATTCGGCAGCAGCCATTACAGACAACGGGAAAGTGCTCGCTGCAGCACAGGAAGAACGTTTTACCCGTAAAAAACACGACCCGGGCTTCCCAACCAATGCCGTGAAGTATTGCCTGGATTTTACAGGCTTCACGATCGACGAATTGGATGCCATCGTATTTTATGACAAGCCTTTGCTGAAATTTGAGCGCTTGCTGGAAACGTACTACGGCTTTTCACCAAAAGGCCTCCAGTCGTTCATCATGTCCATCCCTGTTTGGCTGCGGGAAAAGATGTTCCTGAAAAGGGTCATCCACGAGGAACTCCACAATGTGATGGAGTACGATAAAAAGAAGATGAAACTGCTCTTTCCGGAGCACCACCTGTCCCACGCAGCCAGCGCCTATTACCCTTCCAATTTTGAGGAGGCGGCCATCCTTACCCTCGACGGGGTGGGCGAATGGGCCACTGCTTCCATCTGCTACGGCAAAGGGAAGGATATTGAAATTATGAAGGAACTGCACTTCCCGCATTCGTTGGGCTTGTTGTACAGTGCATTTACCTATTTCCTTGGTTTCAGGGTAAACTCCGGCGAGTACAAACTGATGGGCCTGGCGCCTTACGGCAACCCGAAATCAGAGAATTTGAAGCGTTTCAAAGAAATCATCAAAAGAGACCTCGTTGATATCAAGGAGGACGGCTCCATCTGGCTCAACCAGGAATATTTCAACTATGCCGCCGGGCTGCGCATGGTGAAGGACGACAAGTGGGAAAAGCTGTTCGGTTTCCCCACCCGTACCCCGGATCAAAAATTGGAGCAGCACCACTGCGATCTTGGGCTGGCCATCCAGCAGATCACGGAGGACGTGGTGTTCCTGATGGCAGAAGAAGCCAAGCGCCTGACCGGCTCTGACAATCTCTGTATGGCGGGTGGTGTGGCGCTTAACTGTGTGGCCAATGGTAAACTGTTGGAAAGGGGCACGTTTAAAAATGTCTTTATCCAGCCCGCAGCCGGCGACGCAGGCGGTGCGCTGGGTGCAGCCCTGGCCGCCAACTACCTCTATTTCAAACAAGACCGCCACACGAACGGCCAAATGGACGACATGGACGGGTCGTACCTCGGCCCTGAGTTTTCGAACATGGAGGTGGAACATACGGCCAAGCGCTACAAGGCCAAATACACCAAATTTGAAAACTTCGACAAACTGGCCGAAAAAGTGGCGCAGTTGATTGACGAAGGCAACGTCATCGGTTGGGTGCAGGGCCGCATGGAGTTTGGCCCACGAGCCCTGGGCGCACGGAGTATCATCGGCGACGCCCGCAACAAGGAGATGCAGAAGAAACTGAACCTGAAGATTAAATACCGGGAAAGCTTCCGCCCCTTTGCGCCATCGGTGCTGGCCGAGGATTCCAAGCAATATTTCAACCTGGACGCCGTATCGCCCTATATGCTGCTGGTGGCTCCGATTGCGGATGAACGCAAGGCTGAACTGCCCGCCAACTACCACGAACTGCCGCTGATGGAACGGCTTTACATCAACCGTTCCGACCTGCCGGCCATCACGCATATTGACTTTTCTGCCCGGGTGCAGTCCGTCCACAAGGAGACCAATCCCCGTTACTACAAACTGATCGAAAAGTTCAAGGAACGGACGGGCTATGGCGTCATCGTGAACACCAGCTTCAACGTGCGGGGCGAGCCTATCGTCTGTACGCCCGACGATAGCTACCGTTGCTTTATGCGCACAGAGATGGACTACCTGGTGGTGGGCGATTATCTTTTTGAAAAAACAGAACAGCCTGCCTGGGACAAAAAAGACAACTGGCAGGAAGAGTTCACACTGGATTAAGAGCCTGGGAAAACTTCAACTGGAAGAAGGGAAATCGTTAATCCAATTAAAATCTTTGCTCCATGAAAACTTTGTCTCTCGAACAAGACACAGCCTCTCCTTCAAAGGTCGGGAATTTAGGTAACAGTACCGGGTGGATGCCCGCCAATCTAAGTGGGAAGCTGTTCAAATGGTATTTGCTGCTGCCCGACCACCCTTCGAAAATCAGGGTGGAAAACTGGATTGGGCGCTTATTTTTTAAGCAGGGCATTCTCGTCAAGGGGTTTGGGACAAAGTTTCGCCTGGATGCCAACGATTGGATTACCCGGACCATGATAGAGGAAGGACAGTTTGAAAAACTGTCCCTAAACCTCGCCAGGGACATCATGGCCAAAGGCGGAAATTTGGTGGACATTGGCGCCAATTTCGGCTTTTACACCTGTGTTTTGGGCAATATGCCTGGTGTGAGGTGCCTTTCCGTGGATGCCTCCCCCCGCATCATGGCCAAGCTCAAAGCCAATCTCTCCCTCAACCCGTCGGTAAAAACTGAGGTGGTGCAGACAGCGCTGGCCTCAGATTACGGCACGGTTAAGTTCTTCTCCCCGGACAGTGGCAACCTGGGCATGAGCAAGACGGTAATGGCTGATGAAGATGCCGGCGAGGACTACATCGTACTGGACAGCATACCGCTCAACGCCCTGCTTTCCGAAAAGAAAATGAAGCCCATCAAGTTGCTCAAAATAGACATAGAGGGGTTTGAGATGGAAGTCTTCAAAACCTTTGATTTCAATGGTGAGTACCGTCCGGCCAACATCCTGATGGAATATGTGCCCAAGCACCATTCCAATGGCCTTGATATAAATGGGTGCCGCCAATTTTTTGAGTCGAGGGGATACGAGCTGCTGAATATAAAGGGTGATAAAATAAAATCGGCAGCGCAGATTATTGAAGATAATATCTGGTTGAGGAGCTTGTAAATGGTTGGATGAAAAGGTTTGAGCTGGTTTGAAATCGAAGACTCACGTCTGCAAGATGTTATAAGCGCCTGATTTACAAGTGTATATTTTCTTCTTGTGAATGCTACAATGTCTTAAACCAATTTCAATAATGAAGTATAATAAGTGTATTATTATTTCGGTCTTACCCACATAGAAACACCGTGAGCGTAAAACATGCAGCAAAACACCGACCCTATATACATCACCCGTTTTTTGGCGGCAATGTCCATTGTGGTACACCATTTCCTGCCCCATACCTACAGGCCGGCGGGGGGGTGGGAAAACCTGACGCAGAATTTTAACGAAGGGGTAAATTACTTCTATATCCTTTCGGGGTTTGTCATGGTCATTGCCTATCAGAAGGCCATATTTAGCGGCGCTTCATCCTTTCCAAAGGTAAAATATTGGATAAAGCGGTTTGCCCGGATATATCCCGTCTATTTGTTTGCCTTATTGGCCACGCTTTCGTTTCATTTTTTTGTCAAGGATACTTTCACTTCAGTTTGGGAAAGGTTGCCCCTTGAGGCTGCCATGTTGCAAACCTGGGTCAATTTCGGGTCTATCAATTCGCCGGCCTGGTCGGTTTCCTGCGAGGTTTTCTTCTACTTCCTGTTTCCTTTCTTTATTTTGAAACTCGGCACATTGAACGGCAAAAAAATATTGGACCGGGCGGGATTGGTTTACCTGCTGATTTTGGTGCTGACCGTTTTCGGATTTTTTGCCAACCAATATATCCAGGAGAACCCATCCAAAATATCCGGCTTCTTATATGGGTTCATAGGGTATCACCCCGTGTTGAGGGTTTCTACATTTATCATTGGCACATTGAGCGGTATTTGGTTTTTGAAGAATGGCCCAACAATGAATAAATTAAAGCCCTATAGTCCGTTGATACTTTTTGCCTCAGCGGCGGCTATCCTTGTTATATTTGCGTCCGTGCCAGTAGCCAAAGGGATCTTGTTCAGTTACGGCATTATGGTGCCGCTTTATTTTCTGTTGATCATTTCACTTTGCAACCTAGAGGGGGGGCTTCAAAAAACCTTGTCGCACAAGAGCTGCATTTTTTTGGGGGACATCAGTTATGGAATTTATATTTTACAGGTGCCTGTACAAATGTATTTTGCTTATTTCATCATGCCGACTACATCGCTCGCTGGTTTCCTGCTTTATTCCCTGGTACTTATAGTGCTGTCCGCCATATCGTATATTGTACTGGAGAAACCTATGAGAAAGGAATTGACCGATGTGCTCCTGAATATTATTCCGAAAAAGGAAAAAAATTTGACCACTAATATTCAAACCCAATGAGTGCTGTAACTATAACAAAAATTGCGTTATTCTCCATTTCAAACTCTCCCTAAGCAATGAAAAATTCTTTTAAAAATCTCTTTGCGATGGTTGTGGGCTGCCTGATAGCCGTCGTCCTGTTAGAGGTTTTTTTGAGAATATACAACCCTTTCCATTTCAGGGTGAGGGGGCAGCAGATTGAACTGAGGGCCAACCATGAGGAGTTCAGGATCAATGAATGGACACCCAAACTGGATTCACTGATTGTCCATGTCAAAAACAACTTGGGTTTCAGGGGACCCAACATGCCTGATGATTTTGACAATTATTTGTCCATTATAACCATCGGGGGCAGCACCACAGAATGCCGCTATTCCACCGAAGGAAAAGATTGGCCTGCCCATTTGGCACAAGACCTGCAAACGAATTTTAAGAATGTATGGCTGGACAATGCAGGGCTGGATGGGCATTCGACCTTTGGCCACCAGGTGCTGCTGAACGATTACGTGGTGAAAATCAGGCCCAAAGTGGTTCTTTTCTATGTTGGCATTAACGATATGGGGACAAAGGATCTGAATTCTTTCGACAAGGGGGCGCTGAAAGGGAACAACAACGGGGCAATGAATTTCCTGGTCAACCACTCAGAACTGGCAAATGTTGTTTTTAACATCCTGAGGATGTGGAGGGCCAAAAAACATAAGCTTGAGCACAACCTTGAAACAGACCTTTTGAAGGAACCCCAGATGACGATGACAACCGAAGCGGAAAATGCTTTTTTACAAACCTATAAACCCTATGCACAAAAATATAAGGCCCGGTTGCAGCAGTTGGCAAATACGTGCAAAGCCAACGGTATCTACCCGGTTTTTATGACCCAGCCGGTTTTGTATGGAGAAGGCACGGACGATGTTACCGGCGCAGATCTGGAGAACATCAAAGTCTGGAAAGAGGCCAACGGAAAAGCTGTTTGGGCTTTATTGAAAACTTATAATGAAACCACAAAAATGGTCGCCGCCGAAAACCAGTGCGGCCTGTTGGACATTGCGGAAAAATTGCCGAAAAGCTCCCGTTATTATTACGACTTAATGCACTATTCCAATGAAGGATCGGAAAAAGTTGCCTGGCTTGCCTGGCAGGAATTGGTCCCAATTTTAATGGAAAAATTTCCAGCTTATATTCTACAAGAAAATGAAAATGAGGGTAGTAAATTATAGGCGCTATACTTCTGCGAGATTCAATTTCTTGTAAGTACATTCTTGAAATTAGTTTGGGTTATTGGGCTGCAAAAATTCTTGTAAATATTTGATAGTCAAATTTGTAAATCATTTTACTGGCGTGAATCTCCGATTTCAAACAATTTCAAACAACTACTTACAACCAAACTGGCACCAATAAATTCATTAACTGACAAAACCTGGCAGCTTGTTCAAAAAAACAACTGACCGGGATAAATTAAACCGTTAATCATGGATTTCGTAAAAGACCTTTGGAACTTCCTGAAAGAGCGCAAAAAGTGGTGGCTCTTCCCGGTCATCGTCGTCTTGTTGCTTATCGGCGTACTCATCGTCATCGGCGGCAGCAGTGCGGTCGCACCCTTTATTTACACTTTGTTCTAATTGGGAAGAAAGCTTGGGAGGATTGGCGGGCGAAAGTCCCTTCGTAGCCCTTTCCCCTCCAATCCTTCCATCTTTCAATCCTTCAATCTTTCAAAAAATGACTAATAAAAAAGTAAAATACCAGGAAACCTGCCTTGTGATTATGACAGGCTTGCTGGTTTTCTGGTTTGTCTATCATGTAAAAGTCCTCATCACGATTGCCATTGCCATCGGCATCATCGGGGCATTCATCCCTTCCATTGCAAAATGGATAGACTGGGCCTGGTACAAACTGGCAGATGGGATGGGCTGGGTCATGTCGAAAGTCCTGCTTTCGGTTATCTTTTTCCTGTTCCTGTTTCCTATCGCTGTCATTTACAGGTTGTTCAGCAAGGATACCCTTCAGTTGAAGAAGAAGGCCGATTCCTATTGGACCAAGCGCAGCCATCAGTACACTGGCAAAGACCTGGAGCATGTATGGTAGTCGCTGGCCTGCAAAAAGGGAAGCAAACACACCAAGTACGCTGTAAACTATATTCCTCACTGTTTTTATTTCAGGTATAGGGAGTGAGAAATCAGGTTTCCAACTTCTTAAATCGAAAGAAATTTAGTTGACAGGGTTATATATAGCTCACGCTGCCGAGCTTTGTGTAAGCATGAAGTGGTTGATAAGTCTTGATGAAGTTGATTATCTACCCTCATCCACCCCAATAACCCGTTTCAACGATACACAAAACTTGACGGCTCGCAGTAAACTAAACCATTCACGTTTAACCAATGGTTGAAAAGGAACAAAAAACCGCCATTTCCTGGAAGCAAAAAATAGCCCTGGTGCTGTTTTCAACTTTCCTGACGATAGGAATGGTGGCATTGGCCGGGCATTTTATCCAATTTGGCGGCGAAAGCCTGAACAAGAAACTGGTGATGAAGGCCTGGTTCCTGAAGAATACGTGGTTTGGCCCCCAGCAGATTGGGATTTACCAGGCTGACCCCATTTATGGCTGGCGTCATAAACCCCTGTCGAAGGGCAACCACTTCGAGCCTTATGGTTTTGATGTCGAATACCACATTGACGAAAAGGGCAACCGGGTGACGAAAGGCCCTTATGGCAGGCCCGAAATCGTCTTTTTGGGATGCAGTTTCACCTTCGGGCATGGCGTGGAGGACGATGAAAACTTCCCCATGCTACTGTCCGAAAACTTCCCATCCTACAAGGTAGTCAACGGGGCCAACAACGGGTGGGGCACCATACAGGCGTGGCTTCGGCTCAAAGAGGAGCTGGCCAGCCAAAACGACGTGCGCATGGTGGTTTATGGCTTCATCGGCCACCACCGGCAACGGAACTACCTTCGCACACAGTGGCTGGATATGTTGGGTAAATACCACCGGCAAAATGTCCACGTAGAGGCAGAAAATGGCAAAATCGTATTGCACGGATTATCGGACATGAAAAAGGACGGCCTTTCCGACGACGGGGTTTTGGTGCCCAAAGAGAAGGAAATTACCCGTTTGCTGATCGCCGAAATGAAGGCCGCCTGCGATGAAAAGAACATCCCTTTCCTGGTCGCCTATCTCCCCGACGACAAGAGCCACGATTTCGCCGCTGAAATCCTGCAAACAGTTGGCAGTGAGCATTTTATTGACCTTCGCAATTCGATTGACTACGACAGTATCAACAACGGGGTGGATGGCCACCCCACGGCAGATGGCCACCGCCAGATTGCTGAACAACTTGCGCCTGTCATTGAAAAAATGCTGGAACAGCCTATCCCAGTAAAGGTCTCTGCGGGAACAAACCCACCACAAAATTGAAGCCTGGAAGAACAAAAGTGCCCCTTGGGCAAAAAACCGCTATGCGGGGTGGCTCCAACGACAAGCTCCGGGGGCCACGCCAAACTGGCAGCCAAAACAGCCCGAGCCTTTTAAGTACTGTCTATGATTTTGCCTAAGTCCCTTAAAATATTGCTCTTCAATCTTTCGACAACATTCCTTGCCTTACTTTTTTTATTCGCCCTGTTGGAGATAGGTGCCAGGATAGCCATACCCAGGCAGTATTACGAATTTTCGCCCGCCACTAACGACTGGGTGGAAGACGATACGCTGGGGTGGAAGAACAAGCCCAACCATGAAACCCAGGCTTACAGGTTCGAGCGGATGGTACATTTCAGCACAAACCCAGATGGGCTTAGGCCAAAAGAAGCCAAAAGAGAAAAGTCCGATGGCATCGTCAGGGTGATGCTCTTCGGCAACTCCACCGTTGCTTCCTGGGACATACCCGAACACCAGACCTTGCACCGCTGCCTCGATTCGCTGCTCGACCTTTCAGGCCAGGAGTATGAGGTGATCAACGCAGCAGTGCTTGGGTATTCTACCGATCAGTCCTTGCTGAACATACAGCGCCTCCTGCCTATCTATTCACCCGATATTGTGTTGTACGGCTATTGTATCAATGACCTTTACCTGAATGCTTCGGGGTATTATACAGGCTTGTACAAGCCCAGGTACACGATGGATGAGGGCGTGCTGAAACTTGCCCTGCCTGAAAATCCCAACACGGAATTTTTTAGCAACGCTGTGGCTTACAGGTTAAAGGATATGGTTCAATACTCGGCCTTTTATGGCTTTTTGAGGCCCTTTATCCAAAGGGCAAGGATCAAATACTCCAGGCAGGCCGAGCTTGATCAAGGCGGCATCAACGATATTGCGCGGTATGAAACCCCTTTCGCCCAGGATTCTTTGTTCCAGTTGCTCGCCTTGCTTGTAAACGAAATGGACAAGGAATGCAAAGCACAAGGAGCATCTTTCCTTTTCTATGCGCACCCGGAGGTCCTTACAGTTTGGCCACCCTACCGGAAAGCCATCGGCAAGGAAGATGTGGAGCCATTTATCATTGAAAATAAACTACGGGAAATAGCCGATTCCTATGCTTTGGATTTCGTAGGGATGGTGAGTACCTTCCTGGAAAACCAGGAAGCTGGGCCTTTTCATTCGCTGCCACAGGATTCCCACTGCAACCCCAAGGGGTATTCCCTTCAAGCAAAGGTGCTTTCGGAGCACATCATCAACAAAAAACCAGCAACCCTATAGAATGGGAAATCCCGCCAGCCAATGAAAATCCTCCACATCATCCCCACTTATAAACCTGCCTACATCTATGGCGGCCCCATTTTTTCCGTCAGCCTTTTATGCGAAAATCTCGTGAAAGCAGGCCATGAGGTACTAATGTTGACCACCACCGCCAATGGACCCAACGAACTCGATGTGCCAAAAGGTACTGTGCAAAACGTGGACGGTGTGCCGACCATTTACTACCACCGTTATACGAAGGACCACACGCACCTGGCCCCGGCGCTCATTTGGCATGTTTTCACAAAATGCAGGCGCTACGATGCCGTACACATCCATTCCTGGTGGAATATCCCGGTTATTTTCTGTGTGCTGTCATGTTGGCTGCGGGGGGTGAAACCAGTGCTATCGCCGAGGGGAATGTTGAGCGGTTTTACCTTTGAAAAAAACAGTTCTTCGGGGAAGGCCATTTTTCACCGCACGGTCGGGAAATTTCTTTTGCAAAAAACCCGCCTGCACCTGACTGCCGAAGCCGAGCAGCAGGAGGCGGCCCATATCGGCGCAGAGAGTTTCGTGCTGCCGAATTTCATCCAAACGGCGGGCGCAGTTGGCAGCCCTCAGCCCTCAGCCCTCAGGCACCAGTCGCCGTTTACCATTATTTTTCTATCCCGCATTCACCCGAAAAAAAACCTGGAAGGGCTGATGGAGGCCCTCAGCAAAGTGGATTTTGATTTTATGTTGAAAATAGCGGGAATGGGCGAACAGGCATATATCGAAAAGCTGAAAAAATGGGCCGTAGAAAAGGGGATAGGTGAAAAAATAGAATGGGCGGGCGAATTATTCAACGAGGAAAAAATCAGTTTTTATGCTGACGCCGATCTGTTCGTGTTGCCCTCTTTCAACGAGAATTTTGCCAATGTGGTCATCGAGGTATTATCCACTGGCACACCGGTGCTGATTTCAGAAGAAGTAGGTTTGGCAAAGTATGTGAAAGACAAGGGGCTTGGGTGGACTTGTTCTACCGAGGCGACGGATATTGCCAGTCAACTGGAAGCAATTTTTCACCAAAAAGATAATCTTGCCTCCATCCGCCAAAAAGCCCCCGCCATTATCGAAAATGACTTTTCCCCAAAGGCCCTCACGGAGAAATACGTGAAGGAATACCAAAAAATATTGCAACATGCTTGATGTTCAGCCCATCGTTGGCAGTTCGGCAACCGGCCCCTTACAGGGCAGCAAAATGCAGCAGCGGGATTATACATTTATCATCTTGACCTTCAACGAGGAGCAACACCTGCCGCGCTTGCTCGAATCAATTGCCCCACTAAACGCCAGGACATTCATCCTCGACAGTGGCAGCACGGATGCCACGCTCGACATTGCAGCGGGATATGGCGCCACGGTGGCCTGCAATGCCTTCATCAACCACCCGAAGCAATGGGACTTTGCGCTGAACCATTTCCCTGTCGAAACGCCCTGGACAATCGGCCTGGATGCCGACCAAATCGTGACGCCGGAGTTATTGGAAATGCTGGAAAATTTCAACAATGAAACTGTTCCAGCCTCGGTGAACGGCATTTATTTCAACCGGAAAAACTATTTCAAGGGCCGGTGGATCAGGCATGGCGGGTATTTTCCAAAATATTTATTGAAAATGTTCCGCACGGGCATCGGCCACTCCGACCTGAACCAGAACATGGACCACCGCTTCATCGTGCCGGGCGGGACGGAGGTTTGGAAAACTGGCTACCTTATTGAAGAGAACCTCAAAGAAAACGAAATTGAATTTTGGATCAGCAAGCACAACAAGTATAGCACTTTGCAGGCCAGAGAAGAGCTGGAGCGGAAAACCGGAGAACGGTTTCAAGCTACTAAACCAAAGCTGCTCGGCAACCCCGACCAGCGGTTGGCCTGGTTCAAGCAATTCTGGTTTGGGGCGCCACTGTTCGTGCGGCCAATGATTTATTTCACCTGGCGCTATTTTTTCAAGCTGGGCTTCCTCGACGGGAAGCAAGGATTTATTTTCCATTTCCTGCAGGCTTTTTGGTACCGCTTGCTGATCGACATAAAGATAGACGAGAATCGAAACAATTCACTACATCCCAAACCCGCCGATGGTAAAGCTTTACGGTCTCCAAAACGGAAGGCCGGGGCTATGTAGTTGTCAAACCAAAAATTACTTTAAAAATGTACACTCTCGGAATCAACGCCTACCACGGCGACTCTTCCGCATGTATTTACAGAGACGGAGAATTGATAGCGGCTACTGAAGAAGAACGTATCCGCCGCATCAAGCACTGGGCAGGGCTGCCCACCGAAGCCGTAAAATTTTGCCTGCAGGAGGCAGGTATCAAGCTGGACGAGGTAGATGTAATCACCGTCTCCCGCAATCCCTGGGCAAAATTTGGCTACAAAATCATGCACACTTTGAAGAACCGCAGCACCGTCAAGTCTTTCAAAGCAAAGGCTTCCCATATCGGCGGGGTGCGGACCATCAAAGAGGACATGGCGCACGCACTGGGCTACAACGGGACGCCCATCAAGGCGGACATCAAGTTTATCGAACACCACCGGAGCCACATGGGCAGCGCTTTTTTCGTGTCGCCATTTGAGGAGTCGGCCATCCTTTCGGTGGACGGTATGGGGGATTTCACCTCCACCATGCGGGGCATCGGAAAGGGCAACAAGATCACCGTGCTGGACAGTGTGACTTTTCCGCACTCCATCGGGTACTTCTACACTTGTTTCACCCAGTATTTGGGTTTCCCGAATTATGGGGACGAGTATAAAGTCATGGGGCTTGCCCCCTATGGCACGCCCGATCCGGATTTGATGAAGAAAATATGGGATTTCATGCGGCTGAAAAGCGATGGTCTTTTTGAGCTGAACCTGAAATACCTCAGTACGGTCAAACACGGCGATTGGGGCCGCATCGACGAAAAAGGCATCCCCGTCCTAAAACCCCATTACAGCGGCAATCTGGTGGCTCAATTTGGGCCGGCACGCCAAAAAGGGGAACCGCTCACGGATTTCCACAAAAACCTGGCTGCCTCGGTGCAGCGCGTCACGGAAGAAACCATCTTCCACCTGGCGGAAGGTTTATACAAAAAAACGGGTTTGAAAAATCTGTGCATCACCGGGGGGGTTGCCCAAAATTCTGTGGCAAACGGAAAAGTGGTGGACAACACCTCTTTCGAAAACCTGTTCGTGCCGCCTGCCGGCCACGATGGGGGCACCTGCGTAGGTTCGGCCCTGTTCCACTATCACAACGACCTGGGTAAGCCGCGCTCACCCTTCAAGCATCAGGCTTACACAGGTATTTATTTTACCAATGACAAGATCCGGCAATTTCTCAAAACGAGGGATCTCAGCCAATTCCATGTGGCTGAAATACCGGATGAAAAACTGTTCAACACGGTAGCCGATGCCCTGATCGGCGGCTGTGTGGTCGGCTGGTACCAGGGCCGGGCAGAGTTTGGGCCCAGGGCTTTGGGCAACCGCTCCATCATCGTGGATCCCCGCCGGGCGGATGCGAAAGATTTGATGAACGAAAAGATCAAACGGCGGGAGAGTTTCCGCCCCTTCGCCCCTTCCATCCTTAAAGAATGCACGGCAGCCTATTTCGAGCGGGTGGACGACGTGCCTTTCATGGAAAAGGTCTTCCGCATACGCCCGGAAAAGCAGGCATCCATCCCTGCGGTAACGCATGTGGACGGCACGGGCAGGCTGCAAACGGTGGAACAAATAGACGCACCGCGCTACCATGCACTGATTTCGGCTTTTAATAAAAAAACAGGGGTGCCTATTTTGCTCAATACCTCCTTCAACGAGAACGAACCGATTGTGAATACGCCGGAGCATGCCCTTGAATGCTTTCTGCGCACCCAGATGGACATGCTCGTATTGGAAAATTTTGTTGTCAGCAGGAAACCACTGCCTGGCAATTGACAATAGTATTGAAGTGCCGGAAAGCAATCCCAACTGCAGGCGCATATTCCCACTTATCCATTCTTCTTCCCAAAACTGGTTGTTTCAAAAAAATTATTTTCAACACTTACAAATGAAGTAATCATGGTCAAAGAAGCATTTTACAAAGGTACCTGCCCCCTGGGCGAACCGCTGGAAATCCCTATTACTGTTGATGAGGCAACCGATAGATACCTCGCCCTGAAAACAAAGGAAGACATCAGGAACTATTACGATGATAATGGTTATGTCGTGGCGAGAAACCTGGTTTCTGCCGAATTGTGCAACGAGATGCTGCACCAGTTCCGACATGAGGTGAAACCCTACAACGGCTACATTTATCGCCAGGCGAGTGCGAACCCGGAAAAGCATAAGTTCACCAAAACGAACTACATGCTGAACTCTATCCTGAACCTTCAATCCGTGAACAGCCAGCACTTTCCTAATTTCCGCAAAACCGGGATTGACATCCTCACCAACAAGAACATCCAGCAAACCCTGACGGCGCTCATGGGCGAGCCGGGCAAGTTGGTGCAGTCCATGTATTTTGAGGGGAACCCTGTCACCTGGGCACACCAGGACTGCTACTACCTGGACTCAGAAAGGGATGGGGCGATGATAGGCATCTGGCTGGCACTGGAAGACATCCACCCGGCCGGAGGGCGCTTCTACATCTACCCGACCAGCCACAAGATTGACATCCGAAAAAATGGGGGCGATTTCGACATCGCTTTCCACCACGACCGGTATAAGGAATTGGTGAAAAAAATCATCAGAGACTTCCAGTTGGAGTGTACGGCCCCCGTGCTGCGCAAGGGCGATGTGCTTTTTTGGGGCGGAAAAACCATTCATGGTTCGCTGGCCACTTTTGACCAGCAATATTCCCGCAACTCCATTACGGGGCATTACATCCCGGAGTCCACCAGGTTCATGCAGTTCCAGACCATTGTGAAGCCGCTGCAGTTGAAGAAAATTAACGGTGTCAACGTCAACTTCCCGAAGGATTTGGACAGCGCAAAGAACAGGACCATCATGAAAGTGGAAACGACCTTTCCCAAATCTTTTCAATTTGCCAAAAAAGTTGCGATTAAGCTTTTTACTAAGTAGTTGGGAAAATAACAAGCGAAGCACAAAGCCTTAGGAAACCTGGACAGCCGCATTCGCAGATCACTGCTTTTATAAAAAGCGCATTAAGATAAACCTGAAAATCTTTTTCAGGCTGCTCTTTGAGAAAGAACAACGCCACGGCGTTTGTATAATTCTCCCCCACCATTTTTTCGCAGGTATCCGACATGGCCGAGTTGAGGAAGAATCCCTTAGGGGTTTCGACTTCCACGGACGTCATGTCGGATTGCGATATTCCTTGCCAAGTGGCATGAAGAGCATAGGTGCGCGATAAGGTTGACCAAAAACCCGGCTGTAAAGGGCATCAATCGTTTGTATTTCAATTTTTTATTTATAAAACTGCCCAAAGGTTGAAACCTGTCAACTAGGTTAACCGTATTCCTCTTTAACTATTGCCGAGATTAGGCTCTCAGGTCTGGGTTTTGAACCATGACTTTTATTTCCCAACGATTACAATGTGATATTCAGGACTGCGAAGCTATTTTTAAGACAGGTGGTGTTTTGCTGATTGCGATTTGTCTCAAAATCAAAAATTTGGCACCGTCGATGTTTTGGCCTTACATGCTTGCGCCAATCCTGAAACTTTGAAAGAATTGTTCTTTGATCACAAGCCGGAGGCCAATAAAAACGGGCTGAAGGGAGGGATGTAAAAAGTATTTTCCAGTGCCATTTATTTACAATGTGTTTAAACAACAGCTGCCGACTGTTTATTTTGTAAGTAAATTACCTTGGATTCTCACCTAAACAGTTATATTTGTCCCCTCATTCACTTCTATCCTGCTCTTCGTGAAAACCGTGCTCAAAAAAGACCTCCTATCCCCTACTAAGAGGTACGAGTATCAAAATTTCAAGTATCAAACATCCCGGTCTAAACACCTTATTCACAAAGCTTTAGTGCTTCTCTATTTCCAAGAACCGTAGGTATTAGGTTATATGACACTTATGAACAAATAATAAATCCCCTGCGTCCTATGAAAATTAGCATTATCACTGTCAGTTATAACAGTGCAAAAACCATTGAAGACACAATCAACTGTGTGCTGAACCAGTCCCACAATGACATTGAGTACATTGTGGTAGATGGAGCGTCAAAGGATGGTACGCCCCAGATTATCAAAAAGTACCAGGACAAGATCACTAAGATCATCGTTGAGCCGGACTACGGAATTTATGATGCCATGAACAAAGGCATCCGATCCGCTACGGGCGATGTCATCGGCTTTTTGAACGCAGACGACAACTACGTGAGCAACAAGGTGCTGGAGCGGGTTAATGAAGCTTTTGAAAAGAATTCTGCCGACTCTGTCTATGGCGATCTCTGTTACGTTGCCGACGAGGATACCAACAAGGTTATCCGTTTTTGGCGGGCAGGCCAGTTTAATGAACGCAGCTTCCTCAATGGCTGGATGCCGCCGCACCCAACTTTCTTTGTACGGCGCTCAGTGTTGGAAAAATACGGTGTGTTCGATCCCACCTTTCGATTTGCAGGTGATTATGAATTGATACTGCGCTTGTTATACAAGCACCACATTTCCACTTATTACCTGCCCTATTGCCTGGTAAAAATGCGGATTGGTGGAGCGGGGAACCGGTGGGTTGAAAACCGCCTGATAGCGAACCTTGAAGACAGGCTGGCCTGGAAAAAGAACAACCTGAAACCAAGGCCCTATACTACCTTCCTGAAACCGCTGCGCAAGGTTTTTCAATTCGTGAAACTGCACCCAAAGGCGGCGTTCTTGTCGTAGCCAACTTAAAGCCTTAGACTAAAAAAAAGCCCAACAGGAATTTTCTTCCTGCTGGGCTTTTTTTGTTGGTTCAAATTCCTTCCTCCCGTTCCTTCTCCCGTTCCGCTTTTGTTTTATCAAAAACGTGCCGGTCAAAAAAGAAAGCCTGATCTTCCGTTTCATTTTCCCAGGACGGAGGCGTGATTTGCTCGTCGGCTTCAATTTCTTCCTTGTACCAATAAGCGGTAAAAATGCCTACCAGCCCGCCCAGCAAATGGCTTTCCCACGAAATGCCCTCCTGGTTGGGCAAAATCCCCAAAAAGTAACCGCTGTAAAGAAAAGTAACAATGAGTGCCAGAATAATTGACTTGAGGCTCCGCCGGAATATGCCCGTCCAAAAAACAAAAGACACCAGGCCATATACCACGCCGCTGGCCCCTATGTGGAACACCCGCCTGCCAAACAACCAAACTGCCACCCCGGTAAGGAGGTAAATCATCAGCATGCTTCGCACAGCTACCCGGCGGTAGAAATACATAATCATCACGGACAAAAGGAAGATGGGCGCAGAGTTGGAAATCAGATGCCGGAGGTCGTCATGTATCAGCGGTGCGAAAATAATCCCCCGCAAACCAAAAAACTCCCTGGGAAACAAGCCATAACTGCCAAAGTCAATACTGGTGAGTACCTGGAAAAAATGAACCGCCCAGATCAGTACGATGAACTGAAAAGGCAGCCGCAAGCTGGAAAGAATCTTTTGTTGTTGTTGTTCCATCACACAGTGTCATTTGGATTGGTGGTCACGCTGATGGTTATGGCGCTTTACTTTTCTCCGCCCTGCGAAAGAACCAACCTAAAACATGGCAAGTTGGATTTCAGTTGACCTTCAAATGAGGAATAATATCAAAACATTCAGGACAGAATATCAATCATTTCCAACAATACCGGGTTGGTGTCTTCATGGTGCTTGATGGCTTGTTCAAATGGAGTATATACCACTTTATTGTTAACGACGCCAATCATAACGCCCTTTTCACCGGCCATCAGTGCTTTCACCGCTTCCATGCCCATTTGGCTGGCCCTGACCCGCTCCATGCAGGTTGGTTTGCCGCCCCGTTGGATGTGGCCCAGGATACCCACTTTTATTTCGTAATAATCGAAACGCTGCTTCACGGCTTCTGCCACTTTCACCGCCCCACCGGCGTCGTCACCTTCGGCAACGATTACAATGCCCGATGTTTTTCTGTTTCTTCGGTAATGATAGTCCAGGCGTTCGACCAGACGATCCAGGTTGGTGCGGGTCTCCGGTACGAGGACAGCCTCTGCGCCGGTAGCAATCGCCGTGCGCAGGGCGATGAAGCCAGCATCCCGCCCCATCACTTCGATAAAAAACAGGCGGTTGTGCGAATCAGCGGTATCCTTGATATTGTCAATGGCCTGCATGGCCGTATTCGTAGCCGTATCATAGCCAATGGTAAAATCGGTGCCCACCAGGTCGTTGTCAATGGTGCCAGGGCACCCTACGATTACAATGTCGGGGAATTCTTTTGTGAAAACATCGGCACCTTGGAAGGTGCCGTCGCCGCCAATAGCCACGATACCTTCAATGCCTCGCTTCGTTAAATTTTCGTAAGCGTCCCTGCGTCCCTCCGGTGTTAAAAAACGCTTGCTGCGCGCAGTCTGGAGGATGGTGCCACCCAGTTGTATAATATTGCTCACCGAATGCGACTTCATGGGCACCATTTCATCATCGATCAGGCCTTCGTAGCCCCGCTTGATGCCAAAAACCTCCAGGCCAAAGTGCAAACCGGTGCGGACGACGGCCCGGATACAGGCATTCATGCCCGGCGCATCGCCGCCCGAGGTAAATACTGCTATTTTTTTCATGTGTTGATTTGGTTGATCACGGATAGATTGCAGGCAAGGTTTTCCTGGAAAAGGCAGGCTAAAGGTAGAAACTCTCCCCGACTGCCCGCTGAAACCACACAGGCTTCTTTTTGTTTTTTCAAAATTCCTATCTTGCCCCACCGCTTACCGATAGGTATCCCTGGTGGCGAGGGGTGCCGGGTAAAAGATCGGCAAGGGCAAGCACAGCGTGGCTATGTTCCATTTTTCATTAAACCCAGCATTATGAATCGTTTTCTTTTTTTTCTCGCAATATCCTTTTTTTTCATACAGTGCAACGAGCCAACGAAGGCGCCTGAAAGCCAGGAACCTGCCAAGGAGAATGGGCAGGGGATCAACCAAAAATCCGATCCGGCACCTACGCTTCCCAGTGTCCCTTTAGCGCTTTTGGAGAAAATTTTCAAGGAAGGCACCCAGGTGGATTACATATTTTACAACTACCCCTTCACCATGAGCATGACGGACAAAACGCCCCTGGAGTACTCCGTGCGCCACATCGCCGAAGAACCTGCACCGCTAAAGCCGGAATGCAAGCCTGCCGGGAGGGTGACCTGGCAGATAAACGGGAACATCGTGCTGGAAGGTGACTTCTACTTCAGCACCGGCTGCACCTATTTTGTGTTTTATGAAAAACAGGAAAAAAAATACGCCAACTACATGACCGAAGAGGGCGTCCAGTATTTTAACAACCAAATACAGCAAGCACTGCAAATGCGGGAACAACAGTTGGGGGGCCAATAAGCAACCTGCCGTAAAACCAGCATTGCAATCGAAACCTTGAAACGATACACCTCATGCGCCTGGGCGTTATAGATTGCGGCACCAACACCTTTCACCTCCTCATTGCAGATGCCAATGGCGATGGTACCTTCAACACCGTTTTTAAACAGCGCCACTATGTAAGGCTAGGGCAAGAGGGGCTTCACCATATCGGCGAGGCACCCTTTCAAAGAGGCATTGAGTGCATCGGGAATTTCAAGCAAATAATGACGGAAAACAACGTGGGCCATTTCACGGCATTTGGTACCGAGGCACTGCGCAGGGCCTCCAACGGGAGGGACTTCATTGAGGCCGTCCTGCAGAAGACGGGGGTGGGAATACAATTGATTACAGGCGACGAAGAGGCCAGGCTCATCCATCTGGGCGTCATGCAGGCAGTGCCGCCATTCCTGGGCAAGGGGCTTATCATGGACATCGGCGGTGGCAGTGTCGAGTTCATCATAGCCAGCGAGAACGAAGTTTTTTGGGCACAAAGTTTTCCGCTTGGGGTACAGGTGCTTTATTCTGGGTATCAAAAAAACGACCCCATCAGCCGGGGCGACCTGCTGGCGCTCGAATGGCATTTGGAACAAAACCTGCAGCCACTTTTTACGGCCCTCCAAAAGCATGAAACGCCCCTGCTCTTCGGGGCATCCGGTTCTTTCGAGGTCGTCGAGTTTTTGTTGCTTGAAAAAAGACAGCACCCTCTTTATTCGGTTATTCCGGCTTCCGACTATTATAAAATCCACGGCCCGATGGTTGCTTCGTCCTTAAAACAGCGCTATGATATGCCGAAACTACCGAACGAACGGGCCGAGTTGATCGTGGTGGCATTTGTATTGATTGATTTTATCGTTCGAAAGGCAGGCATCCGGCAGATAGTTACCTCATCCTATGCCATGAAAGAAGGCATTTTGCATGAAATGCTACGGGGGGATAAAAGTGTTTGAGTGTTTGTGTGCTTAGGATGACTTGCCCTGCAATACGTTACTTTTTTTATGGCAACGTATTTCAGGACAAGTCAAAAAGCCCTTTCCTCGCAAAGGTTTCCAGGGTTAAAAATGATAAGTTATTTTTCACGCATCGCCGCTCATTTCCCTTAAGTAACGATGAAAAAATAACTTCACCATTTTGATTTTGAAAACCCCAGCAATGGAAGGGTTTTTTAAAAATAAAATAGTCATTTTATTTTTCCTTCGATCCTAACGGAGCAAGGTAATATTCCCTTTTTTGAAAAACTCCTGGCCGTTGAAGCAAACGGCTTTCAGGTAGAAGCCAAAAACATCGGGCGGCAGCGGCTTTCCTTTATAGGTTCCGTCCCATCCGACGTTGATGTCGTTCGACTCGAAAACCTTCTGGCCCCAGCGGTTGTAAATGGCAAGTTCCATTTTATCCACAATATTGCTGCGGAAATAAAGCACGTCGTTCTCGCCGTCGCCGTTCGGGGTGAAGGCATTGGGCAGGAAGACATACGGGTCGTCGCAGTCGGGGTTGATGACGACGATGGTAACTTCCCGCTCGGCAATACAGCCGCCTTCGTCCGTTACGATGACGGTGTAGGTGGTAGTTTCCTCAGGGGCAGCCTGTGGGTTGGTGACGAACGGATCGCTGATGCCATCCTGGGGCACCCATTCGTACAAGTAGCCGTCCACGAAGTTGATTTCCAGTTGGGAAAACTCACCTGATTTATAGTAAATGGTATCCTCTGTAGAGGTGATTTCAAATACGGTTGGTTCAATATTGTAGTAAAATACCATGACGCTGTCGGCAGTCGTACAGCCGTATTGGTTCACCACATCTGTATAAAAGGAAGTAGTATCAAAAACGATGACGTTGATGCCCCCGTCAGTATTTTGTGAAAGGATGGAGTCACCCGCCCAATTGAAAATAAGTACCTGATCTGGCGCATTGTTCTGCACGGGAATGGTAAGCAGGGCATCGCCTTCGCAAAAATTCAGATCATCGTCAATGGCAATGTCAATAGGGTGCGTGATCACTTGTACGGTTTCGTCAGCAGTACAGCCCCATTGGTTTTCGGCCTGCAGAGTAAAGGTGGAGTTATTGCCTTGCACGATGGCCACATCGGCGCAAGGCGTATTGTTTCCAGATAGCACCGAGCCATTGCCATCGGGTGTCCAGATATAGTTTAGGTTATCGTTGGGGTCGAGGTTTTGGATACAAATATTAAAAGATGGCGCCGGGCAGGTATCCAGCACACCGCTGCCCTGGGTTGCGATGTCAACCTGGTTGTTGGAAACGACGACCGTATCCATGGCCTGGCAGTCGAAAATGTCGGTAGCGACAATCAGGTAAGTTTCCTCCAGGGTTGGGTTGACCGTCAGGGAGTTACCGCCGCCCAATACATTGCCTGCCTCATCCTGCCATTCAATCGTCGTTGCGACATTGGTCTGGGCAAAAATGGTGATGGGGCTTCCGCAGGTAAACGTGTCCACCGTTTCGTCAATCACAATGACCGGCGGCACGAACACGGTCATGTCGATGGTATCCCGGCAGCTTTCCTGGCCGAACGATTGGGAAACGATAACCGTGAACACGGTCGTGGTATCAATGGTGACCGTCGGGTTGGGCACGTTGCCGGCAGGTGGATCCATATTGGCCGTGGGCGACCATTTATAAGTCAGTTCGGGGTTGGCACCGGGGTTGATCTGGACCGGCACATCGGGGCAGGTTTTTACGCTGTCCACCACGGTTGGCACAAAGTTATAGCTTGTGATGTCCTGGCTCAGGGTGTCTTTACAGCCAAATTGGTTGGTGGCAACGACGGTATAAGTAGCCGTTCCATTGGCAGGCGGCGTCAATACAGTGGCAGATGCGCCATTTTCCAGGACAATCTGGCCCGGTGGGGCAGCCGACCAATCATAATCAAGGTTGTGGTTTGCCACCAGGTTCTGCACACTCAGCCCCACTTCGCTGCCAGGGCATTCCGGGCTGACGTTTTGCATGGAAACCTGCACAGTTTCATTGGCAGTGTTGATGGTGGTGCTATCCTGGCAGCCGTACTGGTCAGTACCGACTACCTTGTAGGTAGTAGCCGTGGATGGTAAAATATTCAGTACAGCATTGTTGCCAACCATAATACCGGATGGCTCTTCCTTCCAGGCAAAGGTAGTTGGTGAAACATTGGAAGCGCCCGTCAAGGTGAGCGGGGCACCGCAGCTCAGCGTGTCCCCCGTGGCGGCCACTGCTATTTTCTCCGGCACAAAAACCGTTACAGCCCTTGTCAGGGAGCAGGTATCGGGTATCAGGTTTTTTATTTCAACAAAATAAGTGGTAGTCGTGGTGGGCCAAACCCTTGGGTTGGGTGCATTCACGTTGCTGATGGCGACATTTGGGGTCCATTGGTACTGGTAGGCAGTATTCCCCAATGGGTTGATAAAAACAGAATCGCCCTGGCACAGGAACAGCGTGTCCTCCAGGTTGACTTCGGTGAATTCCAGTTTTACATTGGCCGAATCCGTGCCCACGCAGTCGTTGGACATTGTGACGGACAAGGTAAGGCAGAATTCCTCCCCCTCGTACACTGTGAAAATCGGGTTTTGCAGATTGGAGGTATCTCCTGCGCAAGTTTCCCAATGCCAACTCATGATTTGAAGGTTGCTGACCAGTATCTGGGTGTTGTCGAAAAACTGCACGTTGATGCTGTCTTCGCTGCAATCCAAATAGTCGTAGTTGAAATCCACCACGAACTGCAGGTCAGTCACCTCCACATTTTTCACAATCGGCTCCACACAAGATACATTATATCCGATAGTAAGGGTTACAGGGTAAACACCTTCCGCATTGTAATCATAAGACGGGTTAGTTGCAGTGGAAACATCATTGGTGGTGGATGGATCGCCGAAGTCCCAGAGGTAATTGAAGGCATTCTGGCTTTGGTTAAAAAACTGAACCGACCCGCCGTCACAATCCACCTCATAGTCGAAGTCCAGTTGGATATTTTCATCCACAATGGCAATGTCCACGGTGTCCGTTGCCGGGCAGCCAAACTGGTTAATTGCATTCACAACCAGGCTCTGCGCTCCTGGTGCGATAATGAGGGTCGGGTTTGGCACATTGGTCGGGCCGGAAAAAGCCGTATTGGGCGCCCATTGCCAGACAAGCGTGTCGTTCGGGTCAAGATTTTGGGCAAAAACATCGAGCATCTCATTGGTACAAATGGCAGAATCGCCAAAAGCAACAATGTCCGCAGGCCCACCTATTACCCGAACTGTATCATAGTAAAAACAGCCCGGTTGGTCAGTTGCCCGAACCACATAATAATCGTAGCCGGAAACAGGGACGGTGATGGAAGAAACGTTGCCGGCATACTGGTTCCCATTTTCATCAAACCAGGCATAAGTGACCGGCAGTAAAGAAGTGGTCGCATTCAGCAGTGCAGTCGGATCGCAGGTTACCACATCATCGCTCACAACAAGGCCTACGTTGGGTGGCACCACAACGGTCACGGTGCGGGTAATGTCGCAGGTATCAGCAGAAATGTTGAGGACATTGACGGTATAGGTAGTAGTCTGGGATGGGTTGGCCAGTGGGCTGGCCACTTTGGTGGGGTCGGGGCAGCCGTTGCAGGTAAGGCCGGTGGCAGGCGACCATTGGTAGAGGTAGCTGGGATTGCCGCCCTGGTTCAATACCACGCCGCCGTTGAGGCAGCCCAGCACTTCGTCTTCCAATAAGCCAGGCAGCTCGGTGAAATCTATGTTCAGGCTTTGGGGCAGTTTGGACGAAATGCAGTCTTCGTCGGTGGTAACGGTCAATTGCACGTTCAACGTGCCTTCCTGGGCGACGGTGATGACCGGGTCTTGCACATTGGAAGTGCCATTGTAAATCCCGCTGAATTCCCACAGCCAACTGGCCGTATTGTTCAGGTTGTTGATAGTGGCATCAAAAAAATGAATGGTGACCGCATCCTCCTGGCAGTCTTCATAATCAAAGGTAAAGCCTGCCTCCAGGATTTTTTCCGTTAAAGTAATTTGCTGCGAAATGGTGTCTTTGCAAACCGCATTGGGCGCCGTCATCAGGGTGACGGTGTAGGTGCCATAAGCCGGGTAGGTATAGGTCGGGTTGGCTTCCGTAGAAACATCAGCCGTCGTAGTCGGATCGCCAAAATTCCAAACATAACCCGTTGGTGCATTTTGGCTTTGGTTGATAAAATGGACAATCCGTGCGTCGCAATCTGTATCGGGCGCAAACGCCAGGCTCACGGCAGGACTGACGGTAACGGTGACAGTGCCGGTTGACTGGCAAAGCGCATTGTAGCCCGTCACGGTTACCTGGTAAACGGTGGTTTGAAGGGGGGCAACTGTTGGGTTGGCCAGGTTTTGCTGGTTGGCTGGCACCGGCGGCCCCCATTGGTAGGTGAAACCGGGGAGTGCCCCTGCGGGGTTGAGCTGGGCGGATTCGCCAATACAGATTTGAATGTTGCCCGGCAGCAGGTTGATGGGGTTGTTGTCGCCCGTGGTGAAGGGCTGGCTGGCTGGCGTTTTACAGCCGTTTGCTGATTCAACCATCAAGGTAATGGTACCCGTGACAGGGTTTGGCACTTCAAAAACGGGGTTCTGCAGGTTAGAAGTCAGGGTCGTGTTTCCAAAAGTAACCGTCCAATGCCATGATACGGGCGGTGACACGTTGTCCACCGAAAGATCCGTGACGGCCAGGATACTCTCGTCTGTGCAGTCGTAGTTCTGCCAGGAGAAATCGGCAGAGAGCGAATTGTATTGAAGGAAAATGGATTTTATGGTGTCGTCCACGCACTGCCCGACGGGCTCGGCCACCAGCCGGACCATATAGGTGCCCGTGTCGGGGAAAGTATAGGTAGGTTCGAATTCGGTGGAGGAGGGCATCAGGTTGGGCCAATCGAAATACCAGATAAAGTGCTGCGCCACATCGGTATTGTTGCCAAAATGAACGGTCAGGTCATCGCATTGCGCATCGGGCGCTTCAATCTGGACATTCAACTCGGCGCACTGGCCAACATTGTACTGAAAATCCCGGAACACTTCCGACATCAGGCCGCCATTCCGCCATTGCTGTACCAGTACGCCCACTACGAACTGCCCCTCGATCATGGGAAAGCCCGTTATCATGCCAGTATGGGGATCTATCTTCAGCTCGCCTCCAGGCGGCATGGTAATACCAAGTATCTGGTTCAAATTGTAACCGGGTGCCCAATCCACCACATCGTATGGCGGCGGTGTCACCTGAAAGGGGTTGGGCTGCGGCAGGGCAAAAGTGGCCCCTTTGTAAGGGGTGATGAATTTGTAGGAAAGGCTGTCGCCATTCTGGCTCATTGGCAACGTAGCCGAATGGGGATGTTCGAGCGGTTTGTTCACACAAACAAACACCGGCGGGTAAAAGCCAAATTTCGGGCTGTTGTTGCACTGCTGGCGGGCCTTTTGTGTGAGTTTTACAAAATAGGTTGATCCGGTGCTGTCAGGTTCTACGATATTGTTGATGGTCTGGTTCCTACAGCAGCGTTGGTAAACAATGTAGTAATCGCCTAATCCGGTAATGGTGATGACGGACTCGTAATGTGCATGTTCGACGCAAACATCCAGCGGCGGAAAAAGGCAGGGATCGTTGTTGATGTTGTTGGGAACGGTGTCCCTGGATTGGATGGCTAGGTTCAGGTTTTTATACAATGCTCCACTGGCATTAAAAATGGTCACATACGCCGGGCTGTCGAAGTCGGCAATACCATAATAACAATCCCGGTAAACATCCAGGCTGATGCGGTATTGGTTGTTGCCCAGGCATTCGTAGCTGATTTCGCCCCCGATGATGTGGGAAGCCCGGAGGGGCTGAGAGAGCATGATCCCCACCACCACCAAAAATGACAGCAGCGGGATTCGTTTATGATGTTTAAATGTATTCATGACAATATATGCTTTTGGCCAGTGTCTTTTAGCTGTTGGCTTTGGCCCTGCCAGGCCAGTTTTATTTTATTAATTGCCGGCTACCCGGCGGGCACCGATGATGGCCACTTTCCTTTCGAAAGAAGCCACAACGGAATAGATACTTCCCCGTTCGTCGTCGAGGCGGTCGCTGATGAACTGTGGGGCCAGTTTTTCACCAAAGCCAACGACTTCCATCGTCAGCATCCCCCTTTTTATATACGGCATCAGGACGCCGCCGTTCCAGGTTTCAAAGTGGTTTTTCAGGCAATCGGAGCGGCGCTGCGACAGGTCGTAGTTGTAGTCGGCACTGGCACGGGGGCTGGTGAAGCCCTGGATGACCAACTCGACTTTGAAGCCGCCGTCTTCCATGATTTCCAGGATGTTTTCTGAAAAAACCTCCAGGCTCAGGTAGCCATTGTTCACCTCCCTTTCAAAAAAGGCGTCCATCCGGCGGGCAGCGGTGATGCTGTCGAAGCCTTCCAGCGCAGTCACGTATTCCTGCCGGAACAAATCCTTCTTGGCCATGTAGGCTTCCCAGGTTTCCTTGTAGCTGAATTCGGTGGTCGTTTTTCGGGTTTTCGGGTTTGGGTAGTCATTGTCAAAATAGATGACCAAGGGCGGAAAGTCCTCGATTTCCTTGGGTTTCAGAAAAAGCTTTTGCTCCACGTCTGTAGTGGTTATGTCCGTGCGCAAGTCAATGTAGGCTGTATCCGAAAAGTAGGCCACCTTCGAACCAATGAGCTGGTATTCTTTGCCCCGTTCCAGCACGAAGTCCACGTCATTGCCTTTTTCGTTTTTCTTGAAGTCTATCTCCTGCCCGTCCACCACCAGGCGCACTTCCACGCCTTTCAACGGGTTCAGGTTCTTTTTGTTAAACGAGGTCACGTGCAGGTCAACTGGCTCAGGCACGAGGTACAATTTGCGTTGCAGGTTGCGGTTTTGCGTATTGGCGGGCAGGGTCAGATCCACCGTGTCACGGATGGGCAGGAAGCCGGGCCGGGTGGCCAGCATGTGGTATTTGCTGCCTTTCCGCAGGGCCTGGGTAAAGTCGTTGCCATCGGGGTTGGTAGTCGTGGCGATATTCACGTCGCCCGTTTTCGTCATTTCAAAAAGCTCCAGCGTGACGCCGGGCAGCGGCTCTAAATTCTTTTTGTTGAAAGTGAGCACTTCCAGATCGATCACCTGTACCTGGAATTCATAGATGTCGTTGCAACAGGCCTCATACTCCGGCACAAACACATGGCTGCCCAGGCGGCTGGAGGCAAAGTAGCCCTTCGTCTGTTCGGGGTTCATCCAAAAGTGGCTGTCGCCATAGCTGCTGTTGAAAGGCGCGGGCAGGTGTTCAACTTCCAGCCATTGCCCGTCATGTAGCTCACATTTATAGATATCGTAACTGCCAAAGCCCTGGCGGCCTTCCGAACTGAAATAAAGCGTTTGCGAGGCATTGTGAAAAAACGGCGTGATGTCGTCTTCGGGAGTATTGATATCGGTCAGGTTGAGTGGCCTTTCATAGCTCGAATCCTTCATTATTTTACTTGCCCAAATATCCATCTTGCCTTTGCCGCCTGGCCGGTCCGATACAAAATATAGCCATTCTTCACCTGACGTGGCGTCTGTACCAACAGACGGCTCGGTGGCAGTAAAGCCTTCTTTGTTGATACTGGCCGGCAATTTCACTGCGGGGCCAAAATTCCCCTGGGGGTCGATGCTACGGGTATAGATTTCACAGCGGATAACGGCCGTTTCTTCCACATAATCGCAGAGGGTATAGTAAAGTCTCGTCCCGCTCTTGTTGACCGCCGTATGTGCAGTTTGCCGGTTCTCGTCATTGAAAGGGGCCGGATCCACTTTGCGGCTGTCCACTTTGGTGACCATCACTTGGGTAAATTCCCGTTCCGGCAAGCCCTTCTTCAACACTTTGTTCAACTTCATGGTAGAAAAATAAAGCTTGTCGCCGATCTGGGTGGGCGCAAATTCAGACTTGGTGGAGTTGATCCTGGCGGTGTCCAGTTGTTTGATGGTGACGTTTTCGTCGGGTTGCTCGATGGCCTCCACGGCCCAGTCCAGTTCCTTCACTTCCTGTTCTGCATGCTGGAAATAATCGTCCTGCACCCCCTTTGGCCTTTCGTTGGCAAACTGCTGAAAAAGCGCCTGAGCCTCGGCGTATTTTCCCTGCTTCTTTTTTACCGTGGCCAACCAGTACCTGGCGAGCGGGTATTTTGACAAAGAATCACTGGCCAATACCTTCGTGTAAGCGGAGTCGGCAAAAACATAGGAAGGCAACAGCCTGGCCGCCTCGGCATATTTGTACAGCACCTCTGGCTGTTCCCCTTCGATGGTCATAGCTGTTTCGTAGTGCTTCATGGCGGAGTAATAATTCTCCTCTACAAAGTCTTTGTCCGCCGCTTTGATGTATTGTTTGTAGGTCTGCCCATCTGTATTGGCAGCCGTTCCAAACAGGCAAATGAAAAGGAATATCTTTTTTATAATGCTCATAGCAAAGAACTTGAATGGTTTGTCAGATCAGCGGGCATGCTTTAAATGCGCCGAAAGGATAGACTTTGTGAATGATGTACCGAACCGTGATTTCGGGGCCCCCGTTGTGGTTGGTAGCAGTTGAAAAACCGGATAGGTTCACATCCCACGACAGGCCGACCATCCAGTCCCGGTAATGGATTTCCGCAGCCGGTATCATGGCATCGCCGATCTGGTTGAAGCGGAAATTGACGCCAAGCTGCACGGCCACTTCCTTCGCTGTTTTGGTGCTGATGTAATACCTGGCTGCCGCAGCGCCCAGCGCCTCGAAGTTTGGCCCCTGCATCTGTACAGAGGCGCCTCCCACCAGATCCACTTTTTTTGTCACCTGTACAGAAGGCAGGGCGTACAGGCTCCAGCGCATGGGCAAGGCTATTTTATCATTGCTTTTAAAAGCCTGGTTGGGCTGGTTGAAATGGAACAAGCCGACGCCGGCGTCCAGCTTTGTCCTTTGTTTATTGCTGTATTTTACGCTTTGCAAACGCCAATTGAGGCCGGCACCAAAGTCGGGGTACAGGATGCTCGGGTCGTTGAAGTTTTCATTGGTAGCCCGGTTGGGGTCGAAGATGTCGCCGTTCCACTGGTTGTCGAAGGTGAAATTTCCAAACTCGAACCTGCGCTGGCCTAAGCCTGCCTGGGCGCCTGCCGTCAGGAAATTCTTCTGGTTGAGCATCCGGGTGTAGGAACCGGTAAGCGACAGGTTGGTGGTGGAAAGATTGCCGTCGCCTGCCCGGTCGTAAAAGAAAGAAAGGCCACCGCTGAACCACCATTTGGTGTGGGTCACCCGGTAAAACTTTTTATCGGCAGAAAGGTGGAAAGTCCGGTAGGGCGAATTGGCAGCGTTCCATTGGCTCCGGTAAGCCCCGGAAAAGCGCAGATCCCCCTTGTACATGCCGGTCAGGGCGGGGCTGAGTATCAACGGGGTGTTGTAAAACTGGGAGAAGTGGATGTCTTGCCCGAAAAGGCTGGACGTGCTGCAGACTGTACATCCGGCAAGGAGGATGCAGAGGTAGATTTTTGCTTTCAAGATATGTTCATTTTTGCCCTAAACCCAGGCGCCTGGCAACAGGATCGCACATTTGAGTTTAGCGGGGGATACTGTTAGAAAATCGGTTTTGGAACGGTTTGGTTTTCTGGTCATGGGAAATATTTCTTTCGCAATGTATTGAAATTCAATGAATTTGCACAAACCAAGCCACCATTATGTTCTCACAAAGATGCAACATCCTGATAAATCGAACCACAGGAAGGCCGGATCACCGGCTCCGTGCATTGGGCTTAGGCTATTTCAAACAGTTTTGTGCTTAAAGGCAGCTTGTTACTGCACCACGAGTTTCTCTGTTTGGGTGTACCAGTTGGATATAATTTGTAAATAATAAATCCCTTTTGGAAAGTGGCTTACGTCTAATTCTCGCTTGAAAGGGATAACGGGATGATTCTCAAAAGTGGAAAGGACGATTTGTCCGGTTGTGTTCAGCAAGCGTAGGGCAAAGTTACCCGTTGATTTTGAAAAGTCAACAAAAAATTTGCCATCTGTCGGGTTTGGGTACACGAAAACCAATTGTTTGTCAACTATTTGCTCCCGGGCAGCCGTTTCGCAGCTATCCACTTCAACTATTACGGAATTGGACGCCACTGGGTTTTCTAACAGGCAGATTTCAGCAGAAGTCAAAGAACAAACAACCTCGTCACCATCCATCAAGCCATTCGTTGTGTATTCGGGGGAGTTGTTGTTCACATCGCTGCCATTGACCCACCATTGATAAACAGGGGAAAGCCCGCCGTGTTCAACCGTTGCTGTGAAAACAACTTCCGTCCCAAGGCAGAAGGCAGAATCTACAGACGGCGTGATGGCAATGCTTGCCACTTCGTTCGCCGTCACTTCCACCGTCAGCATATTCGACTCAACGGGATTAACCGCCACACAGGTTTTCGAAGATGTCATTAAACAGGTGATTTGATCGCCGCTTTGAAGGGCGGCAAGCGTGAGCGAGGGAGAATTGTTGCCTGCCGGGTTTCCGTTTACCGACCAGGCATAAGCGGGGGAGTCGCCTCCGTTCACCGGGGATGCGGTAAAAAGGGCCGGCTGCCCTTCACAAATCACCGCCTGGCCGGAAGCGATACTTAGAGCGGCGGTCTGCACATTTTCCACAGCAATGGAAACAGAATTTGAAACAGCGTAGGAATTTACCACACAGGTGGCCGAAGACACCAGTTCGCAAGCGACGACATCACCGTTGTTGAGGCTGCCCAGCGCTATTTGTGGGGCGTGGGTTGCCAGGAGGTTATTGTTGATATTCCACTGATAAAAAGGATCAGCCCCGCCATTTACGGGCAATGCTGTGAAAGTAACTTCTTCGCCTTCGCATATTTCCTCTTGTGAGGCAGTTATCATTATGCTCACCTGTCCAGGTTGGTTTACCGTCAAAACGGCGATGCTGCTGGTTACGGTCGCATTAGTCGAACTCGTCACCTGGCAACTGTAATTGCCGGCATGGGAGGCATTTACATCCGGGATGGCCAAAACTTCGTTTGTTTCACCGGGGATTTCATTCCCATTTTTCAGCCACTGATAGGTGAGTGGCTGCCCGCCGGTGGCGCTCACGCTGAACGTGGCCGTGCCTCCCGCACAAACCGCCTGGCTTTGAGGATTTTGGGTAAAAACCGGGGCATCGCCTGCCATCGAACCGAATTCAAAAACGCCCATATCCACCGTGCCGTTAAAGATACGGGGCAGGCTGTCGAGATCGACGGAAACATTGGCCTGATTGATAGCGGTATTGCTGCCACCGTCAATAGCCGGGGAGTTGGACATCAGGTGGAAGTTGCCGGAGGCCGGGCTGACGAACATCGGGTTTTGGTTGTAAACCATCCCCGCCCCACAGTTCACCGAGCCGCCGTTCCCGTTGTAAAGGCCGTTGCAATTTGCTTTGTCGGCCAGCGAATAGCTGATGGTGGGCGTACCCCAAATGATGCGGAATACGTCGCCCTCGTCGTTGGCATGGTTGCCCCAAAAGATACAATTGCGCAAGGTGGGGCTGGCAGTGCCGGTGCCCCCTTCCCCTGCGTTGCAATAGACTGCCCCGCCTACGTTGGCGTGGTTGCCGAAAAAGGTGCAATTGGTGATCATGGCATTGGCATTGCCATTGTCAGCACCCAGGTTATAGACAGCCCCGGCGGAGAGGGCGCTGTTGTTGTAGAAAATGCAGTTGGTCAAAGAGGGGCTGGCCGTACCCGTTTTTCCCTGGTTGTACATGGAGCCGCCATAAGTGTCGGCGGTATTCCCGACGAAGCGGCAATTCGTTATGGAAGGATTGCAGGTGCCTTCCACGCCGTTATTAAAGACGGCCCCTCCAGCATACCTGGAATTGTTGTTTTCAAACAGGCAGTGTACCAGTTCAGGGTTGCAGGTACCCTGGTAACCGGAATTGTACATGGCGCCGCCGTCGCCATCGTAGGAGTGGTTTTGCTTAAAAATACAATTGTTGAAAACTGCGCCGCAATAGCCCATGAAAGTACCGTCGTTGTACACCGCACCGCCGCCGATGCCCTCGTTGTTTTCAAAAAGGCAATCCCTGACGACGGGGTTGCAGGTGCCGCCCTTGCCAAAGTTGTACATGGCACCCCCGTCGTGAAAGGCCGTGTTCCCGGTAAAGGAACAATTGGTCAGTTCCGGGTTGGATACACCCCCTTCTGCCCCGATGTTGAACATGCCGCCGCCTTCCGATTGCTGGCATTCATTGTTTTCAAAGATACAACCCACCAGGACGGGGCTGCTTTGGCCGTTGAAATTCCCCGAGCTGTATAGGCCGCCGCCGCCATTCACGGAGATATTGTTTGAAAAAATGCAGTTCGTCAGTTTAGGGTTGCAACTGCCGGTAAAGCTGCCATCGTTGAACATGCCACCGCCATATCCCCAGGCGAAGTTGTTGGAAAATGTGCAGTTGGCGATGGTCGGGTGCGAACTGCTGCCGTTGGTCGAGCCGAGGTTGAACCAGCCTGCGCCGCTGCTAGGCGGGGTGCCAAGGCCTGCCATGGACTGGTCGGCGTTGCCGCCGGTGATGACGAAGCCGTCCACCATCGTTTCCACATTTACGTTGTGGGTGAAAATGACTGTAAAGGAATTATGGGCCAGGGTGCCGTCGCTATCAATGTCGCCGCTCAGGTAGGTGGGGTGGGCAGCTATGTTTCGCTGGCCTATATTGTTTTCCGTACCTGCAAAACCGCCGTACAATTTCACGCTACTGGGTATCTGGAAATATTGATTGCGGTCGTTGAAGGTACAATTGGTACAACTGGCAGGACGATAGGTGCCTTGTTTTACCCATATTTCAGTACCGGGAGCAGCGTTCTCCAATGCCGTCTTCAGGTTGCCGGTTGCGCTGGACCAGGAGGTGCCGTTGCCGGTTGCGTTTTGGGCGACAAAAATGGTCTGTGCTTTGGCAGAAAACACAAAGCAGGAAAGTGCAAAAATTACAATCGTCTGTAAAAGAATTTTCATGGTATTATAAATACTTTAATGCAGTGGGCCAAATTGCCCACAAAGCTGGTGTACATGCGCATAAATCGGAGGCCTTTTCTAATTTTGCCGCATGTACAAAGGAAAAAAAGTTATTGTCGTACTCCCTGCCTACAATGCGGGTATGACCTTGGAAAAAACCTATTCTGAAATCCCTTTTCCCCTGGTGGACGAGGTCATCCTCTGCGACGATGCCAGCGGTGACAATACCGTTGAACTGGCCGAGGCGCTGGGCATTGAGCACGTCATCGTACACCAGGAAAACAAAGGCTATGGCGGCAACCAGAAGTCGCTGTACAACAAAGCCCTCCAACTGGGTGGGGACATCGTCATCATGCTCCACCCCGATTACCAGTACACCCCCAAGCTCATCCCCTCTTTTGTCAATATCATCGGTGAGGAGCTTTACCCGGTCGTGCTGGGTTCACGCATCCTTGGCAAGGGTGCGCTGCGGGGCGGTATGCCTTTGTACAAGTATATTTCCAACCGCTTCCTGACCCTGGCCCAAAACCTGCTGATAGGTTACAAGCTCTCTGAGTACCACACCGGCTACCGTGCATTCAGCCGGGAAGTGCTCACGGGCATCCGTTTTTCAGAGAACTCCGACGACTTCGTGTTCGACAACGAGATGCTCTCGCAGATTGTCTATGCCGGGTTCGACATTGCCGAAGTGACCTGCCCTACGAAGTATTTCGAGGAAGCTTCTTCTATTAATTTCAGACGTAGCCTTAAGTACGGGATGGGAGTGATGCGGGTGTCGTTCTGCCATTTCCTTCAACGCCTGGGGGTGGCAAAGTTTGGAATGTACCGGGCCACAGGGGAGGCAAATTAGTCCTTTTGACCTAAATGCTCCATCGCTTTTATGCCAAAATAAATGGCGGCCAGGACAAGGGTATATGTGAGTGTTGCAGTCATACTTGGATATTGGACAGCATTTCAATGGCGTAAAGGTCGCAAGTCTTTTGCATAAATCAGCACTTCCCGGCATTTTCTTTTATTGCCCTTATGATACCGCACATCTTCCCGCTTAAATACCCAATTGATGATTCAAACGTTATGATGGCATGATGGCACCGTCCCGGACATTGTGTTTTATTTGCACCGCCAAAGGTTTGGACTCATTCGGGCGCAATACATCGGTCTATTTCTTTAAAAAGTGGTACTACCTCCGCCTGCTTTTTTGCGGCCTGCTATCTTTCACTTTTTTTACCAATCTTTTCACCCAGGATATCTACCAACTTCGAGTCATTCCCCAGGACACCAGCATTCTCTTCCTGGAAAAAAAACTGGAATACCGCACGGCCTTCCCCGATTCCCTGTCCCTGGCCAAGGAGATAGAGAACGTCCTTTTCCAACTCCACGGCCAATCCTACCTCGAAGCTTCCTTCGACAGCCTGCATTTCCAGGATTCCCTGGCCACTGCCTGGCTGCACCTGGGGCGCCGATATCAATGGGGTTCCCTTCGAAATGGCAACGTGGAAGAAGGTTTTTTAAACCAAAGCGGTTTTAAGGAAAAGCTGTACAGGCACAAGAATTTTGACTACCTGCAGCTCCGCAAGTTGCAGGACAAACTCCTTCAACAGGCTGAAAACAACGGCTACCCCTTTGCAGCAGTCAGGCTCGACAGTATCGGGTTTGATGGGAACAGGGCCGAGGCTATGCTTTTCATGGAAAAGGGAAGGGCCGTTTTTTTCGACAGCCTGAACGTGGAGGGCGACGCCAAAATCTCGACAGGGTACCTGCGAAGTTATTTAGGTATTAAACCGGGAGCAGCCTACAGCCGCAAGAAGGTGCTGAAAATAAAGGACCGCCTCCGGGAATTGCCCTTCGTTGCAGCGCAGCGCAACGCCACTATCCGCTTCCTCGACGACCGGGCCAACCTCCGCCTCTACCTCGCCAGGAAAAAGGCCAGCCGGTTCGACTTTCTGCTTGGTGTGCTGCCAGACAACCAACGGGAGGGCAACAGGGTGCTGCTCACCGGTACTTTCGATGCAGAACTGCAAAACCAATTTGGCCTCGGCGAACGGATCTATGCCTCCTTTGAACGGCTGCGGCCCCAAACCCAACGCCTGGAACTGGCCTTCGCTTACCCCTACATCCTCGAACTGCCTTTTGGCGTGGACCTTAAGTTCAACCAATACAAACGGGACAGTACCTATACCGACATCGCAGGGGATTTCGGCGTACAGTACCTCTTCGAAGGCGGCAATTACCTGAAAGCATTTTGGAACATCACCTCCTCTAACCTTATTTCGGTGGATACCAACGCCATCCGGCAGGGCCGTTTCCCGGAAGTGCTGGATGTGCGGAATTCCGCCTTTGGCCTGGAAGCCCGCTGGCAAAAGCTGGATTACCGCTTCAACCCCCGCCGTGGCTGGGCCTTGCTGGCCCGTGGCAGTGCCGGCACCCGCCAAATCGGGCGCAACCAAGCCATCCTCAATGTGGTGGAAAGTTTTTACGATACCCTGCCAGGCAAAACTTACAAGTTCCTCCTGGAAGGCCATGTGGAGCGGTATTTCCCCATCCTGCAAAGGTCTGCCGTGAAAACGGCCATTCGAAGCCAGGCTATCCTTTCGGAAGCACCCGTGTACCTCAACGAACAGTTCCGCATCGGCGGCAACCGGGTGCTGCGGGGGTTCGACGAAGAGAGCATCTTCGCCACTTTTTTTGCCGTGTTCACCCTGGAATACCGTTTCCTCCTTGGGGAAAATTCCTACTTTAATTTATTTGGCGACTATGGCTACGTGGAAGACAGGAGGGCGGGCCGCCCTGCCCGTTATGATCGGCCCCTGGGCTTTGGCGCAGGACTAACGTTTGAAACGACGGCGGGGGTGTTCGGCATCAGCGCTGCCATTGGCAAGCAGCAAAACGCTTCGCTCGACCTCAGGAACCCGAAGATACATTTTGGCTATGTGAGCATTTTTTAGTGCCTGATTTATACTCTACGCCCCTGTGACGTCCCGATTTCGGAACAGGTTGTTTAAATGCCATTGGTCGTTAGCCATTGGCCGTAGGCCAACCAAAAGCCAAAGACCAAAAGCCAATGGCAAATGGCATTTTTCAAATGCACGACTTGTCCCGGTTTTCGGGAAAAACTATTAGCGTGAAGTTTAAAACAGTTGCTTAGAAATCCAGGCCAATGGAGAAGTAGAGCTTCGGATCCTGTACCACCCTTGTCTCCACGCCCCAGGCATAATCCAACCTTACAAAATAGCCGAACAACAGCGTCCGGGCACCAAAGCCGTAGCCATAGACAATGGGATCTCGGAAGTAATTTACCTCGATGCTCACATTGCCGTTTTCGTCCTTCCAGGTGTTCAGCGGGCTGGACTCGTTGAACGGGTTGAGGCCCTGCCAGGCTGTGCCGGCATCAAAGAAGGTGATGACCTGGAAGTTGCGGACAAAGTTGGAGTGCGAACGGCTGAAGATATAGCGCAGTACCGGCACCCGCAACTCTGTATTGATCACGGCGTAGGAATTGCCGTTGCGGGCGTTGATCTTGAAGCCCCTGGCGTTGGTGGCCACGGTTCGATAGGCAAAATTTTCACCGCTGGGCAGGTCTATCGTATTGTCGAACTGGGGAATAAGCCAGTTGTCCGTGCCTCCCAACTGGTACAGGATTTTTTCTTTTCCAAAAGAGGAGGCCCAGGCTGCCCGGCCAGCCAGCACCGAGTATTTCAACACCCTTTGGTAGTGCCTGAAATCCAGGCCCACAATTGTCATAAACCCATCGTTGGCCTTGAAATGGGCATTGTCGCCCAGGTTAATGTCGAACCCTTTGACGACCTCCCCGAAAAACTTGTAGCGGGTGCCGTTCAGGATGTTCAGCGAGATGTCCAGGGTGTTGTCGAACACGTACTCAGCCTTGATGCCCAGGCGCTGGGTATTCAGTGGAGGCGCAGCGAGCGTTACCGGCTCGGTAGAGAGGATGGTGGTATTGTCGAACCGCAAAGTGGCCGTGCCCCTGATGCTGGTAAAAATATCGAAAGGGTAGCGCACCTGGTATTGTCCTAAAAATATCTTGTTGTCGTACTTGACAGGCGGCGGGCTGGAATCGGCCGTGAAGCGAAGCCGCCTCCGGTACACGGAGTATCTTTTGTCCAGGCGCTTCTTTTTGTCGTGGTAGGTCAGGAAATATTCTGCACCATTAAAGGAAGTGGGTATGCGGACGCCCCCCTCAAACTCATAGTCCTCCAGCAGGTCTTTGAAATTGGCCTTTATCAAAATGCCGGGCGGAGGGTAGCCAAAATCCTGCGGTACGCCAGAATAGCTGTTCAGCCCGTCGAACAACTGGCTGTTGTCCAACTGCGTGGTCACGTAGTCCGTCCTGAACTTCAGGCGGTAGGGAATGATGCGGCTGGAACGGAAGTCGGGCACTTTCTTTCGGGGATCTTCCTTTTGCTCCATTGGGCGGTACACCAGCGGTTGCGCTTCTTCCTTCGGTTTTTCTTCTTTCGGGGCAGGGGTAGTGCGCACCGGGATTTCATCGTTGTCGAATTCACTTTGGAACAAGTAGTTGTCAATGTCAATCTTGCCTGTATCCAGTTTCTCCTTGGGCACCTCTGATACATCAATCGGCTCCTCCCCTGCTGGTTTCAGCACTGTGTCGGTAGGCTCGTCGCTCTTAGCACCGGTTGTTTCCAGTACTCTCACCCTGTTTTTTTGAAAAGCCGTGAAGGATGGGTTTACCACTTTTTCCGGTTCGGTGGTTCCAAGGTACAGGTGTTGTTTCCCTTCCTTAAAAACCAGGGTTGCGTAGCGGTTGCTCCGCCTTGCTTTGGTTTGTTGTAAAATATTACGGTCGGCGTTGGTGGTGAAATGGCAGACTGCCCGCTGTTTGATGATGGTATCCTGGTAAATAGAATCAATCTGCGAGTAAGCTGTGCTGTCCAGGTGCTCTTGTATGATTGTGTCGGTAGGGAGGCGCATCTCGGTACCATCTTCAAATATGATGACATTTTCAAAATGGTGAATGTAATCTTCCAGGTAGCCTGCCTTGCGGTTGTAGATGCCGCTCTCGTCGCTGAGGAAAGAAAACCAGGTGGAATCAATAGCGATGGGCTGCCGCTCGTTGGCGTGGGGCGTGTGCGTCACCTGCACCAGCTCGCCCGCCGAACGGAAGCCGATGGAATCCAGGTTGAGGAAAAAGAGGTCGAAATTGCGGATGGGCAGGATGGAATCGAGCGCTGCGATTATGTTTAGCGAATCGGCCCGGTTGGAAGCGAAGAGGATGCCTTTTTGCCCATGTACATTTACAAAAGTGGCATCCAGGTCGTCCCAGAAATCGGTGGTCAAGCGCTGTGCCTGCCTGGTCAGGGTAAAATAAAGGAACAGATCCGACTGCCCCCGCACGGCCGCTGAAAACACCAGATCCGTCACGCTGACGTAATCAATGCTGTAAACCCGCTGGAACTGCGTGGAGAGGTCTTCGGTCGTTTTGTCCTTGGTCAAAGTGTTGTAGCGCATGAGCTTTGGCACATCCCGCCGTTCGTACAGCACGGCCAGTTCCATATTGCTGGGACTCCAGGCCAGCAGTGGGTAATTGTAGTCGGTTGCCTGGATGGCATTCCGGAAGCCGCCTTTTTCCACCACCCTGCGTTGGCCCGTTGCTATATCCTGGATATAGACTTTCCATCGCCCGATTTCATTCAGCACATAGGCTATCTTTTGGCCATCGGGGCTTATTTTCAGTTGGGTCAATGGCAGTTGGCGCTTGTTCTTGAAGGGGATGGCGGTCAGTGTGCTGTCCGTCTCCAGGGGCGCCATGCCCTTTATTTCGTTTTCATAACGGGCTTTGTAATAGCTTTCCCAGCTTTCGACGGTTTTTCCGTAGGTACTGCCGAGCACATAAAGGAAGCCGCTTTCGATGCTCCGGTTGATGCGGGTCAGGTAGAGCAGGTTCGACACGGTGGAGTGGCCATAATGCTCGCTGATAAAATGCCAAAGGGAATGCCCTGCCAGGGTGGGGTGCTCTTCGGCCATTTCCTCGAAGCTGTCATACCGGCCAGACAGGAAAATATCGCGCAGTTGGTTGTCCAATTTGGTGCTCCACTCTTCCCCAACAAAGGAAATGAGGCCATCCTTGAACCAATCCGGCAGGTTCATCATCACGGCGTTCTGCACGATTTCCTGGAGGTTGGAGCCAAAGAGCATGGCGTTGAGGTACACCGAGGCCACGCCCTCCCGCACCTGCCGCCGAAGGTCGGTGTGGTCACCGTTAAAATAGACGAACATCTTGTTGCCGACTATTTTGGTCTGCCCGCCCGTATTCATGAAAGCCTCCTCGCTGCCGATGTTGCTTTGTTTCAAATCGGTGAGGTCGGTATAGACGATGATCTCGATCTTGTCGTTCAGCCGGTGTTCCAGAATGCTTTGGATGTCGTAGAAGTCGTACTCGGCCATCTGCACCACAGACTGCCCGATGAACCTGCCTTCCCCGTACCAATAGACGATGAAGTTGCGGCTTTCGTATTGCGACCATTCCGCAAAGTCCTGATGAAACTGCACCCGGTTTTTACCGAATTCGGTCTGGGTAGTTTGCCCAACCACAAAAGTGCCAAGGCAGGAGAGTAGAAGGATGGTGTAAAGGCTTCGCATGTGCATACGGTATTTTTTAGAACAACAGCAATCATCGCGGGCGGTTCAGCCGGGTGTGCCTATTTTATCTGGCTAAAATTAAGCAGGAATTCCGGCTTTCCACTACGGCTGGCAGGTATTGGTGCCGACCAATCCCGATTTTGCCTGTGGCACCTTGAAAACAGGGGCATTTGTTTTAACGCTTTCCAATCGCTTTAAGTCTTTTTTATGGGCAACAACCATGCTGTAAAGGGATGGGTGGGGGCAAATGATAATACGCCAAAGGTTTGATTTCCACTTTTCCAAAAGGAGACGCAGCCAATATGGGGAACCTTAAAACTCCACAACCGCCTTTATCACCCTTTCTTCCGGCAAGTAAAGTTTTGTAAAGCTATCAGGCAAGGTATCGAAAGGCAATCGGTGGGTCACATAGCCTTTTATGTCCACCAGGCCGGCTTTTTGTAAGCGGATTAATTTCTGAAAATCCGCAGCCACTGCATTCCTGGAAGATTTCAATGTAATTTCTTTTCGATGAAAAAGCGGATCGTGGAAGGCCACCTCGCCGACGAACAGCCCAATATAGACAATCGAGCCGCCGGGGGCAATGTAGTGCAGGCATTTTTCCATGGATGCCTTATTGCCCGTGGCATCTAAGATGACGGTGGGCAAATCGCCGTTCAGCATTTCCGCCAGGGTGTTTTCTATAGCATCGTTCAGCATGATGCACGACACGGAAGGAAATTTATGGGAAATAAAGTCCAGGCGATGCTGGTTCATGTCCAGTACCAATACTTTGGCGGCTTTGAGCAGGGCCATCATCGCGGTGCCGATGCCAATAGGCCCAGCACCTATCACCAGCACAATATCCTCTGGTTGAATATCGGCACGCTCCACCGCATGGCTGCCAATGGCCAATGGTTCTATCATGGCAATTTGGTCGAGGGAAAGCTCATTGGCCGGGAAAACCAGGTGCGCAGGGTATTTGATAAACTCCTGCATGGCCCCGTCTTCGTGTACGCCCAAGACTTTGAGGCCGCTGCCGCAATTCGTCTTTCCCCGCCGCACCGCCTGGTCCACCGTTTCATTCCGGTAGGGCATCACCGCACATATATCGCCTGTTTTGAGGTGGGTTATCCCGGCTCCTTTTTCAACAACTTCGGCAGCTATCTCATGCCCCAATATGCGTGGGTAGGTGAAAAAAGGCTGCTCGCCCCGAAAGGCGTGCAAATCGGTTCCGCAAATGCCCAAGCGCTTGATTTTCAACAAGACTTCGTCAGCCAGCGGAGCGGTGGGAGCTACTTTTTCAATGCGCTTGAAGGCGCCCGGTTCTTCTAAAACAATTGCTTTCATGATTCTCAGTGCATTAAGCCTAAATCTTCTGCCCCATTTTCAATGAGCAGAATGGATGCCAACAGGCCCGGCAACTACTTCCCCAACACCTTCACCTTCACCCCCGAAGCCTTTCCCGCCTCGTGATAAACCCGCATGGTCGCCTTTTGAAAATCGCTGTTGGAACAATGGTAAATATCCACCATTTGCTGCGGGTTGCGGTCGAATAGCGGGAACCAGGAGTTTTGCACCTGCACCATGATGCGGTGGCCTTTTTTGAAAGTATGGGCGATGGACGGCAGTTCGTATTTCACCTCGGTCACTTTGCCTGGCACGAACGCCTCCGGTTTCTCATAACTATTGCGGTAGCGCCCCCGGAAAATCTCGCCCCGCACCAGCATCTCGTAGCCCGCCATGGGAACGTTCATGTCATTTTTGGGATAATCGCTGAGGGTGTCGGGAAAAACGTCAATGAGTTTCACCACAAAATCGGCATCCGTGCCGGTGGTACTCACGAACAGATCAGCGTTGAGCGGGCCGGCGAGGGTCATGTCCTCGCTCAAGGCGTCCGTTTGATACACCATCACATCGGGGCGGCGGGCGGCGAAGCGCTGGTCGTCGGTCATGTACTCCCGGGTACGGTGCAGGTGGACGTCTTCGGTGTAAGGCACAGGTTTCATCGGGTCGGAGACGTACTCGTCGAAGCTGGCCGTAGCCGTTGGCGCTTCCATCGTGATGCTGCCATTTGGCTGGAAATACAGCGTTTTCTCAGTCACGTTCTTTGGCGGCCAGGTGTCGAACGAATGCCATTTATTTTCACCAGTGATAAAAATGTCGGCTTCGGGCAAGGTGATGTTGCCTTTGTCCTTGAGGTAAAAATTGAAGAATTCCAATTCCACGTCCTTGTAATGCTCGGCCGTGTTTGCCCCAAAATGGATGTTGCCGAGGTGCTCGCCAGCGTCGCCCGCCCATTGCCCATGCGACCAGGGGCCCATCATCAGTCGGTTGGAAGTGGTGGCAGGGTTCTGTTTTTCAATGGCCTCGTAAGTATGCCAGGCGCCCCAGCAATCCTCCGCATCGAAGAGGCCGCCAACGGTCAGTACGGCGGGTTTGATGTTTTTCAAAAACGGGCGGGGATCACGGGCTTTCCAGAAATCATCGTAATTGGGGTGGTTCATCAGTTCGGTCCAAAACAGGATGCTGTCGCCAAAAGCTATTTCCGTGGCATGTTTCAGGGCGCCCATTTTCAGGAAAAAATCATAATTGTCCCCGCCGGGAATATCGTAGCCCGACTGGCCGCTGCGGGTCGGTTTTGGGCGGGGCCTGCCGAAGCCAGAATAAAAACTGAAGCCGTCCATGAGCGCAAAAGCACCATTGTGGTGGAAATCGTCGCCGATGAACCAGTTGGTCACAGGGGCTTGCGGCGACACTGCTTTCAGCGCCGGGTGCGCACCGATCAGCGACATGGTGGAGTAAAAACCGGGGTACGAAATGCCGAAAACCCCAACCCTGCCGTTGTTGTGCGCCACGTTTTTCACCAACCAATCAATGGCATCGTAGGTGTCGGTGGTTTCGTCAATATCGGTTTTACTTTTTTTATTGGGCTTGTACGGGCGCACGTCCATGTAATCACCCTCGCTCATGTGCCGGCCCCGCACGTCCTGGTAAACGAAAATATAACCTTCCTCTATCAATTTTACATTCCGGGAAAGGTAGCGGGAATAAGCCTCCGGGCCTTCCGGCTCTATGTTGTAGGGCGTACGGGTCATCAGCATCGGATGGTCTTTGCTGGCGTCCTTGGGCGTATAGATGGAGGTGAACAAGCGCACCCCGTCCCGCATGGTGATATAAACTTCCTGCTTGTCGAGGCGGGCTTTCAGCCATTCGGGGCTGCCCTCCGGCGCTTCGAGCACGTTCCGGCTCAGCACCAGCGGCAAGGTTTGGCCAAATTGTTTAAAAATGCCCTGGATGCTCGACGAACCTTTGTCCATCGTCCCGGAATATTGGACATCCAGATTGGTGATGGCAAAGTCCATTTTCCCGTTTGCATAGCTAAACTCATCAACAGGAATGCCCTCATCCGTTTGATCGGGGCTGTATGCCGTGGCTTTGTATTGGCCGTTTTGCTGCGCAACCTCCATGTCAAAGCGTATTTTCATGCCTGGAAATTCGAGCAGGCCGTGCCATTTGCCGGTGATGTCCTGGGCACCCAGGGGGTTTGAAAAAATGGCGAAACACAAGATGGAAAGCAGGACGGGAAGGATTGTTTTTTTCATCACATTTAGATTGTGGTGTCGTCATTGATTCTATCTTTTGGCGACAAACCCCGTTTGAAGAACTAATTCAAAGTTTGGCCAAATTAGCATTTTCGGAAAGCGTTTTATAAAAAGGCAGGCGTTTTTTACAATTTGGGGAAAATGGGCGGATGGTTGATGGATGCTTAACTTCCGTTCATTGAGGCCTACCCTTTAATGATTTTTAAACTATATTTTCTAAGGTTATACTCATATAAAATGATGTACATCCCGCTTGATAAATCTCCCAGGCCATCCAACACAATGCGGTTGTTGTCAACTTGTTTGTTATATTGCTTGACGAGTGTACCGTCAGGGGAATAGATATTCAAAGCAATATTTCGCTCAATTGCTTTTTCTATATTGATAGTTAACGCATCATATACGGGGTTGGGATAAAAGAATTGGTATGCGGTATCATCCACCTGAGCCGCAGGCACCATGCCCGCCTGATAAACTCTTACATAGTCTATTTCCATGGAACTTTGGCTGAAACCGGGGTCAATAATTTCTTCAATAGCTATATTTAGCAGGATATATTGTTCATCATCGAAAGGCCATGTATCGGCATCTTTAATAGCCGGATTATAAATATAGTGAATAGCGTCATCCACACTAAATACTAACTTTTCTGGTGTCCATTCCAAAGCATATACATGAAATTCGCTTGAGGCCGTTGGCACAGTCTGCCCTCCCAGATTAAAGGTGGCCCCAAAACTTGAAGGGGTATGGGTAGCACTTTGAACGTAATTTTGATTTTTTCCCCAATGTTCCATTATATCTATTTCGCCACAGTATGGCCAGGGAGTCGTTCCAAATCCCTGGTTATCCCAGTAAGCCCCATTTTCATTGATATTTTTGCCCAGCATCCACAAAGCGGGCCAGGTACCAACGCCCGTTGGAAGTTTCGCCCTGATTTCTACCCTTCCGTATTTGAATGAAAATTTCGAGTTCAGCCTGGCAGAGGTATATGATTTGGTATAACCCTGGTCAGTAAATGTTTCTTTTTTCGCAACAATATTTAACAGTCCGTTTTCAACAAAAGAGTTGTCCGCACGATTGGTATAATGTTGCAATTCTCCATTAAACCAACTTCCGAAAGCAGGCAATTGGGTTTGATGAAACCATTTAGTGCCATCCACAGCCCCATCTATATCAAACTCATCCGACCAGACTAAATTGTCAAAAACATGATCGGCGGGAATGGTAACATTGTAATGAAAGTCATCAATATATGCCAAAACGTGATCAGTATTATTTTCTCCATTGATTTGCAGCAGGACCCTATTAAAATCTTTTCGTTCAGCAGGAGGGGGAGAATTGCCATCCAAATTGATATAGGCATCTTTTTCAAAATCAAACGTTACGGTTTGCCATTCATTTAGTGCAAGAGGCTTGATAATTTCCGTCTGTGTGGACCAAGGCTCGGCCAAAGTGCCATCCTGCAATTTTAACGAAACCTGATTAGGCTGACTCCCCGTCAATCCGTTCGATGGCACATAGATCTTTAATGAAAAGTTGTGGTTTAATGCTAAATAAAGGTTGTTGCCGATGTCGAATCTCACATTGGCATATTGGCCACCATTATCTTGATATTCCAAAACAGTCGCAGAGTTGTTAATTCCCTGTTGAAAAGGATTGGCGAGGTTGGTATTGATACCACAATTGTCTCCGTACCAGGTAGTGATGGTGCCATTTCCTTCAAAATCATCTTGGATGGTTTGCGATGGTGCCATGATGGGCAGGAAAAAAAGGAGGAGGGCAAAAAGTGAAAAATCAGAAAACATATTGAGTGGTTTAGTTGAATGCGGACTTGTATGGATGTGAATTTCATGTTACACCATTCTTGCAAAAATAGCCTTTTATAGATAGTCACATTGAAAATTGATTGGAACAAAATCCTAAGCCAGTGATTTTCAATAAAATGACTTCAATGACCAATGACTTTTAATGACGATTGTCTATAAACTGTATGGTGAAAGGATGAAGAACAGGAACGGGAAGTGGTCTTCAGATGACGCCACCTGCCGATTTGGTCAGGTTGACTCAGGACCCGATTTCCTTATAGCTTTAAGGGATTCGCTCAACCTCCTCCTCCAAAAGCCCAGCCAGCCTTTTCGTCACCGCCCCCGGCTTCCCATCCCCAACCACCAAATCATCCACCCGCACCACGGGCATGATGCCTTTGGTGCTGCTGGTGAGGAAAGCCTCCTTGGCCGTTTCCAGTTCGGTCAGCTTCACTTCCCGTTCTTCTATGTTGAAATGCCGCTTAGCCAGTTCCACCGTTTTCAGGCGGGTGATGCCCATCAGCACCCCGCTGCCAGCGGTGACAATGGTGTTGTCATTTTTCACAATGAAAAAATTCGCACGGGTCGTCTCGTAAATGTTGCCGTTGGCGTGGAAGAGGATGTCTTCGGCACCTGCGGCCTGCATTTCGGGCAGGAGGTTGACGCCAATCAGGTAGTTGATCGACTTCGCTGAAGGCAGGGTGCGGTGGTACTCGAACAACATCAGCTTGACACCCTCCTCGTATTTTGTCTTTGGGTAAACAGGGAGCGGGGATTGTAAAATAATAAGGTTGGGTTGGGCAGGGGCATAGCCATCAGGGCTGTAGCCTCCCGTCAGGATGAGTTTCATGCCCGCTTCCTGCATTCCGTTGGCGCGTATAAGCTGCATGATTTGGTGCTTGATTTCTTCCCGGGAAAAAGGCAGTTGCAGCCGCATCAGTGCGGAAGACCTTTCCAGCCGGTCGAGGTAATCTTCAAAAAACAACGGCTGTCCTTTTTTCACCAAGAAATAATCGAAAAGCCCGTAGCCACGCTGTATGGCCAAATCGGTGACGCCGAGCGTGGCTTCTTCTTTTGGTACAAGCTCGCCGTTGATGGAGTAGTATTTTATCATCTGTTCTTTAGAAGTGAGGGGTGAGGAGTGGTGTGTGAGGCACTCACAATCAGGGCTAAAAGTAAAAACCTCCTGCATTTGCCTGGCGGTTCTTTGCCAAAATTGCAGGAGGTTCTGATTTATAAAAACCCTTTGAAAGGGAAAAATGTCAGTTGGCAATGCTGCCGTATCAGTTCAAAACGACTTCTTTTTTCTCGGCCAGGAATTCTTTTAGCCAGTGCATGTTGACCGATTTGGGCCGTTCGAGCGGCATGCCCAAAGCTCTCGACCAGCATTGTGCGGCCAATACGCCCAAGGCACGGGACACACCGAACAGCACTGTGTAGAAGCTGTATTCCGTCATGCCATAGTGAACGAGCAATGAGCCGGAATGGGCGTCCACATTGGGCCAGGGGTTTTTCACCTTGCCGAGGCCCTGGAGAATGGGCGGCACCACTTCGTATATTTTCCAAACCACGTTCACGATGTCGTCATCCAATTTGTTCCGCTCGGCAAAGCGCTGCTGGGCGATGAAACGTGGGTCGGGCTGACGGAGCACTGCGTGGCCGTAGCCAGGAATCACCTTGCCGGAAGCAAGTGTACTGCGCACATAGTCGGCGATTTGCTCTTTTGTCGGCTTCCGGGTTTCCAAGGTTTCCAGCATGTCGAAAATCCACTTGATGACCTCCTGGTTGGCGAGGCCGTGCAGTGGGCCGGCCAGCGACGACATTGCGCCAGCAAAAGAAAGATACGGATCTGCCAGGGTGGAACCAATGAGGTGCATGGTGTGGGCAGATGCGTTCCCGCCTTCATGGTCGGCATGGATGGTCATGTAGAGGCACATCAGGTTTTTGAATTCTTCAGAGCTTGAAGTCCCGAGCATGTGCGCCAGGTTGGCCCCCCAGTCGAGGGAAATGTCGGGCTGGATGTGCTTGCCATTGTGGAAACTGCGGCGGTAGATGTAGGCCGCCACCCTTGGCAGACGGGCAATCAAATCCATGGCGTCTTCGTACACGGCGTCCCAGTATTCCAGCTTGTTCATGCCCTTGGCATAGCGGCTGGCAAAATGGGACGATGACTGCATGGAGGTGATGCCGATGATGAACTGCGTCATCGGGTGGGTGTCGGCGGGCAACTGTTCGAGTACTTTGAAAGTTTGCTCCGGCACTTTGCTGCGGTGCTTCCACTGCTCACTGAGCCACTGTACGTTTTCCTCGGTGGGGATTTCGCCGGTGAGTAATAACCAGAAGAGGCCCTCCGGCAGGGGCTCGTTGCCTTTCCCTTGGGGAAGCTTTTCACGAAGTTCGGGGATGGAGTAGCCCATGAAGCGGATGCCTTCATTGGCATCAAGCAGGGAAGGCTCCCAAAACATCATGATGACGTCACGGGCGCCGCCGAAAACCTGGCCAAGGTTGACTTCATCTACTTTCAGGTCGCCGTGCTCTTTCAGCAGCTCCTTGATTTCGTTTTTGACGGAGGTTGATTTTTCGAAAAATTTCTGTTTTAACGGATCCATTTAGTATTGTAGATTTTATCTGTTGGAAATGATTTTTTTACAAAACGCCAGGCTGAAAAAAGTGTTTGCGTGATTGGGTGTTTAGGTGTTTTTCCAGTTTAAGTAGCATCGGCAATGAACCTTGCATCGCTGATTTCAAAAACCTAAAAAGGGCAGCAATGGCTTATGGCTGTAAAAGTAGGAATTTAGGAAACAAACTTCTGGCAGGAGGGAAAATCTAGTTGATCAACTTGAAATGAATGTATTAAAATAGCTTCCTTTGTGAGGGAAAACACCAAAATTTCTAATTCCGAAAAACATCAAATCGACATTGCATGTGGAAAAAACTGAAAGCGACCGTGGAGCATACCCAGTTGGAGGCCGGGGGGCAAAAGATCCCCGCCAAAATCTACCGGGAGCGGCGGAATGGCGTTCGGTTCTCCATTACAAAGAAAGGAGCTATCATGCGGATGCCGCTGTATATTGACACAGCGGAGCAACAGCGGCAAGTGGCGCTGTTTAAAAATTGGGTCAACAAACAGTTTGTACAAAAGCAGCCGCTGCGGGAAATGTTTGCCAAAAAAGAATACAAAACTGGCGACTCAATCATTGTCGGGAACAGAACCTATCAACTGCTCGTAAATTTCACCGAAAATAAAACGCACACGGCCCGGCTGGAAGGCAGGACCATCGTGCTGAGCCTGACCACCAGCGACGACGACCTGCACCGCCAAAAAGCGCAGACGCACTTGCTCAGCCGCTCCGTGGCACAGGACTTCCTGCCCGAAATTACCCGCCGGGTGATGGAACTGAACCACCTTTATTTTCAAAAACCCATCCGCAGCGTCAACCTGAAATACAACCTGAGCAATTGGGGCAGTTGCTCCAGAAAAAGCAACCTCAACCTGTCCACCCGCCTGCTATTTGCGCCGCAGGACGTGATTGATTATGTCATCATACATGAGCTTGCGCATTTGGTGGAAATGAACCATTCGCACCGCTTTTGGGCGCTGGTGGAAGCGGCCATGCCCGACTATCAGGAAAAAGAGCGATGGCTGAAAGATAACTGGCAGTCCTGCGATTTTTGATTTCCACGGCGGAAGGCGGACGGTGTGATGTTTCAAAGTTCACCGTTTATCATTCATCATTACAAAACATGAGACCATTCTACCTCCTACTCGCCATCCTGGGCTACCTCGGCCCCAACCTCCTGATGTTTCTGGAGAGCTACGAAAACAAAAACATCCTCCTTTGGACAAAGCCCGATGAGACTATCGCTGGCCTTTTCGCCAACCGCATTTCCACCATTTTTGCCATGGATCTGCTCTTTGCCGTACTGGTCTTTTTCATTTGGGCATTTTTTGAATCGAAGCGGCTGGGCATGAAGCGGTACTGGCTATACGTGCTGCTCACCATGCTATTCGGGTTGGCGGGCACGTTCCCGCTGTTCCTTTGGGCCAGGGAAAAATACCTGAAGCATTGAGCAATCGGTTCAAGGCACACACTGCCTTATTCTTCACCGCACTTATTTATGGTGCAAATTATACGGTGGCCAAGGAGATTTTGGACAATGACTATGTCCATCCATTCGCCCTTACGCTGATGCGGGTATTGGCGGGTTTTCTGCTGTTTTCGTTGTTCCATTATTTTTTCATCAAGGAAAAAATCGAGCGGAAAGACATCCGCCTTTTTGTGCTGTGCGCACTGACCGGGGTAGCCACCAACCAGTTACTTTTTATCACCGGCCTGAAATACACCACCCACATCAACGCCGCCCTCATCATGACGACCACGCCCATTTTGGTGCTCGTCGCCTCCTCGTTGATATTAAAAGAGGCTGTTACACTAAAAAAAATGCTCGGAATTGGCCTTGGAATCGCCGGGGCGGCCATTTTAACATTATATGGCAAAAAATTTGCATTCCAAAAGGAAGGTTTGCTTGGCGATATCATGGTCTTTGTGAATGCCGTTTCTTACGGCACTTATTTAGTCCTCGTGAAGTCCCTGATGGTCAAGTACCACCCGCTGACGGTGACGAAATGGGTTTTCAGTTTTGGCCTCCTGTTCGTCCTGCCGTTTGGCTACCATGAACTAGCAAATACACCCATGAACATTTTCACCCCCCGCATCTGGATGGCGATCGCCTACGTGCTGATCTGCACGACCTTTTTGGCCTACCTGCTGAATGCTTTCGCCCTGAAACTTGTCAATCCATCTACCGTAAGTATCTACATCTATCTACAACCACTCATTGCCACGGCAATAGCCCTTTCTTTTGGCAAGGACGAACTTAATTTGACCAAGGTGGCTGCGGGCATGTTGATATTTTCGGGTGTGTTCCTTGTTAGTAAGAAATAATGCTTAATGTGTTTTTTTTCTTCTATCCACAAAAGAATAAATTATGGGGAAGAAAAAGTGTAAATAACTGTATCTCATTCGGTTTTGCGCACGTAACACAACGGACGGTTTGTATATGTCATTTCAACCTATTGCGATTGCTTTAATAAGAACAATTTCTAATAATTTATATTTCTAAATTATTTAAAATAAACATCTTATGAAGAATCTGCCGTTCCCTGCCATATCGCTACCGTTCCGTAGATTGTTCGGCACATTGGGGAATAATTGGCAGAAATGCCGTTACCTTTAACCAGATTTTTAAATTAAACAAGCGGGCTATGAGTAAGAGAAATTTCAAACACCGCCACGTCATTTTCCAACTGATCCTGAAATTCGAGGATATGCTGGAAAAAGGCAGGGTACGCTTCCCGGACGAAGACCCCTACCACAACCTCATTGACTATTATGAGCATGAGTACCTGTTGGAACGGGCCCTGGAAGTGACCGACCACGCATTGGTTCAATACGGCCAATCCGCAGATTTCTACCTGCGAAAAGCAGAGCTTTTGCTGGAAAACAACCAGGCAGAACTGGCGCTTGCCCTGCTGGATCAGGTGGATGCCATGCTGCCCGATTGCCTTTCTTCCTCGCTGCTCAGGGCAGAAGCCCTCGCAGCGCTGGACATGCACGACGAAGCCATAGCCCTGCTGGAAAGCATCAAGGATCACAACGATCCGGCAGCCTTGAGCGACATCTACGTTTGCGAAGGGCTGATATTTGAGCAGATGAAGGACTATGAGCGGATGTTCTTCGTGCTGAAAGCCGCCCTGCGGGAAAACCCAACCAACGATGAAGCGCTGTCGCGTATGTGGTACTGCGTGGAGTATGCCCGCAAGTACGAGGAAAGCGTCGAACTCCACGAGCGGATTTTGGACGAATATCCTTACTGTTCCCTTGCCTGGTACAACCTCGGCGCTGCGCACCATTACCTCTGCAACCACGAAAAAGCCATAGAAGCTTATGAATATGCTTTCCTCACCAGGGAAGATTTCCACTTTGCCTACCGGGATTGTGCGGAAGTCTGCCTCTATGTGCAGGATTACATGAAGGCCCTGCAATGCTACCAGGAAGTGCTGGAACGCTTTGAGCCGGATGCCGATCTGTTCCTTCATATTGGTTTGTGCTACAAGCATTTGGGCAACCCGCTGCTGGCCAGGACATTTTATGAAAAAGCAGTGGTGTTCGATCCCTGGTGCGACGAGGCCCATTTCCGCATCGGCGAATGTTATGCTGCGCAAAAACAGTGGCAAAAAGCCATCAGTGCATACCTGAAGGCTATCCGCATCGAGGATAGGCACGAAGAATATTATGCAGGCCTGGGCGAAGCTTATTGCAAGGTGGGCAACCTTAAAAAAGCAGAGACCTTCCTCCGGGAGGCCGCCGACATTGCCCCCGACGATGCTGCATATTGGATAAAAGTCGTCCGTTTCCTCATGGATCAGGGCAGAATTAAAGAAGCCATCGAGGTTTTGGACGAAGCGGAAGAATATACTTACGACACGCAGTTGCTCTATGTACGGAGCGTGTGCCTGTTGAGCTTGGGCAAAAAAAGAGAAGCGTATTTGGTTTTGGAAGAAGCGCTGTGCGAAGATTTCGAAGCACACAATTCCCTCTTCCACCTGATGCCGGTGCTGGAGCAAGATAAAGAAGTGCGGGCTATGATAGCCGTGTTCCAGCCAGAGTGATGAGAAAGGCCGTTGTGTAGTATTGAGCGTCAGGCCTTCTAACTTACTGTTTACAATGACCCATAAGCTGGGTTTTTATCCTCCTTTCAAGAACGACGTCTGTTTTCACGGGCGTCGTTCTTTTTTTTTGCCGCTGCCTTTGGAATGTTTTTTGGACGCTTATTCAATTCCGTACCATTCATCTCCCCCTCTCAGCAAAATTATATTTTATAAAAATAACCTATGAAAAGGCTTGCACTATTGACTATCTTTTCCCTCTCCTTATCGTTACAGGCATGTAAAAAAGAGCCTGCTAAAATCATCAGCATCAGCCCTTCCGATTTCTCCACACAGGATCAAATAAAGATTGGGGATGCCTTCAGGAACACTATTGAACAGTCGCCAGGGCAATTCAATATTTTGGATCGTGCTGTTTATAAAGATGCATATATTTATATCGAAAAACTATTTTCTACTATGCTAAATACTGCACAAGTAGAGCGGCGTTTGGTCTATAATTGGTCAGTACATATTATCAATGATGACAGTAAAACCACTTTGTTTTTCCTGCCCGGTGGCCATCTTTATATTTATACTGGTCTGTTAAAATATGTGGATACGGAAAGCCAATTATTGGAAATTATAGGCCACGAGATATATTACACCGATACCGACTTATTGATCCTGAAAATGAAGGATGAATTTGACGGGAAAACATTGGGTGATATCTTGCTCGGCAACAATGTGCCGCAAATGGGCGCACTGGCCGCGGACATGCCTATGCTCACCTTTGAAGAAAAGGATGTGATGTTGGCCGATTCCTTTGCAGTGGCCATGATTTGCCCTTTTTTGTACGAGCCTTTGGGCATTAAATCTTTGGTAGGAAAAGCGGACAGCGAGTCCGTAAATTTGGATTGGCTTATGACAAGGGCTGCAAATTTAGATTCACGCAACAGCAACTTGGAAAGGCAGGCCCTCCCGTGCGGCCTTAACGGCGTGACGAACGAGGAAGCCTATCAAAATTTCAAAACTGAATATTTACCGAAATAATCAGGTTTAGAATGTTCGTCATTCATCGTCCATCAAGGCGCCAGCCGTTTTATTTCCCAGCTTTTATCCGCCTGCAAAAAATACCGGAAACGGTCGTGCAGACGGCTTGGTCGCCCTTGCCAAAACTCAATTTCGTTGGGGATCACCACGTAACCGCCCCAAAACGAAGGCAGCGGCAGGTGATTGGCATCCGCATATTGCTCACCTATTTCCTCGACTTTTCTTTCTAAGGTTTCCCTGTCAATTGGCCTGCTTTGCGGCGATGCCCAGGCACCTATTTGGCTGCCTTTGGGCCTGCTCTGGAAGTATTCTTTTGAATATTGACCAGAAACTTTTTCTACCCTGCCTTCTATCCGGATTTGGCGGTGCAGTTCCTTCCAAAATAAGATCAGCGCAGCGTAAGGGTTTTCCATCAGTTCCTGCCCTTTGCGGCTTTCATAATTGGTAAAGAAGGTAAACCCATCTTCGCTGTAGTCTTTCAGCAGTACAATCCTGGCGGAGGGCCTGCCTTCGGATGTACAGGTAGCGAGTGTCATGGCATTTGCATCGGGAATGTCAGAAGCGAGGGCTTCCTGAAACCAGTGATGGAACTGGGTGATGGGATTTTCGTCCAGATGGTTGATGTCCAATGGTTTAGATTGGTATTCTTCCCTAAGGTTAAGCAGCATATCGTTTAATGTTTACAATAAAAAAAGCCAAGTTACGGCGAAGGGAAGAAAAGGGAAATGCTGGTGAGAAAAATCAAGGATGGGTTTGCCCTAAAATAAAAAAACCCTGCCAAACAACTTGACAGGGACAAAACAAAAAACAAACACTATGAACAAACACTAATCTTTAGTCATATTTGGAGAAGGGTGAAAAAAGTCCCCCGTTAAGTCCGGGGGCTACATAAAAAACAAAAACTATGAACAAACACTCACCCTATATTCTTGTCAGAAGTGTCGAACCCGTCACTATTACGGGTTTTGGCATTTCTGGTTTCGTTATCAGGTATTAATTATTTCAAAATATTTCCGCTTTACCACACTACCACCCCACATTACATCGGAAGAATATCAATTTATTCTTTTCTACATTTGTCAAGTTTCGTGCCAATTTACATAGAGGGGTTTTTACAAATTAACGTAAGAGGGGATGTCTTTGGAAGCGAGTTACAAAGGAATAGGAAAACAATGTTTGATAAATAAGCCAATTCGCAAAAATGTGACAAGAAAGGATTGTTAAAATTCACCATTTTCTTCATTGAGTTATCCCTGATTCCTTGAAAATACAGTGATTTTACATTCACTTGTTTAGAAAGTATTCTATTCGTATGTGACATCGTATATTGGCCCAGTATCAATCGGATAGTCTCCAAATTCGTGGTGACAAGGGTTCTTTAGGGCAACATCTTATAGAAAACATTGTTTGATTCAGGAAAAAACAGGGACTATTTGCACCATTTTGGTGTCTTCCTTGTCTTTTTCAACAAAGCTTCTTTTCACTTCAAAAAAGTTACTCGACATGAAAAAATTTTTAGGACTCCTCGCCCTGCTTGCCGTTGCAGCAGGCTTCATCCTCGCACCAAAATTCTCTGGAAGCAATGCCAATAAGGCTAAAACAGAAAGCCCTGAATTGAATGAAGGGCTTAGCGTCGGGGAAACGGCCCCTGATTTCAGCCTGAAAAATGTGGACGGCAGCATGGTCTCCCTGGCTAGCGTCAAAAACCCTGACGGCACGGCACCTAAGGGCTACATCGTCACTTTTACCTGCAATACGTGCCCTTATGCGGTGATGTACGAAGACCGCATCATCGATCTGCACAATAAATATGCTGCAAAAGGTTGGCCCGTGGTTGCCATACAGCCCAATGATCCGGACGTAAAACCCGGCGACAGCTACGACGAAATGAAAGTGCGTGCCAAGGAAAAGGAGTTTCCTTTTGCCTATCTCTTTGACGAAGGCCAAAAGGTTTTTCCCCAATACGGTGCAACCCGTACGCCCCATGTTTTCCTGCTGGACAATACCCGTAAGGTACGCTACATCGGTGCTATTGACAACAACCCGCAGGACGCCGATGCCGTGACCAAGCGCTATCTGGAAGATGCCATTGCAGCTTTGGAGGCCGGAAAAAATCCTGACCCTGACTATACCAAGGCCATTGGTTGCGGTATCAAAACAAAATAGTCAGGCTCCTGTCAGCGTCATACAATTTTTGCAGCAGAGGCTGCTTCAATAGGCCCGTGTTCGCCTTCAGCGGCATGTAAAACCCAAAAGAGGGATGAGACTGTACCATTAAGTACTAATTTACGAGTGTCGATTTCCGGATTATGGTGGTAGTGATGCTAAAATATGAACTGCCAGTATTTTAAATATTTTTCAAATCGTAAATCAGGCCTTTTGGTATAGCCTCAACCCTTTCTTCAAGGGATTATTCGGCAGCGAGCGCCATCAGTTGGCATGTGATACAGCCTCTTCTCTTTTTGAAAATGTAATACCATGCGGATGAGACTTTTCCTGCTTTTCCTGTTCTTAACGGCGATCCAACCGACGCTTTTTTCCCAACATAAAAATGAACTCCAACTAAAAGCCCTTGAACTGCAGCGCTTCGAAGCTATGACGAAGAAAGACATTCCGTTCCTGGAGAATGTGCTGTCCGACGACCTGACCTACAACCACTCCAACGGCCTCGCCGAGAACAAAACCGAGCACATCCAAAATATCAATACTGGCGACTTGGTCTATAAAACCATGCAATCTGAAGATTTGAAGGTAAGGATCTACAAAAAAACGGCGGTGTTGAACGGGCTCGTCCGCGTGACGGGTATTTTAAAAGACCGGGAATTCAACATTCGACTGCGCTATACGGATGTTTACGTGAAGCGGAAAGGAAAGTGGCAATTGGTAGCCTGGCATTCCATGAAGGCGGAGTAAGCGACGATCTCACTGTGGCTGACAGGATGTAGCTGCTGAACCAGGGCTTTTCTGAAGAAATATGCCCCCGGTGGAAACCAGCATGTTTTTATGCCTCACATTTCTTTTCCCGGTTAATTTTGCGCCACAAAAAGTAAAAAGTGGACATTAACATCCTTATCAGCAACCTGACCAACCCCACCTTGCTCTTTTTCATACTCGGCATCCTGTCATTTGTGGTGAAAAGCGACCTTGAAATCCCTGAATCCAGCAGCAAGTTCATTTCCCTTTACCTGCTTTTCTCAATCGGTTTCAAAGGTGGGCAGGAGCTTTCGCACAGCGAGTTCACTTCCGAGATATTTTTGACGCTCCTTTTTGCCATCGTCATGTCGGCCATTGTTCCGCTCTATTCCTTTTTTATTTTGAAAAAACGACTTAATGTTTACGATGCCGGTGCAGTTGCTGCGGCTTACGGTTCGGTCAGTGCGGTGACTTTTGTAGCGGCTACCAGCTTTCTGGAAAATGAGCAATTGCACTTTGGTGGCCATATGGTAGCCGCTATGGCATTGATGGAGTCGCCGGCCATCATCATAGGGGTTTACCTTATCATGCGGTACCAAACCGAGGGAGAAAGGCAAGATTTTAAGAAAATCATCCACCATTCGCTCACCAATGGGAGTGTGCTGATGATTGTGGGCAGCCTGGTCATCGGCATTGTGGCCGACTCGAAACAGGCAGAAGGCATCAAGCCGTTCACCACCGATATTTTCAAGGGGTTCCTGGCCGTTTTCCTCCTCGAAATGGGCATCGTTACAGCTCGGCGCTTCAAGGCTTTCCGCAATTATGGCAAGTACGTAACGGCGTTTGCCATCCTCATGCCCGCCTTCAATGGCGTGCTCGTTGCCGCACTGAGCGGGCTAATTACACAGGATGTTGGCAACCGTTTCCTGCTGGCCATCCTGGGGGCAAGCGCTTCGTACATCGCCGTGCCGGCTGCTATGCGCCTGGCCGCACCAAAGGCAGAGCCTGGCCTTTACATCCCGATGGCGCTCGGCCTGACCTTCCCGTTTAACATCACGGTTGGCATTCCACTATACTACTGGATTATTGGGTTGACATAGGCTCGGAGGAAAAATAATAGACTAGTTTATTTTCAAAAAACTCCTTCCTCGAAGTGGTTTCAAGAGATATAATATGGCAAGTTATACTGCGAACCGTCAAGTTTTGTGCATGGTTTATATTAGGTTTTATGAGGTTGATAAAAGTTGATAATCAACCTTATCAACCAACAGCACCTTGCCCAAAACTTGGCGGCGTGAGCTTTCACAGCGCTGCCGAAGGTTACGGGTTGCACCAATCACAATGCCCCGCATAGGCTTTTTCGCCTTTGGGGAACAAAATCTCTTCCCGGAAACCGCAGTAGCCGCAAGCTTTGATGTCTTTGAGCGGCAGCCGGGTGGGTAAGCTGCACAGCTCGCATGGAAGGCCTTTTTCGAAGTCTTTTACCACAAAATCAGGATAGCCGCAGTTGGGGCAAGTTGCCAAAATTCGCCGGACGAGGTCGGCGGCAGCCTGGCCAATCATCTTCATGCGCAACGGATTGCGGTGGGCCCGCAGATCGGTTTCCACTGTGATTTTTTCATGTTCGCTTCGCAACGACCGAAAGGCGTCCAGCAGCGATGCCAGGCTGTTTAAATCTTTTTTGATAGCGTGTTTTTCGCCGGTTTTTACTTTTAAAATCAAGCCGAATTCAGGGAATTTCAGCCGATTCGCAAAGTCGAGCAATTCTTCCGTGGTTGCTATCTCTTCGCTGGTGGCAAGCGTTTCCGTACTGTGGTGGTAGCCGGCTATTGTCAGGGAGGGTTCACGGCCCATCAACAGCACGATTTCGGTGTTCATTGTAAGGAAAGGAACTTCGGGATGCGGGTAAAACGCACCTTCGCTGGCGAGTGCCAGGCCGGCTTCCGGATGCAATGCGAGGCAGTTTGTTGCCTTGATGGCGGCTGTCTCGAATTGGGATGCAGGCCGTTCCACATCGCCGGCGAAGGTGCCGAACGTATCGGTGTCGATCTTGTCAGAAACAGTGAGGCGAAGGCCCAGGCTTTCCCATAGGACAGGGGCGATGGCCCGCTCCTTTCCGTGTTTGGTAGCAAGCACCGCCGTCCTGTCTTTGAAATGGGAAAAAATATTGCCCTGTATGAAAAAACTACTGTCCTTGTGCGAGGGAGAAAGATTTTTTTCCACCATACTCCATCAGGTATTCGATGGTACAAATTTTAAAGGCGCCCGCAACCCTGGCCCCTAGCTCCAGTACGGCCTGCTGGCTCATTTCCCCCTCGTTGGCCACTTCCACCCTGACCCGGTGCTGGTTGATACACTCGGTGTAAATGGAGCCGGTGGGCCACACCTGGGTACCCCGGTTGGATATCATCGTCAGTTCATAGCGGGCATCGAGTACCGCCTGGAATTTTGATGCGCAAACATCTGGCTGGTCTTCGCTTTCCACGAAGAAGTCCACTCCGATGATGCGCTCGCTGGGCTTTGGCGTCACCCGCATGATGTTTTGTGAAAGCTTTTTCGGAGGGTTGTGCTCGAAGGCATCCGGGTGGGCTGCATAGGAGCTTTTCGAGTACGATGGCATTTGCCCCAGGTTGCCGATAATGGCCTGTGCAAAATCCGTCGTACCGAGGGCCGGCATATTTTTGTCGCCAAAATCGGCCGTACGGACGCCTTGTTCCAGGGTGTACAGCAATGCGTTTTCGATCTTGGCTGCGCTGCCCGTGAGGCCCAAATGGCGCAGCATCATGATGCCGCTGAGCAGGAGGGCAGTGGGGTTGGCTTTGTTCTGGCCTGCAATGTCGGGGGCGGTACCGTGGACAGCCTCGAAGATGGAAATATTGTCGCCGATATTGGCCGATGGTGCAAAACCAAGCCCGCCGACCAGGCCGGCACACAGGTCGGAGATGATGTCGCCCTGCAGGTTGGGCAGCACGACGATGTCGAATTCGTGGGGGCGGCTGACGAGTTTCATCGCCAGATCGTCCACGATGACATCGTTGGCAACAAGGTCGGGGTAGTCCTTTGCCACTTCGTAGAACACCTCGAGGAAAAGCCCGTCCGTCAGCTTCATGATGTTGGCCTTGTGGCCGCAGGTCACTTTTCGGGCGCCTTTTTTCCGGGCCAGCTCAAAAGCGTAACGGTGCACCTGCAGGGCGCCGGGCCGGGTGGCAAAACGACGGCAGAGCGCCACGTCGTGGGTGATCATGTGCTCGATGGCGCCATAGGTGTCTTCAATGTTTTCGCGCACGATGGTAATGTCCACCGGGATGCCGGCCCTTGAAAAAACTGTGTCCACGCCGTGTAATGATTTGAACACCCGCTTGTTGGCGAAGGTGTTCCATACCTTGCGGGCCGTTACGTTCACGCTCTTTACGCCCTTGCCTTTCGGTGTTTCCATCGGTCCTTTGAAAAGGATGCCGTACTGTTCGATTTTTTCCTTGGCGTCGGTGGTCATGCCTGCACTGTAGCCCTGATCGTAGATGGATTTGCCCATGTCCACGTACTCAAAGTCGAGCGGTACGTTGGTTGCCCTGAATATGGAGAGCACGGCGTCCATGATCTCAGGGCCGATTCCGTCTCCTTTTGCGACGGCGATGGCGTGATGGGCGGGCTTGGCCTGTGTTGATTCGAGTTTTGTTTCATTAGATTCTTTTCCCATTTTCATAAAATTTACGGTAGTTAGTGAGTATTAAAATACAGAATTTTAAAAGGGCAATATTATATAAATGTGCGCTCGGTCTATACTTCTACACGGCAAGTTTTATTTTTTTGGTTCTTGGACAAATCTTGTGGTCATCCGTTAAAACGGCTCAAAGTGATAGCCAATTTTCAACTCATGACTTAAGTCGTGGGTTGAAAATCAAGCGGTTATGTGCTAATCCGTTTTAACGGTTTCCTTACTCCACAGTATTTGTCAAAGAACGTTTTTTTAAACCTGGTTGGGGTAGTTGAGATGGTTTATACAGGTTGGTTGTCAACCATCTCGACCTGCTCAACTTTACATTCAAAATCACGAAACCATCTTTAATAGCAGAAAACTAAAAAAGGCGCTGTGAGCTTAACACAGCGCCTCAGAAGACCAACTTTTAATGATAAAAAACGAACAGGATTTTGGACTAATATTATTGAACACTTTCTTGGTTAGGATGCTGCTATTTTTTTTCCGTCCGGCTTTCATTTTTCGATAAATTCAGATTGCCCGGTTTTTCAATGGTTCAGCATGGCTTTATATAGGTTTGAAATTGCCGGGATTCAGCCATTGACAACAGTTGACAACAAAGTCAAACCATTTTTAAACTATGCCGAACTATTACAAACTATTACTTGATGCAGGAAAGGCTTCTTTTGAAGCCAGGTCTTTTTCCAGCAGTGCAAGTGTTTCGATCATAACATCGTACTGATGCTCCAGGGGGTGATTCCTTAGCTCCAAACGCAAGCACTGCACTCTTTCAAAAACATTCTTGAATGCTGTTTCAACTTCTTCAGGCTCCTTGAGGGTACTTGATTTTACGTACCTGAGCAAAAGCCCTTCACCAAGATTGAAGGTTTCGTTGTTTGCAAGGGCGCTTGGTTTGGAGGCGAAGGAACGAAGGAAGAAGCTGAACATGTGTAATCGATTTTAGTGTGAAGAATATTTTTTACAATAAACACCTATCGAACGCAAAGATGCGCCAGCAGTTTTTTTGAAAGAATTAGAATCCTATTAGAATCTTTTTAGCAAAAGGGAAGCAGCACCGTTGCGGTAGTTCCTTGCCCGACATTTGACTCAAAGAAAAGGGAGCCGTTGTGCAGTTCGATGATTTTTTTTGAAAGGGCAAGGCCAATGCCGTGCCCTTTAAGCCCGCGGGCGTTGCGGGCGCGGTAGAGCGGTTGGAAAATTTTGTCCATCTCGCCGGGCGGGATGCCAATACCCCGGTCCTCGATAGTGATGCGGTAGCGCTGCGGTTCAACAGCAAAATGCAGGCTAACTGGTTCGCTGCCTGAATACTTGAGGGCATTTTCGAGCAGGTTGGCCAGGGCGGTATGCAGCAGGTATTGGTTGCCGATGATGTAGCAGTCGTCCTCACAGGGCTGGAAGTTGAGCCGGAGCCGTTGGGGGGGGAATTTTTCGATCAACTCGACCAGGCAAACCTCAATGCTTATTTTTTCGGGATCGGGGAGGGTGGACAGTGATTCGGCTTTGGCCAGTTCGAGCAGTTGTTGGGTAAGGGTATTCATTCGCTTCGCCTCCTGCAGGATGATTTCCATGGCTTCCTGGTACTCTTGTTTCGACCGTTCCTTTGAAAGCACCAGTTCAGCTTCCCCTATGATGGCCGTCAAGGGGTTGCGCATTTCATGGCTGGCGTTGCTGACGAACTGCTTCTGCGATTCGAAGGCTGCCTGCAGCCGGTCGAGCATGCTGTTGAATGTCATGGCCAATTGCCCCAGTTCATCCCTTGGGTTGAAAACGTTGAGGCGCAAACCCAATTCGCTTGCGCTGATGCGCCGTGCTTTTTCAATTTTCCGTTCCAATGGCATGAGCGCCCGGTTGATGGAGAACCAGCCTACGGCGACCAGCAGGCCGATGCACAGCAGGCCACCGGTTGGCAGTATTTTTTTCAAAAAGTTCAGCTTGGTAAGCCCAAATACATCAAGGGCAGTCACAATGACAGCGTAATCGCCCGATTCAACACTGTAGCGCTTGGCCATTCCCTGCCGCTGCCCTTGCCAGAACAGGACGGAATCCTGCTTGAGCAGTTCGTTGGCAAGGCCCTGGTAAAACAATCGGTTCAAGGAGTCCAGCCCGCTCCTTTTCAGGGTGATGGCATATTCTTCCTCCAGGTCGAGCCGCTGGAGAAACCGGTCCCGGACGGCTTCCGAAATAACCTCGTTTTTTTCCAGGAATATCAGTTCGGTTAACTGCACCCGCTCGCCCAGCCTTTTGAAAAATTCCTTTTTGTGGAATTGGGCCGTTGACAAATATATCGCAAGGCCCAGCATCGAAACCGCCAGGAGGGCTGTTACGGAAAGCATCAATGTCAGGCGGTCGCGTATTTTCATGGTTTAACCGAGTGGGCCGATTTGGAACGAAACAAATATATTTTACAAGATCGCAGATTTATATTTTATTTTGCCAGACGGAAAGCAAAAAACGTAGTGCGAAGTAATTTGTTTTTCTGAACGTGTCAGCTTCTTTCCTGTTCTAACCTGAAATAAAATATGTGCGTAACAATTTCATGGGTGCGCCAAAGTATCGCCGGCTAAAGCCGACGTTACCGCCCCCCACTTTTGTTGCGCACTCAAATAAAATTAGCCTATGTCGAATCCTAAACTTACTATTTGGAACAATTTGCAATACGATGTCCCTGCCGCTTTGGTTGTTTTTCTCGTTGCCCTCCCTTTGTGCCTGGGTATTGCGCTGGCGTCCGGGGCGCCGTTGTTTTCGGGCCTCATTGCAGGCATCGTCGGGGGTGTTGTGATCGGGGTGTTGAGCAAGTCGCCCCTGAGCGTCAGCGGGCCGGCGGCAGGGCTGGCCGTCATCGTGCTCAACGCCATCCAGACCCTGCCGTCTTTCGAAGCATTCCTGCTGGCCGTTGCCCTTGCGGGAATTATCCAGGTTGGTTTGGGGGTTTTGCGGGCCGGGGTCATTGGAGACTTTATCCCCTCTGCGGTCATCAAAGGGATGCTGGCCGCCATCGGGCTGATTCTTATTTTGAAACAAATCCCCCATGCGGTGGGCTACGATTCAGATTATGAGGGAGATCAGTCATTCGCCCAGACCGACGGGAGGAATACCTTTTCCGAGTTGTGGTTGATGATGCAGGAACAGCTGCTGCCGGGGGCTATTTTGATATCCGTCATTTCCCTGGTATTTCTCTTCTGGTGGGATAAGAAACAACCCAAACAACAAAATTTCCTGCGCTATTTGCCCGGCCCCCTGGTGGTAGTGCTTTTCGGGATAGTGGCCAACCAGTTGTTTACCCAATTCGCCCCCTCCCTGGCTATTCACGCCGAGCACATGGTAACGGTTCCGGTAGCCGGCTCACCAGCGGCATTTCTCGGACAGTTCAAAGCGCCCGATTTTTCTTACATAAGCAATTCACAGGTTTGGATCACGGCAGTCACCATTGCCCTGGTGGCCAGTGTGGAAACGCTGCTTTGCATAGAGGCTATTGATAAATTGGATCCCTTTAAACGGGTATCGCCCACCAACCGTGAGCTAATGGCCCAGGGGGCTGGCAATTTTGTCTCCGGCCTTATCGGGGGTATCCCGATCACCTCCGTCATCGTGCGCAGTTCGGCCAACGTCTCCTCTGGCGGGCGCACCCGGATGGCTGCCATCCTGCATGGCGTGCTGCTCCTGCTCAGTATTGTTGCCATTCCTCATTTGCTCAACCTCATCCCGCTGTCGGCCCTTGCTGCCATCCTGATTGCCGTAGGTTACAAGCTGACGAAACCCGAAATTTTTATCAACAAGTACAGGAAAGGCTTCCCGCACCTGGTGCCTTTTGTTATCACCATCGTTGCTATCCTCTTTACGGATTTGTTGAAAGGGATTGCCATTGGCCTGTTCTTCGGGTCTATATTTGTCGTCTGGAGGAACTACAAAGCGGCAGTTTCCATAACTTCGGAAGGATTGAACTACCTTGTCCGCATCCGCAAGGATCTTTCGTTCATCCATAAATATGAAGTCAAACGGGCGCTGAGCGATATCCCCGATGATGCTTTTGTCATCCTTGATCTCACCCGAATCAACTTTGTCGATCTGGACAATGCCGAGATCATCAACGACTTCATCGCCGGGGCAGAATTCCGGGGCATCCGGGTAAAGGTGAAAGCCCTTCCAGAAAGTAAAATTATCAAACACATCAATATACCATCGTATGAAAGCTTACGAACAACTCCTGCTTGAAAATAAAGCCTGGTCGAAAGAAATGCGGGACGAAGACCCGAACTACTTTAAGCGGCTTACCGACATCCAACAGCCTGAATTCCTCTGGATCGGCTGCTCCGACAGCCGGGTGCCCCCCAACCAGATCACCCAGACCCAGCCGGGCGAAATCTTCATCCACCGCAACGTGGCCAACCTCGTCATTCACACCGATCTCAACCTGCTCAGCGTACTTCAATATGCGGTGGAGGTTTTAAAAGTGAAACATATCGTCGTTTGCGGCCACTACAACTGCGGGGGCGTCAAAGCAGCCATGACCAACAATTCCTACGGGATCATCAACAAATGGCTGCGGCACATCAAAGACACTTACCGCCTGTACCAGGCCGAAATCGACGCGCTGCCGGAAGAAGACCGGGCCAACCGCCTTATCGAAATCAACGTGCGGGAGCAGGTTTACAACCTGGCCAAAACTTCCATCATCCAGCGTTCGTGGCTGAATAAAAACATGCCGGATCTGCATGGCTGGGTGTACGATCTGTCCGATGGGATCATCAAGCCGCTGCTGGAACTTAACCCTGGCTCGAAGCTGGATCACCACATTTATGAATATGCTAACCTCAACGATGTCATCGAGTAACCTTTGAAGCTTATGGATAAGATTCTCGTGGTCGAAGATGAGCCTTCGATTTCCAATTTTATCAAAAAGGGACTGGTCGAAAATGGCTACCAGGTTTCCCAGGCTTTTAGTGCAGAGACAGGGCTGCAGTTTTTGCAAAATGATAGCTATGCTGCTATCATATTAGACCTGATATTGCCCGGTATCAATGGCCTTGAATTTTGTAAAAAAATCCGTTCCGACCTTCGCATCCATACCCCCGTGCTGATGCTGACTGCCCTTACCGCTACTGATGATGTGGTCGCCGGCCTCGATGCAGGCGCCGACGACTACCTGGCCAAGCCCTTTGAATTCAAGGAACTGATGGCCCGCATCCGGGCACTTGCCCGCAGGCAGGGTGGGGTACGTGCACCGGTGAACAAACTACAAGTGGCAGACCTGGAGATGGATTTGGATCAAAAAAAAGTGGTGCGGGCAGGTCAGGAAATCCGCCTCACGCCCAAAGAATTCTTTTTGCTGGAATACCTCATGCGCAACAAGCACAGGGTTGTGAGCCGCCTCGACATCCTCGAAAATGTGTGGGACATACAGTTCGATCTCGGCACCAACGTGGTGGATGTTTACATGAACTACCTTCGCAACAAAGTGGATAAGCCTTTTGAACAAAAATTGATTCAGACCATGGTTGGTATGGGGTATGTGATGAGAGAATGAGGGGGATGTTCCAAAACAAATCTTCAGCGCAACGGACATGTATATTTCAAAACAACAGGCACCTGCAAGAGAAGGCATCACGGTGCAGGCCCCCGGCCGTATCAACATCATCGGGGAACACACGGACTACAACGACGGCTTTGTGCTGCCTGCCGCCATTGATAAAAAAACCACGGTGATGATACGCCGCAACGGGACATCTTCCACTGCAAACCTGACCGATTCCAAGCAGCAAAAATCCTTTTCCTTCGACCTCCGGAATTTTGCCCCGCACGAAAAAGGGTGGCACAACTATGTCATGGGCGTGGTGCATGAACTGCAAGTGCTGGGCGCTGAAATCGGCGGCTTCGATGCCGGATTCCGGGGCGACGTGCCCATCGGCAGCGGCATGAGCTCGTCGGCGGCGCTGGAGTGCAGTTTCGCCGTTGCCTTGAACGAACTGTTCCAGCTCGGCTTCGATAAATGGCAGCTCATCAAAGCATCGCAGATGGCCGAGCACCATTTCGTCGGCATCAAATGCGGCATCATGGACCAGTTCGCCAGCGTGATGGGCAGGCACGACCAAGTCATGCTGCTGGACTGCCGCAGCCTGGAGTTCCAATATTTTCCGTTTGAACCCGGCGACTATCAACTGCTGCTTCTGAACTCCAATGTGTCCCACTCGCTCGCCTCTTCGGAGTACAACACACGTCGCAGTGAATGCGAGGAAGGAGTCGCTATCTTGAAAAAGGAAATCCCGGAAATCACCAACCTTCGGGATGTGGGCCTGGGGCAGTTATTGGCCTGCAGGGCCAAATTGCCGGAGCCTGTTTTCCGCCGTTGCCACCATGTCGTTGCTGAAAACCTACGGGTACTGGATGCCGCCAAATCCTTGCTGGACAACAACTTTAAAAAGTTGGGCGAACTGATGTACCAGTCGCATTTCAGCCTCCAGAACGACTACGAGGTGAGCTGCCCGGAGCTTGATTTTTTGGTAACCCAAACGCTTGAAAAAGCATACATCCCCGGCAGCAGGATGATGGGCGGCGGCTTTGGCGGCTGTACCATCAACATCGTCGAAAAGCAACGGGTGGGCGAGTTCGTGGAGCAGGTATCGAAAAGCTACCGCAACCAGTTTGGCATTGACCTCACGCCCATCAAGGTAGCCATCGAGGACGGCGCCAAAATTTTGCAATGATAAAATTCTGATTCCCCAACCCGCTGCCCTGCCGCCCAACTTTTCCGATGACCCGCACCGCCGCTAAAATATCCCGACCAGGAAATGGGTGCTCCTGCCGCACACAGCGCCCCTGGCAGGGCAAGACCGGAAAAACAGCCGGATAGGAAGCGGCACCGTGACGACCCCTCGTGCTACCCCTTTCCCGGCAACACGAGGGCGGGCGGCCACCAAAACCCGCAATACGCCGATGTTTTCGTTTTCACCAACGATTTTGCCGTACTCAAGCCCGATAAATGAAAAATGCGGGCTGGTGTACGCCCCGACTGCTTTCGAAGAGTGGCAGGCCATTGCAAGGAAGCATGGTTTAAAATAACTTGGGCCGAATTTCAAACTGGTCGTGCTATGATGCTGAAAGACTACCTGCCTGATTTGCCGCTGCGCACTGAAATACAGGTAGTCGAGTGCTGGAATTTACAAAATTTTGGAGGGGTCGGCATATGGATGTAAAGGTTCGGCGGCATGAGTTTTTTCTCTGCGGCAGCGACGAGGAAGCCGTTGCCCTGGATGTTACGGGCAATTGGATAGGAATTCGCAATTTGAAATATCCTTTGAAAAAATCAGGAAGGCCCTGCAAACCGTGCTTTAAAACCGCTGTTTTCCCCAAAAAATCCAGTCATGAAAAACATTGCCGTTTTACTCATCTTCCTTTTTCAAACCGGCCTGACGGCCCAAACCACGAGGTATTTCGAATTTTCAGTGCCCGATTGTGGTCACGGCAACTGGCAGGACACTTCCTTCATCGCCGCTACTGATGACCCGGCCGTCATCGCCGATGTGCTCGAAGATATGTCAAAACCCTTCGAGGAGCGCCGCTTCATCATCGGCCCCATCGCCTATGGCCATGGCGGCCACAATCACAACGCCGGCCATTGGTTTCTCTGGCATACACCTCCCAATTCCCCAATTCCCTAACTCACTCCACCACCAGCCGCTGCTGCCACTGCTCCAGTCCGACCATGACCTCTGCCAGGTACACCCCGGCAGGTAGCCCGTCCAGCCCGATGCTGGTGCGGAAGGCATTGCCTTCCAGCGACAGCACCTGTGTTTTCATTTGTTTTCCGAGAAGGTCATACAGGGTAAGGGTAGCCTCGCCAGCGTAGTCGGACTCAAGGGCAAGGGTGACGTTGCCCGTGGCCGGGTTGGGGAAGAGGCGGATGCCGCTGCCTGCTCCTCTCATTTCCACACTGATGACTTTGGAAAATTCGGAAGCGCCATCGAAATCCTCTTGCTGGAGGCGGTAGTAGTTCAGGCCGGACAGCGGCCGCTCGTCGGTGTAGGTGTAGGATTGCTCGGCTTGGGTGGTGCCGTGGCCGGGGACGAAGGTTAGGTCTTGCCAGTTTTTGCCATCGGGGGAGCGTTGGAGATGGAAGCCGGCGTTGTTGAGTTCGGAGGCGGTAAGCCAGTGGAGTAGAACGCTATTGTCAATCTGCAATGAAGCCCGAAACGCTGTAAGTTCGATTGGCAACAAAGAAAAACTCAATTGAAATTCTTTTGGATTCGAGGCATTAATAATAGAAAAAGTCCCCGAGTATCCGGTCGGCCAAGTTATAGTTGGACTACCAGTAAGGGCCCCGGTGGCCGTCAGAATGGTAAAAGTCGTAGTAGAAGGAGCTGTCCCCCCCACGAAACTGACCTCGATGCTTCCATTCACGGTAGCATCGCCAGTTACTGTGATTTGGTCAAAATTAGTGCAGGCGCTGCCATCGTCGAGTTCAATTTGCAAATTGCCATTGTTGGTTAAGCCGCCGTTGAAAGTCAAACATCCCGGCGAACTGCCGGGCGAAAGTGTTCCATTAGAGGGGATGGTCAAGTCCCCATTGAAAGTTCCAGAGCCTTTTATTGTTGAATTATTAGTAATGTTTACGATGTCATTGTTGGTGAAGATGCCATCGTTAATAAAATTGCCATTGTTGTCAAGATTGAAATTATTGTTATTGATTATTGTCCCAGTGTTGGTGTTGGTCAATGTACGGCCATTATTAATCAAGAGGGTACCACTAATACCAATGGTAATGGTGCCTTCATTGGTAGCTGTGTAGTTGGAGGTCAGTTTAAATGTTCCGCTGTTGATATTCAGGTTTGCACCAGCATAATTGATAAAAGAACCGACGCCCCCAGTTGAGTTGGAGGTGTTATGATTTATAATGCCATAATTATGGGTGCTTGTGGAGCTGTAAAACTGGAAAATACCACCTATGGTGATAGTGCCATAGTTGTTCAGTGTTTTTTTTTGATTAAAGTTGTTATAAGAACCGATTGTGCCATTATTTGTGATAATGCCATCGTTATTTGAAATATGAGCTCGGTTACCACTAGTATTTAGGGTTCCATCAGGCTCGATATCCACAGTGCCAGTAATATTTAGGATAAGTGAGGAGGCGGCACCAGAGCTTTTGGTTAGGGTCAAAGTTTTAGAAGATTTGACGGTAAGTGACCCATTTAAAAATTGGTGGGCCGTCATTGTGTATGTACAATTTGCATTAATAATAATCTCGTCTCCCGCTGGTAAAGTCAGCGGAGGTACAGTCCCGGTGCTCCATTTGGAAGCTGTTGACCAACTCCCTGAGCTTTGAAAGGTGTAAGTAGTGGCAGTAGTTGTGTTGGCTACAATTAGCATCAAGCACATTGGGAGGTAGAGTGCAAAATGGGTAAACAATTTCTTTTTCATGCTCTTTGAAATTTAAGTAAAAAATAGTGACAGAGGGTAACCACCAGGCGGTTCACTTTAAAAATGAAATGAGTGCCCAGCAGTCTGGTCATCTGTTTAGCGGGCTATTCGGTCGAGCTGGTTTGGTGGCTTTTGTTTTCCCCTTTCTCCGGCCAGTTCAGCAGGATCAAGGCAAGGATGGAAGTGAAGAGGAGGATGAAGTCGTCCATGGTGTTTTCATTTGGTCTCCGTGAAATGATGGGACAAAGATGAGGTGGGACAGCAGGCACAAAACGGACAACTTGGGGGAACAAAACAGACATTTTGGGCCGTGGCGGCCCATTTTTGCTCAGGCAAGGTACTCCGAAGGCAGCACCCCGAACCGCTCCTGAAATAGCTTGGAAAAATACTTGGTGCTGGAAAAGCCAACGGCAGAACCAACCTCTTTCACCGAGGTGTACCTGCCCTCGTGGAGGAAATCACGGGCCTGTTGCAGGCGCATTTCCCGCAGGTAGTGGTTGGGCGTCAGTCCGGTGAGCTGCTTGAGGCGGCGGTTGAACTGGCGTTCGCTGAGGTGCATTTCGCTGGCCACCCAGTCCAGCTTGAACTGGGAATCGCCCATTGTTTTCGAAAAAACGGCTTCCACCGCTTCCAGCCACTCGGCATCGGCAGCGGCGATGACGGGCTGCTCTGCGGTGCGTTGGACTTCTCCCGGTTCGGCCAGGGCGGCCGTGGCGAGCAGGCGCTCGTGGTAGTTGGCGAGCAGGTTCTGGATGCGGATTTTCAGTTCCTCCTCCACGAACGGTTTGGTCAAATAATCGTCCACACCGATGCGCAGGGCCCGCAGTTTCACCCGCACGTCGGCCCGGGCGGTGAGCATGATGACGGGCAGGTGCCGGAAGCGGTTGTCGGATTTGATTTTTTCCAAAAACTGGAAACCGTCCATGACGGGCATCATCAGGTCGGAGATAATCAGAGATGGTGAGCCGGTGAGCGGGGTGAGCGGGTGAGCGGGATGAGAAGTGAGCTCGCTGCTGGCTTCCAACATATCGAGCGCAGCCCGGCCGTTTTCGGCGGTCAGTACATGGTAGTCGTCTTCCAGCAGCACTTCGAGGTAGGCCCGCAGCTCGGGGTTGTCCTCCACCACTAGCACGGTGGTTTTAGGTGACTGGTGATCGGTGATTGGTGACTGGGCAGATACGGGAACTGCCGAAGGTTCCGTTGTCTCGGTCAATTCCAAGGCTTTTTCTTCGGTGCCGTTCGTGCTCCCAGTCACCAATCCCCCATCACCAGTCACCACTTTTTTCGGAAACTGGAAGTAAAAAACGCTGCCTTTGCCGTTCCGATAGCTATCGGGACTTTCGGCCCAGACCTTGCCCTCCAGCAGCGCCGCCAGCTCGGCGGCCAGCGACAGACCGATGCCGGTACCGCCTTGCACCGGAGCATCGGGTTGTTGGGACTGGTAGAAGCGGTCGAAAATGTGCGGCAGGTCGTCGGGGTGGATGCCGGGGCCAGTGTCGTGCACGCTCACGAGGAGGGACTCCACCTCGTCCTGCACCACCAGCTCCACCCGGCCGCCGGCGGGGGTGAACTTGAGGGCATTGGACAGGAAGTTGTGAATGATTTTCTCGAATTTCCCTGTGTCGAGCAGGATGTGCAGGTCGGGGTCGGCCCGGTACTCAAAGTGCAGCCGTACCGATTCGCTGTCGCTGAACGAACGGAACTGGGAGAGCATGGGCTGTAGGTACTCCCGGAAATTTACGGCCTCTTCACACACTTCCAACCGCCCGGTTTCCATTTTTGACAAATCCAGGATTTCGTTGACCAGTTTGAGCAGGTGCTGGCTGTTGTTGCGCACAAATTCGAGCAGCTTACGCTCCTTCTTCGGGCGGTCAGTTTCTTTTTTCAAAATGCTGTCCAACGGCCCAATCATGAGCGTGAGCGGGGTGCGCAGCTCGTGGCTCACGTTGGCAAAAAAGCGGGACTTGAGCCGTTCGAGCGACTGGAGTTCCTCCGCCTGTTTTTCGATGACGGCCTTGTCCTCCTGGATTTTCCGGGTGCGCTCGCCCACTGTTTTTTCAAGCTCCCGCTGGCGCTCCCGCAATTGCCGGGTGCGTATTTTGAAAAACAAAAATGCGCCCGCCAGCAGCGCAACGATGGCTAAAACGATGAACCAGACCTGCAAATAAAATGGCCGCAGCACCGTGACGGGGAGGCGCAGTTGGCTCGCCGACCAATGCCCCCGGGCGTCCTGCGCTTTGATTTGCAGTTCGTATTTGCCGTAAGGCAAACGCCCGAAGCGGAGGGTGCGCTCGGAGGTGTACTCCCACTCGTCGCCCATGCCCGTGAAGCGGTAGGCGTAGCGGTTTTTCGAAACGTCGTTGAAATTGAGCAGCGCCAGTTCGAGGCGAAAAAAACGGTCGTCGGGGTGCAGCACAATTTCTCTGTTTATTAAAAGTCCAGCCGTCCGCTCCACCATGCGGTTTTCCTTCCCGTCGAACTGTTGGTAGGCCGTGATGCGGAGCGGTGGGTCGCTTTCGGCGGTCATCCCCGGCAGTTCGGAAGGGTGGAACGAAACGCCCCCGTTGATGGTACCGAAAAACAACTCACCATCGGCCGCCCGGAAATGCGCCAGCCGGTTGAACTCGTTGTTCGGCAGGCCGTCGGCGGTGAGGAACGTCTGCACCTCGCCCGTTTTTTGGTGGAAACGCATGATGCCCTGGTCGCTGCTCAGCCAGAGGTTGCCTTTCCCGTCCGGGTACACGGCGTAGATAACGTCGTTGGAAAGGCCGTCGAGGGTGGTGAATTGATGGACTGGGGAATCAGGGAATTGAGGAATTGAGGAATTGGGGGATTGGTTATCCTTGTTTCCGACTGCCAACTGAATCAGCCCACCACCGCCAGTAGCGAGCCAGAAAGTGCCATCGGCATCTTCATAAAAATGGTAAACGACATCGTGCGGGATTTGGAAGGGTCCCTCTCCGTTTTTGGAATATTGGGAGATGATGCCCCGTTCTCGGTCAGCTTCGAAAAAACCTTTATTGGTGCAGAGCCAGATATGCCCGTTCCGGCTGGCGGCGATGTGGGTGATGTGGGCGGTGCGGAGGTCATCAAAACCATTGTATTTCCCGAAGGGCAGAGCCGCTTTTTTTGTCAAATCAAAAACCCGCAGTCCGTTCTCCGTGCCAAGCCAGAGGGTGTTTTCGGAGATTTGAAAAATGGCCCAGGGATAAGTTCCGATGGGCCAACGCCCGACGGCAAGTCCCTGCCTATCCATGAGGCCCAGTCCCCGGGATTGGCCGAAAGCAAAACGTCCGTCCCGCAATTTGAACAGTGCCTGGTTTCCGAAACCCTGCTCTGAAAAGTCCAGTTGTTTCACCTGTCCGGTCGCCCGGTCGATGATGGCCGGGCCAAGTGGCTCCACGTTGAGGATGATTTTTTCCTCATCGGCATAAATGCCCCGGATGGCGTTCCGGTTGCCTTCCCCACTTTGCAGGTGGTTTTGGAAAGGATTTTTGCGGATGCTGATTCTTTGGAGGCCAAAGTCGTCCCCGGTCCAGAGGTCGCCCTGTTGGGTCAAAAAGCAGGCCCGGAAGGTGCTGGTAGCCTCATTGATTTGACGGTTAGGGAGACTGTAAATCAGGTCGCCGTTTACATTATAAAAGGAAAAATCATCGTACAAAATATCCTCCCCGATGCTTTGCACATCTGCTGTCGGCAGTAACGATGGGTACCAGTAGTTTGCGGGGAAAGTCCGCTGTTCCCCCGTTCGGTCAATCATGAATGCCCGTTTTTTTGCATACTTGTCGGTGTCCCAATCAAAATAGACGAACGGGAAGGCATCGCTTTGGATGGAGCGGTTGAACTGTAAAAGGTTGCTGTGCCGGAAATGCCGCAGCGGCCGGCCCTCCCAGTCCAGTTCCATCATCCGGTGGTCAGCGGTGAATATCCAGATACTCGGACCGGCTGCAATCAACGAACGCCCGAAGTTGCTGCTGGTCTGGTAATCGAACAGTTCCGTTTCCTTCAGTTCCACCACCTTTACGCCCCGGTCGGGATGGTAGGTAAAAATGTCACGAGCAGTCAACTTGGCCAGTAAAGTCTGGTCGGTGGAAGCAATTACCCAACCTGCCGGATGAGCCGTGGGAACGGTTTGCTGAGGGCCAAATTTTTCCGAAAAAGTCGTGAGTTCCCTTGTCACCGGGTTCCAGATGTCGAAATCCTCGTAAGGCGGGATGGGCAGTAGCCAAAACCACCCCTCCGCATCTTCGAGGATGCGCCAGATGTTGTCGTGAAGAAAATGGTCGGTGCGGGTGTTGAAGGTCTGGAATTGGTAGCCATCGAAGCGGCTCAGGCCCTGTGGTGTTCCCACCCAAACGAAGCCCCGGCGGCACTGGTAGACGGCATTGACTTCCCGGTGCGGCAGGCCGTCTTCCACGCTGTAGGATTGTTTGTGGAAGATAAAATCCTGCCCTGTGACGCGCAGTGTGGAAAGCAGGAAAATGCAGATGAATGGGATGTGTTTAAGTGTCGTTACCAAAGGTATTCGTTCAGAGTTGGGCTGGCTGAACGGGGCTTCTGCAAAGCTAAGTTTTTTGGCTGCAACTGAGGTATCGCTCAATACCTTTGACCTTGCTGATATCCGCATTGATTTAAAATGGAACCCGGCGATTCCGGTGCCGGGGTTTGTGGTGGGTTTTTGGTTTAACGTTGGCAGGGGGTTCCGAACCCTGTTGACGTTTCGGCCCGGCATGCCTCTCCTCCGGCTTTGGATACGAGCGGTTGTTACCGTTTTATTTTGAAATTTCTACTGAAAAAAATCAGGAAGGCCCTGCAAACCGTGTTTTAAAACCGCTGTTTTTCCAAAAAAATCCAACCATGAAAAACATTGCCGTTTTACTCATCTTCCTTTTTCAAACTGGCCTGACGGCCCAAACCACGAGGTATTTCGAATTTTCATTGATTTGCGGTCACGGCAACTGGCAGGATACTTCCCTCATCGCTGCTACCGATGACCCTGCTGTCATCGCCGATGTGCTCGAAGATATTTCAAAACCCTTCGAGGAGCGCCGCTTCATCATCGGTCCCATCGCTTATGGCCATGGCGGCCACAATCACAATGCCGGCCATTGGTTTCTCTGGCATTTTGTGCCCAATGAGTGGAGCCTTACCGAAGCTGCCTTCGAAGTCTGCGACGGGTGCCCCTTCACGGATGTGGACGGGGACACAGCGTATTGGGTGGGTTCCCTCGGGCAGTTTTGCCCCTGGGCCGGCAAACCCGCACGGGAGGTGGACATGCCCACCAACGTGGATGAACCAAACGCTACTGGCTCATTTTATCTGTATCCGAATCCGGCTGCCGGCAGGGTCTTTTTTTACCGGGAAAATCCCGCCATGCTGAACGTGACAATATTCGACGCTACCGGCAGGATGATGCTGCAGCAAGCTATTTCTCCGGAAAATCAAAGCCTCGGAATTGGCCACCTAACCCCGGGGTTGTATTTTGTAAAATCGCAATCGGGGGATACTTTCGTTACCCGAAAGCTGCATGTTATCCGGTGAGGATATGCGAGATTTTATCCAATTCAGCGCAGTATCCGAAGCGTTGGAACGGCCTGTATTAGAATTACATGAGAATCCTTTTTTTGTAAAACGTGTACCGAATCACAGCGTTTTAATTGCGTACTCCATGGCAGGATGTTTTCCGTTGCTACAGGGAAACCCTGCTATCCGGAGGCAAAATAAAACGCAGGTACATGATACTACTCCATGTCATTTCCAAAACTGAAACCCAGGCAATCGAAATCGCCGATTCCCTCGTCCGGGAAAAACTCATTTTCGATGCGGTCGTTCTCAGGGACGCAACCGTGCTCGAACGAAAGAACAATGGCAAGGGTACACACTCCAGCCAGCAGATTTTGCTGATGGGGAAGACCAAATCCCTTTTGTTCGTTGAAATTGACCGCACCCTCCGGGAACGCTACCCCGATGACTTGCCGGTGATTTATGCCGTACCCATCGCAGGCATGGACTGGGAGCAGGCCGATAGGCTCATTTCCGGCACAGCCAAGGTTTAAGATGGCTCATTCCTCACTCCCGCTTCCTGAATTGCTCATAAAACCGCCCCCGCCCGATGTAGTGCACATACTGGATGAAATTGAATTCCAGGTGGTCGAACATGATTTTTTCACCCTCCACGCCGAGGTGCAGGTTGGGCACCAACCGGAGGTCCCAGCCAATGCGTTTTCCAATACCACTTCACTTTGATTATTACTCCACTTTCACCGCCAACTGGCTGAATAAAATCCTCCCGTTCTCAGCCCGCAGGCTCAGCACGTATTGCCCAGTCGGCAGGAAGCCGAGGTCGGCGTTTGTGCCCGAAAAGGCCACCGGCCCGTATGTTTTCCCTGAAATATCGGCGGCGAAAAGGTCGGCACGGCCCTCCGGCAGCGGCCCGGCCAAGGTGACTTTGCCCCGGAATGGGTTGGGGTAAAAATAGCGCTCCACTTCCAGCGGCTGATTGAATTTGACCGAAGAGACGATGTCGCCGTCGCTGGTCACTTTGTAGAGCCGGAGCGTGTTGAAATTTTCGATGCACTCCAGCACCAACCCGCCGAGGCCTTTTGGCGGCTGGCCTTTTACGGGGTGTACAGGTCCACCTGCTCCCGGAGTTCCCTTTTGAGTTCCGGGGGCAGGTCGTCCCAGTGGAGACCGAGCAGCGCTCCCTGTAAACTGTACAGATAATAGCACACCGGGATGGTCTTATCCGGATGGCGTTCGCAGATTTTGCGGTAAGCGGCGGCAGGAGTCATGTCAGCCAAATCTGCCAGGGTGAAAACCCCGATTTCACGCAGCCGCCGTTCGATGGTCGGGCCGATGTTCATGGCGCTACGCAGAGAGCCGGAATCCGTATTTTTCATTTTTTCAGGATTGGGAAGAAGGTGAGTAGGTTACGATGTCGATGCCGATGCCATTGGGGTCTTCAATGGCAAAATGCCGGTCGCCCCAGGGTTCGTCCCGGAGGTCAATTTTCATATCCAACCCCTTGTCTTTCAATTTTTTGTACCATTCGTCCACCGCATCCACCTCGATGGTGAGGTACATGCCCTGCCCTTGAAACGGCTGCTGGAACAACGGCTGCTGGGAGGGGTGATGAGGGAGCAGAAAACTGAGTTCCGATTGCTTGCCGGGCGTGTGCAGCAACAGGTAAAATTCGTTTTCAAAAGTGACCCCGAAACCGAGGTGGTCGAGGTAGAAGGCCTTGGTTTCGGCCAGTTTTTGCGTGATGATGCCTGCGTTGAGTTTCATGATGAGGATTTTTTTGATGATGCAAAAATGCAGGGGCGGCAGGCTGCATTCCTTGTAAAAATCGGTCAAAAACTCAACGGCCAAAGGCCCGGGCGGGCGTCACGCCGTAGAGCGCCTTGAATTCCTTGATAAAATGGGCCTGGTCGTAGTAGCCGGCGTCGAAAAAAATCTTGTTTTCACGCAGGCTTTGGGTAGAGGGTTTGGCACGCAGTATATGCTGAAAACGCACCACCTTGCTGAACGTCTTGGCGGTGTCGCCAATGTAAAACTCGAACAGCCGGCGCAATTGCCGCGGACTGATGCCGGTGTCCAAATCCTTTTCCACATTGACCATGCCCTGATTTTTCAAAATGATTTGAATGGCTTCGTACAGGCGGTTGTCCGTGTTCCATTCGACAGCGGCCAACAGTTTCAAAAAATAGTCATCGAAAAGGTCTTTCACCTGCTGCATATCGAGGCCTGCCGAAAAATGGGTGGCCACGAAACCAGCCGTCTCCGGTGTCACGGAGGCAAGGTGTTCGAAGCGGTTGCTCAGTTCCTTTGCATTGATGTTGAAAAACTGGGGGAACATCGTCGGCAGAAAACGCACGCCAAGGTAGTGAAAAGAGGGGTCGAGCAGGAATTCCGTGTATTTTTTACAAAAGCCCATGACGTAACTTTCTTGTGGACGGCTACGCTCGAAAAAAATGTCCATGCAGCCATCCGTCACCACCCGGTAGGTGAAGGGGTTTGCCAATGGCTGAAGGGTTTTCAACTCCCAATAACAATAAATAAAAGGCTGCAAGGGCTTGCAGGGCGGCCATTCCGTGTAGGTGACGCCCTCCGTTTTGGTCCGCACGGTGGGCTGAACCGGCATGTAAAGGGAACGTATGTCTGCGGGAGCTTTCAATATTGCGACGGTCGTTTGAATCAAAAATCAAAAATAAGGTTAAACTGTTGCTCTAAATACAGCAACAACATTTTTACCAGGAATGACAGCTCAAGGTGATAAGTGAATACAGGGTGGACTTTACGATGCTGCAGCTGATTTGAAATGCCAGCCATAGCTTTACATTTTTGGTTAGAAAAAAACTGGAAATCAAATGCAAAGATCGGCAGGGAAGATGGGCCAATGTTGAGGCAACCAGCAAAAGGCACGGTAAAAGGGCTGAGGATCAAGCGTCAGGCAGGAGATAGTTTTTTGGAAAATGTTGTGCCCATTAAAAAAAAGTCTTGCAAATCAATGATTTACAAGACTTTAAAAGGTGCGTGTAGTCCCGACGGGAATCGAACCCATATCTAAGGTTTAGGAAACCTCCATTCTATCCGTTGAACTACGGGACCAATTCAGGTGTCAATACGACAGTTGGCAGTTTGTTTTCTGCCGGGCGGCAAATTTAGGCATTTCTCCTAAAAACCAAACAACCCCTGTGAAGCCTTTGCTTATTTTCGGGAAAACCAGCGGGCCGGGCCGTTCTGTCAAGTTTATGGTATTTTTGCCTTTTCATAAAAACTTAAAAAAGACGGGCTATCCTGCCCGGTTCCCTACATGATCCTCCACTCCTCCAACCTCGTCAAGCGATACGGCGACCGAACAGTGGCCAGGCAAGTTTCCCTTGAAGTAAACCAGGGCGAAATCGTCGGGCTGCTGGGCCCGAACGGTGCCGGGAAGACGACGACTTTCTACATGGTGGTCGGTTTCATCAAGCCCAACGAGGGCGATGTGTTTTTGGCCGACGAAAACATCACCGATTTGCCCATGTACAAGCGGGCCAGGCTGGGGATTGGGTACCTGCCCCAGGAGCCGTCTATTTTCCGCAAGCTGAGCGTGGAGGACAACCTGAAAGCTGTGTTGGAAATGATGCCCATCCCCAAGGCAGAGCAGGCCCTGCGCCTCGAATCGCTCATTGAAGAGTTCGGCCTCGACAAGGTGCGCAAAAACAACGGCGACACCCTCTCCGGCGGTGAGCGGCGGCGTACGGAAATCGCACGGGCGCTGGCCAGCAACCCCAAGTTCATCCTGCTCGATGAACCTTTCGCAGGCATTGACCCCATCGCCGTGGAAGACATCCAGACCATCGTGTTTAAACTCAAAGCCAAGAACATTGGCATCCTCATCACCGACCACAACGTGCAGGAGACCCTCTCCATCACCGACCGGGCCTACCTGATGTATGATGGCAGCATCCTGAAAACAGGCACCGCCGAAGAACTGGCCGCCGATGAACAGGTGCGCCGCCTCTACCTGGGGATGAATTTCGTGCTGAAAAGGAAGGTGCTGGAGATTTGATGGAATTCGCCAATTGGGCCTGCCGCAGGCAAGGGTGGCGGGGCGGGGCGGTAATTGCTTTGTGGCTCCCTTGTGCGGCCCGCTAATTTTCTTGCTGTATTGATTTAAGAAGCCAAGATTTACGCACTCAAACCAACAAAACAGGAAACGAAGTTTATAGTGTTGCTAGTTTAGAATCGAAGGAAACATGAGTCTTCCAGTACTGGGGTTTCAAAATCAAAACAGGGAAGTTATTTTATCATCGTTACTTGGCAGACAATTGCCGCCAATCGTTGGTTATCACCCCAATTTTCCAATTTCTACTTATTCTTTTTGCTGGCCGCTTTGAAATTTTCCTGTTCATCAACTTTTCAAAACCTCCACCAACCTGTCAATTTCTGCTTTGGTATTGTAGTAATGGGGCGAAATGCGCAAGGCCCACTCCACGCCTTTTTCCCGAAAATCTATCAGTGCATTGAAAGGCTGGGCGATGCCGGCGTTGATGCCTGCGGTTGCCAGGGCAGTCTTTAGCCATGCCGGATCCATGCCGGGATGGTGGGCCGTTACGATGCCGCACAAATGTCGCCCCTGATCGAGTACCCGCATATTGGCCGATTCTGACAGGCGCTGGCGGGCATAATGGGCGAGTGCTTGTACCTGTTGCTCAATATTGCCCAGCCCAATGGCCAGGGCATACTCCACGGCGGCACGGGCACCGAGCAGGAGGGCATACGGTTTTTCCCAATATTCGAACCGGCTGGCATCGGGCTTCGGCTGGTAGTGGTCGGTCTCCGTCCAGGTAGCGCCGCCCAAATCGGGAAATATCGGTTCCAGGCCAGCCTCCAGCGCACGATCCGAAACATAGAGGAACCCGGCCCCCCTCGGCCCTCTCAGCCATTTGCGCATGGTGGCCGACAGGAAATCGCAGTTGATTCTCGCTACGTCAAGGGGCATTTGCCCGGCAGACTGGCAGGCATCCACGAGGTACCAAATCCCCCGCTCCCGGCACGACTGGCCAATGCTTTCCACGTCCTGCACCAGGCCGGAGTTGGTCGGCACCTGGGTGACGGCCACCAGTTTGGGGCGGTAGGCGTCCATCATTTCCTGCATGGATTGTGGATCCACGCCGCCGCCCGGCAGCTTGGCCGCCCGGAGCAATTTTACCTTCCATCTTTTTTGCAAAAACAAAAATGCGATCTGGTTGGACACATAGTCGTCGTCGGTGGTGAGCAGCACATCGCCAGGCTCGAAGGGGATGGAGGACAATGCTTTGCTGAAGGCGTCGGTCGCATTGGCGGCCCAGGCGATGTTGCGGGGCTGGGCATTGAGCAGCCGTGCCAATGACGCATAAAACCCGGCAATGGCCGGTGCATGGGCAGCTGCGGTTTCATAACCGCCATCCAGGGATTCCTGCCGAAGGTAGTTTTGCATGGCTGCCAACACCTGCCCTGGCGGCAGGCTGGCCCCGGCGTTGTTGAGGTGGGTGTGGAGGCCGCAGCCGGGGGTCTCCTGCCGGAAACGTTCCACGTCGGTTGAGTTTATCATGCACATTTCAAAATTATTCCCTGCACAGACTGGTTTTCACGCTACTTCTTGCCATTCCTTTTCCCATACGCCACCTGTAAAACGTCCTGGAAGTAGTCGGCAAAATGAACTTTAAGCCCCTCGCGGATATAGTCGGGCAATTCTTCAAAATCCTTTTTGTTGTCAATGGGGAAAATGAGTTCCTGAATGCCGACCCGCCGGGCGGCGATGGTCTTTTCCTTCACCCCGCCAATGGGCAGCACTTTACCGGTCAGGGTCAGTTCGCCCGTCATGGCGAGGCCATCCTTGATGGGCCTGTTGGTGGCCAGGGAATACAGGGCCAAGGCCATGGTGACGCCGGCGGAAGGGCCATCTTTGGGCGTCGCCCCTGCCGGGACATGCAGGTGGACGGCATTGTCATCAAAAAAAGTAATGGGCGGCTCCTGGGTGCTGAGCAGCGAACGGATATAGCTGTAAGCAATCTCTGCGCTTTCCTGCATGACGTTGCCCAGTTGGCCCGTCAGCTTGAGGCCGCCGCCCTTTTTGCTGATGGACGCTGCTTCGATGTATAGGGTTGCACCGCCGAAAGCCGTATAGGCCAGGCCGAGCACCACGCCCGCAATTGGTTCGGGGTAGAGTTTCTCTGTGGTAAAAACAGGCTTGCCCAGGTAGGCTTCGATATCTTTGGCATTGATGGTAAAGGTCTTTTGCCCCTCCTCGGCTGATTTCATGGTAGCCTTGCGCACGATTTTGCGGATCTGTTTTTCCAAATTCCGGACACCCGCCTCCCGGGCATATTTGTCGGCAATCAAGGCGATTGCATCGTCAGAAAACTTGATGTCTTTTTCTTTAAATCCGTGCTCCTTCAACTGGCGGGGGATGAGGTATTGCTTCGCAATTTGCACCTTTTCCTCCAGGATATACCCACTCAGGCGGATGACCTCCATACGGTCGAGCAGTGGCTCCGGGATGGTGTCCAACTGGTTGGCCGTTGTGACGAACAGCACTTTCGACAGGTCGTAGGGGATGTCGAGGTAATGGTCGAGGAAGGAGGCATTCTGGGCAGGGTCGAGTACTTCCAGCAGGGCAGAGGCAGGGTCGCCCTGGTAGCTGACCCCAATTTTGTCAATCTCGTCGAGCATGATGACGGGGTTGGAAACGGCGACCCTTTTCAGGGCCTGGATGAGCTTGCCGGGCATGGCACCGATGTAGGTGCGGCGGTGGCCTTTGATCTCTGCCTCGTCGCGCATGCCGCCCACGGAGAAGCGGAAGAACTTGCGGCCCAGGGCATCGGCGATACTTTGTCCGATGGAGGTTTTTCCGACCCCCGGTGGGCCGACCAGGCAGATAATGGAGCCGCCGATACTGCCCCTTTTGATGACGGCGGCCAGGAATTCGAGTATGAGCGCCTTCACGTCTTTCAGGCCATAATGGTCGTGGTCGAGTACCTGCCGTGCTTTCTTCAGGTCTTTGTTGTCATCTGAAAAAACGCCCCAGGGGAGGTCGGCTATCAGTTCGATGTAGTTGCGGGTGACGGCAAATTCGGGCGATTGGGCGTTGAGGGTTTTCAGTTTTTCCAGTTCTTCGTCCACCACTTTTTGGGCTTCTTCCGAGAGTTTTTTCCCTTCCAGCTTTTTTTCCACTTTGTCGATCTCCGTCTCGCTTTCTTCTTTTTCGATGCCCAGTTCTTTTTTGATGGCGCTCAGTTGCTGGCGCAGGAAAAACTCCTTCTGCTGTTTGTTGACCTGGGTGTCGATCTCTGTCTGGATCTTCTGCTGTATTTTGGCCACTTCCACTTCTTCTTTTATCAGCCGCAGCAGCAGGTTGGCCCGGTCAAACAGGTCGAAGGTTTCCAGCAGTTCCTGCAGGCGGTCGGAGTCGGCGGTTAGCAGGGTGCTTATCACGTCCATGGTGAGGCCCGGTGCTTCGTAGTTGAGTTGGGAGACGACGAGGTTGATCTGTTCCTTGAAAAGCGGGTTGAGCTTCAAGAGTTCCTTCAGTTCCGAACTGATGGCCAGGAGATAGGCCTTCATTTCGGGACTGGGCTTTGCATTCAGGTTATGCCGGTATTCGACTTCCCATTTGATGTGCGGTTTTACATAAAGGGCTTTTTGTTTGACAAAGCGGCCAATGCCCTGGCCAATGACCTGAAGGACGTTTTGGCCGACCGGGGCATAGCGCAAAATCTGGAAAATGGTGCCCACCTGGTGGAGTTCGGTGTCCCCGTTTTCACCAGTGGGCCGGGCAAGCACCAGGCCGATGTAGGAGTTCTCTTTTTCAATGGCTTCCCGAATGGCATTGATGGTATCTTCCCCACTGAAAGTCATCGGCAATGGCACACCTGGGAAAACGGGTTTCTGAAAAATGGGCAGGATGGTGAGGTTGTTGGGCAGGGAACGTTCCAGCGGCTGTATTTCACGGCTGAAAGCGCCTTCCTCAATCAGGTCTTCGCCGGTCAGTTGCCCATCGTCTTCGATGATTTCTTCGTCCTCGATGATTTCGGTGGTGTTGCGGTCGTTGTTATTGGTTGGCATGTGGTGAGGGTTTGGTTTTATTTTTTTTAAACAGTGCCAAAATAACGTTTTTTGTGGGAAGGAGTTTAACGGAAATCTGTGGGTAGGTTGTAATGGATGTGCCGGTAATCCCTCCAGCCTGAAATAAATCCGGCAAACCTCAACGCTCCGCCTTCCTGAAATGATTTTTTAAAATCGTTCTTTGGCAAATGCTGTGGAGTAAGGAAACCGTTAAAACGGTTTAGCACCTAACCGCTTGATTTTCAACCCAGGACTTAAGTCATGGGTTGAAAATTGGCTATCACTTTGAGCCGTTTTTTCGGATGGCCACAAGATTTGTCAAAGAACCAAATTTGCTTGAAAAGACTTTTTGAGAAAATATCGATACATGACCGAAAAGGAGATGGGCTATCTTTCTAAACTTTCACAAGTCCAGCTTACCCTTGCCAACTGGTTGAAAAATGAATTCAGGAAACCTCCCGGCAGTATGTGCTGCCGAAGGCCGATGGACGAAATGTTGGACATGGTGATGCTCCCTTTTTGCAGAGGAAAACCGATGTAGAAAATCCTATTGCCCAGCCCTCATGCCCAGCAAGCCTTCCACCACCACAGAATCTACCCTTGCCGTGTCTTTGGCAATCTCCCGGCTTTGGCAATCCAAAATATCCATCGTCACACTGTCGAGCGGGGGGAATTTTTCCTTTTGCCACTTTTCAAAATTGGCATCTTCGTAAACTTCGTTCAGGAACTTGGCGCAAATGGGCATAGCAGTGCTGCTGCCCTGGCCCAGTTTGGTGTCCTGAAAACGGATGAGTTGCTGCTCGCCGCCGACCCATGCGCCCATAGCGATGTTGGGTGTAAAGCCGAGGAACCATCCGTCCCGGTTGTCATTGGAAGTCCCGGTTTTTGCGGCAATGTTGCCTTTTACGTTGTATTTGCTGCGCAGGCGGGAGGCCGTGCCTCCGCCGTCCACCACACGGGTCAGCAAATAAGTCATCATATCAGCATGTTTTTCCGACAGCGCCTGGAAAAAGCTTTCGGGCTTGGGGGGCTGTATTTCCTGGATGGGCTTGCCATCCGCAGTTTCTATGCGCAGCAGGCCATGCAGTTTGGGCCTGCGGCCATGGTTGGCAATCGTGGAAAAGACGTTCACCATTTCATATAAGGATAAATCCACTGCTCCCAATGCTATCCCCGCTTCGTGCGGGATGGCAGAGGTGACGCCCATGTTGTAGGCCAGTTCCTTCACCGGCCCCACGCCCACTTTGAGAATGACCTGTACGGCAATGGTATTGACCGATTTTTTCAGCGCACCCTCCATGTTATAAGAGCCGCCGTACTCGTTGTTCACGTTGCGGGGTGCCCATCCATCGAATTTGTCATACACCACGTACTTGTTTTCAAAACGTTTACAGGGGTTGATGCCCGACTCCAGCGCCTGGGCATAGAGAACGGGCTTGAACGTGGAGCCTACCTGCCGGCGGGACTTGACATGGTCGTATTTGAAATGCTTGAAATTGATGCCGCCCACCCAGGCCAGGATGCCGCCCGTGTGCGGGTCAACGGCCAAAAAACCCGTGTTGAGCAGGGAAAGATAGTATTTCAGCGAATCCAGCGGCGAGAGCAGGGTGTCCTGTTCCCCACCAGTTTTCCAATTGAAAACGGTCATCTCTACAGGCTTCTTAAAGGCGGAGTCTATGGCCGTTTTGGACCAGCCCAGTTCTTTCCATTGGCGGTAGCGTTCCGTAGCCCTCACCTGTTGCTGGAGCAGGTTGTAGCTGCCATAGGGCAGGGCTTCTTTGTGCTTTTTAAAATGCGCATAATAGGAATCCTGGATGTTCCGCATGTTCATTGCCACGGCCGCCTCCGCATGGCGCTGCAGGCGGGAATCAATGGTCGTAAAGATTCTCAGGCCGTCGGTGTAGAGGTTGTAAGGGCTGCCGTCCGGCTTGGATAGATGCTGGAGCTCTTCTTCCAGGTCGAGGCGCAGGTGTTCCCGGAAGTAGGTGGCAATGCCATCGTTGTGGGTGCGCACTTTATAATGGAGCACGAGGGGCAACGCCTGCAGGCATTCCATTTCTTCGCAATCTAAAAAGCCTTGCTTCTCCATCCTGGCCAGCACGGTATTGCGGCGTTCGAGCGAACGGTCAGGGTTGAGCAGGGGGTGGTAGGCCGTCGTGGCCTTCAACATGCCGATGAGCACGGCCGCTTCCTCCGGGTTCAGGTCGCCGGGGGACTTGCTGAAAAAGCGCTGGGCGGCTGTTTTGATGCCAAACACATTTCCGCTGAACGGGATGGTGTTGAGGTAGAGCGCCATGATTTCGTCCTTGGTATAGATGCGCTCCAGCTTTGTGGCAATGACAATTTCCCTGGCCTTGTTGAGCGGTATGGAGAAGAACCAGAACCGCTGGCGTGGATAGAGGTTTTTCGCCAATTGCTGGGTAATGGTGCTGCCCCCGCCCGACTCGTCATTTTGAAGCAAAACAGACTTGACCAGGACACGCCCCCATGCACGCAAGTCAATGCCGTGGTGTTCATAAAAGCGGGAATCCTCGGTGGCCACGGCTGCCTGAATAACGTATGGTGAAATTTCGTCCAAACCGGCTGCCAGGCGGTTTTCGATGTAATACCTGCCGAGCAGCACACTGTCGGCAGAATACACCTCGGCTGCCAGGTAGCTGTCAACATTCGCCAAATCTTTATTGGATGGGATGGGGCCAAAAGCACCCAACAGGAGCAGCGTCGTAAAAAATACCAGCAACATGCAGATAACCACCAAACAGTAAGTCAGCGAGTTGAAAGGGCCGTATTGAAAGGGCTTCGGTAACAACTTGACCAACCTGTCCAACTTTAATGCTTTGTTGACAGTCAAATTGCTCAAAGAATTTATTTGCAAATTCTCTTCTGTGTCTTGTTTTGTCATAGTTGTTGAAGTTGCGGGCACTTTGGTTTTCGAGGGAAAATGCAACTCTTCTTGCGAAAGTTTGGGATTTATCAGACATGGGACGTGAAAATCAGCGGCAGTAACACCACGCCACTTCTTTAGTAACGATGAAAAAATAACTTCGCTATTTTGATGTTGAAACACCGGTACTGTAAGGGTTTTTTAAAAATAATCCCGATTTCACATCGGGATTATTTTTCCTTCGATCCTTAGTTGAAACTTGCATTCTTTGGCAAAGCCGGCCGATCGGGCAGAATCAAAGGTGAAAGAACGATTCTAAAAACTTTTATGCTCCCGAAAAGGCTGTGAAGCTGGATTGCGCTACCCTTTTAAAGTAGAAATCTTTTTAGCCAAGACGATTGGAAAGGAAACAATGAAATGGGAAAACCAAGATTTGAACGGGCAGCAACTTTAAAAAGAAAACTAATGAAAAGTTGCTGAAACGATGCTGTTAGTTTAGGGCCAATAAGGCATTACAGCACAAAGAAAGGTAATTCAAAAGCAATGTTAGAAAAGCGTGATAATATTTTCAAAACAATATTTCCATACCGGCCCGCCTTACCTCATCCGCCCCGACCAGGCCGCCCAAAAGAGCGCAAAGCAAGCCACCACCCCAAAGGCTGTCGGCAAACTGAACATCTTTGCCAATAGCCCGATAAATGCCGGCCCGCCAAGGAAGCCCACCATCGCAAATGTGTTCATGGTGGCCAGGCCGGCCCCTTTTGGAAGCCCCGGCACTTTGGTAGCCGCCGCATAGAGGATCGGCGAACCAAGCGAAACACCAGCCCCTACCAGCGAAAAGCCCAGCAATGCCCCGGCCATGCCCGTCCAAAAAATAGACACCAAAAACCCGGAAGCGGCCACTACGCCACCTATCCTGAGCACCTTTTTACTGCTGAACCGGTAGAGCAGCGCATCGCCGAGGAGGCGCCCTCCGGCCATGAAAAAAGCATACGCCGCAAAGCCCCAGCCGACCCAGGCCTCCGGCGCTCCCGCCACATCCCGCATGTACACCGCCGACCAGTCCGTCATGCTCCCTTCCGCCAGGTTGGTGCATAAGCTGATGAGAATCAGCACCCAAAGCGCCTTGTTGGGTTTGATGAAACCAGTGCTTTTTTTAACAGGTACAGTGGAAGGCTGGTAGTCGTCCGGTACGCTGGCCAATGCAGGCCGGAGGGCAAAAACAGTGAGGAGCGCCAGCACCGCCAACAAGCTGAGGAACAAGATGGGCGACATGCCCCAGCCCGTTGCCATGCCAGCCATGGCCGACCCCACCATCGCCCCGACGCTCCACAAACCGTGGCAGGTGGAAAATATGCGCAGCCCCGTGTGTTGCTCCAGCAAGGAAGCACAAGTATTCATGGCCACATTCAAGGTGGAGAAGCCCCCGCCTGCCAAAAACAGGGAAGGCACCAACAGCCAGATGAAAGGGGAGGCAATGGGCAGGATGAACAGCAACCCCGTCAACCCCAGGGAAACAAGGGTGGCCCTCACTGCCCCCAGGCGGTGGATGATGGGCACGGTAAAAGGGTTCATCAACGTGACGCCTGCCGGCAGGGTAAGCAACAGCAGCCCCAGTTCCGCTTCATCCAGGCCAAATTTTTCCTTAATGTAGGGAATGAGTGCCGACCAGGTGCCAAGTATCAGGCCCGATGACGTAAAAACCATCCCGGTAGCCCGGGCCGCAGGATGGCCAATGATGTTGGACAGATGTGCTATCATAGGCGGGCAAAGATAGTTGCCCGGAAAATGGGTAGGAGGTAAAAGTTTGAGGCAGTTTATTCGGCAGTTTCCCTAAGCGGAATTCCGGAAAACGAAAGGCGAGGTACGGGTCGTGCGCAGGCATTTGTTGATCGTTGTTAGTTACTCTTTGCCTAACTATACTAAAACACGGATGGTTTTGTCGGTTTGCTATTAGCAGTTGGCAGTTGGCCATTGGCTTTTGCCAACTGCCAAAGGCCAAAAGCCATCAGCGTACAGTATAACAACGAGCACCTATACTTTAGGCTGTTGGCTTTTGGCAGAGGCTAACGGCTCAAAGCCAACAGCAAATTGCAAAATGACAAAACCATTCGTGTTCCAATTTAACAACAACTATATGCTTTTAAAAATCGTCCATAATATTTTATGCCCGGCCAGGACACTGCCTTTCAGGGTGCCGGATACTTTCGATACGCCCACCCGCTGGCGGTAATCTACCGGCACTTCCGTGCATTTCAGCTTTTGCTTGGCAGCTTTTACCTGCATCTCTACCGTCCACCCATAGTTTTTGTCTTCCATATTCAGGGACAGCAGGGCGTCCCAGCGGATGGCCCGGAAAGGGCCGAGATCAGTGAAGTGGTAGTTGAAAAAGAGGCGTATCAGGTTGGTGGCCAGCCAATTGCCAAAAATCTGCTGCGGCTGCATGGCCCCCCGCTCCAGCCTGCCCAACGCCCTGGACCCGATGACCATGTCATAGCCTCCTTCCAGGATGGGGCGCAGTATTTCGGGCATTTGTTCCGGGTGGTCGGAGTAGTCGCCATCCAGGAACACCACGATGCCGGGCTGTTCCCCGGCGGGTTTTTTTTGCAAATATGCCAGGGCTTTCAGGCAGGCGTTGCCGTAGCCGGGCAGGGGCTGATCAACCACTGTTGCACCGTGCGCCCGTGCCACCTCCGCAGTGCGGTCGAGGCTGCCATTGTTGCTCACGATGACTTCCTGTGCCAGGCCCTTCGGAATGTCGTCGAGCACCAGGCCGATGGAGCGCTCCTCGTTCCAGGCAGGTATGATGACAGCTATTTTTTGTGAAGATTGGATGGCGGAATGGTTGGACGGTTTAGCGATGGCCCGAAGGAAGCATATTTTTTGGACATGGCCTTTCCATTGGGCTTAAGTTTTTTTGAAAAACTTCCGCTCATACCCTCTTGAAGGTGGAGCGGGCATTCCAGCACCGTTTTAGTTTTGAGAGGCCGGCCTCCCCACACAGAAGTCTACTAGCTTGCTTCAAAGCGGGGATGAGCGAAAACGTCAAATGCCCAACATCGGCAGGACGACCGAAAATGCTGTCGGCGAAACTGCTACTTCTACCTCCCGGTCGGAGACCAGTTTGTAGCGGCTGCAAATATTGTCCAGCCCGATTTTAGTGGATGGGATGTCCTGATTCTTCCGTTGCAGGTTGTTCCTCACTACCAGGCGGTCGCCATGTTCAACAAAGACCTCGATGGTGAGCGGGTGCTGGCTGGAAACGACATTGTGCTTGATGGCATTCTCAAAGAGCATTTGCAGGCACAACGGCACGATCCGGTGGCGGTAAAATTCCTTTGGTACCTGGATGCTGATGTTCAGGTTTTCGCCAAAGCGCTCCTTCAGCAGGCAGGTGTAGGAGTCGAGGAAGCCCAGCTCCTCTTCCAGGCTCACCAGTTCTTTTTCCCTGATTTCCAAGATGTAGCGATAAGCCTTCGAGAGCTTTTGCACAAAATTGACGGCCTTGGCGGGTGCTTCCGGGATGAGGTAGGAAAGGGTGTTGAGGCTGTTGAAAAAAAAGTGCGGGTTGACCTGGTTGCGCAGGCTTTCCAACTGCCCGCGAATGTTCTCTTTCAGCAGCCGCTCTTTTTCCAGCAGTGACTGCTGCAGCTGGTTGTAAAAACTGGTGGTTTCATATATTCCAAGTACCAGGAAGGTGACCATCAGGGAACTGATGGACATGCCAACGCTGTGGGCTTTTTCGTCGCCCACCGTTGAAGCAATGATGGGGTGTAGCAGGGGATCGAGGATTTGTTTCAGGATGAAAAAGACCGCAAAGACTGCCCCCGTCTGCAGCAATATCCTTTTGGTAAAATCCGCTGGTGCTGGAAACCTCCTTTTGAAAAAGATGAGCATGGCCCGGAAAGTGGCCCAAAAGACTATGGTATAAATGAGCCCTACCAATCCGCACCGCTGCAAAAAAGTGGCGGGGTCTTCCAGCATCAACGCCGTAAACATCATGGCGTTGGTTGTCAGGGTGACCACCGGAACGCCGATAAGGATCAGCCAGGTGTCGTTGAACCCAAGTATTTCTTTTGCCGATTTCATATTGAAAAATGGAAGGGGGGAAAGACCCGCCAAACCAGCCTGAATGGTTGTTTGAAATTGTTTGAATTAGATAGATATTGTAATAACCACCTGATGAACAAGCTTTTATTGAATTTAAGAAAACCAAAAAACCTAAACCGATTCCAAGGAGGTGCTTACTGCAGCATGTAAAAAGTTGCTCTTTTTTATCCGCTATGCGAATGTGTTTCCAAACAACGTGTTTGGTTGCTGCGTCAGCATTTTAGGTTTCAATAAAACCGTTGTGTCCCTTTTAATATAAACTTATATTTTGGCAGTACACATCGGGATTATTTTTAGGAAACCCTTCCCTTGCAGGGCTTTCCTACCACAGAATGATGAAGATATTTTTTCCAACGTTACTTATTTCAGAGGACTTACCTGTTGATAATTTTCAAAATCTCCTGGATGATCAAGCCCCTTTCCGACCAAAAGATAAAATGGCTCCCTCCTTCCATCCGGATGATTTCCACCTTTTCGCTGTTGGTCAACATGCGCTCCGCAAAATCAGCGTTCCCGGGGGCCACCAGGTTGTCCTTGGTACCCTGCACCACCGTTACGGGGCAGGTGATTTCTTTCCAGCGGGGCAGCATGTCCGTCAATTCTTCCGGCAGCGGCAGGATTTCCTGGTTGGCAACCCGGAAGGCGGGTGGCATCATCCACCGGATGGCCCGCCAGTCGAGCGGGTGCTGCCACCAGTAATGTGGCTCCAGTGCCGGGTCGATCGAGCCAGCCACGATGACGAGGCCGTCCACCAGTTCCGGAAAGTCCATCGCCATACGGGCTATCACGGGGCCGCCAAAGCTGTGGCCCACCAGCACGGCCTTTTTGCGGCGGTACTTTTCCAGGATGGGCTTGATGGCTGCCGCCTGTTTTGCTAAAGAACGCTCCGTTTTGCCGAAACCAGAATACCCGTACCCTGGCCGGTCTAAGGCCACGACGCAGGCATGGTTGGTCAGGGCCGTGTCCATCAGGTAGTCGAGGCAGGCACTGGAGGAACCTGGCGCACCATGCACCAGCACTACGAGCGGCAAAGTGTCGTTGCCATAAACAGTGAAATGCATCGGCTGCCCGGCTGTTTCGTAATCCTGGAACCCAACGCCCGGCAGGCCTTTTTCGGCAAAGGCAGTTTTTGTCTTCGCATCGCTTTGGCGGAATTTCATAAACTCCATGTGGCAGGTGGTGAAAAGGCCAATGGCCAGCACTGCCAGTACGATGTACCTTTTCTTTATCTTCATGTGGTAGGTGTAAAGTGGGTGAAATTTTGAAATTCGAAACCAGGAAATTTCGGCCCACGCTGCATAGGGGTGAAAATCTCAAAATTTCCAATTTCAAAATTTCCACTTTTACCCTTCGGCAAAGGACGGAGAAAATGAGGAAAGGTGGAAATGATTTCAGATGGGTTGTCGAAACTGGCGGGTGAGTTGCCCAGCGTTTGGCGCCCACCGGAAAAGCCCTCTTTCTTTGCCAAAAGCCCTACCTTTTGTACCTTCCGAAAAATTTTATTGGAAATGAAAAATACTATCGTTGCCTGCTTGTTCATTTTGCCGTTGTTTGGGTGCCATGAAACTGCAAAAACGCCGCCCGGCGACCAACTTGGCGAACTACACCTCAGCTTCAGCGCCAACCCAGCCGCCATGCCCCATTTTGAAAAAGGCCTAAAGCTCCTCCACAACTTCGAGTACGACGACGCCTGCAAGGAATTCCTGCAGGCACAGGCGCTCGACTCCAACTTCGTAATGGCCTATTGGGGCGAAGCGATGACCTACAACCACCCGCTGTGGCGGCAACAAGACTATGAAAAAGGATGGACTGCCATTGTCAAGTTGGGTGAAAAACCTGGCATCCGGGCCGAAAAAGCGAAAACAGAGTTGGAACGGGACTTCCTTCATGCTGCCGAAATCCTGTACGGAATGGGTGAAAAGCACCAGCGCGACAGCGCCTATTCAAAGCAGTTGGAAAAAATGTACGGAGACTATCCCGGCAACGAGGAAGTGGCGGCTTTCTATGCCCTTTCCCTGCTGGGCGCCGTGCCCGTGGGCCGCGATCAGGCGGCTTATGAAAAAGGGGCCGCCATCGTGCAGGGTATTTTAAAGGAAAACCCCCAACACCCCGGCGCGCTGCATTACCTCATCCATAGCTACGACGACCCCGGCCATGCGCCGCTGGCCCTCCAGGCTGCCCATAGCTACTCGGAAGTGGCTGCCGGTGCCACCCATGCCCTCCACATGCCTTCGCATATTTTTGTAGCTGTGGGCTTGTGGGACGAAGTGGTCAGTTCCAACATCGCTTCCTGGAATGCCAGCGTGGAGCGCATGAAAGCCAAAGGGCTTGACAATAGCGACCTGAGCTACCATGCCCTCCACTGGCTGATGTACGGTTATTTGCAACAGGGAAAAACGGAGGAGGCCCAAAAGATAATGCTCGACATGCGCCGCTACGTGGACGAACTGCCCTCCAAAAATGGCCGGGACTACCTCCTCGGCATGAAGGGAAATTACCTGGTGGAAACGGGCGATTGGGACAGCGAAATCGCAGGCTACGATTGCGAACAAAAAGACCTGAACGTGGCCACCCGTGCTATCTTTTCTTTTTTGGAAGGGATGAAAGCCTTCCGGGCCGGCGATAAAAATGCCCTGTCCGCCACCATTGAGGAAATGGCTTCGGAACGGAAGTCTGCTGCCAACCTCGTTAGCGGTGCAGGCATCGCCATGTGCGCAGCCGCCAAAGGCTCCGACAACGCCCCCAACCAACTCGACCTGGATCAGGCCAACGTGCTGGAAATGGAGCTGCGCAGCCTGCTCGCCCAATTGGCCGGCAGTACCGCCGATGCAGAAAAATGGCTCCGTTCGGCCACCGTCCTGCAGGAAAGCATCAGCTACTCCTACGGCCCGCCGCCCATCGTCAAACCATCCTGGGAGTTGTATGGCGAATGGCTTTTGGAACAAAACAGGGCAGGGGAAGCACTGGCCCAGTTCGACATGGCCCTGCAAAAAGGCCCCAACCGCCTGATGGCCCTCTCGGGGAAACTGAAAGCCGCCAAAATGGCCGGGGATGAGGGCAAGGCAGGAGAGGCTGAAAAGGCCCTGGAGGATATTCGCAATAAGGCAGCAGCCAAACCAAAGGGCGAAAGGATTATCTGAGCCTGGCCAAAGGACGAAGGAAAAATAATCCCGATTTCTACTTCCGAAAAAAAATTTATTAATAATCACCGTCCCGCTGGGACGCCCTGTAGTATTTTATTAAAAACTTATTTTCGGCGGTACACAGCGGGATTATTTTTAAAAAAACCTTCCTGTACTGGGGTTTCAAAATCAAAACAGGGAAGTTATTTTTTATGGTTACCAAGCTCGGTCTTTGAAGCGTTGGTTGGGTTGGCACACAATTGCCGGGTTTCCATTTTCTCCCAAAAAACTTGTTTAAAATTCCGGCCTGTTCCTATCTTGCCCTCGAATGTTTTTCCTTGCCAAACAATAACCAAAGTATTTCAGCCCCATTCCCATTTTGCAGGTACTTGCTTGTCTTTGTGTTTACAAGCTTTCCGGGAGCGTTTTCAGAACCGTGAGCACAGGAAATTGCAATCGCCTCTTTTTCTTCAATCAACCTGCACTATGTTGTGCAGCGAATAAATCTAACCTACTATCATGAGCAACATCAATGGAAAATGGCAACAGGACAACACCTACGACGCCATCGTCATCGGCAGTGGCATTAGTGGCGGCTGGGCGGCCAAAGAGCTTTCAGAGAAAGGCCTGAAGACCCTCGTCCTGGAACGGGGGCGCATGGTAAAGCACGTCACCGACTATCCGACGATGAACTTCAACCCCTGGGACTTGAAGTACGCCGACCGGGTGCCACAGGACGAGATTGACAAACACTACCCCAAACAGAACCGCACAGGCTATACTGTGCGGCAAGGCTGGAAGCATTGGTTTGTCAAGGATGACGAACACCCCTACACTGAGGTCAAGCGCTTCGACTGGATAAGGGGCTACCACGTCGGCGGACGATCCATCGTCTGGGGGCGCCAAAGCTACCGCTGGAGCGACCTCGACTTCGAGGCCAACCTAAAAGACGGCATCGCCGTGGACTGGCCCATCCGCTACAAGGACATCGCTCCCTGGTACGATTACGTGGAGGAGTGGATCGGCGTCAGTGGGTCAAATGAAGGGCTGCCGCAACTGCCGGACGGAAAATTCCAGCCGCCGATGGAAATGAACTGCGTGGAAACGGATCTGAAAGGCAAAGTAGAATCGAAATTTGCCGACCGGAAAATAACGATGGGCCGCACGGCACACCTCACGGAGCCGACCGAACAACAGAAAAAACTGGGCCGAGGCAAATGCCAGTTCCGCAACCTTTGCATGAGGGGCTGCCCGTATGGGGCCTATTTTAGCAGCAACGGGGCATCGCTTATCGCCGCCGAACAGACCGGCAACATGACCCTCCGCCCAAACTCGATTGTCCATTCCATTATTTATGATAAGGAAAAAGACAAGGCTACCGGCGTGAAAATCCTCGATGCCGAGTCGAAGCAGGAGATGGAGTTTTATGCAAAAATCATTTTTGTGAACGCCTCTGCGCTCAACTCTGCCTGGATACTGATGAACTCCGCCAACGAGCGCTTCCCCACCGGCCTGGGCAACTCCAGCGACCAACTCGGCCGCAATGTGATGGATCACCATTTCCAGGTCGGGGCTTCGGGCAACGCGGAAGGTTTTGAAGATCGGTACTATTCCGGCAGGAGGGCCAACGGCATCTACATCCCTCGCTACCGCAATGTGGATGCAAAGAGCCGGCAAAAAGATTTCATCCGTGGATACGGGTACCAGGGAGGCGCCAGCAGGGAAGGTTGGTCTCGCCTAATTGCAGAAATGAACTTCGGCAAGGGCATGAAGGAACAACTGCACGAACCGGGCCGCTGGACGATGGGCATCAATGGTTTTGGAGAGTTTCTCCCTTATGAAGACAACCGCATCACCTTGAACAAGGACGTGTTGGATATGTACGGAATGCCAACCCTGACAATGGATGTGGAAATCAAAGAAAACGAACTGAACATGCGCAAGGATATGCAGGCATCCGCCATTGAGATGCTGGAAGCTGCCGGGATAAAGGACGTGAAAGGCTACGACCGCAACTACGGCCCGGGCCTCGGCATCCACGAAATGGGTACTGCCCGCATGGGCCGTGATCCGAAGACTTCCGTGCTAAACAGTTGGAACCAGATGCACGACGTGAAAAACGTCTTTATCACCGACGGTGCCTGTATGACATCCGCCGCCTGCGTCAACCCGTCGTTGACCTATATGGCCCTCACAGCCCGTGCAGCCGACTATGCTGTGAGCGAATTGAAAAAAGGTAATCTTTAAATTGCCGCTGGCTATTGGCCGTTAGTGCTTCGTCCTGTGAAGCCAACGGCCAAGAGCCACCAGCCAAAAGCATAAAAAAAATGAACCGCAGAGAAGCTATCAAACGCACCAGCATACTCTTGGGCGGCACCCTGTCGGCCAGTGCGATGATGGGTGTGCTGAACGGTTGCAAAGCCGAACCCTCCATCACCTGGGCGCCCGAATATTTCACCACTGACGAAGGCGGCCTCGTGGAAGCCATCGTCGGCCGCATCATCCCCCTCACGGATACACCGGGGGCCATCGAGGCCGGTGTCCCGCAATTCATTGACACCATGATGGCCGGCTTTTACCAGGAGAAGGAAAAGAATACCTTTCGGGAGGGCCTCAAAAAAGTGGAAGAAGATGCAAAAGCGGCGCATGGCAAGCCTTTCGCCAAATTGTCGGAAGAAGAACAAGATGCCTTGTTGACCAAACTCGACCAGGCTGCCTTCGCCGATGGCGTGGACAGGGGTACACCGGACTTTTTCAGGATGGCAAAAGAATTGACCGTGCTGGGCTTTTGTACCTCGGAAGCAGGTGCAACGGAATTCCTGAAATACGAGCCTGTTCCGGGCGACTATAAAGGGTGCATCCCTTATTCGGAAGTAGGTGCCGCCTGGGCTACTTCCTGATTGAATGCAGATACCCGGTTGCATGGCTTAAGATTTCAGTTCGTTCACAGGGTTGTTCTCAAGCCAGGCAATCGGGGGTCTTGCAAAAATGGTTGTGAAGTCTTGTCTTTTTGAAAAACAACCTATGCGCAGTTTTCAGTGAGGTGTTGCATTCCTTCCATTGTCCAGCTACTTCCTCTCCTCCAGGTATTTTTCAATCTCTGTGAAGGGCATATTCACGCCGACGATCGTCCCTTTTTCATCTATTAGAAACTTGGTGGGCAACTGTTTGACCCCGTATTCATTCGCAATCGGCGAGTCGAAGAATTTAAAGTTGTTGACTGGGTCGAGCAAGTGGTAGGGCCATAGGAGGCCGAGGCGCACGATGGCATTTTCCCAACGGGTTTTGTTCTTCTCCACTGCCACGCTTACAATGGCAAAGCCATCTGCGTCCCTGAATTTGGTTTGCGAATACTTTTCGTGCAGCTTTATCAGCTCAGGTGCATCCTGGATGCAGGGGCCGCACCAACTGCCCCAAAAGTCGAGCAGCACGTAGTGGCCTTTCAGGTCGGAGAGTTTGAATGCCTTGTCGCCCGGCAACATGCCGATAAAATCAGGTGCCTTTTCCCCGTTCGCCAAATCGGGCTGCAGGTAAAAATTCTTGGCTACCGTGAAAGCCCCGCTCAGAATGATCAGGCCGATGAGGAAATGGATGAAGTTGAATTTTTTCATGGAAAAGATTTTGTGTTGAGGCTGACAATTAAGGCTTTAAGAACGCCAGGAGGGTTGTATGGTTGGAATAGACAAATATTTTTGGAACAAATTGTTAATACGGGACTTTCTCTAACCCGGGAAAAGTGTCGGGCGAAGCTTTTTGGTCACAAGGGGTTTTCCTGTATCCCCAGGCTTCGGGCCTGCTGTTTTTCTCATCAAATTTCTGCACGATGAATGCCAGGTTTACTTTGTTATCGGTTGTTTTTGCCCTCTGTTTTTCCTCCGGCTGTTCGGGCGACGATTTATCAGATGCTGAAGCGCCACCGAAAAACTACGCTACGCTCAACGCTTTGGTGGAAGTAGAAAAAAACAACGTTATCGGGCCGCTGGCCGGGGCGAAAATATACTTGTTCGAGGAGGAATTTTACCAGGAACAGTTCACCAATGTTGCCTTTGAAGGGACAACGGATGCGCTCGGAAAGGCCAAGTTCTTTACCCTTGAAAAGAATCTGTATTATATCACCGTAGTTGCGCCGGACGGCCAGCAAAAAACAACCCAAGAGGACACCCCGGCCCGCAGCATCACCAACTTTTATGTGCGGTTTAAGCAATAATGCGAATTACGGGTTAAATTAATTTCCACATTTTCAGTTGGTTGAAAAACGAGATCATGGTGATTTTCAAAACCATCATAATCTAACCTGCTGAAAATCAAGGAACTAAAAAAATGAACCCGTTATTCGAATCAATAATAAAAAAGTGTGCGGCTGCCACTTACAACCGCACACTTTTATGCTACAACCCATGCCTGGACGAAATAGGAGCCAATGCAAAACGCTGGGGTTACTTTATCTCCCAGGTATTGCTTCCGGCCAGTAGTTTATCCAGGTTCCCATCGCCCAATGTTCCGGTGGCCTTTTCAATTTGCCCAAACAGCAAATCCTCGTAGCAGGGCCGCTCCGTGCGGTAAAAAACGCCGAACGGGCGCGGCAGTGCATGTTCGTTTGTATGGTGGTCATCAAAAAAGCGGGAGAGTATCTGCGCCTTGATGAGGTCGCTCTCGTCATGAACCCAAAGGTCGTCCTTGCTGTATTTCCCACTGTTCAAATCCACCACCTGGGGCTTGAAGCCATCCAGCCGAATGCCCTTTTCATTTTCTGCACCGAACACGAGGGGTTGGCCGTTTTCGAGGAATATGGTGGTGGAGGGCTTGGTAGCCTTTTCCGTGAAAGAAAAGAAAGCACCGTCGTTGAAGATGTTGCAGTTTTGATAAATTTCGAGGAAAGAAGTGCCGGTGTGGCCGTCTGCCTGCACGAGCATGTCCTTGAGGTGCTTCACGTCCCGGTCCATCGAGCGGGCGACGAAGGTGGCCTCGCAGCCGAGCGCCAGTGCGATGGGGTTCACCGGGTGGTCAATGGAACCGTATGGCGTTGAAGAAGTGCGCTTGTTCTCCTCCGAGGTAGGCGAATACTGCCCTTTTGTGAGGCCGTAAATCTGATTGTTGAACAGCAACACGTTCAGGTTGAAATTGCGCCGGAAGAGGTGCATCAGGTGGTTGCCGCCGATAGACAGGCCGTCGCCGTCGCCCGTGATGACCCAGATGCCCAATTCGGGGTTCGACATTTTCAGGCCGGCGGCAAAGGCCGGCGCCCGCCCATGGATGCTGTGCATCCCATAGGTTTCCATGTAATAGGGGAAACGGGATGAGCAGCCAATCCCTGACACGAACACTGTCTCGTGGGGCTGCTTGCCCAGATCGGCCAGTACGGTTTGTACTTGTTTCAAAATGGAATAATCGCCGCAACCGGGGCACCAGCGCACGTCCTGGTCGGTGGCAAAATCTTTCGCTTTCAGAATGACGGGGCCGCCGTTCATATTTATATCAACTGACATTGCTTGATGGTTTATGGGGTTTATAAAGTTGAGGAGGTTTGTAAATCAACCCCACCAACCGCATAAACCCTTATCAACTTAGTAACGAAGAAAAAATAACTTCCCTGTTTCGATGTTGAAACCCCCAGTACTGGAAGGTTTTTTTTTTAAATAATCCCGATTTCACATCGGGATTATTTTTCCTTCTATCCTCACAGAAGGCTGACTGCAAAATCATAAAGTTCCTCGTTCGTGATGGGCGTACCTTGAATTTTGTTGTACTGCACGACTGGGAGGAGGTATTTGTCACGGATAATTTTGGCCAATTGGCCGTTGTTGATTTCCGGTATCATCACTTTTTCAAACCGGCTCATCAACTCGCCCAGGTTGCGGGGGAAGGGGCGCAGGTAGCGCAGGTGTGCATGGCCGACTTTGTAGCCAACTTCCATCAACCCTCGGGTCACTGCCTGACAAACGCCGTAGGTGGAACCCCAACCCAGGATGAGCAGGTCGCCGTGGTCGGAGCCTGCCTCCATTTTTTGTTCGGGGATGTGTTCGGCTATCAGTTCCACCTTGGCTTCCCTGGTTTTCACCATGTGCTCATGGTTGGCCGGGTCGTAGGACACATTGCCTGTCACATCTTCTTTTTCAAGGCCACCTACCCGGTGCAGGAGGCCTGGGGTGCCGGGGATGGCCCATTGGCGCACCCGCCGTTCGTCGCGGGCATAGGGCATAAAGGGCGTTCCGTTTTCCCTTGCGCTGGCAAATTCCACCTTAATTTCGGGGATGTCCGCAGCTTTTGGGAACTTCCAGGGCTCGGCACCATTGGCAATATAGCCGTCGCTCAACAGGATGACAGGCGTCATGTGTTGGATGGCAATGCGTACCGCTTCGTAGGCAGCGTCGAACGCATCGGCAGGTGTACTGGCGGACACGATGGGCAATGGGCATTCGCCGTTGCGGCCATAGTATGCCTGGAGTAGATCTGATTGTTCTGTTTTGGTGGGCAACCCGGTGGATGGGCCACCCCGCTGTATATTGCAAATCACCAGGGGCAGCTCCAGCATGACGGCCAGCCCAATGGCTTCACCCTTCAGTGCCAGGCCGGGGCCGGAGGTACCCGTGACGCCAATATTGCCGCCATAGGAAGCGCCGATGGCGGAACAAACGGCAGCAATCTCATCTTCGGCCTGGAAGGTTTTTACGCCAAAATTTTTGTACTTGGCCAGGCTGTGCAGGATGCTGGATGCTGGCGTGATAGGGTAGGAACCATAAAAAATGGGCAAGCCTGCCTTTTTTGAAGCGGTGATCAGGCCCAGTACCAGGGAGTCGTTTCCCATGATGCTGCGGTAGGTGCCCTTGGCCAGTTGGGCGGGCTTCACATCGTAGCGGTCCGTGAAATCTTCGCGGGTATCGCCGAGATGGTAGCCGGCCTGCAGCACGGTTTCGTTGGCAGCCAGGATGTCGGGCTTGTTCTTGAACTTGGCCTGGAGGAACTTCAGCGTCGTGTCCATGGTGCGGTTGTAGCGCCAAAGCAGCAGGCCGAGCACGAGCATGTTCTTGCAGCGATCCTGTTCTTTGGTGCCCAGCGTGGAATCTTTCAGTGCCTCCCTCGTCATTTTGGTCACGGGTATTTTGATGATATGGTAACCGGAAAGGGAGCCATCTTCCAATGGATTGACGCCATCAGGGTATTTGGCGAGGCGCAGGTTTTTAGAGTCGAACCCGTCTTCGTTAATGATGATGGTGGCGCCCGGCACCAGTTGGCCGAGGTTGACCTTCAGGGCGGCGGCGTTCATGGCCACGAGGATATCAAAGCGGTCGCCGGGGGTGAAAATCTCCCGGCTGCCAAAATGGAGTTGGAAACCCGATACGCCGGCGAGGGTACCCGCTGGGGCACGGATTTCGGCTGGAAAGTCGGGAAAGGTGGCCAGGTCGCTCCCCGAAATGGCGGTGTCATCGGTAAAGAGGCCGCCTGTGAGCTGCATACCGTCGCCGGAGTCACCGGCAAACTTGATGATGACTGCTTCTTTTTCAAGCATTTGTGTCTTCATATTGTAAGAAAATAACTTTGAGCCGAAAATTAAGAAAAGGGTTTGTAATACGGGCAAAAGCTGGCAGGTGATTTATTTAACAGGAGAAATTAATGACGGAAGAATAATGAAATGACTCCCGTATCCAGTCCGGGAATATTTAAAAAACCTTTTTTTGCCCTGGAAGGCATGGCTGGTTTTTTCCAAGGGCGAAAGGCAGGTTCATTGCTTCGCCAGCCTATTCATTCTGGAGTACGATGAACTCCACCCGCCTGTTCATCTGCCTGCCTTGCGGGGTAGCGTTCGTGGCGATGGGCTGGGCACTGCCGCAGCCCCGGTAGCGGGTGCGGGAATCGGGAATGCCGTTGGCGATGAGGTAATCTACTACGGAACGAGCCCTTTTTTCTGACAGGCTCCGGTTGTATTCATCCTCGCCGGTGCTGTCGGTATGGCCACACACTTCAATGGCCAGTTGCGGGTTGTTGCGCATGATCTTGAGGAGTTTTTTCAACTCTACAAAGGAGCGGGGCATGAGTTCCCATTTATCGTGCTCAAAGTAGATGTCGCGGAGCGGCACCACTTTTCCAGCCTCCAGTTTGACTTTCGTCAGGTCGTCTTCCCGGATCGGTATCGGCAGGATAGGGGGTATTTTTTTTACCAAAACATCCTCGATGTAATAATAGGCATAAGGAAGGCTGCCCTCTGGCCCGGGTTGCGTGATGGTGAGGCTGTCTGGGAAGAAATTGCCGATGACGAGGTATTCGGCTTCTGAGGCTGCCGTAAACCTGCCGGCCACTTTTGCCCACCGGTTATTCTTGGCTCCTATAACATCTTCGGCAAAAACCTGCGGATTGAAACGAAGCACGCCATCCGTGATCTCCTCTATTTTTTCTTTGGAAAAGTAAAAGCCCAGGTTGTTTACCAACAGCGACTTGGGCAGGTGGCTTACCCACATTTCTGCCAGGTAGTCCTGCCCGGTGATCAATGGTTCGCTGAGCTGTATTTCGATGTATTCCCTGCAATGTGGCTTGCCTTCGTTGCAGCCGTACACGGTGATTCCCGACATGGAAAGCCCCGTACGTGGTATCTGTTTTCCAAAGCCTTTTTCAGCCCAATGTGCAGGCACCCGTACTTTCGGGCCAAATACATCCGGGGAGGCGTTGGTGGCGGACGACCAATACTTCATTACATTGGTGTAATGCTCCCCCTTGTAGAACCATCCGATGGGCGGGGCGGAATACAGCTCAAAGCTTGGATTGGGGATAATATTGTCAGCCTCAGCATCAGACGAGGTCTGTGCGGGCAGCAGTTGGAAGAAAAACAGCAATGTCAGAAAGAAGGTAAATTTCATGACATCGGGGTAGTTTTCGTAAAGGGTGTTTGTATGTTTAAATAGCCGTGGATTTTTGGGTGCATTATAGCGGGATGATGCATTTCACCAAAACGGAGAGGAGAGGCTGATAGTTTGGAGCTGCCCATTTTTAAAAGAGCGCTAAGAAAAAACCCAATGGAACAACTCCCACGCAATGAAAACGACGAAAGCGAGCATAAGTAACAAAATCAAAAATACGGCTATTATGACAGGCCAGGCACTCCCTTTGTGTTTTTGTTCATCATAGTGTTCCCGGAGCAGGTGGTAGTTGCGGCGGTTGGCCTTAAAACCCAGGTCGAACAGGTCGCCCAGGATAGGAATGGTGCCGACGGTGGTATCCACAAGGATGTTTCCCAGCATTTTTACGATGACCCTCCCACTGGCTCCATGCCGGGCCATTGCTATCACCAACATACCGGAAAAGCTGAACGTGAGCACGTCGCCTGCAAAAGGCACCAGGCCGATCAGGAAATCCAGCCCGAAGCGGATGTTGGTGCCCGGGATGCGAAAGCGGTTGTCGAGCAGGCTTGACAGTATATCCAGGTATTTGAATTCGGGGACGTCTTTTGTAAGTACTTGATTTTCCATGTGACCGTATTTGCTTTGGGTGCAGCTGGCACAAATAGCAGGTAATAAAAAAGCCCCTGTGAAAACTATCACAAGGGCTTGGTTTAAGTTGGCCCACAAGGACTCGAACCTTGTGCAATCTGGTTCGATATGGTGCTATATGTGTTCATAATCAATTGGTTATCAATTTAGACAATTAAAATTTAATCAGAAAAAAACACATAAAACAGTCAAATGTTGTACCTTTGTTGTACCCAACAATCTTAATTATGGCTACAACTAAAATCGTCCTCCGCAGGAAACAAAACCAGGATGGTACATATCCCCTGGCTTTACGCATAACCAAAGATAGGAAATCCACCTATGTTTTTTTGGACCAAAGCATTAAAGAAAAGCTTTGGGACAGCAAACAAAGCCGTGTCAAAAGTTCCCATCCTAACTCCGCTCGTTTAAACAATTACCTGCTCAAAAAACTAAATGATGCCAATAGTACCATCCTTGAACTCGAATTGAAGCACAAAGAAATAACGCTGCAAACGATCAGGGAAGCACTGTCTCCCAAGCACAAAAACAATACTTTTTTTGCACAAGTCGAATTGTACTTTGAACCGCTAATTACGGAAGGAAAATACAACAGGATTTCAGCGGACAGGCCTGCCTTTAACCATTTTCGTAGATTCCTTAAAGGGAAAGATATTTTGTTTAAGGATATTACCATTCAACTATTGGAACGTTTCAAAGCCCATCTCAAAGGAGACCTTAAAGTGACAGAAAGGACCGCCTTCAACCATTTAATCTTGATAAGAACTATTTACAAACGGGCTATTGCAAGCGGAGTGGTTGACGCAAGTAACTATCCTTTTGGCATCAATAAGTTCAGGCTAAAAAGACCGGAGAGTTTAAAAATCGGGTTGGATGCCGGTGAAGTAAGCCGATTGGAAACAATAGAACTCAGTGCAGACGATTATGAATGCCATGCCCGAAATATCTGGCTTTTCTCATTTTATTTTGCGGGTATGCGGGCCTCGGATGTACTATTGCTTCGGTGGTCCGATTTTGATGACACTCGATTGCATTATGTAATGGAAAAAAATGACAAACCGGGATCGCTAAGAATTCCTGAAAAAGCCAAGGCTATATTGAGCCAATACCGTCATTTGAAAAAGAACGACCACGACCTTGTTTTTTCAGACCTTAAAGGATTTGATTTGGACAACAAAATGGTGGCTCAAAAGCAAATCAAAAATGTCATCCGAAGATTGAATTTCTGGCTTAAAAAAATAGCAAAGGAGGCAAACATCAAAAAACCGTTGACCATGCATATCGCTCGCCACAGTTTTGGGAATATTTCCGGCGACCGGATACCTGTTCAGATGCTGCAAAAACTGTATCGGCATTCAAATATTGAAACGACTGTCAATTATCAGAGGGCTTTTAACAGGGGAGTGGATGAGGCATTGGACGCTGTGCTGGATTTTTGAGTGGCCTTTTCCTTTTTCTTTTCGCCTATTCCTGATTTTCGGCCTGGGCAAAAAATAAAAGAACCCCTAAGAAAAAAACGAAAGTGTCTGGAATTTTTCCCGCAAGGCGGATGGACGAGGTTAAGCGGGCCGCTGATTTGAAAGGCATCCATGCCTGTCCTAAAAGCCTGCTCTACACCTACGATACTGTATGAATGTACAACAATAAAGAAGGCCATTTTACCTATGGGCATAGGGCAAAACCTGAAATATTGTTTCAGGGACTGACAAAAATAAAAAGCACTAATGCAAACTTGATAAACACGGTGTTCACGAAGGAGGGCCGAATTGCCAGCCCAATTCACAGGTCGGCATGGGAACTTGAAGCATCGAAGGCAGCCAGGTGAACAAAGGAACTTAGATAACACAAACGGATCACCAGCAAACCCAAGCCCGGTTAGATGCCATCATTTTCTGTGAGAGTGGTAGGGGGCAGAATTTTTTAATAAAGAGGTTCGTGCGTATTTGGTGTGATTACCTCTTTCAACAGGTTTTGCTGTAGGGTCAACATCTTTTCCAAGGTTACTTCCCTTTCCCTTTTTAGGGATTCCCTGATCATTGTATCATCTGAAAAGATTACTTTAAGCGCTACATACCGATTCTCCAGACGATTGATTTCGGCTTCTATTTCAGTTTTCTGCATAGTAACTATTTATATATGAATACTACATACTCAATTATTCTGCCACATCTGAACTTAGTTCTGGATTGTAAACCAATGTGTTTGGAAAAACAAACGAAATGTTGAAGGGAAAAACACTGCAACTGGGTGTAGCCAAACAAGGTTGCAATATACATTATTGCCTCACTTTATAGAAAAAGAAAGGCTATTTTAGCAGGAAAATGATGTTGGCAACTAACATGGCTGCTTGCCGAAAACCCTTAATTTTTTTTTGCTCCCTAATGCTATTGGTATCTGTATCTGTATCTGTATCTGTGGATTCCTGATGTCCATTTGCATGGTTTTGGTGGAGGTGGCTTTCAGCTTTTTCCCTATCTGCGCGGCGGTTGTTCTTTTTGGGAAAGGAGAGAAAGGCAAGAGAAAACAAGATACAGGTAATGGCAACTCCAATTACAGAGTAGGATATAATTGTACTTGGTTCATGGGGTTCCAGTTCCGGCCCAGTCAAAACACCATAGCTTATTGCAACGGCGATTATGGCAGATATGGCTAACACCCAAAGTGAAGTCCGGTATTGGTGGGATGAGATCATTTCTTGTGATTTAAGGGTTTCTGTCTTTGTCAGGATTAATTTCTGGTTTGTCCAAGTCCACATTCACTATCACCTTTCTCATCAGCAACAGTGAAAACGTAATGAAGGGTACAGCACCCGGGATGATTGCAGCCGTTGACCCATTCAAAAGGGCAACGGCACTTCCAATTAAAATAATAACATTGACAGCAATGCTGACGATCATTGCAGCATTTCCGATTCGTTCCCGTTGCAATGACACCCTATGCTTTTCATCAAGATGCCTGGTTTGCTGAATCTTTCGGTTTAGTTCGTGTTCTTTTAGTTTGTGGTTTACGTCCTGTTCTTTCTCATGGAAATCAACTTTTACATGCTTCGTTTCCACAACCACCGGAAGGCTGGGCATCATTTCCACCGGTTTCAGAAGTTCGTCGAAACCTGCCCGAGCTCTTTCACGCAGTTTCGCTTTTTCTTCTTCATCTTTTGCGTCCTTCAAGAGATCATTCAAACTATTGATAAAATCTCTTCGCTTTTGAAATAGGGTTTCCAATTGCAGTTCCCTGTCGGGACCGCCGTTAGCAGGTTTTTCTTCTTGGTTCATGTAGTAGTGGGTTGGTTTCCATTTTCATCTCGTGTTAGTTTACTCAGAGTATGGAAACCAGGTGACAAGACCCGGTGCGTAAGTGGGCACAAATGTAAGATTTCCGGCCAAATATAAAAAAAACATCATGTAAAAAACAAATAAAAATAGATTTATGTTTAATGTGTCTGCGTTTTTTTATAGTAGGAGATAAAACCGAAAGCGTCAGCTCGTGGACGGAGTGCATCCAGGCCAACGAGTCAGGACGGGAACACAATGCAATACAACCCTGGGCACATTTATTTTAAACATTACCTAATACAGGCCCTATCTCTAAATTTCATAACTTTGGATCATGGCAAAAACTGATTTTACCTCGAACATCATTTGTCTGGAGTCGGTAGCGTTTTACGCCCTGATTGAAGAAGTCGTCGAACGCATAAAGAGCAACAATACTGTCCAGGTTGAAAAGTGGATTGGAGAAGGGGAAGCTATGAAGTTGCTTACAATCACCTCTAAAACAACCCTGCAAAAATACCGTGACGAAGGCCGTATCCGTTTTTCCCAGCCAAGCCGGAAAGTCATTTTATACGACCGTGACTCCATCCTTGAATTTATTGAACAACATGCAAAAAACACTTTCCAATGACCGATGAACAAAAAATAGTGAAAGGGTTCAACGCCGGGTATCTCATGGCCAGGCACAGGCCCGAACTGTCACAAACAATCCAAAAAGGGCTTGACAACAAAGAGGACAGTTACGTGGTGGGATTTATCGCTGGTGCAAAAGAGTATGAACGTGAAGTTTCAAAACCACGCACCAGGAACTATAAAGCCCCGCATTTGCCCCAAGGCCCAAAATCCCCCGATAAAGGCAAAGGCAAGGACATGGACAACCGGGAAGTGTAACCTCGTTTTCACCCCCGCTTGTCAGGCCCGGAAACAAGCACAAGCCGGGCATCCAGGGCCTGCGCCCAGCAGAAAAAATTGAAACTGGTGGGCTGCCTTTGGCCGCACTCCCATTTTGAGCAGAGCCTGTCCGCCGTGCCCATCCGTCCATCCACTTCTTCCTGGCTCAGACCCAATTCCTTCCGCCTTTCGATGAACTGGCCGATAATTCCGGCAAGAAAATCATCCCGTTTCGGGTTTTCGGCAGGTCTTGTTTGAACGGTGTGGTTAAATGTCCTGGGTTTTTGTTTTCCATGACGTTTCGATGGTTTCATTTTGGTTGCCCCTTTTTCCTGTCAACATGTAAAAACCATAAACCATTCATCCGACAGGGAAAACTTCCTGCATGTTCACGCCTGTTCATACGAGCTAATTTTTAATAATAGTTGTTCCTTGATATGGTTTTTTGCATTGCAATCACTGGTTGCATTTCCTATTTTGTTTCCAGCTTGAACGGCATTCAACCAAAGAGTGCTTTTAGTCGTGTGGGGACATGGCCATCCTTCGAGGTTCATCATCCACACATTAATATTATTATGTAGAAGGAGCATGCAATGAGTTTGATGATTATCAGGGAACCGGTAACCCAAAATAGTGAAACGGCGGGGGACCTGGAACCCGGCACATGGTTTTTGGATTTGGACGGGCAAATTTCAGCGGTCTTGATTGATGACCGCACCTACGAAAAACGGGTGGTAACGGTTGGTAATCCCGAACGTCCCTTCATCGCAAGCCGCCCTGCCCGGTCCTTCAAGATCGGCAAGGTTCTGCCCATTGGCACTGTCCTGCAAATTGTCCAGTCCGGCATCTTTGAGGGGCGGTCAAATGACTGAGGGTTTTGAAAGCATCAACACTGATAAATCCCATATAAGCCCAGATGAATGTTTGACGACCGGACAGGCCGCCAGGGAACTGTCCCTTGCGCCGGGAACGCTCCAAAACTGGCGCACCGAGGGCATAGGCCCGAAATTTTTCAAGCACCGACACCGGGTCTTTTACTTGGTCAGCGATATTGAAGCCTACAAAAAAGAGAATTACATCTTTTGCAGTTCGACCGCAGACTGGAAAAAGGAAAATGGATAATCCCCTGCCCGGTACCTGAATCGAGGGTTTTTTCCAACCATTTTTCTGTTCACAGGCATGGACTTGAAAGGGTAGTTGCAGGCCGTTCCTACAAAGGGCCATACCTGTACCGGGCCGTTTGTGGGCGGCAATTACTTCTATACCTATTATATGCAGGGCATTGGCTTAAAGGCCGGACTGTCCAAACGGTCACCTGCCCATTGCCATTTCGTCGCCAAAGGAATAGTACCCGCCGTCGGGGGAGAGGATCAAATGGTCCAGCACCTTGATGCCCAGCACTTTCCCGGCCTGCTCAAACCTGCGGGTCAGTTCGATGTCCGCCCCGCTGGGGCGCAGGTTGGAAGAGGGGTGGTTGTGGGCCATTATGATCGATGAGGCCCGGCCCTTCAAGGCCGCCGCAAATACGATCTTCAAGTCCACCACCGTCCCCGAAATGCCCCCTTTGGAGATGCGGCACAGCGCCATCACCCGGTTGGACCTGTCCAGCAGCAGGATGTTGAACTCTTCCAGCAAGGCCATCTGGCCGCCCCAGTTGGATTCGAGCACCCAGTAGGCGTCCCTGGAGCAGGTGATCCGTGGCCGGTCCCTGGCCTTTGTCCTGTTTTTGTAGGTAAGCTGTATTTCAGGGACATGTACTGGCACCTTGTAATCCATTGTTGGCCCCTTGCCTTCAAATTGCTGCACCTGGCAGCAAACCCGTACCCACGGCCACGCCCTTGTACCGGTTGTCCATAGTGTGCGCCGCTTGACCGGTCATATCGCTGCCAGTGGGAAGAATATCGTAGGGTGGCCACTGGCCCTACGGACACGGATGCCCACTGGACATCCTCTTTTTTAATAAAATTCAGGGGCAAAAACAGGGGCAAGCGCTATTGGTCTGCTATGTTTTTTGGTTGTATTTCAAAGGGCTGCCATGGCCTTTCGAATCCCTCCGTCTCCGCCATTTACCCAATAATCCCCTTTCATTCACTTTCACAGGTTTTCACGGAAACGGCCCTGGATAATGGTTTGAACATCGTGCGGATTCATGGTAGGATATTTCTGTTCCCCGGTCCTCACAAAATTTAGGGGCAAGATTGGGGGCAAATCGTGATTTTTCGATAGGGGCAAGATGATGCTTACGAAAACGATGTGCAACAGCCTGGGGCCAAAAGAAAAGCCGTACAAGAAATTTGACGGGGGCGGGCTGTACCTGGAAGTGATGCCCAATGGCAATAAACTATGGCGGTACAAATATTATTTCCAGGGCAAGGAAAAACGGTTTTCATTGGGGAAATACCCCATCGTAACACTGGTCAACGCACGGGAGAAAAAACTGCAAGCACAGCGCCTGCTGGAACAGGGCATAGACCCATCCCGCAACAAAATCGCCAAAGAGAAACTGGCCAGGAGGGGCAACAACAACACGTTTGAACTGTTGGCCCGTGAGTGGTACGGAAAGAAAAAAGATGGTTGGAGCGGCTCACACGCCAAAAACGTCCTGCACAGGCTGGAGGGCAATGTTTTTCCACACATCGGGAAAGCCCCCGTTAAAAAAATCACTGCACCGGACTTATTGGAAGTCCTGCAAATCATGGAGGACAGGAATGCCCTGGAAGTGGCCAGCCGGACACGGCAGATTTGCGCCCAGGTGTTCCGGTACGCCGTCCAGACGGGGCGCTGCGAAAACAACCCCGCCATCCATTTGAACGGGGCGTTGAAAACGGGCAAGGCAAAGCATTTTCCGGCCCTGGACATAAAGGAAGTGCCCGGTTTCCTGAAAGCGCTTGAGCGCAACGAGGCCCGCCTTTTTTCACGCACACGCCGGGCCATCCGTTTGTCGCTCCTGACGTTCGCCAGGCCAGGGGAAATAAGGCAGTGCCAATGGGAGCATGTCAACCTTAAAGATGCAATCTGGACGGTTCCAGGGGAGTTGATGAAAAGTGGCCGTGACCACATCGTGCCTTTGTCAACCCAATCAATAAGGGTTTTGTTGGAGCAACAGGAAGAAACCGGGCGTTTTGAAACCCCTTGGGTCTTCCCGGGGCAGGTCCGCCCGCTAAAACCCATGAGCGACGGGACGGTCAACATGGGCATAAAGCGGCTCGGATATCACCAACGCATGACTGCGCACGGGTTCAGGGCGCTGGCCAGAACGGCTATCCGGGAAAAACTGAACTATTATCCCGATATTATCGAGGCACAACTTGCCCATAAACCTGCTGGCCCCTTGGGGGCAGCTTATGACCGGGCGCAATTTCTGGATGAACGCAAGAAAATGATGCAGGATTGGGCCGACTACCTGGACAAAATTGCACAATAATTTTCAAGGCTAAACCCGCATAGCAAATAGGTTGAGAATATTTTAACAGGACGGACCTGGGGGAAAATTTGATTCAAACGGATCGTCCCCCTTTTCCAGCATGGCGTCGTCAAAGTCCATTAGTTGGGTATTGGCAAGGTGCCGGGCCGCTTTTTGGACATCCCAATTAAAACGTTCGAGCAATTTCAAGGCATCGGATAATTGTTCAGGGTCAAGGGCAAATGGGGCGGCCAAGGAAAAGTCTTTCAGGGCATCAATTTGCCTGTTAGTTCTTCCAGAGAATTTGTTGCACAGAAAATTAAAAACGCCCAGGGTCATGGGCTGGATGGTATTTCAGGCAAGGATCAATTGCCATTTACCAGCAAGCCATTTAGACTCACGATGGCTCATTTCTTTTCCTTTTGGGAAAAAATAACAATTCCTAAAATGAACTTATCTTTATGAGGGACATGATCCGTTCGCAGGTTCTAAAACCTTTCAAAAATTTTTCTCGATTAATTTTCAGTTCTCGAACCTTCATTTGGAAGGCGAAAAGCTGCACTATTCCTTGAAAAAACCATTCGACGAATTCATCAAGACTAAAACTTGTCAAGAATGGCGCACCCTGGTTGACAGTATCGAAGCCAGCAGAACTCACGGGATGACATTCAGGACCAATCCAAACAATGGAACGCCATCATTAACAGGATACATTATTCATAGTTCCACTCAAAAGGTTCGGTGATAGAGCCTGTGAAATGCCGGAGATAGTTCCGGCTCAAAATCCAATTAAGTTCCGTGAAGGCGCCCCGGCTCTTTGAAAATATCAATTAATAGTAGTAATTAGTTTAGCCACCTATAGGGTTTGGGGCATAAGGCCCCAACTCGCTAATAAAACGACTGGCATGTAACAAGGCAACGCCATTTTGAAGCGTCGCAGGTGTGATTCCAGCACCCATTGCATTAGCCATAGCCATGTAGCGGCTGTATGTTAAAATTAAAGTGCCAGGCTTGTTTTCTCGTTGGATAGATTTTACTCTGGTAATACCTACATAAAAAAGCCGTCTTTGCTCTTCGAGGTCAGCATCTTGTTCAGCCTGTGTAAGATCAGTATCGGGTTGCTTAGGCAAAAGGCCATCCACGCACCCGGCAATAATAGTTACAGGCGAACTCAAACCCTTACTTTTATGAAGACTCATGATTCGGACTTCTTCAATTTCAAGCGGGATGTCTGGCTGGGAAATGGCAGATGATAGTTCCGTCAAAAAGATGACAGGATCTTCGGTTCCGATTTCCTCAATGGTGCGTAGTGCCAAAGTTCGCAAATCCCGTACGCTTTCATCCCCGTCGGGAAATAAATCATCAATTACACGGCTGAAGTCACCATATGCGGAAAGCGTTTCCAAATCAGATATCAATTCCCTAAATTGAGCTACCAGTTGTTGGGTATGCGACAACCTTAGAGTTCCTGCCTCTAACTGGCTCATGCACGCCCACGGAGTCATGCCATGCTGTTCACAGTACTCCCGCACTCTCTTATAGGCAGGAGCACGCCAATTATTACTATTGAGTCCCAGTAACCATCTCAATGCCACGCGGTCATCTCTGTTTACAAATAATTTAAGAAGTGCAAACCTTTTTTGGGTTTCTTCTGCATCAAGTTCAGCTTCTGCATAATAAGATTTTACTGGTATGGCACGCCCGACAAGCTCATTATAAATTGGGGTGCCAATAACTCCTCGCTGCGCCAAAACTAAAATCTCTCCTGGCGTGTAACCTTGACCCAGCAGGCTTGTGATGAGGTCAGCAACCCCTCTGACCTCCCTGTCCAAAGCGTCATATTGAATGATTCTTACGTCTCCCTCCCCGTTTTCGTAAATCGGAGTCAGGCTACGGGGCTGAGGCCGACTTTGGTTATGCGATATCAGGCTGTTAGCCATCTGTGTAACCCTCACCGGGCATCGGCGGCATTCCCCCAATGTAATATCATGGGTGTTTGGCCTGGTTGTATGCCAGTTTCGTATACCCTCTGGATGTGCATGCTTAAAGCTATAAATAGACTGGTCGTCATCACCTACAATGCATACTTGTGCCTGCTCCGATAAGAATTGAATAACGCCTTGTTCCGCCCTGTTCAGGTCTTGATATTCGTCAACAAGAATATGTGCGAATTCAGTCCGTTCAGGGGCTAAAGGATTTAAACGCAGGTATTCATATACTTGGGGAATGACTTCCCCTATTAGCATGGCCCGGTGAAATCTCATCCACCCTAACAGGTCATCTTCAAATGCCCTGTCATCCGGGGAAAGAGCGTACCCGGGCTGATGTATTTGAAGACGTGCCCATGCAGCCTCATAAGCTTTGATCTTCCTCCGAACTGCCCTGATTCCACCATGTTGGTCTTGCAAGTCAGCCTCTAAAACCTTGATTTCAAACTCGTTTAAAGGCCGGGGCGTTCTTCCTGTCACTTGCAATACGTGATTACGCATCAGAATGCGGAAGGAGAGGCTATGCAACGTAACACCTTGTATATCCTCGCAGCCCTCAACTCCCATACCTACAAGCTCGCGATGCAGGTCTTCCGCAGCAACACGAGTGAAAGTAACAGGTAAAATGGATGAAGCTGCCTCACCTTCTTCAAGAAGCCGTGCAACCCTCCTTTTCATTGCAAAGGATTTTCCCGTACCGGGGCCAGCAATTACCCGTAAACTGGGATTTGGTGAAGCTGCTATATCGTAAGCCGCTGAATTTATATCCAAATTATCTGACCAAGGCATGGTTAAGACATTAAAGTAATCAATTGTACAAAGTTACAACTATCCAATGATACAGTCTCAATTACACTAAATAAATAATCAATTTGGTTTGAAATGCAACACAACCTATTCAAAATACAGATACAGTGAAAATCACGAAATGAAATCCAATGATATTTGAAAAATGTTTGGAATCTTTGAGACAGTACTAATATTTCTCGGCAACAACAAAAGCTACTGTATGGCTTAAGGAATGACTGATACTTAAATGCCATTTACCTATTTCTTTGCCATCCGAAATTTTTTTAACCATTCCAGTTATTTCAATCGTTGGTTCACCTGTCTGGAGTTGGAGTATCTGAATATCAGACAGTGAAATACCATCTTGCATTCCAGTGCCTAAACATTTAAGAACTGCTTCTTTGACAGCAAATCTTCCTGCTAAAAATTTAATGGAATTATTTTCCCATAGAAGCTCAAGTTCTTTTTCTGATAGGAACCTCCGTAGCAAATTTTCATCCTGCAACCAATTCAATTTTTCTGCAATTTCATGATCAACCATATCACACCCGATTCCGATTATCATAAGATATTATGTATTTAAATGATTGTTTATAGTATTATTCTAAAGTGTCATAGATTCCTTTGAGCAGTTCTTCTACCGCTTTGATGCGTACATCCATTTGTGATAAAGATTTGAATTCTGCTTTTGACTTCAATGTTTTAACACTCTGTTTCGTAATCTTAACTGCCATTTCAAATAAAAAGTCAGATATTTCTTCATACTCAGCCGTATCAATTTTCAATGCATGCTTGAATGCCGTTTGTTTAAATTCTTCCGAAAAAAATTTTTTCAAATACTTCAAGGTATAATAACCACCATGATGAACTAGGAGATTACGCTTTGTAGCTACGTCATTAAACCTCTTTTCATCTATTGTTGAAAAAGGTGAAATTCCTACCAAATCACGAAACAAGCCATTAATTGCTTTAGCTGTCCCAAAATCATATTTTTCGGCCAAAAGAAAACCAATGTTCCGATTGAATTTTTCGTTTAAGGAGACTATAGTTGAGAATTCAATTGTAGGCTCATTTCTCCTAAATGCAAAATCTTTAATAAGCGACGGAAAAATATTTGCTATCGCAGCAAATTGGTGCTTACAAAAAGCTTCAAAATAACCGAACAACCCAATAAATGCAACTTGCGAAGATGGGTTAATCTCTGTATAGTACACGTCATTCTTGTGATTTTGAACGACGTAAAAAAGGCTGTGGAATTCCATTTCAAATAGCAAGAAAGGGGATATTTCTCCTATAAAGTAGTCACTAGATTTGTAGCTCTCTTTCATATATCGAAGTGTTAGACAAACCTCTATTTTTCATACAGCGCTGTTCTGTTAATCATGTCAAAGTGTATTGTCCCGCCATCGTTTGCAAGCAGGTTACAAAACAATGAATACCCAATAAAAATTGCTTCTCTCCAATCTTTTTTTGAACGCACATTGACCTCAAAAGGCGCAGTCATTTCTTTTATAATAGTCAACAGCTGGCCACTTATCTTTTCTTTGTTCGTAAAAAATTGATTTTGTCTGGCCTTGTTGAAAACCAAGAGGGAAATGGCTTCTTCAGTTATTGTTGCTCTTGCCCCATCTTCAATTTCATCAATGTGTGGCGCACTTTTTCGTTTCCGCTTCATCATAGACCTTATACATGGCGACCATCCCAAAATGGCTGCAAAAGTATAGTGAAACACATCATGAAACCTGTAGCCATCATTCTCTTTCGAATTATCATCTAACAAGTCGCCGACTTGTACCCCATCTACTAAAACTCTCGTTCTTAATTTAACGCTAGCTTTTACAGGGTCAAATTTAACAGTAAATTTTCTTGGAAGTTGCTCCCTCTGATTGAAGGTGGAATCAAAAAAGAAATTAAGATTTTTCATTGCTTTAGTCTTTTTTGGAGTGTGGTTGAATGATTTGCTGCTTCTTACTTTCTAAACTTTCTATTTCCAATAATAGGGCCTTTTTCTGAATCAATAGGTTGTTCAATATGGAATCAGCTTCAATTTCCTCCGACTTTTTGTTGTATCCCTTGTTGATACCATTTTGATAGACGCCCCATTCCAAAAAGAGCTTAAGGGCAATAACTATCAAAATTCCCAATCCGGTTCTAAAAATATAGTCTCTGGTAGTAGCCTTTGAATTGAGATCCTGATAGTTGGAATTTATTTTTTCCAGCAGGACATTCGGAGAAGCCAGTTCACTCGAATTGAGCGCATCAATATATTTTAGCGGGATATTAGTCTGGCCTTGATGTTCTCCATCGTATGAGTCGGCGTCCATTTCTGGGACACTCAATTCAGCGAACCATATCAAAAAGTAAGGCTGTCCTTTTTCTAAAGAAATAGGGCCTGAACCAGCATTGAATACCGAAAAAACAAGTTTCCCTTCAAAGCCAGGATCAACATGAAACCCAGAAACATTGACTAGGCCCCTAAGTTTTATACCCGCTCGTATCGAAATAAAAGCAATCTTATCCTTTGGTATCCTTACACTTTCTTCTGTTAAAAGCAGTGCAAACTGACCAGGATTAATAATGACTTGCTCTCTTTCCTTAGTTAATATCTGCCTTTTTTTGTCTTTCGAATCCGTTTGAAAAACTTCATCGCCTAAAGATAACTCATATGCTCCTTGTTTAATTCTTTGAGACATCCTCATAGAATCGGGTAATGGAGAAATTACACTTTTTGCTTCAATAAGCTGTTTTAATTTTTCAGTTCCTAAGTACGACATGGTCAAATCGAATTTATAATTAGATTATACTATTTTATGGTTCAGCTCCCATTTTGGAGGGAACCACAATTTAATGGGCTTGGGGTTTATCTTATAGGACTGCTTTATTTTGATCCTATCGCTATCGCCCTTTATTGTCGGGTGTTTGACTCTGGCATATTTATCTACCTCACAAAAAAGGTTCTGACAGTCGATCAATTGCAATGGTCGGCCCCAAAGGGTTTTGAATACAAGCCCTAGCCTATCAAACTCTATTTCTTGCCGGTCTGCCATAAACTTGATTATTTCAACATTACTTAATCCAGCCTTCTCAACGAAACATTTACTAATGCCGCTATTGGCACCTGGCCCTGGAACTACAAAGTCGGATTCTGAAAAGTTGATTATTGGAGAGTAGTTTATATCTATTAGAAGTTGATAAGCCAAAAAATCTCCCAACCCCGGAAATTGTTTTATTATCTCAAAGGATTGCTGCATAGTTCTTGCATCGGCCAACCGCAAGTGGGTTTCTTTTTTTATTATCAGTTCAATCAGTTTCAGATGATTTGAATGTTTCCTTTTATGGCCAAATTGTGATTGACCTGAAGGCATAATATAGGCCGCTGAATAAATTTTCTTACCTGTCGCCATTGCTGTGGTAAGGATTTCGTCATAATACTTGAAATTATATCCTTCTAAGGTAGGACACCCAACTTTTTCACATAACAATTCCCAAGTATCAATCTTGTTAAATAATTTGAATAAGAAAATCCTAAATAAAACCTCTATGGGTGAGTTTGGTAGATCATCATTATAAATTACATTTTTGATTAAATATTGACTGACCCGGTCAGCGGCACGATAAACATTTGTGAACCTATATTTATTGATAATCGGATCTGATGACCATGGATAGCTTCCATTTTCCAATCTACTAAAAAAAACATCCTGTCGAATTGTCGCAAACTTCCAATAACTGTCATACACTTCTGTCACTCTAGCCGGTGATATAGGATTGTGAATTGTAAACCCAGAACCCTTCTTTGGAGAAGAACTTGACGAACCTGTTATTGTTGAAAAGTTCTGTTTACGATTCATGATGGTTTTTGCTATTAATCTTTTCCAATAATTTTTTGGCTTGTTCCTTCGTGAGTTCATCAAGTTTTTCAATACCCACAAAGCAATTGACTCGATCTAAGCGAAGGTTAGATTCTTGTGCTATGAATTTTCCAAGATTTATCAATCCAAGCCAGTTGCCATAAGCTCTTTGGTAAAGGTATTGGAGAGCATAAAAGCTGTTCAAAATCAGCCCTCCATTTTCCGTCTTATGGAATGTCACGTGTTGTAAACAAGGAAATCTCTGATATGGTCCATTGGTATGATCCTTTGTTGGGTCAAATATGGATGCCTGAAGTTTTGAGCGCCTTATCGTTGATGGACTCAATAATGAAGATATAATAATTTCTAATTGGTTGATTTTCTGATTGCCTGAATCAAAAGCTATTAACCTCTCAAAATATGTTCCCCTATTGTTTCTGGCATCAATTCCTTTTAATCTAGGCATAATATCGTTGTATTCTTCATAAAGCCTATGCCTATTCTCCCCACAAAAAGAGTATAGGGAACTTGGGAAAATTGTTTCTGATACTATCCTGATAGAATCCATTTGATTTTCTTCCAAACTTGAATCCAAAACCGTTCTAGCGCGCTCAGACTCTTCGAACTCAGTTAGAGTCAGTACTAACGGAGAAATTTCGATGCCTGGGTTGTCAAGAATAAATTGTACCGCTTTGCACCAGGCAGCAGACAAAACAGCATCTTCAATCATGAACGGAGTAGAATTCATCAGTTTATTCATTATTTTCTAAATGACGATACTCGGCCAACCCAACATAGCCTTGGTTTTGTATCCTAATAAAAAAGCCATTTCCCGAATTGGATTCAACTGCACGAACTATTCCGGGCTTTGTTGCGGTATAGATGTCGCCGACAGTTAATTTTTTTAGGTTTTCTAAATGTTTTCCCTCAGTTATAAATCCTGGGGGTAAAATCAAGTAGTTGGACATCTCAAGGTCAATAACAGAAACTGATGAGCAATCGTCCAACATTTTAAAGTGCGCTTTGGGAATATCTGCTCCAGCGATATGAGCAAGTATGGTTGATGGGGTATATTTTAGTAGCAATTCCGTCTTGGAAGGGGTAATTAATTTGTTGAATTTGCAATGCAATACCAAAGATCGGTATCCTGTACCAAAAACCGAGGAAATCATAAAGTAATGCAAAGGTGTAGCTTGATTTGGCTCAATGTTTCTTTTGACAAACTCTGCCTGAATGCCCAAAATTGGCATGAGCAAAGCGCCTGCAAAAGCATCAACTAAAATCTCTTCCTCGATGTCCGACGATGCGTTTTTATTTTGGCTTTGATCGGATAGAACATCTACTTTAGTTCCATGGTTAAATCGATGATGGCCGAGCTCATGAGCACAGGTATAACATCTTCTAGGGTAGGGTCGTTGATTCGAAATAAGGATTGTTGGAAAATTGCCGCTCTCTTGTGCAATATACATGCCTTCCATGTTAATATCTACAAATCGAACAGTTATTCCCAACTCAGTGCAAATATCATAGATGTTGACTGGTTGGTACATGTTCAGCCCAAGCTCCATGCGAACATTGTCTGCTTCTCTCAAAGCATGTGTGAATAATTCTCGATTCATAAAAATCATTACTTAGGGAGGATTTTCAATATATCCAACAGCTTTTGAACTTCCTCTGGCTTCAACTTGCTCAATTCCCTTGCAGCAAATTTTAATTGATTGTTTGCTTTGCCATCATTTTCATCCTCACGCATTAAAAGCCATGAGGAATCGACCCTATACAAATCAGAGAACTGGAGCAGTTCTTCAGCACTTACCTTTCTTCTTCCTGATTCAATCTCTGAAATAGCAGGTCTTTGGAGATTTAATTTCTCAGCAGCCTGAGCTTGTGAGAGCCCAGCCAAGATACGGGCCTCTTTTAACCTTGCTGCAATCTGTTCACGATCAGAAGGTGATTTTCTACTTTCCATCTTTTAGTACTTTGACAAGTTTTTTTGTTGCTTCCTTGATAGATAGTTGTTTTCGAGAACTCTTATCATAGAAGGGGTAACAGTTGTTTGGAATTGACACCCCCAATTTATTGCCTATCCTTCCTATGATGTTAACAAGAATATGACTTGTTATCCCACCAATACTGCCTGGACAAACATCGGAAGAGATAGGTGCATTAATCTTAAGCAAGTCTTTCACTTCCTTAAGGGAGTTCATTATTTCGTTTTCGACTGTTGTATGATCTAGGGCTTTCATAATTGTATGAATTTCGTACAAAATTAGTACGATTTTCATAACAATCAAATATTTTGATAAAATTTTTTAAAAAAGATTGCATTTACTATAAAGTGGTTTCTTTCGGCATGTCCAACTTGTCTACATGTTACGGCTATTAGAACAAAGGTGAAAAACCCTAAACCTTCCTAGGGCTAAGGAAATGATTGACCTAACCCGATACCGAAAATTAGCTTTAGACCTGAGAAAATACAGAACCGAAGCCCTTCTTGCCGAGGGCGCAATCACCTGCGATAACGTCCATACCAACATAGCCCTCAAACACAACCACATGTACAACCGCCTTGCACACCTGGATTTGCTGGACGATCTTTTGTCCAAGCAACCCGACCTGTTCGGTTTTTGAAAGGGGCAAGCAAGTGAGGCCGCCCACACATAAAAACTTTGGCCGACGTGTCCCATAAACAAACACCAATAATTCAAAACAGGGTAGGCTGCCTTGATTTTTTGATGTGCCCCTGCCACCCACTTGACTTGGTAGCATCGTCCAGCCACATCCCTACATACTTTTCCGGCCCGCCAAATGACTCCACTTCAGAGCTTGCTATAAAATGGGAACGGTAGCCCGTTTCTGTGACGGGCAATTTCTGGCGGCCCTGGTTGGCGATTTCCAGGTGCGCCAGGGGATGGCCGTAAATTTTCCGGATACTGCCGCTCCAGTCAGGGCCATAGGATATTTCCACCGTTATGCCCTGCCAGGTCAAAGTGAGGCTCTGTTTGGTCATGGGGTTATGCTCCTGTTCAATACACTTGATAATATCTCATGTCCCGGCCACCCATTATTTCCAAGTAGATGGTCTGTGTACAGGGAACAGCCCGTTTAGTGTTAGGGTATATCCAGGTTAGGAAACGATAGGCCCCGTATTTCCCTTTCAGCACCTGCCATGACCTTTGCGTAAAGCCTTTCTTCGATAAAATAGGCGGCAGGGCCGTACTTACCTGCCCCATGTCCATCATTGATAAGGTAAATTTCCTGGTGGTGCCCTTCCATGAACAGTTGGCTTTCGGGAAAACTGACGGCAAGGTAAACCTCCCCGTTTCCTGGCTCTTTCATCCCGGATACTTCCAAATAGTAGGGCAAGGTGACAAAATAGGCACTGTCCCCAAATTTGAGATAGGCGTTATGGTCTTCGGCAAGGTGGACGGCACCCCTGTTGCCCATGAAAAACTGGCACTCCGGCCACTCGACCACCACGAACCTGTCTTTTCCCTTTGCAATATTTTCATCCATCTCCAAATACCTGCATGATTGCCCTATTAATTACAACGGTTTCAGTACGACCCCAATGGCGATGAAAACCTCTCTGAATTTTTCTATATCATTCCCTAAGTAGAAAAACGCATTCCCATGCGGCGGGCTGGGCTGCACGTTACCGTTGGCGTCAATAAAGCGGATGCGCTTGAAGGGTTCGCACCGCACGTACCGTTTGGAAAGTTCCACAAACCAGGACGAACCCACCGCCGGGCGGACGAGGATGACCGCCTGGGCGACCTTCCCCTTTTCAAATTCCCGGATGGCCTTTCCCGTCCAATGGGCGGTTTGCCTGCCGTAGGGCGGGTTGAGCCACAGCCGACCTTCCCAGGACTGGAACAGGCCGTCGGCCTTGACGGTATGATACCGCTTTGCCCCAATCCACCCCTGCGCCATTTCATTGCTGGCAGGGTCGAGGTCGATGCCGCCCATGACCCTTCTGGCAAGGTTCACGAACAACGGCGGCGTATAATGTTCGTCACTGAGCGAACTGGACAGGACGGCCCTCGTAACCTCCTTTTCCCGTTCCCGCCTTGCACATGTATCCGTGCAGTCATATTGCTGAGGTTCAGGTTCACTGGGTTTTCGGGCAGCCATTTCAAATCCTTTCATTGCATTTGCCGGGAATTTGCTCCCTTTTAACTGCCCTAACCTTCACAGCACTTTGATATTGGGGCCACGCACACCGGAGTTCACGGCCCGTAATGGGCACATATTATATTATGTATGAAGGCACCCTGAACCGGGGCGGTGACGTGGGTTCCCGGCACCGGCTTTTCTGTTCCATATCCTTGGGCAGCACCCCAATGGCGGCACAGGCCACCCTGCCCGCTCAATCCCCGCCATGCCAGTGCCGCCATGCCCGCCCCGGCAGCGGGGGCCGTCCACAAGGCCCCGCAACCGCAGCCGGGTTCTGACCGCCCGCATGGGAATACATGGCCCCTGGTTAGGTTCCGTGGGCGTGGCCACGCCTCCTCCCGCTATGGGTTAATCACGACAAAATTCTGGGGCATGCGCCCCCGGTTTCAATGCCGCCTTTGGGCTTTTGCCCTTTGGCCCCCTGACGGGGCTGCGGGGCAAAAAATTCCCCGGCCTGGCAAGGCCATGCCTCCTCGCGGGACAATTTTTTGCCCCTCCGGGCGTGAAACCGGGCGCTAATCCATGCCCCACATGAATTTTTGTCATTAACCAAAACGAAAGGAGACCAACATGACAACGCCAAAAACAGAGACCCAACCAAAGGCCGACAGCAACGGAAATGCGGGGAACAAGCCGGACTACTACGTCCACGCCGTCGTCCCCCAGGGCCGGGGCACCCGCATCGGCGGCAGGCTCGGCGTCGTGTTCAACCACAAGAACGGGGAAGGCTTTACCATATACCTGGATGCCAACCCTATTCCGGTCAATGGGCAGATAGAACTCGTTGCCTATGTTCCCAAGCCGTAACCCTCCGGGCCATGCCGGGCATACCGGCATGGCCTTTTTCTCAGAACATTATGCGAGGACTTCCCCATGAAAACCGATGAAATCTACGACGAGGTGACCAAAACGATAACCGGGCTGCTGGAAGAGCACCAACAAACTTGGGAGCGCCCCTGGATAGCCTTCGGCCTGGACAACGACCATGCCCGCAACCCCGTGACCGCCCAATACTACAGGGGTGTCAACCAATTTATCCTGAGCTGCAGGCTCCTTAAAAAGGGCTACCTCAAGAACATGTGGCTCACCTTCAACCAGATCAAACAGAAGGGCGGTGCCGTCAAAAAGGGCGAGAAGTCCACCACCGTCATTTTTTACAAGACCGCCTATGTGGACAGGGACAAGAACTACCACAGGCCCGCTGCGGTGGAAAAAATGGGCAGTGCCCAAATGGAGGCTCGGGGCATCACCGCAATCCCTGTCCTGCGCCTCTACCGGGTCTTCAATATCTTGCAGACAACAGGCCTCAATGAGGAGTGGTACGAAGCCGCCCCGCATGAACCGCTGCGCCCCTTTGAAAAGGACGAGCAGGCGGAGGACCTTATCTGGTCAACGGGCGCAAAAATTGAAATCATCCAGTCTGACCGTGCCTTTTACGACCGTGCCAGGGACAGGATAGTGATGCCCTTGCGGGAGCAGTTCACCGGGACAGAACCGTTCTATTCCGTTGCCCTCCACGAACTGGCCCACTGGACAGGCCACAAGTCCCGGCTGGACAGGGTGAAGGGCAAGAGTTTCGGCGACCCGGACTATGCCTTGGAAGAAATGGTTGCCGAACTGACGGGCGCATTCTGTTGTGCCGCCCTGGGGTTTTCAAAGACCATCACCAACAACGCCGCCTATATCGGCCACTGGCTTGGCATCCTAAAAAAAGACAACCGGGCCTTCATGAGGGCGGCGGCGCAGGCGCAAAAGGCCGCCGACTTTATCCTCGAATGCCGGGAAAGGCGGGCTGTTGAAGGAACAGGACAGTACACTTTTTTGAACTATTGACGGCCATTGAAAAAGGAGAAAACAGATGCTTGAACTTTACGCCCAGCCCTACAATATCAATGCAACAGGCTATTATTTTGACACCGCCGACCGTTTTGACGAAAAGGCGGGAAATTGCTTTGACGCCTACGGGATGAAGGTCGAGGAATTTGAAATCCAGTTCATTGACGGGGACGCCATCAATGCGGAACTTTTCCGGGCATGGGGCGTCCACCAGGCAAACGTCCACCAGTTCCTGGAGGCTGCCAACGGATTAGATGAACATGAAAAACTGGCCCTTATTGCCATGGCCAGGTGTGGTTATACCATTGACGGGCACATCAATACGGGGGACGTTGTGTTGCACTATTGCAATGATTTGAAAGAACTCGCCATGCAATTTATCGAGGACGGGCTGTACGGGGAATTCCCGGAAAGCCTTTCCCATTACATTGATTACGATGCCATTGCCAGGGACTTGGGCATGGAATACAAAGAACTTTCCGTAGGCGGGCAGACCGTCATCTACCGGTGCCCCTGAAACTGGGGGCCTGGCAATCTTCCAATCTGATGCAAGGTGAGGCTTATTTTTCAAGCCTGTCAAGGGTATATGAACGGCCCCTTTCCCGCAACCGCCTGCCCCTGGCCGCCCTTGACAGGCTTGAAAAATAAGCTCCTTGGGCGGCATAAGGTTGAAAGAAGGCCGGAAAAGTGAACATTTCACCGGAAAAGTTCAGCCCTTGTCAATCGGCCTGTCCTTTGCCATGTCCCTGGCATGGGCGTTGAACATTTGGGGCGGGGCATAGTTGCGCCGTGCATAATTGCCTGCCCTTTCGGCCACTGCGTCCCTGTCCCATTGATCCTGGTCCTTGTCCGCCCGCTGCAAATTTTCCAGGGTCTCACGGGGGTGGATTTCCGCACGGGCGCCCATACGGTAATAGTAGTTCCTCACCGCACGGTTTTCCGCCTTTTTCAAATTGGTGTCCACATATTCCTTCTTCATGTCCAAAACATCTTTGAGCTCTTTCCCGGTTTTGGCGACCGAGGCGTACCTGTCCAGTTTGTCCATGACCTCGTTGTGGGAATAGTTGCGGTGGGCCTTTGGCTGTTTATCGGAACCGCTTGCCTTTGTAAAACCGGGCTTGCTGGTCTTGCCGTCCAGCTTGCTGAATTTCGCTGCCATAATCCTTGAATTTTAAACGGTAATGAAATATAATGATCCTATCCTTTTGTTTTTGGGGGTTTGCGATGGACTACGAAGGCTTGCCGAAATACCGTGCCCGTGCCGCCGAACTGGACGCCAGGGTAAGGGCGGACTATCCCCGCCATGCGGGGGAAGCCCGTTCCCTGATGAACCGCATCCTGCGCCGTACCGACAGGCAAAAATGGCTGGTCTTCAACGGGGAGGCCTGCGACCGGAAAATGGATTTGGGCAGCCTGCACACCACGCACCGCTATGTCAGTTCGCTGCTTGAGTGCCGGGACAAAGGCCAGCCCGTCACGGGGCAGTACCTCGAATCCGCCGTCCGTGCCTGTCTGGGGCTGGGATTTGCCGCCATCCGTGGCGGCAGGGCGGATTAGGGCCTTATGCCATCAAATCACCCTCAACGGTTATGCCAAACACAAATACCTCCCCGTCCTCCGTGTCGACGCTGGATGCAGATTCTTTTATCCACAACACCTTTTCCTCGTTGAGGTGGTCGGCGAGCTTGTCCAGCCCCCGCCCTTTTACGGTGATTTCCAGATCGGCCGTTTTGATTTTCAAGTCCCTGTCCGGGTCATAAATAACCACGGGCAGATAGGCATAGGGAATGCTGATTACCCTGCCATCCCGAAAGAATAGTTTGAACCGCCGCACAAAGCGGTTGCCCCGTTCCAGCCCAAAGCATTCGGTTTTTTGTCCGCTTGGGTCAGGTTTGTTCAATTGAATATGGCGCTCAGGCTTTGTCCAGGACTGGTTCCTGAAGCTTGTCTGGAGTTTTTCTTGCTGTTCGGTCATAATCCATATCGTTTTTAACCAGGAAATCGTAATAGTGCCGCCGCCTGTGCTGGCGTTCATAATGGCCTTTGGCTATTTCGTTGGCGCTGATGCGCTCCCCGCTCCTTGCCACAGCCGTTTTGAGGGCGTCCTTGTCGTCCGTATAGACCCGGACGGTCTCCCTGGCACGGCTGGCACTCACATAGAACTGCTTGTCGTTGCTCGCCCCATAGCTAAGGGCGGATTGGGCAATAAAAACATCCTGGCAGTCCTTCCCCTGCGCCGCATGGGAGGTCTGGACATGGCCGTAGTTTAAATTGGCGAAATTCTTACCGAGGGTCTTGCCACCTGCCAGTTTGATATGCCCTTCATCGGTAAAACCTTTGACCAACATCCTTTGCCCGTTGTGCAGGCGTTTGCCCTCGATGCTCTTGCCGTTATGGGTTATCCGTATAAGGTCGCCCTCGGCGAGTGTAAGTTTACCCCTTTGGAATACCTGGAAGCGGGAATGGGCCAGCATGGGGAGCGGCAGTTTTTTCTCCCCCGCTTTGGCGATATGGATTTTACCGTCCTTTGATTTTGACACCACTTCGTAGGGCTGCCCGGCCACATAGCCACCTCTGTAATTTTGGTGGAACTGGACAACCGTTCCGGGTTCGTACACGGCGGGGTCTTTCTTTTGGGCCTCGGTGAGGGACAGGTTCCTTTGGATGGTATAGGTCCTTTCTTCCTGGCCGATACGCCCACGCCCTTTCATTTTTTCCCGGATGGCCTCCGTAATCAGCCGCCCTTCCGCATGGGTCGGGGAAATCACCAGGGCGCTGCGCCCCGCTTCCACCGAGCGCACATAATCCTCGGCTATTTTTTCGTGCCGTTCCTTCGTTTCTTCCACCTCGACGACCGCCCCCATCCTGTCCAGTTGGTTGAACCCCTGCCTTGCCCTGCCCCTTGCCAACAGGTCGATGGCCTTTTTGTAGTCGGGGTTGCCCCTTTGCCGCAGGTTTTCGTCCACATGGGCTATTTTCAGGCTGGCTTTTTCGGATAAATGACGGAGGGCGTCGCCCGCCTCCGGGCTGGAGTGCTGGCGGGCATCGCCGGACAAAATGATCCTCGCATTTACTTTACGGGCCGTATCGAATATGCTGTTCATGGTCTTGACACCCACAAGGCTCGCCTCGTCCACCAGGATGATCTGCCCGGCGGCCTGTTTTTGCATTTCCCCGTCCCTTAAAAACTTGGCAACCGTATCGGCACCCTCGAAGCCCTTTTCCCGAAGGACGCCCCTACTGGCCCCACTTGATGGCGCTATGGCCACGACATGGCCGCCCCTTTGTTCCGCCGCCTCCTTTATCTCCACCAGCAGGGTGGACTTTCCCACCCCGGCAGCGCCCATGAGGACGGACACCCGGTCGGTCGAGTTCAGTATTTTGTGGATGGCCCTGCGCTGCTGGGCGTTCAGGAACCCACGTTGGATTTGATATGCAGGGTGGATGGGCCTGACGGTGTTCTTTCCCCCTGCGGCAAACTCTATCATCCGGTCTTCCGCCCGCACCATTTCCTTGGTGGTCAGGTAGGTCAGGTATCCGTCTTTGGCATACAGGATATTGCTGCGGGATTTGAGTTCATCCCGCACCTGTTTGGGTGTCAATGCGCCATAGCCGAGGGTCAGCGCATGGGCCAGGAGTTTTTTCGCAGGGATGGCCGAATTGCGCTCCAAACAGTGTTCCAGCGAACGGTCGATGGCCCCTTTCGGGGTTATTGGGTTGGGTGGCTGTGCTACTTTCCCTTTGGCGGTCCTGATGGCATCCAGCTCTTTGGGGGTCAGGCGGGACAGCCATATTTTTTTCAGGTCGGCACCCGCATCCAGTTTCGATTTGTGCAGGCGGGTCTTTGCCCCAAGTTCACCCTTCTTTTTGGCGTCCGTCAGCCCCAGTTTTTTGGCCAGTTTTTCTATCTCCACCGTGCGGTTGGAGAACTTTTCAATTGCATTCCTCGAAACCCCTTTTATCTCGTACCTGTCCTTTGTGCGTTCTATTTGATAGCCCATGTCCTGCAGGGACTTGGACAAATGGCTGTGGTACACGGCCTCATAGTATTGGGCGACGGAGTGGACGACCGACCCCTCCAATGCCCGGAGTTGGCCGTTGTGCATGGTCACGTTGGGGGCGATGCAGTGGCTGTGCAGCATGGGGTCGGCACTGTACCTTGCATGGGGGTGGTTTTCCTCCTTTATAGGGCGTGCCGTAAAATGGTCGAAGCGGGCATAGAGCATGTTGCCCGTTTTCTGGTAGGTGTTCTGCCCGTCCACTCTGACCTGCGTGTGCATGTCCTTCTCCACCGCCTCCATCGCTTTTTTGACGGCCAGCCTGTGGGCGTTGAGGATTTCCCTGTCGCCCGTCAGCGCCATCACGACCGAAATGCTCTTGGGGGCATTAAAACAATACTCTATTGAGGTGCGGCGGCCTTCGGTTTCCCGCAGGCCCAACCGTTCCCCGGTCTTTGGGTTGATGTTGTGGGCAAAGGCGCTGAAATCCTTTTGGGACACCCGGCGGTCAAGCCCAAATTCGTCCACCAGTTTCCCGTGCCAGTACCCCGGCACGTTCTTCCCCTCCTCAAAGAAATAATCGTCCCTTGAAAGGGAGTTGGTGAAGTAGGACACCAGCCCTTCGACATTCTTGTTTATGTGGATACGCATCATGGCAATCGGCCCTTTTTTAGGGTTTTAATTAATGCTATTTCTTTTGGGTGCCCCCACTTGCCAGTCCGCACGGTTGCCCCCACAGAGCAAAACCGGGCGGGCTGGCTTATGGTATGGGCAACCCGTTCGGCATATGGGGTTGGGTCAAAATTTATGGGTTCTTGGGGCATGACTTTTCCTGTGGGATTTGCCCACCCCGCCACTGGCCGTGCGCCGGATTTTGCTTCCTGGGGGGCAACCCGGCGCACGTGTGGCGTGGATAAATCAATCAGCTTCCGTTCAAAAAACCGGGCGTGCCGCAAACCGCTGTGCTGATAATCGCCATTGGTGCAGCGGGGTTCATATGTACCATATTGGCGGGGCCGTTGGGCAATGCAATAGGGGCCATTGGACCGTGAACCGGACAGGCGGCCAGTGAAAATCCACAAGCGCATGAACCCAAAATGACACGCCATCAAGTGCAGGCCCGGAAGCAAAAAACAAACCCAAGGCAAAATGCAAGGGCCACCAGGAGCAGGCGCAAAAACGGTGCAGGGGAAGCATCGGCCCACATCAAAAAAGCAACCATAGCAGAAAGCAAAAAAATCGTTACAGACATCACGTTCAACATGCCCCTTGAACTGGTTTTTTACTACGCCCATGCCCCTTCATTTTAGGTGATGGAGAATTGCATCACCGCATCAAAAACCTCTTGTACGAACAAGCAGGCAGCGGCAATAATTAGAAATAATCCAAAGGTGAAATCCGTATCCGTGCCTATTAGCAGATAGCCTACAACCCCAACCAAAAACGGTTCCACCACCCGTTGCACCGCCGTTTCCGCCACCTTGAAATGTTGGAAAACCAACCTGTGGAGCCAGGATGTGCCCCGCCCGGCTGGGGGGGCATCACCGTCCTTCCTCAGATAGACCAGCATCAGGTGGAGGGCGGACAGGGCACCATAAGCCATCCAGAACACCATCAAGGCTTCCGACCGGATTTCGGTGAAAAGAGAACTGCTGATTTCTTCCCAGGACATGAAAAACGGGACGATGGGGGCGGCAAAGGGGACAAAGGTGGACAATGCCCCCAGGAAGGACTGGGTGTTGAAGGCCATCATCATGGTGGCCGACAGCAAAATGATAACAATGCCGACTGTCCGCCGACCATGGTTGTACCGCAGGGTCATCCGCAGGGGCGAAACGAACATTTCTATTTTCAGGCTTAAAAGGCCCTTGAAGACAATCCAGAGGGCTTTCTTTTCGCCGAGGAAAACATGGCCCCAAAACTCGGAATTGACCACTCCTTTGAAAATATCCGCATCGGAAAACTTGGGCAGGAACGAGGGCTTTACAACCCGCTCCGTGTTTCGATTGATCATTGGAAAAAGGATTTAACGGTTTGGAAAAAATGTTTGAGCCGCTGAAAAAAGGGTTTCCCCCTGCCGCGCTGGTCGAACACAATTTCCCGGAAAGTTTCGCCCGTCGCCCACTTTTTGCCACGGACGACCATGATGGCCTCAACTTTAAAGTTGTTGTCCGGCCCGCCGGATTTCAGGGTCGTGAAGTGCTCGGGCGGGACGATATAGTGCAGGTGCTCGCTGGTGGAATGGGAAGCTTTATCATCCGTGTTGACGGATGCCGATTTGGTCTTGATGAAGGCCTTGCCGATCAGGTCGGCGGCATATTTATTGGTATCGTTGCATATATTGCCGCAAAAAATCTGTGTGCCCAAATTCGTTAGGAGGACTTTCGTTTTTGCCTCGGCATTGTTCCTTCCCATCGCAACCTTGATGGAATTGATGGACTGGGTGATGTAAACCCCGGCGGTCATGGTTGAACGGCAGGAGGACTGGAACTTTTCGTCCGAGATGGGGTTGGCCAGGAGGTGGTATTCGTCGATCCACAACACGCAGGGGCGGGGGTTTTCCTCGTTCTGGACGACACGGCGTTCCATACAAAGCTGAAAGAGTTTTTTCATGATGCCCGCCGCATAAACAGCGGAAATGCCATATTCTTTCAAAGGTATGTCCACGATGATGAGACGGCCTTCTTCATAGCATTTTTCCGGGCGCACCTCGTCGCTCATTTCAGAGGAGAAATGGGTCTTCAAAATCCCTGTCATGAACGGCTCGAACAGCCCCATCGCAGAGGCGGTAATAATGGCCTTTGTCTTTTCGGAAATCTTGTAAAATGTCTTGAAATAATAATCCCCCACAAGTTGCATCACATCCAGTTCGGAAGGCGTCATATCCTCCCTGGCATTTGCCCGCTCAAAACAGTAAAGGAAAAAATTTCCATTGCACCAGGACTCATATTCCCCGATGGCCGCTCCATCGCCCTTTTCAATCTCTGCCCACAATGCGGCATATCGTTCCACTTCCGTTTCGCCAAAAGCATCCACCAGTATTTTTCGCATGTTGGGGACGGTGACGGGCACCCCGGCCAGGACCAACAGCATCATCAATCTGGTCAGGCATATACGCAGTTCCTTGTCCCAGAACCTGTCGTTCTCCCCACCGGATGCGCCCCCGGCCTGGTAGTTCTCCCCCAGGACAAAAATCTCCATCAGCAAGTCCAGGGCTTGGTTGTACTCTACTTCCCCGCCCCTGCCCTTGCGGAAAAGTTCGTATTCCAATGCGTTCACCTTAAAGGGGGTTTCGGGACTGATAATTACCAGATCGTCCCCCCTGTCCGCTTCCATGATTGTCTTTTCGATGCGTATCCGCTCGTCCTGCTTGACACAAACTGCCGTCATGCCCGGTTTTGATGCATCCCTTAAAATTTGTTCCTGCAACCATGCCCCTGGCCCGGACGTTTTGCCGCTCCCGGCGTTCCCCGGGATAAATACGCCATGGAACAATTCCGCCCAGGTCAGGTGCTCACCAGGCTTACAAGGCAGGTGGACAACGGGTTTGGGAAGAATGCCCTTCCGCTTTTTTCTGAAGAATTTTTTCAAGAACATAGTAATGAGTTTTTAAATAAGAAAATGAGAATTCAGGCTGTTGCAGGAGCATTCCTGACAACAGAACCGTTGATTGGCTTTCTGAAATTGCTGTAATGCTTGGGTTGAGGGGTCGGGTTCTGATTGTTACATAGCCAGAAAATCCGGTGCTATCTTGCCGACTATCTGAATGATGGGCTTTGAGAGTCCCAAAACATAATCAGGTACGGCAAACAGTCCAATGATATAGGCTGCCCCCGCTCCTATCATCAAGTTCTTGGTCATCTTTTTTATTTGATCTGAGAACTTTGAAATGTAGGTCAGCACCGCATTCAGGATAAAATATGCGGCCAGCAGTAGGACGACGGCTATAGCAGCCAGTTTGATGGTGATGGCTAATTCCATGATGATTGTTTTTAAATCGTGTTGAAAAGGTTGGTTTTCTGAGGAATATGGCTTTAACAAAACCCTAAAGGCTTGGCCAGCTTTTCAAACGGAACCCGTTGGGCAAGTTGGGTGCCGAGCGTTTGTTTCCAGGAAAGGTCCTTCGCATTAGGAACTCTTCAAATTCAAGGCCGCCCCATATGACGACTTCCTTTTGCACCACCTCGAACGAAAACTTCTGGATGTACCAGTTCATGAAGATGCGGTTGCTGCTCAGGTTTACTTCCGGTATGCCGCTCTGCTTTATTGTTCCAAGCATGAATTGTAACAGGATGCCGCCAATACCCATGTTTTGAAAATAGGGATGGACATAGAGCATTTTTATCATGTTGTCGCAGGCGTCGTATTGGATGGTTCCCAATATCTTTTCATCGCCCTTGAATACCATGAGGGCTTTGTAGGCTATGCATTCCTCGACCGAAATTTTTGAATACGCTTCCGTCCAGATGGAGATTTCCTCCGGTGTATAGTAGCGGCCATGCGTGTGTGTCACACAGTATTTTATGAGGTCGCTGATTTCTTCCGCATCTCCGGTTTCCGCTGCGCAGACCGAGAAGAACACATTGTTGTCGAATAACATGATGGTTGGTTTTTGTCCGGCTGCCCAAAAGGCAGCCGGACTTGATGAAATAAATGGTCAACTCCTGGCGGTAACGGATATGTTGCCAAGCTGTGGTACAAAGCGCAGGGATGCACCTTTTTTTCCCACGAGGTAATGTACCCAGAACCACTTTACCGCTTTGAACAAAGGGTCGTTCTCTTTTGAAGGCATGAACACCACCGTAATTGACACCTTGCGCAAAGAACCGTCTTTCATTTCAGGGCACATTCTGTCGAGTTTCCCAGCGATCAGGTCGAAGTCCACGCCGTACAGGCGCTCCGGATGGTTGCGGTATTCGTAGAAGTTGACACTGTCGCTGTTTTCAAACATGTCGCTGAAAACGAGGACAAAGGACGTGTCAAACCCTGCAAGCGGTACGGCCGTCCGGCACAGGCAGTCCTGGACGTAGCTTTGTTTGAGCCCTTTTTGCGGCATGTCCTTCAGGACGGTATCACCTTTGATCAAGCCTGCATGGAAATCTTGCATTTCCCGCAAGCGTTCGACGTAGTTCCCCCAGAAGCCCTTTCCTTCGTTCAATACCACCTTGATGTTCCTGCTCATTGACATGTCCGTTATCACATCCAATGTCACCTCGAAGTGGTCGTTCGTCACCCCCTTTCTTGGTATGCCCATCATGTTTGAAATGACGGGGGCAACTTCACTGCTCTGTGGCATTGTGTAGCCCTCTTCTGTTTCGTCAAATATTATGGCACCACCTATTTGCTTGGGTTTTGAGCACCCGACCAGGCCAAGGAACAGGAATGCCAGCAACGCCAGCATGGCAAGGCCATTCGTGTTGCCACCTCCACCGTCTTTGCGGTTTTTGTCCAAATCGCTGTTTGGGCATTCCCAAGTTGGAATGGACAGTGTGGCCCAGTCTATCTGCGGAAGGTTGTTTAGTTTCCTGGCCGTTTCCGCATAACCTTTGCACTGGGCAATGCCCAATTCATAGATATGCTTGAATTCGGTGCATACACGGATTTTATACCCAGCCAACCGTTGCAGTTCCTGCCCGTTTGCCGACACCGCACCGTGGAGTTTGCGTATGTCGGACTTCGCCCTTTGCCCGGCCTCGTCCTGGAGTTCCTTGTCGAAGGCCTTCAGCTCCTCTGGAACACCTTTTTCCAGTTTTTCGATTTCGGCCCTTTTTTGGACAGCATTGATGCCCTCCACGGTTTCGGTGGACTCCAACCGGAAATAGGGCATGTCGAAGTTCCGGACATAGGCGAAGAAACTGCTGAAGCCCACGGCAATCAGGTTGAGCATGGAAAGGGCCAATGCCCCGCCCGCCTTCATGCGAAGGCCTATCACGACGCAGCAAAGGGCAAAGGTGGTGGTGGAAATCACCGCCGTCCGCCACCATCTTTTCTCTGCAATCGAAACGCCGATGTGGTGCGAGCCGAGTGCCACAAGCCCGCTCAGCACAAGGGTGACAGGGACGATGGCCACGTCCACCATTTCACCGAGCATCCTAATGGCAATGAAATTGATGGGGATCTCGACGATGAATATTCCAGCCATAACCGCCTTGTAGCCCCATTTTTTGTGGTAAAACTTGGGCTGTGGCGGATTGGATTTATAGACATTGGTCAACAAATCCATCCGTGCGTCACGTGCGGTATCTTCCTTTTCCTCGATCTGTGCCAGTTCCTTCTTCAGGATGGGAACCTGCACAGCCTTTTGTGCGATGGCATCCCTTTCGGCGGCTCTTGTGCGGGTGAAATGCGCCCGGTACGATTCCGTCAGGGCGGCTTCGTCCGTTTCCCCAATCTTCTTTTGCAGTACGCCTTGCGAGGCCATGATTTCGGTTACGGCCCAATCTATTGCTGCATCAATTTTGGCAGCAGATGCAACGCATTTGGCATAAATCTGCCAAAGGGTAAGTTCTGGCGACTCGAAATTTCGGTCCCTTCGGACATTCTTGGCCAAGGAGAACACTTTGGATTCAAGTTCCCTGAAAAGCTCGTCATGCCTGACGATTGCCTCGCTGTCCCCTGTCATGGAGACTTTATGGACGATTTCGCCAAACAGCAGATCGGGTGGAGGCCCATACTTGTTTTCATCAGGTATTTCTTGAATATTCAATGGTTTCTGTTTCGGCTTCCTTAACGGGCGCACGCGGGGGAACAGCTTCTCCGTATGACGGAGTCTTTTCAATAATCCCATGTTTGACAGTTTTGATGGTTTAGGCCAGGAACCGAAAAAAGAAAGGCATTCGGAAGGAGGTACTTTGCCTTGGACACCGCCCGCTATTTCCAATGACTTGTTTCGTTCCCTGGAATTTGGATTGACTTTATTAATTTATGTGCACATTTGCTGTGCCTTGGACACCGCTCTTTTGCGGTTTCCTAAAATGTTCTCCCCATTCATATGGGGAGGACTTTTTTGCCAATATTTTCATATAAATAATATTCTAATATTATTAAATGTAACTTTACCAATTCATATCAAGGATTATAACTCATAATTGATATGTTTAGATTGAGCGGATTGAGCTTACATTCTTTTATCATCCCTCTAATTTAGAGATTCAAATAATAGAATTTGTTACAAACAACCGATGTTAATTTTGAAAAATAATCAAGCAGCTACTGAAAAGCGTTTAATCTCAAAAAACAAAATACCAGATTTATTAAATCTGTTTTTAATCACGTCAAATTTATTTTTAAATTTAATCAATATTTCAAGATTTTCTATATACCCTTCGAACTTAGAATCTAATTTTATTGCCATTCTAAAATCATTCTCAGCAGCTTTTCTATTCCCCTGATTGGCATAGATAATACCCCTATTGTTATATGCACTGGCTAAATTTGGATTAATATTAACTGCTATAGAATAATCATTAACAGCCTCATCATACCTAAATATTGATTGCAAAATAAGGGCTTTGTTATAAAAGGCTTCAGCATTTTTCGGATCAATTTTAATTGCATTTTCCAATAATTGAAGAGCATCATTTTCTTGTTGACGATAATAATACTCCATGCCCAGGTTAATATATGCACCCACAAAACCAGGATTTGATTTAAGAACATTTCTGTAGCAATTAATTGCATTTTCATGCTGCATTAATTTACTGAATGCTATACCTCTACAGAATTTCGCATCAGTAAAATCTGGTGAAATATCTAATGCTTTTGTTAACTCGATTATTGATTCATTATATAGACCCAATCTCAAAAAGGCTAAGCCCTTGCCATAATAGGGCCAGTACAATTTGTCGTCTACTTCAATCGCTTTATCAAATTCTTTGATGGCTTCAACTGTGCGGCCAGTTTCCCCTAAGGATGCCCCACGAGCATAATATGCTAAAGCAAAGTTTGGCTCACACTTGATCGCCAAGGTAAAATCATAAATCGCTTCGGTCAAACGACCATTAAAGTAGTGATTTAAACCACGCCCTTCATATGCCCTTGCAAATTGGGGATTTATATTTATTGCTTTAGAATATTCGTCGAGTGCTTCTGTGTCACGCCCCATTAGAGATAAAGCCTCTCCGAGATAAAAGTAAACCTCGGCGTCATTTGAATTAATCTCCTTTGCTTTTGAAAAATGTTCAATGGCATTCTCTATGCGGCCTTTACGAAGCGATGCTACCCCTGCAATAAGGTATGCCTTATATGCTAAAGGGTCAAATACATAGGCATGTATGCAGTCCAAAATAGTTTTATCAAGTTGTCCTAATTTTTCATAAGCTAGTGCTCGGTATATGTAAGCTTCTGAGAATCTTGGCGCGATACTTATCGCCTTAGAATAATCCTTAATTGCTGATTTATACTGATTTAATCGGAAGTAAGTATCACCACGGTAAAGGTATGCGTAAATAAACTGTGGTGATATTTTAATCAACATCCTGAAATCCAAGATCGATTCTTTGTATTTTCCGACCAAGCTGTACGCTAAACCTCTTTCATAATAGGCATCTTCACACCTTGGATTCAATTGTATGGCTTTTGAAGAGTCTTTTATTGCCTCTTCTAAGAAACTCATGCTTCTAAAAACATATGCCCGAGCAGTGTATGCTTCGACCAGCATTGGGTTATTTTCAATTGCGGCCGTTAAACAAATTAAGCTCTTAATTAAATTTTTATTTTTTTCTGAATAGAATTTGCCGATACTAAAATAGAACATGGCCTTGTGTAAAATGTTCCCTTGGATAGCCCCGATATAGTAGTCCCTGCTCGTTTCAAATTCTTCGACTCTTTTCAAAAAATCTCCTTCTGGGTTGGATACACGTATTTTTTCAATATATTCTTCTGTCCATTCATCAGCCCCCATTTTATTTCGGTATTCCCAAAACAGTTCAGATAAGTCCATATTGACTTGACTTTCCCTCCGAATCCTTTTGAGGATTGCTTCGCTCACTTCGTCCTTTTTGTCATTCTTCATAATTCATCAGTTTGAGTGAAAATTTCATCGGTCTTGAAATTTGGGTGGTGCTTTATTATGTATCTATAAATTTTGACGCATGTCCTATGCTTATTCACTCTTAAAGTATTGGGAGAGTCTTTATACTCATAATCATGTATCAAAATTTGATATATTTCGTCAAAGGACATGGCATCACAGTGATATTTTAAAAATATAAATCTTGAAATTTCATTTAGTTCGATATGTTTTAGATTTCGTAAGATATAATCCATGTTGTTGTTTATTACCCTCATGCGCTCAATTTCATCTTCAGTATCCATTTTTTGAAAATAGGTATCCATACCTATTCGTTCTCTTTTTTTATTTTTTATCACTTCAATTATACGGTTTTCCAAACATTGATAAAAATAACTTTTAAAATGTTTTACAGGGGGTAACTTTCCACGTGCGTCCTTAACATACAGATCTATCATTACGTCACTAATAGTTTCTTCGGTTTCTTCCCAAGTTAACCTGAAGCTTCTTGCCAGCCATTTACGAGCCTTCGACATACTCGATTCGTCTCGCCGAAATTCTAATATTTTTTTAGAAAATTGATTCATCAATTCTTTTTGTGAAAGCTCTTTCTTCCATGACTCGAATTTCAAAAATTGTTACACTTTTTCCTTGACAATTTTCCATTTTTACCATAAAAGTTCAGTTTTTATGAAACTTGCAGGTGTCTTATGGCTCAAGGTGATAGTCGAAAGTCTATTGATACTTTTCAAAAAAGAATTTTAGAAAACATTGATGTCATTGTAGTGCCATTCCTCAATTTGAGAGAATGCGCCATCCTTCTTGACAAAACCGAGACGGCAAAATTCTTTGAAGCAAGAGATGCCTATTGCGAAGCATTGTTGTCGAATAAAGATAAATTTCTAAGGGCTGTAGCATTTAGAGCGTTTGCGGCATGTTACACGGACTTAGGTTTGAATGAGAAGGCTGACGAGATGACACAAAAATGGCAAGGTCTGGCACGAGAAGCCTTGGAACCATAAACATTTCATTAGCCTCCGTTTCGACATTCATAGGATTTTACCATTTCTTAACCATTTCCCCACTATAATACAGGCATAGAGAATTGTGGGGAACAAGCGTGATGGAAGACAGGCCGAACAGAGAAGGTTTGACGGATACGTTCAAGTCCGTAGCGGAAACCGAAATCCAGAACAAGGAAGTGGCGGCCCTGATGGGTCAGGTTGACGAAGACCACCCCGACATTTTGCCCGGCGGGTTGTTGAGCAGGCTTGGCTTGACGGATTCCAAACTTTTCTATTCCAAAGAGAAAAAACGCAACCAGGATTTCAGGGACTGGCTCTGGAAGGAAGCCGTCCGGAGAGCCCTTGACCAAATCAACGACATCATCAAGGAACTGCAACAGCGGATTGAAGAACTTTTGGAGCGTATGGCCAAGGCCGAAGAAGCACTGGCCGAACTGGACAAGCAGCACGAAATCCTCCAAAAGGAACTGGAGTATTTTCAGGAAAAAGGCGCGTTTAATTTTGACGAAGACGGGCGCTTGAAAACTCCCGAAGCCGAAGCAATTGTGACCGCATGGGAACTGAAAACCGGACAAACAATTAACCGCACTGATCCCGCCTCCTACGAAATCCTATTGCAGATGCTCGTTGAGATGGAACAGCGTCAAAAGGATTTGCGAGAGGGCATGAAAAAAGACGCCGCCGAATACGAGATAAGACAGCGGCAGTTGGACGAGGCGTTGCTCATCCAAAAGGATTTACAAAGCGGGGATTTGGCCAATAACCGGAAGGGCATTGCAGCCTTTGAAGGTTTCATCAGATGCTATGAAACAGAGTTTGATACTGGCGATGATGTCGAGGTTGAAATTGTTCCGGTGACCGACATTTATGTGATGGATGCTTTGCCGGAAGCACCGGAGGAGCTTGCGGATGAATTTTCGTTCGGCTTTGCTCCCCTCACCAAATCCAAAACCGCTGACGCCGGATTGCCTGGACAAGCGCAATCAGGACACGGCAAGGTCGAAGAATCACGCCGCCTGCCGCCACCGCAGGGTTTGAAAAAATAGGTGGTTGTCAGTTTTTCTTTCGCAGGCTGTCGCTGGGTTTCGGCAGCACAGTTTCCCGGTAGGCTTCATTAACCAGACGATAGGTGTCCAGCTTGGTCTGTGCATTGACCTGAGCACCTTTTATGGCGGCGAACACAGTGCCGTCCGCCACGATGCCAATGACAGGCGCAATTTCGCCAGGGGTCAAATCGCATAAGATTACGCCCAGGCGGTCATACCCCTTGCTAACCAGCGCCTTAAGTTGCCCTTCGGTTTGCTCAATGAGTTCCTGGCTACCGCCTCTAATCTGTACCACTACCACATCGTTGCGGGAATTCTTGATAGCGACGAGGCTTGCCGATACCGGATTCTGACCCCGCATGTCAATGGTGCGGATTTCGATTGAATCGACAGTTTGCGCCAGGCTGTTTTGCGTCAGGGACAACACCATGACAAACAGCGCTATGGCTCTTAACCAATGGGCATTCCTTGCCGGAGGCATACTTTGTCGTTCGGGACAGGCTGAAACAGCAGGACACATAAGGCAATTTTTTTGTGTCCGAAAATTATATATAGTGTGCCACGGGCTTGTTTTTTTTGTGGCGAGGTCAGGGACAACGAACAAGTCCGATGCCCAATTTGAGGGTGTGAAACCGGGGTTTTCTGGAAAACAAGGGTTGTTTTGGCAAAAAATTGAACGAAAAGGGACTTTTCACTTGTCTATTTGTCCGAGAATATATAATACTAGGACAGTTTAATACCGTGCCCCCCGATCAAAGGCTTCTTATGGCATATACAACAGAATTCTCACTTTTTGACGGGCACGGGCAGCGCAAATACTTGAACCAGGAAGAAAGGCAAAAATTTTATTCCTGTGCGGGACAGTTCCCCTTAGAGGCAAGGCTATTTTGCCTGATGGTCTATTTCACCGGGGCCAGGATCAGCGAGATTGCCAACCTTGGTGTTTCGAGGATAGATTTTTCCAACAAAACGGTCATCATCCAGACCCTGAAAAGACGGAAAAAGGGGGTTTTCAGGCAGGTGCCGCTCCCTGATCCCTTGTTGGAAGAGTTGAGGTCATATATTGGCACTTTAAAGGCACACCCCTATTATGACGAAAACCGTTTGTGGTACTTTTCGACCCGCACCGCCTCCCGGCACATCAAGGCCGTCATGCACATGGCCGAAATAAAAGGCCACAAAGCCTCCGCACGCGGGCTGCGTCATGGTTTTGCGGTCCAGGCCGTTATGATGGTGCCTATTACACAGGTTCAGTTATGGCTAGGCCATGCCCATTTGCAGACTACTACTATATATGTGCAAGTGAGCGGTACGGAGGAACGGGCGATGGCCGAAAAATTATGGGCATCGGGATAGGACAGGTTATGTGTGCCTTGCACGGTGAAAGGGGAAAGTGGATGAAAACAGGTGGGGAAAAGTATTTTGATCTGGAAATAGGGCGGCGCTTGTCGGCGTTGCGGCGCATGCGCAAAATGAGCCAGGAAGACCTTGCCCTACAAATCGGCATTTCCTTCCAACAAATCCAGAAATACGAAAAGGGCATGAACCGGATCGCTGCCAGTCGGCTTTATACAATGTCTCGGATACTGGCAGTTTCCCCGCTTTATTTTTTTGACGAACTGTGCGGTTTCAAGGATGCCGGGTGTTTATGTTGCAGGCCGGTAAATGGATGTGAAAGATTGCTTTTGTAATTGGCCCCTGTTTGATTTAGCCCCCTTAGGAATATGAGACAGGCGTTCGCATCACTTACACCCTGAAATGCAAAGGTATGTCCCAGCCAGAACCCGTCAAGGGTAAAATGGACAGCGCCCGCGCGCACTGGCCCTCCCCTCGCTGCCCTTGACCGAACCTGTCTGGAACAAGGAAGGGGCATTTACAGGTCGTAAGCAATACTGTGCTGAGTTTCCAAAAGCGCAAGATGGCACAAAAGATTTCACCCCTTGCCACTTGACCGCTGCGAAGCCCCCAAAACAGGTACGGCCCGCGTTTCAGAGGATTTTTGGGCCAATAGTTCCTGGTATATTGGGAAACCTTGGTGTTGGATTTGTCAAATCTGGGCAACTGGGTTTGTCCATGGTTTCCTTCGGCGTAAGGACCGGACCAATGGCCCGTGCTTCACCTTCAATGTTTTCATGTTTTTCCGGCCACCGCAGGAACGGTTCCATTTGGCCTTTATGCCCCGCCCCAAACTTTCCGATTTTCAGGCCTATGGCCACCGGCTTGGTCATGTCCCGGTAGTTGGACCACAAACCCGGCTTAAAAGGTATTGAGGATGCAAGCGCCATATGCCTGTACCAATAATCCATCGTTAAGTTGAAAAAAGGGAAGATGGGGTTTATCTCACCCTTCCATGATTTCCCAATGACCACCCTTGTCCGGCCCGATCCGTTTTATTCTGTTTTCCTCTTGCAGCTTTTTAAGGTTTCTTTCGATCGTCCGTTCGGTCACCCCAATTTCATTGGAAAGCAGGGCTATGGTTATTTTTGCGTCCCTGCTGACGAGTGCGAGGATTTTCTCCGGCACTTTCCCCGACATTTTCTCCGACGTTTTCCCCGACATTTTTCTTTCTGCCGCTTTGAACTCGATGCCGAAACCTGCCTCGTCAGTGGCGAAAACGGGCAGTGGGAGCCGGTGCTTTTCGCATTCCTCAATAATCATCAATGTCCCCCTGCCCCAGGCCTCGATCAGCCCGGCCCGGAAAAAGGCCGTGGCAATGTCAGGGTTATAAGGGATGGAAGGGTGGTCCTGTTTCAGGTTGTCGATGGTCAGGCTGGGGGGCAGTTGGCCGGCGTTCCAGATATTGATGCGGTCCTCATATACCTTGATCTGGACGGGGTTTCCGCTGCTGTAATCTTTATGGGCGACCGCATTCAGGACGGCTTCCCGGAGGGCCGCTTTGGGATAGGGGAATTCCTCGATGCGGCTTATCCCTTCGTACCGGATTTGGGCAGACATGTATTTGGTCATGAGCAGGTCCATCGTCCTTTCCACCTGTTCAAAAATGTTCCCTTCGATGACGTCCTGGTAGCGCAGGTCGGACGGGGTGCGGAAATACCCGATTTTCACGAATGCCCCTGTGAAGAACCGTTCCGGTTCGGGGTGGAACAAGAGCAGGGCGGCCCGTTTGAGCATGCCGTTTTCCCTGAGCCGGAGCTTGTCGATGAGCAAATCGGTTTCCAGGTTGAGCACCTTTTCGTCCAACCGCCCCGATTGCAGGGCCTTCTTCCTGAAATAACCGAAGGCGGCAGGGCTAAGTTCCTCCACGGTCGCATGGGGGACAGCGATGCCGTCCCAATGTTTCCCCTGTTTTTGCAAAAGGAACCTTGTAAGGCTTGCCCCTTTCAGTTCCTGTTTGGTGCTGCCGCTGCGGTAGTGGTACTGCCCCATATAGCTTACAGGAAAAGGGCTGGGCTCGACTTTCACAGAAATCCATTCCTTTCCTTTTTCCAGGTGCAAATCCACGTCCACAATAATGCCCAGCATATCCCGTACCTTGTTGGGCAGATCCATCATCAGTTTTTGGGTACCGGCCAGGCCAATGACGTCCCCCTTGTCGTCCTTGCCAAGTTCCAGCCGTCCCCCATTGGCGTTGGCAAACCCGCAAATCCATTTGAGGTATTCGTCCTTCCAGACGGACTTCCATTCGATATGCTGGTTTTCAGCCATAGTTACCCTTTTTAACTGCCGATTATGATTTCATTGTACTTGTCTATCACTTCATTATCAAATTCGGCCAGATAGACTTCTGTGGTTTCAACGTTGGAATGGCCAGACGCTTGGAAAATGGTTGAAACTGGCATATCCCTAAACATTGCAGTGGCCGCAAAAGAGTAAGAAGCCACATAATTTGTAAAGGTATGGCCTGCTATTGGATCATTTTAGCGGATTGGGCATGGTTTGATTCCGCAAGTCATTATTACAGTTGGGGAAAACGTACCCTTAAATCAGAATGATTGTTGTACCATTGTTGTACCCAAATAAAAAACCCTGACACAACATGCTGTGTGTCAGGGTTTTATGTTGTTGGCCCACAAGGACTCGAACCTTGAACGACAGAACCAAAATCTGCTGTGTTACCGATTACACCATAGGCCAAACTGAAATGCTTTCTGCTAAAGCGGTGCAAAGGTAAACAGTTTTGAGTTTTTGTAAAGTTCCTTTTTAAAAAAAATTTGATTTGATGCCAGGTGGCCCTATGCAGCGGATTTCATCTCCCCTGCCCATTTCACGAAAAGGGTCTCGTCGTTCAGCACATCGTACAGCCACTCGTGGTATTCGGCGAAGTCGGGCAGGTTGTTGTGCCCTGCCGTTTCCACGGAGAACAGTTTAACATTTTTGGGTGCTTCCCTTTGCAGCATTTCGCTTTGCTTATAAGGGATCAACCTGTCTTTTTTCCCATGAAAAATAAAAATCGGACAGCTTACTTTTCGGATAAACTGATCGGTACGGATCTGGTATTTCAGCAACCAACGGAGCGGCAAGATGAAGCCATACCTTTTTACCTGGTACAAAAAACTGAAATAGGGCGAGTCGAGGATCAGCATTTTGGGCTTGTTCCAGGAGGCGAGCCGGGTGGCGATTCCGCTGCCCATCGAGCGGCCATAGAGTACGATGTGCGCTTCGCCATACTTTTCTTCCAGCCATTGATAAATGTGTTGGGCATCGTTGTAGAGGGTCGCTTCGGTGCGCCTGCCACTGCTCTTGCCCATGCCCCGGTAGTCCACCATGAAAAAGTCGTAGCCCTTGCTGACGAAGTCTTTGGCGAATTTGCCCCAACCCTTTACGCTTTTAGAATTGCCTTTTAAATAATAAACGACGCCACGGGCGTTGGGCACTTTGAAATGAAGGCCGTTGATGTAGCCGCCGTCCTCCATGTCGAAGGAGACTTCTTCAAAGGGGAATGGGTAGCGGTATTGAAAGTTTTTCGGCAGCGTTTCGGGGCGGAAAAAGTAAAAATCCTGTGTGAAATAAAAGACCGTACACAGCGCGACGTATCCGAAAAAAAAGTAGGCCAGCAGTCCGATCCAATCCATGCAAGGTGATTTTTGTGCGGCGGTGAAGATAGGGCGTAATCATTGTTTTTGCAACAATGGGCTTCTTTGGCAGATATTTTGCAAATACTTCCAACGCCGACATATTTAGCTGCATTCCCCTCCCGAAAGCAACGCTTGTTTTTTCAATATGTCCTTTCCTGCGTCATTCTTTTTAGCCATCTCGCACTACATGACCGGGCCTGACGGCCAGGTTTTCCCAAGCTATTCCTAACCGTATTTTCAAAAAACAAGTCAAACAAACCGCATGGCCTGCGAATCGGGCGGGCACCCCTTGTTGGATTAGTCAAAAAAACTGTGCTTTCCTATTGTTGACCTGGAACAACTTAACCATGAACGCCATGAAGCACACATTTTTTCGCCACCTTTTAGCCTTCGTATTGTTTGCACAGCGCCTCCTTGCACAGCATGATGCCATGCCGTACCTGGTCCCTTTCGAGTTGGTCGGCAACACGATTGTCGTACAAGCTACTGTCAACGGCATCGACGGCAATTTCATCCTGGATACCGGTTCTCCCGCCCTGGTGCTGAACGGCAGCTATTTCGAGGGCATCCAGGTGCCCTGGATGAACCAGGCTGTTTCAGACTTCCACGGCGAGTTGAGCAAAGCCAGGCACCTGGTAGTCGAAAGCATGGACATAGATGGACTGCCTGTCACGGGCGAAACTGCACTGGTGGTTAACCTGGCCCCCCTTGAGCAAACAAAGGGAATCCCCATCCACGGCATCATTGGCTATACCAATTTCAATGAAATGGAAATGCTGCTCGATTTCGACAAACAGCATGCCCTGTTTTTCCCCACCAATAAAAAAGGCGAGCGGTTGTGCAGGTCGTCAAGCTACCGGTTGACTGATTCGCTGGATCTCAAAATGAGCGGCCATTTCCCCTGCATTCAGGCAGTATTTGAAGGGAAAAAACTTCGGCTGGGCATTGACACGGGTGCAGAGGCCAACGTCCTTCAATCAAAATTGCTGAAGAATAAAATGGGTGAGATCACATTGACCAAAAACCTGGAAGTCCGCGGCATCAAAAACCAACGGAAAATTTGTCCCCGAGGATGGATAAAAAACTTGCGAATTGGCCATTGGGAGCAGGAAGATCGGGAGATGGTGATCGCCAACCTGGATGAACTCAACAGCAACCTCAACCTGGGGCTGGACGGCATTTTGGGTGTACCGTTTTTAAAGGAAAGAAAGCTCGCTATCAACTATAAAAGCAAGAAGATATATGTGTGGGAAGATGCGGTAGGGACAATTGCAGACCAGGAGGAACTGAAAAAATTGGAAGCTAACAAGGGGGCTGCAAAGCAGGAACATTAGCACCCACGGGCGAACATTTACGAGTGGCGATTGGCACAAACTACCATCGCCACCCGCAAAGAGGATGTTCTATTAACCGTGTCAATTTCTCACAAGTGATTGATTGTGAGAGTGTGTTTTTTTTCAAAAACACACTTCTCTGAACGGTCTCCCCGCAAACACCCACCTGCTTATTCTTCAGAGGTATCTTCCGGCACGCCCTGCATACCTTCTTCTTCCATCGGCAAATCCCCTTCCATCATATTGGGGGCGGCCGTTTGCTCCATGGCGGCCACGATATCGGGGCAGGCCTTGCGGAGGGCCTCCATGGCCTTGGCTTCTTCCTCTGCCCCGTTAATGGTTCCGTGTTTTTTCTCCAGTTCTGCCACACAGGCTTCCCCTTCCGTATTTATCTGTTGTGCTTTTTCCATCAATGCGGCCATGCCGTCCTGGTTACCGCTGCCGAGCACCTGCATCATTTCGTTCTGGAGCTCCATCATGGGTTTCATGCAGGAGCAAAGATCTTTGGCCATCGCATCGTATTTGTCCTGGGGCGGGTTGTTGGTACAGGAAAATGCTAACAGGGAGAGGGCGATTGAAAATTTAGTTATTTTCGTCATGAAAGTTATTTTTGATTTTGCCAGATGCCGAATTCAACCGTCCGGAATCCAACCGAAAACCATTGATTTTAAATGGCTGCAAAGGTGGGAATTAATTTTAGGTCGCCATGAATTGACACGAATTTTTACGAATTTCAACCCGACAAAGAGCATAAATCCTGAACGGGTCAATGGAAATTCGTAAAATTGGTGGCGGCTTAAAAAGTTGAAAATTAGCTGTCATCAATTCAGGAAGTGGTTTCCATCGTTTCGAACCTGCGGCCATTTTTGGCAAGTCTGTCAAAATTCAAGGCGATTGTGGTTGTTTTTGGATAATCATTGGCCTATTGTTGTCGAAATTCCATTGTATTCAACGTTTCGGTTTTTACCTTTAAGCCATTACAAAAAAAATCAAAATTATGGCACTCCTCAACGATTTGAAAAAACTCCTTTTTGGCGCCAAAGCCGTCACTCAATCAGCCGCCGACAAAGCTTATGAAGCGGGCAAAGAAGCAGGGAAGGACCTGACCGAAAGCGGCAGCGAATTTTTTGAAAAAGCCAAAGACAAAGTAGAAGGCGCAGGCAAAATCGTCATGGACAAAGCCGACAAGGCGATGGAGCAGGCAGGAGATTTCGCAGAAGATGTTGGAAGCAAGGTGATGATGGCTTCCGAATCGCTTAAAGCAAAGGCAAAGGAAATACTTAGCGATGAGGAAGTGCCAGTTGGCAAACCTGTGGCTGATAGCAGCGACATCATGGACGACATCATTGCTGAAACCAAAACATCGCCGGCAGAAGACACCGAGGAAATGCTAGAATTGCCACCGTTGAAAGGCACTGCCGAACAGCCCAAGGCCATCGAACAACCAGAAGAAGACATTTTCGATTCCCTCAAAAAATCGGCCACCACCACCGGCGCTGCCGTGCTTTCCAAATCGGGCGATGCCCTCGAAAAAGCGGGTGGTATTGCCGAAGGTGTCGGGAAAAAAGTAATGGAATCCGGCAGCGGAATAGCCGATAAACTGGGGGAAACCGCTGAAAAAGTGGGCGGCACCATCCTCGACAGCTCTGGAAAGGCAATCGGCAAAGCAGCGGATTTTACAGAAAACGTGGGCAAAAAGGTAATGGAAAAAGGGAGCGACCTGGCCGATAAATTTGGGGAAACAGCAGGGGATGTCGGCGAAGCCTTTTTTGAAAAAGGTGGGGAAGCACTCGAAAAAGCAAAAGGATTCGCCTCCGACCTCGGCTCCAAAATCACCCAGGCCAAAGATGATCTCTTTGCCAAAGCGGAAGCCGAAGCCGCCAAGTCGGGCGACACCGCCGACAGCCTGATAGACAAAATGAAAGATCTCAACCAAAAGCTGGAAGACAAGATCAGCGGCAACAACGAAAAATTTGCCGACAAACCCCTCGATACCGGCGGCAGTGAGTTTGCCAAGCACGACAGTTTCTGGGAAAAGGCCGATAAGTTTGCCAAGGGCGATTACCACATGAAAGGCAAAGCACCCAAACCCGGCGAAATGACCATCAAAAAAGACCCCGAATATAAAGCCCCCGAAAAAGGCAAGGTGAAAGGTTTTGACGATCACGACGGCGATGGCGACGAACTGATTGACGATGCAATTGTGGAAGAATAAGGCAAAATAAAGGGCCTAACCTCATTCAGCCTCGATCCCTGCCCCCTGTGCCGAAACATAGTAAGCGCCTTTCGTCACAATTTTGGCCCTGTCAGGTAGTTGCCCCACCATTTGAACTGCCACAAAACCATCGCCTGCACCGCCCTTCGCCACTTTTATTTTTTTGAAAAAACTCCCCTCGCCACTTTCCTTTTCAAGGATAAAAATGAAATCCTCCTCCCCTTCCCGCACCACGGCGGTTTCTGGCAAGGCATCCAAAGCGCCGGTATCAGTCGTGGCAATACGTGCTTCGAGGAATGCCCCATTCACAAAATTTACCTGCCCTGTTGGATTGCCTTCCAAACGTGCATGTACCCGCACGGCCCGCTTTTCAGGATCAAGCACCTTGTCGATGCTGTAAACCACGGCAGGATAGTTTTTTGAAGGTTCGGCAGGAAAGGATAGCGCAACCCGCTGGCCGTTTTTCACTTTTAAAATATCCTTCTCGAATACCCAAAGGTCGGCGTGCAACTGGCTCAGGTCGGTCACCTCGCAAACAGGCGTACCCGGCTGCACGGCGGCGCCTACGTTCGAGCGGATGTCCGTCACGATGCCGCTCACCGGGGCGACGAGCGAGAGCTGCGTGCTCAGGTTCGCCGCCGTCAGTTTGTCCGGGTCAATCTGGTACTGGCGCAGCTTGGCGGCGAGCACCTGCCCGGTCGTTTTGGCGGCCCGCAGGTCGGCGTCGGCTTTTTGAAAATTCTTCAGGGCCGTGGCATCGGCATCCTTCAGCGACTTGTAGCGGTCGTACTCGGCCTGCAGGAAAACAAGTTGGTCCTTGTTTTCCAAAAACTGCTGCTGCATGTCGAGCAGGTCTGGTTTGCGCACGGTGGCAAGCACCTGGCCCTTGCGGACGCTGGCGTTCAGCGTCGTGTTCAGGCTGGAAATGATGCCATCGGAGAAGGCCGTCACGTCCGCCGTATGCTCGGTGTGGACGACGAGTTCAGCATTGACCCGCAGCGCTTCCGACAGGCTTTTTTGGGTAAAACTGCCGTACTCGAGGCCGGCCTGTTCCAACTGGCCTGCAGAGAGGTGGATGCTGCCGTCATCGGCAGCCCCGGCATGCGGTTCGGCTGATGCCTGGACGGTTTCGGCGTTTTCGTTGTTGCCGCAAGCCCACAGCGTGAGCGAAAAGAGGGAGAAAAGAATGGTATTTTTCATTTTAAAATGTTGATTGCTAAATGGTTAAATGGCTGGATGGTTAGATGGCTGGATGGCTGCTCAACCATCGAACCATATAGCAATCCAGCAATCAAAATCACTGCCCCGTCAGCGCCTCCAACTCGATAATCGTCTGGTTCAGCCCCAGCAGGTTTTCCAAATGCTGCAATTCGATGCCCTCCGCCTGCTCCAGCAGTTGGGCAAAATCGGCATAGCTCAGTTCGCCCTGCGAGTAGTTCAACTCGCCCGTGCGCAGCAATTCGGCGGCCAGCATTTTTCCTTCCACGGTGTAGTATTCCAACAGGATTTGGTACTTCTCCTGCTCGTGCAGCAAGTGGCCCAGCTCCATTTGCTGTTGCAAAAGGGCCTGCCGGTATTCTGCACTGGCAGCGGCGATGCCCACTTGCGCAGCTTCTGAATGTGCTTTTAGCGACTTACGGAACAGTGGGACGTTCAACCCCAGTTGCCAGCCAGGGTACACATCGCCGTTTCCGAGGTACTGGCCGTAAAAACCTGCCGAAGCCGTTGGTGAAAACTTTGCCTTGGCTACCTCCTGCTCGGAGCGGGCAACTTCGATGGCGCTTTTTCCATACTTGGCCAAGGCTGATGTTAGCAACAACGTCGTATCGGCGATGGAAAATTCACCTTCGTGCAGGCGCTCCACCACCGGCTGCACTTGTTCGTTCAGCCCAAGCAATTGGCCCAGCACGATGCGGTCGAATTCAATTTCGTGAAATACCGTCCGGGCATCCAGGCGGATTTGGGCGGCCTTGTCCTGTGCTGCCAGTTTTTCCGCCAGCGAGACATCGCCCGCCCGGTAGCGCACATCGGCTGCTTTTGACACTCGTTGATATACACTGTCCAGGCGGCTGTAAAGGGCTGCCTTTCCGTCGAGGTAGCTCAGGTGGTGGTAGATTTCCCGCACCTGCCGCACAATGTCCTGCCGGGTCAAGCCCTGCCGGGCCTCGGCCTGTGCCTGGCGGCTGGCATAGGATTCACGGTAGGCCCGGGTCATTTTTCCTGAAGGAAAATTCTGCTGGACGCCCACCGTCGTCGTGCCGAACATGCCGAGGTCGGGGTCAGCGGTAATGCTGTGAAAAAGCTGCGAAGGCTCCCACATGGCCCCGGCATTTTTCAACACCTCCTGCTGGCGGATGTGCTGGCTCGTGGCCTCCATCGCCGGATGGGTTTTAAGGGCCATTTCGATGGCTTGTTGCTCGGTGAGGGGGATTTGGGCAGTGATTTGGACACTCGCCCCAACCAGCACCGCCAGCAGTATGTTCTGATAAAAAACCATAAATTTGTTTTCAAAAATTTTCCGCATGGAAATTACAGTTAGTGAAATTTTAAAAAGCCCGGGCGCTGTGCTGATTTTTCAGGAAATGCAAGCAATCCTTAGCGATGAAGCCCGTCGCCGGGAGGAATTTCGGGAATGGCTCATTGAAGACGTCAAAGCTGAGTTCATTAATGGCCAAATTGTCTTGCATTCGCCGGTGAAGCGGGGACATTATTTAGCAAGCAACAACCTCAATGTTTTGCTAAAGACTTTTGTCTTTTTGAAAAAACTGGGCACGACCGCCGTTGAAAAGGCATTGATTACGCTTACCCGAAATGACTACGAGCCAGACCTTTGCTTTTGGGGCAAGGAAAAAGCCGCCACTTTTGACGACAATACCATGCTCCATCCCGCACCTGATTTTGTAGTCGAAATCCTTTCGCCCAGCACGAAGAAGCACGACCGGGAAACCAGGTTCGAAGACTACGCTCTCCACGGAATCCGTGAGTACTGGATTATTGATCCCGACAAACAAACTGTCGAACAGTACGGCCTGTTGGTGCCCACCGACACCAGCTACCTGCCCTATGGAAAATTCATCCCCGGCGACGACATCAAAAGCATCGTCCTGCCGGAGTTTGAAATCCCCGTTGCCGCCATCTTTGATGAAAAAGCCAACTTTGAGGCTTTGAAAAATTTGATGAAATAATCGTAAAATTTTGATTTTCAAATGAAAAGCATCACCATTCCTGAAAGCGAATACCTCCGGTTGATTCAAACTATCAAGGAGTTGAAGGCAGAGGTTGCAAGCCTTAAGTCTCGTTTTCTAAAGCCTGAGATAAAACCCGAAACTTCGCCAAAACAAACTGAATCACCGTTTAAGCGGTTGAAAGGTGTCATCCAATTGCCGGCTGATTTTGACCACAAAGACTTTCTCGGCGATGAACTTCTTGCTGCCTATCTTTCAAAATGAAAAACATCTTCCTCGACACCAACATCCTGCTCGACTATCTCACTCAGCGCCAGCCGTTTTTTGCAGATGCCGAATCAATTTTTATCAAGGCAGAAATGGGCGTCATCTCCCTTTTTTGTTCCTCCCTTTCTTTTAGCACTATTTTTTACGTGCTGAGAAAATTCCAAACAAAACCCCAACTATTTCAAACACTCAATGACTTGACCCAAACCACTACTATTACCGGCGTGGATGAAACTGTCATAAAAGACTCCCTTGCCTCCGGTTTCAAAGATTTGGAAGATGCCATCCAATATTTCAGTGCCCTGCATTTTGGTAGAATTGATGCCATCGTTACCCGGAATCCAAAGGATTTTCCAAACCCTCAAATCCCGGTCTTCTCACCTGCTGAGTTCCTCTTTGCATTAAATAAAATCTGACCAAGCCTTTGCAAAGTCATTTTTAAAACAATTGATAATCCGTTGGTTATCAACCCTTATCAACTTCATCAACCTCTATCAACCTTTTTATCCCTCCTGAAAAATATCGAATACAGCACCGGCAACACAATCAGCGTCAGCAGCGTCGAAGTCACCAGCCCGCCGATGACCACCGTTGCCAGCGGTCGCTGTACCTCAGCACCTGCACCGGCTGAAATCGCCATCGGCAGGAAGCCCAGCGAGGCCACCGCCGCCGTCATCAGCACAGGGCGCAGGCGCACGAGGGCGCCACGGGTGATGCGCTCGTTCACGTTGCGCACGCCCTCCTTTTCCAGTTGATTGAAATAGGCGATTAGCACGATGCCGTTCAGCACCGCCACCCCGAACAGGGCGATGAAACCCACCCCCGCCGAAATCGAGAACGGCATGTCCCGCAACAGCAGGGCGAACACGCCGCCAATAGCAGACATGGGAATAGCGGTAAAAATTAAAACGCTCTCTTTCAAGGAATTAAAGGTGAAATACAGCAACCCGAAGATAAGCAACAGCGCCACCGGCACGGCGATACTCAACCTCGTCTTGGCCGCTTCCAGGTTCTCAAATTGTCCGCCGAAGGTGTAGTAGTAGCCGGTGGGCAGTTTCAGTTTTTCACCTAAAACCGCCTGTACGTCACGGATGGCGCTCTCCACGTCACGGCCCCGCACGTTGGCGCTCACGACGATGCGGCGCCGGCCGTCGTCCCGGCTGATTTGCGCAGCGCCGGGGCGGTAGCTCACGTCGGCCACTTCGCTGAGCGGGATAAGCTGTCCGGTCGGGGTGGCGATGGGCAACTGGCGCACGTCCTCGATGTCGGCCCGGTGGTCGGAGGCGAGGCGCACGACGAGGTCGAAGCGGCGCTCGTCCTCGAAGATGGCCCCGGCTGCCGTGCCTGCAAAGGCGGTGCGCAGCGCCTCGTTCACGTCCTTGACAGCAAGGCCGTAGCGGGCGATTTTGGTATAGTCGTAGCGGGCTACGATTTGCGGCAAGCCCTCGATTTGCTCGACTTTCAGGTCCTGCAGGCCGGGCACTTCACGAATGATGTCTTCCACACGGCGACCGGAACGGGCGAGGCTGTCGAGGTTGTCGCCGAAAATTTTCACGGCGATGTCGGAGCGCACGCCGGTCATCATTTCATCGAAACGCATCTTGATGGGCTGCGTGAACTCGAAGGCCATGCCGGGCACTTCGTACACTTTTTCCTCAATCATTTCGACGAGTTGTTCCTTCGTGTCAGCCTTTGTCCACTGGTCTTTTGGTTTCAGTAAAATGACGTTGTCGGCCGTCTCCGGGGCCATCGGGTCGGTCGGGATTTCGGCGCTGCCGATTTTTGAAATGACCTGCTCGACCTCGTCCGGGAAGTTATCCATGATGATTTTTTGCGCCAGCCGGTGACTCTCCAGCGTTTGCGTGAGCGAGGTGCCGGGCTTGCAAAATCCGTGCATCATGATGTCGCCCTCGTCGAGCGTGGGGATGAACTCGCCGCCCATACGGGTGAACAGCCAGATGCTCAGGACAAACACGGCGAGCGTGGAGCCGAGCACGAGGGTTTTCCATCTTAAAGCCAGGTTGAGCGATGGCAGGTAGAGTTTTTGAATGAAGCGGATGATGCGGTCAGCGAAGGTCACTTCCGCCTTTATTTTTTTACTTAAAAATGCAGCGCTCATGGCCGGCACGTAAGTCAGTGAGAGAATCAGCGCCCCGACAAGGGCGAAGCTGACCGTCTCGGCCATGGGTTTGAACATTTTACCCTCCACCCCGGTCAGCGACAAAATCGGCAGGTAAACGATGAGGATGATGATGACGCCGAAAACGCTGGAGCGCATGATTTTCGAGGCGGCGGTGCGAACGCTCTCATCCATTTCACTTTGGGTTAGGGTTAAACACGGAGGTACGGAGGCACTTAGGGACACAGAGGACTCCGTGCTACTCTGTGCCTCTGTGCCTCCGTGTTTATAAATCTTCCCCCCTAGAAAATGCAGCGTCGCCTCCACGATGATGACCGCCCCATCCACAATCAATCCGAAATCTATGGCGCCGAGCGACATGAGGTTGGCACTGACGCCGGTGAGCTGCATCATGCCCAGCGCAAACAGCATCGAAAGCGGGATGACCGAGGCGATGAGCAGTCCCGCCCGGAAGTTGCCAACCAGCAGTACCAGTACGAAAATGACGATGAGTGCCCCCTCGATGAGGTTTTTTTGCACGGTGGCGATGGTGCGGTCCACGAGTTTTTCCCTGTCCAAAAAAGTGGTGATGGTGATGCCTTCCGGCAACGAGGCCTGAATTGTTTCGATGCGCTCCTTCACCCGCTGGATGACCCGTGCGGCATTTTCACCCTTGAGCATCATGACGATGCCGAGCACGATTTCGCCCTCGCCGTTGTGGCTGACGGCGCCATAGCGGAGGGCACTGCCGATTTTCACTTCCGCAATATCGCCAATGCGAACCACGCCCCCCGAAGAGGAGCCATCGCTTGGCACCACAATCTGCTTGATGTCATCAATGGATTTTGCCAAACCTTCGCTACGAATAAAATAGGCGTTTGAGTTTTTCTCAATGTAGCCGCCGCCAGTATTTTCATTGGCGTTTTCAAGGGCAGCGAATACCTCGCCGATGCCGATGCCAAATGCTTTCAGGCGGGCGGGCGTCACGGCCACCTCATACTGCTTCAGGTTGCCGCCGAAGCTGTTGACCTCCACCACGCCGGGGATACCTGCCAGTTGGCGTTTCACAATCCAGTCCTGAATGCTGCGCAATTCGATGGGCGAGTAGCGGTCTTCATAGCCTGGCAATGGTTCGATACGGTAGTGCAGGATTTCCCCCAAACCCGTAGAGACAGGTGCCAATTCTGGCGTGCCAAAACCTGCTGGGATTTGTTCTTCCGCCATCTTTAGCTTCTCGTTGACAAGCTGGCGGATGAGGTATTTGTCAATATCCTCTTCAAAAACAACGGTGACGACGCTCAGTCCGAATCGGCTGATGCTCCGCAATTCTACCACGCCAGGGATAGTCCGCACGGCGTTTTCGATGGGATAGGTGACGAATTGTTCCACCTCTTGAGTCGCCAGCGTGGGACAGACGGTGAGTACCTGCGCCTGGTTGTTGGTGATGTCGGGGATGGCGTCGATGGGCAGCCGGGTGAAGGACCATGCGCCCCAAGCGATGAGGGCCAGCGTGCCGAGGGCGACGATGGTTTTGTTTTTTATGGAAAACTGGATGATGGCGTCGAGCATTGTTCGATTTACGATTTACGATTTACGAATGGCGATTGTGAGGCCAGGCGGGCGATGGGAAGGGTTTGATTTACAAAAGCTGGAATTGCGATAAAGTGCTAACAGTCAGCATGTTGAAATAGATTCAAGCGTTGCTGCATGTCGGCAATCGTAAATCCAAAATCGTAAATCGTAAATCAAGCTCGTGGCGGCTGCCAGATGTCGTGGGGAAGAATGAAAGTATAGGATTGGTCGGAAAGGACAGGTTGCTTTGCCACTGCGACTGGCGTGGATGCTGTGGTCAAAATGGCCACCGGAAGTACCGCTGGAGCGGGTGCGTGAAGGTGGTTACAAGCGCCTTTTCCTGGCAATTTGGAGTGGTCGTGCGCCGAGCGGTGCTGGGCGAACTCTTCTCCGTAGTGCATTTCTAAGAAGGCAAACAAACTGAGGTCGGGCGTCTGGATTTTATGCTCATCAAAGTGTTTGAGCAGGGTGGGCAATTTCGCCAATTCCTCCTGCACCTGAACCGGCACGAGGGCGCTGAACAGGAACAATGTGAGAAGATGTATGGCGATTATTTTGCGCATAATGGCGGCAAAACTAAAACTTTTTGGGCGAACACGGACTCCGATCCAGTTTCGATTTATAAAACCAAAAATAGATGCCTTGGGAGCTTTCGGAAGTACGATGAAAATGGTTGCGTGAAAGACTATTGAATCAGTAAGAGCTTAGTGTCTAAAAGAATTGGTGAAATAACAGGCGGGAGCCGTGCCTTTTTCTGAAGGAAAACAGTATGGCCCCGTTTCCTGCGTTAATGGGTTTCAAAAATCGTTCTGTCGGGGTCAGCCCCCGTGGTGGCCATGCTCCCAGTCACCATTGATGATTTCATCGTACTCGGCCTGCGTCAGTTTTTGTGGCACATAAGTCACCCCCTGGTTCGTCAGGTTTTTGACAAATGCCCGAAGGTGGTTTCGGGAAGCAGCCATCAGGTTTTCATAGACCATTTCGACATCCTGGTTGTCCACAAATGTGTTGAGGGCATTTTTCAGGTCAAGGATGTCCACTTCCTCCACCAAAGCGCCTACTTTCAAGGCTTCGATAAGGCTGGTTTCGCCTTGCAGAACCAGGTCGTCATACATGGTCTGTAAGGTAGTGTTCACGAAAACGCCAGTGCCGTTCGTGCCGACGGGGTCGGTCAAATTGTACTTCACGATGAGCTGCAACATGGCATCCGTGTGCGTCATTTCGCTTTGCGAAATATTGTGGAACGCATGCGCCGTACTCCACTTGTCGTGCAGTGTCATGTAAATGTCCATCGCCAGTTTTTCCTCCTCCCGCATGAACAGGATGCTGCTTTTTTCAGCCTCGCTGAGGGTTTCCGTCGGGAGGTTGTCGAGATTGTACTGGCAGTTTACGAAGTTCACGTCCGTGTAGCCATCCGTGGTGTTGACGGTCAGCACGTCCTTCTGCACGAAGTTGTCGTCCTTTTTACAGTTGGCTAAAAGAAGTACCGCACCGAAAACGAGTGCAAGCATCCATACTGGTTTTAAAAACGAATTTTTCATGGTGAAATAGATTTAGCCAATGGTGGTAAGCTACTAGCCTATATTGCGTTGTTAACCCATGACCAATGGCGGTGAATAAACAATCATTAGTGCTACTGTATGAGCAGTAACTGTGCATCCTCCAGCGCCGTCAGTTTATGGGTGACGTGTCCGGGGATTCGCACGAAGTCCATCGACTGGTTCAATGCCTCGGTTCTGTCTTTTTCCTCGTACACCGCTTTTCCCGACAGCAGCACCAGCATGGCGTTGGTCATGCTCTGGTGTTCTTTCAGCACAGCGTCTTTTTTGAGCTGCATCAGGGTGACGCTGGCCTTTTCTTTCAGGATGTTTTGAGTGGAAACGCCCTTTTCGGTGGCGTTCATGATTTCAAGTAAATTCATGGCAGTTTGTTTTTGATGAAAAAAACCTGCGGGCAAAATGCCGCCGTGCGGCGTGGTTTTCCATGATATACGTCACACGACGGCGTGGTTTTCATCAAATTTTACAAAAAACTGTCAATCGTCGTCATCCATTTCGCCTTGCGCTTCAGCTTCTGCTCCCTGTTCGCCGCCATTGTTGGCAGCTATGCCACTCCTGATTTCCGAGTGGCGGATTTGGCCGCCGAGGTAGCCGGTGCGGGCCATGGCGCCGAAGACTACCAGTCCCAGTACCGTGGAAACGAGTACCAGCGATTTCGACAGGGTGGGGTTTGTTTTATAAAAAACCAGCGTAACGAGCGAGAGCAGGCCGAGGGCTTCCATGAGCCAGAGTGCCACGGTGGCGGCGTCTTCATGCGCTTCGATGAGGCCTTCGGAAACGCCCGCCAGGCTTTCGACGGACTCCTCCGCCGGTTCGCCGGTGAGGAAGACGGGGATGGCGACGACGGCCATGGCAGCCCAGGTCCAGAGGGCGGCTTTTTTGACCTGTTCGGAGGCAGTGAGGTAGCCGTAGAGCATGACGCCTACGCCCAGTAAAGTCCCGATGATGGGGAAATGGTTGAGCAGGAGATGCAGATGTGTTGCGTCCATGATTATTGATTTTAATTGCTGAAAATCAGCAAGTTAGGAAAATTTTAAAGATTTTTATTTCTTCGAAAAAAGCCTCCGGTTCACGCATGTCTCGGTTTCAATCAAGGAGATATGTGCACACCGGAGGCTCGCTTTTAGGATGATTTATTTGCTTGGCCTGAGCCTTTTCTCAGCCAAATTTTATCACAGCTTGTCAATCTTCGTGAATTTGTCAGAGGACGTCATGGAGATATTGCAACGCTTCGGCGCAACACCATCGAAGGTATTGCCGCAAGTTTGACAGACGTAGTAAACGGAGGCCAGGGTGTTCACCTGTTTGCCTTCCAGTGCAGTGAGTGCTTTTTCGTAGAGCGGCTTGTGGCGCTGTTCGGTTTTGTAAGCGTAGTTGAGGCTGATGAGGGCCAGTTTGCCGTTGGCAGCCTGTGCGTTTTTGATGAAATCCGGGTACATCGTCGCAATTTCATAGCTCTCGCCGGCGATGGCGTCTTTCAGGTTTTCAGCGGTTGTTTTCACTGTAAAATCTGGCTTGACAGCCGGGATGGTCGCACCCAAGTCCTCCAGCACAAAGCGGTGGTTGTTGGCGTGGATGTTCTCCGAGGCTGAGGTCGCTTTGAACAACAGCGCAATCTGCGGGTAGCCTTCTTCCTGCGCTTTTTTGGCGTAGGCGGCGTACTTGGCGCTGGCAGTGGTTTCGCCTTTGAAGGCGTCAGTCAGGTTGTTAATCATCGTCGTCTTCGCATCGCCAGTGGCAGCGTTCGGAGCCTCGGCATTTTCATTTTCGTTCATTTCATTTTCGTCTTCATCACCCTCTTCATTTTCTTTCAGGGCAACGGTTTGGGCAACGGCGCCGCCCTCGGCGGGTTGTTGCAGGGTGGTTCCTACCTGTGTGGTTTCCTGTTGGTTCGGATTGCTACAGGATGGGAGCAGGGTCCAGAAGCCGGCGGCAAAAAGGACCAGGATGACAGCATACTTTTTCATGTTGAAATTATTTTTAGTGAAATTTTCAGCAACAGCGTTTATGACGTTCCTGGCTGAATTTGATGAGGCAAAGTTGGCCCTGTCAGGTTTAAAGCAACCTTTGGGTTTTCTTAAAATCAGCTAAAAAACGGGAGACGAAAAGAAGGTTCAGACCTTTGGAAAGCGCAGCGTGAAACTTGTGCCCTTCCCCTCCTCACTTTCCACGCTGATTTCAATCTGTTCCAAATGGGCAATTTTTTGCACAATCGAAAGCCCCAGCCCGCTGCCCGGCACCTGCGAACTGCGGGAAGCATCGGCCCGGTACAGCCGGTTGAACAGGTGCGGCAAATGCTCCGCCGGAATGCCGGGACCGTCGTCGGCGATGGTCAGGGAGCGGGAGGTTTCGTCCCAGGTGCAGCGGATGTTGCCGCCTTCGGAGCCGTATTTCAGCGCATTGCCGAGGAGGTTGTTGAGGAGGATTTCGAGGAAGGTGCGGTCGGCCATCACCACGGCGGCAGGCGGGATTTCCAGGTGCAAATCCATCTTCCGGGCGGCCAGTCCGGGCTGGTTTTTTGTTTTCAAAATTTGAAAAACGCCCGCCAGTTCCACGGGTTCTTTTTCCAGCGAAACGGCCCCCGATTCCAGCCGGGCCAGCTGCAACAGGCGGTCGAGCAGCAGGTGCATTTTGTCCACTTCCTGAATGACCTGGATGATTTTTTCTTCGTAATGCGTTGATTCCCTGGGTTTTCGAATCAAAATCTCCAGGGTGCCACGGATGGCGGCCAGCGGCGTGCGCAACTCGTGCGAGGCATCGGAGGTGAACTGTTTTTCCCGTTTAAAACCGTTTTCAATGCGCTGCAACAGGTCGTTGATGGCTTTCGCCAACTGCTGCACCTCATCTTCATGTGGAGGAAGAGGTAAGCGGACACTGGTGTTCATTTCACTGACGGCGGCAGTACCTTGAATAAGTTCCTGCACCGGGGCGATGCTTTTTGCTGCCGCAAAAGAAACGGCCAGGTACAGTACCAGTAGCGTCAACGGGAAGGCAACGTAGAGCGTGGTGCGCAGGTTTTTCAAAATAACGGTGGACTCTGCCCGTGAAATACCGATGGAAAGCTGTCCAAGGATTTTGCCTTTTTTGTCCTTGACCGGGAACTGCCCAAGCCGCACCAATTGGTCTTTCAAAATGGTGTTGAAAAAATGGGGTGCTACGATGTTGGGGTCAAAGGAAAAACGGTCGGCCAGCAAATTGGAGGAGCGAAAAAGCAGCCTTCCTTGATTGTCCACCAACTGCAAAAACGTCGGGTTGACCTCCTCCTGCTGGTGTTCCTGCTCTTCCCACTCCGACATTTTGGCGATGACAATGGAATCTCCTTCGAAGGCGAGGCTCTGGATAACCTCGTCGTGCTCGGTGCGCAAATCCTGGTCGAGGTGGCTAAAGGCGGTGCGGAAAACCACCTCGTACACCACCAGAAAAACAAGGCTCGTGATGACGGCTGCCGCCACGAGATTGTACAATGCGATGCGCTCCCTGAACCTGAGTTTCATGCGTCGTCGTTGACCCGGTAGCCCACGCCCCGGACGGTTTGGAGGAAAGACGGCTGGCCGGGGTCGTCCAGTTTTTTGCGTAAAAAATTGATGTACACGTCGATGACCGAGGTGTCCCGGTCAAAGTTGACGTCCCAGATTTTCTCAATGATGCGGGTGCGGCGGGTGATTTTGCCCTTGTTGCGCAGCAGGAGTTCGAGCAGGGCAAATTCCTTTTGTGTAAGTTCGACGAGGGAGCCGTTTTTGGTCACCTGGTGGGTTTCGAGGTTGAGTTCGATGCCACCGGCGTGAAAAACGGTCTGGTCGCCCGCCGGATTTCGCAACAGTACCCGGATACGGGCCAGCAGTTCCTCAAAGGCAAATGGCTTCCGGAGGTAATCGTTGGCGCCGGCTTCCAGGCCGAACACCACGTCGTCCACGCCGTCCTTGGCTGTCAGGAAGATGATGGGGAGGTGCTGGTTTTCCCTGCGCACCTGCCGGCAAATTTCGATGCCGCTCAGCCCCGGCATCATCCAGTCGAGCAGCAGGATGTCGTACTCTTCGAGGTTGTCGAGCGCCATGCGGAGGCCGTCCCTGCCATTGTAGGCCACGTCCACGGCAAAGCCTTCCTCCTCCAGCCCTTCCCGGATGAAATTTGCGATGGAAATCTCGTCTTCTGCGAGTAGAATCCTCATGCGGTTGTTTTAAAAAACTGTAACTGTTTACGACCCCATTTTGTCATTGTCGAAGACAAGGCAGGTGAGCGTAAATAATTACAAAAAACTAAAATTCAGTCAGTTATAAAAAATCACTCCTGCCCGGCGTCCGGCGTCAGCGAAATTTCCAACTGCACCCCGGCGCCGTGTTTGAATACCAGTTCGCCGCCGTAGTAGCCCGTGCGGGCGACGGAAGCGATGGCCAGTGCGAAGAGTGCCACGGAAACGGCATGTCCCCATTTCGGCTTGAAGCTGGTCATTTCGATGGCCACCCGGAAGGCCGCAGCGGCAAGGCTGAGCACCAGGGTCAGCAGGGCTGCATCTTCATGTATTTCCATCGCCTTGCCGAGACCCGTGCCGTCGTCCATTCCTTCGCCGGCAGCGTTGCCGGTGAGGTAGGCTACCACGGCGCCGAGCGCTCCCAGCACTAACAAATATAGCGCAGCGGTTTTGAAAAAAGGCTTTTTCGTGGTCAGCGAAAGCAAGTCGGAAAGGAAACCCGCAAACAGCAGGGCAATGGGGAAGTGCACAATCATGGCGTGCAGGTGGGTAGCTGAAATCATGGTCGTTATTTTTTTACAAATGTGGCGGCGGGCGATTTGATTTCAGCTTAAGCGAAACTTAAAAACGGCTTAAAAAGTGGGTTTGGACAGAGCTGGTTTTAAAAGCTTGGCACCATTAAATTATCAGTTTTACAGCAATAAGGGTGTGAAATTGAGGATGACAAAATAAAATTTTGCAATCTCAATTATCCCGTTTACCTTTGTGCCCGTTTTACACGAAGCCTTGCTGAAAACTTATCAGACGCAAGGCATTTTTAAAAAGTATGACCGTTTAATAAGGTTTAGACGGGGTTTGAAAAGACAGAAGGTGTTTTAAAGCACCTGCGAAATGCGAGTCAAATGGCTATCAAAGAGATTTAATGAATTGTATTAAACCGCCTGAGTACTCGCCCGAACGTCGGCCTTTTGGCCAAAGGACGTTCCCGACTTCTCAGATTGATACATTCTAAACCGCTTGAACAGTTATTTTAACTCAATCATTTCATGGATTCCAAACTGACGTTTGAGGATCTCGGCTTGTCTGCTGACATCCTCGAAGGACTCAAGAAAAAGGGGTTTGAACACCCCACGCCTGTCCAGGCGCAAACCATTCCACTCTTACTTAACGGCGAAAAAGACATCATTGCACAGGCCCAAACGGGTACTGGCAAGACGGCTGCTTTTGGCCTGCCCATCATTGAGCGCATCACGCCCGGCCTGCGCAAGGTGCAGGCCGTCGTGCTCGCCCCTACCCGCGAATTGGCCAGCCAGGTGTGCGAGGAACTCGAAAGCCTGAAGGGAAAGCGCAACATCCGCATCCTGCCCGTGTACGGCGGCCAGGGCATGGCCATACAGTTGAAAATGCTGAAAGAGGGCGTAGATATCGTTGTGGCTACACCTGGCCGTGCGATTGACCACCTGAACCGCAAAACGCTGAAACTCAATGATGTGAAGTACCTCGTGCTCGACGAAGCTGACGAGATGCTGAACATGGGTTTCATCGAGGATATTGAAACTATCCTTACCCACGTGCCGGAAGATCGCAAAACCTTACTCTTTTCCGCAACGATGCCCAGCGCTATCGTCAAGCTGGCCAGGAAGTTCATGGGCGACTACGACGAGGTGAAAGTGGCCGCTAAACAGCGTTCTGCCGACACCGTGGATCAGATTTTTTATGAACTGTATGAAAAGGACAAGTTGCGGGCATTGCACCGCCTCATCCATACAGAAGAAGAATTCTACGCCCTTGTTTTTTGCCGCACAAGGGTGGGTGCCGATAGGCTGGCCAGCAAATTGAGCGGCATGAACCTGGATGTGGAAGCGCTCCACGGCGACGTCACACAGGCACAACGGGAACGCATCCTGGCCAAATTCAAAAAGGGCCATTCTACCATCCTTGTGGCTACCGACGTGGCCGCCAGGGGCATTGACATCAACGACCTGTCGCACGTCATCAACTTCGACATGCCGGAGAACTCGGAGGCTTATGTCCACCGCATCGGGCGCACAGGGCGGGCTGGCAAGACGGGCAAAGCGATCTCATTCGTGACACCCGGCGAATTCCGCAAGATCCGCTACATCATGGAACAGACGAAAACGCCTATCAACAAAGCGATTTTGCCAGCCGGGCAAGCCGTGATAGAAGCTAAACGGAATGCGATGAAGGCCAAAGTTTTTGCAGCAGCAGAAACAGAAGCCCCACAAGATTACCATACACTGGCACAGGAAATATTAGCCTCCGGGAAACCCAGTCAGGTGCTGGCTTCTCTGTTACAACTCCATTTTGGCGGTGGCCTGAACCCCAACGCTTATCCTGAAATAGCGGAGCCGGAACGTGGCAGATCGTCATCCGGCGGCAGGTCGTCTTTCAGGCGGGAACGTGGCTCTGAAAGAAACCATTTCATAAAGCCATCAAAAGGGGGCAGCAATTCACGGAGCGAGCGCCCGGCCGGGAAGAAATCTTTCAAGCGCAAATCAAGGACAGGGGCTTATTGAGGAAACTGGAAATTTAAGGCCCAGGTAGATTTTCCTGGCGGTATAAAGATTTCAAGATTCAAGATACAATAGCCTTGGCGAAACGACTTTGAGGGACACAAACCCCGCCGTTTTGCCAGGGCTTTTTTTTTGCCCCAACTTTCCCCTGAAAACGTTGTTTGGGAGAATTAAAAAACAATAAGCATGAGAATTTCAGTTTTCAGGAAAGCACATTTCAATGCAGCGCACCGCCTGCACAATCCCAAATGGCCGGACGAGAAAAACCAACAGGTTTTCGGGCTTTGCAACAACCCCAGCTACCACGGGCACAACTACGAACTGGAGGTAAAACTGAGCGGCGAAGTGGATCCGGAGACGGGCTACCTGATTGATTTAAAAGAATTGAAGGACCTAATCGAAAGCCAAATAGAGAAGCGGTTTGACCATAAAAACTTAAATATTGATACCGAAGAGTTTAAAAGTTTAAACCCCACTGCCGAAAACATTTGCTGGGTTATCTGGAACATCCTGCGCTCGCATTTAGATGAAAAATACCACCTGGCCGTAAGGCTTTACGAGACGCCGAGGAATTTTGTAGAGTACCCAGCATAGAAGAATGAAAGATTGGTGATAGATAAAAGATGAGGGAATTCGTAAAAGATGCATGACCTCTATCTACCTTTCCTCAATAGTCAAAAAAAAACCAGTGCCGTGACGGCACTGGTTTTTATGTTAAAGGTGAGGTCGGTAGCGGAGTCGAACCGCTGTACGAGGTTTTGCAGACCTCTGCCTAGCCACTCGGCCAACCGACCGTATTTTTAGTACAACGTGCTTTTTTCAAAGCGGATGCAAATGTAAGGGATTTTTTTAAAGGATGTCAAATCCGTTCTCAATTAGCGCATTATTTTTTCTGTGTTGTGGAAGCCAGGCCGGCGGATCAATCTGCGGGGTGGCCATATTGTGGGATGGTGAAATTAAAAGTGGTGCCGGCCCCAAGCCTGGATTTGTACCAGATGTCCTCTTTGTGCATTTTTGATTATTTTTTTGCAAATGGCCAATCCCATCCCTGTGCCTGGGCGATCGAGGTGATTTACCCTTTGGAAAGGCAGAAAAGCTTTCTCCTTCCTTCCGAGTTATTGAAGTAGCCAAAATATTTGATAAAGACATCGAGGGCAGGTTCATCGTTGATAGCGTAAACTACATTCCCCTCTACTGACAGGCAAATAAAATGCCCGCAGGGAAAGGTCTTTATTTTATGGCAAGCAGGGGCGTTTAACGGAGCAATAATAGCGTCCCTCGTTTTTCCGATTCCCGTCCATTGGATTGCACTGCCTTTATCAAGTAAACATAGACGCCCTGCGGCATGAAGTGGCCGTCCTTTTTCCCGTTCCAGCCTGCGTCGGGGATGTCGGTGAAAAAAAGCTCCTGGCCATACCGGTCGTAAATGTGCATTTCATAATGCAGCAAATCGCCCAAAACGAGCAGCGGCATGAACTCATTGTTGATGCCTTCAGGGGCAAAGGCATTGGGAACGTAGATCAGCACAGGTGGCTGGATACATATTTCATTGGATTGGCTGGCAATGGACAATGTGCTTCCCGACGGCGTGTTCAAAACAGCATTGGCGATGATATAATAACAGGCTAGCGCCTCACGGGGGTTCGACGGATCGAACAGGTCTTCGTGAAACAAAGTGGGGCTGTTGACCGTGGCTATTTTAGTAGCCGGCCCATCCAGTCTTTTATAAACATCATAAGAAATGGCGGTAGCATTTTCGATGTCCAGGTTGGTCCATTCCAACCGGTTGATGTTGCCTGGCAGGGACGACCCCTCCAGGAAAATAGTGGCAGCGTAGGTGGAGAACGCATCTGTTCCACAGTTATCGGTGGTCTGAATTTGATAAAACACCTTCCCTTCGCCGGGACTGGCCGCCATGTCAGTAAAAGTATTTTGCTGGGACAGGGGGAAAGTTGGAGTTTGCGTATCAATAGCCTGGAAATCAATATTGTCAGTAGATCGCAGGATGCTGTATCCGTTTATTTCTGCGTTGGTGTTCCATTGCCAGGTCACTTCCACTTCATTGTCTGAAACTACAGAAGCATTTTCTGTAAAAAGAACATTGGCGGGCTGCACAATGGCGGCAGTTAGGCAGATTTCATTGGAGGTTGAGGTCTCTGCGGTGCCGGCCTCATAGGCCTGAAGGTAGAAGCAATAGTCGCTGCTGTCCACCGAAACGATGAAATTGAAAGAAGAATCGGAGGCCGCCAAAGTATGCGCCAGGGAAGGGATACCTCCATTTTCTCCCACCCATAATTCTTGTTTTGAAACACCTCCGGCCCAGTTCTGGTAGGGGTTCCATTTGAGCGAGACCACACGCTCACAAGGCTCTACCGAGGCCACCATAAAAATAGTCTTGTGTTTCAGATCGAAGATACTGGTGTTGCCGCACTGGTCGAGCGCATTGACGAGGTAGCCTTCTGCGCGCTGGTTAGGGTCGGCATTCAGGTCGAGGTAAGTAGTGCCATTGAAAACCGTGTCCACCGGGACGACGCCAATGGGTGTTTCCCGGTAAATGACATAACCAATCACCTCCGGCGAGGGGCTTGGCTGCCAGCTAACCAGTACATTGCTCCCATTCACGGTGACGCTGCGGATGGGCGACACTACGGGCGGTCGGTTGTCCAGCGTGTCGGAGGGGATGGCCACTTCGCCCGGGCAGTTGAAGTTGCTGAGGAGGTAGAAAAACCATTGCTCTCCGCTTGGGTTGATGTGGAAATAAGCGGCCTGGGCAGGATCGGTGATAGTGGCCAAAAGTACGAAGGGGCCGCTTTGGCTTTGGCTGCCGTAAATGTCGTAGCTGTTGAAGGGGCCGCAAGTGTTGGTGGGCAGATCCCAAAATAGGGAGTCTCCTTTTACGCAGATAAAATCGGGCGGTAAAATCTGCGCCTGTGCCAGGCCGATGAACATTGTCCAGCAAAATAAGATGATGTATAACTTCTTCATGCCTTTTTTCTGATAAAACCGTCCGAAACCGAACCGACTCGACGGTCATTTTCAAACGGTTTAAAACAACTACCTAACTATTTTCAAACAGCCTTCATTGTTGACCCAACACCGTTTTGAATTTTTCCTCAAAATCTTTCATGTCGTAAACATCGGCCAACCGGTAGGCCATTTGCCACTTTTCCGAAATGTTCTTTTTGAAATAAACCAGGCCTATCCCTTTCGCATACACCTCCATGCCGCCGTATTCGAGTTCGAGGTGGCCTTCGGTTTCCTGATCCACCAGTTCACGGGTGAGGAATTTCACGGCAGACAGGTTTTTACCCTTAAAAGAAACTGTCGTGTCTTTGTCGAACTGGCGGTTGCGCACGAGGGAAAGCCTGGCGCTGTCTCCCAACGATTGCCAATGCACGGAGGAAAGCAGCACCCCCGCCGGTTCTTTTACCGCAAAGGGGAACACATTAGCCGCTTCGATGTTGGCCCGCAACTGCATCTTTTTGCCCGTGCTGTCTTTCTCATACATGTAAAAGTCGGCCAGTAGCATCCCATTGGCCGCCCGTTCCTCCCGCACAAACTGGTCGGGGGAAAACTCCGTGTCGTAAGAGGTGCCGAGCAGGTATTGGTGGCCGCCCTCCTTCATGGACTTGTAATACCAGTACATCGGCGGGTCGTTTGGGTTGCCAACGGACTGGTACTCGTACACCTTGCCATCTTCCAATTTGTCCAAAGGGAAATAGAACGCCTCGATGTTGTGGCTCCCGAAGTCGTTTTTACAACTAATAACAAGGCTGAAAAGGGCAAAAACGTAAAAGGTGTATTTCATAAAAGGATAAAAGAGCTTCAATTGCCTTTGATTTTTTTGATTAAATTGCTCGCAAACCATTGAAAACCAGACCTACAAACACATAAACACGCAAATACATAAGCACAACCATTTCAAGCCCCGCCCACCATAACGACAATCTCCCCCTTCACATTTTTGGCTTTGTAAAAAGCAATAAGTCCGGCCAGGGTATCGGTCCTGATTTCTTCGTGGATTTTGGTCAACTCACGCGCCACGCAGGCAGGGCGTTCAGGGGTGCAGTGTTCGGCCAGTTGTTCGAGGCATTTCACGAGGCGGTTGGGCGATTCGTACAAAATAAAGGTATGGGGAAGGGTGGCCAGGTATTGCAGCCTCGTCTGCCGCCCTTTTTTGTGGGGCAAAAAACCCTCGAAGTGGAACTTGTCGGAAGGAAGGCCGGAAGCCGCCAAGGCTGGCACGAAAGCCGTCGGGCCTGGCAGGCATTCTACCCGGATGCCCTCTTTCACACATTCCCGCACCAGCAGAAAGCCCGGATCGGAAATGCCCGGCGTTCCTGCATCGGAGATGAGGGCAAAAGTTGCCCCGGCTTTGAGCTGCGCGACAAGGGAAGCGGTGATGTGGTGCTCGTTGAACGTATGAAAGGCGGCCAGCGGTGTCTCGATTTGAAAATGGCTGAGCAGCTTGCGGGAAACCCTCGTGTCCTCTGCCCATATTTTGTCCACCTCTTTCAGGATGCGCAAGGCCCGGAGGGTGATGTCCTCCAGGTTGCCGATAGGGGTGGGAACGAGGTATAGCAAAAGGTGGGATTTGATTTACGATTTACGATTGAGCGATTTACGATTAGGGATGTAGGCTCTGCGCATTCGTAAATCGTTCAATTGTAAATCAATTAGCAGCTTCGACCGTAAATGTATAAGTCTCCATGATCATATTGGCCAGCAGCTTTTTGCAGGCGGTATCTACTTTTGCGGTAGCTTCTGCTTCGTTTTCCGCATCCAGCATCATGTGGATGTGCTTGCCGATGCGGATGTCGTCCACCCCGCTGATGTCGAGGTGTTTCATGTTGTTGGCCACGGTCTTGCCCTGTGGGTCGAGCAGTTCCCGGTGGGGCATGATGTCAATTTCTGCGGTAAATTTCATGAGTCAATTTTGAACAATGAACTATAAACGATGGACGATGAACGCCGTTTGGGAATGTTCGTCATTTATCGTTCATCGTTTTTTTAACGGCGGAAAAAAGAACGTACACAGCGATGATGGGGGAGAAAGCAGCTTCTTTCAGGAAAACGATCATCAGTACTGCGATGGCAGCAAAGGTAAACCGAATCTCATTGCCAGCCCAGGCCAGGTTTTTGAATTTCAGGCTGAACATGGGCAGGTTGCTCACCATCAGCCCACAAAGCATGGGAATGATGGCGTAAACAAAAAGAGGCCGGGTGACAAAATCAGCCAGGCCATAAGAATCGTAATGGTAAATGAGCATGAGGCCAACGGCGAAGGCTGCACAAGCTGGCGTCGGCATCCCGATGAAATCTTCCGTTTGGCGGGTATCGAGGTTGAAAATGGCCAGGCGCAAGGCGGCGAACAGTGTGACCAAAAAAGCCGGCGATGCAGCGAGCGTCAGTTCAATGGGCAGCACATCCTTGCCCGAAAAGCCTTTTACCAGCAACATATAAAGAATAGCGCCCGGCACCACGCCAAAGGAAACCATATCTGCCAAAGAATCCAGTTGGCCACCCAAGGGCGATTTCACTTTTAATACCCTGGCAAATGTTCCGTCCAGGTAATCGGCAACCCCGCCTGCCAGGCTAAAAAAAAATGCCTGTACAAATTGCCCGTACAGCACACTGGCCAGTGCGCAGCAACCCAGGAACAGGTTGATCAGCGTTATGAAATTCGGTATGTTCTGCTTTACTGGCAATGCTTTTTTGGTGGACGGTGGACGATATACGGTTGACGGGTTTCAGCAGGTGGCATTGTGGCCATTTGTGCCATACAGTCATTCTTTTTTATGGCGGACAAAAGTAATTTAAAAACACAAATCCAACCGCCACTGCCCGATTACAGACCAGATTGGCCAAACAGCCGATAAACGCCCCAACCATTTTCCCGAACTCCATGTTTTCAGGCTGTTGTTTTTAGGACAATCCCGGCGGCTGCCTATCTTTGGCCGCTGCCGTGTTCCCCCAGATGATAAACAGGCTTCATTGTTTTAAGGGGAAACGGCTAAGAACACCCAACTTTACAACTCACTACAAACTGCACGAATGCACCTTTCCGACGTTGTTAAAAATTTGCTGATCATCAATGTAATTGCCTACATCGTAACCCACCTCACCGGGGAGTTTGGGCAGGAGTGGCTCATCAGGCTGAGTGTTTTTTATCCGAGTTCCGCTTATTTTGAACCTTATCAGATTGTCACCTACATGTTTATGCACGGCAACGTCACGCACATATTCTTCAATATGTTTGCCCTGTACATGTTTGGAACGCCGATAGAGATGGCCTGGGGGCCTAAGCGCTTTCTTTTTTACTATCTTTTTACAGGCTTTGGGGCTTTGGTACTGCAGTTCCTTGTTCAATTTATAGCACTCAAACAAGGCTGGGAAGATCCCGAATCCATTAACTATCCCATGCTGGGGGCTTCGGGCGCAGTTTTTGGCTTATTGGCAGCCTACGGGATGCAGTTCCCGAACAGTATCTTACAATTGATCATCCCACCGGTCAGGATGAAGGCTAAGTATTTCGTCATCATCTATGCGGCATTGGAATTGTTCCTGGGCGTCAGCGGCTTTCAGACAGGCGTGGCGCATTTTGCCCACTTGGGAGGTGCTTTGTTCGGGATTTTGATCATCTTGTATTGGCGGCAAAAAGGCGAACGATTGTATTAAATTTTTTAAACTGGTAATTTTGCTTTTACAGATGTTGGATAGTTGCCGCTACTTGGCCACATCCAAGATCAAACATCAACCACCGATTTCCGTTTTCAGCCTATGTTCAGCTCGATTTGGGACGATTTAAAGCGGCAGTTCAGCCAGGGTAATGCGTTGACACGGATCATCATCTTCAACGTTGCGGTTTTCGTATTCGTCAATATCGTGCGCATCCTGCTCATTTTTATAGACGGGGAAGCGCCGCCGCCCAGCTACGAACCTTTCATCCATTTCTTCTCTATTTCTTCTGACTGGATGCACAATCTGACCCACCCCTGGGTGTTCATCTCGCACATGTTCCTGCATGAAGGCTTCTGGCACATCCTGTGGAACATGCTGATGCTCTATTGGTTTGGGCGCATCGTTGGCGACCTGTTGGGGGACCGGCGCATTTTGCCGATATACCTGCTGGGCGGCCTGGCCGGGGGGCTGACCTTTTTCATCATGGCCAATATCCCTACGCCCTGGAACTTCGGTGGCTATGCGCTGGGCGCATCGGCTGCCGTGATGTGTACCCTGCTGGTGGCGGGCATGACCGCACCTGATTACATTATCTCCCTGCTCTTTTTGGGCGACGTGAAGCTGAAATACATCGTGGCCGTGCTGGTGTTCTTGGACCTGATAGGGCTTTCATGGAACAACAACTCTGGCGGCAGCTTTGGCCACCTGGGCGGCGCAGCGATGGGTTTTTTGATTGCTTACCAACTGCAGCGTGGCAACGACCTGACCGCCCTCGTCAACAACATCATACAGAGCATCACTTCTTTTTTCAAAAACCTTTTTTCCGGTGAAACCCGGCGTGGCCCAAAGGTTGCCTACAAAAACCCCAACCTGAAAAAACAGCAGGGCAGCCGTACCGGTCGTTTTGGCAGCCGCTCTTCCGACCCGCAAGACCTCTCGCACCAGGAAAAGCTTGATTCCATCCTCGATAAAATCAAAAAATCCGGCTACGACAGCCTATCCCCTTCCGAGAAGGAGTTCTTGTTCAACGCCAGCAAAAAGTGATTGGAAATGATTAAATGGCTGAATGGCTTTATGGTTGTTTTACTCAAAGCCATTTAACCATCCAACCATTTAACCATCTTTAATGTGAAATTCCTCTACAACACCCTTCGATGGGCAAACATGCTGCTGATTCTGGCCACGCTCCTGGCCTATCTGGCGCCGCACGCCAACCCCGCCAAAATCTGGCAACTTTCCTTTCTCGGTTTGGCTTATCCGTTTTTGTTGGTAGGCAATATCGGCTTCATCATTTTCTGGGCGGTCAAGCGCAAGCCCTATTTCCTTTTTTCAATCGGCTGTATCCTGGTGGGTTTTGGCTATTTCACCAGCTTTTTTGGCTGGCATTTCTTTTCGGGTAAAACAGGCGGGAAGGACGACATCAAGTTGATGACCTACAACATAGCAGGTTTCAGGAAATTCGAGGCGGAAAGCAAGGACAAACAGCAATTGAAAACGGCCATTTTGGAAAAATTCGCCCAGGAAAACGGCCAGCCCGACATCCTTTGCATCCAGGAAGGCAGCGGCGACCAGGCCGTCGAAGTGATCCGAAAGACCTTTGGCTACTCGCATTACTTCAAAAAGAAAGGCACCGTCATTTTTTCAAAATACCCCTTCGTGAACCAGGACATGCTGCCCTTTGGGAACACCGGCAACTCCTGCGTGTGGGCAGATTTAAAAACCCCGAAAGGCATCGTGCGGGTTTATTGCGCCCACCTCCAATCCAACTGGCTGACCTACACCGCCAACAAAATAGCCACCAAGGGCGACCTGCGGGAAAAGCAGACCTGGAAAGACATCCGCTACGTGATGCGCCAGTACAAAAATGCGGTGGCCATCAGGGCCGGCCAGGCACAAGTTATCAAAGACCACCTCTCCAAAAGCCCCTATCCCGTCATCCTTTGCGGCGACTTCAACGACCCGCCCGTCTCTTACGTCCACCGCCTTTTATCGGAAGGGTTGCAGGACAGTTTTTGCGAAAAAGGGTCGGGGGTTTCCTTCACCTTTGCCGGCAAACTGCCCGCCCTGCGCATTGACTATGTGCTTTGTTCCAAAATATTCCAAGTAAAAAGCCATCGGGTGGGCGATGTGGAACTTTCCGATCACTTCCCCGTTTTGGTCTCCTTAGAATTAGAAGCGAGGGGTGGGCGGTGAGAGGAGCGTATAGGAATTTGTTCAACAAAAATCTTCCAACATAAGACCCCATTTCTCAATTCTCCATTCTCATTTCTCCATTCTCCATTACCAATTTCTACTTTTGCGGACATGAAAAACGAATTAAAAATTTACAACAGCTATACCGGCCAGAAAGAGGTGTTCAAGCCCGTGCACGAAGGCCGGGTGGGCATGTACGTTTGCGGCCCCACCGTTTACAGCGACGTACACCTCGGCAACTGCCGCAGCTTTGCCAGCTTCGACATCGTTTACCGCTACCTGCAATACCTCGGCTACAAGGTCCGCTACGTGCGCAACATCACCGATGTGGGCCACCTGGAAGGCGATGCCGACATCGGGCGGGAGGACAAAATTTCCAAAAAAGCCAGGCTGGAAGAGATCGAACCGATGGAGATCGTGCAGCGATACATGAACGGCTTTCAGGAAATAATGGCCGTTTTCAACATCTCGCCGCCCAACATCGAGCCGAGGGCCACCGGGCATATTTTGGAACAAATAGAAATGGTACAGGCCATCATCGACAACGGTTTGGCATATGAGCAAAATGGCTCTGTCTATTTCGACACCCTGAAATTTGCTGAAAAATACGGCGTGTACGGCAAGCTCTCCGGCAGAAAAATAGAAGACCTGATGGCCGAAAGCCGTGACAACCTGAAAAACCAGGACGAAAAGCGCCACCCTTCCGATTTTGCCATTTGGATAAAAGCAGCACCCGAACACCTTATGCGATGGGGTTCGCCCTGGTCGGTCGGCTTCCCTGGCTGGCACCTGGAATGTTCGGTGATGAGCACGAAATACCTCGGTGAAACTTTCGACATACACGGCGGCGGGGCGGACTTGAAATTCCCCCACCACGAAAACGAAATCGCCCAGAACTACGGAGCATGTGGACACGCCCCCGCCAACTACTGGATGCACGGCAACATGCTCCTGATGAATGGCCGCAAAATGTCAAAAAGCGAGGGCAACTCCATCATGCCCGGCGAATTGTTCACCGGCAACAGTTCGCTTATTTCAAAAGGCTACTCGCCGATGGTGGTGCGTTTTTTCATGCTGCAAACCCACTACCGCAGCACCCTCGACCTGACAGACGAAGCGCTGCAAGCCGCCGAAAAGGGCTACCGCCGCCTAATGGAAGGCAACAAGGCGTTGCAGCAATTTGACGTCGCCAGTTTAAAGCTCGCCACTGAGGGAGGTGACTTGGACAAAGAAATCAACAGCCTGATAGACCTCGCCTTCGAGGACATGAGCGACGACTTCAACACGCCCAAGGCATTGGCCAGTTTGTTTGAACTGGTCACCAAAGTCAACAGCTTGAAAGGGGGGCAACTCTCGTTTGGTGAAATCACGGCAACTACTTTGGAGCGTTTGAAAAAAACATTCAACGACTTCATTTACGACATCTTCGGCCTGCGTGACGAGGACTTCGACTCTTCCGGCAACGGCGTGGTGGACGGCCTGATGCAGCTCATCCTCGATATGCGCCAGGATGCCCGTGCCAGCAAAAACTGGGCGGCCTCCGACAAAATCAGGGATGCCCTGAAAGAACTGGACATCGTGGTGAAAGATGGGAAGGAAGGAGCCTCCTGGTCGAAAAACTGATTATTTACGATTGACGGATTACGATTGACGAATTGGGGCAATCGTAATTCGGCGATCGTAACTCGTTAATCCTGCTGCTCCGAAACAAAACCTATATTTGCGCCGTTCTTAGCAGGCTTGAATTTTATTTGAACAAAACTGGCCAGCAAAATCACCCAACACAACTACAACATCACGTAAAAGCATGTCTCAAACAGCCTACAAATCAGACGTCGAAGCCGTGGACGGCATGGCGCAATCCTACAAAGACTTAAAAAAAGAAATAGCCAAAATCATCGTGGGGCAGGACGAGGTGGTGAAAACCGTCATCATTTCCCTTTTCAGCAACGGCCACAGTTTGCTGGTCGGTGTGCCTGGCCTGGCGAAAACCCTTTTGGTGAGCACCATCGCCGAAGTGCTCGACCTTGGCTTCAAGCGTATCCAGTTCACGCCCGACCTGATGCCCTCCGACATTACCGGCTCGGAGATCCTTGGCGAGGATCGCCATTTCAAATTCAACAAAGGCCCGCTGTTTTCCAATATCGTCCTCGCCGACGAGATCAACCGGACGCCGCCCAAGACGCAGGCAGCCTTGTTGGAGGCCATGCAGGAGCGCTCGGTGACAGTCGCCGGCGACCGCCACGCGCTGCCTACGCCTTTTTTCGTATTGGCCACGCAAAACCCCATCGAGCAGGAGGGCACCTATCCACTGCCAGAAGCACAGCTCGACCGTTTCATGTTCAACATCCCGCTCGATTATCCTTCGTACCAAGAGGAAATCAATGTGGTGAAAAGCACGACCGGGGTGCAGAAAGCAGACTTAAAGCACATCCTGAACGATACGCAAATACTTGGTTTTCAACAGCTTGTCCGTAAAATACCCATTGCCGACAACGTGCTGGAATATGCCGTGTCGCTGGCCACCAAAACCCGCCCCGGCACCGACCGTGCAACGGAAATGGTGAACAGCTATATCTCCTGGGGCGCAGGGCCAAGGGCTTCCCAATACCTGGTGTTTGGTGCAAAATGCCATGCAGCCATCAGCGGGAAATACTCGCCCGATATTGAAGATGTGCGGGCCATCGCCAAGTACGTGCTGCGCCACCGCATCGTGCGCAACTACAAGGCCGAGGCAGAGGGGATTACGGAGGAGCGCATCATAGAGAGTTTGTATTAAGCTTGATGTGTATAAAAAAAGAGGCTGGTCTGCTTGAGCGGGTCAGCCTCTTTTTTTTTCGGGGGTCAGGTTATTTTCACGCTTTAGGATCGAAGGAAAAATAATCCCGATTTCACATCGGGATTATTTTTAAAAAACCCCTACGTTGCTGGGGTTTTCAAAATCAAAATGGTGAAGTTATTTTTTCATCGTTACTTCCTTAGAAAAACTACAGAGGTTGATATGGAAGGGGAAGGTCAGGTAATAACTTGCCGAAAAATCTTTGCCCCGCTAATTTTGTTTAATAACGCAGGAAAAGCAACAGGTACTAGTGGTTTTCCAAAAACAGCCCCCAAGAAAAGGTTTTTAAAAAAGTACATTTTATATTTTCATCGCGCTTGCTTTGCAGCTTCCTGATCCAACCAATATTGCCTTGCAGAATAATTCTTTACATCCCATCTTGGCCACCAGCACCTTCGCCGAAGTCATCTTGCCATTGGCGGTGCCGAAGCCCTACACCTACTCGGTACCAGAAGCACTCATAGCTCAGGTACGCATGGGCTGCCGGGTGGAGGTTCAGTTTGGCGGGAACAAACTCTATGCAGGCCTGGTGTTGAAGATACACCACAAAACCCCCGACCACCGGGTCAAGGAAATACTCAATGTAATTGACAAGGAGCCGGTACTGAACGAAAAGACTTTGCAATACTGGCAATGGCTCGCCGGCTACTATTGCTGCTCCCTCGGCGAGGTGATGGATGCAGCGCTGCCCGCCAACCTGAAGCTGGCCAGTGAGCGCCGCCTCGTGCTCAGTCCTCTCTACGACGCCAACTTTGGTGGGCTGGACGACAAGGAATTCCTCATTGCCGAGGCACTGAGCCTTCAAGAGACCATCACCATTGAAGACGTGCGGCAGATACTCAACCAGAGAACCGTTTTCCCTACCATCAAAAGGCTGTTGGATAAAAAGGTCATCTACCTCTACGAGGAGATGGCGGAAAAATACAAACCCAAACGGGTCGCTTGTGTCCGTTTGGCCGAGCCTTACCGCTCCCAACAAGAACTACTGCAGGAAGCTTTTGAAATGTGTGCTAAAGCATTGCGGCAGACAGAAGCACTGATGGCCTTCGTCCAATTGGAACGGAAGCACAAACCGGAAGATGGGGGCGTACTGCGTTCGGAGCTTTACAAAAAAGCCAGCATAGATTCTTCTGTACTGAATGCCATGGCAAAAAAGGGCATCTTCGAATTGTACGAAAAAGAAGTGAGCCGGCTTGGCGGTTTTGAGGAAGAACTGAGCGAAGCCGAGTCCCTTTCCGACCAGCAAACCCGGGCGCTGGAAGAAATCCATGCCCATTTCACTGAAAAAAACACCGTCCTGCTGCACGGCGTGACGGGCAGCGGCAAGACGCGGGTGTATGTAGAACTCATCCGGGAAGCCATCGAGCGGGGCGAACAAGTGCTTTACCTTTTGCCGGAAGTGGCCCTCACTACGCAGATTATCAGTCGGTTGCAAAAAATATTCGGCGACCAGATTGCAGTTTACCATCACCGTATCACCCACAACGATCGGGTGGAACTTTGGCAAAAGGTGCAACAATTTGGCAACGAAAAAACTGCCGGCCTGCCTGTTGTCGGCGCTGCCTGCTGCATCCTTGGCGCCCGCTCTGCCTTGTTCCTTCCTTTTGAAAAACTGGGCCTCGTCATTGTGGACGAAGAGCACGACACCTCTTACAAACAAAACGACCCCGCTCCCCGCTACAGCGGCCGGGATGCCGCCATTTACCTGGCCCACCTGCACGGGGCAAAAGTGCTGCTCGGCACGGCCACGCCCTCACTCGAAAGCTACCAAAACGCCAAAACTGGAAAATATGGACTGGTAGAAATGACAGAGCGTTTCGGCGGCATCGAATTGCCGGAAACCCTTATCGTGGACGCAAAGGAAGAGGCAAAACTGCGCAAGCTGCAAAGCCATTTCACCAGTGTGTTGCTGGACGAATTGAAGGCAGCGTTGGGGAGGGGCGAGCAGGCTATATTGTTCCAAAACCGCCGTGGCTATGCGCCCACCCTTCGATGCACTGCCTGCGGGTGGCACTCCGAATGCATCCATTGCGATGTGAGCCTGACCTACCACAAATACCGCAACAACCTGCAATGCCATTACTGTGGCTACCAAATTGCCCTGGCCAGCACCTGCCCCGCCTGCGGCAGTATCGAACTGAAACTCCAGGGCTTCGGCACCGAAAAAATTGAGGACGAATTAAAAATATACCTCCCCGAAGCGAACATCGGCCGCATGGACTACGACGCCGTGCGCACAAAAGACGCCCATGCCCGCATCATCAATGATTTTGAGGAAAAACGCCTGGACATACTCGTTGGCACACAGATGGTGACGAAGGGTTTGGATTTTGACAATGTGGGGGTGGTAGGTGTCATCAGCGCTGACCAGTTGTTGCAGTTCCCCGATTTCCGGTCGGGCGAGCGGGGCTTCCAACTCATCACCCAGGTGGCGGGGCGAGCCGGCCGGCGTGGCAAACGGGGCAAGGTGATCGTGCAGGCGATGAACGTGGCGCACCCTGTGCTGCGGGAGGTTTTCGACAACGATTTCCAGGCATTCTTCGGACGTGAGATCATGGAGCGGAAGGCATTTGCCTACCCACCCTTTACCCGGCTTATCAAAGTGACCTTGAAGCACAAAAAGCCGGATGTGGTCAACCGGGGCGCTACCGTGTTTGCAAATGTGCTGAAAAGTAAATTAGACAAGCGGGTGCTCGGCCCCTCCGTGCCGGGTGTCGGAAGGGTGCGGGGGCAGTTTTTGCTGGATGTCCTGATAAAAATGGAAATGAAGCCCGGTCTGTGGAAAATGACGAAAGACCTGATTTGGGAGGCCACCCAAACGATGCAACAGAAGGAGGGATTTTCTACGGTACGGGTGAACGTGGATGTTGATCCCGTTTAACGAATTGTGTTTTGGTGTTTGTGTGTTTAGGCACTTGCACAAAAAAAGAGAGGAGAAAGAAGGCTTGAGCCACCCTTTCTCCTCCCGGAAACAAATTTAAACTGAAGATAGATGACATAGCTTTATCAAGCGCCGTGCCATCGGCATAAGTGCCTTGTTATCAGTTTTATATGAAAAAGATAAGCTAAAAAATACGTGCAGAACCGGACGTAATATGTTCGTTATCGGACGTTTGTGAAATGAAAAAGCCCCGGTTTGGATGCATCCAAACCGGGGCTTTTTCATGGGTCTGTTTTTTACAAAAACTACCGCTTGCTGATGCGTTGGGTAGTGATTACTTTATTGGCGTTGTCAATGATGCGGACGAGGTACATGCCATTGGGCAGGTCAGTCACGTCGTAGTGCTGGTCTTTGTTCACATCGTCGAAAGATTTCAGTTTGCGGCCCACCAGGTTGAAAATGGCGATCTGCTTTACGTTTTCAGCTTTGTTGACGCTGATGTAGTTCGTAGCAGGATTTGGATAGATGGAGATTTTGACGGGCTGTTGGGTAGATAGGCTCTCTTGGGGGTAAGCGCCTCCACTCCCGTCGGGGCTTTGCTGCGAGAATGCGGCCAGCGAGCAGAAAGTCAAAAGGACAGCGAGTAAAGTTTGCTTCATCAAATGATTTTTTAAACGTAAAATTTATTTGGGTGCAAAATAAGCGCAAAAGCTAAACATTTCAAGGGCTTTGGAAGATGTTTAGAAAAAATTAACGGATGCGGTACAATAATTAACTGCGCAAGGTTCATGCCGTACCCTGATCGAGGTATGTAAATAGTTGTTTGGGTAGTATGATTTTGTTTGAAAATTTTGGGGGAACAAAACCAAACTACCTTCAAACAAATCAATCTATTTCAAATAAAGCTCAATCCTCCATCACCACTGCCTTTTCAATTACCTCTTCGTAATAAGCCTCGTACTGCGGGAGAATGTGGCGGATATCGAAACGCTCGGCTTGTTCAAGGGCATTATGGCGGAATTGCTGCAGGACTTTTTCGTCACCCAAGATGCTGATGGCTTGTTGTGCCATGGATTCGACATCGCCCACCTTGCTTAAGAAACCAGTTTGTCCGTGAATGTTTACTTCGGGCAGGCCACCTGCGTCAGTCGAAATCACGGGCACTTCACAGGCCATCGCTTCCAGGGCGGCCAGGCCAAAGCTCTCGCTTTCAGAAGGGATGATAAACAGGTCGGAGATAGCAAGCAATTCTTCCACCGCATCCTGTTTCCCCAAAAAACGCACCTCGTCGCACAGGCCTATTTGCCTGCACATGTCTTCGATGCGCCTCCGTTCGGGGCCGTCCCCTATCAGCAGTAGTTTGCTGGGTATTTTTTCGTACACTTTCTGGAAGACCTTGATCACGTCCTCCACTCTTTTCACTTTCCTGAAATTGGAAGTGTGGGCGATGATGCGCTCCCCGTTCGGGGCGATGGCTTTTTTGAAATGATCCTTGTTGATTTTACGAAAGCGGTCAAAGTCCACAAAATTGTAAATGACACGTATGTCTTTGTCAATGTGGAACTTGCGCAGGGTTTCTTCTTTCAAGAAATCCGAAACGGCCGTCACCCCGTCTGATTTGCTGATGGAAAATTCCACCACGGGCTTGAATGCCGGATTCGTCCCGACGAGGGTAATATCGGTTCCGTGCAAGGTGGTAATGACGGGTACATAGCGCCCTTCCCGCAACAGGATTTTCTTTGCCATGTAGGCCACCGCCGCATGGGGAATGGCATAATGGACATGCAGGATGTCAAGGTTTTCATATTTTACCACCTCCACCATCTTGCTGGCCAAGGCTGTGTCGTAGGGAGGGTACTCAAATAAAGGGTAGTCCTCGCCGGTGACCTCATGGTAAAAAACGTTTTCCTGAAAAGCTGCAAGCCGGGCAGGTCGCCGGTAAGTGATAAAATGGACTTCGTGCCCATGCCGGGCGAGCCCCATGCCCAGTTCGGTAGCGATGACGCCGCTACCGCCATAGGTTGGATAACATACTATGCCGATTTTCATGTAATGTCCTGCGTGAAGTTAGCTGGTGATAAAGCAAGGAAGCACGGCCACTCTTCGCCGTTGCCCCTGGCTTTGGTTCAATGTGTGATTAACATTGCGCGAAAGGTTTTGTTTTATAGCGGTGTGCTGCAACTAAAGTCTGAGGGGCGTATTGGATATTTTCGGGGTCACCTCCTGCTCGTTACCGGTAATTTTCCATTCTCAGAAAAAACTTACCAGTGATTGAAAGGTGCCTGTAAGCAAGCTGGCTTTTGGTACGGGCCAATGGATAAATCACGGTCGGCCAGTTGGTCGCCGGCCCCCTTTCTAATATTATTATCTTCCACTATTTCCTATATTTGGGAATCTATCAAAAGGCTAACTTCTAAATCATTTCAAATGGCAAAACTCTTCTCCCTTGCTTCCTGGAATATCGAGCACTTTGGCAAGCCCTGGGGCGATGCCGCCCGGGCCAAAGTGAAAAAAGTCGTAGAGTTTATCAAAATCCAAAACCCCGATGTCATTGGCATTTACGAGGTGGAAAGCAGTGAAATCTACGGCGAACTCGTCAACCAGATGCCCGGCTACACCTACCACATCACAGAGGGCGACCAGGCGCAGGAGATCCTGGTCGGTATCCGCAACGGCTTCACGGCCTTCATCACGCAAAAGCTGGAGTTCAAGTCCGGCGACACCTTCTTGCGACCCGGCGTACTGCTCACTATCAATATTGATGGGCAGCATTTCCCCATCCTGTTTCTACACACCAAAAGCGGCAACGATGCCCGAGGCTTCGGCCTGCGGGACGACATGCTCAGCCGGGCGCTGAAGTTCCGCAAGGTGATGCAAAAAGCGGGCACCGATAACTACATCGTAGTAGGCGACCTCAACACCATGGGCATGAGCTACCCCTATGGCCATAGTATTGATGCAAAGGATGAAATCAAGCGGATGAGCAACAAGGCCAAGGGCTATTACGATATGCGGCCCTTGACAAAAACTAATCAGGCCACTTTCAGCAATGGCAGCACATCGTCTATCCCGCCCAGCGAGCTGGACCATGTTTTTGCAGCAGAAACAATGAAGTTCACGGTGTTCGATACGCCCAAGGGCAAAGGTGAAGTGGACGTGCGTGGCTGGGCAGATTTCACGGACGTGGCAGGCCAGGACAAATGGATCAAGGAATTTTCCGATCATTGCCTGCTGTATTTGGAGGTATTGGATCAATCAAACGCTTAAAATGGATTTCAACCAATTCTTTGAACAGCTATTCGGAGAAACAACCAATGGATGGGCGCTGCAAATATTATATTTCATCATTTGGTGTGCATTCATCTTGTTCCTCCTGTGGCTTGCCAACAAGGCTGCCAACCGCTACATAGAAGATGCAGCCAGCCGCTACCGGACGAGGAAGGTGGTAAGGTTTACGGGTTATGTGCTCATCGTGCTGCTGGCCATTGTCACCTTTACCGGCAACATCCAATATTTTGGGATTTCCATCGGCCTTTTTACGGCGGGTGTGGCGTTTGCTTTACAAGAGGTCATTTTGAGCGTGGCTGGCTGGATTTCCATTGCTGCCAACAACCTCTACAAGCCGGGCGACCGCATTGAACTGAACGGCGTGAAAGGGGATGTCATTGATGTAGGCATTACTAAAACCACCCTCATGGAAATCGGTGTCTGGGTGGCGAGCGACAACTACACCGGCCGTATCGTGCAGCTCAGCAATGGGTTTGTGTTCAAAATGCCGGTGTACAACTATTCCCGTGACTTCCCTTTTTTATGGGACGAGATCAACCTGCCGGTACGCTATGGTTCTGATGTGGAAATGACGACAGCCATCCTAAAGAAAGCTGCCGGGGAGGTGGTCGGCGAATATGTCGAATTTGCCAAAACGCACTGGAAAGGCATGGTCAGGAAATACCTCATCGAGGACGCCCAGGTAGCCCCGGCTATTTCCCTGAGGCTCACCGACAACTGGATGGAATTCAACCTGCGGTATGTGGTGGATTTCAAACAAAGGCGGGCCACCAAAAATGAGCTTTTTCGGCTGATCCAAAAGGAAGTAGAGGAAACAAAGGGGAAGGTCTCACTGGCTTCCGCCACAATCGAGTTGGTGGGTTTGCCAGACGTCAGGTTTGTCAATGCCCGCAGGGATGCTGATGGCAAGTAAGGCCGGAAACGTTTTAAAAATGGGGTCAATAGAGCTTAAGGGATCAAGGGTAGGGGAGATTGTATCAAAAACACCCCGCTTTTCATGGGTTTATAGACAATCGTCATTAAAAGTCATTGGTCATTGAAGTCATTTTATTGAAAGTCAGTGACTTAGAATTTTATCCCAATCAATTTTAAATGTGACTATCTATAATTGGCAGCTATCGCTGCTTGCTGACTTATGATTCAGCTTCTTCTCCTGGGGTTCCAATGCCCCTGTCCAAATTCTTTACTTTTGCGCCCGCGTTATTTACAAAGCCTCTTTTAAATGAATTCCATAATAGCAATAGATATAGTTACGCTGCTTTTTTCAGCGGGTATCATAGCCCTGACGTTTTTAGTGGCTTACCTTTTCCGCCGTTTTTTCAACCGCTTTATCCTCAACTCGACCAGGCTGGTGAAAAACGACCCCACCAACTACAAGTTTTTAAAGCATGTTTTATCAAGCATCATCTACGTGGTGGGGTTCAGTATGGCCATCTATCGCATCGAAGCATTGCAGGTACTGGCCAGTTCGATGCTGGCAGGTGCGGGCATCCTGGCGGTGGCAGTTGGATTTGCCTCCCAAGCCGCCCTGAGCAATGTGATCAGCGGCCTTTTCCTCATCATTTTCAAACCCTACAGAATCAACGACCGGGTAACCATCAGGGATAATTTGCGGGGCATCGTAGAGGATATTACCCTGCGCCACACCGTCATCCGGGATTTTGAAAACAGGCGCATCATCATTCCCAATACGGTCATGAGCGACGAGGTGATCGTGAACGCTGACATGGGCGAGGAAAAGGTTTGCCGTTTTGTGGAGGTCGGTATCAGCTATGATTCAGACATCGCCAAGGCCAGGCAAATCATGCAGGAGGAAGCGATGAAACACCCACTGCACATTGACAACCGGAAACCCGAACAGATCGAGGAGGGCTTGGACGAGATTAGCGTCCGGTTGATCAGTTTTGGCGATTCTTCCGTCAACCTACGGGCCTGGGTATGGGCCGCCAACCAGGCCGATGGCTTCACGATGCACTGCGAACTGCTGGAAAGCATCAAGGCCCGTTTCGATGCGGAGGGGATTGAAATACCATTTCCTTACCGGACGCTGGTTTTTAAAAATAGCCTGACACCGGATAAAAAAGAGGAGGCTGAACCCGAACATTTATAGGCAATCTGTCAAATGGGCTATTTGGCCAGAGGCTGCATCGCATTGGCCTGTCGCTGCCTGGCGGCGAACAAAGCGCTTTTAAAAAGGGGTGTTATTTTCAACGCAAAAGATTATCAGGAAATTAGAAGTTATACAATTTGGGGTTAACTATTTTAATAGTTGATAATCAGGAGTTTAAATCATGGTGATTTTAAAAAAAAATCACCATGATTTATCCCAAAAGAACAAATGACGACGCCTATATCAAACCGATGGCCTTCTTGAACTTCGCTTCCATCTGCAAAAAATCCTCTTCCTGCACGGCTGTTTTCCCATACCACACCCGCTCAAAAATGAGCGTCACTTCCTGCACCGTGCCGAAAAGCCGGGAGCCTGCCAACTCCCTCAGGTACTCGCCGTTCGTCTTGTCCTTTTTCCATTTGATAAGTTCTTTCAGGGAGAGTTCTTTTAAAACGGCGAGGTAATAAAGGCGCACCGCCAGCGCATAATCCCCAGCCGCCGCCGCCCGCCGGATAGGGTCTTCCAGTTCTGCCTCGTGCAGGTTTTCCTCTATTTGTTCGAGGTTGATATCCCCGGCGAGGGGTTTTATTTTTTTGTTTTTGGGTGCGAAGAGTTTTTCGCCAGTGGCCATTTTCACAATCAAATAAATGAGCAAGGCAATGCCGAGACCGATAAGCAGGAACTTCATAAAAGTAGCAAACGAGGCTGCTTTGTCCGGGTCAACGGGCCTTACCTGCTGCGGCTGTTTTTTGTCTTCTGAATAGTCGAGGCCGGCGGAGAGGGTTTTCCATTTTGCCGTGTCGAATGGGTGGGTTTTGATGGGCTGCTGGAGGTAGTTTTCTTGGGGGGATTGACCCAATAGGTGGTGATGGCACATCAATGCAAATACGAGCGATGCAAAACTTGTTAAGAGTATCTTTTTCATCGAATATAGACTTTTCGTTGAATCCGCTTTTTATCAAATGGGAGGGAAAGGTGCCGAAGCGCAGCAGTATATTCTGTGCGCCAGCGTTGGCGGAGTTCCTTTTGATTTTTGGAATTCATTGAAGTGATATTGAGATCAAATTTCATTTCAATAAAAGCATTACTGTATTGATCATCTGTCAAAAAACCATTTACGTCCGCATAAGCAAGCAGGAAATACGAGCTATAACATGTTGGATAATAATTGGCTGGAGGAAGCTTTTTTTCAAACTTAAAATCGTCCGTAATAAAAAATCCAGAAAACGTAGCAGCGCTTTGGGCAATAGCATGGGCTTCCCCTTTGTCCACCTGGTCATAAATCATGGCGTGAACAATTGGGTCAATACTGGTACAGAAATGGAAAAAGGTATTGGGTTTTATAGCTTTTAGCCAAGAATTTAGACGGGGCGCCAAACTGGGGAATGAAGAGGCAAAGTCCTGCAATTCCTTAAAAACTTCGGCTGGGACAAGTACTTGTTCCAAATCTAAATTCCTCAACAGTTCGAAGAGATCTACAGAAGGCAAGCGCACAAAGCGATTGAAGACAGTATTATCAAGGATAATTTTTCGGAGCATGGCTTATTTTCTGCTTTCGCTCAAGGACGAAAGCGCCCAAAGTCCCAGTCCTATTCCAAGCAAAGTTGCGAAAGCTTTGTCTGTTTCTTGCTTTTTAGCCTGTTGTTGGGCGATGTGCGTCAATACTTGGGCAACTAAGTCATCCACACTGTCTTTAACTGGGTCGAAATCAAATGGATGGAAAAGATTGGTCATTTGGCCGGACAGGTTTTCACCCTTCTTTGCATCATAAATAACTATGATGCGGGATTTGTCCCTGAGATGGTTGAACGCATACTCGATCTCCTGTTGTACTATCTGCGAAAGCTTGCCCAATGAAAAAACCACATAGTAGTCTGAATCCTCGATACGTCGCTTTGTCTCGTTATCAAGAACTGTTTCTGAAAAATACCTTTCTGGCAGGAACATGCGAAATCCGTTGACTGCACCTATTGAGTGCAGTCGTACAGCAAGGCGCTGTTCTGCTTCACTATCAGGATTGTAGGTAATAAAAACGGTGGTTGATTTTTTCATGCAGCAATAAAGACGATTTGAAACAAATTTCGTTCAAAATCTCCACAATTCCATTGTCACTTTATTTGTCTTTTCAAAAAGTATAGTCATACTTGTAACAACTCTAATTCAGCTTCCACCAAACCCTCCGCATTTATATTCTCCAATTTCACCATAGCAACAGTATTGATCAGCCCCTCTTCCAACGGCATATCAACCCGGATATAATTGTCGGTAAAACCAGACACCCGGCCCGCTTCCGAACTGTGTTCAAACAGCACCGGCCTCGTTTCCCCGATATGTTGCTGATAAAAAAAGCGCTTTTTCTTTTCGGATAAAATGGTGAGCATCTCGTTGCGTTTGCGGCGCTCGTGCATGGGCACTATGGCGGGCATTTCTGCAGCGGGGGTGTTCGGGCGCTCGGAGTAGGTGAAGACGTGCAGGTAGGACACGTCCAACTCGTTGATGAAACGGTAGGATTCCAGGAAATCCTCCTCCGTCTCGCCGGGGAAACCCACGATCACGTCCACGCCGATGCAGCAGTGGGGCATCAGTTGTTTGATGTGCGCCACCCGCTCGGCGTAGAGTTCCCGGCGGTAGCGGCGGCGCATGGCGGCCAGTTGCTTGTTGTTGCCGCTTTGCAAAGGGATATGGAAGTGCGGCATGAAGCGTTGCGATTGCGCCACGAATTCGATGACCTCGTTGGTGCAGAGGTTCGGCTCGATGGAGGAGACGCGGATGCGCTCGACGCCCTCTACCTTGTCGAGTTCCCGGATGAGGTCAATGAACATCGCCTCTTTTTTCGGGCGGGCACCTTCTATCACCTCCGTGCCGTTGCCAAAATCGCCAATGTTGACGCCGGTCAATACGATTTCCTTCACGCCCATTGCTGCGATGCGGCGGGCATTTTCCACCACGCTTTCCACGGAGTCGCTGCGGCTGCTGCCCCTGGCCAGGGGGATGGTGCAAAAGGTGCATTTGTAGTCGCAGCCGTCCTGCACTTTGAGGAAGGAACGGGTGCGGTCGCCGAAGCTGAAGGCGTGGGTGAAGGTGTTGGCTTCTTTTACCTCGCCCGCTTGCACGATGGCCCGTTGTTCGTTGTTGGCTGTTCGTTGTTGGTTCGTTACTTGGCCGGGATGAAGCAGACCTTTGCCAGGTACATTGGAAAGTTGATCGACGAAGTCGAGGATGCGGAACTTTTCGGCGGCGCCGAGCACCAGATCCACGCCTGGGATTTCGGCTATCTCCTGTGGTTTCAGTTGAGCATAACAGCCCACGACGATGACGTTGGCATTGGGCGATTTGCGCAGCGCCCGCCGCACTATCTGGCGGCACTTGCGGTCGGCAAAGTCCGTCACCGAACAGGTGTTGATGACGTAGATGTCTGCGCCGTCGTCGAAGCCCACTTCGGCATAGCCGGCATCCTCGAAGAGCCTGCCGATGGAGGAGGTCTCGGAGTAGTTCAGCTTGCAGCCGAGGGTGTGGAATGCGACGGATTTAGGAGTTGCCATTTTTAACGGTGGACAATGGATGGCGGACGGTTTTTAGAGGCATAGATTATAATTCCTCCATTTGGTCAAACCGACATACCAACCTTAACTTTTATAAAAGCCACTTGAAAAAAAAGAATGACAAAGATAGGTGTTTTAGGAAAGTTCCATCATTCCCACCGCCTTAGCCCTCTCATCCATTACCCGGAACCACAACGGCGGCAGCATCGCCATCAGCATGGAGGCGGGATAGCCGAGGGGTAGTTGCGGGCTTTCGTCGAAGTGGCGGAGTACCTGGTACTTGCGGGTCGCCTTAAAGTGGTGGTCGGAGTGGCGGGTGAGTTCGTAGAGGAAGATGCGGCCCATTTCGTGGTCGGAGTTCCAGGAATGGCGGGGGGTTGTTTTTTCATAAAAACCAGAAGGGAGCATGCGGCGGCTGAGGCCATAGTGTTCGATGTAGTTCACCGTTTCCAGCAATAAAATGCCGATGAAGGCGGCAGCACAAGCAAAGCCAACGCCCGGCCACCCGAAAAAATACCACACCAGGGCGAGGTAGGCGAGGTTGGCTATTTGAAACCAAACCATTTCATTGTAGAAAGAAAAAACGGGCTTGCCATCTTTTTGCAGGCGCTCGCTTTCCAGCTTCCAGGCATCGAGGTAGGAACCAGATATGGAGCGGGGCCAAAACAAATAGAGGCTCTCCCCGAGGCGGGCCGTCGCTGGATCTTTATCCGTGCCGACCCATTTGTGGTGGCCCCGGTTGTGCTCAATGAAAAAGTGGTTGTACAGCGTGGCGGTGAGCAGGGTTTTGGACATGAGCTGTTCGTACCACGTGACCCGGTGGCCAAGTTCATGCGCCACGTTGATGCCGATGGTGCCCATGACGATGCCCATGCTGAGCGTTATGCCGAAGGTTTCCCAAGTGGCCAGGCCCCCTGCCGTAACAGTCGAAAAATAAAGCCAGAGCAGCACGAGCAGGATCGGCAGGTTGAGGTACAGCAGGAAGTCAAAAAAAAGGGCGGTTTCTTTTCGGGCTTCTTCGTCAGGGCCGGGGTTGGCGGCTGTTCCTTTGGCTAACTGTTCGATGAGCGGAATCAGCACAAATGCCACGATGACCGTGGCAAAAGACCAATACCCTTGAAGCGTAATGGCCAGGTAAGTGGCCAAGGGGGCAACGTAGGCAATCAAATATTTTAGATCACGCAGCATAGGAAAGGAGTTTTGAAGGCGATTAAAATGGTGGGGGCACGGGCGGTGCTTTGCTAAAAAAACAATCGTTCCAAAAACAGGCAGACACCACGCAATTTTACGAAAATCCTATATTTCGTGCTTGGATAAATATCATGGGGCAGGGGAAACCTGCCCTGTGTTTTTCTGGGTACTTTTGTATTTTAAAACCCCTTTGCAGAAACAATTGTTAATGGCAACCCTCTATGTTGCCATGATGTATTTACGAGGATTAGTACCATGAAAAAACTTATTACAGCCCACGGCCTCACTTTTGAACCCTTGATAGACAGTACGGAAATTGCCGCCCGGGTAGCGGCGATTGGCCACGAAATACAGGAGGCTTATCAAACCAAGCATCCACTCTTCCTGTGCGTGCTGAACGGGGCTTTCGTCTTCGCTGCCGATCTGCTGCGGGCTTGCGAAATCGCCTGCGAAGTATCGTTTGTCCGGCTGGCCTCCTACGACGGCATGGCTTCCAAAGGTGAAATAAAGACCGTATTGGGCGTTGATGCGGATTTAAAGGGCCGCCACATCATCGTGGTGGAAGACATCGTGGACTCCGGGCGCACTCTCCACCACTTCATGTCGGATTTAAAAAAACTGGAACCGGCCTCGATCGCACTGGCCGTGCTGCTGGTGAAGCCGGATGCCATCGAATTTCCTGTACAAATAGACTACAAAGGCTTCGACATTGCCAACAAATTCGTGGTGGGCTATGGCCTCGACTACGACGGGCTGTGCCGTAACCTCAAGGACGTTTACCAACTCTATACGGAAGATGAATGAAAAAGACCTGTCAACCCTTTGCCGGAAAAGCTGCGATATCGTGGAAGCAACCGCAGCCTTTATCCGGGGCGAACTGGGCCGTGTCGGCGAAAGCCAAATCGAGGACAAGAGCCTCAACAGCCTGGTAAGCTACGTGGACAAAACAGCCGAAGAACAACTGGTGGGCAAGCTCTCCGACCTGCTGCCCGGCGCTGTTTTCCTGACCGAGGAAGGCACCGTGGCACAGGAGAGCGGCGAGTTCCAATGGATCATTGACCCCCTGGACGGCACGACGAATTTCCTGCACCAGGTGCCGTGCTTTGCCGTAAGCGTTGGCCTGCGGCAGGGTGAAGAGTTGGTGCTGGGCATTGTGTACGAAGTGAACAGAAAGGAGTGTTTTTATGCTTGGAAAAACGGAGGTGCATTCCTCAACGGCAGGGCCATCCATGTTTCGCCAAAAGTGCATTTGAAGGACAGTTTGTTGGCGACGGGCTTCCCTTACCGTGATTATGCAGGCATGGACAACTACTTCGTGGCCCTGCGGCAGTTTATGCAAAAAACAAGGGGTTTGCGCCGCCTGGGCGCGGCCGCTGTGGACCTCGCCTATGTGGCCTGTGGCCGCTTCGACGGCTTCTTCGAATATGGGCTTAGCGCCTGGGACGTGGCAGGTGGCGCTGTATTGGTAAAAGAGGCAGGCGGCAGGGTCTGCGACTTTGGCGGCGGGGACGACTATCTTTTTGGTGGCGAAATGGTGGCCTGCAGCCGAAATGTGGAAGCAGAGTTGATGCAGGCCATCCGCAGCGCATTTGCTGTGTGAAAAAGGAAAAAGGCATACCTTTAACGCCTTCCATGATACTTACCTTAATCTACGAACCTTATGGCAGCAAAAAACGAACAACATCCTTCCGCCCAGGTGGGCGAAATTTCCACCATCCGCAACATCCTGATGGGCCAGCAAATGGCAGCGTACGAAGCCCACTTTGCCAGCATCGGCGAAAGCCTGGCCACTATGAAATCGGAGTTTTCAAATGACCTGAAATCGCTCGGAAACTATACCGACGACCGCATTTCCAATATGGAAAAGGACATGAACGAGCGTTTCGACCGGATCGAAAAACTGTTGTCCGAACAGGTGAAACGCCTGGACGAAAAACTGCAGGAAACGAGCAAGGACGACCGGAATACCCTCGCCAAAACCCTCGAAGAACTGAGCCGGAGGCTGGCTAAGGACTAACAGGGAAAGCTAGGGCGCGAGAGGTGAGGACTGCGAACTGAAACGGTGCCGCCCATCCTCCACCGGCTGCCACCAAATTACACTTTATGGACGAACGGCTGATGATGCAAAAACTCCGGGAAATCCTGCTCGTGGAAGACCGGGAGGAACTCCGGCAACTGAAACAGGTGCTGGACGACCCGGCTTTGCTGTCCCAAAAGGTCACGCCAATCATCGAGGAAAGGTTGGATTTTTTTAAAAAAAACTTCCCGGTCGAGTTCCGGCTGGCCGTTGATAAAATCGTTGAGCAAAAGCTGGAAGCTTCCCGCGAAGAACTGCTCGAAATCATCTACCCGGTGCTGGGGCAGATGATCAAAAAGTACATCCAGCACCAGTTCCAATTGCTGAAAGAAAACCTGGAAGAGCAGATTCGGAACACTTTTCAAAAAGGTATTTTCGGGAGGCTGCGCTACCTGCTGTTTGGCGTGAAGCCTAAGGAAATGAGTGCCAGTATCATCAGCCGGATGGACAGGCCCGTCATCGAAGAGCTTTTCGTTATCGAACACCACTCCGGCATCCTGCTGGGCAGCGCCTCGAAAAACGAAACGATTGACCTGGACATGATCGCCGGGATGCTCACGGCCATCAAGTCGTTTGTGGAGGATGCTTTCAGGCGGGGCCAGGAACAATTGGAAGGCATTCAATACGGCACGTTCAGCATCCTGGTTGAAAACTTCCACACTTTTTATGTGGCGGCGGCTATTTCAGGGTCAATTTCTGCCAAAGAAAAGTCGGAATTGTCAGATGATTTGGCCAAATTTGTCCAGACAGAGTTACGGGTGAACCTCAATAAGAAAGATGGATCTTCCCACTTTGAGATTCAAAAAAAACTGGAACAGCATTTTTTTCAACCTCAGCAGCCCAACCCGGCTGCTGCAGTAAGTGAGTAAATAAAAATTTGAAATACCCGGAATCGTTGATTCCAGCTATTGGATAATTTCTAATTTCACCTTTTTCAAACGGCCTAAGGATCGAAGGAAAAATAAAATGACTATTTTATTTTTAAAAAACCCCTCCAGTACTGGGGTTTCAAAATCAAAATGGTGAAGTTATTTTTTCATCGTTACTAAACTTGATAGGAATGAGAAAATAACCTCGCCATTTTGGATTTTGGAACCCCGGTGATGACTTTGCTGGTGAAAAATGTTTTTTATAAAAAGTAACGTTGAAAAAATACCTTCATCATTTTATGTTGGGAAAACCCAGCAAGGGATAGGGGTCTGAAAAAAAAATACCGGTTTCACTCGGGAATATTTTTTTTCCATCGATCCTAAGATGGCCATTTTATTTCTCTTCTGATCCTGAATTGCCCCAAGAGCAAAAACACCCAAACCCAATGGTTAGCAAAAAAATCGTCCTTACGGGTTGTTTTGGCGTCGGCAAGACGTCTTTGTTCAACCGTTTCCTGTACCAAAGATTCAGTGAGAAATACCTGACCACCATCGGGGTGAAAGTGGACAAGAAAGTTGTGGAGGTGGACGGGCGTCAAATCTCCCTGCTGATTTGGGACATCGCCGGCGAAGTGGCACAGGACAAGGTGCCACAATCGTACTTCCTCGGTTCCAGCGCCATCATCTATGTATTTGATTTGGTAAGGCCATCCACCTGGCTCAACATGAAAACCGATATCGAATACCTGGAAGAACTGACCAAAGGGGTGCTTGTCAGGATCGTAGGTAACAAAGTTGACCTCACAGCGCCCAATGATCTGTTGGAATTGAAGACGAAATTGCCCATGCCCTGGAACATCCTCACCAGCGCCAAGACCGGCGAAAATGTGGATGCCTTGTTCACAGACATCGGAGCTGCCCTGTTGGATGTATAAAAAGTTGACCGATGCTATTTCCAGGTTCAGCCCTTCTCCAATTCCTGAATCCTTAGCTGATAGACATAAACTGGTGCGTTTTGGTAGAGCTCTTTATAAAGTGCGAGGGCTTTCGCTTTGTACGTGCCGTCCGGCCGGAGCTTTTCCAACTCAAAATAAATCGCTGCCTCATCTTTTTTTCCAGGCTGTTTTGCCAATAACCTGTCCAGTGCCTGCATGGCTGCCGTTGTATTCCCGGTGGCTGCCGCAATCTTTGCCTCCAGCATCTGCGCCTCAAACAGCAAGTCTGGCTGGTTCAACTCTCTGGCCAGTTTGAGCGCTTCGGTCAGGTGGGCTTCGGCATCCTTGTGCTGGCCGATGGTAATGAGCACGGTACCTTTCTCCACCAGGCTAAGGCCGAGCACGAGCTTGTTGCCGATGTTCCGGGTCACTTCGATACACCGGTCGTAATAGGCGAGGGAGGTATCGAGTTCATTTTTATAAAAATAAATGTCGCCGAGTGTGTTCAGCGATTTTGCCACGCCTTTTTTATAGCCGAGTTCCTCTCCGATTTTCAGGTTGCGCTGCATGTACCCGATGGCCTCGTCAAAGTGGCCCATGACGCTGTGGAGTTCACCGATAAGCCCAAGGGCGATACAGATGCCTTGTTTGTCGCCCAGTTCTTCCGTCAGGGCCAGGTCTTTTTCGAAGTGTTGTTTGGCGAGGTCGAACTTCCCTTTCCGTTGCCACACGGTGCCGATGCAGCCAATGGCGATGGAGGTAAGTTGCTTGTTCCCCAGTTCTTCGGACAGTTCGAGGCCTCTTTCATAGCAGGTCAACGCGGCATCGTAATCGCCTTTTTCAAAATGGACAATGCCCATGTTGGTATAAAGGGTGGCCATGCCCTGCCGGTCGTTGACCCGCTTGCACAGGTCGAGCTGGCTTTGCTGCCAGCGGATGCCGTCGTCGTACTTGCCCAGGTTCATGTAGGTGAGGCCCAGCGTTGCTACAATCTGCGCATTGGAAGGAACGTGTTTGTATAGTTGGGCCAGTTGGATGCTGCGGATGAAGTAGAGCTTGGCATCCTCGTATTTGCCCTGCCGGAAATAGAGCGTGCCGAGGTTGCCATAGACCTTTGATGTGCCCCTGTTGTCGTGGATGGAGCCAAAAAAGGCGGCGGCGGTTTCCAGGAAACCATCCGCTTCTTCGTATCTGCCTTTCAGCATGAGGAGGTTGCCGAGGCTGTTGTTGGCCCTGCCCAGGACACGGGCATCATTGGTGCCCCGCGCCAGTTCGAGGGCTTCCCGGTAGATATTTTCACAATCTTCCCATTGGCCGATTAGCTCAAGGATGCTCCCTTTTTTCAACAGGGCACTCGTCTTTTCCATCCGCTCGCTTTCATTGACGCCGTCCTTGTCAATTAACTTGATGAGCTTGTTGTAAAAATGAAGGGCCTGGCTGTTTTGATAGTGCGCCTTGGCGTGGTCGGCGGCTTTTTGGAGGTAGTCTTTCAGCTTGTCCTCTATTTCAGCCTGTTCGTAATGGAAGACCAGATCCACGTAGCGCTGTTCGAGGTTTTTGGCATAGAGGCTTTCGATGGCCTGGGCAATCAGGTGGTGCAGGGACTGCAACCTGGTCCTTAGCTGCATGTCGTACACGGCTTCCCTGAGCAGCGAATGGCGGAAGATATAACGCAACTCGTTCATGGCCTGCCAAATCTGCGCCCGTTCCGCCGTTTTTATTTGATCCCTTAGCACGACTTGCATATTGCCGTTTTCCCGTGTAAACTCCTCGTTCACTTTCATTACTTCTGTCAAAACGGGCAGTTCAAACTCCCTCCCGATGACGGCGGCGGCTTTGATGGTTTCTTTGACCAAACTGGAAAGGCGGTCGATCCGGGCCGTGAGCACGGCTTGTATGCTGTCCGATATGCGCACGTTTTTATCCTTGATAGACCACTTGCCTTCCACTTTCAGCAGTTGCTCGCTTTCAATAAAGTATTCCAGCATCTGTTCTGCATAAAAAGGGTTGCCATTGGTGGTGCGCAACAGCAGATCAAAGAGGTCTGGGTTGATCCCGCCTTGTAGGCGGTCAACGGCAAAAGCCTTCAGGGCATTGGCTTCCAGGAAGTTCAGGTCTATTTCATGGACAGAAATGTTCAACCGGACGAGGGTTTGCGAATCGAACAGCCTGGGCTTGTTGCCCTCGTCGTCGTAGCGGGAGGTGACCAGGAGGAAGATGGGGAGGTTTTTAATTTTCCCGATAAAGTCATTTAAAAACTCAATGGAGCTTTCGTCGTACCAATGCCCATCTTCGAGTTCGATCACGATGGGGCGGATGAGCGCCTCGGCCTGGAACAAGGCGGTCAGGGCGGCAAAGGTGTTGATGTACCGGCCTTTGGCGTCCAGGTTTTCCCACAGGGAGTTTGAAGTTTTCAGGCCGGTCAGTTCGGCCAATACGGGTTTGGTCCTGATCACCTCCCGCCTGATGTTTTCGGATTCTGGATTGTCCGGGCCCATCAACTCGTCGAGCAAGACCGAAAATCGCCTTTCAAAATTGTCGAAGTTGGTAGTGTGGTTGTTGTCGGAGGATTGGCCGAAATAGTCTTTCAGGAAATAAATAAACGGGTTGAAAGGCTTGTGCAGAATCTGGTCGCTGCGGCAGGAGAACCATCTCAACTTGTTCTTGTGCCGCAGATAGTTTTTCAGTTCAAAGGCGAGGCGGGTCTTGCCGATACCTGCCTCGCCATAGATGTAGGCGACGATAGGCTCGGGCCGTTGGAAAGCTGTTGCCACAAGTTCTTCCAGCTTTTCCAGTTCTTGTTTCCTGCCGACCATGCTGCCCTCGAAGTTTTGGCTTTGCTCGATGTTCCTGCCAGCCAATTGATAGGAGGGTATTTTTTCATCTAATCCTTTATAGGTAATGTTGCCCTTGTGCAAAAACTGGAAATGACGGCTTTTCTGCACCTCCTCGTCCACCCACACCTCTCCCCAGCCTGCGTGCATCATCAGCCTGGCCGCAATGTTTACCCGGTTGCCCACCGCTGCGTACTGGCAACGCTCCTCGCCACCAACGATGCCGGTGTAGGCGATACCGTTGGCAATGCCGATTTTGTAACGGAGCACCTGTGCATGGGCGATCGGGAGCAGCTCTTCGTGCAGGGCGCAGACAAATTCCAGGGCGCGCTCCACATTGTTCTCGTAGGAAACCGGCGCCCCAAAAATAGCGACCATGACGCCGCCCTTGTCCCCGAAATCTATCTCCTTGAAGTATCCGGCAAAGTTGTGCATCTGATCGAGCACGACCGTTGCGAATTCGTTGAGTTCCGCGTGGGTGTCAACGCCTTCGAATGAAATAAAAAGGGAGACCACCGTCCTGAACTCGCCCTGTTGGTTGAACTGGAGGACGGCCTCGGGCAGAAATTTGGAAGCTATCTTTTTGGAAATGTTCTCAGGTACAATCCGCTTATCATTTAACTGGCTCCCCGGCAGGCTTGTAAAGTGTTTTTTTTCTACCTGAAAGTACCCCGGTGTGCTCATGGGTACAATGCCGTTTATATCTTCCAACAGCGCGAAGAGCCGGGTGTCCAGGATGATCTCATCCTGTCCGGCCTGTTGTTGGCTGTACGCACAACCATTGATGGCAGCCCCTCGGAAATAAAAGGATTTTCGTTCCTGTCCCACGATTCCCCATTCAACCGGGCCTACCGAAAGCCCCGTTTTGATGTTGATCTGAAACTCCTCGAACTGGGCGGCGGCGGCCTTTAACTCGGCATGAAGGGCAATGGCCAGCAACAGGAGCTGCTGTGCATCCACGGATGATTTTTCTTTTGTAAAAATACCGGTAAATGCATCGCCTGCGAAATAGGGGATGAACCCCCCGTTGGCGTACACCTTTCCCACCATCGGCCCGAAGATGGCATTTAATATTTTGGAAAGCCTTTCGGCACCCGCCTTCCCCTGCCGCAACAGCGTTTCCGTCAGCCGGGTGAAACCTGACAAGTCCACGAACATTGTATAGGCATCAAAGCTCCCGTGGCGGATACCCTCCAATTCCTTTTCTTGTACAAAATGTGGGATAAGGTTTTTCACCGATCTATTGGACATTTGCGATTGATAACGGGCAACCAATATAGGACATCGCCTGGAATCGGGAAGCTATCAATTATGAGAGTTGTATAAAAGTCTCAAACACTCCTATTCTTCCAGGCATTTTTCCGTGGCGCTTCAAAAACTATTTAGCCTTTTGTTGCCACTAAACTGCCTGCCATTAGCTTAATAACGAGGAAAAAACAGCTTTCCTGTTTTGATTCTGAAACCCAGGTACGGGAAGGTTTTTTTTAAGATAATCCCGGTTTCGCATCGGGATTATTTTTCCTTCGATCCATCATGGTTTGCAAATTAAAAAGCTTTTTGTGAAATATGGGTTTGGGTCCAGTCATTTTGCCAACATGCCCTGGTGGCAAAAAAGCACCTGTGGCTATCCAGCGCTTGCTTCCGGCTGTCACTTAGCGAAGGGCAGGAGGTCAATTGTGGCGCAATTATTATCAAAAAAGCCAGGGGAAAAATTGCAAAGTCAGGGCACCCACTACCATCAGGAAGTGGATGGATTCTGCCCATTGGGGGCGCATGGCGGTGAAGCTCAACCCAAAGAAAACCCCCAGCGAGGGTGCCAGCATCAACAGGTGCTCAAAGGTAAGGCCCGCCTGGAAAATAGCGGCCATACCCGCAGCAACCAACACCCAAAAAAGGATGCTGATTTTCTTCTGCACTTGTATGTTTTTCTTGATCAGGTAATCGTTGTTGTTCACGACCGCATACAGCATGGCCAGGGCAAAAATGAAAATCTTCAGATAGTGCTCCCATCCGATCAGTCCGGCCCCAAAGCTTAGGAATGCCACGTTACCTGCCACCTGGTGCTGCCAAAAAAAATCCAGCTTGTCGAACCAGAAAAAATAGAGCCCAGTGAGGAAAAACGGCACGAACATGCCAATCACTACCATCAAGCGCTCCTGGATGTTGAATGCCCGGAGTATGTTGAGGCCGGCCATTAATACAATAAAGAAAAAGACAAAAGGAAAATAGAAAAGGCTGGCCACGCCTGTCAGGAACCCAGCATTGAAAATCTTGTCGGCGCAGGCTGGGTTTTTATAGGTGTCGAAAAGGTTCAGCAAGGCCAGGATAAAAAAGGTATTCCCCATCAGGACCGGCGACAGGTAAAGGAAATCGGGCAGCAGGCTGCAAAAAAGTACATAGAAGACCCCCGGGAAAAGGTTCACCTCGTTCGACAGGCGGTTGTTGATGGTAAGCACATTGAGCAGGAACCCCTGCACAAGCAACAGTACCATAGCCAACAGGTGGGAGCCTGCATCCTGGGATCCTACCCACCCGTACACCCATTCGCTGAAGATGCCCTGCCCGGATGGGTTCCACTTGAAGGGGGCCAAAAAAACAGAGAACCGCAGCAAGGCGATGTAGAAAATTAAAAAGATGCTGGAAAAAATCTGGTTGGTCCTGAAAAAGGTCAGCACAAAGGATAAAAATTAGTGTTGTTGTACCTGTGTTTTCCCGGTGTTCTGTATCCCGGGCAGAGCGCCAAAGGTATTAAAAATTAGTGCTTCGGTAGGATTATGCCACTGCTTAAAGTATGTGGCCCCTCCCACCCGTCCACGCTTCCTGCCTACCTTTGCCAGGCCGGGCGGGCTGTCCGGCCAGTTTCGCCAATAAATTCCTTCTTTGACAAATAGTGTGTTTCAGCCCCTTATTTCCAGCTTTTAGTAACGATGAAAAAATAACTTCACCATTTTGATTTTGAAAACCCCAGCAATGGAGGGGTTTTTTTAAAAATAATCCCGATTTCACATCGGGATTATTTTTCCTTCGATCCTTAGCTGCCCCACAGGATTAGCCAATGAGCAAAAAAAAAATAAAGTTCTTTGGCAAATCGTGTGGAAAAAGGAAAACCGTTAAAACGGTTTTTGACATAAGCCATTGATTATCAACCCACGACTTAAGTCGTGGGTTAAAAGACAGCTATTTTGTTTAGCCGTTTTAACGGCTTTACACACGATTTGTCAAAGAAACAAAAATAAAAAATGACAACAAACGCCAAGATCGCCCTTGTGACCGGTGGCAGCCGCGGCCTCGGCAAGGACGCTGCCCTGCAACTGGCGGCGCAGGGAAAAGACGTCATCCTGACCTACCATTCCCAAAAAGAAGCGGCAGCGGAGGTAGTTTCGGCCATAAAGGCCCTGGGGCAAAGGGCGGCCGCCCTTCATTTCGACCTTTCCGACGTCCACTCCATCGGCACGTTCCTGGAGCAGGTCGCCCAAAGCCTGGCTTTCACCTTTGGGACAGACAAATTCGACCACCTCGTCAATAATGCCGGTATCGGAGCCACCATCCCGATAGCCCAGGTGACCGAGGAAGATTTCGACCGCCTCCTGAACATCCATTTCAAGGGTGTTTACTTCCTCACCCAAAAAGCGCTGCCCATGATGAACGACAACGGCAGCATCGTCAACCTCTCCACCGGCACCACCCGCTTCTGCGTACCCGGCTACTCCGTCTATGCTTCCATGAAAGGAGCCATCGAAACTTTTACGAAATACCTGGCCAAGGAAGTGGGCAGCAGGGGCATCACCGCCAACGTGCTGGCCCCGGGGCCCGTCGAAACCGATTTTAACAACGCCGCTATCCGCAGCCGTCCTGAAATGAAGCAAATGCTGGGCAACATGACAGCCCTGGGCAGGGTCGGGCAGGCCGGCGACATCGGTAAAATCGTTGCCTTCCTTTGCTCCGATGATGCCCGATGGATCAATGGGCAGCGCATTGAGGCTTCGGGTGGGATAAATCTGTAAGGGATGGCTCGGTTAAAAATCTTTACCATTTTACTGGTCGCTGCAACTTCCTGTACTTCGCCGTACAAGCACCTGCAGGAATCAGCGGGCGCAGCACCTGATTGCGTCTTACGCCTGGCACCACAATTCGATAAGGTTATTTACAGTACACAAGTGGATGTCATTGGCAAGCACCTCAGCGGACTGCTCATCTTCAAAACGATGGACGATGGCAGCAAACGGGCTGTTTTTACCAGCGAGACAGGGCCGACCCTCTTCGATTTTGAGTTTAAAGGAGATTCGTTTAAAAAGCATTTTTGCATCGAGAAACTGGACAGGAAGGCCGTCATCAACACCCTCAGGCGGGATCTTTCGCTCCTGCTCATGGAAGGTGTTGGCGAAGCCAGCGGTAAAGTGTGGAAAGATGAACACTACCTTTATTTCCCTTTTCAAAAAGGCAAGGAAACTGCCTGGTACCTCACCGACCATGGCTGCCGCCAACTCCTCAGGATTGAAAATGCTTCCAGGCACAAAAAGAAAACCATCCTGTCCTTTCCCCCCATCCAAAATACCTTGCCTGACAGTGCCCTCATCGAACACCAAAATTTTAACTTTGCCATCCGGCTAACGAGGCTGGAAAAGGGATCATAGGAAATCTAGTCCATCCTTATCAACCTCGTGTGAAACCAAAAGAAATGTCCCTGCTCAATAATTTTTACCAAATCATAGACCTCGAAAAAACGGGCGACAACTCGTTGAGCGCCACCCTGGAAATCAACGCCAACCACGCCATTTTCGGGGGGCACTTTCCCGGCATCCCGGTCGTGCCGGGTGTGTGCATGGTACAGATGGTGAAGGAATTGCTGGAAAAAACACTGGGCAAAACGGCCCGGCTCACGGCTTCCCGCAACATCAAATTCCTGCATGTCATCAACCCGTTGGAACACAAAACGGTGGTCTTGAAATTAGACTATCAGGAAGTGCCAGGCGGGCAGTTTTCGGTCAACAGCAGCATCGTCAGCCTGTCTGGCGGGCAGTTTTTTTTTAAGATGAAAGGTGTTTTTGAAATGTAGGCCATCCTTCCATCAGTAGTCGTTTGAAATAGTTTGAGTTGTTTGGATTAGTTTGAAATCGGATATTGATACCTTTAAATTGCTGTTACGACTGATTAACAAGTGCTTATAGATACTCGCATTTTAAGTTAATGGTAGGCCTCTTTGAGAGGCGGGGTTATCGAACCCCACAGTTCCGGAACTGCGGGGTTCGATAACCCCGCCTCTCCATACAAACTACGAAGCAGCCAAACCGATTTATTGATTTCGAATGCGACTACCTACATTACAATTTCTTGAAGACTGGATAACTTCACTAATTTCAATGACGTACCCACCGCATGAAACCGGTTCATCATTCATCCATAGATCGCATGGATTTCTATCAAAACTTCAAAGCCCTTAACGCCTGCGTCATCATCCCGACCTACAACAACGCAGGGACGCTGGGCCAGGTCATCCGGGATGTTGCGGCCTTCACCAGCGACATCATCGTGGTGAACGACGGCTCGACGGACGCCACAATGGAGGTGCTGAAAGGCTTCGAATCCTTACAAGTGGTGAGCTACGCCGACAATGCCGGAAAGGGCATGGCCCTGCGTCGGGGGTTTGAACATGCGGCCCAAAAGGGCTACGAATACGCCATCACGATAGACTCCGACGGGCAGCATTTTGCCAAAGACATCCCCGTTTTTTTGGAAAAAATAGCGCAGCAGCCCGGCTCCATCATTATCGGGGCAAGGAACATGGAGCAGTCAGCCGTGCCAGGCAAGAGCAGTTTCGGCCACAAATTTTCCAATTTTTGGTTTTGGGTGGAAACAGGCATCCGACCGGAGGACACACAGTCGGGGTACCGCCTATACCCTGTTCAGCGTTTGAAGGATTTCAGGTTTTATACCAAAAAATATGAGTTCGAAATAGAGGTCATTGTGCGGGCGGCCTGGAGCGGCATCCCGGTGACGTTTGTGCCGGTCACCGTCTATTACGCACCCAGGGAGACGAGGGTGTCGCATTTCCGCCCTTTCCGAGATTTTTCGAGGGTAAGCGTCATCAACACAGTGCTGGTCATCATTACCTTCCTCTACATCAAGCCCCGTGATTTTATCAGGAATTTGCGAAAGAAAAATTTCCGTGAAAAGCTGAGAGAACACCTGCTCAGCCCGGGGGATTCCCATTCCAAAAAGTCGGCTTCCGTGGCTTTCGGGGTGTTCATGGGCATTGTGCCTATCTGGGGTTTCCAGTTGGCAGCGGCCATTGGCGGTGCCTACCTGCTGCGGCTGAACAAGGCCCTGGTCATTCTTTTCGCCAACGTCAGCATCCCGCCGATGATACCCCTTATCCTTTACCTGAGCTACCGTTGCGGGGCTTTCTGGATGGGCCATCAGGCGGTAGATTTCGACTTCAGCAAAGAGATTTCGCTGGACATCATACACGAACATGCCAAGCAGTACATTTTCGGGAGTATGACGCTGGCGATAGTGGCGTCGGCCTTGTTCGGGGTGTTGGCCTTTGTTGTATTGAAGGTGAAGCAGTTTTTTTGGCGGTGAGCCTCGACGAGCCAGTCATCATTCAGCTTTCACAGTCATCAGCAACTCACTGTCAAAAATGGCTGCCGGAGAAATAACCATTTCGTCCAGGGGTGGAGAGGCGGGGATATCGAACCCGCCTCTCAAAGACGACTACCATTAAATTCGTGTTTCTTTAAATGCTAGGCAGCCTAAAAAGATTAATTTATCCAGCCCTTTGAAATAAATTTTTAACCAACTAAAAAATCAGTTGGTAACATGGTTTCTAAATTCAGCCTTACCTTCATGTCCAGATAGGTTGGTACAGGATGAAATTAGGATATATAATAGGTTTATGGCTGGTATTGCTGGCTTTCACGTTGAAAGCACAGTTCAGCAACAAAGTACATTTCCGGAATATCTCCGTGAAGGACGGCCTATCCTATCCTGTCATCAACTGCATTTTACAAGATCAAAAGGGGTTCATCTGGATAGGCACTCAGGTGGGCCTCAACAAGTACGACAGCCAAAAATTCAAGGTTTACTATGCCAACCCCGACCAGCCCGGCAGCTTGTCCGACGACTACATCAGTTGCCTGTTCGAAGATGCGCAGGAGCGTCTATGGGTGGGCACGATGCACGGATTGAATGTGTACCAAAGCAAGACGTCCACTTTCAAAAAAATTGAGGACGAACTGCTCAACGATAAAAGAATCCTTGCCATTACGGGTGACCAATTGGGCAATAATTGGGTGCTGACCCGGCAATATTTGGTTGCCGTCAATACCAACCTGAAAATTGTCAGGAAATACTATGTGGTGAAATTGCCACGGACAAAACCATCCACTCCTTTAGCACCGTCAACATTGATCAAAAAGGCAATTTATGGGTTGTCACGAACAGGGGGCTTCGCCTGTTCGATCCGGTGGCACAAAAGCTGTCCAACCCCTTGCAGGATGAAGTGGCAAGCCTTCAAGGCAATATCGAGTTCGTTTCCACTATTTTTTTCGATAAAAAAGGCCGCACTTGGGTGGCGGGGCGGGGGAATGGCCTGCGGTTTTACGACCCACAAGTCAAGCAATGGAAAGAGGTAGAAAAGCTAAGCTCCAAATTCATCAATGGGATCATCGAGGACGAAAACGACCAAATATGGATATGCACGGGCAGGAACGGGCTTAATTTCTATGACTCAGAAACGGGCGAAGTGGAAGTTATTCGATATGCAGAAAAGCCCGAAAGCAATTTTGTTTCCAACTCCCTGTCCTGCATGTATTCCGACAGGCAGGGCGGGATATGGATCGGTACGTTCAACAACGGGCTGCAGTATTATTTCCAGCACCAGTTAAAATTTAACCTCTATTATTCTGAAGGGCAGATTAGTGGGTTGAAGACCAATTACATCACCTCATTTGCCGTCAACCATGCCGACAACATCTGGATAGGGGCCGGGGAGGAAGGCCTGCTTTTTTTCGACCGCAAAAACAAAACATTTAAAAGCGTTAGGCCAAACCCCGCCGAAATACGGCAATACGGCGATTTGAAGGAAAATTTCTATGTGTTCAGCCTGCTCCTGACCGAGGATGAAGAACACTTGTTCATCGGAACCTTGACGGGTATCTACGATTACCAAATCACCAAAAACAAGTGGACTTATTACCACCAACAGCAAGGGGATGCCGACACCCGCTCTGAGGGGTTTGTCATCTCTTTGGTACAGGACGGGGATAATATTTACATGGCCAATTACAAAGGGGTGGCCGTATATAATTTCCACACGGGGGTTATCCGGCAAATTGATCCACCTTTACCCCAATTCAGGGGGCTGGCATTGGCCCAAACAGATTCTATCATTTTTGTTGGCACCAGGTTTCACGGCCTTTGGCAGTTGCACAAAGCTTCTGGAAAACTGGAGAAAGTGGCGGCAGAAGACTCGGTTGTCGAATTGCCGGAATTCGTCCGTTCATTGGCCTTGGACAGGAACAACAGGCTGCTGATCGGCACAGAATCGGAAGGTTTGTACAGGTGCAACCTTGATTTTAAGAAAATCGAAAAATTGAGCAGCAACTTCCAAAACAGGAAATTGGCATTTATGGCGCTGTGCGAAGATCCCCGTTCGGGCTATTGGATTGCTACGAACCAGGGCCTGGCAAGGATCAACGAGCGCCTGGAAATCCAGAAGATGTTCGATCAGGGAGAGGGAATTGAGCCAGCCTATTTTCAAAATGGGGCATTGCTGAAATCTCCCACCAACGAGATTTTGATGGGGGGCAACACTGGTATTTACTCGTTTTTTCCCAATGATTTCTTTTCTCCGGCCACCGTTGAGGCCAGTATCCACCTCACTGATTTTCTGCTGCTGAACAAGTCTGTACTGGAGTCGGAAGTGGAGGGCTTTAAGATCAGAGGTGATTTGGACGACAATCAAACTATCCGACTTCCCAAATACCTTAACCTGCTCACTTTTGAATACGCTGCCCTTGATTTTCACAACCCCTCACGTGTCAATTATGCCTATCGCCTCGAACCTTATGAAAAGGATTGGAACAATGTGGGCAACCGCCGTTTTGCCACTTACCGTGATTTGCCTGCCGGCACCTATACTTTTAAGGTGAAAGCTCAAAACGCCAATGAAAAACTAACCAGTGAAATAGCCAGCCTGAAAGTGATCATCCCCCCCAAACCCTGGCTGACCTGGTGGGCTTACCTGATTTATGCAACGATAGTTTTTCTCGTTTACAGGCAATTGTATTTATACCGGAAAAACAGGCGCAAGCTCCGGCAGGAAATTGCTATGCAGAAATTCCAGCAGGAAAAAATGGAGGAGTTGTACAATTTTAAAATTGATTTTTTCACCCAGGTCACCCATGAATTGCGTACACCATTGACGCTAATTATCGGCCCATTGGAAGAATTAATCCACCGGAATAATTTTTCCAAAGACAATAATTTGTTGAAATTAATCCACCGGAATACGCAGAAATTATTGCGGACGGTGAACCAAATATTGGATTTTAGAAAATTAGAAAATTCAGAGATGAAAGTATTTGCCAAAAAAGGGAACATCGTGGCTTTTGCCGAAGAAATATTTTACAGCTTCCTGGGGAACGCTGAACAAAAAGGCATTGAGCTCCACTTCGAAACGAATATGGAAACCTATCCTTATGTGCTTTTTGACAAAGATATAATGGAGAAAATATTGGTCAACCTCATCGCCAACGCAGTGAAGTTTACTCAAAATGGGCAAATTGAACTAACAATATATGAGGCGCAAAACCAGTCCGCCTCCAGCCAGTATTATATTAAAATAAGCGACACGGGTCGGGGTATAAAGCCTGAAAATATTGACAAGATATTCGACTCTTTTTTTCAGGAAAAAAGGGAGAATCATGTAGTAGGTTCTGGCCTGGGTTTGAAAATGGTGAAAGAACTAACGAATCTCCACCACGGCAGTATCGAGGTGAGTTCCGTGGTGGAGGCAGGAACAACTTTTTTGCTGTCCTTCCCTAAAGCCGATTTGGAATTAATGGACGAAGAGCCCGCAAAACCCAGCATTTCTCAGCCAACGGAACAGCCATCGCAACTCAAGGAAACTGAACAAAATGCTGTGAAGGAGGCAACCGCAAAAATATTGATTGTGGACGACGAAGCCGAAATACGGGGTTTTCTGGAAAATGTCTTTGACAGTCAATACGAAGTGTTTTCATCCGATTCTGCCCAAAAGGCAATTGACCTTGCCAAATCGGAAATGCCAGACATCATCATCAGTGACGTGATGATGCCCGAAATGGACGGCTACCAACTTTGTGAATATACCAAGACCGACTTTTTGTTGAGGCATATTCCCGTTGTATTGCTGACGGCCCTGAAAACAACAGAACACGAAATCGAAGGGCTGAAGACTGGGGCGGATGCGTACATTTCAAAACCTTTTTCTGTGGAATTATTGAAGGCCACGGTGCAAAACCTCCTCTCCTCCCGCCAAAAGCTAAAACAGGCTTTCCTGAACTCTTCCGTTAACGATGCAGGCATTTTGACGCAGGACAACTCTGACCAGGAGTTTATTGAAAAGCTGATCAGTTTAATTGAAGAAAAGATAGATGAGGCAAATTTAGAAACCGCCCACCTCGCCAACCAACTGGGCATGTCCTCTTCCACTTTTTACAGAAAACTGAAAAGCCTCGCCGGGTTGTCCGGCAACGAGTTCATCCGCACTGTTCGCCTGAAACGTTCCGTGGATTACCTGAAAAGCACAAGCCTCAACGTATCGGAAGTAGCCTACCGGGTGGGCTTCTCCGATCCCAAATACTTCGCCACCTGTTTTAAAAAACTCTACCACCTCACACCCAGCGAGTTCGCCGAGCAGCACCGCAAATATTAGTGGGAACAATAGTTTTAGGGCAAAATGATTTTGGCTGTTTGCTACTGGCCAATAGCCAGATGCCAACGGCTATTAGCCCTTGATTGATTAATTTTTCTACCATTCTGACTAGAATTTCAACGCCAGTGCCTACCACCCACCCCTACCTTTGGCCCAAACTAAAGTGGTAATGAAACAACTAACCTGTCTATGGTGCCTAATGCTGTCGTGCCTTTTTGCACTTCCCTCCTTTTCCCAGGCACCTGCAAAAAAATCTCCTAACATCATCTTTATCCTGGCGGACGATTTGGGTTACGAAACCATCAGGGCCAATGGCGGCGAATCCTACCAAACGCCCAATATTGACCAATTGGCAGTGGAGGGGATGCGGTTTGAACATTGTTACGCACAGCCGCAGTGCACGCCTTCAAGGGTGCAGTTGATGACGGGCATGTACAACGTGCGGAACTACATCAGTTTCGGGGAATTGGATCCCTCCCAAGTCACTATCCCTCAACTGTTTAGAAAGGCAGGGTACGTGACTGGGGCCGTCGGTAAGTGGCAACTCGGCAAAGACCACGACAACCCGAACTTGCTTGGCTTCGACGACTACCTGTTGTGGCAGGTGACCGTGCCGAGGGTGGACTCTATTGGTTGGGATCCCGAAAAATTCCCGGCACAGAGGCCACAGGCTGGCGGACGGGACAACCGTTTTTCACAACCTGTTTTGGACAATAATGGGAAAGTAAAAACATACGCACCCAACGACTATGGCCCCAAGGTCATCAATGACTATGCGCTGGATTTTATCGAAAAGAACAGCAAGGCGGAAAAGCCTTTTTACCTGTTTTACTCCATGTTGCTGACGCATTGCCCTTTCAGCCCCACACCCGACTCGCCGGAATGGATGAAGGACGATACCTCCGTGATGAGCTACAAGGGTAACCCCGCTTATTTTGGGGATATGGTGAAATACATGGATAAAATGGTGGGTAATATCAACGCCAAATTAAATGCGCTTGGCATTGCTGAAAACACCCTCGTCATTTTCACCGGGGACAATGGTACAGATGTGCCGATTGTTTCCAGGTTCAAAGGCCGGGACGTGGCAGGCGCAAAAACCCAGACTATTGACGGGGGTACGCATGTGCCACTGATTGCAAAATGGGCTGGCGTGATCGAGCCGGGAACGACAAATTACGACCTCGTTGATTTTTCCGATTTCATGCCTACCATGCTTGAAGCGGGAGGCGTCAAAGTGCCCGATTCATTGCACATTGACGGCATAAGCTATCTTCCGCAACTAAACGGCGAGGCGAAGATGGAAAGGAAATGGGTGTACGATTGGTATCAGCATCCGGCCAGAAAAGAGCCGAAGATTTTTGCACGCAACCATCAATATAAATTGTACACTACTGGGGAGTTTTACGATGTACCTGCGGACGAATTGGAGAAGCACCCCATTTCTTATGAGTCTTTGGACGCAGCAACAAAAGCGGTTTACCATGAATTGCAAAAGGTACTTGCCAACTACGACAAGCGGCGTTTGGATGCTATTCCTGGTAAAAAACCTTAGCGTTGATTTATGGCACAACGTCGTAGAGGTTTCAATTCTCGACGACGTTTTACACAGAAAATTATGAAGTTCTATCCTTTTGCAATATCAATACTCATTTTCTTGCCTCCGCCTTTTGCTGGCAAAGCCCAAACCAGGCAACCTATTACTTTGCAAAACAAGCAACTGAGGACAACCATCAACTACAAAGGTGCTGAACCCATCAGCCTAATAGATGTGAAAACCAACACTGAATACCTCTGGCAGGCAGATCCCGTTTTTTGGGCCAGCCATGCGCCCATTCTTTTCCCCATCATCGGCAGCTTGAAGGATGGGGAATATGTTTACGAAGGAAAAAACTACTCGCTGCCCCAGCATGGCTTTGCCAAGGATATGGAATTCGACCTGATAAGCCAAAATGATTCGGCTGCATCTTTTTCGCTGAAAAGCAATGAACAGACCGTGTCCGCTTACCCCTTCAGATTTGAATTGGTGGTGAGCTACGCATTGGTGGGCCGTTCTCTTAATGTGAAATATCAGGTGTTCAACCAGGACGACAAGGAAATTTACTTCTCCATTGGCGGCCATCCGGGCTTCAATTGCCCACTGAAAGCAGGAGAGAAAAGGTCGGATTACCAGTTGGTGTTTGCCAAAAGGGAGCAGGCAAATATCCATTTGAAAACTGGCAAGCTGCGTTCTGGCGAGACCGTCCCATTTTTAGAAAATGAAAACACCATCGAAATTACCGATAGCCTCTTCGACGACGGGCCGCTTATCTTCTCAACCCTCCAATCAGGTTCATTACAATTGAAAAAAGGGGACAAGCGCATCCTGGCTTTCCATTTTGAAGGTTTCCCAAATCTGGGTATCTGGTCAAGAAGCAAGACCTCGCCTTTTATCTGTATCGAGCCTTGGTTTGGCATGACCGACCCTGTTTATACCAACCAGAAAATCGAAGAAAAGGAAGGGATAGTCCGCTTAAAAGCTGGGGAAGAATTTGCCTGCCAGTACACGATAGAATTGTAACGTCCTTGAGCGCAATGTTTTCTTGCGGAATGTTTCTGGTTGATTAATTTTTCAACCTTTTTGACCTGAATTTCAACTTTGGCTTTGGCATACCGACCTAATTTTGCAATATCATTGGGTTTTTACTTAAACCGCCAAGATTTTTATACTATCTGTGCTTTCGTTCCCAAACAAATAAATATTGAAAATAAAGCACCATGACCAGATAGTTTCATTGCCTGGTCACCATGTTCCTCTCGTTTTAGCCCTTTTAAGCAATTACATAAATTCTGGTTTTACAGGATATTACTATATGCCTTCGGAAAATGGCTTCAATGAACCCCTCGAAGGATGGTCAATCTATTCTCATTAATTAATAAACTAATAGGCAATCATGAAAAGAATTCTACTTTCCTTATTACTATTGGTGGGTATGTGCGCAGGGACAGCCTTTGCACAGACCATCAACGGCAAAGTGTCGGATGCCAAGGGCGAGCCGCTTATTGGCGCCACCGTATTGGTAAAAGATACTGGCCAAGGCACCATCACCGACTATGACGGTACTTTTACGCTGAACGAGGTTCCCGTGGGCACCATCCTGGTCATTTCCTACACTGGTTTTAATGCCATTGAGATGCCTGCCAGCGATAACCTGAGCGTTACCTTGGAAGAAGGGGTTGATTTGGAAGAAGTCGTGGTCGTCGGCTATGGCGTGGTGAAGAAAAGCGATCTCACGGGAGCCGTTTCCTCCCTCAAGGCGGAAGACATGAACCCCGGGGCGAATGTTTCCGTGGACCAAATGCTGCAAGGAAGGGCCGCTGGCGTGCAGATTTCGCAAAGCAGTTCAGAGCCGGGCGGCGGCCTCTCCATAAGGGTCAGGGGATCAAGCTCCATCAATGCTGGCAACGAACCACTTTACGTGATTGACGGCTTCCCGATTGACAATAGCTCCAACCTCTCCGGGAACGGCCTTGCCGGATCCGCCGAAGAAGCTGCTGCTTCAGGAGGCGCCAACCTCGCCAACAACATCAGCCCCCGCAACCCGCTGAACTCAATCAGCCCAAGCGACATCGAATCCATTGAGATTTTGAAAGACGCTTCGGCAACCGCCATTTATGGCTCCCGGGGCGCAAACGGCGTCATTTTAATTACCACTAAAAAAGGCAGTAGTGAAAAGATGAGGGTGAGCTACAACGCTTACGGCGGCACACAAACCATTGCCAATCAATTGGATGTGCTGTCCACCTCCGAATATATCAACTACCTGAATGCCGTCTCGGCCGATCAGGGGAATGGAGAGGTGTTCACCGCCGCTGATATTGCGGCAATTGGCGCAGGAACAGATTGGCAGGACCAAGTGTACCGCTCCGCCCCCTTGTACGACCACAACCTCTCCCTGAGCGGCGGCGTTGGCAAATCCACCATTTACGCTTCCCTCGATTATTTCTCACAGGATGGTATCGTAAAAAACACAGGGATCAAAAAGTACATCGCAAGGTTGAATCTTGACACCAAGGTTGGCGAAAGGGCGAACATCGGTTTCAACATCAATACCAGCTTGATCAAAGACCGCAATGGATTGGACGGGGTGAACACCAACGAGAGCGCCGGGCCGATTTACGCCTCCCTGTTGTACGATCCGACAGAGCCTGTTTATGATGCCGATGGAAAACTGACCGATTCCGAAAACCTGACGGTCAACAATCCGGTGAGCTTGATTGAGGGCGTGAGCAGTAAGAACCAGACCAACCGCACGATGGCCAATTTTTATATCAATTATGAAATTCTAAAGGGCTTGAGTGCTAAAATCAACCTTGGCTCGGATATTCAGAACTCAAAAAGGGATGTCTATGTAAGTACCCTGACCCGCAGGGGCGGCCCACAAAAAGGGGTTGCCGATTTGACGACATTGGAGCGTTCCAGCTACTTGGCAGAATATACGATGAACTATACCAAAGAACTCAATCCGAGCAACAGGATCAACCTGCTGGGCGGTATCACCTATCAGAAGTTCAACTACTTCCTGTTCAACGGAAATATCACTGGCTTCCCCACGGACGAACTGCAAACCAACAACCTCGGTCTTGGCGACACCAATAACGACAACCTCGTGAGCAACAAGGAAGACAATACGCTCCTGTCTTATTTGGGCAGGATAAACTATACCTTGTTCAATAAAATCCTGCTGACAGGGTCAATCCGTGCGGATGGTTCGTCCCGCTTTGGTGAGAACAATAAATATGGATATTTCCCCTCCGTTGCCCTTGGTTATAAATTATCCGAAGAGCCGTTTATCCCAAATATTTTTGAGGAACTGAAAATAAGGGCAAGCTGGGGCCAAACAGGCAACCAGGAAATCGGCAACTATGCTTCCCAACTTACTTTTGGTACGGGCAACCTAGTGGTGTACGACGGTGAAGTCACAGGGACTGTACAGCCATTGAGAATTGCCAATCCCGACCTGAAATGGGAAACGACTACCCAGTTCAACGTGGGCTTGGATGCCAGCATTTTGAATGGAAGGGTGAGCGCTACCTTGGATTATTTCAGCAAGAAAACAACCGATTTGTTGTTTAACCTGCCATTGCCCCGCTCATCTGGCTATGCCTCTGTGTTGACCAACATTGGCGAAGTGTCCAACAAGGGTTTTGAGGTGCTGTTGAATACCATCAATATTTCCAAAAGGAATTTCAAATGGAGCACGTCACTGAATTTCACCGCCCTGCAAAATGAGGTGCTCGACCTTGGCCGCATTGATCAAATCGTGACGGGCAACGTCCAGGCAACCGGCAATACGGCCATTATCAAAGTGGGCGAACCATTGGCCGCCTATTATGGCTACGTGGTGGAAGGCATCCAGCAGGTGGGCGACGAACACCCCGGCTTCCCGGCCATCAAAGACCTGAACGGCGACGGTGCTATCACCACTGCCGACCAGACCATCATCGGCGATCCGTTCCCTGATTTCACCTACGGCATCAGCAACGAGATCAAGTATAAAAACTGGGGCTTGAGCTTTTTCTTCCAGGGCGTGCAAGGTGGTGACTTGCTGAACGTCAATGTGATCGAGAGCATGTACCCGTCCAACTTCAGGCGCAACCGTTTGACCGAAATGCAGGATCGCTGGACGCCCGACAACCCAGATGCAAAATGGCCCTCAGCCGTGGATCCCAACTCCTACCAGGGCGGCAAGGTGAATACGCTGACCCTGCAGGATGCTTCTTATTTCAGGTTGAAAAATGTGCAGTTGAGTTTTGATGTGCCGCTGAAAAAGAAAAATGTCATCAGCGCATTGAGGCTCTATGCCACTGGCCAAAACCTGCTGACTTTCACAGATTACGTCGGCTTCGACCCAGAGTCCAACTCCTTTGGCCGCAGCAACGTGAAAGTGGACTACAGCAGCTATCCCTTGGCCCGCACCTACATCGTGGGCTTGAATGCAACCTTTTAGTAATGGTTTGAAATGGTTTGAGTTTGTTTGAAAATTGTTGGCTATCAGTTATTTACACTGATGTGAAACCATTCCAAACCATTTCAAACAATCTCAAACAATCTCAAACAACTTCAAACAACTTCAAACTAGATATACAATGAAAATTCTAAAAATATCCATCATCATGCTGCTGGCACTCGTGGGATTTTCCTCCTGCGAAGGGCCGCTGGACGAGGAAATATACTCCCAGTTAGCACCCTCTACTTTATTTACCACAGAAGACGGCATTAGCTCCGTCCTCAATTCTGCCTATTCCTATGCGCACCGCGACGATGGGGCAGCGGCAAGCTGGTCTTCCTATTATTTGGGGGGAAACCCTACTGGTGAGATATGGGGAGCAGGCGGCTCTATCGAGGTTTTATGGGTGCAGTTGCAGGATTTTACCTGGGACGCCAACCACTCGCAAATGCTGGCTGCCTGGACAACTTTTTTCAATGCCATCCGTGATGCCAACATTGTTTTAGACAACCTCGGCAACCCTGATTTCAGTGCGGAGTTTGTTTCACGTGCAACTGCCGAAGCCCACTTTATCAGGGGCTGGTCATATTCTGAGTTGTACAAACTGTTTGGCCCGCTTCCCGTGTACACATCTTCTACCGATGATCCTCTCCAGGCAAGGGCATCCGATGCGGACACCAGGGCCTTGATTGAGGCAGAACTGACAACTTCAATGGCTGGCCTGCCAGACGATGCAGCCTTTGGCAGGGCAACCAAAGGGGTGGCCATGAGCGTATTGGCCATGTATTACATGAATACCAAGCAATGGCAGAAGGCAGCCGACTTGACCAAAGACGTAATCGGGTTAGGCAAGTATGCACTGCAAGCCAACTACAGCGATGTGTTTGCCCTCAACAACGAAGGCAACAGCGAGATGATTTGGGCCCTGACCAAAGCACCTCAAGGCTCTGCCGCCAATGCCGTGCAGGCTTTGACCTTCCCGCCAAACTTTCCACGGCCTTATCCAAATAATGGCGTTTTTGCAGCCCGCACTTACCTCTTTGATAGTTTTGTCAATTCTTTTGAAGCAACGGATACCCGAAAGAATATGATCATTACAGAATGGACAACTGCAACAGGAGATCCCGTGGAAGGGCTTGGCAAAAACCAGTCTTTCCCCAACAAGTACGAGTTCGACCCAAATTCGGCTGGTTTTGCAGCAGGCAATGACATCCCAATGATCAGGTACTCCGATATTTTACTTTCACGGGCCGAGGCATTGAACGAAATTTCGGGTCCTTCCGATGAGGCGGTAAACCTGGTAAACGATGTAAAGAATAGGGCACAGGCAACGCCACTTTCGCTTGCAGGCTTGGACAAAGCTTCGTTGAGGGATGCAATTTTGCAAGAAAGAAAATGGGAATTCTTCCATGAAGGTAAAACCCGGGAGTTTGAGCTCCGGCATGATAAGTTCATTTCAAATGCCGTGGCACGGGGCAAAAACGCCAAGCCTCATCATGTGCTTTTCCCGATACCACAAGTGGAGTTGGATGCCAATGCACTATTGACGCAGAATGATGGGTATTGATAGGGCGAACAAGGTTTACTAAATCTCTAAGGGTTTAGTAAACCTTATTGCCAAGCTTGCTTCTGAATTTTTTTTGCTTTATCTACATCTTGATATTCATTTATAATAATCAATGATGAACCGAATTCCAATATATCCTGCATTATTGACGGGTAATTTTGTATGTGCAATAAAAGCTGGTTAGGCTACTTGGAAAGCAAAATTCATGGAAGCAAAAAATTAATATTGAAATGAAAACTCAAGCCTTTTATCTCAAAATAATTAGTACCCTATTGGCTGTTGGAAGTATAGTCTTATGGAACGCCTGTACTCCATCCCATGCAGCCCCTGCATCACCTGGAAATGCCAAGCCCTATAATTTCATCATCATTTTTGCAGATGACATGGGCTATGGCGACCTCGGTGTTTATGGCCATCCGACCATCCGTACCCCCCACCTCGACCAAATGGCGGTCGAGGGTCAGAAATGGACCAACTTTTATGTGGGTGCCAGTGTATGCACGCCCAGCCGGGCTGCCTTGTTGACTGGGCGGCTGCCAGTTAGGAACGGCATGACAAGCAGTGTTAATCGGGTTTTGTTCCCCGATTCCCAGCGGGGTTTGCCCGAAAGCGAGGTGACCATCGCCGACCAAATGAAGAAGGCAGGATATGCCACTGCTTGTATCGGTAAATGGCATTTGGGGCATAAACAACAATACCTGCCGACCAGCCACGGTTTCGATTATTATTATGGCATCCCATATAGCAATGATATGGACAATATTATCCCGTTCCGTTCGCCGACCGGATATTTTGAATTCTGGAAATCGGAAGCGAGGAAAGACATCAATACATTTAATGTGCCCCTCATGCGGAATACGGAAATCATCGAGCGGCCAGCCGAGCAACATACCATTACCCGGCGCTATACAGAGGAGTCTATTAATTTCATCAAAAATAATAAAAACAAATCCTTTTTCCTCTATTTGGCCTACAACCTTCCGCACGTACCGCTATTTGCTTCCCAGGATTTTGAAGGGAAAAGCCCCCGTGGGCTGTATGGCGATGTGGTGGAAGAAATTGACGACAGCGTTGGTAAAATATTGGCCTCCCTGAAGGAGAACGGACTGGACAACAATACCGTCGTGGTATTTACATCGGACAACGGCCCCTGGTTGGTCATGAACGAGGAAGGGGGCAGCGCAGGCCTGCTTAGGGACGGAAAAGGCTCTACCTGGGAAGGTGGCATGCGTGAACCCTGCATTTTCTGGTCGCCAAAACACATCAAACCTGCCGTGATCACGGACATTGGTACTACGATGGATTTGTTTACCACTTTCAGCAATCTGGTAGGCGTGCCGATTCCAAATGATAGGGTAATAGATGGGCTTGATTTGAGCAGTGTACTGTTCGAAGGAAAGGCAGGGCCCCGGAAAGATATGTTCTATTATCGGGGAGATAAGATATATGCGGTGAGAGTCGGTGATTATAAGGCACACTTTATTACGCAGGATCCCTATGGGCCTAATATCGAGGAACACGATCCTCCCCTGCTATATAATTTGAATGTGGATCCTTCCGAAAAATATGATATAGCTGCTGACCACCCTGATATTATTCAACAAATAAATGAAGTGGTAAAAGCACACAATGCGAAAATGGTGAAAGGGGAAGACCAGTTACAGTATCGGGATAATAATTCGAATACAAACAAATGATGCTTTATGCCAAATTATTATCCTTAAGGATAAATAGTGAGAGTTTTTGGCTCATAAAGGTTTTGAGTGAAAACAAATCATAATTTTCTCGAAATGTCCTCTTTGGCTTGCCCCTCCTCACCGCCTTCGGCGGCTCGTCGGGGGAGAGAGCCTTGGGGGCGTTCCGCCCCCAAACCCCTTGTTTTCACGCTAAGGCTTCATCAGTCGAGTTTTTAAGTTTCATAAATTATCATAATCATGCGGGGGTGTTCCTGATGCCCCTGCATATTTCTTAAACGAACATTTTCATACCATGAAAGCTTATCTTTTTTCAATATCCCTCACCGTATTTTCTTTGATATCATTTTATTTGAAAGGGCAAAATCCCAGTAAAATGGAAAAGGAGAAACAGGTGGCCAACTTGCTGCAGGTGCTCACCCCCGAAGAAAAAATAAACCTGGTCGTCGGGATGGGCATGGAATTGCCGGGCATCAGCACCTTGAAAGGCAAAAACAAGGTTCCCGGTGCTGCGGGCAGCACCTTTACCGTCGAAAGGCTGGGCATCCCTTCCATCGTGCTGGCTGACGGCCCCGCTGGCCTGCGCATCAGCCCTACCAGAGAGGGCAGCGACCAGACCTATTACTGTACGGCTTTCCCCATTGCCACCCTGTTGGCCTCCAGTTGGGATACGGAATTGGTGGAGCAGGTGGGCAAGGCGATGGGTGCCGAAGTGAAAGAATATGGTGCAGATATTTTGCTTGCACCCGGCATGAACATCCACCGTGATCCACTGGGCGGCCGCAATTTTGAATACTATTCGGAAGACCCCCTGGTGACCGGAAAAATGGCTGCCGCTATGGTCAATGGCATAGAATCCAATGGCGTGGGCACCTCTATCAAACATTTTGCGGTGAACAACCAGGAGACCAACCGGATGTTGGTAAATGCCAAAGTGGATGAAAGGACGCTCCGTGAAATCTACCTGCGTGGATTTGAAATAGCCTTAAAAGAATCGAAGCCCTGGACGGTGATGAGCTCCTACAATAAACTCAACGGAACCTATACTTCGCAAAGCCGGGAACTGCTAACTACCGTGCTGCGGGAAGAATGGGGCTTTAAAGGTTTGGTGATGACCGACTGGTTTGCGGGCGACGATGCCGTTGCCCAAATCAATGCAGGCAACGATTTGCTCATGCCCGGCACGGATGAACAAAGGACGGCTTTGTTAGAAGCCTATCAATCCGGAAGGCTGGACAAAGAAGCCTTGGACATCAGTGTGAGGCGTATTTTGGAGGCAGTCTTGCACTCGCCCACATACAGTCAATACAAATATTCCGACAAACCTGATTTAAAGAAGCACGCCGCCATTGCACGGCAAGCCGCCGCCGAGGGTATTGTTTTATTGAAAAATGAAAACGGCCTATTGCCACTCCAAAATAACAAAATGAAGGTTGCGGCCTTTGGCACCGGCTCTTACGATTTTATATCCGGCGGTACTGGCAGCGGCAATGTGAACGAAGCTTATGTGGTTTCCTTCGTAGAAGGCTTCACCAATGCAGGCTATCATTTTGACGAAAATTTAAAAAACAATTACGAAGCATATATCAAAACTGCAAAGGAAAAGTTGCCCGAAACGCCCTGGTTTTTGGGCCCGCCGCCTATTGCCGAAATGCCATTGGAGGCAGTTAAAATAGAAAATATGGCTGGGCAATCGGACATTGCTTTTATTACGATAGGGCGCAATTCGGGTGAATTCAAAGACCGGGTGCCAACGGACGATTATTACCTGACCGATGGCGAAATGGACATGATTGAAAAAGTGTCCGGCGCCTTTCACGCCAAGGGCAAAAAAGTGGTATTGCTGCTGAATATCGGCAATGTCATCGAAACAGCCAGTTGGCGGGATAAAGTGGATGCCATCGTATTGGCGTGGCAAGGCGGACAGGAAGCGGGCAACGCCCTCGCCGATGTGCTGACGGGAAAGGTCAATCCTTCGGGCAAGCTCGCTACTACATTCACTGTAAAATATGAAGACACGCCGAGTGCAAACAACTTTCCCGGTACAGAATTGCCCGGTGCCAAAGAAGTTATGCTAGGCTTCATTTCAAAAGGAAAACCATCCGAAGTTATGTATGAGGAAGGGGTCTTCGTGGGCTATCGGCATTATCTAACGAACCATGTGGAAGTTGCCTATCCCTTTGGATTTGGAAAATCCTATACCGATTTTTCATATAGCGGGCTGACATTGAACAGCGACAAATTCAATAATGAAATGACCGCATCCATCACGGTAAAAAATATGGGAAAGGTAGCTGGCAAAGAAGTAGCCCAATTGTACCTTTCCGCACCCGGCAAAAGCATGGAAAAGCCCGTATCAGAGCTGAAAGGTTTTACCAAAACCAAACTGCTCGCCCCCGGCGAAAGCCAAACGCTTACCTTCAAATTAAACGCCCGTGATCTGGCCTCCTTCGATGCCAATCGTAGCGCATGGGTGGCAGAATCGGGAAATTATACGGTAAAAATTGGTTCATCCAGCGTGGATATTAAAGCCGAAAAGACTTTTTCTAATACGCAGGAAATTGTGGTGGAAAAAGTGCATCCAGTCTTGATGTCAAAGCCATAATAAGGATCGAATAATAAAAATAAACTTGAGGAGATGAGGGCTATCTTCTATTTTATTTTACCCATCTTTAAATCGCCGAATAATGAACGATGGGTATTGGTAATTGGAAAAAATAACTTGAATAAATAGCAGTCACTTTAAAGAACAAAGCATGAGGAGCATTTTTCTTTGTTTATGGATAATTGTAGGGCAAATAACTTTTGCCCAGTCGGGAAATGAAAAAGTATTCGCTCCCAATCCGACGTTTAATTCCCGCCCGAATATATTGTGGCTTGTTGTCGAAGATATCAGCCCTTATCTCCCCATGTATGGCGACTCAACCGTTGAAACGCCCAACCTGAGCTGGCTGGCCTCAGAGGGGGTTTGTTACGACAATGTTTTTTCTCCTGCACCTGTCTGCGCCCCGGCAAGGGCGGCTATTGCCACTGGTATGTACCCCAACCGCATTGGCGCCGACCACATGCGCACGGGCCCCTGGTTCATGGGCAATGTGACCCCGCAGATCATGGCAATGGCGGCCAAAAATTCGCCGGAAGGAATGATTCCATACGAGGCGGTGCCAGCCCCAGAAATAAAGATGATGAGCGAATACCTCCGCATGGCAGGTTATTATTGTACCAATAATGCAAAGGAAGATTACCAGTTCAGGAAGCCGGAAACTGCCTGGGATGAGAGCGGTCCCAATGCCCACTGGCGCAACAGGGCCGAGGGCCAACCCTTTTTCGCCGTGTTCAATTTTGAGGTGACGCATGAAAGTCAAATTTGGGCAAAAGCAAATGACTCATTGTGGGTGCCGGAAAATCTGCACGTACCCGTGCCGCCATATTTGCCCGATACGGAAGTGGGCTTGAAAGATATTCGCAGGTTGTACTCAAATATCAAGGAAATGGATCATCAGGTGGGCGAGAAATTGCAGCAGTTAAAGGACGGTGGCTTACTGGAAAATACCGTCATATTTTGGTATTCCGATCACGGCGGACCACTGCCCCGGCAGAAAAGGCTGCTTTATGATTCCGGTTTGAAAGTGCCAATGATCCTGCGTTTTCCAAATAAACAATTTGCGGGGCAGCGGGACGACCATTTGATTAGTTTCATTGATTTTGCACCGACTGTCCTGTCATTGGCGGGCATTCAACCGAAGGAATATTTTGATGGCCGGGCATTTTTAGGAAAATATAGGAGCGACGAAGAACGGCAATACATATTTGCCTGCGCCGACCGCTTTGGGCCCTCCACCGACAATAACCGTGCTGCGAGGGACAAGCGTTTTAAATACATCAAATATTACCATCCTGAAAAGCCCATGTTTTTGCACGTGCCTTACCGTGACCAAATGGCTATTATGCAGGAATTATACCGCTTGCGGGATGAAAATAAATTGACCAATATTCAGGCCCAATGGTTCAGGCCGACAAAGCCGGAAGAGGAACTTTTTGATACGCAGGCTGACCCGCACGAAATCCATGATTTAGCCAATGATCCTGCCTACGCTGATAAATTAAAAGAATTGCGGCAGGCCTGCCTCCAGTGGGTAGAAGACATTGACGACCAAAACTTAAAGCCGGAAAGAGAATTGATCCAGCAAATTTGGCCAAATATGCAGCAGCCAGCTACGCAATCACCTGTTGTTAATTTAAATAAAAATATGGCCAGCATAAGTTGTCCCACCTCGGGCGCATCCATTGGTTATCAGCTATTGGAACCGGGGCAGGAACCTTCAGGTACATGGCAGGTATATAAAGAACCAATAAAGATGGACGGTAAAAAAGAAATAGCCGTTATTGCCCATCGGATCGGGTATGGCCCAAGCGAAATAATCAGGAAACATTTTGGGAATTGATAAAAAATATAACATGAAAATAATCAAATCAAATAGCATGATATTTGTTGTCTTTTTTACCCTCATTTTATTGGCTTCATGCAGCAATAATGCTGGGCAAAATGCCAATTCGGAAAAAAATTCAGCCCGCCCCAATATCATTTATATCATGGCAGACGACCTGACCACACAGGCGATCAGCGCCTATGAAAACGGCATATACGATGACATTGCCCCGACGCCGAACATGGATCGGCTGGCAAAGGAAGGCATGCTGTTCCAAAATGTAATGTGCACCAATGCAATATGCGGCCCCAGCCGGGCGGCCATTTTAACGGGTGATTACAGCCACCGCAACGGCTATTATAAAAATGAAAAGGGCGGCCAATTTGACAATACCAACTGGACATTCCCGCAGGAATTTCAAAAAAATGGCTACCAGACATCACTGTTTGGAAAGTGGCACCTCGGCACCGAGCCGGTCGGTTTTGATGAATATTGTTTCCATGCTTCCAATGTTCAACAGGGCAGGTATTGGGATCCCATCTACAACCACAATGGCCAGGAAGTAGAAGAAAAGGGGTATTCCACCAACCTGACTACCGACTTTGCGCTAAACTGGCTGGAACAACGGAATATAGAAAAGCCGTTCTTGATGTTGCTGCAATACAAGGCCCCCCATCGTAGCTGGGAACCCGACACAAAATATGCCTCGCTTTGGGACAGCATCGAAATGCCCTATCCATCCAATTTTAATGACGACTTCAAAGGCCGGGAGCAAACTGCCGGCGATACCGAAATGACAATGGACTACCTGAACCGGATGGACATGAAACTGACGCCGCCCGACAACCTGCAGGGTGACGAGAAATTCAAATGGCTTTTTTATGGCATCCATCCGGGCGAGTTGGTACAACCTGACGGCATGAGCAATGAAGAAGGTAAAAAATGGCGGTATCAGCGGTATATCAAGGATTACCTGGCCTGTGTGAAATCCGTGGATGACAACATTGGCCGGGTACTGGAGTTTTTGGATAAAAATGGCCTCGCAGAAAATACCATGATTGTATTGACTTCCGATCAGGGCTTCTACCTTGGCGAACACGGCTTTTTTGACAAACGTTTTATCTACGAGGAATCCCTACGGATGCCGTTTATCGTGCGCTACCCCAATCGGGTAAAAGCCGGCAGCGTGAACAAAGATGTGATGGCCAATGTGGACTTTGCCCCCACCTTTTTGGAGGTAGCAGGCATCAAGACTGACCACCAAACACAGGGCAGGAGTTTTGCGGCCATGCTGGATGGAAATACGCCCAACAATTGGCGGCAATCTATTTATTACCATTATTACGAATTCCCATTTTGGCACCACGTACAGCCGCATTATGGCATCCGGACGCAGGATTATACGCTGGCGCATTTTTATTATAATATTGATAAATGGGAACTATATGATTTGAAAAAAGATCCTTCGCAAATGAATAATATTATTGGTGATACTGCCTATTCGGAGGTGGTAGTGGATTTGAAACAACAATTAACAGATCTTCAAAAACAATACGGCGACGACCGCACCCTTACTGAGTTCCGTGAAATATCCGACCGTGATTTTGGGCGTATAACGACCAACCATGATATGGTAAAAGATGTGAATAAGGTACTGGAAGGAAAGGAAGGGAAATAGGGGAAAATTTATTTGAAGTTAATCTTTTCTACACGACAAAAATATTATTATGAAAAAATTTTCCCTTACACTTTGCCTGTTAGCTTCCCTTCACCAAATCATGTTAGCCCAACAAATAACGGGTGAAGACATCGCCGTTACCAACACCGAATCCGGTAAAGTCAGGGGATATATCAGCAACGGCATTTATACCTTCAGGGGCATTCCGTATGCAAAGGCCGAACGCTTTAATGCTCCGCAAAAGCCGGATGCCTGGCAGGGGGTGCGCAGTTCATTGACCTGGGGGCCCGTAGCTCCTTTGATCACGCCAACGACCCAGGTGGCCGACGAGGTAGAGTTTATTTTTGACCACGACTGGGGTTATACCAATGAAAATTGCCTTGTGCTCAATGTTTGGACGCCCGGCCTGAATGATGGCAAAAAACGCCCCGTGCTGTTTTGGATTCACGGCGGCGGTTTCACAGCCGGCTCCTCCCAGGAATTGCCTTCCTATCAGGGCGAAAATTTGGCAGATCTCGGGGATGTTGTCGTGGTATCCGTCAACCACCGTTTGAACATCCTCGGCTTTTTGGATTTGTCGGCATATGGGCAGCAGTACGAATACTCGGCGAACAACAGCATCCTCGACCTGCGGGTGGCCCTGGAGTGGGTGCGGGACAATGTCGAAAATTTTGGCGGCGACCCCGGCAACGTGACGATATTCGGCCAGTCGGGCGGCGGGGCGAAAGTGAACACCCTGATGGCCATGCCCTCGGCCACAGGCTTGTTCCACAAAGCCGTGAACCAGTCGGGTTCCTTCCGAATGAACATGCTGGAAAAAAGCTGGACACAAGCGATCACCGCAGAAGTCCTGAAAGAACTAAATTTAGGTAAAAACGATATTGAAAAGCTGAAAACACTCCCCTATGCAGCGTTGGCTACTGCTGGCCAAAAGGCGCTAAAGACAGTGGAAGTCCAAATGAAGGATAAGGGCGAAGCCATACCTGGATTTGGCCTGAACTGGGGGCCGAGCCGTGACGGTGAACTCCTCCCGTACCAGCTTCTTTCAAAAGAGGCCATGGAGTTGTCAAAAAATATCCCTTTGCTGATTGGCACGGTGAAAAACGAGTTCATGCCTTCTCTTGGCAACGGTTTGAGCGGCGCCTCCGAAGCCGACGTGATGGCATTTTTGCAAAAGGAGCATGGCGGCAAAACCGGCGAATTTGTTGCAGCCGTGAAAGCCGCTTACCCCAGCGATACCCGCCCTTCCGACCTCATGGACATTGATAGGCTTTTCCGCCCCGGTGCAGTTTTTCAGGCAAACGAAAAAAGTGGGCTGCAGGGCGGGGCACCTGTCTTTATGTACCTGTTCTCCTGGCAGTCACCAGTTATGGATGGTAAATACAAGGCCATCCACTGCATGGAGTTGCCCTTCGTTTTCAACAATATCCAGCGCTGCAAAAACATGACGGGCGGCGGTAGGGAGGCACAGAATTTAGCGGACAAAGTCAGCCAGGCCTGGATAAATTTTGCCCATACTGGCAATCCCAACCACAGCGGCCTGCCCGAATGGGAACCATATACTGGGGAGAACGGTACGACGATGTTTTTCGACAACCACTGCCACATCCGGCACCACCATGATGAAGCATATTTGAAATTAATTGCGCAGTAGCTGGTTTTATTATTGATTTTGCAAAACGCTGAAATCCAGTATTTTTTGTAAGTTGGCTATGTTTGTAAGTAGTTGTTTGAAATTGTTCGACACAGATTGAAAGTGGTTAGAATTTGCTTGTCATCTGCCTAAGTTACTGACAACCAACAATTTTCAAACAATTTCAAACTATCTTCAAACAAACTCAAACCATGAAAAAGTGTAGAACAATTATAGTTACCTACTTAACATTCATTTTAAAACAAAAAAGATGGGGCGTACAAATTGTAACATAATGATTGCCTTGTTTTGGGTGGCCCTGTTTTATGGTTGTGGGGGCAAGTCGCCTGATGCTTTGCAAAAAAAAACTACAGATGCCAACTTACCAATTGTTGACTTGAGGAAACAAGATGGCATGATCCTCATTCCCTCCGGCATTCTCAACATGGGGGGTGACAACGAGCAGGCAGACCCCAACGAGTTCCCTAAACACCCCGTCGAAATCAGCACTTTTTGGATGGACGAAACGGAGGTGACCAACGCACAGTTTTCCAAATTTGTGAAAGCGACAGGTTACCAAACCGTGGCCGAGCGGCCCGTCAATTGGGAGGAAATGAAAGAGGCGCTGCCACCCGGCACGCCCAAGCCGCCTGACAGCATTCTCCAACCCGGCGCATTGGTTTTTCACCCGACTTCACAGCCCGTGCCCTTCGACGACCCATCACGCTGGTGGACATGGACGATTGGCGCCAACTGGCAGCACCCCGAAGGCCCGGAAAGTACCATACATGATAAAATGAACCACCCTGTTGTACAGATTGCTTGGGAGGATGCCCGGGAATACGCCAAATGGGCGGGCAAGCGCCTGCCCACCGAAGCAGAGTGGGAATGGGCAGCCCGGGGCGGCCAAGCGGAAACCATCTACCCTTGGGGGAACGAACAGGCAGGCGAGGGGGCGCCCAAAGCCAATTTCTGGCAGGGGCTTTTCCCCTATAAGAACGATCTCAAAGATGGCTATTTTACCACAGCACCTGTGAAGTCTTTTCCGCCCAACGGTTACGGCCTCTACGATATGGCGGGCAACGTATGGGAATGGTGCAGCGATTGGTTCGACTACGACTACTACAAAAAACCAGTGGCTGTCAAAGCCAACAACAAAGGGCCGGAGAATGCCCACAATCCTAACATGCCCTATCAGCAGGAGAAAGTGATGCGGGGCGGTTCGTTCCTTTGTAATGAGGACTATTGTTCCGGTTACCGCAATTCCCGCCGTATGGGCTCAAGCCCTGACACCGGCCTCAACCATGCGGGTTTTAGGTGTGTGAAAGATGGAAAATAATGATCGTATTATTTTTACGGCCAATATTTGCTATCAGTTTAGTAACGATGAAAAAATAACTTCACCATTACTTAATTGGAGAAATCCGGATAAGAAGATGAGGAAAATGGACAGAAAATTTTTTCTGTCTGCATACGAATGAAATGATGCTGGCAACAGCTAAAGAAGGGAGTGCAATAATGATCCGGCAACTACCGGTAACAATCATGTTTCTGAAAACCCCCGTAAATACGGGGGCTTTCAGAGATAGTGGCGGAGGCAGGACTTGAACCTGCGACCTTTGGGTTATGAGCCCAACGAGCTACCAACTGCTCCACTCCGCGATGTTTATTGCTGCAAGCGCTTTTCGCTTACGGGGCGCAAATATAGAACGCCTCTTGCTGAATCCAAACAATTTTCAAAAAGTTTTAAAAATCAAATTCACAAAAGGGTTTGTACTCTTTGCAGGGCCGTCCGGATGTCGGGGGTCACATTGTCCTGCCCTATTTTGCCCACGATGCCATACGCTTCCAACTCCTGCCTTATTGCCGGATGGACACCGGAAAGGATAACCGTTGTTTTCCTGGCCTGCAGGAATTTGACAAACTCCTGTAAATGGTACAGCCCGGTGGCGTCAATCATCGGCACCCGCCTCATGCGCAGCACCAGCACTTTTGGGTAAACCTCCAACTGCCGCATCACTTCCTTGAAATTGTGGGATGCGCCAAAAAATAACGGGCCGTTTATCTCATATACTTCAACGCCCGGGGGGATGTCGAATTTGGCAGTAGCATCCGGATCCTCTGTTTCTTCTTCCTCGTCAGCGACCGCCCCAATGGATGCGATGTTCGACAATTTGGCCATGCGCCGCATGAAAAGGAACGCTGCCAGTACCATGCCCACTTCGATGGCCAGGGTCAGGTCGAACAGCACCGTGAGGAAAAAGGTGACCAGCAGGATGAGCACATCGTTTTTGGGGCCTTTCAGGATGGAGGCAAAGGATTTCCATTCGCTCATGTTGTAGGATACTACCAGCAGGATGCCTGCCAGGCACGACATGGGGATGAGCTTGGCCCATTTTCCCACAAACAACATGATGAGCAACAAGACCACGGCGTGGACCATCCCGGCAACGGGCGATCTGCCGCCGTTTTTAATGTTCGTCACAGTGCGGGCAATGGCCCCTGTGGCGGGGATGCCCCCAAAAAGCGCCGAGGCTATATTGGCAGCACCCTGGGCGACCAGTTCCATATTGGAGCGGTGGCTGGTGCCGATCATGCCGTCGGCAACAACGGCTGACAGGAGGCTCTCGATAGCGCCCAGCATAGCGATGGTAAAGGCTGGTGACAACAGGTGGCGGAACGTCTGAAAATCTATGGCCGGCAAACTCGGCGATGGGAAGGAGGCAGGGATTTCGCCAAACTTGCTTTCAATGGTCTCCACCGGCAGGTTGAAAAAATGGACGGCGGCGGTGGATAGCAGGATGGCGATGAGCGACCCTGGCACTTTGGTCGTCCAGCGCGGCATGAGGAAGGTGATGGTGGCCGTGCCGATGGCGATGGCTGCTGCGTAGAGGTTGATGGACGAAAAATGCTTGCCGTATGCTGCCCATTTTTCAATGAAATTGGCTGGCACCGCACCCATTTCCAGGCCCAAAAAATCTTTTATTTGCGATGAAAAAATAACCAGGGCAATGCCGCTCGTAAAGCCCACGATGAGCGACCAGGGCATGTATTTGATGACCGATCCGAAACGGGCAAAACCCATCCCCATGATCATCGCCCCGGCCAGTAAAGTAGCTACGGTGAGGCCGCCGACGCCATATTCCTGCACGATGCCATAAACGATGACGATGAATGCCCCTGTCGGCCCGCCTATCTGTACCCGGCTGCCGCCCAGGGCGGAAATGAGAAACCCTCCAATGATGGCCGTGATAAGCCCCTGTTGCGGCGAAACACCGCTGGCTATGCCAAAGGCAATGGCCAGCGGCAGTGCTACGACACCAACGATGACGCCTGCCAGCAAATCGGCAGTGAACTGTCGCCCGGTATAACCCTCCCGGAGTACGGTGAGCAGCTTAGGCTTGAGCATTTAGGCAGGGGAAGGCTGGCCGGGCAGGTGTTGGAAACCTCCGCCCGGCCATGCAGTGGTTTACTTTTTCTTGTTCAGCAAATCCAGCACTTGTTGGGTAATGTCGAGCTTTGCATTGGAAACCAACACCGGGCTGCCGGCACCCGTGACGAGGATGTAATCGTAGTTCATTTGTGCCTTCAGGGAATCCAGGTAGCCTTTCACTTCATTGGTAAAAGCAAGGTTGAACTCGTCGGTCTCCTTGAGCAGATCATTGCCGAGGCGTTCGCGCTCCTGCATGATGGACTGCTCTTTTTTGGACAGCCGGGCCTCTTCCTCCTGGGCAGACTTTGGCGTCATCGTGCCGCTTTGAAGCTTTTCCTGGTAGGCCATCACTTCCTTCTGGAAGGCATTGGCACGGGCGGTCAGCGATGATTCGGCTTCGTCCTGCCGCTTTTCAAGCTCGGCTTTCTTTTGCTGGAATTTTTCGGTTTTTTCGTGCAGCGTGTCGAGGTTGATGTGGACGATATTGAGCGGTTGGGCCGCCTCCTCGGTAGTAGTTTCGGCAGGTTGCCCGGCTTTTTTACTGGAAAAACGGTCGAGAAACAGGTAGGCGACTGCCAGCAGGAGGATGATATTCAATACGAGCGAAATGTTTTTCATAGAATTTATTGTGTTTGTGTTTTTAGGTGTTTTTGTGTTTTGCTCCAAATCACGCATTGCAAAAACCCCTTATGGAAATCCTTGCGCAATTGTGCCGGCTATTGCCGGTGGGGCGCTGCATAAAGTGGCTTTTTTTAAAAGCGGAGCAAAACTAAAGAAAATTATCGCGGAATTGGCCAATTTTACACCGCCTCCTGATTTTATGCCCTGCTGATTTTCAACCATTTGTACTGCATCCACACTTTTTGTGGCTCCATAAACATCCTACTATTTCACTATGCCGATGAACAAACAATCCCTGGTAGCTGCTGCCGCCTTCCTGTTGTTGGCGGTATTGGTGTGGCGCGGCTGCCAGGACGAGTTGGATCCCGATTGGGCCCGTTTGGATGCCCAGCTGAGGCAGGAATATTTTACCCTGGACAAGGCGGCAGACTCGCTGCAGGTACTGTGGCAATCGCTGCACCAACTTGAAAAGGGGGACGATTCGCTTGCCTACCGCATCGTGTCAACCCCCTACCTGCCCACCATGGAATTCAGCAAGTTCAAAGGGTTTGTACAAAGGCTCCAGCAGCGCCCGTTCCTTTTGCTGTCGAGCGTTTCGGGCAGCGGCACGTCCACCCTGGTGGACAGGCTTTCAAAATTCGTGGCATCCAGGCCCGAAAACATCCTTTACCTGCGCTGTGCCCCCCAGTTCGACCTGGAGTATTACCGTGGTTTTATTGGGGAAGAACAAAACGGCGGATGGAAAAGCGGCAAGTTGTTGCAATTTTTCCACCGCTGCCGCCAGCGCCCGGAAGAGAAATTCATCTTTGTCATTGACGATTTCGACAAAGTAAACCCAGAGACCTTCTTCGGCCCTGAAATATGGGAAAAATTCACCGACGAAAGGCACGTGGTCGTTTACGGACAGGACACCGTGGTGATACCGCCCAATTTCAACCTGCTCATGGTCACCCATGCCGGGGTGGGCGACCGGATCAAGCTCAACAACGAGCATTTCCGTCGCCTGAGCGACCCCATTTACCTGGAGCCGAGCGCCCCCGAAATGATCTGCTTCCTGCGGGAAGAATACAACAGGCTGAAAGAACAAACCGCAAACGCACCCGCAGCAGAAAAACCCGGCTTCGAAGAAGGCCTGGCCAGCCTGCGGGATACCGCCCATTTAAAGCGCTTCCTTTACTCCTTCATTAAAATCAACCAACTGGTAGAAAAAAAATATGGCCCCTCCTTCCGCCTGGGCACCTGGAGCAATGTGCGCAAGCTCTACAAAAAGAGCGACTACGGGGCGGTGGCGGAAACCTTCATCGAGCATGTCAACTCCCTGCAGCCCAACGAAGTGTTGGTTCAGGAAGACTTCGACGATATCCGGCACACCATCAAAGCCAATGGCAGGTTGCCTGGCACCAGCATCATAGCTGCCGTTTTTGTAAAAATGGAAGAAATGGGCTTCCTGACGGAATTCGTCGTCGGCATCACATTCCTCATCCTGTCAGCCCTCAGCAGTTGGTATTTTTTTAAAAAAAGGCAACGTTTTATCAAAAATTATACGGACAGCATTTATCATCTGATCCAGTCTTTTGAACATGGGGCCATCAACTACGACAAGGCGAGCGAGGAATTTGTGCGCATCAAAAAGGAAGTGGACGGCCTGGTCATCCAAAAGAAGGTAAGCTATACGGAAGCTACTTTTTTCTACAATTTTATCGAAGACAAAATAAAGCGCATCGAAATGGCGAGGATGGTGAACGAGAATTTCCGGGACCTTGTGCGGATTTTCATGGAAGACAACGTGCTGAATGAAAGCGAGCACAAAAAACTACTGGCCTTTCTGGAAGGGATCCGCCACAAGATCAGTTTGCAGGATTATTTGCGGTTTAAGGAGGAGGTGGAGGAATTGTATATAAGGTATCGGGAATAATGGTTTCCATTTACGATTTACGAGTGACGATTTGCGAGTGCGAGAACACACCAATGGTCTTTGAGGTTACGACATCTTTTCGCCTGTTTTACACTTTAATTTTTCAGCAGACAAACCATGTGCGAAAAGGTGTCGCCACCTCTTGGACTATCAGCACATCGGGATTATTTTTCCTTCGATCCTTAGTTAACTGCGTATTCAGACATCTCTCTCATGTCCTCGGGCAACCACCCCAATACAATATCGGATTTAGGCACACCCATGCTTTCTAAGTCCCCAACTGGATCGTCGTCAGTCCAGTTTACCTGTACCCAGATTTTGCCGTTTTTTATGTCAAAATGCAAGGGGCAATGGTGTACAAATTCATCTCGATCCCATCCAATGGTCACCAATTCGTAGTGGTGGTTCTCCTTATCGGCTATTACTTGATTTTCAGCCTCGGGCATGTTGGCATACTTAACGGAAGCATAGTCGTTAAGAATTTTTAGAATGTACGCTTCATATTTTTTTATTTTATCCATTCTTCAATGGCTTTTGATTGGTGGTTATAAACAATGAATCTCAGGTTATTCCGCTTCACAATCAATTGGATGCCAGGCTTTTGAAAAAAAGTACTATAAATGCCTTTTGGCACTGCCAGATACAAAACTCTTTCCGGATCGTATTCTTCCAATCCCACAATATAGCTATTGAATTGGCCAAGTGCTTCATAAAAATCAACGCTCATGTTCTGTAAATGCTGATTTACCGTTAAGTGACGGGGTGACTTCGAAGTCACCCCGTCACTTTCACAGACCTTTTCAGCACCAAGAGAACATGAGCGAAAATCAAATTGGGCAGACTTGCCCACAAAACTCTTGATTTCTACTGCAATTTTCGATTCGCCTTTTTCAGCAGCAATTATTTGTTCTGCTCCTAATCAATCTTAAATCCTACTTCTCCAATTTTAAAAACCAAAGGATCATGGGTGATTGTCCAACCATCTTTCACCAATGCTTCTTTCACCTGATTGTGGTATGTGTCCTTTGCTGCCATTTTTACAGAAAGATTAAGCAATTTCTACCTCCCATGGCAATGCTTATACTTCTTCCCGCTCCCGCAGGGGCAGGGGTCGTTGCGCCCCACTTTGGGGTCTTGCCGACGGATGGTTTCCTGATGGGCTGGCTGCGACACAGCCTCGGCGGCGGCATGGGCACGGGCGGCGGCGGCTTCCGGCGAATCGCCATTGTTACTGGAACCTGCTGCTGCGCCAGGCCGGCTCATGCGCATCCGGCTCATGTCCATCCGTTGCGGCTCGCGGGCCTGCTGCACCTGTTTGTTCTCTGGCATGGCGAGCATCCCTTTGGAAAGGTAGGAGGTGGTCTCTTCGTTGATCCGGTAAATCAAATCCTCGAACAACTTGAAAGCCTCCATTTTATACACCACCAATGGGTCTTTCTGTTCAAAGGAGGCCGATTGCACCGATTCTTTCAACTCGTCCATGGAGCGGAGGTGCTCCTTCCAGCGCTCGTCCAGCACGGACAGGGTGACTGCTTTTTCGATGTCCCGCATGATGGATTTGCCCTTCGATTTAACAGCGTCTTCCAGTTCGGCGGCAATGGGCAGCATCCGGCTGCGGCCATCCGTGAACGGCACGGCGATGCGGCGGTAGCGCTGCCCTTCCCGTTCATAAACCTGCTGGATGGTGGGCAGCAATAGCTGGATGATTTGCTGCTCCTTGCGGTGGTAAAACTCAAAAAACTGCTCGTGGTACATTTCCACCAGGGCATCCAGGTTGGTTTGCTTAAAGGTGGCCTCGTCAAATTTGGGGTCAATGCCCAATTCGCCGATAGAGTCGCGGCGGAAGCCCTCGTAGTCCCCTTCCGTTTTGTACATGGCCACCAGGCTCTCGGTCATGGAGCGGTACATATTGTCCAGGTCCACCTGCAGGCGTTCGCCGCTCAGGGCGTTGTAGCGTTTTTTATAAATGGCCTCCCGCTGGATGTTCATCACGTCGTCGTATTCCAGCAGGCGCTTGCGGATGCCGAAGTTGTTCTCCTCTACCTTTTTCTGTGCCCGCTCGATGCTCTTGGTCACCATGGAGTGCTGGATGACATCGCCATCCTGGTGCCCCATCCGGTCCATCAGGCCGGCGATGCGCTCCGACTGGAAGAGGCGCATGAGATTGTCCTCCAACGACACATAAAACTGGGAAGAACCGGGATCGCCCTGGCGGCCTGAACGGCCCCGCAACTGCCGGTCCACCCGGCGGCTGTCGTGCCGCTCCGTGCCGATGATGGCCAGGCCGCCCACCATTTTCGCATCAGGTTTCAGTTGGAAAGCTGGCCACAATTCGTGTGCCTCGTCGAGGGTGATTTCTTTGCCGGTGCTCCGTTGTTTGATGGTATATCGGTAGCCGCCCTTGGCGCTGCTGTCTTTTTTTACAGAAATAACCTCGAACAAAGTGGCAGGCCCGAGCTTGATGTCCGTACCCCGGCCAGCCATGTTGGTGGCGATGGTCACGTTGCCGTGGCCTTTTTCGTCCTGCTGACCGGCCTTGGCAACGATGGAGGCTTCCCGTTGGTGTTGCTTGGCGTTCAGCACTTCATGCTCCACGCCCCGCATTTTCAGGAAGCGGCTCAGTTTTTCTGAAATATCAACGGAAGTGGTACCGACCAGCACGGGGCGGCCCGCTTTGCTGAGCAGGGTTATTTTATCAACAAGGGCGTTGAATTTCTCCCTTTCTGTTTTATAAACTTCATCCTCGCCGTCTTCCCGGATCACGGGCACGTTGGTCGGGATGACGGAGACGTCCAGTTTGTAGATGTCCCAAAACTCCTTGCCCTCCGTTTCGGCGGTACCGGTCATACCGGCCAGTTTGTGGTACATGCGGAAGTAGTTCTGGAGGGTAACGGTGGCGTAGGTTTGGGTGGCATCGCCGACTTTGACGTTTTCCTTGGCCTCCAATGCCTGGTGAAGCCCGTCGGAGTAGCGGCGGCCTTCCATCATGCGGCCCGTTTGCTCGTCCACGATTTTCACCTCGCCGTTCATCACGATGTACTCTTCATCCTTTTCAAACAGCGTGTATGCTTTCAGCAACTGGTGCATGGCGTGGAGGCGGCGTGATTTCACCGCAAAATCCTGCGACAGCCTTATCTTTTCTTCCTCTTTTTGCTCTTTGGACAATTCATCGTTGTTGTCAATTTCGACCATGCGTGCCGCGATGTCGGGCATGATGAAAAATTGGCTGTCGTCCTTGCCTTTGGCGAGCCATTCTGCGCCGTAGTCGGTCAGTTCCACGGAGCGGTTTTTCTCGTCGATGTTGAACAGCAGCGGCTCGTCCACCACGTGCATGTTCTTCGAGTTTTCCTGCATGTAGAAGTTCTCCGCTTTCTGGAGCAACACCTTCACGCCCTCCTCGCTGAGGAACTTGATGAGTGCCCTGTTTTTGGGCAGTGCACGGTGCGCCCTGAGCAGCGACATGCCGGCTTCGCCCTCCTCAAGGCCATTATCGCCTTCGGCAAACAATTTTTTGGCATCGGTCAAATATTTGGTAGCCAGTTTCTGCTGGGCGGCCAGCAGTTTTTCCACCTCCGGCTTTAGCTCTTTGTATTCCATTTCTTCCTCGCCGGCGCCTACGGGCCCGGAGATGATAAGGGGCGTCCGGGCGTCGTCGATCAATACGGAGTCCACCTCGTCCACCATGGCGTAGTGGTGTTTGCGCTGAACCATTTCGTCGAGGGAGCGCACCATGTTGTCGCGCAGGTAGTCGAAGCCGAATTCGTTGTTGGTGCCGTAGGTGATGTCGCAGAGGTAGGCGTTGCGGCGGCTTTCGGAGTGGGGCCGGTGCTTGTCGATGCAGTCAATGGTCAGCAGGAGGAATTCCATGATGGGGCCTATCCATTCGCAGTCGCGGCGGGCAAGGTAGTCGTTCACCGTCACCACGTGGACGCCCTGGCCGCTGAGGCCGTTGAGGTAGGCTGGCAGCGTGGCCACGAGGGTTTTGCCTTCCCCTGTTTGCATCTCAGCAATCTTGCCCTCGTGCAGTACCGTGCCGCCGATCAGCTGCACGTCGTAGTGTACCATGTTCCAGGTGATTTCTGCCCCGGCGGCGACCCATTGGTTTTTCCAGATCGCCTTGTCGCCCTCAATTTTCACATAGCTTTTCTGTTGGTCAGCGGCCAATTCCTGGTCGTGGTCGGTGGCGGTGACGGCGAGGGTTGGGTTTTCCTTGAAGCGGCGGGCAGTTTCCTTGACGACCGCAAAGGCCGCCGGCAGAATTTCTTTGAGGATGTCTTCCAGGTGCTTGTCGCGTTCCTTTTGCAGTGCGTCCATCTCCTTGAAGAGTTCTTCTTTGTGGTGGATGTCCTCTTCCTCTTTTGCCTGCTCCCGGATGGATTGGATGTCTGCGTCAATGCCTGCGAGGTGGTCGGCGATGCGCTGGCGGAATTCGACGGTCTTGTTGCGCAGGGCGTCGTTGCTCAGCCCCTGCAACTGCTCGAACTCCTCGCTTACCTGATCGATGACAGGGCCGTACTTACTGTAGTCCCGTTCGCTTTTATTCTTGAACAATCCTTTTAATATGCCTAGCATGGTGTCTTTTTAAAGATAATGGATAACGGATATTAGATGTAGGATTTTAGAAGATAGCTTTTTGATTTGGGGAAACAACAATGCGGAAAGCGATGGATTGATTTTCTAAAACCTGCTGTCTAAAGTCTTTAAATCCGGTGAAAAAAAAGTGGGCAAAGATAGCAATATGGAAAGGTTATCTGTGCGGCGAAAGTTGCACACAATTCATTCCAGAAGAAAAAATGCGACGGGCTGGCAGGTTTTGGCGGGAAAGCGTGAAAGAATGGCAGGTTTCTAAGGGGGAATGGAGAATAGAGAATTACTGTCCGGTGTGGCCATTCTTCATTCTCCATTCTGGATTATTAAGTAACGATGAAAAAATAACTTCACCATTTTGATTTTGAAAACCCCAGCAATGGAAGGGTTTTTTAAAAATAATCCCGATGTGAAATCGGGATTATTTTTCCTTCGATCCTAAGGCCGGTTGACCTCCTGTGGCTTTTTCTTCATCAGCCCGTGGTGGAAAGGGCCTTGTTCTGCCACTTTGCCGGGATGGCAGTCCCAGGCGTCCGGTGCATAGACCTGGTTGAACTGGAAGATGATCTGCGTCTGTGGGTCGAGCACGCTGATGTCGTTACCGGGGTTGGCATTGGCCGAGTTGGGCACCTTGTTGAAAGGGTCGTTGGCGGCAATGAGGCCGAGGGTTTCCGGGCAGTCGCCCGTTTTGGTGGTAAAAGTAAAGAGGAGGGTTTCCACGCCGGCGATGAACTGCATCGGCGGGTCGGCGGTCACCAGGCCGAAGGAGATGTAGTCCTTGCCGGGGTTTTCTTTCGGGGTGTCCACCCGGGCGTTTTGCTCCCAGGTGCCGCTGAAGTTTTTCACGTTGGCGAACATGGTGCCTTTCGGGGCCACAATAGTGGCCTGGCCGGAACCGATGATGACGAAATTGGAGATCCTGGCCCCCTCTGAAGGGGTGGCAAAAACACCCCAGGCAAGACTGTCCTGCAGCCATTGCAGCTTAAAATCTATCTGGGAAAAAACAGGTGCGGAAAAGAACAGCGCCGCAAAAAGCGCCCAGGCACGGAAGGGTTTCACGTGAGTCATGGCCGATAATTTTTGCGGGGGGAATTGGAGAATAGTATATCAAAGCGCTTATGGCAACATTGATGCCATAGCGCTGGCGTTTGGAAATTCTTAACGCCCCACAGGTAAGCTGCCCACCCATCACTTTTTCCCTTCCAACAACACGTACCCCCAAGCCTTCAGGTCCATTTTCATCCCATCCGCCAGCGGCTTGTCCTCTTTTGAAAAGACATCCGTGTAGTCGCCGGCGAAGCCATTGCCCGAAAGGGTGAACTGCTGCGGCCTGGCCGACAGGTTGATGATGCCCACCACCCGGTCGCCGTCCTTTTCCCGGATGAAGGCGAAGATATTTTCGTCGTTGCCGGTGGATATTTTCACCAGGGGGCCGCCGAATTCGCCGTTCCAGATGGCCTTGTTGCGGTGCTTGAGTTCGAAGAGGGTTTTGTAGAAACCGGCATACTGGTAATCGCCCCAGGTGATGACGTCCCGTTTGAAAAACTCCAGTTGTTTGTCCAGCCCCGACTCCATGCCCGTGTAGAGCAGCGGCATCCCGTCGAAGGTGGCGGCCAGCACGGCGAAGGCGGGGTAGCCGGCGCCCAGGCGCTGGAATTCCGTACCGGCCCAGGAGTTCTCGTCGTGGTTGGAGGTGAACTGCATCTTATAGCCCCTGGTGTATTCACTTTTTGTTTTGGCCAGTTGGGCATCAATGTCCAGGGCTGTTTTTTTGATGGGCGCAGCCTCCTTGCCATCCACCTTGTTGCCCTGCACCAGCTTGTCGCCCTTCTTGCGGTTGGCCCCCTGCGTTTCGGCGATTTCGTTGAAAATATGGTGCATGGACCAGGCGTAGTCCATCACGAAAGCGCCGTTGTTGACGATGGCCGGCACCTCGGCCTCGGCCAGCATGAACAAGGGTTTAACGGCATACAGCGAGTCGGAGCATTGCGCCCAGAAATCAACGGGCACGCCGTGCGCCACATCCACCCGGAAGCCGTCAATGCCCACATCGGTGATCCAGAACTTCATGGCGTCGATCATGCCGAGGCGCATGGCGGCGTTGTCGTAGTTGAGGTCGGCCACGTCCGTCCAGCCCCACGATTTGCCGGTGTTGTAGTCAATGGGGTCAATGATGTTGCCGAGGGAGTCCTGCGTGTACCAGTCGGGGTGTTCGGTGATCCAGGGGTTGTCCCAGCCGGTGTGGTTGGGCACCCAGTCAATGATACAGTACATGCCGGCAGCGTGGATGGCCCGCAGCAGGTGCTTGAAGTCGTCCATGCTGCCGTAGTCGGGGTTGGTGGCCTTGTAGTCGGCCACGGCGTAGGGGCTGCCGAGTTCGCCCTTGCGGTTCTTCACGCTGACGGGGTTGATGGGCATGAACCAGAGGATGTCAACGCCCATGTCTTTGAGGCGGGGCAGTTCCGCCTCAAACGATTGGAAGGTGCCCTCGGGCGTGTAGTGCCGCAGGTTCACCTCGTAGATGGTGGCGTTCTTGTGCCAGTCGGGTACCCGTGGCTTTTCGAAACTGGCCGTTTCCACAGCGGCGGGGGCCTGCTTGGGGGCGTTCTGGCAGCGGACAAACAGGAAGCCGATGCCAAGGGCTATCAGGCAGAGGAGGAGGAAGAGACTTTTCATAGAAAACCTGGTTGAAGTTAGTGTTGGCCATCCCCGGGGTTGCGGGGTGGGGGGCAAAGGTATGGAATGGGCGTAATTTTATAGCATGTGGCACAGGATTCATCCCCTGGTATCTATGTCGTTTAAATCCGGGGCCAATCATCCGGTTTGCTGCACACGCCAATCATTTTTTTGGCCGGGCTTGCAGGATTAAAATGATTGAATTACTTTGCGACCCTATTTATACACAAACGCTACTTATCATCAAGATAGCAGGTCCGGAACCACCCAGGCAAACAGCCTTGCATTCCATGAGAAAATTTTAGAGGGGGAACAGCTCAATGAAAAAAGACAGCCGCACTTTGACCTTGTCGTCGAAGTCACCGTGGAGGCGCAAGTATTGCTTTTCATTGAGACAGCACCATTGAGTATTGTACAGTAGGGCCGCCCTGTGCGACCCCGCTACTTCAAAATAAACCAACCAGCAACCAATGAAGAAGCTCCGCCTTCTCTCCGTTTCTTTTGACTCTCACCTGCAGCCCTGGGACTTGCCAAAATTCCGGGGCGCCGTGGCCCGCAAGGTGGGCCTGGAGCACGAGTGGTTCCATAACCATGATAATAGCGAAGCCTCCCCTGACCCCTCCAAAGGAGGGGAGATGGGCGACGGGGAAAACACCCCTTTCGGGGCCGGGGCCGGCAAGCCCCGCTACCACCACCGCTATCCACTGATACAATATAAGATAGATACGCACGGGCGACAGATGCGCCCCATGCTGCTCTGCCTCGACGACTGCATCGAGGAGGCGCATCACTTCTTCAGCCAGGCCGACTGGAGCCTGCGCATCGGCGACCAGGTACACGACATGCGCATCGCCCGCCTGCATGTGGACCAGATCAACCTCAACGTGTGGGAGCAGCCCTTCACCTACCGCCTGCACAAGTGGCGGGCCCTCAACAGCGAAAACTTCAAAGAGTGGCAGCAGATGGACGGCCTCGCCGAGAAGTACGCCTTCCTGGAAAACATACTGGCTGCCAACATCCTCTCCTTCGCCCGTGGCGTGGGGTGGACGCTGGACAAACGCTTCGAGGTGAAAATCACCCGCCTGCAAAAAGAGGAATGGGTGAGCTTCAAACGCATCAAGGTGCTGGCCTTTACCGTGGAGTTTAAGGTGAACATCTCCTTGCCGGAGTACATCGGGCTTGGGCAGGGGGCTGGGGAGGGGTTTGGGGTGGTGAGGCGGCAGTCCATTCCTAACAAAAATCAGCGCCCAGAATAATTCATACATCTATGCTTCTTTGTAGAAAATAACCCAAAATCATGGCCTATATATCCTATTACCTACATACACTTTCTAAATATTCAAATCTTAACCCAACTTCCGATGAAGTTGACCAGAACGTGCTCCAAGAAGCCCGCACACTCAGCCTAGGCGACCCCAACTTGGTAGAAAAAGCAGCCCAACTTTTCCCTGTATTAGGAAAAGCATCAGATGGCAATGGCAAATACTTTCCAAGCGCCCCGCTCAACATCTGGCAAGATGAAAGTGTCTTTCCCGGTCAATCGCCCTTCGATTTTGATAAATTGAGCAAGGGCTTCAACGATAAAGCTGAAACACTCGACCAATCCGATCCTTCCATTTATATTGAAAACCTGCTGTCCCTTACCCGGCAATACTATTCACATGTAGCCGCCTCGCCCGATGCCCCTTTTGTAAGTATCCACGACCATTGCCGGTTGGTGGCCGCTGCCGCTGATTGCCTGGAAAGGACTGACGACAAGGACAAACCCTACCTATTGGTAGCGGCTGGCTTGGATGGCATTCAGGCATTTTGTTACGACGTTGTCAGAAACAAAGCCTCCAAGAGCATCAAAGGCCGCTCGTTTTACCTTCAAGTCCTGATGGACGTGCTTGTCCAGCGGATTGTATTCGACAAAAGGATTGAAGCGACAACCGGGCATGTGTTGCTGGCACGTGGTGGTAAACTGAGGATATTGCTACCAAATAAAAAGGAAATAAGAAATGCTTTAAAAGATATTGAAACCGAAGTACAGCAATTACTTTTTGAGAAACTTCAAATGACCTTGTCATTGCACATGGTTTACGACTTTGCTTTTTCAAAAGACCAGCTATTTGATCAGAATATTTGGGACAGCTTGGAAAATGAGAGTATAGCCCATGCAAAACGCAAACCTTTTATCAACTTGTTGAGCCAAGAGTTTGACAACCTATTTAGGGAATTGCCAGAAGAAATATCGGAAGAAGAAGGGGTAGAGATTGGCGCAAAAACATGCAGCGTCACCGGTGCTATTATTCCTGATCCGAAAGACTACAATATCTTAAACCTATCGGGTACAAATGAAGAACAGGAAGAGAGAATATATGTCTTGAAATACATCAGGGATATCGCCATGCTTGGAGGCAAATTGCAGGACAAATCGGATCAATTATATTACATCACCCCAGGCGTTGCCACTAGGTTGATGAAAACCAATGACAAAGGCCAATCCATCTTTGAGCAATGCCTTGAACAGGCTATTGAACATGGCCTACAGAAGGAAAGCGAACTAAAATCAAATATAGTAGAGGGTACATTTATAAAGGATTTCAACAACTTCAAAATTCCTGTCCAGAGTAGTCGGCAGAACCTAATTACTGGTGGCATTTTTTACGGAGGTGCCAAACAAGCTGTTCTGACAGATAAAAACAATCGCCCGATTAGATTGCTTGAATTTAACGAATTAGCCGAATTTAAAATGGGCAGCGGCTTCACCCGGTTGGGTGTCCTGCGGATGGATGTTGATGGTTTAGGAAAGTTCCTCAACAGTCTGTTTAATGTAAGAAAAGGCTTGGGGATCTATACTGCCATTGCTGCCCAATTAGATGAGTTCTTTAACGGCTATATTAATAAGGTGCGGGATGAACACCCCCACCATTTGAACGTCCTTTTTTCCGGGGGCGACGATCTAATGGCTGTTGGCAAATGGAATGACATTATGACATTTGCCAAAAAGATACGGGATAGCTTTATAAAATACACAGGTGGCGAAGGCAATAGCCCCCTCACCATGTCCGCAGGCATTTCCCTTGTAAACCCCACCTACCCTATTTCAAAGGCCAATCAACATGCTGCGGATGCCCTGCAAAAGGCGAAAGATTTTCCTGATAAAGACAAACCAACGAAAGATGCCATTTGCATTTTTGGCCTGGCGGTAAGCTGGGAAGAATGGGAACAGGTAGAAAAATGGAAAACAGAACTGTATGATTATGTGAACAATAACATTTTTTCTGCCAGCCTGCTACAAATGCTCCAACAATTTCATGAAATCAAGGAAAAGCACATCAAGGATGCCACCCAACATACCAAGCCTGACCTGAGCTTCCTATGGACATCCGCCTATTACATCACCCGCTACCAAAGCCGGGTAAAGAAAAATGAACTGACCGCCCATGATTTTTTGATGAAAGTTAAGCTCAACTTCTTTACCGCCATTCAGGATGATTGCCGCTATTTCGATTTGATGGCCATGGCCGCCCGTTGGGCAGAACTGGAACTAAGGGCTGAAAAGGAGCACACCAGCACAGAAACAACTTAAATTAATCACTATAAAATACCATAGTTATGCCTTATCCACAAGACAGATTCAAGCCTGCCATGATACAGCATGAAAACGGGCTTGAGAAAACCACCATTGAATGGGCGAGCGAGGTAGGCAAGTTCCTGGCCCAATACGACAAAAAGGACAGGGTAAAAGAATTGAGCACCTCCCAACTGCGGCGGTTTTTTGGCCAGATCAAGCGCCTGCAGGCCCAGGGCTATAAGCCCGAACAACGCTCGGAACTGCTGATGCTGGGCCCACAACTGGCCTATGCCGTGGGCCGTGACCGCAAAAAAACGAGGGAAGGGCTAAAGGACGGCTCCAAAATCAATTACTTCTATGAAGAAGTGAACGCAGCCATCAAGGCGGTAGCGGATGGCGATCCCGACAAGGAAAAAGCGAGGTTTCAAAACTTTGTCAACCTGGTGGAAGCCATCGTTGCCTATCACAAATACCACGGTGGCGAATAAGCCCCAAAAAATATCTCCATTTTTAAAACTCAAAATTCATGGCCATGAATAAGATGAATAAAAAAATATTTTTCTCCTACCGGATGAAACTGGAAACGGGCCTCCGGGTCGGCGACAGCAAAGAAAAGGTTCAAATCGGTGGCGTGGATGCCCCCGTGGTGCGCCGCAAGGACAATTATGCCCCTTACATACCAGGTAGCAGTATAAAAGGCAAAATCCGCTGCCTCCTGGAATTGATGGCAGGGGAAAACGAGAAAAGCGACTCAAAGAACAATGGTAAATTAATTTGCCAACTGTTTGGTGGAGGGGAAGACAGTGCAGCGCTGAAAAAATTTAAAGAAAATGGCGGCTCGAAAGAAGAAGCAGAAAAGCGCTTTGGCTCTCGCCAAAGCCGGCTTATCGTAAGGGACGCTGACCTGACCAAGGATTGGTACAACAAGCTGCTGAATTCCGAATATACCGACCTCCCTTTTACTGAAATAAAATGGGAAAACAGCATCAACCGCCTGACCGGGACAGCAGAGGCCCCCAGGCAGTTTGAGCGCATCCCGGCCGGGGCGGAGTTCGACGTGCAATTTGTCATCAATTGTTTTGAGACCGAACCGCACGAACAATATGTGGCACTGCTCAAAAAAGGCATTGAAGCATTGCAGGACGACTACCTCGGCGGCAGCGGATCAAGGGGCTATGGCAGGGTGACCATGACACCAACGGCAGAACCAAAAACCAAGACCCGTGAGGATTACCTGAAAGGCACTGACTATATCACCGACTGACCATGATGGAAATACTAACATTCAATTTCACTACCCCCTTGCACATCGGGACGGTGAAGGCGGAAATGGACACCAGTGAATCCATCCTGCACTCGGATTCTTTGTATGCAGCCATCGTACATGCCTGGGCACAGCTCGGTGTCAATCTATACGATATAGTGGATGAAGGGGGCGGGCCAAAGTTTGCCCTTTCCAGCATGTTCCCCTTTTGCACGGTGGAAGGAAAGGAAATCTATTTCCTGCCGGTGCCAAAGGGCGTCCTCAAACCGGATTTGGCGGATACCAATACCGGGCAAAAGGACATTGACAAAGTGCAGTACATGGACATGGATTGGTTCAGGCAACTGCAACCCGCTGGCTCATTGAAAATCAAAAAATCGGACATCAAAGGCAAATACCTCACAGCGGTGGAAGGTTTTGACGAACGCTTCATGAGCCGGGAAGTCTATCCACGGGTGAAAGTGCCGAGGGATCAGGAGCGGGAAGACCCCTCGCCCTACTATTTGGAGCGCATCTTTTTCCAGCAAGGGGCTGGCTTTTATTGCCTTGCCATTTGGGATACACCCAGCGTAAAACAAAATGTGCTGGCCGCCCTCCGCTACCTCGGCGACGAAGGGCTGGGCACCGACAGGCATGTCGGCAATGGCATGTTCGAGGTAAAGGAAAGCAAGTCGGGCGCAGGATTCCTGCTCTCCAACGATTCCGCCTACAAGACAAACGTTTCTCTTTTTTGCCCACCCAAACCCTCCGTGCTGCAAGACATGCTCGGCGGGCAGGCCGCCTACGACCTGCCCATAAAAAGGGGTGGCTGGATGTCGAGGGAAAACTACCTTTCCTACCGCAAAAAGGCGGTCTTCATGTTCAGGGAAGGCGGCATATTCAAAACCAACGAAACGGTGGTTGGTCAAACGGTCAACCTTGCGCCGGAGCGGACACCCCGCCAATTGCCGGAGGGCGAAAGCGTCTGGCGCTGTGGCAAAAGCATCTTCCTACCCATTCACCGAAAAACTGAACCATGATGGAACAGACAATCACTTTCGAGACGGAAAAATTGACGGATGCCAGGCTGCTGAAAATGGAAGTTAAAACACCCATCCATGTCGGCGCTGCCAGCGAAAAACTATTGGTGGAACGGCTCGACTACCTGGTGGAGGGCGATACGGTCTATGTCCTGGATCGCCCCAAGCTTTATGGGCTGTTGCTCGAACATGATCTATTGGAAGAATACACCCAAAAACTATTACAGGCCAGGGGCGGCAATTTGTGGGATTTGCTGGACGATATGAATGTCCCCGTCAGTAAGGTATCCTTGTTTACCTATTCCTGCAAAGATGCAGGAAGTGAAATCAGGCCGCTTATCAGGAGCGGGATGGGGCAAGCCTACTTGCCTGGCTCATCGGTGAAAGGGGCGCTCCGCGGCGTGGTATTTGAGCACCTGGCCCAACAAAATGAAATAGGCCGCATAAAAAAAGCCTGGAGTACCTACCGGAACGCAAGGGACGTTGAGCAAGAACTTGCCAACTATGAAAAAGACCTGCTCGGCCATTTTGGCAATTCCTTGTTCCGGTTTGTTCGACCAGCCGATGCCACCCTGGACAAAACGGCATTGACCAATATAGACTTGTTCAACCTGTACCAGGAACATGGGGGATGGCAAAGCGATTTTAAACCTGATTTTGTGATAACGGCCGAGGTATTCCCCCGTGGGGCTGCTGGTGAAATGCGGCTGGAGGTATCGGCTGGGCTGGTTGACGCCATCCGCAAGGCTGCCCCCAAAAGCAGGGAAGCAAGGACACCCACCCATTGGGATGCCGTTTTTTCCACCGATGATCCCTTCAAAGCCCTGCTGGCCATCATCAACACCTACACCCGGAAGCACCTGGAGCGGGAAATCGCTTTTTTCCAACAATACGACGAAGCCGACGACACTGATCTGGTGATTTCAAACCTGACCGATCTGCTAGCGGAAACCAAGAACGAGAACAGTTGCCTGCTGCGGATGGCCTATGGCAGCGGGTTTCACGGCATCACCGGGGATTGGCGTTTCGACGACCACACTTATACCATTTTGAAGCCCGATGAATTTAACCTTGCCTGGAGCCAAAGCACCCGTTCAAAGGGGCCTGCCCGGTACAAGTCAAGGAAGATTGCGGGAAGTGCAGAATATTCCAATTTGATGGGATTTGTTCGGTTGAGCCTTTGATAATTTTTAGATTTGCTGCCAGCGTACTTTTAAAGCTAAAAACAGCTTTCCATGGAAAAACAAGAAAACCTTCACAAAGAACTCGAATTTATCCAAGCAGTCATCTTAAGAATGGCAAATAATTCCTTCCTGGTCAAGGGCTGGGCCATGACACTCATGGCAGGTTTGATTGCATTGGGAAAAGATGTCCTCTTTGACGAGAATCAAGGCAATGTTTATCTGATCGTCATTATTGCTTTGGTAATCCCTTTTTGGTGGTTGGATGCCTTTTACCTGCGACAAGAAAGGATATTCAGGAAAATTTATGAAAGGGCTATTGACGATCCGGATGCTAAAAATAGAAAGCGCTATGACCTTAATCCCCGAGTTCTTGCTACCGAAGTTGCCTCTACTTTCAAGATAATGAAGGAAAGGGTCATCTACTGGTTTTACCTGCCATTTATTTTCTTGTTGGCATTAGCAGTCATTTTAAGGGCCTCTGGGGTTATTTAACAAACAAGACTTTAAAATATGAGATATTACTTTTTGCTTACTATCTCTTTGCTTTTGTTCTCCTGCAACGGGGCAAAACATTATTCTAAAACAATCATTGAACCTGTGTTAGAGAAAACTACCCTTGATCCTGTTCAACAGGAAATTGATGAGATTTTTTCATTGTTGGCTTATTCACTGGTTTACCAGGACTGGCAGTCGCACGAAGTGCCGAGGGATAAAAGAAGGGGCTATAATATTGGGGCTGTGTTGGTGGACAAAGAAAACCACCCTGTGTACTATGGCTTGAACAGTATCAATTCCACCGACAATGCGACCCAACACGGGGAAGTCCGCTCCATCATCGGCTACCTGGATCAGACCCGGAAGTTCAACCTCTCGGGCTATACCATTTATACTACCTTGGAGCCTTGTGTCATGTGTGCGGGCATGATTACGATGACGGCATTTAAAAGGGCTGTTTATGGCCAACATGATGTAGAGTATAGCAAAGCATTTGAACGCTTGGCGGTAGACACCCAGCCCATTGGTGGCTTCCCCCCCTACCCACGTCGGGTGGAGGCATTGGCGAATTCTACCCAATACTGTAAGGCATTGGACGATGCGTATGCTAAGTTTTTAGCAACAGATTCTGAGAAGGTGCTTGCCAAGTTTTTGACTTCAGATGAGGCAAAGGCGATTTACAAATCGGCGGCAAGAGCTTTCGAGAATTATGAGGTGAAACACCCTGAAAACCAATCTATTTTAGAAGCTGCTCAAACCTTTTTTGACCAACATAAATAATAACCAAATGAGCCTTAAAAAAGCTTTTAGACCTGACTCTCCCCCGCAAATATTAGAAGATGGTAAACATGTCAAAGACTTTGACAAAAAAATAAAAGGCAAACCCAGCGTGTTTATTGGATCTTCTACGGAGTCATTACCAGTTGCAGTGGAAGTAAAAGCATTATTAGGCGATGAAAAGTTTGAGGTAGATATTTGGAACGAAGGGGTCTTCGGTAAGACAGATCAAGACGATGAAAATGGCATGTCAAACGTGCAATGGCTGGACGGGTTTACAGATATTTATGATTTTGCTCTTTTTGTGTTTGTTTCAGATGATGATATAACTGTTTCAACCCGCAAAGACGAAAAAGGTAAAAAGCTAAAAGGAACTGCTGCCCGTCATAATGTAGTATTCGAATTTGGATTATTCTTAGGCAAGATTGGTGCAAAAAAGACCTTTATCTTATACCAGGACAGTGACAAGCGTTTTTTCAAAAAATTCTTTACCGATTTGGACAGTAGAAAATTAGATGACCCAAACGAAAATTTTATTCGACTTTATGGTTATAAAGGAGATTATCAAGGTTATAAAAAAACGAAAGATAAAAGTATTATTTTTGATAGGGATTCATTGGCTGAACAGGTTCAACTTATTGCATTAAAAATTGAAGAGGCGCATAAAGAGGTGCATTTGGGATTTTTGCCTTCTACTTCCCTGGCGTTGGGTTATTTCAATAATTTTATTGACATAGTATTAGGTGGCATGTTCAAAGTATTTGAGGAAAATAAATATCCAACGGCTGAAAAGCATTTCACTGATTTTGAGCAATTTGATTTAATTCAGATCAAAATCATATTACCTGACCACCTAAAAGGTGCTAAACAAGAAGATTTCAAAAAGGATATGGAGGCACGCACCGTTCATGCAAGCATGCCCGGCAAGACAAGGAAAATGACTGTAAGCGTCCATAAAAATAGTGTAAAAGAAGGTGCAAGGGAATTAATAATCTATGATGTTCCTACTACATTAAATTCGTCTATTGAAGCCATTAATATGCTCACCGATAAAGACGATATTGTCAAAATGCTTTCCAAAAAACAAAAAAAAGGATATGAAAAAGCTGTTAAACAAGATATAGTAGAATTATTGTCCGAAAAGGAGCGTGTAAATTTTAGAAAAGCGTTATATGAATTATTGCAAAATGCTATGAAAAACTACATCGATTTAGACAATATAGTTTCTTTTATCTCTTGGAGCCAGTTTATAAAGGAAACAGAGTAACTGGCTACCTTTAATTATTTTGACTCCCCCAGTTCCTTGACATCACGGGCAAATCTAAACCCTTCTCCTGCCAAGGCAGGTTTTATCATAAAGCGGTGACACTTTCAAAAGATGTCACCGCTTTACCAACGGGAAAGAATGACTGAGCGCTAATCCCTTCTTCGGCGAAAGCAGGCTTTAAATCACCCCGGCGCCCACTCCCACACCTTCAACTCCCGTTCCACCCGCCCCCGGATAAACTTCACGAACTGCACCTGCCCGGCGATGCTGCGGCGCAGCTTGTCCAGCACGTTGGCGTGGAAGATGCCCCGTTCCATCATGCTGCGCTCGGTGAGTTTTTGGTAGAGGCGGATGTCTTTTTTCAACCTTTTCAGGAAGTGTTCGCTGACGTCGGGATGGGGTTCTTTCAGGAGGAGGCCGGTCACTTCCGGGTGGTCTTTTTTTGCCGTCAGGCGGATTTTGGTCTCGTTGAGGGTGAACTGGTGCTTCTCCACGGTTTGGCGGAGGGCGGCGATGACCTCCGGGGTGGGCTGCTGCTCCAGGCTGAAGGTCATGTCGTCCACGAAGCGGGTGTAGAGGGCGTCGAGCAGGTTGGCAAAACTTTGCAGGTCGGCGTCGAGGGGCAGGGCGGCCAGGTTGCTCAACACGGGGCTGGTGGGGGCGCCCATCGGCAACACGCCCCGGTAGCTGACGAGGGCCAAAAGCTGGTTGGCGAGCGCTTCGGGGAATCCGAAAAGCTCCCGGAACACCCATGTTAGGTGACGGCTGGTGACGGTGTGGAAATAGTCTTTCAGGTCGAGGTTGAGCACCCATTCGCTGCCGAGGTGCGTCATGGCATTGGTGAATATGTTGCGGGGCTTTGGTTCATCGGTGGGCCGGGGGATGAAGCCGTAGGCACAGGGCGGTTTCAATTGGTAGTAGGCGCACTGCAGGTACATGTTCAACGTTTGCTGGATGGTTTTCAGGTCGGAATGAGGGTTGTGGATGATGCGCCTGGCCCCGCCCGGTTTGGGGATGCTGAACACCTGGTAATAGGGCTTGGCAACAAACTTGGCCAGTTTGGCGGCATCGGCCTTGAGCAGGCTGGCCAGTTCGCCGGGGTGCTTGATGGCCAGGAAACGGGCTGCTTTGGCGTCGGATTGCGCCAGTGTCAGATCGAGGGACGGTGGATAGATGGTGTACATGGTTGATGGTTAATGGTTAATGGTTGACGGTTGGGGGCGGACGTTTACTAAACCTCGGAGGTTTAGTAAACGTAGCGCAGTGCTGAATTTCAAAAAAACACGGCGCCACGCTGTTTGGCGATGGCGGTTTTGTCGAGGGTCTTTCCGGCTACCTGCCAGCGCCGCCAGGCCGTGGCGTCGAGGGACTGGATGGACAGGCTGTCGGTTTTGGGCTGCAGCAGGGGTGCCAACTGGTTGCTGATCTCCTGGATGCGCAAGTGGGTGGAAGCGCCGGTGAAGACGCTGCGCTGCACCCGCACCAGGCCTGCCAGCTTGCAGTATTTGATGGCGATGCGCCGGGTCCGGTTGCTGCTGATGTCGTAACATACGAGGTAGTACATGATGCTCGGGTTGTGGGTTTTTAACAATTGATGAAATGCTTTGTATTTGGGTGTTTATGTGCTTTAGCCGATCCTGGTTTATGAGGGTTTATAGCACATTGATATTCAGGCCTGGGGCAGACCGGGCTATTGTTACACAGGTATAAACAAATCATGCTGCCCTCCTTTTGCGCTGGTCAAATCCAAGCAAAGCTTGGGCAAAGGCTTTGGCGTCGTTGCGCATGGACTGGGCCAGCGTCTCCTGCCTGTAGTTGATGGGGTTGGGATTTTTGGCAAACAGGGCATGGAACGACCTGGCCACGATGGTTTTCCCTTTTTTATTGAGCCAGACGCCGCCTTCGTGGGTGTTGACGTGGGCATGGGTGATCCGTTTTCCATTGCAGAGGAGGTACACCAATTCGTCCACCCAGATGCGGTAGGGTTCTATAAAGTCCCAGACCATCGCCTTGCCGCCCCGCTCCATGCTGTGGAGAAAGCTTGCGTAGGTGTTGATGCCCGCTTTGAGCAATTCATTTTCCACCTTACGGTAGAGGATGGCGTAGGAATAATTGACCGCTGCATTGAAGAGATCCCGGGATGGTTGGCGGCTGCGATCCCTGAACCGGTAGGCAGGGGGCAATATCTGGCTGAGGGTGCCCCAATAAGTACGGGCGCCGCTGCCTTCAAAGCCCCGGATGCTTTTGACCGCTTCGCCGGTACGGGTGGTATCCACGGCTTGCAACCCTTTGTTACATCCTTCCAAAATGATACAGGCTTCCCTGAGCAGTTGGGCGGCATCGCCGCTCCTGCGGCGGGCCACTTTTTGAAAAAAATCCATCTTTCGCCTGAATTTTTTGCCCAGCCAGGCTTTGACAAAATCCAGGCTGTCCGGTGAGCCTATCAACTGGAACTGGGCCTTTTGCACCAGCACGGAAGTAGTGGGCTCGGCCCTGTTGAACTGCCCGATCACATTGCCGAGGTTGTCGGTCAGGTAGATGCCCACGTCGTTGCGGATGGCCAGCAGGATGGCCTTGATACTGATGGAGCCGCCATTTTCGCCAAGCATGATGGCCTCCAGTTGGTGGGGCGCATATTCGGCTTCGATTTCCGGCCCGCCCAGGTTTTCCTCGTCCGGCACCGCTATGTGGAACAGGCCGCCGTTCACCCGCAAACGGTAACCAAATGTTTCGAGATAGATTTCTTCCCGCATGGCTGAAAGTTGTTAAATGGTTTAATAATCCCATGTTGCAATAGGCTTGCAATGGCATGGCAGATCAAATGTTGCATGGGATAATTTCCTAATGGTCTCCATCCGCCAATTGGGCTGGCGGGAACATTTTCATTGGAATTGGGTAGCTATGGGCAATGTGTACTACTGTACCTTAGCGAAGTACTGTCGTTGGAAAAATCGAATCAAGTGGGCTGGGACGTTCTGTCGGTTGTTTTTGGCCGGGCCACATGGGCCCTACTATTCAACCTAAATAATAGCTACATTTTTTGACAGGCTTTTACAGGTAGGTTGGTATCCGTTGTGTTGCATTCAGGGGGAGTGTTTGATTCATTATACTTACATTTACAAAATTGTGTATAATAATCAAACTGGCAAAAAATAATTTCCTGTCACTTTTGTTGCGCTACCCCGGCGTATAAAGGAAAATATTGATTTGTTTTTGCCCCAACCGCTTTATTATCAAAATCTTGTGTTTGCGACGGGGCCCATTTTTTGATCATAACGAACCGATTTTTACCCTGTTCCTTAAGAAAAGTTTAACAAAATCACTTCATGCCCATCCTGCTTTATTTATACCTTCGCCCCTTGTAAATGCTGTCATATTAAATATGATAGCTCTTCTAATCCCTTCTTCGGCTAAGGCAGAATTGCGACTTTTTCGCAGGTGAAATATAATTTCTTTTTCTAAAGCTTCTAATCCCTTCTTCGGCTAAGGCAGAATTGCGACAGTTTACCAGTACCTGGTTCCGGGAAAGCTTTCGACTTCTAATCCCTTCTTCGGCTAAGGCAGAATTGCGACACCCCGCAGGGAACGAATTCGTAACCCAACTATTAACGCTTCTAATCCCTTCTTCGGCTAAGGCAGAATTGCGACAAGTCGTATCCCCGCCGACAGGCAGTAGTCCGAGCCTTCTAATCCCTTCTTCGGCTAAGGCAGAATTGCGACAATTATGTAAACTCCATTCGGTAGGTCACTCAAGCTTCTAATCCCTTCTTCGGCTAAGGCAGAATTGCGACCACCTTGAGCAATCGTCCCAGTCGCACTTGATGTGCACTTCTAATCCCTTCTTCGGCTAAGGCAGAATTGCGACACCTCCTGCGCGTTCAGCGCATTTGGGAATCCGATTACTTCTAATCCCTTCTTCGGCTAAGGCAGAATTGCGACCTGAGGGGTGAAGAATGACTGGGCCTCAGCCTGAAGCTTCTAATCCCTTCTTCGGCTAAGGCAGAATTGCGACTGTTTGGGCCTAGTTGCAGTGATCAAAAACCCACTACTTCTAATCCCTTCTTCGGCTAAGGCAGAATTGCGACCGCCAGCCCACAAAACAGAATCAGAGTGAAAAAGACTTCTAATCCCTTCTTCGGCTAAGGCAGAATTGCGACTGTCACCGTTTCTGAGCAGGATGTAGTCGTGATTGCTTCTAATCCCTTCTTCGGCTAAGGCAGAATTGCGACACGTGGAGCTGGTAATGGTGGATACATATTATTGAATGCTTCTAATCCCTTCTTCGGCTAAGGCAGAATTGCGACCTTGAGACTCTTTGGATTCCTTGCAACTCCTTTCCAACTTCTAATCCCTTCTTCGGCTAAGGCAGAATTGCGACTTAGATTCATCATTTTGAAATTGGATGTTTTAGTTGTCTTCTAATCCCTTCTTCGGCTAAGGCAGAATTGCGACCTTATTGCGACTCAGGATACAATGATCCAAAATCCACTTCTAATCCCTTCTTCGGCTAAGGCAGAATTGCGACATGGTCTGCGCGACCGCCACTTCCGATTCCCCATACTTCTAATCCCTTCTTCGGCTAAGGCAGAATTGCGACCCGTCCGGATGTACCCACACAAACTGGGCTTCATCTACTTCTAATCCCTTCTTCGGCTAAGGCAGAATTGCGACTTGTTGAGCCTCCCTTCAATCATCCAAGTACTGAAATCTTCTAATCCCTTCTTCGGCTAAGGCAGAATTGCGACGCATGAGGTGGGTTGCAGGATAGCAGTGATGGTAACTTCTAATCCCTTCTTCGGCTAAGGCAGAATTGCGACCAAGGCTGCCGGAATAAACTGCCATTCTCCTTTATCTTCTAATCCCTTCTTCGGCTAAGGCAGAATTGCGACATGGTGCAAGCCATTGCTACCACAAAACTATGCCTCTTCTAATCCCTTCTTCGGCTAAGGCAGAATTGCGACAGTGCAGTTTTTCTTTTCTCGACGAGCTCCTTTACTTCTAATCCCTTCTTCGGCTAAGGCAGAATTGCGACACTCTATGGCGATAGACCCAGAGTTATGTTTGCGTGAGCTTCTAATCCCTTCTTCGGCTAAGGCAGAATTGCGACTTTGCTTCCCATTGCTACACTCAAGTATAGAGCTACCTTCTAATCCCTTCTTCGGCTAAGGCAGAATTGCGACTTGAACCATGGCTTTTTTCCGGCACTCCTTGATCTCTTCTAATCCCTTCTTCGGCTAAGGCAGAATTGCGACTGACTACATTGGTTTGAAACGAGCCTATTCCTACATCTTCTAATCCCTTCTTCGGCTAAGGCAGAATTGCGACACGCGTAGTCATAGAATTTGTCTTTCCTTGCACTTCTTCTAATCCCTTCTTCGGCTAAGGCAGAATTGCGACAAGACCCTGGGCAAAGATTGCTGATCGTCGCAGTTGCTTCTAATCCCTTCTTCGGCTAAGGCAGAATTGCGACAATAAGGAAAAATGCGAGGAGATTTTTCATGACGTTCTTCTAATCCCTTCTTCGGCTAAGGCAGAATTGCGACTCAGCAAGAACTGGATTGTTGGGGTTTTTCCGCAATTCTTCTAATCCCTTCTTCGGCTAAGGCAGAATTGCGACCGTGTAAAGAAAAATACGATGAGGAGATTTTTCATGACTTCTAATCCCTTCTTCGGCTAAGGCAGAATTGCGACCTGCACCAAGGTTATGAGCCCATTCGTGAACACAGCTTCTAATCCCTTCTTCGGCTAAGGCAGAATTGCGACAAGTTCCGGTATGGCTTACTATCCAGCTTGGTACCCTTCTAATCCCTTCTTCGGCTAAGGCAGAATTGCGACCCGGGTCCGGCTCAGGAGTCATATCAGAGTCTTTTTCTTCTAATCCCTTCTCCGGCTAAGGCAGGATTGCGACGACCATTTTTATACAAAAAGGTCTATTCTTAAAAACGGCTTCTAAACCATTCTCCGGCTAAGGCAGGATTGCGACGGGCAAATTTTCGGGTTTCGAGCAATAAGATTTCAAAGCTTCTAAACCATTCTCCGGCTAAGGCAGGATTGCGACGCAATAAGATACAACTGCCCCGCTATCGGTCGAACTTCTTCTAAACCATTCTCCGGCTAAGGCAGGATTGCGACATTATAAATTGGTATTGTAGTATTCTGATATAAGACTTCTAAACCATTCTCCGGCTAAGGCAGGATTGCGACCTCCGACATATTTTTTATCCTTTGGAACTTGGATACTTCTAAACCATTCTCCGGCTAAGGCAGGATTGCGACTCAAGTTTTCTGTTTTCAGAGTTTACGATAATATCTCTTCTAAACCATTCTCCGGCTAAGGCAGGATTGCGACCCATCAACCTTTTCAGGCTTAACACCTGATTTGAGTTCTTCTAAACCATTCTCCGGCTAAGGCAGGATTGCGACCCAAATCCGCAGACAGTGTTGCAAACAATTCGTTTGCCCTTCTAAACCATTCTCCGGCTAAGGCAGGATTGCGACTCGTGCGGTCCGTTGATTTCCTCCGGGAAGGAGTGGCTTCTAAACCATTCTCCGGCTAAGGCAGGATTGCGACGCCTCGTAAAGTTCCGCAAACTGTTCCTTGTCATAACTTCTAAACCATTCTCCGGCTAAGGCAGGATTGCGACCCTATATATATATTTTGAAACCTTTTCATTTTTGAAGTCTTCTAAACCATTCTCCGGCTAAGGCAGAATTGCGACAAGCTGTTTTTGTGCATTTAGTAAATTCATCTTAATGTCTTCTAATCCCTTCTTCGGCTAAGGCAGAATTGCGACTGGTCAGGATAATCATTTCTCTGAGTGCTGTCATTGCCTTCTAATCCCTTCTTCGGCTAAGGCAGAATTGCGACCTTTGGAAGATTTTTCCTCATGATTATTAATTTAGACTTCTAATCCCTTCTTCGGCTAAGGCAGAATTGCGACCCTTTAGATTTTCATGTACCCATCGAATGCATTTTTCTTCTAATCCCTTCTTCGGCTAAGGCAGAATTGCGACATCATAGGGTTCATAGAAGCCATTCTCTTTGTTCAACTTCTAATCCCTTCTTCGGCTAAGGCAGAATTGCGACCTTGAACCGCTTTTGGACAGTGCATTTGAGTATTTCCTCTTCTAATCCCTTCTTCGGCTAAGGCAGAATTGCGACGACTTCCCTATTAAAAGTATTGGGGACATGTAATAATCTTCTAATCCCTTCTTCGGCTAAGGCAGAATTGCGACTCATTTAGAGCTTACGCGGTATTAGCTGCAAAAATCTTCTAATCCCTTCTTCGGCTAAGGCAGAATTGCGACGGCACTATCTTCTATTTCTTCAATAGTAATAATATCCTTCTAATCCCTTCTTCGGCTAAGGCAGAATTGCGACGTTTTATTATAGAGGATATCCAACGAAAGAAATCATCTTCTAATCCCTTCTTCGGCTAAGGCAGAATTGCGACCGGTATAGCTCCAGGCTCTCTTGTTTGTTGCTTTGCTCTTCTAATCCCTTCTTCGGCTAAGGCAGAATTGCGACCTTAGTTGCTGTTCGTCTTCCGGGTTCTTGTCCGTTATCTTCTAATCCCTTCTTCGGCTAAGGCAGAATTGCGACCTTAATGATTTGCCTTCAGCATCGCAAAAAGGAATACTTCTAATCCCTTCTTCGGCTAAGGCAGAATTGCGACTTCATGGAAAAAGTTTTGTTGATGATACTTCCAGATTCTTCTAATCCCTTCTTCGGCTAAGGCAGAATTGCGACTAATTGGACTTCCTCCCTCCTCGTCCTGCTGACACGCAGCTTCTAATCCCTTCTTCGGCTAAGGCAGAATTGCGACTCGATATTCTCTTTCGTGGAGCTTACACCCAGCGTACTTCTAATCCCTTCTTCGGCTAAGGCAGAATTGCGACAGCGACATTACCTGCTTTCGTGACCATACCTTTTCCAACTTCTAATCCCTTCTTCGGCTAAGGAAGAATTGCGACATTTCATCACGTGTCATAACGAAAATTTTTTTAATCTTCTAATCCCTTCTTCGGCTAAGGCAGAATTGCGACATTGATGTTTTCTTAATCAACTGGAGATTTTTCATTGCTTCTAATCCCTTCTTCGGCTAAGGCAGAATTGCGACCGAATTTGAGCCGAGCAAGGCACACGCTGAACCGGACTTCTAATCCCTTCTTCGGCTAAGGCAGAATTGCGACAGCGCCTGGGATGGGTAGGTGTTTACGTCCAAAGTACTTCTAATCCCTTCTTCGGCTAAGGCAGAATTGCGACCCATGCCCGTGTAAACGGGTAGTTCGTCAAGGATACTCTTCTAATCCCTTCTTCGGCTAAGGCAGAATTGCGACACAGAAATGGGAGGATCAAAAGGATGTTTTTCATTGCACTTCTAATCCCTTCTCCGGCTAAGGCAGGATTGCGACGCCGCCTGAACAGAGGCACTTACAATTTCTGCTGCTTCTAAACCATTCTCCGGCTAAGGCAGGATTGCGACAATGAACCATAGAACCAAAACGCATGGACGGGGTAGCTTCTAAACCATTCTCCGGCTAAGGCAGGATTGCGACACTACGTTAATTTTCATGCTCGTTTGATTTTAGGCAGCCTTCTAAACCATTCTCCGGCTAAGGCAGGATTGCGACTGCCACTGTCGCTGTTGAGGATTTATTTTTTATCCCCTTCTAAACCATTCTCCGGCTAAGGCAGGATTGCGACTTTGCTTCAATATTCTCCTTTCTAATATAATCAAGGAACTTCTAAACCATTCTCCGGCTAAGGCAGGATTGCGACCCTGCTGGTAGTGGGTTTTCAGTATGGCGGCGTATCTTCTAAACCATTCTCCGGCTAAGGCAGGATTGCGACCTAACTATAAATCCAGAATTCATGTCAGTTAAAATGCTTCTAATCCATTCTCCGGCTAAGGCAGGATTGCGACTTGTCGGTGGTTGCGGTAGCAGATGTTGGCACCATCCTTCTAATCCATTCTCCGGCTAAGGCAGGATTGCGACAAAATTCGGACACGATGCTCGCCCAGGTGCTCCCGCTTCTAATCCATTCTCCGGCTAAGGCAGGATTGCGACTCGTATGATCTTTCTACTGAGAAATAACTATTATTAACTTCTAATCCATTCTCCGGCTAAGGCAGGATTGCGACTTTTTGGTAATCCTGATTAATGAGAGAAATCTCGTACTTCTAATCCATTCTCCGGCTAAGGCAGGATTGCGACATATGCATTAGGCAGGGCATTTTCGGACGAACATATCTTCTAATCCATTCTCCGGCTAAGGCAGGATTGCGACCAGTTGCCGTAACCCCAACCATAATGTACGGCTCGCTTCTAATCCATTCTCCGGCTAAGGCAGGATTGCGACACAACCATCCTGATCGATCACGACGAGGAAATATTCCCCTTCTAATCCATTCTCCGGCTAAGGCAGGATTGCGACACTGTTCCAGTAAACGATTGGAGCCAACTTGATTGCTTCTAAACCATTCTCCGGCTAAGGCAGGATTGCGACCCCCGTCCCGGTGGCTTCTGATTAGAACACTAACTCTTCTAAACCATTCTCCGGCTAAGGCAGGATTGCGACATGTTCAATTTCGCACGGAAAAACGTGGTTCACGAACTTCTAAACCATTCTCCGGCTAAGGCAGGATTGCGACTTAGGAAATAGACCTTTAATTTTGTATTGAATACTTCTAAACCATTCTCCGGCTAAGGCAGGATTGCGACTGATTTCAAACCTCCATTGACGGCCAATCCGATCTTCTAAACCATTCTCCGGCTAAGGCAGGATTGCGACTGATCAAATTTCTTTTCTTCCATTTATTTCTTTGTTTTCTTCTAAACCATTCTCCGGCTAAGGCAGGATTGCGACGTATTCAACATCCTCATAAGCATCCAAGGTGGCCCAGCTTCTAAACCATTCTCCGGCTAAGGCAGGATTGCGACCTGCTGCCAATTCCTCATTGGGCTTGAAATAGGTAGCTTCTAAACCATTCTCCGGCTAAGGCAGGATTGCGACCCGCTTTTTGTAAAACTCAAACCCATCTGGAACGAGCTTCTAAACCATTCTCCGGCTAAGGCAGGATTGCGACGGCGGCGAAGTTGGTTTGCAAGTACCATCGCTTTTGCTTCTAAACCATTCTCCGGCTAAGGCAGGATTGCGACTAAGCATCAATAGTTGTGGGCGCCCGCTTCACCCAGCCTTCTAAACCATTCTCCGGCTAAGGCAGGATTGCGACGCACAGATACGGTACCATGCCAGCCTTTTTTTCCGTCACTTCTAAACCATTCTCCGGCTAAGGCAGGATTGCGACACATAGCAGTAGTAGTTTGGTAAGGAATAGAACAATACTTCTAAACCATTCTCCGGCTAAGGCAGGATTGCGACAGTTGTGGGCTTGTCAGCCCGGTTAACAATATTGTTCTTCTAAACCATTCTCCGGCTAAGGCAGGATTGCGACCTATAAACTTTGTTCTCGATTTCAACCAAAGAAAGTTTACTTCTAAACCATTCTCCGGCTAAGGCAGGATTGCGACTGGCGAACTCTGCATTGTAGGCAGCGTCCAGACTAAGCCTTCTAAACCATTCTCCGGCTAAGGCAGGATTGCGACCGGTAATGATGCCATTGTATTAAGTTTTTATGGTTGCTTCTAAACCATTCTCCGGCTAAGGCAGGATTGCGACAGAATTTGTTGTCTTTATTCATGTCAAATAGTGTGTTACTTCTAAACCATTCTCCGGCTAAGGCAGGATTGCGACTGGTAGGAACGCCTTCGACGTCCCTTTCATACGTGCTTCTAAACCATTCTCCGGCTAAGGCAGGATTGCGACTACTAACCAAAAGCGATTTTGGGATCGTTTTACTTTACTTCTAAACCATTCTCCGGCTAAGGCAGGATTGCGACTAAGGGGGATTTTTGAGGTGCGAACGGGATCGAACCGCTTCTAAACCATTCTCCGGCTAAGGCAGGATTGCGACGCTTGAAAAAATGCTTTAAACATCATGTCTTAAAAGCTTCTAAACCATTCTCCGGCTAAGGCAGGATTGCGACTTCCAGGGACCGCAGGTACTCATGTTTTTGCTCTGCTTCTAAACCATTCTCCGGCTAAGGCAGGATTGCGACATTTGTACTTTGTTACCATCTATTACAGTAGCTGCGCTTCTAAACCATTCTCCGGCTAAGGCAGGATTGCGACTGTTGAGGATTTATTTTTTATCCCAACCTGTTCCGTCTTCTAAACCATTCTCCGGCTAAGGCAGGATTGCGACCGTTTTTTATGTTGAGGATGCCGGAGGAAGCCAGGCCTTCTAAACCATTCTCCGGCTAAGGCAGGATTGCGACAATTGGAAAAACCCACGCCTGTCGTACAAGTAGGAAACTTCTAAACCATTCTCCGGCTAAGGCAGGATTGCGACTTTCATATTATGACAGTTTCAGGGCCATCTATTTTCCTTCTAAACCATTCTCCGGCTAAGGCAGGATTGCGACCCAGCACTAACCTCGTGCCCGAGCTTGTCGCCCAGCTTCTAAACCATTCTCCGGCTAAGGCAGGATTGCGACAAAGCAACCTTACGGGGTTACCACTGTCGCTGTTGACTTCTAAACTATTCTCCGGCAAAGGCAGGAAGAACCAAGATAATTCGGATGAAAAAGGATACATGGGACGGGGTGCGGCACGAAGCAGGGATATCGGAGGAGGGCAAGGCCCCATCCAAATCATCCTTGCAAATCCGAAACATCTTGGTTCAAATTATTACCTTTATAGCCGCCCATTCACCCAAATCGGGAAACAATACTTTCAAAAACATTTCAAAATCTTGTAACCATGCAGAAGGGAGATCTGACCTACCGAATAAATGGGTGCGCCATGGAAGTGCATAACCACGCCCACCGGGGCCATATGGAATATATTTATTGCCGGGCTTTGGCCATCGAATTAAATATGGCAGGGATTAAATTTGAACGGGAAGTTTGGCTCCCTATACATTACAAGAAATGGCGTATCGGGCACCGGCGCTGCGACTTTTTGGTAGAAAATAAAGTCGTAATTGAAGTAAAAGCAGTGGGCAAATTGGAAAATGAACATATTTCCCAAGCTATAGACACAGTGGAAGCATGGAATTATGCAGATGGCCTTTTATTAAATTTTGGAGGGCCAAAATTAGAGTACAAGCATATTTTTAACAATAAAGTGAAACCTGAATCTGAGTTTGAAGACGCCCCGCCTGATTTGGTTGGGGAACTTGCTGACGACCTGTTCTCATCCCGTCATTATATGCCGGCCTGGCTGGTAGAAAAAATGCAGCACGACAGGGTAAAAAAGAAAGTAAAATAGCTTGTGAATATCAACCAAGTAAATTGTTTATAGATAAATGTCATTGAAAGTCATCGGTCAATGGGGGTCATTGGTCATTGAAAATCAGCAATTTGTAAAAGCATCGTTATTAAATTTCAATGCGATCATCTATAAAACACTACCATCCAACATACCTTAATCTGCCAAACCAGGTTTTCCCGAATTTCGGGACAGGTAGTGCGTAAACTATTGGCTTTTTGCCTCTGGCTGTTGGTGAAAAGCCAATAGCCAATGATGCGAATAACGGGTTCACCTTTTAAGTTCGTTGATTTTCAGGAGGTTAGATCATAGTGATTTTCAAAATCACCATGATCTCGTTTTTCAAACGACTGAAAATGTGGCAATTAATTTAACCCGTTATCCGCATCAATGGCCAAAAGCAAACAGCGAGAAGTATATATCCAGCTTCGAAGCATCGCTTGCGCAAAATGTGCCCGGTATCGACATCGCCCCCATTGGTCAAAAATCCACTACCTTCGCACCCTTACCCAGCTACATTCTTTTAAACCATCCTCCGCCCCAACCGTTCAGCGGAAGAAAAATTCGCAAAAGGAGCAAGCACACCATGGCAAAAAAATCGCAAAACGGCCTTTCGTCCGCCGTTTCCGGATCGGTTCGGAAGCTTCCGTCCACCGAAAATGAAGAAATGATCGAGGTAATCGGGGCACGGGAGCACAACCTCAAGGACATCAGCGTCCGCATCCCCCGCAACAAGATGGTCGTCATCACGGGCATCAGCGGCAGCGGCAAGTCGTCGCTGGCGTTCGATACCATCTACGCAGAAGGGCAGCGCCGCTACATGGAGACCTTCAACGCCTACGCCCGCCAGTTTTTGGGTGAAATGGAGCGGCCCGATGTGGAGCAGATTACCGGCCTCAGCCCCGTCATTTCCATTGAGCAGAAAACGACCGGCAGGAACCCCCGCTCTACCGTCGGCACCATCACGGAAGTGTACGACTTCATGCGCCTGCTGTTTGCCCGCATTGGCGAAGCCTACTCCTATGTGACGGGTAAAAAGATGGTGCGCTACAACGAAGACCAGATGATGGAGCAGATCATGGGGCAGTTTGACCAAAAAAAGGTGCTGTTGCTCGCCCCGCTGATCCGGGGGCGAAAGGGCCATTACCGGGAGTTGTTTGACCAAATGCGCAAGCAGGGCTACACCAAAATGCGGGTGGACGGCGAGGTGCTGGATATCAAGCCCGACATGCAGCTCGACCGCTACAAGGTCCACGACATCGAACTGGTGGTGGACAAACTGACCGTCTCCAAAGAACGCCACGACCGCATCGTCACTTCCATGCAAACGGCGCTCAAAATGGGCAACGGCCTGATCATGATCCTCGACCTGGACGCCCCTTTGGGAGCCGGGGGTGTCAAGGCACTGAGCAAACACCTGATGGATGCCGACTCTGATCTGAGCTACGAAGAACCATCGCCAAATGCCTTTTCTTTCAACTCCCCCTATGGCTACTGCCCCACCTGCAAGGGCATCGGCGAAATCAACGCCGTGGACATGGACAAGGTGATCCCCGACCCCGGCAAGAGCATCAACGACGAAGGCATCGCCCCATTCGGGGAGGTGCGGGACACGATGACCTTTAAGCAATTGCAGGCCATTGCCAAAAAATACAAGTTCACCTTTTCCACCCCCGTCAAAGACATACCCGAAGCGGCACTCAACATCATCCTGCACGGCGGCAGCGAATCGGCCAAATCCAATGTCAGCAGCGCACAGAGCGAATATGTGTACGACCTCGCCACCGAGGGCCTGGTCAACATGCTCAAGCGCTGGTACGAGGATACCACCAGCGAGAAAATCCGCCAGTGGGCCGAGGATTTTATGACCGTGGACACCTGCCCCGATTGCCAGGGCCAGCGGCTGCGCAGGGAGAGCCTCCATTTTAAAATACACGAAAAAAACATCGCCGAACTGGCCGACATGGACCTGGGGGCGCTCCAGGCCTGGATGGATGATTTGGAGGGCCACCTCACCGAGCGGCAGTTGACCATCGGGCGGGATGTGCTGAAGGAAATCCGCCTGCGCCTTGGCTTCCTGATGCGGGTGGGGCTGGACTACCTGACGCTGAACCGCACTGCCCGCACCCTTTCCGGCGGCGAGAGCCAGCGCATCCGCCTCGCCACCCAGATTGGCTCGCAACTGACGGGCATCACCTACATCCTCGACGAACCCAGCATCGGCCTGCACCAGCGGGACAACCACCGCCTCATCGAAGCCCTGAAAGAACTCGCCGAAATCGGCAACACCGTCCTCGTGGTGGAGCACGACAAGGACATCATGCTGGCCGCCGACTACCTCATCGACCTGGGGCCGGGCGCCGGCAAACACGGTGGCGAACTCGTCGGCGAGGGCGTTCCCGAAACCTTCATCGACCGGACGACGCTCACCGCCGACTACCTGAATGGCCGCAAGAAAATCGAAGTGCCCAAAAAGCGGCGAAAGGGCAACGGCAAAACCCTCGAACTGCTCAACAACGCCGGCCACAACCTGAAAAACGTGGACCTGAAAATACCGCTCGGCACCTTCACCTGCATCACGGGTGTGAGCGGCAGCGGGAAAAGTTCGCTCATCAACGAGACGCTCTATCCCATCCTGCGGCAGCATTTTTACAAAAGCCTCCAGCGGCCATTGCCTTACAGTGAAATAAAAGGGCTGGAGCATCTGGACAAGGTGATCGAGATCGACCAGTCGCCCATTGGCCGTACGCCCCGCTCCAATCCCGCTACCTATACCAATGTTTTCACGGAAATCCGCAACCTTTTCTCCAACCTGCCAGAGGCCAAAATCAGGGGCTACAAGGCGGGCCGTTTTTCCTTCAACGTAAAGGGCGGGCGCTGCGAAACCTGCCAGGGCAGCGGCCAGCGGGTCATCGAAATGAACTTCCTGCCCGATGTATATGTGGAGTGCGAAACCTGCCTGGGCCGCCGCTACAACCGGGAAACGCTGGAGGTTTTATACAAAGGCAAAAGCATCAACGACGTGCTGAACATGACGGTGGAAGAGGCTACCACATTCTTCGAGCCGGTGCCGAAAATTTTCCGCAAGCTCAAAACGCTGAACGACGTCGGCCTCGGCTATATCACCCTCGGGCAGCAGGCCACCACCCTCAGCGGCGGCGAGGCCCAGCGGGTAAAACTCTCCGAAGAACTCTCCAAAAGGGACACCGGCAACACCATGTACATCCTCGACGAACCGACGACCGGCCTCCATTTCGAGGACATCCGCCACCTGCTGCGGGTGTTGAACAAACTGGCCGACAAGGGCAACACCGTCCTCGTCATTGAGCACAACCTGGATATTGTTAAAACGGCGGATTGGATTATTGATCTGGGGCCGGAAGGGGGCCACCGTGGCGGGCGCATCGTTTGCGAAGGGACGCCGGAGGAGGTGGCAAAGGTGAAGGAGAGTTATACCGGTGCGTTTTTGAAGGAAGAACTGAAATAGGGTCTCTTTTGTCGTGAATCTTTGATTTTAAACATCTACTCAATTTCCAGCATGCTTAAAACCATCCTCCTCCTCATTCTCGGGTTCATTGTATTGCCGCTGGTTGCCTATAACTACGATGCCCCTTTGTCCCCCGAACAGAAAGACATGCTGCATACCGCCCTGTACATCCTGTGCGGGGTGGCCATTGCGTGTTTCATCGTCAGCGAACTGACCCGCAACTACAGCCAGGTGGATAAGCTCTGGAGCATCATGCCCATCGTCTATACCTGGTACTTCGCCTGGGCAGCGGCGTGGGACAGCCGGCTGGTGGTGATGGCAGTTTTGGCGACTGCCTGGGGCCTGCGGCTCTCGTACAATTTTTGGCGGCGGGGCGGCTACCAGTGGCCTCCCTGGGCGGGCGAGGAAGACTACCGGTGGGGCGTGCTGCAGAAAATGCCGCTGCTTCAGGGCCGCCTGCGCTGGGGCCTTTTCAACCTGTTTTTCATTTCCTTTTACCAACAGGGGCTCATCCTGCTCTTCACGCTGCCTGCCGTGGTGGCCTGGAACGGCGGTGGCCAGCCGCTCAACTGGCTGGACTACCTGGCCGCTGCCGGGATGCTCGCCCTGATAGTCATCGAGACCATCGCCGACCAGCAGCAATACGATTTTCAAACGGAAAAATACCGCCGGAAAGCGGCTGGGGAACCACTGACCGAAGCACAGCAAAAAGGCTTTTGTACAACCGGCCTGTGGGCCAGGGTGCGCCACCCCAACTATGCCGCCGAACAGGGCATCTGGCTGGCGTTTTACCTCTTCAGCGCAGCGGCCACGGGGCGGTGGCTCAACGGCTCGCTGGTGGGCGCTGTGCTGCTCCTGCTGCTCTTCCAGGGCAGTTCCGATTTTAGTGAAAAACTTTCGGCGGAAAAGTACCCGGCCTATGCGGAGTACCAACGGAAGGTGGGCCGGTTTTTACCAAAGTTTTGGTGAAAAGGTTGGTTCTGTTCAAAAAGACACCATCGTTGGTTCCAAATAAAGACAGGCGTGTCCCCTTACGCCCAAAAATCCTTCTGCCGCCCGGCAGGTTCGCCAAAGTTGTATCCGTCCCCTCCCGTGCCCTTTGGGTAGCCTGCTATCGGGCTATGATTTGAGTGTTGACGCAACTATTTTTGCCCATCCAAATAAGCCCTGCCCGGCCAACTGATTCCAAATTTTTATCAAATCCTAATCAAACAGGCAAACTGTGCCGCCTTGCACATTTGCCTTAAAACAATTTGGACGATGAAGACCCGGTGGATGCTCATTTTCTCCATTCTTACCCTGATAGCCCTGGCTGGGGGCTTTATTCCTGTTGAAAACACAGCGCCCGAAGGCGCAGCACCCATCAACCCGGCGGATACGGCCTGGATGCTCATGGCCGCCGGCCTCGTGCTGTTGATGACACCCGGCCTCTCCTTTTTCTACGGTGGCATGGTCAATTTCAAAAGCGTGGTATCCACCATGCTGCAGAGTTTCATCTCGCTGGGCGTGGTGAGCTTCCTGTGGGTGCTGGTAGGGTTCAGCCTGGCCTTTGGCGACAGCATCGGCGGCATCATTGGCAACCCGGCCACGTTTTTCATGTTCCGCAACGTTGGCCTCTCCACCCATCCCGACCTCGCCCCCACCATCCCCCTGCTGCTGTTTGCTTTGTTCCAACTGAAATTTGCCATCATCACCCCGGCACTCATCACGGGCAGCTTCGCCGAGCGGGTGCGCTTCACGGGCTACCTGCTTTTCATCGTGCTGTTCTCCCTGCTCATTTACACGCCGCTGGCCCACTGGACCTGGCACCCGCAGGGCTTCCTGCGCCAATGGGGCGTACTGGATTTTGCGGGCGGCACGGTGGTACACATGTCGGCAGGCTTTGCCGCCATCGCTGCCGTCACGATGCTGGGAGGCCGGAAAAAGAGCGCCAACCATTCCTCCCCCGCCAACATTCCCTACGTCATCCTGGGCACCGGCCTGCTGTGGTTCGGCTGGTTCGGCTTCAATGCCGGCTCGGCACTGGGCGCCAACGAAGCGGCCACCCTGGCCTTTGCCACTACCAACATGGCCTCTGCTTCCGCCATGATGACCTGGGTATTTTTCGATGCCGTGCGGGGCAAAAAGATCACGGCCATGGGGGCCTGCATCGGTGCCGTGGTGGGCCTGGTGGCCATCACGCCGGCGGCGGGGTTCGTGACCGTGGGACAGAGTTTTTTCATCGGCTTCATCGCTGCGATTGCCTCCAACCTGGCCGTTTCGTTTTTTGGCAAAAAATCCATTGACGACACGCTGGACGTCTTCCCCTGCCACGGTGTTGGCGGCATTGTTGGCATGTTGTGTACCGGTATTTTCGCCTCCGGAGTGGGCTTGATTTATGGAAAAACGGAAACCTTCCTGTACCACCTGCTGGCGCTGGCCATCGTCGGCATCTTTTCCTTTGGCGGCTCTTTTTTATTGTTGAAACTGACCAACCTCATCATCCCGATGCGGGTGACGGAGGAGCAGGAACAAGAGGGTCTCGACATCAGCCAGCACGGCGAAAGCATGACCAGCCTTCGGGAGCGCGTGGACGAAATACTGAAAGGGGCTGCCTGGAAAAAAAATGGCGTGCCGAAAGAGCCGGTACCCATAGACTGAACGCCGTAAGCTATATTTTAAACCACTTTAATTTTGCCATGTATGAAAACCTGCCGGTGCTTTCCGGGAGGTTTTCTGTTTTTCGGTTAAACCGCTACTTTTGTCCAAACCTATCAGGCATCCGCCTCAACCGGATTTCATTAAAAAAATAAAACACCATGAAAAAAAGGGCCATACCGCTCGTTGATTTGTCGCAGTTCACCAACGGCACACCGGAGGAACAGACAGCATTTGTGGAAAAATTGGGCAATGCCTTCCACGAAATTGGCTTTGTCGGGGTCGTCCACCACGGCATTTCCAAACAGCTGATCGACGATTTTTACGCTGCCTCCAAGCGGTTTTTTGCGCTGCCGGAGGCGGTAAAAAGGAAATACGAAGTGCCGGGACTGGCCGGGCAGCGGGGCTACACCTCCTTTGGGAAGGAACATGCCAAGCAGTCGAAAGTGGCCGACCTGAAAGAGTTTTACCAAATCGGCCAGGAGGTGAAAAACGGCGAGGTGCCCCCCGAACACTACCCGCCCAACGTGGCCGTGGCCGAACTGCCGGAATTCCTGCGATTGGGCAGGCAATTGTATGAGGCTTTTGAAAAAGCAGGCGGCCACTTGCTCACCGCCATCGCCATCCATTTGAACCTGGGAAAGGATTATTTCAAGGACAACATCCACAACGGCAACAGTATCCTGCGGGCTATCCACTACCCGCCCATCACACAGGAACCTGCCTCCGCCATCCGGGCCGAGCAGCACGAGGACATCAACCTGATCACGCTGCTGGTCGGTGCCTCTGCGGGCGGTTTGCAATTGCTGAACATGGAGGGCGAATGGATGGACATCGTGCCGGAAGAAGACGAGATCGTCATCAACGTGGGCGACATGCTCCAGCGGCTCACGAACAACTACCTGAAATCCACCACGCACCGGGTCGTGAACCCGCCGAGGGAGGAATGGCATACGCCGAGGCTGTCCATCCCCTTCTTCCTGCACCCCCGCAGCGACATGGACCTGACCTGCCTGCCCAACTGCGTGGACGATGCCCAACCCCTGGCCTACGAGCCTATCACCGCCGGGGAATACCTCAACGAGCGCCTGCGGGAAATCGGGTTGAAGAAGTAAGGTTGGTGAGGGGAGCTTGTCGATGTTGATTTGACCACGGGTACTTATCGACGCCTATTAATTTTTATCAACGCTCATCCGCCTTTTGTTAAACTTTGTGAACGGCTTACAATCTTAGGAGGGCGGCAGATACCCCGTGCCGCCGAATTCCCTTACCTTTGTTTTGAATTTCATCACCTGAATTGCGTGTTCGATATTCCGGGAGCGGGTTCCCGAACTTCGGGCGGGCGCCCGAAACCACAATTCAAAAAAACTTTTTGCCATGAATACCATCTTTTTGTTCAGCCTTCCCGGTGGCGGGGAACTTATCATTATCCTTTTCGTCGTGCTTTTGCTCTTTGGCGGCAAAAAAATTCCCGAGCTGATGCGGGGCCTCGGCAAGGGCATCCGGGAGTTTAACAACGCCAAGAACTCCATCGAAGAGGAAATCAAGGAAGGCATGAAGGATGCAGACCGCAAGAAAATCGAAGACCAGCAAAGGGCCGCTGAATAAGGTGGGCCGTTGGTTTGTTCTTCGGGATGGCGCCGTGGCGGCCATCCAAAATAGCAAGCCCCTGGAGTTGCAAAATTCCAGGGGCTTGCTGTTGTAAAACCTGTTCCGCCAGGATTTTGGCAGCGTGGGCTAAAACTGCCCCGGCAGGACTAAACCATTTAGGTTAAATAAGACATTATTTTTTATTGGCATGTAAATTGCCCTTTTTTCATTGCATCGCAAAAACCAATTGTTGAAGTGTACATCTAAGCCTCCTGAATTTCCAAACACCGCCCCCACATTCCGTGGTGAATGTCAAACATACGCCGAGAGAACTGGCAAACATTCACCTAACTCCTTCCCGAAGCAAATCTACCCCCGGTATTGGCTTCGGGATTTTTTTTTGCGGTTTGCTTACATCTCGTTTTGGCATCCGGGAAGCACCCGGTCCAATCAAACATCCACTTTGGCATATTTCGCATTCGCCTCGATGAAGGCCCGCCGGGGCGGCACGTCGTCGCCCATGAGCATGGAGAAAATGCGGTCGGCCTCGGCGGCGTCCTCGATGGTGACCCTGCGCAGGATGCGGGTGTTCGGATCCATCGTGGTTTCCCACAATTGTTCAGCATTCATTTCGCCCAAGCCCTTGTAGCGCTGCACTTTCACGCCGGTGTCGTTCGGGCCTGAGGAGTAGGTGGCGATGGCCTCTTTGCGCTCCTCTTCGTTCCAGCAGTAACGAAACTGCTTGCCTTTTTTCACCAGGTACAATGGTGGCGCAGCGATATAGATAAATCCCTGCTCGATGAGCGGTTTCATGTAGCGGAAGAAAAAGGTCAGTATCAGGGTAGTGATGTGGCTGCCGTCCACGTCGGCGTCGCACATGATGACGATCTTGTGGTAGCGCAGTTTTTCGATGTTGAGGATGCGCTCTCCTTCATCGTTTTCGGCGATGCTCACGCCGAGGGCGGTGAACATGTTTTTTATCTCTTCATTTTCATAAATCTTGTGCTCCATCGCCTTTTCCACGTTGAGGATTTTTCCCCGCAGGGGCAGGATGGCCTGGAAATGACGGTCGCGCCCTTGCTTGGCCGTGCCGCCTGCAGAGTCGCCCTCTACGAGGAATATCTCGCTCTCGCCAGGGTCTTTGGAACTGCAATCCGCCAATTTGCCGGGCAGGCCACTGCCGGTAAGGACTGTTTTCCGTTGCACCAGTTCCCTTGCTTTTCGGGCAGCATGGCGGGCCATGGCGGCAAGGATGATCTTTTCAATGATCTTTCTGGCAGCGCCGGGATTCTCCTCCACATAGGTGCTGAGCGCATCGCCCACCGCACGGGAGACGATACCGGTCACCTCGGAGTTGCCCAGTTCGCTCTTGGTCTGGCCTTTGAACTGCGGCTCCGGCACTTTTACAGAAACGACAGCCGTCAAGCCTTCCCGGTAGTCTTCGCTGGAGAGGGTGACTTTTGCCTTGGTCAACATGCCGGAGGTTTCCCCGTATTGGTTTAGTACCCGGCTGACTGCCCTCCGGAAGCCATTGACGTGTGTGCCGCCTTCGATGGTGTTGATGTTGTTGACGTAGGAAAACACATGCTCGGAGTAGGACGTGTTGTATTGCATGGCCACTTCCACTTCCACGTTGTCTTCTTTGCCGATGACGTGGATGGGGTTGTCGATCAACTTCGTGCGGCTTTCGTCGAGGTAGAGCACAAATTCCCGGAGACCGCCTTCGGAATGGAAGCTTTCCGTCCGGAAATTGCCTTTCGGGTCTATGTCGCGCTGGTCGGTCAGGGTGAGGGTGAGGCCCTTGTTCAGGAAGGCGAGTTCCCGCATACGGGTAGCAAGCGTATCGTATTTGTACTCCGTAGTTTCAAAAATCTCCGGATCGGGCTTGAAGGTGATGAAGGTGCCCCGGTCGTTGGCCGGGCCGACTTCCCGCACACTGTATAGCGGTTTGCCCTGGGAATATTCCTGCTCGTAGGCTTTGCCGTCACGGTGTACTTCCGCCTTCAGGTGGATGGACAGTGCGTTCACGCAAGACACGCCCACCCCGTGCAGACCACCGGACACCTTGTAAGTGTCTTTGTCAAACTTGCCCCCGGCGTGCAGCACCGTCATCACGACCTCCAGGGCTGATTTATTGAGCTTTTTCTGGATGTCCACCGGGATGCCCCGTCCGTTGTCCCGCACCATGACGGAGTTGTCGGGAAGGATGGTGGTTTCAACCAGGTTGCAATAGCCGGCCAGGTGTTCGTCGATCGAGTTGTCAATGACCTCCCACACCAGGTGGTGAAGGCCTTTGACGTCAGTAGTTCCAATGTACATCGCCGGGCGTTTGCGCACGGCTTCAAGGCCTTCGAGCGCCGTGATGTTGCTGGCGTCGTAGGTGCCATTTACTGGCTTCACTTCTTCTGTTACATCTGTATTATTCATGGTGCAAAGATACGAAAAAAGGAGGGATTTTGATTTTAATAATGGGCAGTGAAAATGCCGGAAATGAGTGAGAAACAAGAACAGAAAAACACTAGAAAGATGGCATTGAAATCTGGGTGCCGAGCGTCTTTTACTTCTAACCTTCTGTAAGGTTTGGATTGCACCTTCCATTGCTTTCCGGGCGTCTTTGAGAATTTGTTCGTCCGGTGCTTCCCGGAAACCTTCTTCGTCCTACGCTTTTAAGATGGTCAATACCTTGTCCGATACCAGCGCCTTGTCGATCAGCCGTGCTTGCAGCCTGGGATTGTCTTCTATTATTTTTTCGGCGACAGGAAGGGACAGGAATTGGATGATGGCCACCTGCCTTTCATCTTCGTTCATCAACTCGATGTTGAATTTTGCGAAACAGCGAACTATTCCTCTTGCAAATGTCCCAAAATTCGGTCACCAGTGCAGCCATTTTTCCTTTATGTTTGTTATGATAATCGCTGTTGGCTATTTGATTTTGGCAAAGCCTGTTGTCAAATGGCAAACTGACAAAACCATCCGTGTTTATTATAAGAGTGTCAAATTTGTCACCAAGCCCCTTCCGCCATCTACCATTCACCTTCAATTGAGCAAATGAAATCCAACATCCCCGTTTTCAAAGGCAAAAACCCCATCCTGCGTGGGGCTGAGTTTCTAAAAAACCCCTTTCTCTTCACCACCGGGCCAGGTCGGGCCATTGGTGATTTTTACCGAATCCCGTTTATTTTCCGCAAGGTGTTTGTGGCCACCAACCACGAGGTGGTGCGCCACGTGCTCCAAACGAACCAGAAGAACTACGTGAAGAGTGTGGCCTACCGCCATTTGAAACTGGCGCTGGGCAACGGCCTCGTCACCAGCGAGGGCGAATACTGGCGGAGGCAACGGCGGTTGGCACAGCCCGTTTTTTACAAAACCCAGTTGGAGGGCATCTTCAGGGCAATGGCGGAAGTGGGGGAGCGCTGCGTAGCGGCCTTGGTCAAAAAGGCAGCGCCGGGCCAACCCCTCGACATGGCCAAAGAGATGATGGGCATCACGTCCGACATCGTGCTGAAGACCCTTTTCAGTGCAGAAAGCCCCGCCGACCTCTCCGAAATGTACCGCATCATGATAGATGCGCAGGATTACATTGTGTTCCGCACTACCCGGCCGCACCTCATCCCTTTTGTTTATATCAACGGGATGCACCGCCGTTTCAAAAAAGACATGGACTGGTTCGACGGCTACCTTTACCGCCTCATGGACGAGCGCCGCAAAGACCCCAACCCGCCCAACGACCTGCTGACCATGCTGCTCAGCGCCCGCTATGAAGACACGGGGGAGGCCATGGACGACCGGCAGGTGCGGGACGAGGCCATCACCCTCTTTGCCGCAGGCCACGAAACTTCCTCCAATGGCCTGGCATGGACGCTGTACCTGCTGTCAAAACATCCTGCTATTTTGGAAAAACTGAGAACAGAAGTCGAGGACGTGCTTGGCAGTCAAACCCCTTCTTTTGAGAATTTACGCCACCTGACCTATACCCTCCAGGTCATCCAGGAAGGTATGCGGCTCTACCCGCCTGCTTTCGCCATTGGCCGCGAACCCGTGGAAGACGACAAAATCATGGGTGAAACGATTCCTGCCGGCTCGGTCATCTTTATCAGCATTGCCGCCATCCACCGGGATCCACGCTACTGGGAGCGGCCCGATACCTTTTACCCCGACCATTTTTTACCGGAAATAGAAAAAGAACGCCCCCGCCTGGCCTACATGCCCTTTGGTGCCGGCCCCCGGATGTGTATTGGCAACCATTTTGCACTGATGGAGATGCAATTGCTGTTGGCCATGCTGGTGCGCCAATTTGACTTTGACCTTTTGGAAGATCATCCCGTAGAACCGGAACCGCTCATTACCCTCAAGCCGAGGCACGGCATATTGATGAAGTTGCGGGGGCGGAAAGTAGCCGTGGTTTGAACCCGTTTTGCCCTGATTGACCCCCGTCGGGTTTCAGGTTTTGGTTCAACCCGCTGTAACAAACTTTCCTCCTGTAAGCCTCTGCCCAGCGACCGCCATTCAGCTAACTGCGCCCATCCCCCCCTATTTGCGGCCCCCTGCGCTGCTTTTGCTATTGCTAATCCTGGCAACCCGCGCACCTGAAAGGTATTGGAATACCTGGTGCTGTTGCCGTTTACTGCCCGTACCTTTTATGAAAATAATATTCACACCGCTTTTCTGCCTGGCTTTATCTGTGGCCGCCTGTTCCCAGATTACCTTCAAGTTGACGCTGATGGCGGATAATGCCACCATCAAAGTATCCATGATCCCTGCTGCTACCTATACTTTTCCCCAAAATGTGACCTCTTCGGGCCAGGTTACCGTGAAGGTGACGCATGGCTTTGGGGACAACAGTTTTGACCTGATCAATTTGACCAACCTCACCCCCGGTGTAACCTGGTCGTTTAACAATAGGGTCAATTCGCCAGTGGAGGCGCCTTCATGGGACTATCTTTCCTTTGGCCTTTCTACTTTTGGCACCACTGCCTACAACTATCAGGCAGGCGTGGAAATTCCCTTGTTTTCTTTCCAAAATGGCGCTGCCGCCTGTGCGGATTCCATCGAACTCTTCGACAATTACAACGACCCCTTCCTGCCGCCCAACTCGGCTGGGGTCAACGTGGAGAATAGCCTGGTGGTCATCGGGGGTGGACTGATCAACAGCTATTCCGGCAACTTCGGTACCGGGAGGGTACCCTGCTCGCCAGGTACAACTTGTGAAGACCTCGACTATTCGCTCGTGAAATTGTGCGACGGGGAGCCGTATCAAGGTATTGTTTATAGCCAGGACACCACCCTCGACGAGCATTATACCACTTACCTGGGCTGTGACAGCGGTTACGTTGTGGACATCCGGGTGGGCATTACCACCTTTGGCATGGTGGACACGGCCCTCTGTGCCGGGGAAATCTTCAATGGCACGCCTATTAACCAGGACGAAACGTTCGAAATCGTGCTGACCAACAGCCGTGGTTGCGACAGCATCCTGACCATCCAGGTGCAGGCGCTGCAAGCCACCTCTTCCGAATCGGATACCCTTATTTTGCCTGGGCAGATATTTTTCGGTACGGCAGTTTTCAACGATACGACAGTTGTATTCACCCACACGGGCAGCAATGGCTGCGATAGTTTCCATACCGTCCATGTCGGGGTGTACCAGGTGCCGGTCACTATCCAGGACACGACTTTTTGCCAGGGCACTCCTTTCGATGGCACGATCTATCTGCAAAGTACCACTCTGATTGATACACTCACCGGGAGTAGCGGTTTCGACAGCCTCTTGCTGACCAATCTTTTTGTCAACCCGGTCTATACCTCTTTTCAAACGGTGCCGCTGTGCCAGGGTGGAATGTACAAGGGCGTCACCTATACCTCCGATGCGGTGTTGGTGGAGCAATATTTAACCGTACATGGTTGCGACAGCACAATCTACACCACAATTAAGGTTGAAACGCCCACCGTTTTCACCCTCGACACCCTGGTCTGCTATGGTGAAAAATACCAGGGCTTCACAGTGGTAAAAGATACGCTGCTAACCACCATCGTGCCATCTTCTCATGGGTGCGACAGCCTTGTTTACCACGCCAATATCCAGGTGCTGCCGGCAGCCCAGGCAGGCATTCAGGGTAAAACGGCCATTTGCCACGGGGAACCTGTCAATCTGACGGCATACGGTGGTGCGTCGTACCGCTGGAGCACCGGGGAATCCACCAAATCCATTGAAGTAGGCGCCGGGGATAGCTATACTGTCACCGTGACCAATAACTTCGGTTGCCAGGATGAAGCATCGCTCACCGTAGCAGATTCCAACCCTTTTGCCGAAGTTTCTACCACTGCGCCAGGCTGTGCCAATGGCAGCGATGGCACCATAGATTTCCTGAACCCCACAGGTGGCGAGCCTCCCTATAGTTTCTCTATTGATGGCGGGCAATTATTCACCACTCATAACCATTATAACAATCTCTTGCCCGGCCCATACGAAACAAGGGTTAAGGATAAAAACGGCTGCATCTGGGAACATCTGGTAGAACTGGCAGATCCGTTTGACTACCAATTGCGGCTGGTGCCGGATACAACGCTATTGCTGAGCCAAAGCCTCCGTATGAAAGTTTTTACCAACCTCACCCAACCTGCCTCCATCGAATGGTGGCCTGCCGCCGGCCTTGACTGCACGGATTGCCTGGAGCCACTGGCAACCCCGTTCGAGAGCACCGTTTACCACTTGCGGCTCACCGACAGCACTGGCTGCGAACTGGAAGGCAGGGTGGAAGTGAATGTGGATCGGGCAGAGCAGGTCTATGTGCCAACGGCTTTCTCGCCCAATGAGGATGGCATCAATGAAATCTTGATGGTATATACCGGGGAAAACGTCTCGGTGGTGCGCCGTTTCGAGGTCTATGACCGCTGGGGAGCGCAGCTTTTTGCTGCTGAAAACTTCCGGGCAGGCGATCCTTTCAAGGGCTGGGACGGCTATTGGCACGGGAAAAAAGTACCCAATGGTGCCTACGTGTGGATGGCTCAGGTGGAATATGTGGATGGTAAGTCGGGGCTATTTCAGGGGAGTGTAGTGCTGTTGAGGTAAGTTGGGCCGGGTTCGGCCTATTTCCTATAAACTTGCTTTGAACGCTTTCAACAAGCGCTCGAAATCCTTTTCCTCGTTGTACAAATGCACCGACAACCGGATGGCGTTGCCCCGGAAGGAGAGGTACACTTTTTCCGCTATTGCTTTTTCCTTAAACCGATCCAAATCCACCCCTTCCGGGAGGCGCACGCCGATGAGGTGGTGGCCCCTGAAGGTTTCATCTTCTATTTGGCAACCCATCTCCCTCAGTTCACCAAGCCAGGGCAACGCCAGGCGGCGGCCATATTCCTGGATGTTCTCAGCGCCCCATCCCATTACCATTTCCAGGGCCGTGGCAAACATCGGTACCCCGATAAACTGGCTGCTTTCGCCCATGCCGTAACGGTTGGCGGAGGGCTTGTAGGCGGGCTGGTAGTTCACCAATGCCTGGAAATTCTCGCTGTGGAGGCGGTTCATCCAGCTTTCTTCAACCGGGCTTCCGTCGTCGAAATAGCTACCATAATAGGCGGCCCCCAGGCTGTACGGCCCCAGCATCCATTTATAGGCGGCGCAAATGAGGGCATCCGGCTGCAAGGTTTCCACATCGAAGGGCATAGCCCCCACGGATTGGGTGCCGTCCACGACCATCAGGGCACCAACTTCCCGGGTTCTTTGGCGCACGGCGGCAAGGTCGAAACGGGTGCCATCGGCCCAATGTACATGGGGCAAGGAGGCTGCAACGGTCTGTCCATCAATGGCTTGCAGCAGCGCCTCATTCCAGGCTGCCCCCCTGCCTTTGGATGCCGTTGGAGCATTCACCAGGCGTATTTCCAGTTTTTTTTCATCGGCCAGGCGCCTCCAGGCGTAGTAGTTGCTGGGAAAAACCTCCCCGACCAGCACGACGTTTTGCCCGGCCTCGGCTTTGACATTCCGCACCACGTTCGCCATGCCGTACGACACGGAAGGGATGATGGCGACCCGCTCGGGATCTGCAATATCCACAAGTTGGGAAAAAAGCTGTTTTAACTGTTTGACGGGTTGGAAAAAATCTTCTGGTACAACCTGATAGGGTAGTGCTTTTACGGAGACACCCTTTAGGCCCGCTTCCTCTACCTTTTTGGGCAAAGGGCCCATATAGGCACAGTTGAGGTAAGAAATCTCATCGGGCAGGCTAAACAAGTGTTTTTGGCACGTAAGCATGGCAGCAGGTTTTTATTGAAAAACGCCGCAAGTTAGTTTTTGCCCACCAATTGGTAACGAAGGGTAAGATGGAAGAAACGGTTGTATTCTTTTTCCTTGTTGGATTTGATTAAGTCCAACAGCCCTGCCTGGTAACGGGCATGGAGGCTCAGCCGGCGGCTCAGTTGATAAAATAGGCCTCCGGTGGCTGAAAGGTCATATCTGGACAAGGTAACAGTGCTGTTTTTTGATGCTTCGGCGACGGAAACGTCATACTCGTCGCTGAGTTTGTGGCCAAAGCCGTTCAGCAGGCCGCCTCCGGTAAATCCGGGCGTAGAAGCCAACAGGATGCCGAAATTGGCACCTCCGTATAAGCCCCAACGGGGCGATACTTTGTAACGAATTTGCAAGGGGAAATTGGCATAGTGCATCTGCAACGATTCACGCGCCCTGGTCACACTGTTGAAACTGGCTTCCAGCGGCGATACTTTTTCGGCATCGGCAATCGAAACGAAAACCTCGTCTGCTGTTTCGTTGGTTGGGATAGTCGTCGGGTCAGCGCCCTGCGAAACAACAATATACAAGGGCTGTTGCACAAGCGCATAACCAGCGCCACCTTCCACGGAAAACCTGCTGTGGCCAATGGGAAGGCCTGCCATCAAGCCGGCTTCCAGTCCATTGGCGGCACTGGAGGGGGCTGCCATTCCCCCGGCATAGGCGGAAAGCCCGACCGGAGAGGGGTGCCGAATGGGTTTTTCAAGGAGCTTCCCTTCGAAATGCGCTGGATTGTCCAGCATGGCCAAAGCTGGATTTGGAAGGTATTCGGCCATTCGCAAAGGCGGTTGCTGCTCCGCCAGGCCGGCTTCTTCACTTTTTGCCAGGGGAAAGGTTTCGGCAGATAATTGGATGGCATTCAGCAACTTCTGTTGATAACCAGGCATTTGCGCATCCATTTCAAGATTCGGTTTTTTTGAAGCCAATGCTTTTGCCGTCGAAGCATGTTGTGCGGCAATGGATGGCGGGGGCTGTTGCTGGCCAGTCCCGGGGAAGAAAAGTTCCGCTTGTTCTGAAGGCACGTTTGACGGGCTTGCCGGCAAAGCTTCCGCAACGGGTTGTTGCGTTTTGGAAAGGTCTGCGGGCACTCGTTCCAGGGCTGCCGGTTTATCCGAAGGGGCAGGCCCTGGGATTGGGGTGGAAGCATACCAAACATAAGCTAAACCGGTAGCCACTACGGCCAAGCCTATAGGCCACCACCACCATGCAAATCGCCTGCGCCGCTTCCCTGTTGGCATTTCGTCGTCCAACCTGCTGCGCATATCTTTCCAGGCACGGTCGGTGAATTTTTTGTCAATATGTATTTCTTTATCCTGCATATTGCTTCATTTCATGTTGGTGTATCAATTGCCGCAGCTTTTGCCGGGCGGTTGACAGGTGCCACTTGGAAGTGCCTTCGCTGATGCCCATCAGTTCGGCCACTTCCGCATGGGAGTACCCTTCGATGGCATAAAGCCTGAACACCTGCGCCGAAGCGGCGGGCAGTTCGTCCACCATTCGGAGGATGTCTTCGGCGTAGAGTTGCTGGGCCGGGCTTCCCTGCGTGGGAGCGTCCCTTTCTTCAAAGACGAGGAAGTGCAGGTAGCGCTGTTGTTCCCTGAAGTGGTCGGCCAGGCTGTGCCACACCAGGCGCCGGATCCATCCTTCCAGCGAGCCTTTGAAGGAGTAGAGGTGTATTTTTTTAAAAACCCTCAAAAAGCCGTTGTTCACGATGCTCATTGCTTCCTCCCGGTCGTCGGTGCGGCGCAGGCACATTTCCATCATCGCCGGAAAAAACCGCCTGTACAAATGCTCCTGCATCTTGCGGTCGTTCGCTGTGCAGCCCTTTACAAGCTCTTCGTCCGTGTATTTTTTTTTGAACAATGGGTATTGTAGTTAGTAAGGTGCTGGTTGTTAAAAAAATTGGCTATGTTATTCGACGCAATGGGTACGGTTTGAATTTGTTTGAAAGTCGTTTATAGATACTCGCATTTAAAGTTAAGGGTAGCCGTCTTTGAGGGCAGGGTTATCGAACCCCGCAGTTCCGGAACTGCGGGGTTCGATAACCCCGCCCCTCCATGCACACTGCACAGTAGCCAAACCGATTTATCAATTTCAAATTCGACTACCTAAAAAATGGAAGATCCACGCCAGTTAATAAGTGAAAAATAGCTGATTTTCAACTACTTGCAACAGTTGGTCACAAACTCCAACCATTTTTAAACAATGTCGGACAATTCCAGCAACTACTCAGCTTGAGCGGCCAGTTTTAGGTGCCACTATTTCCACAGCGTTAACCCTGCCCGAAGGACGATGCGCTGGTATGTGAGGTTGCGCGTTTGCACATCCCCGTCGTAAAGGTTCCTGGTGAACGAAGCTTCCTGGTACTTGAAGCCGATGTCTATGTTCAAATCCAGCCCTTCCACCGTGGCGATTCGTACACCGGCGGCAGGATGAACCATCAGCCCGCCTTTCGCTTCTACTATGTCAAGGCTTTGCCGCTTAAAAGCCAGCCCGTAGCCACCTGCCAGGGCGAGGTAGTAGCCGTATCCTTTCTTGGAGGGGAAATAGCTCCGCAACTCGCCGAAAAGCGGATAGATGGTTTCCCCCCTTGTTGCATAATTGTCAACGCCAATGCCCACACCGATGCCGAGCCAGGAAGCCAGCTGATAGCCCGTCACATTGCCCAGGCCAGCACCCAATATAAGCCCGTCCGAGTCGCTGTTACCAATGGCAAAAGAAAGGGCCGTCGTGTTGTAAAAGCCTTTTGAACGCAGTTTGGCGTCGCCAGCCTTGGATCTTGAAGGTTCGGAAACTTCCGGTTCGCTTACATATTCAGTGCCCTGTACTATTTTGCGGATGTCGCTGTCCTTAAGTTCCAGCAGGGTGCTGTCCGCTTGGCGCAGCAATAGTGTCTCCCCTTGAACATAGCGGGTAATCTCCCCTTTGTGTGTTTCGCCATTGCGCATATACACGGTGTCTTCTGTCTTCTGTTGGGCAAATGAGGTAACTGCCTGGGCCGCCAAAAGGGCCATTATGAGCAGGTGTTTAAAAGCATTTTGCATGTCCTGATTTTTTTTTCTTATAGATAGTCACATTAAAAATTGATTGGAACAAAATCCTAAGTCACTGATTTTCAATAAAATGACTTCAATGACCCCTGACTTTTAATGACGATTGTCTATAAACAAACACGGGCATTCAGCCGGAGACCATTCAAGGCAGTGTGTTTTTTTTTTAAAACACACGCTCAGGATCAATCACTTGTGAGCAATTGACACAGTTTTTTGAACAATCTCTTCAACCGAAGCAGGGTTGCCCTGATTGTGGAATTTGGCAAATTTCACTATAAAACCAGGACAAGGTAACATGGCCTTTGCAATTTATGGGTCTATTGTTTAGAATGCCGGTTGGCGGTCTGCCGGGGAAGACAGCATGGCGGCCCGAAAAGGTTGGGGAACGGGGGCAGGTTTTCTTTAAAAGAAAGAGTTAGGATTTAAAAAAATGGTTCTGTGAAAATCCTGTGGAGCGGAAGGAGTGGAGGCCATTCAGAGGGGAGGCTTTATCATAAGCACCAATTTACGAGTGACGATTGCGACGATACCTAAACTATAAACTGCCTGTGTTTTGAATACATTTTAAATCGTAAACCAGGTCTTTTGATAAAGATCCCCCCCGCTGTCCGTGTTTTAAAAAGAGGATCAGTTGTAAGCAACGGAGTCAGGCATAGAAGCTATCACTGTGTAGGCATCGCCTTTGTTCGACATGATTTGGGACCAAAGTTGGTCGGGCTTTGTCTTGAACAAATAATTCGGGTGCATATCCGCAGCTACCCAGGAGCCCCAGGCCATCTCGTCCTTCAACTGGCCTTCCGACCAGCCGGAATAGCCGACGAAAAAACGGATGTTGTGTGCCTCGATAAGGTTGGAAGAAATGAGGAATTTCAGCTTGTCGAAATTGCCGCCCCACCAAACGCCCTTGCTGATTTCACGGCTGTCTTCGAGCAGGTCGCCCACATTGTGGAGGTAGTGGATGGTATCTGTCTGCACGGGGCCGCCAAAATAAACCGGGACGTTGAACTCCGGGAAGTCGGCCACCAGTTCGTCCACCCGCATATCGAGTTTGCGGTTGAGGATGAACCCGATGCTTCCTTCGCCGCTGTGCTCGCAAAGCAGCACGGCTGCCCGCTTGAAGTTGGCATCCAGCATGAACGGCTCGGCCAACAGTATTTTCCCGGTTTTGATGCTTATCCTTGTCATGGTATCATTTTGAAAGCGCCAATTTGCTGCAAGAATTTGGAAAATGCAAATTTGGTGTAAACGCTAAATGCCAGGCAGTGGTTTTTCCGCTCTGCGGTACGTTAAAGGGCGGCGGTTGGAAACCTTCTGTCCACCCTTGCCACAAAGCTTCTCAGGGTTTTACCGGTGCCGCCCACCTCTATGAATTCGCTTACCCCGTCGGCAATCATGTGCTGCATGGTCTGCGTCCAGCGGACCGGGGCGGTGAGCTGGTCCACGAGGTTCTGGCGGATCTTTCCAGGATCGCTTTCGGCTTTTGCATTGACATTTTGGTAAATGGGGCAGACGGGTTTTGCGAAATGTGTCGCTTCGATGGCGGCCTGCAGCTCATCTTTGGCAGGCTGCATGAGCGGGGAGTGGAACGCTCCGCCTACCTGCAGCACAACGGCTTTCAAGGCACCTGCTGCTTTGCATTGTTCAACAGCTTCTTCGATGCCCTTCACCGTGCCGGAAATGACCAATTGGCCAGGACAGTTGTAGTTGGCGGGTACCACCGTTTCGGCGATCCCGGCGCAAATTTTTTCAACGGCCTCGTCGTCCAGGCCAATAACGGCGGCCATCGTGCTTTCCACGGCCTCACAAGCTTTTTGCATGGCGAGTGCCCTTTGGTGTACAAGCCTTAATCCATCCTCAAACGCAAGGGCATCCGCTGCTACCAGGGCGGAAAATTCGCCCAGGGAATGCCCGGCCACCGCACCGGGCTGAAAGTCGTTGCCCGCTATTTTTGCCCGGATGATGGAATGCAGGAAAACAGCGGGCTGCGTGATTTTGGTCTGTTTCAACGCTTCCGCATCGCCCTCGAACATCACTTCGGTAATCCGGTAGCCCAACACCTCGTTGGCCTGCTCGAACAGTTCTTTGGCGTAGCCGTTGTTTTCGTACATGTCTTTGCCCATTCCTTCGAACTGGGAGCCCTGGCCGGGGAAAATATAGGCTTTCATATTGTGTCTGTGTGTTTAGTTGCGTTTATGTGTTTTTAATGCCCGTGTAATTGTTAAAACACAAGAACACTTTAACACACAAACACGCTTTCAATGAAGATTCGCTCCTATCAGGTGCAAGAACTCCGCCCTCGTTTCCTGGTTTTGAAAAGCCCCTGTGAAAGCAGAGGTGGTCGTTACGGAATTCTGCTTTTGTACGCCCCGCATCATCATGCACATGTGCATGGCTTCGATGACGACGGCCACGCCCTGTGGGTTCAAGGTCTTGTCAATGGCGTTGAGGATTTCGATGGTCAGGCGCTCCTGCACCTGCAGGCGGCGGGCAAACACATCAATGACCCTCGGTATCTTGCTCAGGCCCACGATGTAGCCATTCGGGATGTAGGCCACATGGGCTTTTCCCAAAAAAGGCAACATATGGTGCTCGCAAAGAGAGTAAATTTCGATGTCTTTGACAAGTACCATTTCACTATATTCCTCCTTGAACATGGCGGAACGAAGGATTTCCTCGGCATCCATACCATAGCCGGAGGTGAGGAACTGCATGGCCTTGGCAGCCCGTTCCGGCGTCTTCAGCAGGCCTTCCCGGTAGGCATCTTCCCCTACCCCGTCCAGGATGGAGCGGAAGTTTCCTGTTAATTGGTCGGTTATTTCGCCGTTGTATATTTCTTCTCTCAGGTAGGACGACTGTTGAGTGTTTACCATGACGGATTCATATTTTCGGAAAGATACGGCCCGTCAGAATGGAAGGGGAAAAGGGGATTCCTTCATGCCGTTCCTTGAAGCCTGTTCTTCCTTTAGGGTGGTAAGATAATGATTCAGGAGGATGAAACAGCAGGCAACCGCTTTTGTTGAAGCGGTAACTTTTCTTTAGGGTTGAGAAAAAATAAAATGGCTCCCGGAGCCAGTTCGGGAGCCAGGTGATTGTTCAATCGTTTCTGAGTTGGGGCCAGCAGGGGTCGGTGTCCCGGATTTTCAGGCGCACCAATTCCCCCGCTGGCCCGGTATCTCCTGATTGAAAACCCACTCCGCTCCTGCCGCTTCTTCAACCGGCTCTGCCACACCTTGTACAAAAGTCCGGTTTCGTTGGCTGGCATCAAAGCCCTTGCTTCAAATTCGCACCTGAATGCCTGCCTGGCCGCCCACTCGCAAGGGTGCCGCTTATAAACCGGCAGTAGCGGGTGTGGTTTTTAATGGGAAGCGTTGGGGCCAGCGGAGTACGTGGCCCGTATCCCGAAAGCTTTCGAGAGTGGTGTGAGAGGGCAGGGGTGGCCAATCCATATTACCTTTGGTCACCTCTCCCTACTCGATTCTCATCAGTTTTCTTTTTTTATTTCTTTGATTTCTTTATCGAGGACTGGAAGGTATCGAACAACTATCAGCCAGATAACATCGTCTGAAACTGAATCATATCCATGAATTATTCGGTTTCGAGTATCTACGATTTTCCTTGAATTACTTATTTCTATATCTGGTTTCACTTTCAAGATTCGGCTCATCGCTTCGCCAATTATTTCGATATTTCGTTCAATAGCCCGTTTTGTCTTCATATCTTTCTCAAATTCAAGGAAATTTCTCGGTTCGGGCAAGAAGTCGTTAATTTCGGCTATAGCTCTCTCAACATCTTCAAGCCACACCTTGATTTCGTCTTGCATAAACGAGTATTTTTTGTTTATTGACCAACTTCTCAAATGTCTTGTTTCTGATTGCTTTTTGTTCAAGCAAATCTATTCTTCTTCTGAATATCCTTTCCAATTCGAATTTAAGTTCAAAGTAGTTTTCTGCATATTCAATCGGGTCTTTCGAAATTATCGAAACGATAAAGTCAATATCGCTTTTCGAATTAAATTTATCAGTCAAGACAGAGCCAAAAGCATAGAGTTCGTCCACTTTGAAAGTAGAACATGCTTTATCTAACTCTTTTTTATGTTTATTAATCAATTCCATTTTTAGTTGTTTTTGACACTAAACTAACGTTTTTTCTTCGCTATTTTGTTTCTCTTTTTTGGTTTCTTTTTGATTGATGAGAACGTTTAGCATACCTGTCAGCCGCCCCGCATAGGGGCGGTTGGCAGGTATGCATTGTGTGTGCCCCGAATGGGCATCGAAGATAACCGGTCAGGGCTACCGAAACAAAGATAGCCCAAAGCCGGAAGTCTTTCACTCTTGGGAGATGAAAGTTCTCCCCACGCTAAAGTAAGTATGCGTGTAGCAAGCCGCAAGGGTTTCCGCCGTGAGGCGGAGTCTGAAGTAAGCGGGACTGCAAAAGCTGGCATGTACGGACAGGAATCGCATAAGAGGCATGGATGGGCCGTCGAGGTGGCACGACCTGTCCCGACTCGTCGGGAACACACCGAAGGCAGAACTTACAGCAGCCCATCTGTGTAGATGCGGGCAGCGTCAGCGGAAAGAGGGTGCACCTTACCGGGGGAGGCCTGGGATTGCCGGAGGCGACGCAGAGCGAACTTGTTTAGCAAAGGCTACCAGGAGTCAGCAGAAGCCATAGTAGCGGCTGGTTGAAATACCAGACCCGTGAAGGGCCGAACATGGAACAGTCTTTCAGCGATCCGGTTCTTTTGCCGAATTGGAAGCCGAACGGCGGATATTGGCAGGACGAACGGGTACAGGAAAAGACAAGACGAAACTGAAAAGTGGCGTCGTTCCATGAACCGCCGTATTCGTGGTCCGAACGTACGGTGGTGTGAGAGGGCAGGGGCGGCTAATCTTGGTCGCCTCTCCCTACTCAATTAGTGCCAGTGTTCAATTCATCTTTTCATTTTTTATTTTTTCTATTCTCTCGAAAGTTTCCTCATCGAATGTTTTGCACCTCCAATCAAGCAGATTTGGTGATACGACCTGGTACAAGAAATTTATCACCGACGTGTTCAATCCAATACAGCCTTCATAAAGTTTCAATTTTTCTTCATCCCTTAAATGCTTGATGAATATCTCTTCTAATTTTTTATAATTTCTCTTCGCCAAAGCCCAGAAAGCATATCCTCTTACGACTGGTGATGGGTGTTCGGTTAATTCAACCAACTCATCGATTTTTGCTTTTCTGGTCAATTTTTCGAATCGCTTGTATTGGCTTGTCTTTTCTCCACGATATCCGACGGCATCTGAATGGATTTCGTTTTCTTTTTCTATCTCGTTCGTAATTGCTCTTATTTTTTGACTGATTTTCTCTGGTTCATATTCAAGCTTTAATTCTTGTCCGAATTGAACTTTTGGTATCAGCATTAGAGTGATTATCAGAGCGAGGTATTTCATTTTATATTTTTTTCTCGTTGGCACTAACGGTCTCGTGTAGCTGCCGTAGCGGGCTTTTGCCCGCTATGGACAGCTACACAATGTGTGTGCCCCGAATGGGCATCGAAGATAACCGGTCAGGGCTACCGAAACAAAGATAGCCCAAAGCCGGAAGTCTTTCACTCTTGGGAGATGAAAGTTCTCCCCACGCTAAAGTAAGTATGCGTGTAGCAAGCCGCAAGGGTTTCCGCCGTGAGGCGGAGTCTGAAGTAAGCGGGACTGCAAAAGCTGGCATGTACGGACAGGAATCGCATAAGAGGCATGGATGGGCCGTCGAGGTGGCACGACCTGTCCCGACTCGTCGGGAACACACCGAAGGCAGAACTTACAGCAGCCCATCTGTGTAGATGCGGGCAGCGTCAGCGGAAAGAGGGTGCACCTTACCGGGGGAGGCCTGGGATTGCCGGAGGCGACGCAGAGCGAACTTGTTTAGCAAAGGCTACCAGGAGTCAGCAGAAGCCATAGTAGCGGCTGGTTGAAATACCAGACCCGTGAAGGGCCGAACATGGAACAGTCTTTCAGCGATCCGGTTCTTTTGCCGAATTGGAAGCCGAACGGCGGATATTGGCAGGACGGACAGGTACAGGAAAAGACAAGACGAAACTGAAAAGTGGCGTCGTTCCATGAACCGCCGTATTCGTGGTCCGAACGTACGGTGGTGTGAGAGGGCAGGGGCGGCTAATCTTGGTCGCCTCTCCCTACTCAATTTTTGGCTTTTTCACTCACTGTCAGCGTATTATACTGAAGGGGTTATTTTGACTTCATTTCTTTCTTTGCTTCTCTAATGTCTATTCTTGCTTTATGACCATGTTTTTCTAACAAGTAAAGCAAATTTGCACCATTCATTAAAGTCAACGGTTTGCCTTTGGCAAATTCGTAGGCATCGGGTCCATAATCTGCGGTCGTTACTAAAATTCCCTTTGTCGCTCCTTCATTCATAACCGTTCCATACAAATCTCGAACGGCAGCAACTCCAACGGTGTTTGTATATCTTTTGGCTTGGATAACAATTTTCCCTCCTCTGATTGGGTCTGGATCAAAGGCAATGGCATCCACTCCGCCGTCTTTGCTTGCTTGGGTCACTTTTACTTCTCCGCCGTTGCTATTAAACTCATTTGCAAAAACTTCTCGGATTAGATGTTCAAAATCTTCCCAATCCATTGAAGCCAAGTTCGTAGAACTATCCATGCCACTAGCAACTTCGTAGTGATTGACAAAGCGCTTATCTGTTTTATTTATCTGTAAAATCGGTTGGATTGGAGTTAGTCCACTCAATTTGCTGCTTCCAACACCCTTAAAGTTTTTGAAACATGTTTTTGGGTCAACGTGTGCCAAATCAACCTCGATAAATTCGGCTTTCTTGGCTTGAATTGATAAAATACAATTATTTTCTCTCTTGCCAGTTGCCCGATTTATTGCATTAACCCAACCGTTAAAACTTACAAATTCAACTGCATTTGCTTTGTCTGCTTCAAAAATCTCATGGATTGTCCGCAGTGTGATTTTATACATTGTTGCGTCAAACATTTTCTGCACTTGTGCATCAGAAATATGGTATTCTTTCAGTTCATTTTTGATAAACTTAACCTCGTTCAATGTGGGTAAATCTTCAATCGTGGGCAAGGAATATTCAATGACTAAAATTTTATTGTCTGGGTTGTAGTCAAGTTCAAAACTTTTTGGAAAACTATCAGGGTATTGAGAGTTATTCAAAACCAACTCACAATATTCTAAAACTGCGCTTTGGTCGCAATTTATATATTTGGCTTTTAACTCATCAACTTTCTTGTTTTTCTTTTCCTGCTTGTTTTCAAAATCTGTTTTCCTTTTTTGCCATGCTTTGACTTCATCAGCAATTTGCTGATGAATTTTACCTTTGGCTAGTTCAAATTCTACCAATTGGTGTTCGTAGTTATTTTTTCTTGTTTCATTCTGTCTGTCAATTTGTAAACAGTCCTCCTTCCATTTCAAAACTGCTCGGTTAAATACTTCTTTTGATTGCTGTATTTTTTTGTCTTTGCTTGATTTTATGAGTTTATCAAAAAAAGACAGTTTTGGTTCAAAATCGAACTCTCTTGGCTTTGTTGGATAACCTTCAATTATTGGTGACTTAGGTTCAGACAGAGCGTTTAAACGCTTATTCAAGTCATTTTCGGGATTGGGCTCTTTGAATTTTGTCTTATCTTTCAAAGTCTCCCAATCAATTGTGTCATCTATACTCAAAGTGTGAATGAGTATATTATCAACAGCCTCCAAAGACCTTACCGCTGCTTGGGTTCTAATCTCAGCCTCTTTTTGACTTGCAACTTGGTGATTTACAATGTTCTGTTTTAAAACGATTTTCTCCCATTTTTCTTCAAGTTTAGCAACATAGGATTGCACCTTGTTTTCCAAGATGTCTTCATCAAAGGCAGTAAATACCTTGTAATCTTTTAGCCCTTTGTGTGTTACTTCGGCTGTGTACTTGATTTTGTAGGTTCTTATTCCTACATCCTCAGAATGGTAATATATATCAATTAAATCTTCCTTCATCGTAACTGGTTTTATATTTATTTATGAATTTTTGTTTTTTAAATTGCCGAGAACACCAGATTACCGCATAGCATATTTTATTTAGCCGTCCACATAAAACACCTAATCCGCCAATCCCATCCTATTTCCAACAACCTCCCCGCACACACCCCAACCCTCCCAAAAATCCAACACCTCAAGCAAGCTACGCAAAGCCTACCACCAGCACCACAGCGTTCCACACCGGCCCCAACTACAACTTCATAAACAGAAGGCGCAGGCGCAGCACGGCAAGACAGGCAACCTACCTCTTTGTAACGTACATCCCCAACTTGATTCCCCCGAAAACAAAAAATGGCTGGCAACATGGTCGTTTAGGTTTTCGTGCAGTTTTCCCGGAGCATGCGGTCACGGTTTTTTCCCCGGCGCTAAATAAATGCAAAAACTTTAATCCTGCAATACCTGCCGCCTAAAAAAAGTGCTGCCCCGCCTGGGCCGGACAATGGGCAAGGGCGGGGCAGCAAGGCCGGTGGGGAAAGGCAGGTATGGGCTACTCCGCCGTCGCCCCGTTCCCCGGCATCTCTTCGTGCAGTCCCTGCACGGCCCGGTCGAAGGCGGCGTTCGGCTCGGCCAACACGAGTTCGCCCACGTCCTGCCTGCTTCCAACCCCTGGAAATGACATGTATGGACGCAAAATAAACCCTACCTCACCAGGAGCACGTCCCCTTCGACGAGTTGCAGTTCCCCGTCCAGGAATTCCACTTCCGCAAAATAGGCGAACACCGCCGGATCCAACGGTTTGCCCTTGTAGGTGCCGTCCCAGCCCTGCGAGAGGCCGCCGGGGGACAGGTTAAACCCCTCGTACACTATTTCCCCCCAGCGGTCGAAAATGCGGAAACTGCGGATGGCAGTGACGCTGCTGCCGGCAAAGACCGTCAGCAGGTCGTTGATGCCGTCGCCATTGGGGCTGAAGGCGTTGGGCACAAATACGTTGCGGGGCTTGCGCAGCAAAACCTCCACCCTGTCGCTGGCCGTACAGCCATTTTCGTCGGCGATGGTGAGCTGGTAAACAATATTGGAAGCAGGCTTTACCACCAAAGGATCGAGGCAGTCATTGCAATCAAGGTAGGTGGTTGGCTCCCAGGCAATGGCCGCCGGTAGGATGTTCGTCAGGGGATTGAAGGAAACATCGTCGCCAAGTTCCACCTCTACGTCATCGCCGAGTTCGAGCAGGATGCTGGTGGCCGCTGGTACGTTCACCGAAACCTCCGTGGAGAGCCCTGCCCCGTCGCTGATCGTCAACTCGTAATTGCCTGGCGGTAAATTTTCGATGGCAAATGGCAAATCGCCCACGGGAAAAGGCGGTTGTGCGTCCAGACTGACCGTGTAGCTGCCGCTGCCACCGCTCAGGTTCTCCAGGACAATCTGCCCATCGGTATCCCCGGCGCAGGTCGGGGCCACCGTGCTGGTTAGCAGCGCAATGTTGGCCGTCCCAAAATTCAACGAAATGAGGATGGTACTGTCGCAGCCATTGGCGGCGGCGTTTTCCAAAACCTCTATCCCGTCGGGGTTCGATGCGTCGTACACCGTTCCGTTCACGGTGATGCTCCCACCAACTGCCAGCGTTTGTACCAGCTCAAAAACTGCATTTTGAAGGAAAGTCAAACTCACGTTCACGATGCTGTCGCAGCCCTGCACCGAGCCGTTCGAGAACAATTCTGTGCCGCTCGGGTTGGCCTCGTTATAGACCGTGCCGTTCACGGTCAGGCTCTCGCCGGGGCAGAGCGTTTGCGACAAATCAAAACTGACCGAACTGTTGAAGCTCAGCGACACCTCCACCAGCGAATCGCAGCCGTTGGCGCTGGCGTTCGCCAACACCTCCGTGCCGCTCGGGTTGGCCTCGTTATAGACCGTGCCGTTCACCGTCAGGCTGCCGCCCGTGCAGAGCGTCTGGGCCAGTTGGCCGCTGGCAATGGGGTAAAAGCTGAGGCTCACGTTCACGATGCTGTCGCAGCCCTGCGCCGAGCCGTTCGGGAACAGCTCCGTGCCGCTGGGGTTGGCCTCGTTATAGACCGTGCCGTTCACGGTCAGGCTCTCGCCGGGGCAGAGCGTTTGCACCAAATCAAAACTGACCGAAGTATTGAAGCTCAGCGAAACCTCCACCAGCGAGTCGCAGCCGTTGGCGCTGGCATTTGCCAACACCTCCGTGCCGCTTGGGTTCGCCTCGTTATAGACCGTGCCGTTCACCGTCAGGCTGCCGCCCGTGCAGAGCGTCTGGGCCAGTTGGCCGGTGGCAATGGGGTAGAAGCTGAGGTTCACGTTCACGATGCTGTCGCAGCCCTGCGCCGAGCCGTTCGGGAACAGTTCCGTGCCGCTGGGGTTGGCCTCGTTATAGACCGTGCCGTTCACCGTCAGGCTCTCGCCGGGGCAGAGCGTTTGCGACAGGTTGGTAGTGATTTCAGGCAATACTTCCAGCAGCACATTTGGGCCATTGGACACCGAAATGCTGCATCCATTGCCATCCGTCAGGCCGATTGGCTGGAGTGTAATCTGACCGGAAGCCACCCCTAAGTCATTGGGACAAATCGTTAGTTGGGCATTGGCCTGGGAGGCGATAAACACCTCATTGCTGTTGCCGTTTGGGGTGAGCAGTTGATAGGTAAAACTAAAGGGCGCCACGCCCTCGAACAGCAGCGGAATCGAAAGGCAATCATCGGCACAGACACTGCCGCCCTGCCCGATGCTGCCGTCCACTTCGTAAAACACCACAGGCACCCCGGCTGCCACCGACAGGCAGCCATCCGCCGGGTTGAAGCCCCCGGAGCCATCGTTGTTTCCTGCCACGGCGCTCACGTAATAGGTCACGCCCACCACGCCATTGGCTGGCAGGCCAAATACAGGTACCGTATTGATGGCCAGCACGTTGCCCAGGGAAGGCCCCGGGCTGTCGTGCAGCACAAACAACAGAACGTCGTCCCCGTCAAGCACGGCGTTGTTGTTGAATGTGGCCGTAAAAACAGCATCACTGCACACCTCGAACGGGCTTCCGGCGAGGTTCATCGATCCTGCAAAGGTGGTACAGGCGCAGTCAAAACTGCCGTTTAAAATAACCGGGCCGCAGCCGTTGCCATCGTCCACCTGAAAGCTAAAGGGGGTGCCGCTCGGTAGGGGGGCCGAAGTAAATACAGGGCCGCTGGGCTGGTCATTCACCGTGTAGCTGGCCGGGTCGCCCGCCGAAATATTGAAAGTGACCGTGTAGCTCAGGTTGTCCGGGGAGCAAACAGAAACAGGCGCTGCCACATTCGGGGCTTCGCTCAGGGTCATGGTAGTGGTGGCAGGCAGCCCACAGTTGGTGTTTGGCACAAAAGTCAAAACTACCTGGCCGCTTTGGCCTGCCGGGTTGAAAGTGTTGCCCGTCACGCCGGGGCCGCTCCAGGTACCGTTGGGGAAGGCAGGATCCTGCAGCAGGGTCAGGTTAAACGGGCCGCCAGCCGTGCAGGTGCTTCCCGTGAGGAGGGCCGGGGCCGTTAGCGCCGTCACGGTCATGGCAGTCGTGGCGGGCTGGGTGCAGGGTTGGTTGCTAGTGAAAGTAAGGGTTACGGTACCGGTTAGGCCAGCGGCAGAAAAAATATTCCCGCTCACGCCGGGGCCGCTCCACGTACCCGTCGGATAAGCCGGATCTTGCAGGGCCGTCAGGTCGAAATTGTTTTCGCTTTCGCAAACACTGGCGGCGGCCAGTTGCGGCGTGGCAGACGGCGTTACGACCAGGGTTGTATTCACCGGCACTGCACAGTTTACATTGGACAAAAAAGTCAGCGTAACCGGGCCTGACAAGCCCAGGGGGCTGAATACGGTTCCCGTGACCCCCGGCCCGCTCCAGGTGCCGACAGGATAGGCAGGGTCGGCGATGTTGGCCAGGGAGAAGGGTGGGTCGCTTTGGCAAAGGGTAGCCGTGCCGAGCACGGGCGTCACGCTGGGCGTCACGTTGACGATGGTGGTGGCTGCCACGGCGCAAGGCTGCACGGGCGTGTAGGTCAAGGTGACCGGGCCGCTCTGTCCGGCTGCGTTGAACGAACTGCCCGACACACCGGGGCCGCTCCAAGTACCTCCGGGCAGGGTAGGGTCTTGCAGCGCCGTCAGGTTGAAGTTGGTTTCGCTTTCGCAAATATTGGCGGTGCTCAGCAGGGGCGTTGCCTGTGGTAAAATGGTGATGTTCGTATTCCCTGGCAGGGTACAAGGTGCGGCAGGAGTGAAGGTAAGGGCCACTGTGCCCGTTTGGCCGATGGCCGAAAAAAAGTTGCCCGACACGCCGGGGCCGCTCCAGGTGCCCACCGGGTAGGCAGGGTCCTGCAGGGCCGTGAGGTTGAAGCTGTTTTCATTTTCACAAACATTGGCAGGGAGCAACTGCGGCAATGCTGCCTGCGTGACTGTGACAGGTATCGGCACCGTTGTGCTGCAGCCCGCCCCCGCATCCGCAAAAGCATAGTAAATCGTGGATGCCGCCGGCGTGACCACGGGGCTGGGCAACTGGTTGCCGGCATTGGGCGGCGTGGCGGTATGGAAAGTGATGGGCAGCCCGGAATTGGTGGTGACCAGGGTGCTCAGATCAACGGATTCGCCGGTGCAAATGAAGGGCGTCAGCAGCAAGAAAATCGCAGGAGGATTCCCAATCGTAACGGTGATCGTCTGCGGGTTTTGAAGGATGGTCGTGCAGCCATTGGCGTCCGTCACCTGGGTGAGGATGAAAACGGTGGTTGTTGACAATACGAAGTTAATCACGCTGCCATTGGTCAACGCCACGCCGTTGGAAGGCTGCGGGTTGGCCGGGTCGCCGAACAGGAAAACAACATTATAGGGGCCGGTGCCTGGAAAAGTAAAGGTGGCGCTGACCGGGGTAGGGCCGCAGCCGCTCAGCGGGTTGACCGTGATGAAAGTATTGGCAGTGTTTAAAGGCGGGTTGATTTGAAGGGTAATGGCCACGGGGTTTGAAATACAATTCCCCAATGCAACGGTGGCGTAAACGGTGCCGGCCGGCGACAGGTAGCTGGCAGGGTTTGCAATGGGGATAGTGGCCAGGGCGTCCGTCCACCAGGACACGGTGCCTCCTGCGCCCCCGGTCACGATGTTTGCAACGGAGTTGAGGTTGAAAACAGCCTGGCCGGAACCGTTGTCGCAGGCCGTTAGCGTGGCCGGATTGGCGGACGGCCCGGGCGAAACCGTTATCGTGACGGGCGCCGGTGCGGAAACGCAGCCATTTTCAACCACCACCGCATAGACTGTGGTTGGCCCGGTCACCGTGTAGCTTCCGGGATTTGAAATGGGGATGGTAGCCGCCATATCCTGGTACCAAAGCACGGTCAGGCCGGTATTGCCGTTGACGGTCCCGTTCACCTGGGTCAGGTCAACGATGGCAGCGCCATTGACAAGGCAAGTGGCAATGGAAGCCGGGTTGGCAGTGGGGGCAGTGCCGTTGTTGGAGAAGGTAATGGACCAACTGTTTATCACCCCGACATCAGCTATTACATAATCATTGATCAGCAGTTGCCAGGTGCCGTCCGCATTTTCCCCGTTGAAGGTATTGGCGAAGGTAAAAGTGCCCAGCGGGTTGGCATTGGAACAGGGGCAGTTTGTGTCTTGCTGGCGCCCTTCCGGTCTGAACCCGCCGTTATAGGGTGGCGCCCCCGCAGTGATAAAGGCGCCGGCATTGTCGGAAAAAGAGGTCACCTGGTAGTTGTCGCCGGCGCCGCCGTTGCCCGAACTTAGCTCCAGCACCGTGCCTGAAGGGCTGATGAGGAACAGGGCGATATCGCCTACCCAACTATGCTCCAGGTCTATGGTCACGTTGTCAATAACATTGCACCCGCCCAGGACGCCCACACCCGACACCACAGCATCCGAGGTCGTAATGCCGACCGTTTGGCCTGGAGCGCCGGGGGGGATGGGCAGCCCGCCCACGCCGTTGAAAGTTTGGGCAGAGGAAACTTGGTGGAACAGCAGGAAGAAAAAAGCTAAAGTTGGCGAAGTGTACAGCACTTTCATTTTGTCTCGATTTTGGTCAAAACAAGCTAACACGATTTTCTTCCATCTGTTTTGTCGGAGAATGGGCAAAAGAAGAGGAAACGGGGATATTGGCCGAAGGTGGTAAGTTCTTTTCGGAAAAGTTTGCGAAGGGGGCGGGCGACAAGATGGGGTTTACCGTATGCTTACTCGTTTATGGCAACAAGCTACCACACCACCACGATCTTCCGGCGCACCTTCCTGCGCCTGCTCATCGAATGGTGGGAGGAGGAGCCGTCCGGGTTCCGGGGCAGCGCTGCCGTTTGGAACGACCTGGGTGCCTGGCGCAACTGGCCACCTGGCGCCTCACACCAGACGGGGGGCTGTTGCCGCTCAAGCGTGCCGGGGCGGCCCGTGCGCCGTCAGCGGCAGCAGTGAACCCCCCTGTTGGCAATGGTATTTGAGTAAAGCCGGGCCGCCCGGCCGGTGAACGGGGGGTTGTTGCATGGAAAGCGGAAAAGGAAAGAGCGGGAAGGCGGCAGCGCAAAAATGTGCTGGAGGGTTGTGAAAATGTGGGTGTCCAGGCCTATATTTACCCATCGGGATCCTGCGCAGTTACCCATCCTTGCTTTGACAGCAGCTGGTTTTGGAAAAGGAATTTGCTTAGGGTGGTAGCCGCTGGTTTTCGTTCAACTGAATTGTGATACGCCCGCGAGCCGGAGGCCTGCTGGTGTTTGGCAGGGGTGGGTGTTTGGCTCGGGGGCGTATACAATCCTTAGTGTTGTGCACAATAAAGAAAGAAGAAAAAAAGCAGCCAGACAAAACACCTGACTGCTAATTAAAAATGTTCTTTGAAATTTACTTAGTTGGAGAAGTCGCAAAATAAGTTTCAACATCTAAATTGGCAGCAAATTCCTGATATTCCTTCGTGCTAAAAATTGGAGTTGCGGCAGCTTGAAATTTTTCAGCGTTTTCCCAAACAATAATTACAGCTTGGGTGTTTTCGGCCAAATTCGGTACACTTTGCTCATCAAGTTTGTAAACCTTGAATTCACGGGCAAACTTATATCCATCATAATCATTTAGGGAATTAAAAAAGGCTTCTCTTTTTTCACCAAATGCGTCAGGCGTTTTTCCTTTCCTAATTGCAAATTCTACAACTAAACCATTTTTCTTGATAGTTTCAAAATCGAAAGGTTTGCCATCAACTGTTTGCAAGAGTGCATACGCCAAAGGGTTAAAACTCGAAAAATAATCCCTTGCTTCTTTTTGCGGTAATAGTCGTGCAGCCGTTGCACTAAAGCCTTCTAATGAATTCCAATGGGTCATTCCGATAAGAATATTGTCAAGATTTAAATCAGGAACCACAGTAAAAAAAGGTTTCCATTTACCTTCATTGAGTGTTTCATCTTGTTTGCCAAGCACTTCAACAAATTTAGCTCTGGTATCTAAAAAAGTCTGATGTTGCCCGTCTTTAGATTGATTGATTGCTAATTCGTACATATAATCTGATTTTTTATTTTGTGATTGATTAGTGCTTTTATTTGTACTACAACTTGCTGCGAATAATAAAATCGACAGCATTAAAATTTTTGTATCCATATTTACACATTTTGGTTGAATTAATGGTAGTGGAATTGATTAACTGATAGTGTGGCTCGGCCAAGATGACACCTCAAAATGGCCTTGACTTGACTGATAATTGGCACTCAGCGAGCGGCCATTTCGAGATGTCACCTTAGCCTCCATCAGTTAAAAAATACCATTATAGAATTAATAGTTGCAAAACAATATATTAGTGACTACTTTTACAAGTAGTTACATTTTTGTTTTATAGTTACATTTTTGTAACCATTTTTGATAATCAATTAGTTAGAACATGAAAAAAGTGGAAATTAATTCAAAAAGGTTCGACAACATGGTTGAACAAGTAAAGAAATATGGAGGTTGTCCAGTTAGTAGCACATTAAAATTGTTTGGTGGAAAATGGAAACCATTAATTCTTTATTTTATTTCCGTTGATGTAAATAGGTTTGGACAGCTTCAAAGCATGATACCAGATTGCAGTAAAAGAATGATGACGAAGCAATTAAGGGAATTGGAAAGTGACGGGTTAATTAATCGGAAAGTTTTTGCAGAAGTGCCACCAAAAGTAATTTATAGTTTGACAGAGAAAGGAGAAAGTTTAAGACCAATTTTCAGAGAACTAAGTAAATGGGGAATCAAAAATGTCTTAGAACCGCTGACCCAAGGCCTTCCGATCAAAACACACTCGCTCTCCGCTGGCCCAGGGTCTGCTCACTGAAAAACCACACCGCTCTTGCCGGTTTGCAACCATAGCCGTCAGGCTAAGCATCAAAACCGTCATTTTCCGAAGCAATTTTATGAAAAACAAGCCTCAATCCTTTTGAAAACACACCTGGAAACGCCCATTTCGAGCACAAATCAGCCTTAGCCTGACGGCTATGGTTTATAAACGTCACCCCTGCGAGTGGGCGGCCAGGCAGGCATTCATTCATGCGTGAATTTGAAGCAAGGGCTTTGATGCCAGCTAACGAAACCGGACTTTTGCAAAAGGTGAAGTGATGCCGGTTGAAGAACCGGGAGGAGCGGAGTAGGTTTTCAATCAGGAGATACCGGGTCCGCAGGAGGTTGACGAATTGTGTTTTATGGAGATGGCTATTCAAAACATGCAATGCCGCAAACTGCCGTCAGGCACAAACAAAAAAGACAAAGAGTGACAAAAACCACAAGTGGGAATTCATAAAATGCCAATATCTAAAGCTAATTTTGTGGTATGAATCAAAAGGTTGCGATTTTTCTAACCACTTTGTTCATCTCTGCCGGATGCAGGGATGTGTTCACCATTCTGTATTTTTATGGCAACCAATCATTCATCGCAGAGAATCTTTGCATCAATAAAGACCAACCTGAGAAGAACTGTCATGGCAAATGCTACCTATCCAAACAATTGGAGGAAAACGACGGCAAGCAAAGCAATGACCCTCCACCCAACCGTCTGTTCGGCGATTTTGAACTGAAAGCGCTTCCAACCGAGGTCACTATCCATGGATTGCTGATCCAAAAACTGGAGGGAAGGCCAGCGTGGGCGTTTGAAAAACAACTATATCAATCCGTTCATTCTTCAAGTCTCTTCCAACCGCCGGAAATTCTCTCCTGACACATTTTACACCATTCTGGTATTTATCAAACACAATGCAAACCATGTTTGCACAGCTCAATTATTTTTAAAAATCAAATCAATCAAATAATGAAATCAACCATCAAATTTCTTTTTGCATTTCTCGCAATCGCTTCATTGGGCCTGACTGCCTGCAACAAAGATGACGATGCTCCAGCAAAAGACCCTGGCACGCTGTCCATCCTTTTTGACAACAAGCTTGGGGACAAAGGCATTTCCCTGAAGGATTTCGGGGACAAGACTTTTGACTACACGGATGCAAATGGACAAGCATTCAACATCTCGCTTTTTGCCTATTACATCAGCGCCATCGAACTGGAAGGGCCTGGCGGGGTGAAGCACATTGACCCGCTCAAGGTGACAGCCAATGCAAGCGAGGTGACCGGCTACTACCATGTGATTTCCACCACTCCGGGTTCTAACGTCATCAACTTGTCGGGGATAGAGCCTGGGACTTACAACAAGATTCGCTTTACCGTTGGTGTGGACGAATCGGGCGTACAGGAAGGCGCTGCCGGTGGTGTACTTGACCCTGCCAACGGAGCATGGTTCTGGAATTGGAACGCAGGGTACATTGGCTTTGGGGTAGAAGGCAACGCCTCCAATTCCGGGCAGGAATATGTGGATTGGGGCAACGGTTTTGAAACGCTCGAAGGAACCTATGCCATCCATGTTGGCGGCTGGAAAGACGTTGAACCCCAACCAGGGGAAGACCCGAAATTCGTCAACAACATCAAGGTCATCGAACTTGATTTCGATTCCAGCATCAAGATTGAAGATGGCCTGAGCCCTCAGGCGCATATCAACGTGAATTTCGAGGAACTGCTCAAAGGGATAGACTTTTCGGCGACCTATGCCGTACACCGGCCAGATTTGGGCAAACCCTTTGCTGAAAAATTGGTTGAGGTTTTCGAGTTTGACCACGTACACCAATAGACAAATATGAAAAAACATAGTTTTTTGACAAGCCCGGTAGTTTACTGGGCTTGTCTTGTATTGACCGTATTCGTGTCCTGTTCGGACGAGGATGAACCGACCCTTCCGGTCAACCGGTATGAATTCCGGGTGCCCGAAAATTTCCCGCAGCCCATCTACACTTTCGACAACAACCCCGTGACGAAAGCGGGCTTTGACCTGGGAAAGGCCCTGTTCTATGATCCGATTTTATCGAGGGACGGCTCTGCATCCTGTAACAATTGCCATATTCAGGCGACCGCATTTGCCGATTCGCCCGTACACCCCCTGAGCGTAGGGGTTGACAACAGGCTCGGTATCCGCAATGCGCCTCCTTTGACCAATATGGCTTTTTTCCCAGAATTCTTTTGGGATGGTGGGGTGACCCATCTTGATTTTGTGCCCATCAATGCCATCGAAGCGGATTTTGAATTGGATGAAACGGTAGAAAACGTTGTGGCAAAACTGAACGCCAATAAAAAATACAGGGACATGTTCAGGGATGCTTTCGATATCGAGGAAGTCACGCTGCCTTACACTTTGTATGCCTTGTCCCAGTTCACCAACATGATGGTTTCCGCCAACAGCAAATATGACAGGTATATCAGGAATGAAGGAGGGTCGCTTACAGCACTGGAATTGGAAGGGCTGGCTACTTTCAGTGAAAAATGTGGCGCCTGCCACAGCGGCGAATTGTTCACCGATTTTTCCTATCGCAACAATGGCTTGGATTCCACTTTTGCCGACACGGGACGAAACAGGATTACTGCCCTCAACTCTGACATTGGCAAATTCAGGGTGCCAAGTTTGAGGAATGTCGCCCTGACTGCCCCATACATGCACAATGCAAGATTCAAAACATTGGAGGAAGTACTCGACCACTATGACAACGGCATGGTATATTACGAGACGATTGATGAAACTTTTGTCAACCAAAACGGTCTTGGGATTGATTTGGAAGAAACTGACAAAGCAGCCATTATCGCTTTTTTGAACACGTTGACTGATTTTGATTTTGTGCAGGATACTTTGTTTTTCAGAAATTAATGGAAAAATAATCCCGATGTGAAATCGGGATTATTTTTAAAAAACCCTTCCAGCGCTGGGGTTTCAACATCAAAATAGGGAAGTTATTTTTTCATCGTTACTAAATCAATTTATTGCAGGATGGAAAATTTACACCGCTTTTTTCGGGCCGTTCCGGGCGGCATTTTTGTGTTATTGCTGGCCTGTTCGCTCCGGCCAATAGAAGCGGCAGCGCAGGTCTATTTTGCGCCGGCAGTGCCCATCGAGGCCGGGTTTTCGCCCCGAACCATTTTCCCCGCAGACCTCGATGGAGACGGCGACCTCGACGTCCTGACGGCCACAGCTACGGACAACAAAATTGCCTGGAACGAGAACCTGGACGGGCTGGGCAATTTCGGGCCGACCGTCGTGGTGTCCGCCGGCGTGTCGAATTCGCATTTTGCCTATCCCATAGATTTGGATGCTGACGGGCGCCTGGATATACTCGCTCCGCTGGCTTCTTTTCAAAATATTTCCTGGTTCAAGAACACCGACGGGCTGGGCAGTTTTGGCAGCCAGCAGGCCATCACCCCGCCCGTGAATAACTGCGGCATGGCCCTTCCCGCCGACCTCGACGGCGATGGCGACCAGGATTTGATGATTTACCGTTTCAACGATGTTGTCAACCCGACCGTGCGCTGGTTTTACTGGATGGAGAATGTGGGCGGCGCCGCCAGTTTCGTGCACCGGGACACCCTGTCCATCAACGAGGTCAGTTCCGTGTTCCAGGCTGCTGACCTCGACGGCGACAACGACCTGGATATCCTGGCGGCCAACCCCAACGACACCCTGATTTGGTTCGAAAACCTCAACGGACTGGGCAGCTTCAGCAGCAGCAAGATCATTTCCCCCAACCACGACGGCCCGGTCGGCATATTCGCCGCCGACCTCGACGGCGACAATGACCTGGACGTGCTCTGCGCCGACCGCCTCGACGACAAAGTGTCGTGGTACGAAAACCTGGACGGCATGGGTAATTTCGGGCCGGAAAAATTGCTCATCGTCGCATTCGACGGCCCCGAAAGGGTCATCGCTGCCGACCTGGACAACGACGGCGACCTGGATGTAGTGGCCAATTCGAAAAATACCAACCGCATTGTCTGGTTCGAAAACCTCGACGGCGGTGGCAACTTCAGCGCTGAGCAACTGGTGGCCGACAACGTGATGGGCGCTTTCGAACTGCAAGCTGCCGATGTGGACGGCGACGGCGATATCGATCTGCTTTCCTCTGGAAACAACATCACAGGTGCACAATTCGCCCTCTACCGCAACCTCTTCCTCGAACGCAAGATTGGCGGCGTTTGCTTTTTTGACCAAAACGAAAACCAGGTACAAGACCCCGGCGAGGTGGGGCTTCTGAATCAGCAGGTGGCCGTTTCGCCCCTTGGCCTGGGCGGCTTCACGGCACCCGATGGCACGTATTTTATGAGCGTGGCGGATGGCACCTGCTATCAGGCAGTCTGGGTGCCGCACCCCGATTGGGAACTCACCACTTCTCCGGCCAGCTACCAAGTGCAGGTGCTGGGCGCAGATGTCACGGGCCTTGATTTTGGCCTGCGGCCAACGAACACCATCAGCCGGGTAGAGCCGGTGCTGGCGCATGGGCCTACCCGCTGCGGCTTCACCGTGCCGTTTTGGGTGAACTATACCAACACCGGGACGACTTTTGCCGACGGGTTTGCCCGCTTCGTGCTGGATGCAGGAACTTCCCTCGTGAGCGCTGACCCTGCACCCACGGCGATGACCGGCGACACGCTGTACTGGGATTTTGAACAACTGCCGCCATCCTACTCGGAGGGCGTCCTGCTTTTTCTGCATATTCCTTCCGTCGCTTCCATCGGCGACACCCTGCAGTTTTTTACCGAGACATACCTGTCAGACGCCGGCGGCAACCTGTCGCTGAACAGCAGTTACGAAACCTTCTCCGTGGTCCAGTGCGCCGTTGACCCAAACGACAAACTGGTGCGGCCCGTTGGCAATACCCCGGCTCATTTGACCCTGTTCGATGAAATACTGGAATACACCATCCGGTTCCAGAACACCGGCACGGATACCGCCTTCACGGTCCGCCTGGAAGACCAACTGGACGGCGACCTCGACTGGAGCAGTTTCCAGCCCGTGGCGGCCAGCCATGCCTACCGGGCCGTCATTGACGGGGACGGCCTGGCAACCGTTGTTTTTGACCAAATCATGTTGCCCGACAGCAATGTGAACGAGCCGGAAAGTCACGGCTTCTTCACTTTCCGCATCCGGGCACTGGCCGGCCTGCCCGATTTTACAGCGGTCGAAAACAGTGCGGGCATTTTCTTCGATTTCAACGATGCCGTGGTGACCAACACCACACTCAACACGCTGGTGCCGCTGTTGCCCGCAGTAATATCGGCGCAGCCCGTCACCTGCCACGGTGGCCAGGACGGCAGTTTTTCCGCTGCACCCGTTGTGGGAAACCTGCCCATCACCTTTACACTCGCCGGCGTGGGGAGCAATGAAACAGGCATTTTCCAAAACCTGGCCGGCGGGCTGTATATGCTGACGATGGAGGACGCCACAGGGCATACCGTGTCGCAGCCGGTGGAGATTCCGGAACCGGACGCCATCGTTGACTCTTTCGTCCTGTCTATTTGCCAGCACGAACCAAGCCCGGCGACGGGAACCGTCTATGACGTCCCCGGCGATTATCAGGAGCAGGTAACGCTGCAAACGCCCGACGGCTGCGATAGCCTCGTGGTCGCATCGTTGGTGGTTTACCCGGAAGAATTACTGGTGGTCGACAACGGCCCGCTGCCCTACGGAACGGTTTACCATGGCGTGGTGCTGACGCAAGACACGCAGTTCGTCTATTTTGACACCACCGAATTCGGGTGCTTGCTGACAATTTCGGAAAACGTGACCGTGAGCCCCAGTTCTACCAACGAGGTGACGGTGGCCATCGGCCTGAGCATCCGGCCCAATCCGGTGGAGGATTATTTTACGGTGAGTTTTGAGACGGACTTTCCTGCCGCAGTATCCCTGAGGCTTACGGATGCACTCGGCCGGCCGGTCCGGGAGTTAAAACCTGTCCATACTTCCGGCATCCATACATACACTTTCGACACTGCGGAATTGGCTGCCGGCATCTATTTCCTGCACCTAAATATAGGTGATCATTGGGCGTCGAAGATATTGACAAAGATTTGATGATGAATAAGGTGAAACCTGCCGGGCATGATGGGTTGCAAGTCTGGTATCGGCATTTTGTTTTCTTCCCCCGCTCGACCTGTATCTTCCCATTGAAAAACAACCCTCGCTCTTGCCGGTCCCGATGTGAAACCGGGATAAATTGTTCTACCGGCACTACTGCGAGTGTCCATCAAGGCGGTCATTCTCACCGGCATTGAAAGCAATGGCTGTATGCTGGCAAAAGATTACTTGCTTTTAGGGAAAGAGGTAGAAGTGGCGGTAGCAAGATTTATCCCGGTTTTACATCGGGAACGGCAGGCGCAGGGCTGTTTTTCAATTGGAAGACCCTGGGCCTGCGGGGTATTTTTTATACGAAACCGCAATTTCCTGAATGCCAGTATGTTGCGAGATATGAAATCTGATTACATTTGTCTTGTTGAAGCGTGGGTAGAGGCGGGATACACGAAATGGGGATATGTCTGAGTTTCGTGTATCCGATGTTGCTTGCAATTAAGAAAAAATAAAAAATAGATGAGTGAATTAGCCAATAAAATAAAAGGATGGCTCGATAAACAAGGTTACCCGTTAGAAATGTTGGTTCTTTATGATTTCCAGTGGGTAGATTAAATTTTTGCCCTTTAGTTTTGACTCCAAAAAACAATGAACAGCAAACAGCTTTTTGAAATCGCACTTGGGGATATCCGCCCCTGGGAAATCAAACATATCGAATTCAAACAACTCGACGAAAAAGTTCGGGAGTTGCACATATACCTGGATTTTCCTCCGGGGAGTTCGTTCAAGGATGCTTTTGAGGTTTCCTGCAAAGCCTACGACACCGCCGAACACACCTGGCAGCATTTGAATTTCTTTGAACACCGCTGCTACCTGCACGCCCGTGTTCCCCGTATTACAGACAGCAAAGGGGAAATCAAGAAGGTACAAGTGCCCTGGGCAAGGCGGAACAACGGCTTTACCCTCATGTTCGAGGCGTACATCATGACCTTGCTCGAGCTGGAGATGTCCCCGTCCTCGGTTGCGAATTTAATCAAGGTGTGGCCCCAACGGATTTGGGAGGTTTTCAACCACTACGTCAATCGGGCCCTCAGCCAGTGCGACCACAGCGGCATCGAGGAAGTGGGCATTGACGAAACGAGCAAGCGCAAAGGCCACGACTATATCACCGTCGGCGTTGACCTGCATGAAAACCGGGTGTTCAAAGTGGTCGAAGGCAAGGATGCCGCAGCAGTTGAAGCCCTTGCGGGGCACTTGGGGGCCAGCGGCAGCGCCCCGGAGAAGGTCCGGCAGGTCTGCATCGACATGTCGCCGGCTTTTATAGCCGGTTCAGCCACTGCCTTCCCGAACGCCAGCATCACCTTCGACCGCTTCCATGTGGTCAAAGAAGTGAACAAGGCCCTGGACGCCCTGCGCAAAGCCGAGCAAAAGGAATGCAAGGAACTCAAAGGGCACAAGTACACGCTGCTCAGGAACCCTGAAAACCTCACGGACAAAAAGCTGGCGGAGCTGGCCAACCTTGTCAAACTGTACCCCAAAATCGGGGAAGGTTACAGGCTCAAAGAACTTTTCAAGGAGTTTTGGAGGTTCGACCATCCAGCCAGGGCTGGGCGCTTTTTGAATGATTGGTGCAATCAGGCTGAAGGGAGTGGGATTTTCCCCTTTCAGAAAGTGGCCAAAACCATCAGGGCACATTGGTCGGGTATCATGAATTTCATAAGGTCTCAAATAACGAATGGTATTTTGGAGGGCATCAATTCGAAAATACAGTTAGCCAAAAAACGGGCAAGGGGTTATCGTAATCTCCATAATTTCATCAACATGATTTATTTCCTGTGCGGTAAGCTGAATTTATCCTACCCACAGGTTTTCATATAGAACCGAAATGTTTGTTGCTCAAAAATTTAAAGAACAAGGTTTTAAAATTGCTCAATCAGTTTACTATAAAGATGATGAAACAGGAAAATCAAGAGAAATTGATGTCATTGCATATTACTCATATGTTTCGAATGGAGTATGGTTTAATCTAACTTTTGTGATAGAATGTAAACTAAGCAAAGACAAACCATTGCACCTGTCCCCAAAAGTTGGACAGTTTTTCGGCTAGTTTAAGATGGAATACAATGAGGGATTAAAAGATCTTGTAAGCCGCCAATCAGCATGAGCAGCAGGTTCAGTCAAGGGCGGCTGCTGGGTGGCTTTGTGGGCTGGCAGTCGTTTATATACCCTTGACGGGTTCTGATGCGAGGCTATCTTTGCTTTCAAGATTATTTCATCCAGGCTTCGATGTCAACCGAAAAACACCTCCTTCGGTGTTTTGTAATCCAGGGAACTGTGCAATCTTCGATTATTGTAGTAATCAAAGTAATTGTTCAGCCCCCTAAAAAGTTCTTTTCCATTTTGGTAGGCGTGTAAATATACGTTTTCATATTTAACACTCCACCACAACCGTTCGACAAACACGTTATCCAATGCACGGCCTTTGCCGTCCATACTGATTCGGATCTTTTTATCTTTTAGTAAGCAAGTAAAATTCTTGCTCGTGAATTGGGAACCCTGGTCTGAGTTGAAGATCTCAGGTTGACCGTATGTAAAGGCTTGTTCCAGTGCAGCAATGCAAAAGCGTATCCCCAGGGTATTGGAAAGCTCCCAGGACAATACAAAACGGCTGAACCAATCTATTACAGCTACCAGATAAAGAAATCCTTTGGGCATTGGAATATAGGTGATGTCAATAGACCAAACCTGGTTTGGAGCCTTTATTTTCAGGCCTTTCAGCAGGTATGGATATATTTCGTGAGCCTCGTTTGGCTTACTTGTGTCAGGCTTTGGCAACACTGAGCGGATATTCATCAGGCGCATTAACCGGCCCACTCTTTTTTGATTTATGGCGTGGCCAATTCTGCGGAGATTTGCCGCCATGCTTGGCCGGCCCCATTGAGGGTGTTCTAAATGCAGACGATCAATCAGTTCCATCAGGCGGAGATTCTCCCCGCTTTCCCCTTTGGGTTCATAGTAAAAAGATGAACGGGGAATGTTTAGCAAACTACATTGACTCGTAATAGAAAGTCCGTTTTCCTGACCGATCAAAGCCATGCGATGGTGCTTAGGAAAGTTCCTCATATTTTTTTTTCAGCCAGTCCAATTCAAACTGGAGCTGACCGATCTGCTGGAACAATCGAGCTTCTTTTTCTTTGTCACCGCTGGGAGTCGGACCTCGTTTTTTGTCAAATAATGAACTACAACCTTCTAATAACTCCTTTTTCCAATTGGTGATTTGACTCGGATGTAGTTCATGTTTCTGAGCCAGTTCGGCTAACGTAAGCCGTTCTTGAATTGCTTCCAAGGCTACTTTTGCCTTGAATTTTGAATTGAAATTTCGACGTTTTTTTGCCATTTTTCGGACTGGTTTAAATGTGAAAATAGTTAAATTTTCCTTCTTAAACTATTGTCCAAAAATTGGGGACAACCGCACATGGGTGATTTTTAATAATGAAGACTGCACTTGTTCACAAAAAAAGATTTTATCAAAGAGAGATACGGTACTAAAAACGCCAAAAAACTTATTGAGTTGATTATTGAAAAGGAAGGTATCGAAGAATTAACTTTGATTGGTAAAAACAAAAGTAATTCTGGATATGCGGTAACTCAAGCTTTCACGGAAGGGGTAGATATCACATATTCAGCATTGAATGGGGTTAATAAATCAATTCAGTATTTCGTTGGAGAGACAAATAAGACAAGGAGAAGAATGTGTAATATTTATTTCCCAATTATCGTGATAGACGGTAAACTTTTCGAATGTGAGTTAAGTGAGACGGGGGAAACCTTAGTTTCTGAGATTAAGGAGAATGATTTTACTTGGATAAAGTCCTACGACGCACACAGTTTAATTCAAGTCAGTATTACTACAAAAGAAAATTTTGAAAAATTTGTGAAAAAGCTAAAATCTAATTGTGAAATATTTATTGAAAAATATAAAGATGAGATGGATTGGATTAGTGAAAATCAACCTACAAATAAAAATTGAAAACTGCAAGCAACATTGTGCTGCTGGCCATGCCGCCTAAAAAGGCGGCACGTCAGCAGCACAAAACGTTAGCATCAACGATAAATAATAAACTGAAAGGAAAGACAAACAAAAGCCCGGAATAAGCGGACAAAATCAAGATAGACGCTTTGGGCTATAGCCTGGATTCGAGTAAGTACAATATTTATCGATGATGCCCCCGGGAGATGCTCTCCAAACGTCCGGGCAGGCGGAACTGCCAAAAAATCTGAACTCATGCAAAAAATCAAATTTTTGTTGGTAGCAACAGCGATGCTGTTCAGCCTATTTTTGTCCTCATGAGCAAAGAAGATGAAATACATAAAGAAGTGCCCAAAGAGGAAGGAATAAAACAAAACCCTTCTTCCCAAATCGGGACAAGGGAGTACGTCCCATCACTTTTTGGCGATGCCAAAATCGTCCCCGCACAGGTTGCCCGTTCGGTCGCCGAGAGAATCAACATGACGGTTTCGGATGCCATGAAGGTCGGCTCATCGACAACGATAAGGGCCGTTGACAGCCTGTTCACGATTTCCGACAGCTTGGGCACCCCGGCACTCTACATTGCCAATTACTCAGACGACGGGTTTGTGGTGATTGCCGCAGACGAAAGGCACGACCCGATATGTGCAGTTGCAGAACAGGGGAGGTACGAAGAAGCCGAAGTGCCCTCAATTCTGCTGGAGTGGCTTGAAATCACCTTTGAAAATGTCCAGATTGCCAGGTCGGTGGAGTGGACACTTCAAACTATGCGGACAGGGAATGGTACAGGGTAATAAAAGACATCGACAAGTAGGTATTCCTGGTGGTTGACGACTGCTGCCCGGAATGCCCAAACTACCCTGAATGCTCCTGGCACCCAATACTTGGTTGCGGTGGTGATATCAACTGCGACGGGGGTGGCGGCGGCGGCGACCCCTGTGCCCCGTACACCATAACTACAAAAGGACCCTTATTGACCACCAATTGGAATCAGGGCTGTACCTACAATAATTTATGCCCGGACAAAGATTGTGATGATGTCTGTTTTTCGAACCAGAACGCTTGGACGGGCTGCGTCGCCACAGCCATGGCACAAATCCTCAAGTATTGGTCGGCCCCCTGTACACAGGAGTATATTTTTGCCACAATGCCGAACAATTCGGGCAACGGCGAGGTGCAGCGGATGATGCGGGACATCGGCGACGCTGTGGACATGGACTACGGGTGCAGCAGTTCAAGTGTTGACGGAGACGATACAGACAATGCATTCAAAGATGATTTTTGTTATAGTTTGGCAGACAGGGACAGTTATGTGGCCGGGAGCTACGAAGTTGTCATCCAGGACATAAAAGTAAACCGCCCCGTGCTCCTTGACGGGTGCCGCATAAAAAATACTGCAATACCGATTGTATGGTATTACTATACAAACTGCCACATGTGGGTTTGCGATGGGTACGAACGGCGCCAGAACAGTTGTTACTCTACTGTGAAGTTCTACATGAATTGGGGCTGGAATGGATCAAACAATGGTTGGTATGGTTTATATTCGTGGGGCCCGGGCACCTACAATTATCAGTACGCCAGAGACTTTACACACAATATACACCCATAATTTTTCACCTGTAAATGGCTTTGTTGCATGAATCCTGCTTAGATTGTGCGGGATGAAAAGCGGGCTGGTTTTGTATATTTGGTTTTTGCACAACTAAATCTACAAACACACCAGCCCATGTCAAAGGTAAAAAAGGATAACCATACAAGCGACAAGCCGAAAGAAAAATATCAGGTTCTCAATTGGTCAGCTTACAACAAAGCCTTAATCAACCGAGGAGATATCACGATCTATTTCGGTGACGAGGTGACAGACAAATGGTACAGTGATCTGCCCAACCAAAGAGGAGCCCAACCCGTGTACAGCGACCTTTGCATAGAGACACTTTTGACGTTTAAGGTTGTGTTCAAACTGGCATACAGACAGACACAAGGTTTTTCACAAAGTTTGCTCAAATTAATGGGCATAGAGGATTTGGAAATTCCATCGTACACGCAAATTTGCCGTCGTGCAAAAGCCTTGGATATAGCTGTTTATCAGATTCCCCGTAGCGGCCCGATTGTAATAGCTATTGATTCAACAGGTCTGAAAATTTACGGCGAAGGGGAATGGAAAGTCAGGAAACACGGGTATTCAAAGCGGAGAACATGGCGAAAACTTCACCTTGGTGTCGACCCTAAAACCGGTTTCATTCATTGCCACACCCTGACGTTGAATGACGTGGATGACGGGTCTCAGTTGGAAGAACTGGTTGACCAGGTGGAAGCAGAAGTGACAGATGTCTGTCTGGATGGTGCATACGATCACGTAGAATGCTGGGATGGTTTGATCGATAGAGATATAAATCCCATCATTCCACCCCGGAGCAATGCTATCGAATGGTATGAAGAGGTACCTGATGACATCCCTGATTATCCACGAAATGTTGCTGTAAATCGAATGAATGAAATCGGTATAAAGGAATGGAAAGTTGAAACAGGCTATCATCGACGAAGTTTATCAGAGACGGAAATGTTTCGCTATAAAACCATCCACGGCGATAGACTATATTCCCGAAAATTTAGCAGCCAAAAAACCGAAAACGATATCAAAATAAAAGTGCTCAATATAATGACAGCCCAAGGTATGCCTGTTGCTAAACCAAGAAGAGTGGCTTAAGTTGGCGGAAAATTAGCGAAGCTATGTCTGATCGATTCATGCAACAAAGCCCCTGTAAATTAAAAAAATGAAATACATTATTTTTTTTGCAATCGGAATGCTGATTTCATGCGGCATGGAGAATCCAACTATGGATGTGGTTGCCACAAACGTTGATATCTTCGTTGAAGATGCAGATGGGAATAACCTTTTAACTGGCACGTCTACCACTTCCATTAATACAGAATTAATCAAACTAATCTACCTCATCAATGGAGTTGACCAAACGGCCTACAACCCAGATTTGGATTGCCCCCGTTTTGTCTGTTACATATCCGACCCTGGAAGTGAAAGAATACGCATTTTCCCCAATGACACTGAAACGGAAGAATACCCAATAACCTATATTGATTGGGGCAACGGCGATATGGACACGCTCAAGTGCCATTTCGTAAGAAAGGAATATGACAATGCATCTTCGGTCGTCTGTGACAAAGTCTGGTTCAATGATTTGCCAATGTTCCCAGATAGTGCAATAACCGAATTTGGTAGAGCTTTTAAGATAGTGAAATAAGAGGATAAGATAACGGATGCTAAACGAGTAGGAGAGGTGGCCAATCCATAGTAGGGATTGTTCAAAGAACTGTGTCAATTACTCACAGATGACGGATTGTGAGCTTGTATTTTTTTTCAAAAAACACACTTCCCTGAAAGGTCTCCCAAACTGTTCGATATTGTACACTTTCGCTTCAATACCGGACGAAGTAAATCAATATATTCACCATAAAGTGCTAATTATAAGTGGGTTGAATGACTGGCACAACCATTGAACAAGCCAGTTAAAAAGTGCTGTATGTTCCAAAACTATCTGAAAATCGCCTGGAGGAACCTCCTCCGCCACAAATCCACCGGCTTAATCAACATCGGCGGCCTGACCATCGGCATGGGTGTGGCTATCATGATTGGGCTGTGGATGCACGACGAACTCACATTTGACCGGTACCACGAAAACTACGACCGGCTGGCACAGGTGTATATCCACCAGACTTTCAATGATAAAACAGGAACCGGCCAGGCGGTCTCCCTGCCCGTGGAGCCGACGTTGCGCAACGAATTCTCCTCCGATTTTGACGGCATGGCACTGACGTCCTGGACCTTCGACCACACGCTGCAGGCGGGCGAAAAAATACTGCTGAAAAGCGGGGCGTATGCCCAGCCGGATTTCCCCAGCCTTTTTTCGCTAAAAATGCGCTCCGGCAACTATGCCGACGCATTGTCCAAACCCCAATCCATCATCCTCAGCCAAAGCCTGGCCAAAGCATTGTTCGGGGAGGAAGACCCTATGGGCAAGACCATCCGTTTCGACGCTTCGGAAAACCTGAAAGTGACGGGCGTTTTTGAGGATTTGCCCAAGAACACCAGCCAGCACGAGATCGGTTTTTTGGTGGATTGGGTGGAGTACGAGACGCAGCAGGGCTGGGTGAAACAGTCGAAGGACAACTGGGGCAACCACTCTTTTCAGCTCTATGTCCAGCTTGCCGAAGGGGCCGATGTTGAAAGCGTTTCCCGAAAAATAAAAGACATCGAGAAGCCGCACCGGGCAGAGGGCGACCCGGCCTATTTCCTGTTCCCGATGTCCCGCTGGCACCTGTATGCCGAATTCCAGGATGGCGTGAATACGGGCGGGCGCATCCAGTATGTGCGCCTGTTCGGCCTCATCGGTGTCTTTGTGCTGCTGCTGGCCTGCATCAATTTCATGAACCTGAGCACGGCCCGCTCGGAGAAACGGGCCAAGGAAGTCGGCATCCGCAAAACCATCGGCTCGGTGCGGGGGCAGTTGGTCGGGCAGTTCCTCAGCGAGTCTTTGCTGGTGGCGTTTTTGTCGCTGGTGCTGGCGGTGGCGCTCGTCCAACTGTCGCTGGGCTGGTTCAACGAATTGGCCGATAAGGATATGGAAATACCGTGGGCCAGCCCCGTTTTCTGGGCCCTGCTGGTGGGGTTCGCCCTGATCACGGGCATCCTGGCGGGCAGCTATCCGGCCTTTTACCTGTCTTCGTTCCAGCCTTTGAAAGTGCTGAAGGGCACCTTCCGGGCGGGGCAGGCGGGAGCGTTGCCGAGGCAGGTGTTGGTCACCTTGCAGTTCACGGTATCCGTGGCGCTCATCATTGGCACCATCGTCGTTTTCAAACAAATAGAACACGCCAAAAACCGCCCGGTGGGGTACGACCGCAGCAGCCTTATCCAGGTCAGGGCAAATACTGAACTGGAGGGGAAGAACGACTTGTTGCGGGAAAACCTGCTCAAAACGGGCGTGGTGGAGGAAACCGCCGTTTCCTCCGGCCCCATCACCAACATCTGGTCCAACCAGATAGGCTTTGATTGGGAAGGTAAGGCACCCGAATTTGAGCCTACTTTTGGCACCACTGCCTGCTCTTACGAGTTTGGAAAAACGGTGGGCTGGAACATCGTCGAAGGCCGTGATTTTTCCAGGGAACACGGTACCGATTCCACCGCACTAGTACTGAACGAGGCCGCCGTCCAACTGACCGGCCTGACCGACATCGTTGGCAAAACCATCCGTTGGGACAGCGTGGCCTTCACCGTGATTGGGGTGGTGCAAAACATGGTGATGGAATCGCCCTGGAAACCCATCAAACCCACCATCTTCTTCCTCGACCCTACCTGGGTAAACATGTACACGGTGCGCCTGAAACCGGCCCTGCCCGTGCAGGAAGCCCTGGCGGGGGTAAAAGCGGTTTTTGAAAAAATGGCCCCCAACACGCCGTTCGAGTACAAATTCGTGGACGAGGAGTACGACCTCAAATTCCAGGCGGAGGAGCGCATCGGCCAACTGGCCAGGGTGTTTGCGTTTCTCGCTATCTTCATTTCCTGCCTGGGGCTGTTTGGCCTGTCGGCCTACGTTGCGGAGCAGCGCACCAAGGAAATCGGTGTCCGGAAGGTACTGGGCGCTACGGTGGCCGACCTCTGGGCGATGCAGTCGAAAGGTTTCGTTGGCCTCGTCATTTTATCTTGCCTGATAGCGGCCCCCATTGCCTGGTACTACCTCGATGGCTGGCTGGCAGATTACGATTACCGCATCGAACTGGGCTGGGGCGTGTTTGCCGTGGCGGCCGTGCTGGCCCTGGTGGTGACGCTATTGACGGTCAGTTTCCAGAGCATAAAAGCAGCGCTGGCGAACCCGGTGAAATCCCTGCGGAGTGAATGATATGAGTGCTTCACAAAACTATGGGTCGTAGCGTCGGCTTTAGCCGGCAGCCATGCCATGCCGGCTAAAGCCGACGCCAAAGCCCTGCACTTTTGCTACGCACTGAAATCATTTTACCTTTCGGCCTCAAAAAAAGCCGATCATGAAAAAATCAGCCTTCCTCCTTCCTGTCGTCGCAATTTTACTGCAAGCCTGCCACGCAGAGAAAGAAACAATCCTCACCCAAGGGCTCACTGTTTCACAATCCATCCTCGTGCACCAGGATACTTTTTTGCTAAAAGGTGCTGAAAGCCTGGCTCAGCCTGTCCTTACAATTGAGGGTGAAAATATCACGGTTGACTTCAATGGGGCTTTGCTCAAAGGTGCGGAAGACTCGCACCGGCCCGACGCCTTTTCCGGCACCGCCATTTTGATAAAAGGGAAAAACATTACCCTGAAAAATGCAACGGTGCGGGGCTACAAAGTGGCAGTGATGGCCGAGGGGGTGGACAGCCTGCGGCTCATTGATTGCGACTTCAGCTACAATTACCGCCCCCGCCTGCACAGCAACCGGGAGCGGGAAGATTTCAGCGACTGGCTCAGCTACCACCAAAACGATAAAGATGAATGGCTGCGATATGGAGCAGCAGTTTACCTGAAAAACTGCCCCCATGCCCTCGTCAAAAATGTAACCGTAACGGGCGGCATGAACGGCCTGATGCTCACTGGCTGCAGCGACGGGCTCTTCTACAACAACAGCATCCACTACAACTCTGGCGTAGGCATCGGCCTTTACCGCAGCAGCCACAACCGCATCATGCACAACCGGCTCGACTGGAACGTGCGGGGATATTCGCATGGCTTCTACCAACGGGGGCAGGATTCGGCGGGTATCCTCGTGTACGAACAGAGCAGCGGAAACACCTTCGCCTACAACTCTGCCACCCACTCCGGCGACGGTTTTTTCCTCTGGGCCGGGCAAACGACCATGGACACGGGCGAGGGCGGCTGCAACGATAATTTGATCTATAAGAACGACTTTTCTTATGCGCCGACGAATGGGGTGGAAGTGACTTTCAGCAAAAATAGAATCGTGGAAAATAAGATGGAAGCGTGCACTTATGGAATATGGGCCGGATATAGTTATGCGTCTAATTTTTTGGGAAATGAAATATCGGATTGTAAATATGGTATTGCCATTGAGCATGGGCAAAATAATTGGATATGGGGTAATAATTTCAATAATGACAGTATCGGGGTGAAAATATTTGGGCGTGAAAAACAGCCAGCAGACTGGGGTTTTGCCCAGGGAAGGGATGTGAAAAGTAAAGGATATACAATCCTGGAAAATAATTTTGAAAACGTAAAATATCCGCTGCATATAAGCTCGGCCACCGATGTTTTAATTGCAGGAAATAACCAATTTTATAAGTATGAAAAAATATTGGTGCAGGAAAAACCCAATGAAAACCTGGTGCAGGGCGCTGTGCTGGACACTGTTCCCGAAATCGCCACAGAACTTGATCGTGAAAAAGGGAATGCCCAACCCCTCGAAGACGCAAATCCCACGCAACTTGATGCTGCCCAACTCAAAGGCCGCCAATACATCCTCCTGGACGAATGGGGGCCTTACAATTTCCAATACCCCTCCATCTGGCTGCGCAATATCGAAGGCGACCAGTACACTTTTACGCTTTGGGGCCCATCTACCGGAAACTGGCGCACGGTAGGCGGAGAAGGCTGGCGTAAAATCAACCAAAAAACAGGCGCTTTCCCCGCTATGATCATCGCCACCCGGGAGCCTGGGGCGGAAATACTGTCTTTGCAACTGGAGTTTGTCGGGGAGGCCTTCATGGACGAGTTTGGCGATTTCAACAAAAAAGGAAAAGTGTTCCCCTTTGGGTTTTCCCGTTCTGAAAAAAAACTGGGCTGGAAGGTGCGCTGGTACAACTACAATGACACGACGGATCCTTTGCAGCATTATGAGGCATTTCAAAACCTGAAAAACCAGCCTGCTTTGAAAACTGCCACGACCAACGATCTTCACTATGCCTGGTGGGGCAGCCCCGGCGAAGGGGTGAACGAAGACAAATTCGCCACGTTTGCCGAGGCAGATTTTGAAATCGTGCCTGGCAAATACCTGTTGACGCTCTCCTCCGATGACGGCGCAAAACTTTTACTCGACGGCAAAACACTGATAGAACATTGGGACGTCCATGAACCGGCAGCCGATGAGGCCGTGGTACAACTGGGTGGCAGGCACCACCTTGAAATTGAACATTTCGATGGCGGCGGTTTTGCCACTTTGGGTTTTAGCATACAACCCATCATGGCGAATCAGGTGAAATGAAGCAGGAAGGCGGCCACCAGGAACAAGACACCAGCAATGGTGATGCCTGCGAACGGTACATTGAACCAATATTTTTTGCCCAAAAACCAATAAAAAAGTATGGTGGGGAGATCGAGCAGCAATATGCTCCATGACTTTTCAAAAACGGAATAAAACTGCCAAACCAGCAAGAGGTTGACCGCTCCGAAAAATATGGCCCCGAGGCTGTGGCTTGCATTGAAACCTACCCAGGCATTCCACATCGTTGTCCGCCTGGTGATCAGGGGCGAGCTTGCTTTCATGCTCTTTTCCAGCTGTGGGTTCTTGGGAGAAAACTTGTCCGAAAAAAACGTGAATGCCAGGTGCATTCCGCCCAGGATCAGGAAAATCAGGCTACCCGCTGCGAGCAGTATTCTTGTTATCATAAGAGGGAATACGAGATTGTTCAAAAAAACTGTGTCAATTTCTCATATGTGATTGCGTGTGGGAGTATGTTTTTTTACTGCATTTCTGAATGATCCCGGAAATATTATCAAATACCGGAATGCCGCCATGCTCCGCCGGTGCTGTTTTCTCAGGCATCGGAATGCAGTGCCAGCCGGTTGCCCTCTGTGTCCTCGAACAAGGCCATAAAGCCATGCTCCGGGGATATTTGCTTTTTAGGCTGTACGATTTTGCCGCCCGCTCCCTCGATTTTGTTTTGCACTTCCAGCAAATCGGGTTCAGCATTCAGGTAAACCACTGTGCCATGCGGGCTGGGCTTGTACCATGCGCCCCAGCAAATAGAAGCGCCGGCGCCCTCTTTTCCGTGCGGGAAGATGCCCATTTTCAAAGCGCCCAAATCTATGGTGTGGATTTCCATGTTGAAAATGGTTTCGTAAAATTTTTTGGCCCGGTCGAAGTCGGCCACTGCAATCTCGAACCAGCCTGTCCATGATTTCGCCATATTATTGATGATTTTAGTGAAGGATTGATGGAAGAATAAAATGACTCCCGAACTGGCTTCGGGAGACGGGCCATTGTCCAATCATTATTAATGCGAATAAAGGATTAAATTAATTGCCATATTTTCAGTTGTTTGAAAAACGAGATCATGGTGATTTTGAAAATCGCCATGATCTAACCTCCTGAAAATCAACGAACTTAAAAAATGAACCCGTTATTCGCATTATTAATGCATGGTGAGAAGTCCGGCTGAAATAGATTCAGGCCATCATTCCTCGCCACTTTTTTTTGGGGGGACAACCCGGACAGGCCGAAGGTAACGATTCCACTTATGTTTTGGCAATAAATAAAAACGGCGGGTACCAGGTAGCGGAAACCGGGAAGGTGGTTCCAGCAGTTTGGTTTATTTGCTTTTGTACATTTGCCCTGCATATCCCAATCCCTCCACATGAAAAAAAAATACATTGTATTCGGGGCCATGGCCATGGCACTTGGGCTGAAGGCTCAAAAGCCCGATACCGCCTATCAGAAGAAAACGCTCTCCAAAACGGACATTGAAGCCGTTTTTTCCTATTACGGCCAAGATGGCAACAACTCCGCCGTGACGGGCGGCACCGGTACGGAAAAACTCACCGTTTATGCCCCGAACCTGAAAATCGCCCACCATTTCAAAGGCCGCAACACCCTGGCTTTTTCGGGCGGTGTGGACGTGATCACCTCCGCTTCTACCGACAATATTGACTTTGTGGTGTCGTCTGCTTCCAGGGTGGATGCAAGATCCCATGCCGACTTCGACTATCGCCGGGAATTGAAAAACGCCCCGGTGGGAATAGCCGGCGGGGCGGGTTTCTCCCTGGAATCAGATTACCTGTCGCTCCCCTTCCGGCTGGGTTTGGACTATACGGCTCCCTCGCAGATGAATTCCTTCCAACTGGCCTTTCAGGCCAATTTCGACGATTTGCGCTGGGGGCGGTTGAATGAGGATTACAAAAGGCCTGTCACGCTGGTCTATCCGGTTGAGCTAAGAGGGCAGGAGTGGTTCGATATTTACCGGCGCAATTCCTACACCCTGAAGATGGGCTTCTCCCAAGTCGTCAACAAACGGTTGATCCTGGCCATTTTCCCGGAGGTTCACTACCAAAAAGGCCTGCTCTCCACGCCATTCCACCGCGTTTATTTCAACGATGGTTCTTTGAAAGTGGAAAACCTGCCCCGGCAGCGCTGGAAACTGCCGGTTGGCCTCCAGGCAAACTATTTCCTGGGCAGCCGGATGGTGCTCAAGGGGAATTACAGCTTCTACAAAGATGATTTTGGTATTACCGCCCACGCTTTCCAGGTGGAAAATACCATTAAAATAAGCCCGGCAGTGGCTTTGTCGGCGCTACTGCGCTATTATACCCAAAAGGCTTCCCGCTATTTCAAGCCCTTCGAACAGCACGAAGCCGGGGAAAACTTTTACACCTCGGACTACGACCTGGCAGGGCTTGGTTCCTGGAAACTGGGCGTGAATGCCCGCCTGGCCCCCTTCTGGTATGTTGGAAACAGGTGCTCCTTCAACGAAGTCAACATCCGGTACGCATGGTACCATCGCTCCAACGGCCTTGAAGCACATATCCTGACTTTTTCTTTTGGCCTGTCAATTGAAGGGAAGAAGGGGAAAAAGAGATAGCCGACCCCCCCCGTGGCCGTTTTGAGGTCGTCAAGCACCCGGTGTGTAGCCGAAAATGGATCCTCAAAGTAGATTATAACAACGTCCCTCCTGCAAGGCAAAATCATTTTTTGTGATTTTCATAGGGTGGCCATTGCCCTTCTCCGAATTTGTTATACATTGTTTCCTTATTTATTAACCAAACTCCCATATCGAACATGCAGAAGCTCTACGTTCTATTTTCATTTCTTCTTTTTGCGGTTTTACCGTTTTCTCTCAAAGCCACCCACATCGTGGGCGGCGAGATGACCTACAAATGCCTGGGGAACAACCAGTATGAAATCAAGCTGACTATTTTCCGGGATTGCTTCAATGGGGTTCCCTGGTTCGATGACCCTGCTGCCATTGGTATTTTTAGAAACAGCAATAATACTTTGTTTACGAACATCCTGGTGCCGCTCGATCCCATGCTGAACGACACCCTCGACCCCACCCTGGCGAGCGATTGCCTCGTCATCCCTCCCAACGTATGCGTCAATACGACGACCTATACCACCGTTGTCACCCTGCCTTTCCTTGCCGGGGGCTATCACCTGGTTTACCAGCGCTGCTGCCGCAACAATACCATCGCCAACCTCATCAACCCCGAAGCAGTCGGGGCGACTTACAGCATCGTGATTTCAGAGCAGGCATTGCAGCAGTGCAACAGCAGCCCGGTTTTCAACGACTGGCCACCCCTTTTTCTCTGTGTAAACCTTCCTTTCCAGATCGACCAATCTGCCGTTGACATTGATGGGGATTCCCTGGTGTACAAGCTTTGCAACCCACTGGACGGCGCCAGCCAGGCTTTCCCCATGCCCCAGCCGCCCAACAACCCGCCCTATGACACGGTGCCCTGGGCCGGCGGCTATGGCGTTGGCAACATGATCAACAACCCGCCTACCATGCCCATGACCATTGACCCAGTAACGGGCCTGCTCACCGGTACGCCCAACCTCATCGGCCAGTTCGTCATCGGCATTTGCGTGGAAGAATATCGCAACGGTGTGCTCATCGGGACGAACCGGCGGGACTACCAGGTCAACATTGGGGATTGCGAAGTGATCACTGCCGCTTTTTTTGCGCCGGAAACCATTTGCGACTCCTACACCGTCAGCTTCGATAACCAAAGCCAAAATGCCAATGATTACCTTTGGTTCTTCAACGATCCGGCCAACCCGGGAGCTTCTTCCATTTCTGCCAACCCATCCTATACATACAGCGACACTGGCCTTTATGAAATTACATTGGTTGCCGAACCCGGCACCCTGTGCGCCGATACCTTTTCCGCACAGGTACACATCCAGCCCAATTCCCTGTTCCCCGATTTCGAGGTGAATTTGATCCAATGTGCAGTAGGGGCCACAATAGCTGTTACTGACCTGTCGGTGGATACTTTCTCGAACATCGTCAATTGGAACTGGGTCATGGTGGTCAATGGGGTCTCAATGATCTCCGACCAGCAAAACCCCATTTTTGTGTTGACCAGTGGAGGCTCCGTCTTGCTCAACCTGACGGTCACCGCAGCCAATGGCTGCACGGCGTCTTATGAGGAATCCTTTACCGTTGACCTGATGACGCCCATCCTGGAACTCGGCCCCAACGTTCAGGATTGCCAGTTGGCGCAGTTTACCCTGGATGCCGGGCCGGGCTTTGCGGGCTATGAATGGAGCAATGGAGCCTCAACCCAGACAATTACCGTTACCACTGCCGGTACCTATTGGGTCAACGTCACCGATGCCTGTGACGAGATGCAGTCGGATACTATCCAGGTGCTGATTGATACCACCGTGCTTGATTTACCTGATGTGGTAGAAGTTTGCGAAGGCGGCAGCTTCACCTTCGACGTGCCTGGGTTCGTCAGCTACGAATGGTCGCCAGCCGATTATCTGAGCTGTACCGACTGCCCGAACCCGACCACCACCCCGCTCGCCTCCATCGTCTATACCCTCACAGTGCTCACGGCGGATAGCTGCACCAGCACTGATTCGGTACTGGTGGCCCTGCTCCCTGGCATCCAAACATCGGAGACCCAGGCGATTTGCGAAGGTGACACCATCCTTGTTTTTGGAAACGAGGTCGCAACAGCAGGCGATTATTCCGAGACTTTCTCTTCCTCGGCTGGTTGCGATTCCACCCATACGGTGACTGTCATCGTCAATCCGGTAGCAGCAACTTCAGAATCCATCGAAATATGCGATGGCGAAACAGTGGAAATTTTTGGCAACCCGGTCACTATGGCCGGCATTTACACTGAAACCTTTTCCACGGTCAACGGCTGCGACTCTACCCACACCGTGGCATTGACTGTCCTGCCTGTTTTTGCCACTTCCGAATCGATCGCTATCTGCGATGGGGAAACTATCCTTGTTTTCGGTAATCCCGTATCTGCTGCGGGCGATTATTCAGAAACCTTTACGGCTGCCAACGGCTGCGATTCCACCCATACTATTAGTGTGGAAGTGCTGCCGAATGCCTTTACTACCGAGGACATTGCCATTTGTTTTGGTGAAAACGTGGATATTTTTGGTACGCCTACCAGTACCTCCGGTGTCTTTATGATGACCTTCCCATCCGCCAACGGCTGCGATTCTACCCACACCATCACTTTAACGGTGTACGATGAAATAACAGTACAAATTGATAAAACGGATGCCTCCTGTTTTGGTGGAGCCAACGGGACGGCCACTGCAACCGCCAGTGGTGGCACCGGCGGCTTCCTCTATTCCTGGAGCAACGGCAACAATGGCCCAACGGCTGCTGCCCTCGTGGCCGGCACCTACACCGTGTCTGTGACAGATGCCAGCGGCTGCACCAGGGAAGCCAGTGTCACCATTGGCGAACCAGACGCATTGGTAGCCATCATCGCCGGCCAGAACGTAACCTGCACGGCACTTGGCTCGGCCTCCGCCTCTGCGACAGGCGGCACGGGAGCCATCTCTTTTGAGTGGAATACCGGCAGCACCAATGCCGACATCACCGATCTCGTAGCGGGTACCTACACCGTCACAGCGACCGATGAAAACAGTTGTACATCCACGGCTATGGTTGAAATCACAGGAGCTTTGGGGCCAAATGTCAGTATCCAGATTGACCAACCTGTTACTGCCATGAACCCTAGTAGCGGACAGCTTACTGCCAACATCACCGGCGGCGCTGCTCCTATCGGCATCGAATGGAACAATGGCGAAACCACAGCATCTATTGACAGCCTCGGCTCGGGCGAGTACATCGTCACCGTGACCGACGCCAACGGCTGCACAGCGACCGATGTGGCCTACCTTTTTGTGCCAGGCTGCATTGGCGACCGTATTTGGGAAGACATTGACCGGGACGGCTGCCAGGAAGGTGGCGAGTTTGGCATGGCCAACATCAAACTTACCCTTACGGGAACCGACATCTGGGGCAATGCGGTCAACCTGACCCAAAACACTTCCAACGTGGGCCAGTACCTCTTTGAAGGCCTTGCCCCCGGTACTTATAAAGTGGCGATGACCATTCCCCAGGATTACACCACCACGCCCAAGGATGCCTGCAACTTAGACTGGAGGGACAGCGACTTCAACGCAGGCGGTGCTACCGACAATGTCATCCTTGCAGAAGGCGTATGCCTCACAACGGTTGACGGGGGCCTTCACGATGACTGCCCCAATATCGTGGATGCAGGCGTTATTTGCTGCGACCAGTTCCTTTGCGGCCCTGGCGATGATCCGGATCCGATAACGCCCATCGTGCCGGCCAGCGGCGGCAGCCCCATTGAATATATGTGGATGTATTCGCACGTGCCCGGCCCACCCGCTCAAAACGGAACCTGGATCGTTGTTTCAGGCCCGAACGGCCCGATCAACACGCCGAGCTACGATCCGGGCCCGCTTTCCCAGACAACGTACTTCGTCCGCTGTGCCCGTGCTGCTGGTTGCGACTGGCTCGAATCCAACGTCGTTACCATTACGGTTGGTACAGATGCCATAGCTGCCATTTCCGGGCCTGATGCCGTCTGCGTTGGGGATGTAGTGACCTATTCGGCCTACCTGAACCCGACGGGCGCCAGCTATGTATGGGATTTTGGGTACAATGCAACTCCTGCTGTTTCCACTGCCCCATCGGTCGGCGTATCTTACAGCCAGGCGGGCGTGTATTACATTACGCTAATTGTCATCAACAATGGCTGCGTCTCTACCGATGTGCTGCCCATTGCCGTCACGAACAGCCCGAACCTGTGCAACAACCTGCAAAATTCAAACGGCAATACCTGGCAAGTCCTCAAGCCGGGTTCCGGCAAACCCTCCAAAGCGGGCGCCCATGTATTCCCCAACCCAGTTAGCGACGAGCTAAACATCCAGTGGGAGGAAGCCATCGCCACCGATGTGGAGATTGAACTGATGGGGATAGACGGCAGGCACTTGTTGAATTTTAAAGCACGGGAAGGCGATGCCTCTTTCCGCACCGGACTTTCTGGGCTCCAAGCAGGGATGTACCTGCTCCAGTTGCGGTATGCCGACGGGGAACAGGAGATGTTCCGGATTGTGAAGCAGTAAAATATTGTGTTTTTATATTTAAGTATTTGGGCGTTTAAGGATCGAAGGAAAAATAATCCCGATTTCACATCGGGATTATTTTTAAAAAACCCTTCCATTGCTGGGGTTTTCAAAATCAAAATGGTGAAGTTATTTTTTCATCGTTACTAAATTGGTCGGGCTTTATGGGTAAATGCTGCTTTTATAGTAGGTTTCAGCCCGGTCGAGTAGGTTTGCACGACAATTGAGCAAATTAGGATAAAAAACTTGTTGAAATAAAAACGGCGTCCCGGTTCATCCCGGGTACGCCGTTTTTATTTCCCACAAACATTGCTGACAAAAAAGGCCATCCCGGCCGAGGTCGGGATGGCCAATATTTGAATCAGTATGAAATTGTGATGCTAACTTTTAAAATCTATAACCCGTGGGTCGTAATTTTCGACAAAATGTTTGTAAGGCAATGAGCCAACTCCACAAAGCCAATTCCTGGCAAAAAGACCGGGAAGAGCGGGCAACGATTTTGAAAACCAAACTATAAAAACACCTAAACACGCAAGCGCTTAAACACCCTGTTTTTACTGGTTCACTTTTAACCCTCCGTAGTCAAGGTTGGCCTTGATGACGCTTCTGGCCCCTGAAGCACCGGCATGTCCCTTAACTTCATGGGAATCGCCCCTTTCCTTTTCATAGGTGACATTGAGGCTGGCAGGGTAGCCGATGCCTGCATATTTGGTGGCGGCGTCCAGGGAGTAGCTGGCCCCGTCTTCCACGTGTATTTTGAAATCAGAGTACTTGCCGTTGAGGTTGACACCGGAAAATCCTTTGGACAGGTTTTCCACCCGCAGGCCGCCATATTCCAGGTCGAAGTCCCCGTTGTCGCGCAATTTATTGATGCGGTAATCGGTGTAGCGGGAAACGGCGATTACGCTTTCCGCTTCGCCCACCTCTACGTTGCCATAGCGGCTTTGGCAGTTGAAGCGATCCACCTTGGCCAGGTTGAATTGGTCATAACGGGATTCTGCTTTGAGGCTGGCCCCTTTGTCCACGAAAAGCTTTGAATATTTGGTGGTAAAGTTTACGTCCTGCACATCGTTGAGGTTGAGCTTGCTGTAGGAAACATCGGCAGTGACATTTCTCGCTTTCACCACAGTGCCGTTGCCGTAGCCCAGTTCGATGCTCAGGTCGCCCCCGATACTTTCCAGCCGGAAGTTTCCGTATTTCACGTCAACGTTGGCTTTGCCCGTGATGGGCTCGACGGTTGTATCGCCGTATTTGTTGCTCAGGTCGAGGGAGCCGGACTGGGGCATGAATACTTCGTAATTGATCTGGTACTCCGATTTGCTGTCGCCCCAGTTCCACCAGGAGGTCTGTTTGGAGGAGATGAGTGTTTCTGCTTTCACGAAATTGTCATCGTTGGTGAAATCCACCCGGATGCGGTCGAAGATGTCCTGTGCAGCGGATTCGCTCTTGGCTTTCACGACGATGGTCACGTCAATTTTCGTTCGGTTCTTGTCCCATGTTTTCACATCCACCTTACCGTATTTATTGATAAGGTTCACCGTGCCAGTGGCATTGATGGGGAATTCCTTTTTGATGGTTTTGGTAAATTCCTGTGCATCCTGATCGGATGGTTGCGGCTGTTCCTGCTGGAACTCAGGCCCGCCTGCCGAGGCAAGCGCCGGGGCGAGCATGAGCGCCAACACGACGGCACTCCAACCCGCAAGGTGGCGGAGTGTCCGGATTTCAGAGACTAACTTCATTTTCTTCAGTTTTTAAATTTGTTGGATTGGTAGTTTGTACCTTTTCGAGCACTTGCTCGAGGATGTCTATCTTGGTTTGGTAGTTGTTGATCATGGCCTGTACCACCTGTTCTTCTTTCCCCGGAGGGGCATTTTCCAGGTCGAGTTGCAGTTCGTTGTAAAGCGAGTCCAGTTCCTGGAGGTCGGGCTTCACATAACCATCCTGCCGGTAGGATGCCAATTGGGCCATCTTATCGTGGATTTGGGTGTTGAAATACTGTTCCATTTCAGCATGTTCCGGGGAAACGTCTGCCAGCGACTTTGCTTCCTTTGAAGGCGAGCAGAGGTAGGCGCCCATCACACCGCCCGCCGTGAGCAGTATCGCTATGGCGGCAGCCATGCGGAGCCTTTTCATCCATACCACCCTGTGCGGGGGCTTTTGCTCCAGCTTTCGGTCTATTTCCGCCCAAACTTTTAGGCCCGGCACGGCCGAATCAAACCCGGACCGGTGTTCGAGAATAAATTTTTCTAAATTATCCATCTTCAGTTTTTTTAAAATCTTTGAGGTAAGACCGTCAACCGTGTCCGAAAAATTTCGGCATCAACTATCCACGGTCAACCGTTTACCCTCCAGCAATTCCTTCAGTTTTTTCTTGGCACGGCTGTACTGCGACTTCGAGGTCGCTTCCGTGATATTGAGTATTTCGCCTATTTCCTTATGGTCGTACCCTTCGAACATGTACAGGGAAAAAACCACCCGGTATCCATCCGGCAATTCGGTTATTGCCCGGTTGATGGTGCTGATATTGAGCTTGGTTTCTTCCACTGGTGCATCTTCTGCAACATGGTGAAAACGGTCGTCCAGGCTTTCGATGTTCAACCGCCTTTTTTTCAAAAAGTTGATGCAGTTATTCACAACAATCCGCTTGATCCAGGCACCGATAGAAGACTCGTAGCGGAAAGTATCCATTTTGGTGAAAACATCGACGAACGATTGTTGCAACAGGTCTTCGGCATCCAGGTCGTCATTCACCATGCGCAGGCAGATGTTATACATCGCCTGTGAGTACAGCCGGTACAATTCAAACTGCGCCCGCTTGTTGCCCAGCTTACAGTCTTCGATGATTTCCCTATGGGTGCTGCCGTAGTCCAAATTCCCTATTGTTTTCGTTCAGTATAGACACTTTTTAGCGGGGGTGGTTGCATTAACCGATGTGTTTGTTTTTAAAATAATACACACCATTTCATTTTCTAACCTGCCCGGTTTTTTTGAGTAAACGTTTCAGGGGCCGATAGACTTCACGCCAACAGGGTTTCCCGAAAATCGGGATCTGTCGTACAGTTGAAAAATTGCCATTGGCCTTTGGTCATTAGCTGTTGGCCATTGATGCGAATGAAGGGTTCATTTTTTAAGTTTGTTGATTTTCAGGAGGTTAGATCATGGTGGTTTTCGAAAATCACCATGATCTCGTTTTTCAAACGACTGGAAAGGTGGCAATTATTTTAACCTGTTATTCGCATCAATGGCTAATGGCCAATAATATTTGCACAACTTGTCCCGAAATTCGGGAAAACTCAATGGTGCGTCGAGTATAACATCAGTCTAAAAACACATCAACACCCAAACGCCCCCTTTTTAATAGAACCTTTCCGGGTTCAACAGTAACCCCATCCTTCTGGTGGCGAAACCTGTTAAATGGTTGCCAGTTATTTGGCCGCGGAGAAGTGTCGCAGTATTTTGTTTTAATCCCATTTTAATCTCTTTAATCTTATTTTAACCTGCCACTAGCTTGGACAGCCCTAACTTCGCCCAACGGATTCAAAGCGAATTTTATATAAAGCTTTGGGTAAGCGTTCTTTTTAAAAGATTTTCCAAGAACAAAAACTAGCCTTGAAGCGCTGGCTTCATCGTTGTTTTTCTTCTAAAACACTCACTGCTTACCTTGCCTGCTGCGGGATGCCAGGAAAAAAGGCGTCCCCCGGCTTGATTCCCCTAAGGGGAATATCTTGACAATGGGATACCGACCCTATTTCTTGGACAATTTACATTACTTAAATTCTTTCACATCTCCACAAAGAAATACGGTGACCTGAACTGGTGCCGTATTCATAGTTCTCAACTTTTCGCCAATCCTGTGCACGGTACAGCCCATACAGGATAGGAACAGACTAACCTAAAGCGTCCCCAAAAAACATACACTGTTACCGCTGAGATCAACCGCACAGCGTAGTGAGACTGGTATGCCCAGCAGCTACTTGAATATGACAATTTTTTTACCGGAAGATGAAGAAGATGTTTGCACAAGCCCTTGGGTAAGGGCAACCCTTCTTGGAAATTATTTTTGACAGCTTTGATGTAACACGCAGGTCAGTTTTTTTTGAAAAAATGCCTGCCTTATGTGGCACCAATTCCCACCTCCTCTAAAAGAAGAAAAATTCATTTTTCATCAAAACACTCAATCATTTTCAACATGAAAAGAATTTCGACCCACTTACCTATGGCAACCTGGTTGCCCGCTCAAAATCGAACGGGTGGAAAAGTCTCCAGGCAGCTTAGCTGTTTGCCTTCCCTCGTTTTTGCTTTACTGACTTTCCCTTTTCTTGCCCAAGCCCAAATATCGGGTCCACAATCCATCCCGAGCATTACTTACCCGACCATTGCCAGCGCAGTCACTGCCCTGAACGGAGCGGGAGTTGGCGTGGGCGGTGTGACTTTCAACGTGGCCGCAGGTTATACGGAAACCATCACAGCCACCATTGAATTGACCGCTACCGGCACTATGGCCAACCCAATTGTATTCCAAAAGAGCGGTGCAGGAGCCAATCCTGTTATTACCTCCTACACGGGCGGCACCGGAACGCCGGGCACTGCCATCCAGGATGGCATCTGGAGGCTGGTCGGCTCAGACTATGTAACGATTGACGGCATTGACCTGGCCGAGAACGGCGCCAACACGACCAACCCGGCCACCATGGAGTACGGCTATGCCATGTACAAGGCGAGTGCGACGGATGGTTGCCAGAACAATACCATCAAGAACTGCACAATTACCCTCAACAGGGTTAATAACGCAGCAGGATCCGGCCCTTCGGTGGATGGTTCCAGGGGCATTGATGTGGTGAACGCTATCCCAACGGCAGCTACAACGGCACTAACGGTGACTGCTGCGAGCGGCGCCAACTCCAACAATAAATTTTACGGCAATATTATCCAAAATTGCAACATCGGTATTGCCTTGATAGGTTTTGCAGCCGCTACGCCATTTACCCTGGCAGATACTGGAAACGATGTCGGGGGCGCTTCGGCGGCAACTGGCAATACCATCAAAAATTATGGCGGGGCAGCAGCGGCGACCAACCCGGCGGCGGCCATCAGGACGCTTGCACAATATGGCCTCAACATCTCCTTCAACACAATAAACAACAACGATGGGGGAGGGGTAAACCACGTTTCCACGCTGAGGGGTATTTACGTCAATACCGCTACCAGTGCCAGTGCGACTATCAATGACAACGGAATCATATTGCAAAGCGGCGCTACCACTTCCAACCTGGTGGGCATTGAGAACGCATCTGGTTCCACAGCCGCCGGCAATACCATTAACCTGAACAACAACGCCGTTTTTGCTGATTACCTGACAGCCACCTCCGGCGTGTTTTGGGGAATTTATAACACTGCTTCTGCCGCAACGGTGAACATCAACAACAACACCGTTAAAAACATCAATTATTCTGCAGCAGGACTCGCTGGAAGCGGCACCTTGTATCCGATTTATAACACCGGAGCGGCCACTACGGTCAACGCCAATGGTAACAACGTCTCCAATATTTCCCGCACAGGAACCACTGGCGGTACGACCATCGGTATTTATTTGTCGAGTGGTACCACCCAGGTCGCCAATTCGAATACCGTTAGTAATATGAGCATAGATGGCACTGGTGCTACCAGTACATTATACGGTATCCAGCTAACGGGTACGACAGTAACGGCCAACAATAACATCATCAGCAACTTAAGCTGTATCAAAACCACCGGTACCAGTGCATTGTATGGCATCTATAATATTAGCAGCCCTACCAATGAAAACTATAATGGCAATCAGGTGAGTGATTTGACTCATGCGGGAACGGGAATCGCCTATGGAATATACACTTTCACGGCCACTGGCGTCAGGACGGTGTCCAATAACCAGGTTTATAATATTACTTCGGGTGGCACAACGGTAATCGGAATTAATCAAACCAGCAGTTCACCCTCAATATTTAAAAATAAGATTTACAACATCCAAAGCACCTCGACGGGTGCGCCATTGGTTGCTGGATTGCAGATAGGTACATTGGGAACGTCCGGCATCGCCAATGTTTATAACAACCTTATCGGTGACATTAAGGCACCAAATGCAACTTCTGCCAGTGCTGCTGCCCCATCGGTAAGGGGCATAAACATTACAACTACAACCACTACTACAACCCTCAATCTTTCCTACAACACGGTCTATCTGAATGCCAACTCTTCGGGTACGCTTTTCAGCACGGCCGCTTTGTTTGCGACATCATCGGCAACGGGCACAACGGCCAACCTGGTGCTAAAGAACAACATCTTTACCAATACCTCGACCGCCATTTCAACAGGCCTGACAGTGGCCTACCAACGGTCAAGCAACGCCCTCAACAACTACGATGCTGCTTCCAACAGGAACCTGTACTATGCCGGCACTCCGTCTGCCACCAATGTGATTTTCTATGATGGCACGACGGCCCAACAGACCCTTGCGAATTTCAAAGCGCTGGTTGCGCCCAGGGAGGCCAACTCCATTACAGAGAACCCTCCTTTTATCAGCACGACTGGCAGCAGCGCCGACTTCCTGCACATCAACCCTGCCATCGCAACGCAAATTGAGAGCGGGGGTGCACCTGTTGCCGGCATTACGGATGACTACGACGGGAATACCCGCAACGCAGGTACCCCCGATATTGGGGCCGACGAGGGAGCTTTTACATTGCTGGATATTGCAGGCCCTTCCATCTCCTATACCTTGCTGGGAATCGCCTGTACAACCGGGGATGTTACCTTGTCAAACGTTACCATTACAGACGCATCAGGTGTACCGACTACGGGTGGCCTTGTTCCACGCATTTATTATCGTAAAAACGCAGGCGCATGGTTTTCTAAACCGGGTACGCTAAGTTCAGGTACGGGGCTAAATGGTATCTGGAGCTTTACGATAGTTGTGGCGGATATGGGCGGCGTCAGTGTCGGCGATTTGGTTAGTTACTACGTTATCGGACAGGACATTGTGGCCCCACCCAATATCAGTTCCAATCCTGCAGGGGTTCTGGCCACAGACGTCAATACCGTTACAACACCCCCCACCCCCAACAGCTACACTATACAGTTCTTGAGCGGCACCAAGACGGTTGGTGTAGGGGGCGATTACACTACTTTGACAGCGGCTGCCAGTGCCTACAACTCAAGCTGCGTGACCGGGCCTGTGGTGTTCAGCCTGATTGATGCGGATTACAGCACAAGTGAAACCTTCCCCATTATTTTCAACCAAAACTCAGGGGCCAGTGCCACCAATACGCTGACCATCCGGCCAGCAACGGGAGTAACAGCCAGCATTACTGCCAATGCAGCCAGTACCGTGGCCCTGGGAATATTGGGCAATTACATTATCGTTGATGGTTCGAACAACGGAAGTTCCAGCCGGGACCTCACTATTTCAAACACCTCAGCCACCACGCCGAGCGTTGTACTCATCGGCTCTATTGGTACGATACCTATTACAAACGTTACCTTGAAAAACACCATCCTCATCAATGGTGCGACCACTTCAACGGCTTTGATTGTGTCTGATGGCACCACGGGTGGCAGCCCGGGTTATTTCAACAACATCACCATCCAGAACAACAGCGTTCAGAAAGCCTACATAGGAGTTTACTGCAATGCTGCGGTAGCTACTGGCAATGGCAGCGGCCTGACCATCACCGGCAACGACCTGAACACTTCGGGTGTCAACGCTATCCGCTATGTGGGTTTATATGTGCAAGGGGTAGATGGCAGCACGCTGTCCAACAACAATATCGGTAACTTTGATACGGGTAGCGCAGAGTTGGACAGGGGCATCTGGATTGCTACCAGCACTGTCAACTGCACGATTTCCGGCAATAACATCTCCGGACTCAACTATGCCGGTACCTCCGTCTATGCTCCCATCGGTATCAACCTCACCCCGAACGTGAGTAATGCGAACATTGATATTATTGATAACACGATTACCAACCTGACCTCGTCCGGTACGGTGGCATCAATTGGTATTACGGTGTCTTTTGCAACCCAGGGTGTCACCATCCGGAGGAACAAAATCAGCAACATCAAGAATACCAATGCTACTGGCTATGGGGCTTATGGTATCCAATTGGCCTCAACTTCCACTGCTGCCAACATCTCGGTTCAAAACAACTTCATCTGGGACTTGGCAGGGAACGGGAGCAGCACATTGGCAAACAATGCCCACGGTATCTATATCAGTGCCGGCGCAGGCTACAATATTTATTACAACTCCGTCAGCCTTGCTACCAACCAGGTATCCGCTTCGGGATTGCCTTCGGCCATCACGGTTACCTCGGCTATCACTACGGCAGGCGGCCTGAACATCCGTAACAACATCTTTTCCAACACCATGACGGTTGGTACGGAGCGCTACGCTTTTTACAGTGGAGCGGCAAACACGGTGTATGCTGCTATCAACTACAATGACTATTGGACAACGGGACCCAACCTGGGCTTCCTCGTTGCCAACCAGGCCAACCTTGCTGCGTGGCAAGCGGCCACTGGACAGGATGCCAACTCTCTAAACGTGGAACCCATTTTCAACTCTGTAATAGATCTGCACCTGAACACGGCGCTGAACCCAAGCCTGAACGGGGCTGCTACGCCCATTGCTGGTATCACACAGGATATTGACGGAAACACCCGGAACGTATCCACACCTGATATGGGCGGCGATGAATTCGACCCTTCCGGGCCTTGTACCGGTACGCCGACTCCAGGATCCACCGTTTCCAACCTGAACAATATTTGCCCGGGTATTTCATTCACGCTTGCTTTGTCAATGACCCCGGTAGGCACTGGTATCACCTACCAGTGGCAATCTTCACCTGACAACGTGACCTATGCGAATATCGGCGGCGCAACCAACAGCTCGTACACCACCACGCAGCCAGCTTCTACCTGGTACCGGTGTGTAGTTACCTGCACCAACTCCAGCCAATCGGCTAACTCGACGCCGCTGCAGGTTATCAACAAACCAGTCTTTGAGTGTTATTGTACCCCGCCATATACTGCGGCGGGAGCTTGTATTACCAATGTGACGATGGGTACCATCAACAATACAACGCTGAACAATTGTGCGGTGCCATCTTATACCCAGTATCCTTATGGCAACTTTAATGCGAATTTTGAGACGGGCCAGGTATATCCGATCAGCGTCACAACCGGCGAATCTGCCATCGTTTCTGTTTGGATTGATTTCAACGGCAATGGTGTTTACGAAGCATCTGAATGGACACAAGTTTACACCACCGGGACAACGAATACAGTTAACATTACCATTCCCGGCGCTGCCACTGTTGGCTTGACCGGTATGAGGGTGCGAAGCCGTTTGAGTGGCAACACCAATGGTTCCGGCGATGCCTGTACAAGTTTCGGTTCCGGCGAAGGGGAGGACTATGTCATCAATATCGTTTTGTCTGCCGCCTGCACAGGTACGCCTAGCCCGGGCAACACGCTAGCCAGCCCGGCAATGGTTTGTTCCGGTGGCACCTCCGCCCTTTCTTTGCAAAATATCGTTTCAGGATCCGGCATTACCTACCAGTGGCAATCTTCTCCGGATAACGTGACTTATTCCAATATCCCAAGTGCCACCTCCAGCACTTACACCGCTACCGTCACCTCGGCTACCTGGTACAAATGCCTGGTAACCTGTACCAATAGTAGCATGTCGGCCACGTCAACGCCGGTTCAGGTCACCTTAAGCCCGGTATATACCTGCTACTGCGTGTCCAATGCCACTAATACGGCGGATACAAAGATTGACTCTGTTTTCTTCAATACCATCGTAACAGGTTCATTGGCCGCTACCTGCGAGACCTACACCAACTATACCTCGTTGAATACGAACGTCACCAAAGGTTCTTCCTATTCCATCAGGATCAGGAACGGTTCCTGCAGTGGCAACCATTACGAGGCTTATGTGGGCGTTTACATTGACTACAACCAAAACGGCCTCTACACGGATCCAGGTGAACTGGCCTATTCCTTTGGCCCAACCACTGCCCTGAATTCAATTCCGATTGGCAACATCACGATACCAGCAACCGCAACGGCAGGCATTACAGGCATGAGGGTAGTATTGACAGAAGGGGCGGCTGTGCCCCCTCCTTGTGGTACTTATTCTTATGGTGAAACGGAAGACTATGCCATCACGATTGTTGAAAGTGGGGCTTGCTCAGGCACACCGGCGCCAGGCAATACCACTGCTACCGTCAACCCTGTCTGCATCGGCGGCACAACGACACTTGGTTTTTCCGGTCTCGTAACAGGTGCCGGCCTTACTTACCAATGGCAGTCTTCCCCTGACAACGTCACTTATTCCGACATCAGCGGCGCCACAAGCCCCACTTATGTGGCCACAGTCACCGCTGATACTTATTACAAAGTGGTGGTCACCTGTTCCGGCAATCCTGGCACATCGACACCATTGCAAGTAACGGTCATCACGGATGCCTGCCAATGCAACACTTACTGCACGGCATCTTCTACAACCTTTGGCTGCACGGGTGACGAATTTATCAGTAACGTTACCTTTAATACGATCAACAACTCCTCCCTCTGCTCTGCCGGAGCCAACGGTTATACCAGCTATACCAACCTAAGCACGACCATTGCCACCAATACTTCCTATGCCCTGAACGTCACTAACGGCGGGCCTTTCACTGGCGATCAGTGTAGCGCATGGTTCGACTGGAACGGCAACGGCCTGTTTACCGATGTGGGCGAGGAATTTATCCTGTCTTCAGGCGATAATATCAGCTGGACAACGAACGTAGCAGTACCGCCAGGTGCTACGCTTGGTTCCACCAGGATGCGGGTGCGTATAACCTATACCTCTGGTATGGCACCTTGCGGGGAATCCTCTTATGGCGAAACGGAAGATTATTGTGTCAGCATCATTTCCGGTTGCACACCGCCTACCGTCAGCGCACCGACGGTGACGCAGCCGACCTGCGGCACGCCAACGGGTACGATCGTAGTGAACGCTACGGGAACAGGTACCTTGGAATACAGCATTGACGATGGTGCCACCTACCAGGCGTCTTCCACTTTCTCCGGCCTTGCAGCAGGGAGCTATAGCATCAAGGTGCGCCTGGTGTCCACCCCGTCCTGTATGGCAGCCTACTCGGGCAACCCGGTAGTACTGGTTGCTGCAACTGGCTGTTGCCCTGCAACGCTGGCAGTGAACTCAAACCCCATCTTGGATGGAACTTACCAAGCCTCGATGGACATCACTTCCAACGGAACAGTGCCCAGTACCGGGAACGTCATTTTCGGTGCATTTAACACCGTTGAGCTACAGGCTAACTTCGAGGTGACGCTTGGAGGGGTATTCCAGATTATCCTGACGGGCTGTACGCCTTGATGCACTACGATACAGATCACTGCAAAGGCGCAATGAACGTTTTTTGAAATTTGACCCTTAAAGCCCCGCAAGCTGTAAGCAGCACATAACTGCTGTATTTTGCGGAGGTGGACAGGACAAATGCAGGCATCGTTGGATGCCAGGGAGTGATAAAAGTTTTCAAGCTGAATAAAGGCCAGGCTTCCTTTTGGGAATGCCTGGCTTTTTTTTTTGTTGCTTGACGCTAATGGCTTGCATGTTTTGGCAAATCCTGCTCAGCCAGCTTTCCTCTTCCCAAAGCTGGTTGCTAACGCCTGGAATAAAACCTTGGAGTACTGCCAGGGAAAATGGCCGCAAATGCAAACAGGCATATCTGTCCCTTTCTTCCACGTTGCGCAGGATATTCGACAGGATTTTTTAATTTTGGCTTATCATCCCCCTTTCCTGGTTTCACTCCCTCCCTTTTGCGGAGACTTATGGTGATGCGGCCTTCGCCGCATGGCAAACACTTTTACCCAAAACAAAAAACAATGTGCAATGGCAAACATCAGCCGTTATGGCTGGCTCCCCTGCTGCTTATTACCCTCGGTTTACTGTCCACGGGCTGCCGTGGCGACCTGCCAGACCTGGCCGCCAAAGAAAATTTTCCGAAAGCCAAGCTCGAACACCTCGGCGACAAGCTCCTGCTGGAAATGCTCGCCACCTACCAGTTCCTGCCCGACATACCGCCCTACGATACCACTGTTTATTGGTACCTCCGCACCCTCTACGGCCAGGCCACCAACACCATGCACCGCGACCGGCAATCCCCTTCCGTCAACCGCTGGGACAAGGAAAGGCCCTGGCGGGTTTTTGTTATTAAAAACGACACCCTGCAACATGCCTTCACCCTGCCCGGCGGCGACTTCCTCATTACTACGGGGCTTTTAAAAAACCTGAATACCGACCATGAAATCTACGCCCTGCTCACTTTCGAGGCCGACCTGATGCACCAGGGCCACCAACTCGAAAGGATGATTGAACAGTACAATGCCCTGACCCTGGAAAATATCGCTGATGGAAACCCCACCGCAAACGATATGACCGCTGAAACCCTGGCTGCCGAATTCCTTTTCCTGAGCTATGATTTCCGAACGGTTGAAAATATAGACGAGGAGACGGTCACCTCCGTCTGTGAAAGTTCCATCCTCGATCCGGCCGGCATCGCAGCAGTCGCCGCAAAAGCAGGACTGCAAGGCTCCCTTTGGCTGCAAACGAGGCCATCGTACGGAGGAAGGGCATCCGTATTGGCAAGCTTTGCCGAACAGCAGGAAACCCCTTGCGGTAACCAAACCGGTACGGCCAACTATCAGCGTTTTGTATTAAATGTCTTGGATTAAATGGAGCCGTTGTTTAGCGTTCCATTCAAAAAAACCGCGGGTGCTTCACCTCCAACGCCTGTTTCACAAAGCAATATTCCAGCAGCAATTCGTACGTTCCCACCGCCTGCCCTTGGAGGTTGTTCAGTGAAAAATCGTAAGCCATGCCGGCCTTCATGCGACTGCCAATCTGGTACTGCGCCATGGCCACCAGGGCATCCCCAACCGACGGGACTTTCGACAAGCTCCATCGGTAGGTGCCTCCAAGCCAGAGTTTGTTATTTTTCAAAAAGCCAAAGCTCACGTGCACGTCCGTGCTGGCCGGGGCATTTTTGGCAAAACGGGTAGCAAAGGCGGGCCGCATGGTCACTTTATCAGAAATAGGCACCAGCCCACCCGCGCTGATGAAGAGGTGCGGCACGGTACCCGTAAGATCGCCCACGATGCCCTCGTTGCCATTTCGCAACCCTTTTTCCAAAATATTCGGCACGGAAGCACTCAGGAAGAAGCGCTCATTTTCAAAATGCACACCTGCGCCGAAGTTGAAAACAGGCGTCACGGCTGCCTCCCCAGCCAACGGTTTTGTACCGCTGATGGTTTGCGCCTGATCCCAGTCCACCCGGTGGTGCAGGTAACTACCCTGCATCCCGATGGCCAATTTGCCGCTACCAAAAGTAACCCGATAGGCATACGCCGCATTGATAAAGGTGGAATTGAAAAAACCGGTGCGGTCGTTCATCAGCGTAAGGCCGACGCCGACCCGGTCAGCGAAAACCGGGGTGTGGAAACTCAGCACCTGGGTGCTGGGCGCCCCTTCCAGGCTCGCCCATTGCTGGCGGTAGAAGGCCGTGAGGCAGGGATAGCCGCCCGTGCCGGCCGCCGCCGGGTTCGATAAGGTTTTATTGTAAAAAAACTGCGAGAGGATAGCCTCCTGCTGGGCGGTGGCGAGCGTGGAAGCAAAAGCCAACAGGAGTGTGTACACAATTCTCATAGTAGGTAGCTGTTTATTCTAATTTATTGATTTTAAGGGATTTAAGATGAAAAATTTTAGAATTTGGATTTTGCCGTACAATCTCAATTCTAAAATCAACCATCTTATTTTTCCATACAAAAACTACTCACCGCACAACCGCCAGGAACCCCTTCAAGACCGTCCCAGCCGCATCGTTCAGGGCCAGTTGGTAGAAGTAAGTACCGACCGGGAGCGGCTTCCCATCGTAGGTGCCGCCCCAGTCGTTCTGGTAGTCGCCGGTTTCAAATATTTTGCCGCCGTAACGGTTGAACACCAGCAGCGAACTGCCGGGGTAGCTTACCGTACAGGGGATGATAAACACATCGTCCGCCCCGTCGCCGTCGGGGGTAATCAGGTTCGGCACGAAGCAATCGGATGGGTCGCCGTTGCTCCCTTCGATGAAGATTCTCACCTGCGCCGTATCGCACACGTCGGGGCAGTGCATGGAGCAGATACCGTAGCTGAAACCATCCTCGCCGAAAGCGTTGGGATAGGGCCGGTAGCTGATCGTGCCGGTGCCATCTTCCCGTAGCGTGCCTTTTTTGGGTTTGTTTAAAATGAAAAATTCACGATCGAGGGTACCTTGCCAGGCATCGTTTTCCAGCAAGTCAATGCCGGACAGGCTGTCGTTGAAAGACAGGATGAAGTTATCACCCGCCGCCGCTATTGTTTCGGAAAAGACCACCACGGTGTCTGCGCTGAACTGCTGGCAAACAGGGTTGCCCACCTGCCACACGAAGCGGTTGGCGCCAGGTTGAAGGTTGATCACGGGCGTAGCTGCCATTGTGGGGTGGATGATGGCCGCCCCGTCCAGTGAAACCCATTTGCCCGTGCCGACGACAGGCGGCAAAGCTTGCAGCACAGCTTGGCTTTCACCTTTGCAAATGACCCCGTCGTCGCCTGCAAAGGCCAGTTCTGCCGACTGTTCCACTACCGTCAGTTCAAAAAATTCCGAAGGCCCGGAGGTGCAACCGTCCTTTTGGGCAACAGCATAATAAGACCCTGCCAGCGACGGCGAAATGTGGTGTATAGTGAAAGTTGATGCCGCCCCGGCTGCTAACAGGGTGTCGTTTTCATCAAAATAAAACTCATAGGCGATGCCAGCCTGCGGATTGGAAATAGAGAATTCCGCATCGCTTCCCTCGCATATTTTGGGTTCCCCTGACAAGGCAGGTGTTTCCGGGAGGGGTTTGACAAAAACACTCGTTGAAGCCGACATTTGGGCGGAGCAACCCGGAATCCCTACCACCACAAAATAGTCGCCCGCCCTGTTGGCACCCACCGATTCCAACATCGGATTGTGAACAAAAGACTGGAAGCCTGCCGGCCCTGACCAGGCATAGCTGGCTCCCGGAATGAACTCCGTGAAAAGCTGCACATCCTCCCCCTCGCAGGCGGGAAAAGTAGCGGCGGTTGTATTCCCGGTTGGCAAACTGGCAGGCAGGCCGGCGACAGACACCACCACCATGTTCGACGGCGGCGGGGCACAACCGTCCACATTGGTTTTTACAAAATAAATTCCCGCCTGGACGGGCATGACATTGTTCTGAATCAATGTCGGAAAGGCAGTCGTTCCGAGAAGGGAATCACCTGATCCATTATTGAAAAACCACTGGTACAGCACGCTGCTGCCGGGGTAGCTGCTGGCATCCAGTTGGAGCGTTTCGCCCTGGCAAAGCTGCTGATCGGAAACCGTGAGCACCGGCGGCGGCGGCATTGTTACATAATCAACGGACACAGACTGGCTGGCCGAAACACAGCCTTGTTGCGACTGCAAAGTGAGCGTATAAGCACCTTCGTTTTGGCTTTGCAAAACGGCAATGTCGAGCGGGAACGGCCCTGCGGGGTTCGCAGAGCCAGTAAAGTAGAGGCCATTTGGCCCGGTCCAGGTGTACTGTACGTTGCCGCTCAACGGAACACTGTTCGCTGCGGTCAATTGTACAGCAGCACCTTCGCAATAGCTTCCGCCCCCGGTCAAATCTTCGATAGCCGGGACGGGGTAGGTGGGCACGGTCGTCGTAGCCAACACCTCCGTTTCGCAGCCGCCCGATTTTACCGTCAGTTCAAAAGTAGTGCTATCCATCAGCAGCACCGTTGGGTTCTGTTCAAATGAAATAACCTGCGGGGAGCCGGCTTTCCGCCATTCATAAACGCCATTGGCGACGGGGGCGGCGAAGAGCGCTACCATTTCACCGGGACAGGCCGCACCGCTGTTGCCTGCGCTAGCCACCGGGAGTGGTTTTATCTCAACGGGTATGGGGTCGGAGAAGGCGGATGGGCAGGTATTGTGGATGGTTTTCACCAAAAAAGGCGGCACGGCCGATGTGTCGTTGGTGGCAATGGCCAGGGTGGCTTCGCCTGTACCAATAGAGGTACCGTTGCCATTTTGCCATTCGTAGAACACGTCGCCGCTCAGTACGGGGTTTTGCACCGTCAGCACGATGGCGTCTTCCGGGCAAACGGGGCTGTTGGTCGCTACCTGCGGCGTGGGCGGCACGGGCAGGATACCATCTACCACAAAGCCCTCGCTGGCAACGCAGCCGTTTGTGCCGACGACCGAAAGGGCGTATGCACCGATGTCGTTGAACTGGGTATTGTAAATGAGGGGAGTGGGCGAATCGGAAGTGAAGCCGTTCGGCCCCGTCCAGTGCCAGGACGCTATGCCGGTGGTGTTGGAGAAAAACTGCAACGAGCCGCCCTCACAGTTTTGCGTGAGGTAAAACGAAGGCTCCGGGCTGGGTGGCGTCAACACGTCCACAAAGGTTTCGGCAGAGGTCAGCACACAGGCCCCGACAGTGGCCCGCACTTTGTAATTTCCCTCGTTGGACGCCTGTACACCGTTGAGGTTCAGCAGGTTGGAAGTGGCCCCGAAGATGGGCGTGTTGTTCCGGTACCACTGGTAGCTGACCGGAAAGTTGTTGTAGGGCTGTGCCGAAAGCTGTACGTTGCCACCGGGACAGGCATCGCCGCTACTCTGAACGATGGGCGTTGGTACAGCATCCACCACCCCGGTCACCTGGAAGGGGTTCATCGTTTTACAGCCAAAAAAATTGGTCACTTCGAGCAGATAGCCCCCGTTGCTGGCGGCGCTGGCGCCGGGTATGATGGGGTTTTCCACCTGTGAAACGAAACCGTTGGCACCTGTCCACAAAAAGCTAAGGCCGGTGCCCGTGGCATTGGCATTGAGTTTCAAATTGGCGGGGGCGCAGTCAGCGGCTATCTGGTAGCTGAATTCCGGGAAGGCCGACGGCTTGGGGTGCAGGCCGATTGTCGTGGCCGAGGTATTGTCCGACATGCAGCCATTGAGTTCTACCTGCAATTCAAAGGTTTGCTCCGAAGAGATATTGGCTAAAACGGGATTTAGCTGCATGGAAAAGAGGGCCGTCTCTCCCTGTTTTTTCCAGTAATAAATAGCGCCCGGCAACTGGTTGCCTGACAGTTCGGCGCTGTTGCCGTAGCAAACCGGGCCATTGTTGGTGGCAAAGGCCACAGGGCGGGGCTTGATGTTTACGGAAACAGTTCCGCTTTCGGCGGTACAGCCATAAGCATCCGTCACCCGCACTTTCCAGTTTCCGGGAAGATAAGCGGTGTGGCCATTGGGAATTTCGGTGGCCAGCCCCGTAGTGGTCAGGCCGGGCAGCGAGAGTGTGGCCGCACTTTGGCCCGCTGGACCGATCCATTCGTATTTGGCAGCGTCAATATCTGTGGTCAATTGGATTTCGTCGCCCTGGCATACGGGGGCATTGCTCAGCAGGGTGGGCGTCGCAGGGGGTGGCACTACCTGCATGGCAGCAGAGGCAGTGGCGGGCGAGCAGCCAGGAGCTTGTACCGCCAGCGTGTAGGTGCCGGATTGAAAAAGGTTTGCGTTTAAGATGGCGGGATCAGGAAGGTTGGAAGTAAAGCCATTCGGCCCCGACCATTGGTAAACTGCATTGTTTGGCAACGGGCTTGGCGACAGGAGTTTTAAGCCAGTATCACTGCCTTTGCAGACGTTGGCCGGTACGTCCAATTCAAGGGAAAAGTTGTTGTTTTCTTCCAGCAAAATGGCCGCTCCTTGCGCTTCAACCTGGCAACCCTGGTAATTGCCCCTCACCTTCGGCTGATAAGCTTGTGCAGCGAGGCCGTTGAAGTAGCTGTTGCCCGTCCAGGTTTGCCCGCCATCCACGCTGTACTGTATATTGTCGGCACCGGAAGCAAAGATATGGATCATGCCATTGTCCATGCCCAGGCAGGCTACGGGGCCTGCCGTATGTAAACTATCAATGGAAAGCAGGTTGGCGGTATAGAGGCAGCCCATGCAGGGCGCTGCATAGTTATTGCTGGTACAGGTATTGGCTGCCATGCCATTTTTCAGCACCACCTGCTGCCCCACGGCTGCCGCCTGCGAGTTGGGCGGCATAAAGTCGTCGTCTGCATTGTTCACCAAAAAAATTGAATCGCCCTGGCAACTGCCGCCGTTGGCAAATTTCAACAAGGGCAAACTGGCACCCGGCTGCAGAACGAAGCCCTGCCCGCTGGCATTCATACGGAACTGGATGTAGTCGAAACCGGGCGCCTCCGCCGGAGAATCGAAGCGGGAGAGGTTTGCGAAAGAAAGGGCGTTCGGCTGCAAGCTGGCCAATTGGTGAACCTCGAAAAAACCGGTCGGTACTTTCACGGCTACCCGCAGCGAGGCGAGGGTGTCCGTTTGCCAAAGCGGGCTTGTTTGCAGGGTGATTTGGTAAAAACCATTGGGCAACAGTTCCAGGCCGTACGTTATCCCGCAGTTGGACAGGGCAAAGCAGTTGGCCGAACCCTGGCCGTAGTTGCCGGTGTAGGCGTCGCCGCCCGCCCCCTCGATGGTGAAGGTATTGCCGATGGGCAGGTTCAAGTTGTTGTACAGGTAAAGCGGGTCGGTGAAATGGTCGAGTATTTCAAAAGCACCCGTACAGCCTTTTGCATTTTCAAAAGAGAAAAGCGGCACTTCCACGCCTTGTTGGAAAACGATGTCCGTAGTGGCTGCCAAAAGTTTGAATACGGCATAGTCGGCGCCTGCATTCCCTGAAGGGTGTTCGATTATTTGTACCAAGGCCCACTGCCCGGCATGGCTGTGCAGGTTGTTCGGTTGAAACGAGCCGGCGGGCACGACCATCGTTACCTGGGCTTGTGGCACCAGGTTGTCGAGCGGTGGCAGGAAATCTGACTGTGGGCGGGCGGACAGGGTGTAGGTCTTGCCATCGGTTTGAAGCTGCAGTTTGAGTTCGATTTGCGAAAATAGCCGGGTGGTGCCAGTGCAAAGCAGGGCGAGTAATAGTATCAGTGTTGATTTTTCCCTCATGGTGTATGTTTGAGTTTATAGGATGACCATGCGCCGCAGTGTGCGGCAGGGTGAGGGAATGTCCAGCGATGTCGAAAGCGAGAAGTTGTTGGGCAGGCCATCAGGCCAAGCAGGATAGCAGGCGGCAGTTTCGATAAAGATTTTGCAACGGGCTTGTACACCGATTGCCTGTTCGCCTACAAAAACTTAAAATATGCAGATTTGGGGCAGATACGCCCATGGGATTGTCATGCGGTTTTGGGATCAGCAACAAATATGCCGGATGGGATTCAGGGGGGAGGTGAGTGGGCCAGAAGTCGGTTTTAAGGTTCAGAGTCCTACTTTTCCCGCGAGGATGATAAGCTTTGGAAACGTAGCACCTGCTTGCAGTTGCGTGAAATTTTGTTTTGCCAACCGTAGTAATGCAAGCTAATAGGCACCACCCCGAAGCCAATCTGATACAATTCTTTTTGCCGTCCCCATTTCTTTGATTATCCTTGCGACGCCTGTCTTTTTCAACTAAGTAACGATGAAAAAATAAGTTCTCTATTTTGATTTTGAAACCCCAGCAATGGAGAGGTTTTTCAAAAATAATCCCGATGTGAAATCGGGATTATTTTTCCTTCGATCCCAAGTAACGATGAAAAAATAAGTTCTCTATTTTGATTTTGAAACCCCGGTACTGGAAGGGTTTTTTAAAAATAATCCCGATGTGAAATCGGGATTATTTTTCCTCCGATCCTAAAATCCGAACACCATGAAAAGAAGGGAATTCATCAAGGAATCAGCCAAGTTAGCTTCGTTAATGGTCATGCCTGCATTTGCCGGGGCCACTTTCGCCAAGAACGGTAAATTGAGGACAGCCCATATTGGCGTAGGTGGAATGGGCTTCGAAGATCTAAAGTTCATTTCCTCCCACAGCATGGTGGAAGTTACCGCTTTATGCGATGTGGATGCCGATAACCTGGCAGCGGCCAAAAAATTGTACCCTGGTGCAAAGGTGTTTACAGATTACAGGAAGATGTTGGGAGAAATAGGGAAGGAGCTAGATGCGGTCATTGTGTCAACACCCGATCACACGCATGCGCCGGCCTCTTTGGCAGCCATGAAAATTGGGAAACCGGTGTATTGCCAAAAACCGTTGACCCACCATGTGCTGGAGGCCAGGGAGATGGCCCGGGTGGCAAAGGAGAAGAACTTAGTGACCCAAATGGGGATTCAGGTACATTCTTTTTATGATTATAAATTGGCCACCCTGTTAATACAATCCGGCATCATCGGCAAGGTGAAATGCGTGAGGGCGTGGTCTCCCAAGAACTGGGGCTTCGATGGCGCTGCACCGGAGGGAAGCGATCCCGTGCCTCCGGCTTTAGATTGGAACCTGTGGCTGGGGACTTCCGCAGAGCGGCCCTACAAAAAGGATGTTTACCACCCTGGCAACTGGCGGAAATTGCTGGACTTCGGCTGCGGTACCCTTGGCGATATGGGGGTGCATATTTTTGACACGCCCTACAATGCGCTGGAACTGGATGTCCCGAAGACAGTCAAAAACCATTGCAGGAAGCCGACCGGGTTCGGCTATCCGGAAAATAATATTGTGACGTATAAATTTCCCGGCACCAGGTACACCACCCGTACTTTAAAATGGGTGTGGTACGATGGCCCTGGCGCCCCGGAACAGCACAAGGATCTGATGCTGCCGGGCAATGAACCGCTGCCCGATCAGGGCGCTATGTTTATAGGTAAAAAAGGCAGGTTGCTCCTGCCGCACTTCATGCAGCTCCCCAAATGGATTGTGGGTGGCAAATATGAAGCGTTGGACTTGTCGCAGGTGGAGGGAGCGAAGGCACTGGGCGAGCCCATCAGGAATTATGATACGGAAGGGAAAAAGCATTACCACCAGTTTGTGGATGCCTGCCTCGGAAAAGCGGAATGCAGCGCCCCGTTCTCTTATGCGTCCAGGCTGACGGAGACCATTCTGCTGGGCGTGATTGCCGGGCGTTTTCCAAACAAAACCTTGCATTGGAACCGGGAGACTGCCACCTTTTCCGACCCGGAAGCAAACCGGTTTTTGAAGGGTGCCTACCGGGATTTTTGAGGATGGCCAACCATCCCAACCTTAATATTCATTTGCAAAAAACCAGTTGGCGTAAAGTATATATTCTCCGGAAAGCACCCCACAACATCGGATTGAAAGCAGGTGGAAAAAATCATCCACAAAAGCTTCATGATAGATTTACAACAAAAAATCGAAGTGCTGAGGACAAAAGGCTTTTATGGCCCGTTTGAACAATCCGTACAGGAAATACGCTTTACCTCCGATAAAAATTTTTTCAAAACCAAAACCTGATCGTCATGCTAAAATGGGCTTTGATTTTCTTCATAATTGCCATCGTGGCCGGGATACTAGGCTTCTCGGGTATCGCCGCAGGGGCTGCTTCCATTGCCAAAATACTTTTATTCCTGTTCCTGGCATTGGCAGCCATCTTTCTCATCCTTGGTTACACTGTTTTCAAAAAGGTAGCTGACTAAAAATACATTTCATCAACTGCCATGAAAATGCCGTATTCCCAACCCGAATATGGCATTTTTATTAGGTGTAAAACCCTTTACCACTTCAAGATGTTTTATCGCCTTTCAAGGCAGTTAGCAGCCATATCAATCTGGTTGTGAATGCCCATGTATCACTCTTTCGACCCTTACTTCTAAAAAAATTTCAATGCTCGAAGTCCAGCAACTTACGAAAACATACCACTCCGGCAATAAGTCGCTCACCGTACTCGACGATGTAAGTTTTAATATAGCAGAAGGGCAAACCTTCTCCATCGTAGGCCCATCGGGCAGCGGTAAGACGACACTGCTCGGCCTTTGTGCCGGTTTGGACAGGGCAAGCTCCGGCTCCGTCACCTTGAACGGCGTACGTTTGGACAACCTGGACGAAGACGAACGGGCAGAGGTACGGAACAAATACGTGGGTTTTGTTTTTCAGAATTTCCAGCTCATCCCCACCCTCACGGCACTCGAAAACGTGATGGTGCCCATGGAACTACAGGGCCAGAAAGGTGCGGCCAAAAAAGCAATGGAACTGCTGGGGCGGGTGGGCCTTGCCGACCGCCACGACCATTACCCGGCACAGCTTTCCGGTGGCGAGCAACAACGGGTAGCGTTGGCCAGGGCTTTTTCCAACAACCCCAAAATCCTGTTCGCCGATGAACCGACCGGCAACCTCGACCCCGATACCCACGATGTAGTGGAAAAACTGCTCTTCGACCTGAACCGGGAGGCTGGTACTACCCTCGTGCTCGTCACGCACGACCACGAACTGGCCGCCAAAACACAGCACATCCTTCGGCTGAAAGGCGGCAAAGTTGCTGATTAAGCCTTTGTTAAGACTTCCTCCTTTGCGTTTCCTGCCGATTAGCCCTATTTTTGCGGCTCTCAAATCTCTTCATTCAAAATTCAAAACTCATGAGGTCCCTGGCATTTGCTTTTTTCTCCGCTGTACTGTTGTTTCTCACCACGGCTTTTTTGCCTTCCCCACCAGACAAGGGCGAGGTGCTGCTCAACTGCAACCTCAACTCCTGCAACAAGGTGGATTCCCTCTTCCTCTACGAGTTCAATGGGGTTGTTTTCAAAAAAGTGCAGACAGCACCGACTACCGACTGGCAGTCTTACCAGTTCAAGGTGCCGGCCACTGCGCCCCGCTTCTATTACGTCGGCATCGAGGGCAACAACATCAAGCCGCTCATCCTGGGCACGGAGGAGAAGGTGACCATGAACGGCTCCTGCCAACAGTTCCAGGGAGCACAACTGCCGGATTCCGAATTGAACACCCAATACGAAGAAATTAAAAACACCCTCAACCAACAGAAAAACGAACTAACCAACTACCTGCGCCAAATGCAGGCAGCCAACGCCCAGAACAACGTAGAGATGGTAAACACCATTATCCTGCAAATGGGCGACCTGGACCGCCGCCGCCTGGAAATGCTGGAATCTTTGAAAAAAACCAGCCCTTATCTTTCCAAGGTCGTTGCCCTGAACACCTACCTGAGCTACCAAAATCACGGCACCAGCGACCTGGACGAAATCAGCTATTTCGCCACCAAGTATTTCGAGTTCGTAGATTGGAAAGACCCAGACTACAACTATATGCCCTGGGTGTATGAAGGCATCAAAGGCTATGTGCAGACCCTGGCCTCCGTCAATCTTCCGACTGCCAGCCAGAAGGATTTCATGGACAGGATACTGCACCAAATCCCCGCCAATTCCCGCACCTACATGCTGGCGCTGGGCGGCACCATCGCCGGCTTCCAGGCTGCCAAAAGCCCCCTCATGGCAGACTACGCAAAGCTTTATGTTGATAAGTACAAAAACACTGAGCCGGAAGCCCTGGCACAAATCAAGCAAATGCTCAAGATGTCGTCCAGCAATATCATCGGCGGTGAAGCGCCTGATTTCACAATGAACAACGTGGACGATCAACCCGTGAAGCTGTCCGATTTTCGTGGCAAAGTCATGTTGGTGGATTTCTGGGCCAGTTGGTGCGGTCCCTGCCGCCGGGAGAATCCCAATGTTTTAAAGGCTTACAGCAAATACCACGATAAGGGCTTCGACGTGCTCGGCGTGAGCCTTGACAAGACCAAGGAAAGCTGGCTCGGTGCTATTGAAAAAGACGGCCTCGTCTGGAACCATGTTTCCGACCTGAAGGGCTGGCAGAACGAGGCTGCACAACTCTACGGTGTCAGTTCCATCCCACACACTGTGCTGGTAGATCGGGAAGGTAAAATCATTGCCCGCAACCTGCGGGGCGAAGCGCTGGATGCAAAGCTGGCGGAGATATTCGGCGAGTGAGAAACCTGATTGGCTGCAGGCTGCTTTTCAAAAGCCACTTTCCTCGTGCCAGGACAAACGGTATCGTATTTCAAAAAACTAACTTCAGGTAGCCAGGCTTAACAGCTTGTGCAAAATGACCGCTTCCTGAATTCGGTTGGGTTGGCTGAATGCTCAACTTTCCCAACCTCTCAACAAGTTAATTCGCATACGCAACGCACTACGCTGTAAATTAGATTCCTTGTTTTTCGATTGCAGGAATAAGATGTAAGAAATCAGATTTTAGATTTACCAGTGCCCGCAAAATCTCAAATCTTATATCGCCCATCGAATTTCTTAAATCGAAAGAAACTTAGTTTACGGTGTTCTAACTTTGCCCAAGGGCAGATACCCCAATCCCATCTGCGCACCCAGGACGGCAACCAAACATTCATGCCAACCATCCTCGACACCTCCATTGAATACCTCAAAGGCGTCGGTACCGTCAAGGCCGACATGCTGAAAAAAGAACTCGGTATCCATACTTTGGGTGACCTGCTGACGGCCTACCCCTACCGCTACGTGGACAAGACCCGTTTTCATAAAATAAGCGAACTGACGGAAGACAGCGGCGAGGTGCAGTTAAAAGGCGTGCTGCGCAAGGTGGAAGTGTTGGGCGAGGGTAGCAAGCGGAGGCTCGTTGCCCGCTTCCGGGACGGGACGGGCGTCATCGAGTTGGTCTGGTTCAGGGGCATCTACTGGCTGGAGCGGCACCTGAAGGTCGGGGCTGAGCATGTAGTTTTCGGCAGGGTCAACTCCTTCAACAGCCTGCTCAACATCCCCCATCCCGAAATCGAGGAAGTAACCGGGGAAAACCAGGAAGCAGAGCGCACCTTCGCCCCGGTCTATTCCAGTACCGACAAGCTGAACGCCAAGGGCCTTGACGCCAAAGGACGCCGCCGGATCATGGAGGCTTTGTTTGAAAAAATCGCCCATGCCGGCCCCGATGGAGCAGGGCAGGCCCTGCCTGAAAACCTGCCGGACTATATGCTCCAAAAACTGAAACTGCCCGCCCGCTACGATGCCTTGCGCTGGATCCACTTCCCCAGGAACCAGGAAGAACTGGACGCCGCTACCCGCCGCCTGAAATTTGAGGAACTCTTTTTCCTGCAAATGCGGCTGCTGCAAAGCAAGTACCGCCGCAAGCAGGCCATCAAAGGCTATGTCTTCTCCAAAGTGGGCGACTTTTTTCACCAGTTTTACAAAGAAAAACTGCCCTTCGAACTCACGGATGCACAGAAGCGGGTCGTCAAAGAAATCAGGGCGGACATGGGCGCCGGCATCCAGATGAACCGTCTCCTGCAGGGCGACGTCGGCAGCGGTAAGACGGTCGTGGGCCTGCTGTGTATGCTGATTGCCCTGGACAATGGCTACCAGGCCTGCCTTATGGCCCCTACCGAAATCCTTGCGCAGCAGCATTTCATCGGCATCAGCGATTACGTGGCGGGCATGGGCATCGAAGTCGCCTTTCTTTCCGGCACGGTGAAGGGCAAAAAGCGCCAAAAAATCCTGGAAGATCTCGCCGCCGGGCGCATCCACATCCTCATCGGCACTCATGCCCTTATCGAGGATTGGGTCGTGTTCCAGAACCTCGGCCTTGCTATCACCGACGAGCAGCACCGCTTCGGCGTGGCCCAACGGGCCTCCCTTTGGAAAAAGAGCAAGCCCCTGCCTCCGCACGTGCTCGTGATGACGGCCACGCCCATCCCCCGCACCCTCGCCATGACCCTCTACGGCGACCTCGACGTATCGGTGATTGACGAACTGCCGCCTGGCCGCAAGCCCATCACCACCGTTCACCGCACGGAAAACCACCGCCTTCGGGTGTTCGGTTTTATGAAAGAAGAAATCGAAAAAGGGCGGCAGATCTACGTCGTCTATCCGCTCATCGAGGAAAGTGAAAAACTCGACCTCAAAAACCTGATGGAAGGCTACGAGGCCCTCAGCCGGGAATTCCCGCCCCCGGAATACCAACTCAGCATTGTACACGGCAAGATGAAACCCGCCGACAAGGACTTCGAGATGCAGCGCTTTGTGAAAGGGGAAACCCAGATCATGGTGGCCACCACTGTGATTGAGGTGGGGGTGAACGTGCCAAACGCCAGTGTGATGATCATTGAAAACACCGAGCGTTTTGGCCTTTCGCAACTGCACCAACTGCGGGGCCGGGTAGGCCGGGGGGCTGAGCAGAGCTTTTGCATCCTGATGACGGATTTCAAGCTGAGCGCCGAGGCCCGTGAACGCATCCAAACGATGGTGAGTACCAACAACGGTTTTGAAATTGCCGAAGCCGATCTCCGCTTGCGGGGGCCTGGCAACATGGAAGGCACCCAGCAAAGCGGCCTCCTCGACCTGCACATCGCCGACCTGGGCCGGGATGGGAAAATCCTTCAGGCTGCCCGTGAACTTGCATTGCGCATTTTGGAAAAAGACCCTGAATTGGCCAATCCGCTGAACGAACGGCTAAAGGCATACCTGGCCAATCCGGGCAGAAAGGTGCACAATTGGGGCAGGATCAGTTAGCGTTCATGGCCGAAACACAGATGGTGTTGTCATTTTTGCCTATATTAAGACCTCGACTAGCTAAGTATTGCCCACCTTCCGGCTTCCGCTGCCCGCCAGTTTAAACTAATGTTCCTCCCCTTGCCTATCTTTGTGCCAATCACCACCTTATGCAACCAGCAAAAACAACCAACTTCATTTACGGGCGCCACCCCATTTTCGATGCCATCGAATCGGGGGCACAACTGGACAAGGTCTTCCTGCAACTCGGCACCCGGGGCGATCTGGAAAAAGAAGTCCGACGCCTCTGCGGCATCCACGATATCCCCTTGCAATATGTACCGAAGGAGCGCCTCCACAAAATGGTCGGGGGCAACCACCAGGGCCTGGTCGCCCATATTTCCATTATTCCCTATTACCGGTTGGAAGACGTGGTGCCGGGCATCTATGAAAAGGGGGAAATACCGATCCTGCTGCTGCTGGACCGGGTGACGGACGTTCGCAATTTCGGCGCCATAGCCCGCTCGGCAGAGGTCTGCGGCGCCCATGCGCTGGTAGTGCCCCGCACAGAAAGCGCCCTCATCACCGCCGATGCCATTAAAACCTCAGCAGGGGCGCTCACCCGCATCAATGTGTGCCGGGAAAAGAGCCTGGTAACGGCCATTGAGTTCCTCCAAAACTCCGGTATCCAGGTCTTCGCCAGCGACCTGAAAGCTGAACCTTATCTTTTCGATCTCGATCTAAGCGTCCCTGTTGCAATGGTCGTTGGTGCCGAGGATGAAGGCGTACACCCCTCCCTGTTGAGCCGGTCGGACCAGCGTTTCCGCATTCCCCAACAGGGAGGCACAGATTCGTTGAATGTATCTGTGGCAGCAGGCATCATGCTCTATGAGGTGCTTCGGCAAAGGCATTGAGAAGGGCAGCATTGCCCAGCCGGGCCATAGAAAGCACAACAGATCATTTTGCCCAAAGGCTTTAGTTTACAGATCTTTTCACCTGTCTTATCCTGTTCGAAACCGGCTACTTATAATTCAGTTAGTACTACCACCCAACTGAAAAAACATCCTGGAATTTTTACACTTTTAATAACAGAGGGTTTAGCTTTACCTCGCAGGCGATAAAAGAAACCGCCCACATTTTACAGATGGCAAGGCGATTGTATATTTGAAAAGAATAGCAGAACTTCGCACCCCTTTTGAAATAAAATGCTTGGGGGCCATGTGTTGTGCTATTTATTTTGGTAGAGCCAGTTATTATTTTTGCCAGGATAAACCCCGTATGGGGCTATGTACAAAATGACCTCGTCGGGCAAACTGGGCTATGGCAAATTCATTTACTTTATTAAAAAAGGTTACACTTTTAAGTACTGGGTCAGATTTTACCAAAAAGAATAACGCCCTACCCTGGCCCAAGAATCGGTAATTGATGACCATTTTTTGAGACCAACCCTACACCTGAATTTATGGACATGAAAAAAATTGAACTCGATATAGTTGCCCTGTCCCACAGCGTCACGCAGTCCCACAATTATGCGGTCGTGCTGGGCGAGCAACACGGGTCACGCCGCCTCCCCATCGTTATTGGGGGCTTTGAAGCACAAGCCATCGCCGTTGCTATGGAGCGTATGACCCCCAACCGGCCCCTGACCCACGACCTGTTCAAAAATACCCTCGAAACTTTTACCATTGACCTCAAAGAGGTGATTATCAACAACTTGCTGGACGGCATCTTCTACGCCCGGCTGGTCTGTGAGCGAAACGGTGAATTGTTTGAAATTGATTCCCGCACATCGGACGCCCTCGCCATGGCGGTGCGTTTCAATTGCCCCATTTTTACCTACGAATTCATCCTCGACGCCGCCGGCGTGGTATTGGAGGAGCCGGAAGCCAAGGCAAGCACCAGGGGCAGTGCCGGCACGACTTCTTCCCGCCGCAAGCGCCAAAGCCCCGCCAAGGGCGCCACACTCTCTTCCTATTCTGTGGAAGAACTCAACCGCCTCCTTGACGATGTGCTCGGCAAGGAGGACTACGAGCAAGCCGCCAAGATAAGGGACGAAATCAACCGGCGGAAAGAACAGGGATAGCGGGGGGAATGGGTACATGAAGTTTTGTGCAAACAAAAAGGCAAAGACGCTTCAGTCGTCTTTGCCTTTTTGTTTTTGGTTATTTGACAAATAGCCGGGTACTGTCAAAACACCTTTTTTCTCAAATAGAACAGCATTGCGGCAACAGCCACTGCGCCCAACAAGTACCACCAAAGGTGCAACCCGCCTTTTATCGGGGCCACGTCGCCTGCATGGATAAAAGCAGCCCAAAAATAGGGGTGGAGGCGCTCTACGCTTTCCTGGCCGGAAAGGTAGTCCAGCTTGGCTTGCCGCAGCGCTTTGTGCTTGGGCCATCCCTTGTGGAGGTAGCTATAATAGGAACGCATGAGGGAGGCGGTGGAATTGTCGTTCGCCGACCAAAGGCTCGTAGTGATGCTGGGGGTGCCGGCATAGGCGAAGCCCCTGCCGAGGCTCATCACCCCTTCGCCCCGACGGAAAGTGCCGGTGCCGGTCTCGCAGGCGCTCAATACCACCATCCTGCAAGGCAATTCAAGGTTGTACAACTCGTGGGCATAGAGGTAGTCGCCCTGAAAATAAATACGGCTTTGCGCAGGATCGGCATCGTCCACACAGGCGTGCGTGGCAAGGTGCAAGATACCGCACTGGCCCAGGTGCTTCAAAAAAGCCTCCTTGGTGGCGCTTTCGCCCAGGAGCGTCTGGCCAGGGAAGAGGAGGCCTATGCCTTCCACCTCTTCCTGGTTCGCCATTAAACGGGCCAACTGGCCAGCTTCGCAGGCCCTGCGGCCAATGGCCCCGGCTTCGCCGGAAAAGGAAGGGGCTATGCCCAGGTAGTCTATGTTGTGGTTATGTTTTTCCGCCGGTTGATCGAGGAGGATTGTGGCCGAGTAACCGTAGCTCACTGCCCAGCGCTGCAATAAATAGGGCATGTTGACTGAAAAACCTGGCCCGGTTGGTTCCTGATAAAGTAAAACATCGAAGGGTAGGTAGGACAATAGTCCATCTGGCACCATGAACAGTTCGTCCGCCTTCGACGGCATTTTTGCCAGCAGGGGATCCAACAAAAGCTGGTAGAGCAGGAGCGCATTTTCCGAATAAACCCTGCCGTCGTCAGGCTGCAATTTTGTGAGCAAAGCCCTCAGCCGGGCCAAGGGAGGCTGGATGCTGGCCAATTGGACCGTGTGCACAGCTACCGATCGTCTTGAAATGGCAACGCCAAACACAAGGGAGTCGCCCGTGAAAAACTCGATCAGCATTTGCTGGTCGTTCAAAAATCGTTGGATACCAGGCACAGTGGCCACCTGGAAATCTTGCAACAGCCGGTGATAGGCTGGAAATTTTTGCTGGAGTTGCTCTTCGATGCCCTGTAATTGCCTGCCCATGCGGAATATTTCGTTTTCCATCTGCGCCAGTACACTGTCGGGCGTGGAAGGCTCTTGTTTCAGATCCAGGCGATCCCGCTCTTTGTCGGCAATGCGTTGGCGCAAGCTGGCCTGGCGGTGCAAGAGGCTATCGGGAATGTTGGCGAAGGTCTTACCATGGGCGGCGTTGAGGGATTCCAGCAAGAGGACAGCCTTGTTTTTTTCCATCCAGAAAAAGACATCGTCCCGGTAGTGGGCCTCCCCGGTTTTTTCAAACAACAGCAGAGCGGTGGAAATGGCCGCCTCAAACACGGGGTAGGTCTCCTGGAGCCAGAAGAGTTTCGAGCCACCTGCTGTGAAATCGGCCCGCATCAGGTCGGTCAGTTCGCCGTAGGCATGGTAGGCGGCCCAGGCGCCCTGCAGGTGGCGGATGTCGCCCGACAGTGCATACCATTGGACGAAGGCTTTGGCCTTGTACTCAAAATCGGCGAGGAGGCTGGGCTTCACGTCGAGGAACTCCGCCTTTTTGAGATCCGGGTTTTTGAAAATATCATCCTCGTTGAAGTTGAGGATTTGCTGCTGGATGGCTTTTTGGAAAAAGGCGATGGCTTTGGGAAAATCCTTCATTTCCAGGTATGCCCACCCCAGGTTGTGGTAGCTTTTGTTGTATTTAGGGTGCTTCTTTTCCCCAAGAATTTTTTTCCTGATGGCCAGCGCCCTGCCCAATGCTTCAAGGGCATCGGCAGGGTTTCGAAGGCGCAGGTAGGTATCTCCGATGTTTTGCCAGATAGATGCCACTTCCAGGTGTACGTCCCCGTACATTGCTTCTTTCATGCCCAGTACGCGCCGGTAGGTACTGAGCGCCTCCTGGTAATTGCCCTTGGCGGATTGGGCGTTCGCCAGGTTGTTGAAGGTGTTGGCGATATCGTCCCGGTTGTCTTCGGTGTTTTTGTTAAAAGCCTTGATAGCCTCGTTGTATTGGCCAACTGCCTCATCGAATTTTTTTTGCTGAAAGGACAGTATGCCAGTGCGGTTGTAAAGGAAGCCTACTTCGTAGCTGTCTTTCCCAAACAAAGCCTGGTATCTTTCCAATGCCGACTGGTAATAACCCTGTGCAATAGAATACTCGCCTTCCGATGTGTAGAGTTTGGCTAGTTCTTGTTCGCAGTCGGCGATCTTTCCGGGCTGGTTTATTTGCTTATAAATGTCCAGGGCAGCTTTCAGGTGGTCGAAGGCACCCGGATAGTTTCCGGTGTAAGGCAGGCAGACGCCAAGGACATAATGGTTGTTAGCCAGGTCAGGATGGATGGGGGGCAAAACGGCCTGCCTTATTGCAAGCGCTTGGTTGAAATAAGCCACCGCTTCTTCGTATTCGTCAGCCACGTAATGGTGGACACCCAATTTGTGCAGTACCGCCGCCACTGCACCATGCCGGGTGCCAAGCTTTTCCCTGCCTGTCCTCAACAAAGAAAGCAGGAATACCCTGGAGGGCTCCGGGCCTTCCAGTTTTTTTAGGTTGGCGGCATAGGTAATGCCGATCTGTAGATAAGCCGGCCAATCGCCATCCTTCACTGAAACCTCCATAGCCTGGAGTAGCAGTCCGCTTGCTTTATCAAAATCGCCTTGGGCGGCCAGTGTAGCCGCTTCTTCAGCGAGCGGTGCCGAGGCTGTCTGGGCTTGGGGGGATATGTTTAAACTCAAAAAGAAAAAAAATAAGGCCCATGTTTGTTTCATAGAAGAAATGCTTGCTCATAGCTTGATAAACTTGCCCGAAAAGGCGGGCTTGCCGTCCAGTTTGATGGTTAAAAAATAGATGCCTGGCGGTATCAACTGCCCTGAACTGCCTTTCCCGTTCCAATAATAGAAATGTTCACCGGGGACACTGTCCAAATCGGCCCGGTGGATTTCCCTTCCTGATGGGTCGCTGATGACCAGGGTGGTATTCCTGTTTTTTTCCAATAAAATATAACCTACATAAAGCCCCCCGGATGAAAAGGGGTTGGGGAAAATGCTGGCAGGTAGTAAGGAAGCTACAGGGTCGCTTGTCCCTGTCTGGCAAGGGGAAGGAGTAAAAGCCGTTGCTTCCTGTATGGATCGGCTGACAAAAAGGAGGTTCCCACTTTCTACCAGGCTGGTAAACAGGCTATTTTTAAAAGCGTGGTCTTTCAGGAGGGTTTTTACATCGGATGGGCTCAGCCCCGGTTGCACGGCAAACAGCACTGCTGCAGCACCAGAGACATTGGCGGCAGCCATAGAGGTTCCTTCTTTTATTTCCTTATTGCTGTTGCCCACGATCGGGCTTGCGGCGTCACTGTCGAATATTCCCCTGGCGGCGAGGTCCACTACTTGCCCGAAGTTTGAAAAACCAGTGCTTGTCACGCTTGCCGCAATAGAGTCCATGATTTGGGTTGTGGAGTCCACCGCCGCTACGCCGATGAGGTGATTAAACTGGCTGCTGAAGTTGGACGGCCAATGGGGTGTCAGGTCGTTGTCGTTTTTTTCATTGCCGGCGGAGGTCACGATGAAGGAACCGCAATGGCTTGTTGCGTCGTTGGGAAGGCCCGCCTGTTTGATGGAGCGCTTCATAATTTCCGATTCACTGCCAACGTATCCCCAACTGCAATTGATTATATCAGCATTTTGTTTGTAGGCGTAATAGATGCCGCAGGTCACGTCATAGACCCCACTAGATCCGTCGGATTGATGGGTGCGCACGTTCAGCAACTCCAGCCTTGTGGAGGTAGGGCCGGGCAAGTTATCCACGAACACCTGTTTGATAATGCCGGCTACATGGGTGGCGTGGCTGTTGGAAGTTTCGAGAGCATCGTTGTCGTCGCCGACAAAATCGTAACCGTTAAAATCGTCGTCCTGGCAGTTGCCATCGTCGTCGCCGGGGCTAGAGGTTTCGTTTGGGTTTTGATAAATAAGATTGGCCAGGTCTGTATGATCTATGTCAATGCCGACATCAACGACGGCTACCAACACCGTATCGTCTTCCACTGAAGCTGCCGGGGCCAGCTCTAACTGCTCATAGACCGGCATTTGTTGGTTCTTCTGGCCAATGCGGATAATACCAGAGCCGGGGGCATTGGTGACTACCAGGTAATTCAGCCCGGCTTCCTCGATTTTGGTTTTCCCGTCCAGGTTGCAGACTTTGGATTCGAGGTCAATCAGCATGTCCGTCCCGGAAGTGACAATGCCATCCAACAACCTCCATAATTCCAGCGAATCGCAAATACAAGCAGCCAGCTTTGTGGCCAGGAAAGTGTCCCTGAGGTCTTCCCGGTAGGGTTCGTCGGCATCTGGCCCAAACCATATCACCGCCTGATCGGGAAAATATTTGGTGCCAGCACTGTCGAACAGGAACAATTGGAGCACAATGGAGTCGAAAACAAGGATTTGCCCTGGACTATTGGGGTTCGTGATTTCAACAGTGTAAAGCCCCTCATCGGTAGTATCGAGTGACATGAACACAAAACAGGAATCCGGGGAAGGGGCAGGCGTCAGCGGCAGGCCATTGGGGCCGAACCACTGGAATAAATTATTAGGGTCAGCAAAGGCAGAGTCCAGTGCCAGGCAGACGGTCAGGTTGCTGTCCGGACAACCATAAACATACAAGGGCCCTCCGATGGTGTCCACCAATGGCAAGTTGCAGTCGAAGCTGCCCGTAACCAGCTCAGGCAAAACTGCTTTGAAATTCTGGCAGGTGTTCAAACTGGCCATGACCATAGGGATGGTAAAAGCTCCTGGTGCAACGGTAAAATTGAATATTTCATCAGGGTCGGCCATGTTGTCATTGCAAATTATGACGGCAATGGCCCCGGCAGCTTCTGCATTGATGCCTTTTTCATCAAAACTGCAATCGGCCCGGTCGATCAGGGCAATTTTTCCGTTCAGGTCATTGGCTGCTGCGCCACAGCCCGTGGAATTCCCATCTACATCTTGATACAAAGCAAGTTCGCCCATGGAGCCACACGGAGGGTTTGCCGGATTGGAGTTGGCCAACCCATAGTTGCCGGCTAGCGAAGCAGGCTGGTTGACCACAAAAAACAAATCCGGCATATTTTGACCGAATGAAACGTTTGATAAAAATAAAATGAGCAGGAGCATCAAACAGGTAGGTGTGGCGAGGGACTTAGGCATCTTCTATGGTTTTTGTACATGGCCCCGAAATGCCGGGAACAGCGCGGTAAAAGGCACTTGCAGGTACGTGTGGCGGAAATATAACATTTTAAAAAATACCCCCCAAGGTAGGGTAGGCTAATTTTTCAGCAAGGGGAATTTTGTTTTTGGTTAAGATGGGCCAGTATCCGGTAGGCACTGTCCCATATTTGGTAAAACCCGATCCGTACGGGGGCAGGCCCTGTACCCCCTGTCAAACTTTGCTTGGAGCGAAATTTCAAGCTTCGCTTAATAAATTACCTCTGCATGTTACCTTTGGCCGATTCCATCAATAAAACCTGAGACCGCATGGAACGGTTAACCGACGACCAACTTTTGCAATACCTGAATTCCGGTGAAACCCGCCTGCAGGACAAAGCCTTGCGGTTCCTGTACAGCGAACATTACGGGCTGATCGAGCACCTGGTGACATCCAACCATGGCACAGAAGACGACGCAGCCGATGTAATGCAAAATGGCATGTTGGCTTTTTTCAACCTTGCCAAACAGCCTGGTTTCCGACTAACCAGCACCTCAAAAACCTTTTTGTATGCCATCTGCCGCAACCAATGGCTGATGCGGCTCCGCAAAGACAAGCGGATCACTACCCTGGAAGACAAACATGAATACATACCCCTGGATGATGATTTTTCCACACAGCTCGAAACCGATGAACGAAACCAGGCCCTGGCCCAACTGCTCGACCAAACAGGCCCTGACTGCAAGCGTGTACTGGTCATGTTCTTTTTCTACCGGATGCGGATGGAACAGATCAGGAAAGAACTCAATTTCGCCAGCGAACAGGTGGCGAAAAACAAAAAACACCAGTGCATGAAGCGGTTGCGGGAAATCGCGGCCCGGCAGCCTGGCCTCAGAAACTTCCTGCAATGAAATATGATGAGAACCTCGACTTCCTGACTTTATTTGAAAGGTACTACCTGGGCGACATGGCCCCGGAGGAACGGACAGGCTTTGAAGCCCGCCTGCAATCCGACCCGGATTTTGCGGCGGCCTATGCCAGCGAATTGCTGGTTTTCAAAAGCATCGAGATGGCAGGCCAGGCAGATTTCCTGGCCAAAATGAAAACCATCCACCAGGAGCAGGTACCCGTTAAAAAAACCGCCAGGATAAGGCGGCTGCCATCCGCCATAAGCTGGGCCATGGCTGCTGTGATTGCCGCCCTGTTAGCTTTTGGCCTTTGGTGGTCGCTCCGCCCGCCTTCCCCGGAGGCCCTCTACGCCCAGTTTTACTCCATCCCCGAATTCGACACCAACCGTTCAGGATTCGTCCCTTCCGGGCAATTGGATCAAGCCGCCGGATTTTACAAGGTTAAAGATTTTCAAGCCGCCGCCAATGTCCTATCCGACTACCTAACATCCAATGAAGGAACGGCAAAAGACAGCCTCTATTTATCTATTTGCTGGCTGGAAACTGGCAAGGCAGCACAAGCCCGGGACCTGTTGCAAACACTGTCTTCAAACGCCAGCCTGGCAGACCAGGCGGCCTGGTACCTGGCACTTTCTTATTTAAAAGAAGGCAATACGGCCCAGTCTTCTTATTGGTTGAAACAAATATCCGAAGGCACTTTGCCCGCTACTCCTATCTTGAAAGCTAAGGCTTCAGAAATTCTAAAAAAACTTGGATAGGCGTCACAAAGGATCGAAGGAAAAATAATCCCGATTTCACATCGGGATTATTTTTTAAAAACCCGTCCAGTGCTGGGGTTTCAACATCAAAATAGGGAAGTTATTTTTTCATCGTTACTAAACAGCGGCTGCCAGGACGTCCGTCTTTGGCTGCCGCTGGTTTCATAGCGCCGCACAATACTTGCCCATTATCTGCCTTATTGCCAAAACTTCCCACGCCATTTCGCAACTTTGCCTCCCAAATAAAAACAGCACTGTAAAATATGGATCATAAATTAGCACTACTCCAGCAAAAAATTGAAGAGGCACACTTGGGCGGAGGAGAAAAGCGTATCGCCTCCCAACATGCCAAGGGAAAGCTCACCGCCCGCGAACGCCTCCACTTCCTGCTTGATGAGGGTTCTTTTGAAGAAATAGGCATGCTGGTCACCCACCGCAGCAACGATTTTGGCATGGAAAGGCAAATCGTCCTGGGCGATGGGGTCGTCACTGGCTACGGTACCGTTCATGGCCGCCTGGTTTATGTCTTTGCGCAGGATTTTACGGTTTTCGGTGGGTCGCTTTCGGAGACCCATGCCGAAAAGATCTGCAAAATCATGGACCTTGCGATGAAAAACGGGGCACCCGTCATCGGCCTCAACGACTCAGGTGGTGCCAGGATACAGGAAGGCGTGAGCTCCCTCGGCGGCTATGCCGATATTTTTTACCGCAATGTGCGTTCCTCCGGCGTCATCCCTCAGATTTCCGCCATCATGGGGCCTTGTGCCGGCGGGGCGGTCTATTCGCCGGCCATGACGGATTTTACCATCATGGTGGAACACACCAGCTACATGTTTGTCACAGGCCCCAACGTGGTGAAAACAGTGACGAATGAGGAAGTGACTGCCGAAGAGCTGGGCGGGGCACACACGCATGCCACCAAATCAGGGGTCACCCATCTCACCGCTGTCAATGGTATGGATTGTATCGAAAAAATAAAGCGGCTGCTCTCCTACATTCCCCAAAACTGCGAAGAAAAAACACCCCGCCTGCCCTACCAACTTGGCGACGAATACCGGGATCAACTCACAGCCATCATACCCGAAAACTCCAACCAGCCCTATGACATGCGGGAAGTCATACGGGGCATTGTGGACGATGACAGCTTTTTTGAAATCCATGAGGACTTTGCAGAAAACATCGTGGTTGGTTTTGCCAGGCTGGCAGGCCGCAGCATCGGCATCGTGGGCAACCAGCCTATCAGCCTCGCTGGCTGCCTCGACGTGAACTCCTCCCGAAAGGGGGCCCGGTTTGTCCGTTTTTGCGATTGTTTCAACATCCCCCTGCTGGTGCTGGAAGACGTGCCAGGCTTCCTGCCCGGCACTGACCAGGAGTGGAACGGCATCATCGTGAACGGTGCCAAGCTGCTCTATGCCTTCAGCGAAGCCACCGTGCCGAGGGTCACCGTTATTACCCGCAAAGCCTACGGCGGCGCCTACGATGTGATGAATTCAAAGCACATCGGTGCTGATATGAACTTCGCCTGGCCCTCTGCCGAAATTGCCGTGATGGGGGCCAAAGGTGCCTCGGAAATCATTTTCAAAAAGGAAATTAGCGAAGCCGCCGACCCCGATGCCATGCTCGCCGAAAAGGAACACGAGTACAAAGAGACCTTCGCCAACCCCTATCGGGCGGCAGGGCGGGGCTTCATAGACGAGGTGATACCTCCCGGGGAGACGAGAAGGAAGCTGATAAGGGCTTTTGCCATGTTGGAAAACAAAGTGGAAAAGCTGCCCAGGAAAAAGCATGGGAACATTCCTTTGTAGCCCCGTGCTGCCCCTATCAGGGCGGTTATAGGCATCGCATTTGAAATTAATGGTTGACACCCCTGCCTGCCGAGGGGCAGGTGCCCGTCTTTCTCAACTTTTGGATTAAATTTTGCGGCATAGCCGGATTTGGTGGAGTACAGACGGACACAAAATAAATTTTAATATTTAATCCCCCTGAAAATCAAAATGCTGCTACCTTTGTGCCATCTTCATCGGTCACTTCGGTTAGAAATGCTACCCACCAAGGCTTTGTTTGAAATGATGAAATTGGAAATTCCTGACCACCCATTTCCCAATTTCCCTGTTTTAGACTAATTTCTTTTCACTTCCGTCATTTGGTTATTTATCAGGAAATCGAAACTTACGCCCATTTATGGACAAACAGCGCACCATGAAAAAGCGAATATTTTACGCAACAGCTGCAATCCTGCTGCTCTTCGGGCTGGCTTCAGTCCTTGATTTCGGTATTTCCAAGGAAGACCATCTCGAAACTTACGTGAAGCGTATTGAGCGGAGCCTCCACAAAAAGGAATCGGAAGTCTATTCCTTTCTCAGCGACACAAGCTTTATTTACCAACAACTCAGGGGCATCAACAGCCTGCCTTCCCCCCAGCAGCAAGTCAACCTCAACAAGTTGCTGGCACTTACTTCCAAGAAATACAACATCTGCCTCTACAAAGGTGACTCTCTCGTTTTTTGGCTCAACAACAGGGCCTTCCTGGGCAACGACCACCTCGACGAGCTGCAAATGAAAGGCAACGTCAACCACCTTATCAAACTGCCCAACGGCTATTTTGAAATCATCAAGAAAGACCTGCCGGAGGGCATCCTGGCCGCTGCGCTGCTGCCCGTAAAAAGGGAGTACTCCAGCAAGAGCGAATACCTGCCCAACAGCTTCGATACAGAAGATTTTTCTATACCCGACGATGTGTTCCTGAAAGAGACCGGGAATAAATTCGCCATCCACACCATGGAAGGCAAGCCGCTCGCCTATCTCGATGCCATGGGGCCTGCGAAAGACAAGATGCACCTCAAAATGGTGTTTTTTATCTACATCCTTGGTTTCATTGCCCTTGGCATGCTTATCAACGATGTGGCGGTTTATCTGGTGCGAAAGTACAAGCCCTGGGTCGGCGCAGCCTTTGTGTTGTCTTCTGTGGTCGTGGTACGGTGGTTGACTATTGCCCTCGGGTTCACCAACCATTTTGCCAGTTTCCAGACTTTTTCAAAAGTCTTTACCGAACCCATCATGGAAGGGGTCAATTCCCTGGGAGAACTGCTCATCAACATCATCCTGCTGGTATGGATGATGGTCTTTTTCAACCGGGAGTTCCAGGTAAAGGAGTTTTTGCACCCTTCCCTGGCCATCCGCTTTGGCCTGACCACCCTGAACTTTTTTGCTATCAACCTGGGCATCCTGATGGTTTGTGGCATTTTCAAATCCATCGTCCTCGATTCATCCATTGTTTTTGATTTTGAAAATGTCTTCAACCTCAATTCCCAGAGTGTACTGGCCATGATTGGCGTAGTGCTGCTGCTGCTTGCCCTTTTCCTGTTCAGCCACCGGATGATGATGGCCATCCACCGGATTGGCCTAAGCAAGAACTGGCGCCTGGCGAGCATGGCCGTATCGCTTGCTTTGTCAACACCCGTCGTAATATACGGCCAGATGCACTTGCCCCTTTTCCATTTCCTGGCGGCGGCTACCATTTATCTCGTTGTATTTGAGTTTTTTATAGAAGTGCCAAAGATGACGCTGGGCTGGCTGGTAGGCTGGCTGATGCTGTTTGCCGGGCTTACTTCCATTTTGCTGTATAAGTACAACGGCGACAAAGACTATGAGCGCAGGTTGGAATATGCAATAGCCCTGGCCAGTTACCAGGATACCCTGGCGGTCACCGGTATTACCGAAATTGAAACTTACCTACTGTCAGATTCTGCCCTTTATGAATGGAACAAAATGATCCGGCTCTACGAACCGGAGACCCTGCCGAGGGAAGAAGCGCGCGACATCATTGAGCGGCAACTGGGCACCAACAAATACCTGCTCCACAACTACGAGTTCAATCTCTATGGTTTTTTTAAGGACGACGGGCGGATCGCATTTACCGACCAGGAAAAATCCCTCGGCCAGTTGGAGCAGCAGTTCCAGCAGGCCAACCCCACCATTGGCAGGGACTTGAGGTTCAAACCTGAAAAAACCAGGGATCCTGGCTACCTGCTGCGGCTTGACCTGAGAACTACGGAGCCATTGAAGGTTTTTGTAAATTTCAGGCGCTCATTTTCCACCCCCTCGAAGGTCTATACTGAGCTGCTGTTGGATAAAAAATACAAAAACATGTTCGAACTCGACGACTACGACTATGGCATTTACCAGGACGGGTTGTTGGTGGAAGAGCGGAACAAAGCCTACGGCAAGCAACTCACCGATCCGCTGCCACCCGTCAATGAGTCGAGCATTGTGAAACATACCAGCAGGCGTTCCGAACTGCTGTTTCACGCCCCGGACGACATCGTTATCAAAATAGGCCGCGACACGGGCGGCTATATCAAACCACTTTCCTTGTTTTCCTATGTCTTCACCCTGCTGGTCATGGCCGTGCTGCTGTTCAGCGTTCTCAATTATTTTACAAACGCCCTGCCCGGACCGCTCAACTTTCTGCGCACTACCAAGCCGTCGCTGCGCAACCAGTTCCAGTTTTGGGTCATCAGTATGATTTTGTTCTCATTTCTGGGCATCGGTTTCGTCACGGTCTGGTATTTCCAGCAATCGTCCAACAACTACCACAAAGGCCGCCTCGACCGCAAAGTGACCTCCGCCCTGGCCAATGTCAATTATGAAATAAAAGCCTGGCACCGGGAGCGCCAGGAAGAACGGGAAATCAGGGAAAAGATAGCCATGCTCATCGAGCATGAACTGGGGGAAAAAGAAAGGGAGCGCTACGAAGAAAGGGAGGAAAGGGACGAAGGCGCAAAAGAATTGGATGCTTTTTCCCTCTCTTCGCTCATACCGCTCATTTCCGAGGTTCACCGGCTCGACGTCAACATTTACGACCTGCACGGCAACCTCATCACCTCTTCTGAAGAAGACATCTTCAAGCGCGGCCTCGTCGCCCCCAAAATGGGCGCCCACGCCTTCCAGGCCCTCACCAAGCTAGGCTACGAGCGCAGCGACCAGGAGGAAAGCATCGGCAACCTCGACTACACCGCAGCCTATTTGCCCCTGAAAAGCATTGATGGCGAAACGCTCGCCTTCATGGGCATTCCATACTATGCCCGCCAGCGGGAACTTCGCAGCGACGTGACAGACTTCATGAGCACCCTGCTCAACGTGTACGTCTTTCTATTGCTCATTGCGGGTGGCCTGGCCATCGTGGTTGCCACTTCTATCACAAAGGCCTTATCCGAACTGAGCGACAATATCAAACGCCTCAAACTGGGCGGCAATGAGCCCATCGTGTGGAAGCGGAAGGACGAGGTCGGCGACCTGGTAGATGCCTACAACCGGGCGGTGAAGAAAATTGAAGAAAGCTCGCGCCTACTGGCACAAAATGAGCGGGAAGGTGCCTGGCGGGAAATGGCCAAACAGGTGGCCCATGAAATCAAGAACCCCTTGACGCCGATGAAGCTCAGCATCCAATACCTGCTGCATGCCTACCAGGCAAATTCAAAAAACGTAGAGCCATTGCTGAAAAGGGTATCCGGAACACTCATCGAGCAAATAGAATCGCTGGCCCAGATCGCCACGGAGTTCTCCAACTTTGCAAAAATGCCGCAAGCAGAAAATTCAATATTCTCGCTCAACGACCTGGCCGCTTCCGTCCACCACCTGTTTGCCAACGAACGGTCCGATATGGACATCACCATGAGCCTGCCCCATAAAGAATTCGACGTGTTCGCCGACCGCAACCACGTCACACGGGTACTGAACAACCTTTACAAAAATGCCATCCAGGCCATACCGGAAGACCGCCACGGCGTCATCCAGCTTGCCCTTTACCAGCAGGATGGAAATGCCATTGTCAGGGTAACCGACAACGGCACAGGCATCCCTGCCGATGTACAGCCAAAGGTTTTTTCACCGAATTTTTCCACGAAAAACTCTGGGATGGGCATGGGCCTCGCTATCTGCAAGAACATCATCGAATCCTTCAACGGCGACATTTATTTTGAAACCAAAGAGGGGGAAGGAACTTCCTTTTTCGTCGTCCTTCCGTTAAAGGAAATTCGGGAACCGGAGACTGTAAACTGACAGATCATGGGCAGGGGAAAGGCATTTAGGATGCTTGGGCATTTATGTGCTTTGTGTGTTTTCAGGTACTGGTTTTCAACCGCTGCTGAAGCACCTGCACAAAAATACCGGAAAGGGGCACCAAATTTATCCCCAGCCTCCTTCCCTTGATCTGTGCGTTCAAAAAATGGTAATCGCTATAAGCCTAAGTGATTGATTGTGAGCGCATGTTTATTTCAAAGACGCACTGTTCCAATGTGTCGCCCCTTAAATTACCACTATCAATTATACCTTTCTCCCTTTTCCTGACGTTAACTTTACCTTATTTACTGAAAAAAAATCCTCCTGCGCAACATGAAGCTATCCAACATCCTCAGCCTTTTTACCCTATTGCTCTTCCTGCAAACCACTGCCCAGGCCCAGTGCATCTCCGGCGACTGCAGAAATGGCACGGGCATCTATCTCTATCCGAGCGGTGCAAAATATATCGGCCAGTTCAAGGATGGCGAAACACACGGCATCGGCACCTGCTACTACACCGACGGCAGCACCTACCGGGGCGAATGGGCGCACCGCTACCCGGAAGGCCACGGCATCAAAACGGCCAAAGATGGCAGGACCTGGGAAGGGGAATGGAAAATGGGGCTGCCATTGGACAAGGACGGCCAGGTTATCGAAGATCTTTTTCACGACGAGGTCGCTACGGAAGCCGACATCCAATCGGGTTGCATTTCAGGGGATTGTGAAAGCGGGCAGGGCGTCTTTGCTTATCCTGACGGCAGCAAATACGAGGGGCAGTTCAAGGCACAAAAACCCGATGGCTGGGGCACTTTTACCTATACCAATGGCGATCGCTATGTCGGCTCGTTCCAGGCTGGGCTGAAAAATGGAAAGGGGACTTTTTACTACGCTGACGAAACACAGACCACTGGCGAATGGAAAGAAGGGGAATACCTCGGCAACCCGCAAATAGAGCATGGCCGCGTCGGCTGTGTGGAGGGCAACTGCCAAAACGGGCGAGGCACCTATATTTTCAAAGACGGTGTAGCCAAATATGTCGGTACTTTTTCCAATAACCAGCCCGATGGGGATGGCGTCATCTACTATGCCAACGGCGAACGGTACAAAGGCGCCTGGGCGATGGGCAGTTTCAATGGCATGGGCACACTCTTCCTGGCCGACGGCACCGAGGTGACCGGTTTCTGGAAAGACGGCTCGTACATGGGCAAAGAGAACCCCAAAAAGCAGGAGGAGCCTGTCCCGGTCACCTTCTCCCCCGACGAGTACATCGCCATCCGCAAGGCTTCCGAAATGAAGGTGTGGGCCGTCATCGTGGGTATTTCTGCTTACAACCACATGCAGACCCTGAAATACACCGACGACGACGCCTACCGCATGTACGCCTTCCTGAAAAGCCCAGAAGGCGGGGCACTGGCAGACGACCAGATCCGCATCCTCATTGACGAAGATGCCACCAAGGAGAAGATCCTCTCCAACATGAAGGAAACCTTCGGCAAAGCAGGCCCCAACGATCTGGTAATGCTTTACTTCTCCGGCCACGGCTTGCGTGGCTCCTTCCTGCCGATTGACTTCGATGGGGCCAACAACAAGCTCGAACACGAGGAAATCAACGAAATACTGCAAAGCAGCCCGGCCAAGTACAAGCTTTGCATCGCCGACGCCTGCCACTCCGGCAGCCTGCTGGCCATGAAGAGCGGCGAAATCCGCAATGTGCTGGAAGATTACTACAAAACCCTTGCACAAGCCAATGCCGGCACCGCACTCATCCTTTCTTCCAAATCCGAAGAAACCTCGCTGGAGAGCAGCGGCCTGCGCCAGGGCGTGTTCAGCCATTTCCTCATCCGGGGCCTGAAAGGTGAAGCCGATGCGGACAAAAATAAAATCGTAACCGTGCAGGAACTTTTTGACTTTGTGGACAAAAATGTGCGTGAATACACCGTGAACCGTCAATCGCCTGTTATCAAGGGGGATTACGACCCTAAAATGACGGTTAGCGTGGTGCGGTAATTTTTATTTGGCCCATCTTCCTACTGAAATACGGATGGCTCTGCCAGCTTGCTGTTGGCCGTTAGCCTTTGCCAATGGCAAATGGCCAAATCCAGCAGTGCGATATATAAGCCCGGCATTCCATCTTTTCCAGCTTGCATTCCATCGAAAAAATTCACTTGCTTTCAATATTCCAAGCTCTTTTGAAGTTGATCTGTGACTTCCTTGCCTCAAGACCTAAGCTTTAGGAAATTGAAAAATTGGCAGGCCGAATTTCCAATTCCTGAATTTCCCAATTGCTGTCAAGCATCCTTTTTCACCCACAAAATTGTACAGACATGACCCGACTGAAAAAATTTTTTCTGTTTTGCTCCGGCGTTGACCACTCCATTTTGGAAAAATGCCCAACCGACGAAAACAAGTACCTCGGCATCGGGGCGACCGTGTTTTTCACGGGCGTGCTTGCCTTTTTTTCGGCGGGCTATGCGCTCTACACCGTGTTCGATTCCTACATCATGGCGGTGGTGTTCGGCCTGGTGTGGGGCCTGATGATTTTCAACCTTGACCGCTACATTGTGATGAGCATGAAAAGCTACGGCAAATGGTACCGGGACCTGGTGATCGCCGTACCGAGGCTGGCGCTGGCCGTGCTGTTGGCCGTTGTAATTTCAAAACCATTGGAACTGAAGATTTTTGAAAAAGAAATCAACGCCGAACTGGTGGTGATGGAGCAGGAGGTCTTTAAAAACCAGGAAGACCGGGTGAAGGAGCGCTACCAGGTGCAGATAGATGAACAAAAACAGCAAATCGCTACACTCAAAGCCGAAATAGTATCAAAAACGGCTGCCCGTGACACCCTCGCCCGCATCGCCCAGATGGAGGCCGACGGCACCGGCGGCTCCGGGCATAAAAACCTCGGCCCTATCTACCGGGCCAAAAAGGCCGACGCCGACAAAGCCCAGGTAGAGTTGGACAGCCTGCTGGCGCTGAGCCTGCCGCTGATAAAAGAAAAAGAAATGGCCATCACCACGCTGGAAACCGCCGTACAGGCCGACATCGCCAACCTCTCCCGCAACGGCTACGGCGGCATGGCTGCCCGCATGGACGCCCTCCACCGCTTGTCGCAGGGCAGCGAGGCCATCTATTTCGCCAGCATTTTTATCATGCTGTTGTTCATCGCCATTGAGACAGCACCGATTTTTGTGAAACTCATCTCCTACCGCAGCCCCTACGACTACCTGCTCCACGAGCACGAGCACGTCTTTCAAATGGCCAACCTCGAAAAAGTGACGCTGCTGAGCAACGAAGTACACAGCAAGGTGAAATACGACACTGAAGTGACCGCCCACCGGGTGGCTGCCAACATTGTTTGGCAAAAGGAACTGATAGACCATAAGTTGAAAGAGAAGCTGGAGGACTTGAAAATCAACCCTTACAAGTGGAAGCTGGGGCAGGGTTTTTCGGAATGATTGTAACTTGGCCGTTGTATGCAATTTAGATATGCTTCAATAGTTACCTGCTCGTAAGCAGATTTCGGGTGCATCTAATAACTATTTTTTAAGCCAGCCGTTCAAACTCACACCGCTCTAAAAGTTCCTCTCTATACCTGGCATTTAGGCTTTGAAACAATCGCTAACACAACGACCATGAAAGTTATACCATCAATTCCCGCCATCGCTATCCTGGCATTTTTCATTGGAAGCCGAACCACAACCGCACAATCCTTCCTCTTCGGTGCCGACCTCTCCTACGTCAACGAAATGGAAGACTGCGGCGTGGTGTACAAGGAAAACGGCACCGACAAAGACCCTTACCAGATTTTTGCCGACAACAACTGCGGACTTGTGAGGCTGCGCCTGTGGCACACCCCAGCCTGGTACGACAACCTCAACAGCGGCCACCGCTACTCCGATTTCCAGGACGTAAAGAAAAGCATCCAACGGGCCAGGGGAAAAGGCATGAAGGTATTGCTCGACTTCCATCTCTCCGACAATTGGGCCGACCCCGACAAGCAGCGGGTGCCCAACGCCTGGAACGCCGTGGTGGACAACCTGCCCATGCTCAAAGACTCGTTGTACAACTACATTTCCTACACCCTACTCACCCTCAACGCTGACAACCTTTTGCCTGACATGGTGCAGATTGGCAATGAAACCAACAAGGGTATCATTCAGTCTGAAGCCGACGATACGGGCGGTTGGAAGCTCGACTGGAACCGAAACAGCCAACTTTTTAAACGGGCCATCGAAGCGGTGCGGGATGTGGAAAGCACGACCGGGAAAACCGTAAAAGTGGCCTTGCATATTGCCGGCCCCGCCAATGCCGGCTGGCTCATGGAGGGTTTTTGGAACAACGGCGTGACGGATTTCGACATCATCGGCATGTCATACTACTGGGCCTGGCACAAGCCGACCGACATAGATGATACAGGCAACATCGTCGCAGAGTTGAAGCAAAAATACCCTGGCAAGGAGGTGATGATCTTTGAAACAGGCTACATCTGGACGACGGCCAGCAACGACAATGCCAACAACATCATCAACGATGTCCACCCCAACTACTCGCCGGCCAGCCCGGAAAACCAGCGCAAATGGCTGGTGGACCTGACGCAGGAGGTCATCAGCAAAGGTGCTTCCGGCGTCATTTATTGGGAGCCTGCCTGGGTGTCTTCCACCTGTTGGACACAGTGGGGGCAAGGCTCGCACCAGGAACACGCCACGTTTTTTGACTTTGACAGCAACGTGCTGCCAAACGGCGGCATGGGCTGGATGACGCATGATTATGATTTTTCCAGCAGTGTAAAAGAAAGGCAGGCCAACAAGCGGGACATGGAAGTTTTCCCAGACAGCAGCCACCGCAACCTGACTGTCTTGCTATCAAATTTTGAAGCGGAAAGACCCATGCAATTAACCTTGTTGGGCAGGGATGGGAAAGTGGCCGCCGTACGAAATTGCAACACAGGAACTAGCGGTGATGCTTCGGTAAATTTTCCGCTTCCCGATTTGGCGAGGGGCATTTATTTTGTAAAATTACAGGAAGGGGAAATGCCAGTAACGGTGAAAAAGATTTGGATAAGCCAACGGTAGAAGCAGTCAGGGGCAAAGGGCCGGGTAGTGAGGCAACAGCAATACACATGCTTCCATGCGCTGCAATTATCTCCCTGGTCTATATTTAAAAACCTTATCGTTGAACCTTTCCAATTGTCCGGCCTTATTATTGGGTCAGCCATCAGGCATTCCTCCTGGCCCCGCAATGTTGAAAACTGTTCAGGAGGTTGGTGCCCAAAAACTGGCGGCGGTAGGCCTGTACAAATGTGTGGATGGCATCGTTATTTTTCCTGAAAATCAGGACCACGACAATCAAAGGGAAGCCCACCGCCAACCGTCCACCAGCATAATGTGCCTTTTGTTGCAAGAAACTGCTGATGAAAGAATAAACCCTACCAGGCTATCGTTCAGAAAAAACAAAAGCCCGGCTGAAATAGTCGCCGGGCTTTTTTGTTCATAGAAGTTGTCAGAGAAATTCGATAAAAACCTTTTGGGATTATTGGTCAAGGAGTCAAGGGATATGGAAATCTTTTGGCGGGGGGCGTCGAATTGGTAATTTTGGCGGGAAATTCAGGGCGGCCTTTTGACGGTGGCCTTTCAAAAAAGTAACCATTTTAAAATGAGGAACAATGAACGCTGAAAGATGAACATGCCCGGCATTCGTTCATAGTTTTTCATTCATCATCATAGTTTATACGAATTAGGGGTTGAAATAACTGCTTGACTTTCAGTGGTTTCGGGGACAAAAGCATGGTGGTTTTTAAAAACGCCATGATTTAAACTCCTGATTATCACCGCTAAAAAATCTTAACCCCTAATTCGTATAGTTTAAAAAATACCACGCATTTATGGACAAAATCAAGATCCTTTGGGCAGATGACGAAATAGACCTGCTCAAGCCCCAATTAATGTTCCTGGAGAAAAAAGGCTACGATGTGGTCACGGTCACCAACGGCCACGATGCCCTTGAAGAATGCGACACGTCAAAAGATTTCGATGTCGTGTTCCTGGACGAGAGCATGCCCGGTCTTACCGGCCTGGAGACCCTTGCCAAAATCAAGGAGAACAACCCCCTGCTCCCTGTGGTGATGATCACCAAAAACGAAGCAGAGGACATCATGGAAGAGGCTATCGGCTCGCAGATTTCAGACTACCTCATCAAGCCGGTGAACCCCAACCAAATCCTGCTGACCCTGAAAAAGATCATTGACAACAAACGTTTGGTCAGGGAAAAAACGACCTCCGACTACCAGCAGGAGTTCCGCATGTTGTCCATGCAGTTCAACAGCGGGCTGCGTTTCGAAGAATGGGCGGAGGTGTACCGCAAGCTCATCAACTGGGAAATAAAAATAGATTCATCGGAATCGGTGGCCATGGGCGACATCCTATCCACGCAGAAAAGCGAGGCCAATTCTGAGTTCAGCCGCTTCGTGGTGAAAAACTACGAGGACTGGATCAACGACAAAAAGGAGGCCCCTGTCATGTCGCACAACCTGATGCGCCGGAAGATTTTCCCCAAACTGACCGAAGAGCGCCCGACCATCATGCTGCTGCTCGACAACCTGCGCTACGATCAATGGCGGGTCATCGAGCCTATCGTATCGGAGCTTTTCAGGATGGAAGAAGAGGACTTTTTTTACAGTATTTTACCAACCGCAACCCAGTACAGCCGCAATGCCATTTTCGGCGGCATGTTGCCTGCCGACCTGGAAAAAGCATTCCCCCAATGGTGGAAAAACGACACCGATGAGGGCGGTAAGAACCTGCACGAGCACGACTTTCTCGCCGAACAAATAAAACGCACCATCCGAAAGCCTACCAAGTTCGATTATATCAAAATCACAAACGTGGCGAATGCCAAGGAACTGCAGGACAATATCTACAACTACCTGAACAACGACCTGACCGTCATCGTCTATAACTTCATAGATATGCTCTCCCATGCCCGCACGGAGATGGAGGTGCTGAAAGAACTGGCCGGCGACGAGAAGGCGTACCGTTCGCTGACCCGCTCCTGGTTCCTCAATTCACCCCTTTGGACAGCCCTGCAACGGGCCGCCGAGAAGGACGTGCAGCTCATCATCACCACCGACCACGGCACCATCCGGGTGAATACCCCTTCCAGGGTCGTTGGCGACCGGGACACCACCACGAACCTGCGCTACAAAGTGGGCCGCAACCTCCAGTACGAGAAAAAGGATGTCCTCGATTTCCGGGATCCCATCAAGGCCGGGCTGCCACGGCCCAATGTCAGTTCGACCTTTATTTTTGCCAAGGACGACATCTTCTTCCTCTATCCGAACAACTACAACCATTACAACAATTATTACAAAAACACCTTTCAGCACGGCGGCATTTCTTTGGAGGAAATGATATGCCCGGTGGTGAGGCTGAGAAGTAAATAATTTGAGGGGTAAGGAATGAGAGAATGAGCGAATTTTCCCGCCATCCTCTCATTCTCTCCTCCTCTCTTCCTCTCATCATGGCGCAACGGGTACCTTTCCTATACATCACTCAGAGCGACCTGGGCGGCAGGGGCGTTTTCACGGGAGAGCCGCTGGACGAGGGCGATTTAATTGAGATAAGCCCCGTCATCGTGTTGCCGGAAGCGGAGCTGTCCATCATCCACAACACTTTTTTGCACGACTATTATTTTCTATGGGGGGAGGCGCAAAAGCAGTGCGCCATCGCCCTCGGATATGGCTCGTTGTACAACCATTCCTACGAGCCGAATGCCCGCTATTTGCTGGACTACGAGCATGGAACGATTGATTTTTATTGTATCAAAAAGATCGAAGCGGGTGAGGAGATAACAGTAAACTACAATGGCGAGCCAGATGTGAAAACACCGGTTTGGTTTGATAAAGATGAACCAAGGAAGAAGCCTTGAAAAAGTGCTTTTTCAGGGCCTCTTTTTCCCCTGCCAAGGATGCACGGCTCATCAATTCTCCTCGTACACCCCCCGCAGTATCTTCTCCATTTCCTTTCGCATGGCACTTGCACCGCTCATGAAGTTGTTGTGCATAAAGCTGAATATCAATAGTTTGCCTTTTTTGGTGAGCAGGTAGCCGCTCAGGCAGTGGTTGTTGCGCAGGGTGCCTGTTTTGGCAAAGACATAGGGGGCGTTGCCGTTGCGGTAGTTGTATTGGAGGGTGCCCGAAACGCCGCCGGCGGGGAAGATGTTGAAAAGGCGGCTCCTCGGCACGGTCTGGTAAATTTTGTTCAAAAGGGCTACCAAAGTCCTGGGCGTGAAAAGGTTGTAACGGGAGAGGCCGGAGCCGTCCACCCACTGGGGTTTGTCGGGCAGGTCGTCGAGGTAGTTGGTTAGTGAGAAGTCGATCATTTTTGCCGAGTTCATCGAGCCGAATTTCAAACCTGAACAGACTAGCAGCAATTGCTCGGCGATGAAGTTGTCGCTTTCCTGCATCATCAGGCGGTAGAGGCTGTCGGCGGCAAGGCTGTAGATTAGGCCCGCATCCGCTGGGGGCATCAGCTTACCTTCAATCACATGAACGGGGCGCTTCAGGGTGTCCGTCAGGATTTCCGCTACGAACCCGGGCGTGTAGCGGTAGGGCACGTGCCACTCGGTGTCCCGGCCGTTAGGGATAGAGGAGTTCAGGGTGAATTGGTTGTCGAATTCCACCCGGCCAATGTAGTCTCCATAGCGTTGCGCAGTGTCCTGGCGGAGGTAGTTTTTCAAAAAAGGGGGCTGTACTTCGACGTTCCTGGTCGTGTCGTTCAACCGGAAATGGGCAACATTGCTGTACACCGGGAAGGGCGATTTTTCGGCCTGGTAGGAATAGGAGTAATCGCCCCACATCCAACCGTCGCCATAGCGCTGATCCCGAAAATTGGCGGCAGAGAAATAGAGCTGCTCCTTAATGTTTTTCAAAAAGTCGAATACCAGGCTGTTTTGTTGCAGGTGCGGATTTAGAAAAGAGGGGTCGCCCGTGCCCCAGAAAACCATCAGGTCACCTTGCCGCTGGTAGCGCAGCGCCGGGATGGAGTCGCCGAGCGTCCTGAGGCAAGTGTAAAAGGTCAGGATTTTCGTATTGGAGGCCGGGGTGAAATATTTATCGGCATTGTACTCATAAAGCATTTGCTGCTGTTCCGCATCAAAAAGGGCGAAGCCGGTAAAGCTCTTGCTGAACACTTCCGAATTTTCGAGGTGCAGGCCGTACTTGTTTTCAATTTTGTCTTTGTCCCGCTTGCGTTTTTGTTTTTTGGATTGGGCCTGCAGGGCACTGGCTACAAGCAAAGCGAGGAAGAGGAGGGCGAAGGTTTTTTTCATTTTTAGGACAAGCTTGGGTTGAAACAGTTTCATACCAAAGTACGATGTTGGACTGTGGGTTGAAACGATCCGTTTTCAATTTTTGGCACAAGATAAAGAATCGGGCTGTTCAAAAAACCTGCCCCACCTTGCCTCAATTTTTTCCGGCTATCTTTGCCCAAGAACAATGAAAATCTTTATCGGCACCCTCGGCACCATTTCTTTCCTGATCCTCTCCACCTGTATCCTCCTGGATGTGGCCGTGGCCGTGGCATTTGTTTGCCGGAAAGGGAGAAACAAGCGGGCCGATTATTGTTTTGCGGGCCTGCTCATCTCCTTTGCGCTCACTTCCCTGCACCAGGTTTTCATTTTGCAAAGCACTTATGACAACCACCCGAACCTGTTGTTCCTGCCAGTTTACTTCACCCTTTCATTTGGGGTGTTTTTGTTTTATTCTGTGAAACTGCGCCTTTTTCCCGCTTACAGGTTTGTGCCTTCCGACGCCAAGCACCTGATACTTCCGGTGGGGCAGTTTTGTTATTTTTTAGGGTTGTTCCTTTTTACCAGCCCAGCTTATCGGGAGGAACTCGGGCGCAAGTTTTACTCCCCTTTTTACGGCGGGCTGGAAATGGCGCTGTACATCGCCACCTTCTATGCTTACCAGTTTGCTGCCTACCGTTATATCCGTTTCAAAATAACTGCGCTGCGCAAAAAAAAGGAAGGCGGCAGGCCGCTGTTCGAGGCATTCGCCCTGCGCCGGATGCTGCGGATGATGCTCATCCTGTTCTGGATCAACAGTGCCTACATTGCCACTGATTTTGTGATGTACGAACTGCTGCACCTGAGCATGCACAATTTTCGGGGATTTACCCGCCTGGGTGATCTGACCTATGCGGCAATGGCCGGTTGGGCAGGCCTCACGGGGTTGCAATTGCTCTCGAAGCAGCCTTATTTGAATATCTCCGAGTTGCTTTTTACCTGGTTGAAAAATAGACTGAGGCGGGGGCGGGTGTAGTTTGAATTCGTTTGATATTGTTTGAAATAGTTTGAAAGTTGTTGCGCAGCGATTTCAAACGACCCTCAAACGACCCTCAAACAATTTTCCAACCACCATTTTTTTCACCACGACTTCACCAGATATTGTTTGAAATAGTTTGAAAGTTGTTGCGCAGCGATTTCAAACGACCCTCAAACGACCCTCAAACAATTTTCCAACCACCATATTCACCACGTCTTCACCTCGTACGGGAACCGCACCTGATATTCCCTTTTCACCATTTTCACCACTTTTTCCCGCAGCGTGTCCAGGTTGTCTTTGTCGAGGGCAGAGATGAAAACGTTTTCGTGGCTGTACTCGTAGGAGAGGTTCAGGCTCAATTCCCGCTCGATGTCTGCCTTTGTTTCCGGGTCGAGGAGTTTGTCAAAATACCTTTCCCGATAGAGGTCTATTTTATTAAAAACCAACAAGGTAGGTTTTTCCCTCGCGCCGAGTTCCTCCAGGGTTTCGTTGACCGTTTTGAGGTGCTCCTCATAGCGGGGGTGGGCGATGTCCACCACATGCAGCAGGATATCGCTTTCCCGGACTTCGTCCAGTGTGGACTTGAAGCTTTCGATGAGGTGGTGGGGCAGTTTTCGGATAAAGCCAACTGTGTCGGAGAGCAGGAAGGGCATGTCGTCCCAAACGACCTTGCGCACGGTGGTGTCCAGGGTAGCGAAGAGTTTGTTTTCTGCAAACACGTCCGATTTGCTCAGGGTGTTCATCAAGGTTGATTTGCCCACGTTGGTATAGCCCACCAGCGAGACCCGTATGAGTTCGCCCCGGTTTTTTCGTTGGGTGAAAGCCTGGCGGTCGATTTTTTCCAGTTGTTTTTTCAGCAGGGCAATCTTGTCCCGCACGATACGGCGGTCGGTTTCTATCTCCTTTTCACCAGGGCCCCGCATCCCGATACCGCCCCGCTGGCGCTCCAGGTGCGACCAAAGGCCCCGGAGGCGGGGCAGCAGGTATTGCAATTGGGCGAGTTCCACCTGAGTCTTGGCCTGGGCCGTTTGTGCCCGGCGGGCGAAGATGTCGAGGATGAGCGAGCTGCGATCCACGATCTTCACTTTCAGTTCCGATTCGAGGGCGGAGACCTGCTTGCCGGAGAGGTCGTCGTCGAAGATGACCATGTTGATCTCCTCGTGATCGTCCACGTATTTTTTGATTTCCTGCAATTTACCGGAGCCGATGAAGGTGCGGGGGTGCGGGTGTGGCATTTTCTGGATGTAGCGCTTCATCGTAATAGCACCTGCCGTCAGGGCCAGGAATTCCAGTTCGTTCAGGTATTCCTGCACCAGTTCTTCATTCTGTTCCTTGTAAACCAGGCCAACGAGTACGGCATGTTCGGTTTCTTCTTTCAAGCCTTTAGCCGCTTGTGTTCCAACTGTCCATTCTTTGCTCATAGTTATTTTTAAAGTAAAAAAAGTAGTGTAAAATCATTGCTTCATTCTCTCATTCTCTCTCTCATTCTCTCATTCTCTCATTCTCTCTCTCATTCTCTCATTCTCTCATTGACTCCCCACCCATTCCACCGGGTTCAGCCTGGTCTTCTCCTTCCATATTTCAAAGTGTACTTCCGAAGAATTTGTCTTTCGGTCGGTACTTACTTTGCCCAGGTTTTGCCGGACAGCGATTTTGTCGCCTTTTTTGACGGAGACTTCCTCCAGGTTGGAATAGACCGTATAATACTCCCCGTGTTGCAGGATGACCATGTAATCGTAGCCGGGGATGAACTGGGTGCCGACGACTGTGCCCTCGAACACCGACCGTACCTGCGAGCCTTGATCGGTGCGGATGTCAATCCCGTTGTTGGTAATTTCAACGGACTTGATGGTGGGGTGCTGCTGGCGGCCAAAGTAGCCGGTAATGACGCCATTTTTCACGGGCCAGGGCAGCTTTCCTTTGTTGTTTTGAAAATCTTTGGACAAAACGTTGGTTTCTGAGGCGGCAGAAGGTTTGGGGCCGCTACTGCTATTGGCCACAGCCGCCGTGCGCTCTGCTTTTTTAGCTTTTTCTATTTCTTCTTTGATGACGTTCTCGATGGCTTCGCTGAGTTTCTCGGCGGCGGTGCGCTTCCTGTCCAGTTCCCGGGCGAGGCGCGACTCGTCGCCTTTCAGTTCTTCGAGCATCCTGTTTTTGGCGTTCATTTCCAGGCCGAGCATTTCCGACTGGCGGCGTTCGGAGTCTATCAGGCGCTCCCGTTCCTGTTTGCGCTCTTCCAGCATCGCTATTTTGTCAAGGAGTGTTTTCTGGGTTTCCAGGATGAGGTGGGCCTGTTTTTGGCGGTAGCGGTCGTATTGCCGCAGGTATTGCCATCGGCGGAAAGCGTCGTTGAAACCCTTGGCAGAAAAAATGAACAGCCAGTCGCTACGGGTAAGTCGTTGCCGGTAGGCATGGCGGGCCATTTTGGCATATTCGGTCTTCAGGCTGCCGATGTCATCGTTGAGGGCGTTGATGACATCCACCGTGCGGTCCACATTTTCGATGATGAGCTGGATTTCGGCCTGCATGGTCTCGATGAGCTGTCGGCGCTTGCTGATTTGTTTCTGCAGGGTCAGGTAACGGGAGAAGGTGGCTTCCCGGTTTTCCTTGGTCTGTTTCAGGAGGCTGGTGGTTTGTTCGATTTCCCGCAGGAGCTTTTTGCGCTTTTCTTCCAGGGTCTTTCTGGACTGCTGCCCAAATGCCGAGGCGCTAACAGCCAGGATGAGGAAAAGGATGAAGGCTTTTCTTGCCAAACGCTTGCCCTTCCTGAAAAGCCCTGCTCGCTCCCGGCTATAGAGCCATGAAGCCATGATGCCACAACAACAAGCTCCATCAATCCACCCTTTCATATCTGTCCGGTATTTCGAAGTCCATTTTTTGTGGGACATTGATCTCAACTTTTGAAAATTCCACGCCTACGTGTGTGTTGCCCAGGCCGCCGCCTTTCAAATTAAAGCTACGAAAATATGAAAATTTTTGTTTGTCCTCCAAGGGGCGATAATCTGAGGATACTACGGAGATGCTTCGGTTGTTGCGGAAATCGTCCACGAAAAACTCGGACAGCAGCATTTTCGTTCCGTCCAGCCAGTATTTGGCCGTGAGCTTATCGGTCTTTTGAGACAGGAGGTAACGGCTGGAATCTACCGCTGCCTCCGTTTGGCTGGAAAAGAAAACAGGGTTGCCCAACAGGATGGCCTGCAGCCCCTGGAAATTTACCGGCAGGTTGTATTCCTTCTGGAGGTAGCTGAACGGCTTGGCTGTGTATTCCCGGTTCAGGCGGTCGAGCACGAAAAAGGAATCGGGCCTCACCAGCGCCCTGGCCCCTTCTAGGCTGAACTTTTTGAAAACCATCCAAATGGCGCTGTCCCTTTTGATGCGGATAGTGGCGCTGAAGGATTCCCCGCCGTACTCATCGGAATAGGAGACTTTGGCTTTGGCTTCCAGCCAGTCTGCTTTGACCTGGTTTTCCAGGAGGTGCTTCATCAGCACTTTTTCACTTTTGGGTTTGAGGTTGGCCCCTTCCGCACGGCGGAGGGTTTTGCAGGCTGATGCCGTAAGTAGCAAGAGCGAAAGGAAAAAGAATGCTGCTTGTTTCAAGGCCGGGTGATTTATGTACGGTGAACTACAAATGATGAACGTTGAACTTAGGGGACGAAAGAATTCAATCTTTGGTAACGCAAAAGTAGCTGTTTTAGGTGTCCCAAGATGAAATACAGGTTTTTGTCAGCGGATGAATGCGTGCAATAATTCTCGTGCCAGGCTTAAAATGTTCTCAATGACCATTTGCCCCATTGGCCCGATGACTGTCTTCCGTATTTCCTACCTTTGTACAAAATTTCCTGATCATGATCAAGTTGCTTATCTGGGGCGTCATTGGGTATTTCATTTACCAGTATTTTCAAAACAAGTTTGGGTTGAAGGAAGGCGGAAAGCAGGATTCCATCCACCACCACCACTATCACGAGGATAAAAAGCAGTCCAAAGATGACGAAGGAGACTACATTGACTATGAGGAATTGAAATAGTGGAAGCTTAACAAAACACCATTATCAAACACTGAAAATATTGGAAACAGAAAAAATAGGTGACTGGATTATTGCCAAAAACAACCAGTTCATCGCCTTCAACAAACCGCCAGGCATGCCCGTACAGGCTGATAAGACCGGCGATAAATCTCTCCTTCAACTGGCGGAAATATACTGTAAATCAAAGCTTTATCCTGTTCATAGGCTCGACCGCCCAGCCAGTGGGGTGGTGGTTTTTGCCAAAACAAAAACGGCGGTTGGTTCCCTGAACGACCAATTCAAAGAGCGCACCGTGCGCAAAACCTACCTGGCCGTCGTTAAGGATTTGCCCCCTGAAAAGGAAGGCACCGCTGCCCATTTCCTGCAAAAAAACCAGGAAAAAAACCGTTCGCTGGTAAAAGGGGAAAAGGGCGTTGGCGGCAAGGAAGCGGAATTGAAATACCGTGTGCTTGGGAGCAGCGACAACTACCACCTGCTGGAAGTACAGCCGCTCACGGGGCGCCACCACCAGATCCGGGCGCAATTGGCGGCGATGGGCTGCCCCATTAAGGGCGATGTGAAATATGGCTCCCGGCGTGGAAATAAAGATCGCTCCATCCACCTGCACGCCTGGAAACTTGAATTCAAGCACCCATTTTCGAGCGAAACAACGCTGCTGACAGCAGACCCGCCGGCTGATGTGGTGTGGGATGCTTTTAGACAATTCATGGTTGCCGGCCCTACTGCATGAAGAAGCCTGCCGGAAACCGATTTTATGATAAATGCAATAAAACCATGCAACAACGCTTGATTACCTGCCTGCTGGTGGCCGTCGGCCTTCACGGCATTTCCTTCGGCCAAAACAACAGTATTTACCGGGATCCCCTCGAAATAAGGGCAGCAAGGGCCGATTCGGCCATCCTGGCCATCAAAAACGGGGCGCTCATTTTGCGGCTGACCTCCGGCACAAAGAAAATCGAAGAATTGAACAGGCTGGCAAACACAGCGGGCATTAGCACATCCAGGCAAAAACGGCTGCGGAAAATGGCCCAATCTTCCCAGGAAGAAACTGACAGGATCAACCGTTTACTGGTGGAAGAATTTTCCAGCCAATTTGATTTTTCCAAAGTGCTGTTCATGTACGACACCGCCGTGCAGCACCTGAAAAATGGCGTATCAACTGGTATTTTTCTCGATAAAAACCTGCAGCCCGACCCCGCTGCCACACTTGGCGGGGCCTCTTATTGTATTGCCTACTTCGGCCGGGAGCCCAACAACCTCGCCGGCAGCAAGGTGGAGGGGGTGCTCACGATGAACAGCGATTTCAAGCTGTTGGAGAACCCATTTCCGTATTTCGTATCCCAGATAAAATATTTCCTGCTCTTTGTAAAAAGGCCGGAAGAAAAATACTTCCAGCTTCTCGTCCGTAGGTACAACAAGGCATTACACAATTATTTTAGCAAGATGTAAGGCAAACAGGGCACCTGCACAAAGCCACTGCCCCTGATGCACCTCTGCCCACCGAAAAAGGCCATTAAATTTTTGGAAAAAGCATAAAGATCATTTCAGGGAATCCCCCTTCGTTCCCAGGATGGGCTTGATGGGCGTGGAATCGCTGGGCGGCGTGAATGCGGGCTTTTCCGGGCGGCCTGGAATGGAGGGCAAGTCAGAGGTGTCCCGTTTGAAACGGGCATCGGCCAGGAGTGTGGAATCCACAATGGCTGCTGCCCTTTCCATCACTTTCCTGTTGCAGTTGGCCTCCAGGTCGGCATACCATCGCTGCAGCCGTTCGGCGAGTTTTTCCTGCATCACTTGCTCCTTTGTTTTGGAAGGAGGTTTGCGAACACAACCCGTCCAGGCAACGGTAGCCATTGCCAGAAAGACAAGCAGGTATATATAAGTGGTAAGTTGACTGATGTGTTGCATGGTCAATTTTCAGTAGCCTGGTCGATTTCCCTTTTGATGCGTTCCAGGTATTTTTGGATTTCAGCCTGCCGCTCCCGCATGATAGAATCTACTTTGTACTGCACGGCGCTGTCAAATCTGGCATTGCACAGGCTGTCGAAACGAGGCCGCAAGCTGTCCACCTGGATTTTGAAAAGGCTGTCTATGATCTCCCGGTCTTTGTAAAGTAAAGTGGGAGGCGGATCTTCCGTGCAAGCTGCAGCGAGGAAAGCTATGCAGGCAAAAAGGGCAGATGTTTTGAGCTGTACCATTAGTTTGAAAGTTGCCTCAGTGGACTACCAATCCTTTGCCGGCTTTTTGTTTCTCGATTGGGCTTTGCGGAGCTTTTGCTGGACGTTCTGTTCCTCCCGGTCCATGATTTCCAGCAGCTTGGCCGCTTCTTCCTTCGACATATCGGCGGGCTGCTCCTGGCTATCCTCCGATGACTGTTGCTGATCGGGCCTGGGCTGGTTGGGGTCTTGCTTTTCCTGTTGTTGCTGCTGCTGTTGCTGTTGCTGCTTATCCTTGTCCTTTTGCTGTTGCTGGTCTTTCTTGTCCTGCTGCTGGTTTTGCTGTTGTTGCTGGTCTTGCGGAGGCGGCAGGCGGCGCAGGGCCTTGGCCAGGTTTTGTTTGGTGCCGAGGTCATCTGGGTTCAGGCGCAATGCGTTTTTGTAGGCCTCAATGCTTTCCTTGTATTTTTCACTGTTGAAATAAGCGTTGCCCAGGTTGTGGAAGGCGTTCGCTTTCAGTTGATTGTTTTTAGCGCTTTCAGCAGCCTCCTGGTAGTGCTTAATGGCCTCTTCGTAGCGCTTTTGGCGGTAGGTGGCATTGCCGAGGTTGTAGCCCCCCTGGGTAGAGTTCTCTTTTTCCAGCGCCCGCCGGTAGCTGACCTCGGCGTCCGGGTAATCTTCTTTTTCGTACGAGCTGTCGCCCTTGCGCAGCCATTTGTGGGATTCCTGCGCCTGGGCGGCAACAGCCATCAAACAGGCGGCAACCAGGAGGTTTATGTTCAAAAACTTCTTCATTGACTTAGGGAGTTTTGGTGGCAAAAGAACGCAAAGCTACAGTGGGTTGGTTTATTTGGCCACTAAAAAAAGCCGTTGGCTGCACGTAAAAGGAAAAAGTGTTGCCCATCGCATCAGCATGGTCATTCTTAGGAGTTTAAATGATGGTGATTTTTAAAAATTATCGTGATTTAGTCTTTGAAACCACTGAAAGTCAAGCAGTTATTTCAACCCACAATTCGCATTGATAATTTAGCCCTAAACATCTTTGTTCAACTTCTAACCCTACACCTTCTCAGGCAGGGCCCGTCGGTGCAGCCTGGGGGCTTGGAGCTTCCTTTTAAACAAATGAGGGAAGGAGGTCAAATAACATGTAAGCCTCCCATTTTATAAAGTGCTGGTTACCAGTTAACTTTCAAAAAAGTAAGTACCTGACAAAAAAGTGTGAATGGTAACAAAGGTAGCACTCGGTTGTAGTTTTGAAAAACAAATTGAAGGGTGCACGGTGGGCGACCCCACATCTCACTCCTCACCCAACACTTCTAAAATCTTTTAAACGATGAGCGCAAACATCAATACCATGCCCGGCAGGAAAAAGCATATCGCTTTGGTCGCTGCCAACCCTGCTGTTTCAAAGCAGACTGGCTGGCCCATCGGTTTCTGGTGGGCAGAACTGGTTCACCCTTATTGGGAGTTTACCGAAAACGGCTACGAAGTCGAAATCTTCTCCCCCGATGGCGGTGCCCTGCAGGCCGACGGCTACTCCGACCCCGAAGATGCCAGCGGCTATTCCGCCCACGATATATTGTCGTTGGGTTTCAAAAAATCGGCCACCCACGCCGCCCTGATCGAAAACACGAAGAAAATCAATGACCTCAAAGTTGCCGACTTCGACGCCATCTTCCTCACTGGCGGCCAAAGTCCAATGTACACTTTCATTGACAACGAACCGCTGCACAAACTCTTCATCCAATTTTATGAAGCTGGAAAAGTAGCGGCTGCCATCTGCCACGCCACCTGCATTTTACTGAAAGTAAAAACCAGCGACGGCAAACTGCTCGTGGACGGCAAAACCTGGACGGGCTTCGCTGACAGCGAGGAAGCTTTTGCCGACAACTTCGTCAACATGCGCATCCAACCCTTTTGGATTGAAACGGAGGGGCGCAAAATCCCGAACTCCAACTACATCAATGGAGGCCTGTTCAAGCCTTTCGCCGTGCGGGACGGCAACCTCGTCACCGGGCAGCAGCAGTTCAGCGGCACGGCGGCGGCGAAGCTGGTCGTTGAGGCGCTGGGAGTTTGATTCGCCGTCCGCTGCTAATTTTTGGACATGAAGCAATTTGTGGCAATCGGTCTGCTCATTTTCGGGGTACAAAGCTTGCAGGCACAACTGCTGGAGCGCGACACTGCCCGCTGGTCGTTTGCCCTGGCCTCCAGTTTTTTCATCAGCAAGGGCAACGTGGACCGGCTGCTTTGGAAGTCCGACGCCTCGCTGAAGCACCTGGGGCCAGGCTGGGGTGCTTCCACCGACAATACCTACCTCTATGGTTCCTTTGGCGGCTTCAAAACGGAGCGGGATTTTTTCAGCCGGAACTTCCTGTACCTGCAACCCAAAAAACGGATCTACCCCTACCTGATGGGCTGGCTGGAAAAGAACCTGCGGCGGAAGATTGACTTCCGCTACCAGTTTGGGCCGGGGGCTACCTGGGTGGCCTTGAAAAAGGAAAGCCATGCGCTGAAATTTTCCCTGACGGCCACCTATGAACATACAGATTTCAACAGCAACGATTTCCTGAATGCCGAACCGCAAAGCTCCGATGTCATTGAAACCTGGCGGCTCACAGGGCGGCTGTTCGGCTACCACGGGCTGTGGAAGGGCAGGCTCAGGTTGCAGTATGAGTTTTGGTACCAACAGTCGTTGCAGCATGGCGACAACTACCGCTACCATACTGACGTATCCATACAGGCACCCCTTTCAAAGGCTTTTTCGGTAAAAATCAACCTGAACTATTCTTTTGAAAACGTGGTGTTGCGGGGAGTGAAGCAAGGCGATTTGTTCTGGACAATGGGGCTAAACTTTAAAAAACCATAACCTTGATCGACTGTCAGCTTTCCGGGGAAAAAAGTAGGTTTGCAGCAGAAGGCTGGAACAACAATTCCAGATAAACAATCACAACGCCCGGTTCTTAAAACCGAGATTGTTCAAAAAACTGTGTCAATTTCTCACAAGTGATTGATGGTGAGAGTGTGTTTTTTTCAAAAACACACTTCTCTGAATGGTCTCCTTAAAACCTGGCTACAAATCACTTACCTTATGGCAATCAGAAGAAAAGCAACCTCTGTATGGGAAGGCTCCGGCAAGGAAGGCACCGGCCACCTCACCACCCAAAGTACGGTCCTGAACCAAACCCAGTATTCTTTCAACACCCGCTTTGCCGATGGCATCGGCACCAACCCGGAAGAGCTGGTAGCGGCCGCCCACGCCGGTTGTTTCAACATGAAACTGTCCTTTGTGCTTGGCGGCGAAGGATTTACCCCCGAAAAGCTGGAGACGAAATGCACCATCACCCTCGACGATGGTGCCGTGACCTTGTCGCAATTGGATTTGACGGCAACCATACCCGGCATCAGCCAGGAAAAATTTGATGCCTGCGTGGCGGATGCCGAAAAGAACTGTCCGATTTCCAAACTGTTGAACTGCGAAATCAAGGTGGACGCAACACTGGCGTAAAGCACAGGTTAAAATTTTGGAAAATAACTGCCAAAAACCCATGCACGGCAGCGATGAAGCAAAAATTTGCCCTTATATTTACGCTTTCACCTGCCGACCAATTCTTTCTAAAATTTGGTCAAGAACCTACATGAGATCACAGGGTTTTGTCGATACCAACCGGCCAAATCCTGCCCGGCTTTTGGAATTACTTTCCTTATTTTTTAACCTAAAAATTTTTCAAAATGAGTACACAAGAAATCGCCAACCGACTGGTGGAACTTTGCCGCAAAGGCGACTATGCCACCTGCTACCAGGAACTGTATTCACAGGATGCAGTGAGTATCGAACCCGACCACGCTCCACCACCACATCGTGCCGAAGGCATGGATGCCCTCCGCAAAAAAGGCGAAATGTGGCAGGGCATGATCGAAGAAACCTATGGCGGCAGCGTAAGCGACCCCATTGTAGCGGGCGACCAATTTGCATGCGCCATGATGGTGGACTGGAAAATGAAAGGCCAGGAAAGGGCCAAAATGGAGGAGATCTGCCTTTACAAAGTAAAAGACGGGAAGATTGTATCAGAGCAGTTTTTCTTCTAAAAATGAATTTCCACGCAGCGGGCAACCTGCCCGCTGCCCTTTTCAACCTATAAAATTTCAGGTAATGAACATCGCAATCATTGGTACCGGCAACGTTGGCGGCGCCCTGGCTTCGGCTTGGGCAACGGCAGGCCACCGCATCTACCTCGGGGTGCGGGACACGAACAACTTTAAAGGCGCCGATCTGCTGGCGCACCAAAACACCACGGCACATCCCATCCCCGAAGCGGTGGCAGCCGCCGATGTGGTTTTGCTGGCAGCAGCGCCGCAGTTTACCCAAAGCATCGTCGCTGCCATGGGCGATGTGAAGGGCAAGATCATCATTGACGCCATGAACTCGTTGCGCAGCCACCCGGAAGGCTACGCCAATTCTTTCGACGCACTCAAGTCGCTGGCCCCGGGCGCCGAGGTGGTAAAGTGTTTCAACACTACCGGTTTTGAAAACATGAAGGACCCCAGCTACGGCGGCGAAGGCGTGGATATGTTCGTGGCAGGCAGCTCCAAACGGGGCAAGGAAGTAGCAGTAAAATTGGCCAAAGACTGCGGTTTTGGCGAGTGCTGGGATTTCGGCGGGGACGACAAGGCAGGTTTGCTGGAACAACTCGCTTTTTGCTGGATCAACCTCGCCATCATGCAGGGTCATGGGCGGGGTATGGCATTTAAACTGGTGAAAAGATGATACTCAAACGCAACTTCCACCCTCTCAAAGTGCTTGCCTACGTCTGGCAGGAAGTGCTGTTTGCCCTTGTCTGGTCAGTGGTAGTTTGGGTGCTTTTCACCTATGGTGGAGTGAAGTCGCTCGCACTGAATTTCACCCCCATTGGCGTACTTGGCTCAGCGTTGGCCATTTTTGTGGCCTTCCGCAACAATTCTGCCTATGGGCGCTGGTGGGAGGCCCGGCAGATCTGGGGCAGTATCGTTAATGCGAGCCGCACCTTCGCCCGCCTGGTCGTCACCTTTACCGACAGCCACGCCCACCAGGCCAACTACGACCGGGAACGGAGCGAGCGTTTCAAAAAGGAGATGGTATATCGCCAGATTGCCTGGGCACATGCGCTGCGCCTGCATTTGCGCAGGCAAAACGACTGGGAAATACTGCAACCCTTCCTGCCTGCACAGGAATACAGCGACCTCGTTGCGAAGCAAAACAAGCCCAACTACCTGCAGCAACTCATGGGCCGCCGAATATACCAGGCCATGGGCGACGGCACCCTTGGCGGCTTCGACAGTTTTCAAATGGAGGGGCAATTGGCGTCACTGGCCAACTACCTGGGCAATGCCGAACGTATCAAAGACACACCGCTGCCAAGGCAGTACGATTTCTTCACCCGGCTGTTCGTGTACACTTTTGCCACGCTGCTGCCGCTGGGCCTGCTTAGTTTTTTCAACCAGGAAAACTCCCTGCGGCTTGCCTGGGCCATCGTGCCGTTGGCCACGGTGATTGCGGCTGTTTTTACCATCATGGAGAAAACGGGCGCTGCAAACGAAGATCCTTTTGAAAACCGGACGACCGACGTGCCGTTGACCTCGCTTTGCAATACAATTGAGCGGGATTTGCGGGAGCAGTTGGGGGAAACGGATTTACCCGCTAAACTGGAACCTTCGCAGGGCTATTTGTTTTAGCGCAGGGTGCTGTAAGTACCATCAGCAATACCGGTTATTCTACTGTGTGCTTATAAGTTGGTGTACTTGCCCGAACTGCCCCGACTTTCGGGAAGGCCTGAAATAGCTCATGTACTCATATTTTTGGGGTACAAGCATGTGGCTGCCTGCTTTTCGCTGCTGGCGAACAGCTAATTACCAAAGCCAACGGCTGGGTATTTATCATAGGTAGTAGTTCAGCCCCGCCATCAATCCCCAGGATAAATGGCGGCCGAGATCGGTGGCCGTGCCAGTTGCCTTGTTTACTTTCCGGAGCCCAAAAATGCCCCTGCCTTCCAGGGTAATCGTAAATTTCCCACCGATGGGGACGCCGGCACCAAGCCCGACAATGGCATCAATGTCGACACGCCTGAATTCCCCTGTTTCCAACTGGTTTGTACCGATAAATTGGGAGCGTTCCCGGAGGAGGTAATTGAAAGAAGGCCCTCCGCCTGCCACCCACCTCACCTTTTTGCCCGTTGTGTAGCGCAACAATAGCGGCAAGGAAAGGTAGTCGAAGCTATAGTCCGTCACGGCATTGACGTCGGGGATGTCGGGCGAGGCGGACAAATCAGGCTTTGCCCCTTTTCGTTCGATGTTCAGTTCGAGGCGCAGCACGATGTTTTTACTCAAATAATGGCTTGCATTGATGCCCCCCACAAACCCCAGGCGGAAGTCATTTTGGTTGTCGCCTGTCAGGGTGCTCAAGTTTTCGCCGGCCTGCAGGCCGACAGACCAGCGTTGGGAGAAACTGGGTACGGAAAAACAAAAAAGGAATATGAACCATAAAAAGGTAGAAGGTGACTTCATAGGCTATGATTTTGTAAAAGGAGTTACAGGTTAGTCAGCAAACCTGGTTTCAGCAATGAAATAATACGGGCCTTGGTAATGTTTTCCTGTATTGCACTTCTAATGGTATTTTAACCTGGGCCAACCAAATGTAAAAAAAAATTTTCTAAATTCACCCCGGACAAAAAACTTACCGCTCATGAGAAAACGATGGACCCTCCAGCCTGTTGACGAACCTGCCGCCCAGCATCTCCAGGAAAGCCTCCATATCCATCCCGTCTTATGCCGCCTGTTAGTGCAGCGGGGTATCCATACTTTTGAGGAAGCCAAAACCTTTTTTCGCCCGGACCTCTCGCACCTGCACGATCCTTTCCTGATGCAGGGCATGGAACCTGCCGTGGCCAGGCTCGAAAAGGCATTGCAAAACAACGAGCATATCCTGCTATACGGCGACTACGATGTGGACGGGACTACTGCTGTCGCTCTCATGTATTCCTTTTTATCAAAACGCCACAAAAACCTGGATTACTACATCCCCGATCGCTACAAGGAAGGCTACGGCGTGAGCATGGCAGGCGTGGAGTCCGCCCATCAGAGGGGCTTTTCTCTCATTATCGCCATGGATTGTGGCGTGCAGGCAAGGGAGCAGGTGGCCCGTGCGAAATCTCTTGGTATTGACTTCATCATCTGCGATCATCACCTGCCCGACGGGGAACTGCCGGAGGCAGTGGCCGTGCTGGATCCCATGCGGCCAGATTGCAGCTATCCTTTCAAGGGGCTTAGTGGCTGTGGCGTGGCCTTCAAGCTGGTGCAGGCTCTTTTACAAAAAAACAACCAGCCAACTAACGAACTTGAAGGCCTGCTCGACCTGCTCGCACTTAGCATCGCTGCCGACATCGTGCCGATGGTAGGAGAAAACAGGGTGCTGGCGCATTTCGGCCTGGAACAGCTCAACCGCACAGAGCGCCTGGGCCTTAAAGCCCTCATCGAGCAAAGCGGCAGGCACCGACCCCTTTCCATCAGCGATGTTGTTTTCGGCCTGGCGCCCCTCATCAATGCGGCAGGCCGCCTGGCCGATGCGGATCAGGCCGTTAAGCTCATGCTTTCTAGCGAAAAAATAGTGGCCTATGACAATGCACGGGTGCTGGAACAGCGCAACCAACTCCGGAAGGAACACGACCAGAACATCCAGCAAGAGGCTTCGGCATTGTTCGAGGCCACGGTCGGCTGGCAGGATTTGCGCAGCATCGTCTTGTTCCAGAAGGATTGGCACAAGGGCGTCATTGGCATAGCAGCAGCCAGGATGGTGGAGCGATTTCACAAACCCTCCATATTGTTGACCCAATCCAATGGTTATGCGGTGGGGTCGGCCAGGACGGTGCCGGGTTTTAATATTTATAAGGCTATCAAATCGTGCGAGGATTTACTAGTGAACTTCGGGGGCCACGACCATGCGGCAGGCCTGACCCTGCCCATTGAAGCGGTACCGACGTTTCGGGAGCGGTTTGAAGCAGCTGTACGGGAAAGCATTACACAGGAGCAACTCGTACCGGAAGTAAAGGTATCTGCCGTGCTGGAGTTGAACGACATCACCCCCGGATTTTGGCGGGTTTTGAAACAGTTTGCGCCTTTTGGCCCCGGCAACCGCAGCCCCGTATTTGTGTCAAAAAACGTGTTCGACACGGGCTACTCCCGCCTGCTGAAGGGTAACCACCTGCGCCTGGCGGTCAAGCAGCACAATTCACAGCCTGTGCATGGCGTCGCCTTTGGCATGGGGGAGCATTTAGCTAAAATCACGTCGAAAAAGCCCTTCCATGTTGCGTATAAAATAGAGGAGGAACAATGGCAGGGGGAGAAATACCTGCGCATGGTGGTGAAGGATTTGTGGTTATGAATGTCGTTTGGAGGTGTATGGGTTGTTTGAAAATTACCAGGCCTTATTCTAAGGGAAGAATTAATCAATAAATACATCTAAATTATTGATTATCAATCTTCAAATAATTCATAATTTCTCAATTTCCAGTTTCAGGATAAACCCTGCTGGATATGACAGAGTGCCGTGATTCAGTCCTGCTATCCCCAAGGGGGCAACCACTTCATAGGATGAGCCCATATAGCGGTGCATGAAATCAAGTTTTGAATACCTTTTTAGAATTACAACAAAGTATCAAAGGCAGAAAATTTGCAATAACCCACCCGTCAAGTCCTTTTAGGCTCCAAAGTATCTGGTATCACCTTAGTTGGGACTGGAATCCTCTCGTGCCAATGAACGCCCATCCAGGCTTTCCCTGCCCTCCCTTATTCGCCAATTTTGAAGGTATTTAAAAATAAGTGCGAAAATTCCCCTGTTTTTCAGCGAGTTACAAAAGTACCTTCTTATTTTTTTGGAAAAGGAAGTTGTTTTTAAACCAAAGAAAATTACCTTTGCACCCGCCTTTGAAAAAGGGCAGTTCAAGACAATTATTTATCACAACAAAAAAGAAAAAATCGTGAATACTCGGAGTTATAATACACCGTCGGCGAAGAAGGAAGAGGTCGTCCACGATTGGTATATCGTGGATGCTACGGGGCAAACCGCAGGCCGCCTGTTTTCCCGCATCGCCCATGTGCTGAGGGGCAAGCACAAGCCTTCTTTCACCCCGCACGTGGATTGCGGCGATTGCGTAGTCGTCATCAATGCCGATAAAATCCGCTTTACGGGCCAGAAATTAGACCAGAAAGAATATGTCCATTATACGGGCTACCCTGGCGGCCAGCGCAGGGAGATTGCCCGCAACCTCATGGCCAGAAAGCCGGAGGCTATTATCGAAAATGGTGTGCGCGGCATGTTGCCCAAGAACAAACTGGGCCGTGCCATGATCAAAAAGCTGTTTGTGTATGGCGGTGGCGAACACCCCCATCAGGCACAAAAGCCACAACCTTTTAAATATTAACTAAGGAAATTCGTCTAACATGGAAATGATAAATGCCATCGGGAGAAGAAAAGCCTCCATCGCCAGGGTTTACCTCACCAAAGGTGAAGGTAACATCAAAGTGAACGGAAAGGACTACAAAGATTATTTCCCACAAGTACACATCCAGGGCAATGTAGTGGAGCCTTTTAGGACAGTGAGCCTGGAAAGTAACCTTTACGACCTTAAAATAAATGTGGACGGGGGCGGTTACAAAGGCCAGTCGGAAGCAGTCCGCATGGGTATTGCCCGTGCCTTGGTAAAGCTTAATGCGGATTTCCGCAAACCGTTGAAAGACAAAAAGTTGCTGACCCGTGACGCCCGCCAGGTAGAGCGCAAAAAATACGGTAAACCTAAAGCAAGAAAGAGCTTCCAGTTCTCCAAACGTTAATTCGGCAATTGGCCTCTGGCGATTGGTTCTTTATGCCAACAGCCAACGGCCAACAGCCAACAGTATTCAAAAAAATGGCAAAACCTACATATCAAGAATTACTCGATGCAGGCGTACACTTCGGCCACATGCGCAAGAAGTGGAACCCGAAAATGGCTCCGTACATTTTCATGGAGCGGAAAGGCATTCACATCATAGATCTGAACCGTACCTCCGAATCCTTGGAGCGTGCCGCCAATGCAATGCGCACGATCGCCAAGTCGGGCCGGAAGATCATGTTCGTCGCTACCAAAAAGCAGGCCCGCGACATCGTGGCAAAAGCTGCTGAGTCCGTTGGAATGCCCTTTGTGACGGAGCGCTGGCTTGGTGGCATGATGACAAACTTTGCCACTATCAAGCGTTCTGTCAAGAAAATGCAGAACATTGAACGGATGTTGGCCGATGGTACTGCGGCGAATATGACCAAGAAGGAGCGGTTGATGATGGATCGTGAAAAAGCCAACCTGCAAAAGGTCTTAGGTGGAATCGAGAACCTTATGCGCTTGCCCGCTGCTATTTTCGTAGTAGATATCCTGCACGAGCATATCGCTATTGCAGAGGCGGATCGCCTGGGCATCCGTACATTCGCCATGGTAGATACCAACTCCGACCCCAACAAGGTTGATTTCCCCATCCCTGCCAATGACGATGCTTCTAAATCTATCGCTATCATCACCAACTACCTCACAGATGCCATACGTGAAGGATTGGAAGAGCGCAAGCAGACGAAGCCGGACGAAAAAGAAGTGGCGGTGGAGGAAAACTGAAGACTGTAGAATTTATTCCAGTTGACAGGCATTTGAATAGGTTATCTTTAAACTCTAACTTTTTTAACAATAAATAGAATGATCACGTTATCAGCTTCAGACGTAAAGAAACTCCGTGACATGACCGGTGCGGGCATGATGGATTGTAAAAATGCCCTGCAGGAAGCAGACGGCGATTTTGACAAAGCCGTTGAAGTGCTCCGCAAAAAAGGCCAAAAACTATCAATCAAACGCGCTGACCGTGAAGCGAAAGAGGGAGCCGTCATCGCACTTGTGTCCGATGACAAGAAAAAAGGGGTTATCGTGAAATTGAGTTGTGAAACCGACTTTGTTGCCAAAAACGATGACTTCGTCAAACTGACAAAAGACTTTGCTAAAATAGCGCTGGATAAATTCCCCAGCACTAAAGAAGAATTGCTCGGCATGGACTATAATGGTGTGACCATCGGCGACAAAGTGGCCGAACAGGTGGGCATCATCGGTGAGAAGATCGAACTGGCCGACTACGAGCGCATGGAAGCACCCCAAGTTGCTCCTTATGTACACATGGGCAACCGCGCAGGTGTGTTGGTAGGCTTGAGCAGTGCTGATGACAAATTCTTTGATGCTGGCAGGGATGTGGCCATGCAGGTAGCTGCCATGCGCCCGGTGGCAGTTGACAAGGACGGCGTGTCTGCCGAGATAATTGAAAAAGAAATAGAAATCGGCAAGGAGCAGGCACGCCAGGACGGCAAGCCGGAGGCCATGCTGGAAAAGATTGCGGTTGGCAAGCTCAACAAGTTTTACCAGGAGAGCACCTTGCTGAACCAGTCTTTTGTGAAAGACAATAAACAATCAGTCAGGGATTACCTGCACGGGCTGGACAGCGGCCTCACCGTGACAGACTTTAAGCACGTTGAACTGGGCTAACTGCCGAGGGATATGAAAGGCGAATTAAGCAGTTAATTCGCCTTTTTTTATGCCTATATTTTACTTCACCTTTTTTAAAACCACCTTTTTATGTCTTTGAAGTACAAAAGAGTCCTTTTGAAGCTTAGTGGTGAATCTCTGATGGGGAGCCAGCAATTTGGCATCGAGGCTACCATGATCATGCACTATGCCAATCAGATTAAGGGATTGGTGGAGCTGGGGGCAGAAATTGCCGTGGTGATTGGTGGTGGGAACATTTTCAGAGGGTTGCAGGCCTCAAAGTCTGGAATCGAAAGGGTGCAAGGCGATTATATGGGTATGCTCGCCACTGTCATCAATGGAATGGCGTTGCAGAGTGCCCTGGAGACGGTAGGGGTATTTACCCGCCTCGTTTCCGCTATCAAAATGGATCAAATTGCGGAACCGTATATCCGCCGCCGAGCTATCCGGCACCTCGAAAAAGGCAGGGTCGTACTTTTTTCTGCAGGTACAGGAAACCCTTTTTTCACAACCGACTCTGCCGCCGCACTCCGGGCAAATGAAATTTGCGCAGATGTTATTTTAAAGGGGACAAGAGTGGACGGCATCTATACCGCCGATCCTGAAAAAGACCCGACTGCAACCAAATTCGACCATTTGACCTATACGGAAGTGATTAGCCGCGGCTTGGGCGTAATGGATATGACGGCTTTCACACTTTGCAAGGAAAACAATATCCCCATCGTTGTTTTTAACATCAACAATGATGAAAACCTACTCCGCATTGTAAAAGGCGAAAAAGTCGGTACTTTGGTGGAAGGATGAAAGGATTCTGATGAAATGCTGCTGACTTTCAACCCCGACTCTTAGAAAACCCACCTTTAAAAAAAACCTGATCACAAATCACGGGAGCTTATTATCAATGTATGGCAATAGCAATGGTAGCCATACTTACTTTCGATCCGGGCAACTCTAGTAATTTGTTGGCGCATGCTTCCAGCGTTGAGCCAGTTGTAAGCACGTCATCTACTAAAAGGATGTGTTTTCCTTCCAGCGGCTTAACTTTCTTTATTTCAAAAACAGTCTCCACATTCCCCAACCGGGCCATCCTTGATTTTTTCGTCTGTGAATCGCTGTGCTGTACCCGTTGCAGGGCATCTTTATGATACGGAATTTTCATGCTTTCGGATAGGCCGATTGCAAACATCTCACTTTGGTTGTAGCCTCGCATGCGCTCTTTTTTCGGATGGAGCGGCACTGGCACTATGAGGTCAACCGATGCAAAATGGGGTGTTTTTTTGAGCATATAACCGTAGCGCAGGCCAAGGGTGATGCCAATTTCTTTCTTTCCATTGTATTTTAAGTTGTGCAGCAATTGCTGCACCCTGTTGCTTTTGGCAAAAAGATACAGGGCAGCACCGCTCTCGATTTTTACCCTTCCCCAAAACCGGTCGGTAAAAGGGTTTTCCTTACTTAAGTGAAAATTGGTTTCGGGCAGCGTGGCCCGGCAGGGTGTGCAAATATCCTCGCCGTATGGTGGGGCGTTGTGACTGCAGGCAAGGCAAAGGTGCGGGAAGAACAGATAAAGCAAATCCTCGAAAGGTTGAAGCAGTTTTCTCATAAGTTTTTGATTTCCAGGTTAAAGGGAAGGCAATTTAGAAAAAGTGCAGGAGAATTTGGTTTAGGCAGGTTTTATATTTTTTGAACGTATAAAAAAGGAAGTGGTGGGAATGAGGCGTACGGGCACTTTGGGAGTACGGCATTTTTAAGAAGGTCCAAAAACAAAAACGTCTGCCTCGCAAAAGCAAGACAGACGCATCAAAACAAAACGAAAAACCAACTTTAAACAAGTCTTTTTATGCCCATATAAACCGCACTGTTCTCGAAAATGTTGCTTGGCTGTTTGTTAATAAATTCTTAAAACATGATAGCGGTTTAGCATATTTGTTAATCTGAGGATTTTAACCGGACGGGTAGTGTGAGCAGCTTTCCAGAGCGGTTTACAGTCAATGAAACCGTTTCCCCGACCTTGGCGCCCCCTACAATTTCGAGCAAATCGGGGGAAGATTTTACCGGTTTATTGTTCGCCTCAATAATGATGTCGTTTGGCAAAATGCCCGCATATTGGGCAGCTCCCCCATCCACCAGGGATGCCACTAATACTCCCTGCGAAATTTCAAGTCCCAGCTCTTCAGCAGTCTCACTGTCCAAATCTGCAATATTTATGCCGAGAAACCCCCTTTCATAGGTGCCGTTTTTGATGATGTCGTCCACGATCTTTGAAGCCAAATTGATGGGGATGGCAAAGGAATAACCTTCAAAATAGCCTGTTTTTGTGGCAATGGCGGTATTGATGCCCAGCAGCCTGCCATAAGCGTCCACCAAAGCACCGCCGCTATTCCCGGGGTTTACGGCAGCGTCTGTTTGTATGAACGATTCGATAGGCGCTTTGCCGCGTATGATGTTAATGTCACGTCCTTTGGCGCTGATAATTCCTGCTGTAACAGTAGAGTTCAATTCCAGTGGGTTGCCAACTGCAAGCACCCATTCTCCGATTTTAGCATTGTCAGAGTCGGCAATCTGGAGAATGGGCAATTTCTTTGCGTCTATTTTTAAAACGGCCAGGTCTCCTTCTGGGTAGGTACCAACCTTTGTAGCCTTGAATTTTTTGTTGTCATAGGTAGTCACTTCAATTTCATCTGCAAATTCGACAACATGGTTGTTGGTGATGATGTACCCATCTTCTGTATAGATCACACCAGAGCCTGTACCTTGTTTGGGCATGTTGAAGTTGAAGAGCGGGCTGTCAAAAATGGAATCGTCGCCAAAAAAGCGGTAAAATGGATCAGATTGAGAACGATTGCTGCGGGCGGTCGATTCGCTCTCTTTTGCGGAAATATGTACAACGGCAGGCGTGGACTTAGCGGCTGCTTCGGTGAAGTCGAATGGGACATTGAACAGCATCCCTTTGCCAACGTTGACATTATTTACCGGCTTTGCAAACTGCTGATAGGCGGCGGGGACAGGCTCAGGTTGCCCGTTTTGCAGTAAAAAGAACCCACCAAGCGCAATGGTTCCACCAACGACTCCAGCCAAGAAAAGGGAAAATATGTGCTTCATCGTATTGTTTTTTATTCAAAAATTTGACTCAACCCAAGTCTTGTCGTACATTACGCAAAATTAAACGCCGCTACTACCAGGCGGTTATGCTACCAAGCTGGTTTAACTACACCTTAACAGGAAATTGAAATACCTGTCCAATTCCATTAACGGCAGCTCATTTGCATGTTAATGGATTTTCTTTTAAAAGGCCCTCATTTGCATTTTCCTAACCATATCAACCGAACACCAATGATAACATTTACCCAAGGATTCCCATTTTCGCCTTTGCCTTTAGGCCATTACCGCAGCATGATGACGAACTCTCCTTACGAACGCCACATAGATTTTGAAACGCTGATAGCGCCGGAAACCCCTTTTGAATCCTGGCTGATCTCGATGCCTGAATTCCAGGCAGGCTATAACTGGGGCCTGCCCAGGTTCGGCCACCCCGAAGGAAAAGTGGGCATCCATGTAAAAGAAGTGCTCGGAAATATTGACAAGTTGAGCATCGACAGTATTTCCCGGCAACAACTAAGGATCGTTGCACTATCTCACGATACTTTCAAATATAAAGAAAACAAAAGGCTCAATGGACATGAATACAAGCATCACGGTCTTCTCGCCAGGGAATTCATGGAGAGGTACTACGATGATAAAGTTGTGCTGGATATTGTCGAACTTCACGATGAGGCCTTTTACATTTGGAGGGCGGCCAACTTAGAAAACAAGTGCGAGGCTGCTGCTACAAGGCTAAAAAATCTGTTGGATCGCATCGGGCCACATTTAGGGCTTTATTTTCAGTTTTTTAAAAGCGACACACAAACCGGCGATAAGATGCAAGCACCTATCCATTGGTTTGAGCAACGCTTGAGGGATATCGGGACAAAAATTTAGAAGGCACATAAAATCTGAAAAAGCGGTACGCACCAGTGTGCCGCTTTTTTTGTTTCCCGCCAAAAGGCTACCGGATAAGCATCTGGGAAGTAGGTAAGGCCATTAGCTGGGCGATAATCAGACGCGGGGCCTGATTTACTTTTCCCTTGAATTTTTCATTGATGACCTAAGCTATCGGCACGAATTAAACCTGGGTCTTAATTTTGCCCAAAACTCATTTGAAATGAAGAATATCTTATCAGTATTCATCTTGTTGATCTTTTTTCAGGGCTGTAGCCAGGAAAATTCGCAGAATGCCCAGAAGGGCGGAGTGGCAGTTTACGCCCATGGAAAAGTAAACCAGATAGAAGTGATAGCGGACTCTACACTGTGGAAAGGTGCAGTGGGCGATTCCTTTTTTTATTACTTCGCTGCCCCTTACATCCTGTTGCCACAGCCAGAGTCTATTTTCGACATCAAGCACCTAACTCCCGAGCAATTGGCGAAGCAACCTGCTAAAAAGGAATTCCGGACCATCCTCATCCTCGCCGATTTGAATGACGACAACTCGCCGGCTACTGCCCTTATCAAGGCTGATTTGGGGGCCACTAAAATTGAGGAAATAAGGATGGGAAAAGGATACAACACGACCGTAGGCATGGACAAATGGGCTAAAGATCAACTGCTGTTCTATATTTCTGGCTTTGGTGAGGAAAAGCTGATTGAAAACATCAGCAAAAATTTCCCGCCCATTGCCCGCAAAATCAACGAAAAGGACATGAAATCCGTTGAAGCGACAGCCTTCCAGGCAGGGGAGAACAGCGATCTTGAAGCAGAGGTAAAGGCCAAATATGACCTGAACCTCAAAGTGCCCGGCGATTTCAAACTTGCAAAATACAGCTCCCAAACGAACACCCTGTGGCTGCGGCGGGACGACCGGGAAATAGTGGCCAACATCATCATCCATAAAAGGCCTTACACAAGCAAGGAACAATTGACCAAAAAAGGAATCAAAGAGATAAGGAATGAAGTATCTAAGATCGTGACGACCCGCCAGCCCAACACCTACATGCAGATCAATGACGAAGACCTGCCACTTTTCGTTGAGAACAAGACTTTGAACAACCTGTACACCGTGCAGGCAAAAGGTATCTGGGACATCGTGAACGATTTTATGGGTGGCCCATTCATCAGTAATTTAATGCTTGATACGAAAAAGAACGAGCTGATATTTGTGGATGGCTTTATCTACGCACCCGGCAAGGAAAAGCGCAACTACATGCAGGAAATGGAATTGATTCTTTCTTCTGCCAGCATCTGAATACCCGGGCCAAAATTCCATTAGTGCAGAGGCAGCGCGGATACCAAACTAAAAGCGCTGAACGGATTGAATCCGTTCAGCGCTTTTATATTTCCATTTACCAGGAAATTATCGGGGCAAAAGTTACTCTAAACCCAGTTTGGCCTTGACTTTAGCCTCTATGTCATCCGAGTCCTGGGCAAACAGGATGGTGTTGAAAACACTGGTGTCAAAGATCATGGTATAGCCCTCGTTTTTGCCGATTTCATTGATCGCCTCCTGCACCCGTTCGAGGATGGGTGCTATCAGTTCCTCCCTTTTTTTTGCCACCATTTGCATTACTTCGTCTTCAAACTGTGAAAGTTCCTCTTGTTTTTGCTGGAATTCGGCCTGTTTCTTTTGGGCTTCGACCGGCGGGACAGACCCCTGCTGGTAGGCCTGGGCAAACAGGTTAAAATCTTCCTGGAGTTTTTTTGCCCGTTCCTGGCCTACTTTCACCAACGAATCCTGAAAAACTTTCAGGCTGTCGTCGGCAACTTTGGTTTCCTGCATTTGCACCAGCAAATTGCCAGAATTCAGGTGTCCAAATTTTTGGGCCTGTGCCCCAACGAAGGCCATGAGCAACAAGAGAGTGGATACTGTGCTTATTTTCATTAATTTCTTCATCGTGTTCTTTAATTTTTTTTTCGCAAAAGTAGCGTTTCGATAGGCGGTTTTCCACACGTTTTTTCAAGAATATTCAAAAGAACGGCATGGTAAATGCCCGAAGCCCCAACAAATTGACTCCTTTTACCCGGGTTTTTCATAAAAGGAATTCAAGACAATTGCAGTTGATTACCCATTCGGCAAGAATATTATTTTTAACAAATGAAACAGGCGTTATAAAAATTGGCCGATGACCAAGTTTTTAAAATAAAAGCTACATTTTTCGTGCAAAAATTTGCCTCAGTAAAAGGCAACAAAAATATAGCCCATTCCTGTATGTTATTTTAAAAATATTCTAATAAAAACCAATTATTATTAGAAGAACTATAAAATATTTATTTTTTTGCTTAAAAACTTGCATTAAAAGAGGCTAATCTTTTAAATTTGCATCATCAATATAAAGAAACGATAAAGTTTGTTTCTTCTAAAATGTGAGGTGATGAAACCGGCAGCCATGCCCTCTTGTCTCGGGGGTGGGGAATCAGGGAAAAACGCAGCATAGAGCCGACTATACCTTGTGTAAGGCCGACCAGGGTTGACCACTAAACTTTGTGCTGTTGCTAACCGCCCCGTGGAGGTTCGAATCCTCCTCTCACAGCCTGAAGGCGCACGGACTTGATCCGGTGCGCCTTTTTCTTTGCTTGTATCCTGCCAGCCAACCATTTTATAAGCGTTGCACACCTTGGTTAGAACGAAGTGGCCCAGGGTTTTGATTAAACGCTGGGTAAACCGGTGTTTTTATGTATCCATTATCCTGATAATCCTCTTATCTTTGCGCCCCTATGAAAAAAAGGTTCTTTTTTGCCAGCGTCCTGGTGGGTTTGGCACTGCTCTTTAGCGGGTGCAAATCGCAGTTCGAAAAAATTCGGGCCAGCGGCAACACCGATCTGATCTACCAAAAAGCTTTCTCCTATTACGAGAATGGAGAATACCTGCGCGCTCAAACCCTTTTTGAACTGATCATTCCTGCATACCGGGGAAAGCCGGAATTGGAGAAAATCTATTTCACCTATTCCTACACCTACTACAACCTGAGCAAATTCATTTTGGCCAATTATTACTTTAAAAATTTCTCCTCGACTTTCCCAACCAGCTCCCTCAGGGAAGAGGCTGATTTCATGGCTGCCTTTTCAGACTATCAGATGTCGCCCACCTACCGGCTGGACCAGTCTTACACGGAAAAGGCAATTGAAGAGTTCCAGACCTTCGTCAATACCTACCCCACCAGCGAGCGGGTAAAGGAATGCAACCGCCTCATTGACGAGATGCGCCTGAAACTGGAGAAAAAAGTTTTCGAAGAAGGGATTTTGTATTTCAACCTCCGCCAATACCAGGCTGCAACGGTGACCTTTGAAAACCTGTTAAAAGATTTTCCGGAAACGAGCAATGCGGAACAAGTCCGCTACCTCATTTCAAAGGCAACTTTTAACCTGGCCGAAAACAGCATCTACGACAAACAGGAAGAACGCTATCGCATTGCGGTCAATTACGCCAAGGATTTTATAGGGAAATACAAGGACAGCAGCAACTATAAAGAAGTAAAATCTATTCACGATAATTCAGTAAAAAAATTAAAATCATTAACCAATGGCAGATATAAAGACAAAGGCTCAAGGCTTGGATCCTAACTTGAAAGCTCGCAACATTTCCGAGATGGTGGCCCCAACAAATAACATTTATGAAACGTTGGCCATTATCACAAAACGGTCGAGGCAACTTGCAATTGACCTCAAGCATGAGTTGCACAACAAACTGGATGAATTCGCCATTAACACCGACACTATTGAAGAAGTGACGGAGAACAAGGAGCAGATCGAAATCTCCAAGTTTTACGAAAAGCTTCCCAACCCGACCCTTATCGCCACGGAAGAGTTCCTGAAAGGGGAAATCCACCACCACTACAACGAAAAGCGCCGCCAGAGGCCCACCCAGTAAAGTGGTTCAACACACTTTGGTTTGGCGGCGGAGCACCAGCCAGCCGCCAAACCAAAGCGTGCCGAACTGGAAAGTGTCGAACTGAAAATGTTGGACAAAAAAATCATCCTCGCCATCACGGGCAGCATCGCCGCTTATAAGTCGGCCATCCTGGCCCGGATGCTGGTAAAAGAGGGAGCAGAAGTACAGATATTGATGACTCCTGCCGCAACCTCGTTCATCTCGCCGCTTACCCTTTCTACGTTGTCAAAAAGGCCGGTTTTTTCCAGCGTCTCCGCCGAGGACGCCTGGAACAATCATGTTGAAATGGGGCTTTGGGCCGATGCGATGATCATTGCCCCGGCTACGGCCAACACCCTGGCCAAACTATCCGCCGGCATCTGCGATAACATTGTTGCCTCAGTTTACCTATCGGCTCGGTGCCCCGTGTTTATTGCCCCGGCTATGGATCTGGATATGTGGAAGCATCCTGCCACAGTAGCCAATGTGGAAAAGTTGAAATCCTTTGGCAACCATTTCCTCCCCGTGGGGTACGGGCAACTGGCCAGCGGCCTGATAGGGGAAGGCAGGATGGCCGAACCGGAAGAAATCGTAGCGTCCCTTTACCGTCATTTTCAAGGTGCCCAGGATTTTTCAGGAAAGAAAGTCCTCATCACTGCAGGCCCTACTTACGAACCGTTGGATCCGGTCCGCTTCATCGGCAACCGTTCCTCCGGTAAGATGGGGATTGCCATTGCAGAAGGTTTCGCTGAAAGGGGGGCATCCGTCAAGCTCGTCTTAGGGCCTTCAAAGCTGTCAGCGAAACATGCCCGTATAGAAACTACTAAAGTGCAGACAGCCTCCGAAATGCACTCCGCCGCATTGAAATATTTCCCCGGTTCGGACATCGCTGTGCTCGCCGCCGCCGTTGCTGACTACCGGCCCAGGGAAGTGGCCGATCAAAAAATTAAAAAATCGGAGGGGCAAATGACCATAGAACTGGAAAAGACACCAGACATCGCCGCTGCGTTGGGAAAAATAAAACAACCTGGCCAGTTCATCGTCGGCTTTGCCCTGGAGACTAACAACGAACTGGACAATGCCCGGCAAAAACTGGAAAGAAAGAATTTTGACTTTATCGTGCTCAATTCGTTGAGGGATACCGGGGCAGGCTTTAATTTCGATACCAACAAGATAACCATCCTGCACAAAGGCAATAAGCGCAAGGATTTTGAGTTAAAAACCAAAGCTGAGGTGGCACAGGATATTTTGAATGAAATCGCAGCTTTTTTCAAATAATAGCAACAATGAAAAAATACGTTTTACTAATCCTTTGCTTTTCATTTTTTATCACCCTTCACGCCCAGGAACTGGAGGTTTCCGTCACCATCAACACCCCCAAGCTGCAAACAGCCGACCCCAAAGTCTTTGAAACGCTGGAAACTGCCATCCAGGAATTTATGAACAACCAGAAATGGACCGATGGCACCTATGAGCCGCTGGAGCGCATCAAGGTGAACATCGTGATGACCATTACCAAAGAACTGAGCGCCAATACATTCGAGGCAGACCTCTCCCTGCAGTCCATTCGTCCGGTTTTCAACAGCACCTATGAAACACCCCTTTTCAAGCACCAGGATAAAGACGTTACGTTTAGTTACCAGCAATTCCAGCCGCTGGAGTACAGCCAAACTACGTTCACCAACAACCTGACGTTTGTCCTGGCCTATTATGCCTATATGGTCATTGGTATGGACTACGATTCGTTTTCACCTTTTGGCGGCGATCCTTATTACCAGCAAGCGCAGGACATTGTGAACCGGGTGCCCCCTACCATTGCCTCCAACGTTCCTGGCTGGCGTTCTGTCGAGAACAACCGCAACCGCTATTGGCTGGTGGAGAACATGCTTTCCCCCCGCATCCGACCCTTCCGGCAGGCTATTTACGACTACCACCGGCAGGGCCTGGATATGATGTACCAGGATGCCTATGCTGCCCGTGCCGTGATGACGCTGGCCATAGAGTCCCTGGCAGAGGTAAACCAGAGCTATCCGAACTCGGTGATCATGCAGGTATTTGCCAATACCAAATCGGATGAAATCATCGAAATATACAAGGCGGGAGCGACCCAGGAAAAAAACAGCGTGATCAAGGTCATGGAACGGGTAGATCCTTCCAGGGCTTCGAATTACAGGCAGGGTATTGGCAAATAGGGAAAGTTCGTGTTCCAAAAAAGAAAATGCAGGCAGATCCCGGATCTGCCTGCATTTTCTTTTTACAGCGGTAGTCGGTAAGGATCGAAGGAAAAATAATCCCGATCTCACATCGCATAGGCGTCAACTTAAATTTATTTCATACAAAAATTCGAGATAGCATTTTCGGGATTTTCGTTTGTCATGGGAATAATATCTGGCAAGCTCACCGATGAAAACATCGAGGTCGCTTGTCAAAAGTATTTCCCAAAACCGTTCTTTGACAAAATCGGCGAACAGCAGCATGCTGATGAATTTCTTCTTTTCTTCGTAAACCCGGTGCACAAAATACCCATACCAAGCCCCCATTGTCAAGGTCAACCAAGCAAGCATCAGGTAGATGGTCATGGCTGCCCTCGGTGGCGATATTGTTTCCCTGCCTTCGAAGAACTTGTCCAGGTTGAACTTGCTTTTCCAACACTTGAACACTATTTCAATGCGCCAACGGTACCGGTAGGCCCTGATGATGTCCCGGCCCCCCCAGGTTTCCTTGTTGACATTTGTTATGAAAATGGTCCAGCCCAGCAGTTGGATGTACTCTCTGGAATGGGCGGCCTTTGCACTGCGGTCAGTACGGGCCTTGTGCTGCCTCATCCGTTTGGCCTCTTCAGGGGCTTCGATGGCCACCAGGCGGACTGGCAGTTTCTCCTTGCCCCCCAGCAATATTTCCTTGTCAAGGACTTGGCGGCCTGCTTTTTTCAAAGCCTTGAGCTCTTTCAGCAAATCCATTTTTTCCCCGGTCTGCGCATCAAAAACGGTTGTCCCAAAGCGGAGGCGGGACAGGAAAAACGCCTTTTTCTCCATGATCGCCCGGAAGGCGGCCAGCACAAAATACCCTTTGTCCCGGATCACAAGGCAGCCTGCCGTGAGTATTTCAACGATACGGTGCGCAAAACCCTGGTCATTTTCACGGTAACTCCCCACAAAAACCCCTTCGTAGGATTCACTCACCAATTCCATGCGCAACTGTATGCGGGCAGTGGCACATTCCCCGTGGGTTTTGCTGTGGGGGCCGGGGTAGAAAGATGACAGGTTGCGGGGCAGCCCCACACAGGTGCTGTCCTCAACATAGACCTCCTTGAACGGTGCGAAGAGGGCAACCCCCTGGTGGCCGTTTGAGGCCGTGCACTGTTTGAGTACAAACCCCAAAAGTTGGCGGGCAAAAGCTTCGTGCCTGAACTGGAGTTTTTTTTGGAGGCCTTGTTTGGAGACCAGCTTTTGGGTCAGCCGCCCTATGCTTTTTGCCCAGTCCCTCAGCCCCGTCTGCCCAAGCTGTACCATCATGCAAAAACCAAGAAAAAAACTATATCCGGTGACTTTCCTCGGCTCCCGCTTTTGGAAACCGCTACTTTTTGCGATGGCGTTTATTTGTTGTTCGCCAATTTTTCGCTTAATTTGTTCCAACTTAATTTTCATATGCTGTTTAGGTGTTCTGAATGTTGATTTGAACAAACCTAAGCAGCATTTTTATTTTATCTAATCATATTCGGTTTTTTTAAGTTGACGCCTATGCGATCTCACATCGGGATTATTTATAAAAAACCCTTCCAGTACTGAGGTTTCAAAATCAAAACAGGGAAGTTATTTTTTCATCGTTACTGAGAATTATGGGCCACTTTGTTTATCCTGTCCTGAAAACCAGTCAGCTTATTTGGCAACAAAATAATAAGCGCCCACCTTTTAAACGCATGGGCATTAAACCTCCAAATCCACATCAAAACGCTCCTCCCAAGGCAGCCCATGCCCACCCAGTTTCTCTAAAAACGGATCAGGGTTAAATTGCTCCACATTGAACACCCCTTTGCCCGACCACTCGCCCGTCAGCATCATCATCGCCCCTGTCATGGCAGGCACCCCGGTGGTGTAGCTTACTCCCTGGGCTCCTGTTTCCTCAAAAGCAGCTTTGTGGCTGCAATTGTTCCAGATATAATAAGTGTGTTCCTTACCAGCTTTGATGCCGCGGATACGGCAACCGATAGAGGTCTGGCCGGTGTAGTTGTCGCCTAAACTGCCCGGATCGGGCAGTACGGCTTTCAGGAATTCCAACGGGATGATTTCCACGCCTTTATACATGACCGGCTCGATGCTGGCCATGCCGATGTTTTGGATGACCCGCAGGTGGGTGAGGTACTCCTGCCCGAAGGTCATCCAGAAGCGGGCCCGCTTGATGGTGGGAAAATGCTTCACGAGGCTTTCCAGTTCTTCATGGAAGAGCAGGTAAGATTCTTTCGGCCCGATATCGGGATAATTAATGGGTTGGTGGATCTCGAACGGCTCGGTCTCTACCCACTGGCCGTTTTCCCAGTATTTCCCTTTTTGGGTAATTTCCCGGATATTGATTTCCGGGTTGAAATTGGTGGCAAAGGCCTTGCCGTGGTCACCTGCGTTGGCGTCCACGATGTCGAGGTAGTGTATTTCGTCGAAATGGTGCTTGGCGGCACGGGCAGTGAAGATACCCGTTACGCCGGGGTCGAAGCCGCAACCCAGCACGGCCAGCAGGCCGGCATCGGCAAAGCGGTCGTGGTAGGCCCACTGCCAGCTATATTCAAATTTGGCGACCTCCTTGGGTTCATAGTTGGCCGTGTCGAGGTAGTGGGTGCCCGTTTGAAGGCAGGCTTCCATGATGGTCAAATCCTGGTAGGGAAGGGCAACGTGGATGACCATTTTGGGCCTAAAGGCTTCGATGAGCGCCACCAGTTGCGGCACGTCATCGGCGTCCACTGCAGCGGTGGCAATACTGTTGTGCCCAGTGGCTGCCATTGCGTCTTTAGCGATTACATCGCACTTGCTTTTGGTGCGGCTGGCCAACAAGATGTCGGAAAAAATTTCAGGGTGTTGGGCACATTTGAAAACGACGACCCTTCCTACGCCGCCTGCGCCGATGATGAGGACTTTTGACATGAGTGGTGTTTGAGAGTTTTGAGTTTCTGGTTTTGAGTGGTTAGGGGCGTAAAAGTAGGAAATGGGACAGAATGGGGTAAACACTTTTAAAGACCAATCCCCTAAATTCGCACCGAATAGCCATATATAAATGGCATTTTTCAACTAAGGATCGAAGGAAAAATAATCCCGATGTGAAATACGGCTTTTGCACCGAAAAAAATCGCTGCCTCAACGCCGGTTATTCGGCTCAGAATGCAGTACTTCTGGCAAAAGCCCCCAAGTTCTTTGATATTTCAGGATAACCAATCCTGCTTCCCGGGCAGTGTTGTGCTGCCAGGAATCCCAAGTGAACCAATCATGTTCGCTCCGCACTCCTAAACGTAGGCAAGACATGGTGCCAGGCCTTGGAATATTTTTTCCATTGACTGCCCTTTTTTCATCATCACAAAGACGTGTTCGATGAGCAGGGCGAGCCCTTCGGCCTTCATCAGCCTCCGCAGGAAAGGCAGCGTGCTGTTCGTCTCCGTTTGGAGCCGCTGTTGAATACTTGACAAGAGGCCAGAGTCGTGGACTGTACATTTGAGCATGGAGTATGCGACGACCACAAAGGCGACATACGTTTGTATAGCCTTCTCGTTTCGCACCTGGTACCCTTCCAGCCCTTCGGCCTTGCCCTCCTGGTGATAGGTCTCAACAGGCCATCTGTGCCGGCGGATGCGCAGAATGCCACTGGGACGCCAGTCCAGGCGGTTGGTGACCGTGAATGTGGGCCGGTCACTCAGGTCTTCCCGCAGGAAGGAGATGACCAGCCGTTGTTTTTTATCGAAGCCCCTTACACGGTGGTTGGCAAAATAGGCATAGCATATCTGCTTTTCCCCTTTGTAAGTAAAGCCTGTTTTTTGGACGTTGTTGCGGGGGGAAGGCCCTTGCCGCAGTTTCTTGACAAGCTCTTTGAGCGGCACCTCATTGCCACTGTCCCGGTCGGTGGCGTACTGATCCTCCCGCAGGGCACCTACGTAATCCAGGCCAAGTTCCCCGCTGATGGCCCCGCACAGTTCGGCAGAGGTGAAGCCTGTGTCCAGGGCGACAGGGAAGCTGTCTTGTGGGCACATGGAACGGAACTTCCGCAGCAGTTCAAGGGCGATGAGGTTTTTGGTCTTATAGATGCCGGCCACACCGGGGTGTTTCTTCCGGCCGTCCTTGTAGCGGGCACGGATATAGTTGCGCCACTGTTGGGGCTGGCTGTGTCTGTTGTCCCATTTCTGTTCGTTTATCACAAAGCCCCGGCCACGCAGGTAAGTGGCCACGGCTTCCCAATCGGGCGGCTCCCACATACGGTACAAGACAGGATAGTCCGTCAGGTCGTCGCTGTAGTGCAGCGTGACCAGGTCGTGCGCCCAACGGTAGCATTTGTGGACATAATCGAAATGATAGTAGATATTGTCGAAGTGCCTGCCATAGTGCTTCAGCAGGCTATTGTCCACACTCAGCACGCCCTTTTCCTTGAAGCAGGTACCGGCACCGCCCTGGAGCATGTCCAGCCGGACAAGGTTGATTTCTTCAAGGTCAAAGTTCTGGCGGTTGAAGAATTTGTTGAAACTGGCCTGGTGTCGGGGGGAATGGATGAACATCCGGTTGATGGCCTCCAGGGTCTTGTTGTCGCTGACAATGAACCCCGATACGGCCTTCTTGAAATGTTCATAGCCTTCCGGGCTGAAACAATGCTCAAAAATCGGGGCGTATTTCTTTACAATACTTGGAAAGTCAACCAATAGCATCATGTTCTCAGTTTTGGAACAAAAGGTAATGGTTTTAACTTTTGAACCAAAATGGTTATCCTAAAATGTCAATGAACTGGGGTTTTATGGCCGATTTCGGTGCAAAAGCCGTATGTGAAATCGGGATTATTTTTAAAAAACCCCTCCATTGCTGGGGTTTTCAAAATCAAAATGGTGAAATTATTTTTTCATCATTACTAAAAATGGTATCAAAAGTTGGCCGCAATGACCCCTGCCCTTGCGGCAGCGGCAAAAAGTACAAGAAGTGTTGCATGAACAAGTAGGCCAAAACGCCTTTTCCACATCAAACCATCCAAAAATCAATTACCTTTGCCACTGATTCTTAACAATTTGTGGCTTTGGCCGTAAGGATCGGAGAAAACAGTCCCGGAGCCAGTTCGGGATTTTGTTTTTAATAACCATTTTCCTTGCCCCATCCCTACCATCAAATTGATGTGTTGATTTTTCATCAACCAAAAAATAAATACTCCAACAGACGTTAGCCAACCATCCATGGTTCTAAAGATATTACTCACTGTCTTTTTAGTATTGTTAAACGGTTTTTTCGTCGCTGCCGAATTCGCCATTGTAAAAGTACGGCTGTCGCAGCTGCAAGTCCGCTCCGAAAAAAGCATCACGGCCCGCCTTGCGGAAAGCCTTGTAGCCAACCTGGACGGCTACCTGGCCGCCACCCAGTTGGGCATTACCCTCGCCAGCCTCGGACTTGGGTGGATTGGCGAATCCATCGTGGCCGAAATCATTATGTCGGTAATGGGCTTTTTCAACCTGGACATCACGCCAGAGCTGGCCCATAATATCGCCCTGCCCGTTGCTTTTGCCGTCATCACTGTGCTGCATATCGTTTTTGGCGAACTGGCACCCAAGTCCCTCGCCATCCGCCACCCCATCAATACCACCCTCGCCGTTGCTGCACCGCTTCGGGTCTTTTACCTGGTGTTCAGGCCTTTTATCTGGATGCTAAATGGCTTTGCCAATTTCGTGTTGAAACTGATCGGCCTGGAGCCTGTGCCCCACGAGGGCATCCATTCAGAGGAAGAACTGAAACTCATCATCGCCGAAAGCGCAGAAGGCGGGGCCATCGAGGCATCGGAGCGTGAACTGATACAGAATGTGTTCGACTTTGACGACCGCTTTATCTGGCAAATCCTGCGGCCCCGGACGCAAATTGCTGCCATTGAGGTGGAAACGGATATTGAAGTGGCTATATCTTATTCCCTTCAGGAAGGCTATTCCCGCTTCCCGGTGTACAAGGAGAGCATTGACAACATCCTCGGCTTCGTCCATACCAAAGACCTACTGCTGCTTTCCCGCCAGACCAACGGCAAAAAAATCAGGGATATCCTCCGCCCGGTGCTCTACGTTTCTTCCAGCAAAAAAGTCATCCGCCTACTCAGGCAGTTCCAGAAAGAACATGTGCAATTGGCCGTTGTGGTCAATGAATTTGGGGGAACCGTTGGCATCGTCACCCTGGAAGACATCATCGAAGAACTGGTTGGCGAGATACAGGACGAATACGACACCGAAACGCCCATCGTTGAAAAAGTGAAGGAAAATGTTTTCAAAATACAGGCACAGAACCCATTGGACGAGATAAACGAGTTCGTACCGGTCCCCTTTCCCGAAGGCGATGAGTACCACACACTTTCCGGCCTGTTATTAAAAGTAAACGAAGACATTCCCGAGGAAGGCGAAGTGATCCTGCTGGACGAATACGAGGTCAAGATTCTCAAGATGTTCCAGGCCAGCCCCGAACTGGTGGAGGTGGAATACAAGCCGGTTTTGGACATCAAAGTCGAGAAAAACAACGATGCGGGGAAGTAGCTTCATTCCAAACTTCAATCTATATCCTGGTATTTCCCTTTTCCCAAGTCAAAGTATTTTTTGTTCAGTTTTTCCACTGGAATGGCCTTGAAAGGCGAGAGGAAATAACTGTCGCTTTCCAGTTCCTTTTCGTACTGCTTAAAATCGGGCAGGATGAGCAGCGTCTTGGCATGTTTTGCCCCATGGAGTGAGGACAAGTGCAAGGCCGTGAAGGTGGCGCCCCATTCCATGAGTACGGTGTCCATCGGGACGTTTTCTTTTTTGAGTAAAAAACGGTTGCCAGCCGGCTGCTCCAATTTTTTTTCAATCCAGGTGTATTGGCGGCCGAAAGTGCGGTGGTTGGCGGCGATGGCAGCAAGGCGCAGTGCCATCAGGCTTATTAGGAAAATGCCGAGGTAGCCACCTGTTTTTGCAGGCCCCTTTTTATCCCAGCCGCCGGCTACGTCGAACCAAAAAGGCGTGGCTACAAATATGCTCAAAGGCAGGTAGGTCACCTCCGAATAAAACCGGTAAGGGGCTTCGGGATCGGAAATATTGTACAACAGGAGAAAGCCCAGGAAGAACGACCACACCAGTGCCAATTTCAGCCAGCGTTTTTTAACAATATAGAAAATACTCACCAGTGCCAGCAGGATGGGCAGCATGTAGTAATAGTGAAAACACCGATTCAGGAAAACCAGATTGGCAGGGATGGTTTGAAAATTTGGGAAATACTGTTCCCAGTAGTTTTGAAAATCAACCTGCTTGGCGGCCTCGTACCAATTGGTAAAATAGATGGACTTGAAGGCAGCCACAGCAAGAAAAACGCCCAACAAGAGCAGGTAGCGCCTATGCCACAACACCTTGTTGGATATCCCCAAAAAAAGCCAGAGGAAAAGGAAAAACACCAGCGATAATTTGTGAGAAAACCCAACCGTAACAAGTAGCGGCAACAACGCTGCCCATATCCATTTCTGCCCCAATTCCGGGAAACGCAGCACGATGCCGAACACCAGCAACAGGAGGGACAGCCCCAGGTAAAATTCGCTTTGCATGTGGTAAAATGTATCCAGCGAAATCAGCGTGAACAAGAACAGGAGCACCCATCCGAGCAGGTCGTTATTCAGATAGCGCACCAACAGATGATAAACCAGTAGGTAAAACAAAAGGTAGGCTACAGAAAAACCCAACCCGAGTGCCCAAAGCGGCGCACCCATTTCCAACAAAAAGAAAGGTAAAATCTGTGGAAGTGCCGTGACGAAGCGGTAATGGTAAACCTGGATAGCCCCCTCATTGATCATGTTGAAAAGCTGAAACCCAGCATCCATAAAAAACGCCCGCTCCTTGTAATAAACCATCGCCATTACCAGCAACACCAGCCAAACGGCATAACCCAACCTGCGAAAAAAAGGACTTTGGAATTGGTATTCTCTCATTCTCTCCTGCTCTCATTAACTTATAGCATGGGAAGTCAGCCGGCATTTTACTTTGAGTATCTGGCGGATGTCCTCCAGGTCAACTTCATAGGGTTTATAAACAGTGCTGTTGTCGGAGATGAGGCGGATTTGGGTGGCTGCATGGTCGTCCTTGATTTGTTGGATACGTTTGGCCACCACCACATCGGTGACTACCACATATACATTGTTGTCACGCAGCGGGTCGCCCCGTTCAAGCGGCTCGCACACGACCAGGTCGCCATTGGTAATGGTGGGGTACATGCTGTCGCCGTTGATCTCGAAAGCAATGAGGTTGCCCTCCAGGTTGGGGATGGAAAACTTGGGAAGCTCGGCCAGGTAGGCATCCTCGTGGTGTTCGAGGGCGTAGCCTGCCATGGCCCGGTTGGGCACCAGGGTGATATTGGCCCTGCCGCCAAAAAAGCGCTCGCCCAAAGAACGGGCGGGGATGGCCTCTCCGGCGCTGCTGCCTGTCCGGAACATGGCCTCGTTGAAGCCAAACATGTAGTTGGCATCTACTTCGTAGATTTCAAACAATTTGTGTAGTTGTTCGACGGTGATGTTGCGGTCGCCCTTCAGGATACTGTTGACAACATGGTTGTAGGTGCCAAGGTTTTTGGCAATATCGGACTTGCCTTTTATCAGGTTGCGGTTTTCGAGGGCTTCAAAAACTTGTCTAAACCGCTGATTCACAATGTTATCTGAAAAGCTTCCCATAAATTAATAAAAAAAGTTTTAAAAATGTTTGCTTTTAAAAACAAAATGTTTTTAAATTTGCCTTGTCATCAGCACCGGACAACAAGAACGTGCAAGAGGAAAGCCGAAGATACAAATAGTTTTCCTAAACCATGAAAATATGAAATCTGATCAACAAAAAAGTTTCTACGAGAACGGGCACGCCCGCTACCATTACCACCAGCAATACGCCAACCACGGCGTTTCCCATAACAGGCATCAGCAAGGCTTGCCGGGTGAGTCTGTCCTTTGGCTGCTGCGCCAACTGTGGCTCAACCTCAACCGGCTCCTGGTCGTGGCCAAATTCCAGTTTTTTAAAAATACCGCTGTGGCGCCTAGTGCCATCCGGGTACCTGTACTGAAGGTGGGCGTACTGGCAGGGCTGTCTTTTTTTGTCCTGCGCGACGATCTGTCAATTTCGGTTGGCAAAGGGAAAGAAAAAGCCCATTTCGGCAGTGGTATGGCGGAGGGGGTTTCGCTGAAAGAACCTGCCCAAGGCTGGACATCGAGACTGGCCTCCCTGTTCGAGAAGAAAGATTACTTCGCCGACGACCCTTCCGACGACGCCGAGGCCCGCCGGGTGAAGGAGTACATCCGCCGCTTCAAGGATCTGGCCGTTCAGGAAAAAGAAAAGTACGGCATCCCGGCCAGTATCAAAATGGCACAGGGGATCGTGGAGAGCAATGCCGGCGCCAGCGCCCTATCCCAAAAAAACAACAACCATTTTGGTATCAAGTGCTTCTCCCGCACCTGCAAGAAAGGGCATTGTACCAACTTCGGCGACGACAGCCACAAGGACTTCTTCCGCAAGTATGGCAGCTCCTGGGACAGTTGGCGGGCACACAGCGAACTCATCGTCCAAAATAAATACAAGTCCCTGCTGAAATATGGCGACGACTACCGAAAGTGGGCACACGGCCTGAAAAAAATGGGCTACGCTACCGCCAAACACTACGACCAAACACTGATTGATATGATTGAAAAGTATCACCTGGACGAGCTGGACAAGTGATCGAGAGAGGCTCGCCCTGGTATTTGGAGCATTAAACATACCCTTTTTCTGAAATCACCCGCTGTTAGTTTTTGCATTAGCCACGTTCTCGCTGATCATTTGGCCCCAAAGCCAAGGCCCCAAAACCAAATTTTTTTTCGCAGCTCATTTCAGGACAGGGCACTCATTGACCATTCATCATCCGCCATTAAGCCAAAGTCTCATAGTAGTTTTCTCATGTATGTTCTGGGTGCGACCGCCCTCTGCGAACGGCAGGGGAGCGGTCTTTTTTTTGCCCCCGCATTTTGGCCATTTTGCACTGAAAAGGATTCGATCCACTTCCGATTCAAGCTTGCCCCTCCACTAAATACATCCCCATTTTCCCCTTGTTCTTTACATCCACCTCGCCCCGGTACTGGCAGCGGAACTGCCTGGCCACCAGTTGTTGGGTAGCTTCTGAGATGTTGATGGCCCCGACAGGGCAATTGGACTCCATGCGGCTGGCCACGTTCACAGTATCGCCCCAGATGTCGTAGGCAAATTTTTTGCTGCCCACGACCCCGGCCACCACCTGCCCGGTATGGATGCCGATGCGGATGGCCCATTGGGGGTGGCCATTGGAGCCATGTTGCTGGTTTCTTTTTTTGATGAAATCCAATATTTCGAGGGCGGCCAGGACGGTGTCGGATGGGTGCGTGTTGTTCTTAACAGGTAAGCCGCCGGCGCACATGTAGCTGTCGCCGATGGTCTTGATTTTTTCCAGCCGATGGCGCTCGCAGATTTCATCGAAAGCCAGGAAGCACTCGTTGAGTTCCCGTAGCACTTCCTCCGGCTGCAGGGTGGCTGCCATGGCAGTGAAGCGGGCAAAGTCAGTAAACATCACGCTCACGTTGTCATAGCGCTGAGGCGTGGCAGCGCCCGTAGTTTTCAGTTCGTCGGCCACCTTGGCGGGCAGGATATTCAGCAGCAGGCCCTCCGCACGATCCCGCTCCATATTGATTTCCTGTTTTTGCAGTTCAATCTGTGCGTTCTTTTCGGCCAGCCGCCGGTTCAGCCGCCGGGAGTACATCCAACTGCCAAAAATGACCAGTAGTACGGCGGCCAACAGCCCCCCCAGGGCATAGGCATTCTTGCGGAAGGTTTCTTCCTCCCGCAGCTTCAGTTCTTTCAAAGCGGCCTCGTATTGCAGGTTTTTGATCTGTTGCTCCTGTTCCATTGCTTGCTGGGCGGATTCCAGGCTGTCGAGTTGTTGCTTGCGGTTCAGGTCGGCAATCTCCCGGTTTTTTCTTTCTGCCTCCAGTTGCTGTTTAAACAGCAGGGAAGCCTGCTGGGACGCCTTAGCCTCCAGTTCGCTGGTGCGCAACAGGGCCGCGTCGTTTTCCTGTTTTCGTTTCAACAAAGCGATCTCCTGATCTTTTTGGATGGCCAACAGGCCTTGCTTCTCTGCTTCCAGTTGGGAGGCGTTCTTTTCCAGTTCCAGTTGCTTTACCTCAGCGGCCCTGAGGTCGTCATCGGACATGCCCTTGAGCAGGTCGTTTTCCGACTGTTCCAGGATGGAGTGCAGGTTTTCCAGTGCCTGCTGCTGCGTGCGTTCGTCGCGCAGCAGGCTGTCCTTCAGGGCGAGGTGTTTTTTATAAAAATCAAGCGCCTTGTCGTACTCGTAGAGTTGCTGGTAAATCTCGGAAGCCACCTCGTAGGCTTCGCACAGCACCGGGCGATTCCTGGTCTTTTGGGCTGTCTTTATCGTGCTTTCATTATAGCGCAGCGCCTGATACACTTCCTTGTTTTTCAGGTGGATGGAAGAGATGAGGTGTTCGATGCGGCATTTTTCATCTTCGCCTTTGCTACGGCGGTCGGCTTCCTGCAGGTTTTCCACCGCACGGGTGTGGTCGCCGAGGTTGTTCCAGGCGATGCCGAGGTTGGTGAAGACGTAGCCAGGCGTCACCCTGCCGGAGCTATGGGCCGTTTTTTCAGCTATGGAGAAATAATCCACCGCCTTTTGGAAATCCCCCATCTGGTGAGCGGCAAAACCCAGGTTGTTCAGGGTAGTGGGGAGGGCAGCTTTGTCGCCCTTGCTTTCGGCCAGCGCTTTCAATTGGAGGTAGTATTCGCTGGCCTTTGGGTAATTTTCCATGGCCACGCAGGCATCCGCCAGGCGCTGGAGCGTTTGCACTACCAGGTCGTAGCGGTCGAGTTGTTCATATTGGCTGAGGAGGGAAAGGAAGGTGCCGTGTGCCTCCCGGGGCTGGTTGTTTTGCATATACGTCTCCGCCACCACTGCCTGTATGGCCAACTGGTCGTCCTGGTTGCCGGATTTGCCGGCGATTGCCTCAGCCCGTTGGTAATAGGCCAGTGCCCTTGAATAAAAGTGTTCGCGGCTGTACAGCCGGGCCATTTTCAGGCAGGCATCCAATAGGGTGGTGTCATCTTTCTGTTTTTCTGCCTGGTGCAGGCCCACCAGGCCCTGCCGGAGTTCTTCAAGGATGGGCGCTATTTGCATCTCTTTGTCCGTCCCTGTTTTGAGGGTGTCAAACACAGTTCCTGACATGCCGGGGCAGGCTAGCGGTATTAGAAGTAAAAGGTTGATGATTGCTTTCATGGTGTAACTGCTATAGATGGCTTTATTCCACAAAATAATTCATCCCCAGGCGGAAAAAAATGCCGTTCTGGGGGTTGTACTGCAGGTCGTCAAAAGTGCCCGTGGCACGGATGCCGGGGTATTTTTTGTTAAACACATTGGTGGCTTTCATATAGACGTTGAACCGGTCGGTAAAGGCAAAGCGGTATGTGGCATCCAGCGTGAAAAATTTATTGGTGCGTTGCCCGTCAATTAGTTGTTCGTCGAGGCCCCTTACCCACAGCCCGTCGAGGATAAAAGTGTTCCGCTTCCCGGGCCTGACGAAGAGGCGCAGTTGGTGTATCTGGCCCTCGTAGTTGGGTTCCCTGTAGAGGTCTTCGATGAAGAACTGTTCTTTTTTGGTGGCTTTCGACCAGGTGAAATTGTACTGGGCTTCGAGGAGGTTGTTGGACAGGATGTTGGATACCTGCAGGTGCAGTTGCCCCCCTTTCAGCCGGGTTTCGAAAGCGCTGTCGTTCTGGTATCCCAAAAACCGTTGGCTGAGGGTGTCGGTGATGATTTCCCGGTTGTCGGCATAGCGGACGAGGTTGGAGGTGCGGTTGGAAAACCAGGTGGCATCCAGGCGGATGTAGTCGCCGATATTCCAGCGGAAGCCACCTTCCAGGGAGGTCGTCCGTTCCGGTTCGAGGTAGGCTGTTTGGCCAGGCTCCAGCGAACCCAGGTCCCTCAGCGGGTGCCCGATCGTGTCGGAGCGCACCTGGTAGGAGATGGCGTTGTAATAGGCACCCGGTGAGCGGAACGACTGGCCCCACGAGGCCCTGACCCTGATGTTTTCCGTCAGTTTCCACAAACCTGCAAGGCGCGGCGACAGGCCGGTCTCGGCAAGTCCGGCGATGGTGGAATAGTACACCCCGCCGATGATGTTGAACCTTTTCCAACTGTACAGCAACTGTCCGAAGGCGTTGAATTCCGCTACGAGCTGCAGTTCTGGCCCCACTGGAAAAATGGACGGGTCGTAGCGCAAGACTCCATTTATGCTGTCTTCAAAACTGATCGTGTCCAATTCGATGTCCCCCTTGTCCACTGGCCTGGCGATGAAGGAAGTGAAAGGGATGCCGCCCCCCGCCTTTACATTGGCCCCGGCAGTGAGGGAAAAACGCTTGAGGATGCGGTAGTTCCGCACGTGTTCCAGGCGGATCTCGTCGGAGGTGGCGTAGAGATAGCGCTGCCCGTCGAAGAGGCCGTTGTAGGCTTCCCGGTAAATAGAGTCGCGGTCGGTACCCACCCGGTTGGCCTCTGCCGCCGTGGCATCGTATATGATCCTGCTCAAATAGTTTTGCACATACAATACGGAAGAACGGTTGTCGAGCCGGTAATGGAGGTAGGTGATGTCCGTTTTGGTGTTTCGTTTGGGTTTGCTTTTGTAAAAATTGAGGTTGGCCCGCCAGATGCCCTCGCCCGTGTAAGTAAAAGGGTTGGAATAGGAAACGGCGACGGGGTTGAGGCCCAGGGCGCTGTGGTCGCGGCGGTACATGCTTTCCACCGAGAGGGTGGTGCCCTTGTAGTTCAGGGTCAGGCCGAATTTCCGGCTTAGGTGGGGTGTGTTGGTGAGCAGCGGGCGGTTATAAGTGCCCGCATAGTTGCGGTACCGGGTGAAGGTGCTGTCTTCACCGCCGAGCCGGAAGTAGGTGGCCGGCAGATAATTGTAGTCGAGGTCGTAAAAAATATTACGCCGTTCCAGGAGCACGTTGCTGCCGTAGGCGAAGAGGTTGAAGATGCGCTTGTCCTTGCCCAGCCTGGCCCCAAACATGACGCTGACGCTGCTATAGAGGCCCTGCCCGGCGCTGAGATCGGCCTGCATGAACACCGGCTTCTCTGACTGCCGGGTAATGATGTTGATGACGCCCGCATTGGCATCGCCGCCGTACAGCGCCGCCCCCGCCCCATAGATCACCTCGATGCGCTCGGCCTCCTTGATGGGCAACTGTGCCCCGATGGGCATTCCGCCCACGAAAATAGGCTTGATGGGCACGTCGTTGATCAGGATTTTAGCGTAGGTATTTCCAAGAAAACCCCGCATGAGGAAGGTCTCGCCCTCGATGGCATTGCCCGGCTGGGATACGCGGATGCCGGGGGCCATTTTCAGTGCGTCTACGAGGGTTTCATAACCATTTTGCCTGATTTCTTCCTTGGTGATGACATAGACGGAGTAGGGGAGGTCGTCCGACTCGATGGGGAAACGGCTGCCGGAGATGATCTTGATGCGATCCGATTGGCGGGTCAGCGGCGTGTGGATGTCCGTATAGCCAAGGCGCTTCGGGAGCAGCAGGGAGTCGAAATCTATGACCCGGCCAGGTGGGCCGAGCGTGTCGGTCTGGGCTTTAGCGCCCGCCAAAAGGATGGCCAGGAAGACAAGGGTGGTGTAGGTTCGTTTTGCCATAGCCGGAATTTTCCGCAAAGTTAGCGTACACTGGTTTGCCAGGCGGGATGATAGCTACGGAATAGTGCAGTTTTAAGATAAAATGCCGTTTTCTTTTTACGAAATGGGAAGGCGGGGGCAGTGGGTTGCCGACACAGAAAAGATCAAAACTTATTTTTCCACATCATGCTTTCCACTGGCCTGTCGGTACGGGTGGTATATTTTGCATCGCCTTTTTTATTGTAGAGGCGGTCAATTTCACCTTCTACCATGAAATAGATCAACTGGCCGATGGGCATTTCCCGATAAACCCTGACGGGCTGGGTGCAGGATATTTCCAGTGTCCAGGTGTTGCAAAAACCAACGTCGCCTTTGCCTGCGGTGGCATGGATGTCTATGCCCAACCGGCCTACGCTGCTTTTTCCTTCGAGGAAGGGCACTGCGTTAAAGGTTTCCGTATATTCTTCCGTCACGCCCAGGTAGAGGGTTCCCGGTTTCAAGACGATGCCCTCCTCTGGTATTTCAAAATGTTCGATCAGGTTGTGTTTCCTGGCATCCAGTACCGGATCTTTGTAAACGGCCAGCCATTTACCCAAATGCACATCGTAGGAGTTGGTGCCCAGGCATTCTTTTCTAAACGGCTCGATAACGATTTCACCTGATTCAATGGCTTCAAGGATTTTCTTGTCGGAAAGGATCATACAGGTTCCAGGTTTAGGATCGAGGGAAAAATAAAATGACTATTTTATTTTTAAAAAACCCTTACAGTAATGGGGTTTCAACATCAAAATAGCGAAGTTATTTTTTCATCGTTACTTATCGGTTTGTCAATTTTTTGCGGGCGCAAAAATAGTTTTTCTTTCCAGCCAGGTGGCAAAATGCCGTGCAGGTTCATATTTTCCCAAACCACTTTTTCACTACTCCTTCCGCCGGCTTGTTATAGGGTGAAAAGTCGGTATCCCTCCTTCGCCTGCTGTCCATGTCGGAGGGGAATTTCCACCACAGGATGCCCCGGCACCAGGGTTTGCCTTCGATGCACTTAAAAACAACTTCGTAACAGCGCTTTTGGTGATCGGCGTTGAAGGACAGGTCGCCCCAGTCTTCATGGGGTTTTTTCCAGGGTGCTTCCACGCTTGCGAACCCGATTTCGGTAAAGATGACGGGCTTTCTGAACTGCTCGCTGACTTTTTTTACCTTCTTGAGGATGCCTTCGAACGACTGCACCAGTTCCCGGTCGCTGGGGTTGTCCTTTTGGCTGAGCGGATAGTAGCAGTTCAGGCCGATGTAGTCCAGTTCGTCCCAAAGTTTGATGTGCTCGAATTCTTCCCCCCAATTGGCAGCGTAGGTCAAATTGCCGTGGTAGATTTTCCTGGCCGATTGGATCAGCTTCCGCCAGTCGCTTTCCCGTTCTGTTGTCGTTTTCACCATTTCTGTACCCAGGCAGAGGAGGTCCACATCATAAAGTTCGGCCAGGATGGCGTAGTGGATGATCCAATGGTTGTAATATTTAAAAAAGGCTTTCCAGTCTTTTTCGTCCTGCATTTCAATATCGCCGGGCCAGCGGCCCCCACCCATCCAGATTTGGGGTTTTAGCATGACCTTCAGCCCCAGTTTTTTGGAAGAAACACAGGTATGGATTACCGCTTCGTCCGTTTCTGCCCCGGAATGCTTTACCACCGGCACCGGCACCGGCACGTTGGGGTTTTGCAAAAAAGAGTAGGGGATAATGGCTACTGCATTTGCTCCCAGGCTGTTTTTCATGTTTGCCAAAGCCATATCTGCCTTTTTCGACCCATAGCCGTTGTGCATTCGGTAGCCTTCATGGGCAAAGTTGAAGCCCTTCAGGTATGGCAAGGAGGCCGGGCCTTCTCCTGATTTCGTTTCATCGGGTAGCGTTGGGAATTGTGCTGAGAGATAGGCTTCCCAAAGTGGTTGTAGTGTTGCTGTTTCCGCAGGGGTTGGCTGCCAAAGTGGGTATTTTTTTAAAAAGCCAGGTTTGCCCCATTGTTGTATCAAAAAATCAGTGAACAGTGCCACCTGGCATCCGAGGATTATATCCGAGGATTTGTTCCAAAAGTTTTTGTCGAACAAATCGGCCAGGGGCAGGAGGGCATCGCATTTGAATAATTTTGCGGCCCAATAGCGGTAACCCCTTTCCTGCCAGTTTTCCATAAAATGGATGGCCAGGCCGCATTCAAGTATCGGGGTGGCTGGTTGGCCGAGTATTTTGCGGAGCAGCAGTTGGTTTTCCTTGCCACAGGGGTTTTGGCTGTAGATATCGTCGAGCACGGCATGCACCTCCCATTTTTCAAGATCAAACTGGGAAGGGGCGGTGCTTTGGAGTATCAGCCCTTTCTCTTCAATGGAATTGTAGAGGTGGTACCGCACTTTGTCCAGTGGCTTTCCATAATCGGCGAAGGCCTGGATTTTTTCAAAGGCAGCCTCACATTTTTCAGCATAGGGCCTGATGGCACCGGTATCCTCCACTCCGTGCGAAAGGAACTGAAAATGAGCGGTTTGCAAGATGGTGTCTGGGACAAGGGGCAATTTTGCCGGAACCGTGATCGGATCCGGATGCGGAGTAAGGTGGAATACATCCTTCCCTGCATGAGGGGGTTCGGGGGATTGGCAGGACACCGCCAACCAGCCGAGCAAAAGGAAAATCATTGTCTCACTGTTTTTGGTCACGTATGGTGTTTTTCAAAGCAAAAATCATCGAAACGGCGGTGGGGGAAAATTCCTCCTAAAGATCGGGTGCTTTTCCGTACATCCGATTGAAAGAATAAGATACTTTTGGAGGTTCATCCGGCCGTTAACTTTTCGGGCGGTAAATTAGGGTTTTTGAACCGCCTGGGTTATCGTTTAACTGAAACAAAGAAACGTGAAAAATGTAGTTGACCTGATTGGAAGGATCCTGATGGCTTTTATATTCCTCTTCGAAGCCTACGATACCGTTTTCTTTTTCAAAGCCACGAAAGTGAAAATGACCTATTACGGCCTCTCCTGGAACCAGGACCTGTTGCTTTATGGGGCCATTGTCCTGCTTGTGCTTGGTGGGTTGATGGTGCTGTCCGGCTACCGGTCCAACCTGGGTGCTTTTTTGTTGCTGCTGTACTGGCTACCGGTCACTTTTATCGTACATGATTTTTGGAACGTCCCCTTCGAGTGCAAAATGCAGATCACCTGCCCGGAACTGGAGTTGGAAGGACAGGAGGTTTACCGGCGGTTCCAGGCGATCCTTTTTATGAAAAACCTCGCCATCGTGGGCGGTTTGCTGATGATCTGGGTAAACGGCAGCGGGCGGTTCAGTATCAAACGGCTTTTTGCAACGACTAAAGTGCCTGGCCACTGAGCAAAGCTTGGTTTTAAAAGTCCAAATTGACCTACCTTCGGCGTTAATTTTTTCATCAACGAAAGCAAATGAAAATCCTTTCCGACCGTCAGATCCGCCAGAAGATAAGGCGCCTTGCCATCGAAATTGCCGAGCACAACTTCGACGAGGCGGAAATCATCCTGGCAGGCATCAATAACGCAGGCACGGCTTTCGCCAGTCTATTGCAGGAGCAATTGCGTGAATTTTCCAACCTGGAAATCACGCTGACCCGGATCATTCTAAATCCCGCCGACCCGCTTGGCTCAGGGATAAAACTGGAGATGCCCCTTGAGGGCGTTAAAGGAAAGGTCATCATCGTTGTGGACGATGTGGCCAATACGGGGCGCACGATATTTTATGCCTGCAAACCGCTCATGGAAACCCTGCCTAAGAAAATAGAAGTAGCCGTTCTGGTGGATCGCACCCACAAGTCCTTCCCCATCCAGGTAGATTATGTCGGACTTTCCCTTGCCACCACCTTGCTGGAGCATATAGACGTGCAAATGAGCAAAGTCGAAGAATTCGGTGTCTTTCTCAACTAACCTTCTATGCAACCCCGAACATTGAAATAAAAAAGGGCTTGTCGAGCCGAAGCCCAACAAACCCTGGAAGTTTAACCACTCCACGTACCACGTTAGGTACAGGAGCAGCCCACACACTATGAGAACACCCAATATATCTTACATCCATCAGGGAAAGGCGAGGGAGTTCAGGCCCGGGAAGAAGGAACGAAGTCCATCGAACCATTCTTGTCTGGTCGTTGGGAAAATTCGATGAACCCTCCAACCGTTAGCGAAAAAGCCTTTATCCATTTCGAGCCTTTCCGCCCTCGCCGGGGGGATTCCCCTGATGTTGATGCTTTCAAAGTTTTGAGACGTGAGAGGTGAGAAGTGAGGCTGGCCCGATGCTTCATCCGGTCTCTGTTCACGCTTCTATATTTTTTAATCTAAACTAAACTCCTTCCCAAACTTTTTTGAGAAGAAAGGCCCCGGCTGCGCTGGGCAGCCGAATGGCTCCTAATCTCATGAAAAAAACGATTTTTCGATATGAGCTTAAAGGCATAGGGTAGTGCCATGCCTCCTGTCACTTTTCAAAAAATGGGTTTGCTAAATTCAGCATCAGCAAACCCGTTAACAGAAAATAACTACTTATAACCGCTCCAAATTCCTATGGATCGTGAGGGTTTGTTCACAGTTGAAATAGGGGGACTTTGCAATCAGAACCTGGAACTTGAGACCAATGAGTTATAAGCTGGAACGAAGTGTAAGATCCGGATTTTTAGTCAGTGGGTAAAAGTTGGTAGTGAGCCTTGCCTTAGCGCTCACTTCCCGCCCCTCACAAACTGGATGGCAAAGACCAACAGCGGCCCGATGGCTTTTGGGCTTCTCCAGCCGCTGTTGCTGTCCCATGATATGTTTGTCCGGGCTGTTTTGCCCCTGTCAAAAACGGAATTTTATCAATGCGTTCGTTCCATTTTCTGTATCAATCCGTTGATTGATTTGTTTGATGGTACAAATGTAGGGGCGGCAGTAGGGGTGGACAATCCAGTTTTTCCATTAAATGAGGTTTCTACCGGGCCTTTTTTTCCTTTTAAAAAAAGATTGGAATTACTTTTTAATTAAATATCATTGTTTTAAAAACTCATTGTCAACGAATTGAAAGCTTGGCGTTGAATAAATTTTTAGAAACTTTGGTAAATTTCAAAGCGCACCAACTCTATTCAGATGAAGTTTCAAAGGGGTGAAATTTTTTTTATTTTTCCTTGAATTTAACGAAACCTTTTCATTTCAAAGCCCCATAGACTCCCAAAACTCTAAACCTAAACCTCCCCTGATTATGCGCAGCAAAGACGACCTGCACCACCTTATCCAGGCCATGTCCAAGTCGGAGAAACGCTACTTCGTACTGGACGCCAAAAAGAGTGGGCGCTCGGCCAGCCGATACCTTTCCCTATTCGATACCATCAATGCGATGGAGGAATACGACGAGGAATCCCTGAAAAAGAGATTCCCTAAAAACCTCTCTTCCGACAAAGCCTACCTGTACGAGGCCATCCTCCGCAGCATGAGGGACTACCGCAGCAAGTCTTCCAAGGCGGCACAGGTGAAGGAGCGGCTGATGGACGCCAAATACCTGTACGAGCGGGGCCTCTACCAGCAATCGGGCGACCGGATTATGGAAGCGAAGGCCTTGGCGAAGGAGTTGGAAGATAATTTTTCGCTGTTGGAGATTATCCGGGAGGAGCAGTTGTCCTTGTTTGACCGGAGGGTGAAGGTGGATATAGAACAAATTGAATCACTGCAGCATGAAAAGGAGATTGCCCTAAAAGGAGTGGAAGAGGAGCTGGATTACTTGGGGTTATATTTTCGGTTGGTTGTTGAAATGTACAAGGGTGGGGCCTCTAAGGATACGCCTGGTATAAAACTTTTTAAAGATGAATTTTCGAAGAAAATTATAGAACATGATGGTTCGAATTTGGCAACGTTGGCTCAAAGGCGCTATTTTTTGTGCAAGGCGGCATTCAACAGGTTAATAGGAGAGAATCAGCTGGTTTATGAAAATCAACTGGAAGTAATAAATTGGTGGGAGAGAAACAAAGAACTCAAGGAAGAGGAATTTTATAGATATATTACTGACGTCGGGAATTTGGTGAACACATGTTATAAGGATGAGAAGTTGTTTCCTATTGCTCAGATGTGGCTCGATAAGTTGAAGAATGAAGAGCCTGGGAAAACATACCATGAGAAAAAATACGCTTTCTTAAATTTATCTATTTCGAACTTGCTTCACCTTTTAAATAGGGGAAATTATATTGCTACCCGAAAATTATTGCCCGAAATAATAAAGGGTTTGGATGAATTTGGATTAAAACGTTCGATCTTATTATTAGGCAATATAGTAACAGCATTCTTTTTAATAGGTGACTATGTAAATTGCATTAAATGGACGAATCAGATATTACAAATTAAACAAGGCAGTCGGGAAGATATTCAAAGGATTGTAAGGTTATATAGAATTGTCTCTTACTTTGAGACCTCTAAAATAGATGAATTAGAAACCGGGATCCGCTCATTGAACAGGTATTTTAAAAATTCAAAACTGGCAGAAAGTAGCTTCGAATTCCAGGTGCTGAACAATTATTTGAAAAGATATTTTAATTCGCCCTTAAGCGAGCAATCAAAAATATTAATGGAGTTCAAAGAATTTTTGCTTAAAGTTGAACAAAGTTCAAACTCCTCGAGTCCGATTGGGCTGGGTGAGTTCCAAATATGGACGACTTTAAAGATTGAGAAAAAAAGCGTTAACCTGCGGTTGCATCAATGAGATAAAAACTAAGGTTTTTGTTGCTTCCAATTTTCCCTTCTAACCTAATTAAAATTACATGTCGGGAACTAAGCCCTTCTTCAGGTTTGGGTTTAAGTTTCACTCCCACTGCTTTTAATTTATCCTTCTCAACATCTTGCGGATTTGCGAAACTTACAATGATATCAGAGATCCCAACTACAAACACCGTATTACTCAGTTCCTGATAAGAGATACAAATATGGTTCTTGTCCAATTCCTTTACTTCAAATTCGAAAAAGGGCCTTTTCCCCCGGATTTTTTCGGCGATGGCCTTATCCAGCTCGGGGGTGACGGGCGACCCGGTCAGGTTGTTGCCGAGCACAGACAGCAAAACGCCCCGGTTGCTGATGGGCAGCTTGCCCCCATCGGTGCAGTCATTGGCGATAACGTATTGTAAATCTGACGTGATTTGTGCAGTATTTCCCATAGTAATAGTAAAGTTTGGTTAATGTTTAGTTTCATGGTCGCTATCTGTTTTCTTAAGGCGGGAACAGGTAGCTTTCAAACGCCGTGCAAGTTAAGCGGAAACCTATAAATACAACAAACTTTTGGCGTATAAAAATGAAACGAAAAGGTATTTGTGGTTTCGAAAATGCAAGCCAACCGCCCATTTCTCCCTACCATGCCCGGCAACAAACCCCCAGGAGAAGCGTTTCCAATTTTGTTTAAACCAAACAGCAGCATGAAGCAAATCTTCCTTTTTTCCAGTCTCTTCCTGATGACCATAGCCGCCTGCACCTATACCCAGAAGGTAAAAGATGGCGCATTCGCCTACGACCGCAAGCAATATGCCGTGGCCACCAATTTGCTCCAAAAAGAATACAAAAAAGAAAAGTCGAGGGTGGAAAAAGGCAAAAAAGCATTCCTGCTCGCAGAGAGCTACCGGATGCTCAACAAGCCCGCCGATGCCTCCACCTGGTACAAAATCGCCTACGACAACGGCTATGGCGTGGACGCCCTGCGGGAATATTCCTACACCCTGAAATCAATGGGGCAATACGACGAGGCCATGAAATCCTTCAAAGAACTGGGCATCGAAATCGGCAGCCCCTACGAATACCGGAGGGAGATCAGCGCCTGCCAGATAGCCCAGGGCTGGGCCAACGAAAAGTCGAAAGCCTATTCGGTGCAGCCCGCCGAGTTCAATAGCCAGTACGCCGACTATGCGCCCACCTTGTACAAAGACCGCCAATTGGTATTTACCTCTGACCGCAGCCTGTCCACGGGCGATGAAACATATAACTGGACGGGCAACGAATTCTCCGACCTCTTCATGGCCGACATCCAAACCCAGAGCGTGCAGCCCTTCAGCAGCCAAATCAACACGGCCTTCAACGAAGGCACGGCTGCTTTTAATAAGGACTTTACAGAGATGATTTTCACCCGCTGCTACGGCGACAAGAAAGAGGACTACTTCTGCAAGCTGATGGTGAGCAAGCGCACAGGGGAAGAGTGGGCCGTGCCTGCCATGCTCAACTTCGTACAGGAAGGCATTAACTATGGACATCCGGCGCTGTCGGCCGATGGCAAGACGCTCTACTTCTCCTGCAATTCCCCAGAAGGCTGGGGCGGCTACGATATCTGGACGAGCGAACGGACTGCCGACGGCTGGGGCGAGCCCAAACTGATGGGCCGCAGTGTGAATACCATCGGAAACGAGAAATTCCCCTACCTGGACGCCGACACACTTTACTTTTCCTCCGATTTCCATACGGGCATGGGCGGGCTGGATATTTTCAAAACCTACAAGTCGTCCAACGGGGCCTGGGCGCCTGTGCAAAACCTGAAACCGCCCATCAATTCTGGCTACGACGACTTCGGGCTCATGATTGACTACCAGGGAAAAAAATCAGCAGATGTTTTGCAGGTCGGCTATTTCACTTCCAACCGGCCCGACGGCACGGGCAACGACGACATCTACCGTTTTGAAAAACGCATCCTGCCGCCAGAACCGGAACCTGTAGCCGTGGAATACAAGATGATTTTAGAAGGCTACGTATTGCAGAAAATATATGCCGAACCTGACAACCCGGACACCAGGCTGTTGGGAAGAAAGCCCCTGGAAGGTTCCAGGGTGAAAGTGTCCGTTGGAAAAGATATAAAAGAATACACTGTGGGCGACGATGGCTTTTTCACATTTGAGCTCAAGGAAAACATGGATTACAAGTTCCTGGCATCGCACGAGGGATACCTTAACGGCGAAACGGTTTTTTCCACGAAAGGCATTGGTAAGGACCCCAGCAACCCCGTGCAGACCTTTGAGGTGGAAATCGTGCTGGACAAAATCTACCTAAACAAGGAAATCACCCTCGAAAACATCTACTACGACTACGATAAATGGGACATCCGTGCCGACGCCCAGCCCACCCTCAACAAACTGGCCCGTGACCTGACCCTCAACCCTGGTATCCGCATCCAACTGGCCTCGCACACCGACTGCCGGGGCAACGACCGCTATAACGAGGAACTAAGCCAAAAAAGGGCGCAGTCTGCCGTAGATTACCTGATGGCAAACGGCGTGTCGGGCGACCGGATGATCGCAAAAGGCTTTGGAGAGAGCCAGTTGAAAGTAAACTGCCTCTGCTCCCGGTGCACCGAAGAAGAGCACCAGGAAAATCGCAGGACAACGTTCACCATTATCGAGCAGCAATAAAGGAGTTCAATGTGCATGTGGCGGGGTTCTTACCACCATTTTAACAGAAGTGGGCCAGGAATTTGCCGAAGAAAGGCAAGATTTTTCAAAAAAAAATAAAATTCGGAAAACAGAATTTTTTTCGCCCCCCAAATATTGCGGGAAATCATTTATTCTCCAAAACTCCATTCAGCAAAATTCCCAATTGGTTTTCAAGTGAAAAACCGTACTGGAAAAGGATGACTTTTATCATAAACAACTGAAATTCAGGTAGTAAGGTTTGTCAAATAAAAAAACCTTCTTACTTTTGCGGCGAAAAGCAAAAAAGGCCGTATGAATCCATTCAAAAAACAACACGGCGGCCCAAACATTTTTCAGGTAAACTACCTAAAACAAAAAACTAACCTTAGCCGAACCCGGCCAAATTATCTTCCAAGACTACCACTTTAACCTATGGAGCTTTAGAAAAAAATTACGGACCATTTTCTTTTTGGAGTCCCGGCACCTTACAGGCTACCTGAAGAGGGGTTTTAAAAATAGAATGGCCAACTTTTTTCCTTCGATCCAATATCACTGACTACTACCATTTTTGTTAAACCATTTAATCCACTAACGATGTTGAAAAAATCATTTTCCAAGACAAAGCCCGTTTGCAAAGTAACTTTCACCCTTCCACTCGAAGCTGCCCAGGGCGGCAAAGAAGTCCGCATCCTTGGCGACTTCAACGACTGGAGCTGGGAAAACGGCTACAAGATGAAAGCCACCAAGGCTGAATTCGCTACCGAAGTAGAACTTGCTGCTGGTAAAGAATACCAGTTCCGTTACCTGATCGACAACCACATCTGGGAAAACGACTGGGATGCTGACAATTACGTTGCGGCTCCTTTCGGTATTTACAACTCCGTGATTTCCCTTGTCGAGGCTAAGTCCAATGGCAATGGTGCCGCTAAAAACGGCGCTGCCAAAACTGCCGCACCTGCAACTGCCGCCAAAAAAGTTGCCCCTAAAACAACGGCTGCCAAAGCTGCCACCGACAAAGCTGCACCTGCTGCCAAGTCAGAAACCAAACCTGCCGCTACAAAGGCCGCTGCCCCTAAGGCCGCTGCTAAAACTGCTGCAAAGCCGGCTGCTACTAAAACAACCACTGCCGACGATTTGACTAAAATCGAAGGCATCGGCCCGAAAATCGCCGAACTGCTGAAAGCTGACGGCATCACTACGTTCGCCAAGCTTGCTGATTCCAAAGTTGCCACACTGAAAGGCATCCTGGAAAAAGCTGGCAAGCGCTACCAAATGCACGATCCTGCCACCTGGACGGAGCAGGCCAAGCTGGCTGCCAAAGCCGATTGGGCAAAGCTTGACAAATTGCAAGCCGAACTGAAAGGCGGCAAGCGTTAATCAACGCCAAGCACCTTACCCTACAAGTTTTCTCGTAAACTTTTTATACGTGTTGACGGCGCCTCAGAGAGGCGCCGTTTTTGTTTTACCCTAATACCCAATGTGGAACAGCGCATCCCCCGGCCCTACCACCGGCGCATTATTGTGCCCAATAATGTACCCATCTTTTGCCGCTAATATCGGCACTTCCTCCTGCCCATACGGATCGTTGATCACGCCCAAAGGCTCGCCTTTCCGTACCATCTGCCCCGACTTTTTCCACCAGCGGAACATGCCAGGGCGGCTCGCCCGCATCCAGGTTCTTTTTTGTATAAAAATGCTTCCATCAGATGGTGGCGCATCCGGCAGCATTTCCAAAGAATGAAGTAAACGGTGCACACCGGCTATGCCTTTTTCGATGGCGAAGCCATCAAAGCGGAGGTTCTCACCGCCCTCGAAAACGATGACGGACTTGCCCGCATCCCTGGCCGCTTTGCGCAGCGACTTGGGGATGGTGCTGGTGGCAATGGTGAACGGTGCGGAAAAGGCTGCGGCCAGTTCCTTGCTGCGCATGTCGGAGGCGGTGTAGCGGATTTGCGGAAAATTGTAATTGTTGCTGCCGCCCGTGTGGAAGTCCACTCCATGATCAATGAGCGGCAGTATGTTTTTGGTAAAAACAAAAGCGACCCTTGATGCCAGCGAACCCTTGGCCGAGCCTGGGAAACTGCGGTTTACATCCTTGCCGTCCGGCACGTCACGGGAGAAGTTATTGAAGCCATAGATATTTAAAACAGGGATAGCGATGACAGAACCCCGCTGTAAGTTGTCCAACATTTTCTGGGCAATACACCGCCGCACGATTTCTACGCTGTTGATTTCGTCACCATGGACGCCTGCCATTAGCAATACCACCGGGCCTGGATTAACAGACCTGTACACATGAACGTTAAGATGGATTCTGGTATCTGTCGGCAGCCTGCCGACCAGCAGCCGGATGATAGCGTTTTGGCCCGGCCCGATGGGGGTGTTGTTGATTATCATGGTGGATAGTTGACGGTGGATGGGGTGCATGGCCCAGCCTCAAAATGGAGATCATTCAGGGCAGTGCGTTTTTTCAAAAACACGCTTTTACAATCAATCACTCATCCGAAATTTACACAGGTTAATGAATAACCTCTCAAAATGGTAGGATGGTGGTGCAGGTTTGCACAACAACTCAAACCATTTCAAACAAAACCCAAACCATTTCAAACAGCTATTTAATGGCTACTGCTTCACCACCTTCCTCGTCCACACCTTGTCCCCGCTTTTTACTTTCATAAAATAAAGCCCTGCCGGAAGGTGTTGTAAGCCTACCTTTTCCTGCCACATACCCGATGGCAATGCCACCCTGTTTTCTTCCAGCACGGTGCGCCCCTGCAAATCGCAAAGCCCAATCGTAACCGCTTCATTTTCAAAACCCTGCAATTCGACCATGACAGCATCCGAAGCTGGGTTTGGGAAAACGCTGAACACCTGGTTGCGGACTTTTTGCTCCGTGCCCACCAGTCCGTCCATCACAAAGCTGAAAACGATGCCCTTGCCAAAATCCGGGTCGAAGGATTGAGCGGTAATGCCATTGCCATTTAGCAATCGGTTGATCTTCAGGCTGCCGACACCGTTGCTGGGGAAATACCAAAACTCCAGGCCGTCGTCGCCCGTGTCGAAGAACTCAAGCGTATAGCAGCCGGGGGCCAGGTCGAGCGCATCCTGAAAGGTGGTGTTGGCGGCCATGTTGTTCCGCTCCAGCACCACGACTCCAGCGGCATTTTTGAGCGTGTAGGAATTCTGGCCGCCGTTGTTGTTCGTGCGGACGTACAGTTCGTATTCTTTGTCGCCGTCGAATACCTTGGCCAGTTTGAAAGTGGACGAGGCGGCGTTGTTGTCGGCATAGCCGTCCGCCATGCCGTTGACTTGAGTAATTTTTGCTTCAAAAATTTTAGCTGTCAAGGCAGTTTGCCAAAAGCTGACGGACTCAACGGGCAGCTTAATTTCAGTCAATTCATCGGGCTGTATGGTGCCGTTCCAGTCAAAGGTTTTCACCTCCGAACCCCCATTTACCCAATACTCAAATGACAAGCTATTGATGGCAGTTGCCCCCGTGTTTTTCACCCAAACCAATGGGTTGCTGCAGACCGGGTTGATGCGCTCAAACTCTACATCGGTAGCGTTCGGGCGGGCGATGCGCTCCAGGGAGGCGTCAAGGTTGAAATTCCAATCGCCATACGTGACCATTTGGTTGTTCACCAGATAGTTGGCTTCGGTCAGGTTGGCACCGTTCACGCCATAGTCTATTTCCACGGTGCCGCCCGGCGTCACCATGTCCGTAATGTCGAACTCGTGCACGTCGGTAGCGGCCCCCGGGCACCAGCCTGCCCGGTCGAAGATCCAGGTGCCGCCCTGCGGATAGATGGGGTTGTCGGCACATTCTTTCCAAACCTGATAGGTGAATTCCTGTGCGCCACCATTAATATTCAAATAATGGGTACGTGGTATGAACTCGCCGTTTTGCCCATGCCCGGTGATGGCGGAGCGGAGCTTGAACTGGTGGCCGTCTGGCGAAAGCTGCACCTGCCTCGGCTCGAAGTAGCGGTCGCTTTGCACCTGATCGTAATTACCCCGGCGGAAGGGCCATATTTGCTGTATGTTCTGCACCTCCCTCGGCGGGGTGCCGGTGATAAATAAAAATTCAATGTCAAGTTCCTCCTGAAATTGGCCGCCCATTTCGATGGAGATGCGTTTTTCCCCTTTTAGAATGGGCGCATAGTCCGTCACGTCGAAGATGAAGGTTTTGCCGTCAGCCCCCAGGCTCAGGCCATTGCCGTAAGGCGTGACAAGGGACAGCAGTTCGTATTTTGCATTCGCCTTTGTGTAGTGCGTCAACTGGCCCGGCTCGATGCTCCCCTCCGGCGCAATGAGCACGGAATCCAGCACTTCGCCATTTTCATCAACAACATAGGTATAGCCGGCCTGGTAAAAATACTGTTCGTCCAGCACGATCAAATCCGTGCCGTCGAGGCCATAGTGGGTGACGGAATGTTGCGGGTTTAAAAACGAATCGAGCACGGCCACCGCCACATCCTGCACATCGGCATCGCCCTGCACGAAAGTGATATTCGGGCGGGTAGTGGAGGAGGTGAAATTTTTATACAAATCCTTGCCCCGCACCAGCTTCCAGTCAGTTAGGTTGATGGCGGCGTTGAGGCCATTGCCCACGATGTCCGTTGCCACGTTGCCGCTGCCTTCGTCCAGGGTGAAATAGGCCACCAGGTTGCCGTAAAACGGGTGGCTGGGCGTGATGGGCCTGCGCATCCAGGCCTGGATGGTGGCTTGATCGAGTGCTTTGTCCCAAACCTGGAACTCGTCCACATTGCCGAAATAGTGCAGGTTGCCATTGACGGAGGAAGCGAGGGTAAAACTGGCCACGTCAATGAGCTTGGTGAGGCCCGTGCCGGAATGCCAGAGCTGCCCGTTGAGATAAATCTTCATCTCGCCCGTGTTGGCATTTTTGTTAAAGGCCCAGTGGTTCCATTGGCCTTCGAAGTCGGCCTCATTGGCGGCTTTGTTGATGCGGTCGTAACCGCTGCCGTCGTTGCCGCAGTCCCAATAAACCTGCCCGTTGCCCCAGGGCAGGTGTACGTTCAACTGGCGCTGGTTGGCGGCGTCCAAGCCTTCGAGGATGGCGGAGTTGGTGGGCATCGTTTCCGGCAGGCCATAGCACCAGAGCGATACCGTGATTTCATCGGAAACGGTGGCGAACTTTTCGGCTGGCACCTCCACGTTTCCAGCGCCGGCGAAGTGCAGTGAGTAGTCTTCCAGCCCGCTGAAAATGGCGCTGTTGAAAGGCGTATCGGAAGCCTGGATGGCAGGCGTAGTGCCCGTCGGTTCGAAGGTGAAACTGAGGTCAACGAGCATATTGGATGAGCCGTCCCAGTCGAAAGGTTGGTAAAAATCAAAGCGCTGCGGGCCGCCCGGCAGGATGTCCGTATTGAGGAAATAGACTTCCGTGAAGCCGTCGAGGTCGGGGCTGTTGGCGTCCAGTTCCGTCTTGGCAGTGGGCTTTAGGCGGATGCGCAGGAAACCGACCTGCCCATTTTGCAGCGGATCGACCTCCACCGCATGGATGGCACCTGCCGAGAGGCCAGCGCCCGTTAGTTCGGCAGCGGTGTAGAGGTATTGCGCCCGCCCCGTCTTTTGTGTGCCTGACAAAACAAGCGTCTCGCTCCCTGTACCGACCGTTCCTGCCACCTCATTGGCAATTGTCACCGTGGGGTCGTGCTGCTGATATTGGACATAGGTGTAAGTGGGCTGGGCCGTGTATTCAAACACAGCGCCGCTGAAGTTGGAGATGATATGTGTCGGGTGCGTTTCCCTGGTAGAATCCACCCGGCTGGGGTCGTACACAAAGGTGTTGCAACTGTAGTCCCATTCATAGCAACCGACGTTGCCGTTGCCGACGGCATTATCGTGGCAGCGCATGTTGTAGCGCATCCAGATTTTGCGGAAGTTGAGGTTGGGGTCGTCGGGGAACTGGAAAAATTCGGAGCGGGTGTCCGAGTCCCAGGTGAAGGTCTGTACACGGAGGGTGTCCTGGCTTTTCAGGCTGGAAGAAAAGAAAAAGGTTGCCAGCAGTGCAAGCAGGATTGAGTGTTGTTTTTTTATCATGGTAAAAAAGTATTTCGTAATGGGTTGCAAGGTTAAAAAAAAGGAGGCAAAGACAAAGCCTGCCTTGTTGTCAATGTCGCCTAACAACAATTCAAAGCCCTGCTGCCAGTTCAGCCCCTTCTTTTATGGCCCGTTTAGCATCCAGTTCAGCGGCCAATTTTGCACCGCCGATTACATGCACAGCAAAGCCTTTTTCAAGCAAGGGCGCTACCAGGTCTGTCCTGGAATTCTGGCCGGCGCAGATGATCACATTGTCCACTTTGAGTACCTTCTCTTTCCCTTCATGCAAAATATGCAGGCCCTCGTCGTCCACCTTCCGGTACTGCACCTCGCCGAGCATTTTCACCTTTTTCATTTTCAGGCTGCTGCGGTGTATCCAGCCTGTTGTTTTGCCCAAACCCTCGCCATGCTTGCCTTTGGAGCGTTTGAGCAGCCAAATATCACGGGCGGGCGGTTCGGGGTCAGGCTTGGTGATGGCGCCCCGGTTTTTGTAGCCCATGTCCACGCCCCACTCCTCGGTAAATGAGTGAATGATTGAATGGGAGAATGAGAGGTGGGCGTCGGCGGAAGTGTCGGGTTGCGATAAAAACTCCGCCACATCGAAGCCTATGCCGCCAGCGCCGATGATAGCGACGGACTTGCCGACTGGCTTTTTGCGGAGCAACACATCAATGTACGAGAGTACCTTCGGATGGTCTTCCCCTTCGATGCCCGCCTTCCTTGCCTTCACGCCGCTGGCCAGGATGATTTCATCAAAATGTTGCGCAGCAAGCAAGTCAGCGGTGGCTATTGTGTTTAAATGGAGGTGGACGCCCGTCAAGGCTATCTGTCGGCGGTAGTAGCGCAGTGTTTCATAAAACTCTTCCTTGCCGGGGATGCGCTTGGCCATGTTGAACTGGCCGCCCACCTCGCCCGATGCCTCGAAGAGGTGTACCTCGTGCCCCCGCTGCGCAGCAATGGTAGCGGCAGAAAGCCCGGCGGGCCCAGCGCCCACCACGGCTATTTTCTTTTTGTTTTTTGTGGGCAAATAATTGAGCAGTGTCTCGTGGCAGGCCCGTGGGTTCACCAGGCAGGAGGCGGTTTTTCTTTTAAAGGTGTGGTCGAGGCAGGCCTGGTTGCAGGCGATGCAGGTGTTGATTTCGTCCTCCCGGCCCTCCATTGCTTTTTTCACCAAATCGGCATCTGCCAGGAAGGGGCGGGCCATGCTCACCATGTCAGCGCAGCCCTCGGCAAGGATGCGCTCGGCCACGTCGGGCATGTTGATGCGGTTGGTGGTGATGAGTGGGATGCTGACCTTGCCCATGAGCCGCTTTGTCACCCAGGCGAATCCAGCCCTCGGCACCATCGTGGCAATGGTCGGCACACGGGCCTCGTGCCAGCCGATGCCTGTGTTGATGATGGTCGCCCCGGCTGCTTCTATTTTTTTGGCCAATAGTTCTACTTCTTCCCACGTGCTGCCATCTTCCACCAAGTCGAGCATAGAGAGGCGGTAGATGATGATGAAATTGGGGCCCACCTTTTCCCGTATCCGCCGCACGATTTCGACAGGGAAACGGGTGCGGTTTTCAAAACTGCCACCCCATTCGTCGGTACGGTGGTTTGTTTTTTTTACGATAAATTCGTTGATGAGGTAGCCCTCGCTGCCCATCACTTCCACGCCGTCGTAGCCAGCCTCCTGCGCCAATGCTGCACAGCGCACAAAGTCGCTGATGGTATTTTCGATGCCCCGTTTGCTAAGCTTCCAGGGTTTGAACGGTGAAATGGGCGACTGGATGGCAGAGGGCGCCACAGCCAAAGGGTGATAACCATAGCGGCCAGCGTGGAGTATCTGCATACAGATTTTCCCGCCTTCGGCATGGATGGCTTCTGTGACTATTTTATGTTTTTTGGCAGTAGAAGAAGTAGCCAGCCTCGCAGCGAAAGGTGCGACCCAGCCTTGCCTGTTCGGCGCAATGCCGCCTGTGACAATCAGCCCGACACCGCCCCTGGCCCGTTCGGCGAAGTAAGCTGCCATGCGCTCAAAACCGTTTTTGGTCTCTTCCAGGCCGGTGTGCATACTGCCCATGAGCACCCGGTTGGGCAGGGAGGTGAAGCCGAGGTCGAGGGGGGACAAGAGGTGGGGATATTTCATTTGTGTTTGAGTATTTAGGTGACTACGTGTTTTGGCAGCAAGGCACGGCCAAAATAACGACCCATTTTTAAACATTAAACGCTATGGGGCATTTAGAAGCTAAAAAACTGAAAATGATTCAACCTCCTATCAAAATTGGCGACCGTGTGCCAGACTTTTCTTTGAAAAACCAGCACGGCGAAATGGTGTCGGTGCAGCAGTTTTTGGGCAAGCCGTTCGTCATTTATTTTTACCCAAAAGATGATACGCCCGGCTGCACAAAAGAAGCCTGCAGTTTCCGGGATGCATACGCTGAGTTGCGTGAACTGGACGCCGAGGTCATCGGCATCAGTGCCGACAGCCCGAAATCGCATATGGCATTTGCCAAAAAATACGACCTGCCTTTTGTGTTGTTGAGCGATAAAGGGAATTTGGTGCGGAAGCTTTTTGGCGTGAAGGGTAGCCTATTCGGATTGTTGCCAGGCAGGGTTACTTATATTGTGGATGAAAAAGGTGTTGTACAGCATGTTTTCGACAGCCAAATGCAGGCGGAGAAGCACGTGCGGGAAGCATTGGAGCAGTTGAAAAAGCAGGCTATTTCTATTGCACCCAAATAGTATCTCCCACCTAACAACTCCTTACAAGGCAGCGTACATCGCCGCCCCAACAATGCCTGCCATGTTTTTAAACTTGGCCACTTCGATGGGCACCGGCACGGTCAGGTATTTTTTGAAATCGTCCAGCTTTTTGCTCTGGCCACCCCCGATGATGAAGTAATTGGGTGAAAATATCCGGTTCACGTGGTTGAGGAAAAAGTCAAACCGTTTTGCCCAATCTTCCAAACTCAGGTTTTCCTTTTTACGGGCCGAGTCCGCCGCAAAATACTCGATGGGCCTGCCGTCGGTGTGGAATATGCGTCCGAGTTCGATGTTTGGCACCAATTGGCCGTTGTAGAAAACGCCCGTGCCCAAGCCCGTGCCGATGGTTACCAGGATGACCATGCCTTTTTTCCCTTTCCCGGTGCCGAATTTCATCTCGGCCAGGCCTGCCACATCTGCATCATTGCCTACTTTGAACGGAAGGCCGCATACTTCGCCGAAAAGCTGATCCACCTGTACACCGACCCATTCCTTGTCAATGTTCCCTGAAGTAGTGGCTTTGCCATCAACGATGACCGCCGGGAAGCCACATCCAACGGGGCCTTTCCAGTTAAAATGTTCCACAAGTTCATGAACGACTGTGGCCATTGGTGCTGGCTTGGCAGGTTTTGGGGTAGCTATTCGGTGGCGCTCGGACACTGGCTTCCCCTTTTCAATGTTGACGATGGCCGCTTTGATACCTGAGCCGCCAACGTCTATTCCTAAAATTTCCATGATGTTTATTTGTAAAAAAATGTGCTGCCTGTTTGAACAGCGATAAGCGTCAGCTTGCCCTTAATTCCCACCCAAGATCAAAGGCAACCCATCGCCATTCCCACCAACCACTATCACTTTTGTATTCGGAGAATTGGCCAACTGCAAGGTCGCCTCGATGCCTTTGTCCTTGAGGATTTTATCGGTAAGGCTGGCGTTCAGGATCGTATTGGATTTTGATTTGGCCTCGGCTTCGATGATTTTCCGCTCGGCCTCGCTGCGCTCCTGCTGGAGGATGTACACATATTTCAAGGCGAGCTGCTCGGACTGGATTTTTTCCTCAATGGCATCCTTCACCCGGTCGGGCAGGGCAATGTCGCGGATGAGGGTGGCCCGCAGGACGACGAAATTTTTGCCGAGGTTTTCCTGAATGTCCTTGTGTATCGAGGATTGTACCTCTTCCCTTTTGGAGGAATAAAGTTCTTCTGGCTGAAAGCGCCCGATCACTTGCCGGACGGCCGATCTTACTTCAGGGCGCACCAGCGAGTTCAGATAATCGACGCCAAAATTTTCGTGCAGGTCGCCGATCTTGTCAAAATCGGGGTGTACCCGCACCGTCACGTCCACCTTGATATTGAGGCCGTTGCTGGACAGCACCTCCATCTCCTCTTCTATCTGGTTTTCCCGCACATCGTAGATGTACATTTTGTTCCAGGGGGCAATGACATGGAAGCCTGGCTGAAAAAGGTTTTCTTTATCCAGGCCGGTGCCGAAGGGACGGAAAATGACGCCCCGTTCTCCCGGTTCTATGGTCAGAAAAGTGGAACTGGTAAGGATGAGGAACAGCACAAAGCCTATGAAGACGAATACGATGGTCGAAATGGTTTTCTTATTCATGATTGTTTAAAGATTTGATGAACTGATTTTTGAAACACAAAATAGTTGGATTTGGGTAAAGCTAACCAATTTGCCCCAAGCCGGGGTGCCTGACTTTGATAAAAACCTTGAAAATAAAGACAACGGGCGTACAAATTCAACGGGCCAAAAAATTGCTTCGCAACCTATTTAAACTTTCCTTTGTCGAAAATACAGCCCAATGCCCTTGCTCAGGAACTGGTTCCTACTCTTCTGCTGGTATTTACTGTCGCCGATTGGCGCACCGGCCCAAGCCCAGCCGACCGACACGTCCGGGCTGGGATTTTCCATGAAGCCTCCCCCTAAGCTGCTATCGCTGGAACCCGCCACCACCCTGCACAAGGGCCGCTTCTGGCTGACTGCCGGCACTGGGCTGGCCGTATATTCAGGCGTTTCCATTGCGCTCTGGAATGCCTGGTACAAAGACTATCCCCTCACGGGCTTCCACACTTTCAATGACATGGGCGAATGGATGGACATGGACAAGGCCGGTCATCTTTTTTCGGCCAACATGGAGTGCAACTACGCCTTCCAGGGAGCAATGTGGACGGGGATGAAACGCAAAAACGCCCTATGGACGGCCGTAGGCGTGGGCATGGGCATACAGGCCACCATCGAGGTGATGGACGGTTTTTCGGAGGAATGGGGATTCTCTTTTCCCGATATTGCCTTCAATACCCTGGGAGTTGGCCTGTTTGCTGCCCAGGAACTGGCCTGGCACGAACAGCGCATCAAAATGAAAGTTTCCGGCATCCGGCCCGATTACGACAACACCCCCTTGCTGCCCGACGGGGCTGGGCAACCAACAACTTTGGACGACCGGGCAGCGGGCCTGTACGGTACTTCGTTCTTCCACGTCATTTTAAAAGACTACAATGCGCTGACGGTATGGGCGTCGGTCAATGTCAGCTCTTTTTTGGGCCACCCGGAAACAAGCAAATTCCCAAAATGGCTCAACCTCGCCGTCGGCTACGGTGCCGGGAACCTGTACGGCGGCTTTGAAAACCAATGGGCAACGGAGGATGGCAGCATTTTTTCGCTCGACCCGCAAACTTATCCGAGGTTCAGGCAGTTCTACCTCTCGCCCGACCTGGATTGGACCCGCATCCCTACCCGCCACCGCTGGCTGAAAGTGGGGCTGAGCCTCCTAAACTGGCTGAAATTCCCTGCCCCGGCCTTGGAATTCAACACCCTGGGGAACGTGAAATTTCATCCCCTGCACTGGTAGGGCGGTTTTTTGAAAAAAAGTAGTGAGGAAATGCCCCAACAGCGTAGGAGGTTTTGAGGATTTTGAAAAAGTTGGGTTATATTTAGGCAATCAAAAGGCAACAGCAAATTTTTTTTATTGGTGGTAAAAAATTTAAGTGTTGTTTTTTTCAATATCAATTCAAAACTTTGCCTTTATTTTTACGCCACCATATTGGGCCCGAAGGAAAGAATCATGCACTGGTTATCGCCTGAAATACCACCAAAACAGGCCATTTGATTAAAAGTGCAATTTTTTTCCCCTCGATCCTGACCAAAAACGAAATTAGATAATGGATCAGAACGCAAGTGCAACCGCCAGATACCCCGATGCCGATTTGGCAGAGTTTCAGGCGATTATTGAAAAAAAGTTGGAAAAGTCGCAGGACGAACTGGGCTACCTGCAAGAACAAATCCTTGAAATAACCGAAAACAGCGGCGATGATCACGGAGGCGATTGGATGGACGACAGCAGCACCAACAACGACATCGAATTCCTCAACAATATGGCCATCCGCCAGCGCAAGTACATTCAGGATCTGGAGAATGCCCTGGTGCGCATCAAGAACAAGTCCTATGGCATTTGCTCTGTCACCGGGCAACTGATAGACAAGCGGCGCCTGCTGGCGGTGCCCACGGCTACCAAAAGCGTAGAGGCCAAAAATGCAGAAGCCATCCTGAAAGAAACCCAAAAAGTGGAAAAGAAAACTCCTCCCCCCATCGTGCGGGAAAAAGTGGAGAAAAAAGAAGGGCCTGCACAGCCTAAAATCATCACCAAGGTCATCCGCAAGCCCAAAGCAGCGCCTGCCAAACCAGTGGACATCGAAGATGACGACGATCTGGACTTTGGATTTGACAAAGAATACGACTACTCTGGCGGCGCCGAAGAGGAAACTACCGACGACAACTTCGAAAGTGCCGGTGGAGCCGAAGAACAACCAGATGTCTTCGCAGATGACGACGGCGGCGGTGACGACGACTACGAACTTTAGTCTTTGAAAAATACAGGAAGAACTCACTTCCAGGGTGCTGGGCAATCTGTAACATTTTTTTCCTCCCTTCTCATTGCCAGGCACCCTTTTTTTATGCCCCTCTCAGCCCTTTTCTTTTTTCTTCCCTTACTTGCATTGCCTGTAAAACCGCTCCATCAGTTGGTGGAAGTCCACGAGGGTGTTCTCCGATACAAATCCTGATTTGGCGATGTTGCGGTGAAGGGTCAGTATCTTCTCCAAGACCTCCAGCGGCACCTCCGAAATAGCAGCAAGGTTGACAGCAAAATGGCTGTCCAGTTCCCTCGTCGGCAGGTGGTAGCGATCCCGCACGAAACCAAGGAAGAGCTTCATTTTTTGAAGCGCCAGTTGCTTGTGGTTGTTTTGGGTAAAATAGAGCCTGCCGATGGTGCCGATGAATTCCAGCGAGGTATTGGTGTTTTGTTCCAACACCGGGATGATGCGCTGCCGCCGCCTGGCCCGGAAGGCCAGGTAGAGGATGGCCATGCCCAGCAGGGTGTACCACGCCCATGCCAATGGTGGCTGCGAAAGGATGTACCTCAGCGGGCTTTCGCTGAAGCTCCGCTGGCTGCGGGCCGGGCGATCATAGCGGCTGGTATAGTCGTCCCAAAGGATAGTCGCAGGGAGGAGGTGCGAAAAAGATTTCGCTACATATTCCGCCCCTTCCTCCCGCACGAGGTGGTAGTTGGTAAAGGCAATCGGCGTGGAGTGCAGGTAGAATGCCCCCTGGCCAAAGCTTGCTTTGGCAAAATTGATGAACGTATCATTGGCGATGGTGCCGAGGTTGGCAAAGACCGTTTGGCTGTCACAAAACAAAACCGGTGGCAGGTAGTCCCACGCATAGGAATTCACTTGTTGCCATTCCCAAAATTTATAGTTGTAACCAGCAGCCTTCCTTAGTTCCGGGTGAACAAAGTTCAAGGTGGCCATTGAATCCGTAAAGAAATATTCTTCCGATTCCATCAGATCACCCATTGACAAGTTGGTGCATTCCTGTTTTCCAATCGTATCGAGCAAGGAAAGCGGGAATTGCTGGCAGGCGATAAAGGCAGTGTTGCCACGCCCCACAAAACCCAGCAAGGCATCCATTTCCAGGGAATCCAGGGAAAGCCAGGAGCCGATAAAAACATAGTTGGCCGGGGTCTCCGCCCCCCGAAGGGTAGCAGCGAGGCTGTCTTTCACTGCTTCGTATTTTTGGCCGGGGAAATAATCTTTCAGCAGGTTGGAAACGAGCCAGGTGCCGTAAGGATCCTTGCTTTCCGGGCGGTAGTGCTCCCACCAGTTGTGCCGTTTGCCGCAGCCGCTGCCCATCAGGAAGGCCAAACACAAAGCGGCCCAAAGCAGGCCGTAACCCCCTTGTTTTGAGGATGGCTGTAAATCTGCGAAGGAATGGTTCATCGTTTATGGTTCATCATTCATCGTCCTCAACTATACTTGATACAAACATTTTTAGCTTCGGTAAAAAACCGCAAGGCCTCCGTGCCGCCTTCCCTGCCCACGCCGGAGTTTTTTACCCCTCCAAACGGCGTCCGCAAGTCACGCAGCAGCCAGCAGTTTACCCAAACGATACCGGCCTGGATGCGCTCGGCCACCCGGCTGGCCCGGCTGATGTCCTGCGTCCAGATGGTGGAGGCGAGGCCGTACTCCACGCCATTGGCCATTGCGATGGCTTCCTCTTCCGTATCAAATGGCTGCAGCGTGACGACCGGGCCGAAGATTTCTTCCTGGTTGGTCCGGCAGGTATTCGGCAAGCCTTCGACCACTGCGGGACTGAGGTAGTAGCCACCCGACAATCCGCCTGGCAGTTCGACGGATTCACCGCCGCACAAGATGGCGCCGCCCTCCTCTTTGGCGAGGGAGAGGTAGCCCATCACTTTTTCTTTATGTTGTTTGGAAACGAGCGCTCCCATATTGGTGTCATCGTTAAAAGGATCGCCCACTTTTAATTGCCGCACCCGGCGTACGAGTTCGTTCCGGAATTTTTCGTACAACGGCCTTTCGATATAAACCCTTGAGCCACACAGGCATATTTGGCCATTGTTGGCAAAGGAAGAGCGGACGGTCGTGCTGACGGCCTCTTCGAAGTTGCAGTCGGCAAAAATGAGGTTTGGGTTTTTGCCGCCCAGTTCGAGCGAGAGTTTTTTAAACATCGGCGCTGCCGTGCGGGCAAGGATGCGGCCTGTCGCCGTACCGCCCGTGAAGCTGATGGCCTTGATTTTTGGATGCTCGACGATGGCCTGGCCAGCCTTTGGGCCAAGGCCGTGCACGATGTTTAAAACACCGGCTGGCAGGCCTGCTTCCATGCAGATTTTTGACAAAAGAAAAGCCGTCATCGGTGTGAGTTCGGAAGGCTTGGCCACCACGCAATTGCCCGCTGCCAGGGCGGGTGCTATCTTCCAGGTGAATAAATACAGCGGCAGGTTCCAGGGCGAAATGCACCCTACTACGCCGATAGGCTGGCGCAGGGTGAAGTTGATCGCTTGCCCTTCTATGTGGTGCGATTCGGAACTGAAATGCAAAATAGCTGTGGCAAAAAAACGGAAGTTCGCCTGCGCCCTGGGGATGTCAACGGTGCGGGAGGTGGAAATGGCCTTGCCGGAGTCACGGCTTTCTGCCTGGGCCAGTTCCTCCACCTGTTCCTGGATCAGATCGGCGATGCGGTGCAGGATGCGGTAGCGCTCCTGCAGGCCACAGGTGGACCAGGCTGGGAAGGCTTTTTCGGCGGCCTCCACGGCAGCCTGCACATCGGCGGCGTCCGAGTCGGGGATGTGGGAATAGACGTTGCCGGTGGATGGATCGTAGTTGTCGAGGTAGTTGCCGGATTGGGCGGGGGTAAGGTGTCCGTTGATGTAGTTGTGGATGTGCATTTGAGAATTATTTTCAAAACCTCCCCGCAGCCTCCCGATAGATCACCTCCAGCATCGTTTGCCCCACTGCCCGCAGGGTCCGCACGTCAATCACCTGCATGTTGTCGTTGTGCGTGTGCCAATGGTCGCCGAAGCCAGTCTGGCTGTTGGCGGGCTTGCCGATGATGTCTATCATGGGTATTTTGGCGATGGTGTTCACGAAATAGTGGTCGTCGGTGATGGCGCCCGCCTTTTCGTTGACGAAGTAGTTGGTGTAGCCGAGGCTCTGGCCGAGGCTCCAGACCTTGTTCATCACCTCCGGGGCGAAGTTCATGGAGACGGCCTCTTTCAGGAAGCGGGTATTTTTGGCGCCCACCATGTCGAGCAGGATGCCGTACCTGGGCCGGTAGCCAGCGGGCACGATATTTTTTGACCAATACTGCGAGCCGAGGCACCAGGTTTCCGGTTGAGGGTCTACGTCATTGTCATTGCCGTGGTCTTCTGCATCAAAGAGGATGAGGTCCACGCCAATATCGGCCGGGTTTGCTTGTAGCTGGCGGGCTATTTCGAGCAGGATGCCCGTGCTGCTGCCCCCGTCGTCGGCACCCAGTATCGGCTCGTCGCTCCGGTCCACGTTCAGTGGGGAGTCGGCGATGTGGCGGCTGTCCCAATGCGATGCGAAAAAAATGCGCTTGGGCGCCGAGGGTTTGTACTGGGCAATGATGTTGACGCCGTTGAGCACGGTGCCCGTGTATGCCCTGGCCTGGAAAGGCTGTTCAATGACTTCGAGGCCAAAGGATTTGAATTGGCCGACGAGCCATTCCCTGCATTTTTTGTGGGCATCGGTATTGGGCACACGGGGGCCGAAAGCGACCTGCTTGTCCACATAATGAAAAGCAGAGTCCCGGTCAAATTTTGGGACGGGGACAGGCTGTTCAATACTTGTTTCGGTAGTGGACGGTTTGTTGGTGGTGTCCCCTTTGCAGCCTGCGTTTGAAACGAGGATGGCAAAAAGGGAAACAGAAAAGGCGAAACTGAAAATGGTTGATATTTTCAGATGGCCGCCCAAGTTTTGCCCGGAGGCTTTTTTTATTAGTTGCATTAGTCTGCACTTCTTTTGGTAAACAATGGAAAGAGCAGTGAAAACAGTAACCCGAAAACAACGCCTGAACCAACGTGCTGCAACAGGAAGTTGCCGAACGGATCGATGGCGATGTTGCCCTCGCTGCTCTTTTCGGCAAGGATATGAACGAAATCGGGATTGATCAATATTGCAAACAAATAAATCAGCAAAGTGCTGATAGGAATGAAAATCAGCGTCATGATAGCGGCGGCCCAAAAGCCCTCGCCCCACGACATCACCCCGTTGTAGTCTGCCTCCCGCTTTTCCCGGCAGAGCAGGTAATAAACGACCACGAAGAGGATGACGGAAAAGGCCATGTTGACCATGGCCCAGGTTTGAAAATTCTCCGCCGTCTGCAGGCCGAGCATTTTTTCGATGAGCAACCAGATGAAAAGCACGATGGAGGCGATGATCGCCCATTTTGTTTCTGTTCTCATGTCAGTTGATTTTTTCGTTAAACGTTGAAACAGTATGAGTGCCGTTGTCCAAGGGCCATCCAGAAAAGCATACTGGCGGTATAAGGCCTGTTGATCCTATCTGCTGACCCGGACAAGCAGGACGGTTAAAGGTAGCAAGAATGTTTTGGAAATAGGCCGGTATGCACCAGTAAGTACGCAGCAGGGAGAATGGAAAAGAATATGGCAAGGCAGGCCAGATTGACCATATCGCTGCCTCTCCCGAGTGGATTCGGGACAGGATCTGTCAACTCAATACTATGGACTAGCCACAAGTACTGAAAAGACAAAGACCCTCCTGGCTGGCCGAAGGGGTGTCTTCCGAATATTCATGCTCATCAGGTATATTGATGAGGCAGCCGCTGCCTGGAATTTTTTATACAGCCCCGTGCGTTTTTCAACCACCACAGCAAGTTCCGCTATTTTTTCACCGGCACAAATTATCCGGTGGAGCTGTACGACGACACGAAATTTACGGTGGAATTGCTCTCCGGCATCGCCGGCAGCGGCAAGGATTTTTATTTAAAAAACAACCGTTTGCCCGTCGTCAGCCTCGACGACCTGCGCCGGGAAATGGGCGTTCGCCACGGCGACAGCCTGGGGCAGGGCCACGTCATCCAGCGGGCGCAGGAGCTGGCGAAACGCTACGCCGCCGCCCGCCAGTCCTTCGTCTGGAATGCCACCAACCTGACCACCGACATGCGCTCGAAAATCATCAACATGCTGAGCGTGTACAATCCATATTTTAAAATCACCTACCTGGAAACGAGTATGGAAAACATCTTCGCCCGGCGGAAGGAGGACATTCCACGGGTGGCATTGGAAAAGATGATTCGGGTATTGGATATGCCGCTGGCGACGGAGGGGCATGAGGTGGGGTGGGTGCGGGGGTGAGGAAGGCAGCCACTAAATTTGGCGATTGCTTTTGTTGGCTTTTCACTTGCCATCACTTAGTTTTGTAAGAGAAACAACAACCGGATGTCCAAAGCGCAACCCATACATTCTCAAATAGATACCAGGGAACTTCTGGCAAACGCCGCCAAGATGGGCGTGCAGGAGTTGGAAGTCCTGATGCGGGAGTTAAACAACGTTTTATCCCGAAAAAAACACAAGGATAAAGACCACCGGGAAAGAGAATTGCTTCGGCTCATCAATGAAACCGTATTGGCCAAGGAGAAGCGGGAGCGCTATTGGACGGTCTCCCTTCAATTAGAAGAAGGTTCTATTTCAGCGGAAGAACACCGGGAACTTATGCAATTGGCTGGCGAGGAAGAATGGCTCCGCAACAAGCGGGTGGCTTACCTGGTGGAACTGTCCCAGCTCCGCAACCTTTCCCTCTCGCAAGTCATGGAAGAAATGGGGTTGAAACCGCCTGGTCATGGCTAAATCCAGTATCCCGCTTGCAGTACAGGAGTTGGTAAGAAATAGGGCGAAAGGTTATTGCGAATACTGCCTTGTTCCTGCCAATTTCTCGCCTGACACGTTCCCTTTCGACCATATCATCCCGCTGAGTCTTGGCGGCACTTCCTCCCCGGAAAATCTTGCCCTGGCAGATGGTGGCTTCAATGGGCACAAGTACAACAAAACGCACCATTTCGACCCGCTCACCAACCAGCTTTCCCGGCTATTCCATCCACGTCTCGATAAATGGAAAGCGCATTTCCAATGGAATGAAGATGAAACGCTCATCATTGGCATCACCCCGGTTGGCAGGGCAACGGTAGAGTTGCTCCAGGTGAACAGGGAAAGCAATGTGAACTTGAGGATGTTGTTGAAGATGGCTGGATTGCATCCGCCGGGAGAGTATCCAGAGAGGAATTTTTCGTAAAAGAATCGTGGCGTATCAAATAATCCGTTAGTAGGAAGGCCTTTGTTGGCTGCAATTGGCTGAGATGTTGATCCATCCACACGGCAATAAGTTTTCCCGAAATTCGGGAAAACCCCTTGGAGCGAAGTATAACAAGTCTGCCTACAAGCTCAAGCCGTTTCCCAATATTACTTCACCACTATTTCATCCACAAAAATCCAGCAGGGGTTGCCGTTGCAGGTGTGCCAGGCGGGGCAGGTCTTCGTGTTCACGCCGAGCGCCCGCATGGCGCGCACTTTCCGGGCGGGGAAGGTGGCGGTGATTCGGTGTACCTTTTTCGATTCGTCGGGGGCAAGCGGGATAGTTTCTTCCAGCACTTTTTCAAAATGCTGCCCGTCGGCGGAGACTTCCAGCACGACTTTTTCGGGAAAAAACACCCACGAAGCCTGGTCTTGCAGGAATTGCACCGACAGGGTGGAGACTTCAGGCAGTTCGCTGGCAGGCCATTCGTCCGGCAGGCGCAGGGTCACGTCGAGGTCGATGCCCTGAAAGCCCAGCCAGTTAAAGTGATAGTCGTCAGTGCCCCGCCGGGAGTCAATGAGTTTTTGGAGGTCGCCTTTTTCGTAGGTTGCAGACGCTGGATATTTTGACTCAATACTGATGACAGGCGAATTATCTGCCTTTTTATACGTTTGAACAAACCGGTGCCATATCCGTCCCTCTTTCATGTCGTGCAAATAATCCGATTTATATTGTTCGGGCGAATAGCCTTTTTCGTGTAAATTTTTATGGCCGGATATATTGCATAATTTTATGAACGAGTCAATATCAGCTTCAGAAATATTCGGATTTACATACACCATAATTTCATCCTTATCGGGAATAAACCGGCCGTTGTCCCATATTTTTTCAAGCTCGAAACGGGCAAAAACAAGCGGCAGGGATGCGGACAATGCCCTCCCCCGCTCGACGGATTTCTCTTCGGTGGCGTCAGCGGCTTTTTTCATTAAATCTAAATAATCGGCAACGCATTCCTCGCACAAAAATGAATGTGCTTCCATCTGCGGGGTTGAATATATGCCGAGCCATTGGTCGGTATTTTGTAGATTTTCGGTTAAATGATGGATATATTCCCAGATATACGGCTGCGCTGCACCATAATATCCCTTGCCGAAGTCCGTCAATATCGAATCCATATTGGCATCCGGGTTCCACATCAGTTTGGCCAGCAAATAGGCCCGCATATCGGAGAACTCCGAGCGGTCACGCCCGCTGCCCTGCTCGAATATCATTTGCACTTTGTTTTCCTGAAAAAAACGAAGGTTGGGTTGCAACGTATGCCAGTTGGGGAAGGGGCTGAGATAGCTGCGGAACTGCACCACATAGTCCCAAATCATAAGATTGGAAGTGAGCGCCGACCATTCCCGCACGTCACGGGCGAAGTCGGGGCAGCCCTCCTCGATGCTGCGGCCCCGGTTGCACTCGATACTGCACAGGCAGATGCTCACGTTGTCCGCCGGGCGGATGCCTGCCGGCGCTTGTCTCGTGTACTGGTAGGCCAGCGTCGAGATGGTTTTGTAGGGAAAGGCAGCGGCGACGTTGTTTACAAAAGCCAGCAAAGTGCCGGCGGGGCTTCCGAAACGCCGGTCGGAAGCAGCGCAACGGGAACATTTGCAGTAATCGTAATTGTCGTTCTGGCTGACCGACCAGTAGCGGGCCGCCGGCTTCTCCCTGATTTTTTCACGCAGGGCCGCCGTCACGATTTGCACGACGGTGTCGTTGGAGAGGCAAAGTTGGCCGGGCGAGCGCTGCGCCCCGTTGAAGGCGAAATACTCGGGATGCTCCGCAAAATATTCCTTCGCCGGGCAGAGCTTGTCGAACGTGTGCACGAACATGCCCCATTCTTCGTCCTTGCGGGTGCGGGTTTTGAGCTTGTGCCAGCGTGCCCAGTCGTCGTTGGCGGCAGGTTCGTACCAAAGTTCCCGGTAGGGAAAAGCAGGCACCTCGACCGTGGGCGGAAAGGCGGGTAACCGCAGGTTTTTCAATTCAGGAATGAACGAATCACGGGGGCTGTACTTGCGGCAGCCGAGCAGTTCGAGCAGGGAGTAGGCAGCGTATTCCGGCCCCATTTCGCCGCCACCGCCGAGCATGAATGCGCCGTTTTTGCCGTGCATGTAATAGGTATCGTCCTGGAGGGCGGGTGGATTTTGCAATCCGTATTTCCCCGCAAATCTATTCGTGCCAATGAAAACCGGCACCGTCGTTTCAGCCGGTTGGCCGGTCTGTAGGTCCACGGGCTGCCCAATTATTTTACCCAGATAAAACTGTAAGACTTCGGCGGCCTGCTGCTCTGCCGCAGTAGCATGGGGGGTAAGAACGATAACGGGATGTTGCGCAGCGAGCACAAAGCAATTAAATGAGAAAAGGAGTGTAAGCAAGCAGGTTTTCATGACTCAAATGTAGGGAAAGGCTTGAAACCGTTAAAACGGTTTATAGAACGGCACCGTCGCAGCCCCACGGCTGAAGCCGTAGGTTGATATCCCTCCCGTTTCAAACCATGATTTAGCACCGATTGACAGTGACATTCTTTCAACCCACGGCTTTAGCCGTGGGGCTGCGCCGTAGTGAGTTGCCGGAAACGGTTTCAACCGTTTCAAAATCAGCACCGATTGACAGTGACATTCTTTCAACCCACGGCTTTAGCCGTGGGGCTGCGCCGTAGTGAGTGCCGGAAACGGTTTCAGCCATTTCAAAATCAGCACCGATTGACAGTGACATTCTTTCAACCCACGACTTCAGTCGTGGGGCGGCACCGTAGTGAATTGCCGGAAACGGTTTCAACCGTTTCAAAATCTGATAAATTGCCATAAATTCACCCACTGAAAACTTCACCTTTCTACACCTTACAAAAAACATACTATGGCTCATTCCAAAATCAAGATATGGGTTCACGCCATCTGGGGAACCAAACATCGGGACGCTTTTATTACATCTGCCGCCGAACCAGAAGTCCATCAACTTATCCGAAAAGAACTTATCGAATCAGGCTGCTTCGTTGAAACCATCAACGGAATGCCTGACCATGTGCATGCTTTGTTCCTGTTGAATCCCGACCTATCCATTCGTGCAGTGATGAAGCAGGTGAAAGGTGCTGCTTCACACGCTGTCAATCAGCTCAAAATCATTCCGCATCAATTCGCTTGGGCAGTCGGATTTGCTGCCTTCTCTGTTAGTGAATCGCAAGTGCCTACCGTACGTGACTATATCGTTAACCAGAAGGAACACCATAAGAAACGCAGCTTCGAGGAGGAATACCGGGCATTTCTGAAGTTGTATGGCTTATTAGAAGGGGAGGCCTGAAACCGTTAAAACGGTTTCGGGAGCGGCACGGTCGCAGCCCCACGGCTGAAGCCGTGGGTTGAAATGGGTGCACAGGTACTGCTGGGGCATGTTTTTGCTACAGGGCAGTCCTTGCTTTCAGCCTACGACTTTAGTCGTTGGGCGAAGAATCGGAGGGGTGAAACCGTTAAAACGGTTTCTGGAACGGCACGGTCGCTGCCCCACGGCTGAAGCCGTGGGTTGAAATGGGCGCACAGGTACTGCTGGGTCATGTTTTTGCTACAGGGCAGTCCTTGCTTTCAACCCACGACTTTAGTCGTGGGGCAGCGCAGTAGAGAGTTGCCGGAAACGGTTTCAACCGTTTCATTTCCCTTAAATCTCCCCACCTTCACCCCTCAGAAAATACTGGTTACATGAAGCTCAAACTCACTTTCCTCACCCTCCTCGCAGCACTCACCCTGACAGCCCAAGACAAAAAAGACGACAAAAAATGGGACGTCAACAATCCACTCGGCGAAGGCTGGAACTGGAAACCCGTCCGGTTCACCACCAACGAAGGCACCTGGATGAACCTCGACGTCAGCCCGGATGGAAAGGCTTTCAGTGATGACCTACTCATGTAACTTGCTATAAGGCAGGGTCAAACCATTCATTCCTTGAGCATACAGTTTCAATTTGGAGAGGTATGGGTTGGGGGGGGTGGCAGAGATAGAAAGCCTTAAAACCTCTCAATCATTTATTTTCAAAATGTTCCCTGCTGAAATTTTTACTATTTTCCTGTTCTTCACAAATAGTGCTTGAATGGCTTGAGATTTTGCGTACAATGCCACTAGTTCTTTTGGTATGGCAATATGAGCCTTGTTCGACTGGCTATCGGTAATAGTACCCTTTTCTTTGAAGACGGCGATTGTATTGACTATTTGGTCCACTGCTTTTCCAACTACCCTGTCTTCCAATGTTTTAGGATTGGGGTTGTCCCTTTTGGCATTCATTTTTAGCTCAATCCACAATAAGTTTGGAGTTAATTGTTCATTCTGAAAAAGTAAGCCTTCGCATCTTTCCCCTTGTTGCTTAATAAGGCACCCATCCACAGACAGAAAGGTTCTTTCTTTTTCAACCCCACATTGAACTTCAAGTGACTCTTTTCGCTAGCGGGGCGTGGGCATTAGCAATAGATGGGCGAATTTTTTAGTTGGAGTATCATCACCTTCATAAGGTTTGTCCGGATTTTCGTTAGGATCCCAAATCCAGAAATTCATGGATGCGGTTGTATCGAAACATCGGACACAATGTTCGGCATGGGCTGGATTAAGTTGAAAACGTTCAATTATAGTTGCCTGAAAACTCATTGGTCTTTTTGGGTTTAAGAATCAATTTCCATGAGGTTGTCGAATTGGTTCTGTAATTCAAACCAATAGTTTTCAAGTAAATTATTGCCAATTAGCCCTGTGGCATTTTCTGAAAAATTCCCTTCGGCAGTATCATTGATGGGGGAGCAAATGCCATCCTGTCCAAGCATATATGCTGAAACCTGCCTTGGCCGAAGGCGGTAAGGCTGCGGAATACCTGCCTGTTTAATATCTTCACTAGGACTTCCCTCTGCTTCCAACTCACCCGCAAAAATTAAATTGTTAAGAATTGTAAATAAGTAAGGGCTGTGGGTCGTAAGCAAAAGTTGGTTGTTCCCGCCGATAGAATATTCAGACCGGGAGTTTATCAATGTGGCTAAAATTTCCAATATTCTATGCTGGCCGGACGGAAACAAGTGTGCTTCAGGTTCTTCTATTACCCTGAAAACAGGATTGGACTCGGCTATTTGTAAAATTGCATCCTGAATTATCCGTATAGCTTCCTGCTGTCCGGATGATGCCTTTCTCAATTCGATGGTCTTGCTGTTCGATGTCCTCAAATATTCTCCTAATCGTTCAGAATAGCGGTAATTGGCTTTCAAAAGGCTTGTGATACTGTCTTGCAGGTTTCGTCTGAGCTTTACATCTTCCAATTGCCGAAGCATTCCTTCCATTCCCAGACCCATATATTTTCTTCGTAACAACGACGAGTGGTAAATAAAGTCCCTCATCAAAATCAGGTCGATTTCCTCTGAGTCTTGTCTTTTTGGCAATCCATCAGAGCCTATCAGGACAGTTGTCTTAACTTTTACAAGTTCACGAAACAATTCTAAAAACTCATCAGTGTAAGATACAGTAACATTACGCCCCGCAGGAATATAGACTGCTGTTCGATTATCATTAAAAATCTCTGCAAGGCTTTTATCGAGAAACTCTTCTTCCTTTTCAGCATTAACGAAGTCTTCACGGCGCCGGTAAAAGTTGACAGAATGGGATGCACGCCGAATCTCATTTTCTATGTCATTAAAAAAAGGTTGAGGTTCAAATCTGACATTCACCGGCTTGCTGCCATTAATCAGGATAATATTACTTTCATCAAGAAAGAATTTGACTTCATAATTTTCATCCAACCGGGCGCCTGACCCAAAATACAAGTAAAACTTATCCCTGATGCCGTTGCTTACATTGAGTCCATTGATGTCATCAGGCTCCAAGCGGGCCATTTCCACCAAATCTTTCCGAAGCGACTTGAAAAAGTAGATAAGCTTGGCTATGGTGCTTTTGCCGGATGCCTGCTCACCTATAATTACTGTCAGGTCATTTACCTGCACGTCTGCATGTCCAATTTGTCTGAAATTTCGAATTTCTATACGCTGCATATTCAATTTTCAAGTTTACAAAACTAATTCTACCTTTTATCCATTCTCCCTTCTCGGCAAAGATACCTCAAAATCAACTACCTTCACCCCTCAAAAATATCCAGTTCACATGAAACTCAAACTCACTTTCTTCCTGCTTTTCGCAGCAATCACCCTGACAGCCCAAGACAAAAAAGACGATAAAAAATGGGACGTCAACAATCCCCCCGGCGACAACTGGAACTGGAAACCCGTCCAGTTCACCACCAACGAAGGCACCTGGATGAACCTCGACGTCAGCCCCGACGGGAAGACCATCGTCTTCGACATGCTGGGCGACATTTATAAAATGCCCATCACCGGCGGCAAGGCGACCCCATTGCGGCAAGGCATCGCCTGGGAATCGCAGCCCCGCTTCTCGCCCGACGGCAAAAAAATCCTCTTCACCTCCGACGCCGGCGGCGGCGACAACTGCTGGACGATGAACGCCGACAGCACGGACGCCAAGCAAATCACCACCGAAGACTTCCGCCTGCTCAACAACAGCGTTTGGATTGACAATCAATACTTTGTGGCACGCAAGCACTTCACCTCCGGGCGTTCGCTCGGCGCTGGTGAAATGTGGATGTACCACATCACGGGCGGCGAGGGGCTGCAACTCACCGAGCGCAAAAACGACCAGCAGGACGTGAACGAACCGAGCGTCAGCCCCGACGGACGCTACGTCTATTTCAGCGAGGACATGTACCCCGGCGGCTCGTTTCAATACAACAAAGACCCAAACAGCCAGATTTTTGTCATCCGCCGCTATGACCGGCAGGAGGGCAAAGTGGAGGACGTCATCACTGGCCCCGGCGGCGCTACCCGCCCGCAGGTCTCGAACGACGGCAACCTCCTCGCCTACATCAAGCGGGTGCGCACGAAGACGGTGCTCTACGTCGCCGACCTGCGTACGGGTGAGGAGTGGCCCCTCTTCGACCAACTGAGCAAAGACCAGCAGGAAGCCTGGACCATCTTCGGCACCTACCCCGGCTTCGACTGGATGCCCGCCGACAATGAAATCGTGATTTATGGTTTGGGTAAAATATGGCGGGTGCCCGTTGGCCTCGGTATGGAGAAACCGGCGAAAGTGGTGGAGATTCCTTTCACCGTGGACGTGAATATGAAGGTGGCGGAGACGGTGCGGCCGAAGCAGAAGGCTTTTACTGAAAATATGGAGGTGAAGGTAATTCGGGGGGCGGTGACTTCGCCGGATGGAGACCTGGTAGCTTTCAATGCAGTCGGCAAATTGTGGCTTGGCCCATTGACCCAAAATGATAACTCCCCTGGAAAAATATCCTTGAAAGGTGAAAACGAGGACGATTTTCTGTTTGAACCATCGTTTAACCCAAATAACACCTTGGAATTCGCTTTCGTATCTTGGGATGATGAAAAACTGGGCGCTATCTGGACGGCTTCTTTCGAAGAATATGACCAGCCCTTTGTTTATAAAAAACTGACCAAAGAACCCGCTATCTACCGCACCCCTTCCTTCTCCCCCGACGGCAAATTCATCGTTTACCAAAAAGAAGAGGGCAACTCCCACCAGGGCTACACGCACTGCAAAGAACCCGGTATCTACCTCATGGCAGCCGACGGCAGCGGCGAGCCAAAATTGCTCAGTCCGCAAGGCGAGTTCCCGCAGTTCAGCGCCGATGGCAAACGGGTATTTTACCAAAAAGGCGGCTACATCTTCGGCAGCCTCACCAAAAGCGTGGAAAGCGTTGACCTGAGCGGCGAGGACAAAAAGGAACATTTCGACGGCAAATACGCCCAGCGCTACGTCATCAGCCCCGACAACAATTGGGTAGCGTGGTCGGAACTGTACAAAGTCTATGTCGCTCCGTTTCCAAAAACAGGCAAAAAAATCGGCCTGACGAGTAGCACCAAAGCCGTGCCCGTCGCACAGGTGGCACGGGACGCCGGCATCAACATCCACTGGAGCGCCGACAGCAAGACCCTGCACTGGACGCTCGGCAACGAATATTTCACCGACGACCTTACAGAGCGTTTCAAATTCCTCGAAGGCTCGCTCGACAGCCTCCCACCGATGGATTCCGTCGGTCTGAAAATAAACCTCACCCTGCCGATGGACAAGCCGCAGGGGCTGGTAGCCTTCACCAACGCCCGCATCATCACGATGGAGGGCAACTCGGTGATTGAAAAAGGCACCGTGCTGGTCGAGGGCAACGTCATCAAGGAAGTCGGCGCACGGGTGAGCGTACCCCGCAACGCCAAAGTCATCGACTGCGCCGGCAAGACCATCATGCCCGGCATCATCGACGCCCACGCCCACAGCGGCAATTTCCGCTACGGACTCAGCCCGCAAAAACAGTGGGAATACTACGCCAACCTCGCTTACGGCGTCACCACTTCGCACGACCCCAGCGCCAATTCGGAGATGGTTTTTGCCCAAAGCGAACTCATCAAGGCGGGTTATATGGTTGGCCCCCGCCTGTTCAGCACCGGCACTATTTTGTATGGCGCCGATGGCGATTTCAAAGCGGTCATCAATTCGCTCGACGACGCCAAATCGGCCCTGCGCCGTACGGCCGCCTTTGGGGCTTTTTCGGTAAAAAGTTACAACCAGCCCCGCCGGGAGCAGCGCCAACAGGTCATCGAAGCGGCCCGGCAACTGGGCATACAGGTGGTGCCGGAGGGCGGTTCATTTTTCTTTCACAACCTGAGCATGGTCGTGGACGGCCACACCACCGTGGAGCACAACATCCCCGTCGTGCCGCTCTATAGGGACGTGACCACGCTCTGGGCCGCCACGCACACGCACAACACGCCGACGCTCATCGTCAGCTATGGAGCTGTCAGCGGTGAATACTATTGGTACCAGCACACCAACGTCTGGGAAAAGGAGCGCCTGCTCGCCTTCACGCCCCGTGGCGTGGTGGACAGCCGTGCCCGCCACCGCACGATGATTCCCGAAGAGGAGTATGAAAACGGGCATATTTTGACTTCAAAAAGTTTGAAAAAACTGACCGACGCCGGCGTGAAAATCAACCTCGGCGCCCATGGCCAATTGCAGGGCCTCGGCGCCCACTGGGAACTCTGGATGCTGCAACAGGGCGGCATGACGAACCTGGAAGCGCTGCGCTGCGCCACCATCAACGGCGCCATTTCCCTCGGCATGGACGACCAACTCGGCTCCATCAAACCCGGCAAACTCGCCGACCTGATTGTGCTGGATAAAAACCCCTTGCAGGACATCCGCAACTCGGAATTCGTGAAATACACTATGGTCAACGGCAGGCTCTACGACGCCGCCACGATGAACGAAATCGGCAACTACGACCGGAAGCGGACGAAGTTCTATTTCGAACAGCCGGGCAGCGGGAATGGGTATCCGTATTTCAGGGAGACGGGGAGTTTTATGGTGCCTCAGTGTTGTTGGAGGGATTGAGGAAGGTTTTCATAAAACTGAATTTGGTCTCTATTTTGAAGAAAATCAGTTTGTTGAAACAAATATTTGTATCATTTTGACCAATTTGTTTACTCAAAAATGATACTTTTGTTAGTTTTGCCAATACCAATTTAACCTGATGCACTATATGTCTCCATCCTTGAATCGTGGTTTTGAGCTACTTGATATGCTACGTCCTGATGGAGAGGTAATAGACAATTTGATTCAAGTTCATTATTCAGGTGAAAGCCTTGATTACGACAAGTATGACTTTGAATTCTTTCATGTTGATACAATCATAGCTCTCGAAGGAGCTGCCCGTTACAAGGCTGATTTCGTTTATTTCAGAACCTTTTCAGAAAGGCCTCCTATTCCTCAGATTTACATCTACGATTACGTTGATAAACAATACAATGCTAAAGACTTGACCGACTTGCACCGTCAGCTTTGGAGTGCAGTGCAAGTACCCATGTTTTTCATCTTCACCGAGTTTGAAATTAAAATTTTTAATGCCTTCGAAGCACCTGTAGTGGGAAAACGAATTGTATCGGAAGCACTTGAAACCATACAATTGGCAGCCTTTTTTGATGAAAAGGCATCTGAGTTTTCAGCGAAAAAATTTGATAATGGGACGTTTTGGGAGAGTTCTTCTTATGCCGGAAACTTTAAGTTCAGTGGCAGTGCCTACGAACAGCTTTTACGAGAACTAAAAAATACGCTTAAGGATATAGTCCGCAGCAAAATTCTGCCTGTAGACATTGCTAAAAAGCTGTTAATCAGAGCAATTCTTATTAAATATTTGGAGGAGCGGAAAGATGATGAAGGTAGAACAGTTTTTCCTAAAAAAGGTGAAGTCAGACGTTATGAAAATGACAAAACGTCGAACGCCCCATATCCGAAAGATTTTTTTGAATATTTTTCGGAAGGTGCTACTTCGTTTACAGAGGTATTGAAAAAAAAGGGGGCATGTGTCAAACTTTTCCAAGACCTTTCAGAACACTTCAACGGGGAAATCTTTAAGTTAGATGCTGAAGAAGAAAAGGCACTTTTGGAAGCCGATTTAACCCGTCTCGTCTATTTCCTTGAAAAGAATCTGAAGGGCAAGCAGTTTACTTTGTGGCAACTTTATTCTTTTGACGACCTGCCAATTGAGTTAATTAGCAATGTTTACGAAGAATTTTTGGAAGCCAAGCAGGGAGTCGTTTATACTCCGCCCTACTTAGTCAACTTTCTTTTGGAGGAGGCAATGCCTTTGCAGGATTTGAACGAATCATTTAAAATCATTGACCCTGCTTGTGGTTCCGGTGTCTTTCTGGTTGGAGCCTATAAACGTTTGATTTACAGATGGCGGGCAAACAACGGCTGGAAAAAGCCTTCCATGAATGTGCTGAAAAGACTGTTAAAAGAGAACGTTTTTGGAGTAGATGAATTAGAGGAGGCTGTCAATCTTTCCATGTTCAGCTTGAGCCTTGCGCTTTGCGACGAACTTTCTCCCATAGCAATTTGGAATGAATTGAAGTTCGATAACCTGAAGGGCAGCAACCTTTTTGATAAAGACTTTTTTGAATTGATTGAAAAAAATGTCTTACCCAAGGATTTCAACTTGGTTATTGGAAATCCCCCATTTAAGCCCGAATTCTCCCCTGCTGCCAATAGGCTCGAAGCGAAAAGAATTGAAGAAAAAAAGGAACGGAAAGTCGAGGTTGAAGGAAAAATTGAGAAGATAAAAATACCGGGTAACCAGATTGCCTTGCTCTTTTTAGACCAAGCCATCCAACTCACTAAGCCAGATGGTTTGCTTTGCCTAATACTCCCTTCCACTGATTTCCTGTACAACCACAATTCTGACAAGTTCAGGACGTATTTCCTGACAAATTACCATACCCCGCAAATCCTTGACTTCACCAATCTCAGCGGGTGTCTCTTTGGCAATGCCAACGTGTCAGTAATTGCTCTATTTTCTCAAAATAAGAAACCAGAGAATTTGGATACCATCCGGCATATTACTGTCCGGCGGAATCAGGTAGCGGAGGAACGGATTTTCTTTGAATTGGACTACTATGATTTCCATTCTGTGCCATTTGATGATTCTATTGGGATGAGCTTTTTATGGAAGGCGAATTTGTTTGGAGGAGGAAGGCTTGGAAGGCTAATTACAAGATTAAATGGAATCAAACCTACATTGGGAGAATTCTTGAAAAACAAAAAGAAATATAATGGTTGGGGGTATGGGGAAGGTATTACAATTGGCGATAGGCGTAAAATTCTGTTGCGAGAAAAAATTGCAAGAAATGAATTACCCGATGGAGAATTAAGTTATGAACAAATTGAGAAACTAAAGAAGGATTTCAAACCAGCGGAATGGCTTACCGGAAAAGAAGCGATTGATGCACGTTCAATTGATGAAACCGGAATAAAATTGAATGAAATATTTAAGATAAAGGAAAAGTATTTTTATAGAAATGCCGAATCAAAGAAAAGCATTTTTCAATTTCCTCATATTTTGATAAAAGAAGTTATCTCTGGAAACAAAATCCCTGTTGTCTTTCTGGAAGACAAGTATTTAGTATTTAATATTAGAATGGTTGGGATACATGCTCCTGAATCACAAAAACATGAATTGTTTGAGCTTTATTCTGTTATTAAAAACAATGATACTTACGTTTTCTACACTGCCTGTACAAGTTCTGAATATGCGGTGAGTTTAAAAAATACTAATGCCTTACAAAAAAAGGACATTGATAAGCTGCCTTACCCTCACAACAATCTAAACAAGCTAGAGCTTTCTCCAACAGAGCAAATATTGAGAGAAGATACTCTAAATTATTGGCTTGATTACTCAACAGGTCTGAAAACCGATGATTTGCCTTTGTTTAATAACGTCACCCCGGAACAATTGAAACAATTTGGAAAAGTTTTCTGCGATGTCCTCAACTCCGTTTACGAAGATTTCCACCCATATCAACACATCCCAACAGATAATTTTATCTGCTTTCCTTTCTACATTGGTGAAAGGCCGAGCATTGAAATCCCCGATAAAGAAAACCTCGAAAAACACCTCAATCAATTACTCATCCGTGAAAACCCCCGTGCCAATCTCAGAATCACAAGGATTATGAGATTATACGACCATAACGTCATTTATATAATCAAACCAAAACAGCTAAGGTACTGGTTGCGCTCCGTTGCCATTCGGGATGCCGATGCGACTTTTGCCGATATGGTAGCCCAGGAATACCAACTTTAAACCAACATGAATTTATCCGAGCATCAATATTCCGGTAGTGCAGGAAGTTTGGATTTCCCCAAGACTAACAAGCCTGTTGAGTCTGTCATAACTTATATTTCTAATGTTGCCGAGTTATTTGCTGTGGCGTTTAAAAATACTACTATAGAAAATGAACCAGGGTTAAATCAAAAATTATGTGATCTTCTCAACCTTCATGTGGGATTACGACCATATTGGTTCGATAAGGAAAACATACAACAACCTGAAAAGGGAAACAGCCCAAGGACAGATATTGGGGTAAAAACCAGAGAGTATTTAACAATCAATACTTTGACTATTGAAAGGGGAAATACCTTTTTTGAATTAGAAGCCAAACGTTTGCCAGCGCCCAGTAAAGCCAGAGAAAGGGAGTATGTGGTCGGAAATAACAAGAAAACGGGTGGAATTGAACGGTTCAAAATAGGCGAACACGGCAAGAAAGTATTGTATGGAGGCTTAATTGCCTTTGTACAGAAAAGTGAATTTAGAGATTTGCATTCCACCATTAACAGTTGGATAGAAGAACTTTATGACCATACGGAATTTTGGAATGTAGCTGATAAGCTCGTTTCATGCGGCTCTACAGATTCATGCGCAAGATTCTTATCAAAAAGCAAGAGAAGTGAGGGTATTTCATCCCATATTTCGTTATACCATTGGTGGGTCAAATTGAATTAATTGTAATCCTGAAATTTTCTCAATTCCCACCTATCTTCACCCTCCTTTTTCACTAAACCTCATCCACAATGCGACAGCTATTTACCCTCGCCCTTGCCCTCCTGTTTTGCTACGCAAACATAGCGGCCCAACCGGGCAGCCCCCTCCCCGCCTTCCTGCGCGACAGCCTCGACACCTACGTCACCCGCGCACTTACGCAATGGAACATCCCCGGCGTGGCCGTCGGGGTGGTGAAGGACGGCAAACTGGTGCTGGCAAAAGGCTATGGTGTGCTCGAAACCGGCAAACCGGAGAAGGTGGACGCCAACACCCTTTTTGCCATTGGCTCCAACACCAAGGCATTTACCGGCACCCTCCTCGCCCTGCTCGAAAACGACGGGCTTTGCAAACTCGAAGAGCCCGTGGTGAAATTCCTGCCCCATTTCAACCTCCAGGACGATTGGGTAGAGCAGCACCTCAACCTGCAGGACGTCGTGAGCCACCGCATCGGCATGGAGACTTTCCAGGGCGATTTCATGTACTGGACAAGTGACCTTACACAGGAGCAGGTCATTGAGAAGTTCGGGAAACTGACCCCCGTCTATCCCTTCCGCACCACCTGGGGCTATTGCAATGCCGGCTTCCTGATAGCCGGCCAGTGCATCGAACGCATCAGCGGAAAACCCTGGGAGGACAACCTGCGCCAGCGCATCTTCCAACCGCTGAAAATGAACCGCACCCTGGCCCTCAGCGCCGAAATTGACCAGGCGACCAACGCCGCAAAAGCGCATACCATTGACCCCGAAACGGGCGAATTGTTGAAAACGCCTTATGGCAAAATTGACAACCTCGCCCCGGCGGCCAGCATTTTCAGCAGTGTGGAAGACATGGGCCATTGGCTCATTGCACAGCTCGACAGCGGTCGCTATGAAGGCCAAACTGTGCTGCCTTACAAAGTATTGCGGCGCACCCGCCAGCCCCTCAGCATAGAGGGCCGCCGCTCTACGACGTCGTATGGTATCCGCCGGCACTACGCCCTCTACGGCATGGGCTGGGAACTCAGCGACTACGACGGCTGGGAAGAAATCTCGCATACCGGCGGCGTCAATGGCTTCGTGACCAGCGTCACGATGTACCCGGAGCAAAACCTCGGCGTTGTGGTGCTGACCAATACGGATGCCAATGCCTTTTTCGTGGCACTGAAAAGGGAAATCGTGGATGCCTACCTCGGCCTGCCTTACCGGAATTACAGTGCCACCTATCTGGAGGGCCAAAATGCCCAATTCAAGGAGGAGATGGAAAACATTCACCGGATGCGGGACACCATTGCGCAGCACCCAAAGACCACCCTTATCCTTGAAAAATATGCAGGGCACTACGAAAACGAGGCATACGGCAGCATAGACATGGTGAAAGATGGCGACGGTCTAAAGCTCACTTTCCAGCACCACTCCAAACTCATTGGCAGGTTGGGGCCGTTGGGCGGCGACCGTTTCCTGCTTTCTTTCAACGATCCGCTTTTTGGTGTAAAAACCGTGCATTTTACCACGGAGAATGGAAGAGTGAAAACATTTACTTTAGCGCTGGCGGATTTCCTGGAGATTACAACTTATGAATTTGTGAGGAAAGGGTAGGGTGGAAGTTGGGTTCAGTTCAGCCACATACTTCCCGGCTCAGTAAAAAAATGGATCTCAAACAAAGTCGTAAAGTCACAAAGCATTCAATATCAAATCATTGCCTCTTCGCTTCTTTGCCTGCGGCACAGGAATATGAACATTCCCAACTTCCCTCAAAAAACCGCCCCCACCTGCGCCCGGCCCACATGAACCAGCTTCGCATCCCCCGTCTTCCGGCCCTCGTAAGTAATGCCCACCCGGATGTTTTTCGCCACCTGCCTGTCCAGCGTCACGTTCCAGATGAAGTTTTTTCCGTTTTGCAAACCCTGTAAAAAGGCAAAGCCCACGGGCGAATTGGCCTGTCCGCTAAATTTGATGTTCACATAAGAAAACTCCGAGCGGATGGACGTGGTGGCGCTTTGATTGAAGGCCGTTTCCCATTTCAGGTCGTTGGTGGTGGCGTTTTCTCCCTCGCTGCCAAGTTGGTTTTTCGAGCGCTCAAAACGCCAGGTGACGCCTGTGCGGAACTTATTGGAAGGCTGGAAAGTAAGCTGGGGCTTTGTTTCAAAAGAACGGATTTCGTAGCGCTTGTTTTCAAATTGCTCCGAATCCTGCCGGTCCTTGCCCAGGGTGAAGGCACTCTGGAAACTCAACCACTTCGTCACGTTCCAGCGGGTTTTGAAAAACTGCTCCTGCAGGCGGCGGCTCTCAAATCCCGTTGTTTGCACCAGCTTGTTCTGGTTGTCGGACATACCCAGTTGCAGGTCGTACTTCGGGTCGGAGCGGTTGAAAAACAGCGTGTTATAGACCGTTGAGCGGGTGGACACCAGCGCCGTGTCTTCGATGTTCAGTTGGAAAGGGTTCCACGGGCTGACACCGTCCGCTTCCCGCACTTTGCGGTTGATTTGCAGGGAGCTTTGGGTGGAAAATTTTCCCAAAAAACGCTTCAGGCCGGCGGCATTAAACCACACAGCCTTGGGTTCCAGGCGCAGGCTTTGATTGAAGGTCACGTTGTTGGTTCGGATAAATTCATCTGTAAAAACGGTCACCCGCAGCGCATTCGCCAAATCCTGGAACGGGGCGATTTCTACCTCGTCCAATTGCACCTTGCCGTCGCCGTTGCGGTCGGTCCATTGGTGGGTACCTTCCCCGGCGGGCACTTGAAGGTAGGTGAATTCCAACTTGCGCTCCTGGCCGGAGCCGATCTCGTAGCTCGTCGCACTTTGCACCACACCACGCAGCAGGTTCAGCGAGTAGTCCAGCCTGCCGAGGTAGGTGTCTGAGGGGTCGAGTTTGGTGAGTGTGGTGTCCCGGATGGTCAGTTGCCGCCAGGTAAAGTTCCAGCCAAGGCGGGAGTTGCGGCTTTGCTGCCAGTTGCCGTTCAGGTTCAGTTCGTCGGCCAGGGTAGAGGCGGAGAAGTCGGTGCCATCGGGCGCATAATCATAGCGGCGCAGGTAGTTGGTGCTGAAGTTAAACGTTTCATTTTCAGGGGTTTCGAGATAGACTTTCATCAAATCATAATAGAAACTGGCCTTGTTCAGCGTGTCTGGCTCGCCGTTTTGGGGGCTTTTGGTGAAACGGCTGTTCCGCTCCCGCTCGCCATATACACCCAGTTTCCAGTATTTGGTGCCGAGGCTGTCCCGCAAAAAGGGGATGGCCACATTGGCCTTCGGGCGAATAAAACGGCTGTTTTCACTCAGACTATTCGTGGTCAAAAAATCCCCCTGCACCCAGATGTCGTAGCCATTTTTCAAAAAAGCATACCTGCCAAAATGCCGCTGCCCGGTATAGACCGTGTCCCGCAGAAAAGCGCCGTAGCGGTATTCCAAACTTCCCACATCCGGAGAGCGCAGCACGAAGCCCGCATTGGCCAAATGCTCGTCCGTCAGGCGACGGTTCACGGCCACGTCGTTGGCCCCTGTGTTGGTGTTCCAGTCACGGGTGAATTCAGCAGGCCGGTAGGGGTTCAGTTCCTTGAATTTTTGCTGGGCAAATTCGTAGTTGGCTTCCGTTTCTAAGCGCCACGTCTTGCCCCTGCCCCCTAAAGGGGGACCACTCCGGGAAAGACTATCCTTGGGGTTTCCCGGAGTAGGTTCCCCTTTAGGGGGCAGGGGCCGGGGCCGGGACAGCTCAAACACCTGCCGCACCCCCACCGTTGCCGCCATGCCCACGTTGTCGCCGTCGTCCACAGCGGAGAGGCGGTTTTGGTCAAAATTGCTCAGGGCGACCTCTGCCCGTACTTTGGTCTTTTTGGAAGGATTCCATTCGCTGCCAGCCGTGTACAATTGCTGGCGGTTGGGCGCTACCAACCTGCGCACAGGTTCGTACTCGCCATTGGGCAACCCCGTCACGGGGTCGGGGGCTACCCAGCGAAAGACACGGCCATTTGCGGGTGTCTCGGTGTCCAGCACGTAGTTGCCGCTGCCAGGGCCTACGGGAGAGAAGCCTGCCGTGTATTTGGCCAATTCCTGGTTGACGCTGTACACCAGCACATCGTAGTACAGGACGCCGCCTACGGTCGTATCCCGCAGTTCGTACAGCACCCGAAAGGCGCTGAACTCCTCCACCGTGTCAATGGCGCTCACCACGGCACTGAGGGAACTGTCACCTGCCACCCGGAGCGCTTCCAGTTCAATTTGCGAAAACTCTTCATCAATAGGGCGCTTGCTGTCCTGCTCGGAATAGGTGTTGAGGTAGAGGCGGAGTTTTTCACTTTGATACTCCGTGTTCAGGGCGTAGAGCGAGCGGGTGTAGTTCTGCACATTGTAGTCGAACTCCACCACGATGCGGCTGTCTTTGGTCACCAAGCGGCGGTTGGTGAAGGTGAGGTGCCCGGCGTTGTAGTCAATCACGTAGTCGGCATCCAGCCCCCGCTGCATGATTTGCCCATCGAAAAAAACCTTCTCCGTACCTGCCAGCACGATGATAAAACGCTCGCCCTCAGCGCCTTCAAGGCGGTATGGCCCCTGGTTGCCTTCCTGCGCCGTGATCGAGTTCCGGGCGAACTTCCCCCGGGCGATGGCCACGCTTCCCTGGGTTAGAAGCGAGGTGTGAGAAGTGAGAGGTGAGGCCGTCCCTCGTCCGCCGTCCATCGTCCACCGCCTGCTAAACGTCGCCCCTTGCAGTTTTTTAAAATAATTCATGAAATAGCTGTTCGGGCGGGCCAGCTCGTAGTCGCCGGCGATGAGTTTGTTTTCGTCTTTTGAGATTTGGATGAATACTTTATCAAATTCCCGCAATTGCTGCGTATTGCCCTCCGGTTGCAGCGGGATGTTGTTGTCGGTGATGGCGGCGAGCACCTCCACATCGCCAAGGTTGCCCGCCAGTTGGAGGTTGAACTGGCTGTTGAGCACCAGGTTTTGGTTGTTGCCGAAGGAGAGGCCACGGGTGTAGTTGCCATTGTAGTCCAGGCCTTTTTGGGGCAGCAGGGGCTTGTCCAGTTGGGCATAGGGGTCGTATTGGAAGCCGATGAGCCGGTCGCCGGGGTTTTGCAAAACAGAGGTATCAATGCGGGCGAAGGGGGCGGCGAGGTTGAAGGGGAGGACACGGTACCTGAGATTTACGAATGACGATTTACGGTTTACGATTGCGGTGTCGAAGCTGATGTGGTTGTTTTTTAGGGTGAAGTTTTTGGGGGAAATGCGTTCGCCTGTTGCGGCGTCGGTTATTTCTACGGAGTTCGGGACGACAGTGAGGGTATCGAGCAATTGGGGGGTGCTTAGCGCGGGCAGGGTCTTGCTGCGCAGGTTGGAGATTTGCGCAGCTAGTGAAAAGGGCAAAATGGCCAGGAGGAAAATGTAAAGGGTTTTGCTCATGCAAGCACCGCTTGGGTTTGGGTAACAAACGTAAAATGCGTTATTTTATGGCCTTGAAAAATTTGCTGAAAATGAAGTTGAAACAACGGAAACAAGTTAAACGCCTGATTTGGGGGATTGTGGCGGTATTCGTTTTAATGAACGTGATTGCTGCACTTCATGCTTGGAAGTTTACCCATTTTTTAAATACAGATGCCCAATCTGTGAGGCCTGAAGAACTTTCATTTGCTCAAAAATTTGGAACAATTGTTTTTGGCATTGAAAATCCACGTCCTGAAAACAAAAACCTTCCCACCCAGGCATTTGAAATCATAACATTAAAGGGTAACAAATCTATAGAAGCATGGTCTATCAAAGCTGAAAATTCCAAAGGCACAGTTGTTATTTTCCACGGCTACAAAGGCGAAAAATCCTCCATGCTCGATATATCAGATGAGTTTTTAAAATTGGGTTTTAGTACCATGTTAGTTGATTTCAGGGGATCAGGCCGCTCTGATGGAAATCAAACCACTATAGGTTTCCATGAAGCAAATGACGTAAAAGCCTGTTTTGATTTTTTGAAAAATAAAGGTGAGGAAAATATTGTCCTGTTTGGCACTTCAATGGGAGCAGTAGCTGTGATGAAAGCTATTAATGATTTTGGTTTGCAGCCAACAGGAATTATTCTTGAATGCCCATTTGGCACCATGTACAAAACAACTTGCGCCCGCTTTAAGGCAATGGGAGTGCCTACTTTCCCGATGGCAAGTTTGCTTATGTTTTGGGGCGGTATAGAAAATGGCTTTTGGGCATTTTCTCATAATCCAATTAGTTATGCCAAAGGCATTGAATGCCCTGTTTTGTTATTGTACGGGGAAAAAGATGCCCGAGTGAGCAAGATGGAAATAGATGCTATACTTGAAAATCTGAATGGTGAAAAAAGTTTTAAAACTTACCCTTTGGCAGGGCATGAAAACTATTTGCTGAAATACAAAGACCAATGGGTTAATGATGTGGTCAATTTTACTAGCGTACTTACAAACAAATAATAATTAACCAAATCTGCGCACACTTCTTTTTCAGCTTTACGATATTCAAAATTTGTCAGGCATCTATTCGATCGCATATTTTGTAAACTCGCTTGAAAAATCTATTAAAATTCCTTGCCTTTTCTTCATTTATGCAAAAGCTTTTTATATTCACGCACCTCGATATCACGCATCTTTCCCTACTTTAATTTATTTATAAAAAACCATCTAATGAAACAATTCCTACTCCTCCATTCCCTGGCCATGCTATTGGCTTTCTCCATCCAAACAAACGCCCAAACCAACACCCTTTTCATCCTCGACGGCTCTGGTTCCATGTGGCAAAAACTGGACAACGAATTCAGGATAGCCACTGCCAAAACCGTAATGAAAGGTTTGGTGGACAAAATGCCCGCCGATGCCCGTGCCGGCCTTATCGCATACGGCCACAACCGGAAATCCGACTGCGACGACATCGAAACCTTAATGCCGCTCGGCCCGCTCGACAAAACGGCCTTCAAGGCAAAATTGGAGGCCATCAATCCGCAGGGCAAAACGCCCATTGCCAAGTCCATCCAACATGCGCTGGATTTGATCAAACATGAACAATCGGCGGTGACGGTCGTGCTGGTCAGCGACGGGCTTGAAACCTGCGAGGGGGATGCCTGCGAACTGGTCAGGCAGGCCCGGGCACAAGGGGTGCAGATTACAGTACATGTCGTCGGGTTTGGCATTGAAGAAAACGACCTCTCGGCGCTGGAGTGCATCGCACAGGCCGGCGGCGGGCAGTATTTCCCCGCCAACAATGCCAGCGAACTGGCCGGAGCATTGGATCAAACTTTGGAAGAAACGCCACAGAACGGCGGCTACCTCTCCATCAAAGCCACCCTTGACGGAGAGCCTTTGGATGCTTCGTTGAAAGTCTTCAAAAAAGGCGAAAAGAAAGAAACCGCTGTCGCCAGGACTTACACAGGACCATTGACGAACCCACGGCTGCTGTTGCTCCCTGCCGGGGAATACAGGGCAGAAGTGATGGCGATCAGGATTGACGGGAGTCCCACCCAAGTGCTGGCCGATTTGAAAATCACGGAAAATGACACGTTGCGGAAGCTAGTAGATTTCTCGCAGGGCATCTTCGAGGTATTGGCCAAACGGAACGGCGAACTATCGGACGTGACCGTGCAGGTTTTTCCGGCCGGTGAGAAAAAAGCGGTGGCTGCTGGCCGTACTTATCGCCATGCCAAGTCCAATCCGGCCTCGTACAAAGTAGTGCCCGGCGTTTACGATGTCGAACTTAAATTCATAGAAATCGCAGGTGATCCGATCCTTCGTTTTGAAAATCAGGTATTGGAAAGCGGCAAAACCATTTCCCTCTCGCACGACCACCCTTCCGCCGAATTGAAAATTGGCGCCAAACAAGGGGCCAGCCTGGTGGATGCGGGTGTAGCTATTTTTTCAAAAACCACGGGGAAAGAAGTGGATCGTGGGCGCACCTACATGAGCGACCGTTCCAACCCAAAATCATTCATTGTGGAGCCGGGCTTGTACAAAATCGAAGTGAAGGCCATCAAGCCCGCAGATTTGGGAACTAAAACTTTTGAGTTGGAAGTGAAAGCCAAGGAGACAGTGGAACGCTGGGGCGAATGGTAATTTTTTTAACAACCCGTTTTTCAATATTCGATTGGCTGGTTCCCTGCGTTTTGGTAGTTTCACGTTCATTTTAAAACCAATGTCATGAAAACGAAAATCCTCTTTTTTTCTATCCTCTTTTTTACTGCCTGCCTGCTTGATCTGCACGCCCAGGGCTTGACGCCACCTTCGGAGGGCAAGGCAGTGGTTTATTTTACAAGGGTCACCAAATTCGGATTTGCGGTTTCCTTCGAATATTTCCACAATGACAAATTCATCGGGGTTTTCAAAGGGCAAAACTACATGCGGTATGAGGTGGACCCTGGCGAGCACCTTTTCTGGGTATCCACGGAGGACAAGGAGTTTGTCACGGCCGATTTAAAAGCGGGCGGTGTTTACATCATTATTATCAATGTAGAGATGGGCGTGGTAAAGGCCCGGGTAGGGCTAAACCCCATCACCGTGGCCGATGCTGAATTGTTTGAAAGGGCAAAAGAACTGATTGAAAAGAAAGCCCCTGTTGTGACTTCCGAGGAAGTCATCAAAAAAACAACGGCCAAATTGGAAAAGAAAAATTTTATCCCCGAAAAACTCGACCTGTATGAGAGGGTTTGGAAAAAAGAGAAAAACTTCCCGCACATCTCACCGGACATGGCAATTCCAGCTGATCAGTTGGATTAGCCTGCCTGCCGGGCAGGTTCATTTTTTGAAATATGAAAGATAATTTCCCACTTTGGCCCGCATTCTTTTTATTACTGCTGCCGGGTTGCGCCCCCAAACCCGAATCTTTCTACACCACCGGGGATTTGAAAGGTTTTATGATCGCCTACACCGCCTTGTTGGATGAGGAAAAAGGCGACTACGAAGTCTTCGTAATGAACCCCGACGGCACCGGCCAAAAAAACATCTCCAACTGGGAAGGCGTGGATTGGGCCTACTACACCTGCCAGGATAAAATCTACTTCCTCTCCGACCGGGACACCTGCCACCACTGCTACCTGCTCTACGAAACTGACACAGATGGCAACATTCGGAAAGTGACGAACTTCCTGATGGCCGACAGCCAAATGAGCGCCCGAAAAGCTGGCCAGGAACTTATCGTGCGGCCCAAAGCCACGCTGGACAGCGCTTTCTACATTATCAATTTACAAGGGGAAATTTTGAAAAAAATCTATCCCGGCCTCGCCTACCTGAACGATCCCTGCTTCTCGCCGGATGGGAAGCAAGTTGTCTTTCGAGGCTCAAAAACGCCACGGAGCAAGGACAATGAAAACCACATAGACGAGCTTTTTATAATGGACGATGACGGCAAAAACCTCCGCCAACTGACGCACTATCCCGCCACCGACACTACTGCCAGATGGTACAACTACCACGCAGGGCCGCCACATTGGGCACCCAGGGACAACCTCCTTACTTTTTCCTCTTTTCAAAAGAAAAAGGAAACGCTGTTTGCTATCCAACCCGATGGGAAGGGCCTGCGGCAACTATGGCCCGGCGGCTACCACGATTGGTCGCCCAACCAACGCCACATGGCCTACGGCTTGGAAGGTGCGGATGGCAACTTCGACATCTGGCTGATCGGCGCCAATGGCAACGGCAACCACCGACTGACCACAGATTCCTTGTTTGAGCACGGCCCTTTGTTCGTAAAGGTTGAAAAATAAATACCCGAGCATTGAATGGCCTTTTTTAGCCTCGTTCATATTTGTTCCTTCCCTGTAATTTTGCGCTTTGAGGACCGAGTGGATAATAACTTGTCATTTTATGCTTCTGAAACAGGGATAAGGCTTATTCAAAGGCAGAATGGTCATTTTATTTTTCCTTCGATCTTAAAAGAGATTGTTCAAAAAACTGTGTCAATTTCTCACAAGTGATTGATTGTGAGCGTGTGTTTTTTTCAAAAACACACTTCATTGAATGGTCTCTCTTAAAAACCGCATCTTGGGCCTGCGAAAGTATTTAATAGGGCTGATAATCAGCATTTTGTGTAAAACACTGCTCCCTGCGCAGCCAGGCCCCAGTTCCTTTGTCCATTACACGACCGACCAGGGCCTGAGCAACGACTATGTCAAAGACATTGTCAAAGACCGCCAAGGATTCCTCTGGGTAGCCACCTTGAACGGGCTGAACCGCTTCGACGGCCACAGCTTCTGGCAGTTTTACCACGACCCCAACTCCCCAAACAGTTTGCCGGAAAACTTCGTCAAGGAAATCACCCTCGCCCCTGATGGCAGCCTGTGGACGTCGGGCAACAAAGGGATTTGCCGCATCGACCCGGCAACCCTGGAATTCCGCCGGTTCCTCTTGCCGGAGAACAAGGATACCCTGCCAAACGACGGCGTGGGCCGGGTCGTTTTCGATGAAACAGGCATGGGCTGGGTGAGTGCAGAAAAGGGGCTGTACCAGTTTGACCCCACCAACGGAAGCATCCACTTTTTCCCGCTCGAACCCGAATATGCAGGGTATTTCGACACCTACCTGGACGCGGCAGGACGGCTTTGGCTTATCGAGAAGGAACAGATTTCCTATTTTGACACCAAAACTAAAAAACTGCGCCGCTTTGACACCTCTTCGCCCGGCAGCCCGCTGCATGGGGCATCCGTGATGCAGGTACGGCCCGACCAGCGGGGAAAAATCTGGATAGGCACCTGGTTCAAAGGGCTTTTTTGGTATGATGCGGCACGGGACTCCATCTTTGATTATCCGGATAAAAAAAACACCTTGGCCAGAACCATCCTTCCAGATGCCTCGGCGGCCGGAAAACCCTACCTGTGGCTGGGCGGCGGCGAATATGGGCTGATGGTGCTTTACCCCGAAACGGGCGAGGAAATCCAATTCCCACCGGATTGGCAAGACCCGTTCACCCACAACAACTACCTCGCTGGCTCACTCTTTAAGGATGAAAAAACCGGCGACGTGTGGATTGGCACCGAAACCGGACTTGAACACTATGCTCCTGCCACGTTGCGCTTCGGCAGGGTAGTGGTACCTATCGGCAAAGAGTTCAACCAGTTCAGCCTCATGTCCGGCGCCGTCCAGGACCACACCGATCCTTCCGGCAACACATTTTACATCGCCCTTTGGGGCAGCGGTATTTTTAAATGGAATCGCCGGGAAAATACCTTCCGGCACTTCCACATGAAAAACTCCGGGCTGCGGAACAACCAGGTTTTCAACATTATACAGGACAAGAAAGGCTTTCTTTGGTCAGCCGATGTGGGTATCAGCCGCTACGACCCGCGCACCGGGAAATGGCGCTCCTGGCCTTGCCATTCCGACAAATTCAATGTTGACAACATGATGATGTCCTGTATCGAAGATCTGGATGGAGGCCTTTGGTTCGGGGCCAACACGAGCGGGCTTTTCCACTACAATCCCCGCACGGACAAGGTGGTGGAAGTTTCCCTGCCTTCCGAAGCCTACAACGAAAAAGGCAAATTGCGGATCTTCAATATGTGCCTCGATCCCCAGGGCCGCATCTGGATGGCTACCATCCATCACCCCATCCGATTCGACCCCCGAACGGGCAAGGTGGAGGTTTTTTCAGTGAAAAACATCGAGCCGCTTTTCAATCATTGGTCAGACGTGGTGGTGGGCCAAAATGGGCTGCTGTATGTCACGGCCCACGATTGCCTGTTGGAGTTGGACACCAATTGCGTGGTGCTGCGCAAATTCAACCAGGAGAATGGCCTGCGGAGCAACCAGGTTTATCAGATAGTAGCGGATCGGCAAGGGAAAATCTGGTTCAACACGAGCCACCTGCTGCATTGTTTCGACCCCAAAACCGGCCAGTTTACCTACTTTGGCACGGCGGATGGCCTTTTTAAAAATACGATTACCGATGGCCTGAACATGACCGCCAACGGCGAGATGTTTGTCGGTTTTCAAAATGCCTTCAACTTTTTCGACCCGGCCAGGTTGCGCAAGAACCTGACGCCGCCGCCCATTGTCATCACCACCACAAAGGTGATGGACCAGGAACGCAGGCCGGAGATCCGGCAGTCGTTCCACTTCAAGGGTTTATTGGTGAAACTGGAGCGCTACCTGCGGGACACGGTACTGGTGGTCAACCCAGGCGAAGACATCTTCACCATTGAGTTTGCAGCCCTCAATTTCAACCAGCCGGAGCGCAACCGCTACGCCTACAAGCTCGAAGGGTTCAACGACGACTGGGTGCAGACCAGCCTGAACTTCGCGACCTACACCAACCTGGACGGCGGCGAGTACCTCTTCCGGGTGAAGGGCGCCAACAACGACGGAATCTGGAACGAAACCGGGGCGCAAATTTTAGTGAAAATCATCCCTCCGCTCAGTCAGCGGTGGTATTTCCGGGCATCGTTAATTTTGCTGATTGGTCTTGTTTTTATGGGTATCTGGCACTATCGGCGCCAGCAGCGCCGCCGCCTCGAAGCCTTCCGGGAAAGCCTGGCCCGCGACCTGCACGACGAGATGGGCAGCACGCTGAGCAGCATCCGTTTTTTCAGTGAGTTTGCGAAACAAAAAGTCGGCAATGGGGAAGCAGCCGAGGCAACCCCCGTGCTGCAGCGCATCAGCCAAAGTGCCAGCGATTTGTCCGAAAGCATGCAGGATATCATCTGGGCCATGAAGACGAAAAACGACCAGTTGGAAGACCTGGCGGCCCGCATGACAGAGTTCGGCCTGCGCATCCTCGAAGCCGGAAATGTGCGTTTCAAGACCCACGTTTCAGAAAATTTTTCCGGCAAACAACTCACCCCCGAGCAGCGCCGCAACGCCTACCTCATTTTCAAAGAAGCTGTGAACAACGCTGCCAAGTATGCCGAAGCCACCGAGGTAGAGCTTTTTCTTGGGTTGAAAAAGGGGCTGCTCTTGATGAGAATCAGCGACAATGGGAAGGGGTTTGATACAAATGCCCCCGTTTCAAGCGAGGGGGGAAATGGCCTGCAAAATATGCGGATGCGGGCGGCAGAGATAGGGGGCAGGGTGGAGGTGGTGTCTAAGATTGGGGAAGGGACGAGCGTGGAGTTGAGGGTGCGGGTGTAAGTTCAAATTGCAGCCAACATAAATCTAAACGGCAAATCCTTCTCCTCGAATTGTTCCTTTTCAGTTCTCGCATATATCCGCCAAAATAGCTTCCTGCTTTTTACTTGTCCAAGGTGGTTGAAACCAAATATTTCTGCAGTGATGAAAGCACGCTGTTGGTCTTCCTCCGTGGCATCTGGACTGGGTTCTATGGTGTGTTCAATCCAGTTATATTTGAAATATTTCAGGAAGGAATAACCTATTTCATCAGGCCGCAAAAGGGCTTCGTCGTATTTGTCCAATTTGCAGGATTGGCAATGGGCGCAGGCTTTGTAGAGGTTAGTCCATTCATACGCCAAATGGTAAAAACGTCGGTCGCCTTTTGGCAAAAAATGATCAATGGAATTGTCCGGCTTGAGCGGCGGGTAGGCATCGCAGTAGGAGCAATGGTCGTCCGTTTGTGCTGCCAAGAGCGGTTCGATGTGATGGTTAAGTGGTTTTCCTTTCAGTGTTTTCCATTTGAAATTGTACTTTGGGTTGGCGAGCTTTTGCCGGGCGTATTCCTTGCCCCACTTACTGCCATTTTGGTGCAAAAAATCAGGTGGGTTGGCTCGTTGGAAGGGTCTCATTTTGTTTTGAAAACTAAAAATTAAAGGGCCAGCTGCATGTTTTTCTTTCGGTTCAATTGGCGGATTTCCATCTCAATTACGGTATGTAGTTCTGTACTTTGCACAGCCAGCGTGCGGGCCAGTTGGAGCAAACTCTCGGTCGTTTCCCCATTGCTGCCTTTCATCACATCGTTGATCAGGCCGTAAAATTTTTGCAAGTCGTTCTTCACATTCTCACCGAACATATCAAGTTCACCCAAATCGAATATTTCCTCTAAAATCAATTGCACGCTTTTGCCATCCTCGCTCAATATTGGCTCCTCTGCCACACTATCCCCATTGGGTTTCACCAACTTGTGAATCCACGCCCCATCCACCGAGCCAACGACAAATGGCGAATGGGTGGAAATGAAAATCTGCGCATTAGGGAACAGCCCCTGTACGGCCGGCAGTATTTTACGCTGCCACTTTGGGTGCATGTGGACTTCTATTTCATCTAAAAACAAGATAAAATTGCGCTCAAAAACGGGGATGTCGTCCACCCATTTCACCCTGTCCATGCGCATGAGCAGGTCGGCAAGCCAGGAGACGATGGATTTGAGGCCGTCGGGAAGGAGATTGAAGTCAAGGCGTTCGTGGTTGACTTCGATGCTTATACCCATTGGGTTATAATCAAAAATAAACCGAAGGGGTTGATCTATTATTTTTGTAATCGTCTGTTCTAATTGTGAAATAGCCGATCTGAAGCGGTATGCTGATACTTCGTCATTCTGGTTTTTTGCTATGGCTTCTTTTGCAATGTTGTTGGCAATCCATTGAAGCATTAATGCTGGGTTGATGGATTCTCTAAAGCTTACAGCATTTTCAAAGGGGCTATTTTCAAGCTCTTGAATGGAATGAATAAGTACATGTTCTACTTTTCGATAACCAGAGTAAGCAAAAGCTCCAAAAGTAAAGACGGCTGATTTAGAAATCGTAATAAATTTAAATGGGTTTCTAATTGTTGATGGAATATATTGGGGTTTTAGAATAGCGGATGATCCTTCAGAAAAATATGTTTCAATTGCACCTTTTGTATTATTTCTAAATTTCTTTTCTACTAATTGGATATCGCCACCAAACCCAAATGTCAATATTTCCAGCACCGTACTTTTCCCCACCCCATTCTCCCCCGTCAAAATATGGATCTCCGCCTTGTCCTCCATGCCCTTGGGCTTCTCCGGGAACGCCATCTTCAAATCGCCGAACGGGCCGATTTGGTGCGCTTCAAGTCCTGTGATGCGGAATGGCTTCATGTGTTAAAATTTTCTACAAACCTACATAAAAACTGCCAATCAAACAGCGATGACATAAAAACGCCCCCCCAATGACCAATGACCCAATGACCAATGACTTTTTAAAGATTTCACCCCTTTATGCTATTTCCCAATAACATTTTCCAAGCGATCTTTGCCCAATGCAAACCGAACAAAAAATACGAATCATACTCTACGAAGACAACCGTGACCTGCGGGAAGGCATGACCTTTCTGCTACAGGCCACGCCCACCCTCGAACTCGTCGGCGCATTTCCCGATACCGGCAACCTCGAAATGCAGGTGCCAGGCCTCAGGCCCGACGTTATCCTCATGGACATTGACATGCCAGGCCGGACGGGCATCGAGGCGACGCCCGTCGTGAAAGCACTGCGCCCGGAAACGCAAGTGCTCATGCTCACTGTCTTCGAGGACGAGGACAAAATTTTCCAGGCCATCCGCAACGGCGCATCGGGCTACCTGCTCAAACGCACCCCCCCCACCGAAATCATCGCCGCCATCCACGATGTACAGCGGGGCGGCTCGCCCATGACGTCCAGCATCGCCCGCCGGGTACTGCAATTTTTCCAGCAACAGCCTGCTTCCAACCAACCACAAAAAGATTACGACCTCTCGCCCCGTGAACTGGACATCCTGAAAAGCCTCGTGAAAGGCTACTCCTACAAGCTCATCGCCGATGAGCATTTTATCAGCATTGACACGGTAAGGTCGCACATCCGGCATATCTATGAAAAGTTGCAGGTGAACAGTAAGACGGAGGCGGTGTTGAAGGCGCTGAAGGAGAAAATTGTCTAAGCACAATTCTTTTTGGGAACAGGAAATTCCGCCCGGTACTGCTTCGTCCATTTCCCCGGATTCCTACCGCTGGATTCGCCTTTTCAGAAAAAATGCCGGTTTGAATGAAGGTTCTGATGTAAACAGGGTTCAAAATGAAAAACAAGATCATGGTGATTTTCAAAATCACCATGATCTAACCTCCTGAAAATCAACGAATGTAAAAAATGAACCCGTTATTCGCATCACTTGCCTAAACCTTTATTTTTGCTGAAATTTTGAAGGCCGTTTCCTTCAAAACACCAGCCATCCACCATCATGCACCAAGCCTTAGAAACAGACCAAAAAGCACTCGAAATAAACCTGGACGACCGCATCTACGGCGCATTCGCCGAGATAGGCGCCGGACAGGAGGTGGCCCGCTACTTCTTCCAGGTGGGCGCTGCGGCAGGCACCATTGCCAAAACGATGAGCGCCTACGACAAGGTCGTGTCCGACGACATCTATGGGACAGAGCCAAGCGGGCGCTACGTCTGCGAGAGCCGCCTTTACAAGATGCTCGACCACGAGTGGGAACTGATGGAAAAGCGCCTGCGCCCCCTGCGGCCCGACACTAATTTCTTCGTGTTTGCGGATACCGTGGCGGCGCTCAACTACCAGCGCACCATCCTTGGCGACGGCTGGCTGGGCATCCGTTTTCAACTAAAACCAGGCGGCGAACCGAACGACCTGGTGCTCCATGTGAAGATGCTCGACAACGATACCCAACTGCAACAGCAGGCGGTGGGCATCCTCGGCGTCAACCTCATTTATGCCTGTTTCCGCTACCATCAGGAGCCGGAGACGATGGTATTGTCCTTGCTGGACAGCCTGCAGGATAGGGCGATGGTGGACATGGTGCGCCTCACCGGGCCTGATTTTGAGAACCTGGACAACCGCCTGTTGAGCCTTTGGCTGGTGAAACATGGGCTGAGCCAGGTTGCCATGTTCGGGCCTAACAGGCAGAACGTCCATGCCTCTGAGTTTTTATATAAAAAGCACATCGCTGTGGTAAGGGCAGGCTTTCGGCCCCCAACGCTGATGCACATGGACATGATAAAAAGCGGCTTCGACCAATTCAGAAAAGAGGATGGTGTGGATGCGGCCAAATCGGCCTTGCTTGTTGAACTAACGATGGACAACCTCTGCGGGGTCGGCGAACTGGACGAAAAGGATTTTCTGGATCGATCTGATTTGCTGTGCGCCCTGGGCCAGACGGTAGTGGTGTCCAGTTGCGAAAAATACCAGGAACTCATCACTTATCTTTCCGACTACAAATTCCAGAGCCTCGGCTTCATCGTCCAGACCCGCCGCATCATGGATTTCCTGGCCGACAAATATTACCGCAATATGGATGGCCGCTTGTTGGCTGCTTTTGGCGAAGTATTCACCCGCAACACACGGATGTACGCCTACCCATTCCACCAGGAGGGCAGCGAGGAACTGATGACCACCCAAAACCTGCCCGTGCCGGAAGGCTTCAAGTACCTTTACCAGCATTTACTCGACAACCGGCAATTGGCCGACGTGAGTGGTTATGATAAAAACGTGCTGCATATTTTTGCGAAGGAAGTACTTGAACTAATACGCCAGGGGGAGCCGGGCTGGGAAGGCTTGGTGCCAAAGAAGGTGGAAACACTGGTGAAAGAAAAATTCCTGTTTGGATATCCTACAGAGAAAATGGAGTTTGAATATTGAGGGCAACGATGGAACATACTCCCCTCCCCAATAGATTTTCCGGGAAAGATAGAAACCAACGGCGTTGGAGGGCGAAATTGAAGCTGATACATTTAACGACAGCAGCTTTTGATATTTTACCAAAAATAAAATGGCTGGATAGTGCCCAGACCATCCAGCCATTCAGCCTTGGAACCATTTATTATCCCTTCCTTTTCTCCATATCCCGCTCCAGAATAGTTTGGATTTGATCCACGTGGAGGTTCTTGGCGATGATGTTCCGGTCGGGATCAAGGACATATACCTCTGGCGTATTGTCAACGTAATATTTGGCGTAAATAGACTTATTGGTGGGATCGAAAACGTTGACCCAGGGCATGTTGTATTTTTTCAGGGCGGCCCTCCATTTGTCATCTTCCGTATTTACGGCAATGCCATATACATCCATGCCTTTGGCCTTCCATTCGCCATACATTTTCACCAACTGCGGCGTCTGTTCTGCGCAGTGCTCACAGTCAGGGTTCCACATATACACCACGATATAAGGGGATTTCATTTCGTAAATAGAGTGCATTTTTCCATCTGCTCCCGGGGCGTTTACATCGGGCGCTTTTTTACCGACGATGCTGGCGGCCATTTCGTATGCCCGAAGCTGCAGGCCGTGTACCTCCACGGAATCCGACCAAAATGCCTTGTCGTAGGTAAAATATTTCTGGATCATGTGCACCCACACCGCCTGCGGATCCATCAGGGTGGACTCTTTGGGATCGTAGTTCAGCACGATCCAGTTGGCGAAATATTTATAGTATTCAGGTTTGTTCAATACCTTTTCCACCAGGAAATCAGCTGAGGCGATGATGGAATCTGGTTGCTGTGGCGTCAGCTCGTTGACGTAGCGTTTCAGCTTATTGGAAATCACCGGGGTATAGAGCAGGCGCTCGTCGGAGAAGTCCACGCCGTCCCAGAATTTGTGCCGGTAAAGATAGACCATGCGGGCGGTGTCCTGGGTGCCGTCGGGTTTGTTCACCTCGCCCAGGTCGGGGTTTTGGCCGGCCATTTTGAATTTGGTATAGAGCAGTTGGGGGTTTTTATTGAAAACATCGCGCAGGTAGGCGGTGCGGTCGGATGTCACTTTGTCCTGTTCTGCTTTTGCCTGTTGGTATTCGGGCGTGCCGGGCTTTGCATTTTTGAGCTTCGCCGCAGTTTGCTGTAAAAGCGGCCGCTGGCTTTCCTCGTATTTCATCACCTGGTAGAGAAGCTTGTTGTCCTCGCTACCCTCCACTTCCATGGATTCTGCCAGACTGGCCAGTTTGGTCTTCATGGTGAAAGTTTGATCCAGATCGACCAGCAACTGGATGTTTTGGTTGTTGGGCAAAACGACAAACAACATGCCCGGGAAATAGGGATCTTTGTTTTTGAAGTGTATTTCGCCAGTTGGGCTGATACGGGCAGAATCGGCCAGGTAATTCTGGTCGGTATAGATGCCAATGAGCCGGGCCGTGCCGCCGCCGGTCAGGCCCTCGATTTGTAAGGTGATGTCTGGCGATTCGGCCTTTTCCTTGTAGTCTTTGGCCACAATATTGGAAGGCTGCACCTCAAAGGAATTGAGGTTCAAAGGATTGGCGTTGTTGGGGGCTGGGTTGTCTGCACTGTTTTCGTTTTTACAGGCAAACAGTAAAAGCAGAAGGGAGAAGAAAATTAAGTGTCGCATGAGATTCGATTTTTGGCGGCGATGGAAAAATACCTTGCAAGCATTTATTCACCTCCAAGCCTGAAGGAATTTTTGAAAATAAATCTGTCAATTTATCTTTCCTTCGATCCGGGCGGCGAAATTAAAAGAATTGAAAGTATTATGGAAACAGCAAAGCCTGCTCACCAATTTCGGCAGGCAGGCTTTGGGTGCCAAATTTTTTGCCAAACACATTAATTTTATTGTATTTGTATATTTTGGTGTTTGTGTGTTTTTTGATTGAGGCGTCTTTAACTTTTTATTTAGAAAATCCACGATCAGCTATCCTTAAAACCATATTGTTCCAACACTTCGGCAGGCGCTCCTTCCCACTTGCTCACGGGCCGGTTGCCCTCATAGCCTAAATCCTGGATGCCCATTTCCGTGGTAAAAAAGCCCGTCGCCGTCAGGTCCCGCATCCGGTTGAAAAAAGCGACGCCCTGTTCCATGCCAGGTTTTACCTTATTGGGGTAAGCGATGTCGTCCACTATTTGCAGTTGCTGCGCTGATGAACAATCCACAAACGCTTTTTCAAAACGGTTCATGCTTTCCAGGTCCAGCCAGCGCAGGCCGCCCCGCATGGGGGTTTGGTGGTGCGGCATATCTTTCACGATAAACTCAATGAATGCTGGCACCTCCGCCTCCGAAGCACTCCCCGATTTTTCATCTTTGGGAATGATGATGTCGGCCAAAACAGTGATGGTGGCCATTTCGTGTTCAGTGAAAAAGGCCTCGCTGAGCAGCCGTTTGTCCCGTTCGATTTCATGCGCCTCCCGGCCGGCCTCTATCACTTCAAACCCTGCCTCCTGGCCAGCGGTGGCTGTCTCCTGCTTATCCGTTTGGCACGACTCCCATAGCACGCTCGCCGATATAGAGCCTACGCCGATAAATTGAAGGTATCTTCTGCGGTTCATATCTTTTTAGATCGAAGGAAAAATAAAATGACCATTTTATTTTTAAAAAACCCCTCCATTGCTGGGGTTTTCAAAATCAAAATGGTGAAGTTATTTTTTCATCGTTATTTAGAAGTGAAAGGTGAGGGGAGAGAGGCGAGGTATCGGGCCGTTCCCTTACCTCTCACTTCTCTCCCCTCACTTATTTTTAAAGGTTTAATTGTTTTTTCTGGTCAATAATATATTCCGCCGTGCGCATAGACAGGGCGAGGATGGTCCAGGTGCAGTTCTTGTCGCCCTGCTGCACAATGGGGCCGCCATCGGTGACGAAGAGGTTTTTCACCTCGTGCGACTGGCACCATTTGTTGAGCACGGAGCGCTTGGGGTCGTCGCCCATCCGCGTGGTGCCCACTTCGTGGATGATGCGGCCGGGTGCTTCGAGGCCGTAGTTGTTTTCCGGGCCTTCGATGCCCCAGGTGATTTCAGCCCCCATGTTGTGCATGATTTCCTGGAAGGTTTCCTGCATGTGCCTGGCCTGTTTGATTTCGTAGTCGCTCCATTTATAGTGAAAACGGAGCACGGGGATGCCCCACTGATCCACCGTGTCCGGGTCAATTTCGCAGTAGTTGCTTTCGCGTGCGACCGCAGTGCCGCGCCCCGCCATTCCGACGCTGGCGCCGTAAAAACGGCGATAGTCGTCTTTCAGCGAAGCGCCATAGCCACCGGCTTCTTTCATGGTGCCGTCACGGGTGGGAAACTTACCGTTCAGGCCCTGCATACCAAAGCCGAAACCATAAGCGGGCATGCCCATGCCGCCCCAATATTCGATGTGGTAGCCGCGGGGAAAGTCCAGTTTTTCCTTTTTATTGTTCAGCCACCAGGGAGTGTATATGTGCATGCCGCCAACACCGTCATCGTTGTAGCGTTTCCGGTCAATGAGGTCAGGCAAGATGCCGCCGAGGGCTTTTCCGGTGGAGTCGTGCAGGTATTTACCAACCACACCACTGCTGTTTCCGATGCCGTTGGGGTGGCGGGTAGATTTGGAATTGAGCATAATCCTGGCAGAGCTGCATGCGCTGGCGGCGAGAATGACCGTTTTGCCTGTGACCTGGTATTCCTGGCCGTCTTCTTTGTTGACAAAAGAAACGCCGGTAGCCATGCCCTCGTCGTTGGTCAGCACTTCCCGCACCATCGCATTGCAGATCAGCTCAAAGCTTTTGTTCTTTTGCGCCGGGATGACCAGGCAGGAGGACGATGAAAAATCGCCGTAAATCCTGCAGGAACGGGAGCACTGCCCGCAGTAAAAGCAAGCCTTGCGGTCGTCGTTGCCCGGCAGTGCTTCTGTTAAAATGGACAAGCGGCTGGGTATAACCGGGACACCTGCTTTAGTTGCGGCTTTTTTGATAAAAAGCTCGTGCAGGCGGGGCTTCGGCGCAGGCTGAAAAATACCGTCCGGGTCGTTTTCCAAGCCTTCCACAGAGCCGAACACGCCGAGCAGCTTGTCAATTTTATCGTAATAAGGTTTTACGTCTTCGTAAGAAATCGGCCAATCGTCGCCCACGCCATCATAGCTTTTTCCCTTAAAATCGTGGGGGCCGAAGCGCAGGGAGATGCGCCCCCAGTGGTTGGTGCGCCCGCCGAGCATGTGGCTGCGGAACCAGTCGAACTGGGTGCCGTCCTTGGTAGTGTAAGGTTCGCCATCTATTTCCCAGCCGCCAAAGGCAGCGTCAAAATCGCCGAAGGGCCGTGTGCTGCCTGCGCCCCTGCGAGGCGACTGCCAGGGCCAGAAAAGTTGGTGGGAATGCCTGGCCGGGTCGAAAAACGGCCCTGCTTCCAGCATCAGCACTTTTAATCCGGCATTGGCCAGCACGTAGCCAGCCATGCCACCGCCCGCCCCCGAACCAACGATGACGGCATCGTAAACGGTGGGGTTCTTTTTTATTTGAAAATTGCCCATAGAGTTTTTTAAAATGAAAATCAGGAAGGCGGGAAAGGTAGGGCTAAAATTTGATTTGGGAAAAGCAATTCTTTGCCAAACAGGCTACCTGAAGCCAGAAAAAGAAGGGTGGGCCAGCCATGCCTGCTTACTAACTGCAGGATGGAAGTGAAATGTAGGCTACATTTTAACCTGCAGATGGACGAATGAAACGAAGGCCACCCTGACCGTACAGGATGGCGTTCGTTTTTCCGGGTTATTTGCCGGTAGTTTCAGGAACGGAGCAGGTTCAGGACGGCTAACCGTTGAAGCTCAGGATTTTGATCTCCACCCGCTGGTTTTTCTGCCTGCCTGCCTGTGTCCGGTTCGAGTCCACGGGCTGCCGTTTGCCATAGCCTTTATATTGGAGGCGCTCCCGGGGGATGCCCTTTTCGTTCAAAAAGTCGGCGACAGCTTTGGCCCTTTCGGCAGATAGCCGATCGCAATATTCGTGCGAGGGGATGCCATTGGTATGCCCGCCTATTTCCACGACCACATCGGGGTTGGCGGCAAGGAAGTCGTAGATTTCATCCAACACGGGCAGGGAAGCATCCGTCATGCTGGAGCTGTCGGCCTTGAAATACAACTGATCTATGCGGATGGTCTGTCCTTTCTGGAGCTTGCTGCGGTCGAGGTCGCCGAGGATTTTTGGCTTGGGGGCAGGGGGCTCTTCCACGACTTTGGGTTCTGCCACGACTGGCTCTTCCACATTGCAGGGCTCCGGGTAAATGGGCGAGGCATTGTCAATCAATATATTGCCATTGTACCTGAAATTGGAAGTGGAGTTGTAATAGGCTTCTATAACGATATAGTTGTGGGTGCTTTTGGGCTTGAAGTTGAAAACCTTGCCTATCCAGCGATCCATGTTGGTCACGATGGTTGTTTCATCCAACAATTCAGCTTTGTTGCAAACGCCCTCGCCGCCCCAGATGCGCAAAATGGCGGGCGCAGTGTATTCTACCTCGGAGGTATCTGTGGCCGATTTGCTCAGGTAAGAAGCAGAGCGGCGCAGGCTCAGCGTGAAGGAATAACATTTTCCAGCCACTAAAGGGGCCGATAGCCGTTGGGAAATGGATTCCCAGGTATCGTTGCTCCTCACGACCATGCCGAGGTAAGTTTTCCCTTCGGCCGGGTTGTTATTGGAGTTAAAATGTTTGGTATTGGCGGAGTGCAGATCAGGGGGCGATTCACCGGGGAAACCACAATCAATCCAGCCATCGAGCACGAAGGCCTGGTTTCTGGCGCCTGCATTTGGAATACCCTCAAAAGATGGGTTTTTCAATAGAATGGGTTCGTCCTGCCCAAAGAGGGAAAGAGTGAACAAAGCGGTTATCAAAAAGGAAAAAAAGATTCTCATCACAATTAAATGGGTTATGAAATTCAATACAAAACGGAAGGGTGGCGGTCGGGCCTGCTTCCGTTCAGGGGTACGTTTAAAAAGAGATGCTTTTCAGTAAATGGCTGCATGAAAGAAACTATCGTAGCCAAAACCGCCTCTTAGCTGTTGAAGCTCAGGATTTTGATTTCGACCCGTTGGTTTTTCTTCCGGCCTGCTTCTGTACTGTTTGGTGCGATGGGCCGCCGCTTGCCATAGCCTTTGAAGGTGAGTTGCTGGTCGGGGATTCCGTGGTTTCTGAGGTAGTCAACGACTGCCTTTGCGCGTTGGGCAGATAATCTATCGCAATATTCATGCTCAGGCAATCCATTGGTGTGCCCGCCAATCTCGATGATAACATCTTCATTTTCTTCGAGGAAGTCGTGTATTTCTTCCAGCACCTCATAGGAGGAGTCAACGATAGAAGGGCTGTCGGCTTTAAAGAATATTTGTTCGATGCGGATGATCTGTCCTTTTTTCAGTTTGGTCCTGTCCAGCCCATCCAGGATTTTTGCTTTTTTCGCAGATGGTTTAGCTGGTTTAGTGACGGTGTCCTTAACGGGTACGGGTTCTTTATCTTTTGCAGGGGTGTTGTCGGCGAGGAGCATGGGTGCCTCCTTACAGGGGATCGGGGTGATGGCCGAAGCATTGTCCAGCAGGATGTTGCCATTGTAGGGGAATGGCGTCGGGGTATTGTAAAATGCTTCTAATACAATATGGGTAAAATCCTGTTTAGGCTCGAACCTGAAGTCATAGACCCTCCAGACAGAACCGGCTATCAGCGGGCTTTCGGCGAGCAGTTCCTCCCTGGCGCAGTAGCCGTTGCCACCCCAGATACGAAGTTTGATGGGCTTGGTATAATTCTTCATCTCCCCGTCCAGTTTGCTGGGGCTGATGTACAACATGGATCGGGCCAGGGACATGCTGAAAGTATAGCAGGTACCCGCTTCAAGTGGCCTGCTCAATCGTTGGGATACCATCTCCCAGGTATCGTTTTCCCTCACCACCATACCGATATAGGTATTCCCATTGTCGGGCTGAAGGGTTACCTGAAAAGCACCCCCATCTTCTTTCGGGTGTACGTCCGGCACGGTTTCGCCGGGGAAGCCACAGTCGTACCAGCCTTTGGGCAACGCCCCGGTCAAAGTGCCTTCGGCGGGAATGCCCTCGAAGGACGGATTGATCAGAAATATTGGCTCATCCTGTGCGTGTAGGGAAAATGAAAAGACAGAGAAAGGCAGCAGCAGGTAGATGATCGAACTTCTCATGGTTCGCTTTTTAGTTTCAGTTATTTTTTCAAGTTGTTCTAACGTACCAGTGAGTGTAATAGTTTGCTGCGATTGTTAGGGTTGTTTTAAAAGCCTTCGCTTGGTGTCCTGGCGATTACTTGTAGATGTTCAGAATCTGATTTTAGTTCATACCCCTGAACAGATTTAGCTATTCACCATGTTTCAAATTCTGCGCCATGAGGCTTTATATTGGGTTGGTGTTTGGGTGTTTGGGTGTTTTTACGGCACTGCCAAACACATAAACACCCAAGCACCCCCAACTCCTTACTTGAAAGCATTCAACCCGGTAACATCCATGCCCGTGATCAGGAGATGGATGTCGTGGGTACCTTCATAGGTCAGCACCGTTTCCAGGTTCATCATGTGGCGCATCACGGGGTATTCGTTCGTAATGCCCATGCCGCCGAGTATTTGCCGGGCTTCCCTGGCAATGGTGAGCGCAGTGTGTACACTGTTTCTTTTTGCCATCGAAATTTGGGCAGGTGTCGCCTGGCCTTTGTTGGCCAGGGTGCCCAGGCGCCAGACCAACAGTTGGCCTTTTGTAATCTCGGTGATCATTTCAGCGAGTTTCTTCTGTGTCAACTGAAATGCGCCGATTGGCTTATCAAACTGGATGCGCTCCTGTGAGTAGCGCAGGGCGGTATCATAACAATCAAGTCCGGCCCCGAGGGCGCCCCAGGCAATGCCGTACCGGGCTTTTGACAAACAAGCCAATGGTCCTTTCAGGCCGGCCACGTTGGGCAGCAGGTTTTTCTTTGGCACCCGGACATCTTCAAAAATCAGCTCGCCGGTAATGGAGGCCCTCAGCGACCACTTGCCGTGTATTTCGGGAGCTGAGAACCCTTTCATCCCCTTCTCGACGATCATGCCCCGGATTTTTCCCGTTTCGTCTTTTGCCCAAACGACAGCGATGTCCGCTACTGGTGAATTGGTGATCCACATCTTTGCGCCGTTGAGGATGTAGGCGTCGCCATCGTCTTTGATGTTGGAAATCATCCCAGCGGGGTTGGAGCCATAGTCAGGCTCGGTGAGGCCAAAGCAGCCGATAAGCTCGCCACTGGCTAGCTTGGGGAGGTAGTAGCGCTTTTGCTCTTCCGAACCGAACTTGTAGATCGGGTACATCACGAGCGAGCCTTGCACGGAGGCCATTGAACGCACCCCGCTGTCGCCCCGCTCCAGTTCCTGCATGATGATGCCGTAGGCAATTTCGTCCATGCCCCCGCAGCCGTATTCAGCCGGGAGGCTGGGCCCAAAGGCACCTATTTCTGCCAAGCCCTTGAAAAGGTGGGTCGGGCATTGTGCCTTGTCGGAATAGGCCTCGATAATGGGGCTGACCTCTGCCTTTACCCAGGCACGCACTGCCTCACGGGCCAGCAGGTGTTCTTCGCTTAACAGATCGTCCACTAAATAGTAGTCGTGGTATTGGTAGCGGTCTTCCTTTGCTTGTTTGGCAAAAGTCGCTGTGCCGTTGGTTGCTCCTTGTGTCATGGATATTAATGGTTGGGACGTGATCCGTTTTAAAAAATGGGTTGGGGAAAAGGTTAGGTTCAATGCAATATGGCCTCACCGCTCATTTTTCTTACTTATCACATCTATTAAAAGGTTAGGGTGCTATTTTGCGGCGCAAAAATACAAATTCGGCAGCAGACTTTCCAGCAGGCCGTAAAGTATGACGCAGCCATGATGAATCCTTTTCCCGGCAAACTTTTCTACTTTTGCCGCCAAATTTCCCCGGTCAATCCAACAAATCAGCAACCTTATGGCCACCATTGCACTCGAAGGCATGAAGTTTCGTGCTTTCCACGGTTTTTACGAAGAAGAACAAATCCTCGGTGGGGATTATGTGGTGGATGTATTGGTGACAACTGGCATTGACAAGGCCGCTATTGGCGACGATCTGGAGAAAACCATCAACTATGAGACTATCTACCTCATCTGCGAGTCGGCCATGCGCAAGAACTCAAAGCTGCTGGAAACAGTGGCAGAACGGATTGCCATGGGCATCCGGCACCAGTTCAAGTACATCAAAGAGATGAAGGTGAAGGTGAAAAAACTCAACCCGCCCCTTGGGGGCAGGGTGGAAAGTGCCTGGGTGGAGGTGGATGGCAGCTATTCGAAAAGGTGTGGTCGTTGTGGGCGCCCCATGCTGTGCTATGGCGACAAAACCTGCTGGTGCCTGGACCTCGATAAAAGGGTGTACGGCAAAACGCTCGAACAGATCAAAGTGCATTTTGGCAACCAATGCCTTTGCAAGGAGTGCCTGGACTACTATGCCGGCTAGCGGGCCAAATCGTTTTTGCAGGAATAACATTTCAATAACTTACCTTTTACGCTTGCCCCCGTTTCAAAGAAGTCTTTCATTTTTTCACAAAAACTAAAATAATGGTACAAAAAATCTGCTTCCTTTTGGTCTGTGTTCAACTGGCTTCCTGCGATCCAGCTGCCCTGCAACGGACGATCGACACGCTTGGTGGCGGCGAGCTTTCCTCAGCCGAAGTTTCCTCGGGCCTGAAAGAAGCCCTTCAGATAGGCATTGGCAAAGGCTCCGATCTGCTGTCGCAAAAAGACGGCTACTATAAAAGCGCCTACAAAATCCTCCTGCCACCGGAAGCCCGCAAGGTGACCGACAAATTGAAAGGCATCCCTGGTTTCTCGAACGTGGAGGATGTGATTCTTGAAAAAATAAACCGGGGTGCGGAAGACGCCGCCAAAAAGGCCAAGCCCATCTTTGTGAACGCCATCAAGCAAATGACCTTTAACGATGCGATGAACATCCTGCTGGGCGAACAAAACGCCGCCACCAACTACCTGAACCGTACGACTTACGACCCTTTGTACAAGGAATTCAACCCGGTCATCGTCAACTCGCTGGACAAATTTGACGCCCGTAAGTACTGGAAGGACGCCGTGGACACGTACAACAAAATACCTTTTGTGACAAAGGTAAATTCCGACCTGGATGATTATGTGACCAAAGAAGCTTTAAGCGGCCTTTTCTCGATGGTGGAAAAGGAAGAGAAAAATATCCGGACCAATGTTGCTGCCCGAACTTCCGATCTGCTGAGAAGGGTGTTTGCGAAACAGGATAAGTAAAGTTGAGGTGTAGGCAGCGACCAAAAGTAAGGTGCATGGGAGTAATTGACCCGTGGCCCGCTTTTTTGAAAATGAAAGAAGCCCATCGTGCGGAGTTGCACGATGGGCTTCTTGTTTAAGCGTCGGGTTGCGCACTGATAATGGGAAAGTGCCTGCTCACCTCACCTCCTGAAATCCGGATCCTTTGGCATGGGCTTTAATTTAACATTGTCTTTTCTCAAGGTTTTGCCATAGCGGATGATGTCCAGGGAAACCATGTCGCCAGGGCGGAGGCGGGCAATCTGCTCCTGGAGTTCAGGTACAGAAGCTGTTTTGGTGCCGTTGATGCCAATGATCACATCGTTCATTTGCAGGCCGGCGTCGGCGGCGCTGCTGCCTTCGTTGACATCGGACACGAAAACGCCCTCGACGGCAGGGAGGTCCAGATCGGCGGCTATTTCATTGCTCACCTCCCGGATGCTCACGCCCAGGATGGCACGCTTCACCTCGCCATGTTCCCGCAGATCCCGGATGATTTTTTTGACCAGGTTGGAGGGGATGGCAAAGGAATAGCCTTCGTAGCCGCCCGTTTGGCTCATGATAGCCGAATTGATGCCGACCAATTCCCCCGCCATATTTACCAAAGCCCCACCACTGTTGCCAGGGTTGACAACGGCGTCGGTCTGGATGAAACTCTCTATGGAGTATAGGCCCCGCAGAATGTCAATGTTGCGGCCTTTGGCGCTCACGATGCCGGCTGTAACCGTGGAGGTAAGGTTGAAGGGGTTTCCGACGGCCAGCACCCATTCGCCCACCTGGACATCGTCGGAGTTGCCATAGCGGATGGCCTGTAGGCCGGGCGCATTTATTTTTAACAGGGCTAGATCGGTAAAGGGATCCTTCCCGACGACCTCGGCGGTGTAAATGCGTTTGTTGAAAAGGGTGACTTCTACCTTGCCACCCCCGTCGATCACGTGGTTGTTGGTGATGATGTACCCATCAGGGGAAATGATGACGCCCGAACCGCCGGATACCGGATCGTAGCCCGAACGGCTTTTGACGGTAATATTTACCACGGTTTGGGTGACTGTGTTGGCGGTTTCCACAAAATCGTCCGGTACATAAAAATTGGTGGCAGGCTTTGCATTGACCTGCCCATACTTCATCCCTACCAACTGGACGGGCGGGGAAGGTTTGGAAAGTTCTTCGGCCACAGACGTTTTGAGGCCATTAAAAAGGAAAAGGGTAAAAGCTGCGTTGAGCAACAGGGTTACGGCGACGGCCAATCCTAATTTTTTCATAAGCTTTTTACGTTTCGGGTGATTATATCCAAGTCTTCCTTTTTGCAAAAAATAACACAAAGGACTTTAACCACTAGGCTGGTTTTTTCCAAAAGTGCCATTTGAGGGGACTTGCAACCGGAAGCCTTGGGGTGTAAAAAATGTCAGGTTGAAATCTATAACGAAAGCAATGGCGGTTATTTTTACAAAACAGCCAATTTTTTTTGAGAAATGCCAGCAATGGATAGATTAAGATGGGGAGTTGGCAGCCAAACGCCAAATTGATGCTCTTGGGCCACTGCCGAAAGTCGGAGGGCTGCCCACTTTGAAATAGAACCGGGCTTGCATTTTGCCCATCGCCGAACCGGGCATTTAGGCTAGATATTTATCTGGGCCGGGGGAATGTCATTCAAAAGTCAGGAAACTTACATCTGATTCATTTTTAAAAAACCTTTCTCCTGGAGCCTTGTTTCGGAGCCTGAATTGTCAATCAAAATGAATCCCAACTAAACCAACTGCTTGATACTTCAATGCCGTTAATTTTTATGATTTTAGTTGGTGAAAAAGAGTCCTGGTAAAGCTTCGGCTGCGCCGGGACCTTTTTTTTGCGCCAAATCAATCACATCCTCAAATCCTCAAAATGGCAGGAAGGGCATTCGCTCTTGGAAAATGTAAAGGTAGAGGCATTGACCTGTTTGTTGGGTGTGAGTTTGTCCACTGTCAAGGTATATCGTGAGCCATCTTTGCCAAATGACTTGATGCTCAAAATGTCGGAGGTCTTTTTGTCGAGGGTAACCCTGATTTTGGAATATTCCGCATCCCGGAGGGTCGGTTTGAACTCAATCTGTTGGACGAGCTTGCCATTTTCTGAAAACTCGTTGGTCAGCGCATAGATGTAGTCATTCCACTCATAAGCCTTCAGCAAGTCTTTGGGGCTGGAAATGCTGCCCGCTTCAGGCTCATCATCTACATCGTTAATCTGGACTTCATTATTTTTCTGGAGATAAAGCCACACGGATTTGCCATCGGAGACCATGGTGCGGTCGCCCAGGTTCAACCTGTATTGATTACCTTGCTGAACAAGTTTGCCTTTTTGTTTCATGACGGGTTGCGTGGGCACCTCAATATCCAGTGAAAATTCGGCTTCGAGGGTTTTGAAGGCCTCGTACTTTTTCCGCATCTTTTCAAGCGCCTCCTTTGCTTTTGGGTCGGAGTCTTCTTTTTTGGTAAAATCCTGTGCTGAAAGTTGAAATGTCAAAGCAGACAGTATGGCAAGAAAAAACAGTTTTTGCATGGTCTTCTTTTTTGTTGATGCTATAACGTTTACGACGCAAAGGTTATTGATAAATCACAATCCAGGGCGGTTAAAGAAGTTTTAAAATAAAAAAACCGGAGTCGCTAAATAACTCCGGCTTCATGCGTAATAACTACTTATCTAAACAAAACTATTCCCGTGTTGAGGGTGCAGCTTTTTTATGAGCAAGGGGTGAGAGGTGAGCACTGGCGGTTGCCATCTTGCCTGCCGTTGAAACATCCCACAGCGCTGGGGCTGCACAGTTTTTTACCCTTCTTTGGCCAAAGGCCAAAGGCAAACAGCCAACATAGAAGGCCAAAAGGTAAATCCGCTAAAATCTTTGTGAGAACTTACAATGAGGAGTTTTTCATACTGTACCAGGTGAGGTATTGAACCCAAGTACGCTGCAAAAGACAGGAGGGCAAGCGAAAGGGTTGCCTTAACTTCGACCAATAGTCCTGTTTTTTGGAGCAGAAATGTCAGTCGTATTGCAAAGGCAGGGTCTGGGGTTTGAAGAAGGTGGCCTGACCAACGGTTTTCAGGCGTGCTCTTCCCTCAGTTTGCGGCGTAAAATCTTGCCCACGTTCGTCTTGGGCAGTTCTTTACGGAATTCCACCGCTTTCGGGATCTTGTAACCGGTCAGGTTTTCACGGCAGTGGGCGATGACTTCTTTCTCCGTGAGCGAATTGTCCTTTTTCACCACAAATACCTTGACGACTTCTCCCGATTTTTCGTCGGGCACCCCAATGGCGGCGCATTCCAGCACCTTTGGATGGGTAATCACCACATCCTCGATTTCATTTGGATAAACATTGAAACCGGAAACCAGGATCATGTCCTTTTTCCTGTCCACGATTTGAAAATAGCCGTCTTCGTGCATCATGCCGATGTCGCCCGTACAGAGCCAGCCATCCTTGATGGTTTCAGCAGTGGCTTCTGGACGGTTGTAATAGCCTTTCATCACCTGTGGGCCTTTGATTTGTATCTCACCGGTTTCGCCTTGCGGCAATGGGTGGCCGCTCTCATCCACGATGCGCATTTCCGTGGAAGGAACGGGCAGGCCGATAGTCCCCAATTGGCCAGATCCATCCAGCGGATTGACGCTGGCCACAGGCGAAGACTCCGTCATGCCGAAGCCTTCCACAAGGGGCTTGCCCGTCACTTTCTGCCATTTTTCGGCCACGGCTTTTTGCACTGCCATGCCGCCCCCGAGGGCAAATTTCAAGGTACTGAAATCCAGTCCTGCGAACTCGGGCTGGTTCAACAGGGCGTTGAAAAGGGTGTTGACCCCTGTCATGCAGGTTATTTTGTAGTTTTTGAACTCCTTCATCACCGAGGGGAGATCCCGGGCATTGACCACCAGCACGGTAAGTGCCCCCAGGCTAAAAAGCGCCAGGCAATTGACCGAAAAGGCGAAAATGTGGTAAAGTGGTAACGGTGAAAGGCCGATTTCATCCCCAACATTGAAAGCGGTGGTGCCCCAGGCCCGTATCTGCATCATATTGGCCACCAGGTTCTGGTTGGTGAGCATGGCACCCTTGGCCACGCCGGTAGTGCCGCCCGTGTATTGCAGGCACACCACATCGTCCGGACATGCCTCAAAGGGCTTGATGGTGAATTTTTTACCCTGGCTCAGGGCGTCCTTAAACTTGACGGTGTTCGGCAGATCGTACTTTGGCACCATCCGTTTGATGGTGCGCACGGCAAAGTTCACGAACATGCTTTTCGGGAAACCGAGCATCTCGCCGATACTGGTGATGATGATGGTCTTTATCTGCGTATCGGGCAATATTTGCTGGAGGTTGTGGGCAAAATTCTCGCAGATGACCACTGCCTTTACCCCGGCGTCGGTAAACTGGTGCCGCATTTCACGAGGGGTGTAGAGCGGGTTGGTGTTCACAATGACCAGCCCGGCCCGCAGGGATCCGAAAAGTGCGATGGGGTATTGCAGCAGATTCGGCATCATCAGGCCGATTTTATCGCCCGGTTCCAGGCCACGGGAGTGCAGGTAGGCTGCAAATTGGGTAGAATACCTGTCCACTTCCTCGAAGCTCATCTCTTTGCCCATGCACGAGAAGGCCGGTTTTTTTCCGAATTTTTTGCAGGTTTCCTCTATCAGGGCCAACAGGCTTGGATAGGCGGTTTCATCAATATTGGCCGGGATGCCTTTTGGATAGTTTTTCAACCAGGGACGCTGATCGGTCATAGTATTACCAGTTTTGGTTTGTCAATTTGTAAAAGGTGATGGGCTAAAAGTACGACAAAATGAAAGATGAACAATGAATGATGAAAGATGAACTTTCAAGTAGCTCGTTTTCAGCCGCTGGCGGGCATAAGTTGTACGCTCCAATAGTTAAATTTTCCGGAGAATCTCACCTGCCCTGGCCAGCGTTTCCTCCGTTTTGGCAAAACACAATCGGATGACCTTCTCGTCCTTGTTGCTGGAATAAAAAGAAGAAACCGGGATGGCTGCCACGCCGTGTTCTGTCGTCATTCGTTTCACAAATTCCGTATCTTTTTCATCGCTGATGTTCGAATAATCGAACAACTGGAAATAGGTGCCCTCGCTGGCAATTGGTACAAAGCGGGAACCCTGCATCGCCGATAGCAGGTAATCCCGTTTTTTTTCAAAAAACGCATCCAGTTCCAGGTAGCGCTGCGGGGATTGCAGGTACTCGGCCACCGCGTGTTGCATGGGCGTGTTAACGGAGAAAACGTTGAATTGGTGGACTTTTCTGAATTCCCTGGTCAAATCGGGCGGGGCGACAACGCAGCCTAGCTTCCAGCCGGTAGTGTGCAATGTTTTACCAAAAGAAAATACCGCCAGCCCTCTTTCGTAAATCTTGGGTTTTAGCAGCAGGCTTTTGTGCTTTTTGCCATCGAAAACAATATGCTCATAAGCCTCGTCGCACAGCACGAGGATGTCCCGGTCTTCTGCCAGCCGCTGCAATTCCGCCCAATCCAATTCGCTCAAGATTTTCCCGGTCGGGTTGTGTGGCGTATTGACGATGATCATGCGGGTTTTCCAGGTGACCAGCCGCTCCAGCATGCGCCAGTCCACCCTGTAACCCGGTGCGGACATTTCGTAAGTCACCGGAATCCCGCCGTTCACTTCCACCGCCGGGCGGTAGCTGTCGTAGGCTGGCTCTATGAGGATGACTTCGTCGTCGGGGCGGATGAAGGCGGAGATGGTGCAGTAGAGCGCCTGTGTTGCCCCGGCGGTGATGGTGATTTCGGTTTCGGGGTCAACGGCCATGCCATAAAGGCTTTGTATTTTTTCGGCTATTATTTCCCTGAGTGCCGGTACGCCGGGCATGGGCGCATACTGGTTGTAGCCTTGCCGCATGTATTTTTCTACCAAACTTTTTAGCTCGTCCGAACAATCAAAATTGGGGAAACCCTGCGAGAGGTTGATGGCGTGGTGCTGGTTGGCGAGCGCTGACATCACGGTGAAAATGGTCGTGCCGGCGTTGGGCAGCTTGGAACTGATAAGCATTTGATGGTTGGTTGTTTTCGTTGTTGGATATGGGCTGGGCAGCCCTGTTTTGTCCTTTTTACTTTTCTCAAAACCTGTTTCCCGGGAGGTAGATGACCGTACTTTCCACCGTGCCATTTTCCCGGATGACGATTTCCCGCAGGGCTACCTGGTAGTGGTCCACCTTGAAGTTTTCCTGGTGCCAATCCATTTGAAAATAAGTGGAAGGGGTAATATGCACCGTGAGGTTCCCCGAACACACGACCTTTTCGACATGGTAATGCCCGCAAAAGATGGAAATATGGTGCGGGAAACCATTGAACAGCCGCTGCACTTCCTCCATATTCTGTAGAGGGTAATTGATGTCCATGTGGGGCACACCGCCAATGAGCGGTGGGTGGTGCATGAAGATGACCACATCGTTGGACAGATGATCGAGTTCATGGGAAAGCCACTCCAACTGGCCTTCCGAAACGATGCCTTTCGATGTTTCCAGAAACAGGATGACGTGTTTTCCAAAAGCCCGCTTAAAGTAAAGCTCGTCACCGACGAGCATGTGCTCCATGTCAAAGGTTTTCGCCAGCAGGCCAGGCTCGTCGTGGTTGCCGGAAATCACGGTATAGGGGATCTTCAGGAAATCCAGGCGGGCTTTTATCCACTGGTAGATATGCTGGTCGCCGGTGTCGTAGCATAGGTCGCCGGACAAGACTAGGAGGTCGGGCAAGAGTTCTTTGGCCGCTTTCAGCACGTCCAGGAAATTTTGCCGGACATCCACCCCAAAGGTTTCCGTCCCTTCGTTTGCTATATGGAGGTCGGTAATTTGAACAATTTTCATGAGGAACAAATCATCTGATGCACATGGACAAGGGGTGTAAAACAACTAAAATTCCCGCAAGCTCAGGCCGCTAAGGGCAACAGGTTTTTGGAAAAAAACTGCAATGCCCGCAAATATGTACATTCGCCGGGAAGATTTGGTCGCTTTAACGGGCAAAACATGCGCTGGTTTGCTTAAAAAGCATTTATTCTGCTAAATGAACTTTTTTTGGTGGGCGGTTGGGCCGCCCGCCGTCAACCGTCCGCCGCTACATGAACCTGCAAAAACTAACCGACGCCGTCCATCGGTACAAACAATACCTGATCTCCCATCCGCAGCACGATCCTTACTGGAAATGGGAGTCGTTGAAAATTTTCCAGGAAACCTGGGATATTGAAGCCCTGGACTTCCGCACTATGTACGAGCGCAGCCTGGAAAATTCCATTACCCGCCGCCTTTGGAACAGGGAAAATTACGCTCCCAAGGCCACGATGTTGAAGTTCATTGGCCTGAACAGGGAGTACGTCCGCCAGGTTTTCCAGGATCTGTTCGACGAGAACAAGGAGGTGGAAGGCAGGATGGACCGCTTCATTTTTTATTGCGACGAACTCCTGCGTGAATACAAAGAAACCTACCCCCGCTCTATCGAGAACAGCCATTACCACGACGACAACTACCAGATGATTTCCATTTACCTGGCCTTCCGTTTTCCTGATCTATATTGTATTTATGATTTTGAAAACTTCAAAAGGTTGATGGAAATGCTGGGCAGCCGGGACGTGCCAAAGGTGAACGACGCAGGGCGTTTTTTTAAGGTCATGCGCACGGTGTACAATTTCATCAAAAAAGAAGAGGGGATATTGGAAATACACGAAAAGCGGCTCAATCCGGCGAAGCATTTCATGGGGGAAACGATGCTGGTGGCGGAGGATTTTTACCTTCATACGACAGGGAAGCATCATTAATCCGGGCAATATCCCAACTGCGCCTGGTGACGGCCCCCGTTGAAAATAAAATCTATCTTGGCGGCACCATTATCTTTTACATTTAAGGTAAACCATTATCGCCCAATCCACTTTAAATAATAGTTTGAAATGGTTCGACATCGTTTGAAAATGGTTTGACCTTGTTGTCAACTGTTGAAAATGGCTGAATCCCAACAATTTGCCGACGTGAATCCTCGATTTCAAACAGCACCAATGGTGTCAAATAATTTAGCCCGCCTACCTAATAAAAAACAAAAGGAAAAACTAGTCGCCAACTCGCACGTTGTAAATGCACTATGCACAAAACTCACATTCCTGTTTTCGATATTGTGGTAATCGGCTCAGGCCCAGCGGGCGCTACGACAGCCCGCATCGCTGCCCAAAAGGGCCTTAAGGTACTGTTGGTGGACAAGCGCCAGGAACTCGGTGCCCCCATTCAATGCTCCGGTGCGGTGAGCCGGCATGCCCTGGAAGAACTCGGCATCACGCCGAGCGAAGAGTTTATCCACGAAGACATCTACGGTTTCAGCATCTACAACCAACAAGGCGACAAAACAGAAATTGATTATCAGCGCATCAAGCCGGACGAATATGGCAAAGGCGAGGGTAAAAAACCGCTGGGCTATGTGGTGGACCGCCGCCGCTTCGACCGCTACCTGATGGCGCAGGCTGAAAGGGCTGGTACGGAGGTTTGGCTGAAAACAGAAGGGCTGGGCTACCAGCCATTGGAGGATGGTACGTGCGAAGTACACCTGCGCCGTTTCAACCAGGAAATTACGGTAAAGTCGAAAGTGCTCGTCGGCGCAGATGGCCTGCAATCACAGGTGGGAAAATGGGCGGGCCTGCGTACCCACATCAAGCTCAGCGAGTTGGCCAGTTGCCTCCAGTTTATTGTGGATAAAGTAGAAACGGACGGTCTGCTCGAAATCGTGACTGGTCACCAATGGGCACCCGGCGGCTATGCCTGGGTTTTCCCCAAAGGGCATGGTTATGCGGAAATCGGCCTCGGCGTCATACGCACCATGACTGACCAAAATGCGCAGTGGTATTTGGATCAGTTTATCCAGAAATCCTTTTTCAAAGAACGCTTCAAAGATTGCCGCATCCTCGAAATTCAGGGCGGCGGCGTCCCGCTGGCGCACCCGCTGAAAAAACAATATGCCGATAACCTCATACTCGTCGGCGATGCGGCCCGGCATGTCAATCCTATCACGGGCGGTGGTATCCACACAGCCTTGAGCGGCGGGCGCATTGCAGGCACTTTCCTTTCTTCTTTTTTGAAAAACGGGAAAAAGCCAACGGCGAAGAACCTAAAAGGCTACCAGGATCAGTGGCTGGAAGAATTGGGCAACAAAATGTGGAAACTCTACGACGAAAAGACCAATATCTTCCGTACGAAGGACATCGCCCGGCAGGACGAACAGTTGTATAATACCATGTCGAGCTACTTTAGCCCTGATTCGGAATACAAGAAGATTTAATTTATGCAGAAAAGAGAACCCGTCATTTTTCAAATCGGCTGGAACGCTTGTATCAATTGCGGTGCTTGCGTTGCCGTCTGCCCGCAGGGGGCAGGTTTCATCAGCGCCTTTGACACCATTGCCGTCAACCGGCCCTGCGACATTGCCTGCATGATGTGCGAAGACATTTGCCCCGTCACGACCATCAGCCACCAGCATTTATCGGAACTCAACGGCAAAAAGGAAGTCATAGAATGGCTGCAGGCACAACACACAAAATGAGAAATACGCTTCACACAGGTTAATAACTCCATTAATCTCAAAAACCATCAAATTAACCGAGGTGCCGCCCCTCACCTCTCACTCCTCACCCCTCACTTCTAAAAAATGCGCTTAATACAGCATAAAAAGGAAGCTTACTGGTTTTACCGTTTCCTGTCTATTTTTTACGACGACTATGTGAACCCGCTCTTTTGGACGGAACACATGCGGGATCAATCGCTCGAACTGGGCCAATTGAACAACCCAGATTACAAGGTCATTGACGTGGGCTCGGGAACGGGTTTTACCACCCAGGGCATTGTAAAACAAGTGAAAAGCACCAACGTGACCTGCGTGGACCAAAGCCCCCACCAACTGGCGAAGGCAAAAGAAAAACCTGACCTGCATGGCTGCACCTTCGTGGAGGGCGACGCCGAAAACATCCCTTTCCCCGACAATGCGTTCGACCGCTACGTGTCGGCGGGCAGCATCGAATATTGGCCCCATCCACTAAAAGGCGTTCAGGAATCTTACCGGGTCATCAAGCCCGGCGGCGTGGCGTTGCTCATCGGCCCGCTGGAACCGGAGAACGGTTTTGCCCGCTTCATGGCCAATGCCTGGATGCTGTTCCCAAAAGACAAAGAATACAGGGAGTGGTACGAGGCCGCTGGTTTTAAAAATATCAAAGTGCGCTACATCCGCCCGCAGTGGTATCGCCGCAAGGGCGAATACGGCATCGCCATCGCCGGTGTAAAACCGTTGACGGGGACGACTTATTCCCAGCCAACGACAACCGTAGAAGATGAAAAAGGCAGCAACCTCCAAATATTCTGGCGGGTGCTGATAGGCTCGCTGGCAGGTTTTATTTTCATCCCCATCGCCCTTTTGGGCTATTTGGGCAATGCTTTCAGAAAAAACCCCCGTATGCCAAAGCAATACCAGGAACGGCTGAACATGCACCAGGCCATCGCCATGGCCGCCATCCTGGGCTTTATAATCTTCGTGCTTTGGCTGATATTCAAATGATTTGTGTTTTTGTGTTTGCGTGTTTATGTGTTTTTCAAACCAAGTAAAAACACAAAAACACGCAAACACAAAAACACAAAAACACAAAATAATGGACACCACCCTCCTCAACGAGCGCATCCGCCACTTCTACGACCAGTCCACCCGCATCTGGCTGGACACCTGGGGCGAGCACATGCACCACGGCTATTATGGCGCTGATGGCAGTTTGAAAAAAAACCACCAGCAGGCGCAGGTTGACTTGATTGAGGAACTGCTTCGTTGGGGTGGATTGAAAAATGCCAGCAATATCCTCGACGCGGGCTGCGGCGTGGGCGGCAGCGCCCGCTACCTGGCCAAGCGCTTCGGGGCTAACGTGATAGGCCTCACGCTCAGCCCCGTGCAGGCGGAGCAGGGGGTGCGTTTCACCAAAAAAGCAAAACTGGAAAGCCGGGTGAAAATAGTGGCCCGTGATCTCATGTCGCTCAGCCCCGCCGACGGCCCGTTCGATCTGATCTGGTCGCTGGAAAGTGCCGAGCATATTGAAGACAAAAAGCGTCTGCTGGAAATGTTCTATGATTTATTGACGCCCGGCGGCCAGTTCCTCATGGCCACCTGGTGCCACCGCAACGAGCCGCCCGCACTGAACACCCCGGAAAACGCCTTACTTGAAAAACTCTACGAACTCTATCACCTGCCGCCAATGGTTTCGATAAAACATTTTGAGCAAATGGCGGTGGAAACGGGGTTCCGGGAAGTTCAATCGGGCGACTGGAGCGAGGCCGTTGCACCGTTTTGGAATGCCGTTATCCGTTCGGCCATCAGTTGGCGGAGCGTGGCGGGGCTGCTGCGTTCTGGCCTCGGCACGATGAAGGGAGCCTGGGCCATGCGCTATATGACACGGGGCTACCGGATGGGCACTATCAAATTCGGCGTTTTACAAGGGAAAAAACTATGAACACCCTGCGCAATTTCATCCACTTCGCCCGCCTGCACACCGTGGTCGGCACCACGCTAAGTATCGTTTGCCTTTACTTTTTGGCGCTTTCATTTTCCGATATGGAGGAGTTTCATTGGCGGGAACTGGCGCTCACCCTCGTCAGTTGCCTCGGTGCCAATATCTACATCGTGGGCCTCAACCAGATCACCGACGTGGAAATTGACCGCATCAACAAGCCTTACCTGCCGCTGGCTTCCGGCGCTTTTTCTATGCGCACGGGATATTCGATCATTATTATTTCGGTATTAATTTCACTCATTATTGCCTTTTATTTGGGGCACTATTTATTGTGGACGGTACTGTTGAGCCTGGCCCTTGGCACGGCCTATTCTTTGCCTCCTTTTCGGCTGAAACGCTTTCATTTCTGGGCGGCCTTTTGCATCATTGCCGTGCGGGGCTTGATAGTGAATTTGCTATTGTTCCTGCATTTTCATTTTATATTAAATGGGCAGCACAATGTGCCGGTGATTATTTGGCTGCTTACGGCCACTATTTTTATATATAGCATTGTCATCGCCTGGTTTAAAGATATACCGGATATGGAGGGCGACAGGCGGTTCCAGATTAATACGCTCACTTTACGACTGGGCGCTGCTACTGTTTTCAGGTTTGGAAATGGGTTGGTAATAATAGTCTATATGGCCCTGATTGTCCTGCCTTTTTTGATAAAATTGAATGTAAATACCTGGTTGTTTGCAGGAGCACATATTGTCCTGTTGGTATTGCTTTTGTCGGCGAAATCAAAGGTGGAATTGGGCGAAAGGGCTGCTGTTTTTAAATATTACCAGTTTTTTTGGGTGCTGTTTTTTTTGGAGTATATCACGTTTGCCACGAGTGGGCTTTTTGGATAAAAAAGGTGGGACAAAATCTATCCTTATAGGTAAACGTCATTAAAAGTCATTAGTCATTGCGGTCATTAACATTGAAAATCAATTACTTGTAAAAATAAGGCTATTATACTGTACGCTTTTGGCCTTTGGCAGTTGGCAAAAGCCAAGGGCTAACTGCCAATGGCTAATAGCAAACCGACAAAACCATCCGTGTTTTAGTTTAGTTTTGAATGCGACTATCTATAAAGTGCCTTTATGAAACTTAGGATCGAAGGAAAAATAACCCACCTTGAGCGGGCTTTTTGAACATGACTTGCCCAATTTACTGAAGCCTCGCTCCCTGCGAAAGTCTTTGCTGGAAAATTTAGCATAATAATTAATCTAAAGACCTAAGCAGCCCATTAGATGAGTTCCCCTCAAACCTCTCATCATAGCATCTGTTTTGCACGAAATCGCCTACCTTGCCATACTTTGACACCCGACCAGCTATGATGAGAACAATTGCCATCCTTTTTCTAACCTTGTGCGCCCACCTGCACTCGCAGCCACAGGGTTCTTCCACCCGGCTCTCCGTCAACGAAGGCCTTTCGCAGGGCATGGTGTTCGACATCCTGCCAACAAGGGACGGCTTTCGACGGCCACTGCCCGCCTTAAAATCTTTTCACCTGAACCATTCAATCCCGTTGCCGTTGCCAACAATGAGGTGTACCGCCAGCCTGAAGGCAGCCAAGGCCGGATTTGGCAAAAATCAACGGTTATGCACCTTATTGGCGTTTTTTCCACTTATCGAAACAATCCTTTCCCAGTTGCCAGATAAATTTGTGGATGGGTTTCAAAACATTTTTAATACTGACCGTTAATTTGAATTTGTAGTTTGTACAGATGAAAACCATTCTCTCCAGCTATATCTTCCATTTTCTGTGTGCCCTTGCCGGGTTTTCACAGGCCGGGCAAATGCCGCCTACGCCACTTTATTTCAAGCAGGCGCTAAAAGAGGCCCGGGTATTGGAGGACTTCCAGGGGTTTGACAACCTGTATGAAGACCAGGACAGATTTATCTGGTTCCTTTCCGACAAGGGCATGTTTCGCTATGACGGTGTCGGGTTGATGCCCGTCATGTCCGACCCCATTGACCTCAACTCGCTTTCCTCCAACAGGGTAAAAGATGTGATACAGAACGAACAGGGTGTTTTTTGGATTACGACCCGCAATGGCGGGCTGAACGCCTACGACGCCATGACCGGTAAGTTCACGCATTACCGGCATGATGCCAATGACGAAACCACCCTTTCTACCGATGACCTGTTTTTCCTGCAAAAAGACCCGGACGGCAAGCTCTGGATAGGGAGCAATGTCGGGATGAATATTTTTGACCCGAATACGGGCAAGAATACCCGTGTACTGCCCCGGCCCGGCGTAGCCGGTGAGTTGCAGGGGCACCCCTGGTCGCCTGTCATTATTGCGCAGCAACGAGTCTATGTCCTGACCACTGCCGGGTTGGAGTTTTTTGACCAAAAAGAACAGAAATGGCATTACTTCCCCGTGCTGGACGAAAAGGGCGATACCATCCGGGTGGGTATCAGCAGCTCTTTCTCGACCCCCAAAAGTATATGTATGGACCGGAAAGGCCTGCTTTGGCTCGGGATGCCAAATCGGTCAGGACTTTGGGTGTTCGATGCCAAAACCTCCCGTTTGACAGCCTTCGGTGGGCACACTGCTGCGGGCGGGCAGGTTGCCGATCCTGGTGCGATCCTGGAAGATCGGTCAGGGCGACTTTGGGTTGCTGCCCAAAACGGGATCTGGCGGTTATCGCCTGACCGGGAGACGCTGGAACATTGCAAGTTGATAGATAATGACAAACAGCAAGAATTGAAAAATATCCCGACCATTTTCCGGGACCGAAGCGGATTGATTTGGACGAAAGTTACTACAGAAAAAAGCCCCTATTTTTTTGACCCGAACCAGGAAATGGGCCATGTCCTGAAATTGCCAAGGGTAAACAACCAGCCCATCGCAACCAATCATATTTTATTTGACCCCAACGGGCTCATCTGGCTGGCAACCAATTCGGGAATAATGCGGTGCAACCCTTTGTCGGGAGAGACAAGTTACGCAATCGAGGGGGTCATTTGCTATAATGCCATTTTTTGGGAGGACAATTATTTGTTGGCGTGTACCAATGAAGGTTTGCTTGTGCTTGATAAAAAATCCGGGCGATCCTGGCCGGTCCGGCTGGGAAGTGCCGTGGAAGAGCCCATCCCGGAGATAATGTGCGCAACAACAGACCACGACGGCGACCTGTGGTTTTCAACCTGGGGCAACGGGCTGTACCACCTGCGCAGGGATGCATTCGATGTCCGTTCGGGTATCGCCACAGCATTTGAACAATGGAAATACGGCCCGTCGGAACCAAGCGGCTTACCTTCCAACCTGCTGGCCAGTATCGCCGTGGATGCCGGCAACAAGATCTGGGTTTGCGGAGCAGAAAACGGGCTGAATTCCGTTGACAAAAGCACTGGCAAAGTTCAGCGGTACATGTACGAGCAGGGCAACGTCAACGGCATTGCCAGTAACTATACCTCGGAGCTGCAAATTGACAACGATGGAGATATCTGGATATCGTTGGGATTGAAGTTGATAGAGCGTTTTTCTCCTGAAACAGGGCATTTTAAAAAATACGATTCCTCGGACGGCTTGCCCAATTATAGCATTTCGCAGATAGCAAAGGACAAAACTGGCAAGATATGGATCAACCAAACGCAGGTGGTTTCCTGTATTGATCCGGCTACAGGGGATGTCGCCATCTTCCCACAGGTGGCTGCCACTTCCCTGTATCACGAGGCAATTGTTGTACACCCTGAAACAAATGAGGTATATTTTGCCTGTCAGGGTGAAGTGAGAAGTTTCAATCCGGCAACTTTCAAAAACCAAGGCGAAGAAGCTTCTCCCATCCTGTTGTCGAAGGTATCCCATTACGACCCGGCGGGAGATGGAAATATGCTCGAACTGCCTGAAAACCAATGGAAAAAAACGGCGCTCTCCCTCACCCATCTTGAAAATACCGTAGAGATCGAGTATGCGTTGCTCGATTACCGCAATCCGCAGTCCCGTGAATATGCGTATTCCCTGACCGAGAGTGGCAGCCAACCCCGGTGGATTTATGCGGGCAGCAAAAACACGGTAAGCTTTGCCAACCTGTCCCCCGGCAGTTACCTGTTTTCGGTAAAAGGCAGAAACAGCTACGGTGTATGGAACGAAGAACCAACCTCCTTGTCCATCACCATCCGCCCGCCCTGGTGGGCCACTTGGTGGGCGTATTTGCTCTATGCCATAGCCGCCATTTTTGGGTTGATTGGTATCAGAAACTATGAAATCCGCCGAAAACTGGCCGCCACCGAAGCCCTGCGCTTACAAGAATTGGACGAATTCAAAAACCGCTTTTTCACCAACATCACCCACGAGTTCCGCACGCCGCTCACGGTGATTTTAGGAACTTCCGAACAGGTGGAAATGAAAGTGGACGATGGCCTGAAAAGTAAAATCAAGCTCATCCGGCGCAACGGCGAGAACCTCCTCCGCCTCATTAACCAAATCCTCGACCTGGCCAAACTCGAATCCAAAGCCCTGAAAATCAACTACGTGCAGGGCGACGTACTGCCTTACCTCCGCTACATCGCCGAAAGCCTGCATTCCTACGCCAACGCCCAAAACGTGCTGCTGCGGGTAGAAAGCAAGGAGCGGGAAATCGTGATGGACTACGACCCGGAGCGCCTGCTGCAAATCGTGTACAACCTGCTGTCGAATGCCATCAAGTTTACACCATCCGGCGGGCGGGTGGTGCTAAACGTCGGCAGGGTTCTGAACCCTGCCGACGCTGTTACGCTCACCGTCACCGACACCGGCGCCGGTATCCCATCCGCCGACCTGCCCCATATTTTTGACCGCTTCCACCAGGCCAATAACCTGGAAAAAGCCAAGGCCGGCGGCACCGGCATCGGGTTGGCACTGACCAAAGAACTGGTCACCGCCATGGGTGGCGAAATCAGCGTGGAAAGCGAGGAGGGCAAAGGCTCGACCTTCACGGTGCAGTTGCCGGTCACAAATAGAAGTGAGAAGCGAGAAGTGAGAAGTGAGGAGAGCCAATCGGGAAGTACATCGGTTGAAGCCGAAGTGCCTTCCTCACTCCTCACCTCGCCCCTGACGCCACCCCTGACCCCTAAAGGGGGACCATCTTTGCCAAATACTGCTAACATTCCTGAATTTACCACAAAACTTCCCATTTTAGGTTCCCCTTCAGGGGTCAGGGGCGGCGGCGGCGCTTCCTCACTCCTCACTCCTCACCCCTCACTTCTTGAAAAATCCTCCCTCCTCATCATCGAAGATAACCCCGACGTCGTCGAATACCTCGCCGATTGCCTGCGGGAAAGCTATGCCCTCGACTTCGCCTACAACGGCCGGGCGGGCATCGAAAAGGCACTGGAAACCGTCCCCGACCTTATCGTGAGCGACGTGATGATGCCCGAAAAAGACGGCTTCGAAGTGGTGGAAACCCTCAAGCATGACGAACGCAGCAGCCATATCCCCATCGTTCTGCTGACGGCCAAGGCCGATGTGGAAAGCCGGATCAAGGGCCTGCGCCGGGGGGCCGATGCCTACCTCGCCAAGCCCTTCCACCAGGAAGAATTGCTGGTGACGCTGTACAACCTGCTTGAACTGCGCCGGAAACTCCAACTTAAATACTCAGAATTGGCCTCCCAATCACCAATCACCAGTCACCAATCACCAGTCACCGACGCTGAGGATGCCTTCCTCCAAAAAGTCCGGGATGCCGTCACCGAGCACCTCTCCGACCCTCAATTCTCGGTGGACGACCTCTGCCGCTCCCTGGCCATGAGCCAGCCCCAGCTTCACCGCAAGCTGACAGCACTGACCGGGAAAAACGCCACCATCTTCATTCGTTCCATCCGCCTGGCCAAAGCAAAAGAACTGCTGCGGGACAATGGAATGACGGTCAGTGAAGTGGCCTGGGCCGTCGGATTTACGGATCCGAAATATTTCAGCCGGGTGTTTTCTGAAGCATTCGGCGTTTCGCCAAGTAAATTCTGACAATCCTCCAAACGCCTGTTTTCCAATCTTTTACAAAGCATCATTTTTGACCTGAATGGCAACTCCACCTTTTTGAATGGAGATTCCACCTGCCTGCATGGAGATTCCACCTTTTTGAATGGAGAATGGGAAGGCCCCGGCCCCTGCCGCCCCCATCTTTGGTTGCGAAAAGCAACAGCCCAACACAACATAAATTCATCTCCGGGGGGCAGGTCAACTTTGCCTGTCATCGTACCTGCCTCCATATTTTTTGGAAGGACGCCGGAGATGTTTTCCCGACAACTGGTTCAAGACTCACCCTGCAAAACCCGGCAACTGCCAATGCGGCAGGTGGTTGCCCAGGGGTATTCATGCTTTTTGCCGCTGTCATTTTTTTAAAACAATGGAGATGAAAATGCTAAGCTTATTCCCAAATGCGAAAAAGCACATACAAACAACAAGCTTCCGGGACACGACCCGCAGGCGGTGTTCTGGTCTGCGACTGATGAGTCTGATTCCTTGCCTGGTGGCCACGCTGGGCTTCGGTGTGGGCAGTGCCTTTGCCAGCGTAGACGCTCGGGTTGATGGGGCACCGATGTCATCGGCTGTCATCGGTGTGGCAAAAAACGCCACCATCAATGGCACCCAGATAATGTTCGATTTCTATCTGGAGAACTTTGGTACATCCTACCTAAATGGTCTTGCTTTGACTGAAGACCTGGATGCAGTATTCGGGGCAGGGAACTACACGATTGTGAGCCCTCCTGCTTTTATTGATGACCCAGGCACGATTACGCTCAACGCCAATTTTGACGGGAGTTCGGACACGGGGATTTTTGCCGCAGGGAGTGGCTTACCGGTCGGCGAGACGGCGCAGGTCAGGCTGTTGGTCAATGTCACGGTCATCACCGATGTTGGCCTTGGGTGTGGCGTTTATTCCAATCAGGTCACTGCCTCAGCCGAAGGGGGTGCTGTGTCCGATTTGTCCGATAGCGGGACCGACCCCGACCCCAATGGCAATGGAAATCCGACCGAGGCAGGCGAAAACGACCCCACCGTTTTCACAGTGGCCGTCCCCATTGCTGACTTGTCGATTACCAAAACCGACGGTGTGACGACCGGTGTGCCGGGACAGTCGGTGACGTACACCATCACGGCCAGCAACGCAGGGCCTTCCAACGTGACCGGTGCGGGCTTCAACGATATTTTGCCGTCAGCGATTACTTCCGCAACGTGGACCAGCTTTTCGTCCGGTGGCGCCAGTGGCAACACGGCCTCCGGCAGCGGCAACATCAACGAGGTTCTCAATCTGCCCGCCGGTGCTTCGGTAACGTACACCGTCTCTGCCAACATCGCCCCGTCGGCGACCGGCTCGCTGGTCAATACGGCCACCGTCACCGCTCCTGTCTGTGTCACTGACCCAACCCCCGGTAACAACAGCGCCACTGACTTCGACAACCTCCTGCCACTGGCCGATTTGTCGATGCTGGTCGGAGATTCCGCCGACCCAGCGAGCATAGGTGCAGGTTTCAGTTATTCGCTCGATGTCAGCAATAACGGCCCTTCCATGGCAACAAGCATCACCGTCACCGATAACTTGCCGACTGGCGTGGGGTTTGTCAGCGCCTCCGGGACCGGCTGGATCTGCGGCGTGTCGGGCAGCACCGTCACCTGCACGCGTAGCAGTCTGGGCATTGGTGCAGCCCCGACTATCACTATCAGTGTGACAGCACCGGGAGCTACAGGCAACATCACCAACACGGCATCAGTCAGCGCCGGGGAGATTGACATCAACCTTGGCAACAATAGCGATACAGAAAGCACGGCCATCACCTCCCCGCCCGGCTTTGCCATGGCCTTTTCCCCCGACGTTATTGGCGAGGGAGGCGTCAGCACCTTGACTTTCACCATAGACAATACCGCCAACTCGTTGGCGGCTACTTCGCTCAGCTTTGTGGACAATCTACCCGCCGCCGTCACCATCGCCTCCCCGTTAAATGTTTCGTCGACCTGTCCTGGAGCGACGCTGACGGCTGTGCCTGGAACCTCTTTGATTTCTTACGGCAGCAGTGGAGTAGCGGGAGGGGCGAGTTGTACCTTGCAAATCGACGTAACCAGCAGCACGACAGGAATCCACCTCAACACGACTGGCGACCTTACCTCCTCCCTGGGCAACAGCGGCACGGCCAGCAATTCGCTCATAGTCGAGCCGCCTCCGACCTTTGCCAAAGCCTTTTCGCCAGACCAAATTTTCGTTGGCAATACGAGCACGCTCGTGTTCACGATTGACAACTCGGCCAGTACATTGGCTGCGACCGGGCTCAACTTCACCGACAACCTGCCGGCGGGCATGGTCGTGGCGGCTTCGCCGGCAGCTTCGACAACTTGTACTGGCGGAACGCTGTCCGCTACGGCGGGCAGCAGCACGATTTCCTACAACGGCGGGACAGTTGCGGCCCTGTCGGGTTGCACCGTGCAAGTCAATGTGACCAGCAGCACGCCGGGCTTGTATGTGAACACGACCGGCAACCTTACTTCCTCCCTGGGCAACAGCGGCACGGCCAGCGACCTGTTGAATGTCAACGGTATTATCTATGTGGACAAGGATGCCACGGGCATGGCCAACGGCCTGTCGTGGACTGATGCTTTCACCGACCTGCAAGCCGCCCTGGCCATTGCCCAGAGCGGTGTTGAGATTTGGGTGGCGGAAGGCATTTATAAACCCACCACCGGCACCGACCGCACTATTTCCTTTGTGATGAAAAACGGCGTGGCCATCTACGGCGGTTTCGCTGGCGGCGAGGCACAGCTTTCGGAAAGAAATTGGACGGCGAATGTGACCACCCTGAGCGGGGACCTCCTCGGAAACGACGGGCCGAACTTTGCCAACAACGGCGACAACAGCTACCGTGTCATTTCCAATAATAATAATGGGTTGAACAGCACCGCCAAACTGAACGGCTTCACCATCAGCGGGGGGAATGCAAATGGCAGTTTTCCCTACTATAGCGGTGGCGGGATGTATAATGACTCCTCCTCCCCCCAAGTGGCTAATTGCAGTTTTTCCGGTAATTCGGCCAGCCAAAAAGGCGGTGGGATGTACAACGTCTCCTCCTCCCCCCTGGTGGCCAATTGCAGTTTTTCCGGTAATTCGGCCAGCCAAACAGGCGGTGGGATGTTCAACTTCTTCTCCTCCCCCCTGGTGGCCAATTGCAGTTTTTCCGGTAATTCGGCCAGCCAAACAGGCGGTGGGATGGGCAACGATTATTCCTCCTCCCAGGTGGCCAATTGCAGTTTTTCCGGCAATTCGGCCAGCAACGCTGGCGGTGGGATGTCCAACTCCAGTCTCTACCCAGTGGTGACCAACTGCATCTTCTACGGCAACAATGATGGAGCGATATACAACGAGTCAACTACTTATCTTACGGTGACCAACTGTACTTTTTATGGAAATTCTGGCTTCACAACAATTTCTTCATACCAATCCAGTATTACGACAATGGACAACTGCATTCTCTGGGACAACGCTACTGTTCATGAAATTAATACCGGTCTCTACCCCTCCAACGTCAGCCACTCCATCATCCAGGGCGGCTACTCCCCCTGCACCAACTGCCCCGGTGGCGACGGCAACGTGAACCCCCTCTTCGCCAACGCCCCCAACGGCGACCTGCACCTCCAGCAATGCTCCCCTGCCATTGATGCGGGCACGAGCACAGGTGCGCCCACTACTGACCTCGATAACAACGGCAGGGTGGACGCCATCAACGGTGGCAAGGTGGTGGACATAGGGGCCTACGAATTCCAAAGCGACCTCGATGGGGACGACGACGGCTATGCCAATTGCCCCGGCGCCGACTGCAACGACAACAATGCAGCCATCCATCCCGGTGCTACCGAAATCTGCGACGGCATTGACAACGACTGCGACGGGCAGACGGACAACATCGTCACCTATTTTTACGATGGCTTCGAATCGGGCACTTACCAGCCCACCTGGTCGGATGCAGGGGGCACCTACACCAGAACGGTGACGACCACCAATCCGGCAGTTGGTGGTTATGCCTTTTCCCAAACGGGTTTTTCACAGGGTCATGTACAAGGTAGTTTGGCGACCATTTCACCCAGCCAACCCACTGCCATTTCATATTGGGTACAACCCACGACCCCCTCTGCGAATCATGCCTATGTCGTAATTGGAGATGAAAACAGCCCTACTAATTTTGGGATTCTATTTTCATTTTTCAACTCTGCGAATACCCTCAGATTTATTAATAGTTCGTTCCTCGAAATTCCGGTCTCATTGAATACCTGGTACCATATTGAAATCAAGAATATTGACTGGACTGCCAAGAATTTTGACATCTACGTCAACGGTGATTTGAAAGCCACGGATTTTGCTTTTCGCTCCACCGCTTCCGACCATGTCAGCAACATTTACTTGTATAATTACAATGCCAATGCTACAGCTTTGTACGACGACATTGTCATTGGGGTGAAACCCTGTTGCCAGGATGCCGACAGCGATGGCTTTCAAGACATTGCCTGCGGCGGTAACGACTGCAACGACGGCAACCCGGACATCAACCCTGGCGCTACCGAAGTTTGCGACGGGATTGACAACAATTGCAATATGGCAACAGACGAGGGGAACGTGTGCTGCCCCGCTGGCAATATCCTGTATGTAAATGCCAGTGCCACCGGCGCCAACAATGGCAACTCCTGGACAAATGCCTTCACGGACTTACAGAACGCTCTGAACAGCACCTGCCCCGGCATCACCCAAATCTGGGTGGCCGCCGGCACCTACAAGCCCACCATCGGCGCCGACCGCAATATTTCTTTTGTGATGAAAAACGGCGTGGCCATCTACGGCGGCTTTGCCGGCACGGAGACGTTGCTTTCACAGAGAAATTGGACGGCGAATGTGACCACCCTCAACGGCGACATAGACAATGACGGGACACTTGCGAACAACAGCTACCACGTCATTTTCAACAACAACAATGGCCTGACCAATACAGCCATCCTCGACGGCTTCACCGTCAGCGGAGGAAATGCAAATGGCTCGTCTGCAAATGCCTACGGCGGCGGGATGTACAATTTCAATACAAACCCCGCCGTGAGCAATTGTTCCTTCACGGGCAATTCTGTGACCTTCAGTGGAAGCGGGATGTACAACGCCGGTAATTCCTCCCCAACAGTGACCAACTGCTCCTTCTCCGGCAATTCAGCCAACAGGGGCGGCGGAATGTTCAACGATGCTTCCTCCCCGGCAGTGGCCAATTGCTCTTTCTCCAACAATGCTGCCTCCGACGGCGGCGGGATGTACAACGAAACCTCCTCCCCAACAGTGACCAACTGCGCCTTCTCAGGAAATACGGCAGACTTCGGCGGCGGAATGTACAATGATGAATCCCTTCCGACGGTGAAGAACTGTACCTTCTACAACAACTCAGCAGGTAGTTCCACCGGTGGGATGTTCAATGGATTTGCTAACTCAGTCGTGACTAACAGCATATTCTGGGGAAACAGCGGTGAGATTCTCAATATTGGGAGCACCCCCACCGTCACCTATTCCATCGTGCAGGGCGGTTACACAGGCTGCACCTCCTGCCCCGGCGGCGACGGCAACGTTGACCCGCTCTTCGTCTCCACCACCGACCTGAGCCTCCAGCCCAGTTCCCCCGCCATTGACGCTGGAAACGACGCTGCCAACAGTACCGCCCTCGACCTGGCGGGCAACCCCCGCAAGTTCGACGCCATCCCCGGCGGCAGCCTGATTGACCTCGGTGCCTACGAGTACCAGTCCATCGCCTGCATGCTCGCCGCCAACTGCCAGCCTGCGCACACCGCCTACGTCAACGGTGCCGGCCAGGCCGAGGTACTTGCCACCAGCCTGAACAACGGCAGCACCGGTTGCGGCACGCTCAGTTTCACCATCAACGGCCAGCCTTCTACCAGCTTCGGCTGTGCGGACATCGGCACCCCGCAGACCGTGACCCTCACCGTCACCGACGACAACGGCCCGGCCACCTGCACCAGCACCGTCACCGTGCAGGACACCCTCCGGCCCAACGCCCTCTGCAAGAGCATCGTGAAAAACCTCGACGGCACGGGCAACGCCACCATCGCCGCCGCCGATGTGGACAACGGCTCCAACGACAACTGCACCCCCGTGACGCTCGTCAATGTGTCCCCGAACAGTTTCACCTGCAACACCCTCGGTGACCAACCCGTCACCCTCACCGTGAAGGATGGCTACAACAACGAAAAGACCTGTCAGGCCACCGTCACAGTGCAGGACAACACGCCGCCGACGGCCAACTGCCACGCCACGCTGCAACTGCCCCTCGATGCCAGCGGCAATGCCACGCTCACGGCGGCCCAGGTCAACAACGGCAGCACCGACAACTGCGGCATCGGCACTCTGGTCATTGAAAAAACAAGTTTCACCTGTGCCAACGCCGGCCCGAACACGGTCGAACTGACCGTCACCGACGTAAACGGCAAATTTTCGACCTGCACCAGTACCGTCACGGTGGTGGACAACACCGCCCCAGCCGCACAGTGCAAGTCAGGCCTCACGTTCGACCTCGACCCCAACGGCACGGTCAACCTCCTGCCCGCCGACATTGACAACAGCAGTACGGACAACTGTGGCATCACCAACCGCACCCTCACGCCCAACAGCTTTGATTGTTCCAATGTGGGCAGCCAACAGGTCATCCTGAAGGTCTTCGATGCGGCCAACCAGATGTCCTCCTGTACCACCTCGGTGGCCATCCAGGACGTGACCAACCCGACCGCCGTTTGCCAAAACATCACCGTGAACGTTGACCAGAACGGCAACGCCAGCATCACCGGCAGCCAGGTGGACAACAGCAGCGGCGACAATTGCGGTATCGCCTCGCTGAGCGTTTCACCCAATAGTTTTGACCTGAGCAATTTGGGTCAAAACAACGTGACGCTGACCGTCACCGACAACAACAACCGCACCGCCACTTGTGGGGCAGTCGTCACCGTCACCAACACCAACCTGCCCAATGCCGTCTGCAAGGCGCACACCGTGCAACTGAACGCCAACGGGCAGGGCAGCATCACGCCCGAAGACGTGGACGGGGGCAGCTCCGCCGTGGGCGGCATCGCCTCGCTGAGCGTCTCGCCCAATAGTTTCGCTTGCGCAAACGTGGGCCCGAACACCGTCACCCTGACCGTCATTGGCAACAATAACCAGCAAGTCACCTGCAACGCCACCGTGACGGTGCAGGACAACGTCGTGCCAAACGCCCAGTGCAAGCCCGCCACTGTGCAACTCGACGCCAACGGACAGGGAACCCTGGCCGCCAGTGCCGTGAACAACGGCAGCTCCGACGCCTGCGGCATCGCTTCGACGAGCGTTTCGCCCAATAGTTTCGCTTGCGCAAACGTGGGGACAAACACTGTCACCCTCACCGTGACAGACAACAATGGCAAAACGAACACCTGCCAGACGACCGTGGACGTGCAGGATAATGTGGCGCCCAACGCCCAGTGCCAACCGGCCTCCGTGCAACTGGACGCCAACGGACAGGGAACCCTGGCGGCCAGCGCCGTGAACAACGGCAGCAGCGACGCCTGCGGCATCGCCTCGCTGAGCGTTTCGCCCAACAGTTTTGGCTGCGCCAACGTTGGGACGAACAACACCGTGACGCTGACCGTCACCGACGTGAACAACAAAACCGCCACCTGTCAGGCTACCGTCACCGTGCAGGACAACGTGAACCCGACGCCGCTCTGCCGGGACGTGGTCGTGCAACTCGACGGCAACGGCAACGCCTCCGTCACCGCCGCCCAGGTGGACAATAATTCGTTCGACAACTGCGGGGTGGCTACGCTGAGCGTTTCGCCCAGCACATTCACCCTCGCCAACGTGGGCATCAACCCCGTGACGCTGACCGTGACGGACGTGAACGGCAAACAGGCCACCTGCACTGCCAACGTGACCGTAGAAAACAACCAGTTGCCCAACCCGGTCTGCGTGAACATCAACCGCAACCTCGACGCCAGCGGGCAGGTGAACCTGACCTGGCAGGACGTGGACGGCGGCTCAACGGCGCTGGGCGGCATTGCTTCTCGCACGGTTTCGCCCAACTTGCTGACTTGCAGTGATTCAGGCCAGAATACGGTGGTGCTGACGGTCGTTGGCAACAACAACAAACAGGCAAGCTGCAACGCCATTGTGACGGTGAGCGACGCTACGCCTCCAACGGCCCAGTGCAAAACGGCCACGGTGCAGCTCAGTGCCAGCGGCCAGGGCAGCCTCACCGCCGCCCAGGTCAACGACGGCAGTTTCGACAACTGCGGCGTGGCCAGCTTGAGCGTTTTACCCAATACTTTTAGCTGCGCAAACGTGGGGGCGACCACCGTGACGCTGACGGTGACGGACGTGAACAACCTCGTTTCTACCTGCTCGACGATGGTGAATGTGGTGGATAATATGGCGCCGATAGCCCTCTGTCAAGCCGTGACCGTAGAACTTGACGCCAACGGCAACGCTGCCGTCACTGCTGCGCAGGTGAACAACGGCAGCTCCGACAACTGCGGGCTGGCCTCCTTGAGTATTTCACCCAACTCCTTCACGCTCGCCAACGTTGGTATCAACCTTGTGACGTTGACGGTCCCCGACGTGAACGGGAACTCCGCTTCCTGCACCGCCCAGGTGACGGTGGAGAACAACCAGTTGCCCAATGCTGTCTGCCAGAACACCAGCCTCGACCTCGATGCTGCGGGCCAAATAAATTTGGCCGCTACGGACGTGGACGGAGGCTCGACGGCACTCGGCGGCATTGCTTCCATGAGCATTTCGCCCAACCTGCTGACTTGCAGCGACTTGGGTCAAAACACGGTGACCCTTACCGTGGTGGGCAACAATGGCCAGCAGGCCAGTTGCAACGCCACCGTGACGGTCAGCGACGCTACGCCTCCAACGGCCCAGTGCAAAACGGTCACCATTTTCCTCAATGCAGCCGGTCAGACAAGTTTGGCGGCTACGGAGGTCAACGACGGCAGTTTCGACAACTGCGGCGTGGCCAGCTTGAGCGTTTTACCCAATACTTTTAGCTGCGCAAACGTGGGGGCGACCACCGTGACGCTGACGGTGACGGATGTGAACAACCTCGTTTCCACCTGTATTTCGACAGTGAATGTGGTGGATAACGTGGCGCCGGTAGCCGTCTGCAAACCCCACACTGTTTATCTGAATGCCTCCGGCAACGCAAGCATGACGGCGGCGGACATCGACGGCGGCTCTGGCGATGCCTGCGGTATCGGCAGCCTGTCGGCCAGCAAGACCAGTTTCGCCTGCAATAATTTAGGCGCCAACACCGTGACGCTGGCGGTGACGGACAACAACGGCAAGACTGTCAGTTGCCAGGCGACGGTGACCGTGGCGGATACCATTGCGCCAATGGCGCTTTGCAAACCGGCAACGGTTTACCTGGATGTGGCCGGCCAAATGAATTTGGCCGTTACGCAGGTGGACGGCGGCAGTTTCGACAATTGCAGTTTTACAATGAGTTTGAGCAAAACCAGCTTCAATTGTTCTGAAGTTGGCCCGAACACGGTGACGCTGACTGCAACAGACGCCAGCAGCAACAGCCATTCCTGCCAGGCAACCGTCAACGTGGTGGACAATAGCCCGCCAACGGCACTTTGCAAACCGGCGACAGTTTACCTGAATGCCAATGGCCAGGCCAGCGTAACCACCGCCCAGGTCAACAACGGTTCGTCTGACAATTGCGGCATTGCATCGCTCAGCGTTTTACCCAATTCATTTGCTTGCGCAAACATCGGGGCCAATACGGTGACGCTGACCGTGAACGACGTGAACGGGAACTCCAGCAATTGCAGCGCCACCGTAACGGCGGTGGACAACCTGCCACCAACGCTGGTTTGCCAAAACATCAGCATCCAGTTGGACGGCAATGCCAACGCCAGCATCACGCCGGCGCAGGTCTTCAACGCCAGCGCTTCGGGCGACAATTGCGGCAGCATCAACCTCGTCAGCGTTTCGCCCAGCCAGTTCGATTGCGGTGAAATCGGCCCCAATACTGTGACCCTGACAGCGAACGACGGCCACGGCAACACGGCCACCTGCACGGCCACGGTGACGGTGCTCGACTTCTTCACCAACGTCTCCGTGGCGGTGACGCCCGAGGACTGCGGCCTGGGCAACGGCAGGATCGTAGTGTCGGTGGACGCCCCCGGCGGGCAGGTAGGCTACAGTATTGACGGCGGGGCGACCTGGCAGTTCGACGGCACCTTCAACGGGCTGGCCGCCGGCGAGTACACGGTCGTGGTGCAGGCCTTCGGCGGGCTGGGGTGTACCAACGCCCCCATGCCCACCACGGTGCCCAGCATCGGCATGCCGCAGACCTGGTACAAGGACATGGACGCCGACGGCTACTCCGACGGGCTGACCCTTCAGTCCTGCACCCCGCCCGGCGCCGGCTGGTACCTGGCCGCCCAACTGACGGCCACCGCCGGCGACTGCAACGACAACGACGCCGAACAGCACCCCGGCCAGGTGTGGTACAGGGACATGGACAACGACGGCCACAGCAACGGGCAGACATTGGTACAATGCTCAAAGCCATGGGGCTACAAAACGGTTGCAAATTGTGCCTCCCTGTTGGACTGCAACGACGACAATGCCGCCATCCACCCCGGAGCTACGGAGGTTTGCAACGACCTGGACGACGACTGTGACGGGCTGGTGGACGAGGGCCTGGCCGAACTGACGTATGTGGGCAACGTGGTCTTCTCCAACCAGGCGCAGGTGGACGCCTGGAGCCCCTGCTACACGGTGATTGACGGCAACCTGACCATCCAAAATTCAGGTATCGACAGCCTGGGGAGCCTGCGAAAGCTGCGCATGGTGACGGGCAGTGTGACGATAAAACAGACCAGCCTGCCCGACCTGCGCTGGCTGCTGGAACTGGACACCGTCGGCGGCGGCCTGGCCATCCAGTTCAACAGCAAACTGGGTGCCCTTGATGGGCTGGACAGCCTCAAGTCGGTGGGCGGGGCGCTGGGCCACCACCACAACCTCCTCTGCGATGAGTGCTGCGCCATCTACGAGCTGTTGAACAAGCCCGGCGGCATCGGCGGCGGGGCAGGCATCTTCCTCAACAAGCAGGGCTGCAACAGCGTGGCACAGGTGAACGCCGAATGCGCCCCGGGGAACAACCTGGTGGGCCCGGGCAGCAGCTGCCCGGACTGCGGCGTCGCGCCGGCTGCCACGGTCTCGATGCAGCTTACGCCCAATCCCACCAATGGCAGGGTCAACGTCGTGCTGGACGGTTTGAGGACAACGGACGGGATGCTTGTCATCCATGACCCGTTGGGCAGGGTATTGCTCCGGCAAAAAGTGGGCAACCAGGAAAGGAGCCTTGTGTTGTCCCTCGATTTGACAGGCTTCGTGCCGGGGGAATATTGGGTCAGGATGGTGGACGGCAGGGATGTGTTGACTCAAAAATTGGTCTTGATGAGGTAAGGCGCACATTGGGGGAGCCAAAGCTGGTTTGTCATATCTCGTAATGGCAGCCATTGGAATAGACTACCAGTTCCGTCCATTTCAACCGGGCGTAAAAAATAAAGATAGCACTGAGCAGCAGCCAAAACAGGAACACCGGCCACTTATTATTTTTCAAAAAACGGGGCACCGCATAATAGGCTATGAAATAGGTAGCCAGTAAGAGGGCAGGCAGGGAAAGGGCAGTAGCGGAAAAAAACTGGAGGTTCTTGCCGGGCTGCATGTGCATGAGGTTGGCAAAATACTCCGAAACAATATAGGCCAGCCAAAACAATATATGAATGGTCAACTGCTGCCTATTGATATGTTGAAAAATGGCACTCATCCTATTATTTTATGCAAAATAAACCCGCCGGAAAAGGGCTTGGCTTCAATAGTATAGCAACGACTGCTTTGGGTATAGCAACGACCATTTTGTTCCGTTTTTCCCCTAAACCTGTTGTTGCTATACGTTCATTAGCTGGTGCGCTATTTTCAAAATTTTGCTTTCAAAACAGGAATATGTTTGCTGTAAATATTCTTCACCAAAAATTTAAAAGTCATGAAAAACACCATCAAGCAATTCCTGTTCTCGGCGTTGGCCGTGCTGTTCACTTGCTCTTTCAGTGCGCCTAAGACAATGCCCGCTGCCCCAGGTTCAGGCGCCTTCAACACAAATGCCCTTCCCGTCGGCGGCGCATATCTTGTCCTTGCCGGCAAATATGGCGGCAATATCAGTAAAAAGGAGCTACAAGGCCCTTGCAGCCTGGAAGTGAATGGCTGCGCTCATGGGTCGAAGATCTTCCAGTTTACGTTGGTAGTGACCCAAAACGGCAAGAAAACCACTTGCGGGACCAAAAGTGGAAGCCTTACCAGGGATATGATTGCCAAATTAAAAAGCCTTTCAGCAGGCGATGAATTTGAGTTCAGCGGCACGAAAGCCTACCTGCCCAATGGAAAAGACGTGGTGGATTTGCGCAGCGAGAAGTTCATCGTGGTCTGAAAGCTTGGTTGCAAAATGAGAGGGTGGGTTTGCAGTCCCTCCTCATTTTGCTATTTAAAATCAGAGCATAAAATGCAGTAAATGTCGCTGTCCAAAAAACGCCCGTCGTGGTAATAATTTTCCCGGAAATGGGCTTCCTGCACGAAGCCGTTTTTCTCCAAAACCCGCCTGGATGCTGCATTGAGCGGGTTGATGTTGGCCATCACGCTGTGCAACTTCATTTCTTCAAAACCATATTTCAGCACGGCACGGATGGCTTCCGTGCCGATGCCCTTGTTCCAAAAATCAGGCTCCAGCGAGTAGCCGATTTCTGCCCGGTGGTTTTCCGGTTGGTTGCGCCAGTAGCCAATGGTCCCTACAAATTTGGAACTTTCTTTTTCGGAGATGATCCACATGATATTTTCGTTTTTTTCAATGCCCTTTATGACATCTTGCAGCATTTTTTCCACTTCTTCCAAGGACTGTTTTGGGCGGTCAATGTAGCGGCGCACATCGTCCCGGATCCGGTGCTCAAAAAGGGTTTGAAGATCGGCAACAGGATCGGGCCGGCGGAGCAAAAGCCTTTCGGAATGGAGGGCTGGAAAGGGGGAAAAGTTGAAGGTCAGCATAGTTGGTGAAGTTTTTCAAAAACTAGGGAATGGCAAAAGTAACCTATCATTTGGGCAAATGATTCCCGCATTTTTACGGAAGCAGCCACCATTTTGAAAAAAGGTTAGTTTTGCCCAAAATCAAAAAAACATGGAAAAAGTAAAACTCACTGTATTGAAGAACGGCCCGCTCCGATTGGAGGGCGAAGTTGAAATCGTTGACCCGGAAGGAAAGCCCTACGACCTGGGCGGCCGCACCCTCCTTTCCCTGTGCCGCTGCGGGCTTTCCACCAACAAGCCTTTTTGCGATGGCTCGCACAAGCATCATGGGTTTGAGCATGAGCCGGTGGCGTTCGATTTGCCGCCCAAAAAGGTGGTATAAAGCCAGCGCTTCCTGCACAGCAGCCAGATCTTCAAAAGCCGACTGTTGACCAAAAACAAACACTTCACCTGGGAAAGAGGGGAGGGGCGGCCTGGGTTGTTTAGCAACGCCCGGTTCAACTTTCCCCTCAACTCAATAGCTCCACTTTTCCTTCCTGAATACGCAAAACCCGCAAATCCTGCGCCCTCGTTGCGACATCCTCACCTGCGTTTTCCAGCCGCAACACCCCACGGGGGCATACCGCCGCGCAAACGCCACACCCCACGCAGGAAGACCGCACCACATCCTGCCCCCGCTGCGCATAATGGCGCACATCTATGCCCATTTCACAATAGGTAGAGCAATTGCCGCAGGAGATGCACTGCCCGCCGTTTACAGTAATGCGGAAGCGGCTTTTGAAACGCTGCACCAGGCCCAAATAAGCAGCCAGCGGGCAGCCGAAGCGGCACCACATCCGGTTGCCCATGAGGGGGTAGAAGCCCGTGCCGACTACCCCGGCGAAGCCAGCCCCGATGAGGAAACCGTACCACGAGCGCACGGAGTCACTGCTCAGGAAAAGGATGTTGTGGCTGCCGGTGAAATAAGTATATAACACCATGCCCGTCATCACCACGGCAAAGGCGAGTACGCCGTGGATAATCCAGCGCTCGTATTGCCAGGCTTCCAGGCTTTTGTCGGAGAGCTGGCGGTAGGGGTCGCCGAGGGTCTCTGCCAGTCCGCCGCATCCGCAGACCCAGGAGCAATACCAACGTTTGCCAAAAAAATAAGTAATGACGGGCACAGCGATGACAATGAGCACAATGCCCCACACGAGCATGAAAATGCCCAGCCCGCCGCTGCTGATGAGGTTGTTCAGGTTGTAGTCAAAAAAGAAACTGTAGTTGAGCGGCCAGATGTTTTTGAAGTCGTAGTAGGGCTGGTTGAGGCGCACCAATATTTCGGGGAGCAGGAAGGCGATGGCCGTTTGGAAAAACATCACCGAAAAGGTGCGGATGATCTGGTATTTGTTGTGGCGGTATTTGGCGATCATGCGGATGCCCATCACCAGCACGACGATGGTATAAAGCAATCCATAAAGAAACCATTGGCTGGCTTCGTTGCCGCTGAGGGCTTTGCTCAGAGGGTTCACCATCGCTATCCAGGGCGTCACGGTTTGCGGCGACCAATACAGCAAAATGTAAAAACCGATGAGGCAAACACCTGTCAGTACGCCCAGCCAGCCCGTAATCGCTGGCGAGGCAGAGCGGTCTGGTTGGAGCTGTTTCTGTTTTTGGTAAAACAGGACGAGGCCCATGATCAACAATGCCACGACGGTCGTCAGGATAGGCCAGAGCAAGTCGCCACCTGAATAGAAAAACCCGAAAACGATGATGCCGATGACGGTCGCCCCAAGAAAGAATCCCCGAAGCCCGATCTTCAGGCCCCTCGTCATGGGGCGGTGGTAAATATGGTTGTTCTTGATGCCTGGCAGCGTTTGGAATTTGGGGATGATGTAAAGCAAGCCTCCCAGTATGCCCAGCCCGATGGTCAGCAGGAAAAAGAGCCAGGGATTTTGGCTCACCATGCCTGCGCCCGACTTTCGGGTAGTCTGGAAAACGTAGTCCTTCACGGCCCAGTCCCCGATCTTGTAGTCCCATTCGGCCACGCCTTCGGGGATGTTTTTGGAGGCTTTGTCGGCGAGGCGCTGCTGGGCCTTTTTAATGGCCTTTTTCAAATCGGACGTAAAGCCGAAGGTGGTGAAATATTCCTTGCCGATCAGCCCGTCGGCCTCGGCCTGTGCCAGTATTTCCTGGCGGTGGTAGTCGCTGTTGGCAGCAAGGGTTTCCGGCGTGAGGCGGTAGCTGTCGAGGCCCAGCATGAGGGTGAAGGCGAGCAGAGCAATGACGAAGAGGGTGAGGCCGAGTTTTTGTAACATGACTTTGTTGTTCGTTGTTGAGCTTGTCCCGAACTCGCTTCGGGATTGATGGTTGTTCGTTTGAGCTTCGTGGTGGCCGGAACTTTAATTTTTTAAAAAAGCCAGTACGGATTTCAATCCCCGCCGCTTTTTCAACGCCAGTCCCCGCCCCGTCTGCTGATTGTAAATTCCGACCACCTCCTTTTCATACTCCTGGTAAAACTCAGGGTCGAAATTTGCCAGGCCGAGGTTTTGCAATACTTCCTCAATGTGCGTTTGCTCCCGGATCCATTTTTCGCACACCTCGTGGCGGTAGCGCACGCCCATCAGGTTGAAGCCGAGGACGGCCTCCGTGTTTTTGTCGTACACGATGCGGATGCTGTGGCGCCCTTTCGGGTGTTCCCAGTAAATGGAGGCGTGGTGCTCCGGTGGCCTGGCCATCACGGTGCCGTACACCTGGTATTCGATGTCGAAGAACTTGGCGGAGTTGAACCAGATTCCGGGATCGTACGGCAGACGGTGAACGACGGACGATGGACGGTTTTCCCCATCGGCAATAATGTTATGAGCGGCCACCTCCCCCATCATGCGGCCCACGTACCAGACGGCTTCCGTGGGGCGGCGGCCTTCCCTGGGGTGGCGCAACTGGGCGCAGTCGCCTGCGGCGTACACATCGGGGATGTTGGTTTCTAAAAACTCGTTGACCAAAACGCCCTTGCCCAGCTCTATTTCACCAAAATGCAAAAAGTCAATGTTTGGGCTGACGCCAACGGTGAGGCCGACAAAACCGCATTCGATTTTTTCGCTTTTATTGGTCACCACCATCCTCACTTTGCCGTCGTTTTTGTTGCCCCAAATTTCTTTCAGTTCTGTTTCCAGGCGCAGGTCAATGCCGTGCTCAAGGATGTGGCGGTTGATCATTTGTGCTTCTTCCAATGGAAGTACGACCTCCCAGAAGTTTTTTTCCCGCACCAAAAAAGTGACCGGTATGTGCCGGGAGTGGAACATCTCCGCCATTTCGATGCCTATCAGCCCGCCGCCGACGATGACCGCCCGTTTCAGCCCTTCGCTGTGAAACTCCATTCCTTCCAAATCCTGGTAGCTGTATAGGCCCTGCACGCCGTCGAGGTCCTGGCCGGGCCAGCCGAACTTGTTGGACTTGCTGCCGGAGGCGATGAGCAGCTTGTCGTAGGCCAGCTCGTACTTGTCGTCGTAGATTATTTTTTTGTTTTTCGTATCCACCTTGTCCACCCAGCCCCGCAGGAGTTCGATGCGGTTTTTCTCCCAAAACCAATCCTCGTAAGGCTTGGTGTCCTCGTATCGCATGTGCCCCATGTAGATGTACATGAGCGCCGTTCGGGAAAAGAAATGGTCGGTTTCCCCGGAAATAACCGTGATGCGGTGGTCGCTGAGCTTCCGGATGTGGCGGGCGGCGGTGATGCCGGCGATGCCGTTGCCGATGATGACGATGTGCATAGTTGGCAATTTCGGTTTTGCGTTTGGCCGTTCCGGGGGCCTGTTTTAAAAAAAAACAAAGATCCGCACCTAAGTTTTTTCCAATAACAAGCCATTGAATGAACAGTCAAATTTGCGGGGTCAAGGTAGGCAAAAGACTAAAAAATCGAGGGTGAAGTTTGGCGGCCCTTCTTTTTTGGGCGGTTGCTGTCGCAGCGAAGACGGTTCGGGAAGTATAATGCCAGGATGTTTTTTGATAAAACCAGGCACTAACGGTCAATCTACGATGGCCTTTTCAAAAAAAGCTTCCACCTCCTCCCGGCTCATTTTTTTGGTTGATTTCACGATGCGGAAGCCCACGAACGGCGAGTCGGGGTTCCACCATTTGCTCTTGGGGATCTGGGGGTCACGGGCCTGCCAGCGTGGGGAGGATTTCTGGCGGAAGGTGCAGCTGCATTCCGTGGAATTGCTGTCGTAGGAACCACCACGTACTGTCCTCGAATGGCGTTTGGTAGGCTGCACCCATGGGTTTTCGGCGACGCCGCTGCCGAGGTTTTCCAGGTAGTTTTCATCGTAGAAATCGAGCGTCCATTCTGCTGCGTTGCCGAGCATGTCGTAGAGGCCCCAGGCATTGGGGGCTTTCCGGCCAAGTTCGTGGTATTTCTCGAAACTGTTCTGATAGTACCATGCCACGTCGGCCAACTGCGGACTGTCAACTGCGGACTGTGGACTGCCCCCAGCCCGACAAACAAATTCCCATTCTGCTTCGGTAGGCAGGCGGTAGAAGTTTCCGGTTTTTTCATAGAGCCACTTGCAATAGCGGAGGGCGGCCTGTTGGGTCATGCTCACGGCGGGGAAGCCGCTTTTGCCCATGCCGTAGGTGTAGTCTATGTACTGCGGGGTGGGGCGGGTGACGGCGTCGGCTGAATAGCGCTGTTCGGGGTGGGATGTGGCGTCCGTATCGTATTCTTTTTGGTAAAAAACGATGAACTCGTCGTAGCCCACCTCGTGCATGCCCATCCAGAAGCTGTCCAGTTTTACTTGTCGTTGAGGATGCCCGCCGGTACCGCCCATGCTGAATGTGCCGCCTGGGATGAGTACCATTTGGAAGGTGGCCTTGCCACCGGGGATGGTGTCGGTGCAGGTGGCCTGGGCCAGGGCAGTTTGTGAAAAAACAAAGATTGAAAGGCTGGCTGCGAAACAGGCGAGGGCTTTTTGCATGGTTGACATTTGCATGAAGGTTTACGTCCCAAATGTAGTATTCTCTTTCAGAAAAAGTTTGTAGCTAAAAAATACGTTACAAAACCAAAAAAATAGTTGTTTGGCTGAAAATTAAAATATACCTTTGCCCCAGTTCATTAAAAAAGCAAAAAAAATGATGACGCAACTGACCAAAGCGGAAGAAGAAATCATGCAGGTAATCTGGCGGCTGGGGCGCTGCCTCGTCAGCGACATATTGCCCATCGTGGAGGAACAACGGGGCGAGAAGACACCACAGAGCACCATCTCCTCCATCGTGCGCATCCTGGAGGGCAAAGGGTTTGTGTCCCACAAGGCGTATGGGCGCACCCACGAGTATTTCCCAATTATATCCAAAGAGGACTACAGCAAATCTACCCTGAGCCGGTTCGTGTCCGACTACTTTGAAGGATCTATGAGCAACCTTGTTTCTTTTTTGGTAAAAGAAGAAAAACTGGACATGGACGAGCTGTCGGATTTGATTGAAAAAATGAAGGATTGACAGGGTTTGAATTCGTTTGAAAATAGTTTGATGGTGGTTTGAAAGTTGCCACGCCAGAACTCAAACCATTTTCAAGCAAGCTGACCCAACTTTCAAACAAAGCAAAAATGCTTGCATACCTACTCAAAGTCACGCTATGCTGGGCAGTGTTTTACCTGCTCTACCACCTGCTGCTGGGCAAGGAGACTTTTTTCCGGCTGAACCGCTGGTACCTGCTTGGCACGATGGTGGCCGGCCTCGCAATTCCAGCCGTTGAGCTTGATTTGTTTGTGCCGGTGGATGTACCTGCTGCTTACTACTATTTGCAGCCTATCACAATAGGCGTTGAGCAATTGGAGGCCATCATCATCACCGCTTCGGATGAGCGGCAGCCAGTGGATGTTTGGCAACTTTTAGTGTGGATTTACTGGGCGGGGGTAGCAGTGTCATTGATTAGATTTGGCTATGGTCTTTTGCAGATCAACATGCTTTACAGGGCAGGGGAGCGGGCAGCCCGCCCCGGCTACCGCTTCGTTTCGACGCCGGCCCCGCATGTGCCGTTTTCCTTTTTCAAAAACCTCTTCTGGAGCAAGCACTTTGAAGTGGGCGAAGAAGACCGCCAAAGCATCTTGCGGCACGAAGAAGCACATATTTTCCAGTGGCACAGCCTCGATGTGCTGCTGCTCGAACTGGCCGGCATTTTCTGCTGGTGCAGCCCGCTCATTTACCTCTATAAAAAAGCTGTGAAAACTACCCATGAATACCTCGCCGACGCTTATGTGACGGAGGGTTTCAGCAAGAAACAATACGGCCGTTTGTTGCTCAGGCAGTCGCAGTCCGGAATGCAGATTGCCATTTCCAACTCCCTTTTTTCTTCACAATTAAAAAAACGTATTGTTATGATGACTAAAACAAGATCATCGCAGCGGGCTTCGCTGAAGTACCTTGCTGCCGTGCCGGCACTGGCACTGCTTTTCCTGGTTTTTTCTTTTACACAAAAAAACGGGGACGGCATGTTTGGGCCTGAAACAACGGTTGCCGTTGCAGATACCTTGCCGGACGGCGACGTTTACAAGGTCGTGGAAGAGATGCCCCGCTTTCCTGGCTGCGAGGAAGTAGCCGATGCCGCTGAACGGGACAAATGCGCCAAGGAAATGCTTTTCCAATTCATTGGCGACAACTTAAAGTATCCTAAAACGGCCAGTAAAAAAGGAATACAGGCAGATATTCTGGCCCAGCTGGTGATTGAAAAAGACGGCAGCGTTACCCAAAAGAAAGTTTCCCTTACTACGAACTGCGAGGGTTGCGAAGACTGCATTGACGAGGTGATCAAGCTCGTCTCGATGATGCCCAACTGGGTGGCCGGCAAGCATCACGGTGAGGCTGTCCCTGTCGAACTCAACCTTCCGATTAAATTTAGGTTGGATGCAGAAGCCCCAAGCCCGAAGATGGAAACCGAAAGGCCGGAAGTTTACAAAGTGGTCGAAGAAATGCCCGTCATGGAAGGCTGCGGCCATCTGGCAGGAGATGACCGCAAAAACTGTTCGACTGAAAAGCTGATGAAGTTCATTTTCGGCCACCTCAAATACCCGAAAGAGGCAGAAGAAAAAGGGATCGAGGGCATGGTGGTGGCCAAGTTTATTATTGAAAAAGACGGCACTGTTTCCAATCCTGAAATAATCAGGAGCATTGGTGGCGGCTGCGACGAAGAAGTGCTGCGGGTCGTCCGTGAAATGCCGAAGTGGACGCCTGGCACACAGGAAGGCAAGCCAGTGGCTGTTGAGTTTACATTGCCCGTGAAATTCAAAATGGATGGCAAAGAAGGCGAAAAAGTGGACAACAAAGCCCTGAAAGAAGTGGATCAAATGCCCCGCTTTGCCGGTTGTGAGGATGCAGAAGTTAAAGATGCCTGCTCAAAAGAAAACCTTGTCAACTTCATTGTTGAAAACTTGAAATACCCTGAAAAAGCAAAAAAGGCAGGTGTGGAAGGCACCGTTGTCATCAAGTTCGTCATCAGTGAATCCGGCGCTGTAAGGGATGCCCAAGCCATTAAGGGCATCGGCGCAGGTTGTGACGAGGAAGCGCTCCGGGTCGTCAACCAGATGCCCGACTGGACGCCTGGCATGAAGGACGGCAAAGCCGTAAGTGTAGAAATGTCATTGCCCTTCAAGTTTGCCCTGCCGCCAAAGGCAGGTCTGGCAAAGGCCGAAATCTTCGAGGTGTTCCCCAACCCTTCCAGTGAAAACGGATTCAACGTCAGGTTCAAAGCACCTGCTGGAAAGCTGGCGCTCCGCTTCTACGATGCGGTGAACAAAGGTGACGTGATGGAAAAATCCTTTCCTAAATACGATGGCACAGAGCAAACGGTGCGCATTGGCACAAGTGGCCTTTTCAGCAACGGCCTGTCAAAAGGCACGGCCTTCGTGGGGCTATACGATGAAAAAGGAAATGTGCTGGGCAGCACAACCGTAGTAGTACAGTAAAAGACAAGAAATCACCCGAATTATTAAAAAATGGGGCGGCTGATTCAGCCGCCCCATTTTTTTTTAATTCGAAAAAATTCGTGCAATTCGTGGCAACTTACCCCATCAGGAAAAAATCTCTTTCACCTCCAGTTCAAACCCTTCCAATACTTTCGACTTAACGGTGCCTCCACTTTCCGCAAAATCAAATAGGGCCATTTCGCCTTTTTCGTTTTGATAAACTTCCACTGCTTTGTTGTTGGGATCAACGAGCCAATATTCCTGCACCCCTGCATTTTCATAAGCCTTCTTTTTGTCAAAACGGTCGTTGCCCATCGTGCCGGGCGAAAGGATTTCGACGATTAAGTCGGGTACGCCGATGACCACCCCCTCCTGATAGTCAAGGATTTTGCTATTCTTATTGGAAACAAAGAAAATATCGGGCAGCACGTGGTTGAACTCATCCAGATAAACATCCGTAGGCGCTGTGAAAACTTTTCCAAGTTTTTTTGTCAGCGCATGGTTGAGCATTTTGGAGGAGAGCAGGATGGATGTTTCCTGATGCTGTAGGGTAGGTGCAGATTTTCTCACGATGTGTCCATTAATGAGTTCATAGTATGCGTCCTCCCCTTCAAACTCCATTTGAAGGAATTCCGGGACGGTGATTTTCTTTTCAGCTACGAGCATGATTGGTCAATTTTTGTAAAAACTGGAAGCAAGTTATTGAAAAACAGCCAAAACTGAAAGTGGGTTTACTGTGCCAGCCGCTTCTCGTAAAGCTCCGTCACCACGGGTTTCAACATGGCTGCCCAACGATCATATCCCTTGCTGTTCATGTGCAGTTTGTCTTCGGTGAAAAGGGCCGGGTCGGGTGCGCCGTTGGCATCCAGCAGGGTGGTGCTGATGTCCACATATCGCAGGGTGGGCCAGCTTTGGGCGAACTGTTCCACCATGGAGTTGAACTGTTGGTAATTGCGCCACATGTTCCAGCGGCTGGGCGAGGGCTTGGCCGAGATGAAAACAATGGGCGTGTCCTTCAGGTTCTTCTCCGTTTCACCGATGAATTTTTTAAAATTCTGGAAGACGAGGGCGGGCGGGTCGTCGGAGGCCAGGTCGTTGTCGCCGCAGTAGAAGACGATGAGGCCGGGCTTGTATTTGTAGATGATGCGGTTGGCATAATAGGCCACCTCCGGGATGGTAGAGCCGCCAAAGCCCCGGTTGATGACGGGCAGCGGCGCAAAGTCTTTTTCCAGGGTATTCCACATGCGGATACTTGAACTGCCCACGAACAGCACGGCGTTTTGAGGGGGCATGCTTGTTTTGTCGGACGCCTCAAACGCCTGGATTTCCTGCTCGAAGCGGTCCAGGTGCTTTTGCTGGCCGCGGGGCAGCACGGAGGCCTGGTTGTTGGAGTGGCTGTCGCCTTTGCAACCGGTTAATATGGCCAAAAGGGTAAGGGAAAAGGGCAGGAGGAAGGGAAAGAGTTTTTTCATGGTGGATATTTTGTCAACGAAATTACGGCTATCCGCCTGTAAAGTGCAGTAAACCATTCTTTTTTTGAGCCGGTAAGTAACGGCCTCCCCCCCCATCCTCAAAACACCCAAACACTTAAACACCCAAACACACGCTGTTCACAGGCTCTTCAAAATCTCCTGCTGCCGCTGCCCGAAATTCATCATTTCCACCAGCGTCAGCGACATGACGTCTTCTAGATCGCCATAGGCTTCCTGGTAGTCCTTGCGGCTGGCCTGGATGACGGCCAGGGCTTCTTCCCGTCCGTAAACATGCGTGATCTCGCACTGCTGCGCACTGCCCGGCAACTGTTTGTAAGTGAGGAAGTAGTGTTTCAGGCGGTTGACGATGCTGGGCGGCAGTTGGGCCACGTCGTCCCATTGGCCATACACGTCGTCGTGTTTGAGCACGGCGATGATCTTGTCGTCTGCCTCGCCATTGTCGATCATGCGGAAGCCGCCGATGGGGATGGCCTTCACGATGATGTCGCCGTGGGTGATTTCCCGTTCGGTGAGCACACAGATATCGAGGGGGTCATTGTCGCCGAGGATGTCGTTGCGGCCGGTGCGGGCCATGCAGTAGTTGGCGACGTGCTGCTGGCAATAGGTCTGTGGGATGAAGCCATAGAGGGCCGGTACGATGTTGGAAAATTTCTGTGGCCGATCCACTTTAAGGTAGCCCGTTTGCTTGTCAATTTCGTATTTGACGGTGTCGGAGGGGATGATTTCGATGAAGGCGGTGACAGTTTCGGGTGCGTTTTCGCCGATTTCTATGCCGTGCCAGGGGTGCGATTTGTAGCGCAGCCCGACCATTTTCCAGATTTTTTGAAATGCCTCTTGGTTCATGGCAGAAGGATATTGGGTATTTGACAACAAAGAAAATAAATGATTAACTGGTTGGTTTTCAGTTTGTTGGGGCAAAGTTCGGCTTTTTTTTGAAAGTAGGAACAAGAAAGTTTTACCCCAACACCGGAAGGCAATACTGTTTAAGTGAACTCCTGGGCTGGCTTTTTTATCAAATAAAATCAACGTCCACATAATAAGGATAGCGCATCAGGTATTCGATGGCCTGTTTCATTTCGAAACTCTCAAAAACGGCCCGGTACAGCATTTGGGTGATGGGCACGTGCAGTTTCCAGTAATCGGCCAGGTGTTTGGCAATTTTGAGGGTGCGCACGCCCTCCGCCACTTCGGGCATGGAAGAAAGGATTTCCTCCATAGTTTCGCCCTGGCCCATGCGGTAGCCGAAGGTATAGTTGCGGCTGCTCATGCTCGTGGCCGTGCAGACCAGATCGCCGATGCCGGCGGTGCCGACGAAAGGTTTGGGCGTGGTGCCAAAAGCCCTGCCGAAGTAGATCATCTCCATCAGGCCGCGGGTGATGAGCAGGGCCTGGATGTTTTTCCCCATGCCCAGCCCGCCCAATACGCCGCTGCCAATGGCAATGATGTTTTTCAGGGCGCCGGCCAGTTCTGCCCCCAGTATGTCGTAGGTGCCGAAGACCTGGAAATAGCGGCTGCTCAGCACTTTTTTACCCTGATCGATCACCTCTTCGAAGCGGCTGCCGATGACGGTGGCAGTGGGCTGCCCGGCCATAATCTCATTGGCCAGGTTGGGGCCGGAAAGGCAGCCGATGCGCATGGCCACGCTCTCTTCCCTGATGACCTCGCTCATGGTGCGTACGCTGTTCCGGGTGATCTTGCCGGCTTTCAGGTCTTCTTCGCTCAGGTTTTTCAGGTCAAAGCCCTTTGTGCCGTGAATGAGCAGGTGATAGGGGTGTAGATAGGGTGAAAGGTTTTGCATCATGCTGCGAAACCCTTCGGAAGAGACGATAGGGAAAATGAGATTGCACTGGTCGGCCACTTCCTCCAGGTTGCCGGTGGCGCGCACCCTGGGGGAGATGTCCACCTCCAGGTTGGGGTGGCGGTGATCTTTGTTGATGGCTTCAACCTGCTCGGGTTGGCGGCTGAAAAGCAGGACTTCATTGTTGTAGGCCAGAAGGTTGGAAACGGCAGTCCCAAAGCTTCCCGCTCCGATAACTCCTATTTTTGAAGGGTGGTTATGCTTAGACATTTGCGCTTTTGCGATCTTTGTTGCTCGCCATGAGTGGCTGGTAAAAGTACATTTTTTCATAAAACCCAAACCATCGGTTTTATTGGGGGTTAATCTGGGGCCTTCAGTTTTTCTGTAAAACCCAAGTTGTTCCATGCTTTACCTACTGCTGCCGTTTTTGCTTTTTTTCAATCTTTTTGAAAATGAAAAGCCACCTATCACACCACCTGCCCAACCCGTTGCCGGGCCCGGTGGCACAGCCTACCTGCACGATTCCATTCGATGGACTTCCTTTGCACAGCGGATGGACGGCTATTGGCTCTTTGAGCCGGATGCACCAAAACCCGACTCGGCTAACGTAGTCGTTTTCGTACATGGATATGGCGGCATCAACCCCATGATTTACGGCAAATGGATCCGCCACCTCGTCCGGAGGGGCAACATTGTTATCTACCCACGCTACCAATTGGACATGCTGATACCACGGACGCCCAAGTTCACGGAGCATGTGGCCACCGCCGTCAAAGATGCCCTGGTGGAACTGGGCACAGAAGGCCACGTGAAGCCCATTATCTCACAGTTGGCCTTCGTCGGCCACTCCTGGGGAGGTGTGATCACGGCCAACCTTTGCAAACAATATAAGGAGTACGGCATCCCACAGCCCAAGGTGGCCTTCCTCTGCGCGCCCGGCACCAGCATATTGAAAGGGGGGCGTTTGGAGGAGTACGGAGGCATGCCCGCTGATCTGAAGCTGTTGATAGCCGTAAGCGACGAAGACGAAATTGTGGGCGATGAATTTGCCCTCCAGGTATTCAAGGAAGCTGAAACTGTAAAAGAACGCAACCTCGTCCGTTTTTTCACCGATACGCACGGCAGCCCGCCGCTGCTGGCCAACCACAACCAACCTTATTGCATTGACGAGGCATTCGACTGCGGCATCCACAACTATACTTACAAGCGGGCCATGGAATTGACGACCGAGGATGCCTTCGACTTTTTCGGGTACTGGAAATTGTTAGATGCCTTGCTGGCCTGCAGCCGCAGCGGGGACTACTGCGGCTATGCCTTTGGCGGCACGGCTGATCAGGCCTGCCTCGGCACCTGGAGCGATGGTACGCCCGTAAAGCCGTTCGGGGTCACTCTGCCAGCGAAGCAGTAGCAGTGGCTGCTTTGACTTTTGCTTCCCATTTTTTTAAAAATATAGTTCCCAAAAAAGCTGTTGTACAAAGGCCGGCAAGCAAATACCACAACAAGCTGAATCCCCAATGGGCGGCAACCTGCAGGCCGATGGTAGGGGCGAAAATGAGGGAGATGCTGTAAGTCATGGTGAACATGCCCATGTACTTTCCCCTGTTTGCCGGTGTGGCCCGGCCAAGTGAGTAGGCATTTGTAAATGGCATGTTCAGCATTTCGCCAAAGGTGAGTGCCAGCATGGAAACAACCGCAATGGCAATGGTCGTACCCGCCAAATTGAAAATAAAATAGGCAGACCCTATCAAGGCAATGCCCCACTTGATCACGTCCAGTTTGTTAAAATGCCTGTCCAGGAAATGGACCAAGGGCATTTCAAAGAGCACGATCAAAATACCGTTCATGGCCAGCAGGCCACCAATCTGGCTTTCCGACAACCCCACTTCCTGTTTGTAGAAAACGGGCAATGTGGACAGGAACTGCATGAAAGCTACCGCCGTAAACAGGAGCATCACCAGGAAAAACAGGTAAATGCGGTCCTGGTAAGGAGAGATGAAGGTGCCTCTGCTTGGTTCTTCCTCTTCCGCCACCTTTCCCCCCTTTTTTGGCTTCAGGGAAAAACGCAGAAAAAAGGCAGCTCCGATACAGGTTAGCCCATCCACCCAAAACAAGGAATGATAGCCATAAGATGCTGCCAGCCAGCCGCCCAGCGCCGGGCCGAGCGACCAGCCAAAGTTGATGGCCATGCGGATCAGGGAAACGGACCGGGTGCGGTTTTCCGGTTTGCTGTAGGCAGCGATGGCCGAAAAAGTGGCCGGCCGAAAGGATTCGCCAATAACGCTCGTAAAGAAAATGGCCAGGTAAATTTCTACAGGGCTTTCCATGAGCATGAGCAGCAGGAACATGAACCCGCCCAGCAGCAAAGACCAAAACTGCACCCGGTAATACCCAATCTTATCGGTCAGATAGCCGCCCAGGTACGAACCAGCCACTGAGCCGAAACCAAAAACCGTCATAGCCCAACCTGCCTGTTCCAGCGTATAGCCGAGCCGGGTAGTCAGGTAAACGGTGAGAAATGGGAGTACCATCGTGCCACTCCTGTTGATCAAGGTGACCAGCGAAAGCAGCCAGATGGAACGGGAGAGGCCAGACAGCGAATCTTTATACATGGAGTAAGTGCGGGTGAACATAACACGATTCAGGATAAACGGTCAAAGAAGGCTGCCCCTGCGAAGCTGGAAATGGTTTGGCGTATCATTTTCCGAAGCCTTGGCACCCAGGGGCATGATAGCGAGGTATTGAACATACTATACTGTCACAATCCATTTTTAGTTCTTGGATTTGCGGTAGAAATATCTCCAACAAACTGTTTCTGCCGTTTATCTCACTTCGAATTCCATGTCCAGGTTGATGTCGAAGGTGCCGTTGGGGCTGTCCCGCAACCGCTCAAATTTTACCTGTACGTTGATTCTGTCCTGGAGTACGAGTTCTCGAAGGTCGTTCACGTTGCTCGGCACGAGGTCGAGGTCGAAGCCGGCATCAATAGGCACCGGGTCCCGGTAAAACGCCTCACGGCCACAGTTGATTTCATTTTCATTCAGGGGGCACAACCTGATGGAAAGGGCATCTATAAAATTGAGTTGGTCTTCGTTGAAAAAAACACTCAGGGTGGCCCGGCCGGGGCGGATGCTTTGAATGTTAGCCGTGTCAATGCCATTGGCCGCCAGCAACGAAAGGGCGTTCGTGCGAACATCCGGAATGGGGATGTAGGGGGTAAAAGGGGGCTGGACGTTGGCAGCATCCACCGTAAACTGGAGGTTTTTTACCTGAATACGGAGCAGGGGCGGCGTGGATTCCTTTTTGCAGGAAAGGAAAAATGGCAGTGCTACCAGAAGTATGGAAAATTTGTTCATCACCAATTATTTGTTTTAAAAAAGTGAAAAGTCCACTAATAAAAATTTTACCTGCGCCCACATTTGACTAATTTGGGCTTTATTGATTCTTTTGCTGCTGAAACATAAAAATCCCCGGGCATAGCCATCAACCCTTTCCCCGGAATTTATCAAAAGACGTAAACCTAAAACAATGGGCGAACAAAAAGTATCATTGGCCAAGAGCACCAACGAAATGCAGGCATTTGTCAAAAACTTGCTAAAGGATGTACGGGCATTGGAATACATGCTCGACAACGACTGGTTCGAGTCTGACATTGTCCGCATCGGGGCCGAGCAGGAAATGTGCCTCGTGGACAGCAAAACGTTCAAACCGGCCAAAATCAACATGGACGTCATCAAAAAAATGAAAGATTATAGCTGGCTGGACACCGAACTGGCGCAGTTCAACCTGGAAACCAATATGACGCCCCACGAGTTCAAGGGGAATGCCCTTCGCATGATGGAGGATGAAAACCTCGAATACATTGGCAAAATAAGGCAGGTTGTAAAAAAAATGGGAGCCTATGTCATCCTGACAGGGATATTGCCCACCCTGCGAAAGACAGACCTCGACATTGAAAACCTGACGCCCAAGCCCCGCTACCTGGCCTTGATGAACGCCTTGAACAGCCAACTGCTCGGCAGTGCGTTTGAACTCAACCTGAATGGCATTGACGAACTGCACATTAAGCACGACTCGCCCCTGCTCGAAGCCTGCAATACCAGCTTCCAGGTACACCTGCAGGTAGCGCCCAAGGATTTCGTTTGCCTCTACAACATTGCCCAAACGCTCACGGCGCCCGTGATGGCCATCGCTGCCAATTCGCCCCTTGTATTTGGCAAAAGGCTGTGGCACGAGACCCGCATTGCCCTGTTCCAGCAGTCGCTCGACACCCGCACCTCCCACGACCACCTGCGGGAGCGCAGCCCACGGGTCAACTTTGGCAACGGCTGGCTGAACGGCTCCATCCTGGAAATCTATAAAGAAGACATCGCCCGCTTCCGGGTGTTGATGACTGCTGACGAACTGGAGGATTCCCTGTTGTCAATTGCCGAGGGGAAGGTGCCCAAGCTAAAAGCCCTGCAAGTACACAACTCTACCGTGTACCGCTGGAACCGCCCTTGCTACGGCATCAGTGCCAACGGAAAGCCCCACCTGCGCATCGAGAACAGGGTGCTGCCTGCCGGGCCATCCGTCATTGATGCGGTGGCCAATGCCGCCTTTTGGCTGGGGGCCGTAGTGGGCATGAAGAAAAACTGCGAGGACATCTGCCAGCGGCTCTCCTGGGAAGATGTGCGCGACAACTTCCTCAAGGCTGCCCGCTACGGTATTGATTCCAAATTCAATTGGTACGACGACAAGAAATTTTCCGCCACTGACTTGATTGTCCAGGAACTCATCCCCATTGCCAGGGAAGGCCTGCAGGAGCGCAATATTGACTCCACGGACATTGACCGCTACCTCGGCGTCATCGAAGAACGCGCCAAAGCACACATGACCGGGGCGCGCTGGCAACTCCGCGCTTTTACCAAACTCAAACAGTCCATCACCACTGACGAAGCGACTGCTGTCCTCACAGCCTGTATCGTCAAAAACCAAGAAAAAGAAATGCCCGTGCATACCTGGAAATTGCCGGATCCCGGCGACCTGGAAGACTATGTGCCCTCCCGCCTGCGGGTGGAGGAATTTATGACCACCGACCTCATCACCGTGCAGCCGGACGATATCATCGACCTGGTAGCGGAAATGATGAACTGGCGAAAAGTGCGCTACATGCCCGTGGAGGACTCCAAAGGCAGGTTGATGGGATTGGTGACATCCAGGCTCTTGCTCCGGCATTATTCCCGCCAGGGCAGGTTGAACGGTTTGCAGGATACTACCACCATCGTCAAGGATATTATGATAGAAAACACAGTGACGGTTTCCCCGAAAACTTCCATCATGGAAGCCATGACCCTGATGCGCGACAATATGATAGGGTGCCTCCCGGTGGTACAAGGCTCCGAGAAAGAACTGGTGGGCATCATCACGGAAATGGATTTCCTGCGGGTATCGGCGCGGCTGATGGAGCGGCTGGAAGCACAGAAGTAGCCGATAGGCCGGAACGTGATAATCATCACAAGTCCATACCAGGAAGCGCCGCATCTTTGCCCTTCGCAATTGCGAAACTTTTATGAAGAAAATCGGACTCATACTCTTGGCAGGGGTGTTCCTGGCCGCCAATCTTTCTGCGCAATCTGATACGGCCAGTGTTCGGCCCATCCGCCAATGGCTCAAAAAAAACGAGCGCTTCGTGCCCGTGTTTAAGACGATGGTGCAGCTCTGGGGCATTTACTCCAGGGGCATGGAGGTGTATGATACAGATCAAAAAAAATACGAGCGGGTGGATGACCGCCTCAACCTCCTCCTTCGCCGGGCCCGTTTGGTAGTGGCCGGCGAGCCTTATGCAAACCTCAGCTATACTGTTGTTTTTTACTACGACCAAATCGGGCGGGACATCCTCGCCAGCGGCGTCGGCGGGCCGAACAAGGCTGACCCGGACGCAGGCATCTGGGATGCGTTTTTCCAATGGAAAATCACCAGAAACGAGTCGCTGAACCTGGTCGGTGGCTGGTTTCGCCCGCAGATGCAGCGCGAGAGCATTACCTCTGGCTGGGCCACCAATTCTTTTGAAAAATCTATGTCGCAGAACTACCTGCGCACCCACCTGGTCGGTACCGGCCCGGGGCGGGCTATGGGTGTCAACCTCGGAGGCCTGGCAGGGAAGGGAAAGATCAACCTCAACTACAACCTTGGCCTTTTCAACCCCGTGACAACTGCCCTCTCCGGCGCGTCAGCAGGTGAAAAATTTGCGCTGCTCTGGGCAGGCCGGCTATCGCTGTCGTTGGGCGATCCGGAATTTAAAAAATACGGTATTTCTTACGATGTCAATTATTTCAGCCAAAGAAAAGGCATCTCGCTCGATATGAACGCTTCGCGGCAGGGAGAGACGGATTTGTTTAAAAATTCTGTGGCTTATGGCCCCGGCTTACTGCTCAATTGGGGCCCGCTCAACATGGATGGCGAATGGATATGGATGGAGCGGGACGGCGAACGCAAACTCGCTGACGGCCAGATGCGCAGCTTCACTTCAAAATCTGGCACGGGCCATGTGCGGGCAGGCGTCAATGTACCGGCGGGCCGTTTTGTGATAGAACCCACGTTCATGGTCATGCGTTTCAGCGGGGCGATGGGTGCTGAGGAGCAGGCCGATGCGGCCGCCGTGAAAAATTCTTTTGGGGAGGAAACAACCTGTGACGCAGGGTTAAACTGGTACCTCGACGGCAAAAACCTGAAAGTCATGATCCACTACACCTGGCGTTATGGCGACCCGGGGGATGCGGGCGACGGCTCACTGGCAAATATGTTTTTTAGCCAAAGCGGCCTGGGTGCCGTCCGGCGGGGCGACTGGCTTGGATTGGGCGTCAATGCCATTTTCTAAAATGCAATTAGTAGATTTGTCGATACTAGCAAAATTTAAAAACAGCGAATGAAAATACGCATGACAGCCATCGGCCTTTCGGCCTTTCTGTTGTTGCTGGTAAAATGTGGCAGCGACAGCAAAACCGGTGGGGCCTCTTCTTTTGATGAAAAACTATACCTGGATAAAGGCAATGCCATTGTCGAAGAGACCTTTGCCGAACTGAGCGGAAAGCTGGTGTCGGCTATTGAAGAAAAGGGAGTCTCCGGTGCTATCGAATACTGCAACATCGCCGCTATGCCATTGGTGGACAGCCTTTCCAGCGCAAATAACGCCACCATCCGGCGGACGAGTTTCCGGGTGCGCAACCCCCAAAACGCGGCCACCAACTGGGAGCGGGGCGTCCTGGCCGAATATGAAGCGAAACATAGCGCTGGTGAAGCGTTGAAGCCTGTTGTCAAAGAATTAGACGAAGGTACTGTTGCCTTCGCCGCTCCCATTATCATGAAGCCCCTCTGCCTGAAATGCCACGGTGAAATCGGGGCCGACATCGTGACTTCCGACTACCTCACCATCAAAAGACTTTATCCGAACGATGAAGCCTTTGCTTTTGTGGATAGGCAGTTCAGGGGGATGTGGAGTATCACTTTCAAGAAGTAAAAATTTGAAAATCAAACAGTTGAAATGAAACAAACCTGGTTTTTAGCTTCGTTTTTATTCCTGGCCATAGCAGCCTGCCAGTCGCAAAGCGGGGACAGCACAACAGGTTTTCAGGATCTGGATGTGGCCGCATTCAAAGCCAAAATGTCGGAGCCGGGCATTGTGCTGCTGGATGTGCGGACGCCCGAAGAAACGGCACAAGGCAAGATCGAAGGTGCCGTGGAACTGGACTACAACGCGCCCAACTTTGAACAGGAAGTTGCAAAGCTGGACAAGGACAAAACCTACCTGGTCTATTGCAGGAGCGGAGGCAGGAGCAGCAGCGCGTGCGAAGTGATGCATGGGCAGGGGTTTACCAAGCTCTACAACCTTAAAGGCGGCTATATGGCCTGGTCAAAACAATAAATCGATCGTTTATGGTTTGAGGTTTATGGTTTTTGGGAACCCCCAAAAACCATAAACTCCCAACCATAAACCCTAAACTATTTCATCCATGTCATTTATTGAATTCATCAAACAACCCTGGCACTGGTCGGTCGCCGGGGTCATCATCGGCCTCATCGTGCCCTTGCTACTGATTTTGGGCAACAAGTCGTTCGGCATTTCCGGTAACCTCCGTCATGTCTGTGCCGCTTGCTTTCCCGGCAACGTTTCGTTTTTCAAATACGACTGGAAAAAAGAAATCTGGAACCTGGTGTTTGCCGGGGGCATCATCATTGGGGGCTTTATTGCGGCCTATTTTCTCCGCGACCCCAACCAGGTAGCGGTCGCCCCGGCGCTGGCGACGAGCCTGGCCGAAAAAGGCATCACCGACTACTCCAATATGGTGCCCACGCAGATTTTTAATTGGGATAACCTGCTGACCCTGAAGGGCTTGTTCTTTTTTGTCGTTGGTGGATTTATGGTAGGATTTGGTACCCGCTATGCCGGTGGCTGCACGAGCGGACATGCCATCAGCGGCCTTGCCAATTTGCAATGGCCTTCCCTGGTGGCGACTATTGCATTCATGGTGGGCGGTTTTATTTCTGCCAATCTGATTGTACCTTTTTTGTTAAACCTTTAAAATCAATTGATAATGAGCACAGTAAAATCTCCTTCAAGGGCAACAATCAAAAAATCAGACATCCAGACGGATTTTGAAGTAAAATCCCTCGACAAAAAAGATAGCTCCGCCAATGAGTCAAATTCGCTTGCTTCCAACTTTAAATACCTCATGGCCGGCATATTATTCGGCATTGTGCTGGTGAAATCAGAGGTCATTTCCTGGTTTCGCATCCAGGAGATGTTCAAGCTGCAATCCTTCCACATGTACGGTGTCATCGGCACGGCCGTTGTAGTGGGAGCGATTTCGGTCTTTTTGATTAAAAAGTTGAAAATCAAAACGATACATGGCGAGCCTATCACTTTCAGCGATAAGGAATTCCGTAAAGGGCAAATCTTTGGCGGGCTGATCTTTGGGCTGGGCTGGGCCATTACCGGCGCTTGCCCAGGGCCACTCTTTGCGCAGTTAGGCACTGGCGTGACGGTGGTCAGCATCACCATCCTGAGTGCCATCGCCGGCACCTGGGTATATGGGAAGTACAGAGATAAACTCCCCTTGTAAAAAATGGATGCGGGAGGCGGATGGGAAAGGCCCCTCACATCCCTCCCAAAAAGGACACAAGGCATTTCTTAACCTTGTGTCCTTTTTTTTGTTAATTTAAAGCCTTGAAAACCAAAATTTGCAAAAACAAGCCAACTCATGCTTTTGACCCAATCGACAACTCAATTTCACGAATTCGAACCCAAATTGATAGAGGACATAGAAAAGACGGGCGCCATGAAAAAATTGGAACCGGGCGAAGAACTGATGCGCCCGGGCATGTATGTGCGCTCCATCCCCATCATCCTTTCCGGCAGCCTGAAAATCATGCGGCAGGATGAAGATGGCAAAGAAACCTTCCTCTACTTCCTGACCAAAGGCGACACGTGCGCCATGTCGCTCACCTGTTGCACTGCCAACCGGCCCAGCACGGTGCGGGCAGTGGCCGAAGAGCCTACCGAACTGATCCTGGTGCCCGTCGAAAAACTGGATTACTGGATGTCGCTATATCCCTCCTGGAAGGCATTCGTTTTTCAGGCCTATCAGCGCCGCTTCGACGACATGCTGGAAGCAGTGGACAGCCTCGCCTTCCGGAAAATGGACGAGCGGCTCTGGCGTTTGCTCAAGAAAAAAGCTGGGCTTCAGGAAAAGCGCTACGTCTATTCCACCCACCAGGAGTTGGCCGACGAACTGAACACATCGAGAGAAGTGGTAACCCGTTTGCTCAAAAAGCTGGAAGGCCTGGGCAGGATAAAAACCCACCGCAACCGGATTGAATTAATGACCAAATAGGTTGTGCTATTGTGTTTGCGTGTTTATGTGATTTAAAAACACCCTAACACCGAAAACACATAAATACTTGATCACACAAACACAACTTTCCCCCAATGTGACAATTGTTCCTGATTCGGGGCGCTGACTTTTAGCATCTTTGCACCGCTTTTATTTTTGAACAAAAAAATTTGGTGAACATGAAAATCGAACAAATTTATACGGGCTGTCTCGCACAGGGCGCTTATTACATAGAAAGCAATGGGGAAGCAGTGGTGATCGACCCTCTGCGTGAAGTGAAACCCTACCTGGAAAGGGCTGCTGAAGATGGTGCAAAAATCAAGTATGTGCTGGAAACACACTTCCACGCCGATTTCGTTTCCGGCCACCTGGATTTGGCCAATAAAACTGGCGCGTCCATCGTCTATGGCCCCAATGCGAAAACCGGCTTCGAGGCGCACATTGCAAAAGATGGCGAGGAATTCAAAGTAGGCAACATTACCATCAAAGTACTACATACGCCAGGCCACACCATGGAAAGCACTTGCTACCTGCTGAGGGATGAGCATGGAAAAGATACCGCCGTTTTCACTGGCGACACGCTCTTTATTGGCGATGTGGGCCGCCCTGATCTGGCCCAGAAATCCGACCTGACGATGGCGGATCTGGCAGGCCACCTCTACGACAGCCTGCGCAACAAGCTCATGACACTGGCCGATGAAGTGACCGTTTACCCGGCTCACGGCGCTGGCTCGGCTTGTGGCAAAAACATGTCGAAAGAGACTGTCTCCACCATCGGAGCGCAGAAAGCCACCAACTACGCCCTGAGGGCCAACATGACCAAAGAAGAATTTGTCCATGAAGTAACCGATGGCCTCCTTGCGCCGCCGAGGTATTTCCCTGAAAACGTCCGCCTGAACAAGGAAGGCTACGCAAGTTTCGATTCTGTAATGAAACGGGGCGCACAGGCTCTTTCGCCGAGGGCATTCGAGGAAGCCGTAAACTCGACCGGCGCCCTGATGCTCGACGTGCGCCATGAACAGGAATTCTGCCTCGGCTTTATCCCAAATGCCATCAACATCGGACTTGACGGGCAATTTGCCCCATGGGTTGGAGCACTCATCATGGATGTAAACCAGCCTATAGCGCTCATCGCCCCAAAGGATCGCATCGAAGAAACCATTACCCGCCTCTCCCGGGTGGGGTTCGACCAGGTGATTGGTTATCTGGAAGGAGGAATGGACGCCTGGAAAGCAGCGGGGATGGAAATTGACACTATAAATTCCATTTCTGTGGACACTTTTGCAAAGGAATTTAAGAAAATCAATGCGGAAGATGTACTCGATGTGCGCAAGCCCAGCGAGTTTGCCGCCGAACACATCAAAGATGCCAGCAGTTTCCCGCTTGACTTTATCAACGACTACATGGGCGACCTTGACCGGGAGAAGACCTATTTCCTGCATTGCCAGGGCGGCTACCGGTCTATGACTGCCGCCTCTATATTGAAGTCCAGGGGTTTTGATAATATCGTGGACATCAAAGGTGGATTTAAGGCCATAAAAGAGACCGAAAAATTCGAATTAACCGATTATGTTTGCCCCACGACATTGAAGCGTCAAAAATCTAAAGAAGTTGCGGCGTGATTTTTGAACATTTCTGAAACACCTCTGTTTCAATACCGAACTTTAGCAAACAGGGCCTTTTGGCCGTCAAGATAAATTGTTTTCATTTGGTTTTTTAGGGTTAAATCAGGGCAGCTTTTAGCTGCCCTTTTTTTGTATCCAATTTTTTTTAATCAAAACCAGGGCTTTGGTGTTTTGAATAAAAATTTGACTGATGCAACCTACCGAAAGTGACTTTGACCTTCTCGCCAACCGCCTTGCCGACGGGCTCGAATCAGATGAAGTGCAGCTCCACGAATTGGGCGCATCCGTTTTCACAACCGCCAAATTGATTGAATTGAAAGGCCGTTTCCAGGAACGCCTCGACCAGTTTGACTTCTGGCAGGGGCGTCTCATGAAGGCAGCCATGTGGTCGCCGGCCTTCCTGCTGGCCGGGGCCGTATTGATCTGGTTCCGGGTGCCCAGGATTGGTTGGTTGCTCCTCACCATGTTTCCAACGCTGTTAATCATTACGCTGGCTGGCGTGTTCTTGGTAGCACAGCATTTTGGCGGACGGAGAAATCTAGAATGCTATCTCGAAGACATCGAAACCGAACTGAAAGGCCGCCAAAAAGTGGTAACAAGCAGTAAAAAAAAGTTTTGATGGCCCACCTCGCCTGTACGCGCAACTCCAGTCAGCCGTATCTTCGATAAAGTGACCAAAGTCGCTGACCCTCAAGGCTAAACCGCCCGATCTTTGCCCCGATTTTTCTTATTATTTCACCCAACAGGGGACGGGGTCAAAAGTGGCGATAAGTTCACCATCTCTCCTATCGATCCTCACCTCTATTAACAACTGATCATGTTTGGACTTTTTAAATCCCTGACAAAAAACGACGCTTTCGAGAACCTGGACGCACAGGAGTTCCTCGCCAAATTGCGCACAAACCCGGATGCTGTGCTGCTCGACGTGCGCACTCCCAGCGAGGTGGCTGCTGGCAAGATAAAGGGAGCAGTCAACCTTGATTTCTTCGATCCTGCATTTGCTTCTAAAGTAGGCAGGATGGACAAACAAAAGCCCTATTTTATTTACTGCCGCAGCGGGCAGCGGAGCGCCAATGCCTGCCGGACCATGCACGAAATGGGTTTTTCCAAACTCTACAACATGGCGGGCGGCATTATTGCGATGGGTTGACAAAACCTAGGCGACGCCGAGGTGTTTACCATGAAGCAATTTGTCATTTCCAGGCAACTGTTTTCTAAACCCAACCCCAACGAACAGGATAGTTCGACAACGTACTGTCCGGCCTTTATTCGCATTGTTATAGATAATCGTCATTAAAAGTCATTGGTCATTAAAGTCATTTTATTGAAAATCATTGGCTTAGGATTTTGCCCCAATCAATTTTTAATGTGACTATCTATAATTAATAGCAACTTGTCATTTAATACTTCTGAAACATCTGCAGGAAAAAGGTTTTTTAAAATAACAGCGGTGCGAAACCGGGATTATTTTCCTTCGATCCTTAATTACGGAGCAACTGGTTCCATGTGAAAATTTTCTCACGTAAAATTATATGCAGGGGTAACAAAGACAGGTATGCCTGGCTAATTTTACACGGTCGCACCTACAAATCGATCAAACATTAAATCTCAATTATCATGGAAAACGGAACAACTTTTACCATGCCGAGAATTGGGGACAAAGCCCCCGATTTTCAGGCAAACACCACCACTGGCCCACTAAAATTTTCAGACTACAACAAGGACAGTTGGGTCATCATGTTTTCGCACCCGGCCGACTTTACACCGGTCTGTACCACCGAACTTTCCGGCTTTGCGCAGGAAGAGGAGTGGTTCCGGCAGCGGAATACCAAGCTCATCGGCCTCAGCATTGACAGTATCCATTCCCATGTGGCATGGGTGGACAATGTGCGCCGCAACCTCGGCATCTACATGCGTTTCCCTATCATCGCCGACATTGACATGAAAGTGGCTAAAATGTACGGGATGCTGCAGCCGGGCGAGAGCGAAACGGCAGCCGTGCGGGCCGTCTTCTTTGTTGACCCTGCCGGCACCATCCGCCTCATCATGTACTACCCGCTGAACGTGGGGCGCAACATGGTGGAAATCAAACGGGTGCTGGAGGCCCTGCAAACCACTTCCAAGCATGGCGTGGCCTGTCCGCTGAACTGGCAGCCCGGCGAAAAGGTCATCGTGCCGCCGCCGAAAGACCTGAAAGCCCTTGACGAGCGCCTGGCCAGCAATTTGGAAATGGTGGACTTTTACCTGGCGAGGAAACCAGATCCGGCCATGAACTAATGGCCGCATGATGAAATCGGGAAATTGAGGAATTGGAAATTTTGTGGATCGCAGGTTCGCGGTTACATTTCTCAATTTCTCAATTTCTCAAAAATGGTGATATCCTGAAATTCTTTGCACCCTTTGGGCGGCAAACCCCTCCATGAGCCATAGAACAAGTGCCGCAATGAGAAGCCATTTTTCCCCACCAATTCCTTTATCAAATAACCTTCTTCAAAAGCCACGTTGGCACTTTTCACCTGCTCATCCATCAGCCGGTAATGGCCGTGGTCGAAAGGGAAATCGAAGCCTTTCGGAAAAGCCGTTTTACCATCAAAAAGAAAAAAAGTAGCGTAGCAAACACCGCCCGGCTTTAACACCCGCCTCACCTCTGTGAAATAATTCTCCACCTCTTCCGGCACCATGTGCGTGAAGACAGAATTGACCACGCAGAGGTCGAAGGATTCATCGGCGTAAGGAAAGGTAAAATGCACTGCGCTATCACCGCCCGCCCGGTAGAGATCGTTGTCAAGGGGAATGTAGCGGAAGTTGAAATTCGGGTAACGGGCGGTAATGTTTTTGGTACACCAATCTACCCCCCGCTGCACCACGTCGAAGCCTTCATAGTTTCCTTTTTCATTCAAAAAACGGGTAAGGGGGATGGCGATCCTGCCCATGCCACTGCCGATATCAAGTACCTGGTAATGAGGTAGGAGGCTACAATATTCTTTGAAATAGCCCGCCAGCATTTCCCCTGTTTTCCTGAAATCACCGCCGCCCGTGAAGATGAGTCCACGGGGGGGCATCAGGCCGTCCCGCTGCCCGGTGAGGCTTTCCCATGTATCTAGCGGCAGGTAATAGAGCCGCCGCACGGCAAAGCGCCAGGCCGGGGGGATGGAATAGTAAAGTTTGCGGGTTGCAGCATTCATCCGATGTATTTTGGCGCAAAGCTAAGAAGGGTGGGGGTTTTAAATAATTCCCTATTTTCGTACTGTTGTTGAACCATGTAAGCGTATGAAAAAAATCTGCTGTGCCTGGCTGCTGCTGTTTTTCTTTGTGCCCTTTTCCGCCATAGAATCCCAGGAAAATCGCCGTGAATTTTCTGACACCCTCATGGGTACCGACTTCCGCATCGTCTTTTACACCGACAGTGACTACCTCGCCACCGCCGCAGCCCAAAAAGCTTTCGACCGCATCAAAGCTATCGAACAATCGCTCAGCGATTATCGGGAAACCAGCGAAATCAGCCAACTTTCCGCCACTGCCGACACGGGTGCGAGAGTCCCGGTAAGCGATGATCTTTGGAACGTGTTGACCTATGCTTTGCAGGTTATGAAAAAATCGGATGGCGTTTTCGATGTGACGGCCGGGGCGCTCACCAAACTTTGGCGGCGGGCCTTCCGCCAAAAAGAAATGCCTGCAAAGGAAGAAATAGATGCGGCCCTCGGTACCCTTGGCTACAAGTTTATCAAACTAAATAAAGACCATTCTGCCGAACTGCTGAAACCTGGCATGCGCCTCGACCTGGGCGGCATTGCTAAAGGCTACGCCGTGGACGAAGCCATGAAAATCATAAAGGCAGCAAATATTGCCAGTGCACTGGTGGATGGAGGTGGGGACATAGCGGCCAGTGGCCCGCCGCCCGGCCAAATGGGCTGGCTCATTGACAAATACGTTTACAGAAACGGTGAAATACGGGTGGAGTCGATGATGATTGCTAACCAAGCTGTCGCCACTTCCGGCGATACCTACCGCTACCTGGAATACGGGGGCAAGCGCTACTCCCACATCATCGATCCCCGGACGGGTATGGGCGTCACCAGGCGCCAAATCGTGACCGTAACCGCCCCCACCTGCATGGAGGCCGATGCCTGGGCCACTGCTATGAGTGTGGAAGTGGACACCCGGCTCTTTCTGGCGTTGGAAAAGAAAGGCATTTCCATCACCTTCTCGCTTTATTAGTGGTTATAGTTGACGTTAACGTAGCCCCGAAGCGGAGCTTTGGAGTACGGGTACGATCACAAGCAACTTATTTGCATGACGTTGGCATTTCAAATTCCCAAAACACAACTTGTCCGGGATTTGCTTCGGCATAAACACCCCAACACTTGAACGCACCCGCCCGATATGTTAAAATTCTGGCGAAACACACCTGCGCCCCTTCATTCCTTTCCAAAAATGATACTTTTGCCCGAACCTGTTTTTTTGAAAAATGAACTTCCCTGGGCAGGAAGGCTACATATTGCTGGATGTTTGGTGGGTGCCAAAAGCTAACATCAAATACCACGTAGTCATAAATCAAAAATCGAAAAAACGCCTGTCCAAGAAGCCGCAATTTTGAACAATATGAAAGCCAACGATCCTTCCCGTACCTCCTGGGTGGAAGTCCCCAAAAACAGTGATTTTCCCATTCAAAACCTCCCCTTCGGCGTGTTCAGGACGGCCAGCAACCCTGCCCCCCGGGTCTGTACCGCTATCGGCGACAGTGTGGTGGATTTGGCAGTGCTCAACTACCTCGCCCTGTTCGACGAACTGGAAATCAACAACACCGTTTTCAACAACCGCTTCATCAATGACCTGATGGCCCTGGGCAAAGCCCAAACCCGTGCGCTGCGGGACAGGATCGCTGATCTGCTGGACGCCAAAAATGGAGAAGCCAGGGATCTTTCCTGGCACTTCCTGCACCCGATGGATAAAGTGGAAATGCTCATGCCTGTGCAGGTAGGGGACTATACTGATTTCTATTCCAGCCTTGAACATGCCACCAACGTAGGCTCCATGTTCCGCCCCGACAACCCGCTGCTGCCCAACTGGAAGCACCTGCCCGTAGGCTATCATGGCAGGGCGTCGAGCATTGTCGTTTCTGGTACGCCCATCCACCGGCCGATGGGGCAGATGAAACCGGCCGATGCAGAAACGCCCGTTTTCGGGCCGACCCGCTTGCTGGATTTTGAGTTGGAAATGGCATTTGTCATTGGGAAAAAAACAAACATGGGGCAGCGCATCAGCACCGCCGAAGCGGAAGATCACATCTTCGGCATGATGCTTTTCAATGACTGGTCGGCAAGGGACATCCAAGCTTGGGAGTACGTGCCGCTGGGCCCTTTTTTAGGTAAAAACTTCGCCTCCACCGTCTCCCCGTGGGTGGTCACCCTGGATGCCCTGGAGCCATTCCGTACCGGCAGCCCGGAACAAGACCCAACCCCGTTGCCCTACCTGCAATACACGGGCAAGAAAAATTATGACCTGAACCTGGAAGTGGAAATCAAAACAGAAGGCGGCCAGGCCAAGACCGTTTGCCGCTCCAACTTCAAATATTTGTACTGGAATATGTGCCAACAGCTTGCCCACCACACCGTCGGCGGCTGCAACATGAACGTGGGCGATATGTGCGCCAGCGGCACTATCAGCGGCGCTACACCCGATAGCTACGGTTCTATGCTCGAACTGACCTGGCGGGGCGCCAAGCCTTTGCAAATGCCGGACGGCTCCGTCCGCAAGTTCATTGAAGATGGCGATACTGTTACGCTAAAGGGATGGGGGGAAAGCAATGGCGTTCGCATCGGTTTTGGCGAGGCGGCGGGAAAGGTGCTGCCAACGTTGGAAGGTTGATCGATTGTGTTTGGGTGTATAAGTGTTTAGGTGTTTTTTATGAAAATGCCTGATTCCCAAAATGCCAAAGTAAACAAACACCTAAACACAATCGCTAACTTTACAGCCATTGTAGTTTGTTTTAAAATCCAGTATGAAAATCAACATTCACCCTGCCTATCTTTTCCTGCTTTTCATTACGCTCCTGTTTGCCTGTGCGGACGACAGCCATCCTGAAGGAAATTCAAGCACGCCATCTGATACCGCTACTCAAGCTCCTGCCAACGGGGATACTGCCAACCTCCAAAACCTGGTAAAACAATACGAATCCCCGCAAAGGGTCGTTTGGCAAAAACCGGAATTGGTCATCGACAAAATGGGCAACCTGAGCAACAAAGTGGTGGCTGACATCGGCGCAGGTTCCGGTTTCTTCTCCCGCCGCCTGGCACAGCAGGCCAAGAAAGTCATCGCCATAGACATTGACGATCGCTTCGTCCATTTCATGGACAGCATCAAAAGGGTGGAACTGAAACCCGAATACCAGAGCCGCTTCGAGACCCGCCTCGCCACGCCCGATGACTCCAGGCTAAAGCCCGGCGAGGCCGACATTGTCCTTATCGTCAACACCTACATCTACATCCACGACCGGATCGGTTACCTCAGGAAATTGCTGGCCGTGCTGCCCGAAGGTGGGGAAATATTGATCGTAGATTTTAAGAAAAAACGCATCCCCATCAACAACCCGCCGCCGAGAATCAGGCTGGAGCTGTTCGAGGTAGAAAACGAATTGGAAGAAGCAGGTTTCACCAATATCGTTTCAGATGACTGCGCCTTAGACTACCAGTACATTGTAATGGCGGAAAAAAGACCGTGAACTGGAAGCAGCCACCCTTGTTTCATGCCCGATATTTTAATCTTCATTTCATAAATTTAATAACGATGTTGAATAAACTACTCCTCCCAGTTACTTTCCTTGCCCTGCTTTTTTTGGCAAGTTGCTCCAATGCGCCCGCCGGCGACAAAGCCACCGAAGAAGCCAGCGATGCTATGGCAAAGTTTACCAGTGACTCAGAATTCAAAGATGCACATGAAAAGCCCGCAGCCATCAACTTCCAGGGCAAGGGTGAAATGATGGAATTCCGAACCCCGGACGGCGGCATGGCCAAAGCCTATGCCGTCAAGCAGAACCCCCGCACCACCAAATACCTCTTCGTCATCCACGAGTGGTGGGGCCTGAACGATCAGATCAAACAAGAAGCGGACAGGCTCTTCGACAGCCTCGGCAACGTGACCGTCATGGCGCTCGACCTGTATGATGGCCAAGTGACCGACAACCCGGACGAGGCTGGCAAAATCATGAACGCCGTGAAACCTGAGCGCTGCGAGGCCATTATAAAGGGTGCTTTGGCAGTGGCAGGCAAGGACGGCGAAGTGGCCACCATCGGCTGGTGCTTCGGCGGCGGCTGGTCGTTGCGGAGCAGCATCCTGGCAGAAGGCCGTGGGGCCGGCTGCGTGATGTACTACGGAATGCCCGTGGAAAAAGTGGAAGAGCTTGCCCCGCTCAATGCGCCCATTTTAGGCCTTTTCGCCAAAAAAGATGGCTGGATCAACGAGCCGGTGATAAATAAGTTCGAGCAACTTTGCAAGGCCACCGGCGAGCACTTAGAAGTACATTGGTTTGATGCCGACCATGCATTTGCCAACCCTAGCAGCCCCCGCTACAATGAGGCGGCGGCGCAGGAAGCAAATAAACTGGCATTGGCTTTTTTAAGGGAAAAGCTGAAATAAATTGAATAGTCATCATCCTTTATTACCATAAAAAATGGGGGAGATGGAAGCCACCGCTTCGTCTCCTCCTCTTCATTGTCCCCTCCTTCCAAGAAAGAACTTGGCCGCCCCATTTTTTCCTGTTACCTTTGCCCCCCGAATCACAGAAGCCAGACTTCCCACCCGCCCATTGGCGCGTTGGAAGTCTTTTTTTAGAAACCAAATCGAAAAAGGAGACTGGGGACAGTTCAAGAAAGTCATTTTTTCCCCTCACTTTCTTACTCCTCACCTCTCAATCCTATTACCTAACATGCCTAAAGACAATTCCATTAAATCCGTACTCATTATCGGCTCCGGCCCCATCATCATCGGCCAGGCCTGCGAATTTGACTACTCTGGCTCCCAGGCCAGCCGCTCGCTGCGCGAAGAGGGCATCGAAGTCACCCTTATCAACTCCAACCCCGCCACCATCATGACCGATCCCGTGACAGCGGATCATATTTACCTTTTGCCGCTCACGCCCCAAAGCATCGAGCATATTTTAGAGGAAAGGCAAATTGATGCCGTACTGCCCACGATGGGCGGCCAGACTGCCCTCAACCTTGCCATTGAGGTGGAGAACCTGGGTATCTGGAAAAAATACGGCATACGAATGATTGGCGTTGACATTGATGCCATCGAATTGACGGAGAACCGGGAGGCTTTCCGTATGCACATGATCAACCAGGGCTTGGGGGTCGCCCCATCCAAAATTGCCAACTCCTTCTTAGAGGGTAAAGAAGCTGCCCAGCAGATTGGCTACCCGCTCGTCATCCGGCCATCTTACACACTGGGCGGGTCGGGTGCGGGGTTCGTACACCGCGAGGAAGAGTTTGACGAGGCGCTGCGGCGGGGGCTCACCATGTCGCCCACGCACGAGGTGTTGGTGGAAAAAGCGGTACTCGGCTGGAAGGAATACGAACTGGAGCTTTTGAGGGATGCCAACGATAGCGTGGTCATCATCTGTGTGGTGGAAAACCTCGACCCGATGGGCGTCCACACAGGCGACAGCATCACCGTGGCACCTGCCATGACGCTCTCCGACACAGCCTACCAGCGGATGCGGAACGAAGCCATCCAGGCCATGCGCTCCCTGGGAAATTTTGCCGGGGGCTGCAACATCCAGTTTGCCCAAGACCCGGAAACGGAGGACCTGATCGTCATCGAGATCAACCCACGGGTGAGCCGATCTTCGGCATTGGCCAGCAAGGCCACAGGTTACCCGATTGCCAAAATTGCCGCCAAACTCGCCATCGGCTACCACCTGGACGAGCTGAAAAACCAGATCACCAAAAGCACGAGCGCCTATTTTGAGCCAACGCTGGATTATGTAATTGTAAAAATGCCACGCTGGAATTTTGCCAAATTCCCCGGTTCCGACCCCCGTTTGGGCCTGCAGATGAAATCCGTGGGCGAGGTGATGGCCATTGGCCGCAACTTCCTCGAAGCCCTGCAAAAAGCCTGTCAGGGCATGGAAAACAGCCGCATGGGCCTGGGCGCCGACATCAAGGAATGGGTGCGCACCGAGGACATCCTGAAACGCCTGGAAGAGGCGACCGAAGACCGCATCTTCCGCCTGAAAGATGCCCTGCGCCTCGGCGTACCGGAAAAAACCATCCAGAAACTGACGAGGATAGACCCTTGGTACATCAAGCAAATAAAACGCCTCGTGGACATGGAACACGAGCTGATCCGCTATAACGTGCCGGAGGATATCCCCGAAAAATTCTTCCGTGAACTCAAAGAAGTCGGCTATTCCGATGCCCAGATTGCCTGGGTGATGCGGGTAAAAGAGGACGAAGTGACGAAGGCCAGGAAAAACCTGGACATCCGCCGCACCTACAAAATGGTGGACACCTGCGCCGCCGAGTTCGAGGCGCAGACGCCTTATTTCTACTCTACTTTTGATACGGAAAACGAGAGCATCCCATCTGATAAAAAGAAAATCATCGTGCTCGGCTCCGGCCCCAACCGCATCGGGCAGGGCATCGAGTTCGACTACTGCTGTGTGCATGGGGTGCTGGCCATCAAAGAAGCAGGCTACGAAGCCATTATGGTGAACTGCAACCCGGAGACCGTTTCCACCGACTTCGATGTGGCGGACAAACTCTACTTCGAGCCTGTCTTTTGGGAGCACCTGGAAGAAATCATCGAACTGGAAAAACCCGAGGGCATCATCGTGCAATTGGGCGGCCAAACTGCGCTCAAGCTGGCAGAGACTTTTCACAAAAAGGGCATCCCCATCATCGGCACCAGCTTCGAGAACATGGACCTGGCCGAAGACAGGGGAGCATTTTCAAACCTGCTGAAAGAACTGGACATTCCTTATCCAAAATACGGTGTGGCGAACGACGCCACCGAGGCACTTCGCATCGCCAACGAAATCAACTACCCCGTGCTCGTCCGCCCCAGCTACGTGCTCGGCGGCCAGGACATGCGCATCGTAATCAACGACCGGGAACTGGAGCAGCACGTCCTCAGCATTTTCAAGCACATGCCCGACAACAAAGTCCTGGTTGACCACTTCCTCGACAGGGCCAAGGAAGCCGAGGTGGACGCCATCTGCGACGGCGACGAGGTACACATCATGGGCATCATGGAACACATCGAACCGGCGGGCATCCACTCCGGCGACAGCAATGCCGTACTGCCCACCTACAGCCTCTCCGTGGACTCTGTGAACACCATGGTAGAACATGCCGAAAAACTGGCCAAGGCACTGAACATCAGGGGTTTGATCAATATCCAGTTTGCCATCAAAGACGAAAAAGTATATGTGATTGAGGCAAACCCAAGGGCCAGCCGTACCACGCCGTTCATCGCCAAGGCTTACGGGGTGCCGTACCTCAACATCGCCACCAAGGTGATGCTCGGCACGCACAAGCTGAAAGACTTTGCCATCAAGCCGCAGCCGAGGGGCTTTGCCATCAAGGTGCCGGTGTTCTCTTTTGAGAAATTCCCCGGCGTGAACAAAGACCTGGGGCCGGAGATGAAGTCAACGGGCGAGGCGATACAGTTCATCCGTGATTTGAGCGATCCTTTCTTCCGGGAATTGGACAAGAACAGGAATATGTATTTGACGAGGTAGGTGGTTTTTTTAGTCCTTTGAAAAACTCCGCGGAGGAGGGTGCTTGTGTATTTGTGTGTTTGCAGTACCTCGTAAATACATAAACACGAAAATTCACAAACACAACTTGTTCCGAATTCGCTTCGGGAAAAAGCCCTAACCAGGATTTGTCAAAGAACCTTTTTTAATAATACAGATGGTCAAAGGGTCTGTGTAACAACAGGCCCTTTGCTCTTCCTGACTGTTAAGTAGCAATGTTACTTTCTCAAAACCACCGCCCCACCCGCCGCCCGTACTCCAGGTAATCTTCACCATGCGCCTGCCGCAAATAAACCTCCTCCAGCCGCACTTGTACCTGCAAAACCACATAAGCCAACAACATTACGGCAAACGTCAGTGCATTTGGCAGCACTAGAAACAGCCCTGCCATCGTCATCAGCATACCCAGGAAAATGGGATTGCGGGAAAAACGGAAAGCTCCTGTCGTTATCAATTCCGTTTTTTGTTTTTCATCAAAACCCACCCGCCAGGAGCGGTTCATTTGGTATTGGGCTATTATGATCATCAATAAAGACAGGTGCAGCAGGATGAGGCCAACCCATTTTACAAAAACGATGTCCAGGAAGTAAGCGGGCAAAAGGTAAGGCTTCCAGGAAGGGACGAGAGCATTTACCAGCAAGGCAACCAATACCATCAAGAACAGCCACCGGAAAACTTTCCCGATGAAGCCTTGGGCCGAGTCGTCATTGGGCACAACGAATACTTTTTGCCCTGTTTGGCGGACAACACGCCAACGGGGTAGCGCCATCGTCAGTAGCAGGTAAGCGAAGAAGAAAATAAGCAGGTACAATTCCATTTTCAAAAAGAGTTTTCCAGTCATCCGGGAAAGAATGGCAATTTACTGCCCCCCAGCAAACCCACCTTATATATCTTTGTTCTGCTTTTACAAAATCCCAAGTTGACTACCCAATTCACTAATTCACCAATTTACCAATCCACTAATTTTCCTATAATGCGCACAGACGACCTTTTGCAAAATGCCCTGAACCTCGAAGGCCTCACCGCTGAAGAAGGTGTGTTCCTATTTGAAAATGCTCCCACGGCAGAACTGATGTATGTGGGCAACCGCCTCCGTCAGCACCATGTGCCGGGAGATGTGGTCACATGGATCATTGACCGCAACTCCAACACGACCAACGTCTGCATCGCCAACTGCAAGTTTTGCAACTTCTTCCGCAGGCCCGGACATGATGAGAGCTACATTACTACCATTGAAGAATACAAGCAAAAAATAGAGGAGACCTTTGCCTTTGGCGGCGAGCAGTTGTTGCTGCAAGGTGGCCATCACCCCGATTTGGGCCTTTCTTTTTACACCAATTTATTCAGCGAACTAAAAGCGCTTTACCCCACCTTGAAACTTCATGCCCTCGGCCCGCCCGAAATTGCGCACATCACCAAATTGGAAAAATCCACCCACTACGAAGTGCTGAAAGCGCTGAAAGCATCGGGCCTCGACAGCCTGCCAGGGGCAGGTGCGGAAATCCTGGACGACCGGGTGCGCCGTCTAATTTCAGCAGGCAAGTGCGGCGCAAAAGAATGGCTCGACGTGATGCGGGCCGCCCACCAACTGCACCTGACCACCTCTGCTACCATGATGTTCGGCCACATAGAAACAAACCTGGAGCGCATGGAGCATTTGGTGAAAATCAGGGAGGTGCAGGCCGAAAAACCAGCGGATGCCAAAGGCTTTCTTGCCTTCATCCCCTGGCCGTTCCAGGATGAGGACACCATTTTGAAAAAACTGAAGCGCGCCCGCAACACCTGCACGGGCGACGAATATGTGCGTATGATAGCCATGAGCCGAATCATGTTGCCGAACGTGGTAAATGTGCAGGCCAGTTGGTTGACGGTCGGCAAACAAGTAGCGCAACTGTGCCTCCACGCCGGGGCCAACGACTTCGGCAGTATCATGATCGAGGAAAACGTAGTGTCGGCGGCGGGTGCCAGGTTCCGGTTTACAGCCGATGGCATCCAGAAGGCCATCCAGGAGGCAGGCTACACTCCCCAACTGCGCAACCAGCAATACGAATACCGGCAACTGCCGGCCCTGATGAAACAGCAGGAGTTGGATCGTGCCTCCATGATCGTGGACTAAAAGGGGACGGGCGGTAATTGAAGCTGGCCAAGCTTTCGATTGAACAAATGGTTTCCCTGGTTTTCCTATCCGTTCTTTAATATGGCGGGGCGCTGTGTGATTTCATGGTAGCAAATCACGCCCTCGCAGAAGTAGTGGGCAACCATGCTCTTGCGGGTGGCACCAGGTTGGGAAATAGCGCTTCCCCCGTGCAGCAGGTTGGCATGCCAGATCAGCACATCCCCCTTTTTAGCGAAGAAATGTTCTTTTCGGAAATCGTGTGCTGCTATGAGCTTTTCGATCCGGTCTTCATAGCGGCGGTTGCTTTCTTCGCCAAGGCTCCAGGCAGTGTTGCCCGATTCGTAGTCCTGGCAGGTGATGTAGGGCAGCCGGTGGCTACCGGGGTAGTAAAACAGGGCACCGTTTCCTTCATGGCAATCTTCCAGGGCCGTCCAGGATGCAATGAGGTAGCCAGGCGGCTCGGTGGTCATGTGGATGCTGTCGGAGTGGGCCCGTTGTTCGCTGCCTTCCCGGAAGTTGATGGTCTGGAAAGGGATAACCTTTTTGCCCATCGCAAAATTCAGGAGGTTTAAAAGGCGGTCATTTTTAAAAAAATCCTGATCAAGGGCAGTAGAAAATCGGTAGGCATCCATGACTTTTCTGCCCGTATAGTTGAAATCTGTCTTATGCTCCCGAAGCAAGCGATCCATTTCATCGTTGGCTTTGGCTACCGATGCCGGGCTGTAAAAACCTTCGAAGATCATGTAGCCCTTGTTGACGAATTGCCTTAGCTGCGCCTGTTCGGGTGCGCTGAATTTTTGAAAATCGGGATGTTCTTCCAGCGCATGTTCGGCACCTGGCCGGTCGAGCCAGGGTATCTCGGTGGAATGTTTTTTGAAGTCGTGGCTGCCGATGGGGCTAAAAACACTTTTCCGCAGGCCATGCTTTTTATAGAGATTTTTATTGTGCCGGAGTTTGTCAGCGTTCAACAGGTTGTTGATAACATAGGAGATTTTGAGCCCACGCAGGACGCCTGTTTGTTTTTTGAAAATATCACGTAGTGAAACCATGTTTGCAAAATAATGTAAGATGCTATTAGTTTTGCGAAAATAATGGTGATCGGGGACATTCCGCAGTGATTGTAAACGAAACCTTTGATTAACCGTTTTACGAACTTTTCGCAGATTCGAATATTCACGTTCATTTCACACAAATTACCATTGCTGCTGCCAGCCAGCCAAACCGCTACCATGAAAGTAAACCAATATTTAGAGAACGCCAATAACCAGACCCTGATTTCCTTTGAGGTGTTGCCGCCCTTGAAAGGGGGCAGTATGCAGGCTATCTTCGAGACGCTCGACATGCTGATGGAGTTCAAGCCTCCCTTCATTGACGTCACCTACCACCGGGAAGATTTTGTTTATAAAAAAATGCCCAGTGGCTATTTTGAAAAAACCGCCATTCGCAAACGGCCCGGCACAGTCGGAATCTGCGCCGCCATCATGCACCGGTATGGGGTGGACGCCGTGCCGCATTTGATTTGTGGCGGTTTCTCCAAAGAAGAAACAGAAAACGCTCTGATTGACCTTAATTTCCTGAACATTAACAACGTGCTGGCGCTACGTGGCGATGCCAGGACGTTTGATGGCAAATTTGTGCCGGAACCAGACGGCCATGAGTTCGCACTTGATCTGGTGAAGCAGATAGCCGATATGAACCAGGGGAAGTACCTAGATGAGGACATTGCCCAAGGCGAAAAAACCGATTTCTGTATCGGCATAGCAGGCTACCCGGAAAAGCATTTTGAATCGCCCAACCTCCAAATTGATCTGGATTACACAAAGGAAAAAGTAGATGCGGGTGCAGATTATATAGTGACACAAATGTTTTTCGACAACAAGCACTATTTCAGTTATGTGGATGCCTGCCGTAAAGCGGGTATTAACGTCCCGATTGTTCCCGGCCTCAAACCCCTGACCAAAGCTTACCAACTCAACTCCATCCCCCGTCATTTCCATATAGACATACCGGAGGAACTGGCCAAGGAACTGGCTAAGGCTACTACTGCCAAAGCCCGCCAGCAAGCTGGGGTGGAGTGGTGCATCATGCAGTCAAAGGAATTGAAAGCAAAGGGGGCTCCCTGCCTTCACTACTATACGATGGGCGATGCCGATACAATTCGGCAGGTGGCTGAGTCAGTTTTTTAAACCTAAAACTTTCCTGTGGCGAAGGCCGGTTTTAGACTATCCTGACATCAGTCTTTCTTCCATTTGATATTGCAGCCAGCGCTGGGATACTGTTTTTTCTCCACTTCATGGCCGCCCAGCATTGCATCCAGTGCAGCCCTTAGATCTTTGCCTGTCAGTGGCTTGCCGGAATTGGGGCGGCTGTCGTCCAGGCGACCCCTGTAAACGAGTTTCTTTCTCCCATCAAAAACATAAAAATCGGGCGTACAGGCAGCATCATAGGCTTTGGCCACTGCCTGTGTTTCGTCGTAAAGATAGGGGAAAGGGTACCCTGCCTCCGAAGCTACTGTTTTCATCTTGTCAGGGGCATCGGCAGGGTAATGCTTCACGTCGTTGGAACTGATGGCGACGAAGCCGACGCCCTGTTTTTGGTAGTCATTGGCTAAACGTACGATTTCAGGGTTGACGTGGATGACGTATGGGCAATGGTTACAGATGAACATAACGACGGTGCCTTTGTCAGTTGCAACATCGTTTAAGGTGATCATTTTCCCAGAAATTGTATCGGGCAAAGTAAAGCTGGGCGCCTCTGTTCCGAGCGCCATCATGTTTGATTCGGTATAGGCCATTGAAAGGGCTTGTGTTTGAAAGAATTAAAAGATAGAACGGCCAAATTAAGGCTTTGCCTCAATAAGCAGGCACTTCGCTGTCAATCTCTTTGCTCCAGGCCAGTATCCCCCCTTTCAGGTTGTAAAGGTTGTCAAAGCCAAAAAGGTCTTCCAGTTCGCGGATGGCGTTGGCGCTGCGCACCCCACTCCGGCAATGGACGATGACCTTTTTATTTTTTGAAATCCGGTGGGCAGCGCCGGCTACTGTAGCAAGCGGGATGAGTTCTCCATCGAGATTAGCGACGGCATATTCGTGTGGTTCTCTTACGTCAATCAATTGAAAATCAGCGCCTTGTTCAAACAATTCATGCAGTTCTTGTACAGACACCTCTTTGACCGCCCGCTTTTCAGCGGGTGGCTCGATGCCGCAGAATTGTTCGTAGTTGATCAGCTCCGTTATTTTTGTAGCAGGGCTTTTCTGCACTTTCAATATGCGGGTGGTAAAGCTCGCCGCATCGAAAAGGAACAACCTGCCGGCGAGTGGCTCGCCGACGCCTGTGACGACTTTAATGACCTCGCTGGCCTGCATGGAGCCGATAATGCCAGGCAACACACCGAGCACACCGCCTTCGGCACAATTTGGGACGAGGCCCGGGGGCGGTGGTTCTGGAAACATATCCCGGTAATTTGGCCCCCTGGTTCCATCTGCGTTCAAAAAATTGAAAACGGAGACCTGCCCCTCGAATTGGAAAATGGAAGCATAGACGTTTACCTTTCCGGCGAGTACACAAGCATCGTTTACCAGGTAACGGGTCGGGAAATTATCGGTGCCATCGGCGACCACGTCGTACTGGCTAACCAGTTCGAGCGCATTTTCCCTGGTGAAACGGGTTTTATAAACAATAATGTTGATGTGGGGATTGAGCGCTTCGAGCCTGCTTTTGGCCGTCTCGGCCTTTGAATGGCCAACGTCGTTCACGTTAAAAAGTATCTGTCGCTGGAGGTTGCTTTCATCCACGGTATCGAAGTCAACGATGCCAATGGTACCGACGCCGGCCGCTGCCAGGTACAGCAGTACCGGGCTGCCCAACCCACCGGATCCGATGACGAGCACCTTGGCTTGTTTCAGTTTCTTTTGCCCTTCCAGCCCAAATTCTGGGATGGTGATATGGCGGGCATAGCGGGCCATTTCGGCACCGCTCAATTGAATATCCTGGTTCATGAATTCGATTTTTTTTTGAAAAACAACTCGCCCTGCGCCTGTCACCTGGAGTGGATGGCACGCAGTACGATGTCGTAAACATAGTTGCTGTCAGGGTTATCGCTGACGGGGAAAACGATGGTCATACTATCACCAACTGCCATGTGGCGCAGGCCTTCAACCAAAGCCTGGGGGTCGTTTTTGGCATCCTCTTCTGAGGGGATGATGCCGCCGCTTGGTGTACCCCCAAAGTTGGTTTGAACTATTCTCCCTCCCTGCCGCATTTGGTAATTATAAAAAACGACCTGCGAGGGAAGGGGTTTTGGCCCCTCGTTCTTGATGTAGTGCCAGTATTCAAAGTTCCCGATTTCAGTATGTTCACCTGGGGGCCTTTGCTGTACGGCGGGCTGTGCCTTTTTGGCTTCGGGTTCATCCGTTTTTGGTTGCTCGTTTTTACAAAAAACAAACAGGGTACTGGCAAATAAAATAAGCAACAGATTTTTCATAATGGATTGGATGTTAGCAAGTTAGTTAACAGCCGCCAGCAATGGCGGGCACAATACTAATGACTGCGTTTTCAGCGACGGAGGTGGCTTCTTTTTGAAGGGAGTTGATATCCTCTTCGCCCAGGTAAACCTTGATAAATGAACGAAGTTTATTATTGTCATCCAGCAAATGCTTTGACAGTGCCTGGTGGTTATCGATTAGCTCCTGGATGGCCTCCCCGATGGTCTGGCCTTTGGTTTCAAATGTCGCAGTGTTGCCGGTAAATTTACGCAGGGGCGTCGGGATGATGATTTTTGCCATGATTTTTTGATTTAGGATCGAAGTAAAAATAAGCTGACCATTTTATTTTAAAAAAACCTTTCCTCGAAGTGGTTTCAGGATTATAAAATGACAGGTTATTTTTCACTCGTTACTTGATATTTAAAATGTTGAATAATTTTCATTTGAAGATGTAGTGCATTTTTCAATTAAACGGGTGAGAACGTGTCAGTTTCAATTTTCACCCTTTCTTCGTAAAATTCCTGTTTATCCTCTTTCAGTTGCCATGATTTGATGTCTGCAACTTTTCCGTCCATTACCGAAACGATGACGTATGAAAAATAAGGCATGGCCACAGACAGGTCATGTTGCGAGGCAATGGCCGGGTGGTTGGGGTGCGAATGATATACGCCGAGCAATGACAGGTTGTTTTCCAATGCGTAATTTTCTGCTTTCATATACTCAACCGGAGAAATCTCGAAACGCCGGCGTTGGTCGCCCTCTTTGCTATTGGCTACCGGTTTTGCCAATGTGATGCGTCGGCCGTTTTGTTCATCTCCGTAAAGAAAGCCGCAGCATTCATAGGGAAAAGCTTTCTCGCCATGACGATAGATGACATTCAGGGGAGCTTCCTCGATACTGATTTTGTAAGTGTTCATTTTTTTTTAGTTGAAAATTTGTTTCATCACTTCAGAATACTTGTCTGCGTTATCGGCGAACGTAGTGACTATGACGCCATGCTCTATTTCCTCCGCTACCCTGATGGCACCAATGAGGTTGGCCGCAGCCGAAGGACTGACGAGCAATCCTTCTTCACGGGCAATGCGGCGAATCATATCGTATGATTCCCAAGAATCAATTTCAAAAAGGCGATCAGCGAGGGCAGGGTCGTAGATTTTTGGTACGATGGCCGTTTCGAGGTGTTTCCAGCCTTCAAGTCCATGCATGGGGTTGTCCGGTTGCAGGGCTACCAGTTCGATGCTGTTGTTGAAATTTTTCAAGCCCCGCCCGGTACCGGTGAAGGTGCCTGTGGTACCCAAACCCGCTACGAAGTGGGTTACTTTTCCGCAGGTTTGCTGCCAAATTTCAGGGGCAGTTGTTTCAATATGAGCTTGCCAATTATGCTTATTGGCGTACTGATCGGCGTAAAAAAAACGATCCGGATATTCCCTGAAAAGCTCCTTTGCCTTTAACTGGGCACCATCCGTGCCGTCAAAACGGGAGGTATAAACAATGTTTACACCCAGGGCTTCCAGAATGCTTTTCCGCTCAGAGGAGGCATTTTCCGGAAGGCAAAGGGTGACTGGTATCCCCAGTGCAGCACCAATAGACGCATAAGCAATCCCGGTGTTGCCACTGGTCGCATCGAGCAATTCCTGTCCTTTTCCCAAAGAACCCAAACGGATTGCTTGTTTGATGATATTGAAAGCTGGGCGTGATTTTACGCTGCCACCTATCTGTTGCCATTCCAGCTTTGCCAGAATGCGGACACCCGGTTTTTGGAATACCCTTGTGATTTCGTGCAGGGGTGTCCTGCCAACCAGTTGGCCGGTACGCCATATTTTCTCTTCGGACGAGAGACGTTGTAGTTGAAAAGTTGCGGTCATGAGATTTTCAAAAGTTATGAAAACAAAAAAGCCTTTCCGGTTGCGGAAAGGCTTTTTTGTTTGATAATCAAGTAATTGCATCATCACCTAAATACCATTGAGCCTTTCCTGTGGGGAAGGGTGCAGCAACAGCAACAACAAGCGGTGATATTTATAGTAAGGTTCATTGATTTTAAAAAACTGAAACTATTGACAATTTTCGGGCATAAAAGTTCAAAACTTATGCCACGAAAATAAATGGAATCAAATTCTGGAGAATACCCGGGAGCTGTAAATCCAATATTTGATTGACTTTTCAGCTTTTTCCGGGCTCTGGCGGTTGGGCCTTGAAAAAGTAAGAAGGATGACTTCGGTTGGCGAGGTTTTTGAATAAGGGTAGGCGTGCACACTGAAATAGTCTGGAAAAAACCTATTAAGTTTTAAGTGCATATTTTCTCTGAAAGTTAAAAAAGGGTTTAAGGGAATAAGTTCTTTTTAAAAAGATGAAAATCAAATAGTTGCATAAGTGGGATTCTTGCCCGCACAAAAACATAATTTTTTTTTCATAAAATTTAAAATAAAAAACCTGACAGTAATTGTACGGTTAGGCTTTTTTGTATAACTTGCGCTCGTTTTCTAAACAACTTAGTTTTTTATTGTCCCTTGAACAACGAATCTCATGAAAAAGACGAAACTTACACCTTCAGTACACCAAGTATTTACTTCTCCTCGCCCATTACTCTTCCCAAGTATTCCACGAAGTTACTACCTCCTTTTTCGGCTTGACTGATCTGCCGTAGAGATTCCAATTGTTTCGTCTTCAAAGATTTTCTCCCAATTTCCGATTTACAAGTAAGGACATCAAACAAACCCGCAACCTGATAGAAGATTATTTCATCAGGATGTCAATGGGTGGTTTTGGCAATTTTGAAACTGACTATATATAATAATGTGTCAAAAGGAATGATTTGTACATTCCCTCGGCACTCAATCGATTTTTTTTTACTGCCAATCAGATGGCAGCTATTTAACAAGCTATAATCCATGACAAGACTTTACACCTGTCTTTCAATCCATGCTTCCAAAAGCAAAGGCATCCTGCCTTGCCTTTGGATTTTCCTGTTGGATTGATTTCCCTAATGTCACCGGATTTAGTTTGTAGGCACCTTGATAGACAGCCTGATTTCTTTAAGCGGAATGAGGCGTTAACATACTATTTTTTTTTATCCATGTTTCTGAAAACCAAAATTTTAAAAAGTTAAACAAATTGTAATCTTATGAAAAAAACGAATTCTACGTTTGCCAAAATTTGGGGCACGATGCTCCGACGGCATTCGTCCAAGAAGCCGCTCTCTTTAGTGGTTACTCTGGCGATGATGCTGGTCGGGCATTTTGCTTTCGGGCAAATTATGGATCCTTGTCCGCCAGGTTCTGGCAACATGGTGACTAATTGCCCTCCAACGAATCCGGCGCCAATACCCGTAGGCAGTAATTGCCAGGCGGTGGTTCCGGAGTTCAAGTTTGGCGCCGATGGAGTCATGGGTGGGGTCGGCCCTAATGCCGATGTCTCCGGGACTGCGGGCGCTGGCTATTTTTTCGTTGGCGTTGTCCAGGCACCGATGTCTGGTACTCTTTTCCCTGCCGGAACGGGCAATAAAACCGTTCAGGTAGGCGCTGCGTTTCTGAACCAGGTCCCTGGCGATCCAATGTTCGGAATGCTGTGTGCTGAAGTTTGTCCAGACATTATCCAAAATGTGTTTGACAACACAAACCCGACTATCGCCTGCGGCAGCCCTCAACTGTATGCTGATGCGAACTGTCAGGTAGTGTTAACTCAGGCGGTTATCCTGGATCAAATCCTTGTTGGTTTGTCTGACAACTGTACGGACTCAGCCGACATAACTATCACTTTCAGCCCGGCAGGTCCGTTGGCAGGTCCTTCTTGCCCTACTGACCCCAACCCGGTGATCCGTATGGTAACGGTAACGGCACAGGATGCATCTGGTAACATGAACAGTTGTATTGCCAACGTGGGTGTTGCAGATACACTGGGGCCAGCGGCCACATTTGCACCATTTGCGAATGGAACTTATTCGGACACAATTCCTGCCATTAATATTGGCAATATCAATTGTGGTAACCTGACGCCGGATCTCACTGGCCTGGTGACGGTCGGCCCAGATAACTGTGGCGGTGCGGTTAACATTTTCCAGGCACCATCTGCTGGAACACCTTACACCTTAAATATGGATCCCGTTACGGGATGTGTATTGGAAAAGGTTCAGCAAATCTTCGTCACGGTGGAAGATTGCTATAACAACGACTCCACCCATATCTACACGATTCATATACAGGATCAGACTCCACCTACAATTACTAGTAATTGTGGAGATGTTCCACCACAGGCGACCCTGGTCACCGATGGCAACTGTATGGTGAACGTGCCTGACCTTACAGGGTTCATGACCTCAACAGACAACTGTTTGGGGCCGCAGACATGGATCCAAAGCCCAATTGGCTTAACCGACGTGAGTGGTATCTGCCCGCCGAACAACACCATCTCTGTGACTTTCACAGCAGTTGACTGTTTTGGCAACCAAAGCACACCACTTACTTGCCCAGCTTTGCTGACATTTACTGATAATACTCCTCCTTCAATTGTTTGCCCGCCCAATCCTATTACGGTGGTAGTTCCATTTAATGGGGCTACGTGCCAAACGGATATGGCCATTATTGATTTGGCCTTTTTGACGGCAAATGGGGTTACGGTAACGGACGCTTGCGATCCTAATCCAGTGCTTTCTAACCTCGACCCAATGATGTTCACTTGTGCGGACATCAATAAGGCCAACCTTTTCATTAACATTGGGGCAACGGATTGTTTCGCCAATGTTGGTTCTGGCTCATGTGCGGTCTCTGTGGTTGCTGATATCGATCTGACTGCTGACTGGTCAATCGGTGGTGGCGATTTCATCGTTTGCCCCAATGAGTTTCCATTATGTATCGAACTTGGCCCGAACACTCCTTCCTGCGGTGTTTGGAGTGGGGATATAACGGTCAGTGCTTCTGCATCCTGCGCTTCTGGAGTTCAAATCCAGGCTAGCGCTTTCCCCGATCTGGATAATGACGGGGTGCCTGACCCAGGTTCATATTCAGTTACTTACACGGTAGGCCCTCCGGGCTGCCATGTGCAGGAGACACATAATATAATGGTGTCCCCTCAGTTCAATGCTGCTGATGCAGCTTTGATTGCCGATACGACGATCTGTATGGAGGCTACTGAGATTTTTGATCTTGAAGGCCTTCTCGCTCCTGGTTCTATCCAGGGTGGCTCGTTTGACACTATAATATTTAGTGGTGCTGCCACAGGCCAAAGGATTGGGAACCTATTCCAATACCTTGGCGGTGACGGTAACGTAACCGTAATTTATTCATTGACAGATTGCGATAATGCTGTCGAAGCTGACACGGTCGTTATCTCAATTGATGAGAAACCGGATGGTCATTTTACAATGGCAGCCGTCATGTGCCAGGATCAAGGACTTGAAATTCCTAATATCACTGGTGTGCCTACTGGTGCTTCACTACTGTTTACCAGCATGCCTGCCGGGTTTATCACCAATGCATCTACGGGTGTGTTTGACCCAACAGCAGGTCCACTTTCACAAGAATTTGTTGACGTGACCGTTACCATGCGTGTCACCAACGGTGTTTGCGATACATTCTACATTTCTCAGATAGTAAGGGTACACGAGTCTGGCAATCCAGCATTCGTGTTGCAAGACACTATTTGCGAATCGAGCCCACCAATCAATCTGTCACTTACCAATCCATTGAATGATGGTGGTGCCAATCCCGTTACTGCTGCCAATGTTACTTGGTCGGGTATCAGTGTTACAGACCTTGGGTTTACCGGTAGCTTTGATCCTTCGGTTGGGCCTGGCATCTACAATGTTTGCGTAACAGTTGGTGCTCCAAGCTGCGAGGAGACGCAGTGCCACCAGATTGTAGTCGCAAAAGATTACACACCAGCCGAAGTGGCTTTGGTGGACGATTTTTCACTTTGCATGTTGCCTGATCAGATTATTAGCTTCGATGCGCTTAGGGCTGGCCCACAACCTATGACGGGTTCAGGCACCTATGTTGTTACGGAGCAGGGAGGCTTGAATGGTGTAGGTACCATCAACGCAAACAACTACGTCTATCATGGCGAGTGCGGTACGCTTACAGTTATACAATATTATGCTTATGACTGTGTACCAACCAGCGATACGGTTGTTATCACCATTGAGCAGAAGCCTGACGTTGGAGGCTTGGCTGTCCCCGGACCGCTTTGCGCTCAAGACGGACCTGCTTTCATTGAATACAGTGGTACGCCTGTTGTCTGCGGTACGCCTGGTGTTTTCAGTGCGCCAAACAGCCCGGCGGGTACTATTACTGACCTGGGCACCGGTACAACGGCTGTCTTCAATCCAGTAGCTGCTGGAGAGGGCTTGCACATTATTCAGTATGAAATTGGCAACCCCAACTCGGGCTGCTATTCAATCGTTTTTGCTGAAATTGAAGTAAGGGCTTCCAGCAATCCAGAATTCCCGCTTCCGAGCACTGCTTGTGCAAACGAGCCGGTGAATCTGGCATTGGGCAGTGCAGATCCTTCTGTGCTACCTTCCTCTCCTGATGGTATCACCGAAATCTATTGGTTCGGTGGTGACGGCCTCAACGCTGTTGTAACCAACAATGGAGATGGCACAGGTACTTTTGTAGGATACCACACTGGTACCTATACAGTATGTGTACAAACTGGTGACCTTGGCTGCAACCAATATCGTTGCCACCAAATCACTGTTGACAATGTGCCTCCAGTGCTGAATTGCGCACCACTTGTAAGGGTTCGCAGTAATTCCCTGGATTCTTGTAATTACACAATGCCAGGTATTGGATTCGATGTTACGGCCACGGACAACTGTTCGCCGCCTAACGGACCGGGTTCTATTATCCTGTCTCACAACTACCCAGTTTCTGCAGGCCATGCAGTTTCTGCGAATACTTTAATGGGGGCTACTTTCCCAGTAGGTATTACCCATGTTATTTGGACTGCAACTGATACGGCAGGCAATTCTTCCAACTGTACTATAGAGATAGTCATTGAAGATAATGAAAGCCCGACAGTTACATTCTGTCCAAGCAATACGACCATCGGAACTGATGCTGACATTTGTGGTGCACAACTTAATTATGCACTTCCACAATTTGAGGACAACTGCGATGGCCCGAACCTGGAAGGTGTTCTTGTTGCTGGTTATGCGCCAGGTGCTGATTTCCCAGTTGGTACTACTACCGTTACTTGGGAATACACAGACCTTGCTGACAATACCACAGCAACCTGTTCTTTCACAGTAACTGTCAATGATGATGACATGCCGACACCGGTATGTTCTCCTGATTATGCAGTTGCTTTGGATGGCGACGGGGAGTTTACTATTCTGTCCACTGATATCGACAACGGCAGCTACGACAACTGCCAGATCGCTACCAGGTATATCAGCCGCACAGGCGGCGCACCATGGAGCGGTTCGGTTGACGTATCCTGTGCTGATGTCCTCTCCGGCCCAGTCGTTGTTTCGCTTCAAGTCGTTGATTTGGCTGGTAATTCATCAATCTGTACTACTAATGTAACAGTGAATGATGAGCAGGTGCCGGATATCGAATGTCCAGGTTACCTGACTGTTCATGCTGATGCTGGAGTATGTGCTGCGGTTGTGAACTATCCAGCACCTACCGTAACCGACAATTGCTCATTTACTGTTGAACAAGTAGCTACCATCACCGGTACGATGAATGGCGGCTTTGAAGTGCCACCTACAAGTTCATTAGGTACTGGCACATTGAGCGGAACGGTTAGCGTGAGCAGCGGCTCATTCAACTTAAATGTTGCTTTCTCTGGATTGGGAAGCAATGTAGTTGCTGCCCATATCCACAATGCGCCTGCTGGTTCGAATGGCGGTGTTATTATTGATTTGGTAGGCTTAGGTTTCCCAACAGGCGTTACTGCCGGAACTTTCAGCACCAATATCAGCTTGACTCCTGCCCAGGTAACGGAATTATTGGCTGGTAACCTTTATGTGAATATCCACACAACAGGCAACCCAGGTGGTGAAATCCGTGGTCAGCTTTTGGTAGCAAACAACTCCAACCTGACCAGTGGGGATGTGTTCCCGGTTGGCACCTCAGTCCAGACATACCAAGTGACTGATATAGGTGGCAACACGGAAACCTGCAGCTTCTCTATCCTTGTTTATGATGAAGTTGCGCCAACTATCAACTGCGGCCCAAGCGTAAGGACGCACACTGCCGATCCTGGTGTTTGTTCTTTCACCATGCCAGGTACTGGCTTTGATGCCGTCGGTGCTGACAACTGCGGTGCAGTTACCATTACCCACAACTATCCATTTGCAGTGGATCCTAATACCCTTGCCGGTACTAGCTTCCCTGTTGGTTCTACTACTGTTACCTGGATTGCAACGGATGTTTCCGGTAACCAATCTGCAATTTGCGGAATCGAAATCATCATCACAGATGACGAGGATCCGACGATCAACTGCAATAGCGGTGCTCCGGCCAACGTCTTGGCAAACCCAAGCTTTGAGGCAGGTGGACCATTCGATAGCCAAATCACTGATAACTGGACCAACTTTGGCCCTGCTTTCCGCTTGTTTGCAAGCGTATCTCCTCCTTTCTTCACGCACGACGGAAACGTTATGCTGAAGACTTTTGGTGGTGCTGCCGGGGTTTTCCAAGATTTCCCGGTTACTGTCGGTGACCAACTGAATGGTTCTGCATGGATTCGCAATGCTTCATTCGATCCAATCGGACCAAACCAGTTTGCTGTTGTTAAGTTCGAATTCCTCGATGCAGCTAATACTGTACTGTCGTTCGTTGAGTCGCCTCAATTCACTGCTGCCAACCTCCCAACAGACGTTTGGACGCAAGCCACAGTTAGCGCAACTGTACCAGCCGGTACTGTAAATGCTCGCTTTGTGGTTGTTTCTGTCACCTTGTCCGGTGGTGGAGCAGTAATGTTTGATGATGCAAGCGTGACCATTGGTACTGGTGGCATCTCTGGCAACGTCATTGTTGACAATGATCCAGGTGTATGTGGTGCCGACCTTGACATCAATAACCCGATGGCGGATGACAATTGCGGAATCGTTTCTATCATCAACAACTACAACTATACTTCCAACGCCAGTGGTTTCTACCCGGTTGGTACTACGATTGTAGGGTTCACCGTGACCGATGCTTCCGGCAACACTGCCGATTGCTCCATTACGGTAACGGTCAATGATACGGAAGCTCCTACTTTCGTCAACTGTCCTACAACGATGGTGATGATTGGCAACGACCCTGACCAGTGCAGCGGTAAGCTCAACTGGTCTATCCCGGTCGCTACTGACAACTGTGAATTGGCTTCTGTAACCCAGACAGGTGGCCCTGCCAATGGTACTCCAGTGCCAGTTGGTATGCCGATGACTGTAACTTACACAGCTACTGATATTTATGGCAACTCTTCAACTTGTGTGTTTGATGTTCAGGTGGTGGATACACAAAATCCTGAATTCGATGCAGACATTGTAATGCCAGGTAATATCACGGTTCAATGTAATGCAGTCCCACCCGCATTTGTACTCACTACCGATGATGTCCACGATAATTGTACACCTTCTAACCTCCTGGTGATCACTTTCACACAAACCAGTACGCAAGGTACTGATCCTAACAATTGTACATACTACAATTACACGATCACCCGTACCTGGAAAGTCACTGACCAGGCAGGTAATATGTTGGTGCATACCCAAGTAATTACGGTTCAAGATACACAGGCTCCAACTCCTGTTTGTCAGAATGCTACCATTACATTAAATAAATCTGGTGTGGCATCTTTCCCGCCTGATAGCTTGGCTGTAGGCACTACTGATAATTGCGCACCATTCTCTGCACTGACAATTACTGGAAACCCAACTACGTTCACCTGCGCCAACATTGGCCCGAACAACGTTACCTTGACCATTTCTGACCCATGTGGCAATACAGCTACCTGTGCAATTGTGGTTACGGTTAACCAGGGAATCGGTTCCTGTGCGCCTGGTGCTACGCTGGCTTCGTCTTGCCTGAACAATGCCACTACTTTGACCAATGGTCAATTTGCGGAATTGATTACTATCAGTGGCTTGGCCATGCAAACCTGGACTATTACGACCTCCAATGGTTTGTACACCAATGCAAGCGCCAACCCACCTGCTGCGCCGACGCCTGTAAGCAACGGTACTGCCTTTACAATGGGTACAGCTGATGGTATTGACAACGACGGTGACGGTCAAATTGATGAGGCAGACGAGATGATCTTCTATACTTTGAAAACGAAGTATGTTGAAGCCATCGGTTACACTGCTACTGCGACCAATAACCTTGGCCAGACGGTTACCTTGTCGAATGTCGGTCATTATCCAACTCCGGTCATCAGCGGTGGTCCTTTCGGCCCATTCTGTCTCAGCACTCCTGCTTTTGTACCAACAGTTGTTGACCAATATGCAGGTGCTAATGCCTATGTTAGTGTCACCTTCCTGGTTGATGGTGTTCCAGTAGCACAAGTGGATCCTTCCACGTTGTCTGTTGGACAGCACACATTGACTGTGATTGTTGATGGAGGTTCTGCTGCCTTCTCACGCAAAATCAACGGCATCCTTGTGCCTGGTGATGCTGCGAACAGCAACGACGCCCGCCTCGACCCAGGTTGCATCCAGAGCATTACACAATTCTTCCAAGTTGTTACCACTCCTTCACAGGTAGTTTGTAACGACCTGCTGCACGTGACTCTTGATCCAGTAACCTGTAGTAGTGTTATCCTGCCAGATGATGTACTGGAAGGAACGTATGCTTGTTTCGATGATTACTCAGTTAATATTTACCTGCCAAACGGCGTTCCGCTCAACCCACACAACGTAGTGACGGGTGCCCACGTAGGCATTAACCTGAGCTATACCCTTGTACATCCTGTAAGCGGAAATACTTGCTGGGGCCATATCCTGGTGGAAGACAAATCTTCACCGGTGGCTATTTGCCCCAACGATGTTGAAATCCTTTGTACAGTTGATCCTGATAGCGTTGTGTACTGGGTGCCATTTAACCACCCATGCTACCCAGCCAAAGACTACTGGGGTAACCTCGTTCCTGTGAACGATTCACTCCTGTACCTTGGCGAGCCTTCTGCTACCGACTGTTCACCTTGGGTTTGGCCTTTTGCCTACACGGATGACTATACACTTTATGAGTGTACCGACAATCCAGCCTTGATTGCCAATATCACCCGTACTTTCATCATCCAGGACATCTGGGGCAATAAAGACACTTGCCAGCAGCACATTACCTGGGTGAGGGGTGAAGCAAATCAAGTAACCTGGCCAGCTGATACTGTGATAGCTTGTAACTATCCATACCTTGACCAACTGGCAGCCAGCAACTACAGTGCTGATTCGCTTGGATGGCCTTACATTTTCAGCTACAAGCATGGTAAGTTGTCACTTGCCGGCAACGGTATCTGTAACCTCGGTTTGACTGTTTCAGATCAGATTGTGAACGTTTGTACCAACGAATACAAAGTAGTCCGTACCTGGACTCTCTTTGACTGGTGCCCAGCCAACGGCGGCCCTCCAACTCAAACGGTACACGTACAGTATATCAAGATCGAGAATGTGGCTCCAATCATAACAGTTGATTGCCTGCAAACAGATCCAGCTACCGGTTATTGCGTGATGAACGCTACGGAACCTGGCAACTATCCGCACTACCCATGCTATGCGATATTCGTCCCATACGCTCAGGTAGATGCTGTGTGCGATCAGATTGTTGACATTACGGTAGAAACACCTGGTGGTGGTACGACCAACGGTGGTATCATTCCTGGTGGCGGTCTTCCACTTGGTGGCCCGTATGTCATCACTTACCGTGCTGAAGACCAGTGCGGCCACATCACAGAACTCGAACTTACTGTAATCGTAAAAGACTTGACTGCGCCAGTTGCAGTTTGCGATGAAATCACTGACGTGAACTTGTCCAGCGATGGCCTTGCAACGGTTTATGCTTCTACCTTCGACGATGGAAGCTACGATGGTTGCTGCCTCGACCACTTTGAAGTCCGTAAAATGGACGGCGACCCATGCGGTCTTGGTGGTCAGAACTTTGGCCCAAGCGTGACCTTCTGCTGTGCAGACATTGCCAACAGTCCTGTAACGGTTGTTTTCCGTGCCTTCGACTGCAACGGCAACTACAATGATTGCATGGTTTCTGTGAACGTCAACGACAAATCTGCGCCTATCAGGACTTTCTGTCCGCCCGACAAGCGCATCACTTGCGACTGGTATGCTGACAACCTCGAAACACAACTGCAAGGTTTGACTGGTGCGCAGCAATGTGCCTACCTGACCAATGCAGGTTTCGGTGAAGCTACTTTCCAGGACAACTGTCCGGTAACAGTTAGCTGCAATACGACTATCAACCTTGATCAGTGCCTGGAAGGGGTTATCACCCGTACTTTCTCCGCTGTTGACGCCTCTGGCAACGCAGCTTCCCAGAATTGTACGACCCGCATCTTTGTTGACCATGTTTCCGACTGGGTAGTTGAATTCCCTGCGGACATTACGGTTAACTGCGGTACGACAACCCCAGACTTTGGTGAGCCTGAAATCTTCTACGAGACTTGCGAATTGGTTGCTGTTTCTTACGAAGATCAGTTGTTCAATGTCGTTCAGGGTGCCTGCTACAAACTCCTCCGTACCTGGAAAGTTATCAACTGGTGCGTTGTTGGCAACAACATCGACGAGGAAGTTGTGGAGCAGCCTGAAAATCAATTGGGCCTTGTGTTCCCACTTTGCGACCTTGACGGCGACGGTGATTGCGATGCCCGCACCTTCCGTGATAGCTGGAACTCAGCTTCCAAGCCGGGTGCTGGACAGGCAACGCAAACTACCAACCCTGACACTGACCTTGACAGCGACCCATGGGATGGTTACATTACCTATCAACAGACCATTAAAGTGATTGACAACGTTGATCCGGTGTTCGTTGATTGTACCATTGACACGGTTTGCATCGAGGACAATTCCTGCACAGTTGGCCTGCAGTTGCCAATTCCAGTAGTTGACGAGTGTAGCCATGTCGTGACCATCTCCGCCCAGATTAAATTCAATGGTGTCTATCAAAATGCTGGCTCCGTTGTAATCAAAGCTGGTGTGACTACGGATGCGTTCACCGTATTCCCGAATGTCGGACCTGGTACATACGATGTGAAGTACATTGCAATGGACAATTGCAACAACCAGTCTGCATGTGAAACGAAAGTTACCGTCAAGGACTGCAAGAACCCGACTCCATACTGCAAAGATGGTTTGGTGATAGAGTTGATGCAGACAGGTATGGTACAGACCTGGGCTTCTGACTTCAATGCAGGTAGCTTCGACAACTGCCCTGGCACCCTGCGTTTCTCCTTCTCCTCCAACCCTGTTGATTCGGGTGAAGTTTACACCTGTGACAGTGTCGGCTTGCGTACAGTAAGGATTTATGTAACGGATGCTGCAGGCAATCAGGACTTCTGCATTACACAAGTTGAAATCCAGGCCAACCAAAACCAGTGTGACGATACCTTAAGCGTCCATATTGGTGGCTTGATTGAGACGGAAGACAATGAGGGTGTTGCCGATGTCAATGTTCAGTTGAGTGGCACCTCTCAGAACTCGATGATGACGGACAACAACGGTATGTTCAACTTTGCAGTGGTTCCGGGCGGTGATTATTCCATCACCCCGGTCAAAGATGACAACCCGCTCAATGGTGTGACGACGTTCGACCTCGTGTTGATCTCCAAGCACATCCTGGGCATCCAGGCGCTGAATTCACCATACAAACTCATCGCTGCCGACGCCAATAAATCTGGTACGGTGACGACGTTCGACCTGGTGACCATCCGCAAGGTGATCCTGTTCATCGACACTGAATTCCTGAACAATACTTCCTGGAGGTTTGTGGATAAGGACTTTGTGTTCCCTAACCCACAGAATCCTTGGCAGACCGTGTTCCCAGAAGTTATCAACGTCAACAATATCACTGCCAACCAATTGGCAGCCGACTTTGTAGCGGTGAAAATCGGGGATGTGAACTCAAGTGCTGTTCCGAACTTTGCTGCCGGCAACGAAGACCGCAGCACACACGGTAAGCTTGTTTTCACAGTAGATGATGTTCAAATGAATCCTGGCCAGGAATACACGGTTGCCTTCAAGGCAAGCGACTTCAAGGTCCTTGGCTATCAGTTCACCTTGAACTTTGACAAAGGCGCACTGGATTTCGCTGACGTGATTCCTGGTGTTGCCGGTACCGAAAACTTCGGCCTTGCATTGCTGGAAAATGGCGCTATCACCGCAAGCTGGAACGACAACAACGCCAATGTTGCCGATGGACAGACGGTGTTCAGCCTTGTTTTCAAAGCAACAACCGCCGCAAGGCTGAGCGATGTGCTGAGCGTGAACAGCCGCTATACAAAAGCGGAGGCGTACAAACGCAATGGCGACCTGCTCGATGTGGAACTGGTATTCAACGGCGCAGCCGCAACCCGTAATTTCGAGTTGTACCAGAACACACCGAACCCTTTCACCAACTACACGGTGATTGGTTTCAACCTGCCGGAAGCTGTAGCTGCTACGCTTACTGTGACGGACGTGTCCGGAAAAGTAGTGAAATCCGTGAAACAGGAATTTGCGAAAGGCTTCAACGAAATCAGGTTGGAGCGCCGTGAACTGCCTGCTACCGGTATCCTCTACTATCAACTTGACACGCCGACCGACTCGGCCACGAAGATGATGTTACTGATGGATTAATACGAAGATGCAATTTGTAATCCCTTGAGAACACGCAAGACCTCTCCCCGATTCTTCGGGGAGGGGTTCTGCGTTTTTAAGGGGATGCATCTGCCAATCCAAAACTGTTTGAACGACACGGAAACACATTAAAAAAAATTCTTTTTGAAGGAAATATTTATTGATAAATACTTTGTGGTATCAGGCCAAGCCTCTACTTTTGGGCATGATTTTTTGACATAGTTTATTACATTAAATCCTGTGAACATGAAAGGAAAGTTACTCAACACAAAAGCGTGGTGAGAAGCCGGAAAAAGGACATCTACCAATTGACATCACCAATTTTCTATCCTATCCTAACAACCGATTTTTAGCATTAGACATCTCGCAAACCATTGGTATTCCTGGCTTCTTACCCTTTTTTTGCTTTTATTTCTTCAACCCTCCATTGTTCGCAGCTTATTTCGGTGATGTTGTAAAAACTTTTTGATCAACAAACAAGACCGTACCTGCAAAAGATAGTAATATCTTTTGCCAATTGTTATAATCCTCGTTCATCCTGTAAGCCCATTTGTCATGCTTACAGTCAAACTGATCCCCATTAAGCCCAAGAAGTAATCGGTTTTTGGGATAGCCTCTCTCCGGAATTTTGGAGGGGGGCCTTTTTTTGCCTCCAAATGTCTTTCCTTTCAAGCAAGTCCCCTTGCCTTACAGTGGTTTTTACGTCCTGGCCTTATCTATTTGTCGAAAAAGGTGCGTCCTTGGTGGATGCCTTGCTGCCAGCATAACTTTACTTTTGTTTACCTTGCGCCGCTTTTTGAACACCTTTTTTGAGAGTGTGTTTGATCATAAAACCTTATATGATAGTTTGGATAGGATTCTTTGTGTTGATTTTCATTTTTCTTGCGCTTGATTTGGGAGTTTTCAATAAAGAAGCCCACAAAATAAGCACAAGGGAGGCACTGCGTTGGACGACGCTGTGGGTGGGCACTTCACTCCTGTTTAGTGTCTTTATCTTCTTTTCTTACGAAAACCACTGGTTGGGAATAGGCGAGGAAATCGGGCACGATGTAGGTGGCACAAAAGCAGCCATTACCTACCTTACCGGGTATATCATCGAGCAGTCATTGAGCATGGACAACATCTTTGTGATTGCTGTCATCTTCAGTTATTTCCATATCCCGCAACAATACCAGCACAGGGTCTTGTTTTGGGGAATCCTGGGCGCATTGATTTTCAGGGGCATCATGATCTGGGCGGGGGCTTACCTGGTTGAGCGGTTCGATGTTGTCACCTATATTTTTGGGGCTATACTCCTTTGGACCGCTTATAAAATGTTAAAGTCCGACAGTGACCAGATACATCCTGACCAGAACCCGGTGGTACTCCAGCTCCGAAAAATCCTGCCTGTAACTAAATCGTTGCGGAAGGAGCAGTTTTTTATTAAAAGAAATGGAAAAATCCTAGCGATGACCCCGCTGTTTGTTGCATTGGTGGTGGTAGAGACGACCGATGTGATGTTTGCATTCGACAGTATTCCAGCCATCTTTGCCATTACCACCGATCCGTTCCTTGTTTTCACATCCAATATATTTGCCATCCTCGGCTTGCGTTCGCTTTACTTTGTGCTCGCTTCTATTTTGGATAAATTTGAGTACGTCAAATACAGCCTGGCGGCTATTCTTGCATTTGTAGGCATAAAAATGCTGTTCCTTCACCAGGTTGAAATGCCGGAATGGGTGTCCCTGGCAGTGATTATAGTATTGATGGGTGGAGGGATATTGATATCATGGCTGGCAGAGAAAAGGGAAGAAAAAAAGCAGCTTAGGATAGGAAAAGAAAGGAGAAATACCAAAAACCCCAAGCCTAATAACCACAAAGATTCATTGAAAAGCCCCAAATATGGCCCCAAAAAGATAGGGGCCTTCTGGCAAAGCGACAAGCCGGAGTCGATCTAAACGATGCCTCTCAGCAGGCTCGGGGTTCTATTTCATTCTGCAGCCCTTGTATTTTAGGACAATGAGGACTTAAGTTCTGCGAAATCATAAGCCCGTTTAGGGCTGGTGAACCGGCACTAATGAATACTTCCGTTTGATGTTAAACCTGGGACTTTCCTTAGAAGAAGACCGGAGAAAACGTACCGGGGCAATTACTCCATCGAGCGCTGCTTCACGCACCAGCAGCCTAATGGCTTCGGCCAGGGAAAACAAAACTTCGGCCCCTCATGCCGAGTGGAGATTATTAGTGCCTGTTAATGCTGCTTTCCATTGACCCGTTTATTGCTTTTATAAAATGACTGTATGAAGTCAGCATGTTGTCCGTTGTTTTTGGGTAAAAGCAAAGCCCCGATGGAAGTTTGCCTGCCGGATCATTCCAGTACCAGCACCAGCGGCGCTTTTGCCGGCAGTTCGATGCTGCCCTTCAAATCGAATTTACCACCGCTCAGGACGTCTATCCCTCTGTCATAGCCTTTCAGCATTTCCGCAAACCGCTCCAATTCAAGTGTTTTCGCAGTTGGGTTCCTATTCAGCACCACCATTACCCGTTGCTTTTGGCTGTACCGGAAGAAGACATAAACACCGTCCTTATGTATGAAATGGGTCAGTTTGCCCCATTGCACAGCAGGGGCCGACTTGCGCCAGGTGAGCAGTTTTTTCACAAAAGCCTTGGCTTCCTGTTGCTGGTTGGTCAGCCCTTTTCCATTGAACCCATCAATGGCATCGCCGGCCCAGCCGCCGGGGAAGTCGGAGCGGATGATGCCGTGATCTTGCGTGCCGGGGTTTTTCATCAAAATCTCCGTGCCATAATAGAGCTGTGGGATGCCCCGGGTGGTGAGGGTGTAGGCGATGGCAAGTTTGAACAAATCGAAATCTTCGTTGACCTGCGTGAAAATGCGGCTCATGTCGTGGTTGTCGGGGAAAACGACGAGGCTCATCGGATCGGGGTACAGGAAGTCCTGGGCCATAGTTTCGTAGAGAATATCCCAGCAGCGGTTAGGGTCGGGGTTGTTCAGGGCCCTCGACAAAGCAGCCTGTAGCGGGAAATCCATCAGGCTTTTAAGGTCAGAGGTATAGCCATTGGTGTTCACTTTGCCCTTTTGCCAATAGGAAACGATGGCTGGGTTTTCGTGCCACTCTTCGCCCACGATATTGAAATTGGGGTACTCCGTCATCAGGGCTTTGGTCCAATCGGCCATGTAATCCATGTCGGGGTAGGGATAGGTATCCATGCGGATGCCAGCCAGGCCGAGGTATTCTACCCACCATATGCTGTTTTGGGTGAGGTAGGTAGCCATGAGGGGGTTGCGCTGATTGAGGTCGGGCATGGTGGGTACGAACCAGCCGTCCGTGAAAATTTTGTGGTCTAGCTGCGAGGCGTGGGGGTCTTGTATCACTGATTTGCGATGGTTGGTTTCCTGGTATTTGTCGGGGAAGTTGATCCAGTCGTCCATCGGTGGGTCTTTCATCCACCAGTGCTCCAGGCCGCAGTGGTTTACGATCATGTCCATGATGAGCTTCACGCCTTTGATCTTGGCTTCTTCGGCGAGCTGGCGGTAGCTTTCATTGGAGCCATAGCGGGGATCTACTTTGTAAAAATCGGTGGTAGAGTAGCCGTGGTAGGAGTAGGCCTGCATGTCATTTTCCAGCACGGGGTTGAGCCAGATGGCGGTGAAGCCCATGTCAGACACATAGTCCAGGTGCTGGCGCATCCCCTCGATATCACCACCGTGCCTGCCACCAGCGAGGGAGCGGTTGGGCTTTTCCTGGAGGCCGGCCACCTGGTCATTGTTGGGGTCGCCGTTGGCAAACCGGTCGGGCGTGATGAGATATAGCACGTCGGCGTTGTTGAAGCCCTGGCGCTCTGCAGCGCCGGCCTCCCGCTGCAAGAGTTCCCAGGTTCGGGACTCCACGGTTTTGCCGTTTTGGGCAAAATCAATCTTCACCGTTCCCGGTTTTGCTGTTTTATCAACCACCAGGTCGAGGAACAGATAGTTCGGGTTTTTTACCTTAATGGCCATTTCCAGCTTCACGCCAGGGTATTGGAGGGTGGGGGTCAGATTGCCCACTCCTTCGCCATGCACGAGCAACTGGACATTTGGGTTTTTCATACCTACCCACCAATTGGGCGGCTCCATATGGGTTATTTTACCCTGGGCAAAAAGGCTGTGCAGGGTAAAAACGGAAAGGAAGAGGACGAGGAAGTGTTTGGTGAGGGCAGTCATGTTGGTTTGTTTTAGCCACGAATTTCTGCAAATTAACCGAATTTAGAAATTGGCGCCATCCGCGGTGACCAGACTTTTACAAATACAGTTGCTTGATCTTGGCTTTCGGACCGGGGCAAATCGTATTGTGGCAGTTGATGCAGGTAATGACCATGCCTTTGTACAACCCCTTTACCTGTCCGGGTGCGGCAGCTTGCAGCGCTTGCACGGCCTGCACGTAGGACTGCGCAAGGACTTTGAATTCGGCGGGTTTCATTTTGACGGGATCGGTGGGCTTTGCCTCATATATTTTCATAAAATCAACCGAGATGGTGGGCTTTTCGCCATGCTGGATTTGGGCTTTTACCTTCATCCCATCCTCGAACATGGCCCGCATCAGCAGGGCAAGTTCGCTGTCGCCATTGGGGTTGAGCGGTCTTGATGTACTTGCCTCTGATGTACAGGCCAGGAGGTAGAGGATCGAAAATACAGCAAGGAAAATGTACAGGTGTCTCATGTAAATTTTGTTTGGGCGTGGGGACGTGGGTAGTTTGGGCAAAGGTAGGAAAGGATAGAGGTTTCAACTCAACTCCTCATACATCCTGATATAATCCTTCGCCGATTTCTCCCATGAAAAATCCACCTGCGTGATGCGTTGGCGGAGATTGGCCAACACCTCTTTATTTTCAAAAACCTTGATAGCCCGGTAAATGGCATGGGTGGTATCATCCACGGAAAAGTTGTTGAAGCGGATGCCCCGGCCCCCCTGGTCGCCGATGTCAATGATGGTGTCCCGCAGACCGCCGACGCTGCGCACGATGGGGATGGTGCCGTAGCGGCAGGCGTACATCTGGTTGAGGCCGCAAGGCTCCACCCTCGAAGGCATAAAGATGAAATCCGAGCCTGCATAGAGTTGGTGCGCCAATGATTCATTGTATTCCAGCGAAGCGTCGAAATAACCGGAATATTGATTTCTCAAGCGTCCAAGCGTGTCCATCAAATCCCGGTCGCCGGTGCCGAGTGCGACAAAGCCGAACTCCATACCACCGTACCTTGCCCTGTGGATGGTGTCGGGGATGATATCGGCACCCTTTTCATTGACCAACCTGCCAATGAAAGTTACAATGGGCAACTCCGGCTTTATGCGGAAGCGGTCTAAGAGTTTCACCCTGTTTTTTGCTTTGAAACCTTCTACATCGCCGTTTTCCATTTTGAAAGCAACAAGTTCGTCGGTGGCAGGATCCCATAGTTCGGTATCAATGCCGTTGATGATGCCCTGGGCTTTGGCCATTTCGTGGGTGATGAGCCATTCCATGCCGTTGGAGTCGTATTTCAGTTCGTCGAGGTAGCCAGGGGAAACGGTAGTGAGCCGCCAGCAGTTTTTGATGCCCGCTGCCAATGGGCAGATGGTGTTCGCCCAATCGAGGTAGCCCCTGGCACTGGCGATGAACATGGGCATCAGGTCCACCCTCGACCAACTGAACGAGCCGTGATAGGCGCCGTTGTGGATGGTGAAGATGGTGGGCATGTTGCGGAGCGAGTTGAACTCCGGGCAGTATTTTACCATGAAAGGGATCAGCCCCGTATGGTGATCATGGCAGTGCAGGATTTCCGGCTTCCAGTGCATGGAGACAACCCATTTCAGTACGGCTTGCTGAAAGCAAAGGTGGCGCTCCGTCTCGTCGCCGTACCATCCCCCGCCGGGGTCGCTATAGACGCCGGGGCGGTCGAACTTGCCGGGGATATTGGCCACATAGAGCGGGAAGCCCAACTGGTCGTTCATCACCTCTTCGATGGAAAACCAGATTAGCTCGCTACCCAGTCGGACATGGTCGCTATAAACCTGGCGGTACCATTGTTTTTCCAGCCACTTTGTACCGTGTTTGGGCATGATGACCGAGGTGGACACCCCGGCCTTGTTCAGGTAGATGGGCAATGCGCCTACCACGTCGCCCAGGCCGCCGCTTTTGGCGGCGGGGTAGCATTCCATGCTGATTTGTAAGACTTTCATAGTTGGTTGTTCGATTTATCATTCTTCAAAAAACAGCCACTCAACCGCTCTTGGAAACTCCCGCCCCCAATGGCTTTCGTTGTGCTCCCCGTCGGGGTCAATGGAGACGTTGAACTCTATTTTTGAGCCATCGAGCCCTTTCCTTTGCAGGGCGGTTTTCAGGCGTTGAATGTTGGGCACCATGTTGGCTCCCTCCCTGCCCCCTCCGTAAAGGTAAATTTTTGTCTGAAACGGGTTGAAGAAATTGATGGCGTGGAAATAGATCTTGGGCGTCAGCCAGAGCGAAGGGGAGAAGATCATCAACTTGCCAAAAACCTCCGGATAAATAAAACCGCAATAGATACTGATCAGCCCGCCCATACTGCTTCCGCCGATGCCGGTATGCTGGCGATCCTTCAGGGTGCGGAAGTTCTTGTCCACAAAAGGCTTGAGCGTTTTAGCCATGAAATTGGCGTATTCCTTCCCCAGGCTGGGCCCGAATTTGGTGACCTCCGGCGGCGAAAACTCCCTGATGCGGTCTTTGTCGGCATGGTCAATGGCCACTACGATAATGCCTCCCTGGCCGTACTCGGACATTTCGGAGAGGCGGTGGTCCACGTGCCAATTGCCGAAAGGCCCACGGTTGTCGAGCAGGTTTTGGCCATCCTGAAGGTATAGGACAGGGTACCGCTGATCCGTTTTTTCATAATCGTGCGGCAGCAAAACCGCTATTCGACGGTTGTGGCCGATGGGCGGGGCTTTCACTTTGTCGCTAATGACTCTTATGACAGGTAGTAGTTCTGAATTCATGCGCAGGTTTAAAACAAGCTATGTTCAAAAGGATTTAGCAAAACATCAAGTGGCAAAAATAACCGAAGGATTGAATGGGGGAAATGAGAATGGTCATAATCTCATTTTTATTTCATTTAGATTTTTCAAAACCCATTTAACCCAATAGAAAACTATCAATGGCAAAGCCACAAAGCCCAAGGGGTTGAGCGCCCAGGCCGCCACAAAATGCCCATGCAAAATATTCATCATTGCCCTGGTCGTGCCGCACCCCAGGCATTCCCTGCCAAAAAACAGCCTGGAAAAACACAAAGGCGGGCCTCCGTCAAAAAAGCCGGCAGGCAGCACCCACAAGCAGGCAGGCACCAAAAAGCCCACCGCTACTTTCATCATTGTTACAAACTTTTTATCCAAAACAAAAAAGTGGTTTCAGGAAATGGGCATGATGAAACTCACCGCCCCACGCTTCTCCCGTATCTTCGGCAATTTCTTTATTTTCGCACCTCTTTTTAAAAAAAAACAGGTGGCTAAGACTGTTGGCCAACAGGCAACACACTGGTTCTCAATACCCTGCGCCCTGTCCGCCGTCAACCGTCCGCCGTCAACCGTCAACCGTTTAAAAATGACAAACTTAATCCTCTTTGGCCCTCCCGGCAGTGGCAAAGGCACACAAGCTGCAAAACTGGTCGAAAAATACAAATTGCTCCACATTTCCACCGGCGACCTCTTCCGCTACGAAATGGGCAACAACACCCCACTGGGGCAGCAAGCGAAAAGCTACATCGAAAAAGGCGAACTCGTGCCCGACTCGGTGACCATCGGCATGTTGAAAAATAAAGTGGACGCCAACCCCGGCGTCAACGGTTTCATCTTCGACGGGTTTCCCCGCACAGTCGCACAGGCAGAAGCATTGGATGTATTGCTGGACGAAATGGGCACCTGCATCTCTGGCCTCATCGCCTTGGATGTGAACGACGAGGAAATTACGCAGCGCATCCTGCTCCGTGGCAAGACATCGGGCCGGGCCGACGACAACGACGAAAGCATCATCCGCAACCGCATCGAAGTATATAAGAATGAAACCACTCCAGTTTTCGACCATTATGCCGAATCCGATAAGTCCATGAAAATCAATGGCATGGGCAGCATTGAGGAAATTTTTGCCCGGCTCTGCTCGGCGGTTGATTCGCTTTGAATTGTTGTGTTTGTGTGTTTAGGTGTTTTTGAAATGCCCAAATACTTTGAGGTGAATCTGGTGACACAAAACACACAAACACAAAAACACACAAACCCAATCCCATTCAATGGCTGACCAGAACTTTGTTGACTACGTAAAAATCTGCTGCCGCTCCGGCAAGGGCGGGGCGGGCAGCCACCACTTCCTGCGGGATCGCAAGAACCCCAAGGGCGGGCCCGACGGCGGCGACGGCGGCAGGGGCGGCCATATCATCCTGCGGGGCAACCGCAACACCTGGACCCTGCTCCACCTGAAATACCGCAAGCACGTCATCGCCGAAGACGGCGTGAACGGCAGCCGCAACAACTGCACCGGGGCCTACGGCAAAGACGTAATCCTCGACGTGCCGCTCGGTACCGTCGCCAAAGACGCTGAAACAGGCGAAGTGGAATTTGAAATCACGGAACACGACGAGACGAGGATCATCACGCCCGGTGGCAGGGGCGGCCTCGGCAACACCCACTTCAAGACATCGACCAACCAGGCCCCCGAATATGCCCAGCCCGGCGAGCCCGGCCGGGAAGAATGGAAGATATTGGAACTCAAGGTGCTGGCGGACGTGGGCCTGGTAGGTTTCCCAAATGCGGGCAAATCAACGCTTATTTCCGCGCTGTCGGCGGCAAAGCCGAAAATAGCCGACTACCCTTTCACCACCCTGGTGCCACACCTTGGCTTTATCAATTACCGGGACAGCCAATCCTTCGTCATGGCCGACATCCCCGGCATCATCGAAGGGGCGCACGAAGGGCGGGGCCTCGGCCTCCGCTTCCTGCGCCACATCGAGCGCAACTCCACGCTGCTGTTCATGGTGCCCTGCACCGCCGAAAGCATCCATAAAGAATACGACATCCTGCTCAACGAACTCCAGCAATACAACCCGGAACTGCTCGACAAGCCCCGTGTGCTCGCCGTCACCAAATGCGACCTGATTGATAAGGAAATAGAGGACATGCTGCGCAAAGACCTGCCCAAAGGCATTCCCGCCGTATTTATTTCCTCGGTGGCCCAGCAGGGGTTGGAAAAACTCAAGGATGTTTTGTGGGAGACGATGAACGGGGCCGAGGAAGGTTAGTGGACAAAGTAAAAAGTGTTCAAGATGGTTCGACCCTTTTCCGCCTCGCCAAATAGTATCGAACTGCTGGAAGTGGACGGTGCCGAGACCCGCACCTGCCCGGCCCCGGCGTCCCCGTGCTGCCCACCAACCCAGCGGAGCCGCCCACCTTCACCTTCTTCATCTACGACCATCCCGAAGTAAATTCGGGACAGGCTCTCGGAAATAGCCGCATCCTGTACTCCAACGAGCTGCGGCACTGCGACCCGGACAGCGTGAAGTACCTGCTGGAGCACGTCATCGGCTACTACCCCTTCGGCAAGACCCTGCGGGAGTACGTCTTCAACCGGGAGCGCTTCCAGACGACCTACCACGAACGGGACGAGGAGACTGGATTGGACTATAGGGGGGCGAGGTTCTATGACGGGGAGGTGGGGAGGTTTTTATCAACAGACCCAAAAGCTTTGGATTTTGCGGCCTGGGGGACGTATGTTTACACATTGGATAATCCATTGAGATTGGTTGATCCGGATGGGCGGGCGCCTCAAGACATTATTTATAGTACAACGAGAAACAATGATGGAAGTATTACCCTAAACGTTACGGTGAGAGCAAAATTGATAAATCTTTCCCATAGTCAGATTGGTGTTGGGTTAGAGCATTCAATAGAATCAAAAGCCAAAAATGCATTTAGCGGTAGTTTTAGCTATCGGAACAACATTAATGTGAACGTAAATTTTTCCTTAGATTTGACTTTAATAAACAATGTTAGCGAAATAGGGGAAAACGATCATGTAATAGCAATTACTGATGATATTCCTTTTCAAGAAAATAGCCATCCTGCAGGAATTTCCAAGCTAGAAGAAAATATCGCTTTGGTGGAAGGTTCATTGTCTAATACTGAAAAGGCGACTGTCGCAGCACATGAATTAGGTCATAATTTAGGGTTGCAAGATGATTACCTAAACACAGGCAATGTAATGGCAGATGTGAAACATTCTGGGTCTAATCCCAAGACTTCAAAAACAGATAGAATGTATATTTTTGCAGCTCTTGCAAATGATGGTAACAGTAAACAAAAGCGCATAAGAAACATGAAAAATGAGTCGGGAAATTCGAGAAATGATTTATCTGATTTTATTAAAGAAACTAATACCAAAACTAAGCAGTGAGTATTATGAGAGTACTAATTGTGGTTTTACTTTGTATGATCTATTCTTGTGAATCTAATTTTTCAACAAGTAAATCAAAAAATACAATTGATGATAGAGAATTGCACACTGAGATTCAATCTGATTCAGCTAACCACCAACTTGTCCAAACAAAGTATTTTAAAGGTGATACCCTATACTTAATTGAAACGTCCTATGATGAGGGTGTAACGAATTTGGACGTTAAAGACAAAAGCCTATTTTTAAAGTATTATTTTAATAAAAAAAATAAAAAGTACGCTGGTGTTTCCCTTTATTCTATATACTGTATGCCTTGCCATTCGGGATACCCATTTTTAAAAGATTCCTTAAATGTAGATTCCTTTTTTCAGCCAACAATTTTGAAACAATTACTATTTAATTCTAATCATTCAAGATTAGATACTTCTATACTGGACGAAGTAAATGATTACGAAATCGAAGCGATTAGTAGCTATATTTTAAGAAATTAACCCGCTGGCTCCTTACCTTTTCCAAGCTATGTCCGTTTAATTGAAAAACACAGGCTCGTTGACAGCTATTGCTGTCGAACGTGCCAAGGTAGCGGCCTCCAGGCCGCAGTTCTTTGAAACAATGATCCACCCATCGTCCGGGACGACAGCACCTTCATCGCCTGCGATGAAAATGCACCGCTTCCCGACCCGGACGGCGATGGTTGCCCCGCTGGCGCAGGGCCTGTAAACCGAAAGAACATCGCCGGTGTGGGCGAAGATGCCTGATGCGGAACTATCCCAGGCCCTGGATTTCCGCTTCCGTCAGTCCGGTTTCCCGGGCGGCTTCTTCCACCGAAGACCCCGTTTTCAGCAAAAGCCGGGCTAATTTCAGGGCGCTCTCGCGGGCCTTTTCAAGGGCTTGCTCCTTTTGCCTGCGTTCCTCCTCCTCCCGTATTTGGGCTTCCTCTTTCTGTCTGCGCTCTTCTTCTTTGTCTTTTCGTGCTGCCTCCGCCATTGAGCGGAGCTGTGCCTTTTCCGCTTCCTGCAGGGCAAACAATTCCTCTATTTCCTCCTCCGCCCGCAACTTTCTCTGTAACTCCTCCTCCGCCAGGGGCCTTTGGAGGTACTCGGCGATGTCCTTGAACTCTTCCGGCACCTCCTCCAGGTCCAGGATGAAGTTCTCTTCCGCAACCCAGGCCTGGTTGAACAGGGTCATGAACCGTTCTATGCGGCTCAGCCGCTGCGCAGGCAGCCGCCGTACCTGGAGGATATAGCAGGTGTGGGTCAGCAGGTTGATGAAATCGCTTTCGATGTGCAGTTCCTCCTGCGAGGACATGTCAATGATGCGGCGGTTGACCTTTGTGGCCATCACTGGTATGTCCTCCACATTGTAGCCGAGGATGTAGATGGAGATAATGGGCAAGGGGGCTTCCCGTTCGCCAACGGCGCTTGCGTGCGACTTTGTTTTTTGCGCATAGGACAGTCCCAGGTAGCTGCGGAACCGCAGCGCATTGGTCGGCAATTTTGACTTTTGCAGTTCGATGAGCACCGTTTCCTGCCTGCCGTTTTCGTCCCGGACAAGAGCCTTGAAATCCAGGCGGTAGAGGGTAAAGCGGCGCTCTTCGTCCTCGATGACCACCTCTTGTTGGGCCAGTTCCAACTGGAGCACCTCCTTTTCCAGGATAACGGACAGCACCTTGCGGGCCAGCCTGTCGTTGGACATCAGGTACTTGAAGGCGTGGTCGTAAAGCGGATTGGCGATTTTCATGGAACAAAATTAGGGATTCCGGGCTGAAAAACGAGCGGCGGTTTTGCAAGTTGCGGCTACGGCAACGGTGGCGCAAAGGCAACCTCGACGCCGGCAGCGGCAATGGCTGGGCCATAAGGTGGAATCCCTTAAAATCACCGCAGTTCATTGAAAAACCCGTTGGCGCAAGTCTTCTACGTTTCAGGACAGGCAGGGTTCAAGCGCCACAAGTTTTTCCACCGTTCCGACAGGCTTTGTGCGAAGCCTTCAGTCCCGAACCCGCTTGGGGTGGCTCTTGCGTCGTTCAGGCAGCACGCCAAAGCCATGCCCCAGCGCCACCTTATCGAAAACTTACCTATTCTATACCCAAAAACAGGCCATGCCCATAGACAGCAGCAAACAAATCTTCCACATCCGCCTGCAACAGGGCTGCGGCAATCCCGAGACTATCGGGACCCTCGACAATGTGCTGGCCCTTCGTGCCGGGGGCGTGGAACTGCTTCAAGTGGACCGCACAGGCGGCGGCCAGTTCTCCGAGCTGGTGATCCTGACGGGCAAGGAATACGTCGACCCATCCGACTGGCCCCCGGCCAATCCAGTGTGGCCTGGACTTACCGGGCCGTCTTTGTGGACGGTACTGCCCAGCTGAGCGATTGGTCGCCCAATGTACCTGTCGCCGTGACGGCCGAACCGGGTATTTACGCCGCCCAGGAAGCCTCCAGCCTGAACCCTGACGCCCTTGACCAGGCTGTGCATTCCCTCAATGCCCAAATGCAGGAGGCGGTGGTGTGACGGGGAGTGGTTGTGTTGGGGTGTTTGGGTGTTTTTCGGGATACTGTAAACACTAAATACCCAAACACCCCAACACAACGTCGGCCACTCAAAAGGAGCCCTTTCTTACCGCACAGCGTCCACCATAGGCAGTTGTCTAAAGTGTTCCGTCACACGCAGGAATAATGTTTTGCCCTACCATCATTTCATAGACAACCTCTAAAACTGCTATACTAGACGCCAATAGGTTTTGTGCAAACGCCGAAATAGGTTGATAAGAGTTGATAAGAGTTGATTAAGTTGATGTGCACAAAACCTAATGGAGCGGAGTATATTAATCTGCGTTTATTAAATATGCCTGCTTGAGGCAAAATTTTGCTGGGATGGATCAAGCCGTTAAATTTACAGCTTATACAAATCCACTCACAAAATACTATTCATATGCCCAACACACTTACCTTTCGGTATTTTCTCTCAAAATGCTTTATTGCTTTGATTTGCCAATTTTTAGCCCCTTATCTTTCTTATGGGAACGGAGGAGGTGAAGATGTTTTCAAGGCCCAGACTGGTTTCATCGAAAACAAAGGCCAGATAATTGACCAGCATCTTAAGGCCAACCAAGAGGTGAAGTACCTGTTTGCAGTAGGCAATTTTAAAACACAACTCCGGAAGGACGGCTTCAGCTATGAAATACTGGGTCGTAATAAGTCAAGCTATGCCGGCGGTAGCATCAGTGATGATGCACAAGCCGAAGAAGCAAAGAAGCTTGAAGATATCATGTCCTATAGGATTGATGTTTATTTCGAAGGCACCAACAATGGCTGCTTTATTACGGGCGAGGAACCTTTTCAGGATCGGTTCAACTACTACACGCCCGGCACGCCGGAACAGGGTGTGACCAATGTCCGGCACTTCCGCAAGATTTTTTACCACCAACTCTATAAAGGGATTGATCTGGAATTCATAGCACTGGCAGCAGGCGGCCAAGGCCTTATAAAGTACAATTTTATCCTTGCCCCCGGTGCCGATATATCCCAAATTAAAATGAGGATCGAGGGCGCTTTCAGGTCTACCATTACAGACTCAGGTTCTATCAGCATGAAAACACCATTCGGTGAAATACTTGAAGAAATTCCTTACAGCTATTTTGATACAGAGAATGGCCATCAGGCTGTCAACCTGCGTTATATCAGATTGGGCGGGAATATGTTTGGGATTCAGGGCACGGAAACGTCGGAACACCGGCTCATAATTGACCCTACCCCATCCCTGTCTTGGGGAAGTTATTATGGAGGCACAGGAATCGATGTTTCCTATAGCATCACATCGGATGCGCAAGGGAACGTGGTATTGGGCGGTTGGACATCCTCAAGCGCCAACATAGCAACGGCCGGGGCACACCAAGTGGCTTATAGCGGCGGCACGAGGGACGGGATGGCCGCTAAATTTACCGCTGATGGCACAAGGCTTTGGGCTACCTATTACGGTGGGCCAGGAATAGATTTGGGGCGGTGCATCGGCTCGGACAGCGACGGTAATATTTTCCTTTCAGGTGAAACCGCATCTATGACAAACATAGCAACCACCGGGGCGCACCAAACTGAACTGCTTGGGGATTATGATGCTTTTTTGGTAAAATTTGACAGTGCGGGCATCAGAGAATGGGGTACCTACTATGGCGGCACAGGCAATGAAAGCGCCTTCTGGTTTGCGGTGAGCAACAACGGCCATATTTTCTTAACGGGCGGGACCGGCTCCACTGACGGAGTTGCCACGCCAGGTTCCCATCAAGAATCATTGGGCGGGGAGCAGGATGCGTTCCTGGCAAAATTCAGTCCTGGTGGGGCATTGCAATGGGGGACATATTATGGGGGCGGTGGCTACGACCGGGCGAATGGGATAAACATTGGTGCAAGTGGGGATTTGATCCTTACAGGGGAAACAAAATCCCAAGATGGAATAGCAACAGCGGGAGTACAGCAGGAAACAAAATCCGGTGATTTTGATGCATTTATAGCAAAATTCAAAGAAGGTGGTGCACTCGTTTGGGGGACATATTACGGCGGCAGCAATGTCGAGCATGGGTACTCTATCGTTGAAAACAGCGACGGCAATATTTTCATGGGGGGAAGCTCCACATCCTCTTTCAATATTGCAACTACAGGCTCCCACCAAACTACGAATGGTGGTGGCAGCTTTGCTGGCGATGGTATCCTGCTTAAGCTCGACAGTAACGGTATCCGGCAATGGTGCACCTATTTTGGGGGTTCGGGGGAGGATCTTGTTTCGGCTGTCGAGTTGGCAAATGGGGCTATTTACATTTGCGGGTCAACTTCTTCTTCCAATTCTATTTCGACGCCGGGCGCCCACCAAACCGAAAAAAGCGGTGGATATGATGGCTATCTGGCCAAATTTACCGGGGATGGGGATTTGGAATGGGCAAGTTATTATGGAGGTGCGGGAGGCGACTTTTTGTACAATATTGACGTTGGCAGCAATGGAAGCCAATATGTAACCGGTGAAACAGTCTCTACCACCAATATCTCAACGGTCGGAGCCTACCAAGAGGTTTTTGGCGGTGGCATGGCCGACATCGTTCTGGCCAGGTTTGTAGAATGCGGGTCATTTGCACCAAGTGCCTCTTCAAACAGCCCTGTTTGTGGTGGTGGCCCCATCGAACTAACTGCCTCTGGCGGCATCGCATATTCATGGGCAGGGCCGGATGGTTTTGTAAACCAGGGCCAAAACCCAATAGTCCCTAATGCAAATTCTTCGTCGGAGGGCATTTATTCGGTCACGATAACAGATGCAGATGGTTGCTATGAATCCATTAATCTGGATATTAAAGTTTCTCCGTCCGTTGTTTTAGAATCGAACAGCCCTGTCTGCGAAGGCAACACCCTGATGTTGGCTGGCATTGGGGATGGGATGTTTTCGTGGGCGGGGCCAGGTGGATTCCAAAGTAACGAACAGTCTCCCATCATTGAAAACCTGACTTTAGCCAATAGCGGTTCTTATGCTGCAACGGTTACGCTTCCCAATGGATGTTTCAACAACAGTGAATTGTTAGTGGTAGTGAACGCCCTTCCCATAGTTACATTTAACCTCCCCTCCTCGGATACCCTGGTATGTCTTGGTGACAATCCATTCATGCTATTGGGCGGATTTCCAGAACCAGGAATTTATGCCGGGACCGGAGTCACAGGCAATATATTCAACCCTTTGGCCGCTGGCGAAGGGCAGCACGAAATCAGCTATGTTTATACAGATAATAATGGCTGCAGCAACCTTGCTGTTCAAACGATAATTGTCGAGACATGCTCTTCTATCCATGAAACGCTGCAACTTCCCAGTTTATCTATTTTCCCCAATCCATCAAATGGACTTATTAATATCAGGCTAGATAATGCTGTAGATAGTTGCTCCCTCATCGTAAGGGATTTGAATGGAAGGAAGGTCTTTTTGGAGGATCGGTTCGAGCGTGGTGTCCTTGATTTGAGCAAGTTCGTCAGTGGAATTTATTTTTTGACCCTTCATTCAAAGGAATGGATATGGAATGGGAAAATAATATTGGTTGAGTGACGACTTCTTTTGCGGCATGGTGGTACGTTCTGACCCCTGCAAGCACAGGGTCTCAAAAAGAAAAAAACGCCCTGCTCCTGCCAGATAGCAAGCCGGCAGGAGCAGGGCGTTTTTATTAAAGAGAGGCTTTGGGGCAGCTAAGGACAGCGATAAGCATGGTGGTGAAAGAAACCGGTTATTTTTCACCCCAAACAAGATGACTGTTGCGGGTGTGCCGTAAAAAGTGCCCGTGAGCGCACGGCGGCCGTTGTTTTATTAAAAAAAATATTCACGGGTGGGCCGTGCACCAATGAAAGGGTTGGACTACTTTGCATGGTAAAACAACAAAATACACCCTATGGCGGCTACCCAAAAAATGTCAGCAGCGTCTTTGCCCCCATTAGGCAATGGGGCCAGCAATGCACTTTCCCCTCCCCGGGAGGAAAATTTTTCCCAGAAATTGTTTGCCCTGCTGGAAGCCCGTTACGGCGACGAGGGTTTCGGCGTCGATCAGGTTTGCCGTCAGCTTTGCCTTTCCCACATGCAGGTTTACCGGAAGATAAAGCGGGAAACGGGGCGGTCGCCGGGCCAGTTGCTGGTAGAGTTCCGCATGGCCAAGGCGAAGCACCTGCTCGAAACGACCGATCTGCCCATCTGCGAGGTGGCCGACCGGACGGGGTTCGGTTCGCACAACAATTTTTCCCGCACCTTCCGACGGCTGTTCCAGTGCCCGCCCGCCCGGTACAGGGCGAATTCCAGGCCGGGGCAAGTTATAAATAGGCTAAAATAAGTTAGCAGCGGGCTAACGCTCTGCCCCTTTGGCGACCAACTTTGTATGCGGAAGTTTCGTCGGCCAAGCCCACCGCAGCGGGGTGGGAAAACGGTACACACTTGGCGGGAGGCTTCCTGATTTCCCTGGAATTTTTCATTTGCCTGCCGAACAGGATCCCTTCCGGATCCCCATTTTTTTGATGTTCATGGTAAAACGGCAGAGGGCCGGACGGCCCCCTGCGAGGATGGCTTTTGCCAAAGGCCAGGCATGTGGGCACCGCCGCACTGCCACGGGCTTGCGCGCACAGGTTTCAACATTTCACCCTTAAATACTTTGTTTATGAAATTTCACCAATTAATGCCCTCCCTCCTGTATTTTGCTTGTTTGTGCTTCTCGTTGCCTGCCCAGAGCATCCTGCACGAAACGAAGCCACCCGTTTCGCAAAAAGAATTGCAGTACCGGGCCGCTGAGAAGTCGCCACCCTTGACGGCCTATTCCACGGGCCCCGTTTTCCCCATGCAGAGGCCGACCATCACGGCAAAGGATCTGGCTGAGTTCGCCACCCGTTCCTGCGAAGGGGACGAAGAAGAAAATCCCGTGGTCGAATATTTGAAAGAACAGGCAGCGCAGGGCCTGTTGCCTGATTTTGCCGATGCCGTGGGGGTGGACATGCTGCCTGCCGGAAAAGAGAACGGCCCGCAGGATGCCATCAGCGCTACCTTGCCCTCGCTCTATTCCAGCTTCAATGCCACGGCCATCGGCTCCGGCAACCCGCCGGACAACGCCATGGCCATTTCCAACACGGGCTACATCGTCACGGCCGTCAACAGCAGTATCGCCATCTACAACTCCAGCGGCACCAGCCTGGGCTCGTGGACGCTCTATTCCTTTATGAACGGCGCAGGGGCGGGCGTGGTGAACGATTTCTTCGACCCCACCGTCCTCTACGACAGCGGCTCCAACCGGTTTTTCCTGGTTTGCGTGGTGGGGCGCACCCCGGCCGACTCCCGGCTGGCATTGGGTTTTTCCTCTTCGAGCAACCCGACCAACAGCTGGAACTTCTACTACCTGCCGGGCAACATACTCAACAACAATTGCTGGTTCGATTTCCCCAGGATCGGCTACTCCACCAGCGAAGTCTATATAGCCGGCAATTTGTTCAACACCACGAACTCCTTCAACCAAGCCGTTATCTTCCAAATACCCAAGGCGGCCGGCTATGCGGGCAACTCCCTCAACTATCAGTATTGGTACGGCATCAGCGGTGCACCGTTTACGCTTTGCCCGGTGTCCTTCGGTGGCACGGGCAGCTACGGGCCGGGTGCGTATTTTGTCGCCCACCCCAGCGGCACGGGCACTATGACGAAATTTTACAACCTCACCGACAACATGTCGGCCTCCAACGAGCAACTGCTATATTATCCGATTACGGTCACCTCCTATGCCATTGGGCCGAATGCCGCCCAAAAGAACACGACAGAAAAACTGGACGTGGGGGACAGCCGCATCCAGAACGCGGTCTATATGTCTAATTGTGTCCACTATGTTTATTGTGCCAAAGCAAACGGGACGCAAAACGGCATCCATTACGACCGGCTCAACGTGACCAACAATACCATCGTCAACAAGCGCATCTATTCGACCGGTGGAGAGGCCTTTACCTATCCGGCGGTGGCCTGGGTAGGCGGCACGTCGACCGACAAGTCGGTGCTCATCTCCTTCCAGTTCAGCAAATCCACGGTGTTCCCCGGGGTGGGGGCATTGAATGTGGACAACGCCAACAACGTATCATCGTGGCTCACCTGTGCCACCGGCACAGGGTTCGTCAACCAGAACAACACGGGCAACCAGACGGTCTCTCGCTGGGGCGACTACACCGCCCTGTGCAGGCGGGCAGGTTCCAACCCGTTGCGGGTGTGGGGCGGGGCCAGTTTTGGCAATACCTCCAACCAATACACCTGCAAGATTTTCCAAATCGGGATCAACGGCCTGCTGCCGGACGACCCGCCCGTTGAAGAACGGGGCAACGGCGATAACACGCAGCCTATGGTCACGGCTTCGGTCTATCCCAACCCGGTGGCCGATGGCCAGGTCAACATCGCTTTCGACAACCTGGAAAACAGGGAGATGGAAATCCGGCTGCTTTCGCCCCTGGGCGTACCGCTGAGAACTTTGTACTCGGGCCAGGTGCAGCCCAGCCTGGAAAACCTCAGCCTGGATGTGTCCGATCTGCAGCCGGGGAGCTATTTTGTGCAAATATTGAATGGCAAAAAAACCGTCAGTTGTGAAAAGATATTTGTTGTCAGCCGCTAAAGGGCGGGTGCTCGGGGCGGCGCTTTGCTGCGCTGCCTGTTGTATGGGCTGCCCCAAATCCGACCGGACAGGCCCCTCGAAAGGGGAGGCCCAGGCAGAGCCTTTGGAAGGGGGCGGCTCCACGCTGCCCCCCTCCGGCCAGGAAGTGCACAACGATACCCATTACGTTCCCATCCTCGTGCCCGACCAGCGCTTGTTGGACAGCCTGAAGCAGGTAGATGACGGAAAATAGAAGAAGCGTACCAAAATAAGGGGTGCCGCCAGCCAGCCCCGGCCGGGCGGCCATGTTTGTGGAAAACCAGGTTTCTGCAAGCGTGGCCGCCTGGCCGGGGCTTTTTTATTCGAAGAACACCTGGTCATCGGGTGGGTAAAAAAAAACGGCAGCACACCTTTCGATGCCTGCCGTAAGTGTCACAATAGTGTGAAGGGCTCCTTGGGTGGGGTAGATAATAGTGTGTGGCTTTTGATTGTTTTTTGGGCCAAAGACCCTAAAGGGCGCTGCAAAAAATTGCAGCGCTCAGGGTGAATTAAATACAATACGCTATTTATACTGCCCAGGGGCAGTTGAGAATTTAAAAAGTCGGTTTTGGGACATCACCGTTTTTGGGATGCCAGTTTCCGGATGTAATAAAGGATGAGAAAACGGGAAATCGGTTAGTATTCTATCAGTTGAATCGGCGTGGTGGCCACCACATTATTCTTTGCGTTAATGTTTCAAAAATATTGCCATTTGGCACAATACGAAGGGTTTTCTCCGAAAAAAATTAAAAAAAAATTTCACGTATATGTGGCAGATAGAATGCAAGATAGGCTCAATTTAACACTTTTTCCAACCATAACTCCAACACCCTTAACGCCTCCCGCAGGTTTTGGCCAAAAGTGAATATCCCTTCCGGGTGGCCTTCCATCACGAAAATTTTTTGCTCCGCCACATTCGTTCTTTCAAACAGCCCGATAATAGACCTGGCCATCTCGGGCGTACCATAGGTAGCTTCCTGCCCGGTCGTCGGCACTTTGCCCAACAGGTACTCCCAAAGGCCCGCATGGTGGGCATGTATCACCCCATTTACCTTTTGCGAAGATTGATACACCACCGCATGGCTCATGCTTTCGGAGGAGGCGATGACGGGGCCTTCGCAATACACGGTGTTCCTGTCCACATCAACCCCGGTCACTGTGGTAAAATGGGCAGCTTCCAACGTTGGCCGGTGGCCCGTGGCAGAGCCGGTGATGACGAAAGATCCGCCTTCGCCCAGCCGTCGGCTGATATTGCCATAGCCGGTGCCGTTCCCATACACCCCGATCAGCCCTTGCCGGTGGGCAGCATCCCGCCAAAAGGGGAGGTCGGAAAGTTCTGCCGGGGTTGGGGGTGGCATGTTTTTCCACACCGCTTTGAACTTAATGTAGCCTTCGTCCATTTTGCATGGGTTGATTTTTGCAACCATCACCGGGGCCGCTGAAAGACGGCGACGATGCTCAGAACTAACTGTTATTTACCAAAATTAGCCTAATTTTGCCGCCTTCAAATTGAGATTATCAAGAAATTAAAATGTTGAGTATCAATTTTTTATTTTCTTAATTTCCGGTTTCCTGATAGTGTTTCATATAAATGCCTTGCCTTCATGGCGGGGCCAACGGGGCACAACCTTATGAACTTCAACCTTTTATATCATTTTGGACGATACCTTATTTTGCTCCGGCAGGCCTTTTCCCGCCCGGAAAACCATTCGATGTACTGGAAGGAAACCCTCCGGCAAATGGAGGACATCGGCATCGGCTCCCTGGTTATCGTGGCCCTCATCTCTGTATTCATGGGTGCGGTAGCTGCCGTGCAGTTCAGCTACCAGTTGGATGGTACGCTGGTGCCGACCTGGTACATCGGTTATATTGTCCGTGACTTAGCTATCATCGAATCTGCCCCAACCATTACCTGCCTGGTACTGGCGGGGAAAGTCGGTAGCAACATGGCCGCTGAAATCGGCACCATGCGCCAAAAAGAGCATATTGACGCCATGGAAATCATGGGGGTCAATACAGCCGCCTACCTGATTTTACCGAAAATAATTGCTGCCATTTTCGTCATCCCCTTGTTGGTGACCCTTTCGGCCTACATCGCCATCATCGGGGGTTACCTGGCCACCGTGCCGACCGGAACCCTTTCGCAAGACGACTATGCCAGGGGGCTGCGGGCTTTTTTCCAGCCTTACAATGTCAATTTGATGTACATTAAATCGGTGGTGTTTGCTTTCATCCTGACTACCGTCCCCTGTTTCCAGGGCTACTTTGTGAAGGGTGGCAACATCGAACTGGGCAAGGCCAGCACCAATGCCGTTGTCTTCAGCAATATCCTCATTCTATTATTCGACTATTTGTTGGCGGTATTGTTGACGGGTTGAGTGCAGTGCAGTCGGGAAATTCATTTCCCGGCGTTCGGTTGATTTTGAACGGAAAATAATGTAGCCTAAGGATCGAAGGAAAAATAGTCCCGGTGTGAAATCGGGATTATTTAAAAAAAAAAACTTCCAGCACTGGGGTTTCAAATTCGAACTAACGAAGTTATTTTTTCATCGTTACTAACCAAAATAGATGCAACCCGCACGTAAAGAAAGACTTATAGCGGGCGAAAAAATTTTATTCACTCGCTTCTTTGTTTTTTTTGCACTGTGCTTGTGAATTGAATTTCCCGACTACTTAAGAAATGATCAGAGCGGAAAACATATTAAAATCATTCGATGACAACGAGGTGCTCAAGGGCATCTCCATGGAATTCCTGCCTGGAAAGACCAACCTCATCATCGGAAAAAGCGGGGCGGGCAAAACGGTTTTTTTGAAAATCCTCGTCGGTTTGATAGAGCCTTCCAAAGGCACTGTTTGGTACGACGACATTGATTTTTTCTCGCTCAACAAAAAAGAAAAACGGGAAATACGCATGAAAGTCGGCATGTTGTTCCAAGGCTCGGCCCTGTTCGACTCCATGACTGTGGAGGAAAATGTGCGCTTCCCGCTCGATATGTTCAGCAACGAAACCCTGGCGAAAAAGAAAGAACGGGTCAATTGGTGCCTCGAACGGGTCAACCTCGTTGGTGCCAACGACAAATACCCTTCTGAAATCAGCGGCGGTATGCAAAAACGGGTCGGCATCGCCCGTGCCATCGTCATGGAGCCGAAGTACCTCTTCTGCGACGAACCCAACTCCGGCCTCGACCCCAAGACCGCCCTCACCATTGACGAACTCATCCAGGACATTACCTACGACCACAACATGACCACCATCATCAACACCCACGACATGAACTCGGTGATGGAAATTGGCGACAACATCGCCTACCTCCACGAGGGCACCCTGGCCTGGCAGGGCAGCAAGGACGAGGTGCTCGGCAGCACCAATGAACTACTGCAGGGGTTCATCTTTGCCTCGCCGTTTTTGCAGCGGCTGCGGAGTGCGGCTTTGAGAGAGTGAGAGGAGAGGGATGAGAGAGTGAGAGAGTGAGAGGGATGAGAGAAATGAGAGAAATGAGAGGGTTCTAAAATGAGATGTTTTCTATCAAATCAAATGGGTTTAGTTTGTTCAGGTCGAGGGTGAAGGTGATGCGCTCCCAGAATTTGCTCCTGCCGCTGCCATTGTACAGATCCTTAACATTTTTGGAATTGACGACGGGGAAAAAGACCGAGGCAATGCCTTTTGCCAGCCTCAGTTCAATGCCGCCCTGCCACCAGAGCTGATCGGCAAATTCCAAATCGGAGGAAATGCTGCGGTTGTCGTCGTAGTAGCCGATGTCGAAATAAGGTTTCAGGGGCAGTTTTCCGGGCAGGTCCTGAGGCAGATCGGCGGAGAGGTTGGCCGCAAGCAGGAAGTTGTTGCTGCGGCCTTCGGAGTAGGGGCTGCCGAGCGCTATTTTCATCCCGCCTTCCCTTGGCATGATTTGCTGGGCAAAAAAACCGTCTGTCTCCGAACGGCCAAAGTAAAGCTCGTCGTAGCGGTAATCGTTGAAGCCCTGCCCGGTCAGGTTGTAGGCCCCGGGGAAGATGGCGCCCCTGCTCTTGCCATCGTTTTGCAAAAAGCCGCCCGCAAAAAGGCGCAGGTCAACGCTGCGTTTGTAGTCGTAGGTAAATTCAAAATTCCCCTCCAAAGATGCCCTCAGATAGCCCAGCTTTTCAGCCGGGTTAAAAATGTCGTCGTACCTGCTCTGTTCAAATACCAGGCGCAGGCTGTACGGGTTTAAGGCCCTCCTGTCCCCGATTTCGTACGAAAGCTCGTTGAAGATGCGCTCGTCCCTTTGGTTGCCATTGTATAAAACGCCGCTCGAATCCTGGGTGAAAACAGGTGCCCGTTCCTGCAATAAAATGCTCCTGAACTGTATGGTTTGGTAAAACTTGCTGGTCAGCGAACGGGCGAGATCTATTTTAACAAAAGGCATCAAACGGCGGTAGTAGAGGTCGGTGGAAACATAACCGGTTTCCGTGCGCAAGGAATCAACAGATCGGAAGTTGAACGCCTTCGCCGTGATGCCGAACGACACTTTCCGCACTTTTGCCTTTTTGGGGTAAATATTGAATTTCACACTGGAAAAGCCCGTCAAATCCTTCGAGCCAAAGCCGTACATCGGCGCAAACACGAATTCCAGGTGCTGGGCCGGTACGCCGCCTTTGTAAACCGCCAGGCCCAGCATGGCCCCATCGTATTTGTTCCAGCCAGCAATGGGCACCCAGCTGGGGCCGGTTTTGCTGCTGTTTTCTATGGCCCGAAGGAATGGGAAGGCAAATGGTTCCAGCCTTTTCAGGATGCCCGAAGTCCTGATGTTGTTGTTGCGGCGCTGCACGTCCAGCGTCAGGTGGCCCTGGTCCAGCACGAGCCAGTCGTAATCGCCCTCCGGGAAAGTGATCGTTTGTTCGCCCTCAAAACCTTTGAACCACTGCGTCGTGGCGACCTCGCCGTTTTTCATGCCCGATATGGGGAACGGGGCTGCGATTTCCCCTTTGTTTTCCACCGTCACGGCATAGCCGCCGCCGGAAGGTGCGATGCCCGTCAGCGCATAGTCCAGTTTTTTGGTCGAGTCAATATACCCGTCGAAAAACCAGCTCAGATCCTCGCCGCTCTCCCGCTTGAAATGCGCCCGCAGATCGTCTGGGTAGGGGTGGGCAAACTTCCAGTTTTTATAAAAAGATTGCATGATGGCATCGAAGCGCTGTGTGCCGAGGTAATGTTCCAGGTGCATAAAGGAAAAACCGGTCTTTACATACACGCACACGCCATAGTTGATAGGTGTAAGGTCATTGGAAGTCGTTTCGGGCGCCTGATCCAGGTTGCGGCGGGCCTGGTAGAGATAGGCCGTTTCGTAGATGCCCTTGTTGGTGGTTTTTGCTAAAAACCTGGGCAATAGATCTTGTTGTTCGTTGCCATAGTTTTCCTGCATGTAGCGGTACTCGTAGTAGGAGTTGATGCCCTCGTCCATCCAGGGGTGGTCCCGTTCGTTGAAGGCGAGGATGCCGTAGAACCAGTTGTGGCCGACCTCGTGGGTGAGCACATCGTCCAGGTCGCTGGCGCTGTTCGAGTTGCCGATCACCGTGATCATGGGGTACTCCATGCCGCCGCCCGCACTGAGGGCACTGTGTACGGCTGTGCATTGCGGATATGGGTACTCGCCTACTTTGTCGGAATAAAACTGCACCGCCCGGTTCACGTATTCGATGCTGTTGGCCCAAAGGTCGGCCTGCTCGTTGGAGAACATCGTCCAGGTGTCCACCGTCCGCCCGGTGGGGAATTTCACCTCGCCTTTCAGCACGTTGAAGCGCTTGTCGGCAAACCAGGCGAAGTCGTGGATGTAGTCGGCCGTGTAGCGGATGGTTTTCAGCTTTTCGCTGGAGGGCGGGAAGTCTTCGCCTTTTGGGAAGCCCCTGGCCGCCATTGCTGCCCCTTGTTGGGCTTTTTTCGTTAAAAATGCCACCTCGCTCCCCGTCTGCAAGGTGCCGGTAGCCCCCACCACATAATTCTCCGGCAGGGTGATGCTCACATCGAACGAGCCGAATTCGGAGTAGTACTCGCCCTGGTCGAGATAGGGCATCGGGTGCCAGCCACGGTTGTCATAAACTGCCGGCTTGGGGTACCACTGCGTGATTTGGTAGGATTGCCCCACGTGCCCCAGCCGGCTGAACGAGGCGGGAATTTTTAAGGTAAACGGCGTGGAAATGACCACTTTCCGCTTGTTGCGCAGCGGCTGGCTCAACTTCAGCACGGCCATGTCGGGGTTCTTGGGATCCTGGTACCACTCGGCCTTTTCACCGTCCACCCTAAAGTCGAGGCCGGAGAAGTAGCCCAGGTCTGTGTCTTTGGCGAAATAAAACTTGGTGCTGCCTGCCCGCAGTTTTTGTTGGGCAAATGCGGTTTTTTCGTTCTCAAAGGCATTCGGCCACAGGTGGAACCAGATGGAGTCCAGTGCCTCCGGTGCATGGTTGACGTAGCTGATTGCGACGTCGCCAGTCAGTAGGTGGTTCACGTCGTCCAAGGTGACGTTGATGGTATAATGCGCTTCCTGTTGGAAGTAGGGAATCGTTTGGGAAAACGTGACTGATGCTGAAAAGAGCAAACAAAAGACAAGTAATATGTTTTTCATGAAACGTATTGATTAAAAAGCCTGGCAGTTTTAGTTTCACAAAAACCCCGAATGAGATCGGGGCAGGAAGCGCAACAGGTGCTGCGAGATTATTCAAAAAACTGTGTCATTTTCTCACAAGTGATTGATTGTGAGAGTGTGTTTTTTTCAAAAACACACTTCTCTGAATAGTCTCGGTGCTGCTATATCTCCGCTTTTGGCATACCCATTTGATTTTTTCTGCAACAGGGTCATACGTTGCATCCCTTCGTTCGTTGCGGCGCTGCGTGAAACCACTTACCCTGCAAAAGTATTTAAAGATGAAGACCCTCCCAATTCCTGGCCTGTGGCCCATAAGCAGCCTGATGCCCCGCTCCCGTCAATTGCAAGGTCGGGTGGACGGTCTGGTATCTTTCGGATCATCAAATCAAAGCCGAAGGCACCGTGCCGGAACTCCCCACGGGGACAAGTTGGATTTTTCGTGCCACACAACGCCGCAACGTATTGAGTTTCGGTGTGTTGCGGGCGTTGCAGCATTAGGCGGCATAATTTTCTGAACAGCCTCTATACCGTCCATTTTCGCACACCTCCCATCCGCCAGCGTACACTTTTTTTTGTCTTTTTGTAAAAATACTTTTCATAAAATGCTGTCAATCAAAATCATAGGCCGCTGGCACGACCATTGAACCTGGTCTCCCCAAAAAATATCCTGCCATGCTAAAAAGCTACCTCACCATCGCCGCCCGCAACCTCTGGCGGGCCAAGCAATATACCCTCATCAACATCCTTGGCCTGGGTATTGGCATCGCCGCCATCGTGTGGGCCTACCAGAACTACCGTTTCTGTTTCAGCTTCGACGAGTTCCACCCCCACCAACAGGAAACCTTCCGGGGCCTGGTCATTAAAGAGGGCGGCGACACACCGCTGGGTATTTTCCCCATGCCACTGGCGCAGGTGGCCAAGGAGGAATTTTCCAGCATTGCGGAGGTGGTGCGGATGGATCGGCGGGGCCTGGACGTGAAGGGCAGCAACAGCGAACCATTTGCCGACGAGGCGCTCTTTGCCGACCCCAGTTTCTTCGATTTCTTCAATTTTCCCCTCGTGCAAGGCAGCAACGACCTGGGCAACCGCAGCGCCGTGCTGATCACGGAGGGGACGGCCACCAAATATTTTGGGAAGGAAGACCCTCTTGGCAGGGAATTGATTTTCTACGCCGGCTCGGAATTCCAGCGGCCACTCACCGTGACAGGCGTCCTGAAAGACCCACCGATGAACTCCACTATCCGTTTCGGGTTGCTCACCAATCATGAAAACTACCTGGTCGGCGATGGGAAAACCCTCCGGCCGGACGACTGGTCGTGGCTGACGGACGCCGTATTTTTCAAACTAAAAAACCCCGCCGATGCGCCACGCCTGGCAGCGGATTTCAACAAATACCTGCCCCTGCAAAACGCCGCCCGGAAGGACTGGCAGGTAAAGGGCTTCCGCATGGTTTCCCTGGCTGACCACGCCAAAATGGACATTAACGGCAACGCCCTTTTCGAACGGCCAGAAGATTCGGCGGTGTACGGCCCCGTGGTGTTGGCCCTGCTCATCCTGCTGTCGGCCTGCCTCAATTTTGCCAATACCACCGTGGCCCGCTCCAACCGCCGCCTGAAGGAAATGGGCATCCGCAAGGTGATGGGTGGCACACAGCGCCAACTCACGATCCAGATGTTGTTGGAATGCGGTGCCATCGTGCTGATAGCCTTCGGCCTTTCCACGCTCATCAACGACTGGTGGCTGCCCACTTTCAACAAGATGTTCCTCTTCACGGACACCAGGGCCGACTACCTCCACGATGGCAAATTGATGGCCTTCGTCGGGGCGGCCATGCTTGGCACCACGCTGTTGGCGGGGGCCTATCCAGCCTTTTACATCAGCCGTTTCAACCCGTCGAATATTTTTAAAGGTTCGGTAAAATTCGGCGGCTCCAACCTCTTTTCCCGACTGCTGCTTGGCCTCCAGGTGGCCATTTCACTGATGACTGTGATAGCGGGGGTTGGTTTTTCTAAAAATGCCGAGTTCCAGCGCACCTATGATTACGGCTACGACCGGGAGCATGTGATGACCATCCCGGCGCAGGATGCCAGTTCGCTCGCAGCCATTCGGGATGCCATGCAAAAAGTGCCTGGCGTGGAGGAAATGACCGCCAGCCGCTCACTCGTGGGTTTTTCTTACCGCTGGACAACGGCGGAATCGCAGGGCGAAAAGCGGGACATCACGTTCTACAATGTTGGGGACGGCTACCTGGATTTGATGAAAATAGATCTGGCCGCTGGCCGCAAATTTGACCCGCAACTGCAAACCGATTATGAAAACGCCATGCTCATCAATGAAACACTGGCTGGCCGGTACGGCTGGGCTGGTGAGGAAGCACTTGGCAAAACCATCCGCATCGACACCACGAGCTACACCGTCGTTGGTACGGTGAAAGACTTCCATACCAATATGCTCTTCGATCCGGTAGAGCCTGCCGCCCTGTGCTTTGCACGGCCCGAACAGGCGTCGAACCTGGTCATCCGTGCAAAGCCAGGCGAACTAACCTCTGTATTCGACCAATCGAAAGCAGCCTGGGCCACGCTGTTCCCGCTCAAGCCGTTCCGGGGTTTTTACCAAAATGACATCGCAGGGGAAGCCCTCCGTGTCACATCGAGCATCGCCAGGATATTCCTTTGGTTTGCCATCGTCACGGTGCTGCTTACCGCTACTGGCTTATTTGCCCTTGTCTCCTTGACCGTGTTGAAAAAAATGCGGGAGATAGCCATCCGCAAGGTGGTGGGCGCAACGCCCGGCCACATCATGGCGCTGGTGAACAAAGGTTATTTCTGGATTTTCCTGGTCGGTGCCGTCCTGGGCTGCTATGGCGGCTATGCCCTCACCAAGCTGCTGATGGACATGATATTCAAGGTCAATTCAGGCGTGGGCATTGGTTCGTTGGTGGTCGCTACTGCCGCTGTTTTTGCCATTGCTGCCTGTACGGTGGGCATCAAAGTCTGGTCGGCATTGCGGACGAACCCGGCGGAGGTGCTGAAGGGGGATTGAAATGAATATTGAGTTATTCACGTTGCCCAATATCTATACTGCACCTTGCCCGGTTTTGTCGGTTTGCGTCCATCAGGGTGCGGTTTAAACCGCACCCTGATGGACGCAAACCGACAAAACCTAATGTGGTCAAGTATCATCTCAACATCCAATATCACCCGTCACCATGCTACAAAATCATCTGAAAATCGCCTTCCGAAACCTTTTGAAAAACAAGGGTTTCAGTTTCATCAACCTCTTTGGGCTGACGGTAGGGCTGGCCTGCTGTATGCTCATCGGACTGTACATCTGGAACGAACTCAGCTTCGACCGCTACCATAAAAATGCAGACCGCATTTACCGGGTCAGCCGGGAATTTATCACCAAGGATGGCTCGCAGCAATTGCACCTGGGGCATTTGGCACCGCCTTTTGCACCGCTGTTGAAAAACGATTTTCCAGATATAGAGGAGGCCGTCAGGCTGTTCCAGACGGGGGTCACTTTCCGGAAGGGCGACCAGTTGTATTCGGAGGAAAACTTTTTTCTTGCCGAGCCAGTCATTTTCAACATGTTCGACATACCGCTCGTCAGCGGCAACCCCGAAACGGCGCTGAACGACCCGTTTACCCTGCTGCTCAGCGAGTCGGCCGCCAAAAAATATTTCAACACGGAAAACCCCGTGGATCAGACGATGACGGGCTTGGGGCGTTATGATTTTAAAATAACGGGGGTGTTCAGGGACTTTCCCTACAACTCGCATTTCCATCCCAGCATCCTGGCCTCGTTCAGCACTTTGCGGGACTCGACCATTTACGGAGAAGAAGGCCTGCGGACAAATTGGGGCAACAATTCCTTCTCCACCTTTTTGCTGTTGCCAAAAGGCTATCCCGCAAAAAGTTTAGAGGCACAATTCCCGGCGTTTATTGATAAAAACATGGCGGGCTACTATGGCCAGGAAAAGACATCCGACCGCACGAGGCTGCACCTCATGCCCCTCACCGACATCCACCTGCACTCCCACCTCGACTCGGAAATCGAGGAGAACGGCGACATCAACCGCGTATATATTTTTGCCATCATCGCCGCCTTGGTGCTGCTCATCGCCTGCATCAATTACATGAACCTCTCGACCGCCCGATCAACGACACGGGCAAAGGAAATCGGGGTGCGGAAAGTGGTCGGGGCAGGGCGGGGGCAGATAGCCTGGCAATTTTTAAGCGAGTCCATCTTGCTGTCGCTGCTGGCCACCGTGCTGGCGGTCATGCTGGTGCAATTGGCACTGCCGTTCGTCAACCATGTGTTGGGGCAGCAATTGCAAGTTACCGCCAAGATGTTGGCTGCCATTCCCATTGCCACCCTGGGCATGGCATTGATCACGGGAGTGCTGGCAGGTTTTTATCCCGCCATTTTTATATCGGGGATGAAACCGCTCCATATACTGAAAAGCGGCGGTACTTCCACCTTTAGGGGGCCAGGGGGCAGTGGCGGCGGCCTCCGAAAAGTGCTGGTGACTGGGCAGTTCGCTATTTCCGTGGGGCTGATCATCGCCACCATCGTGGTCTATAACCAACTGGATTTTATGCAAAACAAAGACATCGGGCTGGACAAAGACCACGTCGTCACCCTGAATTTTTACCAATCCCTTGCCCCCCGCTTCGAGGGGTTCAGGAATGAAATTTTGGCCAATACGGCCATCAGAAACATGGCGCGGAGTTCCCGCATCCCATCGGGCCGGTTGCTCGACAGCTACGGCTCGGCAGAAGTGCAGACGGCCTCCGATTCACTGGAAAAATCGGCCGCCGACCTCAAAACCCTGACCATTGACCACCGCTTTGTACCGACCTACAATCTCGGCGTGGCCGCTGGCCGGAATTACCGGGAAGACCAGGGCACCGACCGCACCGGGTCGTTCATGCTCAATGAAGCGGGTGCCAAAAGCCTCGGCTGGCCTTCGCCGGAAGATGCCGTGGGCAAGCGCATCAGGTACGGCGGCAGGGATGCCCACATTGTCGGTATTTTGAAAGATTTCAACTTCGAAAGCCTGCACCAGCCCATCCAGCCGATGATCATGTTCATCCCTTCCGACAGCACCAATTTCAATTATCTTTCAGTGAAACTGGACGGCAGCAACATCCCTGGCGCTATTGCCCACCTCGAAAAGGTTTGGAAGGAATTCCTGCCCCAGTTCCCTTTCGAGTACCAGTTCATTGACGAAGAATTCGGGGCGCTGTACCAAGCGGAGCAGCGGCAGGGGCGGATGTTCATCGGCTTCGCCCTGCTCGCCATTTTGGTCGCCTGCCTGGGCCTGTTTGGGCTTACGGCCTTCGTCACGCAGCAACGGGTAAAAGAAATCGGCATCCGGAAAGTGCTGGGCGCAACGACGGCGGGGCTGGTCGGCCTGCTGTCCAAAGATTTCCTGAAACTGGTCGTTGTGTCATTGGTCATAGCCTCGCCCTTGGCGTATTATTTCATGAATAAATGGCTGGCGGATTTTGCCTACCGCATTGATATTGCTTGGTGGGTATTTGCAGTGGCGGGTATCATGGCCGTTGGTGTGGCGTTTCTGACGGTCAGTTTTCAGAGTGTGAAGGCGGCGCTGACGAACCCGGTGAAGAGTTTGCGGAGCGAGTAAGGCAATGAGAGAAATGAGAGAAATGAGAGGATGAGAGAAATGAGCTTACAGGCTAATGGGTGATGCGAGCACAGACCTGCCAGGTTCTATACTTCCGAAAATAAGTTATTAATATTGATGATTGAAAACGCAGCACTTATTTAATCAAAAAATATAGAAACATAGACCACATAGCCTATAAACTATGTGTCCTAATGTGCCTATGTGTTTCGAAAAAACGTGTTTGATAGCTGCGTCAACATTTTAGGTTCAATAAAGACCGTTGCGTTCCTCTTATCAAAAACTTATTTTCGGCAGTATGAAACCTGGCAGGTCTTGTTGTAAATGAGGTTTGTGGAATTATGCCCGATTTTTCCCCTCTTTAAGGCCTTATTCAAAAGCTCGCAATAGATGAACCAATACAGCCCCTCGTTTCGATCAATATTTGAATATTATTAGAAATGCTTTGTCGGCTATGGATTAAAGATTTTGAAGAGAATAAACGAGTTTTTTGGACGGTGTTACGATGGGATATGCCCTGCCCTCCGCCACTTTTGCCATCCCCGGAGAGGGACTGCCACCTCAAATTTGCCCTTTTCCGCTCCCGCAGCAGCCGCCCTTTAAACACGGCCAACCCCTGTCTGCACAAAACAGAATGGTGCTAAGCATAATAATCAACCTTCCGAATAAGGCACGCCATTCAAGCCATTCGCCCTCAGATATATATACGCCTGCTGCAAATCAATAATCAGGTTGAACCGCTTCAACATATCGCCGCCCAATACGCTCATTTTTTGTCGGCCAATCGCCCCGTCGAAAAAGCCGATGGGGACTTCTTGGAAGGATGTTTTACCCAAACTCAGCGCAGGAAGGATGGCTTTTTTGGTTTTCAATACATTTCCAAAAGAATCCTTTAATTCGCTTTCGCTGATGGTCTGCAATTTATTACCAATATTATAAGTGCCAACGAAATTATCGTCCAATAGGATAGTGCCGCCAAAGCCGGAATGGATTAGAAAATCATTGTCGTATATGTTGCCCCCAATATCAAGCTGCCCTTTTATATACATGAAGCCCCTTTTAAAAACGAGGTTTAATTGCTCATAACCTTCCCCTATTGTTGGCAGTGCAGAATAGATGACGAGCATACTATTATCGAAATCAATCTCGATGATTTTATCCTTAAACAGGTTGGGGCCGAATTTTCCGTCTGTCAGTTTTCCAGCGTTTTCGTCTTCCCAAATCCTGATGTTGTCCCAGTGAAATTTACCGATTTGCAGGGAATTATGGTCGCAATACCTGGTAGTGCCACCACCGCCCCAACTATCTGCCTCTACCGCCCCGTCAAGATTTAAATTGGTTGTCTTTTCGGTGGCTTCTTTTGTCAGGTTGACAGAGTTTTCGGCGGTATGGAACATCAAATGCAGGGTGTCAACTTTATTGAGTACGGCCTGTATGGATATGTTGTTATAAGGTGTCAGCGTAAATGGGATGGTGTCGGGTGGCGTCATTTGGACGCCCATATTTTGTACTTGTCTAATACCGCTTTCAATCCTTGTATAGCAACTGTCTTTTTCATTCAGCAGAATAACGAAGTCATATTGCTCCATTGGTTTTACCTCAAAAGAAATAGAATCTATATCCGAATAAAAGGTGATCGTTTTAGCTTTATTGGTTTTGTCGGCTGTATAAATATCAGGTTTGGTTTCCGGGGAAAGTGTCCAGTAGTTTTCCATGAATTCGTCGCCATCTTTGATGGATAATACCGGGTTTGTAGCTTTTAAGATTGGCAATTGCTGTTGCGCAATTAATAATTGGGCAAATGGAAAAAGGAGGAGGAAGAAAAAATCATGTTTTGTCATAAATAATATCATTGTTCCAGTTTAAAAATAAAGCAATTGCCTAAGGATCGAAGCAAAAATAATCCCGATGTGAAATCGGGATTATTTTTAAAAAAAACCTCCATTGCGGGGGTTTTCAAAATCAAAATGGTGAAGTTATTTTTTCATCGTTACTAAATATAGATAATATACTCAACGGCAATAGGTTTTGTGCAAATCAACCTTATCAACTCTTATCAACCATGTCCGGTATTTGTACAAAACCTAATGGTGTTAAGTATAAAAGATTTTCGATTACCCCCCCCTCTCAATCCAACCGCCTCAAAATCTCTTCCGCTGCCTCCCGCCCGCTCTTGGCCGCCCCGTTCATGAAGCCTGCAAACTCGCCGCCACAGTGTTCTCCGGCAAAGAGGATGTTGCCGACAGGCATCTGCTCCGCCCCGGAGATGCTGGTGAACTGCCCCCGGGTATAGCAGAGGTAGCTGCCCAGGTTGTAGGGGTAGGAAGGCCAGTGCATCCTCGCTACTTTGCCGTTGAACTGCGCTGAAGCACCTTTGAAAACCTGATCCCACAGTGGCAGGTAAATATCTTTCTGTTGATTGGGTGTGCCCTTTCCTACTTCGACCCCCGATGGGCCGCCAAACAGGATGCTCAGGCCCGCCGGCCCGTCTTCCGGCGTTTGGAGTTGGGCGTTGTCCCATCCGTTAGGGATGCCGTTGTCGCTGTACATCAGGCCGGTGTAGCCCAGCTTGCGCCAATGGTGCGATTTCATGCCCAGCATCAGTTTGGCATTGGTGCCATAGCCGAGCGTGTCAATGCACTTGCGCTTTACGGGCGGCATTTCGATGGGCATGTCCACCGAACGCAATTTGGTAAAGGGCAGGGCGAGGATGACAAAATCCGCCTTCACGTCTTCGTTCATACCGCCAAAGTGCAGCTTGTAGCCGGTGCCTTCCTGGCGCAGGGATTCCAGCGGGCGGCCCGGTTGGATATGGCTGGCGTAGCGGTTGGACAGGGCGTCGGGGATGCGTTGGTTGCCGCCGGGCACTTTGTAGCGCTCGTCGCTGGTGCCGAACAGGGCCAGCTCCCCACCGTCGGTGTCGGGCGAAATGAGGAGGGTGAGGTTGAGGCTGGACTGTACTTTTGGCGAAAGGCCATACTCCGACTCATAGGCCACTTCAATGAACTTTTTCACCCAACCGCTGGCCCCAATTTTTTTGAGGTATTTGCAAAGGCTCATGTGATCCAGTTGCTTCACGAATGGGTCTTCTGTCGAGTAGGAAATATCGCCGTTGAGTTTTTCCATGTCCGCCTTCATGCGGGGGGCAAAGGTGCGGAAGGCCGTGACCACTTCTTCCATGCTGTGGTGGCGGCCTTTAAAAAAGAAGGCTTCCTTGGTCAAGGCGGCTTCGCTGGGCTGGGCATAGTCTATCAGATCGATGTTGAGTTCCTTTGCCAGATCCCACATATCGGTATGGTCGGTGTCAATGAATTCGCCGCCGAATTCGGTCCAGGTGCCTTTGCCCATGGCCTCCTGCACGGTGAACATGCGCCCCCCCGTCCGCCCGGTGGCTTCGTAAATAGTGGCGTCAAGGTTTTTTTTCTTCAAAAAGTGCAGGGCGTTCAGCCCGGCCATCCCGCCACCGATGATGGCGATACGGGGCGCTGTACCTCCCATGAAGGGCCGGATCAAAGGCTGGGCCGTATCCAGCAGCAAGCCGGGTGCGATGGCCCCGGCAAGGAGGGTTTTCCCGGTATTTTCCAAAAAACGGCGGCGGCTGAGCACTGCCTCCTCCGCCTGGCCGATGACTTCGGCGGCGGCTGTTTGCTGTTTTTCGGCCTGCAGGGCGAGGTGGAAGGCTTTGCGGACAGTGGCAAAAAGTGTGGTGCGTGAAGATCTTTGCATGGTTGTTTTTTTTATTGTGGGAAATACCTCGAAAGATAGCCTGGTTTTTTGTGCGCTTTACACAGGATGGCCTGAAAAATTCGATCCGGCGGATAAATAACCAATGGACGATGCACATCGCATAGCAGCGCCTGGCATAGGCAGCCCAACCTGCGCAGCTTTTTTACCTGTCTTCCTGCCTGGTGTACCACCTGATTTTTTTTAACCATAAAATCCTTTGCCATGAAAGCCACTCTTACTCCCTTTCTTTTTGCCTCTATCTTTTTTTTCGGAAAAACCAGCGCCTGCAATTGCATTTTCATTGGAGATTTTTGCCAAACCATCACCTACGAAAACAATGGTGAAATCATCGGGTACCTCAATATTTACCATGCCCTGGTGACTGCCAAGACCAACACCGGGATGAAGGTCGGGATTTTCAAAACCTTCCACGGCGAAGCATTGGAGGGGCAGGAGATTTTCATCACCAGCGGCAATGGAGCGGACTGCAAGATCATTACCGATCAGTTTCAGGTAGGGCAGGAAATGATTATTGCCGCCGGGAAAGCTGACAGCCTCTGGTGGCTGTCGGACTGCGGCGTTTCCTACCTGAAGGTGGAAAACGGGCAGGTGATAGGGGCCATCGCACCAGGCGTAGCGGAGGTGGCCTTGTCCGAATTCGCTTCCCTGGCCAATTGCGGCAACCTGACTTCTACGGGAGAGCCGAAGCCCGGTTATTCCATCCGCATCCAGCCGAACCTGGCCCATCATAAGGTCAGCATCACAACGACGGCCTCCTTTACCAATGATCTCGCATTGAATGTTTATGACGTTACGGGCCGGCTGGTTTATCATGCTGTTGAAAAAGGGTTTAGCGCTTCCAATGCCCTCCAGGTGGAGGTGTTGAACTGGAGCGCCGGTATTTATTTTTTCACTATAAATATGGCCGGGAAGCAGGAGGTTTTCAAGGTGGTGAAGGCAGGTGGGAATTGAATGGGCTTTCAGGCGAAAATCCCCTTGCGATGAACATTAGTTCAAGTGGGCCGCAAACAGCCGGGACTATTTTTTTGTTACGCTGTCTCAAACACGGACCAACCCATGTATTCAGTTCAGAAAATCAAGCTTTTGCTGATGGCTCTATTCCTGCTATCATGCCTTTTAGTCGAAGCCCAAATGGCCAGTGAACTGCCAGGCGCCTTTTCACAGGCACAGGAAACCCACAAAAAGGTACTGCTCATATTCTCCGGATCCGACTGGTGCGCCGCCTGTATCCGTTTTGAAAAAAACATCCTGGACGACAGCCATTTCCAACAGTTTGCAACAGAAAACCTGGTGGTGGTGAAAGCTGATTTCCCCCAACGCACCAAGCTCGGCAAAGAGGTGGCACGGCAAAACGAAGCACTGGCGGAACGGTACAACCCTAAAGGCCAGTTCCCGGCCATCCTGCTCCTGGAGCCGGATGGCAGTGTGGCAGGCAGCTATGACTACTCCAATGAGGATGCCGTGAATTTCATTGCATTTTTAAAAAAATACATTCTTTGAACGGCAGGCCATGCAGGAATTTTCTATCCGGCAAAAATTGATGGGTTCTTCGTTTGAGTTGAAAATCGTCAGCGATCGGGAGGAGGTTGCCAGCGAAAACCTGCAGGCAGGGATCGAGGAAATACGCCGCCTGGAAACGATGCTCACCGAATACAGCGAAAGCTCCCAGACAAGCTGGCTCAACAAACAGGCGGGCATCCGGCAGGTCACAGTGGACGGGGAGGTTTTCCAGCTTTTAAAGCGGAGCCAGGCCATCTCCAAACTTACCCAAGGGGCTTTTGACATCACCGCAGGCCCGCTGAAAAAAATCTACCGCTTTAATAATTCCGATTTCCAAATGCCGGACAAAGCGGCCAGAAAAGAGGCGCTTTCCAAAGTAGGATTCCAGCATATTTCTCTGCGGGCAAACAACAAGGTATATTTACGGAAAAAGGGGATGCACATTAGTTTTGCGGCTATCGGCAAAGGCTACGCAGCCGATCGGGTGCGGAAACTGTGGCAGGAAAACGGCATACGGGCCGGGGTGATCAATGCAAGCGGCGACTTGACGGTGTTTGGGAAAAGACCGGACGGCAGCGCCTGGAAAGTGGGCATCGCCAATCCCGAACGGCCTGCCGAAATGCTGGGCTGGGTGCCGCTGGAAAATGCCTCTGTGGCCACATCGGGCGACTACGAACAATTTTTCATGCACAATGGTACCCGCTATTCCCACAACATTGACCCAAAAACAGGCAGGCCGTTGACAGGAATAAAAAGCGCCACCATTATCGGCCCCAATGCCGAACTTTGCGATGCGCTGGCCACGGCGGTGTATGTGATGGGGGTGGAGGCGGGCTTGCATTTGGTGGCACAATTGCCCAATATCCATTGCCTGATAGTGGATGATAAAAACAAGGTGTGGTATTCTAAAGATCTGAATATTGAAAGGCCCTGAGCAATAAAGCACACGCTGCCAGGCTTTGGGTAAGAATTTTGCCCGGCACCATTAAGTTTTCCCGAATTTCGGGAAATTTATGGGCGTCGAGTACGACAAAACAGCAACCTATCATGCAACCTAGCACAAATTATAAAGCAGTTCTTTTATGCCTCTTTTCGCTGTTGGTTTGGTCAAGTTGCCAAACCGTGAAACCCTATCAGCGAACTTATTTAAACGATCCTGAAATGCAGATGGGCGTTGATGCGGGTGCATCATTTGAAGGATATGTGCAGGCAATAAGGGAAGGAGCCATCATACCGGGTGGGCAAAAAGCAAGTGGCGGGTGCGGGTGTAATTGAGAAATTGGAAATCGGCCTGACGGCTACCGGTTATTTCCAATTTCTCAATTTCACGGTATCCTTTTTACTGTGCCTGCGCTGCCGCAGCCAGTTTTATCTTCAGCTTCACATCATCGGCTATCAGTTCATCTTTAATGGTACCGATAACGCCCGATCCATATTCAACCTTCCATTTTGTGCGATTGATGGTAAACTCAGGGGTCTCGGCCATCAGTGACCCATTTTGGATGCCCACCTTGGCAGGGATGGTGATGCTGTTGGTAATATTTTTCAAGGTCAGGTTCCCTGTAATGTGGTGGGTAGCGCCCGTACTATCTGCTGTTAGGGGCTCCACTTTCGTGATTTCAAACTTCCCCGTGGGGTACTTTTCCACCTCGAAAAAATCACCCGATTTGAGGTGGCCTTCCAACTTTGCCTTCTTGGCCGGGTTTTCGGCCAAATCGGCATTGGCCAGCGAGTTGACATCAATTACGAAACTGCCGGAGACCAGGTTGCCCCCGCTCACGCCCAGGTTGCCGCTTTGGAGTTGGATGGTGCCGTGGTGGCTGTATTTGCCTGGCTTGTAGCCTTCCCATTCGATAACGCTGGCTTCCGTATTGACGGCATAATTGTCCCCTGCCGGGTCCGCAGCCACAGCGGATGTCGCAGGTTCGGAGGCCTCGGCTTTCGGCGCTGTCCCGCCACTGTTTTGGCAGGCCGTGAAGGCCAGGTAAGTAAGTAAACTGAGTAAAATAGCTTGTTTTTTCATCAATGTAAAGGATGTTTGGTGGTGAAAAAGGGCCTTTGCAGTTAGCGAACACAAGGGAAAGAATCACCCATGGATTTGCCCATTTGCCAAGGCTATTCGTTTTAACTAAATTGCTAAACCAAACAGCCCAACGCCGAAAAAGTTAAGGTGCTGCTTTACTACTGCCTGAGCACTATTTTTTTAGTGATAGTTTTACCATCAGCCTTCACTTTCATCCAGTACACGCCTTTTGGCAGTGCTCCCCAATCGAAAGGTTGGCGCCCGCCCTCCAGTTCGCCTGCCAGCACGAACTTACCGGCCGCATCAAAAAGCTTCAGGGTGGCCATACCATTGACGTCATTGATCTCGCAGATGACCTGTCCACGGGAAGGGTTTGGGAAAACATGCAGCGATGAAACACCGGCCATGCCCTCCATATACACGCTTACGACCCAAGAGAACTCGAACCTGCCATCGAAGTCAACCTGGCGAAGCCGGTAGTAACTGTTGCCCGGCAAGGGGTTTTCATCCCCAAAAGTATAATCAATAAATCCGCTGGAAACCGTGCCTTTCCCCCTCACCTGGCCTATTTCTTCGAAACGTACCCCATCGCCCGAACGCTCTACCGAAAAATAGTCGTTGTTGGTTTCGCTGGCGGTTGTCCAGTCTAATTGCACTTTTTTCCCATCAATTGCGAAGGCCCTGAACGCAACCAATTCTACCGGCAGTACGCCTAACTTGGCGGTCACCTGCCCTGCTGAGGGGTAATCGTAAAGGATAAACCATCCATTGGGGACATTTTCTGTAGAAAAAGTGCCGGAAATACTATTAGCGGAAAGGATGGTCACTTCATCACCTGTTGTTTGGCCGTAGCTTACCACTAAATCCAATACGCCACCCAACGTGGCGGTGCCACTGACGATGATTTGATCGTAGCCGCCGGCGACGCCGGGCCCTGCCAGGCCAAATACCTCGGCGTAAAAAGATCCGGTTCCCTGGTTGTAGTTCCCGGAAAAATTGATCACCCCTGGGGAAGCCCCCGGGGATATTTTGCCACCATCATTGGAAAAATTGCCAGCAATGGTGCCGCTGCCTTTTACCGTGCCCTGGCCCATATTCGAAAAGGGGCAGTTCAGGGCCGTACTGGCAATATTCTTTCCGAGTACCACATTCCCGTAATTGGTGACCTGGCCGGAGTTGCCATAAATCCCCATGCCGCCCACTATACCTTCAGTGGTGCCAATGTTGATGGTGCCTTCATTCGCCAGTACGGTGGATGCCCCGTCAATATGAAGGCCATCGCTGCCGGAACTGTTGATGTTGAGCAGGCTGCCCGAGCCTGAATTGTTGAAATTGGCTGCAACGAAGATACCCCACCGGGCGGCGTTGTTTACCGAGATGGTGCCTTGGTTGTTGATGGCGCCGTTGAACAGGCCGATACCATCCTTATTGCCGGTGGTGGTCTCGATGGTCAGCGTTCCGCTGTTGTTCATCTGAGGGCTGGAGCCTTGCTGGAAGAATCCCAAATCGCCCGGTGAATTGACAGTCAGGTTGCTGGTATTACCAAAGGTTCCACTATTAAAAACCCCGGCATTATGTGGATTAGTGATGGTTGTAGTTCCGTTGCAGGTGAAACTGGCAGCGTTGTAGATGCCAAAATTTCCTGCCCCGGAAATGGACAAGTTTTTCGCCGTAAAAGAGCCATTGTTGGCAATGCCTTCGGACATCGTGTTTTCGATAGTTATCTGCGCACTGGCCCCATTGGAAAATACCTGGCCTGGCAGGTTCTGGATGCCATTTTCCTTGGTGTTTTTCAGGATAATTGAATAGAGGTTGGAAAAAGTTTTTTCATTGCGGATACCATCCCCATTGGAGGCGCCCGTCCCGGTGCCGTTTATATCTATAATCCCTTCATTGGTGAAATCTGCATTCCCGCCAGCGTTCCTGATGCCATGCTGGCCGGCATTGTTGATGTCGATCAGGCCGTTTTCGAGGTTGTTGAAGGCGCCCTGGTTTTGGATGGCATTGTCCGTAGATCCCGTTCCGTTCACGGTAATGGTGCCATTGTTCTCGAAGAGGGTGCCTTCGTGGAAGATGCCAAAACTGCCGGCGTTGTTGATGGTAATGACATTGGAATTCAGGAAGCTGCCGGAGTTGGTAATGCCGGTTGTGCCGGCCAGGTTGACGTTCAGGGTAATAAACCCCGTATTGCTGAAATTGCCGGAATTATTAACGGCATAATTTCTCGCCCCGGTGATGGTGATGCTGCCTTCGTTGATAATGGTTGTACCGTTGCTGATGCCAGGGTGGGGCGAACTCACGCCGGCATCGGTTATCTGGATGTTGCCATTTGATTGGTTGGTAATGCTGCCCCCACTGCATGAAATGCCTGTTTCTGCAATCGTATGGAGGACAATGCTGCCATCGTTTGTAATCTCCGCATAATTGTCAATGCCCCTGAAAGAACCTACATTCCGGACGTCCACCAATGCGTTCATGTTGTTAGTGAAAGGGCCTGCATTCACAAATCCATGGCTCGTGGTATGGTGGATTTTGATATCCCCGCTGTTGTCGAGGATGTTGCTGTTGAATACGCCGTTTTCGGTGTTGTCAATGTCTATTAAACCCGTGTTGGTGACGGCTGAACCGGTGCCTGAAATGAAGACCCCGATTTTGACTGCCGCAGTGATCATTATCGTTCCCTGGTTGTCCAATAAACCGTTTACGGTCACTGCATCGAAGTGAGCACCGGATACGGAAAGCGTGCCCTTGTTGACCAAGGTTGCATTTTGGGCAATGACCAAAGATTGGGCAACGGCCATTGTTGATGCGTTGATGACAGGTTGGTTCGTCGGCCAGGAGGGTATCAACACCTTTACAGCGGATAGCGGGACGGCGTTTCCATCCCAATTATTGGGTGTATCCCAGTCTGTGTCAACAGAACCATTCCAGGTGACGGTAATTTGGGCTACCGATACAATTGGCAAAAGAAAAATAACTGCAAGAGCGATGGGCCGCCATATTTTAAAAAGTGGGGCAGGGCCGCCATTGATGGAAATGTCTGGATGGAAATGTGGGTGTTTGTTCATGAAGAAAGTATTTAATGGTGCGGATTCCAGTTGCAGAAGTGGCAGGTGTTACCTTCCAGTTTATTTTTGCAGATTAAATCCTCGGACAATTCCTATGGAGGAGTTAAAAAGCGGGAGGATAAATTGAAATTTTTCCCTATCCACCAAAGCAGGGGGATTTTGGCCCCTTCCACACTAATTTGTCAAAACAGGTAAATTAAAAAGCACTGCTTAGGCAAGGCCTTGATGCAATGGGATAGATGCGACCTTTATTTGGTGAGTACCAGGCCTGCCGAAGGCAGTGAAAGCTGGTGGAAAATTTGAGCCAACCTGATTGGACTAAAAGAGCAAACTCGAATGTTTTAGAAAACCGGCTAAGGGGGCAAACCAGCATTCGAAAATCTATCATTTGTAAAATGATTGGGGCAAAGTTAGGCAGTTTTACGGGAGTGCCAAAAAAAATCGGCACGGGTATTTATGCAAAATGCCGACAACTGGCTGGGATAAAAACTGTTGTAACAAAATCTTAATGCTTTTTGCATGAAAAATTCTTGGCTTCAAAATACGAAGGCCCATTTACTCGGTTTCCTGAAACAGGGCACCTCGCCCAAATCGCTTGCCCTCAGCACCACGCTCGGTCTGCTGTTGGGCATCTTCCCCATGCTGGGCGTCACTACTTTTGCTATGACCCTGATTGCGGTAAAATTCCGGCTCAACCTGCCCTTGATGCTGTTCGTCAGTTACCTGATTTACCCCTTGCAGATTTTTCTTATCATCCCCTTTGTGCGGATGGGGGAGTGGTTGTTCGGTGCGCCCCCAATTGCACTTACCTTGGATGTCCTGGAAGAAACTTTCCGGGCAGGTTTCTTCTACGCCCTGCAAAAATTGGGCACCGCCAACCTGATGGCCGTCGCCGGATGGGGGGTGCTGGCGCCCATGGCCGGCGTCCTTTTGTATTTCCTGTTGCTTTTTACCTTCCAGGCCCGCATGAGAAAAGTGGAAAGCACCCTGCCTCCCGGGGAGGGAGACCTGTAATTGGAATGGGTTGGCAACCAAATAGAGGTTGAAAGCACCACCGCCCTCAACCTCTTTTTCCAGCAAAAAAAAATGCTCATACCCAACCGCAAACAATCCCGCTCATAATGGCCAGCGTCACTATCCAGTAGCCGACATTGATAGCGATATACTTGAAACCTTTGCGCTCGAACATGGCATTGGTGCCCATCACCGGTAGCACGAAAAACAACCCTGCCAGAACGCCATGCACGGCCCCGTGGCTGAAGGTCCGGAAATTGTTTCCATATTTAGCCATGAAGTCTGCTATGTACTTGCCCACTTCTGAATTAGGATCTTCAAAACCAGGCTCATTCATCAGAATAGAGTAGATATTGAACTGGTGGACGGAGGCAACATTTTGCCAAAATGCCAACATGATGCTGAGCACCAGCGACACGCCGAAGATGACGGCCATGTTGGCGCCTTTCATTTTTTCTTCCGTTACGTCTGCTGCCTTCATCCAGGCAGTGCCGAACACTTTAGGATTGTAATAAACAAAACCTACAATGGTTGGCACGAGGGCTGCCACGATAATTGCTAGATAATTGAATTCCATAATTTGAATGATTTTAAGGATCGAAGGAAAAATAAAATGACTATCTTATTTTTAGAAAAACCTTCCAGTACTGGGGTTTCAAAATCAAAATAGCGAAGTTATTTTTTCATCGTTACTTATTGACAATCGTCATTAAAAGTCATTGGTCATTAAAGTCATTTTATTGAAAGTCAGTGACTTAGAATTTTGTCCCAATCAATTTTAAATGTGACTATCTATAAGATCGAAGGAAAAATAATCCCGATTTTACATCGGGATCATTTTTAAAAAAACCTTCCAGTACTGGGGTCTCAAAATCAAAATATCGAAGTTATTTTTTCATCGTTACTTAAGTGAAAAAGATGGGTGAATATCAGCGGTGAAGCTAACAAATTGTTTCACCAAGTCTTAACAAATACATGCAAAATTTTCGGCTGACTTTGGACGGCTGCCGGGGCAGGGAGCGATAGCTATCCCGTCCATTGTCCAACATCCACCGTCCACCGATTTTACCTAAGTTTGCCCCATGCAAGTATTCGACTCACCCAGCCGCATCATCGTCACCTGCTATGGCCGCCTGTCCCCCTATCTCCAACAGGAGATAACGGCGCTCGGCTACAAGATTGTCCGGCCATTTGCGACTGGCGTGGAGTTGTATGGCAGCGTGAAAGACTGCATCCGCCTCAACCTCCGCCTCCGCTGCGCCAGCCAGGTGCTGTACTCGCTCAGAGAGTTCCGCTGCAACCATCCCGATGAACTGTACCGTGCGCTGCTGCCCATCCCCTGGGAGGAACTGATAAGCCCGACCGGCTATTTTTCTGTGACCAGCAACGTCTATCACCCCACCATCAACAACAGCATGTTTGCCAATGTGAAGGTGAAAGACGCCATCGTGGATCGCCTGCGGCGGGAGACGGGCAAGCGGCCCAGTACGGGCGCCGAACTGAAAGGGGCCGTGATTTACCTGTACTGGAAAGACCGTTCCGCTGAAATTTTCCTCGATACTTCTGGTGAAACGCTGGCGAAGCACGGCTACCGCAAACTGCCCGGCACGGCCCCCATGCTCGAATCCCTTGCCGCCGCTACGATTCTCGCTTCGCAATGGGACAGGCGCTCGCCTTTTGTCAACCCTATGTGCGGAGCCGGCACCCTGGCCATCGAGGCTGCTTTGATTGCTACCGATCGCTTCCCCGGCCTGCTGCGCGACAATTACGCCTTCATGCACCTGACTGGTTTTCAAAGATCCATGTACACCCGGGAACGGGCGCTGTTGGACGGGGAAATCAAGGACGTGCCAGGCCTGAAAATCATTGCCACCGACAACGCCCCCGAAGCCATCCAACGCTCAAAAATCAATGCCACAGCGGCGGGCGTGGAGCCGCTCATCGAATTTGACCTGTGCGATTTTGCAGCAACCGAACTGCCGGCGGATGGTAACGGCGTCGTGTTCTTTAACCCTGAATACGGCGAGCGTATGGGCGAGGTGGCCGAACTGGAAAAGACCTATTCACAGCTCGGCGATTTTATGAAACAAAAATGCGGCGGCTATAAAGGTTACATTTTCACGGGCAATTTGGAACTGGCCAAAAAAATCGGCCTGAAAGCCCGCCGGCGCATTGAGTTTTACAATGGAAAATTGGATTGCAGGTTGCTGGAGTTCGAGCTTTATGCCGGATCCCGGCGGCAGAAAACGGACACCCCTGAATAGCCTGTGCCCAGCAGGTCTTCCCGTTTCCCAAACCATTTGCCCCAGCTGTTCATTAACGCACACTTCCCATTCATCACCGGACGGCTCTTTTTTCAGGACAATCCCTAACGAACAGATTATCAACGATATGCAGCGCTGGCACGACCGTTGAGCATGTACCCCAAAATTTGATCGCTATGTTTCAAAATAACCTCAAGATTGGCTGGCGCAATCTCCGCAAAAACAAGGTCTATACTTTCATCAATGTGTTTGGCCAGACGGTCGGCGATACCTTGACAATCAAATTTTTGATTTAGTAACGATGAAAAAATAACTTCACCATTTTGATTTTGAAAACCCCAGCAATGGAAGGGTTTTTTAAAAATAATCCCGATTTCACATCGGGATTATTTTTCCTTCGATCCTTAGCCCAAAACGAAAAAACTATACGTGTTTCTACCTAACAAAAACAACCACATGGGCTGGTAGTCCATATTCAAAAACTCTGCACAATGAAAAAGACAATCCTCTTTTCCAACCTCTTTTGCTTACTTTTTTTGGGGTTCAACAACCTCTTGCAGGCGCAATCCCGCCAATTTGATCAGTCCTTTTCGGGCGCTGACAAGATCGAAATGGACATCCCGATTGGACTGGTAGAAATCAAGCCTTCCCCTTCCGCAGAGATTCTCCTGAAAGGCTATTTCGATGATGACAAAATAGAGGGTAAAGCCTGGAAGGACGGCAGCACACTGAAAATTGTGGAAAAAACCAGGCGCAAAAACCAGGACAGTGCCGAATCCAGGTGGGAACTGCTCGTGCCAGAAGGCATGGACATCCAGGCCAATTTCGGGACGGGCAATGTAGCCCTCACCGGCTTCACTGGCCAACTAAAAGGCAACGCCGGCACGAGTGGTTTGAAAATGAAAGATTGCAAGGGGGCAATAAAGTGGAACACTGGCACCGGGGCCTGCCTTATTCAGGATTGCAAAGGTGAACTGAATTTGAATACAGGCACGGGAGATATACACCTTGAAAACGTGTCGGGAGAATTTTCCGCCAACAGTGGCACGGGCAATTTGACCGCCGAAAATTGCCAGGGCAAAATAAACCTCAACAGCGGCACGGGCGATGTGAAGGCCGGGGGCCTGACCTTGACGGACGCTTCCAATTTCAATGCGGGTACCGGCAATGTGCAGGTGGCACTGGGCAGCCCGGCCTCCGCAGATTTGAGCGTGAACTCAGGTACTGGCAAGGCCATCCTGAAGTTCAACGGCCATGCGTTTGCCGGAAGCCTCGTCATGTCTTGCCAAAAGGACGACGGGACCATTCTCGCGCCTTACGACTTCGATGAGGAGTGGACGGAGCGGCAGGGCAAGAAAAACCAGGTAATTTACAAACGCAAGCAGTTTGGGGAAGCCAGGAATGAGGTGAGGGTAGGCACTGGATCTGGCAAGGCGATAGTTTCTGAATAGGTTGATGGAATGTGCGATGCAATCACTAACCTTTTATTTTAAAAAATAAAGCCATGTTGCAAAACTATTTGAAAATAGCCCTCCGCAACCTCGCCAAAGGCAGGTTGTACACCTTCATCAACCTCGCCGGATTGTCCATCGGTACGGCGGTCTTCATCCTGTTGGCGCTCTATGTCCACGACGAATGGACCTTCGACCGCTTCCACCAAAACAGCGGGCGGATTTACCGGGCCTGGACGAAGGAACAGGCTGCCGACAACCTGTTCTTCAACACCGTGACGCCTTACATTCTCGGGCAGGAACTGCGGGACAATTTTCCCGAAATCCAGCAGGTGGCCCGTTATCTCACCATCAACTCGCAGGTGAAAAAAGGCCAATTCACCGAACAGGAAAACGTGCATTTGGTGGAGCCGCAGTTTTTGAAAATGTTTGATTTTCATCTGCTCAAGGGCAAGCCGGAGCAGGTGTTGGAAGGGGTGCATTCGGCGGTAGTAACGGAGGAAGTGGGCACCAAATACTTCGGCGACCCTTACCCTGTGGGGCGAACCCTCACCATGCAGGTCGGCGGCAATTGGGAGGATTTCACCGTCACGGGCGTCATCGAAAAAGCGCCGGGCAATTCGAGCATCCAATACGACATCCTTATCCCTTTTGAAAACACCAAAACCTTCATGTCGGAAGGCGGCAGGAGGAGTTGGACGAACGTGAACGTGGAAACTTACGTCCTGCTCAACGAGGCCAACAATCCCCGTGACCTGGAAGCGAAAATCGCTCCCTTCGTGGACGGAAAAGTAGCGGAAGATTACCCGCCCGGCAAATACCAGGTGGGCCTGCAGCCACTGACGGACATCCACCTCGACAAAGCCTTCCCCGAAGGCATCGTGTCAGTCAGCGATGGCCGCTACCCCTACATTTTGTCGGGGGTGGCGCTGCTGATGCTGGCGTTGGCCTGCATCAATTTCACCACGCTGGCGGTCGGGCGCTCGGTGGTCCGTGCCAAGGAAGTCGGCGTGCGCAAGGTGACCGGGGCCACACGGGGGCAACTCATGGCGCAGTTCTGGAGCGAGGCGGTGCTGACGGCGGCCCTCGCAGTCCTGGCAGGAGCCATGCTGGCGCAGGTATTTTTACCTTTTTTCAATACGCTGGCCGACAAGCACCTGGCCCTTGGTTTTTCCATCCAAAACATCGCCCTGCTGCTGCTGCTGGCGCTTGTGACGGGGCTGCTGTCGGGGGCCTATCCCTCGCTTGTATTGTCCGGTTTTTCCCCGCTCAAAACCCTGCGGGGCGCTGTGTCAAAACTGGGCAGCGACCGGCACGTCGTGCTGCGGGGACTGGTCGGGTTCCAATTCGTGCTGTCCATCCTGTTGATTATCAGCACGATGTTCATGACGCGGCAGTTGCATTTTTTACAAAATAAAAACCTCGGCTACGACAAGGAACAGGTCGTGGTGCTGCCCTATTCCCGCACCGGCATCCGGATGACGGAGGAACTGGCGGAGGGAAAAACCGTGCTGGAACGCCTGCGCAACGAGCTGAACGGCAAGTCGGGCATTACAGGCCTCACCTTTTCGACGCACACCTTTGGCACGCCTGGATGGGCCAATGTGGGCTACACCGAGCCGGCCACGCAGCAATTCCGGCAGTTCAACCTGCTCGGCATGGATGAGCAATACCTCCCTTTATACGGCGTCCAACTGATCGACGGGCGCAATTTTTCAAAAGAAAATGTGGCAGACCAGCAGGCAGTCATTGTCAATGAGACCTTCGCCAAGGCATTCGGGGTGGCAGTCGGGCAGCCGATGCCGGAGCCTTTTCAGGCTTACACCATTGTCGGCGTGGCCAGGGATTTTAATTTTGAGAGCCTGCACAGTGAGGTTCGACCCTTGGTGATGGCCGCCGAGCCTGTCGGCATCGTAAGGGCAGCCTCTGACCTGAACTTTGGGGATCCCCCCAACCCGAAAATTTCGATAAAAATCAGTGGGGAAAACCTGCCGGCTACCCTTTCCACGCTGCGCCTCGCCTGGAACAAGGCGGCCCCGGAGCAGTCTTTCAACTATTCATTCCTCGACGACAATATTGACCGCCAGTACCGGGCCGAACAACGACTGGGCCAACTCATCGGACTGGCCACGGGGCTGGCCATTTTCATCGCCTGCCTCGGCCTGTTCGGCATCGCCACATTGACCATTGCGCAGCGCACCAAGGAAATCGGTGTGCGCAAAGTGCTCGGTGCCACCACGGCGGGCATCGTAGGCCTGCTGTCGAAGGATTTTATGTCATTGGTCATTTTGTCATTGGTCATTGCTGCTCCGGTGGCTTATTTTTTCATGGAAAAATGGCTGCAAGATTTTGCTTACCGCATTGCTATTTCATGGTGGGTATTTGCGCTGGCGGGTGCGGCGGCGGTTGGCGTGGCGTTTTTGACGGTGAGTTTCCAATGTGTGCGGGCAGCGCTGGCGAACCCGGTGAAGTCGCTCCGCTCCGCATGATGACACCCCATAGATGGGGGGGTGGAACAAATAATTTCAAATTTCTCAAATTCAATTTTTCAATTTCATGTTTCAAAACAACCTGAAAATTGCCTGGAGAAACCTCCAAAAAAACAAAGTCACCGGTTTCATCAACATTGCCGGCCTGACCATCGGCATGGCCGTTGCCATGATGATTGGCCTGTGGATGAACGATGAGCTGACGTTTGACCAATACCACAAAAATTATGACCGGTTGGGGCAGTTGTATGTCCACCAGGTTTTCAATGGCCATAAAGGTACTGGCCAGGCGATGTCTTCGCCCATTGGCCCCGGTTTGCGCAGCGATTTCGGCTCCGACTTTGAGCACATTGCCATGTCCTCCTGGAATTTCGAGCACCTGCTTACCGTGGGCGAAAAGAAGCTCGTCAGGGAAGGCCTGTTTGCCGAACCTGATTTGCCAAAAATGCTCAGCCTGCACTTGTTGTCCGGCAACATGGAAACAGTTCTGGCCGAACCAAAATCCATCCTGTTGAGCCGCTCGGTGGCCGAGGCGCTTTTTGGCAGTGCCGATGTCCTCGGTAAAATGGTTAAATTGGACAATGAGCACGACATGGCCGTCAGTGGGGTATTTGAAGACTTGCCTTACAATTGCCGTTTTGCAGAGACGACGTACTTCATCCCGTGGAGCCATTACCTGGCGACCAATGAATGGGTACGGAAAAGCGCCGACCAATGGGACAACCACTCTTTCCAATGTTTTGTGCAGCTTGCCGAACAAACCGATTTCGAGACGGTGAATGCAAAAATCAAGGATATGGAACTGCGGCACAACGAGAATGGCGAGCCAGCACTTTTCGTTTTCCCGATGGCCAAATGGCATTTGTATTCGCAGTTCGAAGAAGGTGAAAACGTGGGCGGGCGCATCCAGTATGTGCGTTTGTTTGGCATCATTGGCGTGTTCGTCCTGCTGTTGGCCTGCATCAATTTTATGAACCTGAGCACGGCCCGCTCGGAAAAGCGGGCGAAGGAGGTAGGTATCCGCAAGACCATCGGATCGCAGCGGGGCCAACTCATTGGGCAGTTTTTGAGCGAGTCGCTGCTGGTCAGTTTTTTGTCGCTGTTCATTGCTGTGGCACTGGTACAGGTCTCGCTGGCCGGCTTCAATAATTTGGCGGACAAGAAAGTGGCCCTGCCTTGGGACAGCCCCGTTTTCTGGCTTATGTCTATTGGTTTTGCGGCTTTTACGGGCCTGCTCGCCGGGAGCTACCCTGCGTTTTACCTTTCGTCTTTCAAGCCCTTGCAGGTACTCAAGGGGGTTTTCAAAACAGGGCGTATGGCATCTCTTCCGAGGCAGGTACTGGTCACGTTGCAGTTTACGGTTTCGGTGGTGCTCATCATCGGCACCATCGTGGTTTTCCAGCAGATTGAGCATGCGAAGAACCGCCCGGTAGGCTACAACAAGGAAGCCCTCGTGCAGTTCTCCGTCAGCCCGGAACTGAACGGCAAGACCGAACTTTTCCGCACCGAAATGCTGGCAACCGGGGCAGCCGAGGAGGTTAGCTATTCCAACGCCCCGGTGACGAATATCTACTCGAACCAGATCGGCTTCGACTGGGAAGGCCGTGATCCACAGGCACAGCCACTTTTCACCATCACCTATTGCTCTTTTACTTATGGAAAAACCATTGGCTGGGAAATCGTCGAGGGCCGTGATTTTGACCCCAAAATATCCGGCGACAGCTCGGCGCTCATCCTCAATGAAGCTGCCGTGAAGTTTATGGGCCTGGAAAACCCGGTGGGCATGACCATCCGCCAGGGCGATACCCGCACAGGCGAGTACGACCCTGCCGATACCCGCACGGTGGTGGGCGTGGTGAAGGACATGGTGATGGAATCGCCGTGGGAACCAACCCGGCCCGCCATGTTCAAACTGGAAATGAACTGGTCAAACACCATGCTGGTGCGCCTGAAAGCCGGCATGCCCATAAAAGACGCCCTTGCCGAAATGGAAAAGGTGTATGCCAAGCTCAGCCCCAGCAGCCCGTTTGAATACAATTTTGTGGACGATGATTTCGACCAAAAGTTCAGGTCGGAGGAACGGGTCGGAAAGTTGGCCCGCATCTTTGCCATCCTCGCCATTTTCATTTCCTGCCTCGGCCTCTTCGGTCTTTCTGCTTTTGTTGCAGAGCAAAAAACCAAAGAAATAGGTATTCGCAAAGTGCTGGGCGCCACGGTAGCCAACCTCTGGGCCATGCAGTCCAAAGGCTTTGTTGGCCTGGTCATATTGTCATGCCTGATTGCTGTGCCCATCGCCTGGTACTACCTCGACGGGTGGCTGGCCGATTATGAGTACCGCATTAATTTGGGCTGGGGTGTTTTTGCGGCTGCGGCAATTTTAGCACTTGTCGTTACCTTGTTTACGGTCAGTTTTCAGAGCATCAGAGCGGCGCTGGCCAATCCCGTGAAGTCATTGCGGAGCGAGTAACCCCAAATGGACATTCTTATTCAACCATCTATTCAACTGACCATATAATGTTTCAAAACTATCTTACCGTCGCCTTCCGCAATTTTAGCCGGAACAAAATTTTTACGGCCATCAATGTTGTTGGTTTGGCATTTGGCATCGCCAGTGCGCTGTTAGTTTACCTGCTCGTCAACGAACAACTCAGCTATGATACTTTTCACCAAAAGGCCGGGCGCACTTACCGTGTCGTCACGCATTTGTATTTTGAAAATGAATCAAAAACGGCCGGTGCGCCTTGCCCGCTCAGTCAGGCACTGCGTGAGGAGGTGCCGCAAATAGAGAAAGTTGGTGAGTTTTACCACCTGGACAACATCCTGCTCTCGACGGAAATAAACGGCGAATGGAAGAAACTGAAATACGATGACCTCGACGGTTCTTATGTTTCCCCTGAAATATTCGAAATTTTTGATTTTAAGTGGATTGCCGGCAACCCGGCGTCTTTTTCCCAACCCAACAAAATTGCCCTGCGGCAAAAACAGGCAAAAGCGCTTTTCGGTGACAGCGACCCTATGGGCAAAATGGTCAAAGTGAACAACGAAGTCGATGCCACTGTCGTCGGCATTTTGGCCGATGGCCCCGAAAACTCCGATTTTTATAAAGCGGCCTATATTTCACAAGCCAGTTATGCTGCCCTGCACAAAGACCGCATGGAGGCTTGGTACAGTGTGGGCAGCGGCAACCAGATAATTTTGACCCTCCCCGAAGGCACTGACCTGCAAAACGTGAATGCCCAACTTACCGCCCTCGCTGACAAATACCACCCGGACGAAAAGGGCAAAGGCCCCAATGGCGGCAATACGTATAACCATGTCGTTCAGCCCTTGGCCGATGTGCATTTCAATCCAGATTACGATGGGCAGGTGGAAAAGTCGTTGATGTGGGCACTTTCATTGGTGGGGCTGTTCCTCATCTTCACGGCCTGCATCAATTTTGTCAACCTCGCTACGGCACAGGCATTGGGGCGCTCGAAAGAGGTTGGTATCCGAAAAGTGGTGGGTGGCAACCGCAGCCAACTTTTCGGCCAATTTATGATGGAAACAGGGGCGATTGTCTTTTTGGCCATCGTATTGGCAGCGGCCATCATCAATCCTATTTTGCCCGTGGTCAGGGAAATGACGATGTCCAACATCAGTTTCAACCTATTGGAAAACAGCAATTTATGGTTTTTTTTACTAGCTGTTTTCTTTGGCGTGACGCTGCTCAGCGGTACCTATCCGGCGCTGGTACTAGCGGGCTTCAAACCCGTGTTGGCCATTAAGGGAAAAATCACCACTCAGACCCTCGGTGGCTTTAACGTGCGGCGGGCGCTGGTGGTGGCCCAATTTGCCATTAGCCAACTTCTCATCATCGGTGTGGCCGTGATGTCGATGCAGACCAATTTCCTCAAAAATATGGACCTCGGCTACAACAAAGAGGCCATTGTGGTGGTCAATCTGCCCAAAGGAAGTGACCAAAATTTCCACACCCTGGAAAATCAACTGCGTGGGGTAAAAGGGGTCGAACAGGTTTCTTTCTCGCAAACCACCGCCACCTCCAACAATCAGAATTATTCCCATTTCACCTTCGACAATCGGGAAAAAGTAGAAGAGTGGCAGATGCTCATACGTCCCGCAGACTCGCATTTTTTGGACACTTACGGGCTTTCGCTCGTGGCAGGTAGCAGGCTGCCGGAAAGCGACAGTGTGCGGGGGTTCCTGGTCAATGAAGCCTTTGTGGAAAAGATAGGGCTCGGCGCACCGGAAGAGGCCATTGGCAAGTCGTTTAGCACCTGGGGCGAAAAAGCACCTATTGTCGGTGTACTGAAAAACTTTTACGCCAATCCGGCAGGGCGAAGCGGGTTCGAGCCTATGTGCATGATGGCCATGCCTTCGTCGTTCCGTACTGTGAACCTGAAAGTCAGCACCGCCAACGTGCCCGAAACCCTCGCCGGGGTGGAAAAAGTATGGACAGGCCTGTTCCCGCAAGACTTTTACGACTACCAGTTTTTCGATGAGCGGGTAGAAAAATTTTACCGCTTGGAGTCCATCCTGCTCGGCCTCATCCGCACCTTCTGCGGGGTGGCCCTATTTATAGGTTGCCTCGGACTGTTCGGGCTGGTTACTTTCCTCATCGCCCGTCGCCGAAAAGAAATCGGCGTGCGGAAAGTGCTGGGAGCGAGTGACGTCAGCATCCTTGGCCTGTTCGGAAAAGAATTCGTGCGACTGGTCCTCATTGCCTTTGCCATCGCAGCGCCTTTGGGCTATTTAGCTATGAGTGCTTTTTTGGCTGGCTATCAAAATGCAATACAACTGGGCTTCGGCACTTTTCTTTTTGCCATTGCTGTTTCGGTCGGCATAGCTGCGCTGACCGTCGGCTGGCATTCGTGGCTGGCAGCGAGGGCAAACCCGGTGGAGAGTTTGCGGAGCGAGTAAAAAGTGGGTAAACCGATTTAGGAATAATTGATAGTAGGGTCAATTTCTTATTGCCCCTCTAATTCAATAGTTCGCTAAGAATTGCGGCGGCTACGCCCCCGGAAAACACCTCCCTCCATTATATTTTTTGCCGTCGAAGGCGGCGTAAAAAGTTTCACGAAGTATTGTAATTTAGTAACGCTTAAAAAACAAATTCCGAAACTACGTTTACTAAACCTTGAAGGTTTAGTAAACGTGCGCCTCAACTTTTGGAAGTTTTTTTTAAACAGTACTTAACACCGCAATTTATTCGTGGCGCACAGCGCAATTTTTGGCTATTGAGACTTTGAAAAAATATCGCCCTGCCGCCCGGCAGGGCGATTGAATGTTGTACCATGTACCCATCATGGTTCAATTTCCCATTATTTCCCAAACAGCAAGAAATCATTCCCCAGAAAATTGCACAGATACAGGTCGGGCAGGCCGTCGCCGTTGAAGTCTGCCACCTCCACATCAATGCCATCGCCCCGGACACTCGCTGGGAAAACCTGTGCTGAACTGTTTGTGAAAAAGCCCTTGCCGTCGTTGAAATAAGCGTTGTAACCGTGGCCGAAGGCATTGCCTGTAACAACATCAAGGTCGCCGTCTCTGTCAAGATCAAGGAATTTGACGTCTATAGTGTGCATGTTTTCCTTAGGCAGGCGAGTAGCAGTTTCGTCCTTGAAATAGCCTTTCCCATCGTTGATGAACAGGCGGTTTTGACTGTCCTTGTCCTGTCGGAAATTCACGTTTGCCAAAAACAGGTCAGGGTCGCCGTCGCCGTCCATGTCGGAGAAACGGGCTTCTCGTGTTTCCCATTTACCGGGTTCGACGGGCAGGCGGGCGGCGGTTTCGTTTTTAAAGAAACCCTTGCCATCGTTTATCAACAATTCGTTGTCATCTTCATTTCCCACTATCAGGTCAAGGTCGCCGTCCCCGTCAATGTCGCCGAGTTCGAGGTCTTGGGTGGCCTTGGTGCTGACGGGCAGGCGCTTCGCTGTTTCGTCCGTCCAGTTTCCCTTGCCGTCATTTATCAAACAAAAATTCTGGCCGCCATTGCCCTGCCGGTCGGCGGCGTTGCCGATGAGCAGATCGGGGAGGCCATCGCCATTTAAGTCGCTGGCAACCAACGCATTGGACGTTCCCGTGACAGGCAGTTTATAAGAAATGTCTTTAAAAAACCCCTTGCCGTCGTTCTCGTAATACTCGTTCACCTTATCGTCCTCGCTCACGAAAACGAGGTCCAAATCACCATCCGCATCGAAGTCGGCGATGGCGATGTCCTCCGAGTCGTGGCGCTTGAGGGGCAGGCGTTCAGGGCTTTCGTCGGTGAAATGCCCCGTGCCGTCATTTATCAGCAATATATTGAAATTGTGCTCATTGGCCACCACGATGTCTGTGTCGCCGTCGCCGTCGAGGTCGGCAGGTTGGGCGTCCATGCTGCGGCCGAGGAGGCTCATCACGGGCAGGTTTGTTGAGGTCACGTCGGTGAAATATTTCGATTCAAAACGGGCTTTTTTTCGGAACCGTTGGAAGGGCTGGTCTTCGTTCCACATTGGAAATGCGTCCTCCCGGTCGAGCAATTGGCCAGCGGTGAAGACCAGTTCCGCATCCTGCCAGATGCCGCTGCAATCAAAGCCGGGGTAATACTCGTCCGTCGGTTGGTGGTATTTCGTCATGTACTCCGCCATTTGTTGCACCCAGGCGGCACTGTCCAGCCCGATGGCCCCGACGGCAAATTCTACGGGGATGCCCACCTCCGCCAAAGGGAAGTGGTCGGAACGGAAGAAGATATTGTTGTTGATGTTGTCTTCTGTGTTGGGCACCAGCGTCCGGCCTTGCAGGCGGGCGGCTTCTTCGAGGTAGCCGTCGAGGCCAGAGCGGCCATAGACGACGCCCGTCACATACTTAGTTTTCCCATACGGGAAATGGGCGTCCATGTTGAACGCCGCCACCGTTTTGCCCAATGGGAAAATGGGATGGGCGGCATACCAGACCGCCCCCAGCAGGCCCATCTCCTCTGCGGTAGTGGCGACGAAAAGGATGGAACGGCGGGGCGGCACTGGCAGCATTTTGTACGCCCGGGCAATTTCGATGATGGCCGCCGTGCCAGAGGCGTTGTCCACCGCCCCGTTGCGGATACTGTCGCCGGCGATGGCCGGGCCGGTGCCGACATGGTCGTAATGTGCCGTGTAAAGGATGACCTCGTCAGCCAAATCGGTGCCGGGCAACAGGCCGACCACGTTGGCGGTGGGGATGTCGCTCCAGGTATTTGAAAATGAAAAACTGGTTTTGACGGGCAGCTCAACAGCTTGAAAACCAGGTTTTAAGGCTTCTTTCTGAAAATCAAAACCGCCGAGTCCGGCCAGTTGAAAAAGCTGTTGGGCGGCATCTTTGGTAATCAGCCCAGCGAAATCGAGTTGCGGCTCGCCCGTGTTTTTTTTGATAAAAATATCCTTTTGGCCGAATGTGCTGCCGAGCGTTTCCCAATTCCAAAAACCATGCGATGGCTGTTTGTAAATGATGAACACACCTGCTGCCCCCCTGCTGGCGGCTTCGTTCCTTTTGTAAAAACTTTGACCATACAGGTTGGCGGCGGGGTCGCCTTTCCAGCGGGTGCTGTCGGTGGTGTATTCGTCGGGCGAGCCGCTCAAGACCACGACGATTTTGCCCTTGATGTCGGCCCCTGCGTAATCGTCCCAACCGAGTTCCGGTGCATGGATACCGAAACCAGCGAACACAAAGCCGCCGCCTGTGCGGACGGTCTCTTCCGACCTGCGGGAGCCGAGCAGGAAGTCCTCTTTCAATCGCCAGTCAAGGTTGCCCTTTTTGCCTTCGAGGTGCAGCGAGCCGGGGGCGATGGTGGAAAATGCGGCGAGCTCGACGGGCTGGAAATAGCTGTCGCCGTTTCCGGGGGCGAGGCCCATTTGCCGGAATTGCTCTTTGACGTATTGCTTGGCTTTCTCGCCGCCAGGCGTTCCGGGTTTGCGGCCCTGGAAATCATCGGATGCAAGGATGGAGATATGCTTGCAAATGAGAGCCTCCCAATTGTAATTGGTGTCTTTAGGCAATACCCGTTCGATGTTGCCCGTCGCCAGGTCAAGCTTTTTGATTTCAAAAAAGCCAGCCTTGTTTTTTAATTCAAAAAAAATCTGTTGGCCGTTGGGCGCCCAGGAAGGTGTTTCCCCCAAAATCTCTTTGCCCATCAAAGGTTCGCTCCCGGTGCCATCGGCATTCATCCACATCAGGTAATAATCATCTCCCCGCTTTTCCTGAAAAACGATTTTCCGGCCATCCGGCGACCAGGCAGGGGCATCCCCACCGGGGCCAATCTGCTTCCTGCCCGAACCATCTTTGTTCAGGAGGTACAAGTCCCGGTCGGGCTGGGAGAAACCGGTAAAAAGGATATGCTGGCCATCCGGCGACCAGGAGGCGTAGTAGCAGACCATATTTTCCTCATGGGTCAGTTGTCGCAGGCCGCTCCCATCAGTGTTGATGGTAAAAATGTTGATGCCAGGATAGTCGCCGCTCGAAATCAGCACACTTTTCCCGTCCGGGGCCCAGTCGTTGGCCTGTGCATCGTGGAGGCGGCCATTGGTCAAATTGGTCAGCCCTGTGCCGTCGGCGTTCACGATGTAGGCGTCGTGCGGTTCTTCGGCGGTAAATGGGAAACAGTTGAAGAGGATTTTCGTGCCGTCCGGCGACCATCGGGGGTGGACGTTGTAGCCTTTCAAATTGGTGATTTTCCGCATTTCTGAGCCGTCTGCCCGAGCGGTGTAAATGTCCTGGTTGCCACTTTCGTCCAGGGTAAAAACAAGGCGATGGCCGTCGGGGGAAAGGGAGGGTTCGGTGTAATTCTGGGCAGAAAGTTGACAGGAGGCCAGCCCGAACAAAACGGTTAAAATGTAGCTTTTCATCAAGGGTGATTTTTAGGGCATAAAGCTATGGAGGGGGAAAAGGGGGGAATAGTAAATTTTGGACGGGGGAGGCTATTTCACTGCTGGCTTTCCTTTTTTATAAAAAGACCAAGTTCAATGCCTTACCTTTTTTCGATTTGACATTTATCATCATCAACTTCGCAACCTGGCTTTCATAGCGCTCGCATACAATCCATTTTCCATTCGGCGAAACTTGCGGGGAGGTGTGGCGCATATGGCCGTCCGTTAGTTTCGTAAAACCACTGCCATCTGTTTTTGCCGTGAAAATGGTTTCCTCCCCAAATTCATCGGTCGTCAAAACCAGCTTGTCGCCGCTGGGAAACCAATCGAAAATGAACTCGTGCGCCGCCCCATGCGTGACTTGCTGGACATCGCCTGTTATCAGCGTGAGGATGTAGCCGTCCCAATTGCCGGAGCGGTTGGAGTTGAAAGCGATTTGCTGGCCGTCGGGCGACCAGACCGGTGCGCCGTCCATCGCCCCGTTATCGGTCAACCTTTTGAGGCCGGAGCCGTCGGCATTTATCAAAAAGATATTCGCATTGCCGTCCCGCATGGAGGTAAAGGCGAGGTGTTGGCCATCGGGCGACCACACGGCCCCCGAGCCGCCGCCCGGCTGTTCGGTGAGGCGGTGCAGTTGGTGGCCGTCCACTCCTACGATGTACACTTCGTGGTGGCCATCACGCATGGAAGTGAAGGAAACCCAATTGCCATCGGGCGACCACCGGGGGCTGAAATCGGCGGCTGGGTGATTGGTCAGGCGGCGGAGTTTTCTGCCTTTCCGGTTGGCTATGTAGATGTCCTGATTGCCATCCTGTTTGCCAGCAAAGGTGATGTATTTGCCGTCAGGTGACCAAGCTGGTTGGGTGGTTGTTTCAAATAATGAATTGGTGTGAAAAATGGCTAGTATGGAAAATAGTAGGGTCATGGTTGATATTTTGAAATTTGCAATCACTCGCTCCGCAAAGCATTCACCGGATGCTCCTTCAAGCTCTTCAAAGTCTGTGAGCCAACTGTCAGCATGGCCAACACAAAAGCCAGCAAGATGGCCATCACGAAACTCCCCGCACCCATGTTGACACGGTAGTAAAATCCCTCCAGCCAGCGGCTCATGGCATACCAGGCCAGCGGCACCGAAATGACCGAAGCCAGCGCCAGCAAGGCCAAAAAGTCTTTGGACAACAAACCGGCAATATTGCCAGAAGTAGCCCCAAGTACCCGCCGGATGCCGATTTCCCGCGAACGCACGCTGGCATTGTAGCTTGCCAAACCGAACAATCCCAGACAGGCAATGAACACTGCCAGCAGGGTGAATACGGTGAACAATTTCAACAAGGTCGCTTCCTTTTCATAAAGCTGGCCGAGCGTTTCGTCCACAAAACGGTAACTGAGCGAGTACTCCGGGTAGCGGTTGGTGAGGGTCTGGTTGATGGCGGTGATGGCTTCATCGGTGCTGCCCGGACGTACCTTCACTTCCATCTGCGACAGGTTGCGGGGGTCGTACCACATCACGATAGGCTCGATGGGATGGTGGAGGGAGGCGTAGTGGAAATCGGCCGTCACGCCGATAACATCGAAAAGGGTCGAATCGGAGGTCAGTTTCACCTTTTGCCCGATGGGGTCGTCCCAGCCCATGAACTCCACAACGGCTTGGTTGACGATGACCTTGTTATCGTAGGTATCCAGGTTTTTTTGGGTAAAATTTTGCCCCTGCACCACGGGGATGTTGTAGAGGTCGAGGAACTGGTTGTCCACCCCGATGACGTACATGGATTTCTGCACCATCTCGCCGTCCTTGCTGATGTCGAACAGCCGCAGGTAGGTGTCCTGCCCCAAAAAGCCGTTGGAAAAGGACACTTTTTCGATGGCCGGGCTGGCGAGCAGTTCCGACCGGATGCCTTCTTTCTTTTGCAACAAAGCTGTGTCCCTGGGCATTTCGACCGAAAGTATATGCTCCCGTGCAAAGCCCAGGTTTTTGTTTTTCATAAAATAGATCTGGCTAAAAACCACCAGGCTCGCCACTATCATCACAATGGATACTGTAAACTGCAGTACGACCAAAGCTTTGCGCAGCGGCGCACTGCCATGCTGTGACTGCCGGTTGAGCTTCAGCACTTTCAACGGCTCGAAACCGGAAAGCACCAAAGCGGGATAGCTCCCCGCCAACAACCCCAGCAGTACGACAATGCCCGCCAGCGCCAGCCAAAAATCACCCGTTATGAAAAAAGTACTGCTATAATCTTTTTGTGCCAATTGGTTGAAAAAAGGCAGCAAGACCTGCATGGCTACTACTGCTGTCAGTGCTGCCAACAAAGTGAGCAACAGCGTTTCGCTGAGGAATTGCCCCATCAACTGCCCGCGCTGTGCGCCCAGCACTTTCCGCATGCCCACCTCCCGGCCCCGCTGCGAAGCAGTCGCCGTGGCGAGGTTCACATAGTTGATGCCTGCAATCAGGATGATGAACAGCCCGACCACGCTCAAGATGTAGAGGTAAGCTTTGTTGCCGCCCGGTTTGATTTCATGTTGCAGGGCAGAGTTGAGGTGGATGTCGGGCAGCGCCTGCAATTGGTATTCGATACTGGCCTTGATGCCGCCGTACATGGCGGCCATTTGCGGCTCAACGTATTTCGGGTAAAGCGTTTCGTTGATTTTCCTGGCCATGGCCACGGGGTCAATCGGCTCACGGAACAACAGATAAGTAGGGCACATGATAGCCAGCCAGCCACTGCGTACCCGGTCCATGTTTGGATAGGGCTGCATCCACATCCGTGAGAGCGGGATGATGGCGTTGAATTTCAAATGCGAGCGGTCATTGTCGCGGATGACCGCCGTGACCTCAAAGCGGTCGTTGGGCGTTTGGATGATTTTCCCGACGGGGTTTTCGTTGCCAAAAATCCGTTTCGCCGTCTCGTCAGAAAGTACCATGCTGTTCAGTTCTTTGAGGGCGGTGCCGGGGTCGCCGTAGAGGAATTGATAATCGAAAATCTCGAACAACGTGCTGTCGCTCATGAAGCAGAAATCCGTAAGCGTTTTTTTATCCTCAAAACTCAGCTCTACCTCCCCGATGTCCATGATGCGGACATAGTTTTCCACCTCCGGGAATTCGTCCTTGAGGGTCGGTGCGAGTATGTAGGCTGCACTGGCAAACTCGTCCACTTTGCCTTGCAGGTGGACAATATTGGGGATGCGGTAAATGCGGTTGGCCTTTTTGTGAAAAGCGTCGTAGCCCGTTTCGTCCCGCACGTACATCCAGATAAAAGTGCAGCAAAGGATGCCGAGTGCCAACCCGATTAGGTTGATGAAAGAATGGGTTTTGTTTTTCCAAAAATGCTGGAACGCAGTCGCCAGGTAATTCCTAAGAAGCATAGCCGGATGATTTTTGCTTCAAAGGTAGCCGGGCGCCAGGCGGCAGGATAGTATATTTTGGACAGGTCAGGCGAAGCGCTCCGCTACCGATTGCCGTTGGTGCGTACCGATGGCTTGCAGGCTTTGCTGGTAAAACGCAGAGGGCGTCAGGTTGGTGAAATGCTTCACCTCTTTGACAAAATGCATCTGATCGAAATAACCGGCAGAATAGGCCAATTGGGTAAGGTTCTCTTCCGGGTGTTTTTTTTGATAAAACAGCGTGGCGTTGAAGCGGGCGATGCGGCAATAGGCTTTAGGGCTGAGGCCAACGTGTTTTTTGAAAAGCCGTTCCATTCGCTTGTAGCCAATGTTGAAAATTTCCAACAAGCGGGCGATGCTGACCTGGCCTTTTTGCTGGTGGATGAAGGCGAGAATTTGCCTTGCGAGCCGCTGATGCTCATCCAGGTTGGCAGGAAGCTGTTCGAGAAAATAGCTTTCCAGGCGCTGGATTTTTTGCTCAATGGAAGGGGAACCAAACACTTGCTCCTCCAGCATTTTGAATTGGTAGCCAAACAGCAGCGGCGCTTCGACAAATGTATCGGTCATTTCATTAGCAGGCACAGGAGTAAAGGCGCTCAACCCATTGGGACGAAGTTTTACCCCAAAACAGTACAAGCCGCTTTTTTCGAGGGAATAGTAAACAGCGTTGGATTTTTGGCCAAACACATAACTCTTGTTCAAATGGTGGGCATCCTTTTCATCGAAGGCACTTTGGCGGCGGAAAGATTCCTGTTGGACAAACAATATCCCGTGCGTGCCGTCCGGTATAATCAATTCCCGGATGGGTTGTTCCTGCGTCAGGGAAATGGTGAAGAAACGCTCCAGGTAGGGCCGCAGGTTATGACTTGGTAAAAACTCCTCGTATTTCATGCACATCATTTTTTGTAAGGATCGAAGGAAAAATAAAATGACTTTTTATTTTTAAAAAACCCCTCCATTGCTGGGGTTTCCAAAATCAAAACAGGTAAGTTATTTTTTCATCGTTGCTAATAGACTGGAAATGTGGGCAAGGGATGCCAGATAATTTTCCCTTTCGACGAAAAGGCGGGAATTAAGGATATAGCCTGTCCGCCATGCCTACCCAAAAAACCTGGCATCCATCCTTCGGATACGGAAGCCATTTCTAATGCCTTTTTGGTTCATCCTCTCTTTATCAAATATTTGCCTTGTTGACATGCCCATTGGCTGGCGTTGAAAGTCCATCCGATAGGGGGTTATCCCAAAAGTTTACCAAACGCACGCTTCATCCGAATGTCCGTTACCGTACACTTGCCTCCTGCCAGCGAACACCCCACTGGACAAGCTGCTGGTTTAAATCTTTGATTGTCAGATAATTAACCACGTGGCATAGCCCTTGTTGCCATGCCTCTAAAATCACCCGACTATGTTCCAAAATTATTTCAAGCTCGCCTACCGCAGCCTTCTCGCCAACAAACTCGTCTCCGGCATCAACATCATCGGCCTGAGCATCGCTATCGGCTGCTGCATCGTGGTCTATCTTTTTTTGAAAAACTACTATACTTTGGACGATTTCCATAAGAATGCCGACCGCATTTTCATGGTAGAATACAAGGTGGACAGAAACGGGGCAGACGAAGTCTGGGGCCGCTCCCCGATGCCGCTCGGCCCTGCGTTGGCGGACAATTTCCCGCAAGTGGAGCGGGCGGTGCGAACAGAACTGACAGGGGTGAAGGTCTATTCCGGCGAGCGGGTGTACGATGAACTGCTCTATTTTGCCGACCCCGGCTTTTTCGACATGTTCACCTTCCCGCTGGCGCAGGGCAGTCCGGCAGGGATGGACGAGCCGGACGGGGTCATCCTCAGCCACGAGGCGGCACAGAAGTTTTTCCCGGAGGAAGAAGCGATGGGCAAGGCCATCACGGTGAGTTTTGAAGGCAAAATAAAAAAGGCGCTGACGGTGAAAGGCGTGGCCTTTCCCTTCCCCGGAAACACCGGCCTGCGCTTCGACCTGCTCATGGGTTTCGCCGCCGGCGAGCCACTCGGCCTGACCGAGCCGGACAATTGGGCAGCCATGACCCGTGCCACCTTCGTGCAATTGCAACCGGGCGCTGACCCGGCGGCTTTCGAAAAAAGCATGTCCCCATTCATAGCGCAGCACAACGCCGCCAACCCCGACCTGCACATCAAATCCTTTGTTCTCGACAACCTGAAATCCCCCAATCCCGGCGCTTACAGTGTGATAAACCGCCCGACCGAGGCGGCGCACCCTTTGGTTTACGTGATATTCGGCGGGGTGGCGCTGGTGCTGTTCGCCCTGTCCTGTTTCAACTATATCAATATATCGCTGGGAAATTCGGCTAAGCGGCTCAAGGAGATCGGCGTTCGGAAAGTGGTCGGCGGCAGGAAGCGGCAATTGGTCATACAGTTCATGAGCGAAAACCTGCTGCTCTGTTGCATCGCCCTCCTGCTGGGGGTGGCGTTCACGCAGGCCGTGCTCGTGCCTTATTTCAACTCCGTGATGGTGCAAAAAATCTCGTTTTCCCTGACGGAAAATGCCGGGATTTGGGCCTTCCTGCTGGGGCTGCTGGCCTTTACGGGCGTGGCATCGGGGGCATATCCGGCGCTGTACATCAGCTCTTTCCAGACGGTTTCCATCTTCCGGGGGCGGTCGTCTTTTACGAACAAAAGCAAGCTGACACGGTCGTTTTTATGCCTCCAGTTTGTGGTCGCCTTCGGGGCGGTCATCGGGGGTGTGCTGTTCTACTCGCTGGCCGGCGAATGGAAAAAACAGTCGTGGGGCTACCAACCGGAAGGCACCCTGGTGGTGCGGCTTGACGAGGCAGAGCAGTATGAATTGTTGAAAAACGCTGCGCTGCAAAACCCTGACATCCAGTATATTGCGGCGGCGACCAACCACGTCGGCGAATCCCGTATGCTGACCAAAATCTATATCGGCGGCCAAGAAAAAGAGGTGGTTCGCTTCGAGGTGGGGGAAGGCTACTTCGAAGCACTGGGGCTGAAACTGTCGCAAGGCCGCTTCTTCGACCCGGCACGGAAGGCCGAGGATGGGCTGTCCGTGGTCGTCAACCAACAGTTTTTAAAAGAGAACAATTGGGAGACACCAGCGGGCCACCAACTCCGCTCCAGGGGCAAGACTTACGACATCGTGGGCGTGGTGGACGATTTCAAAATCGCCCCGACCGGGATGCTGAAACCGACCGTCTTTTACCTGTCGGAAGAAGCCAGCACCGCTTTCTTGGCCATCCGTTACGCTCCCGGCACGGGCGGAAAAGTGGAGTCGTACATGAAGAATGCCTGGGGGAAACTCGATGCTGGCACACCGTTCAATTTCTTTCATCAAAACCTTGTCTTCGATAATTTTTTCCAAGAATTCAATACGGTCTCAACGCTCTTCGGCTACATCGCAGGGCTGGCGCTGCTCATTTCCTGCATGGGGCTTTTTGGGCTGGCTTCGCAAAACTATGCTGCCCGCCTGAAGGAATCGGGCATCCGGAAAGTGCTGGGCGCATCTGCCCGGGAAATTATCCTGCAGGCCAATCGTGGTTTCCTGACGCTGCTGCTGATTGCCAGTGTCGTGGCCACGGCCATCTGCTTCGGTGGCTTCCAAGTCATGGCAAAAATGGCGGCGGATTTTATCGGAGATGTCCGGCCCGGTGTCCTGCCTTATTTGCTGGCCAATGGGCTGGTGTTTTTCGTGGCGGCGGTAGCGGTGAGCTGGCAGTCGTGGCGATTGGCGGGGGTGATGCCGGGGGAGACGTTGCGAAGCGAATAAAACAAAAAGGTATGTAGCGCCATATTCTTTGGATGGCTTGTCGGAATTTCATCCAAAACCGGGGGACGTTTTTTATCAACCTTTTCAAATAACGGGCGTCAACTCCTTCGTCCGTATCTTTTCAATTTCATCTTTGAGCCACTCGTCCAGGTTCCTGTACCATTCCAGGTGGGGCGACCATTGGGCGCAGCCGCCCGCCCATGCGCCCAGGCATTGGGTGTCTTCCCATATTTTCCCACATTTGGGGCAACGTCCGCCAGTGTCGAAGGTGTGCCAGGAGTGGCCGCAAGTGCAGCCCCAATGATCGGAGGGCTGTGGTTCCCAATCGCATTTTGGGCAGGCTATTTTGACTTCGGCCATGATGGATAAAATTTGATTAGTTTGTCGAAAATGGATGAATGCTCAGGGAAACGAACGATAAAGCTTCAGTTTAAGCCCAAGTTCCCGTTGATAGCCGTTCGACACACACCGTTGTTATACTGAAACACGGATGGTTGTGTGATTTTGTCTTACATCAAAACTTTGACTATCAAAGTATTGCCTACCGTCCACCATCCGCCGATAACCGGTATAGCTTACCAGAAATAGAAAAACCGGGCGCCGGTGGAAACAGTCCTTCAATGCTGGCAGCATTTTGCTTCCGGGGCCCGGTAATTTTGGCAAGCCTGGGAGGGGTAGGCCGAGTGGCTTATCCTTCCACTTCCCGTTTGCGCTGCTCTTTATAAACAGCTTTCAGAATCTCGTGGCGGCGCTGCACGGAAGGTTTTGTGAACTCTTTGCGGTTGCGCAGTTCTTTAATCACCTGGGTGCGCTGGTATTTGCGCTTGAAGCGCTTCAGCGCCTGATCGATGGATTCACCGTTTTTAATGTCTATGATCAACATAAAATAATAAAATATGATGCTGAAATAGTTTCGAAATTACTGTCTTGATATTGCTTCAATATCCGAACCGGAATTTCGGGGCGCAAAGATAAAACTTCATAAAGCAAAATACAAGCTTTTTTTGCCTGGAAAGGAAGGCGGGCTATTTCTATCCCACCTCCCTTCCTGTCTATTATTTGTTGACAAACAGCTATTTCTCCCATGCCCCCAACAACTGTAAGCAGAACTGCACCTTCTGTTAAGATTACCAGCGCAACGGTGTTTTCTTACCTTTGCGCCGCTATTAGCGAAAGCAACCAACCAATCCATTGACTTCTACACAAACACAACATTTATGATTCAACAACCTAAAGGTAAACTGGGCATCCTCGTACCGGGGATGGGGGCCGTGGCATCCACCTTCATGGCCGGCGTTATTGCCGTCAACAAGGGCATTTCCCTGCCCATCGGATCGGTCACCCAAATGGGGCGCATCCGCCTGGGCAAGCGCACCGAAAACAGAAACCCGCTCATCAAAGACTTTGCCCCGCTGGCCCAATTGGGCGACATCGTCTTCGGCGGCTGGGATATTTTTGAGGACAACATGTACGAATCCGCTACCAACGCCAAGGTGCTGGATAAATCGCTCATTGATCAAATCAAGCCCGAACTGGAGGCCATCAAGCCCATGAAGGCCGTTTTTGATAAAACTTATGTCAAAAACATTGACGGGCCCAACGTGAAAATGGGCAAATCAAAAATGGAACTGGCCGAGGCCGTCATGGAAGACATCCGGCAGTTCAAAGAAAAAAACGGCTGCGACCGCCTCGTTATGGTCTGGTGCGGCTCCACGGAAGTTTACACCCAAGCGAGCGATGTACATTCTTCTATCGAAAAACTGGAGGAAGGCCTGCGCAACAGCGACCCGAACATCCCGCCAAGTATGATCTATGCTTATGCGGCTGTTAAAATGGGCATTCCTTACGCCAACGGCGCACCCAATCTATCCGCCGATGTGCCTGCTATGGTGGACTTGGCAAAACAAACCAAAACACCCATCTGCGGCAAGGATTTCAAGACAGGCCAAACGCTGATGAAGACTATCCTCGCCCCCGGCCTCAAAGCCCGCTCGCTCGGCATCAGGGGCTGGTTTTCCACCAACATCCTCGGCAACCGGGATGGTGAAGTGCTCGACGATCCAGACAGTTTCAAAACCAAAGAGGTCTCCAAACTCGGTGTGCTCGAACAAATCCTGCAACCCGAACAGAACCCCGAGCTTTACGGCAACCTCTACCACAAAGTGCGCATCAACTACTACCCGCCCCACGGCGACAACAAAGAAGGCTGGGACAACATCGATATCTTCGGCTGGCTGGGCTATGGGATGCAGATCAAGATTGACTTCCTCTGCCGTGACAGTATCCTCGCAGCGCCCATCGTGCTCGACCTCGCACTTTTCCTCGATTTGGCAAAACGGGCGGAGCTGTTCGGCATCCAGGAGTGGCTTTCCTTCTACTGGAAATCCCCGCAAGCCGCCCCCGGCCTGCCGCCACAAAACGATATTTTCCTCCAAAACCAGAAGCTGCTCAACACCCTGCGCCATCTCATGGGCGAAGAGTTGATCACGCACCTGGGGATGGATTATTATTATTAATGGCTAAATGGCTGTATGGTTAAAAGGCCATTTAGCCATACAGCCATTCAACCGTTTCATGAAGGTTTTTTGGAAAATCATCGCCACGGGATTTGGCAGCGGCTATTCGCCCATTGCCCCAGGCACGGCGGGTGCTTTGGCCGGTTGTTTGATGCTTTGGGGGCTGCGGTTGGTTTTCCCTGGTTATTTTTCTGGGGGTTGGGATAATGCCACAGGGCTGGTTTGGCTCATTTTACTTTTCTTTTTTTTAGGGGTAAAATCGGCCAACGAACTGGAAAGCGAGTGGGGCCACGACCCTTCCAAAATAGTGGTGGATGAAATGGTGGGCGTGTGGATAGCAATGCTTGGCGTGCCGTTTTCTCTCCTTAACCTGGCACTTGCTTTTTTGCTGTTCCGCATTTTTGATATTTGGAAACCGTTGGGCATCAGGAAGTTGGAACGCCTTCCCGGTGGCTGGGGGGTGATGATGGACGATGTGCTGGCAGGCGTTTATTCCTGCGTTTTGCTGCACGTTTATTTAAGTTTTTCAGCAATAAAATGACTACTTATAAATACATACCTTATCGGGGCATCCAGTATGAACCGGTGGAAATGGCCGGACGCAGCCGCTCCTTTTACGAATACATGAACCTCCGCCGCTCCGTCAGGACGTTTTCGGATAAACCCGTGCCTAAAGAAGTCATTGAAAACCTCATCAAGACCGCCTCGACTGCGCCTTCAGGCGCGCACAAACAGCCCTGGACTTTTTGCGCCGTGAGCGATCCGGCCATCAAAACCCAAATCCGGGAAGCTGCCGAAAAAGAAGAATTCGAGAGCTACAACGGCCGCATGTCGGAGGAATGGCTGCGTGACCTGGCGCCCCTCGGCACGGATTGGCACAAGCCTTTCCTCGAAGTGGCCCCCTGGCTCATTGTTGTATTTAAAAAAGCCTACGAAATAGAAAACGGCGAGCGGCGGAAGTGCTACTACGTGAACGAATCCGTAGGTTTGGCGGCTGGTTTTCTGTTGGCGGCCATACACAACGCTGGCCTCGTCTCGCTCACGCACACGCCCAGTCCGATGAATTTTTTACAAAAAATACTCGACCGACCGGAAAACGAAAGGCCGTTCCTGCTCATCCCGGTGGGCTATCCCGCAGAAAATTCGGAAGTGCCGGACTTGCACAGAAAATCTTTAGCAGAAATATCCGTTTTTTACGAAAATGAAACAGCGATATAGTGGAAAATACCAACGTACTTGAAGAAGAATATGGCGACTCCCTGGCCGAACTGGAAGCCGTCGGGGACGGGCCGCAAAAAACGCCGCTCATCATCTCCTGGTTCCGCTCGAACGTGGCGTCCGTTACGGCCACTTCGGTGGATTTCATGTTCACCATCTTTTTTACGGAAATCATCGGCTTGTGGTACGTGCTCTCCAATGCCATGGGCGCCACAGCCGGGGGCATTGTCAGCTTTACGATGTGCCGCCTATGGGTGTTCAACCGCCGGACTGCCCGCTGGCACCACCAGGCTTTCCGGTATGTACTGGCCATCTGCCTGAGCCTGACACTCAACACGTTGGGCGTTTGGTTCCTCACGGAAACATTCCACATTTCTTATGTCATCTCCAAAGTCCTGTCGGCCGGCGCAGTTGGCGTGACGGTCAATTTCATGATGTTCAGGTACTTTGTTTTCAAATAAGAAGCTCGTGTAAGTCAATCTGGCAAAAGGAATTTGTACAAATCGCTGTTTGTGAGTATGTCGTGTCCATTCACCCTTCACCCTTCATCTTTCACCATTATTTAATGGGCGACCGGAAAAAAATACGCTTCATCGCCAACCCCCGCTCCGGGGCCAACCGCCGGCGCAACCTGCCCGGGCTCATCGAAGCACAGCTCGACCACGATATTTACGATGCTGAAATACGCCACACCGAATACGCCGGCCATGCCGTTGAACTGGCCAAAGAGAGCGTGGACAAGGGCGACTACATGGTGGTGGCCTGTGGCGGCGACGGCTCGGTCAACGAAATCTCCAGCCAGCTTATCCGCTCCAACACCATTCTCGGCGTACTGCCCTGCGGTTCGGGCAATGGCTTTGCCATGCACATCGGCGTGGGGCGCAACGTGTCTAGGGCCATCCGCTTTCTCAACGACGGCCAGGTAATCACTATTGACTCCTGCCGCATGAACGACAAAACCTTTCTCAACCTGGCCGGCATCGGCTTCGACGGGGCCATCGCCAAACACCTACACACCAGCCCCATCAGGGGTTTCCTCGGCTATGCCAGGTATTCGCTGGAGGAGGCTTTTCGGTATAAAATGGTGCCGATGGCGATCCAGTTGGATGGGGAGAAGCTGGAGCGCACCTGCATGTTGGTGGAGGTGGCCAATGCGCCCATTTATGGCTACGGTTTTACCATCGTCCCCCACGCCAATTTTAAAGATGGAAAATTGGAAGTGCTCGTCGCCAACGAGGCTCCCAAGTGGCGCTACCTGCTCGAATGCTGGCGTTTCCTTAACCGTTCGTTTCACAAAAGCAGCCTGGTAGAGTGCTATACGGCCAAAGAAGTCATAGTTACCCCTTTAAAAAAAACAGCCGTGCATGTGGATGGAGAAGGTTTTGATTTGGTGGGGGAGGCGAGGTTCAGCATTGAACCGGGAACGGTGCGGGTGATGGTGCCCAGGGCACATGCAGGCATATTGAGGGGAGTCGAATAGCCCATTTAAAAAACGCTATACTGTTCTTGATTTTAGCATGGAAGGAAAAAATAAAATGACTCAAAAAGCCGGTTGAGTACAGCAAAGCCGCTTTTGAATGGCAAATGCAATGTTATTAAATAAAAGTATAGAACTGCAAATACAGCGATCCGCCCAATTCAGCTACATTTGGAAAATGTTCCCAACCAGGGGCATGAAAGGTCTGTCACTGTTTTAGTAACGATGAAAAAATAACTTCACCATTTTGATTTTGAAAACCCCAGCAATGGAGGGGTTTTTTAAAAATAATCCCGATGTGAAATCGGGATTATTTTTTCTTCGATCCTTAATCAAACAAGCACTTATGAAAGCGAAAGAAACTGATCCGACTGCCAGTCCTATGGTGCATTCCATCGAGCCAATCCTGGAAATCCCACCGGAAAACAAAAAGGAAAAAAAGGAAAAGAAAAAGGAAAAGAAGAAAAGGAAGGACCGGGAAGAGGGGCCAGGCAGGACCGACAAGGGGATCGAAACCATGTTCCGGATAAGTTCAGCCAATAACCAACGCCTTAGCGATATGGCCGACACCAAGGCGCACATCATGATCTCTGTCAACTCGATCATCATCTCGATCCTGATAAGTTTGTTGCTGCGCAAAATAGAAGATTATGCCCAGTTCATCATCCCCGCCATTTTGCTGCTGGGCATCAGTTTGGTGACGATCATTTTTTCCGTGCTGGCTACCCGGCCCAACATTCCTAAAGGTACGTTCACGGAAGAGGACATTGAAAAAAAGAAGGTCAACCTCTTGTTTTTCGGGAACTATTACAAGATGGATTTCGAGCGCTATGCCGCCGGTATGTGGCAGGTGATGGACGACCGGGAGTTCCTCTACGGCACCCTCATCAAAGACGTGTATGCACAGGGGCTGGTACTGGGTAAAAAATTCACGCTGCTGAAAACCTCCTACAATGTGTTCATGTATGGGCTGATAGTCTCGGTACTGGCCTTTGCTGTTGCGGCAGTTATAATGGTGATGTGAATTGCTGGCAGTTGGCAAGTAAGCAAAAACGCTGGGCGGCCAAGGAAGGGCCGCCCAGCGTTTTTGCTTTTTAGTAACGATGAAAAAATAACTTCGCCATTTTGATTTTTAAAACCCCCGCAATGGAAGGGTTTTTTAAAAATAATCCCGATTTCACATCGGGATTATTTTTCCTTCGATCCTAAGGGTTGAATTATTGTTTTAAAAACCGTTCTCGCTGCAGGGTTTTCCCGTTCACTTCATAGCTCAGGAAATATATGCCGGCAGGGAGGTCGTCCACGTTCAGGTGAAGGCTTTGGTTCCGCCCTTTCTCCAGGCTGCCAAGCGCAATGCCGCTGGAAGTCCAAAACCTGACGGTTCCTTCCATCGTGGCATATCCCTGCTCGAAGGTCACTGTGATCCAATCCTGGGTTGGGTTCGGAGAAAGGGTGAAGCAGAACTCGTTCTTCTTTAAGCTGAACACCCCCGACGACAGCGTCGTATCCTGGGGATTGCCGGTGACGGTATCCTGCGGGTTGGTCACGGTCGTATCTTGTGGGTTGGTATTGGTCGTGTCTTGTGGATTGGTATTGGTGGTATCCTGTGGGTTGGTATTGGTGGTGTCTTGTGGGTTGGTGCCCCCGCAGTCAAGCGTCCCGACAAAATTCCCCTCATAAGAATACAGCCCCATGGGGCTTGCCCCGAAGTCAACAACGCTGAGTTCATTGCCAGGGTTAGAACTTTCCGAGTTGGGCAGTTGGTCAAAGGGATCGACACCGTTTTCAATGAGGTGGGGCGAACCAGCCGCACTACCAGTCAATTTAAAGGTGAACAACAGGGTAGGAGTATCGGATGAATAGATTATTTGCGGATTGTCCACGGAAAACCCTATGGACACGTAGGCCATGTCTGGGGCTTCATCAGGCCCGATGACGGCGGCGTTTACCGTCCAGAGGCCTGCCTTATTTTGCAGGTTGGTTAGCTGAAGTGCCGAAGGAAAAACAACCGTGATCTGCCCAGAGCCGGTGATGGTGTTGCCGCTTGGGTTTACAGAAGGGCAAACCTGCACATAGACGCCATATTCACTGCTGCCGTTTAGTTGTTCCAACTTGAGATGAACCTGGGAATTAAGACGTGCGAAGAGGATCAGGCAAAAAATGCCCATGAGTGATAGTCGTAGCTTGTTCATATGTTTTTGTGTTTTAAACCAATATTGTCGAAAGGGAAATACAAACGAGCGGGATATGGGTAATCCGGCAAGCACTGTGCCAATAACCGGAAAAGGAGGGCTGTTTTTTTTCAGGCCAACAATCCCCGGCATCCACTTCTTGGGAGGGGGGGATTACAAAAGGCGCGCTATTCGACAATCACTTTTTCTACCTGGACTTCGTTCCTGGCCGAGGTAAAGCGGAACAAAAAAATGCCCTTTTCTGGGAGCCTTAATTCATAGTTGCCAGTCTTGTTTTTAAAAAAAGCTACTTTCCTGCCTTCGAGGTCAAACACTTCCACATGGTGCGGCTGACTGGATTGGACAAAAACCCGCCCACCCTTCGCTGGGGTAGGGTAGAGCTGGATGAAATCAGCCGCTTTCGGGTTGACAGTTGCCGAAACCAACCCATCCATTTCGACGGTGGCCTCCCTCACCAGCACGGGTGCCCGGTCGGCAGCGTCAAACTGGCTGCGGAAGGCATCAATGGCCGGTGTGTTATGGTCGAACATTTCTTTCATCCATTTGGGAGGAGTGGGTTGGTAAAACACCCTGGCGCTCACCACGAGCGGATCGGCCACGCCGTGCATCGGCACATGGAAATAAACCACATCGCTGCCACTCCCCTCCACACCATTTATTTTGTTGAAATCCGCATCGCTCAATGCTTCGCCGGCAATGCGGGTGGTGTCGTACGCCGGGTGGGTGGTAGTAAAGCCAAGGGGCGGCAGGCGGTTGTCCTTGATGGGATGGTCGGCCCTTTCCAGCACGGTGGTCACGTCGCCGTTCACATCGCCCAGCACCAGTTCGTAGATCTGTACCTGTTCTGATGAGTTGATCACCTGGTAATGTGGCTCATAGGTGGGGTTTTGGCCAAAAACTTCGTAGTTGCCATCTGTTTTACCTGAAGAAAAAAGGGTGTCGCCCCCGGCGGTCGTCACCGTGAACTCGACAAAGGCACGGCGGGCCGGATAGCCGGAGGGGAATTTATGCCCTGCCATGTTGGTGAGCTTTACGGAAAAACGGGCGGTGTCCAGGTCTCTGTCCAGGGCTTCCAAATTCAGCAGGATCGACTTGTTCTGGAGCATGTTTTCTGTCTTGGCAATCACTTCGTCGAACTGCGCCGGTGTCGCCGTCACGCCAAGTGCCTCGATGTTGTCCCTCAATAATTTCAGCATGGTCACATTGCCGCCCACGAGTTCGTGCAGGAAAAAAGGGCTTCTCGCCTCCGTCTGCGCCCCGGTCACCAGATAGACGGGGAATTTGCCAAGTTCGGGCATGTGGCAGTGCTGGCAAGAGGTGGTGTCCTTGTAGTTGGAGTTGAGCCATTCGTGGTAAGTAGCCTGTTCCACAAACTTGTTGCCAGTGAAATTGCCATCGTAATCAATGGTTTCGGTAATGAGGGTATGGCATCCTGCGCACTGGCCTGCGTCGGTGATGTGGGGGCTGTACTGTGGCTTGTAGCCGGTCTCTGTGAGCATGGGGCTGACGAGCGGAAATGTGTAAGGGCCGTAAGCTACTTTGAACGTATCGTAGCGCAACTCGCCAGAGAAATGAAAGCCAAGATCCTGTGCGCTTTGCATGTGGCAGGCCAGGCAGGAAACACCGTCGAGGGCGAGGGGATCGGATTCCATCTCCGCTATGCTGTAATGGGTGGCCCCCAAATGTTTGGCATCGAAGTGGCCCATCGGCGCATGGCAGGAAGTGCATTTGTCCTCGATGGCCTCCTGGTGCTGCGGGTGCAGGAGCACTTCGTGGCTCACCTTCGCCCGCCAGAAAGGATCCTTGGCGGAGTTGCCCATCATGGTGGCCCTCCAATCGCTCACCACATTGATATCGTTGCCAAAAGCATCCACGCTGGCCACGTGGGCCGTGTCGTAGCCGTGGCATTTTTGGCAGACACCACTGCCAGCGAAAAGGTAATTATACGCTTCCGGCAAGCTGGTATCGGATAGCACCAGGTTGAAATAGGCCCGCTCATCGGCGGAATGAAAGCGCCTGGCCTCCTCGGCCGGGTCAAGGGTGAAATAGGACATCAGGAAAGGTATGGCAAAGAGCGGCAGGCAGATAAGCAGTTGTTTTTTCATGAAATTGCGTTTGGCAGCGGCAAATTTATCGGAAAAAGCCGGATTTGGGTTTTGTGGCAGGCAATGAGTTTGACGGGCGGGGAACAGAAATGGGTTCAGGGGGGGAGGAGGTTCAGCCTCCATATGCAGGCAGGTGAAACCAGAAAGCAGTACCCTCGTTCAGCCTGCTCTGCACCCGGATTGTTGCATCGTGCAGTTCCAGTATTTTCTTCACGATGGCCAGGCCCAGGCCGGCGCCGGCGCTGCGGCCGCTGGTGGAGGGTGCTTTGCGGTAGCGGTCGAAAATGGCCGATTGCTCCCCCTCCGGGATGCCGGGGCCGGTGTCGGCGATGCGCACCTCCACGCTTTGGCCGGATTCACGGAGCACAATGCTGACCTTGCCGCCGGCAGGCGTGAATTTCAACGCATTGTCCATCAGGTTTTGGATGACCCGCTCCACCAGTCCAAGGTCAGCAAACACAAGCGGCAGGTTTTGGGGCTGATCGAGGTGCAGTTCGATGCCTTTCTTCCGGGCGAGGATTTGGTATTTTTGGAATACGTCCTGCGCCAGTTCGGCAATGAAAAAGGGTTCTTTTTGTGGCTGAATTTGCTTTGCCTCCAGCTTGGAGTATTCAAACAACTGGGAAATGAGCCGGGCCAGTTTTTCAGAGCTACCCAGGATGATATCAATGTACTGTTGCCTTTCGCCGGAGGAGAGCTGCTCGTTTTTGATAGACAAAGTTTCCACGTAGCCCTGCATGATGGCCAACGGGGTGCGCAGGTCGTGCGACACGTTGGCAATGAGTTCCCGCCGCAGGTTTTCTACCGATTTCAGTTCCTCGATGTTGGCCTCGATGGTATCGGCCATGTCGTTGAAAGTAGTGGACAGCACCGAAAGGTCGTTGTTGCCCGCATCGGCAATACGTGCCTTTGTATCGCCCTCCTTGAAGCGCCTCACCATTTCAATGATATGCTGCAAGTTCCTGGTAATCAGCCAGATGATCAAAAGCCCCACCAGGAGCGAACCGGCCAGGGCCGTCAGGAACACCGTGGTGCCGGATTTCAGGAAGTAGCTGTTCAGCAGTGTGGAAGTGGTCTCCTTGTACTGTGCCCCCGCCAGGATGATGTAGGCGTAGCCGGCCAGTTGTTCATGTTCAAAAATAGGGGCGGCGGAAAAGATGTTTTGTTCCCCCGGGCTTTTCGGGTCGTCGCCCACGATAAACTGTTTCGGGCCATAAGCAATGAAGGATTTCACAGGAGCGAGGTCCACCCGCTCCATTTTCACCGTACTGTTCGGCACTACATAGTCAATGATTTTGCCGGTGGTATCCAGCAAATAGACCTCCACGCTGGGGTTTATGACCATCATGGAGTGCATAATGTCGTGGGTGGCGGTCGTGTCCGGGATGCCGTTGGCGAGGGGTTTGGTCTCCTGCACCAGGTGTTGGGCAATGTCGCCATACAACTCCTGGTGTACTTCCTTGAAATAATTCCTTGCCGTATGGACGCTCACGAAGATATACACAATGCCCACCAGTACCATCGTCAGCAGGAAGGTGGCAGAGATTTTCCAGTACAGCTTGTTTATTTTCATTGTTCGGAGAATGATGCGGATAAAGGGTCAAATTAATGGCTGCATTTCCAGTTGTTTGAAAAACGAAATCATGGTGATTTTGTAACGCCGAAAATAAGTTCGTAAAAAAAGGAACGCAACGGTTTTTATTGAAATCTAAAATGTTGACGCAGCAACCAAACACGTTTTTTCGAAACCTATGGGCACATTAGGACACATAGTTTTTGCAATAAAAAATTTTACGCTCATGTTCTCTTGGTGCTGAAAAGGTCTGTGGAAGTGACGGGGTGGCTTCGAAGCCACCCCGTCACTTAACGGTAAATCAGCATTCACAGAGCATGAGCGAAAAGATAGCCCTTCAAAACAGTGCAACCGTGGGCAGGCGAATCGTTGGTTTTTGTCTTGAAATTTTGACGGTAACGATCGAATGTTGCCTTCAATTCCGCACCCATTCGGGTTACGGTGTCCTTTGTGATACCCCAATAGTTTTTTTCATTGATGTTTGTTCTTTTTGTGAAGTTTAAACATAACCCTTTTTACTAACTTAACATTGTCAAGGTATTCAAAATGCTGACAGTTTATATTTTAGGCATTGTTACAGTCGTAAATCGTTACTCGTAAATTGGCGCTTTTGGCACAGCCTATTTTAAAAAAACCTTCCAGCAATGGGGTTTAAAAATCAAAATAGGGAAGATACTTTTTCATCTTTGCCAAGCTTACTTCTTGCGCTCCGTCACAAATACCACCAATTCTTTCAGTGCCTTTCTGGCCGGCACATCGGGGAAGCCGTCCAAAATATCGAAAGCCTTTTGGCTGTATTGCTCCATAGCCCTGGAGGCATACTCCAATCCGCCACTTTGCTGAACGAAATCAATGACCTCCTTAACGCTTTCCTGCCGGTTGCTATGGTTTTTTATCAACCGTATCATGCGGTTTTTATCGGAGCGGGAAGCCTGGTCGAGCGCATAGATGAGCGGCAGGGTCAGTTTCTTTTCCTGGATATCTATGCCGAGGGGCTTACCTACGTCGTCGGTGCCAAAATCGAAGAGGTCGTCCTTGATTTGGAAGGCAATGCCGATATTTTCACCAAATTGCCGCATCTGCTCGATGGTTGCTTCGTCCCTGGTCGTGGAGGCAGCCCCGGCACTACAGGCGGCAGCAATCAGGGAAGCCGTTTTTTGACGTATGACGCTGTAATAGATCTCCTCCTTAATGTCGAGCCGCCTGGCTTTTTCTAATTGGAGCAGTTCGCCCTCGCTCATGGCCTTTACGGCCTCCGACAAAATTTCCAGCAGGCGGAACTCTTTGTTTTTCAACGCCAACAGCAGCCCCTGCGCCAGCAGGTAATCGCCCACCAACACGGCCACTTTGTTTTTCCAGAGTGCGTTGATGGAGAAAAAACCCCGCCGTTCGTAGGATTCGTCCACCACGTCGTCGTGGACGAGGGTAGCCGTGTGTAGCAGTTCCACCAGCGAGGCGGCCACATAGCTGGCCTGGCCCACTTCCCCGCAAAGCTGGGCACTGAGGAAAACGAACATGGGCCGCACCTGCTTGCCCTTCCGCCGCACGATGTAGTACATGATCCGGTCAAGCAGCGGCACATGGCTGCGCATGGACTCCCGGAAATGGCGCTCGAACTGGATCAGTTCCTTTTCGATGGGCCGTTTGATCGTGTCAATGGAAATTTTCATCAAGGTTTGGTTGGCAGCCGCAAAGGTATGGAAATATGGGATGCCTGGAAGGCTGGTTCAACGGGTGCTATAACGGTTTTTGTTGGGCCAGGTTTTAAACGGATCCTTACTTTTCCTTTCCGGCTAACAACAGGGCCAGGCCTCCCCTCGCACTGAAGTTTTTGCTTTCGCCAGGGAGGATGAGGGCTGCGACATTGTCCGTTGCCCCAAATATTTGGATGAACTTCCATTGCACGGACAGGTTGAGGCCTACGTTGTCGTAGCTTTTGTTTTCGTCCTTGATGGCATAAGTTGCGCCCAGGGTAAGCCAGGGCCGGGCGGCCCAGGTGGCCCCCAGGGCATAGGCATTCTGCGTTTTGCCCCTGAATTTTTCACTGTAAAAAAGGCCGCCGATATTCCAGCGGTCATTCAATTGGAAGAGGGCGTTGGCGTATATCCTCCTCGGCAGTTCGGTGGTATAACTTTTATAGGTTTTCTCGGGTTGAAAAAGCGCCTCCAACGTGTCGAGGGCATTGCTGAGGCTGGCATCATTGCCGCCCGTGAGTGCCCCTGAAAAATCAAGGCCATCGTAGGTGTATGTTTTCGAGGCAGCGTAGTTGTAGTTGCGCTTGTTCCAGGTGATTTTGCCGATGTCCAGCACGCTGAGGGACAAGTCCAGTTTGCCCAGTTCGAGCCGTGCGCCGGCATCATAGGCGAAGCCCCGGTTGCCGCTGGTGAATACGAGGTTTTCCGTGGTCAGCCTGCCAAATGTAAAGTCGGTTTTCAAATAGTCGTAGCCATTGTAAAAGACGGAGTTGGCAGCATTGAGCAGATAGTCGCCTGTCAGGGTGATCTGATAGACATCGGGGTCGGTGTAAAGGCTGGCGGAATGATGCTCGAAGTCGGTGGACAGGTTGGCGATGCCGTCGAGTATTTTGGCCTTGGCGCCGAGGGTCAGCTTGCCAAAGCGGTAGGCCGCCCCAAAGGCAATCTCGTGGTAGCCCGTCAGATCGATTTCGTGGCCAAGGTCAATCGTTTCCCCTATAAACTGGGCATTGCCCTGCCAGATGACCTGCGGCAGGGCCTTGGGGAAATCCAGGAAAGCATGGTACTTGGTGGAATGCCCCAAACTGAGGGTCAGGCGGTCAATGCGGACGGCCAGGTTCAAGGTAGAGTATTCGAGATCTTGCCGGATGATATTGTGTTCGGGCTTCAGGTAGCCGGACAGCCTGTCAATGTCCACGACGGGCGTGCTGTCGCCCTGGGAAATGATTTCGTTGTAAACAGGCCCGTCGAAAACCCCGTTGCTCCGAATCCCAAAAATCTCCACGATTACTTGCTCTGGCTGCACGACAGCAGGATTGAGCTTGTTCGACTGCCAAACCTGCCGCATGAAGGGCAATCCGATTTCTTGCTGGGCAAAAAGGGGCGTGGTGAGGAACAGGAGTAAAAAAGTCTTTGCGCTTATTTGCATTGTTTGGTTGGTGGCTGTTGATAGACAAAGTTGGAAAAGGGTTATACGGCAGGCATTAGAATTTGTGCCGGTTTATCTTACGGTTGATGAGGGACGAGGAAGTTGATTTTCACAAAACCTTTTGAAGCGCCTGATAAAAAATGACGCCATGCCGCTGCTGTTCATAAAAATAGCCACCTTTCAGCATAGGTTGCCCTGCTTGGCAACATTGAAAAAATAACTTCCCTGTTTTGATTATGAAAACCCCAGCAATGGAGGGGTTTTTCAAAAATAATCCCGATTTCACATCGGGATTATTTTTCCTTCGATCCTTAATCGCCAATGATCCGTTTTTTCATCCGGTCGAACTCCTCTTCGGTGATGATGCCGCCGGCCTTTAGTTCGCCCAGTTCTTTCAGCCGGTTGATCACTTCGCTGTCGGAAGGGGCCTTGGCGGCGGCAGGGGCCGGTTCAGGCGCATTTTTGTCGGGCACCAGTTCGTCGGCGTCCACAATGGCTTCCTCTGCCTTTTTCTTGGCTTCCTGTTGCTTGCGCAACTCCTCGGCCACTTTCTTGCCTTTCTCAAACTGCTCCTTGTACATCTTTTTCAGCCGGTCTGCGTCAAAGTCGAGGATAGTGCCGCCGGTATCGAAGTGGGACTTGAACACCTGCCCCAGCGCATAGGTAGAAGCGCCCGACATGATGGCATTTGCCACGCTGCCGACGACCGACCCTACGATGGGGATCATCTTGGCCAGGCTGCCTGCACCCAACCTGGCCAGTGTGGCAGTGGTCAATGAACTGACGATGGCCTTGCCCTGGGTTTCGTGGAAATCCTGATCATAAACTTTGCAAAGCTGCCGTATCATGTCCAGTTGCGAAGCGCTGACGGCCAGGATGTCCGCCACCGGCACCGGGATGGCTCCGGCACCCATGCTGAAAAGGATGTGGTTGCGGATGATGGTTTCGGCGTGTTTGCCACGCTCTTGTCGAAGGTCATTGTATTCTTTCATGACTTTGTTTTTAAGCCCTTCGGCTGCTGTTTTTAAGAAGTCTTCCATTTTTTTAAAGGTTAAAATTCAGAAAAAGAATTCAAGTCTAAAAAGGTAAGGCGTATTTACCAAGGTTTCTTCGACCGGGCAAAAGCTTTCACCGACTAGGATTGCACAGGGAATGGGGAGAACATTACGCACGTTGTGTTGCTTCCAGGTATCCCAACTGGCCCTGCATCCGTGGAAGTGGATCGATCTGTGCCGGGCAGCGGCCCTTCCATTGATAAAATATCAGACAGCCTCAAGAATTTGGTGGACAAACTGCACGATCATGTTTTTATCAGTGCCGGCAATATGGGCGTGGATAATTTCTTTGCCCACACAAAAGGCATTACAGTTGTCGGGGCCGACAAGAAAAGCGAATATTACTCTGACCCAACCCGGTATAGCCGTACTGCCTACCGGGTATTGCGGGCCAGCCCGTTAGATAAGAAAACCATGCTCCACGGCACTAGCCAAAGCACGGCCCGTGCATTGGGCTATGAAATAGCCGCCGATGTCATAGAGCATGGCCATGCCTATTCAAACGTTTCGACTATGGAAAACTAAGGGCATCCCTGACAGGGTGCAGATTGATTTATTAAAGTGGGGGGGCTGTTATTTATGCCCAATGCCCTCGAATCCCCAATTCCCTTCACGCAAATGCCTTCAATATCAACTCTGCCTGCTGCTCATCGTGCTTCTTTTTATAACCCGTTGCAGGGTTCGGGTTCGCTTCCCGGCTCACCAGCTCCATTGGTTTAATACGGCAAAAATGGAACAGCAGGTGCGTCCAGGCGCCCATGTTGGCGGGTTCTTCCTGTACCCAGCGCACAGTGGCGTTTTTGTATTTTTTGAAAATAACGCCCAGTTGCTTGTCGGGCAGCGGGTAAAGCTGCTCCAGGCGCACGATGGCGACGTCTTCCCGTTTGTCGTTGCGCTTCTTTTCCAACAGGTCGAAATAGACCTTGCCGGTGCAGAGCAGCAGGGTTTTTACCTTGGCCGCTTTGGCTGTCGGGTCGTCAATCACCTCCTGGAAGCGGGTACCGGTCGTGAAATCCTTTATTTCTGAAATGACCTCAGGGTGGCGCAGCCCGCTCTTTGGCGTCATCAGGATGAGGGGTTTGCGGAACGGTCTGACCATTTGGCGGCGCAGCAGGTGGAATAAGTTGGCAGGCGTAGTTACATTGGCGACCGTCACATTGTAAAAGGCGCACAGTTGAAGGAAGCGCTCTATCCTTGCGGAGGAGTGCTCAGGCCCTTGCCCCTCGAAACCATGGGGCAGGAACATGCACAGGCCGCTCATCCTGTTCCACTTCCGCTCGGCAGACATGATAAACTGATCCACGATCACCTGCGCTCCGTTGTAGAAATCGCCAAATTGCGCCTCCCAAATCACCAGGGCATCGGGGCGGGCCAGCGAGTAGCCATATTCAAAGCCCAAGACGCCATACTCGGACAGCAGGGAGTTGAAAATCCTGAACTGCCCCTGCTTCTCCTGTATGCCGTCGAGGCGGTTCACTTCCTGCTCGTTTTCCTCGTCGTTCAGCACGGCGTGGCGGTGCGAGAAGGTACCCCGGCGCACGTCCTGGCCGCTGAGGCGCACGTCATTGCCGTCCAGCAGGATGGAGCCGTAGGCGGTGAGTTCGCCCAGCGCCCAGTCGAGCTTGCCCTCGTTCACCAAAGCCTGGGAAGATTTCAGGATGCGCTTTATTTTGCCGACCGGGTGAAAATCTTTTGGCAGGGTGTGCAGGTGCTTCAGGATCTTTTTCACCACTTTTTCATCAATGCCTGTTTCGGGTGACACCTCGTAATCTTCAGCGGTGGTCGTTTTTTTCAAAGCCTTCCAGGCGAGTTCGCTCTCCTGGTATTCGTAGGGCAGTTTTTTCTGCTTGGCATTATCGAGGCGTGCCTGTAGTTCGTTCCAGAATTCCTGCTCCATTTCCTCGGCCAGTTCTTTGTGTACGTCCCCCCGTTCTATCAGCCGTTTGCTGTAAATCTCCCGTGGGTTGGGGTGCTCATTGATGATGTCGTACATCAACGGCTGCGTGAATTTCGGGTCGTCGCCCTCGTTGTGGCCATGCTTGCGGTAGCAGACCATGTCCACGAAGACGTCGTTGTTGAAATGCTGGCGGTACTCCATGGCCAGTTTGCAGGCAAACACGACCGCTTCCGGGTCGTCACCGTTCACATGGAAAACAGGGGCCTGCACCACGCTGGCCACACTGGTACAATAGGTCGAGGAGCGGGCGTCCTCCCAATCCGTGGTGAAGCCGATCTGATTGTTGATGACGAAGTGCATCGTGCCACCTGTATAATAGCCCTCCAACTGGCTCATTTGTGTCACTTCGTAAACGATGCCCTGCCCAGCCAGCGCCGCATCGCCGTGGATGAGGATGGGCAGTATGCGGTCGTAGTCGCTATTGTACAGTACGTCTGCTTTCGCCCTTGAAAAGCCTTCCACCACTGGGTTGACGGCTTCCAGGTGGGAAGGATTTGGCACCAGTTTCAGATAGACCTGTTTGCCGTGCGGCGTCTGCACCATAGATGAAAAGCCGAGGTGGTACTTCACGTCGCCGTCGCCGAAGCTGAGGCCATCCGGCATCTGGCCTTCGAATTCCGTGAAAATCTGCTCGTAGGTTTTACCCAGGAGGTTGGCCAGCACGTTGAGCCTGCCCCGGTGTGCCATGCCGATCACCACTTCCTCCACCCGGTCGTCGGCGGCAAAGGTGATGATGGCGTCGAGGGCGGCAATGGTCGTTTCACCGCCCTCCAGCGAGAAGCGCTTCTGGCCGATGAATTTTTTGCCCAAAAACTGCTCGAAAATGGTCGCACCGCCGAGCTTTTCCAGGATGCGCTTCTTTTCGTCCAGCGTCAGTCCAAATTGATTTTCCGGTGTTGTTTGGTTTTCGATGCGCTGCCGCAGCCAGCGGCGCTTGTCCCGGTTTTGGATATGGTGGAATTCAAAGCCGATGTTGCCGCAGTAGATTTTCTCCAACTTGGCGATGATCTGGCGCAGGGTGGCGTTTTCCAGGTTGATTTCCTTACCGGCTGCATACACCTTGTCGAGGTTGGCTTCCGACAGGTTGTAGTCGGCCAAATCGAGGAAAGGCTGCCTGTCTTTGCGTTTTTTGATGGGGTTGGTGGTGGATTTCAGGTGCCCCCGGTTGCGGTAGGCGATGATGAGGGCCAGCACCCGCAGTTCGTCGAGATCCACCTGCCCGGGCGTAGCGGGCGAGCCATTTGAGGCAGCAGCGGCAGCGCCGTTCCCATTGGCATAGTTGCCATAGTCGAAGCCTTTGAAAAAGACCCGCCAGCTTTCCTCGACGGCTTCGGGGTTGCTGTGGTATTGTTCGTAGAGGGAATCAATGTAGGCCGGGTGGGCATTGGCGATGAAAGAATAGTCAGTCATGGTATTGCAATTGGCAGTTGGCAGTTGGCAGTTGGCAGTCATGTCCCGGATTCACTTCGGGATGGCAGTTGGCTAACAGCAAAAGCTGCAACTTCTTTTTTGAAAATTTGAACAGGAAACGCCCCTTGGTAAAAGAGGTTTTGGCGATTCCCGGCAAATATCGGGAGGTGGTTTTGAATAGTGGGAATTGTTTGGGCATTGTTTGAGGCCGTTTGGGTTGTTTGTTTAAAACAAAACAGCTTGTTCGCCCAATGGCAATAACTGGAAGGACTTGCGGTGGTGCGGGGTGGCCCCATGCTGCCGGATGGCCTCCCGGTGGGCTATGGTAGGGTAGCCCTTGTTTTGTTCCCAGTTGTATGCGGGGTATTTTTTGGATAAAACGGCCATGTGTTCGTCCCGGTAGGTTTTTGCCAAAATGGAGGCGGCGGCAATGGACATGAACTTGCCGTCTCCCTTCACGATGCAGTGGTGCGGGATGCCGGGAAAGGGCTTGAAACGGTTGCCGTCAATGAGCAGGGAAGATGGCTGGATGGTTAATTGTTGAATGGCTAGGTGCATTGCCCGAACAGATGCCCATAAGATGTTCAGCTTGTCAATTTCCTGCGGTTCTAATTTGGCAACGGCCCAGGCAAGGGATTCCCGCTCAATAATGGGGCGGAGTTCGTTGCGCTGGCTTTCCGTAAGCTGCTTGGAGTCATTGAGCCAGGGGTGGGAGAAATCTTTGGGCAGGATGACCGCTGCTGCGAACACAGGGCCTGCCAGGCAGCCCCGGCCTGCTTCGTCGCAGCCGGCTTCGGTCTCGTGCTCGTGGAGGAAGGGCAGTAACATGGCGAGTTGGCATTTTTTCCAAAAAAGAAAGCAAAGGTAAAACTTTAAAAAAACCTCAGACTGCGAGCACCCCTGCCGCCAGTTTGTAGTATTTTCCCTCAAAGCAGATGCCCAGCGAAACCGTGATAAATACGGCCTCCTTGCCCTCAAGTGGGGCAGGGTCTTCCTGCATACGGTTAAAAAAGTCCACGTCCGTCATGGGCAGATCGTATGGTACCCCGCCATGATGGAAGTGCAGGCGGGGTTTGGTGTTGTAGGGGGTGCAAAAATAGGCATGGGGGTCAGCAGCTTTTATCAGTACCAACGACCTGCTGAAATGGGCCACCTCAGGTTCGCTGGCGTATTTTTCTCTATTGCCCAAAATGCCACTGCCCTCCTCCTCGGCAAGCTGTTCCAAATGTGCCACCGACAGATCTGCTCGCCTGACCACCCGCAACGAATCCTTCACAAACAGCACGTTTTCAGTCTGATAGCCTTTGGGGCAAGCCCTCACAGGTACCAACTCCAGGATGTCCCCGACCCGGATGTGCTTCACCCATTCCGCAGGCACCTGTCCATGGTCGTGCCACGACACGGGCCTTATCCACTTGGGGCGTTCGTTTTCTTTTACAAAATGGAACCGGCCAAGGGAATCGGGAGAAAGCTCGATGCCGGCGATGCAGCGTTCGCCGTATTTCCTTGAATTGGCCAGGCAGAGGAAGTGGGTTTTCTTCATAGCAAACGGGGTTTGTGGTTGGTGCTTTAGGTTTGGGCCAATAGGACACCCGGGCCTACTTCAAATGCACAATTTCCACCCCGTTGAAGCGGTGCTGGAAATATTCGGCCAGGAGGCGGCGGTGGCATTTCTCAGGGCCGTGTTCGCTGCAGAGCAGGCAGTGCTGGTGCAGTGCTTCGATGTTCACCTTGTCGCCGAGCTTGCGCATGTCCACCAGGTTCAGGTACGCTACCTCGTATTCCTCCCAGGTCATTTTTTTGTTGCGGTAAGCGTCGAGCAGTTCTTTGGTGGGGGCAAAGTCGAGGTTGTGCTCGTAACCCATGCCGCCGATTTCTTTGAGGAAAAACTGGAGGTCGGTGCCTTTTGCAAATCCGGCCAATTGCGAAGCATTGCTGATGCGGGTGTCCACCACGGCCTCGACTTCGTTGTTGCGGAGCAGGTCGAAAAATTTGCTGGCGGGCTTCCCCGTGAATCCGATGGTATAGAGTTTTGTCATGGTGGACTGTTTTCTAATTTTTTTCTTCTTTTGGCGACCAGCCCACTTGTTGGTTGTGGAGGCGATAGGCCGCTTTAAGTTGGTGTTCGGGGGTGATGTCTGGTTCAAAAATATTGGGCTGGGGCAGTTTTTTGGCGTACCGTTTCAGCAGTTCGGCTTCCAGTTGGGCATGGCTGGCGAGTGCCTTTTCTTTTAAAATGTGGAGCACCTCGAAACCATGTTTTTCCAAAAAGGGGGCGATCATGGAAAAACGGTGGCAGTCGAGCGGGTCGGCTTCGGCGCACATGAGGGTTGGGAAATAGCCTTTGTCAACGCCCTCTTCCAATCGGCGGACGCCCTGGCGGAAGGCCTCCGTGGCCTGCACTTTTTCAAAATCCACTTTGCCGTCATCGTCGTGCAGGGCTGTATTGGTGTGCCGGGCGCCAAATTCTTTTCCAAAATGCAGATATACTATTCCGTTCTCTTTCAGGAAATTGGCGAGGTTTGGCTTGTTGTACTGCGGGTTGTACTGGCTGGCCGGTGTGCTGCGCACGTCCACCACGCAGTCCACGCCGTATGCTTGCAGCAGTTCGAGGAAGTACTCAGCCGGGTGGCTGGAGTGGCCGATGGTGTAGATTACTTTTTTGGGCATGAACGGTGGTAAATATGTGTTTAGGTGTTTGCGTGTTTATGTGTTTTGGAAGTCTGTTCTTTTTTTACACTTTGAAAACCAAATTAAACAATACACTCAAACTCTTAAGTAACAATGAAAAAATAACTTCACCATTTTGATTTTGAAAACCCCAGCAATGGAGGGGTTTTTTAAAAATAATCCCGATTTCACATCGGGATTATTTTTCCTTCGATCCTAAACACAAACAAACACAAAAATCCTTATGAAATTAGAAATACTGAACGATTATGAAGCCCTTTCCGCCAGGGCCGCCGAACTGGTGGCGGGCATCGTGCGGGCCAAACCGGACGCCGTGCTATGCCTGGCCTCCGGCCATACGCCAATTGGGCTTTTTAAGCAACTGGCCGCCCTGTCAAAAGCTGGCCAAATTGACCTTGGCCATTGCAAATTTATCGGGTTGGATGAATGGGTGGGCATTCCCCCGGAGGAGGCGGGCAGTTGCTGCTACTTTCTGGACGTGAATTTATTCAAACCGCTGGACATAGCTGCCGATCAGTGCTTTTTTTTCAACGGCATGGCCAAAGACCTGGAAGATGAATGCCGACAGATGGACGCCGCTATCGCCCGCCTCGGCGGCCTCGACCTGATGGTGGTCGGTATCGGCATGAACGGTCACATCGCTCTCAATGAACCAGGGACGCTCTGGAACCTGTACTCCCAAGTTTCCGACCTGGATGCAACGACGGTGCAGGTCGGGCAGAAATATTTTACCAAAAAAACCCAACTCGCCAAAGGGCTGACCCTGGGACTTCGCCACCTGCGGGAAGCCCGGCTGCCGCTGCTTCTCGCAGCAGGTGAGGGAAAGGCAAGGATAGTAAAACAAGCCTTGCAGGGGAATCCGTCGGAGGCCTTGCCGGCCAGCATTTTCCAGACGCTGGAGCAGGGGGTGATACTCCTGGACAGGGCTGCTGCCGCAGAATTGAAATGAGGCGGAATCCTATTTCGACCGTACAAATTTTCAGGCGTTTTGCCTTGCTTCAGTGGTAGTTTTCAGAATATAGCTGCCAGGGGCAGCCTGTCAACGTATTCCGTGAGAGAACATCATTGTCCCTTTCCCTTGGGAATTGACAGAGTGGGAGGTGGAAAAGTAAAAATGAAAAATTTTTCTTTTCTACCTCTTCCATTTCTGTTATCAATCCTCCGCCTGATTGCTCCAAAGCCTGATTTTTTGCTTGCCCTGGCAGCTTGGTGGCGTGCTGCTGTACTGAGGACTACCTTAACAAAGACAAATTATTCTTCTCGTCTTCATGGGGCCAGCCGCTCGATGGCCCATCCACCCGCCCCATCCGGCGCATACCTGAAGCGGTCGTGCAGCCTGCTTTGCTGCCCCTGCCAAAACTCAAAGCTGGTGGGCACCACCCGGTAGCCGCCCCAGAAAGACGGGAGGGGTACTTCGCCGCTGCCGAACTTTTGTTTCATCTCCTCGAATTTCATCATCAACGCCTGTCGGGAGTTGATCACGCTGCTCTGGTTGCTCACCCAGGCCCCGATCTGGCTGCCCTTAGGGCGGGTCAGGAAGTATTTCACGGACTCGGCTGTGGTGACCCTTTCTGCGGTGCCGGTGACGAACACCTGCCGCTCCAGGTCGTGCCAGGGAAAGTGCAGGGCCACCTTGGGGTTGTGGGCTATTTCCTGAGCCTTCCGGCTTCCGTAGTTGGTGTAAAACACAAAGCCCCGCTCATCGAACATTTTCATAAGTACCATCCGAAGGGACGGCTGGCCGTCGGTGCCCACAGTGGACAGCGTGACGGCATTGGGCATCCGGTAGCCCGCCGCCTGTACGTCGCCGAACCATCGGGCAAATTGTTGCACTGGATCCGGATGGAGATCCCGGCGGTGAAGGCCGGCTTTCAGGAATTCTTCCCGCATATAGCTCAAGTCCATGTTGTTGGTTTTTTTGTACTGCGCACCAATGCACAGGGCCTGGCGAAAGTTGGCCTGGCATCGGATTTCTACCAGGTTGCATTATTTGTAAATACAGGCCAGGCAACAATGACAAACCTCATGCTGATACCTGAAAAATTTCATGTGGGGCTTTCATCTCTGGCCTGTTATCTTGCTCCCTGATAATTCATTTATATTAGACCCCTTTAGGTGCGTTGCATTCGAAAAATGCGCTAGCAGATGATTGGCCGTTGGCCAATATCTAACAGACTTTGCGAAACACCTATGGGCGTGTTTTTTTCATCTACTTTCACATCGCTTAACCAAACAAAATGGAAGCAAAATTATCTAACCCTGCGCCATTGGGCCTCATGGGTTTTGGCATGACTACCGTCCTGCTCAACCTCCACAATGCTGGTTTTTTCCCCGTCAGTGCCATGATATTGGCCATGGGCATTTTTTACGGCGGCATCGCACAGGTCATTGCAGGCATCCTTGAATTCAAAAAAGGCAACACCTTTGGCACCACGGCTTTTACCTCTTATGGCCTTTTTTGGATCACGCTCGTGGCGCTATGGATTTTTCCAGAATTTGGCTGGGCCAAAGGGGGGGCCACAGAGGTAGCCTTTATGGGCTGGTACCTTTTCTTGTGGGGCGTTTTCACTTTCTTCATGTGGTTAGGCACTTTGAATAAAAACAAAGTACTGCAGTTCATTTTCCTCAGCTTGTGGATTCTGTTCTTCCTGCTGGCCATTCGCGATTGGACAGGCTCGGCGCTGATAGGGACCATTGCGGGTTGGGAAGGGATCGTCTGCGGTGCATCGGCTATTTACCTGGCCATGGCGGAGGTGTTGAACGAGACGAGGGGCAAGGTCATCCTGCCCATTGGGTAGGCTAGCTTCCAGGCATTTGCTCAAATGGCAGCCTGACCGCTCTTTTTAAATAAATCGATAAGCCTGTCGGCAGCCTTGGCGATGGGGAGTTTGTTTTCTACCACGGCGTCTTCCATTTCAGGAAGTTGTGCCCTGACTGCTTCGTTTTCATAAAACTGTGCCTTGAGCAATTGGGCGATCAACTCGTGCAACCACTGCTTCGCCTGATCTTTCCTGTTGTTCACAAACCAGCCGCTTTCTTTGGTAATTTGTTGAAAATCAAGCACTAATTGCCAAATTTCAGGAATACCCCTACCGGTCAGCGCAGAACAGGTTACCGTTTTTGCCGGCCAGCCGGAGGGCTTGGGGGGGAAGAGGTGGAGCGCCCCGGCATATTCCTTCCGGGCTGCTTTTGCCAATTCTATCCGGTCGCCGTCGGCCTTGTTGATGGCGAGGAGGTCGGCCATTTCCACAATACCCCGCTTGATGCCCTGCAGCTCGTCGCCCGCACCCGGCAGCAGCAGCAGGAGGAAGAAATCCACCATCCCGTGTACAGTTGTCTCCGACTGCCCCACGCCCACCGTTTCAATCAAAATTGTATCAAATCCAGCCGCCTCGCAGAGCAGCATGGCCTCCCGTGTCCTGGCCGCCACACCGCCCAGTGAATCCCCTGCCGGACTGGGCCGGATGAAGGCACGGGGGTCGGTGGAGAGCTGGCTCATGCGGGTCTTGTCGCCGAGGATGCTGCCCCTGCTCACCTGGCTGGTGGGGTCTATGGCGAGCACGGCCAGCCGCCGGCCCTGCTCTTGCGTGAGGTAGCTGCCAAAGGTTTCGATGAAACTGCTCTTCCCCACGCCGGGCGAACCTGTGATGCCAATGCGGAGCGAGTTGCCCGTGCAGGGCAGGCACTGTTCGAGGATTTCCCGGACGAGGGCCTGGTGTTCGATCCGCCTGCTTTCCGCCAAAGTGATGGCCCTTCCAAGCACGATACGGTCGCCGTGGAGGATGCCTTCCGCGTAGTCATTTGCGGTCTTTAGATCCCTGTTTTTGTTGTTTTTAGTCAAATGAAATTCCCGGCTAAAAGGTTAAGGAGTATTAACGTTCGGCAATCAGCACTTTAACAATATTTGCAAACCGCTCTTTTTCAACGCTTTGCGAAATTGTTCTTTGTTTAACTTTTGCCGGTCAACTTTCAAATGAGGTTAAAGTCTAATTAACCTTACCCTATTGGCCAGCCCCGGCTTGCACAAATGTACCCTGCCCTTTTTCTTTGTCAACATCGAACAGGCAATACTTTTTTCATACCGGCAGCATGGGGTTCGCCCCATGCTGTTTTTTGCCCCTCCAAAAAAAGGAGTAAGAAGCGATTGGCAAAAGGCGGGGAGCCGATCTGAAAATCAATTTTATACAAAAACACGGATGGTTTTGCCGGTAGTTGTGGCACAGGGCTGTTAGCACTTCTACCGCTAAAAGCTCTCCGCTCAGCAAAGGCCTGCTATGGGCAATATAAAAAAACCTGTAGCTGCGTCTTCTATTGGCCTCATCAAACCTAAAGATTCATCAATCTATCAAACATTTTCCGGCAGCGTCTAGCGGCACCTTGGTTAGTTAAATTGTAATTACCCAGACTCTCTCGCCGCTGTGGCGCTGCCTTTTTTTTTGTTGGGTGATTGTTGCCGGTTGTTGTGCCCGTTGCTTTCAACCTACCGATCCCAACTTTCAACAGCCCAGAGGATTATCGTCCGGTCATCGCTGCAGGAAAGAAGGGTGTTTTCATGTTTTGACCACAAAAGCTTGTTCACAGAATTCATGTGCCCGCCATCCCTGGCCGCTTCCAATACTTTCAACAGGCTGAAATTTCCAGCGTCCCATATTTTCAAGGTTTTGTCACGGCTGGCAGTAGCAAAATACCGGCCCCCGGGATGAATAGCGATGTCGTTGATGGTGTACCAATGGGCAGGCTCCGACAAGAATTTCCTGAAGCCATGTTCCAGATCCCATCCATTCAAATGGGCATCCCTGCCGCCGCTCAGCAGGTAGTTGGCACCAGGGCCGTAGCGCACGGAGAAGACGGAATTGGCATGGGCATTGGGCAGCGTATGCTTCAATTCCAGGGTATCGGCATCCAGGAAATAAATACTGTTGTCGCTGCACCCAATGGCCAGTTCGTTTCTTTGTTCACAAAAATCCATACAGCGCAGGGCCTGGTGGGAGAGGTGAAATGTTTCCAGTGAGCGGGCTTCGTCAGGTTGCCACCGGGTAACTTTACCGTCGCCGCCGAGCGTGAAAACACTTTCGTGGATTTCCCTGATTTCATAAACTCCTTTTTGGTGGTGGGCGATGTTTTTGGTCAAGCTGGCATCGTCCAGGTTCACCCAATGTACCCCGCCGTTCATGTTGCCGATTACCAGTTTGTTTTGCTTTTTTAAAAACAGCAGGGAAAAAATCTGGGCGTCCACTTTGGCCGTCAGGCGGCCTGTTTCGGGGTTGTTGAAGTCCCATTCTGCTACCCATCCGTCGCCGGCACCGGAGAGGAAATGCTGGTCGTCCCGCCCTTCGGCGAGGGCGAAAATGGAGGCGTTGTGGCCGGTCAATTGAGCTGCTTTTCGGATGTGCATGAAATGGTTGGTTACATTTGCGGAAGCAATTGCGTAAGGTGACAAGGTTTCAAAATTAGCACAACAATCAAAAATGAAGTGCTAAACTAAATATTTCTATAGTGGCAATCTGGTTGGAAAAAAACACAACACACGACTCGCACCTGGGTATCTGGAAAATCGAAGAGCCGGAAGATTTTTTCCTCCGGCAACTTGATTTGGAAGCCATCGAGGAAAACGAACTGGCCCGCATCAAAGGCCGCCGCCGGCTGGAGTGGCTGGCCAGCCGCCTGCTCGTCCACCAGTTGTTGGAAAGGCATCACCCTGGCCTTCGGCTGCCCGTTGTAAAGGATGATTTTGGGAAACCGCACACGCCCGACTCGCACTTCCACCTTTCCTACAGCCACTCGCATGAATTCGTGGCGGCCATCCTCGCCCATTCGCCCACGGGCATTGACATCCAGTTTTTTGTATCAAAAATTTCCGCCATTGCGCCCCGCTTTATGAACGAGGAGGAGTTGGCCAGTTTGCAGGCCTCCACCCGCCTGGAACATGCGCATTTTTATTGGTGCATCAAGGAAGCGCTCTTCAAGGCTTATGGCAGGAAAGCCCTTGATTTCCGCCAGTCCATTTTAGTGCAACCTTTTGATTATCAGGAAAAAGGAAAGACGGTTGGGCAGGTTTGCAAGGATGGGTTTTGCCTTGAATTTGAGGTTTGGTTTGAGCGGGATGGGGAGTATTTCTTGGCGTATTGCTTATAGTATCGGATGGAGTTAATCACACTCTTTATAAACTTTTACAACCGTATCATTTTCAAATTCTATCACCATTTTTTCAAAATCAATCCAATTGCAGCCGCCAAGAAAATATTTAAGAGTAAATGATTCCATTGCTTCAGCTTCATCTGATAATTTATTCAATCTTGAATCAACATCACAGCCGCCAAGCAAATGAATGATTTCTTTATAACTTTTATCAATAAGGACACCACTTTTGATTAGATCAATTGATTGTTCTTTCCTTTTAGAAGTATCGGCTTTCCACTTGTCAGGGTCAAAATTTGAGTGACATGAAAATTGACAAATGAGCAACATAGTCAATATTAATCCACTTATTCTAAATTTTTGTATCATCGCCATAAGAGTCATTGCACATGCACCACCTGCCCCTCCTCCAAAATTGGCATCCGCCGATAGCGCAAAAATAACTGCACCGTGGCCAGCACGTCCTTTTCGCAATAAAGCGCAATGCGATCAATGTCCTGTTCCTCCCAATAGACCCGGCCCACATCGCTGCCGTCAATGTCGTCTTTTGGGGAAGGGAAGCCGAGCACGGCGGCGAGTAGTTTGAGGGAAGTATAGTTTTTGATGTCGCCAAACTTCCAGAGTTCCAGCGTGTCGAGCAGGTATTTGGTTTCCCAGGGCTTTTTGCCGTGCAGTTGCAGGAGGCTGGGAAAGGGCAACTGGTGGATCACGAGGCGGCGGCAGATGTAGGGAATGTCGAACTCTTTGATATTGTGGCCGCAGAGGTAGTGCCGGTCGGGGTTGTTGTAGTACTGGCCGAGCATTTGGGAAAAATCTTTCAGGAGTTGTTTCTCGTCCTGGTGGGCGAAGGATTTCAGGCGGACGCCCAGTTTTTGCTCAGCATCACGCACCACGATGCCGACGGAGATGCAGATGATTTTTCCAAACTCGGCATAGATGGCCGCCTTGTCCTTGTACATTTCCGCTATTTGTTCGCCGGAAGGCTCCTCGCCACTGCGCCGGGAGAGGCTTTTGGCCTTGATGGCCCACATTTCCTGGAACGTTTCGTCCAGTTCGTCGTATGAAGGTTGTGCGGAGACGCACTCAATGTCAAGGAAAAGGATGTTGGCAATGTCAATGCTTTCTATCATGGCCGGAAAAACTTAACTTAGGATCGAAGGAAAAATAAAATGACTATTTTATTTTAAAAAAACCCTTCCAGTAATAGGGTTTCAAAATCAAAATAGGGAAGTTATTTTTTCATCGGTACTTAAATGGTAAGGGTTCATTCATCCCGGCGAAGGTAGGAAATCGGGGCAAGCCGTACAACGGCATTTGAACAGGCGGGCTATTTTTATAAATACCGTTCAATACAGATGTTTTGTGAAACATCGCAGGCCTGACAGCCTTGCACCTCCCGTTTCTTGACCAACAATTGGCATTGCCGGGGGCAACAAGTAAAGCCATCCGGCAGATTCTACTAAATTTGCCCCGTCGAACGACCAGGCCTGAAATTGTTTAGGGCCGTTTGGAACTGTTTGATACAAAGCGTTTCAAACTGCCAATTTTCACCTGGTATTTAAACTTTTCAACGGCTAAACACCTTTGGAAAGCAATCACTTAGCGATTCTCAAAGTTCTACCACCACTGCACACCACATCCGGTAGCGATGAAAAAATAACTTCCGTGGGGAACCCCGAAAATGGTTACCTTCCAACAAACGGCCGTCTTATTTTTTCCTTCGATCCGCAAAACATCTAACCTAAAATCTAAAGAAATGGCAACGAATGATTCTTCGAAACAACGGCTGCTCGCCATCGCAGCAGTGGTGGTGGTCGCCCTATTGGCCATCAACGCTTTTTTGCTGTACAACAAATACACCCAGGACCGGGTCATTGACGAGCAGAAAACCGATCTGGCAGAGGCCGACAAACTGAAAATCGAGCTTGAAAAACAATACCACGAGGCACTGTCGGAACTGGAAGAAATGCGTACCAGCAATGAGGAACTGAACGCCATCATTGACCAGCAAAAGGCAGAGCTGAAGCTCCAGAAAGACAAAATCGACCAAATGCTGCGGGGTGGCACCGACCTGGGTAGGGCCAGGGCGGAAATCGGGAACATGAAATCGCAGGTAGAGCAATACCTGGCACGCATTGACCAGTTGAAACAGGAAAACGCCGCCCTGGCCGCCGAACGGGACAAGTTGTCGGAACGCACCCAAGCCCTTTCGACCAACCTGGACAGCGCCCATGTGCGGAACCAGCAGTTGGCGAGCGAAAAAAACCTGCTCGCCTCCGAGAAGGAGCAACTCGCCTCCGAAAAAACCAAGCTGGTGGAAAAGGTGAACCTCGCCTCTGTCGTCAAGGTGGACAAAATCAACGTCACCGGCCTCAAAGAACGCAACAGCGGAAAGACCGTTAAAAAGAAATACGCCAAAAACGTAGATCAACTCAAGGTTTGCTTCAGCACCACCGAAAACCAAATTGCCAAGCCCGGGGTAGAGCAGTTTTTCGTGCGCATCCTGACCCCGGTCGGCGAGACCATGTCAGTCGATGAATTAGGCTCCGGCAAAATGGTGGACAAAGCCACCGGCGACGAGATACCCTACACCTTCATGAAAGAATACGACTACGTGAACGACGCCACGGAACTCTGCTTTAACTGGGATCCCAACCTCGGCGCTTTTTCAAAAGGAATTTACAAAGTGGAGGTGTACAACAAGGGCCATTTGTCCGGCAATGGCGAGTTTCAGTTGAAATGAGCAAACAGCCGGCTGTACATCCGGACAGGTGCGAATGCCCTGAATAGGGAAATTGGGAAATTGCGTTTCATCCATAGCCATTTCCCAATTTCAGCTAATCAGTTGCCAGGCCAGCCGTTTTTAGTAACGATAAAAAATAACTTCACCATTTTGATTTGGAAACCCCAGTACTGTAGGGGTTTTTTAAAAATAATCCCGATGTGAAATCTGGATTATTTTTCCTTCGATCCTTATTTTGTGAAAATGCTGAACCAAACCCGCCGAAGTTTGTCCCCATGCCTGAAAGGCAGGGATCCTGCACCATCCCTCCTTTTTAAAAAAAAACTGCATGAAAAAAGAAGCATTCGTCAATCCCATTGACAAGGACAAGACCACGGACACACCGCACCTGCTCCCCTATGCCCACCATGTGGGCAGTGCTGTCATCAAGCCCATTGACAAGGGCCGCACGAAGGGACTGGCCGTATCGGCCATGTATGAGCAGACGAACATACAGCTCGACCAGATCAGGCAACAGGTGGAACTGTTGGCCGAACAGGCCCGGAAAATCCACCAACGGGTGGAGATTTCGGAGCGGATTTACCTGACAGAAATGAATTTCAAGCCCCTCATCGGGCATATTTACCATCTTTACACCCGGGCAGACGGCACGGAATTCCTGTCCATGGTGGGGCCGGAGGAATGGGGCCGGAACAAATCCATCTCCTTTCAGTCCACCGTAAAACTGCTGGCCGACCACACCTGGGAAATCCTGTAAGCCTTCGGGTGCCAGGGCCTGATACCGAATCATTTTGACCATGTTTAACCTATTGCTTTCCATCCTGCTATGGGTGCCGCCCCAGGCACAAGTTGCCTCCAAGGTTGAATGGCTCTCTGCCACTACCCATGATTTCGGCGACATCAAGCGGGGCGTGCCCGCCAAAGTGGACTTCCGTTTCAAAAACATCTCCCAGGACACGCTGCTGATAGACAACGTGCGCGCCTCGTGCAGTTGCACCGCCTCCGATTGGTCGGAGGAGGTCGTAGTGCCCGGCCGGGAAGGCGTCATCGGTATCGAGTACGACGCTAAGCGGGAAGGCTATTTCAGCAAGAAAATCAACGTGTTCTTCAGTGGCCAGCGCAAGCCCGAAAAGCTGACCATCGAAGGCTATGTCGAATGATGGGGACATTTCGTCTTTCCTCCCAATTGCCCCGCTTCCATTTTAAACTATATTTGCGGCTTTGGGAAAAACGATTGAATGGGCCATGGGCACTTATCCACTCATTCGATCCTTCACTCATTCATTCATTTTATAAAAATGGCCATACTTATTTTCCTCATCGTTTCTTACCTCCTGTTCAGCATTACCATGATGAAGCTCTTCGCCAAAGCGGGTGAAGACGGCTGGAAGGCACTGGTGCCGGGCCTGAATTTCATCATCATGTGCAAGTTGGTGGGCCACAAAACGGCCCATGCCGCCTGGCTGCTCGTGCCTATCGTCAACATCTTCATCTACGTGGGCCTCTGTGTGGACATGGTGCGTTCGTTCGGCAAATATGAATTCTGGCACAGCGCCCTGGCAGTGGTCTATGCACCCATTATTTTTTACATGGTCGGTGCCAACAAGGACGACAAGTACCTCGGGCCTACCCTGAAAATGGAAAAGGAATACGCCTCCAAACTGGAGGAAGCCCGCCAAAGCAACAACAACCGGGAGCTCCAGAAACTGATGCGCCAAAACCCCTACAAGAAATCCTCCAGCCGGGAGTGGGCCGAGGCCATCATCTTCGCCGTATTCGCCGCCGCCTTCATCCGCATGTTCCTGATAGAAGCCTACACCATCCCGACCTCCTCGATGGAAGGCTCGCTGAAAGTGGGCGACTTCCTCTTCGTCAGCAAGGCCCACTACGGCATCCGCACCCCAAAGACCATCCTGATGCTCCCGCTGCTGCACAACCGCATTCCCGGCACGGACTGCGAAAGCTATATTTCAAAGCCCAACCTGCCGTTTTACCGCCTGCCCGCCCTGACCGACATCAAGCGCTACGACCCCGTGGTGTTCAACTACCCGGAGGGCGACAGCGTCTATATCTTCCCCGAAAGGACCTGGAGCATCAACGACTACCGGCGAGGCGCCATGACGCCACAGCGTTTCATGCAGGTGAAAACTGGCCAGGCCGAACTGGTCGTGCGCCCCATTGACAAAAAAGACCACTATATCAAGCGATGTATCGGCCTGCCGGGCGACAGCCTGCAGGTCATTGACCGCCAGGTTTACATCAATGGCAAGCCCGCCAGGAACCCTACGCACATGCAGTTCCTCTATCGGGTCAACTCGTCCAGCGGCCCCATCAACCAAAGCAAGCTGGAGGATTTGGGGGTAAACATTTCAGAGGCCAATCCTGCAGAGGGTATTTACTTTTTGGACAGCCTCCAGTTGGAGAAAATCAAAGCCCTTGGCCCCGATGTGACAGCAGAAGTGCTGACTTTCCCTTCCAAGCCCGACCAATATTTTCCCCACGATGCGAAAAACTTCGGTAACTGGGCAAACGACAACTACGGCCCCATCTATATCCCAAAAAAAGGGGCTACGGTCAAAATAAGCCCCGAAAATATTGCCTTGTACGAGCGGGTGATCAGCAATTACGAAGAGAACGACCTTAAAATCAAGGACGGCAAAATCTTCATCAATGGCCAGGAAACGGACAATTATACCTTTAAAATGGACTACTACTGGATGATGGGCGACAACCGCCACAACTCCGAGGACAGCCGGGTGTGGGGCTTCGTGCCGCACAACCACATCGTTGGAAAACCGCTGTTTATCTGGTTTTCCACCAAAAACGGCAATATGTTCAACGGCATCAACTGGAGCCGCATCTTTACCTCGGCGAACAAGATGTAAGCCTTTGCCGGCAAAAGGAAATGGCAGCAACTGCCCGATCCCGTGTGCCGGTTTCACCCAAAAAAGGCCCGGCAACATGATGGATGATTGCCGGGCCTTTTTTTTGGCCAGCTATTTATAGGAGAAAGGTCAAAAGCAGCAGCCGGCTTTTTACACAGACGGAAAAATTCAAACAAACCCTCAAACAAATTCAAACGATTTCACAGCATGAAGTTCCAGCGCATATTAGGTATCGTCCTCCTCGTTGCTGCCATTTTTGCCTTTGGCAACAAGTTGTTCTCCGGCATGTCGTCTTACCTCGACGACGGTGCAGGCATGGTCTTTTTTGCCCTGCTCATCGGCATCTTCCTGCTGTTTGGCCTCCGTCAAATCCTCCGCCACTGAGGCTTTATCCTCCTGCAGAAAGCCCTTCATTTATTTGCCTCAAGGTTTCACGGTCAATTTCGTGCGCCCCCCCAAAAGCTGCCAGGTTGAAATCAAGCCCTTGTTCGTCCGCAAATTTTTGCTGCCAGGCCAGCCGTTCATCCGTCAGGAAGGGATCCTGCAGCCCATAGGCGAAACAAAGTTTTTTACCAGAAAAATAATCCTGGTGAGGGCGATAGTCGAGGTCTTCCGGCATCAGCCCGGCCCATAGCACGAGATGGTGGAAGTGTGGAAAATTGCGCATCACCCACCGGCACTGCGTGGCTGCGCCCTGCGAAAAGCCCAGCAGGGTGATTTGCACGTCGTCCGCCAACTGCGGCACGTACAGATCGTAGAGCATTTGGAGAAAGTTGGCATAATCGGCGATCTCGTCCAGCCGGTCTTCCTTTGTCATCCAGGAGGCTACCGGCTCGCCTGTGAAGCCGCCCCAATAGAACCGGGAAAGCCCTTCCGGGGCGATGACCAGCGTTTCCCCATCGTCCAGCACGTCGAAGCGGCGGATGAAGTTTTTGGCCAGTTGGCCGTAGCCGTGGCAGGCGATCCAGCACCGGCGGATTTGTTTGGAGGGGGTGCCAATGGTGGCGTAGTGGGCGGTTTTGCCAACCGCCAGTTTGTGGGTTTTCGGCATTGGTGTTTTTTCAAAAATCAAACAGTTCAATGTCGAATACCAGGACGGAATTGGCGGGGATGGTTCCGGCGGCCCGGTTGCCGTAGCCCAGGCCCGAAGGGATGAGGAGCTTCCCTTTTCCGCCTTTCTGGAACAGCGGGATGCCTTCCTGCCAGCCCTCGATAACGTTGGAGAGCGGGAAGGTAGTCCTCCTTGCGTCAAACACCGACCCGTCCAGCAGGTAGCCTTTGTATTCCACGTCAACGGTGCTGCTCAGGTCCGGGTGACCGCCGGTGCCTTCCGTTTCAATGATGTAGTGCAGGCCAGAGGCGGTGGATTTGGCGCTCAACCCTTTGTCCGTCAGGTACTGGTTGATCTGTGCCAGGTCTTTTTCGAGTTGCTTGGTTGGATCAAATTCATCTTTGCTGCACGAGGTGGCCAACAGGGAAACAGAAAAAATCAGCAGTAACAAGTGGTACATTTTCATGGTTATTTTTTGTGGCAAAAGTATTTAAAAAATGGCAACCGGCACGGCGGGCATGGGAATTATTGGAAACCTGATTATTGGACAAATCTGGTTAAGGTGTGTCCTTGCGTTCCCATAACTTTAAGTGCTGAAACCTTTCTTTTTACACCTCTTAAACTAGTTTGTTATGATTACTTGTTTTACCCGCTTGTGGATTTTATTGCCCTTCCTGCTGTCGGTTACCAATTCATTTGGCCAGCCGGATGAGGCGTGCTTGCCACCTACTGCAAAGGACAAGCTTGATATCAACCATATCAGGACCACTTACCACCCAAGTGCCCAGCTGTGGTTTGACCAAACTTCTCCTGGCTTTGAAATTATTTCACCTACACCGGGCGAACCTCCGTTGAGCCTGTTGGTCGCAGGCGGGTTGTGGATTGCTGGCATAAATCCCCAAAACAATTTATATACAGCCGCCCATACCTATCATGCCGACAATTCTGACTATTGGGCTGGCCCATTGGACCTGGCTACCGGAACTACCGATTACCCTGTCTGCCTCCATTTCAACCGTTTGTGGAAAGTGTTGGCAGCCGAGGTGGCTAGCCATATTTCAGATTTTAACGACAATGGCGTCATTGATGGCCCCGTGCCTGCCGCTGTTTTGGCGTGGCCGGGAAGGAACAACCCCAATTCGTTTTTGGGGAACGGCTTTGAATTGCCCCTCGACCAACCCCTTGCCCCTTTTGTGGACAGGAATGGCAATGGTGACTACGAGCCTATGCTCGGCGACTTTCCAAAAATAAAAGGAGACCAGGCCCTTTGGTGGGTGTTCAATGACGAAGGAGGTGGGGCCCTTCATAAAGAAACAAATGGCCTGGCTTTGCGCGTGGAAGTACAGGCACTTGCCTACGCCTTCGAAGGTGCCAACGACGATAATCTTTCCAATACGACGTTTTTGGAATTCAAGATCATCAACCGGAGAACTGAAAAATTGGATAGCATCTTCGCATCGCTTTGGACGGATTTTGACTTAACCTACTTTCTCGACGACAATTTTGGATGTATTCCCAGCGATAAAATTGCTTATTTATATTCCGCAGAGGGCGTCCAAAATCCAGACTGCTTTAACACACCACAAGACGACTGTATAGCGACGCCGATAATAACAGTGAAACAACTAATAGGCCCCAAAGGCGAATCTGGAGCCGATGTTGGGTTTTCATCGTTTATAACATTCAACAATCCGACTTGGGGAAACCCGCTTCCGTCCGTTGGCACTACCGACCCGTCCGTTGATTTTGAGTACTACAATTACATGCAAGGCAAATGGAAAAATGGGCAAGCCCTTACCTACGGCGGGGATGGCTTTAATCCTGCAAATCCGCCAACTAACTTCATGTTTCCCGGCAACCCGGCTGATTCTGCTGATTGGTCTATGTGTTCGACTAGTTTACCAATTTATGACAGGCGCATGATGATTAATTCCGGCCCATTCTCGCTTGCACCAGGTGAAAGCACCACTGTGTCTTATGCTATTTTTCCTGTTTTCACTGATGATTATCCATGCCCTGATATTACCCCCATTGTTGATATTGGCAATGAAATACAAGAGGTTTTTGACGGACTGACAGCCGTAACCAATACGCTGGGAAACAAGGAAACCCTCCGCTTCTACCCCAACCCCATGCACTCGGAAGGCAGGTTGGTGCTCTCCGACACCCGTCACACTATCCAGGAGGCCATCCTGCTGGGCGCAGATGGGCGGGTAGTAAAAAACTACCGGCACCTGCACACCCATGAACTGGTCATCCAACGGGACAACCTGCCCGCAGGCTTGTATTTTTATAAAATCCTGACCAGCGACGGGCAATGGAGCACCGGGCGGGCCGTGATGGATTGAAGCCGGCCGCAGTGTTTTATACTGCACTGCAATAGTTTTTTTGCAATCAAAATGGTGAAATGGTTGGATGGTTAAATGGATGAACGGCTTTTGACTATGCCGTCATTTGCACAAAACCAGATGCAGTTGAGTATAAAAAAAGCCCCCACCGGCAGCCGCAGTGCCGGTGGGGGCTTTATTCAGGTAGCGGTTTGAAAAGCCGGTGCCTCGAAAGGCACGAATCCTCTCCCAACCAGGCCCCTTCCCCGAATTATGTTTTGAAATATGGAGATGTCAAAAACAGAATTTCAAAACACATCTTCCCCTTGAGGCATATCCCCCCGCCATTCAACAACCTCCCCCAAAACGCGTTACTTTGCAGCCCCAAATTCCCCAATTTACCAATCCACCAATTCCCAATAATGAAAATAGCCATCGCCCAACTCAATTTCTTCGTCGGCGACTTCGAGGGCAACCTCGGCCGCATGCTCAGCGCTGTCGAAGCCGCCAAACAACAACACGCCGACCTCGTCTGCTTCCCCGAACTGGCCACCTGCGGCTATCCGCCCCGTGACTTTCTCGAATTCGACGACTTCATCCGCAGGGCCGAACGCTCGGTGGCCAGGCTGGCCGAAGCGGCGCAGGGCATCGCTATTGCCGTCGGTTCGCCGAGCCGCAACCCCGTCGTCGAAGGGAAAGACCTGTTCAATTCCGCCTACTTTCTGGAAGATGGAAAAATAAAGCACGTACAGCACAAGGCCCTGCTGCCTACCTACGACGTGTTCGACGAGTACCGCTATTTCGAGCCGGCCAAGGAGTTCAAGGTGGTCGAGTTCATGGGCAAAAAAATAGCCCTGTCCATCTGCGAAGACCTCTGGAACCTGGGCAACGAAAACCCGCTCTACACCGTCGTGCCGCTCGACGAAATGATGCCACAGCGGCCCGACCTCATCCTCAACCTCTCTGCCTCGCCCTTCAACTATGGCCATGCCAAAGAACGCATACGGGTGCTGCGGGCCAATGTGCAGCGCTACAAGCTGCCGATGGTGTATGTCAACCAGATTGGGTCGCAGACCGAGATCATTTTCGATGGCGGCTCGCTGGTCGTATCGCCCGATGGCAACATCTACGAAGAACTCCCCTACTGGCAGGAATGCGTGAAAACCTTTGAACTGGAAGATATTGTGAAAGGTGGACGCCACCAGGAACAACCCAAGGAGAAAATTCCCCTCATCCATGATGCGCTCGTGCTCGGCATCAAGGACTACTTCGGCAAGCTGGGTTTCAAGCAGGCCATCCTCGGCCTCTCCGGCGGCATTGATTCTGCGGTGGTGGCCGTGCTGGCCGCCCGTGCGCTCGGCGAGGACAACGTGCGTGGCCTGCTCATGCCCTCCCAGTTCTCCTCCGACCACTCGGTGAACGACGCCCGCCAACTGGCCGTCAACCTGGGCATGCAATACGACATCATTCCCATCGAGCCGATTTTCAACAGCTACATGCAGGCCCTGGAGCCGCACTTTTGGGGCAACCCTTTCAACATCGCCGAGGAAAACATACAGGCCCGCATCCGGGGCATGCTGGTGATGGCCATCTCCAACAAATTCGGCAACATCCTGCTCAACACGACCAACAAGAGCGAAATGGCCGTCGGCTACGGCACCCTCTACGGCGACATGTGCGGCGGCCTGTCCGTGCTGGCCGATGTTTATAAGACAGAGGTTTTTCAACTCGCCCACTACATCAACAAAGACGGCACCGTCATCCCGGAAAACACCATCACGAAGCCGCCGAGCGCCGAGCTGCGCCCCAACCAAAAGGACAGCGACAGCCTGCCGGAATACGACATCCTCGATGCCATCCTGTACCAGTATATTGAAAAACGGCAAGGCCCGAACGAGATCATCGCCATGGGCTTCGACGAGGCCACGGTGCGCCGGGCGCTGAAACTGGTCAACATCAACGAGTTCAAGCGGCACCAGGCAGCGCCGGTGCTGCGGGTGTCGCCGAAGGCATTTGGCGTGGGGCGGCGGTTGCCGATTGTGGGGAAGTATTTGTCGTGAAGCCCGCCATGCATCAGAAACAGTTGGGTTATTTTTTATGAAAAGAAAACCTCCGGTGTTTAGGCTTGCGCCTAAGAGAACATTATTTGAACGCTGCCGGCCAAACCGCAGATGGGTGAATGTTAATTTTCGTAGGCGAGCAAAAATTCTGGTTAAATAATTTGGAAAACCGTTTTTTTTTTTTGCATTATTGCAGCGTAGCTAAAGAATGCAGGAGGTAATTCGGAAAAACGCTTAAAACGCAAAATGACCCTTTATGAGTAGGACAGTTTTCAATGCTTATCGGTTGTCACCTTTCCCTGTTGTATAGTCCTGTTTTGATAAAATTCTGCATGACTGCATGACTGCTTGGCTGTTGGGCTGTTGCGGATGGTTCCTGTATGCACAACTCTGGAAAGAGCTATCAGCATGGCCATTGCTGTCATGTCCTGATGTTACATATTATTTGCCCTGTGCCGCCTGTGGGATATTGATCCTGCGGGGAAATGGGGATTATTTATTCACCCTTAAAATTTTTAAATTATGAAAAAAAAGCTAAGTTTTCCAAGATTAACCGCCTTCTTGATTTGTTTAATTGTAGAAGTCGCAGGGGCATTTGCCCAAAGTTGTTTTTGTGACCCTAATACCACACCAGTAGGTTTTCCTCCAGGAGGAGGTTCAAATGGTTGCTATCCTGACAATCCTAAGCTATTTTATGTGAAGATCTACATGCATGTAATTCACGATGGAAACGACGGTTATTTAACGCAACAAGAAGTAGAATCTGCATTCAATACCCTAGAAAATGACTATAATCCTTTGCAAATTTATTTTGTTTGGGATTGCTCTATCAATTATATAGATAATCAAGAATATTACGACAGACCTATTCAACCATTTAACAATCCTCCATATTCAAATTTTGAAACATACACTGCTACCTATAACCATGAAGATGGCATTGACATCTATTTATTGGGGCCAGGGGGGGCTCAAGGTGAGAATCCCTATTATTATGGAGGAGGGCACGCAGCGGGTATTGTGAGTGGAGCATTTGTGGTTGCTGGATTTGAATTAGGATATTGGAATCCTCCAAGCTTTAACGACGTACCTGTTTACGATAAGTCATTTTATTTATCTCATGAAATGGGACATTGTTTAGGCTTGTACCATACGTTTGAGAGTTGGGGCACACAGGGGTGCGTGCCGGGATCTCAATACATAAATGAACATTATGACGGAACGGGCTGCTGTGAATGCCGTGATCTAGTATGTGACACTCCATATGAAAACAGCGGTTTTGTGCCAGCATGTTCAGGAAATGGCAACAATTGTTCAGATGATCCACAATGCTTCATTGATTGTGTTGGTTGTACAAGTAATCAAGTCTATGTTGATGCTCAATATACACCACCGATACCGTATTCGCCAACTCCAACTGGGAAAAACATTATGGCATACCACACTACTGCAACATGTGCAAGTGAGTTGACGCCCGGACAAGGAGAAAGGTTGAGGTACATGCTTTCCACAAATACTAGTTTGCAACTCTTTGCTGTTGCTGAACCTAAAGTTGAAATCTCTGCAACATCTCTTGGCATGTTCTGTATTGCTGAATCCACCCCCATCGAATATACCATCTGCCCACCGGCAGAATGTGCAAGCACAACTGCCGTAAACGTAACCCTAACCCCTACCGTTGAGCCGCCATCTGCTCAACCATACATCACATTCGGTGGTGTATTTATGGACGGTTCAGAAGTCGTGCCAGTTGATCCGAATTGCTACACGATAACCTTGGACGTAAATATTTCAAGTGCCATGCCACCGGGCACCAATTTCCAGATAATCATGCAGGCAACGCCAGAAGAACTGAGCTGCCCAAAATATTTGCCCGATCAAGTCAGTGTTTCAGGCACGGCCATACCATGTGAACCTCCTGTATGCGACTGCCCGGCCAACAGTATTGTAATAGGATTCCCAGGTCAAACCACCTTGCTCACTGATGTTGTTGCACCCAATGGGCCATTGCCTGCTATGCCTGTTGGCCAAGCTGTCAACTTAATAGTAAGGGGCACATTGGTGATGAATACAGATGAATTCACCAATGGGATACAGAACTACGAGTTTTTCTCGGGGTCTAATCTCTGTTTCGACGAAGGCGCCCAGATGATTGTACCCAATTCAGGGTCTCTAAAAATAGTTGGATCCCATCTGCAAGGCTGCGAAAAAATGTGGAAGGGGATATTGGTAGAAGGGTTGGGCGAAATCAGCCTGTTGCCGGGACTAAATCAATACAACCACATGTTGATAGAAGATGCGGAACATGCACTATTGTTGGAAGGGTTGTCGTCCGCCCATGTAATGGGAACGGAGTTTAGGGACAATTACATTGGGATTTATGCCATGGGTTCGGTATTTCAGCCGGAAGCAGTCATAGGCTCTACTTTTAGTTCAACTGGAAGTTTATTGCCAAATTATATTGGCCAACTCACTTTTCCGAACCAAAGGACTCGTTATGGCATCTTGTTAGAAAAAGCTGGCCTCTTTGAAATCGGGGCGGTTGGGGAAGACCCTAATATCTTTGATGGCCCGGTGAACGGGATAGTGTCCGACCATACACATATATTTTTGATGAACTCGGAATTCCGAAACTTCACAGGAAAATTTCAATACCCCGAACCACGGAACTATGCGGTATATGCCGAAGGGAGCGGCCATGAATTCTGGCAAAACTACTCCCCCCTTTGCGCTACCAACTCCGTATGTACCTTCGACAACTGCAGGAACGGCATTTACCTCCACAACATGAACTGTTATGTGACGGGCAACAACATGACCAATATGTACACAGGCATCTATGTGGAAGAGTGCAAGAGCCCGCATGTTGAAATCTGCCATAATTCAATCGGATGTATTTATAGGGGCATAACCCTTCGAAACAACGACAACGCAGCTGTTGTCAATGTGTCCAACAACGCAATAGACTTGGATTGGAACAGTGGGGTTGTCCCAAAAGGCAGGGCGATACATGTTGAAGAGAACCAGATACCCCACCAAAGCGCAACAATTTTCAACAACCAAGAAATCAATATAACCAATGCCCTATCAGGGATATTCGTTTCCAATGCAAATGGCTATGACATTGGCTACAACAGGGTCTTTGCCGATAGGGACGCAGCCTCCGAGGGAAATGCGTACACTGGTTTTAACATCGTTAATGGTCTAGACATAGATATGAAGTGCAACCTGGTGGACGGGGACAGGGAAAATTTCCCGGCACTTAATGGGAACATATATGGCCCGGCAGCCTTCAGGGCAAGGTTTGTGAACAGCCTCCTGCCAGATATTAACAGCTACCGCTGCAACGATGCCTTTGATACCAACATTGGCTGGCAGTTCGATATGGAATGTGACGGTACGGTATTCCAGGGCACCGAATTCCAGAACAACGAATTCGGGCTGCACTACCGGATGACTGCTGAGACTGGAAAACAACCTGAAAACCCACTGGCCCAAAGGCATGGGAATCGTTGGATAGGTAGCTGGACATCTGGCTTTGTAGGCGCTCGGTTGGACAATCCTACTGATGACCGAATCTCAAGCAATCAATATATAGTACCGAGTTTTACCGGCAACCAATACGCCCCCAACCAGGATCCGGATCCTGCTACCACTGTGGTTGACTGGTTTGATGTAAAACCTGGTGGATTTATTACCTGCGACAATGTTTGCAACGAACTCATAGCGGACGATGAAGAAGGGGAAGTGGAAACAACGGTCAGGGATCAAAAAATAGCAGACGGGACCTATACTTTTACAGTATATGCCCAGGCAACCCAATGGATGGCCGAGCGGCAGCTTTACAAAAAACTGAGGGCAAACCCGGAGTTAAGGACTGCCGACTTGGTTTTTGAGGATTTCTACAACAACAAATCAAACTCCAACATCGGCCTAATGACGGATATCGAGGAGGGCATACAAGCACTGTTCACCCTCGATCCAGGCACGGAAGCCGAACTGTCCAGCTACAACGACGCCATAAACATAAAAATGGAAAAGATTGGCGAACTAAACGGCCTCATCCCTTCTGCCAGCAGTGGCGAACTCCCCGCCCTACTGGACGAAAAGCGGCAGGTAAAGGAAGAACTGGGCAACTACACAACCACCAGGACGGAATTGATGCAGACCATCCAGCAAGCAAGGAGCAATGCAGCCGATCAGATCATCGCCGACAATGCAGCGATCACTGCTACGGAAGTTTATGAAGTGAACGAGCAAACGGTCAACGGCATATTCTTGAATACCTTTGCCAAAGGGGTGGCTGCCCTCGATCCCGAACAGGTGGCCATCCTGGAAAACATTGGCGTCCAATGCCCCTACGAGGGCGGGCCGGCCGTGTTCAGGGCCAGGGGCATGGTTGCCCCAGTGACCGAACTCGATTTTGAAGAATTGGAAGATTGCAACACGGAAGGCCAGTACTTCATCGGCCCGGAAACTGACCAGCCCAATCAGGTATCCCCTATGTTTTCCGTATTCCCAAACCCTGCGGGCGACAGGTTCACTGTCCAACTGATGGAGGCAACCCATGAAAGTGCCGAACTTTGGGTTACCGATATTGACGGAAAACTTGTCAAATCCTACCAACTTAACGAGCAAGAACGCTTGTTCGAGTTCTCGTCAAAAGGTTTGGGCAACGGGATTTATTTCTTGAAACTGTTGGAAGGGAACAAAGAAGTTTCTGGTGGCAAGCTGGTTATTATGAAATAGCTGCGAAGGAGACCTGGCAGGTGTTTTGCCAGGTCTCTATTTTATTCTTCCATCAAACTCTCCTTTATGAAACACTATACTTTCTTCTTAATTATCTGCCTCCCGCTTTCCATTTTACATACCCAAAACCACGATTTCAACTGGCAATATGGCGACTATTATTCTTTGGATCCCAGCAATTACAACCACTTTGCCATTGATTTCAACGAAGAACCTCCTGCCACATATCCCGTTGATCGGGAATTAAATATGAATAAAACGATGGTCAGTGTTTGCGATTCTATTGGCAACCTGCTTTTTTATACAAACGGGATTCAAATTGCAAATTTTGAGCACCAGATAATGGAAAATGGGGACAGCCTGAACCCTGGCGACTATGCCAATCAATGGTATGAGGAAGGTTATTTTTTAGTCCAAAGTGAAGTTATTTTGCCGATGTCGGGCCATGCTGGTCTCTATTACCTCTTCCATTTGAGAATCGATCACAACAATATAGTGGGACTGTACCGGAATACCTTGTTTTATTCAAAGGTTGACATGAACGCAAATAATGGAGATGGAAAAGTAGTCGAAAAAAACCAGGTCATGTTGGACTTGACAGACGTGGGGAGGTTCGGCTTGTTGACTGCTGTTAAACATGCCAATGGCAGGGATTGGTGGATATTCGTCCCGGAACACGGCAAGAACATTTACTATTATTTCCTTTTTACCCCCAATGGGCTGGAAGGGCCTTATGAGGTTTCGATGGAGCCCGTATTTGATGTCTATACCTTGGGGGCGCTCGTTTTTTCACCGGACGGGAAGAAAATGGGGCGTTTTGAGACCGAGCATGGCCTATATTTTTATGATTTCGATCGATGCGATGCCGCTTTGTCAAACCCTGTGTTCATCCCTTTGCCAAATACGAGTCTCGGCGGCGGGCTGGCTTTTTCACCTAACTCCCGCTTTGCATACATTGCCGCCACCAATTCAGTTGTCCTGCAATTTGACCTTTGGGCGGACGACGTTGCTGCTTCTCTGGACACGGTGGCCGTTTACGACGGGTACATGTCGCCCGTGTGGACTACATTTTACCGTATGCAAAACGGGCCGGACGGCAGGATATATATCAACTGCACCAACACGACGGATGTACTGCATTACATAGACCAACCCAACAAAAAAGGTGAAACCTGCCGGGTGATGCAGCACGGTCTGCAACTGCCCTTCCGCAACAGCTACACCATCCCTCACTTCCCCAACTACCGCCTCGGCCCCCTCGACGGCTCGCCCTGCGACACCCTGGGGCTCGACAACCACCCCGTGGCCAAGTACCGCTGCTATCAAGATACGTCCGATTACCTCACCGTGGAGTTTACCGACCTCAGCACCTACGCCCCCACCGCCTGGGCCTGGGACTTCGGCGACGGCACAGAAAGCCAGGACACCAGCCCCGTGCACACCTTCCCCGGTGGCGGCACCTACGAGGTCTGCCTCACCGTCAGCAACCAGTACAGTTCGGACACCTTCTGCAAGACGTTGCAGCTCGGCCCCTCCGCCACGGAGGGAAGGCCAGTGCCGCAGGCAGACATCAGTGTTTTCCCCAACCCTGCCCAATCTTTTACCAACGTCCGCCTCGGCGGGGACTATCTGCCCCGCAACGCCCGCATCACGCTGTTCGCAGCCACGGGGCAGCCCGTCCATTCGCAGCGCCTGGCCGCTGGCTGGGGTGTGGTGCCATTGGAGGGGCTTGCGCCGGGGATTTATTTTTGGGAGGTAAAAGATGATGGTAGGCTGATGGGGAGCGGGAAGCTGGTGCGGGTGGAGTGAGCATGACGGCGGCCAGGAGGCCGTAACCTTCGTGTGTCAGCCTTAGCTGTCAACGAGCGGCTTGTTTGATTTGGGGAAGGGTGGTGCCAGCGGATGGACGTTTGTTCGAGTTCTCGTCAAAAGGTTTGGGCAACGGGATTTATTTCTTGAAACTGTTGGAAGGGAACAAAGAAGTTTCTGGTGGCAAGCTGGTTATTATGAAATAGCTGCGAAGGAGACCTGGCAGGTGTTTTGCCAGGTCTCTATTTTATTCTTCCATCAAACTCTCCTTTATGAAACACTATACTTTCTTCTTAATTATCTGCCTCCCGCTTTCCATTTTACATACCCAAAACCACGATTTCAACTGGCAATATGGCGACTATTATTCTTTGGATCCCAGCAATTACAACCACTTTGCCATTGATTTCAACGGAGAACCTCCCGCAGTCTATCCCGTTGACCGGGAGCTGAACATGGGGGCAACTATGGCCAGTATCTGCGATTCAACTGGCAACCTGCTTTTTTATACAAATGGTATTCAGATAGCAAATTTTGAGCACCAGATAATGGAAAATGGGGACAGCTTGAATCCTGGGAGTATTGCCAATGCCAACTACACACAAGGATATACACTCGTTCAGAGCGAAGTTATTTTGCCAATGCCGGGAAATTCTAACCTCTATTACCTCTTCCATTTGAGAATTGACCATAATAATATAGTCGGACTATACAGGAATACCTTGTTTTATTCAAAGGTTGACATGAACGCAAATAACGGGAGAGGAAAAATGGCCGAAAAAAACCAGGTCATGCTAGATGTAACAGATGAAAGGAGGTTTGGGATACTCACCGCAGTAAAACATGCTAATGGCCGAGATTGGTGGATATGGGTGACCGAACATGGACTGAACAATTATTTCTATTTTTGGTAGTGGCATTTTTTGACTGATATTTGTGACTAAAAACAACCACTATGATTGTAAAACACCACACTTGTGATAAATGCCAGAGCAAGAACATTGTCAAGAACGGCAAGAATCGCTCTGGCACCCAGACCTACAAATGCAAAGACTGTGGAGGCTACGGGGTACTTGACAGCAAGCAGCCGGGCCGTACTGTTGACAAAGAGGCGTTGGCAAAAGCCTACCGGGAACGACAGAGCCAAAGGGCCACTGGCCGCATCTTCAACGTCAGCCATTTCTTTGTCCAAACGGTGTTAAAAAAAAGCCCGTGACTTGGGCCCGTTCAAGGAAACGATTGACAGGGCATACCCCGGTGACATACTCGAAGTTGATGAGGTTTTTACATACATCTTGATGAAAATCAAGGAGATACGAATCTGGATAGCCCTTTGCCGGGAGACTAGGCAGATTGTCTCCTTTTTCATCGGGGACGGCTCGATGGAATCCTGCAAGCGCCTTTGGCGCAAGCTGCCCTACGGCTATCTGAGGTGCAACAGTTTCAGCGACTTCTGGCGCTCGTACAACTGCTTGCCGCCCGGGACGCATACAAAGGTCGGCAAGGAAACCGGGGAAACAGCGCACGTCGAGCGGCTCAACAACACCATCCGCCAAAGATTCAGCAGGATGGTGAGGAGATGCCTCTCCTTTTCGAAGAAGGAGTACATGCTCAACCTGCATTTCAAATTGTTTGCTTACTTCTACAATCTTGATTGTATCAGTTAAAAAATGCCACTACCCTATTTTTTATTGACCCCGGAAGGGATAGGAGGGCCATTTGAGGCTAATTTAGAACCAGAATTTGATGTATATACGCTTGGGAAAATTGTCTTTTCCCCCGATGGAAAAAAAATGGGCCGTTATGAGACCGAGCACGGCCTATATTTTTATGACTTTGACCGTTGTGATGCATCCCTTTCGAACCCTGTCTTCATCCCGCTGCCCAATTCCAGCCTGGGTGGTGGCCTTGCTTTTTCCCCCAACTCCCGCTTTGCCTATATTTCGGCATCCAATTCTCTTGTGTTCCAATTTGACCTTTGGGAGGACGATATAGCCGCCTCGCTGGATACGGTGGCTGTTTATGATGGCTACATGTCCCCCGTTTGGACGACATTTTTCCTCATGCAAAGCGGACCAGATGGCCGGATTTACATAAATACGACTAATTCCAACAACGTCCTCCACTATATTGACCAGCCAAACAAAAAAGGTGAAGCCTGTAAGGTGGTGCAGCACGGTTTCCAAATGCCTTTTATTCAATATTTTGGCATCCCCCACTTCCCCAACTACCGCCTCGGCCCCCTCGACGGCAGCCCCTGCGACACCCTCAGCCTCGACAACCACCCCGTGGCGAAGTACCGCTGCTATCAAGATACGTCCGATTACCTCACCGTGGAGTTCACCGACCTGAGCACCTACGCCCCCACGGCCTGGGCCTGGGACTTTGGCGACGGCACGGTGAGTCAGGACACCAGCCCCGTGCATACCTTCCCCGGCGGCGGCACCTACGAGGTCTGCCTTACCGTCAGCAACCAGTACAGTTCGGACACCTTCTGCAAGGTGCTGCAGCTCGGCCCCTCCGCCACGGAGGGCAGGCCAGTGCCGCAGGCAGACATCAGTGTTTTCCCCAACCCTGCCCAAGGTTTTACCAACGTCCGCCTCGGCGGGGACTATCTGCCCCGCAACGCCCGGTTCACGCTGTTCACCGCCACGGGCCAGCCCGTGCACACGCAGCGCCTGGCCGCTGGCTGGGGCGTGGTGCCGCTGGAGGGGCTTGCGCCGGGGATTTATTTTTGGGAGGTGAGGGACGAAGGAAGGCTGCTGAGGAGCGGGAAGCTGGTGCGGGTGGAGTGAGTTATCACCGCTCTTGGCAGTATCCTTGCCAGACTCCATCCTAAACATTCCACCATGCTGAAAGCTGCACTGAGCGCCATACTTTTCACTTTCCTGATTGGTAAACCTTTTGCCCAAAACCATTACTATTTCTGGCTTTTTGGCTACGCTGCTTCTTCCCCTGACACGCTGTTCGGCGGCTCGGTGATAGACTTCAATGAGGAACCGCCCCTGGTTTATGAGAAAGACCGAGACATGAACATTGATGTGACCATGGCCAGTGCCTGCGATTCTTCTGGCACCCTGCAATTTTACACCAACGGCATTTCTATCAATGACACTACCGACCAATTGATGGTAAATGGAGATAGCCTAAACCCTGGCGAATATGCCGATTCTTGGGCTAATTCGGGATACTTTTTGATCATGAGTGAAATTGTAATACCCATTCCTGGTCAAGCTTCAAAATACGCCCTGTTCCACCTAAAAATTGAAAACCACCCTGTATTTAATTTAGCTGAAACAACATTATTCATGACCGTTATTGACATGAATCTTAATGGTGGGTTAGGAGAAGTAATCAGTAAGAATATGCCTATTTTAACGGACGGAAATTTTGGATCTGTCCATGCGGTGAAGCATGCAAATGGCAGGGACTGGTGGGTTGCGGTTGTTAATGCCCAGGAAAATATTTGCCGAACATTTCTGTTGGATGTAAACGGCCTTTCAGCCCCTAATATATCGGATTTCCAACCAGGCCTTTGCTGTCTTCCGGGTTTGAACGAGTTAATTTTTTCCCCAGATGGCACCAAGGCGGCCTTGTACAACAACACGCATGGCCTGACTTTTTTGGACTTTGATAGGTGTAGCGGTATGTTTAGCAACCCAATTTACAAGCACATGCCGAATTCTGATTTAGGGGGGGGCATTGCCTTTTCGCAGAACTCCAGGTTTTTTTACCTGGCCTACGATGCGGAGACCATTTATCAGTATGACCTTTCGGCAGATGATGTTTTTGCCTCAAAAATAACGGTGGCCACCTACGACGGCTTCCACGGCTACTACGGCACCCGCTCCAGTTTTTTTATGATGCAGCTTGGCCCAGACGGGCGCATCTACATCACTGCGCCAAACAGCATAGAAGTGCTTTCCTACATTGACCAACCCGACCGCCTGGGTCTGGGCTGCCGGGTGGTGCAGCACGGCCTCCACCTGCCCAACATGAACGGGTTTACCTGCCCCCACTACCCCTACTACCGCCTCGGCCCCCTCGACGGCAGCCCCTGCGACACCCTCGGCCTGGACAACCACCCCGTGGCCAAGTACCGCTGCTATCAGGACACGTCCGACTACCTCACCGTGGAGTTCACCGACCTGAGCACCTACGCCCCCACGGCCTGGGCCTGGGATTTCGGCGACGGCACAGAAAGCCAGGGCACCAGCCCCATGCATACCTTCCCAAGCGGCGGCACCTACGAAGTCTGCCTCACCGTCAGCAACCAGTACAGTTCGGACACCTTCTGCAAGACGTTGCAGCTCGGCCCCTCTGCCACTGCGGGCAGACCAGCGCCGCAGTTGGACATCAGCGTTTTCCCCAATCCCGCCCAGTCCTATACCAACGTCCGCCTCGGCGGGGCTTATCTGCCCCGCAATGCCCGGTTCACGCTGTTCACCGCCACGGGCCAGCCCGTCCACTCGCAGCGCCTGGCCGCTGGCTGGGGCGTGGTGCCATTGGAGGGGCTTGCGCCTGGGATTTATTTTTGGGAGGTAAAAGATGATGGTAGGCTGATGGGGAGCGGGAAGCTGGTGCGGGTGGAGTGAGCATGACGGCGGCCAGGAGGCCGTAACCTTCGTGTGTCAGCCTTAGCTGTCAACGAGCGGCTTGTTTGATTTGGGGAAGGGTGGTGCCAGCGGGGAGGAGGTGGAATTTGATACAAAGCTGAAGCTGTACCGGCATTTGAACCGGCTGCAGGACATCACCACCCTTGATGAAGATTTGGACTCGCTGTACGTTTCCATGTCCTCGACAGATTTTGCCAAGTTCATCGAGTTTGAGGACATCTACAACGAGGCCGTCAAGTTTTCGGAAAATGAGGCGGCCCAAAAAGACCAGTTGTCGCTTGACATGGAAGCCCTGAGGGGCGAAATGGCAGCCATCGAGTGGTATGTGGTGGACACTGTCGCGGGCGAGGGGAACTTGATCCCTTCCGAAAAAGCGGCTTATGATGGAAAGCGGGCATTGCTGCGCCAAAAGGTGGACGATTTGGCCACCCTTGTCGCAGCCAAACAGTCGGCACTCAACAGCGTTTTGGGCAATCTGGCCACGGTGAACAACAGTATCGGAGCGCAGGCCACCATGTCCGGCCAGAACCTCCAAGCGGTCAACGGCCTTTTGATCCAGCGGTATTCGCCTGACTTTACTGGTTTTTCAGAATCGGATGTAACCCTGCTGACAGAAATAGCAGAGCAATGCGTAGGCCAGGGCGGAGAAGGGGTTTACATTGCAAGGGCATTACTGGCAGAACAACTGATGGAATCCGTCGAATATGCAGACGAATGTATCGAGGAACTGACCGAAAGGGGCAGTAGGGCAAATGGTGCCGAGGCCACCGCACCATCAGCACTGAAAATAATGCCCAACCCGGCAGACGATATGGCCAGGGTTGCTTTGCCACATGGCCACAACATTGCCCATTTGAGCCTCATGGACGCTTATGGGCAGACAGTTCAAGTGTTTGAAGTCAGGCCGGGACAAACGTCGTTGAACATGGACACAGGCAGGATGAATCCTGGTATATATTTCCTTGTCCCTTCTGACAAGGAAGAAGTCCCTGTCAGGTTCATTATTGCACATTGACCCGGCTATTGGGGGCTTGGGCAGGCCCAAGCCCCCAATTCTTTTTTGCCACTTAATCTTCTGACATGAAACCCTTTGTCCTCAAAAGGCTATTGCTGATTTCCGCTGTTGCCTTGCCTTTATCTGTGCACGCACAGTTGTATGACTACCAATGGCCCCTGGGCTACGACCCCCACTCCACCACCATCCCCGACATCAGCCTGCTGGACTTCACGGGTGACACGGTGGCACTGTACCCTTATGCCTTTGTCAACGACCTGGGCTTTGGTGCAAGCGGCAGTTTCATCTGCGACGGGGAAGGGCAATTGCAGCTTTTGACCAACAATTGTGCAATATATGATTTTGACTTTGTAATGGTGCCAGGTACTGATTCCTTGACTCCAGGTTGGGGGTACAATTACTACTGTGATAATCAGAGCTATGGTGGCTATCCTGGAAAACAGCATACTGTTTTTGTGCCACAGGTTGGCAATGACAGCATCATTTATTTATTGCATAAAGATCAAACTTACCTCAACCCAACTGTAGGGATACTCAGCACCAAACTTTATCTAAGCACGATTGTAAGGCAAGCGGGGGGGGCTTTTCTATTTAAAGAGAAACGTCTTTTGACAGACAGCCTTTTCAACTATGGCCACTTGACCGCCTGCATCCACGCCGATGGGGATAAGTGGTGGACAAATATGGTCGGGTTCAACTCCAACGAATTCCATTACTTCCTGATTGGGGGGCAGGACACTGTGCAAGGGCCGTTCGTCCAGGAAATCGGTGAACCGATGATAGATGATGAAGTGGGGATTGTCCAAGCAGCCTATTCCCCTGATGCTACTATGTTGGCCTATGCCTCTCAAACGGATAACAAAGTGTTGCTGTATAGTTTTAATAATGAGACCGGTGAGCTATCCAATCCCCAGGTCATCAGCGATATTGCCAGCGGTGACGCGGTGTTCTGGGGATTGGCCTTTTCGTTTGACTCCAGGTTTATCTACACGAACACCCAGAACGACCTGTACCAGATAGACCTGACGGACAACAGCATCGAACACATCGCACACCACGAGAGCTTCGACGAGGACAACTGGCCCGTGGGCATGGGCAACATGACCCTCGGCCCCGACTGCCGCATCTACATCAGCCCGGGCAGCACCACCTACTACCTCCATGTCATCCACCGCCCCAACGAAAAAGGGGCCGCCTGCGGCTTCGAGGCAAGGGCGCTGCGCTCGCCCGGACTGCTCGCCATTGATGTGCCCAACCTCCCTATGTACCGCTTCGGCGGAGCCTGCGACAGCACCATCCACTTCCCCTACAAGGACACCGTAAGCCTGGCGGGCGGGGCCGTTGCCGGGGCCCGTGTGGCCACCCTTTTCCCCAACCCGGTGCGGGATTATTTTACCGTCGCCTTCGAGGGGCAGGCGCCGCCCCACGCCACGCTCCACCTGTACGACGGCCTCGGGCGCCCCTGTTTCGAGGGGAAGTTGCCAGCCTCCAACAACGTCATAGAGGTGGGCGGGCTGCCGCCGGGGCTGTATTTTTATGTGCTGAAAAGCGGCGGGGAACGGGTGCAGGAGGGGAGGCTGGTGAAGGTGGAGTGAGATGCAACCGCTTCTGGCAGCATACTTGCCAGACTCCATCCTAAACATTCCACCATGCTGAAAGCCGCACTGAGCGCATTACTTTTCACTTTCCTGATTGGTAAACCTTTTGCCCAAAACCATGACTATATCTGGCTTTTTGGTTACGCTGCTTCTTCCCCTGACACGCTGTTCGGCGGCTCGGTGATAGACTTCAATGAGGAACCGCCCCTGGTTTATGAGAAAGACCGGGACATGAACATAGATGTGACCATGGCAAGTGCCTGCGACTCTTCTGGTATCCTGCAATTTTACACCAACGGCATTTCTATCAATGACACTACCGACCAATTAATGGTAAATGGAGATAGTCTCAACCCAGGCGAATATGCCGATTCATGGGCCAATTCAGGATATTTTTTAATAATGAGTGAAATTGTATTGCCGTTTTCAGGACAACCTTCTAAGTATGCCATTCTTCACTTGAAAATTGAAAACCATCCTATCTATAACCTGGCCGTAACCACTCTATATATGTCTATTGTGGACATGAGCTTAAACAATGGCCTGGGAGAAGTGGTAAGCAAGAACCAAGTTCTGTTGTCTAATGGCAGGTACGGAACTATCAACGCCGTGAAACATGCAAACGGCAAGGACTGGTGGGTTTGGGTGGCTTATGAGCGTGAAAACAAATATCAAAGGTTTTTATTTTCTGAGGGAGAACTTGTTGGGCCTGAACAAATTGATGCAGAGCCAGGCTATTGTTGCCCCAACAGCGTAGGCACCATTGTCTTTTCGCCTGATGGCTCAAAAGCCGTCAGGTACAACGTGGCACACAAGCTCTTTGTGTATGACCACGATAGGTGTTCCGGTGCGTTGTCCAACCCCAAGGCTGTTTCCCTACCCAATTCCAACCTCGGCGGCGGTGTTGCTTTTTCCCAGAACTCCCGCTTCCTATACATTGCCTACGACGCCGAAAACATCTACCAGTACGACACCTGGGCTGTCAATATGGCCGCCTCAAAAGTCACGGTGGCCACTTACGACGGTTTTCACGGCTACTATGGCACCCGTTCAAGTTTCTATATGATGCAGCTTGGTCCCGATGGGCGCATCTACATCTCCTCGCCGAACAGCATCGAGGTGCTGTCCTACATTGACCAGCCCGACCGACCGGGGCTGGACTGCCGGGTGGTGCAGCACGGCCTACACCTGCCCAATATGAGTAGTTTCACCTGCCCGCACTTCCCTTACTACCGCCTCGGCCCCCTCGACGGCAGCCCCTGCGACACCCTCGGCCTGGACAACCACCCCGTGGCTAAGTACCGCTGCTACCAGGATACGTCCGACTACCTCACCGTGAAGTTCACCGACCTGAGCACCTACGCCCCCACGGCCTGGGCCTGGGACTTCGGCGACGGCACAGAAAGCCAGGACACCAGCCCCGTCCACACCTTCCCCGGCGGCGGCACCTACGAGGTCTGCCTCACCGTGAGCAACCCGTACAGTTCGGACACTTTCTGCAAGGTGCTGCAGCTTGGCCCCTCCGCCACGGAGGGTAGGCCAGTGCTGCAGGCAGACATCAGCGTTTTTCCCAACCCAGCCCAATCTTTTACCAACGTCCGCCTCGGTGGGGACTATCTGCCCCGCAATGCCCGGTTCACGCTGTATGCAGCCACGGGCCAGCCCGTCCACATGCAGCGTGTTACCGCTGGGTGGGGCGTAGTGCCGCTGGAGGGGCTTGCGCCGGGGATTTATTTTTGGGAGGTGAGGGACGGGGGCAGGCTGCTGGGGAGTGGGAAGCTGGTGCGGGTGGAGTGAGTTATCACCGCTCTTGGCAGCATACTTGCCAGACTCCATCCTAAACATTCTATCATGCTGAAAGCCGCACAGGCCGCCATCCTTTTCTCTATCTTGATAGGTAAACCTTTTGCCCAAAACCATGACAATGTCTGGCTGTTTGGTTACAGTAGTACTCAGGTTGATAGTAATTGGGGCGGATCAATAATGAATTTTTCAAATATACCTCCTTCAAATAATTATAGCTTTATCAATTTAAGTTTTAGAGAATCAAATGCAAGTATTAGCGACTCTTTAGGAAACCTTTTGTTTTATTCAAACGGGATTTACATTGCCAATTCTCTCCATCAAGTAATGCAAAACGGTGAAGGATTAAACCCAAGTCCAATTTCTTCCAGCTTTGCAGATGACGGTCTGCCATTAAGCCAAGGTGTTCTTGCTTTACCATATCCAGATCATGAAGGGCAATATTTTCTTCTTCACGAAGATATGGACTACCCTACAGCAACAGGGGTAGGGGTACATTCAAAGAGGTTTTATTATTCAAGCATTGACATGAATTCAAATGCTGGTTTGGGCATAGTTATGGATAAAAATGTAATAATAGTAGAAGATACGCTTGATATAGGTAAGATAACAGCAACAAAACATGGAAATGGCAGGGATTGGTGGGTACTTGTTAGAGAATATGGTACAAATCGCTATTATAAAATATTCATTGATCCTGAGGGGGTCCATAATTATGGGATTTTGTCGGTCGGCATGCCTACACCTTCACCTAGTTTGGGGCAAGCTGTATTTTCTTCAGACGGCTCAAAATATGTGAATTTAAACATCTATGATTTTGAACAAGGAAATTTTATCAATATTTATGATTTTGACCGCTGCAAAGGATTACTAGAAAACGACCTACAGATTAATTATACTGACTCTGTTTGGTCGGGTGGTGTAGCTGTTTCTCCAAATTCAAGGTTTCTTTATGTTTCTTCTTATGAATTTATATACCAATATGATCTTTGGTCCAGCGACATTGCTGATTCAAAGGTCGTAGTAGCTGAATATGATGGGTATTTGGAAGAAATCACACCTTCTTTTTACTTGCCTACGAGGTTTCACCTAATGCAACTTGCACCAGATGGTAAAATATACATAACCACATCGAATGGGGTAAAATCCCTCCATGTTATCAATTCTCCCAATTTGGCAGGTAAGGCTTGCAATGTTGAACAGCATGCAATAAAATTGATGACTTACAATGCCCGTTCCATGCCCAACTTCCCCAACTACCGCCTCGGCCCGCTGCCTATCCAGCCAAGTATGGAATATTCCGAGTCGGGCGACACTGTGTACTTTACAGGCAGCGCCGATGGCGGGGAAGTGTTCGAATGGGATTTTGGAGATGGAGAGGTTGTGCAGAGTGGCAATACTATTTCACATGTATATGCACAGCCCGGCACCTATGTGGTCACTTTAACCGTGGAGGCTTACTGTATTTCGGCTTCGGTGTCGGATACGGTGGTGGTGAGTTTTACAGGCAACGCTGAAGCAAATAAGCCGCCCCAGATAATATTGCAGCCAAATCCAACCCAAGGTCATTTGGGTGTGCAGTTGAATCTTGATGGTGCTGCCGGAAATTGCTCCTTCCTGCTCTACGACGCCACGGCCCGCCCGGCCCTCCGCCAGCGGCTCCTCACAGGTTGGAACTCGCTGGACTTGTCGCAGGTGCCTACTGGCCTGTATTTTTATGAAATAAAGGAGGAGGGGAGGCTGCTGGGGAGCGGGAAGCTGGTAAGGGTGGAGTAGGCTGCAAGCTTCTTGGCAGCATACTTGCCGCACTCCACCATATAGACTTTATCATGCTGAAATACGCCCCGATCTCTACTCTTTTCTTTTTCCTGATTGGAAATTCCGTTGCTCAAAACCATGACAACGTCTGGCTTTTTGGCTACGCTGCTTCCTCTCCCGATACCCTTTTTGGCGGCTCGGTGATAGACTTTAATAAGGAGCCGCCCCTGGTTTATGAAAAAGACAGGGACATGAATATTTTTACGACCATGGCTAGCGCCTGCGATTCATCTGGTATATTACAATTCTATACAAATGGGATTTCTATTCAAGACACCACGGATCAATTGATGGTAAATGGGGACAGTCTAAACCCCGGCGAGTATGCCGACAGCTATCAAAATTTTGGCTATCCACTGGTAATGAGTGAAATAGTATTGCCCTTGCCAGGAGAGCCATCTAAATATGCCCTCTTTCATTTAAAGTTGGAGGACCATCCTGTATATGTATTGGCAAGGACTACATTATACTTGACTATTGTTGACATGAGTCTCAATGGTGGTTTTGGAGAAGTGATAAATAAAAATGTACCTATATTAACAGATGGAAGATTTGGGTCTGTCCATGCGGTGAAACATTCCAATGGCAGGGACTGGTGGATTGTAGTCATTAATTCTAAAGAAAATATCTGTCGGATTTTATTATTGGATGAAAACGGCCTTACAGGACCTACCGTATCAGATTTTCAACCAGGGTTGTGCTGCCTTCCGGGTTTGAACGAGTTAATTTTTTCCCCTGATGGCACCAAGGCTGCCCTGTATAACAACACGCACGGCTTGACTTTTTTAGATTTCGACAGGTGCAGCGGGATCTTTAGCAACCCTATTTACAAGCACCTGCCCAATTCTGATTTGGGGGGGGCATTGCCTTTTCACCGAGCTCCCGTTTTTTTTATTTAGCCTAAGATGCGGAAACCATTTATCAGTATGACCTATCGGCAGATGATGTTTTTGCCTCAAAAGTAACAGTGGCCACTTACGATGGCTTTTACGGCTACTATGGCACCCGTTCCAGTTTCTATATGATGCAGCTTGGCCCAGACGGGCGTATTTACATTACCGCTCCAAACAGCATAGAAGTGCTGTCCTACATTGACCAACCCGACCGCCCGGGGCTGGACTGCCGGGTGGTGCAGCACGGGCTCCACCTGCCCAATATGAATAGGTTCACCTGTCCCCACTTCCCCAACTACCGCCTCGGCCCCCTGGACGGCTCGCCCTGCGACACCCTCGGCCTGGACAACCACCCCGTGGCAAAGTACCGCTGCTGGCAGGACACATCCGATTATCTCACCGTCGGGTTCACCGACCTTAGCACCTACGCCCCCACGGCCTGGGCCTGGGACTTTGGCGACGGCAGCATCAGCCAGGACACCAGCCCCGTGCATACCTTCCCCGGCGGCGGCACCTACGAGGTCTGCCTGACCGTCAGCAACCAGTACAGTTCGGACACCTACTGCAAGGTGCTGCAACTCGGCCCCTCCGCCACGGAGGGCAGGCCAGCGCCGCAGGTGGAGGTCAGCGTTTTTCCCAATCCCGCCCAATCCTTTACCAACGTCCGCCTCGGCGGGGACTATCTGCCCCGCAATGCCCGCCTCACGCTGTATGCCGCCACAGGCCATCTCGTCCACTCGCAGCATGTTACCGCTGGCTGGGGCGTGGTGCCATTGGAGGGGCTTGCGCCGGGGATTTATTTTTGGGAGGTAAAAGATGATGGTAGGCTGCTGGGGAACGGGAAGCTGGTGCGGGTGGAGTGAGCATGACGGCGGCCAGGAGGCCGTAACCTTCGTGTGTCAGCCTTAGCTGTCAACGAGCGGCTTGTTTGATTTGGGGAAGGGTGATGCCAGCGGATGGATGTTTGTTCGAGTTCTCGTCAAAAGGTTTGGGCAACGGGATTTATTTCTTGAAACTGTTGGAAGGGAACAAAGAAGTTTCTGGTGGCAAGCTGGTTATTATGAAATAGCTGCGAAGGAGACCTGGCAGGTGTTTTGCCAGGTCTCTATTTTATTCTTCCATCAAACTCTCCTTTATGAAACACTATACTTTCTTCTTAATTATCTGCCTCCCGCTTTCCATTTTACATACCCAAAACCACGATTTCAACTGGCAATATGGCGACTATTATTCTTTGGATCAGCAATTACAACCACTTTGCCATTGATTTCAACGGAGAACCTCCGCAGTCTATCCCGTTGACCGGGAGCTGAACATGGGGGCAACTATGGCCAGTATCTGCGATTCAACTGGCAACCTGCTTTTTTATACAAATGGTATTCAGATAGCAAATTTTGAGCACCAGATAATGGAAAATGGGGACAGCTTGAATCCTGGGAGTATTGCCAATGCCAACTACACACAAGGATATACACTCGTTCAGAGCGAAGTTATTTTGCCAATGCCGGGAAATTCTAACCTCTATTACCTCTTCCATTTGAGAATTGACCATAATAATATAGTCGGACTATACAGGAATACCTTGTTTTATTCAAAGGTTGATATGAACGCAAATAATGGAGATGGAAAAGTAGTCGAAAAAAACCAGGTCATGCTGGACTTGACAGACATGGGGAGGTTTGGGATACTCACCGCAGTAAAACATGCTAATGGCCGAGATTGGTGGATATGGGTGACCGAACATGGATTGAACAATTATTTCTATTTTTTATTGACCCCGGAAGGGATAGGAGGGCCATTTGAGGCTAATTTAGAACCAGAATTTGATGTATATACGCTTGGGAAAATTGTCTTTTCCCCCGATGGAAAAAAAATGGGCCGTTATGAGACCGAGCACGGCCTATATTTTTATGACTTTGACCGTTGTGATGCATCCCTTTCGAACCCTGTCTTCATCCCGCTGCCCAATTCCAGCCTGGGTGGTGGCCTTGCTTTTTCCCCCAACTCCCGCTTTGCCTATATTTCGGCATCCAATTCTCTTGTGTTCCAATTTGACCTTTGGGAGGACGATATAGCCGCCTCGCTGGATACGGTGGCTGTTTATGATGGCTACATGTCCCCCGTTTGGACGACATTTTCCTCATGCAAAGCGGACCAGATGGCCGGATTTACATAAATACGACTAATTCCAACAACGTCCTCCACTATATTGACCAGCCAAACAAAAAAGGTGAAGCCTGTAAGGTGGTGCAGCACGGTTTCCAAATGCCTTTTATTCAATATTTTGGCATCCCCCACTTCCCCCACTACCGCCTCGGCCCCCTCGACGGCAGCCCCTGCGACACCCTCAGCCTCGACAACCACCCCGTGGCCAAGTACCGCTGCCATCAGGACACATCCGATTACCTCACCGTGGAGTTCACCGACCTGAGCACCTACGCCCCCACGGCCTGGGCCTGGGACTTTGGCGACGGCAGCACGAGCCAGGACACCAGCCCCGTGCATACCTTCCCCGGCGGCGGCACCTACGAGGTCTGCCTCACCGTGAGCAACCCGTACAGTTCGGACACTTTCTGCAAGGTGCTGCAGCTTGGCCCCTCCGCCACGGAGGGCAGGCCAGTGCCGCAGGTGGAGGTCAGCGTTTTTCCCAATCCCGCCCAGTCTTTTACCAACGTCCGTCTCGGCGGGGACTACCTGCCACGGAATGCCCGCCTCACGCTCTATGCCGCCACAGGCCATCTCGTCCACTCGCAGCATGTTACCGCTGGCTGGGGCGTGGTGCCATTGGAGGGGCTTGCGTCGGGGATTTATTTTTGGGAGGTGAGGGACGAAGGAAGGCTGATGGAGAGCGGGAAGCTGGTGCGGGTGGAGTGAGGGGACAGGAATGAGGGAATAGAGATGAGGAATGAATTTTACGACTTGCTGGCACTGTGATTTTTAACAAATGGAAGCGTGGTTTTTGCAGGTATGGGGAAAGACGTGGCACAACGGAGTACGTGTATTCTTACACCGGCCTGGAGGCCGAAACTTTCACCCGTTTACGAGCCTGAAGCTCGTAACAAGCTTTCGGTTTTTCAAAGGACAAGTGGTGGACCAGCGGGTCGTCACGATGCGCCGGCGGCGGCGCCCGACCAGCAGTCCGTTCTGGCGGAGCACCTCGAAAAGGCGGTCCCGCCCGATAAAGACCTGCATGGCCTCCAGCGACGGTTTCAGTACCAGGGACAGGGTTACTTCTTCCATCAGGCCTCGTTATGAAACCCTGTTCCTCCCCCACCAACAAAACACCAGCACCGCCCAAAGCTGCAACCGGTGGTTCTTCCCCTGCAAATGCTCCGCAAACAGTTTTTTCAAAAAATCCAGGTCGAACCAGGCGGCGTTCGACGGGTCGTTCAGTACTACCTCCTCGAAGGTTTCCCGCAGGGCGCCCCGCAGCCAATCGCCGACGGGCACCGTGAAGCCGTGCTTCGGGCGGTTGAAAATCTCCGGGGGCAGGCGCTTCGTGGCCACCCGGCGCAGCAGGATTTTTTTGGCTTTTAAACTCACCTTCAGCCGCCCGTCGAGGGAGGCGACGTACTCCACCAGCGTGTGGTCGAGGAAAGGGATGCGTGCTTCGAGGGAGGCGAGCATGCCCATTTTGTCCACCTTCATCAGCAGGTCGTCCACCAGCCAGTTGTGCAGGTCGGTGTAGAGCATGCTGTTTACGTGGCCCGCCGGAACGAAGTAGTTTTTGTCAAATAGCAACTGCTGCTCCTGCGGCAGCAGTGGGGTTTCGATGAAAACATCGGGATTGAGCAACCGCTTCCGGTCATTGGGCTTGAAGACGCTGGGGCCGGGCAGCCAATTTTTAAAAAAACCGCTGAACGGCAGCCTGTCAAACAGGGCATAGGCGTGGTAGCGCTTGTACCCGCCGAACAGCTCGTCGGCGCCCTCGCCGGAGAGCACAACTTTGACGTGTTGCGCTGCGAAACGGCTCATCACGTAAGTCGGCAGCACGGCGTAGTCGGCCAGCGGCTGGTCCATGTGGCGGATGATGTGCGGCAGGCAGTCGAGCACTTCCGGCTCGGTCACATGGATTTCGTGGTGCTCCGTGCCGTAGCGCTGCGCCAGTTTTTTGGCAAAATGCGTTTCGTTCAGCTCGTTGTTTTCACCGAAACCCACAGAAAAAGTTTGCAGCTTCCGCTCCGATTGTTCGGCGGCGTAGGAAAGGACGGTGCTGCTGTCCAGCCCGCCGCTGAGGAAGACGCCCACGGGCACGTCGGCAATGAGGTGCGAGCGGACGGCGTTGGCGAGGAGTTCGTCCGTGCGTTTTTCAGCTTCGGCGAGGCTCACGCTTCTCCCCCCCTCAGGGGGGCTGGGGGGGGCGGGCGTGAGTTGCCAATACGGCGTTTCCCGGATTTGCCCCTCCGGCCGCACGTCGAGCCAGGTGCCGGGTTTCACTTTTTTTACCTTTTGAAAAATGGTCGTCTCACCGCCGATGTACTGCCGGGAAAAGTAAAAATTCACGGCGCTGCGGTCGATTTCCTCCACTTCGGGGAAGGCCGCCCGGATGGCTTTTATTTCAGAAGCAAAAACGAAATGGCCCCTGACGTTGGCGAAGTAGAGCGGTTTCATGCCCGCCCGGTCCCGCACGAGCAGCAGGCGCTGCTGCCGGCTATCCCACAGGGCGAAAGCGAACATGCCGGAGAGTTTTTTGAAACCCTCCTCGCCCTCCAGTTGGTACAGCGCCAGGATGCACTCCGTGTCGCTATGCGTCTGGAAGGGGTAGCCTTTTTTCAGCAAATCCTCCCGCAGCGTGGGGTAGTTGTAAATCTCGCCGTTGAAGACGAGGGTCGCCTGCCCGTTAGCGGAGCGCATGGGCTGGCTGCCCGATTCCAGGTCGATGATGCTGAGCCGTCGATGGCCGAGGCCGACAGGGCCGTCCACGAAAAAGCCGTGCCCATCCGGCCCCCGGTGGGCGATGGTGCCGTTCATTTTTTCGACGGTTTCACGCTTTGCGGGCGAGCCATCGAGGGTGAGTATGCCTGTGATTCCGCACATTTGGCTGTTAGCTGTTGGCTGTTGGCTGTTGGCTTGGGGCAGTTGATTCCATCAGCCGTCGAAGCGCCCGGATGTTATTTTTCAAAGAAAAATTTTCAATAGCCATCCGCCGTGCTGCTTTTTTCATTTCAAATAAATTGTTGTGTTGAACGGCTTCGGCCATTGCTTCGGCTAGTTTCACGGAGTCGCCGGGAGGTACGAGCCAGCCGTTTTCACCATGCACCACGCCCTCCGGGATGCCGGAGACGTTGCTGCCGACGATGGGCAGGCCGTGGTTCATGGCTTCGAGGCAGACGTTCGGCAGGCCGTCCCGGTCGCCGGAGGGGTCAACGATGGAGGGCATGACGAGCACGTCGGCCTGGCGGTACTGCTCGCCCATGCTGTTGGGCGGGAACATGCCCTTGAAATGCAGCCGGTCGGCGAGGCCGAGCGACTGCGCCTGGGCTTTCAGTTCCTCCTCCAGTGGGCCGTTGCCGATGAAATTCAGTTGAAAATCGAGGCCCTGTTTTTTCAAAAAACTGCATGCCTCGATGAGGAATTTGAAGCCCTTTTTTTCCACCATCCGCCCGACGGCGATGAAGGTGAAGGGACGGTGGTTTTCGGGGCTGGGTTCCTCCGGCCGGATTTCGATGCCGTGGTAAAGTTTGCGGATTTTTTGGGGATGGACGCCGGGGAGCGTTTTCAGGTATTGCTCGTTGGCGGCGGTGCAGGTGCTGAGGTAGGCGGCGTTGGCGATTTTACCGACGAGGCCGCTGTTGTCGGTGTAGATGTCCATGGCGTGGGCCGTGCCGCCGTAGGGGATGCCGGTGATTTTGGAGAGGTAGAGCGCCGTGTCGCCGGGGGCGGTGAGGAAGTGGGCGTGGATGAGGTTGATTTTTTGTGAAACGGCCCAATCGGCCACCACCGCCGCCCGGAAGAGGCAAACGACGCTGCGGAAGAACTTCGAGGGCTTGTGTTTCAACGAAAAAAGCGCCCGCCACGCCCGCAGGTAGCCGCCGGTGTAGCGGAGTTTCGTTTTTACAATTTTCATCCAAAATTTAGGTAAAAAAGGATTTTCAGGGAGCAGCACGGCGAGGGGTAGCAGTTTTTTTTCCCGCTCGGTGAGGTCGGTGCGTTGTACGATTTTGCGGGAGGCGATGTGCATGCGGACGCCCTGTTCGTTGAGTTCGGTCAGTTCCCGGGTGATGAAATTTTGCGACCACTCGTGGAGACGGTTGACGATGATGAGGACGTGGAGTTGGTTATTTTTTGATTGCATTTTAAAATAAACCGGCGCGGTTCCTCCATTCTTTTGATTAATAGGCTTAATTGCGGGCGTTCAAACATGCCTTGAAAGGATTTTACTCAATGTTGAAAACAAAATTACTCAATGAGTTGAGTATTTTTATTCATTGGATTGAGTAAATTCACTTCGCCGGGCTTGTCCACCTCGACCCCCGCACCCGGAACCGCCAGTCCCACAGCGCACACTCCCCGGCATAGTCCACGCCCACCCTTGGGCTGGCGATGATGTCTTCTTCCGAAACTTCTTCCCCCCGGTCTTCCAGCCAAATCGGCGAGCCGGTGGCGACGAGGCTCAGCCCGGTGTGTTGCGTGCGGATGCCGAGTGCCTGTGTGAGCGAACCGGGGCCTGCCGTCAGGCGTGGGGCCAGCTTGGCCAAATTGCGGCGTTCCAGCATAAGCTCCACGTTGTCAGTGGGTTCAATGGCCCGGACGAGGATGGCGTGGGGCATGTCTTTTTTACCGGTAACAATATTGAACAGGTGGTGGATGCCGTAGCAGAGGTACACATAGGCGTGGCCGCCTTCGGCAAACATAATCCCGGTGCGGTGGGTGCGGCGGTTCATCCAGGCGTGGCAGGCTTTGTCGTCGGGGCCCCGGTAGGCTTCCGTTTCCACGATTTTACCTGCCGTGCGTTGCCCGTCAAACTCCGTGACGAGGTATTTCCCCAAAAGCTCCCTGGCAATCTGCACAACGTCCTCCCTCGTATAAAATGTCTTTGGCAATTTTTCCATCATTCACTCATTCACTCATTCTCTCATTCACTCATTCTCTCATTCCCCCTACATCCTGCTGCTATAATTCGGTGCCTCCTTCGTAATCGTCACGTTGTGGGGGTGGCTTTCCTTTGCCCCAGCCCCGGAAATTTTCACAAACTGCGCCTTCTGCAAATCTGCAATGGTGGCAGCGCCGCAGTAGCCCATGCCGGCCCGCAGGCCGCCGATATACTGCACCATCACTTCCTCCACCGAGCCTTTGAAGGGCACCCGGCCTTCGATGCCTTCCGGCACCAGTTTCTTGATGTCGTCTTCTACATCCTGGAAGTAGCGGTCTTTCGAACCTTGGCCCATAGCGCCGAGCGATCCCATGCCCCGATAGACTTTGAACTTGCGGCCTTCGTACAGGATGGTTTCTCCGGGCGCCTCTTCCACGCCGGCGAACAGGCCGCCCGCCATAACGGTACTCGCACCGCCCGCCAGCGCTTTCACGATGTCGCCGGAATAGCGGATGCCCCCATCGCCGATGACGGGAATGCCAGAGCCTTTCAGTGCCTGCGATGCCTCGTAAATAGCCGTGAGTTGTGGTACGCCAACCCCCGCCACGATGCGGGTGGTACAGATGCTGCCGGGGCCGACGCCAACTTTCACGCCGTCCACGCCTGCTTTTGCTAAAGCTTTCGCCCCTTCGCCCGTAGCCACGTTGCCGCCTACGACCTGCAGATCGGGATAGGTCATTTTCACCAATTTCACTGCTTCCAAAACGCCCTTTGAGTGGCCGTGCGCCGTATCCACACAGATGACGTCCACCGCCACATTGACAAGGGCGGCGACGCGCTCCATCATGTCCGCCGTCACGCCCACGGCCGCCCCTACGACCAGGCGGCCGAGGCCGTCCTTGCTGGAGTTGGGGTAGTCAATCACCTTCATCAAGTCTTTGTAAGTAATGAGGCCGACGAGGCGCCGACGATCGTCCACCACGGGTAATTTTTCAATCTTATGTTGCTGGAGGATGTCCTTTGCCTTGTCCAGGTCGGTGCCGATGGGGGCGGTGATGAGGTTCCGGGCCGTCATCACTTCGTGCACTTGTTTATTGAAATCTTTTTCAAAACGCAGATCCCGGTTGGTGAGGATGCCGATGAGCTTGCCCTTTTTGTCAATGATGGGGATACCCCCGATGCGGTAGAGCTTCATCATTTGCAGGGCCTCCTTCACGGTAGCGTCGCCGTGCAGGGTGACGGGGTCAATGATCATCCCGCTCTCCGAGCGCTTCACTTTGCGCACCTGTTCGGCCTGATCGGCTATGGACATGTTCTTGTGGATGATGCCGATGCCGCCCTGACGGGCAAGGCCGATGGCGAGTTTTTCCTCCGTCACCGTGTCCATGGCCGCAGAAACGATGGGTATTCGCAGCCGGATACCGGTGGTGAACTGGGTGGAGATATCTACTTCGCGGGGAAGGACTTCTGAGTAGGAAGGGACGAGCAAAACGTCGTCGAAAGTAAGGGCTTCGCCCTGAAATTTGCTGTGTGCTATTTTTCCGTTTTCCATCCGCAAAGGTATGTATTTTAGCTAATAGGTCATTAGGACTTGTGGATTTGTAATTTGGGAAAACAACCTAAAACAGAAAAGTTTAGCCTCAAACAAATTGTTCGCAACCCATTGGGGGTGCGCCCCGGTTTTGGACAAGCACTCAATTTATACAGTGGCACAAGTACTGCCCTGCCTCACCATTGGATCTTGTCCCCTACCTTGATGCCGTGCCTGTCCGTAAACCCGCCGTTCACCTCCACCACATATTTAGAATTGTCCTTGGAGGGCAGCGATGCCTCTGAGAGGGGCTTGGTGCTTTTGTGGATGGTATTGATGGTCATGTCCTCGCCGACAAAGAGGATGTCTAGCGGAATGAGGGTGTTTTTCATCCAGAAACTCTGTGGCTCGTTGTTGTCGAAAAGGAACAACATGCCCTGGTTCTCATCCATTGAACGGCGGTACATCAGGCCGAAGCCACGCTCCATGTCGTTGTCCGCTATTTCGATGTCTATTTTCGCCAGGGGCTGCCCGCTTTCCCCGCCGAGGAAAGCCAGTTCGCCTTCTTTTTGAAATTTAGGTTCGGGCATTGCTTCGCTTTTACGGCTAGTGGATGGTGCGACCGGGCCAGGCCCGCCTTTAAACAAAGGTAAGATATTGGGCAGGACCAAGCCGAGCAACGCCAGGATCATGACGCCGACAATAGTGGCTTGCCGCCAGTTGATGTTGCCATTTTTCTTCTTTTTCTTTTGTTTGCTGCCGACTGCTTTGGCCATGAGCTGTTAAGTTAGGTTAAGGAACGATGAAAAAATAACTTCGCTATTTTGATTTTGAAACCCCAGTACTGGAAGGGTTTTTTAAAAATAATCCCGATTTCACATCGGGATTATTTTTCCTTCGATCCTAAACTGAAAATGGGGCGCAAATTTCAGCAAAATTTTAAATAAACAACGGCCCATAAAAAAAGCCGGCAGGGATAACCCCGCCGGCCCATTGTTTTGTCCCTTGAGAAAGAAGAAAATAATAAAAAGCTATTAGTGCTTCATAGTGAATTTATTGTCCATTTTTTTCAACCAATGCCTACAGCCTAACCAATTTGATCAACTTCCGCCTGCTCCCCTCTGCCACTTTGATGGTGTAATAGCCAGCTTCCAGGCCGGACAGGTCGAGCATTGCTTTCCGGTAGCCTGGCTCTCCTATTACCAGGGTCTGCTCAAACCTGCACCGGCCCAGTGCATCGCATAAGAGCATGGTCGGGCCGCCAGGCAGGGTCTGGTAAAACTCAACGGTAACGGTATTGGTGGCAGGGTTTGGATAGGCCGTGATGAAGCTGGCAGGATCGGGTTTATCATCTTGAACGATGGGGTCGCCAGGCTCGTCCACTGGATCGGGCGACGGCCCTTCTCCAAACACGACATAGGCCACTTGCTCTCCTGGATGGCTGCGCTCTTTGTCCCTGATTTGGTCTTCCAGCATGTACAGCAGGAGGGCATTCGAGGTGGGCGAAGGGCTTTTCAGCACGGGCCATGCGCCCTCATCGCCTTTTATGCCTGCCGGGGCAACGAGTGCTGCCTCTACCTTGGTAAACCCCCCAAAAGGATAGGCAAAGCCAAAGGCCGAATCGTCAGGCCCCTGCACTTCGCTTGCTCCGGTCATGGCCAGGAATTTTTTCCCATTGATAAAACCCATGCCTTTTTCAAACACAAAGTAACCGATGGCCTCGCTGTTGCGCCGGCCGGCACCGTCATCTTCCCCTACCTGCTTCCCGACAGACAGGCCGGCAGGTATTGGGGCTTCCCGGCGCTTATCCGCGCTGCTTGCCCAAAACACCGACCAGTGCGGGTCGTTGTAGCTCATCACCTGGCCGATGACGACCGGCGACTTGTACTCGTTGGCATAGTTGCGGGGTTCAAATATCCAGTCACCTGCACGGGAGGTTTGTGTAGATGTACACCTGATGGCTTCGAATTTTACGCCGTTTTCCTCATCTGTATAAACACCTTCCTCTGCCACCATAAAAAAGACACGCACTTCCCCCACAGGCTCGTTGATGGTGCCTGCTTCCTGTAGTTTCAGCTCAAAACTATTACCCTGGGCTTTCCTGATGCGGGTGACCAGGGAGGGGGTTGATCCGCCCTCCACCACCACCGTGGCAGCGACCACCATGCTGTCATAGCTGTTTTTCAACAGAACCTTCTGCCACTTATTGGTCACGTTCTCCAGGGTTCCGTATTCAAATTTAACAGGTGGCTGCCCGGATAGCGTGACTTCTCCACGGGCCTCGCAGCCGTTGGCATCAGTAACGGTTACGATGTAGTCGCCGGCTGGCAGGTGCTCAATAACGGTCGAGGCGCTGCCGGTATTCCAGGTGTAGCTAAAATCAGGCGTACCGCCCGAAGCAATGGCGGAAGCCATTCCGTTGGGGCCTGCACTGGCATCCAGGCCCGATACCTCCACCTGGAGCTTTTCCGGTTGGGAAATAGTGAAAGAAGCCGTGGCCACCTGAACCCCGGAAGTAACCGTGACGGAATAAGTGCCTGCCTGCAGATGCCCGATCAGGGGCGTCGTTTCACCATTGCTCCATTTGTAAAAATAGCTGCCTATGCCTCCCGATGGGTTGGCCCTGGCAGTCCCTGTTTTGTCGCCAAAACAGCCTGGGTTTTCAGTAGTCACGCTGACGAAAAACTGGGTGGAAGGGGCGATGGTAAAATCGCTGTCGGAGATGTCAAAGAAGATATGGCCCGCTCCTTTCACCATGATCCTTGCACGGGAAGTGATCGCATTGGGCACTGTAACGATATGCGCCCCATCATTGGGCACTGCCGAAGCCAATACCACCGGATAGGTATAGCCGCCATCCAATGACAGCGAGATGTCCACTTTAGCACAATTTACAGGGGCGTGATCCGAGCCTGCCACGCTCCAAGTCACGGTTTGCTGCGAGCCAGCTTCCCAAACGACTGGTGTGTTGGGTGTTGAAACTACAAACGGGCCAGCGCCCCCATCCACGGTTACTATAGCGTCTTCGAAAGCAGAGCATCCACCCCCTGGATGGTTGTCCCGGACGGTAAGGCGGAAGTTGAGCACCCGGCCTGTATTGGGCAGCGTTTCCCACTCCGCATTGCGGCCAGTAATGATGGCCTCCAACGAAGGGAAATAGCGCTCCCCTGCTGCGCTGGGCGGCATGGAACGGAAGGCATGGCCAACAGGATTGGACGGGACGGGCGGCATAACGGCCGCTTCGTTGTCCATTTGTTCCCAGCAATAGGTCAGATTTTCGTCGCCGTCGGGGTCGTCTGCGCTGCCTGACAGCACAAAACCCGTTGATTTGGGAATGGTAAAATTGGATACAGGGTGAGGTGCAGGGGCGCTGTTCACCTGGGTTTGGGAGGCGCAGCTACCACCATTTCCATTGAGGTAGGAAGCGATTTCTGCCAGGCTTATAGCATGGAAATAGGCATCGCTGTTCCATTGCACATTGGGTGGGCAGACGCCCGCATAACCCATAATGGTAGAGCCGCTGCCTGGTTCTACCGAAGTGGCGGCGTTGCGGTTGCAGTTGTTGTTGTGGGTATGGTTGGCACCGAACTGATGGGCCATTTCATGGCACACATAGTCCACGTCAAAGGCATCGCCGATGGGGACGGATTTGCCCGTCACGCCACCTGCTTTGATGGCGCTGTTGCAAACGGCTTTCAGGTAGGCGATGCCGCCCCCGCCGGTGGAAAAAACGTGGCCGATATCGTAGTTGGCACTGCCGATGAGGTCGTCGCAGGTGGATTGGTTCTCGTCGAGCATTTTGCTGCCGCTGAAATTGTGGTAAGGATCTGTATTGGGGTTGGTGAAAATGAGCAGGTCGTTGTTTTCGACCAGTTGGAGGGTGATGGAGGCATCCCTTTCAAAAATGCCGTTCACCCGTGTCATGGTCGTTACCATAGCGGAAAGGGCGGCTTCAACGGTGCCTCCGTGGTATTGTGCATATTCGCCGGTGCAGGCCAAGGCCAGCCTGTAGGTGCGTAGGGTGCAGCCGCCTTCCCGGTCGCCAGCCGGTGCCTCCAGTCCATCTGGTGCAGTAGCTGCGGGTGCTTCAAAACCACAATGCCAAGCCGCTGTTGGCTGTGCGTCTTTTTTAAAATAGACGATGTATAATCCAGCACCATCTGTGCTATAGGGGTCAATAAAGACTGCCCCTTTTTTGCCCGACAGGATCATGGCGTGCAGGCCGCCGGGCGTCACGTCGAAGCGCAAATAGGCAGTAGGATCCTGGACACCTTTGCCGACATAGGTTTTTATGCCTGGAAATTTCCGGGCCAGGCCGGGGTGCATGACAGGGGCCTGCAGGACGTTGAAATCTTCCAGGCTGCCGTCGGGCAATGGCAAAGAAATAACGGAGGCCTGGCGGTTGGCCGCTTCCGTTTGCCAAAGCGGTGCTGCTTCCAGCAGGCTGCTCAATATATCTGAATCCAGTTGAAATACACGGAAGGCGTTCGGTCGGACAGGTTGCTGTTCTGGTGGTACTGGCAAAAGCTGTTCATTTTGTGGGGCCCAGAGTTTGTCCGATAGCGAAGTTTTTTGGGCAATGAGCGGGCGGCATAGTGCCAGCCCCATGAGAAGGAGTGGTAACCAAAACTTCATTGTTCAATAGTTTTTGAATGGGCTCGCCCAGCGTGGCGGCGTAGGTGTTGTTCTATCCGGGAGTAGGCTGCCAGGGTGGAAAGCAGCCTAAACTTCTAAAGGGGGAAGGGTGGTTGCTCCGGTATTGGGAAAAGGTAAAAGAGCAGTTTTGGGCTTACATTAAAAGGCCAGGACGGGCCGGTGCCAACCTGTTGGAATGGCCATCGCCAGGGTTGACCTTTTGCTTTTGTTGCTATGGGAAAATCGAAGGGGAAATTTTTTCCGGCAGGGAGGAGAAGCGCCGGATGGAACTGACTTTTGCAATTTTGTTGCCAAACTGGGTTGGCCGGCGCTGGCGGCATACCAGTAGGTAGCCCAAAGCGGGGTAGTTGCGCCAGGTGCAAGAGCCGCCAAAGAAGCATTCTGACGCAAATCTTGCTGAATTTCCCTTCCCTGGGCCATCTTATTATTGCTGCAAAATCCCTACCTTCACCGCTCCCAAGTTTGAGGACTGCAAATTTTTATACTGTCCCCATCCCATCAGCATACCTGGCTTCCCACTGATCCCATCAACCAATTCTTTCCCGTAAGAGCCGTCCACCTGGTTGAAAAATAAACCATCAAGTTCAATCTTACTTACCTAAAATCCTCGGCATGACTTTTTACCCGACACTAAAAAAGCACCTTGTTACACTATTGATGGCATGGGCCATTCTGATGTTGCCCATCTTCTCCCGTGCCTGCGACACCTCCGGTTTCCTAATGGACGGCATCACCGACAACGGGGACGGTACCTTCACCATTGAATGGACCGCCATGGTGGCCGGGGGCAACACGACGGGCGTCGGCAGCACCTATGGTTTCTACCTGAACCTGCCCGGTGTGCAGATCACCAATATCAGCCCGACCAGCTTCACCAGTGCTAACGGCACCACGCTCAACGCCATCCTGTCCGGCAGCAACATCGCCTGGGGCAACCCGGTGCCCGGTACGGGGCCGGTTTTCCTGAACATCGCCACAGAGCCAAACGACCAGTGGTTTCCATTTACCATCACTGTGCAAGGCATCCCGACCGAATGGAACGGTGGTGGTCAGGAAGGGAACAACTGCCCCGGCGGGGCCGGCAGCTCCCCCATCAACTACGAGGGCGTTTTCCCCTGCTTCGAGCCGGAAATAACGCCCCTGTTCGATGAAATCCACATCTGCCCCGGCGAAACGGTCACCCTTTCCGTCATCCCCAACCACCTCGTCGAAACCATCACCTGGGGGCAAACGGGCCTGAATGGGGAAACCATCACCACGCCCCCCATTTTCCAGACTATTGTTTTTGAAATAACCGCTGCCAATGTGGCTTGCGAAACGACTGCTTCCATTACGGTAATCGTAGATCCATTGCCCGTGCTGGAGCCGTTTGAAGAGCAGGTGATGACCTGCGAAGGTTTTCCCGCCGTACTAACCGTCATCCCGCAGGATGTTGATTTTATCGTATGGAACCCCGGCGGCCCAGGCGGCCCTACACTGCTGACAACACCGACCACGTCGCCCACCGTTTACACGGCTACCGGATCGAATATCTGCGGCGACACCACCGTGGAGATAACGGTGATACTGCTACCGCCGCCTACCGTACAGGCCAGCGCCGACAAAACCATCTGCAACGGTCAATCCGCTACCTTGCAGGCCATTGCTGCCAATTCGGACATGATAACCTGGCAGCCCGGAGGCTCCCACAATAATTCCATCACGGTCAGCCCCACTACAACCACCAGCTACATTGTCACAGCCACGGGCGATTGCGGACTGGACCTTGATACCGTCACCGTCACCGTGGTAGCTGAGTTGCAAAGCCAGGTTCAAATGCAAGCCTGCGTTGGGGAAACGGTTAATTACAACGGCATCCCTTTGGCGGCGGGTTCTACCAGCACATTTACCTTTACATCGGCTGGGGGCTGCGATTCCGTGGTCACCGTCAACGTTGCGGCATTGCCCAACCTGACCGGGCAACTGCAATTGCAGGCTTGCGCTGGGGAAAGTGCCCTGTTCAATGGACAAATGCTTTCTCCGGGCAGCACCTCCCAGTTTACCTTCACGGCTTCCAATGGTTGTGATTCTGTGCTGACGGTGACAGTGCTGGCGTTGCCGGTATTTGCCACCAACATCCACCTGGAAGCCTGTGCAGGGGAAAGCGCCACCTACAATGGCCAGCCGCTGGCAGCGGGCACTACGGCCACTTTTGATTTCCAGGCTGCCAATGGCTGCGATTCCACCGTGACGGTGACGGTGGACGAACTGCCCACCTATGCCTCGGCACTCACCCTGGAAACTTGTACCGGCACAATGGTTACCTACAACGGGCAAGCTCTGGCCCCCGGCACCGTCACAGATTTTGTGCTCGCCTCGGTGGGCGGCTGTGACTCGGTGGTTACGGTGACCGTAGAGGAGTTGTCCGTGTTTACCAGTTCGCTGACCTTCAACGCCTGCCCCGGTTCTGCCATCAACTACAATGGGCAGGCCCTTGCCCCAGGTACCGTGACGGATTTCAACTTCACCACGGCCAGTGGCTGCGACTCCGTTGTCACCGTAACGGTGAACGAGGTAGCGGCTTTTGAGGAATTGCTGGCGTTTGATGCTTGCACTGGCACCACAGTTTCTTATAATGGCCAAACCCTGCAACCGGGCACAGTCACCGATTTTAACTTCCAAACAGCCCAGGGCTGCGATTCCATCGTGACGGTGACAGTGAACGAACTACCGGTTTACAGCGCCGACCTGACGCTGGAAGCTTGTGCCGGTTCCACTGTTGATTACAACGGCCAAACGCTATCACCGGGAACCGTCACCGATTTCACCCTGACCACCACGAATGGCTGCGATTCGGTGGTAACCGTTACGGTGGAGGAAGTGGATATTTTCCAAACCGATCTGGCCCTGTCGGCCTGTGCCGGTGAGACGGTTTCCTACAATGGCCAGCAATTGGCACCCGGCAGCATCACTGATTTTACCTTTACCTCCTCGATTGGTTGTGACTCCATTGTAACAGTGACCGTGGCTGAACTGCCTGCATACCAGACGCCGCTTGCGCTGAAAACCTGCCCTGGTACCACAGTAGCTTACAATGGCCTCAACCTGTCCCCCGGCACCAACCTTTCCTTCACTTTTACAGCGGTAAATGGCTGTGATTCGGTGGTCCAGGTCTCGGTCAGCGCCATCCAGGTTTTCCATACCAACCTCGAATTCGAAGCCTGCACCGGGTCGGGCATTGACTACAATGGCCAATCCCTGCAGCCTGGCTCGGTCACGAATTTCGCCTTCACCTCCTCACTGGGCTGCGATTCCACCGTGACGGTGACGGTGAACGAACTGGCAACTTATGCCTCGGCGCTCACCCTGCAAGCCTGTACAGGTTCCACGATCACCTACAACGGCATGGCTCTGCCGCCCAATACCGTGATGGATTTCGTTTTGACTGCCCAAAACGGCTGCGATTCGACCGTGACGGTGACGGTGGAAGAAGTTGCTGCCCTGACCAGCAACCTGGCCCTATCGGCCTGCACCGGCAATACGGCATTTTACAATGGCCAAAACCTGCCGCCCGGCAGCGTGACGGATTTCCTGTTCGCTTCTTCGCAGGGCTGCGATTCCATTGTGACAGTGACGGTGGAGGAACTGCAAAACCAGGCTTCCATAGTGCAGTTGACTGCCTGTACCGGGACAATGGCTTTGTACAACGGCCAGCCGCTCGCGCCTGGCAGCACCACCGATTTCAGTTTCCCCACCTGGCAGGGCTGCGATTCCATCGTGACAGTGACGGTGGAGGAACTGGCCATCCAAACGGCGGCTGTGCAGTTGCAGACCTGCGAAGGCACCGGCATTGACTACAACGGGCAAACGCTCTTTCCAGGCAGCGTCACGGACTTCACCCTGACGGCAGCCAATGGCTGCGACTCCATCGTGACAGTGAGCGTGGCAGGATTGCCAGGCAGCACAGGCACTGTCACCCTGCAGGGCTGTGAAGGGGAAACGTTGCTCTTCCAGGGAGTGCTTATCCAGCCGGGCACCAGTATGGATTTTGTTTTTACTGCCGCCAACGGCTGTGATTCCGTGCTGACAGTGACAGCGCTACTGCCCTTGGCAACGCTGAACACCAGCGCTTATGTTGAAATATGCGAAGGTGGTGCTGCCAGTGTTTTCGGGCAGGAAGTTTTTGCGCCGGGCGAGTATAGTCAAACCTTTACCAGCGCCAATGGCTGCGACTCCACGCATACGGTGACCGTGGCCGTAGTGAACAAGCTCGTGCTTGATTTTACCAGCGACATCACCATCAGACTGGGCGACTCGGTGGTGTTGCACCCCATCGTCTTTCCGCCCGACAGCCTTACCTATGCCTGGCAGCCCGACCCCAGCCTGAGCTGCCTGGCCTGCCGCAACCCGGTGGCCTCTCCACAATCGACGACCACCTACCTGCTCACGATCTACGATCCGGGAGGTTGCCAGGCTTCTGCCAGCCAACTTGTCATCGTGGACAAAACCAAGGGCGTTTTCATCCCGAACGGTTTCAGCCCCAACGGCGATGGCATCAACGACGTGTTCATGATTTTCAGCGATCACCGCAGCGTGAAGGAAGTAAGTTCTTTCCTCATTTTCTCCCGTTGGGGCGAATCGGTGTACGAATACTACCATTTCCCGCCCGACGATCCGCTCTACGGCTGGGACGGCTTTTTCAAGGGCAAGGATTTGGACGCCGGTGTGTTCACCTACCTGGCCGAGGTTGAATTTATTGATGGGGAAAAAAGGCTGTTCAAGGGGGATGTGACCCTGGTTCGTTAAGGTTGACGATGGTCATGGAACCACATGAGATTGATCATGGTGGCATTGTTTTATCTTGACTTACCTTGAAGGTGTCCCGGCAGGTCAAAGCCCGCTCATTTTTGAGCTTGCGACGCCAGGTTTTGTGCATGACTGCCAAGTAGTTGGTATGTGCTTATCTGGTTGATTATCAACCCGCATCAGTTTCTATTAACCGTGCACAAAACTTGACGGCTTGCAGGGTAATTATTTAAAAAAAGCCTTTATGAAAAGTGAAAACCCATCCATGGAGGAAGGCAGGAAACTGTTGGGGTTTGCTGCCGAAGAAATCAACCGGGCACAGGAAGACGTGGTGAACTATCTCGTATGCCACAACACCCGGAGTGCTATTGTCCATTTCCTGCAATGTTTTTTGTTGAAATACAACGAATCTGCCAACGACGAGGCGGTTGATATACTGCTAGGGAAATGCCGTAAGCTGGACGACCGTTTTTCCCATGTTGACCTATCGGCCATCGTGTGTTCCAAATCGGCTATTGCCCAAAATGATTGCTATTGCCTGGATATGACCAAACTGCAGGGTTGCATAAAAACCGCCCAGCAGATCGAGCGCATGGTGTCATCGGTGGTACCTGCCTATTGAGTGATTTTTTTTAATGAAAAACCTACCTTTGCTTATCACTCACAATTGATAGTTCACGCCGTTAAGATTTATGTATTGCCCATGGGTTATTTGCCTTGAGCTGGTGGCTAAAAACCAATGGCGAATGACCAAAAGCTAACGGCAAGAAGTATTATAACCATTTCACCATGTTTGGAGATCTTTTCGGAAACGTACAGCAACAGCAGGAAGAAATGCGGCGCAAGCTCGCCGGCATCACCGTGGAAGCGGAGTCTGGCGACGGCGCCATTAAAATAAAGGCCAATGCCAACCGGGAAATCCTCGACATCGCTATTGACAAGGAAAAACTGGACTGGGAGGATGCCGAGCAGTTGCAGGATTTACTGGTGACGGCCATCAACCGGGTGCTGGAAAAGGCGCAGGTGAAAGAGCAGGCCGAAGCGAACAAGATGATCCAGGATTTGATGCCGCCGGGGATGGGTGGGCTGGCAGGGATGTTTGGGCAGTAAGTTTCCTCAATACGCCCGCACGTCCTTCTTCTCCATATAATTCATAAAAGCACGGTTGACCACCCGCCTGCCGCCGGGGGTGGGATAGTTTCCTGAGAAGTACCAATCGCCAAGATGGTTGGGGCACGCATGGTGCAGGCCTTCCAGGGTCTGGTAGATAACTTCTACTTTGGGTTTTAGCCCTTTTGGGGTCACGATTTCGGCAATTTTCTGCGAGATTTCCTCCTGCGTAAAGAGATCGTACAGCGCTTGCACCTCGTTCTTGATTTCTTCCTTGGGCAAATCCATCTGTGCCCGGCAGCGGTCGTAGGCCTCTTCCAGGAGGTAAGATTTGTCCTGTTCTTCCAACAGTTCCACCAGGGCACGGAAGGCCACGAAATCTTTCATTTTAGACATGTCAATGCCGTAACAGTCAGGGTACCGTATCTGCGGGGCGCTTGACACCACGATGATCTTCCTGGGCCGCAGTCGGGCGACGATGCGGATGATACTGTTTTTCAGGGTCGTGCCCCGCACGATGCTATCGTCCAGCAGCACGAGGGTATCTACCTCGTTTTTCACAATGCCGTACGTCACGTCGTAGCCATGCGTCACCATCGAGCCACGGGAGTTGTCGTCGGCGATGAAGGTGCGGAGTTTGGCGTCCTTGTGTACCAGTTTTTCAACCCGAGGGGTGATGGCAAGTATGCGTTCGATGTCCCGGGTATCGGCGTCAGGGCCAAGGGCTTTTATTTTTTCGGCTTTGATGCCGTTCAGGCGTTTTTCGATACCATTGACCAATCCAAAAAAGGCGCTTTCCGCTGTGTTGGGCACAAAGGAAAACACAGTGTTTTCGATGTCGTTTTCCACAGCTTCCAGCACTTTGTCGGTGAGCTGTTCGCCCAGTTGTTTTCTTTCGGTGTAAATATCCCGGTCGTTGCCCCTGGAAAAGTAAATGCGCTCGAAGGAGCAGGATTTCCGCTCCCCGGCCTCGATAAATGGCACCTCGCCCACCGTGCCGTTGCGCTTCACGATAAGGACATGCCCAGGCCGGATCTCCTGTACCCTTGAAATGTGGACATCAAAAGCCGTTTGGATGGGCGGCCGTTCCGAGGCCACGACCACCACCTCTTCGTCGTGGTAATAGTAAGCGGGCCGGATGCCGTTGGGGTCGCGGAGGACGAAGGCGTCCCCGTGCCCGATCATGCCTGCCATGGCGTAGCCGCCATCGAATCTTTTGCTGGCTTTTTTGAGCAGGCGCTGCACGTTGAGGTTATCGAAAATGAGTTCATTGATTTCCTCGTTGGTGTGGCCGTCCGACTTGTACCAGGTGTAAAGGCGCTCCACTTCTTCGTCCAGGAAATGGCCTATTTTTTCCAAAACGGTCACCGTATCGGTCCGCTCCATGGGGTATTGGCCGTAGCCCACCAGTTCGTCGAAGAGTTCGTCCACATTGGTCAGGTTGAAATTGCCGGCGATGACAAGGGTGCGATGGATCCAGTTGCTTTTGCGGATGAAGGGGTGGACGTTCTTTACGCTGTTCGCCCCGTGGGTGCCGTAGCGGAGGTGGCCCATCATCAGTTCGCCCATGAAGGCCACGTTGTCTTTCAGCCATGCTGGGTTCCGCATCTGCGATTTCGACAGGCCGTTGTAGTTGGCATACACCTGTTCGAAGATGCTTTGGATGGAATTGCTGCCGCTGTTGCGCTTGCGGTCGATGATTTTATGCCCGGGGCGGCTGTGCAGTTTCACCGTGGCGATGCCTGCACCGTCCTGCCCCCGGTTGCGCTGCTTCTCCATCAATAGGTGCAGTTTGTTGATGCCGTAGAGCGGCGTCCCGTATTTTTCAACGTAGTATTCCAGGGGTTTAAGCAGGCGGATGAGTGCGATGCCGCACTCGTGTTTGATGAAGTCGCTCATGGATAATGGCGGTTCGGCGGTGGTTTGACGGAAGACCGACAGAGGCTGGTATTGGTTGCTGACCATCTTACTTCCGCAATAACGGTTTCGCAAAATTAAGGGGATATTAAATACCGCCAAACTTCCGGCGGTTCTATCGGAAAACCATTTTTTGAAAACTTTAGTTTTTGGTTGAAATGGGGTAGGGAGGGGGGCGCTGAAATCGTTTACTTTTCGCCTAAGACACTGCTGGCGGTGGTTCCAGATTCAGCCAGCATCACCAAAGCATTTTGATGATGAAAAAAATAGCTACCCTGCTTACAATCGCAATCTTTTCCAACTGGCAACTCGCAGCCCAGGAGCCATCGCCCTACCTTGGAAGGCCCCTGCAAATCACCCACATTGGCCACGCCTTCGGTGGCGATATCGAAATGCCACACGGCCTTGACTACCAATACCTGCTCAGCACAGCCGAGGGCGTGGAATTCGACTACAACGGGTTGCCGTTTTCCAAGGGCGAGATGACCAAAATGAAATGCGACAACCCCACGGTGCGCTTCAACCTGTCCTTTAGACCCGCCGTCCTGCCCAATACGGTCGTCATGTTCTCGCTGCTCGGCATCGAGGGCCGGATTGACGAGGTACGCTACGAAGCTTCGCCGGGGGATCCCCGTGGCTGGGAGTACCTGGAGGTGAGCGCTACCAACCAGGAAACCGCCCTGGAAGCTGCACTGCTGCGCCGTTTCGTGGCCGGTAAAACGTTCCGGTTTTATACGGGTATCGGCCTGAATGCGGGCCTTTCGTACAATGGGGAAGTTAGGGTGAAAGGCTACCTGCAGGACGACGCCATCACCGATGTGCCGGCCAACGGCAACGACGTGGACCTGACCTATCAACAAAAGCCCAGCCTCAACCAGCGCCTGTTCGTGCAGGCGGGGGTGGGCATCCGGTTTTTCAAGCACATGGAATTCGGGTTGGAAAGCCGCCGGGGCATCGGCAGCCGGGCCACCTTCGACGGGCCGTTTCACATGACCATTTTGAAGCGTTCGATTGGGTTCAGCCTTCGGTATTCCTTTTTATGAGGTTGGTTTTATGCAACGGCGCCACGTCGAAACGGGAACCCGGCCATAAATGTATGTGGCGCCGTTGCTTGAAAAATACTCAATTCTCCATTTTTGATTCTCCTTTCAGGTATTTATCAAGGAAAGCCAGCACCCCGCCGTACCCTTTTATCTCGTTTTCCTTTTTGATAAAACCGTGCCCTTCGTCGGGAAAAATCACGTACTCGACGGGGACGTTGTTTTTCTTTACCGCTGCCACGATTTCGTCCGACTCCACCTGCAGCACACGGGGGTCGTTGGCCCCTTGCAGTACCATGATAGGGTGCTTCACTTTGTCGGCATGGAAGAGCGGCGAGATGTTGTACAGCCGTACCGAATCCTCCGTCGTCGGGTCGCCGAGCTCAGCATAGAGGGCATTGCGGAACGACTCCCAATAAGGCGGGATGGACTTCAGCGTGCGCAGCCAGTTGGTCACGCCGAAGAGGTTGACGCCCACCTGAAACTCGTCGGGTGCAAAGGTCATGGCCGCCATTGTCATGTAGCCGCCGTAGCTGCCGCCGATGATGCCGATTTTCGCCGTATCCACGTAGGCCTGCGATTGCAGCCATTTTTTGCCCCAGATGCAATCCTTGAGATCCTTGTCGCCGTGGTTGCGGTCGTCCATTTTATAAAAAGACTTGCCATAACCGCTGCTGCCCCGGTTGTTCACGGCCAGCACGGCATAACCGTGGTTGACGAGGTATTGGATGAGCGAAAAATAGCCCACCCTCGATTGACCGCCGGGGCCGCCATGTACCCATACCAGTGCCGGTACCTTGCTTTCAGCGGACGCTGTTTTCGGTTTGTAGTAAATAGCGGGTATTTCCAGCCCGTCGAAACTCTTGTAGCGCACGACCTCCGCAGCGACCAGGTCGTCGGGGTTGATGTCGGGGTTGAGGGTGGAGGTCAGTTTTTTCAACTCCTTCGTTTCAAAATTATACACGTAAATATTGCCGGGTGCCTTGGAGGTGCCAACGGAGAGGCGCATCATTTTTTCACTGTCGGAAATAGAAACTGCCAGCACGTCGCCGTCGGGGATGGCAGGGAAATCTACTTTATTCCCGGTTTGGTTGTCTTGTATGATCAGGCTGTTTTTGCCGTCCTCGTTGATGGCGATGACCCGGTACTTTTCGTGTTCGCTGTCATAGCTGTACATCACGTCCCAATTGGTTTCAAAAATCGTTTTGCGCCCGCCGGTGGCCAGGTCGTACTGCACGAGGTAGGCGAACTCCCTGCCGGCGTCGGTGATGTAGAAAAAGGATTTCCCATCTTTGCTGAAACCGGAAGCGCTGTAGCTTCCGGTGGCGGCCGGATCGGAGACCTCGGTCATCTTTTTGGTGGCCAGGTCGTAGAGGAACAACTGGTTTTCGCTGGTGGTGATGGTCTTCTGCAAGGCAAGGGTCTTTTCGTCCCAGGAGATGCCGGAGACGTCGAGGCCTTCGTCATTTTGGTAAATCATGCTGGCTTTCCAGTCGCCGGTGCCCATTTTGTAGAGGTCGAAAAACTGGGGGTTGCGCTTGTTAGAACTGTAGAACATGGTCTTTTTGTCGAGGCTCCAGCCGTAGAAATTGGCTTTTTCCTGCTCGCCCGGCGTCAGGTCTTGCGGGCTGCCGCCGTCTTTCAGCAGGTAGATGTGGGAAATCTCGTTCCCGCCTTTATCAGAGGAGTAGAGGATCTGGCCTGTACCAGGCACGTAATCCACGGTAAAACAAGACTCCACGGCGGAGTTGGTCACCTGCCGTTTCGAGCCATCCGCCACGTTGATTTCGAAAAGGTTGAAAATGCCGGATTCGTCGCTGTGTACAAGCAGTTTCGCCTCGTCCGGCGACCAGGCACCGCCGCCGATGCGGACGTTCTTGTAGAATTGTTCGATGGTATATTGCTTGACCTCCACGGGCGCTTCCACCTTCGGGGATTGTTGGCAGGATGTCGCCAGTATTAAGCATGCAAAAATCAAAAGATACAGGTTCTTCATTGTTTGTTGTTTTATGAAATAAGAAATATGGTCGTAAAGTAAAGAATTGTGGTTATTGGGTTGCAGGGGTGGGAAGAGTTTTTCGACGGAGGGCAGGGCCGGCTTGGATGAAAGGCCGGCGCCTAAGAGGTAATGCCGCTATATTTTTTAAATAGGGCAGTAAATAGCTAAATTTGACAATGATTTTAAAAGTGCCGGCGCCAATCTGAAAAGTGAATGCTGGTGCTATCCTGCCAGTTTCAACCATCCCAACATGCAAAGCAAAAAAGACCTGAAAGCAGCCTACAAAGAAATGAAGCCCCGCATGGGCGTTTTCCAAATCCGCAACACGGCCAACGGCAAAATATTCGTCGGCAGCAATACCAACCTGGATGCCATCTGGAACAGGCACCGCTTCGCCCTCAATTTCGGCAGCCATACCAACGCCGCCCTGCAGGCCGACTGGAAAACCTATGGGGAAAACTTCTTCGAGTTCGAAATCCTCGCCGAGGTAAAACACAAGGATGACCCTGCCTTTGATTACCGAAAAGAGTTGAAAATGCTGGAAGCATTGTTCCTCGAAGAGCTGAAGCCTTTTGGCGAAAACGGATACAATTAGTGCATTCAGCCATTGCGTCTTTTCTACAACGAAGCTATATTTTCCAAATAAACTGCGGCCTGTTTCAAAATCCCTTCCTTGTCTTCCGGCGCCATCTTGTCCCAGGTGCGGTACATCATGCCGATGCGGGGGTTGTTTTCCAGCTTGTCCCGGTGGCGGTCGTAGAAATCCCAGTACAGGCTATTGAAAGGGCACGAATTTTCACCAGTGCGCAGCTTCTTGTCATAGTAGCAACCATTGCAATAATGGCCCATTTTATCAATATAATTAGCTGAGGAACAGTAGGGCTTCGTGCCTACGATGCCGCCGTCCGCAAACTGGCTCATGCCACGGGTGTTCGTGATTTCCACCCACTCGATAGCGTCGATGTAGATGCCGAGGTACCAGGCATCCACTTCATCGGGGTGGATGCCGGCGAGTAGGGCGAAGTTTCCCGTCACCATCAGCCGCTGGATGTGGTGGGCGTAGGCGTATTGGAGCGACTGGCCGATGGCGTGGCGCAGGCAGGCCATTTTGGTGTTGCCCGTCCAAAACCAGCCGGGCAGTTTTCTTTGGTGGCCAAAAAAGTTGAGCTGCGCAAACGCCGGCATTTTCGCCCAGTAAATGCCCCGCATATACTCCCGCCAACCGATGATCTGCCGCACAAAACCCTCCACCTGGGCAATGGAAATTTCATCTTTTCTGCCCTCCCATTCCTGCACCGCCTGCTGTACGACTTCCAGCGGTGAAATCATTTTTGTGTTCAAAGCAAAAGAGAGGCGGGAGTGGTAGAGCGCCCAATATTCCGGTGTCAGGGCATCCTGGAAGTCGCCGAAGTGTTCCAGCAGGTTTTGGGTGAAATAGGCCAGCAGTTCCAGCGATTCCTCTCTGTTGGTCGGCCAGATGAAATGCTTCGCATCAACTGTTCCGATGGTCTTAACGCCTGCTTTATCAATCATTTCAGCAATATCCGACAGGTCTTTTTCAAACAGCAACGGTTCGGGGGGACGGTGTTCTTTGGGCATTTTCTTGCGGTTTTCAGCGTCGAAATTCCACTGGCCACCCACGGGTTTGCCGCCTTCCATCAGGATGCCGTGCCGTCGCCGGATGTCGCGGTAAAAGGTTTCCATCAGGTAGTTCTTTTTTCCAAAAAACTCCTGGATAGCCTCTCGTTTGGTCATGAAATGTTCGGTGTCAAATGCTGCCGCTTCAATGTCCAGTTTCCCGCAAAATTCTTTGAGCTGCACGTCCAGCCGCCACTCGTCGGGCAGTTGGTATTCGAAGCGTTGGAGGCCGTGTTTTTTGATTAAAAAAAGCAGGTTGCCTTCGAGGGATTGTCGGTTGTCCTCGTCGTCCAGTTTAACATATACCACTGAATGCCCTACTTCCCGAAGTTCCTCCGCAAAAGCCCGCATGGCCGCAAAAAAGCCAATGACCTTTTGGAGGTGGTGCTGCACATAGTCTGTCTCCTGGCGCATTTCAAAAAAGCAGTACAGCACGTCGCCATCCACTTTTTCAAACCACGAATGCTGTCGGTTGAGTTGGTCGCCAAGGAGGAGCCGGAGGGTTTTCACGAGCGCATGGTTTTAATTTCCCGAAATAAGATCACCGACCCGAATGGTTGCCTTTTCATCTTCCCGCAACAAGGTTCCCCATACGCCAAAAAAGACTTTGCCGTCCATTTTCCGAAAAGTATCCATTGTGCGGAGCGGCTCGGCACCCGTTGTCTTTCCAGTTTCCGGGTCAATCAGTGTGACCTTGCAGCGGTCGCAAAGCCCCATGTTTTTAAACTGAACCTGGCCAATGCTGAATGCTTTCCAGGTATCTTCCTCGAAAGGTTTGCCTCCATCAAACACCAGGTTGGGGCGGAAACGGGTCATGGGGAGCGGTGTCTCCATGCGGCTGTTCAATTCGTACAACGATGCCGACCCTGCCAGTAACAATGGGTGCGTATCTGCAAAACTGACGTACTTGCCGCCCTTCCCTTTCAGGCTATACCGCATAGCGTTTGTTTCAATTTTCACCAGTCCGCACCTGGTTTTCAGGGCATCGCTGAGCCATTCGTTCACCGGGCCGCCGACCGCCCTCGCCGCTACCTCGTCGCTCCAGACTTTGACGGGAAAAGGCGGGCTGTCCGGTTCTTCATCGAATGGCAGTTCCACTTGGCCGTGTTGCCCATTTTTGTGCGACAACAAAATACCCGCATTGCTTAAACTGCCCTGGATAAGCGCCAATTCCGGCACCTGACGTTGGGTAATGAATTGGTCGTTGGCGTCGAGCAGCATCCAGCGGCGGTCGTGCTGCAGGCCTTCTCTTTCCACCGTGGCAGTTTCCAGGCGGATGCCGCCCATAGATTTGATAGGGTAAATGTAGATACCGGTTATTTTCATATCAGGTGGGTTTTGCCGCTGAAGTGCCCTTCAGCGTATTTGATTTGGCAGCCGAAGCGGGCTTCGACATTGTACGGCAACGTTCGCTACAATATTTCACTTCTTCCCAACAACGCTCCCATTTTTTCCGCCATTGAAAGGGACGCTGGCATACGGGGCAGATTTTTTCAGGCAAATGCTGCTTTTTCATGTGGTCAAAAATATGCAGCCGAAACAAAGAACCCCGTCCATTGTTCGGAGCGCATGGACGTACAGAAAAAATACAATTTGACAGATGAGGATGTGGACCGCATCATCGGTATGGCCTGGGAAGACCGCACCACCTTCGATGCCATCGAGGCGCAGTTTGGCGTACCGGAAAAAGACGTCATTGAACTCATGCGGCGGGAAATGAAGCCCTCCAGTTGGCGCATGTGGCGGGCGAGGGTGCAGGGGCGGGCGACGAAGCATTTGGCCAAAAGAAGCTTCTCGGAAGGCCGCCACAAGTGCTCCCGCCAACGGGCTATTTCAAGCAATAAAATCAGCAAAAGGTAAAAGGCTTCAGACTCAAACAACAATCAACCCTTCTTCCTCTTTCCCATATTTCAATGCATTCCCTTTTGAAAAACGCCAGCCAGAAAGCCAGGCCAGCATTCCGTCAACCTGGTGCCAATTAGACAAAACAGCCGTCAATGGAAAGGGCAACCAGGCGGCCAGTTGCTCTGCAAAAAGCGCCGGATTTTCTTTTTTATAAAAATCATTCTCTGGAAAAAGGGTGCGGACAAGCTGGGCAGGATAGGTTTCATAAAAAGCCAAATCCGGAAACTGGGAGCGCAGGCGCATCGCCCGAGCCGTCAGGCCGCCGAGGAACATGGGCGACATGGCTTGGGTGGCCTTGTCGCAGGCCCGGTAAAAATAATCGTCCCCTTTTTGATGATAAACCCCGGGCAGGCTGAGCGGGGCATCCATGAAAACAGCACCGGGCCTCAGCGCTTCGATGTGCTGTTGAAGGAAGGCATCGGCGTCCTGCTTTTTTTCGCTTTGGGCGAGGTAGAGTTTTTCGTCCTTGTCCCAGCAGATGACGGTGGTGCCAGCGAGTTTTGAGCCGTAGTCTATTCCGAGGTGCATGTGGGGGAAACAGGGTTTCGGAATATAGGTTGAGGCAGTTGAGGCTTATTTCGTCTCTACTGTCCTGATACTTTTCAAAAAGCCGATGCCGGCCCCAAAAAGATGGCACCAAGTACAGCGAATATCCAGGGGTTGGAGGGCTGGCTGTAGATGTTCAATTCAAAATTTGCCTGCTTGACCATCAGATGGTATAGTTGAGGGGCGGAACATTTGCAGCGCTTAATTGGCTGTAGCCTTCAAAAGTAAAACGTAAGCCATCCCGAATCTTCGGCCACTTTAGTACCGATGAAAAAATAACTTCACCATTTTGATTTTGAAAACCCAGCAATGGATGGGTTTTTTTAAAAATAATCCCGATTTCACATCGGGATTATTTTTCCTTCGATCCTTAGGGAAAAATATGGGATGACTCCTGTTTCCTACTGTGGTTTAGGTGGCTTTGCACTAAATTGTCAACTAGGCCGCAGGTTCGAAAATTAGGGGAAGGATACGAAACAGGGGAGGCATTGGGGTAAGAACAGACGATAAGACATTGCGCAGTTGCCACAAGGTTTCCTGCTGGCACGGGGTCTTCAGATCGAAAAATTCACCCGCCCCTGCCGGTCCCAAAGTCAATGCGGGATAAATCTCGCAGTCGGCACATCGGCGAGTGGGCATCAATGCAAGCATAAGTTGTGGCAGGTGTTCGCTCGTCCCTGAACTACCCCTGCCTTTGTTCCTTGAAGTAAAAGACAAAAGTTCATGCAAGTGTGGAGCCCAGCGGCGCATGCGGAAGGTCTGCTGCGAACGTCGCAAGTGCCGCTGCGCTCAACACTTGCTGAAACTCGTTGTTATTTGCCAATATTTAGCTGCTGATGGCATGGTGAGGTGGAAGACTTGACACGACGGAGTTTTACAAAATCCTGAAAACAAAAAGGATACGGACAGCCTGCCCGCATCCTTTTTGTTTTTATAAAAAAAGCAAAACAGCCGTCACATCTTTCCTTCCACAAGCTGCACGATGTCCCGCTCCTTCTGGTCCGCCTGTTTTCCGATAGCTTCGGCTTTTTTCAGAAACTCCGCCGCCAGTTCCTTGTCGGCCAGGCTGCCGGTATTTATTTTCACGTTCATCCATGCGCCATGAATGGCAGCACGGGCGCAGAGGGCACCTACGCCCGCATCGGTCACAGAATTCGGGTTGCCATTTTTCACCATCGCCTCCACCAGTTCAAACACTTCAAAAGCCACCTCCATTGTCCGCATAGGCGTCTCGATGGCATAGCGGGTGGCGGCCTGGATGGCCTGTTTGCGGGCTGCTTTTTCTTCTGTTGAGTCTTTCGGCAAGCGGAATGCAGCCATGATTTGGTTGAAGGCATTCGTGTCTTCGTCCACCAGTCGGAGAAGTTGATCTTTCAATGATTGGCCTTTTTCAGCCCAGGTGGAAAACTCCTCCAAGCGGTCGTCCCAGCCTCTTTTCCCTGCGCTCAGATTGGCCACCATCGTGCCGAGCGAAGCGCCCAGCGCCCCCACGTAGGCGGAGATGGAACCGCCGCCCGGGGCAGGTACGTCCTTCGCCGTCTCGTTGGCAAAGGCCCGGAGCGTCATGTTGACCAAGGGTGTGGCGTTGGCGTCGGCCATTTGGTATTCGATGATTTTTTTCTTTGGGTCAAATGGCGTCAGTTCGTCCAGCCCCAGCGATTTGACGGCGATGTGGATGAGTTCTTCTTCCGGGGCGCCCGTGCTCCATTTTTGTTTTTTCAAAAAATGGCGCCCGGCGTCCAGCATCACTTTCAGGGGCACCAGGCCGACGATTTCGGAGCCGGTCACCCGCATGCCACGGCTTTCGGCGCTTTTGCAACATTCCTCAAAAGCCACGTGCAGGGGCGTCACGTTGAGGTTGGTCAGGTTCATGGACACCTGGGCGACACCGTACTCGGGGATGTACCAGCCGATGCCCTTTACGGCCTTGCATGCGCCCGGTTCCCTTACGGGTTCGCCGTTTTCGTCCTTGATGATTTCGCCTGTGATGGGGTCGCCCTTGCGCAGCACCCGGCCCTTTTCCCGCACGTCGAAGGCGACCGAGTTGGCCCGGCGCTCGCTGGTGGTGTTCAGGTTCACGTTGTAGGCCACGAGGAAATCCCTGGCCCCGATGACGGTTGCGCCGGCGCGGGCATTGAACCGGGCCGGGCCGTAGTCGGGCCGGAAGTCGGGGCGTTTCAGCTTTTCGGGCAGGGCCTCGTATTCGCCCGCCCGGATGGTGGCGAGGTTGCGCCGCTCGGGCGAGGTGGCGGCGTATTCGTACATGTAAAAGGGGATTTCCAGCTCGCTGCCGGCCTTTTCGCCGAGCTTGTGCGCCCATTGGGCACACTCCTCCATGGTGATGTTGGCCACGGGGATGAGGGGGCACACGTCGGTCGCTCCCTGGCGGGGGTGCTCACCCTTGTGCTTGCTCATGTCAATGACCTCCGAGGCCTTCTTGATGGCCAGGAAAGCCGCCTGCACGACGGGCTCCGGCTCGCCCACAAAGGTGACGACGGTGCGGTTGGTCGCCTTGCCGGGATCCACGTCGAGGAGCTTGACACCTTCCACGCTCTCGATCACATCGGTGATTTGTTTGATGATGTTCATGTCCCGGCCTTCCGAGAAATTGGGGACGCATTCGATGAGTTGCTTATTGGTCATAAATGGTTGGAATGGTTATATGGCTGAATGGCTATTGGCCAACTGCCAAGGTTTCTAATTTTTGTAAAAAATATTTGGCGCTGGGGCAGTTGGGGTGGGCGGCGGCGGATGCGACGGAGAAACCGCTATAAAGCATTTTTTGCCCCAATATGCGCTTCCCGTTGATGCCGCTGTTGAGTAATCTCAAGCGTTCGGTTCTGATAAAATCATACGGCTGGGGAATTGCCTCCGGCATTTCGCAAAAGTAATCTTCTTTAAAAAAGTTGGAGATAGCTGTCGTGTCGGCAAGGAACCAGGCCTCTATCATCCGAACTGCGACTATGACGATATTTTCCCCATTGGGGTCAATTTCTTCTTTGGCAGAGGTAATGCATTTGCCATCAGAATCTGTCAAAATCAACACCTTTTCTGCCCCCCTGTCTTTTTGAATTTGAATGAGGGATTTGATTTTATCCTTCTTTAAATTGCTCACCCCACCTGCATTTTCCACTGTTTCCAAAAAGGGAAGGTTTAGCCTCTTGAGCAAGTCCTTGAAGTTTTCAGAAACCAAAATCCGCTTCTCGGTATCGCCTTCTGCAATGAAACCCAATGTCACCATGGCAGCCCACCTCCAAGGGCATTGGTTAGCCAGGCTTCGTCCATTTCGAGGTCGTAGCGGTTGAAATCAGGCGGGATTTGTTTGGCCTGGGTGATGCCCTCTTTTTTGTCAATCAAAATAATCTCCTCGTTTCTCAACTCCCGCACCAGCGTGGCCGAGTGCGTATTGAGCCAGATGTAATGCCCTTTTTCCTCGCACATCTGTCGGAAGAAGCCCACCAAGGTGCGGATGACATAAGGGTTCAAGCCATTCTCTGGTTCCTCGATGCAGAGGAACTGCGGCTCGTCGCTTTGATAGACGGCAGTGAGCAGGGCGAGGATGTTGTAGGTACCGTCGGAGATGAGGTTTTTGCCGATGGGTTCGCTGAGGTGTTTTTCAAAAATCCTTAAAAAATAGTCACCGCTAAGATCGCTTTTGGCGACTTTGACTTTTTCGAGGCCAGGGATGAGGAGCTCCAGCCATTCGGTGATTTCTTCCCGCTTTATTTCGTCTTGGAGGATGCGGTGGAGGACGGGTTCGAGGTTGGCAGCGTCGATACGAAGTTTTTCGGGGCCGTTGGTTTTGATTTTAACCAAGTCATTTTTTCCTACAAAGATTCTGGAAAAACGATCAAAAAACTGGGGAAAATTAGGGCTAATTTCATTTAACAAATTTTCTTCCTCCTCATCTCTGTTGTCCTTTAAAGAAAACCCATCCTTAGTCTTTAAAAACCACCTATTATTTTCACTATCCAAAGAAAAAATCAGATGATGAGGATTTTCATTTTTATCCAACCATAAGTTGATAGCAATTTTGTTATGGATTTTATTCAAATGAGAAATGCTCTTCACACCACCGAAAAGTAATTCAGGATTTGGATAATCCCGATAATTAAAAAACTCCAACGCCTCAAACACATTCGACTTCCCCGCCGCATTCGGCCCCACAAACACCAAAAAGGGGTTCGGCTCGACCAACTCGAAGTTGACCAGCGATTTGTAGTTGTTGATGAAAAGGCGCTTGATTTTCATGGCCGCAAGGTATGGGATTCTGGGTGTTTGTTTGTGTGTTTGCGTGGGGTGATCGTTGGCCACCGCCTCTTGTTATGCCTCGGATGCCCTATCCATGAGACCCTGGCGGCAGTAACTCGTCCTGTTTGGAGCGGCAAATATAGGGAAGCGGGGAATTTCCGGTAAGGGCTTCGCCCTATAACAAAACGGGGCACTGGAAAACCAGCACCCCGTTATCATTTTTATAAAAAACTAAACCTACTTGTTCACCGGCGTAGGCTCAAACAGGTCGGGGATCGGGCTGGGCGCATTGGCATTGGCATCAATCTCCACCTGTGGGATGAGGAAACGCTGCGGGATCGTATTGCCCGTCGTGGGGGGGATGCCGAGCAGGTTGTCCGTCCGGCGCAGGTCGTTAAACACTTCAATCTGGCCGACCAGGGAGCAGTATTTTTCTTCCATGATTTCATACAAAAGTGCATCATTGGCCGACGAGCCGGGCCTGCCCGCTATGCCATTGGCTTCAAAATCTGCCATTTCATAAGCTTCATATTTTCCATCGGGAAATTGTGCAGCAAGAATGCCCCTTGCATTGTTCAACTCAGCCAGGGCGGTGGGCATGTCGTTGGCCCGCCAGGCGCATTCCGCCAGGATGAGGTGGTTTTCCAAGGCTGTCACCAACGGGAAAGAAGCATCGGCGGCCCATTTACCATCGTAGTTCAGGTCGTACGCACCAGTGCTGCCGGTGAAAATGAAATTGAAGCGCTCCGTCTCGTCCGTTTTAGCATTGCCGCGATAGGTAGCTGAGGCTGGATCGAGCCAGGCAGGCAGTATCGCTTTTTTGGCATTCATGTACCCTTCCCGGTCAAAGACGCCGAAGCTGTAATAAATATTCATGTCCTGCAGGTAAGTACCCGTCGGGTGCGGTATGATCCAGTCTCCTGCGGCATCCAGCAACCCTTTGCTGGCAGCCCCCGCAGCATTTATGTAATCGCCAGTATGGAGATAAAAGCGGGCCTTCAACGTCTGTGCAACTGTTAACCATGCGGAGGCATCACCCCCGAAAAAGATATCCTTATCCTCAACGGGGCCACTGGTAGGGCTTCCGCTCAGATCGCTAATGGCATCGTCCAGCAATGCCTCGATGTTGTTGTAAACACTTTCCTGGCCGTCAAACTTTGCATCCAGTACTTCGGGGAATTGGGCTGCTTCGCTGAACGGCACATCGCCCCACAGGGAGGCTGTCATGCCAAGGGTATGGGCTTTTAGTATCTTGGCAATGCCGCTGGCCAGAAGGTTGTTCCCCTCTTTCGCTTTTTGAATGGCCACGTCGGCATTTTTAGCGATAATGTAATTCACGTCCCATTGAAATTCCGAGGAATTGATGGTATATACCTCGTAGGCGGCATATTGCCGGTCGTCGCCCGTGAATTGGCGCGACCACATCCCGGCCAGGCGTGCCGGATGGCCTTCGTGGGCAATGATGGTACTGGCATAGATGGATGTCAAAACCACCTCTACGGGCGCATCTTCTGCATTGTTGGGGTCTTCGTTGATACCTTCCACGAAGTTCTTGCATGACCCCAAAAATATACCGCTGAAGGCAAGGCACAGAAAGAATATTTTGTATTTCATAAGTTTATTTTTTTGACGAAAAACTATGAATGACAAACTCAGTCCATGCTCATCATTCATAGTTCCTCATTTAGTAATGATGAAAAAATAACTTCATCATTTTGATTTTGAAAACCCCAGCAATGGAGGGGTTTTTTAAAAATAATCCCGATTTCACATTGGGATTATTTTTCCTTCGATCCTTATCATTTATCGTCCTTAAAAAGTGAGGTTCAGTGCCACTTTATAAGTACGGGATGATGGATTTTGGAAATAATCAAGCCCTATCCCGTTCAGGCCCGATCCCGTGAGGTTCGTGTCAGGATCGTTGCCCGTGTAATCTGTCCACAGGATTAAGTTGCGCCCCGTGACCGATAAGGTGGCATTTTCCAGCCATTTGATTTTCAGCATATCCTTGCGGAAAGTGTAACTGAGGCTGACCTCCCGAAGACGGAACCAGGAAGCATCTTCAATGAATTGTTCATCGGGGCCGGTGAACCCAGAACCGGGGCCATTGTAATACCAGCTTTCATCCAGGAAAACATCGCCCCCGCCAAAATTCTTGATCTCGCCCCGTACGGTGTAGGTTCCGTCGGCATTTTGCAAATAAGGATAGGCATCGGCCACGGTGGCACCGCCAAAAATCGGGAGGGAATTGGCCTGATCGGCGGTCAGGTTCGTTTCCACATCCGTGAATTTGGCCCTGCCAAAAAAGGCGAGCGCACCCTTCGTGCCATTCCAGAACTCACCTCCCTGGCTCATGTCAAACAAAACATTGGCCCGGAAACCCTTGTAGCTCAAACCAGTACCTGCACCAAGGCGGAAATCCGGGTTCGGGTCGGCAATCACCCCCAGGGTAGGGGCCTGCTGCGGGAAGCCATCCTCGTCAAGCACCAGGTTTTTATTGGCATCCCGTTCCCACATTGAGCCGTAGATCACGCCCAACTGGTAGCCTGGGACGGCGCTGGAAGTGGTGCCCGAAAAACCGGACAGGATGATATTCGTCGTACCGGCGAGGCTAACGACCTCATTCTTGTTTTTGGTGAAATTGCCATAGATATTCCACTCAAAATCATCCTTGCGGATCGGCACCAGGTTCCACTCCAGTTCAAAGCCCTTGTTCTTTATTTCCCCTGCGTTTGAAATTTGGTTTACATATCCAGACGATTCTGGCAAGGCCACCTGTATGATCAGGTCTTTAGTGGTGTTCTGGTAAACCGTCGCCCCGAGGTTGAGGCGGTCTTTGAGGAAGCCAAGGTCAAGCCCTGCTTCAGTTTCCGTTTTGATTTCAGGCTTGATGTCTGCGTTTGCGGCCACCGTATTTACGGCAAAACCCCCTCCGTAGGCGTTCACGTCAATACCTGGGCTCCAGCTTTCGCCCCAACCCACGCTGGCTGATGTTGGTTGTGCAAATGTTTGCTTGGTCAGGTAAGGATCCGGCCCACGTCCCACTTGCCCGTAACCTGCCCTTAAGCGTGCAGAAGAAAGCGGCGAGTTTGCAGGCAACAGTTTTGACAGTTGCCAGGACACATCGGCAGCAGGGTAAAAAACGCCATTGTCCGCTTCCGGCAGGGTGGAAAGGAAATCCTGGCGGCCGCTCAGGTTGAGGAAAACCTGATCGAAAAACTCGAAGCCCAGGGTAGAGTAGATGCCCGTTGTGCGTACTTCTTCAAAATAGTTGAAAGGCACGCTGCCGCCATTTGACAATTGTGGCGGGGAGAACGGGTTTACAAAGTTGCGGGTCGTTGAACCCTGGTCGTCCAGTTTGTTCATGTTCAGGCCCGAACCGAGCAGCGCATTCATCGCAATATCTTTTGTCAGGTCAAACCGGGCCCTGGCAATCAGATCTGCATTCACCTGGCGGCGGGTAATGGTTTCTTTAGTAAAACGGCCCAGGTTGTTTTCCCCGGCAGAGTTGTAAGGGAAAAAATCCGAACGCTCATCCGAGTAGGCGTCCACGCCGACACGGGCGATGAAGTTCAGCCAGTTGAGCGGCTCATAGCGGATTTCCCCTTTGCCTATGAAGCGGTTCACCACGTTGTCGCTCTCCACCTCGTTGGCAGTATAAAGCGGGTTATTGTAAGTAGCGTTTAACCTTGCCCCTAATGGATTGCGGTATGCCCGTTGCCGGTTGGGGTATATGAACCCGTCCGGGGCATAGTAGGTACCCAAATAATCCCTGCCGTCAAATCCCGCTGGCTCACGAAGCCCGCCGAGGAAAAGCCCCGCAAGGTTGGATCCCATCTGCACCCGCTCCGAAGTGGAATAAGTATAGCCGGCCCCACCTTCAATGGTGAATTTGCCAATGCGGCGGGAAGCATTCAAGCGGGCAGTCGTGCGTTCGTAATTACTGTTGGAAACAATGGTGCCTTCCTGGTTCAATTGTGCGAGGCTGAAATAAACATTGCCTTTTTCATCAGCATTGCTCAGGCTGATAGCATTGGAGTAGGTAACACCGGTTTGGAACAAATAATCATACATATCATACAGCTTGTTATCATTCTTGCCGCCGTGCGGGTTGGTCTCGTCGCCATCGGCTATGGCGTAATAGGTGTTGCCTGTCCCGTCGGCAACGAACTTGCCCTGGTAGCCTGGTTGCCCCTCCGTGATGAAAGCATCCTGCCCACCTTTGCGGTCGGCGATTTTATCGCCCCAGGAAAGGCCTCCTGGTGGCACGAAAGCGTAGAGGCCGCCAATGCCCTGGCCATAGGTTTCGTTCAGTTCCACCTTCTTGTTCAGTTCATCAAATGCAACAGAGGAATTGACATCTATGGTCCAGGCTTTATTCTGCTTGTATTTTCCTTTCTTGGTGGTGATGACCAAAACGCCGTTGGCCGCCCGTGAGCCCCAAACGGCGGCAGCCGAAGCACCGCGAAGCACCTGTACGCTCTCGATGTCTTCTGGGTTGATGTCGTTCAGGCGGCTCTGTTGGGTCACCCCACCACCAGAACCGATGGAGCCGGAGCCAGAAGTCTGTTGTCCGCCCCAACCCTGGCCGTAGTAAGTATCGTTGAAAATGGGGACGCCATCCACAACGATGAGGGGCTGTATGTTCCCCGTAATAGAAGTGGCGCCCCTGATGCGCAACTGCGAGCCGGCACCCGGTTCGCCGGAGGAGGAGATGACCTGCAGGCCGGCAGATTTGCCCGCCAGGCTGTTCAGCAGCCCCACCTCGCCGGAGCGGGCCAGCGAGCCCCCTTCTACGGTGGAAGAAGCCACCCCCACCTTGGAGCGCTTTGTTTCAAACCCAAGTGCCGTCACCACGACTTCGCTCAGGATTTGAGAAGATTCCTCCAGCGCTACGTCCACGACGTTGGACACGCCCAAGGTGACCTCCTGTTGTTCAAAGCCGGTGTAACTGATGACCAGCACCTGATCTGTGCCCGCTGGCACCCGCAGTGAATAGGTGCCATCAAGATCTGTGATGGTACCGGTTGTAGTCCCTTTCAGCAAGACACTGGCACCGATCAGCGGCTCTCCCGATCTATCGGTCACCGTGCCGTTGACAGTGCGCTGTGCCTGTGCGAAGGCAGTGCATAGCAGCACCATAAGCAATGCGTGCAATAATCTTTTCATACTCAATTTTTTTTGTTAGTGAAAGAAATGACATAGCTCTCCCATGCGTAGCAGGCACATCAAGTGCGCCTGACGCCAGCAGTCCCTGGCCATCGGCATGGGTGGTTTGGAAAGAATTAGGCGGGCGGTTTTAAGGAGGTGGCGAAACCGGAGGTGCCAAATTTTTAGTCGAGCCGGGTAATTCTGATGAAATAATTGGTAGAAGGCGCAATGCCTTGTGCACCAACACCTGCCGGTCAAGCACACCTTTTTTGCTGCCGGGCATATTTTTTCCAACAGATGGAGTTCCATCGGCGGAGTTTCATAGCCAGCATGCGGTCATTACGGTTCGTATTTCAGGCCAGCGGATGGCAGGCCAAGGCGGATGGTACTTGGGAATTGGGGGATTAGTAAATTAGTAAATTGGTGAATTGGTAAATTAGTAAATTGGTATTGCACCACTTTCCTAATATACTAATTCCCTAATTCCCTAATTTACTAATTCCCCAATTCCCAAACTGCTGCACACGGGCAGGTACGGGTGATTCCTTCAATATCATTGGATGGCGGGAGCGACAGGCAAATACATTTACCGATAGTCTTCACAGCCAATCCTTCTTGTGTAGGTGCAAAAGGAGGGTGAGTCCTTCGCTAATAACAGTCGAAATAGTTGCCGCAAGCGGATTGCGACAACTGAAAAATTTGAATTAGTATGAAAAAAACTCTCAAAGTTTCTTTTGTATGGTTGCCACGAATCAGCACTAATTTTCTCTAAATATTTGGTGCTATTTATAAAGCTTAATTAATTGGAGAAAATTCGGGTGGATTTGTGGCAACTCCACCTTTCGGCAATCTCCGAATCACAAAGGTGACATGCCGCTTATTCCTATAATTGTAAAAAGGAGGAAATTTTGGGATAGCTGCACCGGGCAGGTACTCAAAGCGGTTTTTGTTTTTCGGTTGACAAAGACCGATAAAAAATTGGCAATTCGCCTTTTTTACAATTTATTTCGGAGGAATGCAGGTAACTCTGCATCTTTTCGAGCCGGGGATTTTGTTACGTAAAATCCCGACTGTTAATGTTGTACTACGAGGAAAAAGCTCCCGCACAGCCATTGCGGGAGTACATCGAATGTTACTGGACCCTGCAATCTGACTTCTCTCTCCAGAACGAACTGTGCCTGCCTGACGGCTCGGCGTCCCTGATTTTCAATTTTGGCCCTAATTATTTCAGGGCCACCTGCCACCGGCCGAACCAATGGCAGGAAATAGGCCGTTGCAGTATGCCCCACCAGGGCAAGGAGAGTGTGCTTATCACCCAGCAGAAACCTGTGCGCCTGCTTGGCCTCCGTTTCAAGCCGCACGGCATGGCCCCTTTTTTCAAGGTGTCAATGATGGATTTTCCGCCCCCCTTTGTTTTATTTGGCGAAACGCTGCGCCCCTTCCTCGGCGACCTGGAAGAAAAGCTTTGGTCGGTGGACTGCTTCGAGGCACGCATCGCAATGCTGAATGACCATTTCACCTGCCGCACCTTCGATATGTCCGCTCCGGACGACCTGGTGAAATCTGCCATCAGCGAGATGGTGAAAAGCGCCGGCAACCTGAGAATCGGCGAGTTGCTCGACACGCTCTGCGTGAGCAAGAGCACCCTCGAAAAGAAATTCCAGGAACACGTGGGCCTCAGCCCGAAAATCCTTTCCAACATCCTCCGCTTCAACAGCCTCGTCTATAACCAGCAACTGGAACCCTCCCCTTCCCTTACCGAACTTTCCTACAACCAGGGCTTCTTCGACCAGGCCCACCTCGTCCATAGCTTCAAAGCTTTTACCGGCCTTCCGCCAGGGCGCTTTTTCCGGCAGGATAATTTGCTGGTGGAGATGCTGCGGCAGTCGTTTGAGGGGCGGGTGTCGGAGATTTATTGAAGTGTGGTATTTTTTCGTGTTCTTCTTTATTGCGCTGGATGAAACATGAGAAAAATTCCGGCTCATAAAGTATTAGGGTGAAAAGAAAGTTCTTTTGAAACACATTTTCCGAATAATTGGCGCTGAGATTCGCTTGGCATTGAACATGGTTTCATAAGTTGCGACATAAGAGTAGAGGTTTACCTTGTTCACGCCTTTGAACTGCCGCAGGTAGTTCCTCAAGCCTGTCCCGGCACCCTCGCAAGTGTTGCAGTGGACTTCACGGATTCCGTCACCGTCGTCGTCCCTGGCCCATTCCCGGGCACTGTGGCAAACGGTCCGGTGCTCGATTTGGTACCTTTCCGTCAGCTTGGAGTAGCCAAGCCACTCAACTGTGCAGACCCTTATCCACTCGTCCGTTTTGACCCATGCCGAGACCCAGGACTCGCAAAAGTGCTGGCTGTTGGTGCGGCAAACTGCCCAGCGGACCTCCCCGCTCTCCCGGTTGGCCACAGAAATTATGGGCGGGCGGTCGGAACCGTAGTTGCCGTGCCCCTTTTTTTATTGGTCCTGCGGCGTGGCGGGTCGTCCGGGTAGTCGTGCTTCAGCCCTTTTTCCCCTGCGTTCTGGAACAGCTCGTCCGCCTCGAAGCCCTGGCTGCTTTCCTGCTGGCCCGACGGGAGCCGGCCTGACAGGTTGAACTGTATCCGGTAGCGCAGGCCCAACAGGTTCTGGCGGTCAAGTTTGAGCTCCCGGCCCATGCGGGCCGTGCTATCTCCGTCAAACTTAGAAATCGTAGAATTTGGGTGGCAACTGGTGAAGTATATGTTGCCAAATTTATCTTCTCTTATTTCATCAACTCTATTGTTTGGCAAACCATCCTTGGTGGTAAAATTAATCAATGTTTTTCCATCATATCTATACACCCCCCATTTCCCAACTTCCAAACCAATAAATATTCTTTTTGTCTTGATAAACGGCCATTATACTGCCTCCAAATTCTTTTACGATGTCGCCAACACTTATGTTTACGGTTCTGTCGGAAGTATTTGAAGTCGTTTGTCCCTTACACGAGGTCAGAAGTGTCATGATGCTTAAAAAGAGAAGTATGTTTATAGATAGTCACATTGAAAATTGATTGGAACAAAATCCTAAGCCAGTGATTTTCAACAAAATGACTTCAATGACCAATGACTTTTAATGACAATTGTCTATAATTTCATTGTCTTTTTGTTCAATGTCTGGAATGTTTTATATAGTTGCCGATAACGTTTGGCATAAATGGCGTTGCGAGCTTTTGCTCGCAATGAACATTTTATGCGTTGTGTGTGCCCCGAATGGGCATCGAAGATGACCAGCAAGGCTGTCGCTTCAAAGATAGCCAAAGCCGGAAGTCTTCCACTCTAGGGAGGTGCAAGTTCTCCCCACGCTAAAGTAAGTATGCGTGTAGCAAGCCGCAATGCCTGCCCTGGATTCACTTCGGGGGGGGATCCCGCCGTGAGGCGGGGTCTGAAGTAAGCGGGACTGCAATAGCTGGCATGCACGGACAGAGTCTGTCCCGATACATCGGGAAACCACATAAGAGGCATGGATGGGCCGTCGAGGTGGCACGACCTGTCCCGACTCGTCGGGAACACACCGAAGGCAGAACTTACACCAGCTCATTTATGTAGATGCGGGCAGCGTCAGCGGAAAGAGGGTGCACCTTACCGGGGGAGGTCTGGGACTGCCGGAGGCGACGCAGGGCGAACTTGTTTAGCAATGGCTACCAGAAGTCAGCAGGCCCCGCCCCGACAAGTCGGGAGGCCATAGTAGCGGCTGGTTGAAATGCCAGACCCGTGAAGGGCCAAACATGGGACAGTCTTTCAGCGATCCGATTTTGCTGCCGAACTGGAAGCCGGACGGCGGATATTGGCAGGCCGGACGGGTACAGGAAAAGACAGGACGAAACGAAAGCGAAGTCCGTTCAGTGAACCGACGGATACGTGGCCCGTACGTCCGGTGGTGTGAGAGGGCAGGGGTGGCCAATCCATATTACCTTTGGTCACCTCTCCCTACTCGATTGTGTATCGTTTTTTATTTCTCAGCTATTAATCAATTTCAAAGCCCAATCATAGAATATTCGGTCTTTATTTAAATAGATTAGTGTCAAACCGATTGTATCGTAAAACCCGTGAGTAAATACAAGCAACGCAAGGTTTGTTCTATTTTTATAAAACGTTAAAAAATATATAATACTTGCTAACCCTACAGCAATCATTCCAGCAGTTCCTTGATAATTATGTGAAGCTCCAAAATAAATTGACAGTATAATGGCTGAAATGAACCATGTTTTATCAGTATTCCCCATAAACTCGGCTAAATGCTTCATGTAATAACCGCTAAATAAAAACTCTTCCCCAAACGCAGCAAAAACCCACATTATCAAAAATAGAATAAAAAAGCTGCCAAAATCTCCTCTTATTTCTTCTATCGAGCTTAAATTAATTTTACCAAAATATATTTCTAAGAATGGTTGAATACATATATCAATGACTAAAAATATAGCTATTGCCAGTAACAATCCATTGATAACATTCCTTAGATTTATCTTTTCTCCAAATCCAAATTTTGCCCAATTCCAACCGCTTTGCCACAGAAGGAACAAGGCTACAGAAAGTCCGAAAAAATATCCAAAATTTCTATCTGCAATAGATAGTATTGGTGCAATAATCATTACAAGAATGACTATGTATGGTTTTGACAGAAAATTATATAGTTTATTTATCATTTGTAATTATTTAATGACACACCGGCTTTGCATCCCTGACGTAGCCAACTTTTGCCGGCTACGGGCAGGTATGCATTGTTGGCAACAGTTTTTCTATTTATTTTATTTTCCTTTCAATCCATTTAATATACTGAGATACCCTTGTATAATATTCTTTGACCCCGTATACACCTTCAATTCCTCCGGAATTTTTTGTGCTTTGGCCAGAACTAATCCCTGCTACATAAATTTTTTCCCCCCTCAGGATGAAAGCGGGTCCTCCGCTATCTCCTGGGCCGCTTATTCCTTCATACTCCGTAAGATAATTAGATTGGGTATCAGGATTGTCAAATGTCCATTTTAGCCAATAATCAGTTGCTTCTTCAACCTTATTTGTAGCTGCTCTTAATATCCCATCATTACCATTAATTCCTATTAATCCATCACCTTTATCGCCTTTACCTACCATATACACTATTTTATCCATTTCATCCTCAGTTTTATATAATTCAGCGTGCATAATACCAATGGGCTTACCTTTAAAATGTAGTAGTGCAATATCATAAGCCTCGTCTTTTTTCCATTTTCGATGGATTATTACTCGGTCAACTTCAAATTCCATTTCATTTATTATTACAAAATGCTTCTCTCCTCGTTTCAATTTTTCTTGGATTTCTATTGAACAATGTGCAGCGGATATAGCCCAGTTATCATCTATAATTGTGCCTTCACAATCAGGTAAATTTAAATGACACATAACTTTTTGAAATCTCTTTGCAAGTTCAATAAAATCAGCATCGTCCTTGTCATGCCTTGTTATAATTGGAGGGTACTCATTTTTGTTCAAGCCTAAAAAACTTGTAGTTGTAATTAATATTAGTCCTGCTAAAAAGTAATTTTTCATTTTCATTTTTTTTAATTGTTGGCTACCGTGTTATTTTTTATTCTTTGCATTTTTTATTTTTCCAATTCAACGATTTGGCAAATTCAAATTTTCCTTCGATTACCGCTAAATTGAAAATCGGGTCTTGGTCAATTGATTTTCCTTCAATTACCCCGATGAATTCTTCGCCGTTTCCACTTTCCGAAACGAAATGTCTCAGGTTCTGCAATATTGGAAGAGAGTCAATCACTTTTTCGATTAGCCCGAAATTTTCTATCACTTCTCTCGGCGATTTGAATTCCTTATTTATCTCGGCAGCTAAATAACCTTCGGTGCCGATGTCAATTGAACCGCCTATCCCAAGCGTTTCATAGCACGAAAAGCATTGAAAGGATTTACCATTTATTTCTTGAACGTAAACGTGTTTTGGGTAATTGAATACGTCTTCGCTCAGGCTTCCCAAAACAATTGTCCCCTTTCCCTCGATTTTTATCCTTGCAGCTATTTCTTCCAATTCAATGTCGTCGTGTCCCCAAATATTCAGGACAGAAGCACCTTCGATTGAATTAAGCTCTCTTTTTATTTTTCTCAATTCGCCATGATAATTGACTTTATATATCAATATCGGCAATGCAATTATTCCGATTAAAATTCCAAGAGAGATTGCTGTTCTTTTCCCTGTTTTCATTTTTTCATTCATGGTAGCCAACGGTTGGCATACACGGCGAGACCAGCTTTTGCTGGGCATGACCGTTGTATGCTTTGTGTGTGCCCCGAATGGGCATCGAAGATGACCAGCAAGGCTGTCGCTTCAAAGATAGCCAAAGCCGGAAATCTTTCACTATGGGGAGATGAAAGTTCTCCCCACGCTAAAGTAAGTATGCGTGTAGCAAGCCGCAATGCCTGCCCCGGATTCACTTCGGGGGGGTTCCGCCGTGAGGCGGGGTCTGAAGTAAGCGGGACTGCAAAAGCTGGCATGCACGGAAAGAGCTTGTCCCGATACATCGGGAAACCGAATAAGAGGCATGGATGGGCCGTCGAGGTGGCACGACCTGTCCCGACTCGTCGGGAACACACCGAAGGCAGAACTTACACCAGCTCATTTATGTAGATGCGGGCAGCGTCAGCGGAAAGAGGGTGCACCTTACCGGGGGAGGCCTGGGAGGCAAGGCGAAGCAGAGCGAACTTGTTTAGCATTGGCTACCAAATTATTTCTGAACCCAATTCTTTATTTTTCAATACTGATTTTATCCCTTTTGGCTGGAATGAAACATTTCCATCTTGTCCATCCTTTAGTATAGTCTTTCAGCGATCTCTTTTCTCATTGTCAAATTTTGAGTATAAGTTACAGGAAAAGGCAACTATCGCAGCACGGAACAGGTAATTCTGTTAGTCAGGAATTCGGCTTCATAAACATCAGAAAAAGCATCTTGGAGGATATATGGCCTTTGTTTTCTGCTGGTGTGAGACTCAACCCCTGCAATTATATTACTTTTTGTTAGTTTCATTACTCGATTAGTTAATTTGCCTTTCTTGATTAAACAAAAAAGTAAAACATGATGCCAATTGCCATAAGTCTATTGCCTCTAAGTTTAGAAAACCTTTATTTGTTCCCCAAACATCTGGATTCGTCTTTTGTTTCTATCAAATGCATTTCTACCTTTATCTGGCTCCACTTTTTGAATAAAATTACTAATTTGCCAAGGTGTCAGACAACATATTTTTCTAAGCCTTGAAATAATCTATAGTCGCCGCTAATTCTTCCTCTTTGAGAATATTTTATTATTTCGATTATTCTTGTTCGAAAAGCAACATTACCTTGATATACTTTTTTAGGAGTATAACTTAGATTCTGAATGATGATTCTGATATAGCATCTGAAAATGTATCTTACCAGGGAATGAATCTTTGATAGAAGATTGCTTTTCTCTGCAATTCATCAAATACCCTTTTTAAACTGCGGCCTCAAAGATTTCACTTGCATTCATTTCATCCCCAAATGAAGACCTTCTTCTTATTTTTTATGCTTTCAACCTTGCACAATACTTTCGTGTATTGCCTAAATATCTTCCCTGCATCCAATTGAATTTTAGTAAAGATTATCTGGCTCTTCTCTTCAATTCTTTCTTTGAGGGTTTCAATGCCATCAGCATATCTTTCAATTTCATCGTTCAGTTTCTGGTTCATAAGTTCCTTGATATTCATTTTTATATTTTTTTATTGATGCAACTTGTCAATATCAACGAACTCGTTGATATACCCGTAATGACCAAGCGCTCATTTATCCCAAACAAAAATACACAACCAGCACAATTTCAAGTAGTTGATGTTGCGATTTTTGAGGTTCAACTAACACATAATGGAAAAAAAAAAATAGGTGAACGGTTTAGGAGTCAAAGAACGCTTGGGCTGTTTGAGTTTGAATAAACATAAGGAGTTCTTTCTCATAGTTCCAAGCCCCCCTTTGCACTGGAGTCTTCAATTGAAAAACACATCTGCTCTTGCCGGTTTGCAACCAGCACTACTGCTGAGTGTTCATCAGGGAAAGACTCACAACATTTACATAAGCATTGCTTATCCGGACGAAAAATGGTTTTGTGCATTTAGTGAAAGGTGGGAAAGTGCGGTTGCAAACCGGCAAGAAATTTATCGTTTTTCAATGGAAGACTCCGGGCCAGCATTATCAGGTGTTGGCAGCAGTAATTAAATTACTCTCCGCTTTTCTCTTAAAACCATGAATAATCTGTCCGTAATTTTATGTTGTTTTGATTGGTTCATCTTTATGTCAAATTCGTCCCACAAAACTCTAAGATGTTTTAATAATTCTTTTTAAATCTTCACGGACTTGTTCTTTAGGGTTAACAAACATTTCTTGTCAAGGAAGCCTCAATCATTGCCTTTAGGTTTTGACCAACTTCTGGCTTCAATTATATTTTGAAAATTCAACATATATTTTATCTTGTCCCCACTAATAATATCGACTCAGGATATCTGTGTAAAAATTTCAGATATTTTTGATAGTATAATTTAATGGCATTATAATTTTTCAGGTTTTTAGAAATAGTTAACGATAAAAGTCAATGGAATGATCAAATGACAAGGGCTTTCCCTTTAATAGGTTTCCATATTCTTTGTTGTATGTTCGTTTCAACCCACTTTTCAAATGATTCAATAAGATCCTTGTAATCTTTTTGGATCCTTGTAGAATTGAATCGATTCCCAGACGTGAAAAGATATTGTAGCAATATTTCATGAAAGATTCTCCAACTATCGGCTATTAGCCTAAATCGAAATAAATATTCTTGAAGAGTTGATCAGGGTCTAACCGTTATAGATTCCTATATTCTATTTATGAAGTTTAATACTTTAAATACCCAAAAACAAGCCATCCCAATAAGCTCCAATATTCTAAAGGTGTCATTTCCTCAATGTCCATTCTTTGTTAACGTAATTAAATGACGGTCGATAAAATTCTCAGCATATTCTGGAAATCCCTTTCAATTAAAGGTGTAATTTATTTTCAATAATTTGTCCCTGTCGGACTTTTATTTTTTTTTCATATTTATTCTCTATTGTATAACATCGGATACACAGAAACTCGGACATATCCCCATTTCATTGTATCCCCCCTCTAACTACTTCCCACAAGACAAATGTAAACAGATTTTTTATCCCACAATGGCCTGATGTTCAAAAATTTGCGGCTTCGCATAAAATATACTCTCATGGGTTTCAAACCGTTTTGGTATCTTGAATGAAACTTGTAAATATTGGCTCTTTCCATTGGGTTATTTGCACTTATGGATGCCAGCATCCTGTTTTTACAATGTACTTGGCCATAAAAGGCAGCATATCAACAAGTTGCGGTTTCGCATAAATTATATCCCCAATTGTTTTCACTATAACTATATCAGTTCAGGTCGTCAAAAGGGCTGGGGGTGTTCACCAACCGCTCTTTCGTGACGTGCAGGTAAATCTGGGTCGTTTTCAGCGACTCATGCCCCCGCTGGCCCACCACCTGCCAATTGAAAAGCGGTGTTTGGCTTTGGCTCTTAAACGGGCATTGGTTGCGGCCTCTGGCTATTGTGCTTCTGCAACACCATACCACATCAGTTGTTCCAGTATTTATAGATAGTCACATTGAAAATTGATTGGAACAAAATCCTAAGCCAGTGATTTTCAACAAAATGACTTCAATGACCAATGACTTTTAATGACGATTGTCTATAAGTTCTAGCAAGTTTGCAAATTGCCAGGCTTCAAACGACACATCTTTGCAGACATTCCTTTCCGTCTAAACCCTAAATCCATCAGCCAAAGTCACTGTCTAATGGCCGATGCCTGCGCTGGCATGTTGCGTGTACTTTCCAAAACTTGTTAATTAGCGGCTAATTTATAATTTATAGCAAGTACCTAACCACAACATCACTTTCCACCTACACCAAACATCCAAGCACCACCCTCCATTAATGCCCCATATATTTAGTAACGATGAAAAAATAACTTCCCTATTTTGATGTTGAAACCCCAGCACTGGAAGGGTTTTTAAAATAATCCCGATATAAAATAAGTTTTAATAAAAAGGAACCGGTTTTTATTGAAGACCTAAAATATTGACGCAGCTACCAAACACGTTCTTTCGAAACAGGTAGAGCATGGATAGGACACATAGCTTATGCAATAAAAATTTTATATAAAATTTTTAAGGCTATGTGATCTATGTATCTGTGTTTTGATTAAATAAAGTGTTGCTTTCAATCAGCCATATAAAAACTTATTTACGGCAATCAGGTTATTTTTCCTTCGATCCCAGAAGGAAATAGTTTTTACGCAGGTAGAGATGTAACTTACGTATATATATACAAGGACGATCTGTAAACTCCCCAAGTTACGTTTAAATAACGTGATTTGCGTTTTAATGAGACATTTTACGTCTCCAGAGACGTAACTTACGTTTAATGAGACGTAATTTACGTCTCCAGAGACGTAATTCGTTTACGTTTAATGAGACGTAACGTTTAACGAGACGTACTTACGTCTCCAGGAGTAACCTACGTTTAACGAGGACGTAATTTACGTCTCAGGTGACGTAACACCACGTTTAACGACGTTTTACGTCTCCAGAGACGTGATTTGTGTTTAATGAGGCGTGACTCACGTCTTCTGAAACGTAAAAAGAGCTTTCAGAGGCCTGCTGTGGGCATATTTGATTCAAAAGAAAAGGCCACCATGCCCGTGGAGTGGGCTCGATGGCCTTCAGATGGCTAATTTTACCCAAAAAAACAGGTCAGGCTGGGTTTTCCGGGGTACCTTTCTTAGCCCTGGACTTTTTGTAGAACTGCCCAAGGCTTTCGGACAATGGCTTGAGCGATTTGTTTTTCTTAGCTTCCTTTGGACAGGCATTCACGTCAAACGAATAGGGGACGGGCATGCTCCTGGCGGAGGGCCAACTGCTTTTTGGCGTCCATTTGCTGTTCCCTGGCTATTCGCTCAATGGTATTCAGCTTTTGCATGGCCTCCAGCGCATGGGTGGCCCGTGCGGCGTCGTTGTCCAAAGACTGCTCAAATTCCCGCCGTATATGGGCCATGCGGCCAATAGGCCACCGCTCCGGTTCATGGCTTTCAAATGCTTCATATACCCGGTAACCTTCGGTTTGAAACTTGCCCTTAAAGTTTTTCAGGTGTTCCCGGGGGCTTGTACCGCCCCGGCCCGGATCGTAAATAAACACGCACTGTTTACCGCCCGGATGGTGACTGATTTTAACTCGACACCCGGCAAAACCAGCACCAATTCATGCCAGTTCAGCAGGGTCGATGATCCGTCTTCCAATGTGCTGGGATATTCGAAGGTGCCCTGTTCCAGGCGCTTATAATACAGGGCGATGTCAAAAGTGCGTTAATTCTAATCCCCTACCGCCCCCTTTTCTTAAAAAACTTCAACAGCGCCATCGCATAGTTCTCGTCCGTGCGGATGCTCACCACATCGGTTCCGCTGCGGGCGAAAGTCGTTTTGAAATAGCGCAGGTTTTCCTTAAACCAACCGGCATAAGTGTCCCGCAGATGCCGGGATGAAGTGTCCAGCCAAATCTGCTGGCCCGTCTCTGCATCCACGGCACGGATGAGGCCGACTTTGGGCAGTTCCTCCTCACGGGGATCATATACATGCACCCCTACCACATCGTGGCGGCGGGCGGCGATACGCAGTGGCGCCTCGTAGCCACCGCTCATGAAGTCGGAAAGGATGAAGCAGATGCTGCGCTTTTTCACCACATTGTTCAGGTAGCGCAGGGCCTGGCCGAGATCGGTGCCGGTATTTTGCGGGTGGAAGTCAATCAGTTCACGGATGATGCGGAGAATGTGCTGGCGGCCTTTTTTCGGAGGGATAAACTTTTCGATTTTATCGGTAAAAAAGATGACGCCGACCTTGTCGTTGTTCTGGATAGCGGAGAAGGAAAGCACGGCGGACAATTCCGTGATGAAGCCCTGTTTGAGCTGGTTCGAGGTGCCAAAATAGGCGCTTTGGCTTACATCTATCAGCAGCATCACAGTCAGTTCCCGCTCCTCCTCGAAGATTTTTACGAATGGTACACCCGTGCGGGCCGTCACGTTCCAGTCAATGTTGCGCACGTCGTCGCCATACTGGTAGCCCCGCACCTCGCTGAACGACATGCCCCGCCCCTTGAAGGCACTGTGGTACTCCCCCGAGAAGATTTGCTTGCTCAGGCCCTTCGTCTTGATCTCTATTTTCCTTACCTTCTTGAGGAGTTCGGTGGTGTCCATAATGAGAATGAGAGAATGAGAGAATGAGAGAATGAGAGAATGAGAGAATGAGAGAATGTGAGAATGTGAGGGCATGCACCTTCTTCATGCGCTATCTCTCACCATTAGGGTACTTCGACGGTATTCAGCACCTTGTTGATGATGTCTTCCTGGGTAATGTTTTCAGCTTCCGCCTCGTAGGTGAGGCCGATACGGTGTCGCATCACGTCGTGGCAGATGTTGCGAACATCTTCGGGGATGACGTAGCCACGGCGGCGAAGGAATGCCAGTGCTTTGGAAGCCAGGGCCAGGTTGATGCTGGCACGGGGCGAACCGCCGTAGTTGATCAGGGGTTCGAGGTTGCTCAGGCCGTATTCCTTGGGTTTGCGGGTAGCAAAAACGATGTCGAGAATGTAGCGCTCTATTTTTTCGTCCATGTAAACTTTGCGCACAGAATTCCTCGCCCGCAGTATATCTGCCGTTTGTATAATTGGTTTTATATCACCAAAAGTATCGTCGCCCAGGTTGCGCCGCATAATCTCCCTTTCTTCCTCCAAGCCTGGGTAGCCCACTTTCACTTTCAGCATAAAACGGTCGGTCTGCGCTTCCGGCAATGGATAGGTGCCTTCCTGTTCGATGGGGTTTTGGGTAGCCAGCACGAGGAAAGGTTCTTCCAGTTTAAAGGTTTCACCGCCGATGGTCACCTGCCGCTCCTGCATAGCTTCGAGCAGGGCAGATTGTACTTTGGCGGGTGCCCGGTTTATCTCGTCGGCCAGGATGAAGTTGGCGAAAATCGGCCCTTTATGCACAGCGAATTTCGTAGTGCTGGGGTTATAAACCATTGTGCCGATAATGTCGGCGGGCAGCAGGTCGGGCGTGAACTGCAGGCGGTGGAAATGGGCGTGGATGGCTGTTGACAAGGTCTTGATAGCCAGGGTCTTGGCCAGGCCGGGCAACCCTTCGAGCAGGATGTGGCCTTTCGACAACAACCCGATCATCAGCCGCTCTATCATTTGCTGCTGGCCGACGATGACCTTGGCCGTTTGGGCGTTCAATTGCTCTACAAAGGCGCTGTCGTGGTAAATCTGCTGGTTGATGGCTTCTATATCAATGGATTGCATACGCTATTGGTGGACGGCAGGCGGTGGACGGTGGACGGCGGCGATTGCGGGTAAGCCTTCCATCCCCCAGGCCAAGGGCCGATCTTAATGTTTGTTAAAAAAAGAGTGGCAAATATAGAGAACTCAGGTTCCACTTTTCAAAATTGCCTACAGCCGAACTGACAACTGCCAAATTGCCTACTTCTTTTTATTCTGCTCCAAGGACTGCTGCATCCCCCGTTTCACAGGCAGATCGACGTTGAAATAAAAAGTCTGCTTTAAAGTTTTGTCGCCGTCTTTTTCAGCCGTCACGATTTTATAATTCCGCCCGTCCTTTTCCAGGAGGGACTGGCCGGTGATGTTAAAGCCCAGTTTGTCCAGCACCAGTTCCATGTCACGCAGGCTGCTGATGATGAAGGCCTGCTCATAAGATTCGCCGGTGCCACTCTTCAGGGGGATGTCGAGCAGGGTAAAATATTTGTGGTAGTTCAGCACGGTTTGCAGGCTGTCTTCCACCATCCAGGCGGTGTAGCCCCGCTCCAGCCAACCCGTCAGGCAGCCGGGGTTTTTGGTTAAAAAGTTGTCCATCAGGCTCATGGTCTCCGGGTACTTCCCCCTGCGGGAAAGGGAATTGGCGGCGTCAAGCAGGCGGTCTTCCCGCACGGAGTTGTAGGATTTGCGGAGCGCATGGCCATAGTATAGGGTGGCCAGTTCGGTATTGGTCAAGGTGCTGTCGCCTTCGTAAAATCTTTTCCCGATGCTGTCGTACAAAGTTGTGTCGCCAAGCAGGCGCTGTTCCATCGCCTCAATGGTTTCGCCATAGATGCTTTGGGCGTTTGTTTCCGAAAACAGGTTCAGGAATAAAAAGGGAAGGAAAGCCAGTCTGGTAATATTCATTGATAGTTTTTCTTTTGGCAAAGTTAAGCGGATGGGGTAACGTTGAAGTTAGTCGAAAGGTGTATTTGTGCCTATAAAATTCTTTCTGCGGGTCATGAGATTGTTAAAAAAAACTGTGTCAATTTTTCACAAGTGATTGATTGTGAGAGTGTATTTTTTTCAAAAACGCACTTCTCTGAATAGTCTCGTGGTCATTTCTCCCAAAAGGCAGGATGTTTTCTCAAAGCAACTTGCAATGGGTTGCCAACCCGGCAATGGCATCTTTAGCTCACGCTGCCAACCTGGCTCGTCCTAAAAATACCCCGGCAACCTTCCCATGGCATGAAAGAACCCCGCCCTTGCCAGTTCCCTTTTCACCTGCACGGCCACCTGTTTCACCTGCGCCTCCAGCAGTTTGTTTTCCCGGGTGTTCACCAGGAAAAGGGTGCTTTCGCCGAAGTTGAAACGTTCAAGTTCGCCTTCCAGCAGCAGGCGGTAGTTCCCGGTAGCACTTTCCACCGTGGCCAATTGGCTGCCCAGGTTTTGCCATTCGGCGGCGTAGGCAGCGGCCTTGTTTTGCAGGGCCAGTTGTTTTTGCTCCAGGTCAAGTTGGGTTTCCTGTATTTTCAGGTTGGTGATGGCCACGCCGCTCCGCTCCGAGCGCAACAGCAGGGGGTATTTAAAGCTCAGCCCCCATTTGGTGTTGGAAAAGGCCAGGTCCGACCAAACTTCGCCGCCCACTGGCTCGGCGAGGAAGTTGTAGGAGAGGTCGAGCTTGGGCTTTAGTTTTTCCCGTTTCCAGCGGCGCTCCACGCCGAGGGCGTCCAGCTTGAGGTTGTATTGCGACAAAATGGGGTGGCTGGCAGGCAGTTCGGCGAGGTCTTGCTGCCAATTGTCGAGCGGCAGCAAGGCGAACCCGGCGGCCCCGGTGGGCAGGAGCGAGTCCGGGGCAGGGGCTGGTTGGGAGTTATTATCCCAAAAAAAGTTGGACAAGGCAAGGGCTGCTTTTTGCAAACGCAGTTGCGCATCGGCCAGATCCACCTGCCGGCTTTGCAGCAGCAGCAGGGCTTCCAGCGTGTCGAGGGCGGGGCGGTCACCGAGCAGGTAGGTCTGGATAGTCGCCTCCAGGCGGGTTTCAGCCACGGCCACGGCCTCCCGGTAGATGGCAGCCTCCCGGTCGGCGGCGTACCAGTTCCAATAAACTTGTGCGGCCTCGAACAGCAGGTCGTTGAGCAGGGCGGTTTGCTCGAAGGCGGCGGCGTTGGCCCGGATCATGGCTTGGCGAAGGTTGGCCCGTTCCTCGTCGATGAACAGCCCCTGGCCGAGTGGCAGCGAGAGGCCGGCGTAGGCCAGCCCCCCGGGCGGCAGGGTGTATTCGGGGTTGAGGTAGATGCCGGAGCTGCGGTCGTAGCCAGCCTTGAAGTCGAGGCCGAGGCGGGTGGGCAGTTTCAGTTCGCTTTCCAGGATGCCGTAGTAGTTTTTGTCCCGGAAGCGCTTGTTGTCGTAATTGAATTGTGCGACGGGGTCGAAAGCGCCCCTGGCCTGCTGTACTTCCCGGGAGGCACGTTCCCTGGCCAGCCCGGCCTGCAGCGCCAGCGGGTGGTTTTGCTTGACCTGGCGCAGGAAGTCGTCGAGGCTCAGCGCCTGCCTGCTTGTTTGCGCCTCCAGGAGCAAAGGCAAGATCAGTAAGATTAACCACCAGTTTTTCCGCATGTTGCCTGTTCTGTTTTTAAAAAAAACGTTCTTCACAATCGTTGAATGGGGGTTGTTTACAGGGGCTTTTATCATAATTCAATTCAGCGGCGACAAGTCTTCCGGGACGCCCTTCTGATGGCCGACCGCCAACTTATTTCACCGCTCGTATCGGCGCTTTCTGTTTCAGATCTTCCGGGTTCCCGTTGTCTGGTTTGTAAAAGTCGGGCGGGAATCCGTTCAGTTGCCGCCAGAGTTCGTACCAGATGGGCACGTTTTTCAGCAGCACCATGCCCACACTGCCCGAGCCGATGCGCAGGGCGTCCGGCCAGGGCTGTTCGTCGGGGTCGGGGGCCACGAGCACCCGGAACTTGCCGTTGTCGCTGGCAAAGCGGTCGGTGGCCACCACCCGCCCGCCAAAGGTGCCGTAAGAGGTGCCGGGCCACCCGGAAAACACGATGGCCGGCCAGCCGTCGAACACCAGCCGCACCTCCTGCCCGGCATTCATCAGCGGCAGGTTGAGCGGGTTGATGTACATCTCTACGGCCAGTTGATAGTCGGCGGGCATGACGCTGACGAGTTTGTCGCCTTCTTTTACGGTTTCTCCTACCCCGTATTTGATAGCCTTGGTCACATAGCCATCCTGCGGGGCGGTCACGAAATGGTAGCCCTGGCGCATTCGGTAGTTGGTCAGTTGGTTTTCCATTTTGGCCATACCGCCCTGGGTGTCGTAAATGGAGGCGAACACGGAAAATTTGTCGGATTCGATTTTCGACAGTTTTTCCTGGTATTGGTTTTCGAGCGAACCAAGCTCCACTTTAGCGTTGAGCAGTTCGTTCTGGCTGCCCAGCCACTTGTTTTCGGCGCTGATGCGCTTGGCCTGTGATTCCTGCAATTTCAGCTTCCGGGCCTCCAGCTTCACCAGCGACTCGATGCCCTTGTTGTACATCTCCTCCATGCGGCGGTATTGTTCGGCGGCAATGTCGTAGTCAATTTTGGCGGCCTGGAAGTCCATGCTGTCGCTCTGCACTTTTAGCTCGGCCTGGCGGATGTAGTTTCTGGCCTGGGCCAGTTTCAGGTTGCGTGTTTGGAGCAGGGCGGCGTATTGTGCGTCGAGGGCCTCCAGCTTTTCCTGGTAGGAAGATACGGAGAAGCCCTTGGCCGCTAGCTGCTGCTCTGTGCGGGGGATGAGGTCGGGGTCGAAATAGTCGTCCTTCACCTCTGATACCTGCAGGATGGTGTCGCCTTTGCTGACAAAATCGCCCTCCCGGACGTACCATTTTTCGATGCGCCCGGCAATGATGGACGGGATGGCTTGTGGCCGCTGGCCAGGCTGCAGGGTGGTCACATAGCCTTTCGCCCGGATGTTTTGCGTCCAGGGCAGCAACAGGATGATGAGCGCCAGTACCAGCAGGGCCAGCACGATGTGCTTGAAGATGCGGGCGGCCCGAGGCTCCCAGATCAGCCCAAAGGCTTTATAGTCTTTCTGGTCAACTTGACCCTCTATGCGGTTGTGGCTGATGTTCAACATGGATGAACAGGATTGTTTGGAAACTAAGAAATTAAGAAATTGATAATCAGTGGGTTAATATTCCAATTTCTAATTTCCTGCTATCGTTTAATCTCTGAATATTTTTTTGAAAACAGGGAGTTTTTCACCTTCACCTACCTTCCCGTCAAAAGCGATCTCGCCTTCCTGCAAAATGACAAGCCGGTTGAAACGGGGCAGCAGGTTTTTGTCCCGGGTGGTCATCACGATGGTGCAGGGGCAGGGCGGGTTGAAGATCAATTCCTCGATATGCAGGCGATCCTCGCCGTCGAATATGTTCAGCAGGTCATCGATCAGCACGAGGCTGGGCCTGCCGGCAAAACAGCGGGCGATAAGTATCTTCGTGGCGATGCTGCGGGGCAACCTTCGCCCGTGCGGGTCGAGCAGGGTGCGGTAGCCCTCGGGCAGTTGTTCCACGAAAGAAGTCAGGCCGACGATATCTGCCGTTTTTTTCACCTCCTCAAACGTAATCCAGCGCCTGCCGGCGGTGATGTTTTCTTCCAATGTCCCCTGGAAAATCAGCTCGTTCGACATCAGGTCGCCGATATGGGAACGGAGGTGCTCGATATTGTAGTTGCCCATCGGCAGGCGGTCGTAGCTGATGCTGCCCGAATAATCGTCGTAAACAGCGCCGAGCATCCTTATCAGCACGGATTTTCCGGATCCGCTGGTGCCGGAGAGGCAAATCTTTTCGCCGGGCCGGATGTGGAGGTTGATGTTTTTTAAAACATCTTTGGACTGGTTGTCAAAGCGGAAAGACAGGTCTTTGATGTTCACTTCCATGCCTGGATGGCCCTCTTTGTTTACATAAGAGAGGCCCTCGCTTTTTTCCAGCGGGAAATCGGAAACAAAGCCCAGTTTCTCCAGCCCGGTCAGTACGTCGTAGATGGTTTCCAGGCTGGTGATGAGTTTTTCTACGGAACTGAAAATCAAGAGGATGATGATTTCTGCTGCCACGAATTGCCCCACGTTCATCCGCTGCTCTATAACCAGCGAACCACCGAGAATGAGGAAGCCCGTCGTCACCATGACCTTGAAGCCGACGAGGTTGATGAACTGGAAAATCAGCACTTTGAAATGCGCCTTCCGGGCCTTCAGGTAGCCCGTGACCAGCACATCTGTTTTTTGCATCGGGAGTCGGGTGTCGCCTGCCAGCTTGAAGGTGGCCATTGTACGGCCCAACTCCTCCAGCCAGTGTACCACCTGGTATTTGTATTTCGACTCTTGCAGCGAAGTCTGCAGGCCCCTTGGCCCTGTGAGGCGCAGGATCAGGAACACGACGAGGATCAGCAGGAAACTGAAAACAATAAAAAACGGGTGGTAAAAAGACAGCAGGATCAGCCCGAAGATGATTTGCAGGGAGGCCGTGGAGAAGTCAATCACTATTTTCGGCAGGCCCTTCTGGATGTTGAGCGTGTCGAAAAAACGGTTGACGATTTCCGGCATATAGTAGTGATCGGTTTCCTGGTAGCGCATTCGGGGCAGGCGGTGGGCGAATTCAAATGCCGAAAAGGTAAAAATGCGCTGCTGGATATTTTCTGAAATATGCAGCTGCATGACCTGCAGAATGCCCGTGAACAAAATGCCCAGGATGACGAACGTGACGAGCAGCGCCCACGAGAGCGACATTTGCCCACCACTGATGAGGTTGATAATGGCCTGGATGCCGAGCGGCAGCGAGAGGTTGATCAGCCCGTTGAAAATGGCGTAGATGTAAATGCTGGTGATTTCCTGCTGGTTCACTTTCAGCAAGCCAAAAAGCCGCTGTACCGGCGACATATCATTGCTTAAAGCCATACAAGGGTTTTAATGGTGCGAATAACGGTTTAAATTAATTGCCACATTTCCAGTTGTTTGAAAAACGAGATCGTGGTGATTTTGAAAACCGCCATGATCTAACCTCTTGAAAATCAACAAATTTAAAAAAGGAACCCAGTATTCGCATTAATGGTCAACAGGTTAAAGGGTTCACACATGGTTGAAAAAGAATTTTTCTGCCAGGTTCAATTTTCGCAAGAGCGACCGCTTTTTCGTCTGGTGGTCCTGCATCCGGTTCAGGATATCTGACAATGCACGGGTAGCCAGCACGATGTGGTCGCCCTTGTTCAGCATGATGCACTCGGCCCGTTCGCCCATGGCGGCGTCGGTCACTTCGGCGCGGGTGGGCATGCCCTGTTTGGCCAGTCCTTCCAGCACCTGCGTGGCCCAAATCACGGGCACATGGGCAGCTTCGCAAATCCAGAGTATCTGCTCCTGCACCTCCGCCAGCCTGCCGAAGCCACATTCTATGGCCAGGTCACCACGTGCTATCATCACGCCGCAAAGAGGCGTTTCCATTGCCTTCAACAGCATCGAAGGCAAGTTGTCAAAACCCCTGGGGGTTTCTATTTTCAGAACGATGCCAGGCATTTCTTTGCCCAGTTTTTTCATTTGCAAAATTAAATCTTCTACATCTTTCGGTGTATTGGCAAAAGAAAGCCCAACCATATCGGCATATTTCACCACAAACTTCAGAGCCTCCAAATCTTCGGCGGAAAGAGCTGTTAGCCGCAGGTTGCTCTCTGGCAGGTTGATGCCTTTTTCGCTCCTCAGTGTTTTCCCGCCGGGACGGGTCAGCGTGATGCGCACCTGTACCTGTTCGGCTTCCTTTTGCTCGATGATGCCGCCGATGTTGCCGTCGTCGAACCAGATAGGCTCTCCTACCTGTACATCGTCCAGCACTTCGGGGATGGAACAGCCGATGGCGGCGGGGTGGAACTTGCCCGATTCGTCGTAGTAGGCACCGTGACCCGGCTCGGAGCATTTGCGCAACCACAGCAGGTCGTCGGCCTGCAGGCTAATGGCACCCGGTTTCCGGGGCAGTTCGCCCGACAGGCGCACGGATTTCTTTTTGTTTTTTCGGCCTTTTCTCTTTAGCTCCAATTTCAAGCCGGGCGCAAAGTAAACTGTTTTGAGGGAAGTGGCCATGATGCCTTCCGGTGTGGCCATGGTCACGGTCAGTTCCCTTTTGGCGCCCCGGGCGTCATTCAAGGAAATGCTGTCGCCCTCGCGGCACTGTTGCAGCCACTTGCCAGGCATCTGCATGGCAACATCGGCACCTTCCGCTTTTTTGGGCATTGCCTCTTTTGGGTAAAACCAGATATGGGCGGGGCTGTGCACCTCACCGAGGTCGCTGCGTTTTGGGCGTACTTTCAACACGGCGGGGCCGGGCAGCAGTTCGCCGGTGCGGAGTTTCGGGCCGCACAGGTCCATGAGGATTTTGCATTTTCTGGCGGTGGTTTCTTCGGCGTGGCGGATGTTGGCCACCATGCGGCCCCATACTTCGGGGCCGTCGTGGGCGCAGTTGATGCGGGCGCAGTTCATGCCGTTGAGCATGAGGTTTTTCACCAGGTCATAATTGTCGGCAGCCTCGCTGGGCATGGTGACCATGATGCGCACCCGTCGGCCCGGGGTAGCTTCTCCCAGTAGCGCGTCGGTGTTCTCTTCCAGCATCCGTCGGCCTTCCTGATAGCAAAAGATGGGTTTCTCTTTGGGCTTCCATTCCTTGCCGGCCAGTAGGTGCAGGTGCGCCAATACCGTATCAATCGTAGCCTGCACCTTCCGTTCCGCCCGGCCCATGGAGGAGAGGCCTAGGTCGGAGAGTTTCAGCTGCAAATCCCGCACGTCGTGGAGGCGGAAGGCGAGGTATTGCAGGAGGTTGCGGGCGCTTTTCTGGTAGCGGGGGTGTACCTTTTGCAAGTTTTTATGGCTTGCTTCTTTTTGTAAAATATCCTTGCGGATGGCGAGCAACTGGCTGGCCACATCCTCCAGGTCGGGTGGGGGGCATGGCAATAAATGCTGAAGGTCTGGTTGTAGTTTTGTCATGGCGGTGGTGGATTTTGCGCCAAAATAGTCAAGTGATTTATCCCGGCGAATGACATTTGGCACTGGGAATAGTTTTTTGCGTCAATCAACTCTAATGATATTCTAATGCGGCGATTCGGCGAGCGGCAGCATTAGCATAGTTTTTTATAAAATCCAACAACTGCAAGGCCCTGAGCGTGTTCCAACGGCCTGCTTTCCCTGTTTTTTCCATATTGAAAGGGGCTGCCAACTTTCAAGTTGTTACTTTTGATTGCCCGAATACCTTTCTTCAAATTGATAGCATGAAATACATCCATACTGTTTTCACCTTTTGCTTGTCTTTTGCTTTTTTCACGGCTCTTTCCCAAAACCCCTTCCCCGATCTCCCGCCCGTGTTCAAAGACGAGGTGGTTGGCCGGGTGGACATTCTCCTCCCGCCGGATTCGCTGGCCATCCTGCTGGCGCCCGGCAATGAGGAAAGCAATTACCACTGGCACGCCACTTTTGTTTTCCACAATGGTGAAATATCGGATACCATCGGAAATATCGGCTTCCGCCTGCGGGGCAACACCTCCCGCCAATCGGCCAAAAAATCCTTCAAGGTCTCCTTCAACACCTACGAGCCGGGCCGCTCCTGGTATGGCCTCGAAAAACTCAACCTCAACGGCGAACACAACGACCCCACCATCGCCCGGTCAAAAATCTCGTGGGACTTGATGCGGTGGGCGGGCGTGCCGGCCCCTCGCTCCAGCTATGTGGAACTCTACATCAACGGCGAGTACCGGGGCATTTACATCCATGTGGAGCACATTGACGAAGAGTTCGCCGGCCTGCGTTTCGGCAACAAGGACGGCAACCTCTACAAGTGCCTCTGGCCGGCCGACCTGCACTACAAGGGCAACGACCCGGACGCCTACAAGGAGATGTTTGGCAGCAGGCGGGCCTACCAACTGCAGACCAACGAAGAAGCGGACGACTACACCGACCTCGCCCATTTCATTGACGTGCTGAACAACACGCCGCTGGCCGGCCTGCCCTGCGAACTGGAGCAGGTGTTCAACGTGGACACTTACCTGAAAACCATCGCTGCCGACATACTGACTGCCAACTGGGACGGGCCGATTTTCAACAAAAACAACTTCTACCTCTACCACAACCAGGCAACCGGCCAGTTCGAGTACATCCCCTACGATCTCGACAATACCTTCGGCATTGACTGGTTTCAGCAAAACTGGGCGGAGCGGGACATCTACAACTGGCAGCACCAAAGCGAGTACCGCCCCATCTACGAGCGCATCATGGCCGTGCCGGAGTACCGTGACCGGTTTTCGTTTTACATGAACGAATACCTGAACGGTTTCTATCAGGAAAGCTTCTTGTTCCCCTATCTTGATAATTTGAAAACGCTGATTTCGCCTTCGGCGCAGGCAGATGTTTACAGGACCTTCGACTACGGTTTTACTTTTGGTGATTTTGAAAATGCCTATGAGGAGGCGCTACCCTTTTTCCACACGCCCATTGGTTTGAAAGAGTTTATCACCAAACGCCACAATTCGGCATCGCTGCAATTGGAACTCAACGACATTTCTCCCATCATCACGGCGTTGGAAAACAACTATCCGGGAGAAATGGAGGACATTGCCATCACCGCCCGTGCGCAGGACGACGGCACCGTTGCCAGCATGGAAGTTTGCTACCAGGTGAATGGCCAAAACCTCACCTGCACGGCCATGTACGACGATGGGTTGCATGGGGACGGGGCTGCTGCGGATGGGGTTTTCGGGGCCGTTATTCCAGCCTTGGGACAAGCGGCTTTTGTGGAATACTACGTTCATGCTGCCGACAATGCAAGCCAGGAAAGCAGGCAGCCGGTATGCGGTTTCCGCCATATTTTCATCGGCGAATCGAGCACGCCGCTCGTTATCAACGAATTCATGGCCAGCAACAGCAGCACTTACGCCGACGAGGCGGGCGAGTTCGACGACTGGATTGAAATCCACAACCTGGGCGACGTGCCGCTCTTCCTCGGCAACCGCTTCCTGAGCGACAATCCCGACAACCCCGCCAAGTGGCAGGTCCCGGATATTTGGATACAACCGGATGGGTACGTCGTCGTATGGGCAGACGAGGATCAGTCGCAGGGCCTGCTCCATGCCAATTTCAAACTGAGCGCCGGCGGCGAATACATCGGGCTCTATGAAGGCATCGCCGACAACCTCGCCCTCATTGACGGCTACACTTTCGGCGAGCAGCAGACTGACATTTCCTTTGGCCGCCTGCCCAATGGCACTGGGCCTTTCCAGCCCGTGAACGCCACGCCGGGGTACGAGAATGCACCGTATTCGGATGTTTTGGAAGATGGCCCGCCAGGGATTGGTATGGCGGTTTTTCCAAACCCTTTTTCTGAAACATTCAACGTGGTTTTGGATGGTGAAATGCCGGGACCGGGCGAGCTGGCTTTGGTGAATGCGCTGGGGGTGGAAGTGCTGCGGCAGGCTTTTACCAACCAGCAACTGTCCGAAATAAGTGCAGGGGGCTTGTCTCCCGGCCTATATTTTTTGGTGGTGAAAAAGCAGGATGGAGAAAGGATTGCGGGCCGGGTTCTGGTGAAAGAATAACCGGGATTATTTTGATTGAACACGAACGTTGGCGGGGTTTCAAAGCCTGCCGATGTTGAAATAACGATTAGAGCTTATCAATGCCATGTACAATAATTTGAACCAAACTTGAACCCACCATGCCAAAGAAACCGCAAAAAAAAGCGAACCGGGAAGGGAACAAATACGACAAGATATTAAAGGAAAACCTTGAAAACTTGATTCCTGCCATGCTCCGTGCTGTAATACATGTTGGCCCGGTACGGTTGGAAAACCTCCCCCAGGTAAAGCTTCAATCTACCATAGAACGAGAGCCTGACTTCGTGAAAAAGATGTACACTGGTGAATATCCCGATGGGTGTACCCTGCAAATTGAGTTTGAAGGGAAGGATGAAAAGGAAACGGACTTTCGGATGCTGGAATACGGGGCCATGCTCATCAGGAAATACAAATTGCCCATCGAGCAACACATGATTTACCTGCTGGAAGGAGAGCTGAAAAATGTCAAGGGTAAGCTGGATTTCAAAAATTTACAATTCCAATACCACATCCATTGCCTCTGGAAAATCAGCTACAAGCACTTCATCGGATCAGACAGCCCGGAAGAAGTGCTGTTGAGCATTCTTGCCGGGCACGACAGCGAACCACCCGAAACCGTCATACGTTTAATATTGGAACGCCTGCTGCAACTCAAAGGCAATTCGTTGGCTACGAGTAAATTTATCAGGCAGTTGGAAATCCTTTCCGGCCTTCGTAAATTGCAAGCCATAACCACTAAAATTATTGACAACATGACAATAGCATACGATATAACCAAGGATGTCCGGTACCAGCAAGGACAGGAAAAAGGAATGGAAAAAGGAATGGAAAAGGGAATGGAAAAGGGAATGGAAAAAGGAATGGAGATAGGCAGTGCCAAAAGGGCCATTATTGGCATCATCAACATGGCCAACAAAGGGTTCGACGTCCCCATGTCCGCCGAGGTGTTGGAAGTGGCACCCGACTTTGTCGCCTCTGTTTTGGAACAGTATAAAAAGAAGCCAGCGATAATTTCCTTGTTGGCCAAGCCACGTGCGAACACCGAAGAGATTGCCGTTAAGTTGCAAGTTTCCCCTATTTTGGTGGAGGTGGTGAAGGAAGACCTGCAGGGTTGAAGGATGTTAGAATAGGAAAAATCCCCGCATGGTCTAAGGCAAGACCATGCGGGGATTTTTTTTTGTAACCTGACAGCAGGTTGCGATTTACCTGACCATCAATTTCCCACTCCCGATCCAAGCCCCGTCTTTTTCTATTTTGAAAAAATACACCCCGCTTGGCAACTCGTTTTTAAAAAACTCAAAAGAAGTGCCGACCGTCTTTTCCATCCGCAGGGTGCGTCCGTTGACATCCGTCAGCGTAAGCCGGAGCTCGCCCGGCTCGATGCCTTCCACCTGTAGTATGGCGCTGTCTGACAAGGGGTTGGGCATGATGCGGAAGGTAGCTTTTGGCTGCAAAACCGTACTTGTCCCCACGACCGACCAGGGAAATACCTGCCCGATGCGGTGGATGGTCGTGTTCGTGCGGATGGGGGCGTTGAAGTCGAAATAGATCAGTGCTGTGTTGAGGATTTCATCCCCTCCGGCCAAGCCCGGCTTTTGCGAGGCCTTAAACCTGACAAAGCCATGCGAGCCGGGTTCGTTCACGTTCGAGTCGGGCAGCACGATGTTTTCAAAAGTAAATACCGGCCAGCCTTCCGGCGTCACGGAGTAGGTGTATGGATGGCTCGAAGCGCCGGGGCGCACCGAGGCGAGGTCGAGTTCGGACGGTAAAACGTCCACCACCACCACTTTAAAGGCCGTGTCCGTGCCGGTATTTTGGAAGCGCAGCAGGTACTCGATGTCGGTGCCCGGCTCGATGAGGTGCTGTTCGGTGAAACCTTCGGGGAAGGCCGTTTTGTCGTTGGGGTCGAAGCTGCCGATGTTGGTCTGGCAATCCACGTCCACGAAGGGGTTCGGATTGCCGTTGGCCCATTGCAGGAAGAAGCCGAGGCTCATCCATCCGCCACAGCCCTCAATGGTGGTGCCGACGGAAAAAGTGCCGCTGGGGTGTTCCGGCGATTGCTGCGCCTCCATGTGAAAGGTGGTGCCGTTGGCCGCCACCGCCACGGTTGTGGATTGCCCGGCCTCCAGGTCGAACGTGCCCTGCAACAGCACGATCTGGTCTTCGATGATGATGTAGTCGAGCGGCTGGGCCATATCGCCCGTGCCCGTGTTGGTGATGATGAAAACGACGGAATCGCCCGCACAGTCAACGTTTAGTTCGATGCTGGAACCATCCCAGGCGGCGTTCGTGGGGATGCAGAGCGAATCGGGGAAAATATGCGCCTCGGTGCAGTGCGTCTGCCCCAGCACGGTCGAGTCGCAGTCGAGGTAGGTGGTGATCTGAAAGTCGCCGCATTCGTTCACCGCCACGTCGCCGAGGTCGAAAAAGAGCGTGTTTCCGTTTTGGGTTGAAAAAGGTATCGTCGAGGATTGATAGGACAGGTACGGGTCGAGCGTGACCTCCATCGAGGCATCTTCCGTTGGCAGCGTCCCATAGTTGCAATAATGGACGGTGTAGGTATTGTCGAAACAGCGGCGGAGGAAGGGGGCGGAGATGTCCACTTCGAGGTAGGGGCAGTCCACGGCGGTACTGACGGGAAAATCGAGCGTAGTGGTATCGTAAAATGCGGCGACGTTGACGGTGGTGGGGCTGTTGCAAACTTCCCAATACGGGCCGGGCGGGGTGACGGTGACTTCGTAGGTGCCGGTGTCCACCGGCAGGGTGAAATGGCCGTCTGCGTCGGTCAGCGTGGCGAAGGAGAGGTTGCCGGTGGCCTGGACGAGCCACTTGGCGAGCGGGGCTTCGGAGGTGTCGGGGAGGCAGTCGGATTGGGGGTCGAGGTGGACTGAGCCGGTGAGGGCAGAGGAGAAGAGGATGCCATTTGAGTCAACTTTGATTAATACTGTCTTTCCTTTATCCAGATCTGTTGCATCACCTACAATAACCAAACTGCCATCATCTTGTTGACTTGTCGAAATACCCTGTTGATGGTAAATAATATTTTCATACTTTTTCTTCCATAAAATATCTAAGTCATAATCAATTTTAATAGCTAAGACTGCACCGGGAATCCCACTGCCTTCCACATGATTGCTGCCAGTCAATATTAATCCACCATTCACCTTTACAAGGTCAAAGATATACGCATTATCATCAACAGTTCCAAATATGGCCTCTGCTTCCAAATTCCCATCCTGATCCGCCTTGAAAATATAAGCATTCCTATAGTAAGGACTCCCTGTCTCAAGCATTATATTTAAACAAACAATGCCGCCATCAGGCACTTGTGCTATTGAATGTCGCTCAGTAAAACCAGCATTTTCATCATATATCTTATGCCATAAAATATTGCCGACAGTATCTACTTTTAATAATAATGGATGATATACGAATTGGGTTGGGCCTATTCCAATATTACCGGCAATCATTGTACCACCCCCATCCATGGGTAGGACCCCATGCGGAACTACTAAGTCTCCAAAGCCTGAACTTGCATATTTTTTTGCCCATAGCAGATTGCCCTGGGCAGTTAGTTTTGACAAACCAAAGCTATCTTTTGCGGCAAATATGACTGATATGTTACTATTGCTATCTTCAACAACCTTGCTATGGGTGCCTAACAATTGCCCGCTTCTTAGCCACAGTATATTTCCATCGCTATCCACTTTAATAGTAAGAGGACGAGACTCAGCCTCAAAGGGAGATAAGGGGGTGACAGTCGAGCCAACAATTACAAACCCACCATCTGAGGTAGCGCAAAAATCTTCTGCAATATTCAACATAGCACTGCTAAAAATTTTTTTTGAAAACAACATCACGCCGTTTTCGTCGAACTTATACAATAATATTTCCGAGGTATCAATAGGGAAAGTGTTAACTGTGGTGGAATTGACCCTACGATTCGCCAATACCATGGTGGAATTATCGGAAGTTTGAAGGGAAGTAACCACATAAATGGAAGAAGGTGGAGGCTCAGAATTAAAATACTTCATCCACCCTTGTCCTTGTACCCACAGAGTGAATAGCAAAGCCAACCCAGTCAGCCAATATTTCATCCTTTTCATAGCCTTACCATTTTTAAAATTGAAAGAGTCAAACGTTTTCATGTCTTGTGTTTTTTCGGTGAAAAGGGTTTTTCCCCTTCGGTTTTAAGGACGGTACAAAGGTGTGGGGCAGGGCTTAGCTTTGCAAAGACAAAAAACAGCAGATTCCAAGATAATCTTGGTGATAATTAAATTAAAAAACTGTAAATCAATTTTTTAAATAAAAATGTTTCCAAGAAAATTTTAATAAACTTGTTTACTAAAATGTAATCTTTCCGTCGTTTGTCAGTGGCCGAAGCTTTGCTTCCTGACGCAAAGCGGTTAATTTTGTCAAAAATCACCATCATGGAAGTACTAAAAGACATCACCGAATACATCCACCGGGATCGGGACATCATGGGTGGGACGCCAGTTTTCCGGGGGACGAGGGTGCCGGTGCAGGCGCTGTTTGATCACCTGAATTACAGTTCGCTCGAACAGTTTAAAAAAGGCTTCCCCAGTGTGACGGAGGAGCAAATAGAAGCGGTTCTTTATTATGCGGAGCAAAACCTTGTAAAAAATTTACCCCTGCCTGCCCATGAAAACGCTGCTTGATGAAAATATCGATGTTCGTTTCAAAAAATTATTGGCTAACATTGAGGTCTATACAGCTCGTGAAAAAGGCTGGCAAAAGCTGAAAAATGGGGAACTCCGAAAAAAAATGGAGCAAGAAGGATTTGAGGCATTGATAACTGCTGATAAAAATATGCCCTTTCAGCAAAATCTTACCCAGCTTTCGTTTGTAATCGTGCTGATCGATACGCCTGCGTTAACTTTTGAATTTCAGGAGTTTTTCCTCCCAAAAACGCAGCAATTCCTCTCCAACCCGCCAAACCCCCTCCCAAAAATCGTCCATGTTTCCATGGAAGGAACGACGAAAGGGAACCGAAGGGAACAACTTCAGAAACTCCTGCCTGCCGGCGACCTGCTCTGCCTGTAATCGTAAATCCCCCCAATCGCAAATCGTAAATGCTCAACTCCCGCCTCCTCGAACTCCTCCGCACCCTCACCCCCGCCGAACTGACCGCCTTCGGCAAGTACCTCCGCTCGCCTTTCTTCAACCACCGGGACGACGTGGTGCGGCTGTTCGATTATTTTTTTGAAAAAAAGGAAACGAAGCGGGAGGAAGTTTTTGATAAAGAAAACGTGTTCGGGAGCGTTTTCCCCGGTGAAAAATTTGACGATAAACAACTGAGCTACGCCATGTCCTTCCTCTATCAGGCGGCGCAGAACTTCCTGGGTTACAACGAATTGATGGGCGGCGGCGAGGCGGCATTTCAAATCCACCTGGCCCGTGCGATGCGCAAACGGGGCCTCGACCGCCAATTCGAAACGGCCCTGAAAAAAGCGGAGGATAGCCTCGCCGCACAGCCCCACCGCAACACGGATTTCCACTACCTCAGCCACCTGCTGCACCTGGAAAAGTACGAATCGGGGGTGAGCGAGCGGCGCACGGCTTCCCGCAGTTTTCAGGAAATGGCCGGTGAAACGGATCTGTATTTCATCGCCACTAAACTGCGGCAGGGCTGCACGGCGCTCATGCACAAAGCAGTCTCGGAGACCAGCTACCGCCTCGACCTGCTCGGCGAGGTGCTGGCGCAGGTGGAGCGGCAGCAGTTGCAGGCGGTGCCGGCCATCGGCATTTTTTACTACGCCTACCGGGCGCTGGCGGAGGAGGATTCGAAGCCCTGGTTCGGGCGGCTTCGGGAGGCGGTACGGCTGCATTTCCAGCAATTCCCGAAGGCGGAAATGCGGGACATCTACACGCTGGCCGTGAACTACTGCATCCGGCAGATCAACACGCAGCAGGAGGCGGGCGGGCACGAATTTTACCTGCGGCAGGTGTTTGAAATTTACCGGGAGGGCCTTGAAAATGAGGTATTTACGGACGGGGGCGTGCTCTCCCGTTTCACCTACAACAACATCGCCAACGCCGGGCTGGGCCTGAAAGCCTTCGATTGGGTGGAGGATTTTTTAAAAAAATTCAAGGACTCGCTGGAGCCAAGCCACCGGGAGAGCGCCTACCTGTTTAACCTCGCCTCGCTGCACTTCCGCCGCTCCGAATACGGCCGGGTGCTGGAACTGCTCACGCAAACGGAATTCAACGACCTGCTGCACCAGCTCGATGCCCGCCGGATGCTGCTGCGGAGCTACTTCGAACTCGGCGAATTTTCAGCGCTGGATTCCTTGCTCGACAGCTTCCAGGTCTTTCTGCGCCGCCGCCGGGACGTGGGCTACCTGCGGCAGAACTACCTGAACCTGATTCGTTTCATCAAAAAACTGCTGCAAACGCCCGCCACTGACAGGGCGGCACGGGAAAAATTGCGGAAAGAAATTGTGGACACCAAAGCGGTGGCGGAGCGGGAGTGGTTGTTGCTGAAAGTGTGAAAACCACGGTGGCAAGCGGACGCTGTTTTGCTCACTAATTCTACAGGAGAAACCCACCCAAAACGCAGGCAAGGCCTTAGTCCCTGCGGCAGGGTTCCATCCTGCAAACCTTGCCGCCATGCTTTAAGCTCGAGCCATCACGGCCCCCTTCGGCACCGTGCTTTCCAACGCCTTTTTCGTCAATTTCCTTTTTCTCAAAAAATAAATAGCAAAAGGCTGGAACAGCAGCGCCGGCCCGAACCACTGCAAATACCAGGGCAGAAAACCCCCGACATTGACGGTAAAGGCCGTGGTGGATGCGATGATGGCAGTGAACATGGACAAAACGTGCAGGCGCAGCCACCAGCCTTTGCTGATGCCGGGCGATTCGATCATCCGGTGAAATTTCAGGGAGTCCAGCAGCGTACCAAGCCCAAACACGGTGAAAAGGATGGGGAGGGCAACGCCACTGCCTTTGTTGATGTAAACGGCGGCCCCGGCCAGCATGGTAAGGCCCGACAGGCCGGTAAACCATACCAGTCCTTTGTCAAAACCGCCCGGCGAGGCACCTTTCATAAATTGTATGGCACGTATGGCCCGCAGGATGTTGTAGCCCACCAAAACGGCGATGCCCAGCAAAAACTGATAAAACACAGCCTGCGGGTGTTTTACAAAACTCACGACGGACGATAACACTACGATGGACATTGAATAGAAGAAAATTTTGCCTGCAATGCGGTGCAGTTTCATGTTCCGGTTGGACAAAATGGCAACGGGGCCAGCGAGCAGGGTGAGCACGCCGGCAAGGACATGGATGTAATCAAGCAGTTTACCGAGCAATTCCATGTTTCAATATTTTAGGTGAAAAAAAGTGAACGGGGCAAAGGAAAGGGGAATGCAACAGCCGTGCAGGAAAGAGGGCTAAGCGGAAAGCTAATGGGCTGAATGGCAAGCGTTTGGGACAAACGGCAAGGCACTGGGACGAATGGGGAAGTGGAAATTGGGATATTCAGAAATTGGGAAATTGGGTGGAATTTTTGGCGGTGAGTCAAATGTACTGCGGGTGGGCTTGTGTCAACAAGGTTGCACAGGGCAATTTTCCCGCTCCCTTCCAAAAGCGGGCGGTTTAAACCGCCCGCTTTTGGAAGGGAGCGGGAAAATTTAATTTCGAAGGTGCTGCACCTTACTTTGAAGCCTCAATTCATGTTCTATTTTATTAAATATGCTTCATTTCATTTTGAATGCGACGAAAAAACACCTAAACACCCAAGCACCTAAACACAACTATTTAATCCTCCGATTGACCTCTTCGTTCAGGCTTCGGGAGACAGGTATAGTTATTTCGCAGCCTTCCAGGTGAAGTTTGTAGCCTTGGGCATTGCCGCTCACGTGGACGACCCGGTCGAGGTTGACCAGAAAAGTGCGGTGGCAGCGGAAAAATTGCGGGTGGCCGCTCAGCTGGGCCTCCATGTTTTTCAGTGTGCTGCGCAGCAGGGTGCTTCCCGTGCTGTTTTCTTGCTGGTAAAAAACGCGGACGTAGTTGTCGGCAGCCTCGAGGTACAAGATTTGGCCGGCGGGCAGAGTGAGGGTTTCGTTCTGGTTGTCCCCCGACAGGGTAATGGCCGGCCCGGTGCCGGCGGGCGGCCCGGCGGGCGGTTGGTGCGATTCGATTTTGACGTTGAGCGACTCGGCCGCTGCGGAAAATTTCTTTTGCAATAAATGCTGCTTGGTGTAGGCCATGAACAGCACAGGGAAAAGGCCGATAAGAAAGGTGGCTTTTTGCCAAAACCAAACGACCTGGCCCGTAAGCGGCTGGCCGTAAAAGAAGTGGGCAAAAATCAGGTTGCCATAGCCGATGAGCGAAATGATGGCCAGGCTGGAAAGGATTTCCTTCCAGATACACCAGCCTTCCTCCCGGAAAAAACCGGGCAAGGCCCGCATCACCAGGGCTGACAGCAGTAGCACCCCGAAGGTGACCAGGCCAAAATAGAAACAGACCCGGGCGTAAAACCAGAAATATTCGGCAGGTATCTGCGTGCCGAAGGGCTTGAACACCAACAGGAACAGCATGACGAACAGCCCCGCCCAAGCGGCCTGGGCGAAATTCCTGCTCCAGCTTCCATCGAAGGGATAGGGTTTGTTGAACCAGTTGATGATTGCCTGCATATCGGGTTCCCGGTACCGGGTGTATCAAAAGGGCGGTAGTTTACCCGCCGTTAAAAATGCTTCCAGCCCTGGGCCACCAGGTCGTGGATCTTGCCGCCCGTAGAGTGCATCTTCACCCCTTCGCTCGCCTCGGTGATCTCGCCCATGATGTAGAGGTCGGGTAGCAGGCGCACTTTTTCGATGTCTTTCGGGTCAATGGTGAAGAGCAGTTCGTAGTCCTCGCCGCCGTTCAGGGCAGCGGTGAGCGGATCCATCTGAAATTTCAGCGCCATCATTTTGGCTTCTTCATGGATGGGCACGCCGGCCTCCTCGATGATAGCGCCCACGCCAGAAGCCTTGCAGATGTGCATGAGGTCAGAAGAAACACCGTCCGACACGTCGATCATAGCCGTAGGGACGAGCCTGTTTTTTTCAAACAACTCGATCATATCCTTGCGGGCTTCTGGTTTCAGGATGCGCTCGACGAGGTATTTTTGTTCCTCCAAATCTGGCTGTATGCCAGGCGTGGAAAGGTAAACTTGCTTTTCCCGTTCCAAAATCTGGAGGCCAAGGTAAGCGCCGCCGAGGTCGCCTGTCACGCAAAGGAGGTCGCCGGGCTTGGCGCCGCTGCGGTAGGCCAATTTGCCCTTTTCGCCTTGCCCAATAGCCGTCACGCTGATAATCAAGCCTTTCAAAGAAGAAGTCGTGTCGCCGCCCACCAGGTCCACCCCGTACTGGTCGCAGGCGAGCTTGATGCCGTCGTACAGTTCCTCCAGCGCCTCTACGCTGAAGCGGCTGGAAATGGCGATGGACACAGTCACTTGTTTCGGGTGGGCGTTCATGGCGTAGATGTCGGAGAGGTTTACGACGATGGCCTTGTAGCCAAGGTGTTTCAGCGGGAAGTACATCAGGTCGAAGTGGATGCCTTCCACGAGCAGGTCGGTGGAGACGACGGTCAGGTGATCGCCATTGTCAATCACAGCAGCGTCGTCGCCGATGCCACGCAGGGAAGAGGGCTGGCGCAGGCCGAAATCTTTGGTAAGGTGTTCGATGAGGCCGAATTCGCCGAGGGTGTTTATTTCGGTGCGATGTTGTTCCATTTTTATCAGGATTGATAGATTTTTTTAGTTGCAATGACATGTTTTTCGGGGCGGCAAAGGTAGCCATTTTGAAAATCTGGAAAACCAAGCCCTGTTCCATCTTGTTAACCTTTCTCAATTCTCCATTTTCAATTCTCCATTTTCAATAAAAAACCTATGTCCATCCAAGTTATTCCCAAAGAAAGACAAGCCCGTGGCGCCTTCAACGGCGGCGAAATCGTTGAAAACAAGCCGATCGGCTTTCCCCGGGAGGGCGGCATTACCCGTCCCTACTCCAACCTGTTTTACTGGGCCTACGCAGAGGCCAATGTGGACAGCACCATCGGCCTGCACCCGCACGAGGGCTTTGAGATCATGTCGTTCGTGCTGAAAGGGTACATCAAGCACTTTGATACCAAGTTGAAAGAATGGCGGCCACTGTACGAAGGCGACGCCCAGATTATCCGGGCGGGCAGTGGCATCAGCCATTCGGAATTCATTGCCAAGAACGGGGCTATCTTCCAAATCTGGTTCGACCCCAATTTGAACAAAACCCTCCAGCAACCCGCTACTTACGACGATTATAAAAGCGCTGATCTGCCTGTGGTTCAGGACGGCGATATTTCCGTGAAAACCTACATTGGGTCGAGTTCGCCCATTGAACTGGATACAGAGGGACTTGAAATACAGCAACTTAGTTTTAAAAAAGCCAATTGGGAAAAATCTATTTCACCAGAAAATGTCTATTCGCTGTACGTGCAAGAGGGGCAGTTTTCCATCAATGGCGAAGCGGTGAAGGCGGATGATTTTGTGTTGGTAAAAGATACCGCCACACTAAAATTGGAAAGCGGGTCGCCAGGCTTGGTTTTCATGATCGCTTCCCCCCAACGACCATCCTACCCAACCTATGCTGAGATGATGCAACGGCGGATGCAACAAACTGCCTGAGAGTATGCGCCTCCTGTTGCCCAGGCCAGCCCATCATTTGCTACAACCTGTCCGAAACAGCTGCCGTTTTCTTCTGCTTTGGCCGCATTGTCTTTGGTAGCGTTGTGGCGCACATCGCTTCTTTGAAACGGAAGTTGGTGGCCAGAGGTTGGAGCAGGATTGGGAAGGCTGTTGACAAAACTATGAAAGGCAGGGAAAAGGAATGGGCTAAAAGTAGAATTGCCGGGTGGAGCAAGCTCAACACCCGGCAAGGTAGGTAAAGAAAAATTTTAAAATGAATTAAAAATTAAAAATACCGAGTGAGGCGAGAAAAGGAATTACACAAAGATCAATCAAAGGATACCTCACTCAAAAAAACCTTAAATGATTGGAAATCCGAAATATAACTAAGTAAAAAAACTGATTTCCTTTGTAATTCTTTGTTCTCTTTGTTACATGGGCAAATTTATAGTCCAAATACATGCTTGTCAAGTTTTTGCCCCATTTTTTTCATCTTTTTCTGTATTTTTTTCATTACCCTTTTCGGCGATTTGAGCCGCCCCTTTTTTTTATCCTTGATTCAGATTTAAGAAACTGCTTTACAGACGCTCGCATTGAAAATTAATCCGAAGGTCTCTTGAGGGGCGGGGTTATCGAACCCCGCAGTTCCGGAACTACGGGGTTCGATAACCCCGCCTCTCAAGAATGGCTGGAACTGGCACAATTCAATCATTAATTTCAAATGCGGTGACCTATAAAACCTAAATGCCGGGTTTAAAGAAAAATTTTTCATTTCAAACTCCCCTCTCCCTGATAGTTTTTTCTGGATGGTAGGTTTTGAAACAGTTCCTGAAGGTTTACCATGCCACTCCCTCCAAGACTGCATCTAACTGCCAGTCCTCCATTTCCCCGGCCCGTTTGAACACGATATTTTTGTCTTTGTCCAGGAAATAAATGCGGGGGAAAGAGCGCAGGTTGAAGAGGGTGGCCATGTTGGAGCGCCGCTCCGGATCGCATACCAGGTACCAGTCTTTGGGCAGTTGGAAGGTCTCGGCAAAGTCCCAGCACTGTGCGGCATCGGCCCCGAACTTCCCACAGACAGACACAACTTTCAAGCCTTTGGCTTTGTAGCGGGCATAAGATTCCTTGATGCGGGGCAATTCCCTTTTGCAGTGCGAGCAGTCGGGCATGTAAAATACCAGGATAGTGCAGGGTGCCTGCACATCGTAGAGGTTGACGGGGTTTTCGGCCTGGTCGTACAAGGTGATGTTGGGTGCTTTTTTCCCTTCGAATAGTGGCTCCATCCGTTCAGCATCGGCGGTCATTTTGCGCAGGTCGTCGGCATCGGCCCAGGTGGCCTTGCCGGTGTCCAGGTATGTCCGCACCATGTGGACGAACACTTCATCGAGCCGGTATTGGCTCATCCTCGCCAGGGAAGTGGTGAGGTATTTATTGTAGTACTGCCAGGCATCGGGGTTGGCTTCCAGCTTCTGCAAGACATCGTCAATCAAGGCAATGGTCGTATCCGGGCTGGGTGGCGGCAGGTGGAGCAGGTAAAAGTCGGTGGCTTCCATCCATTGCAGATAGCGGGTGAAACCCTCCTTGCCGAGGTCCATATTGTCGAAATAGTGCGTTTTTTGCCAGTGCCAGCGCCGTTCGGCCTCTGCTTCCCAATTGGAAGATTCGGCGTCTGGTTCCGGGGGCAAGGGGAGCATGGTCTGGCGGATGAGTTCCGCCGTTAGGGTGCCGGGATTTTGCTCAATAAAAGTCTGCTGAATATCATGCAGGGCCTTTTCGGCTGCTACCCTTGCGTGGAAATTCTCCTCGTTCGGCAGGTAGCGCCAGCGATCGATGGCATCGTCAAGGTGGTCATCGAGTGATTTGAAGACCTTATTATATCGGTAGAGGGCTTCGTTTTCCGGCGAACCTTTTACGGTGGCCTGGTAAGGTTCCCTGAGCTTGGTGTCCACGATAAAGTTGCGTTGTCCATCAGCCAGCCAACACTGGAAAGATTCGTACAGGGTAGGGTTTTTCCGGTAGATGATGGCGTACATGCCGCTGGGCAGCGGGGCTTCGCTTCTCAGCTCGTACGAGCCGTCGGGTTGCCGCAGGCCGAAAAATTCAGGTACTTCCCGTTTGCCAAAGGTATGGCCAAACCATAGGGTATCGTAGGTGTATCCGTCCAGCACGACTTTTATCCGGCAGCCTTCCTGCGCCGGTAGTGTGGCCATGACGAAAAGGCCAAAAAAGGAAAGAATAAATGCTCTAAACATGGCTTTATTTTTAATGACACTGCAAAGGAATGAACTTTGTTAAAAAGATGCCAATTCAAGCTTATTTTCCCAATCTTCCACTCCCATTCGTTGGATTGCCAGGTTTTTTCCTGCCACTTCCCTGCTGGAAGTTTTTAATAATCACCGTCCCGCTCGAACGCCCGGTAGCATTTTATAAAAAACTTAATTTTGGAGGTACGGGTCATCCCGTCACTAACGGTACATCGGCATTGACAGAACATGAGCGATAATTTGAATGCTGACAATCAACAAGTTAATTACCTTTAATTTGCTAATTCTTATTTTGGAATAAAGTCTAATTATGGCTCAAATATTCAGCAGGTGCCCCATCAGTTCCCGCTTTGTTTTCAGGTAGGAATGGTTTTCTTTTTTTGGTTCGATGATGAGCGGCACCCGGCTGGCAATCTCGATGCTGGAATTTTCGATGGCTTCTATCTTGAGCGGGTTGTTGGTGAGCAGGTGGATCCTTCGGATGCCCATATCTTCCAGGATTTCCACGGCGAGATGGTATTGCCGGGCATCTACTTCGAAGCCGAGGTGGGTATTGGCATCGGCGGTGTTGAGGCCCTTGTCCTGCAGGTTGTAGGCTTTGAGCTTGTTGATGAGTCCGATGCCCCTTCCTTCCTGGCGTAGATAGATGACGATGCCCTTTTGTTCGGCGGCCATTTCCAAAGCCCTGGCCAGTTGCTCCCCGCAGTCGCAGCGCAGGGAGTGGAACACGTCGCCGGTCATGCACTCGGAATGGATGCGCACCAAAACCGGGCGGGAAGGGTCGAAGTTTTCGTGGGCCAGTACCACATGGGGCGTCAGGTCGTCCGCCGAGTCGGCGTAGGCGAGTATGTTAAAATTTCCCCAACCGGTGGGCAAATGGGCTTCAACTTGTCGTTGCATATTCGTTTTTCGTGGATTGATGTTCCACGGATTTGGTACAGGAACACGGTCGAAAATAATTTGTTTCCGATCGGGGACAAATGTCGCTTATATTAGCTGGGCAGGCAATCATTTGGGCGGTTTAATAAAAGCTGTTGGCTTCAAAGCTGCATTTTCCCAAAAGCCGCCTGCCTTCAATCAAACAAGGTATGCAACCAAAAATCCTGCTGGTGGAAGATGACGAAACGTTAGGCTTCCTGTTAAAAGAATTCCTCGCCACCCGTGGCTTTGAAGTGGACTGGGCGGAAAACGGCGCAGCCGGCCTGCGGCTTTTCAACGAAAAACCCTTCGACCTTTGCCTGCTCGACGTCATGATGCCCGCCCTCGACGGCTTCACCGTGGCGGAACTGATCCGCCAACGCCGGGCCAATCTGCCCATCATCTTCCTGACGGCAAAATCCCTCCATGCCGATGTGGTGCGGGGCTTCAAGGCCGGAGCCGATGATTACCTCAAAAAACCAGTGGACGAGGAAGAATTGGTGGCCCGGATACAGGCTGTATTAAAAAGGGCAGCCGACAACCAGGCAGGACCTGGGCCGGCCAACCCTTCTGTTTATCAAATCGGCCTATACATTTTCGACAGCCGGCAAGGCCTGCTGCTTTTCAACGGCGAACAACGGGAACTGACGGAGATGGAATCCCATCTTTTGAAACTGCTCTGCGACCGCAGGGGCCAACTGGTGCAACGGGAATTTGTGCTGCAGAAAATATGGCAGCGCAACGATTTCCTGGCCCGCAAAAGCATGGACGTTTTTATTGCACGGCTGCGCAAATACTTGTCTAAAGATCCCAACGTGCAGATCGTCAATGTGCACAGCAGCGGGTTTGTCTTGCAGGTGGAGGGGCCCTGAAGCACGGGGGCTCAATCCTTCAGCAAGCGCTCCCCGGTGAAGGCATACTGCTCCCACCTCGGCAGCGGGTGGAACGGCGCCGCCTGCACGTCCCGGAACAGCCGTTCCAGCACATTTTTCCGGTAAAAACACTGCCCGCCGATGGCCTCCATTGCCAGGCTCACCGTTTGGATGGCTCCGTCCGAAACGTTGGTTTTGTAGCTCAGCATTTCTATTGAAATGGATTCCTGCGGTTTGAAATCGAAGTTGTTGGTCAGCCGGTACATGGCCTTCCACTGTGCCCGGGTGGCCAATAATGAGTTGTTCAATTTGCCAACGATGTAAGGCAGGTGGGGCTGTTGGCGCTGGTATTTTTTGCCAATGGCCAGGGCTATTTCCATCGCTTTTTCGGCGATGCCCACGTAAGCGGACATGATCAGCGGCATGGCCACCGTCAGCACCACGCTCCAAACGGGATGGAACAGCCCACGGGGCCTCGCCAGCGTAATGGCAGATTCGGGGACAAAAACCGACTCGAAACTAATAGTCTGCGAACCGGTCGCCCGCATGCCCATCACGTCCCAATCGTCGAGCACACGGACGCCATCTGCTTTCATCGGCACGGAAAAGTGAAGGACTTGCCACTCGTTTTCCGCAATTTGGAAGGGGGCGCTGGTCACGGCCACATCGCCGCCGGCAGATTGGCTGGCAAAGTGTTTTTTACCGGAAAACAGGTAACCGCCTTCCACTTTTTCCATTTCGCCGTTCGACTCCAGCCAATCCCGGGCTCCCGTGCTTACCAGAACCAACTGGTGCCCGACCACATTCTGCAACATGGAGGCCCCAAGGCCCTGTTGCTTGTACTTCCAAACGGCCGCCGCCACCAGGTGCTGGTGCATGGCAAAGGCGAGCGCAGTGGAACTACAATAGTGGGCCAGGGTGCGGATGATCTGGCACATCCCGGCATGGCTGAGGCCGCCGCCGCCCAATTCTTCGGGTATCATGGCGGAGAAAAAGCGGTGCTCCTTTAGTTGTTCGTAGTTTTCAAACACGAAAGTGCCGTTCTGGTCGGAGGCCGCTGCCCGTCTTTCAAATTCCTTTCCGAGCCGGTGGGTCAGTTTTACCCAATCTGTCTGTACTAATTCCATTGTTTCCATGGTGAATCAATTTTGGTTTAAATTATGGCGCAAAGGTGGGGCGTGCCGGCGCCCGGGCGCTTTGCCCAGCAGTCTAATCTCTTGACTGAAAAGTTCAGGCGGGGAAAAGTCAGGCGGAAACTTTGCGGAACTCACTGGGCGGGCAGCCGAAACGCTGCTTGAAGGCCCGGCTGAAATGGGACACATCTTCAAAACCACAATCAAAGGCGATCTGGGTCACATTGGCGCTTTCGCCCAGCAGGAACTGGGCCGAGCGTTCCAGCCGTTTGCCGAGCAGCCACCGGCCGGGGGGCATGTTGTAGTAGTTTTGAAAATCCCGCTTGAAGGTGGACAGGCTGCGGTGGGTCAATTTGGCAAATTCTTCGAGGCTCAGGTTGTAGCAATAATTGGTTTCCATGATGAGCGGCAGGGAAAATTCGCCGGCCAGGGCGATGGACTTCAAGTAGGCGGCCAGGACAGGGTTTTCGTCGCTGCAGATCACGTTGATGAGCAGTTCTTTCAGCTTGATTTTCAGGATTTCATCGAGCGGTTTTTCCTTTCCCCTGAAATAGTTCAGCATGGATTGGAAATAGCCGTCGAGGTAATGGTTGGATTGCAGTGCTGCCGCCGTAAATTGAAAGGCTTCCTCGTTGTGCTGGATGGGTATTTTTCCGACAACATCGGCCAGGCATTCCTGTATCAGATAGTCGGGAATAAAAAAGCCCAACAGGCAGAATTCTTCCTCAAAATATTGGTTGATAATGGCCGCTCCTTTTTTCAGGTAAAGCGTGTCGCCAGCTTCCAAGACCCAAACGCCGTTGATGGTTTTCCAGGTTTTCTTACCGCTCAGCACATGCACCAGGTAATCCGATTGGGAGAAAAGGCCCAAGTGTTCGTCCTCCAGGGGGCAGCTGTATTCCACGACGACCAGATCGCCCACTTCAAACTTGTTGAAGTGGAGGCCTTCTTTAATGATTTCGAAGAAGTTTCTCATGATAATCAAGCTGGGAGTTGGATGCCCTTGTATTAAGTGCTGTTTGGGTAGGAAAGTTGAGTGAAGGTAGTAAAAGTAAAGAATCCTATTTTCACAAATTCTAAAATCACAAGCCTGGGGCACCATTTTCCAGTGCGCATCAGTGAACCCAGCGTGCAGATCGTCAATGTGCACAGCAGCGGGTTTGTCTTGCAGGTAGAGGGGAGCCATGAGGACGGTTCAGGGAGGCCTTGGCCTTTTCCCGGTGGGTTTTCTGTTATTTAGATATCCTCCAGCTCGAACAAGTCGAAATGCCCGTCCCCACTCGTGATTTTCAGGCCATTCCTTGTAAGATTGTAAATGAGAAATTCCTCCGCCTGTTCGATGTCTGCCAGCGGAATTTGCAAATTCAGGTGGCTATGCCGGTAATCGTCGAAGGTAAAAAGGAGGTGTTCTTCGGTCAGGACGAGGGTGCCTGGCAGTTGCTGTTTGCCGTTGTAGAGGGCGGCGGGGGATTGGAGGGTGGACGTTTTTGCAAGTATCATTAGGATAGGTTTTTGAAAAAAACAACCTCCACGAAAAAAATGGGTTTTCGGGAGGTTGTTTTACGGTTCAATTTACCAAGCTTTTTTCTCCGGCTTGGTTTATTGTTTTACTACTTTCTGCGCCATAGCATCTCGCTCATTTATGTTGCTTTGCAATAGCAGGAACCTGCCTGAAAACTTACAAATCATATCTCAGTTCCCCACCTCCATCACCCCGTCCACCGTCAGCACGGCATTCAGGGACACGTCCAGCGTCCGGGCGGTAGCGTTCAGGCCTGTTGGCACCCAGGCCGAGTAGGTGGCGGGGATGACGACGTCCTGGCAGGGCAGCGGCACGAGGCCGTCGCTCCAGTTGGCGGGGTCCGACCAATGGAGGCCGTCGCCCAGGGCCGTCCAGGTGTTGGTGGCCGCTTCGGGGTAGCCGTCGCAGTCGTCGTCGAGGCCGTTGCAGAGTTCCGGCGCACCGGGGCAGGTGGTCGGGCTGTTGTCGTCGCAGTCGCCGCTGGTGGAGGTCAGGTTGCCGGGCAACTGGTAGCCCGGCGGCGGGGCGTAGCCTGTGTAGCTGGTGCCGTCCGAGTAGCTGTCGTTGTCCATGTCCTTGTACCAGGTGGCGGGAGGGGCGCCGCTCACGTTGACAGATGTGACGCAATAGTCGAAGTTGCCCGATGCGTCCTGTACCCGCAGATAGACGGTCACGGTGTTCCCAATGTCGTTGTAGTCGAAGGTAATGTCCGGCGCATAGGTGAGGTTGTCCCGGCTGACGCTGAGCGTTATGCCGCAATTGTCGTCGCTGCCGGCGTCGAAGGTACTGGCCGGCAAGGTCACGGTGCCGGAGGAGGGCACAACGACGGCCAGGGAAGGGTAGCAAGCCGGGGTCGGGGTCTGGATATCCAACACCGTCACGGTGGCCGTGCAGGTGGCGCTGATGCCCCCGGCACTGGTGGCGGTGAGCGTCACGGTGTTGGGGCCGGTTTGGCCGCAGTTGAACAGGCCGTTCGAGAGCGAGAGCGTGACCGGCCCGCAGTTGTCATAAGAGCCGTTGTCCACCTGGGCGGCGGTGAGGGTGGCCTGCCCAAAGCCGTCAAGGACGGCGGTGAGGTTCTGGCACAGGGCCACGGGGCTGGACGAAAAATTAAAGGAAACATCGTCGCTGCTTGTACAGCCGTTCGCCCCGGACACTGTGATGGTGTAGGTGCCGACATTGGCGTAGGTCGGGTTGGGGATGGCCGGGTTCTGGGCGTTGGACGCAAAGCCGGCCGGGCCGGTCCAGCTCCAGGAGACGGCCTCGCCGCCGCATTCGGTGAGCTGCAGGGGGCCGGGGCCGGGGCAGGGCAGGCTGTTGACGCCGGCATCCACGGCGGGCAGGGTACCGATGGACAGGACGGCATTCCCGTTCATGCCGAGGGTGCAAATGGTGCCGGGCACGGAGGCCTGCACGGTGTAGGTGCCGGAAAGGTTTTGGATGCCGAAGGAGAGGGCAGCCCCAGTGCCGTTGAGCGGGGGGCCGGTGGGGCTGCCGCCGAGCAGCAACTGGTACTGGGCGCTGGTCTCCGAACCGTCCAGCCCGACGGCTGCGCCGCTGTTGCCGGCGCAGAAATTGCCGCCGCCCGTGACGTTGAACACGGCGGGCAGGGGGCCGTCGGTGGTGATGTCCACCGTCAGCACCACAGTGGATTCGCAGAGGGCACCGTCGCTATAGACCCTGGCGTAATAAGTGGCCGGGCCGGTGATGTTGGGCTGGAAGAGGTTGCCACCGGTATAGACCAGGTTGGTGACGGCGGCGGGGTCGGTGTACCAGTTGGCCCACTCGTCGGCCTTGAGGCCGGCAAGGATGAGGGTGGCCTGGCTGGGCGTACACACGGCGGTGACGCTGGCCGGGTCGAGCAGGGGGATGCTGGCAGGGCAGGGGTTGCAGGGGAAAAACTGCCAGCCCGTGTTGTTGAAGACATCGCCGCCGGGGGTGGGGACGTAGATTTCTTCCGTGCCGGTGTGGGTCAGGCCGGTGAGGAAGAGGTATTTGGTGCAGGTGGTGCCGCCGTCTATGTCGTCCATGTGGATGATAGCTGGTGGGGCGCTGGGGTTGGAGGATTTGATTTCGATGTACTGGCCGGGGAGGCCCTGGGCGATAAATTGGCCTTCGACGCCGAGGTAGGGGAGGATCCCTATTGTTCTACCCCAAGCAATGGTGTATCGTTTGCCTGGATAAAAAGTGATTATATGAAAATTGCGGGATATTTGGAAATCAAAGTCATCGTGGAATTCAGCTTCATGGATATTGTCACTTGTTTCATAAAAAAAATAGCCCGTTTTTTCAAAAATCAGCTTACCATTGATACCTCCTTTTCCCATTGCGGAGGCAGGTGCTTTGAAAGTAATATTGTGAAACTCCAGATTGTCGTAGTAAACATAGAGTAATCCTGGTAGATTATCCTCGAACACAATGTTTGAAGATTCGCCATGAAACTTGCTTGGTTGATAGCAGAAAGTCCCATACCCCCTTCCAGCAATATTGCTCAGAATGGTCATAGTGGTAGTTCCCAAGAACAATTCTGCTGTATTACCCGGTGGGTAATTGCCCCAATTATACCCCACCTTAATATTGTGGTTATTGGAGGTCAATTTACCATAGTAATGTTGAACCTCTAAATCAACCCAAAGGTCATCCGACAGGCTCCAGTCACCATCTGGATTCCAGAACAGGAGTTGGTGCTTGAAATGGTTTCCGGAACTTGTAATGCTAGCTGGCTGGCTTCCTCTCATAAAAATACTGGCACCAAAGTCGTTGACCATATTGGAAGCAAAAGTCAAGTTGCCAAAAACTGCGATGTTGTTTCCGCTGAAAATGTCTGTATTATTTCCATTGGTGGTATTGTCAAATATGGCCCCGCTCCCAACGCCCGTCCAATCCATATTTTTACAAAAAGCAAATTTCTGGCCCACCGTCACGGCAGCCCCTCCAAGTCCTGAACCACCGTCAAAGAACACATCGTCCTGTGGTGTCGGAGGGCATTCACCGCCTGCCCCGCCGGAAGTGAGCGACCAATGCGCTGCATCGTGCCAGTATCCAGCCCCACCGATCCAATGGAGGCTGCGGGCCGGGCCATTCGTCATGTTCCAATCCGTGATGACCTGTGGCTGCAAGCCGACACTGTTAATGGCCGAATATGTAGCACCAGTTGTCATGTCGGGGTACACATTGTCGAGACTGACGCTATTGAGGGTAAGATTGCCACTGGTTTTGGCTATCTTGGCAATATCTTGTGGGTAAAAGGCATAGATATTAGCCAAGTTCTCACAGTCGGCATTTACAACATTAAGCGAACCAACGGCATTAATAGTTTGGTGAGCCACAGCATCTATTCGATAAGCATAACCTCCGGTAAGTGTGAGCGTCTCAAAAGTATGTGAGCCAGAAAAGTGTCCATTTCCATCCATTTTTAAATGCTTAAAAAAAGAGTTATCGGCTTGAATGTGTCCATTGTTGACAGATGTTACATTCCAAAAACTTAGACCTCCGCCGTATAAAAAACTTCCATCGGATAGAAATATATGAGATTCGAGGGCATGAAACAAACTTGGTTCGTAATAGGAAATAAAGATTCCATTCACGTTCATAATTGAACTGCCGCCTGAATTTCCCAACCATAACTCCGCACCTTTATTGTAAATAACACCTTCCAAATCACTACTTCCGTACCATTGACCGATATTTATAGTATGTGCATTTGTATTGATTGTACCGTCTATATGAGCAACAGAAAGGGCATTAAAATCGTCTAAAAAATCAAATGTGCCATTACCCTCAAAGCGGACATAAGTACTCAAAAAAAGTCCGCTGGTTGTTATTGTCGCCACCCCCGCTGCTCGAAATATCATCCGGTCAGTATTGTAGCTTATTCCCATTTGACTGGAATTAGCAAAGGTAGCGGAACCATAGATGTACAATTTAGAATAGAAGGCTTGTAAAATCGGGTTGCCCATAACTCCAGTCCAGTCCATGTCCTTACAATAGTTTTCTGGTGCAAGAACGACATTACCGGGATTGGTTGTAAACCCTGAATTTGCGTCAAAAAACACATTCGTCGCCGGATTAGGGAGACAATTGCAAGTTGTGCCACCGCTTGTCGTTGACCAATGGGCATAATCGTCCCAATCCCCTGCCCCGCCAACCCAATAAAGGGATGCTGCGGGGCATAAATTCGTGAAAGTCCAGCCGGTATTGTTGCTGTAGTTGGCACCGAAATTATTAATGAGACTGTTTGCGCCAGAGGCATGGATGTCTTCGAGTGCCACGCCCGTGACGGTGATGTCGTTGCCTGAGTTGTTGATGAACTCGACGGGAGTACCGAAATCCCCTGATTTGAGGGTGATGAAATTGTTGCAATTCGTGCCACTGTTGGCGGTGATGGTGCCACCTGGAAGGATGGTCTGGTCGGTACCATTTGCCCCGCCAGGATAGTCTCTAAAAGTGTAAATTTTTCCAGCCGTCAAGGTCAGGTGGACGTAATCGAACGCATCGTAAATTTGCCCGTCTTCTTCGAAAATTACATTGTTGAGTACAGGCGGGGAAGCAAAATATGGGGTTGCCCGTATTTGTCCAAAACCTTCAAATGTTAAGGTGCCGTCCACACTGCCGTTTACAAGACCCGTTGGATTAGAATGGGTGAAAGTCACATCGAAAAAGTGGCTGTTTGTCGGCTGGTTAAAAATACCTTCCACAAAGCCCCCAGAATTGCAGATAATGTGGGAGGTGCCAGCATCAAAATCGGCTGGGGCGTAATAAAAAGTACCAGACCCGCCATTGATGATGAAATCAGAGTCGCCAAGGTGGAGGATGCCGTAGTTGCCCCAAAAGCCGCTGTAATTAGAGCTACTGCCAACGGTTACCGTCTGGTCATTCGTCATCAATGTGCCCCCATTGTGCGTAAGGGACACATCCACGAATAAATCATCATTTAACATCCAGCCTCCTGATGTCCCTTCAAAATATACAACTCCCGGGAAGTGTACGCCATTGCTCGTAATCGTACTCGCCGAGCCAAAAGCAATCAAATGAATCTCACCCAGAAAGATGATGCTCATATTGCTGTTCAGCACCACCGAGCCATAGATGTCCAGCCGGCCTATGGCGCTGCCGTCAAGGATGGCACCGTTGGGTGCGGTCGTCCAGTTCATGTTGCGGCACTTGGGCACCGTGGTGCTGGCATTCACGAAAACGGTATAGGCCGTACCGCCGTTGTTGGTGAAAAACGCATCGTCGCCGGCGGTGGGCACGTTCATGTGGAAATCCGAAGGCCCGCCAGGGTTGGGCACTTTCGCCCAATGGTTGGCGAAGTCGCTCCAATTGCCAGAGCCGTTTACCCAATAATAATCGAGGGCAGAGACAAAGCCAGGAATTGAGAAGAGGAGGATTAGTAAAACAGCCTTGACAAGGCACTTTTCGGTCAGGTGCAGGAGGGGGAAAAGGGGGAAAATTTTCATGGTGAAGGGTGTTTAAGCAATGGTGAATTATTAATAGTGAATCTTGAACTAAATCCGGTAGAGATGTGCACAACGTGCTTACCACCAGTGATTTGTGCAGATACCGATTTTCACGAGCTACTTAAATGGTTTCAGATTTTTTTGCTTAGGAAAGCGCCGGGGGGCAGGCTTTTCAGGTTGTTAGGGTTGAATTTCTTTTCAATGTTAGTTTTTGGTGATTAGCTTGTAGCCAAGGGCTAAGGGCCAATAGCTTTTGCAAAAAGTGCATTCTCCCAGGTTGTCGTTCCAAGCCACATGAAGGAGGTAAGGCTAATAGTGCTGCAATGTAAGGCATCGGCTTTCAGGCTGGCAGGCCATTGAATATTCGGTTAGCCTGACTTATTATTTGGAAGGGTGGGCAGGTAATTCGGCAAGTTCCGGGAAGTTTAACGGAGGAATTTTCCTACTTTGCAGCTTCATTTTTCCCGCTTGACCCATACATGAAAAGCGCAGAACAACTCAAAAGGGTCGTCATCATTGACGACGAACCTCAGTCCCGCCAGACCCTAAAAATCTTCCTGAAAGAATATTGCCCCGATGTGGAGTTTGTCGGCGAAGCCGATAGCGTGTCGAAGGGGGTACACCTCATCCGGCAGGTGAACCCTGACGCCGTTTTTCTGGGCGTGCAGTTGGAGGAGGGGACTGGCTTCGATCTGTTGGATATGTTCAGGTACCCTTCCTTCCAGGTTATTTTCACCACCGCCTACGACGAGTTCGCCCTAAAGGCATTTAAGTACAACGCCATTGACTATTTGCTCAAGCCGCTCGATGTGGATGAACTGGTACAGGCCGTGGGCAGGATTGAGCTGGGGAAGAACCCCCAAACTTATGCGGCGCAAATCGCTGCCCTGGAAGAGACAAACCGGGCGGGCAGGCTGGAAAAAATAGCGGTCGCCGACAATGATGGCCTCCACTTCCTGAAGCTGCAGGACATCGTCCGCCTGGAATCGGATGTGAACTATACGACCTTCCACCTCGTGTCCGGCGAGCGCATCACGGTGAGCAAAACCCTGAAAAATTTTGCGCAGCTATTGCCGGAAACGGAGTTCTTCCGCCCGCACCAGTCGCACATCATCAATATCAACTACATGGAGAAAATCCTGCGGGAAGATGGCGGGTTCGTCCTGATGAAGGATCAAACCAGGATACCCATTGCCAGGAGCAAAAAGGAGGAGTTGTTGAAGATGGTGCAGGACAGATTTTTGACGTGAAAATCAGAACAGCTTGGTCTGCCCTTTCGGGTCCACGTCAAAATCTATGGTGTCGCCGGGGTGCAGTTTTTCAGGTGCTTTAGGCGCAGCCTTTTTTTCCAGCCCAACAGCTTCTTTTTCTTCCCGCTCGGCCGCCGGTTTTTCACTGGCCAAAGGTTTGACTGTCAATAATTTATAATCGCCTAACTTATTCCCCAGCGCCTTCCAGCCTTTCACGTCGATGAATCCGGCGAGGTTCACCTCCTCCTCAAACTTCTGGTTTTTCACCTTGTAACTGTACTTCACCACGGGCGTTTCCTGCGCGGTGGCAAAGTAGAGCTTCGAGCTTTTGTGCTCGGAGATAAAGCTGAATTTCTGCCCGGTCGAGTTCGTCTCGATGTGGAAGCGTTTCACCATCGTCCACTCTTTGTTGCCGTCAAAATAGACGGCGCTGACGACGGTTTCCGGTGTTAGTTTGGTGATGTCGGCCAGGTCTTTCACCTCGAAGCGGCGGGTGAGTTCAAAGCCCACGGTTTCATAAGAGCCGTCGTTGTAAATGGCCAAAATCTGATCGCCCGTGTCAAAAGCGCCGAGGTACTTGCCCCGTTCGTCCGTGTTGAGGCGGCCGCTCACTTCGTCCATCCACACCTTGATGGCGCCGATGGTGGATTGGCCGGCTTCTTTCAGCACCACTTTTTTCACAGGGTATTTACTTACAATATTGCCCTGCGAGCCACGGCCCTTTATTTCCAAATCGGCGAAACCGTAGTCGAAAACTTTGATGCGGGCGGTGCAATTGGGGCTAAGGGTGACGGTCACGAGTTCCGCCTCGCCGTTGGGGTTGGCAGTGAAATAAAGCAATTTGGAGTTTGGCTCCCCGGTGGTCAGATCGTACTCCTTGTCGCGGGTGATGGCGGTCACGTTGAAACGTTTGGCACGGCTCACGCCTGTTTTACCATCCAGGTACATCATGTTGTAGGTTGTGCGCTCGTCGCCTTTTTTCCACACGTCCACATGGATGATGTCCTTGCCCACGAAGGTCTTGTCGGCGATGCGTGACACCAGGAATTTCCCATCCTTGCGGAAGACGATGATGTCGTCAATGTCGGAGCAGTCGCAGACGAACTCGCCCTCTTTTTTCAGGCCCATGCCAATAAAACCCTCCTTGCGGTCCACGTACAGTTTGGCATTGTTGGCCACCACCTGCGTCACCTGGATGGTCTCGAAGCCGCCGGAAATGATGGTGCGGCGCTCCCGGCCCTTGCCGTATTTGTCCAGCAGGTTTTGAAAATAGGCCACTGCATAATCGGTCAGGTTGGCCAGGTGGTGCTCCGTGTCTTCCAGTTCTTCGATGATTTTTTCGATCAGTTCGTCGGCCTTGAAGGAGTTGTATTTTGAAATGCGCTTGATCCTGATTTCGGTCAAACGGATTATGTCGTCGTCGGTCAACTCACGGAAAAGCTTCAGGCGGTTATCCACCCCTTTCCCTCCTGCCGACTGATCCGAAGGGGTAGCGACATACTTTTTCAATTCCCTGTAAATCACCGCCATCACCTCCTCCCAGCTTTCGCACTCTTCTATCTGGTGATAAATGCGGTTTTCGATAAAAATCTTTTCCAGGCTGGCGAAGAGCCATTTCTCCTCCAGTTCGTGCTTTTTGATTTCGAGCTCCTGGCGCAGCAGGTCTTTGGTGTTTTCCGTGGAAATGCGCAGGATTTCCTCCACCGTGGTGAACACGGGCTTGTTGTCCACGATGATGCAGGCATTGGGCGAAATGGACACTTCGCAGTCGGTGAAGGCATAGAGGGCGTCCATGGCCACATCGGGCGAGGTGCCGGGGGCCAGTTCGATGGAGATTTCCACCTCGGCGGCGGTGTTGTCGTCAATCTTTTTGATTTTGATCTTGCCCTTTTCGGCCGCCTTGGTGATGCTGTCGATAAGGGAAGAGACCGTGGAGCCGTAGGGGAGGTCTTTGATAAGGAGCAGGTGCTTGTCGGCCTTTTCGATTTTGGCCCTCACCTTTACCTTGCCGCCCCGTTCGCCGCCGTTGTAGTCGGTCACGTCAATGGAGCCGCCGGTCATGAAGTCGGGGTAAATCTTCACCCGTTTGCCCCGCAGGATGTCAATGGAGGCTTTGCAAAGTTCGATGAAATTGTGCGGTAAAATCTTGGTGGAAAGCCCCACGGCGATGCCGTCCGTACCCTGCGCCAGGATGAGCGGGAACTTCATGGGCAGGAAGATGGGCTCTTTTTTGCGGCCGTCGTAGCTCAGTTGCCAGTTGGTCGTTTGGGGGTTGAAGGCCACTTCCAGGGCAAATTTGGTCAGCCTCGCCTCGATGTAACGGGGGGCAGCCGCCGAGTCGCCGGTGCGGTAGTCGCCCCAGTTTCCCTGCGTGTCGATCATCAGTTCTTTTTGCCCCAGGTTCACCAGGGCATCGCCGATGGCAGCGTCGCCGTGCGGGTGGTACTGCATGGTGTTCCCGATGAGGTTGGCCACCTTGTTGTAGCGCCCGTCTTCCTTCTCGTACATGGCGTGGAGGATGCGCCGCTGCACGGGTTTCAGGCCGTCCTCGATGGCCGGCACTGCCCGCTCCAGGATGACGTAGCTGGCATAGTCGAGGAAGTAGTCCTCGTACATGCCGGAGATGGTGGTGATGTGGCCCTCGGCGTGGGTGTTGCCGTTACCATTGGTGGAAGGTGCGGGCAGGTCAGTGTTGTCTGCTGGTGCGGATGGATTCGATGTCGCCATGTACTGTGAACGATGAAGAATAAATCCCGGACAAAGCCCGGGACAGGTGATGAACGATGAACGGGCGCAAAAATACAAAAAGCAGGGGATTTATATAAACAAAATGTTTTTTGAAAAGTAAAAATCCTGTTTTTTTGTTTTAAAAAACAGGCTGTGGAAGCCTGGCCGCTGGCATCTGGTTTTATGGGGCGGAATCAAGGGGGGCTTCTTTGGCTGGCGCCCCGGAAAAGCCGCTCGCGGAAGGCCGGTTTCCCGCAGGAAAAAAACTGGCAGGCACGTTGCACATGACCTGGAAGGCTGTAAATTGCGGCAAAATCAAAGAGATGAAGAAGCAAGCCATTCAACCAGCCGAACTGTCCTGGCAACTGCCGTCGGCTGATAAGCTGCAACCCGTGGTGCTGGGGTTTCGGCAAATCGGGGAGCAGGCCTTGAAAAAAGAAAAGACCGCAACCCATGTACGCAAAGCCGGTTTTAGTAAAACCATATTTGAAATGTCGCTGGCTTTTGATCATCCGTTGGAGGCTTTCAAAAAATACCTGCCATGAACATACCCGTTGTCCCTCAATCAGTCATTTTGTTTGTGGAAAATCCCCGCCGTTTTATGGGCCTTTTTATACACAATCGTCATTAAAAGTCATTGGTCATTGAAGTCATTTAATTGAAAGTCAGTGACTTAGGATTTTGTCCCAATCAATTTTAAATGTGACTATCAATAAATTCGCTCCAATGGTTTTTGTGCAAATCAACCGCATGAACTTTTATCAACCATATCAACCCTGCCTGGCATTGGCACAAAAACTATTTGCGTACAGTTTAACTTCCCTTTTCCTGCTCTTGGCTTGCAATTCTTCCATCGGGCAAAGTCCGCCTGATAGTAATCTCGTTCACTGGAGTGCAACCCGAAAACTGACTGTTGACGATTTTGGAATAAAGATCCAAAATGGGGATGCTTCTCCCTGTTTCGCCCAATACTCCGTGGGTTACCAGGTTGGTGGTTTTGACTTCCTGAGGAAAAATTTCAACCAAAAAGTCAGCAATTACATGATAAAATCTGCCTCATGGATTGATACCACCGGCGACGTTTCTACCTTGCTGCGCTACCAGCAAACCTTGTTTGACCTTTGTGAAATCTACACCCGGCGATTCAGGAAGGCCCTGAGGGAGAACCGAAAAAAAATCCTGACCGGCACCGATTTTATCGAAGCACTCAATGAGCAAATAATGACGGACTTCGCCAATCGCAGGCTCTTATTTGAGCAGGAAACGAATTCTGGGCTCCTCCCCGACAGGCATAGGCTTTGGGAAATCCAGATCAGGAAGGAACTCGACGAGTTGGAGGAGTTTGCGAGGAAGTGAGGGAAGAAGTGAAGTTGAAAGGGAGGCAGCGCAATATTGACTATTCCCAAAAAAAACTTAATTTTAACACTGCTTCAAATCCAGTCGTACTAAAAGAATCACCATCATGGTCACTGAAGCCTTAACCACCTCCACACAAAAAGCAGTCGCTACGAAAACCGCACTCATCAACAACGAACTGTATTAAAGATTAACCACACAAAACGATGTACTATGAGTAAAACTATTGCTCTTCTCGACGAAGCAATCATCAACAAAATTTATCTCCTGAGAGGCCAAAAAATTATGCTCGACCGGGACCTGGCGGAATTGTACGACGTGAAACCCATACGCCTGCGGGAACAGGTGAAACGGAACCAAGAGCGCTTTCCTGAAAATTTCATGTTTCAGCTTACGGAGGAAGAAGCAGAAGCGATGGTATCGCAAAATGCGATACCTTCCCACCAGCACTTGGGCGGCTACTTGCCTTACGCCTTTACGGAACACGGCGTTCTGATGTTGGCCAATGTGCTTAGAAGCGGAAGGGCGATTCAAATGAGCATCCGCATCATCGAAGTTTTTGTAAAAATGCGGGAAATGCTGCTCTCCAACAAAGACATCCTGCTAAAGCTGGAGCAATTGGAACATAAAATCAACGAACACGACAGCGAAATTCAAAAAATATTCAATTACCTGAAGGAGATGCTCACTACTCCGCAAAAGAGAAAGCAGATTGGTTTTAAACGCAACGATGAAAAATGACGAGGCACAATCCCTGATTTTGGCCTATTGCGGATGTCCAGATTCTCTTCCTTCGCCTTTTCAACAAAAAAATCTAACTTTATCTCGCCTTACGAAAACCCACACGAACTAAAAAAATCACCAACCATGGTCACTGAAGCCTTAACCACCTCCACACAAAAAGCGGTCGCCACCAAAACCGCCCTCATCAACAACGAACCCTTCGCCATCAAACCCGGCGAAACGATACTGCAATTCGTCCGCCGCTACAAGGGCAAGGACTATGTGCCCACCCTCTGCGATGCACCGAACCTTGAAGCGTTCGGCTCGTGCCGGGTGTGCAGCGTCGAAGTCGGCCGGGTCGGCAACGGGATGCATTTGAAAACGGTAGCAAGCTGCCACACGCCTGTCGAGGAAGGCATGATGGTTTTCACCGAGACCGAAAGCATCCAGAAGCTGCGCAAAAATATCATCGAGCTGGTGCTCACCGACCACCCGCTCGACTGCCTCACCTGCGAGGTGAACGGCAACTGCGAACTCCAGGACGTGGCCGCACGGGTCGGCATCCGAAAGGTGCGCTACCCGGCCGGCGAGGTGCATACCAACCGCCAGAAAGACCTCAGCCATCCATATATGACGGCGGATTTGTCCAAATGCATCATGTGCTACCGCTGCGTGCGGGCTTGCGACGAGGTGCAGGGACAGTTCGTGCTCGGCGTCAGCGGACGGGGTTTTGACAATAAAATCATCATGGGGCTGGATTCGAATTTCCTGAACTCCGACTGTGTGAGTTGCGGCGCCTGCTCGCAGGCTTGCCCGACCAGCGCCATCCATGATGTTTTTCAATCGAAAGCAGTGGTGGGCCAGGACAAGGTGCGCACCACTTGCACCTACTGCGGCGTTGGCTGCAACCTTGAAGTGAGCGTGAAAAGCGGTAAAATCCTGAGCATTCAGGCGCCCTACGACGCCGAAGCCAATGCAGGACATACCTGCCTCAAGGGACGCTACGCCTTCCGTTTTTACAACCACCCCGATCGCCTGAAGTACCCGATGATTCGCAGAAATGGACAACTGGAGCGGGTGAGTTGGGACGAAGTTTACGACTACATTGCCGAACGGCTCATTTCAATAAAAGAGAAATACGGACCGGACGCCATCGCCGGCATTTCATCGGCAAGGACGACCAACGAGGAGAATTATTTGATGCAAAAAATGATTCGGGCGGTCATCGGCACCAACAACATCGACGGCTGCGCACGGGTCTGCCACTCGCCGACGGCGCTCGGCATGCAGCGCACTTTCGGCACTGGCGCTGCTACGAATTCCATTGAAGACATCAAACACACCGAGTGCATGATGGTCATCGGGGCGAACCCAACGGCGGCGCACCCTGTCACCGGCGCTAAAATCAAGCAGAAGGCGATGAAAGGCACGCCGCTCATCGTCATTGACCCACGCCGCACGGAGATTGCCAGCTACGCCACCCACCACCTGCAACTCCGCCCCGGCACCAACGTCGCCGTGCTGGACATGATGCTGTATTTTATCATCAAAGAAAACCTCGTGGCGCAGGAGTTCGTGGACAACCGCACGGAGGGTTTTGAAGATTTCAAAAAAGGCATTTTAAGTTTAAATATTGACGAACTGGAAGCCGTCTCCGGCGTGCCACGGGAGCAGGTGCGGGCAGCCGCCATCACCTACGCCTCTGCGAAAGCCGCCATGAGTTTCCACGGTTTGGGCGTCACCGAGCATTACCAGGGCACCTACTCCGTCATGCTCATCGCCGACCTCGCCATGATTACCGGCAACATCGGCCGGCCTGGCTGCGGCGTCAACCCGCTGCGGGGCCAAAACAATGTGCAGGGCATGGCGGACATGGGCGTGCAGCCTTACCAGGGGGCAGGTTACCTGAAGGTGGAAGACCCCGCCAACATCCAGCGTTTCACCGAGTTTTATGGGGTGGAAAAAATGCCGGAGAAGACCGGCTACACCATCCCCGAAATGTACCACGCCGCCCTCGACGGCAAGCTGAAAGCCCTCTGGCTGACCGGCGAAGACGTGGTGCAGAGCGACCCGAACTCGAAGATGGTCATGGAGGCGCTCGACAGCCTCGACCTGCTCATCGTGCAGGAGATTTTTGAAACGGAAACCACCAAACACGCCCACGTCGTGCTGCCGGGCGCTTCGTTTCTGGAAAAAGAAGGCACCTTCACCAACGGCGAGCGCCGCATCCAGAAGGTGCAGAAAGTCGTGGACCCCATCGGCGAGAGCAAATCAGACGGGCAGATTTACGTGGAAATGATGAACCGTCTCGGCTACCACCAACAACCGTACACGGCCAAGGGCATGCTGGAAGAAATCAGCCAAATCGTGCCCTTCTTTGCCGGGGTGAAATGGGAAAATCTGGGTAAAAACGGCAAGCAGTGGCCCGTCGCCCCGGACGGCACCGACACGAAGATTTTGCACCAGGAAACCTTCAAGCGGGGCAAGGGCAATTTCGTGTTCCGGGATTTTATCGAAACCAACGAAATCCTCGACCACCAGGCAGATTTCCCCTACATCCTCACCACCAACCGGGTGCTGGAACACTACAACGCCGGCACGATGACCCGCCGCACCGCCAACGCCAAAATCGTCCACGAGGACGTACTGCTCATCAACCCGGTGGACGCTGCGACCATCGCCGTACATGACGGAGACCTTGTGCGGGTGGAATCGCCCCGTGGCCATGTGGACGTGAAGGCGAAGGTGACGGATGAGGTGAAACCGGGCGTGCTGAGTACGACCTTCCACTTCCCCGAAGTGTTGCTGAACCTGGTGACGGGGGATGTGCACGACGATATTGCAAATTGTCCGGAGTATAAGGTGGTGAGTGTGCGGATTGGGAAGGTGGAATAATTCCATCAAAAAAACACAAGATGATACCTAAAAACAAAATACAACCCATCGTCCGCATTTATAAAAAAGGCGAAGAGCCGGACGACATCTTTTATTGGCGTTCCCGCCCGCCGGAAGAACGCATGACTGCGCTTTGGGAAATCCGAAAACAATACAACGACTGGAAATATGGTACTGGACTCGAATTTCAAAGAGTTTATAGAATTGTTAAACGCAAACGGGGTTAAATATTTGGTCGTTGGCGGGTTCGCCGTCGCATTTCATGGCTATCCCCGATATACCAAAGACATTGACTTTTGGATATGGGCGGATCCGGAAAATGCGGAACGCATCATCAAAGCTATCGAAGAATTCGGGCTTGGTTCATTGGGGCTGCAAGCTTCCGATTTTCTAAATCCTGAAAACATCATCCAACTCGGCTACGAGCCCAATCGCATTGACCTGATTACCCAATTGGAAGGTATTGATTTCGAGGAATGTTATGAGCAACGGCGGCAAGTAGAGTTTGAAGGCGTACCGCTCAATTTCATTGATTTGGATAGTCTTATTCGAAGCAAGCGTGTCGCAGGGAGGTTCAAAGATTTGGCGGATGTTGAAAAATTGGAAAAGCAGAAGAAGAAAAAGAAATCATGATAAAATTGCGAACAGCCCGTAGTACAAGGTGGTGGCTATGCGGATTGGGAAGGTGTGATTTTTGAAAAGAAACCCTCCCCACTTTATGTTTGTTTGATAATAAAAATCCTTCAAAATGATAGCTGACATCATCACCATTTCCCCTGAAATTCAGAGCGATACGCCCATTTTTGCCAGCACCAGGGTGCCCGTGAAAAACCTGTTCGACTATTTGCGGGGCGGCGATACCATCGAAGAGTTCCTGAACGATTTTCCTTCCGTTTCGAGGGCGCAGGTGGAAAAACTATTGGCTATCATGGAGAACCTTATCACTTTAAACGACTATGACGAAAATCCTCCACGACGAAAACCTGCCCCGTCCGCTCAAACGTGATTTTTCTGCCGGGTTTGAAGTGTCCACAGTGCCTGACTAAGGTTGGGCTACCAAAAAGAACGGCGAGCTGCTTGCCGCCATGACTGCCGCCGGATTCGAGGTTTTGATAACAGCCGATAAAAACCTCTGCTTTCAGCAAAATCTTGATATATACGCGGTTAAGATTGTCGTTTTGAGAACTTTTGACAATCGGTACAAGACTTTGAAATCGCAGGTTTCAAAAATTGAAAACGGAATAAAAGGCATGGGAACGAACGACAAAATTCTTGAACTTGAATTGCGGAAGTGATTTTCCTTTTGTGCCTTGTCCGGAGTATAAAGTGATGAGTGTGCGGATAAAAAAAAGTCTTACCTGGAAAAAGTAACCCGAATCGTAAAAAAGGGGCTTTGTTGCATGAATCGATCAGACATAGCTTCGCTAATTTTCCGCCAACTTAAGCCACTCTTCTTGGTTTAGCAACAGGCATACCTTGGGCTGTCATTATATTGAGCACTTTTATTTTGATATCGTTTTCGGTTTTTTGGCTGCTAAATTTTCGGGAATATAGTCTATCGCCGTGGATGGTTTTATAGCGAAACATTTCCGTCTCTGATAAACTTCGTCGATGATAGCCTGTTTCAACTTTCCATTCCTTTATACCGATTTCATTCATTCGATTTACAGCAACATTTCGTGGATAATCAGGGATGTCATCAGGTACCTCTTCATACCATTCGATAGCATTGCTCCGGGGTGGAATGATGGGATTTATATCTCTATCGATCAAACCATCCCAGCATTCTACGTGATCGTATGCACCATCCAGACAGACATCTGTCACTTCTGCTTCCACCTGGTCAACCAGTTCTTCCAACTGAGACCCGTCATCCACGTCATTCAACGTCAGGGTGTGGCAATGAATGAAACCGGTTTTAGGGTCGACACCAAGGTGAAGTTTTCGCCATGTTCTCCGCTTTGAATACCCGTGTTTCCTGACTTTCCATTCCCCTTCGCCGTAAATTTTCAGACCTGTTGAATCAATAGCTATTACAATCGGGCCGCTACGGGGAATCTGATAAACAGCTATATCCAAGGCTTTTGCACGACGGCAAATTTGCGTGTACGATGGAATTTCCAAATCCTCTATGCCCATTAATTTGAGCAAACTTTGTGAAAAACCTTGTGTCTGTCTGTATGCCAGTTTGAACACAACCTTAAACGTCAAAAGTGTCTCTATGCAAAGGTCGCTGTACACGGGTTGGGCTCCTCTTTGGTTGGGCAGATCACTGTACCATTTGTCTGTCACCTCGTCACCGAAATAGATCGTGATATCTCCTCGGTTGATTAAGGCTTTGTTGTAAGCTGACCAATTGAGAACCTGATATTTTTCTTTCGGCTTGTCGCTTGTATGGTTATCCTTTTTTACCTTTGACATGGGCTGGTGTGTTTGTAGATTTAGTTGTGCAAAAACCAAATATACAAAACCAGCCCGCTTTTCATCCCGCACAATCTAAGCAGGATTCATGCAACAAAGCCTAAAAAAGGGAAAAACTGTAGTTCCCCCAATATTTAGCGGTATTGGCGCAAAATACGCCAATACCGCTAATTTTTCAGGTTATCGCTTGCCTACCATTAACGGCCTCGTCACGGGCCGGTGGTCATCTACAAAAATCCATACAAAGTAATAGCCTTCCTGCAGTTCCCGGATGTCCATCTGGAAATACCGGCTCCAGGTATTGTCCAGGTTGAACGACTTTACCGGTATGCCAAGCGTATTGACAATGCGCAGTTCGGCACTTTTTCCCTGAAAATCCGCCAGGTCAATTTTGGTGAAATCATTGGCCGGGTTCGGGAAAATGGTAAAGGATAGCAGCTTTTGGAAATAGGCATTTTTGATGTCCGAATATCCGGTGGTTTGGTCATCATATTCCATCATCAGCCGGTAAAAATTATTGCCATAAGCGGGTGATATATCATAGCTGGTGTAGAATTCATATCCAGCTTCTTCATCCGGCACCAATACTTCCATATTTTCAAACTGCATATCATCGCCTGCTTTCTGGAGCGTATAATTGGCAATATTTTTCCCACCCCTGTGCAGCCATATTATTTCAACATGCTCTTCGTGTTTTACAACTTCGAATTGCAATTGATCCGCATGGCCGATTAAATTATCGCTGATATATACCGTATCCAATTGCTCGCATACGACCGCATAATTTTGGTCAAAATATTTGAACAATATCTGATAACCGCCTGCCGCCAAAGGGATAGCTGCAGGGGTGCCGCAATTATTGAAACAATAATAGATGGAGTCCCAATCTAAGTCAAATAATTGAACCTCCGGGAAATAGGCGGGATCCAACCCCGTAATTGTCAGCAGGTTGGGGGACGTTTGATATACCACGTTCCCGCAGGGATCAGTCGGGTTCGGGTTCCCATTTCCTGCAATAACAACCGTTTCAAGGGTGCTGCATATTTCCTGGTAATTACTGTCAAAATATTTTGCAAAAATATAGAAAGTGCCGTTGCCGACATTCAGTGAGAGACTGCTGCCGCAATTGTCGAAACATTGGAACAGCGTGTTCCAGTTGCTGTTGAAAACCTGCACGAAGGAAATGGGAGCCAAATCCAGCCCGGTAATGACCAAATTGCCGCCCAGTGTATCAATACCGATACTGCTGCAGCCAACAGGCGATCCATTGTCCACAATGCCGTCGCAATCGTTGTCAATGCCATCGGTGGCATCTTCAACGGCGTTGGGGTTTACAGTTGCAAGGCTGTCGTCGCAGTCCCCGTTGTTGTCAACAGTGCCGGGAGGCTGCACACAGGCGTTTGTGGCAGTAGTGTTCGCATCGCCAAAACCGTCCATGTCCACGTCGGGATAGTAATCCAAAAATGTAAGCCCTTCATCTACCTGCCCATCGCAGTTGTTGTCCTGGCCGTCGCAGGTTTCCGTGGCACTTGGGTTGACGGAGACCTCATTGTCGTTGCAGTCGCCATTGTTGTCCACAAAACCTGGGGGGGCGGCACATTCCTGCAAAGGGGCAGCGCTGGCATCGCCAAAACCATCGCCGTCCGCATCGGGGTAAAAATCGGCCAGCAGGCCTTCGTCTATCTGCCCGTTGCAATTATTGTCGAGGCCGTCGCAGGCTTCTGTAGCGCCTGGGTTGATGTTGGCGTCGGTGTCGTCGCATTCGCAGGCAAGGCCGTAGCCGTCGTTGTCATCGTCCTCCTGTTGGGGGTTGAAGACGTTGGGGCAGTTGTCGTCGGCGCTGGGGATGCTGTCGCCGTCAGGGTCATTGCAAGTAATGAGGATTTCCTGCTCACTGTTGCAGCCCGCCAGGTTGTTTTCAATAATGATTACACTCGGCGAAAGTGTGCCACTCAACAACGGGAACAAGCCGCAGCAAGCCGACAGGTTGGGGTTATTGGAAATGATCAACGAATCAAGCACGCTGATCAGGTTGGCCAGGCTGTCCAGGTTTTCCAGGAGGTCATTTCCGGAAATGACCAAACTGCCGCTTACGGAGGTCAAACTGCCCAGGTTGTCCACATTGGTAATGGAATCGTTGTCAATGATGCGGATATCGCCGCCGATGGTCTGGATGTTGTCCAGTCCGCCCAGATCTACAATGAGCGTATTGTTGATGATGTGCAGGCAACCGCCCAGGTTTATCAGGTTTTGCAGGTCGAGCTGCGTGAGGTTGGGGTTGTTTTGGATAAACAGATCGCCCTCGATTTCAATCAATCCGGAAAAGCCGCCCAGGCCGCTCAACCCCGTCCCATCAATGACAATATTGCCGCTGTGGATGGTAAAATTGAAAGGACCGACTTCCACCAGGAGGGGCAGGCCGCTCAGGGTGATGTTGCTGCCCACCTGCGAGAGTACAATTAAAATAAAGCTCTCTACATGTTCACAGTTTTTCACCAAAATATTACCGGTCACTTCTACCAAGCTGCTGAACCCGCTCAGCGATTCGAGCAGTGGGTTTTGGCAAATAATCAGGCTGCCGCCAATGGTCTCGATGTTGTTCAGGCCCTCCAGGTTGGTCAACGAGTCGTTGCCCACCATGCCCTGCACCGTATCGCCGATGATGACGCTGCCCGTCACTTGCTGTATGGACAGGAGGTTCGACAGGTCGGTGATGTCGTCGCCATTGATGATGAGGTTGCCGTTGATGATGTTGCAGGTGGTGGGGAAGGCGTCAATTTGGAGTTGGGAGGTGAAAATGAGGTCGCCGGTGGGGCAGGGGATTGGGGTGCCGCTGCAATCGTCCGTAAGTGTAGAATCTGTATCGTTGCAGTCACTAGCATTATCCACAAAACCATTAGGCTGGGTATTGGTACAGTAAATAGTGGGCGAGGCATTGCTGTCCCCAAAGCCATCATTGTCCATATCAGGATAATAGGCCGTCAATAATCCCTCATCGATTTCCCCGTCGCAATTGTTGTCAATGCCGTCGCAGGTTTCTGTAACTGACGGATTGATGCCTGCTTCATTGTCATCGCAATCGTCGTTGTTGTCAACATATCCTGCAGGTTGGGTTGTGCTTTGGACAAAACTGGTTGGGTCACCAAAGCCGTCAAGATCGTTATCTAAAAACCACACAGTAAAACCATCGTCCACAATGCCGTTGCAGTCGTTGTCGAGTTGATCCAATACTTCAGGATTGCCGGGAAAGACGGTGGTCTCGTTGTCGTTACAGTCGGTGTTGTCAGCGACGAAACCTGCTGGTTGAGAAGTGCTGAGCGTAGTAATATTTATGTTTCCAAAACCATCCCCATCATTGTCGCGGTACCATACGTCTAAAACCACATTGGCACAAGTATCAACCACTTCCACTGGTGAATTGCAACCAGGCTTGTTATTTTGAATAATGGTCTGCCCACCGATGGCTATTTGATTTTGGGATTCCAACAACAAGATTGGGTTTATTCCGCAGCAACTGGAAAGGTTGGGGTTGTTGGAAACGTTGAGTTCCCTGCCAATGGTAGCCAGGCTGTCAAAGGTGCTGATAAGTTGCAGGTTTTCGTTGCCTGCAATGTATAGGTTGTTGGAGACGGATGCGAGTTTGGGGAATGATGCGTCAAGGGCGGTGAGTGCGTCGTTGTCGTTGACGTAGAGGGAACGGCTGTCATAAAAAGTGCCGCTAGTGTAGTTCTTGCTGACCCTGACCAGTTCGGGGAAGCCGATGCCCGTCAGGCTGGCGTTCGACGTGATGCGCAGGGCACCGGCATCGGTGACCACCAGCTTGGGAAAACTGACGGAGCTGAGCACCTGGTTGGACTGGACGAGGAGTTCCGTGCCGACCGTGTCCACGTTGGCGAACACCAGCGAGCCGAGCAGCGGCAGGTTCCTGACGTACAGCACCTCGCCCGTCCTGCGCAGCGCCTGCATCCCGCCGATGGACGACAGGCTGGGGTTGGAGTCTATGTCCAGCGAACCGCCGATACGGTCGAGGCTTGCGAAGCCGTTGATGCTCTGCAGGGAGGGGTTGTTCTCTATCTCGATGTTCCGGCCAGTGCTGGCCAGGCTGCCGAAACCGTCTATGGTGAGCAGGTTTTCGTTGCCTGCAATGTATAGGTTGTTGGAGACGGATGCGAGCTTGGGGAAGGATGCGCCGAGGGCGGTCAGGGCGTCGTTGTCGTTGACGTAGAGGGAATGCAACTGGTAGTTGTTGCCGCTGACATAGTTCTTGCCGACCCTGACCAGTTCGGGGAAATTAAGCTGGCGTTCGACGTGATGCGCAAAGCACCGTTGTCCACCAACACCAAATTCGGCAAATTAGCCGAAACCAAATTCGGATTATTCTGAATCAAAAAATTCCCGGTCACCGTTTCCAATTCAGAAAGCCCATCCAAATTCACAATATCGTTCCCTTGGATGGTCAGGTTCCCCGAAAAGGTGGGGCAGTTAAAAGCATTTACTAGCGCCTGGTTAGAAAGCGTAACAGTTCCGCTGCATTGCCCATAGAGCAATTGCCCACATAAGGCCATGCAGCAAAAAACCAAAGTCAACATTTTTTTCATGGTCGTTCAAGTGTTTTTAAACAGGCCTTCCAAGCAACAACAAGGAACGGCCTGCACGGGACGTCCCCGTGAAGTGGATATTTTGGATGATACAATAAATAATTGCGGAAAGACCCTGAACGGGCCGGGAAATACAATGCGAAAGTGGTTAAGACCGAAGGAGTAGCACCAGGGCAGCTAAATAATGATGAAAAAATAACTTCACCATTTTGATTTTGGAAACCCCAGCAATGGAGGGGTTTTTTAAAAATAAAATAGTCATTTTATTTTTCCTTCGATCCTAAGCCGTGGTGCAGGTTTGATACATGATTGAAGGGCGAACATAAAGAAGATTGTTGTTAAAATTGCACCCTTCTTTCGTTTTACGTAAAAACGACGACAGTCCGGTGAGGATTTTCCGGTGCTTTCCCTAAAAATGGCGATGGCTACCATGAAGGCCAGCCCATTTTAAAAGTCCCCTGCCAATGCTTTCCCAAAACTGTTGCCCAATCCATTCCCTTTCCCGTTCTTTGCGCCGCCACAACCAAACACAGCCAATGCACATCCAACCTTTTCAGGCCGTCTATCCCGATACGGGGCTTATCTCCTCGGCCGATCATTTTTTCTCCAACGTCAAGGAAAAATTCAACGACTACTGGGACAGCGGGTTTTTCAAAAAACTGCCCCAGGAGGGCCTCTACATCCACCGCATCCACTCGCCGAAGCGCATCTTCACTGGCATGGTCGCCTGTATTGACGTACAGGACTACCTCGACGGCCACGTGAAAAAGCACGAAAACACCCTCGCTGCTGCCGAGCAGGAACAGACGCAACTGCTGCTGCGCCGCTCGGCCCAGGTAAAGCCCGTCATGCTCACCTACCGCAAGGTGCAGGCGATTGACGACATCCTGAACCACTACGCAGCCGCCCACCCCAGCTTCCTGGAAGTGCATTTCGACGAGGTGGACGAGCAGCACCAATTCTGGGAAATCAAGGAAGGCCTCATTATCCAGCAGTTGCAGGCCCTGTTCCAGGAACAAGTGGCCGATACCTACATCGCCGATGGGCACCACCGCACCTCTTCCGCCGCCATGCTGTTCAAGCGATTTGGGAAAAAGAAAGCGGACAACCCCTTCCGCTGGCTGCCCTGTGCCTTCTACCCGACGACCGAACTGGAAATCCACGACTACAACCGCATCGTGGAAGGGCTGAATGACCTTAAACCCACGGTCTTTATGGCCCAGCTATCCAGGGTCTTTGAAATTGAAGTGTTGAAAAAACCGCATAAACCCGCCCGGAAGCACGAACTCACCATGTACCTCGACCGGGCGTGGTTTGGCCTGCGCTGGCGCAAATCGGTATTGGATACCTATAAAAACGAACCGGTCATCCTCGACGTCAACCTGCTCAACGAGCAGGTGCTGAAAGGCATCCTCGGCATCCGCAACGTGCGCACCGACGCCAGGGTGAAATACCTCCAAGGTCCGAAAGGCCTGGATATTTTAAAGGAAAGGACTCTTAAAAACGAGGAACGGCTGGCCTTCTGCCTCCACCCCGTCAAGATGGAGGACTTCCTGCAGATTTCAGACCTGGGCGGCGTACTGCCCCCAAAGTCCACCTGGTTCGAACCGAGGATTAGGAGCGGGCTGCTGGTAAGGCAGTTCTCAGTGGGTTGAGTAAAGTTGGGAATGGTTGATGGGGGCGAATGAACTATCTGAAAATCAGTTCAACCCTCTTCAACGATAGGGCGTTTTCCTCGCAAAACCCGATGCTAAAATTTCCTACGTGCTTCATTGAAATGAGTTTGAGTTATTTGGCTTTTAGAAAATTTGAATAAATACCTGGTAATCAGACACAAAAAACGACTTCAAACAACTCAAACAACTTCAAACAACTCAAACAACTTCAAACAACCCAAACAACCTCAAACAATTTCAAACAACTATTTAAAATAAAACCATGCAAGAAGTATTCATCGTCTCTGCCGTCCGCACCCCGATAGGGAGCTTTGGCGGCTCGCTTTCCACCCTTTCCGCCACCGATTTAGGCGCTGCCGCCATCAAGGGGGCGATGGCCCGTGCCGGCGTTTCACCGGAGCAGATAGAGGAAGTGCTGATGGGCAACGTCGTGTCCGCCAACCTGGGGCAGGCCCCGGCCCGGCAGGCCGCCCGTGCCGCCGGCATCCCCGACACAGTGCCCTGCACCACCGTCAACAAAGTCTGCGCCTCCGGCATGAAGTCCATCATGTTCGGGGCCCAGTCCATCATGCTCGGCCACAACGACCTGGTGCTGGCGGGCGGCATGGAGAGCATGTCGCAGATCCCTTATTACGTGCCCAACGCCCGCTGGGGCTACAAATACGGCGACGCCACGTTGGTGGACGGCCTCGCCAAGGACGGCCTCACCGATGTTTACGACCAATGCGCCATGGGCGTGTTTGCCGACCGCACCGGTGCCAAATACGGCATCAGCCGGGAGGAGCAGGACGCTTTTGCCATCGACAGCTACAAGCGCTCCGCCGCCTCGACCGAATCGGGTTGGTTCAAACCGGAAATAGTCGGCGTGGACATCCCGCAGCGCAAAGGCGATCCCGTCACCGTCCACGAGGACGAAGAGTACAAAAAAGTGATGTTCGACAAAATCCCCGGCCTGCGCCCCGCCTTCACCAAAGACGGCACCGTGACCGCCGCCAACGCTTCCACCATCAACGACGGCGCCTCGGCCCTGGTGCTGGTGAGCGGCAAAATGGTGAAAGAACTGGGCCTGAAACCCCTGGCCCGCATCGTCTCCTTCGCCGATGCCGAGCAGGAGCCTGCCTGGTTCACCACCACGCCCACCATCGCCGCCCCAAAGGCGCTGAAACGGGCCGGCCTGAAAAAAGAAGACATTGACTTTTTCGAGGTGAACGAAGCCTTCTCCGTAGTGGCACTGGCGTTTGAAAAAATCATGGACATCGACCACAACCAAACCAACGTGTTCGGCGGGGCCGTGTCGCTCGGCCACCCCCTCGGTGCTTCCGGGGCCCGCATCGTCACGACGCTGAACAACGTGCTGCAGCAGCGGGGCGGGAAGTATGGCCTGGCAGCCATCTGCAATGGTGGGGGAGGGGCTTCTGCGCTGATACTGGAGCGGGTGTGAGGGAAAATTGATATTTTCCAACTGTAAAGTGGCGATGTCCCTGATAGGAGTATCGCCACTTTTTATTCTTTGCGGCAGACGGGAAAAAGTGAGGCGGGATTTTGGTTAAAAGCCTCATGCTTTCTGTAAGCAGCGGTCTGCACAGCAAGGATGGTATCGCTTTGGGGCATTTGGGATCGGATAAAAACAGACGGCAATACGAAGCCATAAACATTTGATAATCAGTTTTTTAAAACAAAATTATTTTTTACTAATTTATGTATTAGATAATTTTAGAATACCTAAATGTAGTGATGTTTTCCCACGCTTCCGGACGTACTTTTGCAGCGTCGAAAAGTACCGGCCCAAACGATGGGCTGCTGTTTTATTTGAAAAAGGATGGTCCAACCTTATAATCCGCCATCCGAACCGTTACAATCCCGTTGAACATGACTCACTACGTTACCAAGAGCCGATTCCGATTACCAAGCTTACCAAGTACTATACGGTCTCCCCGCGTCACTATTCCCATGGACACATTGCACAGAACTACCTTTCTGACTATTACTGATTTACTCAAAAACTAGAACAAGGACATCCCTTCTCATCCATTAGGCGAATTTTCGTATTTTGCCGGACGTGAGGGCACAGGAAGGAATTATTAAGCGGTCCGGGCAGCAGTCCTGGCCGATGGGTAATATTTATTCACTAACCAAGCCTACTACTATGCTTAAATTTGACACTCTAAAGCGGCTGCAAAGCCGTTTTACCCCGATTTGCGGACAGGTGTTCAAAGCTCCAATGCCAAATGCTTTGAAAACCGGTTTGTTGGCGACCGTCCTCTCGTGTTGCCTTTTTTCACAAAACCTACAGGGACAATGCGACATTTTGTGTCCAGCTAGCCCAAACTACAATCTCTCGCTGAATGCGAGCGGTCAGGGAACGCTGAACGCAAATTCGTTTATTCCCTTGGTCAGCAGTTCCTATTCTCAATGCCTGCCCCCGGTAGGCACACTTCAAATCTGGGAAGATGCTACTGCTTTGACTCCCTATCCGACCAGCTTGCCTGGTGCAAATTTCAATCAATGCGATATAAACCTATCGCCATTCACGGTTTATGTGACGCTGAACGATCCTGGGCCAGGGGTACAAAGCCCTACCTGTATGTTCATTGTAAAAATCGTGGACAATGTGTTGCCGGTCATCACGCCTCCAGTTGCCGCAAATCCGTACAGCACGGATCCGGGGCCATCCTGTGCGGCCGTGCTGAGCTTTACGGCCACCTACACGGACAACCCTTCCTGTGCGCCTAACCCTGTTCTGTCCCACACTTTGTCCGGGGCTACTACAGGAGGGCCTTTCCCGGGATTGACAGCGAATCATGCATTTAATGTGGGAACGACCACTATCACCTGGTCGGTGGACGATGATGGGGCAGGTCCTCATCCGCCTTCTACGGCTACTACTACTGTAATTGTATCGGATAATCAACCACCTACTTACCTGAGCGTAATCAGCGATGCAACATTGTACGCAAATGGTGGGCCTGCCCCCGGTTGTACGGCTGACCGCATGTGGACACATCCCGTGGTAAGCGACAACTGCGGCATTGTTACCTATACCATTACTTATACTGGTGCTACCCCTGGTGGCCCCTTTAACGTAGTGGGTGGCACCAATATAACGAAGACCTTTAACCTCGGCACCACCACTTGTACCTACCGGGTGGATGATGACGGGGCTGGGCCGCATCCGCCTGTTTTGCAAACGTTCACGGTGACGGTGGAAGACAATACGCCGCCTGTTTTTGCAGCAGCTCCTACAATTGTTAGCGCTGGTACCGTGACCTGTCAAGCGACAATATCGGCGCCCACTCTTACCCGCACTGCTACGGACAACTGTGATGCCTCGGTTGCCATTAGTTTCACCGTTACGACGATTTCGGGAGGGCCAGCCCCTTTCGCCAGCGGAAACAATGGCAACGCCAATGGTACTTACCCGGTTGGTGTTTACGAAATAAAATATACAGCTGAAGACAATGAAATGAATACTGCCACGCACACGGTAACCCTGACCGTAACCGACAACATTGACCCGGTGGCAGTTTGTAAAAATATCACTGTGGGCCTCGATTCACTTGGCGGCGTATGGGTACATGGAATTGACCTTGATAATGGCAGCACCGATAACTGCGGTGTTACTAGCTGGCAAATTCGCAACAACCCTCCTGGCAGCGGCCCGTGGTTTGATTCACTTTTCTACAACTGCTCCAATATTGGGTTCAACAATGTTCAATTCAGGGTAAGGGACGCTGGGGGAAACAACTCCAACCCACCTGTTTGCAACGCAACAATTACAGTGGTGGACGACATGCCCCCATTGGCAAATTGCAAGGATATTACTGTTGATTTGAATATGCCTGGCCCCAGTCCAAACTTCACAAGTGTGGAAGTTTTTGCCACCCAAATCAATGATGCAAGCACAGACAACTGCACCAACCCGTTGACTAAATTCAGGATCAAGAAAGGGCATAACAACAATGGTGCTTTCCCCGATGCTTCCGTCATTTTCGATTGCTCGGAATTAGGGCCGCAACCAGTAACCCTGAGGGTAAGGGACGATGCGTCTCCCGTCAATGAAAACTTTTGTTTTGCTACCGTAACGGTGAGGGACGTGACACCGCCAGTACCTGTTTGTAATCCTGTTGTGCTTTCCCTGGATGCAGTGACCGGAACTTTGGATCTGCTCGATCCGAACCCGGCGCCGGCAGCAACAGCAACCTATACAAATAATACACCTGCCGCTATTACTGATTTTAATACGACTACTTCCACTTTGAACGTGCCGACCAGCACCCTGACAGGGGATGTAAACGTAAACATCAACATTACCCATACCTGGATGGGCGACCTGACCGTCACATTGACCTCTCCAAAAGGGACGACCGTTACCTTGTTTGACGGGTTGTGCGGCAGTGACAACGACATGGCTGCAACTTTTGATGACGAAGCAGCCACACCTGTCGTGTGTTCACCAACACCACCACCCGCTGTCACTGGAACTTTCCAGCCTGAAGAACTTTTATCGGCTTTCGACGGGGAGAACATGGCGGGGGTTTGGACCCTTAGCATCACGGATGACACCGGTGGAGATGTAGGTACCTTAACTTCATGGTCGCTGACGCTTACTGACAGCTACCTGACCCTGTTAGGTGCAGGCAGCACCGATAATTGCTGCGTCCAGTGGACATCCAACCTGCTCAGCTTTGATTGCGACGATATTGATGCAAACCTGCTCAACGGCACTCCGCCATTTGATCCATTTACTTATACGCTTACCGTCTTCGACAGCGATGCGGATGGGCAAAGTGAAACAGCTACCTGCCAGAGTACCATCCTTATCCAGGACGTGACGCCACCGACACCTGTTTGCCCGGCCACACCAGTAGATGTTTACCTGGATGCTTTGGGCAATGCCTCTGTGGCAGGATCATTAGTGGGGGCTGCCAGCACGGACAATTGTACCATTAGTGTTTTTGAAATGCGGAAAGTCTTTATTAACCCGGCTGGCTTTGGTCCTTGGTCAGGCAGTCTGTCTTACGACTGTAACGATGTTGGGTTGAACACTGTCCGCCTGCGGGTTCAGGATAAGAGTGGCAACCCAAATCCAATCGGTACGGGCACCCTTTGCCCTAATGCCATCAACATCATTGACAACATTGCCCCAGTCGCTATCTGCAACAGTGTATCGGTTGCACTTGGCTCCAACGGCATGGTCACGGTGCCGGCGCTTTCCGTAAGCCTGGGCAGTACGGACAACTGTTACAGCGTCTTGTTCCCTTCCTGCCCAATCACAAGGGAAATTTCGACTGATGGCGGTATCACTTATGGCCCGAACGCTGTGTTTAATTGCAGCAACATACCTGGCCCGAACGTGGTACATGTTAGGGTCACCGATTGCCACAACAATTCCTCTATTTGTACGACCAATGTGACCATCCAGGACAACGAGGTGCCAACGCTCACCTGCCCGCCGATGATAACGGTGGAATGCACTTCTCCGAACCCGGCATTGCAAAACCTTGATCCTTCTGTAACAGGCAATGTGGTTATTGCCCCGTTGGTACCAGGGCCCGGCGACGGTTTGGCAAATGATAATTGCGTAGTGACTGTCAGCTACATGGATGGAGCACCTGTTATTGTTCCCGGCTGTGTTGGCAATATCAAATACACGGTTGCCCGTACCTGGAAAGCCGAAGACGGCCAGGGGAACATGAATACCTGTGTACAAACCATCAAGGTACAGGACACAACTAAACCGACCTTTACTGCGCCGAGCGATGTCATGCTGGAATGCCCAGTATCCTATCAAGTGGCGAACAGCGTTTGCACCACTTTTGTGAATGGCACCGACGTGATTATATCGGATGTCGGCACACCTACCATCACTTCGACGATCCCCATTAATTTACCTGTCAATGGGAAAATCTCCGATGTGAATGTAAGGGTTGAAATATCGCACAATTTCGTTGGCGACCTCGAAGCCGAGCTGATCTACCTCCCACCAGGAGTGCCCTATTCTTATCCGCCGCCGCTTGGCAGCACCTCCATCAGGCTTTTTGGAGAGCCGTCTGCACCAGAATATCCTTCTGTTGTTGACCTGTGCGATGCAGGGATCGTCAGTCCTACTACCAAAGACATTGATTTGGTTTTTGATGACAATGGACTTTTGCACAGTGCAATCCCTTGCCCACCTGTTGATGAAACCAATGTTTATCAGCCAAAGCAGGCTTTAAGTGCATTTATCGGCAAGCACATCAATGGTAACTGGGTGCTTAGGATTCATGATGACTTCGCCACCATCGATGGCGGCGGCGCACTGACATCCTGGAACCTTGATATTTGCTACAACCCACAGGCGGAAGACCTTACAGCTAGTGGCGACGTGACCAACGAACTGGACAACTGCGACACGCCACAGGCTACCTTCAAGGATTATGAAGCCTTCAAGGATTTTGCGAACAATACGAAGAATACGCAACCTTCTTCAACTACCTATAATTTCGCCCACGGCACCTGGATGTCAACGGTCAATCCTGTTCCTCCAGGACTACCCGCTCTACCACTTGTGGTGAACAACACCATCGCTTCCCTGACCATGAGGAGCCATATTACAGGCGTTGGGCCTTATACCAACGAGTACAAATATGTCTCTATACCCAAGAACGGTTGGGTGATGTTCGATTGGAGCAAAACGGGCGATATTGGTGGAGACCAGTTTGCTTACTTTGTAAACGGATCAGAGACCACTACCACCACCACTACCGGAAGGGCGGTTGTGCGGGTATTGATGGGCGATATGTTCGGCTTCAGGCAGAAATCTGACGGAGATGTTGACCAGACCACTACTACCATAACCAACTTCGTTTATATTGACGAAAACATCTGTCCGGTACCTGCCTTCACCTGCCCAAGAGAATTCTGCGTTGCCCGTATCTGGGATTTGCAGGACGACTGCGGCAACGAAGCTGCTTCGCAGGTCCAGATCATCCGCACTAAGGATACCACTAAACCTGTGGTGGATGTTGCCAACTTCCCAACAATCCGGAACGTCGTTGCCCCTGCGGGCATTTGTACGCCATTTGTTAGCCTGAACATCGCCTCCTTTATCAGCGATGGCGGTTGCAGCGACCCTGCAGATTTGAGTGTGACCAACACTGCATTTTCACTGTACGGCATAGGGGATGGCCTTGCAAACGCTTCTGGCAATTATGGCCCGGGAGTTTACAACTTCAGTTTCACTATCACGGACGAATGCGGGAACTCAACGGTTTATCCCATCAACCTGACGGTGGAAGACAATGAAGATCCGAATGTGAATTGCTTCAACTATACGGCGCAACTCAACAACAACGGTACAACGACAGTCTTTATCGCCAATATCAACAACAACAGCCTGGACAATTGCCCAGGGTTGACGCTGAGCCTGGCGCCACCGCCTGCCATCGTCAATTCGTTGGTCTTTACCACTGCCAACATTGGCCAAAATGTCGTGACACTTTACGGAACTGATGCTTCTAACAATACTGAATCCTGCAACTCTATCGTCACGGTAACTGGAGGCATCATCTTCGACGCCGGCGATGCATCCGGCCCTGCGAACGGGATGGCGCTAATACCTGTAACCGTTCAATCATTTGATGATATCACCGGTTTCTCGTTCAACATGAACATTGCCAACGCAAGTGTGGCCACGGTCATTGGCGTCCAGGATATCCATCCGGCCCTGGCTGGGCTTGTTTCCAATGTCACACCGCCTACCGGTGTGAGTGTTTCCTGGATTGACAACACCTTCCCGATTGGTTTGGACCTGCCAAACGGTACAGTCATTTTCAACCTGAAAGTGATGCTCGGCGCAAGTGTTGGCTCAACGACTTCAGTCACCGTCACCAATACGGTCACCACGCAACTTGTCGGCGGCGGCCCAGCTACAGCAATAGTGCCGTCACTGGGACTTTCCGGCACGGTGAATATTGTGAACCCAGGCACCACCTTTGCCATTTCCGGTACTCTGAAAACGGAGGCGCTGTGCGGGTCTGATCCTATCCATTTGGTCGATGTCAATATGACGGGCAGTTCGAACAGCACCGTTAATAATGCAATGGGCACTTACAGCTTCCCGGGAGTTCCTTCTGGCTCCAACGTGGTCATCACGCCTGCTAAAAATGTGAACTGGATGAACGGCGTAACAGCCTTTGACAAACAGTGTGTACAGCAATACATCACCTTTGGACAAGGATCAATGATGCCTCCATGCCCTCCTTCCTTTACACCATATCAGATTATTGCAGCTGATGTCAACAAAGACAACGTTGTCAATATTTTTGACGGTACCCTTATCCAGCAATTGGCACTTGGGTTTATTACCAGCGTGCCCAGCAACACTTCCTGGAGGTTTGTGCCGGAAGCAACCGTACTGCCCGCTTTCCCACTGCCCGTACCGGCAGAAAGTATCCCGTACAACAATCTTGGCGCAAATCATACTGATGCCAATTTTATCGGGGTTAAGGTCGGCGATGTGGTATTTTGCGATGCTGATCCGGTGAATATGTTTGGTGGTGTTGAGGACAATCGCAACGCATCATTGAAGTTCTCCATTGATGATCAAGCTATTACAGCAGGCGAAGACGTGATGGTCACTTTAAAAGCGAGCGACTTCAACGAAATGTCTGTGTATCAAATGACCTTGAACTTTAACCAGCAAGTGCTGGAATTTGTAGAGGCCATTCCTGGCAGTCTGGTGAACCTGTCGCAATCGAACTTTAACGCCCTGAAAGCGAATGAGGGGATGATTGCAACAAACTGGTACAACCTTTCGCCTATCTCGCTGGACAATGGGGCAGATGTTTTCACCTTGAAGTTCAAGGCATTGTCGGATGCTTCCACCTTGAGCGATCTGCTGCATGTCTCTTCCGACTACATCATCATCCAGGCTGTGAAAGTTGATGGCGAAGTGAAGGGGATTGACTTGGAATTTGAAGGCTTTACGGCTGCGGGCGAGACGATGAAAGACAGGTTTGCCCTTTATCAAAACCGCCCGAACCCATTTGGCTACAAAACAGCTATCGGGTTCAACCTTCCACAGTCCACCAATGCCAAACTGAGCATTATGGATGCTTCTGGCAGGGTGTTGAAAGTATTTGAGAATACCTATACTGCCGGCTACCACCAAATTTTTGTTGACCGCAAAGATTTGCCTGCCACTGGGGTTCTTTTCTACCGTCTTGAAACGCCGGCCAACACGGCCGTCAAGAAAATGATTTTACTAGATTAATTTTAGTGCTATCCATGTGTGGTCATTGTCTTAGGGTTTGGGTTGCCAAATGGCAATTTATACCCTAAGACAACCACTACTGGATTTTCCTCCAGCCAGACTCCCTCATTTTCAATGGCAGTTCCAGGTAATCTCTACTTAGAAATGATGAAAGATAACTTGTCAAATTGATTTTTAAAAAACCGCTTCGCCCTGCCAGGGGCGACCAATGGGTTTTTTAAAACCATTCCCGGACTGGACTCCGGCGTCATTTTATTTTTCCTTTCATCTTGCTTGATTTTCAGGAATTGTTAGAAGATAGAACCAAAGAATTTGGCTTGGAGTGTTGCCTTGGCAAAGGGTGCCAGGGCTAAATACCCACTATTTGTCCCCGTTTGTGCCTCTCCTCCTGCTCAACGGCGGGAGGGGAGGTTAAACGGGCAAATTTGGCCGGGTTTGATATAAACTTACGATGTTTAGCTATTTTCGCATTTAGCTTTTGCACTATGGATGAAACACTAATAGGGCACATGCTAAAAAATAGTGTTGACTGGCAGAAAACCGCCTGAAGCCTTTTTGATGGGACTTTTCGATCCATCTGCCCTTTCCGGGCATTGGTCGCTCAGGTCGGTACCCATCTGCCAAAAACCGATTATTTACATTCCAAGCCATTCAACCCTCTGATATGAAAAAACTTCTATTAAACATGGCAGCGGCCCTGTTCCTTTGGCTGCCATCCTCGATTTCCCAACAAATTACCATTACAGGAGAAAGTTCATGCGTACAACCAGGTAATCTCGATACCTTCCAAATTACGATTACCAATTTTGAAACGACTATCAGCGCACAGTTCCCCATCATTTACGATCCTCTAGTCTTGTCCTATGTCGGCAAAATTGACGACCCCAGCCTGAACCCGGCTGCTGTATTTTTTAACAATACACCGGGAGAAGTTCGGTTCTTTTGGGCCGATGTCACCACGCCGTTCGGGGATCCGCCACCTACCATTACATTTTTCCTCATTTTCAATGCGATTGGGAGCAATGGTAATTCTTCTGCAATTACCTTCCCGAACATAAGCCCCAGCGGTTTTACCAAGCAGTTCGTAAAAATAGCTGGAGTTGTTCCAAACGGAAATATTTCGAATGTGCCGGGAAACATCACGATTGATGCCACCCCGCCGCTCATAGCTGGCTGCCCACTGATGGGAATGGACACCATTACCGTCCCCATTTCGTCAGGAAACACCACGGGCATGGCTACTTGGGTAGCCCCCACGTACACAGACAACTGCAATGTGGGCACGCTTGTGAGCAACCATTCCCCGGGAGAAAGTTTTCCGGTGGGCGTGACCCCAATATTATATACAGCCACTGATGAGGCCGGCAATACAGCCACCTGCAATTTTTATGTAAATGTGGTGCAGGGGCCAGATACCATTACCTTTTCAGCTATTGGCAGTGCGCTTTCTTGTAACGACACCTTGCTTACCGTACCGATCACGGTGAACAACTTCGACTCCCTGATCGGTATCCAGCTTGGTATTACCTGGAACCCCACTATCCTGGAATATACCGGATACTCGGAATATTTCAACAACAATGGCTACCTGCAGGCTACCTACAATGACAATCAAATAGCCAATCCAGGTGAGTTCAGGCTTGTTTGGCTTTATAATTCCTTCCCGCCAAATACCCTGAGCCTGGTTGACGGGGATACTATTTTGTTCCTCCATTTTAAGTTGATCGATCCATTGGCAGTGGCCGATACCATCAAATTTGAAGACCTTACTTCGAGTCCCCCGCTCCAGTTGCTGACGCTCGATGCCAACGGTATTGTGCCAAATGGTGACGTCATTTACAACGATGCAGTCATAACAATTGGATCAGATCTAATCGATCCTGTGGCTGTTTGTAAGGACACAACCGTCTTTTTGAACACTTTGGGAACAATCACTATTGATTCCTCCTACATTGACAATGGCTCGTCGGACAACTGCGGCTTGTTGACCATGTCCCTCAGCCAAAGTACGTTCGATTGCAGCGATATTGGCACCAACCCGGTGACGCTTACGGTATCTGATCTTTCTATGAACAGCGATATGTGCATGGCAACCGTCACCGTTCTGGATACCATCAGCCCCGTTGCGGTATGCCAGGGAGCCACGGTGTACCTGACCAATTCGGGTAGCGGCACCATTGCTGTTTCTTCTGTTGGAATAGGCTCCACCGACAATTGCGGCACACCAACGCTGAGCCTGGACATCAATACTTTTGATTGCAGCGACCTTGGCCCAAACACAGTGGTGCTCACAGCCACGGATGCCAGTAGCAACCTGGATACCTGCCATGCAACGGTCATTGTCCTGGATACAATTAGCCCTGTGGCAGTATGCCAGGGTGCTACGGTTTACCTGGATTCCAATGGAAGTGGCAACATTTCAGCTTCCGTTATTGGCACTGGTTCTACCGACAACTGCGGCACGCCAACTTTGAGCCTGGATATTAGCTCGTTCGATTGTGGCGACATAGGGCCGAACAATGTAGTGCTTACCACCACGGATGGCAGTACCAATACCGATACCTGCCATGCGGTGGTCACCGTGTTCGACACTATCAGCCCCACGGCTGTTTGCCAGCCAGCTACTATTTACCTGGACAATGCTGGCAGTGCAACGCTCAGCCCAACCGCTGTAAACAATGGCTCTTCGGACAATTGCGACTCCGTTGTGCTGAGTTTGAATATCACCGTGTTTAATTGTGGGAACACAGGACCCAATCCAGTAGTGCTCACCGTCACTGATACCAGTGGAAATGCTTCAACCTGTATAGCAACCGTCACGGTTTTGGACACCATCAGCCCTGTGGCCCTGTGCCAGGGCGCCACGGTTTATCTCGATGGTGCAGGGGCCGGCAGCGTAACGGCTTCCTCCATTGGTATGGGTTCTACCGATAATTGCGGTACCCCGACTTTGAGCCTGGATGTTACTTCCTTTACTTGCAGCGATCTCGGGCCTAATCCCGTGGTGCTGACTGCAACGGATGCCAGCAACAACCTGGACACCTGCCATGCGATGGTCATTGTCCTGGATACTGTTAGCCCTGTGGCAGTATGCCAGGGTGCTACGATTTTTCTGGGTGCCAACGGAAGCGGCACCGTGGCGGTTTCCTCGATTGGCATTGGTTCCTCCGATAACTGCGGCACGCCGACTTTGAGCCTTGACATTAATTCGTTCGACTGCAGCGACTTAGGGCCGAACAATGTAGTGCTCACTGCGACGGACGCCAGCAGCAATACTGATACTTGCCATGCAGTAGTCACCGTTTTGGACACCATTAGCCCTGTGGCAATTTGCCCGGCACTGATACCGGATGTCCTCCTCCAGGCAAATGGCACCGGCACCCTGATGGCCAACATTGGCAGCGGCGGAAGCACCGATAATTGTACCACCGTCACTGAGACCAGCCCTCTGTTAAGTTTTGACTGTACAGACATCGGCCTGCAGATGGTCGTACTGACGGCTACGGACGGAAGCGGCAACGCAGATACAGCACATTGCGCATTTATGGTGGTGGATCAAATTTCTCCCACCTGGGACAATTGCCCCACTGCCCCCATCGTCCAAAATAATGACCTTGGCACCTGCGGGGCTGTCGTCAGCTTGCCTACCCTCACGGCTACGGACAATTGCGATCTATCTGTCAGCGTGGTGCAGACCAGCGTTTTCCCGATGGGTACAGATCCTTTCCCCCTGGATACAACTGTTGTAACTTATGTAGCTACGGATAATAGTGGAAACGATACGACCTGTACCTTCCTGGTCATCGTCAAGGACAATGAAGACCCAATGGTAGATTGTGGGGCGGATACGGTCGTTGTCAATCTCAGTGCAGGATGCCAAGCCATTTTGGAAAACTACACCCCACTTGGCACATTTAGCGACAACTGCACTTCTTTGGCCAATTTGTCTATCGTCCAATTCCCGGACGCCGGTACTGTCATTACCACTACGGAGTTTGTTTCCATTATTGTGACAGATGAAGCAGGGAATAACCAAGTGTGCAATATCACAGCAGTCCTTGGTGCCGATACGACCGATCCGGTCATCATTTGTCCTATCAATCAAATGGTATTTTTGGATGCAGCCTGCATGGCCTCCTTGCCGGATTACAGGTCGCTGGCCACGGTTTCTGACAATTGCACAGATACCGTGGATATTGTGATCACCCAGCAGCCGATAGCAGGAACAGCGATAAGCAGTGACACCACGCTGGTCACCCTGACGGCAGCAGATATGGCAGGCAATGTTGATTCCTGCACTTTCCTGGTGATCCGGAAAGACACTTTTCCGCCCGCTATCAGTTGTCCGTCCGACACCATGGTTTTCGTTGGTGCCAATAGTTGCAGCGCTGTGGTGAACTGGACAGATCCAACCGCTACGGACAACTGCGATAGCAACCCAACAATCACTTGCATACCACCTTCCGGCTCTTCATTCCCGGTTGGCGATTCTATTGTCATCTGCATCGCCGAGGATGCTTATGGCAATAAAGACACTTGCCAGTTTACAGTAACAGTCATTGACAATCAATTGCCCACCCTTAGTTGCAGGGCAGATACCACCGTGATAGTGCCTATTGGCACGATGGACACCGTTATCAACAACCTTGGCTTGTTGGCATTTGCCGACAACTGTGGGCTGGATAGTGTTTATTATGTGTTGACTGGTGCAACCACGGATGCAGGCAGTGGAAGTGTGGTAGTCAGTGGAACGAGCTTTAACCTTGATACGACGACGGTCACCTTCTATGTGGTGGATGAATCGGGCAACAGCGATAGTTGTTCTTTCAATGTCATCGTGGAAGTAGTGACGCCATTAGTAATTGAATGCCCAATTGATTTAACGTTCCCCAACACTCCAGGGGCTTGTAATACGGCCGTTTTCAGCGGACTGACGCCCACCTTTGACCCCCAGAATGTTTTACAAAGTTATGGATACGTGCTGACAGGGGCTACCTTGGGCGGCGGCCAGGGAAGTGCGAATGGGACGACTTTCAATGTAGGGATAACGACGGTCACTTACACCGCCATCAGTACCTTTGGCGAAACGGTTACATGTTCTTTTTCCGTTGATGTCAACGATACCCAGGCACCCGTCTTTTCAAACTGCCCGTCAATACCACAAACTGCGTACAGCTTGGCGAATGCATGCGGGGTGAGTTTCACTGGCAACCTGGTGCCTTTGGCCACCGACAACTGCCCTGGTATTTCAATAAACTACTCTCCCACGCTGGGCAGCAATATCGTAGTTGGCACCAGCATGGTGACGGTGACGGCACAAGATGCTTCCGGAAACGTAACAGTTTGCAACTATTCCATAACGGTGTTGGATACAATTGCGCCCGTCATCGCCGGTTGTGATCCTTTGGCCAACAACCCCATCCAGGTCAATGCTGCGACGGGTTTGTGTTCCGCCATCGTCAATTGGACGGCACCTACCGCTACGGATAACTGCGTGCTGATAGCCTTTACCGTCAGCCAGGGGCCCGGCACGAGTTTCCCAGTCGGCCTGACTCCGGTGGAGTATGTAGCCGTTGACTCTTCCGGCAATGTTTCAAAATGCCAGTTTACGGTCAGGGTTGTTGACAACCAGCCGCCTGTGTTTACCGTCTGCCCTCCCAATCAGACGCTTAGCACCGGCCCGGTGGATTGTGAGGCAGTAGCGAACTGGCCGCAGCCTACGGTGACCGACAACTGTGGTGTGGTGGGTTTTTCCTGTACGCACCAGTCTCCTGTTACCTTCCCGGTAGGTATCCACCCGGTGTCCTGTTCGGCTGTGGATGCGGCAGGCAACACAACAGTCTGCGCCTTCACGATAACAGTGGAAGACAACGAGTTTCCCAATATTTTCAATATGCCGGCCGATACTGTCGTGGAAGTTGATCCGGGGCTTTGCGGCACTGTGGTTTTCTGGCAGGAACCAACGGCAGCCGACAACTGCGCTCTTGAGTCTTTTACTTCCACCGCCACATCAGGGAGCATATTTCCGGTTGGGGATACGATCATTCAATATGTCGCTATTGACGTGAACGGGAACGTGGAGATTCAGAGCTTCACGATAACGGTTGAGGATAATACCGCTCCTTCTTTTACTTGCCCGGGCAACATTACGATGACTACCGCAGGGGATGTTATCAGTGGGCCGGCCAGCATCATCAACAATTTCGTTTCCATTGATTGTGAAAAAATCCAGTTGGATTTTGCCGTGCCGGCAGCATTGGACGATTGTGGGCCTGTTTCTATTTTGCAAACAGAAGGGCCATCTCCGGGCCAGGTTTTTGGTGCCGGGTCGAACACGCTCACCTTCCTGGCAACTGACGCCAACGGCAACCAGTCCACCTGTAGTTTTGAAATAACAATTTTGTCTATTGACAATGCGGTGGCGGATGTTTCCAACCCCACGCCATGTGAAGGGGACGATGTATTTTTCTTCGTAACGGAATACAACGGAGCCACCTATACATGGACGGATCCCCAAGGCAATTTTGTTTCGAATCAGCCCTCCTTTACCTATCCGGCTATTGGGACAGCGCAGTCGGGGGTTTTCAAGGTGAACATCCAACTGCCTTTCAACTGCAATGTACAGGCGCTTGTGGATGTGTCCGTTTTCAAAAAACCAGCCATCGCTGCAGAGGCCGAAGCCCTGACCTGTACGGACGGCACCCTGCCCTTGAACCTCACAGCGATGGACACGGCGAACGCAGGGGTCAACCAATGGGTATGGGAGTTTCCGGGGAACATATTTGCCTTCGGACAAAACCAAACCATCCCGAATGCAAGTACGGCTGCCATTGGCACTTATGTGGTTACTGCCACTACGCCAAATGGCTGTACGGATACCGATACCGTTGTGGTGGACAATATCACTATACTGCCTATGCAGCCCACTTTCTTTGGTACGGAATCAACTATATGCCTAGGCCAGTCAGTGACGCTGAATGGGCAACAAGTTCCAGGTGCGACCTATCATTTCCTGGCAGAACCGATGGCAGGCAGCGGTTTGATAGTGCCAAATCCTTCACCCAACAATGTGATAAGCGTGACCCCCACGGTTGCTGATACGTTTACCTATTATTTTTATGTGATGAAGGGGAACTGCGCTTCCGACACGAATGCCTGGACGGTTATCGTGGAGGCGCCGCCTGCTTTGGATATTGTTGTGGATGGGCAAACTACCTGTGTGGACGGTACCACTTCCATCACTTTAACAGATGCGATGGGTGTGGCGGCAAGCTATGAATGGTTTGGTCCCTGCATTTCAGGTACCGCCAACGGCCCTTCCGTGGTACTCCCGAACGTAACTGCCAGTTGCTCCGGCGTGTACACCGTGATTGGAAGATCGCCGAATGGATGTACCGACCAGAAACAAATCACACTGGACATTACCAACCAACCACCTGTGGCCACCTTGGCGGCCAGCCAACTTTCTATCTGTACAGGCGGCACTGTTACCTTGGCTGCGACCCCGAACTATGGCAATAATGCAAACTTTATCTGGACGGGCCAGAACCTGCCGCTCAATGCCAACCTCCTCCAGTCATTCCCGGTTACGCTCAACAGCCCGGGCACCTATCCTTATACTTTTGAGGCGGTGGTCAATGGCTGTACTACAGCGGTGGCTACGGTGGAGATACTGGTTGAGAATAGCCCACCGGTCAATATCACGGTCACTGGCGACCTGAATTGTGTGGACGGTACCGGCACTGTCATCCTGGATTCCAATGCACCCGGCGCTACATCGTGGACCTGGACCAATGCTGCAGGCGATGTCCTTTCCAACAGCCAAACCCTCGTCCTCAACAATGTGACCGCCGCAGCGTCGGGCAGTTATTTTGTGGCTGCCACCAGCGCCATAGGATGTACGAGCAACGGGCTGCAAATCCTCACCATTACGGACGCACTGCCGCCCATCGAGGCCTTGCTTCAGCAAGAGCCTTGCGAAGATGGGGTACTTGCTTTTTCTGCAACGACCATCGCCGGAGCCACCTATGAATGGAGGAACCCTGCCGGGAATGTGTTTGCCAGTGTTCAAAGCCCGACTATTTCGAATGCAGGCATCAGCCTGAGCGGCACCTACGCCGTTACCGCCAGCAAAAATGGCTGTACGTCATCGGACGATACGCTGGTGACCGTAATCGCTGCGCCCATCGCAGTGGACGAAACGGTCGTTGGCATCGTGAACACGCCGCAAAGCTTCAATGTAGTGGTGAACGATACCCTGGCTTCCGACAACTATACCATCAAAATAATTGACCAGCCTGATCATGGCACCGTGTTCATTGATTCCTCCCAGGGGAAAGGAGTGCTTACTTATGTACCTGACTCGCTGTACAGGGAAACAGACAGGCTGCTCTATGAAATCTGTTATACCGACTGCCCTGAATTGTGCGATATTGGGATTGTCACCCTGCTCATTCGTTATCCAGTTGACCAATGCGTCATCACTACCGTGATAACACCCAATAATGATGGTATCAACGATGAGTTCAATGTTTCCTGTCTTGAATTGGGCGATTACCCGCTGAATGAGTTGTACATCTTCAACCAGTGGGGCGACAAGGTCTTTGAAGCGGCACCCTACAAGAATGACTGGAAGGGTACCTGGGACGGCAAGGATCTGCCCGATGGTACTTATTACTTCATTTTCCAGCGAGATCCAAATGTGGCAGCACAAAAAGGGTTCGTCATGATTTATCGTTAACCGAATGATGGATGGTGAATGATGAAAAGAAAGAAAATCATTCACCATTCACTATTCACCATTTATCATTGAAAGAATTATGAAACAATTATCCTCCATCATATTCCTCCTGTTTTCCCTGGTCAGTGTGGCACAACAGGAAGCACAATACACCCATTTCATGTACAACCAGCAGTTGTACAATCCTGCCTACGTGGGCAGCCGCAACACGGCTTCCTTTATGGGCCTCCACCGCAGCCAATGGATCGGCTTTGAAGGGGCGCCTTATTCGCAGGTGCTGAGTTTTCAAACGCCCATCATGCGGCAAAGGGCAGGTGTGGGCGCTACTATATCGAGGTATGCCCTTGGCGTATCTTATGCCTGGTTTGGTTCCGGCGCTTACTCGTACAACCTGCGGCTTACGCAAAGCCTTAGCCTTCGCCTGGGACTACAGGCCACCATCGAGTATTTCGGGATAGATTTTGCCGATCCGAAGGTGGTGACGGTTTCCCAAAATGACCCCTCCCTGGCCGATGGTGATTTTACATCAAAATATGCAGCCAACATCGGCGTAGGGATGTATCTGACCTACAAGGATATGTTTTATTTTGGGGCTTCTTCCCCACAGATTTACCCCAACGATATTGGTTTTAATGAAACTACTATCATCTCGGCACAGATTTCCCCCCACCGTTATTTCAACCTGGGCGCAGTAATCCCCGTCAGCGAGCAGTTGGAATTGATGCCCAACCTCATTGTGAAATGGGTGGATCAGGCACCGTTGGACGGCGAGATCAACTTCAATGTCAGGTACCTGAAAAAGATAACGGCGGGCTTGTCTTACAGGGTCGGCGGCGACAAAGCCGGCGAAAGTGTGGACGCTTTGCTGTTTTTTCAGTTCAACCAAAAACTGGGGGCTGGATTGGCTTATGACCTAACGCTTTCCAAAGTAAAGAAATACCAATCCGGCACCATCGAGGTATTGCTGCGATACGATCTCAGGGATGAAAAAGCGGATCTCGAAAATCCCCGCTATTTCAAAAAGAAGTAAGATATAAGACGTTATAGTTTTGAAGATTGCCTATTGCCGGAAAATCTATTTCTGGCATTATATTGAAGGCTTTCAGGAATACAGCCCCTTTCACCCTATTATAATTTTGATCATGAAAAAAGGCTTCTTACTAGTAACTATTGGAATTTTGGGCTGCCTTTACAAAAGTTCGGCCCAGATCATCATTGCGGAGGAAAAGGTAATCGTTACCAACGAGCGCCGGATCAACTCCGATGAATTGGAATACAGCCCTGTGTTCTACAAAGAGGGGATCGTCTTCATCTCCACGAGGCACGAGAGTCTTATCTTCGAGGTAAAAGATAAAAATGCCGAAGGCAGGAACATCATGTCCATCTATAAGGCAGAGCGCGACGACGAGGGTTTCCTCCAAAACCCGGTGCCGTTGGCCGACGAACTGATAACCAGGGTACACGAAGGGCCAGTAACTTTTGATCGCACTGCCGAGCAGATATTCTTTACCCGCAACGAAATACAGGAGGTGGCGCCGGACGGCTGGAAAAAACTCCAGATCTATGCGGCGAGAAAAGACAGTACCAGTTCCTTATGGACCGATATCCAGAAACTGCCCTTCAACAACCCGAACTACAATTTCTGCCATCCCAGCTTTGCTGCTGATGGCGATGCGTTGTTCGTTGCCTCCGACATTCCCGGTGGCTATGGTGGCATGGATTTGTACGTCACCTATTTTAATGGCAGCACCTGGACCAACCTGGTCAACCTCGGTGATAAGATCAACACGCCGGGCAACGAAGTCTTCCCTTATATTGCAGCAGACGGCACACTCTACTTTTCTTCCGACGGGCATGGTGGCATGGGCAACCTTGACCTTTTCTATTCGACCCAAAACCGCCGCACGGAAGAATGGAGGGAGCCGGTTAACCTCGGTACCCCCTTCAATTCGCCATCCGACGATTTCGGCCTCATCGTTGACAGGGATAACAAAAACGGCTATTTCTCTTCCGACCGGAAGGGGGGCTTTGGCGGCGACGACATCTACAGCTTCTACATCGAGGGCGATGTTTCATCGCCAGTGGCTGATGGGAACAAACGCAACCTGGATGGCCTTGTGGTAACGGACGAGGACGGCAACCCAATGTCAGGGGCATCTGTCAGTGCCATCAATTTTGATGAGGTTTCCCTGTCCGCCGGCGACGACAGGGTGGTCAAGCTGACACCCGGCGACGGAAAGGACGAGTTCCTGCTCGACGTAAACTCAGATGGGATGGGCGACATCGAACTGACGGACAAGGAAGGAAAAATTGATATCCCCCTGGCCAAGGGCAGCTACGTCCTGAAAGTCACTAAAGACGGCTATTTGCCCGAATATGTGGTGGTAACACCGGAAACGGATTTGAGCAAGCTCAACATTACCATGCGCCGGGCTGTGGATTGCGTGGCGCTGACCGGAAAAGTAAGCCGCCGCAACGGCGGTTCGCCCGTTTCGGGCGCCAGCGTACAGATTGTGGACGTGGCCACGAAAGAGGCTATTACTGTCTATTCCGACAACTTCGGCAATTATGAATATTGCATCAAATGCAACCATACTTTTTCCGTGTACGCTGATTATAAGGGAACTGCATCGGCGCCAGGCATTGCCGACGCCAAGGAGACGCCCTGTACGCTCGGGGCAAGCATTGATCTCCCGCTTTACATCGGCGGCACGGCACTCTATGCAGGAATGTCTATCATCCTGCCCAATGTTTACTTTAATTTCGACGATGCCAAATTGCGCCCCGATGCCTACAAAGACCTGAACGAGGTGGCAGGTGTAATGAAGAACTTCCCGGAAATGAAGCTGGAACTGGCCTCCCATACGGATGCAAGGGGCGGGCGGGCCTACAACCAGGCGCTTTCCGAGCGCCGTACGGCCAGTGTATTGAACTACCTTGTTTCAAAAGGTGTCCAAAGATCCAGGCTGGTCGGTATCGGGTACGGCGAAAGTAAAATCCGTAACCACTGCACGGATGGTGTTGTTTGTTCGGAAGCCGACCACCAGTACAACCGGCGCACCGAAATAACCATTCTGGAACTGGGAGGAGCGCAACAGGGTAGTGGCCCCGTTGCAGATAACTCAGATAGTGGGGAAGATGATTACGCCGAACTGACCACTGATGGAGAGCCGGATGCGGGCAAAGGCGGCGGCGATCAGGAAATTATGTCCACAAAAGTATCCCTTGATACCCCTGTTTTCAGTGCAACAGAGGAAAAAAGCATTTCTGGTGCTTTTGCAGTAGTAGCAGGTACGTTTGCCAATTATGACTTTGCTACCCGTCGGGCAACCTTACTGAAGGGATTGGGGTATCAGGATGTATCTATTGTTCGCCAGGAAAGGAATAACCTCTATGCCGTTTGGGTGAAAACGTACCAGGAAAAGCAAGCCGCCTTTGATCTGGTGAAAGACCTGGCTAAACAGCAACTTCATTCCTATGTTTTGAAAAGATAAGGCCCAGGCCAAAGCGCCGGATACCTGCTTCGCTAATCTTAAAGCCGGTATCCGGCACACTTATACCAACCCATGTTGGACAGCAAAACGAACGAGTTCGGTGCTGGAGTTAAAATCTAATTTGCGGAGAATGTTTTTACGGTGGGTTTCCACAGTGTGCTTGCTGATGTAGAGGGTTTTGCCAATTCGTTGGCTGCTGAGGCCCTGGCTGATGAGTACGAGGATCTCCTGTTCCCGCCTTGAAAGCCCCAGCCGCTTTTTAAAATCGTCCTGGAATTCCGGATGATCCTCCAAGTGTTGCTGGCAACTGTCGGATTGGGCGCTAGCGTAAGGAAGCACGAAAATTTCACCCCTGCTGACAGTTTCCAGTGCTTCCATCAAATCGCTGGGGGTAGCCGTTTTGGATAAGTAGCCTTTGACCCCTTCATGCAGCAGCGATTTTACCAGTTCCGGAGAATAGTAAGCCGAATAGATGATGATTTTAACCCAAGGCGCATGTTCTTTGACCCAAGCTATGTTCTCGTAGAAGTCCGTGCTCGGCATGTTAAGGTCGAGCAAAAGGATGTGGGGCCGGGCCTTCGGAAGCAACTGGAACATCTCCTCGCCGGAGAGCGCCGTGCCTACCACCTCGATTTCCGGTTGTTTTGATAGCATACAGGAGACCCCATGGGCTATCACGGGGTGGTCATCCGCAAGGAAGATCTTTAAGTGTAATTGTTTGTTCATGGGAATAATGTTTTAGTGCCACACATAGTCATAGTATTTCCTAGTGTTAAACAGTCGTTTCCCCAGAACCCGATATTGTCAGTGGTGTGGAAAAACCGAACATTGAGCGATTGTGTCCGGGAGGTAATAGGCAGGGGGTCAAAAATCAAGCCCCCTTTTATAAGGTAAGGATGTCTAAAATCGGTTTCTGGCAAAATGCGCCGCAATTTACTCATTTACGGATAATATACAAACTACGCTGCCTGGGGGAGCAAATTTCGCTTTCTGATGAAAGCCCCAACAACCTTCATTTATTTTTTAAGAGCATAATCTGATAACCATGATTGAACAGGCCAAGTCTGCAGAACAACTGCGTAGCGAAATCCTCCATCTTCAAAAGAAGAACAAGGAATTATCCGCCCAACTTGCCATCCACCGGAGGGTGTTCCAGGAAGTCCACAGTGCATTGGGCGTAGCTTCCGACCTGAACGAGTCGTTCACTAAACAGGAAGCAGTTTCCCAATTGTTAGAGGAAAACGAGCGGTTGAAAAACCAACTCATGCTGTTCCGGCTCACGGATCGGGAAAAGGAGATCCTTGCATTGATCGTAAAAGGATTGACCTCGAAGGAAATAGCCGGGCAGCTAAACATTAGCAAGCTCACCGTTGATACTCACCGAAAGCACATCCAGCAGAAGTTGGAGATTTCCAATACCGTTGAGCTGATCAAACTGGCACTGCAGTTTGATCTTGCTTAAAGTAGCTTTGCAAGCCAAGTCGTTCCAGTTCTTACGGGTTGTGTCCGGTCTGCTCGCTGCAGGTGCGTTGTATTTGCCCTGATTTCTATCATGTGGCATTTTTCAGCATGTATTTTTTTGAGCAATGTGAGCATCAACCCTATGGGATATGTTTTTAAATCCTCACCTTTTATTTTTTCTTTGATCCCAAAATAGTATGCCTGTGCAACTGCTGAAAAAACTATCCACCTACTGTGAGGATCACACCGTCCTTCCCGTGAAAGAATTAGAAGATCTGGAACGGGAGACGCACCTGAAGACCCTTTCCCCGCAAATGCTGAGCGGGAAAGTGCAGGGTCAATTGCTCTACCTGCTGACCTGCCTGCTATCCCCCGGCAACGTTCTTGAAATTGGCACCTTCACTGGTTACGCGACCATCTGCATGGCAAAAGCCCTTCCTGCAGGTGGCATGGTGCACACCATCGAAATCAACCCTGAAATGACAGTGATCAGCAAAAAATACTTCGAAAAAACAGGGCTGGAACGATGTATAAGGCAGCACATCGGCGATGCAAAAACAATTGTCCCGACCATGCCGGGGCCATTTGATCTGGTTTTTATTGATGCGGCAAAAAACGATTACGAATGCTATTACGACCTGGTGATAGGCAAGGTCCGACAGGGTGGGCTTATTATTGCCGACAATGTGTTGTGGGGAGGAAAGGTAGTGTCAAAACTTACTGACAACGATACCAGGCTGATGAAAGCATTCAACGAAAAAGTCCACGATGACAAACGGGTCGAAAACCTGATGCTGCCGATACGGGATGGGCTATTGCTGGCCAGGAAGAAATGAATGCAAGCTGCCCGGTGGTTAAGTTTTGCGACGGGCCGTTCTCCCGTTTCTTTAATGATAACAGGCCGCCATCCTGTTTTTTACCAACTGCCGCCAGCACCGCCCCCGCCGAAACCGCCTCCTCCAAAGCCCCCGAAACCGCCACCGCCAAAGCCGCCACCTCCGCCGCCGCCCCAATCGCCGCCTCCTGGGCCAAAGATGATCCATCCGCCGCCAGAGTCGTATCTGCCGTTCCGCCGATAGCCCCCGCCGCCGCCGCCCCGGCTGATCAGGATAATGATGATGATGAAAATGATAATGAAAACAATGGCCTCCACAGGAAAGCCTGGCTGTCCGCCGACATCGTCGTTGGTATATTCCCCGCTGGCCAGTTTCATGATGACGTCCGCTGCCCGGTCGAGGCCCTGGTAGTAGGCTTGTTGGCGAAAAGCGGGGGCAATAGTTTGGTCAATGATTCGCCTGGCCAGTGCATCGGGCAGGAAGCCTTCCGCACCATAGCCAGTCTGTATGCGCAATTTCCGGTCGCCGATGGCAATATAGATGAGGATGCCGTTATTTTTGCCTTCCCTGCCGATACCCCAGGCTTCGGCTAGGCGATAGGAGTAGTCAAAAATATCATCGCCGTCCAAAGACTGTTCGATAACAATGGCAATCTGGGTAGAAGTCGAATCGTCATAGGCGACCAACTTTTGTTCCAGGGCAGCCTTTTCGCCGGAGGTCAGGATACCTGCAAAGTCATTGACCAATCTCGGCGGGTTGGGCTTTGGAGGTATTTCTTTGCCGATTGCCAACAGGGGCAACAACAAAACCAACAACAGCGCAATATTTTTAAGAAGGAATTTCATGTAGTTGAAATATCAGCGGCCATAAGAAATCTCATCCGGCAGTTCGTTCTTGTCCCCTTTTTGCCAGGGGAAATAAGCCCTTAGCTTTTCGCCGGCCAATTGCACTCCCTGGCAAACGCCCTCTGCAAACCTGCCATCACGAAAGTTCCCCTGCATTACATTGCGGACTTCTTCCCAAAAACCGTTGGGCACTTTCTCGTTGATGCCCCTGTCGCCGTAAATGGCAAAATCCTTCCGCTCGGGCACCAAAAAAATCAACACCCCGTTCCGCTCTTTCGTCCTATCCATCCCCAACCCCAGGAAGGTACGGTACGCTGCGCCCATGATGGAGCCTTCGTAGTCCCTTTCCAGGTGTACCCTGATTTCACCGGAGGTCTGCTTTTCCGCTTCCTTGATGGTGCTTATGATGCGGCCCTCTTCTTCTTTGGAGAAAAAATCAATCATGGTATTTGAATGGATAATGATGAATGGATAATGATGAATAGCGTCATTCACCGTTCACCATTCACCACTATTAGAACTCTACTTTTGGTGCATTCTGTGCGCCCTGGTCGGCTTCGAAGGCACCTTTTCGCTCAAAGCCGAAAATGCCGGCCCAGAAGTTGGCGGGGAAACGGCGGACCGAGGTATTGTAGTCGGCAACGGTGGCGTTGAACTTGTCCCGCTCTACTTTGATGCGGTTTTCAGTACCCTCCAGTTGCGACTGGAGTTCCTTGAACGAATCGGTGGCCCGCAGTTCAGGGTAGTTTTCCGTGACCATCAGCAGCCGGCCTATTGCTTGGGACAGTTCGCCCTGGGCGGCCTGGAATTCTGCCAGTTTTTCCGGTGTCAGCTTGGTTGGGTCGATCTGGATACTGGTGGCGCGGGCGCGGGCATCGGCCACTTGGGTCAGGGTAGTCTGCTCGAAGTTGGCAGCGCCTTTTACGGTGTTCACCAGGTTGGGGATGAGGTCGGCACGGCGCTGGTATGCGCTTTGCACGTTGCCCCAGGCTTGCTCCACCGAGGTGTCTTTTTCAACAAACTTGTTGTAGGAGTTGCAGCCCGAAAAGGCCACGATAAGTCCGAAAATAACGAGTACGAGGATAAGTACAGGTCTCATTGTCAATAAGGTTTTTGTTTTGAAAAAATCCTTCCTTCATCCTTCCATAATTCGCCCGGATGTTGGAAGATGGACGTTTTTTCTGATGTGAAAAAGGCGGAAAGTCACCAATAGTTGTGCGCAATCTGCTTCTTTTCTGCAAACATCGGAAAATTAAGGATAAATAATGGGTTGGCATCTTCAAACCACCCGCTCACTTTGCTTGAACCAACAATTTTACCAACAAGGCCACCTTGGGTTCCACCGCGGCTACCACGGCAATAACATCGGCCACGGTCGTTTTCCTTATCTCATGCAAAGGGAAACATTTGTTGGAAACAACGGACACGACAAAGATTTTCATCCCCGCATGTTTTGCCACCAATACTTCCGGCACAGTGGACATGCCCACCACATCGCCGCCAATTTTATTTAAAAAATGGTACTCGGCGGGCGTCTCCAGGTTGGGGCCAGGCAGGCCAACGTACACGCCCGTGTGCGCACAGATGCCGTGCTGCCGGGCAATCTCCAAAGCCTTTTCCATCAAAGCCCGATCGTAGGTGTGGAGCATGTCGGGGAAACGGACGCCGAGCCGTTCGTCATTTGGACCCCGCAGCGGGTTGTCGGGCTGCAGGTTGATGTGGTCTTTGATGAAAACCAGGTCGCCCGCTTCAATGGCCGCATTCGTACTGCCCGCTGCATTGGAGATGACGAGCCGCTCCACGCCCAATGCCCTCATCACCCGCACGGGGAAGGTGACCTGCTGCATCGAATAGCCTTCGTAATAATGAAACCTGCCCGCCATCGCCACCACAGGAACACCTGACAGATGTCCAAAGATCAATTGGCCGGCATGGCTCTCCACGGTTGACACCGGAAAATGGGGGATGTCCTTATAGTCAATGGTGCAGGCTGATTCGATTTCGTCGGCCAGCCTGCCGAGGCCCGTGCCCAGGATGATGCCCGTGCCAGGTTGGAAATCAGTGTGCTTCCTGATATATCCGAGTGCGTCCTGGATGTTTTGGTACAACATAGTTTGCTGAATATTGAGTCGTAGATAGAGGCTCAAGAGGCCTGTTTTTTCAAGAAAAAATGTGCAAGGTTATTTAATGCAGCTTCACTATCAACTTTTGTTTGGGCGGGGCAATGATACGCATTCCGGCCAAAAGGGGCCGCTCCACTCATTTTAATGTAGTAGGCGGGATGGGGCTGACGGAGGTCCAGCCGCCATCCACCACGAGGGTTTGCCCAGTGATTTGGCTGGACTGTGGGGAAAGCAGGAACAGGGCAGCGTGGGCAATATCCGAAGGGGTGGAAACCTTGCCAGTAGGTATCAGTCGTTCCCAATGTAAGGCATAGTCTGGCTCTTCGGCCAGGGTCCGTTCTGTGGATGTAGCGCCCGGTGCAATGGCGTTGATGGTAATGTTATGGGGCGAAAGCTCTGGCACCAGGCTTTTGGCGAGCATTTGCAGGGCAGCCTTCGTCATCCCATAGGCCGTCAGGTATTGGTAGGCCTGCTGCCCTGTGACCGAAGAGAGGAGCAGTATGCGCCCGCCTGTTCCTTGCCTCCGCATTTGCCGGGCGGCCAACTGGGCCAGGAAAAAGGAGCCATGCAGGTTGACATCCAGCAGCCGCCGGAAGCTTTCGGGCCGGTACTCGAAAAAATCGCCAAAGGTGGTAATGCCCGCATTGGCGACGGCAATATCCACGCTGCCAAACTGCCGCACGGCCTCGTCCACCATTGTTTCCAGTGTTTTTAGCGCTGCCACGTCGCCTGGAACGGCGGCTGCCTTTCCCCCTTCGGCTTGAATGGCTTTTGCCGCACCGGTGGCCAGTGCGGGCACGACATCGTTCAGGACAACGGCAGCGCCGCTGAGGGCCAACTGCCTGGCAATCTCAAACCCGATGCCGGCACCGGCGCCGGTAATGAGGGCAGTTTGGCGGTGGAAGGTGTTGTTCATAAACCTGAATTTTGGATATTTCAATATGAGTGAGTGGCTAAAGTACAAAAGCCAGTTCGCAAGCAAAATTTCCACCCACGCAGTAACTTTGAGCGGCTTTCCCTACTTTTGTTTTTATGTCCTCAGTTTTTACATCCATAGAAGTTTGTGCTGGTGCAGGTGGCCAAGCCATTGGCCTTGAGCGTGCGGGTTTTGATCACGTGGCATTGGTTGAGATAGAGCCGCTGGCCTGCGAAACACTTCGAACCAACCGTTCAAATTGGCATGTTATCGAAAGCGATGTCCGCGAGTTTAGCGCCAAAAATTATAATAATATTGACTTATTGGCAGGTGGGGTCCCGTGTCCTCCCTTTTCTATTGCTGGAAAGCAATTAGGGCAAGATGATGAACGAGACTTATTTCCGGAAATGATACGATTGGCCTCTGAATGTAACCCAAGGGCCATTTTAATTGAAAATGTAAAAGGCATCTTAACCAACAAGTTCGACCCTTATCGGACAACAATTGAAGAAAGGTTTGAGGAACTTGGATATCAAGGCCTTTGGAAACTGGTTCAAGCTTCAGATTTTGGAGTGTCCCAATTAAGGCCACGTGCAGTATTTGTCGCCTTTAAAGATCAATATTTAGACTACTTCCAATGGCCTGAAAAAAACAAAGAAATGCCACCTACTGTTGGTGAGGTCTTATTTGATGAAATGGCCTCATTAGGATGGGAAAAAGCCACACAATGGAAAAAATTAGCTAATAAAATTGCCCCAACTTTGGTGGGAGGCTCCAAAAAACACGGCGGTGCTGATTTAGGGCCTACCAGGGCAAGGAAGGCCTGGGCTACATTAGGTGTCAATGGAAAAGGTTTGGCTGAGGCCCCCCCCATAAATGGTTTCAATGGTATGCCAAAACTTACTTTGCAGATGACAGCCATCTTGCAGGGCTTTCCTAAAGATTGGATTTTTTGTGGTAAAAAAACACCTGCCTATCGGCAAATAGGAAATGCTTTTCCACCTCCCGTTGCATCGGCAATTGGCCAGCAAATTATTGCGGCCCTCAAAAAAGAAAAAAAGAATCCATGGAAAAGAAAAAAAGCCAGGGTTCTCGAGCTAAACTTCGAGACTACTTTATAGAAAATGTTGGAATAGTGCTGAATTCAGAACAACTCCGGAAGGTGGCCGGTGTGAGCGAGTGGGGCAGGCGGGTCAGGGAATTGAGGAATGAAGAAGGAATGAATATCATCACTCATAACGACCGGAGTGATTTAAAACCGGGTGAGTACATTTTGATTGACCTTAATCCACTGCCAGCCTTTGAAAGGGGTATTTCTAAAGAAACGAGGGCGTTTGTTTTGGATCGAAATGGTTATACCTGTCAAATGTGTGGTGCAGTAGCAGGAGAACAGCATCCCTACGATAGCACCCGTAAAACCCGGTTGCATATTAGCCATATCGTTGATAAATCTCTTGGTGGGACCGATGAACCCAGTAACCTCAAAGCGATTTGTTCAGTCTGCAACGAAGGAGCTTCCAATCTCACCCTGACGAGACCGTCATCATTAAAATTATTGGTACAAATCAGGAGGGCAACCGTAAAAGACCAACTTGATGCGCTGAGATGGCTGATGAAAAAATTTCCACAACAAGCCCTGGCACTTAAAGAAAAACTGGATGGATAAGGCTGTAAAATTCTTTTGTCGCCCTCCTGCCCAAACCCCGGTAATTCCCCACGCACTGCATCCCCGTTTTCATCCTTTTGTCCCTTTCCGTAACTTCCCCGGGTATTTAGGATCGAAGGAAAAATAATCCCGATTTCACATCGGGATTATTTTGAAAAAACCCCTCCAGTGCTGGGGTTTCAACATCAAAATAGGGAAGTTATTTTTTCATCGTTACTTATTCAAGCTACCAGTACATTGGTCGGCCCTGGCTGTTTACTTTTGCCACCGGCATTAAACGGCCAAAGCCCAACCAATACAATCATTCACCAAATAATTCTCATCATGATTCGAAAAAGCACCCTTCCCAGGTTAACGGCCTTCCTCCTATTTGTTTGCCTGGCCTATTCTCCTTTTGCTCAAAACACTGCCAAGAAAGACGCCCAACTGCCCGAAGGCATCGAAAAAGTGACCTCCGTGGAAGGCATTACCGAGTACCACCTGAAAAGCAACGGGCTTAAAATCCTGCTCTTCCCAGACATGTCCAAGCCCACCATCACGGTCAACATGACCTACCTGGTGGGAAGCCGCCACGAAGGCTATGGTGAAACAGGCATGGCGCACCTGCTGGAGCACATGGTGTTCAAAGGCACGCCGAACCACCCGAACATCCCGCAGGAACTCACCGAACATGGCGCCCGCCCAAATGGTACAACTTCGGATGATCGCACCAACTACTTTGAGATCTTCAATGCCACAGATGAAAACCTGATATGGGCGCTTGATATGGAGAGCGACCGCATGGTCAATTCTTTCATCGCCAAAAAGGACTTGGAAAGCGAAATGACCGTCGTGCGCAACGAATTTGAAAGGGGAGAAAACGATCCCTCTGGCGTGCTCATGGAGCGTGTCATGTCCACCGCCTACCTCTGGCATAACTACGGCAACACCACCATTGGCTCCCGTGCGGACATCGAAAATGTGCCGATTGAGCATCTACAAGCTTTTTATAAAAAATACTACCAGCCTGACAATGCCGTATTGGTGGTGGCTGGCAAGATTGACGAAGAAAAAACGCTGGGCCTGATAAAGGAAAAGTTTGGAAGGATTCCCAGGCCAACCCGGGAACTCATCCCTACCTATACCAAAGAACCTACCCAGGACGGCGAGCGCAACGTCACCCTGAAAAGGGTAGGAGACGTCCAGGTGGTATCCTGCATGTACCATACCCCACCTGGTGCCCACCCGGAATATGCTGCCGTGGCCGTGCTGGACGAAGTGCTGACGGCAGAACCTGCAGGGCGACTCTACAAGGCCTTGGTCGAAACCAAAAAAGCGTCCAATGTTTCCTCCTTTGCCCCTGCCTTGAAGGAAGGCGGTTTTATGTATATCAGCGCAGACGTGCGCATGGAAAATTCGCTGGCCGAAGCAGAAGATATTCTTTTGAAAACAATGGACGACCTGGCTGCCAACCCGCCGACTGCCGAAGAGGTGGACAGGGCCAAAAAGCGCATCCTGAAAAACTGGGAACTGGGCTTTAAAAGCTCCGCTTCCGTAGGCCTGCGGGCCAGCGGCTACATCGCCATGGGGGATTGGAGACTGGCATTCCTCTTCCGCGATAACGTAGAAGCCGTGACGACCGAGGACGTGGCAAAAGTGGCCAAAAAATACTTCAAGCCCTCCAACCGCACCGTCGGCCTCTTCATCCCGGACAAATCGCCAGACCGCGCCGAGATACCCGACGCACCCAACCTCGAAGACCTCCTGGCCAACTACAAAGGCAAGGAAGCCATCGCAGAAGGTGAAAATTTTGACCCCTCGCCCAAAAATATCGAAGACCGCACTACCAGGGGGGAAGCTAAAGACAAAGGCATTGAGTTTGCCTTTTTGCCAAAAGAAACCAGGGGCAACGCCGTCTCCGCCCGCATGACGCTCCGCTTTGGCGACGTGAACAGCCTGAAAGGGCAAGACGTAGCAGCCCAGTTTGCCGCCCAGATGCTCGACAAAGGCACGGCCAACCTGAGCCGCCAGCAGGTACAGGACGAGCTGGATCGCCTGAAAGCAAGGGTGAACATCTTTGGTGGTTCAAGTTCTGTCAACGTCATCATTGATACGGAAAATGAGACCATGGACGACGTGATGCACCTGGTGGCAGATATGATGAAGAACCCATCTTTCTCGCAGGAGGAGTTTGAAAAACTGAAAGAGGAACAGCTTGCCGGTCTTGAATCGCAGCGCAGCGAGCCGAGGGCCATTGCCAGCAATACCTACCAGCGCCTGATGAACCCTTATCCAAAAGGCGATCCCCGCTACGTGATGACGTTTGACGAAGAGGCGGAAGCCATCAAAAAGCTGACCCTGGAGGAGGTGAAGGATTTTTACAAGAAATTCTACGGCACCACAGATGCCACCGTGGCACTGGTTGGCGACTTTGATGAGGCGGCTGTCAAAAAGGTGGTATTGGATGAATTCAGCAACTGGAAAAGCGCATCTGGTTACACCCGCATCCCTAATCCGTACATGGACATCAAGCCGAAAAACGAGTCCATCCAAACGCCTGACAAGGCGAACGCCATGTTCATTGCCGGTATGCCGCTCAATATCAGCGATAATGACCCCGACTACCCAGCTTTGGTGATGGGCAATTTCATGCTCGGCGGCGGTTTCCTCAATTCCCGTCTGGCGGTTCGTATCCGCCAAAAAGAAGGGCTCAGCTACGGCGTGGGATCCGGCCTCAATGCCAGTGCCTACGAGAAGGCGGGCAGCTTCACGGCATACGCTATTTATGCACCAGAAAATGTGGAGAAACTGGAGGCGGCCATTAAGGAAGAAATTGAAAAAGTAAGGAAAGACGGCTTTACTGCCGAAGAATTGGAAGCCGCCAAAACCGGCTACATCCAGAACCGTGGCATGAGTCGTGCCGACGACCGGAGCCTCTCAGGCACCCTGAACAGCTACCTCGACCTGGATCGCACCCTGCTATGGGACGCCGCACTGGAAGAAAAAATCATGAAACTAACGCCTGCGCAGATCAATACCGCCATGAAGAAATACATTGACCCGGCAAAATTGGTGATTGTGAAGGCGGGCGATTTCAAGAAAGCAGAACCTTGATTTAAGTTCTCAGCTCAACAATTCACAGTCTTCTGTTCGACAGTCACATTGTATAAAAAACAAAACCGCCGATCGTTTGCATCGGCGGTTTTGCTTTTGCTAAAAATGCTTCTTTCCCTTCAAGGAGCCGGATAATTTGGTGCAAAATGCGCAGGCTTTGGCGCTATTGCTGGCGGATGAAAACTTGCAAGGGAAGTTGGCGGAAAATGCAGCGGAGACTTCCAAGGGTTTGACCTGGGAGGAAAGGGCAGGGAAGTTTATGGCGTGGGTGCGGGGGAAGTGGTGAGATTTATACCTGTAAGATTAGCGCTTTTTGTTTTTTGATGGAGGTGACGAAACATAAATCAGTAAATTTTATTGAGTAAATTTCCTGTTTTTGTACATATTTAACACCCCTTATTGGGAATACACAATTCTTACTTTAACCGCAGTGAAGACACCAAAGAAAAGCGTTTTTTTGTGTAAGCTTAAACCGCTTATCCCTCTTTGCTATCCATCAATAATTGCATAACTATCCCACAAACCCCCGCTTTATCTCCAACTTCTTCATCTTCGAGTTCAGCGTAGTGGGTGGCACGCCCAATAATTCTGCTGCACCTCCCGGGCCCCATATCTTGCCATTGCATTTTTTTAAAACGTCCAATATGTGATCCCGCTCGTTTTCGTCAATGGTTTTGATGCGAAAATCTTCCTGGGGTAGCGTTTTAGTGGCCTGGACGGCTGGCAACAGGTAGATTTCTTTGACGACCGTCCCTTTCGTTAACAGGATGCTCCGCTCCAGTAAATGTTCCAATTCCCGGATATTGCCGGGCCAGTTGTAGGCGGAGAGTTCCTCCAATACTTTTGAGGAAATATCGGTGATATTTTTCCCGATTTTACGGGCATATCGGCTGGTAAAATGGAAGGCCAGCAAAGGGACATCTTCCTTGCGTTCCCGCAGGGGCGGCAGCGTGAGGGGGAACACGTTGAGGCGGTAGTACAAGTCCAGGCGGAAACGGCCTTCTGCTATTTCCTTTTCGAGGTTGCGGTTGGTGGCGGCAATGATGCGGACGTCTATTTTAATGGGCGATTTTCCTCCGATGCGTTCGATTTCTTTTTCCTGTAAAACACGGAGTATTTTAACCTGCATATCCAACGGCATTTCACCGATTTCATCCAAAAGAATGGTGCCGCCAGCTGCCTGTTCGAATTTGCCAACCCGCTTTTCCACAGCACCCGTAAAAGCGCCCTTTTCATGTCCGAACAACTCCGATTCCACCAAATTGGCCGGCAATGCAGCACAGTTTATTTTGACAAATGGTTTGGTACGGCGGTTGGAAAGCAGGTGCAGGCAATTGGCGATTTGCTCCTTACCGGTGCCACTTTCTCCGAGAATCAGTACAGAGGCATCCGTTGGGGCTACTTGTTCGACTTGTTCCAAGACCGTCATCAGGGCAGCGCTTTTGCCGATGATGTTTTCGAATTTGTTGTCCCCAATAGCAGTTGGTTTTTGATTCCCTTTTACGGAGGCCAGTTCCATGCGGTGTTCATAACGGTACCACGCAATGTCGAGAGCAATGAGCAGGTCTTTTTCCCGAAAAGGTTTTACCAAAAAACCATATGGCTCGGTGGCTTTGGCGGTTTCCAAAATACTCCGGCTGGAATGGGCAGAGAGGTAAACAAAGGCGATTTGTTCTTTCCGCAATTGCATGGCAAGGTCAATGCCGCTCAACCTGCCTTTCAGTTGGATATCGAGCAGGACGAGGTCTGGTTTCTCCTGTTTTATCAGCGTTTGCGCATCTGGCACCGAATCGGCGATTCCGCAAATGGCATAGCCCGCTCTTGATAACACGTAGCGGAGGTCGTTGGCCACGATGAATTCATCTTCTACGATCAGGATTTTTTTGCCCATTGTTTTTTTTTAAGAAACCTATTAGCACTCGACGTGATAACAAGTCTTACATATTTTCCATCATAAAGCCGGATTTATCGGCCAGCATTATTTCAAACCTGGCACTGACAGTTAATCCTTTTCCACTTTTTAAGTCAAAAAGCCCGTGCAGTCTAGCGAATCCGCACATCGTTGGTTTCATTGCTACGGAACATCCACCTACTTATGTTAAAATAAGCTGCTGCCATTTCCCGCTTATCATTTCGCTGCTGGATTTTTTGAACTACTTGTTGAAAAAATGCCCTCCCCTGGTCAACTTCGTTTTTTTCAAAATGGCACAACGCCAGCAACCAGTCGCATTCCTCCATCCATTTTTCTGAGCCTAAAGACTCGCTCAACTGGTGAGCTTTCCGAACAAAATATAGAGCGCTGTCCAAGTCCACTTGCAGTTCGTCAGGCTTGAACAGGTAATGTTTCGCCAGTTCTATCAACAATTTAACTTGATTCGTATCGGGCGTAGTCTCCCGGAGCATTCCCAGCAGTCGGACCCAATTGTCAACCTGCTGTGCCTGTACCGCCAGCAGAGTGGACAAGAAAAGCAATGCACAAAATATCCATTGCGGCAAGGCGGTATGTGGGAGGTGGTGATTGTTCATTGGTTTGGTGGTATCTCAAATTATCATGCTGAAAAAGTTTTTATAGTTAAACACCATCTTCCTCCGCCAAGCCTTTCAACAGGTTGAAATGTGAGACTTCGGTGCGGAGCAGTGCGATAAGTTCGGCTTCGGAAGGGAGATAAAGCAGGTAACGGGCGGCTTCCTCTTTGACCCGGAGCAGGCTGCGGTAGTGGGTCCAGGACAATTCTGAACGCAGCGCGTTCAAAATTGGAAAAGCGGCATAAAACTGCCGGCAGTAGTACAAAGTACGTTCATTATAGGTCTTGCCAAAATCATCTATCAGCCTGGAAGCCAGCGATTTGATGGTTTGCTCGCCATAACTCGCCCGTTCTTCCCCGTTTTGTTCTTCCTCAAAAATCAGCTTGCCTACTTGCCAATGGGCAGTCACCATGTGGACATGCACCGCCCTGTACGCCCGGTTCCTTGCTTCGAGCAGAATAGCTTTCACTTGTTCATAGAGCTTGTAGATAGAGGGTTCGATTTCTTTTTTCATGGCAGTTCTTTCAATAGTTTGTTCAATTCTTTCTTTGTTGAGGCTTTGTCCTGCTTTCAGCATGATTCTCTGAGCCGAAGAGATGGGCTGATATATGTGAAAACAAGGGCAAGATACATTCTAAATCAGACTTTTCCATTGTACCAAAAACACAACGGTATTTCGTTGCCACTGCCGTTGAACAACGAAATACCATTGCCATTTTTTGACCAGAAAAAACGTAAAAAGCAGGCAATCAACGAGATATATTTTTGGCACTGCAATGGCTTCTTTGTAAAACACAGCACCCAAAAAAACAATCCCAATCAAATTTTCACACCATTTTATTCCACTGTTAAAACCATCCCATGTGCATGGACGAACCAACACTTTGGCAGGTATTGATACCCGCTGGAGCGAATCCTTTTATTCTATAACTTTTAAATACAACCATTATGATGACTGTAGAAACCTCTCCCGTTGTTGACTACAAAAACGACCCCCGGCTTTCCAATGAAACACGGGTTTTCCTGAAAGCACTGAACTCCACAGGCGGCCCGCCGCTGGAAAGCTTGTCCCCATTGGAAGCCCGTAAAGTGCTGGTGAACGCCCAGGCTTCCGTCAAAGTGGACTTGTCCGGCATCGAAGAATCGGAATAAACCATTCTCACTGGCTTTTTGAAAAAACCGTTCAGGAATCCTTTGCCCAGGTTCAAAATTTAACAGGCATATATTTCAATTATATCTCGAATAGCTGGGATATATTAAAACACATCAAATCACATTTATCCTTTTAAAAATAAATACAATGGGACATTCAAAATCATTTTCCAAAGCGCATATCAGCGATAACGATGAAACAAAAGTTATCGAACTGAAAACGGACGAAACCAATGCAACAAATTCCAAAACCCAGTTTGCGGAAACAGGCGGACGGAAAATCGCCTACCGCTCCATTGGCCAAGGCAAACCCATGATCCTATGCCAGCGTTTCCGGGGCAATTTGGACGATTGGGACCCTTCATTCCTGAATGCATTGGCGAAACATTTCAACGTCATCACCTTTGATTACACGGGTTTTGCATCTTCGACAGGCACGCCGCCTGAAAACATACTGGATTTTGCAAAGGATGTAAAAGATTTGGCCGGAGCACTTAAGTTAAAAAAGATTATGGTGGGCGGCTGGTCTTTTGGCGGCTGTGTGGCACAAATTGTTGCCACTGAATTTCCTGACATGGTCTCCCAATTAATATTGATGGGAACCCGCCCGCCGGGCCAAGTCAACCATCCGATGGAAGATATATTTCTTAAAACAGCCTATAAACCGCAGAATGATTTTGAAGATGAGGTCATTCTGTTTTTTGAGCCAGCTTCGAAGGCAAGCAGGGCCGCTGCAAAATCCAGCCAGAAGCGCATGGCAAAAAGAACCACGGATAAGGATATCCCCGTGGAACAGGACCTTTGGCAATTTTATGGGAAGGGCATGGAAGATTTTGGTAATGATGCATACAATGCTCTGCAAAAACTCACCAAAACAAAAATCCCAATACTGGTCATTACTGCCGACCATGAAATATGTTTTCCGCCCGAAAACTGGTTTGAACTGAACCGAAAACTCCCAACGGCACAAGTCATGGTTTTTCCGCAAGCCGGGCATGGGCCACACCATCAATATCCAAAATTAATAGCCAGATATATCGCCAACTTTATTAAATACAATAAGAAGGCAGCCAAAGCAAATTAATCAGGCTCAGGAATAACTTATACCCTGCTCCAACAATTGGATAATGATTTCAGAAATCTGGTTTGACCACAGACAAGATTTATCATTCCTCATCACAATTCAATGATATGTGAGGCTTGACGATTGAACCAATGTTGAGCAATCGTTATGTCCATATTGTTTTTAAAAATTTCAAAAAATGAAAAAGCAGATTCTATTAAGAAATGCAAGCGTTGTTATTGCAAACATTACCCTTTTTGCTATCCTTTATTTTACATCGGCAAATACTGCCTTTGCCCAAGCACCTGTAAAAAATATTGTGCTCGTTCATGGAGCCTTTACGGATGGTTCCGGCTGGGAAGGGGTCTATAAAATACTGAAAAAGAAAGGCTTCAACGTGAGTGTGGTCGGAAATCCAAATACCGGGCTTGATGATGATGTTGCTGCAACAAAATTGGTGCTGGCCCGTCAGGATGGGCCAACAATCCTGGTTGGGCATTCTTATGGTGGCGCTATCATATCGGATGCCGGAAATGCCTCCAAAGTGGTAGGTCTTGTTTATATCGCTGCTTTTGTACCCGGGGCCGGCGAGACCCTTTTAGCTTTGGGCCAGTCTGGGCCACCTACCCCTAATTCAGGTATTTTGACTCCGCAAGATGGTTATATCTGGTATGACAAAGCCAAGTACCATTCTGGTTTTTGTGCCGATTTAGGTAAAAAGCAGGCAGAATTTATGGCCGACTCACAAATACCTGTTGCCGCTTCTGTTTTCGGTGTTACCATCAACCAACCTGCCTGGAAAACAAAGCCGAGTTGGTATGTGGTAGCAGCGGAAGACCAAACCATCCCACCGGACGGGCAGCGTTTTATGGCCAAGCGTGCCAGTTCAACAGTTACCGAAATCAAGGGCAGCCATGTCGTGTTCATTTCACAGCCAAAAGCGGTTGCAGATGTAATCGAAGCAGCGGCGAAAAATGCGTACAGGTAGAAGGAATTGAACATATCCAAACGGGCTTCATGTCCTATCATTAAAAATTCACTAAAAATGAAAAGCATACAATCTAAAACTGTCGTTTTCATCCATGGCGCATTTGTCAGCTATAAGGGCTGGGACCACTGGAAAGACTATTTTGAGAGCAAGTGCTACAACACTTTTGCACCGCCCTGGCCCTACAAGGAAGCCGCCCCGGACGTGTTGCGAAGCCAGCATCCGAATTCTCCCATCGCTACGCTACGATTGGTGCAGTTGCTCAATCACTATGAGACTATTATTAAAAAATTGCCGGAAAAGCCCATCCTTATAGGGCATTCTTATGGCGGTTTGCTCACTCAATTGCTGGTAAACCGGGGACTCGCGGCAGCAGGCATCTGCATCCATCCTGTGCCGCCACAAGGGGTCATCCCGTATGAGTTTTCGTTTTTAAAGGCGGGATGGAGGAGCCTCGGTCTGTTCACTTCTACAAAAAAGGACTACCTGATGTCATTCAAAACCTGGCAATACGCTTTCACCAACGGCATGTCGCTGGCTGAGCAGAAGGAGTCCTATGAAATGTCCGTTGTGCCGGAATCCAAGTTCTTGTCACGGGATGGGCTTTCCGCAGCAGCAAAAGTGGATTTCAAAAAACCGCACCCGCCGTTGCTTTTCATGGCAGGCACTGGCGACCATATCATGCCGTCAACGCTCACCTATCGTATTTTTAAAAAATACAGCAGGTACAAAGATTCGGTGACGGAATACAAGGAGTTCAAAGGCAAAAACCACTATGTGACTGGGCTTCCAAGTTGGAAGGAAAACGCCAATTATATCCTGAACTGGATTGATACCCATTAAGCGTATAGTATAACAATCAGGTTGGTTTTATGCCGTCCATGGTACGCCGTCCGTTAAAAAGTCGGATTTCACAACCCGTTGATTTTCAAAAGTGACGGTAACAGTCAAACCTTTCTCATTTGTTAATTCAAAGTTTCCCTGCAATTGTTTGCTCAATCCTTTCATCAGACTCATACCGAGCGAATTGCACTGGTCAACGTCAAAATCAAGTGGCAAACCGATGCCGTTGTCTGCTACTTTCAGGGTGCAATGATTGTCGTCAGTATGGCACATTGAAATGGCAACGGCCCCGGCTTTTTTGTTCGGGAAGGCGTATTTAATGGTGTTGGAAATAGCTTCGTTAAGTATCAAGCCTACCGGTACGGCATGGGTCACGTCGAGCTTGACCGACTCAATTTGCAGGTCGAGGCGGATGGTTTTTCCCGTGTCGAAACTATCCTGCAAATAGTCGGTCAGTTCACGAATGTAGGTGGGCATGTCAATCAGCGCTATGTCTTTGGATTGGTACAGCTTCTGGTGAATCAGCGAAATGGATTGGATACGGTGTTGGCTGTCCCGAATAGCGGCCAGCGCCGTATCATTGTCCAAAAAAACAGATTGGGAGTTGAGCAGGCTCATCACGATTTGCAGGTTGTTTTTTACCCGGTGGTGGATTTCCCGCAGCAAGCGTTCTTTATCATCCAATAGGGCCTGCAGTGTGTTGTTGGTCTGGTTGATTTCGATTTGCTGCAATTCCAGTTGGCGGCTGCTGCGCTGTTTGAGTCGGAAGCGGTTATAGACCAGCCCCAAAATGATGAGCAAGAGGACGCCACCGCAAAAAGTGAGATTTTTGACCAAGTTCGCTTGCCTCAACCTGCTTTCCTGAAGGCTGCCTGTGTTTTGCAGCAATTTGATGTCCCGTTCTTTATTTTTGGTTTCATACTGTATTTGCAGCTCTTCGATTTGGCGGCTTTTAGTTTCATTGAAAATGGAATCATGCAGAATTTTGAATTGCTGCATATGCCGGATAGCGGAAAGGTAATTACCTGCTGCCGAATCCACCTTAAACAACAGTAAGTTCGTTTCCTCCAGTTGATGGATGGTTGAGGTCCCTTTTGGGGAAAACAATGCTTTTTTGAGATAGGGCTCAGCCTTTTTATAGTGATGGGTCTTTACATAAAACTGACCCATGATAAAATTTACAATAGAAGTATAGCTGTTTTGATACTTTAATAAGCTTTCCTGTTCAACCATTTCCAAATAAGACCTTTCAGCTTGGTCATATTGTTGAAATGCATAGTAACAATCACCCAATGCATAGGCCAAAAGAGATTTATCATATATCTTGACTGGAGGTTCTGTTGTTAAAATATTTTGTACAAAAGACATGGCTTCTTGCGACCTGCCAAGTTTTAACAAACCTTTTGCGATAGCACATGCGACTGCATAATTTTCACCCACCCGTCTTGAATAGGATTTTTTAAAAAATTCCACACTTTTTTCCGTTTGCCCCAATTCTCTGTAAATCATCGCCAGCCGATAATAAAAGGTGTGGGCAGCGATACTGTCGCAGGTCTCTTCCATGCTTTGTATCATCTCAAGACCATAATACAGTGCATTGTTTAGATTGCCTTTTATCGTACTTATTTCTGCCAACAAATTATAGGTATAATGTAAGTTGCGGAAGCCAATTGCTTTATACTGTCCGATTGCTTCCAGTGCTTCTTCTTCGCTCTCATCCAACTTGCCTTGTAACTTGTGTATTTCTGCAATTTTCCTCAAAGCATCAGTTGCTTGTATTGTGTCACCAACCTGCCCGAACAAAGCCCTGGCTTGTTCAAAGTAGCTTATTATTTCATCATAAGTGCTGTTGCTCCAAAACATGTGGTAAGCCATGGTCATCAATGCTTTTCCTTCTGATGCTTTGTCACCATTGTCCCGATACTTTTGTAAAACCTGCATGAAAGCCTCCCTACCTTGCACCACTTCCCGTCTTTTAAAATGGCAATAGCCTATCATCCAGCTACTTTCTTCTATCCATTTTTCATCGTTCAATGCTTCGCTCAATGCCATTGCCTGCTGGGAATAATAAAGTGCGCTATCCAAATCGGGTTTAAAATCTTCAGGCCTTGCCAAATAATATGAGCATAGCTCCAGCAACAATTTTACCCGGCTGCTATCTGCTGGGGTTTTATATAGCAATACTTTTAGCTTGTCAGGGCTGCCCAAGGTCTGTGCTTGCACCATGACCGGTAAAAGAAAGAATAGAAGCGCACTGAAAAAAGATTGCAACTTGGCCATAAATGTGAGTGGTGTAACTGTCCTGAAAACTTTTTAAAGACAATTATAGTGGCTGTATAATTGGAAGCAAGGTACAGGGATAATCAAGACATTTTATAATACAACTTTATTTCGCTGTCCTATTCGTTGAACAACGAAATAGCGTTGCTTTTTTTTAAAGAAATCACATGTAAGTATAAGATTATCAGATGGTTATGGTATTGGCATCCTGTTTGGCTAATTGAGAAATAACAATGTAGTCATATCCAGAAAATATCAGTTCAACATAGCGTACGAAGAATTCAATGGACATCAACACTATGTAACAGGGTTGCCTGCAAAAGGCGAGAAGGAACTGACTATATTTTAAATGGTATCAATAATTCATAAAATCAAAAAATAGCAATCATGGACACACTTGTAATTCAATCAAAATCCAAGTTTTTTGGAAAGCAAAATTTTTCCTTATTAATCGGCTTATTTATATTGATAATCGGCTCGGTCGCTTGTAATCAAAAAAATGAACCGGAGGAATATGCCACGACTGACAAAGTGGAAAACAGCGACAACCCAACCCTCCAGCCCGCCTCACCGCCTTCAAATTTTCAACATAAGACTGCCAATGTAAATGGTATCAATATACATTATGTAATAGGGGGAAAAGGTGAGCCATTGGTATTGATACATGGTTTTGGGCAAAACTGGTATATGTGGAACAGGTTGTTGCCAGAGCTTTCAAAACACTTTACTGTAATCGTCCCCGACTTGAGGGGGGTGGGCGAATCCGATAAACCTACGGATGGATATGATAAAAAAACGATGGCAAGCGATATACATGAATTGGTAAAAAAACTTGGATACCAGAGCATCAACCTGGCCGGCCATGATATTGGCTTGATGGTAGCTTATGCCTATGCTGCCCAATATAGCGATGAAGTAAAGAAAGTAGCTTTAATGGATGCCCTGTTGCCCGGTGTCGAGCCGGTATGGAGCCAAGTATCAGCTTCCGCCTGGTGGTTTGGGTTCTTTGCGTGGCCTGCCTCTGGCGAACTGGTGGCAGGTAAAGAGCGGCAGTTCCTGACCAATTTCTGGCCACAGGTAGGGCATGCGAAAGACCCGTTTACCGAAGAAGAAACCAAGGAGTTTATCAGGGCCTACGCCCAACCCGGCGCAACGACCGGCAGTTTTCACTGGTTTGGTGCTTTCGCAAAAGACGGGGAAGATAACAAACTGTTTTCGCAAAAAAAATTAGAGATGCCATTGCTCGCCATGGGCGGAGAATATTTTGCTGCGTCATTTTTGGCAGAACATTCCAAGCAGGTGGCAATAAATGTGAAAGAAGCAAACATCAAAGGCTCTGGACACTGGGTGGTACAGGAAAATACTGCCCAGGTACAGCAGGAATTACTGGACTTTTTTACCAGCAAATAAGCTTTCCCTAACAGTTATTGGAATATAGATATACTCCATCATTGCTGGTGGATGTATAGAGAATATAATTTTCAAAATCTTAATAATTTTTCAAAATCTTAAAACTCGAAATCATGAAAAAGTCAATCAAAACAATCTTCAACTTATTATTTGTGGCCTTTTTTACGGTCAATGCCCAAGCACAAAAACCTTCGCCTGATCTGCTCGATCCAACCAATCATATGCTGGTATTGATTGACCACGAGGGGCAAATGAGTTTTGCCGTCAAAAACATCCCCGGCGACCAGTTGCGCAACAACACGGCCATTGTTGCCGGAGCCTCCAAAATCTTCAACGTGCCTACCGTAGTTACAACGGTAGCGGAAAAATCCTTCAGCGGACCGGTCTTCCCGGAAATCATGGAATTTTACCCGCAAAGCACCAGCAATTACATTGACCGGACGACCATGAATTCCTGGGAAGATGTCAATGCATACAAAGCCATTACTGGTAAAAACAAGCGGAAAATCGTTCTCGCAGGTTTGTGGACCAGCGTGTGCATCGTCGGCCCTGCCTTGTCCGCCAAATCAGATGGCTATGATGTCTATGTCATCACCGATGCTTGCGGGGATGTCAGTCAGGAAGCGCATGATATGTCCATCCACCGGATGATGCAGGCGGGTGTGAAAATGATGACTTCCGTTCAATATTTACTGGAATTGCAACGGGACTGGGCAAGGGGTGCCACCTATAAACCCGTCAATGATTTAATCGTGAAATACGGCGGCAGTTATGGGGTCGGCATCCAGTATGCCAGGGAGATGTTAAACCATTAAAACGTTTGAGGTAGTAGGAATTTGTTTAAAATCGTTTGAATTGTTGCACAGGCTTGATTTTCAATGCCATACAACAATATCTAACTATTTCAAACCACCTCAAACGACTTCAAGCAATATTATCCTGCGTATTCCTCTTTTAACAGAAGCAGGTAATTGCCTGCTTCTTTAATTCTTTCCGTGATGAAATTTCTATATTCTATACCATTTCTTATTTTCTTGTCTTATTCTCCAACTGTCCTTTCCCAAACAAAGGCGGATATTATCATCATCAATGGAAAAATGACCACTTTGGATGATGACAATATAAATGCGGAAGCGGTGGCAATTGCTGGCAACAAAATATTATCTCTTGGCAATAATATGCAGGTTCTAAAATTCAAAAGCAATAAGACGGCATTAATTGACGCAAAGGGAAAAACCATCATACCCGGACTCTTCGATACCCACCTGCACGTCATCCGGGGCGGGCGGTTTTACAATGCTGAACTCCGTTGGGACGGAGTAAAATCCCTGAAGCGGGCACTCGAAATGCTGAAAGAACAGGCTGAACGCACACCCGAAGGCCAATGGGTGCGGGTGGTCGGTGGCTGGAACGAATACCAGTTTGAAGAAAAACGCCTGCCGACTTTGGAAGAAATCAACGCAGCTACCGGCAACACACCCACTTTTATACTTTATCTATATGGTAAGGCATGGCTGAACAAAGCTGGGCTAAAAAAGCTCAATATCACCAGCGAAACCCCAAGCCCGCCGGGTGGCCTGATTGAAAAAGACAGCAACGGCAACCCAACCGGATTGCTGCTGGCCGAGCCGAACGCCTTTATTTTATACTCGACTTTGGCAAAACTGCCAGAACTGACTTATGAGGAAAAAATCAACTCCACCCTGCAATACATGACCGAACTGAACCGCCTCGGCGTTACCGCCGTCATGGATGCGGGCGGGGGATTTCAAAATTTCCCCGATGATTATGGCATCACCGATTCATTGAACAAGGCGGGGAAAATAACTGTCCGTTTACCCTACTTCCTCTTTGCCCAAAAGAAAGGTACGGAACTGGATGATTTCACCAAATGGACGGGCATGGTGGACATTGATAACCATCACCCCAACGGTCAAAATGAAATAGAGTACCACGTGGAAGGCGGCGGCGAAAATCTCGTCGCCGATGCAGGGGATTTTGAAAATTTCCTGTTCCCCCGGCCTGAACTGCCCGCCAGCATGGAAGGGAACCTCAAACCCGTCATCCAGATTTTGGTCAAAAACCGCTGGCCTTTCCGACTTCATGCCACCTATAATGAAAGTATCACGAGGGACCTGAATGTCATCGAGGAAGTCAACCGGGAAACACCGCTCAATGGACTGGTCTGGCTGATTGACCATGCGGAAACCATCAGCAACGAAAACTTACAGCGCATCAAAGCACTCGGTGGCGGTATTGCCATCCAGCACCGCATGGCCTACCAGGGTGAAAGTTTCATCCGTCGTTACGGGAGAAAAGCAGCCGCTGCTTCCCCGCCCGTCAAGCAGATGCTCGAACTGGGCATCCCCGTAGCACTGGGCACGGACGGCACTCGAGTCGCTTCCTACAACCCCTGGGTGGCGCTCGCTTGGATTACCACCGGAAAAACCATTGGTGGCGTACAGGTCATGGACAAACAGAACACTTTGGACAGGATAACCGCCCTGAAACTCATCACCCACAACGGGTATGAACTTATAAAAGAAGCCAATAAGGGAATAATCAAGGCAGGCTATTTTGCCGACCTCGTTATTTTAGACAAGGACTATTTCACAGTTCCCGACGGACAAATTGCTTCCATTTCTTCGCTCCTAACCATCGTGGACGGCAAGGTTGTATATGGCGCTGGCGAGTTTGAAAGTATTTCACCGAAAAAACTGACGGTGATACCTGAGTGGTCACCGGTGAAATATTATGGCGGTTATCAGGAATAGGCATTCAAGTCAGACAGCAGCTTGTACCGCCGAAAATAAGTTTTTATATAATGCTACCGGGCGTCCCAGCGGGACGGAATCTTTGTAGCTTGTCATGAACCGAGGCCTTTCGTTCCGTAGGAACGATATGCCGTTGCTTCTCGATACCGTTCCGATGGAACGGACACCATTGATGCATACAAATCCTACAAAGATTCCGTCCCGATGGGACTGTCATTCTTAAAAACTTTTTTTCAGCAGCCTGGAGTTGCCCCCTGACTTGATTTGACAATAAAAATTTCATCATGAAAACCATCTACTTCTTCCTCCTCATGGCAGTCGTCGCAGGTGCGGTACTGCCTGTGCAGGCCGGCCTGAATGCCAAAATGGGCAGGGCTGTTGGCGACCCGGTGTATGCAGCGCTGATTTCCTTCGTCATTGGCTCCATCGGCCTTTTCGTTTACACGCTCATCACCAAAGTTGAACTGGGACAAATCAACCAAGTGGGGTCGGTGCATTGGTCGGTGTGGTCTGCCGGGTTCATGGGAGCATTTTATGTGGCGGCGGTTATTGTACTTGTGCCAAAAATCGGGGCGGCCCTTACTTTCGGGCTGGTCATCACGGGGCAATTGGGGCTATCGCTCCTGCTCGACCATTTCGGGCTGTTGGGGCTGTCCGTTCATGCCATCAATTGGCAACGAACCATAGGCATGGCCTTGATAGTTGGTGGCGTATTGCTCATCCGTAATTATTGACCCATGCGATGCAGAACTGTTGCCATAGTACTTTGCTTGTCGGCTTTGGGTAAAATGACTGCCCAAGAGGTGGCAAGGACTTACCCAGCCTTCAAATTCCTGCGTTCAGGGGAGGATTATTCATTTTTGAAAAACAGTTTACCGGGGGACAATTTTTGGGAAAGGCTGAAATATGCCCCACTCGGCGATAAAAACTACCTCAGCATTGGCGGTGAGATAAAATCGGAATTTCAACTGCTCCGCAACGAGGATTGGAAAAAAGGGAACAACGATGCTGCATTGTTCCAACGGTTCATGCTGCACACCGATTGGCATTTTGGAGACAAAGTCCGCTTGTTCGGCCAATTGAAAAGTGGCCATGCCTTGGGACGAAAGGGCCCGCCTTTTTATCTCAATGACGACGCCCTGGATTTGCACCAATTTTTCCTCGGCCTTCGGCTTTGGCATTCCACCCTGGAATTGGGCCGGCGGGAATTGTACTATGGCCCACAACGCCTCATCAGCCCGAGAGAAGGCACCAATGTGCGGCAATCTTTTGACGGTGCCAGGTGGATCTTGCAAGAAACCAACCTTTCCCTCGATCTGTTTTTTTATGCTTACAACCCTCAACGTGTGGGTGTTTTCGACAATAAAATCAATACGGACCAACTGCTGTGGGGCGCCTATTTTGTTTGGAACGTGCCGGGCCGGCAGGGGCTGAATTTCGATTTTTACTACCTCGGGGCTGACAACGAACACCCCCGTTTCGAAGAGGGCAGCAGGCAGGAGCGCCGCCATTCTTTCGGGGTGCGGCATTGGGGAGTGAAGGGCCGTTTCAAATATAACAACGAGGCAGTTTTCCAAACCGGTACTTTCGGCGAGGGAAACATCAACGCCTGGACAGCCTCGACGGAAATGAGTTTTACCCTGCCGGGCAAATCAAAACCCACGCCCGGCCTGAAAGCCGAAATCATCAGCGGTGACGATGACCCCAACGACGGCGACTTGCACACCTTCAATCCCTTGTTCCCAAGGGGCGGCTACTTCGGGCTGCTGTCGCTCATCGGCCCTGCCAATTTGATGGACGTTCATCCCTCGCTGGGTTTTAGTTTTGGTGAACAATGGAGCCTCGACCTCGACTGGGATTTCTTTTGGCGGCATAAATTGGAAGACGGTATTTATTTCCCATCGGGCAGGTTGAATTTGCCGGGCAGCGGCTCGAAAGAGCGTTTCATTGGCCACCAGCCAGGCGTACAGCTGGGCTTTGCCGTGAACCGCTTTTTCGAATTGGAGGCTTCATATTTTCGCTTCTTCCCAGGTGGTTTTATTCAGGAAGTGACCGAAGGGGAACAATTTTCACAAGCTGCGATTTCTTTTAAATTCAAATTTTAAAACCTAATCTTTATTACCATGAAAACAGGAACCGGGATAACATCGCCCTACTTTGCCCTTTCGTGATAGCTTATGTATAGCGGCTGATCGGCAGGTTGTCGAGGTCGGCGAGGCTTAGGAAAAAGCCTGAAGTCTTTCGTATCAATAAGTAATTTTCACCAATTTGAGTTTGTTGCGGCGCTCACTGGGCACGACGATCTGGTTGGCGGCGGTCTGCACAGCTTCCCGGAACCGGAGGGAAAGTTCCTTCCGCTCGGTGTTCAGTACGGCGTTGCGGTCGAAATCGCCGCTGCCGGTGATCACGTATTCGCTCACCGTGTTTTCCGATTTGATTTCGTCGTTGAAAATGACCCGGAGGGCAGTCGGCGTTTTTGCCAGGAAATAGGAGGAATAGGCCGCTTCGTCGTCCTGGGAATATTGTTTCTTATGCAAAATGACTTTCCAATGGACCTCCCCGGTCGGGTGGATGGAAATCAGGAAAACATCGTCGTAGTAATAGTCAATGATAGGGCGCAGCCCTGTGCGGGAGTAGGCCCCGCCCACCGCCATGCCCCGTTGGAAGGCCTTGTTCAGCTCGCCTATGAGGATGATGCCGCCGTCCGTTCGCAGCACGAGCTCCTGCACGGAGACTTCCGGCAGGCCCTTGTTTTTGGCTCTTTCTTTTTCCAAGAGCACTGCGACGAATTCATCGTCGAAAGGATGGAATGCCTTCACCGCACCACTTGGGTTGTCAGGCGATATGCGCATGTAAAAATAACCTTCCGCTTTAATTAAATTATCAATGGAATAAAATCCGCCCGCTATGAGATGATTGTTCAAATTATCGAACGAAAAATGAGCATCGTATATCAGGTGGCCATCCATTGGGCAGATAAATCTTTGTATATCTTCTCCCGTGGCCGTGCCGCATTTCAATATTTCAAAAAAAGGTTCGGAGTTCCTTGATTTCCTGTTTTCTTTATTCAATATCATATACATATTGCCCTCATTGTCCACGAGCATTTGCTCGAAATCCCGCTGCATTAAAAAGTCGTCCAGGACGAATGATTTTTCCCACAACAACTTCATCCGGCCCATGTGGAAAGAGAACACGGTAAAATTGTTTCCCTGTTCGACAAACCAAATAAGGGCTGCTTTTTTATCCTCAGAAATGACGACATCAAACTTCGGGGCATAAAATTTAGAACCTATATTTTTGATGGTAACGGAGTCCACCAGGTTGGCGCCCGGATTGTAGCGATGTATCTTCAATAAGATATCGAACTTTTGTCGAAACTGGTATAGAACGGCAAAATCTCCTCCCATAGGAGCTACTTTGAGAATTTCCGGCCGCTTTTTGTCGAGCTCGATTTCTTTTTCCCATGCCATCTGCATCAAGTTGTCGAATGCCTGTACCTCGAACTTGGTGCCCTGGTCACGAAACAGCAGGACATTGCCCCGTTGGTCGTTGATGATATCGTAGGAAACATCGTCCCGGATTTGCAGGCTTTCGGAAACAGTGACTGTTTGGGCCTGCATCCAGCATGGGCTTGACAACAGGAATATAATGAACCATATATTTTTCATAGCAGTCTATATATTAGTAACGATTAAAAAATAAATTCCCCATTTTGATTTTAAAACCCCGGCACTGGAAGGTTTTTTCAAATATGGGTCATCCCGAACTTCAACCCACGATTTTAATCGTGGGGTTGAGTTTTCCTTCGATCCTTATCCGGTTATTAAAGTAAACATATCATCTTGTCAAGACAATATAATCACGGATCAAGGTTTTTAAAAATTCGATTCTATTGGTTTTTGGGGCCTCTATTTGCAGTTGGGCGCATATACGGTCCACGGCCTCGTGGATGGCATCTATATGCGCCGTGTTCCGCCAGGTCTGTGCCCTTGCGATAAGATTTTTCAGCAACAGCATATCGCCTTCGCCCAACTGTCGCACGGCGGGGTATTTCGGCTCATAATTCTCCAGGGTGCTTATTTTCAAAATATCCTCCAGCCGGAAATGCAGTTGGTTTTTCACCCGGATGACGGCGGTATTGGCGGCCAGGTCGCCCAGGCGCTGCCCTTTGAACGTGGTGCCGATGAGCACAGCGCCGAGGATGCCCAACGAGAGGAAAAAATCTACCATCAGGAAAGCACTGCGGATGAGGTAATCACCCAGGCCCGGTGCCCGCCCGTCGAGGCGCACCACTTTGATCTTCAACGCTTTTTTGCCCAGGGTCTGCCCATCTGAAAACAGCTCGGACAGGAAATGGTAGGCGAGCAGGCCCACCAGGTTGAGCAGCCAAAGGAACCGTTCGCCCCAATGGGTCATGATGCTGCCAAAGATGGTCAGCACGAAAAACATGAGCAGCGCATACAGCAGGTAGTAGAGCACCAGGTCCAGGAAAAAAGCAAAGAAGCGATCCCGCAGGGAGGCGAGGTCGTACTCGATGACAACATTTTGCGTAGTGCGTATGTCTATGGATGCCATGTCCAGTTGGTAAAACTGCTCCCGGATTTATTCCGGGATGGCAGTTGGCAGGTTTTGCCAGCCACCTGCCGTCAGCGTTGAGCAAGGTTTGAACAATAACTTATCATTTTGTGCTTCCTTAAACCAAGCCGGAAAAGGGCTTTTAAAAATAATTCCGATTTCACACCGGGATTTGTCCTCCGCTCCCGAAAAGTTTAAGAATTCAAACTTCGTTATTTTTTCCTAAAACTAATTTCCAACCATCAAACAGAGAAGCCTTGTTCATGTTGCCCAGGGAAGGAAATAAATCGGCTGCCGGCCGTTGAGGCGGTCAGCCCGGCCAAAGCAACTAGGCATTCATTTATGGGCCTGCTCCGAAAAGTCAATGCCGGGAAAAAGCCAGAAAGAGAGGCTGTACCAAAGCCTTGATTACGATTTAAAAGTATTCAAAATACAGACAGTTCATATTTTAGGTATCGTTCCAATCATAATCCGTAAATCGGTACACTTAATTTGGTACTTATGAAGCAGCCTCTCCCTAAAGGTTGTTTTCCCGTGCCGGAGGCTCGACTTTATCATAGGTTTTTCGGAAGGGACTCAGTTGTTCTACCATTCAAAAACCCTACCTTGCCTTCAAAAAGGCGTTTTACATGGACAAGCCAACCGCTGAACACATAAAAGACCTCATCGCCGACAACCAACTGGAACAAGCCCTGAACCTGTTGATAGGCATCGAACAACTGCAGGGTATGGAGCGCCACAACACGCTTTTGTTGCTGAAGGGCAGGCTGGCCATGATCAAAGAACAAGAACTGGCAGGCTTGCTCGATATGGACGAAATCGTGCAGCAAAAGCTGAAAATTTCGCACGCCGTACTGAAAATGCTGGACGAAAAGCCTGAAGCATTTCCCGAAGGCCGGGCAACCACTACAAAACGGGCCGAATCGCAAAAGGCCCAGCCCGCCCAGCCCGGCAAACCTTGGGCAAAATACCTGCTCTTTGGCCTTGGTATTTTGGTGGCAGGCTTCCTGGTTTTTCGGTTGCTGGCCCCCGGCACGGTTGAGGAAGGGAAAACCGAAAATCCCGGCCAGGTACACACAGATCAAACCACTGTTGAAGACCAGCCAACCAATGTGCCCGCGGACAAGCCGCTGAAAGTGCTCGACTTCCCCAACCTGAAAAAACCGTTCAACTTCCTCGACTTCGGGTTGGAGTTCGCATGGGCTGATGCCGAATGGGTTTCCGACCAGGAAATCAGGCTCAAAATACGCTATTACCTCACCTGCAAGAGCAACCTCGGCATCTGTTACCGGGCAGCCATCCGCATCTATGCCGATGGAAAGCCCATCGCCCCGGCCAGCCAATCGAACCTGGATGGCTGGATTGAACACGAAGCCACTGCCACCGACGATGTAACCTTTGTGCTGCCTGCCGGGACTAAGGATTTCCTAATCGAGTTTTCGAGGGATCATTCGACCTGGAAACGGCCTTTCAAAATTTTAAAATAGTCATTGGCCATTCGTCATTCGTCGTTAGGGGCGTAGATAAACCCAATGGCCAATGACCTCAATGACCAATGACCTCAATGACCAATGACCTATTCAAGACACAACCTCGCCGACACCATCGTAGCCCTGGCCACGCCGCCCGGCGTAGGTGCCATCGGTATCATCCGGCTTTCGGGCAGCGAAGCTATCGGCATCGTGCAAAAAGTGTTCGGCGGCAAAGATTTGACGCAGCAGGACAGCCACACCCTCCATTTCGGCACCATCATCGGCGAGGATGGGAAGATACTGGACGAGGTGCTGGTCTCCCTGTTCAAAGCACCGCATTCCTATACCGGTGAAAATGTGGCCGAAGTTTCCTGCCACGGCTCGCCGTTTATCCTGCGCCAAGTATTGGAACTTTTTATTGAAAAAGGCGCCCGGCTGGCCCAGCCCGGCGAGTTCACGCTGCGAGCTTTTTTAAATGGTAAAATGGATCTCTCCCAGGCCGAGGCCGTGGCCGACCTCATCACCTCCACCTCCGAAAGCGCCCACAGTGTGGCCATGCGCCAGATGCGGGGCGGTTTCAGCCATGAAATCAAAAAGCTGCGGGAAGACCTCATCAACTTCGCCAGCCTCATCGAATTGGAACTGGATTTCGCCGAGGAAGACGTAGAGTTTGCCAACCGGGAGCAATTAAAGCTGACTGTTGCCAAAATTCAATCATTCATTCATTCACTCATTCGCTCATTCCGCCTGGGCAATGTGCTGAAAACAGGCGTCCCCACCGTCATCGCCGGCCGCCCGAACGCCGGCAAGTCCACCCTGCTCAACGCCCTCCTTAACGAGGAGCGGGCCATCGTCAGCCACATCGCCGGCACTACCCGTGACACCATCGAGGAAATCCTCAACATCAATGGCGTGGAGTTCCGCCTGATAGACACGGCGGGCATCCGGGAGGCGCAAGACCAGATAGAAGCCATCGGCGTGGAAAAGACGATGGAGAAAGTGCGGCAAGCGACCCTGCTCGTGTACGTGTTCGATGTGGTGGAAACAAAGATTGACGAAGTGCTGGCCGACGTAAAAAATTTGCAAAGTGAAAACACCCAACTCCTCGTCGTTTGCAATAAAATGGACAACCTGCCCAGCTATAAACCTGAATGGCTGCTTCATCCCGCTGACCCTGCTATCCCCGATTTCTTCTTCGCAAACCGTTCGCAGTTGGCAGTTGGCAGTTGGCAGTTGGCAGTTGGCCAGCAGCAAGTGATTACCTTGTCAGCTAAAAACGGCATGAACATCCCCTTCCTCAAAGAAAAGCTCTACGACCTCGCCATTTCGGAAAAAGTGAACCTGGAAAGCCCCATCGTGACGAACGCCCGGCATTACGAGGCGCTGCAAAAAGCCTCCGAGAGTTTGGACGATGTGCAGCGTGGCCTGGACGATGGGGTGACTTCGGATTTTGTGGCGATGGATATTCGGCGGGCGCTGGCTTATCTTGGGGAGATACTTGGGGAGATGAGTACGGAGGATTTGCTTTCTAACATCTTTAGCCGCTTTTGCATTGGGAAGTAACCACCCTATTTTTGTTTTCCCTCCGTTTTCTTTTCCTTGATTATCAGTGTTTTATATTCATTTAGTTGTTGTTTCTTACCTCTTTTTTTCCTAAATTTGATGCCAGGTTGTTGCCCGATTGAAGAAATAGTCTTGGGCAACAAATGAGTTTTGTTAGAGGCGAGTTTCTGCAACAAGCAGCAACATTCAGCAACTATAAGAAACCATTGGCACATACTTTCAAACCGTACACATGGCTTATCAAATCCAAATTCCCCGGACTTGCCTTTACTGTGGAAAGGTGTTCATCGCCCAAAAGACAGTAACCAAATACTGCTCACACAAATGCAACCAGCGCCATTACAAAGTTTTGAAACGGCAGGAGAAAATTCAGCAGACCCTCGAAGATGATAAGAGGACAGCGACTGAACCCACCACGTTGCCATCAACAAAAAGCATCGGCAGCAGAGAGTACCTCAGCGTTGCCGATGCTTGTGAACTCTACGGCATCAGCCGGTTCACCGTTTACAGATTAATTGATTCAGGAAAAATAGCAGCAGGAAAAATAGGACGGCGGACGATTATCCCCCGTTCGGAATTTACCAAACTTTTTTCATAACCATTAAACAACCGTACCATGTCCGTCACCCTGCGCCAACGGAGGAAGGGCAAGAAAATCAGCCTTTACCTCGATTACTACCAAAACGGCAAGCGGGAGTATGAGTACCTTGGATTGTACCTCATACCCGCCGATGCCAACCTTTCCAAACTGGAAAAAGCCGAAAACAAAAGAACCCTCGAACTTGCCGAGACCATCCGGGCAAAGCGTTTGCTGGAAATTCAAAACGGCGTGTTTGGCCTACACGACCAGGGTAAGCTCAACGCAAGTTTCATGGAGTATTACAAACAACTCATGGAGAAACGAAAGAGCCATGAAAGCGACAGCAACTACGGCAACTGGAAAAGTGCCTTGCTCCACTTGGAAGCCTTCACCGGAGGGGATTTGTCCTTTGCTGAAATCAACCGCCAATGGGTAGAGAACTTCCGGGATTACCTCGTCAAGGACGCCCGCACCAAGGGCGGTCGCCGCTTGTCTCAAAATTCGACGGCTTCCTATTACGCCAAAGTCATCGCTGCCATCAAGCAGGCGGTTAAGGACGGAATCTTGCGCCAGAACCCTGCACAAGGCGTTGATTTCATCAAGCAGATTGACCCGGAGCGGCAGTTCCTTTCCTTAGAGGAGTTGCAACGATTGGCAGCTACCGACTGCGAAATTCCTGCTTTGAAAAACGCTTTTCTGTTCAGCGCTTTGACAGGGTTGCGTTGGAGCGACATCGAAAAACTAACCTGGTCGGAAGTGCATACTTCAAATGAATATGGGCACTTCCTCCAATTCCGGCAGAAGAAAACCAAAGGCTTTGAAACCCTGCCTATTTCCCAGCAAGCCAGCGACCTGATGGGAGTCAGAGGAAAACCGGACGAACAGGTTTTTACAGGGTTAGCTTACAGCGCATGGATGAATATCAAGCTGCGGGTATGGCTATTGTCGGCAGGCATCACCAAGAAAATCAGCTTCCATTGCGCCCGCCATACGTTTGCAACGCTTCAACTGTCGCTTGGCACCGACATCTATACCGTCTCCAAAATGCTCGGCCATCGGGAGTTGAAAACGACGCAGGTGTACACCAAAATCATTGACGAAAAGAAGCGGGAGGCCGCTTCAAGAATAAACCTGCAATTCGTCGCACAACCACTATTCACTGAAAATCAAACAATTCAATAATGAGCAAACCAATTCACAACGACCAGCTTTTTGATGATGTCCGGCAGCTTATCCTCAGTGCAAGGCAGCAAGTGGTCAGGAGCATCAATGTAATGATGGTTGCCACATACTTTGAAATTGGGAAAAGGATGGTCGAAGAAGAACAACAAGGCAAAGTGAGGGCTGAGTACTCAACTCAGGTTTTGGAAAACCTTTCCGAAAGATTATCCAGAGAGTTTGGAAAAGGCTTTTCCCGAAGCAACCTTGCCAGTATGCGTCAGTTTTATCTGACCTACTCCCCAATTGTCCAGACACTGTCTGGACAATTGGCTGAAACCGGCAAAATGCAGGCATCGTCTGCACAACCTGGTTCATTTTTCAAACTCTCCTGGTCCCACTATATTTTTCTGCTTCGCATCGAAAACGAGACCGAACGAGGCTTCTATGAAATCGAAGCCGCCAAGAACAACTGGTCGCTCCGGGAGCTTAAACGCCAGTTCAACAGCGCTCTCTTCGAGCGCCTCGCATTGAGTACCGACAAGGACAAGGTTTGGAAACTCGCCACCGAGGGGCAAGTCATCGAGAAACCACAAGACCTGATTAAAGAACCGGTGGTGCTGGAGTTTTTGGGTTTGGATGAAAAACCGTATTATTCTGAAAGCGACCTCGAACAAGCCATCCTGGACAAATTGCAGGACTTCCTTTTGGAAATGGGGAAAGGCTTCACTTTTGTTGCCCGGCAGTACCGCATCACGCTGGAAGGCAGGCACTACCGGATTGACCTGGTATTTTTCAACCGCATCCTGCAATGCTTTTTCCTCGTGGATTTGAAAATCGGAGACATCGAGCACCAGGACATTGGGCAAATGCAGATGTACGTCAACTATTTTGACCGGGAAATGCGCTTGCCCCACGAAGCACTTACCATAGGGCTGATACTTTGCCGGGATAAAAGTGAATCGGTGGTTCGCTACACCTTGCCCGAAGACAATGAACAGATTTTCGCAAGCCGGTATTCCACTGTGCTGCCGGACAAGGAGGCGTTGAAGAAACTGCTGTTGGAAGGGTAAGAAAAATATTTGTTGCAAAGTATTGATTATCAATGATATGAAAGGGGGTTGTACCAGGTTGCACAACTCCCTTTTTTCTTATCGCCTCCCTTCCTTTGTTGAAAAATCAAACAGATGACTCAACAGGCTGATATACTCGAAAAGCTCACCCACATCGAAGAATTGCTCATCGGGCAAACCCTCTTGCAAAAAGAAGTCCTCAGCTTCAAGGAAACCTGCCTGTACCTCGAAATGAGTGAAAGCCATCTCTACAAACTCACCAGCACCCGGCAAATTCCGCACTTCTGCCCAAATGGAAAGAAGCTCTATTTCAATCGGGTGGAACTCGACCAGTGGCTTCAAAGGAACCGGCTTTCCACAAAGGTTGACATTGAAAAAGAAGCCTCCACGTATGTCATGCTGCGGAACAGGAAAAGAAAATAAAACTTTTTGTTTAATTATTTAAAAACAATTTGTTTTTATTTTCAAACCCGCTTACCTTTCGCCCAAACTTCATCCCCCCGCCCAGGTCAGAACATGCCCGACACACACCGTTAGGCACATTTGCATATTTATTTTACTATGGGACTACATTTCAGCGAGTTGACACTGGTTGACTTCCCGGAGTTCGCTTTCTCCGATTTTACGCAAACCGAAACCACGGACATTGAAATCACCGCAGAAGGGCTTGGATGCAACCCCGATTTTACCATCGAAGGGCAGGTTTCCATGAAAAACTACTGTTCGGCTTTGCTTCAAAAAACCGTTGACCTTACCCACCGTCGGTGGGACACCTTTCTTGCATGGCAGTGTGACCATGTGAAGAAGCCCTTCGTTTGGCTCCAACGCTTCGAGGTGCTCCTGGTGTTGAACGAGTCACTGTTACTGCGGCATAATTTCAGCGACAAATACAAGACTGCACGTGCTCACATCGAGCGTGCAAGACGGGCTATCTGGCAAAGCATTTCCGAAGAACTGGAAGGCACGATTACGGAGTTGTACCACCTCCATTTCAATATCCACGAGGTGAAGGAACAACTCAAGCTGCTCCCTGACTTCGCCGACAAATACGCTTACCTGCTGGAAGCCAAGACTGGCTACTTGCAAAACAAACCTACTTTTTCCATCACCACCATCGTTCCTTTTGACGTTCAGATTGATTTGGAAATAGAGAAGCTGCGCCAGTTGGAAGAGCTTATTTCAACTTCCTTGCCGCCACAGTTGCCGCCACCGAACGAAGAAGCTCCGGCTTCAAAAATCAAAATCAACCTCTCCGTCGCCGAACTCGCCTACTTCTTTCGGGCGATGTACGACCTCGACCTCATTCCCCGCCAGTACAAAACCGAAGTCTGCAAATTCATCGCCGCCAGTTTTCAAACCAAGCAATCGGGCGACATCAGTTGGCGCAGCGTTAAAAACCACTTCGACGCTCCGATGCCGAAGGCAGTGGACACCTGCTATGAAAAATTCGTCCACCTGATGCAGAAGGCGAAAAAAGACTTGGGAAAATAATTTACCCTAACTCACAGTCAGTCAATGCTTTATATGGCAGTTGTACAAGGTGGTACAACTGCCATCCGTTTTTCCGTGAGCCTACTTTTGCTTGCACAAACGCACTTGACCGTGCCGCAATCACATGACTGACGACCAGTTCAACCTCATTCTCAAAAAATTGGATGCCATCCAGCAAAAGCTGGACATCCACACAGGCACTCAACCCGAAGACTGGTTGGACAACAGCGATATCATCCGGCTGCTGAAAATCAGCAAAAACACCGCAGCAGCCTGGCGGGAAAAAGGCATCCTGCCTTTCACCAAAATCGGGAAGAAAATCTACTACCAGAAAACCGAAATCCGCCACCTGCTGAAGCGACACAGATTGTAACCATCACCTCCCAAAGGGTTTGCCAATCGCAAAGGTTTGTCATTCCCGAAGGGAACCTAACTCATCATTTAAAACTAAAAGTGCCATGACCACAGTATCCATTTTCCGCAACAACCAACTGACCTCCAACCGACCGCTGCTGACCGTACTCAACCACATCCTTCTGGGAACGGAAAGGGAAATCGTCGAAAACTACCGCCAACTCCTTTGGGACGGCAAGGACGACTGGGCAGACCAACTGTTGCTGCAATTGCAATTTTTCACTCCGGCAGGACAGTTTCACACTATCCGCCACAAGGACAACCTGATGCAATACACCCGCCTCTTGATGCTCGAAACCCGCCCGATGCGGGAAAGTAAAATGGCAGAAACACGGCAAGCAATCATTGCCGAACAGTACGCCTTTGCCTGTTTCCGCCACATTGCAGGCAATGCTTTGGTCCTATTTGTGCCTGTCGAGACGGAGGCACATCAGCACCAACGGACTTTTAACCGGGTTTACCAATACTTCTCTGACATAGTTGGATTGTCGCTCACTTCTGCCGGGTTCCGGGTCACGGACGGTTGCTACTATTCCTCTGACCCTGACACGTTCATCAATCCCGATGCGGTGCCGTTTCCCTTGCAGCCCAAGCCTGTTTTCCCACCGCCTACTTCCAACGCTGTTGCTCTTCCAGCTACATCGGTAGCCGCTCTATTTGTTTGACCCCATTGCCCAACAACCTGCCATGCAACTACTCACACTCTTTTACCACTTCAACAAAGTCGCTGGGCATCGCACCCTCGAACAGCTTATCCAGGCGATTCAGGGCAACCACTTCAAAGACCAGGTTGCCCGAATCCGCCATTTGGCCGCTAAGGGCAAGGGCCAACAGGCCAGCAACCTCAAAAAGCAATTGCCAGCATTCACAGTTTCCGGCCATTTCGACGGCGGTCGCACCCTGGAACATTTGGTGGAATACACTCATTTCATCGTCCTCGATTTTGACAAACTCGAACCCACCCAATTGGAGAAGCTGAAATCCGATTCCCGCCAAGACCGTTTCTCCATGGCCGGGTTCACGTCACCAAGCGGCAACGGCTATAAAATTGTTGTTCAGGTGGACAGCGATGCTGAACATCATGCCGAGGCTTTCCAACAAGTACGCAATTGGTTTCGTGATAACCACGGTCTTGAAATTGACCGCTCCGGAAAAGACATCACCCGCCTCTGTTTCATTTCTCACGACCCCGAAGCCTGGTTCAACCCAAACAAGGAAGTTTTTCCCGTTCTCACCGCCTTGTCATCTACCAAGGTTTGTCATCCCGACCAAAGGTCGGGACCTGTCCACGTCAAAAGTGAAAACCAAAAGCCAACTGCCAATAGCCAATCGCTAACAGCCATCTTCGCTCGCACCCAATCCAAAACAACCTACACCCCTGGCAACCGCAACAATTTTATTTACCTGTTTGCCAGCAAAGCCAACCGTGCCGGCATCTCCGAAGCCGACACCCTCGCCTTCGCCCAACAGCAATTCCCCGACCTCGATACCAAAGAAATCCGCCAAACCATCACCAGCGCCTACAAGCACCACGCCGCCGAACATGGTACCGCTGCTTGTCATCCTCGCAGAGGACCTGCTACGTCTCGAACGAACAACAATTTTTCATCCCCGCCAGGAGAACTAATGATGGCCAACGCCCCCATCCCTGATTCCTCATCACTCATCCCTGTATCGGCCGACTTAAATGACCTCCTCCTAACCACCCCGCTCCTCGACGACCAAATCTTCCTCAACCTCCCATCCCCACTCTTGGAAGGCTGCCAAGCCTTTGACGACCCACGGGAGCGGGACGTCTTCCTCATCGGCGCACTCGCTGTCCTTTCCGGTTGCCTCACCGGCATCGAGGGTGTGTACGACCGTCGCACCACCTACCCGAACCTCTTCGCTTTCATAATCGCCCCTGCAGCCAGCGGAAAATCCGCTCTTACCTTCGCCAAGCAACTTGGTGATGCCGTCCACAAATCCCTGCTCCAGGAAAACGAGCTCGCCATGCAGCAGTACCGCCAGGAACTCGCCGACTACAAACTCCTCATGTCAAATTACAAACGGGGCAAGACCCTGCCCCAGGAACCCGAAAAGCCACCTTTCAAAGTCTTGTTCATTCCCGCTAATTCATCATCGGCGATGGTCATCAAGCACCTGCGGGACGGCGGCGGCACAGGCATTATGTGCGAGACAGAAGCCGACACCCTCGGAAACGTGCTCAAACAGGACTGGGGCGGCTACTCCGACCTGCTCCGCAAAGCCTTCCATTTTGAAAAAATCAGTTACTCTCGGAAAGGCAGCAACGAATTTTTTGAAATTGACCAACCCCGGCTCAGCGTTGCCATCAGTGGTACACCCAATCAAATTTTGAAATTGATACCCTCCGTTGAGGACGGGCTTTTCAGCCGCTTTCTGTTCTACTGCTATGCCGTTCAACCCAACTGGCGGGATGTCTCTCCTGCTACCGGTGGCATCAATCTCACAGAGCACTTCTCCCGGCTCTCCGAGCGCACCCTCGAAATCACCCGGTTCACTTCGGATAACCCCGTCCTTTTCCAACTCACGCCCGGCCAATGGCAAAACCTCAACGAGCGTTTCACCCGCCTGCTCCAGGAAACCAATGCCTTCTTTGGTACTGAAAGCCTGTCCAGCATCAAGCGGCTCGGTGCCATTCTTTTCCGCATCGCTATGACGCTCACCGCTTGCCGACGCTTTGAGAATGCCGATGCCTCGGCAACAGCAACTTGTGAAGATGTAGATTTCCAGGCTGCCTCTTTGCTTGTAGAGGCGTACCTGCAACACGCTATGTTTTTATTTGAAAAATTGCCGAGGGAGGCGGTATCCGCCTTTAATCAATTGCCCAACCGCAAGCGGGAACTTTTTAAAAAATTACCTCCCCAGTTTCAACGGAAAGAAGCTGTCCAACTGAGTGAAAGCCTCGGCATGAGCGAAAGCACGGTGGACAGGTTTCTGAAGATGTTAACAGAGGCAGGTTGGCTGGAGCAACAGGAATATGGAAGCTATGACAAAGTGACAAAGTTGACAAAGTGAGAAAGTTGATTTTGGCAGTTTGTCAAGTTCGTCACTTTGGCATTGTCTAACCTTTTGGGTAGTTATTGGTAGACATAATAATCCTTTCTTTAATTTTCTCACGAAAGCTAACTGGCCCCAAAACCCTCACAGACTCACCATACGAAAGTATCAATTGTTCAAGTTCATAGTTCGGAATCACCTCCAATTGGACGGTCATTCCAGTCTCGTCCTGCTGAATTTTTCGTTGCGAACCATGCAGAGGTTTAGTAAGGATGTAAGGTGCCAATGAAGGGTTGAAAAATAATTGGACTTTTTCGACAACACCATCCTTTGGACGGGTAACTCCAACAATATCTTCAAAGTATTCTTCAAAATCCACAAACGAATTTTCAATGTAGGGAGACTGGATTTCTTCCATTTTTTCAATGCGGTCCAAAGCCAGGTTTGAGATGTCTGTGAATTCAGGGTTGTACCCAAACAGAAACCAACGGTTGTTATACTGTCGTAAAAAATAGGGGTGAATGGTAAAATGGAACGACTGTTCCTGTCTGAAAGATTGATAATCAATGAGCAAAACCTTTTTGTGCAGGATGGCATGAAACAAATCTTCCAGCCAGTTGATACCTTTCAGGTATTCATTGGTGTCAAAAGCCATGAATGCTTTCCCCTCATTCACCAGGCCAAAAGATTGTTCGAGTCTTGGTATCAATTCATTGACCCACTCAAATTGAGGCATCCCTTTAAGGCGGCTCAATACCATCACGGCAGATTTCAATTGTTGTGCCTCGACTTCGTTGATGGGCTGGTTATTGATGGAGAAATTTAAATCAGTGTACCGGTAATACACTTTCTTACCATCGGGGTGCCTTTCCAAAGGAATAGCCCACCCCTGCTCACTTTCCATGAACTTGATGTCCTCGAACAATTGACGGCGCTTGATTTGGCTTTCAGCGCCATTGTATTCATAAAGCGCCTTGTTGCACGCTTCGAGCAAGTCTTCCCAGAAGTACTTTCTGCCAGGATTCCGAAAGCACCGGTCCAGCACCTGATACCGGATGTAAGCATTTTTGTTGATGGCCATTTTTCGTCTTTTTTGAAGCTGTGCAGAAATGCTGCACCGCAACTTACTACATTTGCCAACGTAATCAAAACGGGGTTTGTTTCAAGCCCTGCGCTCATTGAATGCCTGCCTGAAAGATATTGAACGTGCATGCTGTATTTCGGCATGTCTTCCCGGTTCCCGGGATGAATGTTAGCGTTGTCATTGTCAGTATTGTGCTTTCTATTGTCATTTTCATTTTTATGAAATGATGATGTGATTGATGATATTGCTGATGATGAATGAGTGCTGTTATTGCAGTTCTCATGGTTCATACGAAAGAGTATCACGGCAGGCATTCTTCTTTTTCCCTTATGCAGATAAACCAGGAGCATATTGACACCATAAAAGCCAGGTTTCAGCAAATGAAAACCAAGGAGGAGTTGCTGGAGTTGGTAAACTTTGCCAAGACATTGGTTTATGGTGAAAAAGCCAAACCTGTACCACTTCGAACGCTCACCTACTATGGAAACATCCAGGTAGCCGGAAGTGCTTACAAGGAGTTTTCCATCCGTAAAAAGTCAGGCGGCGTCCGGAAAATCCATTCCCCGGTAAAAGGCCTGAAGCCCATCCAGAAAGCCCTGAACCTGATACTGCAATGCGTCTTCACGCCGCACCAGGCAGCCACAGGTTTCGTTCCCGAAAAATCCATCGTGGACAACGCCAGGGTACACCGGGGAATGAATTACGTTTACAACATTGACCTGAAAGACTTCTTCCCCAGCGTAGATATGAATCGAGTAAAAGCTTGCCTGCGCCTTCCACCATTCAATGTTATTTATACCGACGAAGCTCCGCTTGCCTTCCTCATAGCCAACCTTTGCTGCACACCCATCGAAGTGGAACGAAAGAACGACAAAGGAGAATGGGAGAAAAAAGTCATGAATGTTCTTCCCCAAGGAGCGCCTACGTCGCCTACCGTCACCAATATCATTTGCCAGAGACTGGATAGGAAATTGACCGGCTTGGCCCGTAAATATGGGGCTCAATATACCCGCTACGCCGACGACATTACCTTCTCTTCGATGCATAATATTTACGAAGAAAGCAGTGAGTTTATCAAATTGAATGAGGGCTACAGAAATTTCATAAGGGATATGGTAAAAATCATTGAAGGACAACGATTTTCCATAAATCCAAAAAAAACTCGTTTGCAGAAGTCTGCTTACCGTCAGGAAGTGACGGGCTTAGTGGTCAATGAAAAAGTAAACGTGCGCCGTCGCTACGTCAAACAAATCCGGCGCTGGCTGTACCTTTGGGAAAGGTATGGTTATGTGCAGGCGGAGGCTATTTTCAGAAACGATTACCGTGCAGACAAAGGCCATGTAAAAAAGGGCGAACCCAGCCTTCAAAATGTGTTAGATGGAAAGTTGTTGTTTTTGAAGATGGTGAAGGGAGGTGGGGATGGGACGTTTTCTAAACTTTTGGAACGATTCACCAAATTAACTGATAGCCTTGAACAAGTTAGGTCGGAAAATGTGGATTTGGACAGTGTATTAGATGTATTGCTAAACAAGGGGCTTGATGACGCAATGAATTTATTTGACAAATTCAAAAGCTTAGGACAATGACTAAACAAAAGGAAAATCTAAACAAATTAGTTGAGTTCATTGGGATGCTCCTCGAACAAGAAGGAAATGAATGGTTAGTTGATGCATTGCTCAAAGTAATAGAGACGAAGATGCCACTTGAGCAAATAGCTAAACATTCAGTTATAGTCAACATCCACGAATACTGCATCGAAGAAAAGATAAAAAAACAAGCCTCCGAGTTTTATGGTGATTTCAAAATTGATGAAATTAAACCTCAGCTTATCAAAGACTATGAAAAAATGGAACATGAGAGAAGAAGAGACGATTTCGAGAATTTCTGTCTATCTCTCTTTCAACAAGTTGAAGGTGTAGTAAATTTCCTGTTTGACAACCATATACAACCCGTTTGGGATTCCAAGAAGGGGGAGATATCAATATTAAAATATGATAGTACTTCGAGAAAGTACACACGCCCAACTGTAGGTAAGCCCCTTGAAAAATTAGTTTTTGAGGATTTAACAAAAACTGATTGGTACTTCAATAGGAAATGTAGGGCAGTACTCTACTTTTTTTTCTACAATAGAGAAGTTCAAAATGAATTCGACTTTAATAGAACCTACTATATGTGCAACGACTTGTACCAAGTCAGAAATAAAAACCACCGGGGTAGCAAACCAAATGATTATCAGGCTAAAATCTTGGAAAAAATTGAAGGAGTCGAATCGAAATACTACTTCAGATTTCACGGTTTTTTAGAAGATTTTATGGACAAAATTAACCTGAATATTCCATCTACTTTACCATTAAAAAAAGTAGCAGAAAAGCCAAAAAATCTCAAAAAAATCACTTTTGGTGATAACCCTGAACTGTATAAATTGAAAGATTTATTCAAAAAATAACCAGTGCACCTCCACCACACCGCACCCCCACACCTTTGCCCCACCAAATCAAAACCCATAGCAACATGAGCATCTTCAACCACTTCCAGCACCTGCAACTCACCGGCGACCAGCGGACGGCGCTGGAAAACATCGAGAAATTCCTCGATGGAGATGGAAGCGTGTTCATGCTCAAAGGCTACGCCGGGACGGGAAAGACGACGCTGCTGCACGGCATTTGCCGACACCTCGCCAGCCGCCAGTCCGATTTCCGGCTGATGGCACCCACGGGAAGGGCTGCCATGATACTCTCCCAAAAAACGGGCGCACAGGCATCCACCATCCACCGGGGCATTTACAACATGGACAAGCTGCTGGAAAAGCAGGATGGCACCTCTTTCAAGTTTTACTATGGACTGAAACTCAATCAGGAAAGCACCCGCTGTGTCTATCTGGTGGATGAGGCTTCAATGGTGTCGGATGTGTTCAGCGACGACGAGTTTTTTACCTTCGGTTCAGGTTGCTTGTTGAAGGACTTGATGAGTTATGCATTTGCAGGGGACACAAATCGCAAAATCATCTTCGTGGGTGATGATGCGCAGTTGCCACCTGTTGATATGAACTTCTCGCCAGCCCTCGACGCTGGTTATCTTTCTGAACAGTATCATTTGCGTACACAAGAATCCATTCTGACACAAGTAGTGCGTCAGGGGCAGGAAAGTGGAATTCTGGACACTGCCACCAAACTCCGAAATGCCATCGCTGCCAACGTTTTCAATGCTTTTGAAATCAACTATGGCAAAGGCGACACCCATAAATTCTCACCGGAAGACTTTTTGGAACGCTATGTCGAAGTGGCAAGGCAAGGAGGCGTTCGGCAAACCATCGTCATCACCCATTCCAACCGGCAAGCTTTGGAGTACAATCAGCAAATCAGGCAGCGCAGGTACGGCGACAAGTTCATACAGGTACAGAAAGAGGATTGGCTGATGATTACCCGCAACAATTACAATGGCTCCGTTGAGCTGTTCAACGGCATGTTTGCGAGGGTGCTGGAGGTGGGTGGTATCTCATACGAGGCTCGCCCACGATTTATCATTGAAGGTGGAAAAACTATCGAGCGGAAACTCGTTTTCCGGGATGTGCTCGTGGAAGTGACCGGAATCAACGGCGGCAAACACCAACTCAAAACAACGCTTCTCGATGACTTCCTGACCGCCGAAGAAGGTAGGCTGCACCCTTTTGACCAAAGGGCTTTGTACATCGAATTCAAAGAACGGATGCGGAAGCGGGACATCAAACCCGGCACAGAAGCATTCAGGGAGGCATTGAAAAATGACCCCTATTTCAACGCCTTGCAAGCCAAATATGGCTACGCCATCACCTGCCACAAATCGCAGGGCGGCGAATGGGAAAATGCTTTCGTGGATTTCAAGGTTTATATCGGCAAGCTGTCAAAAGGTTTTTTCCGTTGGGCTTATACGGCAATCACCCGGAGCAGCCAGCAATTACTTTGTATTGATGCACCGCAGTACAATGCGCTAAGCGAATTTGTGGTAAGGGATATTGAGCGGATTGCGAATGTGATGGCCGGAGCTGTTTATTTTCCCAAAAAGGAAAACGAACCTTTATATTTCATTCAGCACAGGAGGGGCAGGCTGGAAAAATTATGTGCTGCTCAAAACATTAACCTTGAATTCAAAGAGCACAACAATCAATTGGAAATTAGCTTACGCCAAAATGAAAACTCAGGTCTGGTTCGGTTGTGGTTCAAGGCGGATGGCTTTTCAAAAACGACATGGCATCCGTTTACAGATGAGGATTTCAAAAACCTCGTGGATGCTATGCTTGTGGAATCCTTGCTACCCGACGAAGTTCCCTTCGAACCTAAGTTCGAATTCCAAAAAGGACTGCACCAATACTTCCTCGACATCCTGAACGAAGAGAACATTCCGCTCACGAACATCGTACAAAACCAATGGAACGACCAGTATTTTTTGCATACCGGAGCGACCTGTGCAATGGTGGAGTTTTTCTTCAACAGCAATCAATTTTACACCTACGCCAAGCCACGTTCTACTTCAGGGAGTGACGATGTAAAACTTCAAGCCATTGTGGCCAAACTCCGGGGAATATAACCTAAAAACTTGATGCCATGTCATTCAAACAAGTCAAAGAACTGCGGAAAGACGGCAAATTGGAAGAAGCCTACCAACTGGCAAAATTGGATTTGGAAGCTGCTGCACAGGGTGGATTTAAAATTGGAGAAGCGTTAGTAGCTTTTGATGACCCATCAGTCGCTAAGTCTTCTCATTCTCTAACTATGGACTCAATTGAAAATAATCCGGCTGAAAAATCACCTCTGCCTGATATTTTCAAGAATGTCCAACCTGTAAAGCCTAATGCTGAAAGCATTCTTTGGGCTAAGCGGGCATTGTCATGGGTACTCTACGACCATCTGAAACTCAACGCAACGGCACCACAGTTCGACACTTTCATAAAATACCTCCAGGAACTCGCAGACCTCCAACTCCCTGATGACGAAAAAATGGTCTTTGATAACGTGGCCTGGCAGGCAGGCAAAATCCTGTTCGATATACATCGGCAGGAAAAAGTGGACTTCCAAAAAGTCAATGCGATTTTCGAATTGGTGAAAACCTTTCATTTCACGAAGCCATCCGAAGCATATTCATTCCTTTACAAGGCTTTCCATAAAAATCACCAGGAATGGTCAAGGTATTTAGAATGTGCCGATTGGTGGGGATTTGAAAACTTCCGTCCAGAAGATTTTTTGAAAGAAGAAATGCCCAATGGCAAACCCGTTATGTCCATCGTGGAGCAAGCCTATATTGCTTATTCCAAGAAACTTCTGGAAGGCGAACCTTCAGAGGCTGACCCATTCAGAAGCCACCTGAATCGTGACAAGGTGAATACTTTCATGCCAGCTCTGGACAAGGTAATTGAACTGCATCCAGAATATTTATACCCACCTTATTTCAAAGCAAAACTCTTACTTGCAATGGGTTCTGGCGATAATGCTCTGGATGCTTTCCTTCCTTTCGCTAAAGCAAAGCGTACAGAATTCTGGGTATGGGATGTGCTTTCTGACATCTTCCCAACTGACCCACAAAAGCAAATGGCCTGCCTGTGCAAAGCCTTGACTTGCAGAACTTCGGATGAGTTTTTGATAAAAGTGAGAACGAAATTGGCTGGCCTGCTTATTTCATCGGAGCAATATCCAGAGGCTCGCACCGAAATCGAGCATATTTTAGCAACAGCCCAACAAATGGGATGGAATACACCAGCCAGGGTGAACGGTTGGACCAATGCAACCTGGTACAAAGAAACCAAGGCGCTTCCCGACAATCACCAACTCTACGCTTCATTTACGGCAGAAGCCGAAGAAATTCTTTTTGCTGATATACCGACGGAAGTGGCTGTGGTAGAGTTTGTCAATTCGGATAAAAAAATCCTGAATTTCGTGGTCAACAAAGCCAAGTACGGCTTTCTTATATACGACCAGTTCCTTCGAAGGGTTGAAATTGGCGATTGCATCGAGGTCAGGTTGGACAGCCGCTCCAAAGAAGGTCTTTTTAAAGCGCTCACTTTGAAGAAGACAAACAAAGAGCCAGATGCTACGGTCCTCCGCTCTTTTACAAGTATTTTGACGATACAGCCAGATAGAGATTTTGGGTTTGCAGATGATATTTTTATTGGCTCCCATTTCACCAAAAAACTCAAACTATCCAATGGTGATGCCGTTTTCGGGAAGGCTGTTGTTTCTTTTAACCCTAAGAGAAATGAATGGGGTTGGAAAGCTGTTGAGGTCAGGAAGATTTGAGGCAGGAACAGTAGCTGAAAAACTTGTTTTATGGAGCGGGATTCAAACTCACGGCTTGTTGGATAGAATCCGCCAAACTGCTAAGGTCAGTTGGTTTTCTGAACACTGCAAAAGCACCGTATTCATTGAGAATTGATTTGTTACTATCATTTAAAATTGCCGAAACTATAATCACAGGCAATTGCCCATGTTCTATTTTAATCCTTCTCAGGGCTTCAACTCCATCCATTTTGGGCATTTTGATGCACATGATGACAAGATTGAATTTTTCCTTTCTGAGGGCAGCAAGGCATTCAAGCCCATCACATGCCAATTCATAATCCAACCCCAGGAAAGTCACTAATCGGGCATGTATATTCCGAATGCTTTCTTCATCGTCAACAATCAGGATTTTAGATATCATGAAGCAATGATTTTGTTGTTGCACATATTTTCGGGGATGTCAATTATACATTTTTATCGGCAATAAGGTTGCCGAGGAATTGGGGTGTATGTATTCTTCTACCATAAAAATGAATGTATTTGGATGACGATAAAGACTTGGAATGCCTGATTTTTTACTGGTGCAGATAGACTGCACCTTTCAGGTGCAGATTTGCAGTGTAAACAAAATTGTTCATCAAAAAATTATGATTCTATGAAAAAGACTTTTTTTACTTTCTGCATTTTCGTTCTGGCTTCATTGGTGTCCACTTCTTCCCTGTCCGCTCAGAAAGCCACCTACAAAGTGGGCGAAACCACCTACATCTTTGGAGAGACCTACTCCACCACGGGCCTGCCCAAAGTGGAACGCAACGCTACCACGAAAAAGGAATTTTTGAACACTATGGGGTACGACAAGACCCCTGCCGGCTATGAAGTTGACCATATCATTCCACTTTCCAAAGGTGGAGCCGATGCGACCTATAACATGCAGTTGCTGACGAAGGAGCAGCACAAGCAGAAAACTGCCTCCGAGCGTAGTGGCAATTCGTTATTTTACAAGCCAAGCAGTTCGTCCAACCTTACCTATCCAGGTAATACGTTCAACGCTCCGAAAGTAAATTCGAGTAGTACGCTGCCGTCACAAAGTTTTTACAGTTCGCCCAAAACAAGTTCAGGTTCAATAGGCAGAACAACTTATACTGGGCCAAGGGGAGGGACGTATTATTACAACAGTAGCGGAAAAAAGACGTACGTGAAAAACAAGTAAAACCGTAAAGTTGGCAGGATTGGAAAATTCTGCCAACTTTTTATTTTCCAAATGAAAGATTGGGATTTTAAATAGGGCTGAATCCTATTGCCCAATAAGTAGCTATCCCACTTTCCGGTACTTCACCAAAATAATTGCGCATGCCAATAACCTCTACCCAACAGTTCAACCTCGAAGACCATTTGATTTTCAATGAAAATGCCCAGTTTTTCAAGAAGAAAGGAAGGATTCCCAAGAAGACAATCGCCAATTTGTTCCAAGCCCTTGCCAAAAACAAGGTCGGCAAGCCCTTTCAGAAAACCAAGGTGCTCTTCCAATTTGAGGAAAAGACTGCCTATTGGTCAATTTTGATTTTCAAGGAGAAGCGCTTTGCTTCGTTCATTGACCAACCCCACCCCGATTGGCAAGAAGAAAGATTTTGCTTCTTGCTGCTCATCGAGTACGGCCAATACTGTGTGGTCGTTAAACGGAATATTTCGGGGCTTTCCCGTTTCCAATCGGAGTGCTTGGAGCCCATTGACTATATCATCCTGTCAAGGCTGCTGATTTCAGAAAAAACTGACTATCAAGGGCTTAAACTCCAAAATATTGACCCTTCTGAGTACAGCACCCGAACCAAAAGCCTTGCTTCCAATGACCTCAAGAAAAGCATGTCCCCATTCGGCATTCATCGTTACATCGTTCGGGGGATGAAGATTTCCAACTCATTCGAGCAGTACGCCTTGACACTGAATACCAGTAGGATTAACAAAATGGGAGAGAAGTCTCACTTGGAAAGCCTGTTCAAAAGCGTGGTCAAAATTGTGGACAAAATCATCGCCTTCAAGAACCAAGGAGGCTACCTCGACAATTTTGCCAGGCCCTTGGATTTTGAAGACCATGCAAAGAAATTGACGCCAGTCGGCATCCTATTCCTTTGGGGTGAATTGGAGGACTTGATTGAAAATGGCTTGATTACTGCCGCCCGGTATCCAGATGAAAATGGAGAAGAAAAGACCCTCAACGCCCGCATTTTTCTTCGGTACTTAAAACAGCACAACCGACTCTTGACCATCAACGATTTGGGTTCACGCCCAAGCTATTTCCCAATTGAAAACCCTTTTGACAACCAAGCCTTTTTGGCTTTCAATGAAAAGTCATTCACCGTGCGTTCCAGAATTTTGAATCAAATCACCCTGCATTTTGAGAACAAGGCAGAAGAAGGCTTGATTGACTGGATTAACAGAAAGCGGCTGTTCATCACCACTTTCGAGGAAGCCGACATTGTGTATTTTTCCGGTAGCCTCTTTCAGGACAGCCGATTGTTGGGCTCCATCGAGATGCTCAAGGACTCCTTCATCCCCCACCCGGATTTGGCTACGGTCACTTCCGAGAAAGGAAAATTCAAGGCAACGTCCAAAGCTTTCAGCAATGACAGCATCTTCCATTTCATCGAAGACAAACTAAACTCACCAGATAGGGAATACCTTTTCTGTGACGACCTCGGAGACGAGTGGGCCGATTTCATCGAAATCAAACCGGACAAGGTTTGCCTCTACCATGCGAAGTACAAAAATTCGGTTGGCTTGTCTGCTTCCGACTTGCAGGATGTCATTGGCCAAGCCCAAAAAAACCTCGGCAATGTGGTACCCGGGGATGAGCGGATTAACAACAAATTGAAGAGTTGGGATGGCTGCTACAAAATGGATAAGAAGCTGACCAAAATCGAGAAAAAGCGGAAGGGTAGTTCTGTTTCAGAAGGCGTGGAAGCATACAAGCGCAGAACTGCCTCCTCAATTACCCACTTCGAGATTTACTTGGTCATCAACTTCATCTCCAAAAAGCAACTCTTCGACAATTTTGAGCGCTTGCGGGATGGAGGTAAGGTTGAAAAAAAGGCCCAGGTCATTCAGTTGCTCTGGTTTATTTCTTCATTTGTGAATAGCTGCAAGGAAATTGGCTTCAAGCCCTTCATTGTTTGCCAGCCATAGAAATCGTTTTATTGGTACTACCGTTTGTTTTTCCCGGCGCTTGTTCACGCCAAGGCGAGGCTCAAAATTCCCCTAACCCCTAAGCAGTCAAATCGTGCTCAACACGCAAGCATTTCTGTCCCAACCTTTTTCTTCGTTGTGCGCCCTTTCGCTACCTTTACGACCATTTCTAAACGTACTGTGAAGACCTTCGTTGGCGTCCATTCTTTCCAATTAGCAGAAGCGGTTTGTTTTCGCAAAGGGAAGAAGGCTCGCCAATAACAAAACGCCTACCCGTTTTCACGGTATTTGGCCCCAGGTCTTAGCAAAAGGGGAAACTACATGGAAAGAATGATGAATGTTGAATCAAAATACTCGGCATCCTTTATTGCTGCAGCACTGCTTTACCAAGAGTGCCTGAGGATGAAGGAAATACTGTTGTCGCCCGATTTTGAAAAAAGAATTGGGCAGGAAGTCGAGGAGAATGCGGTTTTGAGCGTCAAGACCCGGTCTGCGAGGAAGCGAATCACGCAGGAAGTCAGAAAGCGGCAAGCAGTTGCGCCTGATGGGTTCTGGAGTTTTTTTTTCCAACAACCCGAAGAAGCGCAAAAATTGGCCTTGCTCTTCCTTTGCCTCAAAGCATATCCGCTGATGATGGACTTCCACATCGAAGTGACTTTGAAAAAATGGCGCTCGAAGTCCTTGGAATTGGAATTCTTCGACCTCCAAATGCGATTGGACGAAATCGCATCACAAGATGCTGTGGTGGCCGATTGGTCAGCGACGACCCATCGCAAAACCATCACGGTTTACCTGCGTACATTGAGTGAGGCAGGATTGCTGAAGAAGGGACAACTGGCCAAGCCGGAAAAAATCGCTCCCGACTTTTGGAAATATTTTATTCAAAAAGGCGAAGCATGGTTTGTGGAGGCCTGCTTCTTGAACAAAAACCACTAAGCCGTAGGAATGACCATTACCGAACTGTACCAACAATTAGCAAACAAGGACTTTCAGGACCACCTGACGGGCAACCTCTTTTTCCCGGCCTACATGTACGTCTATGACCCAGCGAAGGAATACGAAGTAGAGCGGGAAATCCTCAACATCAAAGACAGGCTATTCCGACCAACGAATCACCTCCAAGTGATGGTGATGGATATTTTTCAGGAGTTTCTCGAATTTTTGAAATCGGAGCAGTTCGGTAAGGCCACCAAATATGACTACTTTCTGCAACAGGAAACACAGCAGCCAGAACGGGTCGAGAAATCATTGAAACAGATCGCTAACGACGACCGCTTTTTCAAATGGCTCGACCAAAAAATAAAAGAACATTTCGAGCAGGCTGGAACCGCAGAAGTGGCCTACGTCTTCGTGAAGGGCTTCGGTGCGAGCTACCCCTATCTTAGGGCCAGCAAATTCATGAACAACTTTGAAAAATACATCTCAGGCTACAAACTCATTTTGTTTTACCCCGGTAAAGTGAAAGATTACTACCACTTGTTCGGCCTGCTAAACGACGAAAACCTGTACCGGGCCATCAAACTCATTAATCAGTAAAAACCACAACCCATTCAACATGAAACTACGTGAAATTTACGACAGACCGATTGACAGAACCATCAACCCAGCCGTGGTCGTCAGCAACAAATCGCTGGAAACCATCAAAGCAGAGATTAGTGAATACATCTTCACGGACGAGCTGATTGAAAAGCTTTATGCTGTGCTGGACGCCATTTTCAACAAGCGGAACGAAAAAACCGGCATCTGGATAAATGGTTACTACGGCTCTGGTAAGTCTCACTTCATCAAGTTCATCCATTATTGCCTGAACCCCGACACGCAGCAGGACGCCTTTGAACGGTACATCCACGCCGTTGAAAAATACCAAAATACCAAGCCTGGGGCCAACATGGACATCACCGCCAGCAACATCGCATTGCTGAAGAAGAAAATCCAGTCCGCTGCCATTGACAATATCCTGTTCAACGTGGAGGACGAAACCGACGACGGCAGCGGCGAACGCCTGACCCGGATTTTCCTCAATATGTTCAACAAGTTCCGGGGCTATAACTCCAACGACATCCCCTTGGCCCTGCTGTTTGAAAAATACTTGGACGAAAAAGGGAAGTTTGCCGAATTCAAAGCGCTTGTAGCTGCTGAGATGGGCCACAACTGGGAACAGGACGCCGCTGACATCGCCGCTTATGAATTGGAGAGCATACTCGAACTGGCCAAGCGCCTCGTCCCCGAAATGGACATCGTATCCCTCCATGCCAAGCTCTCCAACCCCGATGCCGTCAAAATTGGCATCAACGCCACGCTGATTCCCGAACTGAAAAAATTCCTAGACGGCAAGGACAAAAGCTACCGCCTCCTCTTCTTGGTGGACGAGGTTTCGCAGTACATCGGCACCAACAAGGAAATCCTGCTCAATTTCCAGAACATCATCGAACGGGTGAGCGAGGACTGCAACAACCAGGTCTGGATTGCCTGCACCGCCCAGCAAACACTGGATGAAGTTTCGCAGTCTGCCGACGGCACAACCGATGTGCAGGACGAATTCGGCAAAATCTTGGGGCGCTTCGATACCCGTATCTCCTTGCAGAGCAACGACGCTTCCTATATCACCCAGCGCCGGGTTTTGGACAAAAACAGCAAAGGGATTGAAGAACTGACCACGGTCTTTCGCCAAAACAAGGACTATATCCTCAACCAGTTCAAAATCACCCACGAACTGTACAAAGGCTACCAGGGCGAGGAGGACTTTTTCCTTTCCTACCCTTTCGTGCCTTACCAGTTCAAATTGATAGCCCATGTCTTCGAAGCTTTTCAACACCTGAAATACGTCATCAAAGAGGTGAAGGACAACGAGCGTTCCGTCCTTGGCATCACGCACTTCACCGCAAAAAGCAATGCCGACAAAGAAGTTTCCTATTTTATCCCCTTCGATGGTTTTTACAACCAGCAGTTCCATACCAACCTGACCCAACGTGGCTCAAGGGCCATCCAAAACGGGTTGGAACTGACCTATGTAAAGGAAAACCCCTTTGCCCAGCGGGTGGTCAAAGCCCTTTTCATGATTTCCAACCTCTTGGAAACACAGCGCCAGACCTTCCCCTCCAACCTCGACAACCTCACCGTGCTGCTGATGACGGAGCTGGACCAGAACAAAATGCAGCTCCGCAACCGAATCAAGGATGTGCTCGACAAGCTCATGGAAGAGAGCATCATCCGAGAGGAAAAAGGCAGCTATTTCTTCTTCAACGAAGACGAGATGGACGTGCAGAACCTCATCAAGAGCCAGACCATCGGCTTCGACGACCGGCTGGAACGCTTCGATGGGTTTTTCCGAAAAATGACCGGGCTGCGCAACAAGGTCAGCTATGGCACCAACGATTTCAAGGTCGGCTATTCCGTGGATGGCAAAGAGTTTTTACGGGGCGGCGATTTCAATGTCCTCGTGTTGCTGAACGACAAAACGACCATCGCCCAAAAGGCGCTGGACTTGTCCAAATCAGACTTGGCCGTCTGCATCAACGAATGGTTTAGCCAGGATGAACAACTCTGCCGGGACTTTGAGTGGTACTCTAAAACTAAAAAATTTTTCACAACAAACGGAGAAGATGCCACCGGCGAAAGGTCAAAAACTATCGAGTTGTTCAGGCTGAGAAATGAAAACCTCGAAAAGAAAATCACTGCCCGTCTCGAACAAAAATTCACTGACACTCGCTACATCTCCGAACAGCGAATCGTGGAACCCGACCAAATCAAAGGCAGCAACCCTGCCGACCGCATGAACGACGCCATCGAGAAGCACCTGTCCCGCATCTACAAAAACCATAAGCTGTCCGAAGGCTACGCCCAAAACCAAAAGGCGCTCAAAGAATCAGCCGTAGCACCTGTCCAAACGACCAACTTCGGCCTCACCCCTGCCGAGGAAGTCGTCAACAACATGATTTCCAGCTACAACGACCAGATGACCGTGCAAGACCTCGTGCGGGAGTTTGAAAAAACGCCCTTCGGATGGCGGCACGAAGCCCTGCTCGACGTGCTGGTACACCTCGTGAAAAAGAAAAGGCGGGAATTCAAGTACAGCAACCAGCCCCGCTATCCCATCGTGGATTTTATCAACAAGGCCGTCAACACGGCGGAACGGGTGCGCTGCGAAGTCTGCTCCGGAGAGGAAATTGACCAGGCCACTATTGACCAGGCATTGCTCGACTTCCGGGAAATCTTCAACTACGACCTCCACGCCACCACCGACAGCGACGAACTGTTCAACAACCTCAAGGCTGCTTTCAAAAAAGAAATAGAACAATACCAGCCCTTCGAGGACAACTACCACGGCACCTACCTCTTCGGCATCTATTTCCACAATACTACCAAGCTGCTGAACAACTGGGCCAATATCCGTGACCCAAAGGCGCTCTTCACTACGATGGCTGACGTGAAGGCCTCCGCAAAAAAACTGCTCGACAACGCCAAAGGCATGGCAGAATTTGCCACCGACAGCGCCAAGGACTACGACGCCATCCGCAAGTTCCACGAAGCCAACAAGGAGAACTTCCTCGAACTCTCGCCCGACGAACAGGAAAAGGCCGACAAAATGGCCGACTTCCTCAAAATGGACGACCCCCGCCGGGAATACCGCCATATCCGCAAAGCCTACGACGAGGTCAAAAAAGCCCTCCATGAAATGAAGGCCGCCCTCGTGGAGGAAGTGTTCCAATTGTATTCCACCATTTTTGACGAACTGGAAAAGGAAAAAGCGGCACTCAGCGTCACCGAAGCCAATGTTTATGCCGACCGTGACCATACGCTCCACGCCCTGAAACGGTTGGACTCCATTGCGCAACTAAAAAACAAAAAACTGGATGCTGCCAATTTCAAGTCACGCCAAATAGAAGCCCTAGTCAAACACGCTTCCGAAAAACCGAGAGACCCTTCCAATGCCGACCGGGTCGGCGAGCCGGAGGTCTATTATATCTCCAATATCAAAGCCACCATCTCCAACGAAGCGGAAATGGAAGCATACCTTACGCAGGCCCGCAGGGAAATGCTGGAATTGCTGAAACAAAACAAAACCATCATCCTCAAATAGCCCCAATCGCATGAACACCAAAACATTCGCCCAACAAGCCCGCCAAATCCTTCGCAAGGGCGTGGCCACCCGGCTGCGCTACTGGGGCTTCGATGAAAAAGGAAAAATCACCGACATGCCCGATGCCATCGGCGGCGGCGTTATGTTCCGGGGAGAGGTGTTCGACGACCCCACGCTGATACAGCGCTGGGAATCGCTGCGCCGGGCCGTCCTACTGAAGGGCCGTGACTCGGTACTCGAAGAAGCCGCCTATACTTGGTTCAACCGCATCATGGCCATGCGCATACTGGCCAAAAATGGCTACGAACCAGCCCAACTCGACTACGCCGAAGGTGGCCAACAACTGCCGCTGCTGCTCCAACGGGCCAGGCGGGGCACCCATCCCTTCCTGAATGCGGAAGAGGCCGCCCGCCTCCAACGCATCATCAACGATTTCAGCCGGGAAACCGAAGCCTTTGCCATCCTGCTCATCGGCTACTGCCACGCACACCCGCTGCTGCACCGGGTCTTCGGCAGCATTGACGACCATACCGAACTGCTGCTGCCGGACAATATGCTCGCCGACGACGGCTTCCTCCACCTGCTCAACACCACCGACGCCATCTCCGATGAGCAGCACAAAGAAGTCGAGCTTATCGGCTGGCTCTACCAGTTCTATATCTCCGAAAAAAAGGATGAGGTCTTCGCCGATTTCAAAAAAGGCAAAAAAGCCGAGGCCAAGGACATACCCGCCGCCACCCAGATTTTCACCCCCAACTGGATTGTGAAATACATGGTGGAAAACACCGTCGGCAAGCTCTGGCTCGACCTCCACCCCGACAGTCCCCTCAAAGCAGACATGAAATACCTGGTGGAAGGAGGTGCGACGGACTCGAAACTCGAAACTCAAAACTCAAAACTCATAACTGAAGCCGCTGGCCTCAAGCTCCTCGACCCCGCCGCTGGCTCCGGCCATATCCTCGTCGAGGGCTTCGACCTGCTGTACCGCATGTACCGGGCCGAATACTATACCCCGGAAGAGGCCGTGGAAAGCATCCTGCGCCACAACCTCTACGGCCTGGACATAGACAAGCGGGCCGCCCAGCTCGCCCGCTTTGCCGTGCTGCTGAAAGCGGCCAAAGCCTACCCCGATGTGCTCAAAAAAGACTGGCTGCCCCAGGTGCATGCCATGCCGGAGCCTCGGGACTTCAGTAGGCAAGAGGTGCTGGACTTCCTCGGAAAGGACAACGCCGTGCTGGAACCCGTGCTATCCAATGCCCTGAAGCTGATGCAGCAGGCCCAAAACCTCGGCTCCATCATGCAGTTCGACCTCGGCGACTGGGACTTGAAGGAGGACGCCGTGCTGAACTTTTTCATCGAGAAAAAGGCGGTGAAAAAGGAATTCTACACCAAAATCGCTGACCTGCTCACCGACCTCGATGCCCTCCGCCAAAAAATAAAATGGTGGGGCGATTGGGACTTTCCCAAATCAAAACTCCTCAAGCTCGCCAAGGATAAAAACCTCGCCCTCCTGCTCGACCTCCTTGATGACGTCTCCCGGCAAGCAGATGCGGTCGGGTTGACCCTGCACCTCTCCCAATACGATGTGGCGGCGCACGAAGTAGAAGACTTGCAAACCCTAGCGGAAGAAGACCAAAAAGAACTGCTGCGGAAACTGAAACGAAGGAGCAGCGACGTAAAAGCCGTGGCCGAAAAACTGGAAAAATGGCTGGCTGCGCAGCACAGCGACACGGAACAAATGACCGCTGCCTTGGCAGCGCCCACGCCTGCACTGGAGAAAAGCAGCCTGCAACTCATCGCCTACTCCTCCGCCCTGCGCCGCCACTTGACTTTCGACCTCGCCGCTTTCACCTTGGAGGCGATTGAAAAACGCTGGCAATACCTGCAAACGGCCCCGAACCTCGGCTTTCATGAACAGGCCGTGCTGCCCACCATGGCGGGCTATATACCCGTGCTGCTGACCCTCTGCCGGAGATACGAGGCGGTGGTGGCGAACCCACCGTATATGGGGCAAGGGAACATGAATTCAGATTTGAAAAATTATATCAACAAGCATTATCCTGGTTCCAAGTCTGACTTGATGACGGTTTTTATGGAGGTTGGAATTGAAAAATTGTTTAAGAATGGTCAAATGGGAATGATTAATCTTCCTTCTTGGATGTTTTTGGCCTCATTTCAGGAACTAAGGGAAAAGCTATTGAAAAATAATCACATCACCAGTTTAATCCACAATGGAAGAGGAGTTTTTGGTTCTGACTTCGGTTCAGTATCATTCTGTTTAGAAAAAAGCCAAACTGAAAATCGAAAAGGAGTTTACAGGAGATTATTCAAAGAGCATGTAAAAGTTGATAGCATTTCTGTAAAGGAAAAACACTTTTTAAATAATAAATATGGGCATTTCATATCCGACCAAAGTGACTTCTCCAAAATACCAGGTAGCCCAATTGCATACTGGGTAAGTAAAAATGTAATAGCTCTATTTGAAGAAACAAGCATTGGTCAAGACTCATTTTCAAGCCCCGGAATTAGAACAGGTCAGGACACAATTTTCATAAGAGATTGGCATGAGGTAAACAATAGAATATTTAATCCAACAGCAACTGAATATGACTCTATAAAAGATACATCAAATAAGTGGTATCCTATAACACGAGGTGGAGATTATAGGAAATGGTTTGGCAATTATGAAAACATAATCAATCTCAAAAATGAGGCAGAAGAAATAAAAAACATTTGCACAGATTACAGACTCAGAGAGCCTGCATATTATTTTAAGGGAGGAGTAACTTGGACTATGATTTCATCATCCAAACCATCATTTCGCAAAGTACCTGTTGGGGTTTTATATGGAAATGGAGGCCCAGTTGTTTTTTCTAAAAATGACTATTATTTAGTTGGACTTCTCAATTCAAAAGTTTCACTTGAGATATTGAAACTACTCAATCCAACAATTAACTATACAAAGTCAGACATTGAAAAAATCCCGTTACTAAATTTTGACAAAGAAATAGTCGAAAAACATTCAAGAGAATGTGTCAACATCTCCAAATCCGACTGGGACGCCCACGAAACCTCCTGGGACTTCCAAACCTCCCCACTCCTGAACGGCCAGCCCAACCTCCCCGCCGCCTACGAGGCATGGGAGCAGGCCGCCAGCCGTGATTTCTTCCAGCTCCACGCCAACGAAGAGGAACTGAACCGCCTCTTCATCGGCATCTACGGCTTGGAGGAGGAACTCACCCCCGACGTACCGCTCAAGGACATCACCATCCTGCAAGAAGAACTGGATGGCAAGGCCCTCGAAGCCTTGGAGCCAGCTTTCCGGGAGCGAGGAACGGAGGGCGTTTCGCTGCCCATCAAGCGGGAGCTGGTCATGCAGCAGTTCATCAGTTGGGCCATGAGCGTCTTCATGGGCCGCTACCGCCTGGGCCAGCCCGGCCTGCACATCGCCCACCCCAGCCCCACGGCGGAGGAGGTGCAGTCCTACAGCTACAACGGCCACCAAGTAGTGATAGACGAAGATGCCATCATCCCGCTCATGGGCAGCGCCTGCGATTTCCCCGACGATGCCGTGTATCGTTTCAAGGAATTCCTCGACATCCTCTGGGGGCAGGAGCGCCGCACTGAAAACCTCAACTTCCTACAGGATTGCCTGGACATGGATTTGGAGAAATACCTGGTCAAGAACTTCTGGCCCGACCACTGCAAGCGCTACAAGAAAAAGCCGATTTATTGGCTGTTCAGCTCTCCCAAGGGGGCCTTCCAGGTGCTGGTGTACATGCACCGCATGAATGCCTTCACGGTGGAGAAAATACGGGCGCACTACCTCATGCCCCACCTGAAAAACCTGCGCTCGAAAGTGGCGCAAATGGATGCCATGACCAGCAGCCTGAGCAGTCAGGATGCCCGCCACCTCGACCGCCTGCGCAAAGACCTACAGGAGTGCGAGGAGTACGACCTCGTGCTGAAAGACGTCGCCGACCGACAGATTGTGTTCGATTTGGATGATGGGGTGAGCGTGAATTATGAGAAGTTTGAGGAGGTGGTGGCGAAGGTGAAATAGGAGGGCGGAATTTATTCCGCCAAATGAAGGCGGAATAAATTCCGCCCTCCAACAATTTGCAAGACATGTTAAAACCTAAAATCGAAAAATACTTTCACCAGTTCCCTGATTTACGGGTGCTGTTTTTCTTCGACGAGCACCAGGAGCACAGCGAAGCGGTTGCACAACTGGAACTGGAAGGCATCCGGGTGCTGCGTTGGGAGCGCAACAATTTTTTCCTGAAAACCCAACTCCACGGTGAATGGGCATCGGAGAAGGTATTCCTCTACGTTCCCCAGGCCGCCCCCAAAAACCGGGAAGATTACCTCGGCTTCCCGCTGTTGGGCCTGCTCATCGCCAACAAGGAACTGTCGCTCGACGATGTGGGCGCTTTCATGGATGAGTTCCACCTGCAACGCCACCACAAGGCACTCGCCTCCAAATACATGCGGGAATTGCAGTACACCGGGGTGCAGGAGGTATTGCGCCCAGTGCTCACGCCCACCAAATTTGAAGTACCACAACTGGTGCAGGGATTGGTATCGGCCTTTTTGCGTTTCACGAACATCACACCGTGGAGCGTATTGCTCGGCAAACTGCTCACATTGGCATTGCCCGGCGAGGAAGCCGAACTGGCCCGTTTCCAAAAAAAGATACACGACAACGACCTGATGGACGTGTTGCAGGCAAAGTCCCGTGATTTTTTCGGGCTGGCTTTCAACGACCTATCGAGAGAGACGCTATTGCAGTCCTTGCGGCGCATCTACTACAACCAAATCACGCAGACCCTCCCAGAAGCGAGTTCGAAAGACCCCTACCGGGAACTGAAAATAAAAAGCAACGAAACCCTGCTTTACCTGAACCAGTTGTTGCAGGAAGTAGAACGCCACAAGCGGGTACACGAGCAATTAACGGAAGCCCTGGCCTTGGCAGGTAAGGACATCCTTGGGACAAAGTTGCTGGAAGTCTATGGCCCGGAAGCTGCCTTCGCCGCCTACGCCCCCGACATGCTCTGGGAAATCATGGCGTTGGAACAGGGGAACCTCAGTATTCAGCCCGCAGCGAGCATACAACGGTTGGAGCAGCTTTCGATGCAATCCGGCCTCCCGCTGCCAGTGGCTGACTGCCTGCAATTTATGTTACAGGCCGCACGCCTGTTTGAGCGCATCAACGGCATCCGCAGCTATATCCTCGACTCCCCCGATGGTTATGTCCGCACCTATGCCGAAGATTGGATGCAGATAGACATGGCCTACCGCCGGGCCATCCGCATTTACCGCAACGGTGATTTCACAGAGGCATCCGCCAGCCTGAACCTGGAGGCCATCAACGCCGAACTGAACGCCCGCTACGAAAAGCACCTGGATGCCATGAACCGGGAATGGCTGCGCTGCATGAACCAGTTTGGCTTCGATTACCGCAAACTGGCCACCCCGAAGCAGTATGATTTTTTCAAAACAGAAGTGGAGCCTTATGACCAAAAGGTCGTGGTCATCATCTCCGATGCCCTGCGCTTTGAGGTGGCCGCCGAGCTGTTGGCCAATATGCACGGCGACACCAAGAACACCGCCGACTTGCGCTATCAACTGGCTTCCCTGCCGTCAAAAACGAGCGTTGGCATGGCGCAACTGCTGCCTTCGAAAACGCTGGCCTTCAACGACGGGAATATCACAGCGGATGGCATCAGTACGGAGGGTACTTCCAGCCGCCAGCAAATTCTGCTGACCCACCGGGAAGAAGCGCTGGCACTTCCATTTTCCCAATTATTGGGCAAACCCCAGGAAGAACTGCGGGATATTTTCAAAAGCAAAGTGGTGTACATCTACCACGACGTGATTGACAGCACCGGCGACGACCGAAAATCGGAACGCAGGGTTTTCCAAGCTGTGGATGAGACGATACAAGAACTGAAAAAATTGGTCAAATCGCTTCACGCCAGCCACAACGTGGCCCGGGTGCTGATAACCGCCGACCACGGCTTCCTCTACAACGACCGGGAATTGGAGGAAAAGGATAAAGAAGATATGCCGCACAAGGAAGCGCAGACTTCCCACAACCGCTATGTCATCACCGACGATGCAACGCCACCAGCGATGGGCTTCAAAATACCACTGGAAGCGACGACCCGCTTTGAAAAAGGCTGGTATGTAACTATTCCCCAGTCGGTGAACCGCTACAAAAAACAGGGCGTGGGCCACCAGTTCGTGCATGGTGGCGGCAGTTTGCAGGAGTTGGTGGTGCCAGTGATAGAAAGCTCCCGCAAACGGCAGGAGATTACCCGCAAGGTTCAGCCGATTTTGCTGCAAAGGGGCGGGTTGCGCATCGTGTCCAGCATCCTGCGAACGCAGTTGTTACAGGAAAACAAAGTGTCACGGTTTGAGAAGGAGATAACGCTCAGTGCCGGGATTTACAAGGATTTGGAGCTTGTCAGCAATGAGCAAATCATTGTGATGAATTCAACAGCAGACGCTCCCAGTGAACGCATGCACCGGGTAGAACTGACGCTGTCCACCGCTGCCGCAAAAGAATCCTTCCTGAAGTTGAAGGTATTCGACGTGGAGGACAAACTGAACCCGCTGATTGACGAGCTGGTGCAAAATAGTACACTTATCCAAGCGGATTTTTAAAGCGTTTTTATCAACCCTCATCAACCAAAACCGAATCGTCTCAACAACTGACCATGGAACTAAAAGAGAAAATCTTAGCCAATTTTGAAGGCAAAGTCGTCCGCAAGGACCTGACCTATCGGGTGAAAGGCAATGCTGTGGTGCCTACCTATGTGCTGGAATACCTGCTGGGGCAGTATTGCGCCATTGACGACGAGGCCATCATCGCCAGTGGCATCGAAAAGGTGAAGGATGTCATCTCCAACAATTACGTCCATCGCAGCGAAGCAGAGGTAGCAAAGGCAAAAATCCGGGAATCCCAGCAGTACAAGATTATTGACAAAATCAACGTGTCGCTCAATGACAAGGCCAATATTTATGAGGCGGATTTTGCCAACCTGGGCCTGAAAAATGTGCCGATTGCCGATGTCATGGTCATGAGCAACCGGAAGTTGTTGAGCGGTGGCGGGGTCTGGTGCATCCTGGACATGGGCTACTCTCACGCTGCCGATGCCAAGGTGCGGTGGCTGATTACGGACATCAAGCCCATCCAGGTATCCAATATCCAACTGGAAGAGTACCTCGAAGCACGTCAACAGTTCACGACGGATGAATGGCTCGACCTGCTGATGCACAGCATTGGCCTGAACCCGGAATACTTCAACAAGCGGGGCAAGTTCATTCAACTGTCCCGGTTGATTCCGCATGTCGAAAACAATTACAACTTCATAGAGCTGGGGCCGAAGGGAACCGGAAAATCACATGTCTTTTCGGAACTGTCGCCGCATGGTGTGCTGGTATCGGGTGGTGATGTGTCCAAGGCCCGGTTGTTTGTCAATAACTCCGGCGACAAAATTGGGCTGGTCGGCTATTGGGACGTGGTGGCTTTGGATGAGTTCGAGCAGGAAAAAGGCTCCAAGCGTACGGATGGCGACCTGGTGAAAATCCTCCAGAATTACATGGCCAACCAGTCTTTCAACCGTGGGAAGGAAACCTACCAAGCGACGGCTTCCATGGCTTTTGTGGGCAATACAAAGCATACGGTTCCCTATATGCTCAAGAATTCGCACCTGTTCGAGTCCATACCAGAAGGCTATATCAAAGGCGCTTTTTTAGATAGGATACACATGTACATCCCCGGCTGGGAAGTGCGGATATTGAAAAACGAGGTCTTTTCAATGGAATATGGCTTCATTGTGGACTATCTCGCTGAAATCCTGAAAGAACTGCGCAAATCGGATTATAGCAGCATCCTCGATAAATACGTTGACCTCGACGGCTCGCTGTCCACCCGGGACAAAACGGCTATTCGGAAATCCTTCTCCGGCATGGCCAAACTGCTCTACCCCGATAAAAAGATGAGCCAGGAGGAGGTGCTGGAACTGCTCAACTTTGCCATTGAAGGCAGGAAACGGGTCAAAGACCAGCTCTACATCATAGACGAGACTTTCAGGAATGAGCCAGTGGAATTCAAATACACGCTGCGGGCCACTGGCAAAGACTATTTCCCGGAAACGCTCGAAAAGCTAAACTACGCTACTGCTAAAGCCAATCGGGAAAAAGAGGACACGGGAGAACAGGCCATCGAGCGCTCTGAGCCGGTCATCAAACTGGAGCCACATCAGACCATCCTGTATGACAATCAAACCGGGGTATCGTACAAATCGCTGTTTGCTGATTACTTGAAAGGCGCTACCGAAATTACAATTCAAGACCCCTATATCCGCTTCCCTTACCAGTTCAAGAATCTGTTGGAGTTCTGCGTGATGCTGGCCAACAACAAAGACCCGGAAGAGGAAATTTACCTGGAAGTCTTATCCTGGAACACGCCTGACCACATGTCGGATTCCATCGCCTATTTCGAGGAGTTCCGGGAGAGCGTATCCGACTTGGGCATCCATTTCTCCTTCATCATGGAAGATGTGCATGACCGCTACATCCAGGCCGACAATGGCTGGAAAATCACACTGGGACGAGGGTTGGATATTTTTGAGAAGAATGAAGGGCGGTTCAATGCTGCGGAGTTGGACCAGTCGAGGAGGAGGTGTAAGGCTTGTGAGATGACTTATTTGAGGGTAAAAAAATAATGCAATGAAAGGCTCGGATGTGCTACAATACTATCTTTCATTTAAAACAAAAAGAGCCACCCCTAAAGGCAGCCCTGTTTCGATTAACAGTTGTTAATCAAATAAATGACGTTCCAAAGATAGGCAAATCCCCGCTGATATTGTAGTAAAAACATACCTTATAAAGCGCTTTTTTAGCAACAAAATCAACCCTTCTGACAGCACTTCTAACGGACACCATCGGCATTCCCGCCCCGCAAGGCTGACGGGGCTTTATTAGCGCTCCACTCCGTTCTGCTATTACCATTCCAGCCCTAAAGTAGGAGGGGGCTTCCATTCTAAGGTGCTGCCCGCAGGCAGCGAGTAGTTTATTTAGCGCCGTAAAACTTGCGCATTGTTGAGGCTCCGCTGGCGCTCTACCGATTAATATCGCATTCCCGTCCCGAAAGGCTTCGGGACTTTTATTTGCGCCGCTCAGCCCGCTTGCGCATAGTGGGCGCCGTTCCTTGCGCATCATGTGCGGGCGCATTACCGGTGTTGGTAAGCCAGGTATCTGCTCATGCGCCAGCCGTGACAGCCCTTCTCACAGCCCTCAAATCTTAAAGGCATTTAGTGGTGGTGTGCGGCTTGCCGCTCCCGCCTCGTTTGCCGCTCCCGCCTACTTTTTTGCTCCTGCCTGTGGCCTTTTTTGTTCGTTTTTTTTCTTTAATTTATTTAAAAAAATATTGTTTTAAATAATTGAAAGTCAGTTGTTTATGTTGTTTTTTCTGCGTATTTTGTAGGAGTTAATCAAAATAAATGACATGACAACACAAACCATTTCCATTTCTCCCGCCCTCCTCGTTTTCATCTACGAGGTGTCCGCAGTTCAGATTGATGATTTTTGGTATGCATCGTCCCCGGTGCTGTCGCCGCTCATGGCCGCCGTTGGTGTTTCGGCCTCTGATGCGCTGCTGGCCTGGGTCGAGTTTTATCATTCAGGCGTCTTTGGCGCTTAGTCCGTGTGGGGGCTTGTCCCCCGCTTTTTTCCTTTTCTTTTTTTCAAATTTTATCTTTTACTATGTTTTCTCTCTCGTCTTTCTCCTCCTTTGGGGTGGGTGGCAGCCGTCGTCCGTCTGCCTGTTCCGGTGTTGCCGCTTCTGCTTTTGTGGCTTCGCTTCGCCGTGCTGGTGTTCCGGCTGTTTCGGTACTCACTTCATGCGGTGCGGGTGCGCCATCTTTGGTGGCTGCTGCTTTTCCCGGTTGCCAGTTTTTCAGTGCCTCGGCCCCTGCTTTCTGTGGCTTGGGCCGTGCTGCCTTCGCTGCCCGTGCTGCTGCTTTGGTTCGTGCTTTGGCGGCTTCGCCTTCTCCGCTGTGGGTTTGTTTTCCGGGTGGGGTTTGTCCCGCTTCCGCTGTCCCTTCCCGCTCCTGGGTTTCATGTGGTTCTGGCTCCTGGTCTGAGTGCGTCCTGGCTGCTGGTTTGGGTGTTCCGGTGCTGGTGTTTTTACCAGTTGGCGTGGTCCCTCCTTCCGGGTGGGGTAGTTGGTCTTCTTTGGGTGGCTTTTTGGGTGGTGGGTGGTGGTTTTTGCCTGCCGTTCAGCCCTCTCTTTTTTAATAATTTGATGAAATAGAAATGTTTTAAGTTATTGAAAATCAGTTGCTTAAATCAAACTTTCTGTTTATCTTTAGGTATTGTTAATCAAAATAAATGACACCATGTTTAACACAGATTATCTCGCTCAAAGTGTGGAGGCTGCCCGTGTAGCCTCCGCCGAGCGGCAAATGCAGCCGCCTCCCGTCGTCGAATTTCCTTTCGACATCGAACCTGTTTTCAAACAGTTTAAAGTCTATCTGCCGTCCCCTTATTTCTTCCCGGAAATAGCCTGTCCGGGTGCGGCAAAAGAAGAGGGCTTTAAGTTCATCCGCCTTATCGTCCCTTATGGCAATGGCCGTTACTCTGTTCACGCTGAGCCCTGGGCCAGTGCCGAACAGGTCGCCGAAGAGTTGGAAGGCTGGATGCTTCCCTTTTAGTTTTTTCCTTTTCCTGCTGCGCAGTTAGTGCAGGCTTAGTTTTCCTTGGCAGTTCCTTTGAGAAATAGCCTTTCCCGTTGGGGATAAATCTGAAAGTTTGAACGCCGCTTTCTGGCCTGCGGCATGGCCAGCGGTTTTGCAGTTCCGAAAAAACGCCGTTCACAAAGCCGGAGACGTTAAGCCCGCCCGACGTCAGGGGCCGCAAAAGCGAAAAATGCCGATGCTGGCCGTATTTCAGCCCAAAACTTTAATTTTCAACCTTTAACTAATATTAAAATCAATACGATATGAAAAATCTGCTTCCAATATCCGACATCAAGAAACTCGAAAACCTTGACATCCGCTACATGCCCGGCAATCCACGTTCCTACCGTCTCGACCTGGGGAAAGGTGTTCTGAACCTCGAAGGACGGGAACAAGTCACCAAACCCGGCGAAACCTTCAAAGTCATCCCTATTGCTTTCCGTTGCTTGCAGGACGGGCTTTTTGGCCAGCCTGAAAAGAAATGGTGTGAGGTGTACTTTGTAAATGAAGATGGACACATTGGCGTTTTCATGTTCCACGGATTCAGCGTCCAGAACCTGAGCGAGGCAGCCCGTGATTTGTTCTACGAAAAACGGGGACTGTGTGAAGTACAATGGACAGTGAATCTGGAAAAGAAGGTCAACAAACAGGGGCAATCTTATTTCATGGCATTTTTTGACTTCAAACCATTGCCAAAAAAGGAACTGGAAAAACAACGCCTTTTGATTCAGGACATCGAAGCCACCTATTTTCACATTTACCGCTCCGATACGATGGAGGCCAAAACGCTGTTTGCCGAGAATTACAGCACCCATCTTGAACCGACGAGAGCAGAAATCGAAGCCGAAAAGGAACGGGAAACCGCCCTGCTAACAGAGTTCACGCCGAAGGAGGAAAGAAAGGCAGCCTGAAAATAAGTTGTCATTTGTCCACCAACGCCCCCGGCTGAAAGGTCGGGGGACTTTTCCAACATCAAATTTTAAAATCAATAAACAGCCTTCCGCCATCAGGAAGCCGGAGACTGTTTTGCCAAAATTCAAACAGCCATGAAAAACGATAAATTTGAAGAAATGACAGCCCGCATCATTTCGCAGCTTGAAAAAGGCGTCGTCCCGTGGCGGCGCACCTGGAACCAAATTGTGATGGGCGCTGCCCGAAACCATTTCACGGGCTACACATACCGGGGCATTAACCGTTTCATACTCGATGGCTTTGAGGTGCCACGTTTTGCCACCTTTCACCAAATCAGCGGAGCAGGACACCGGGTCAAAAAGGGCGCAAAATCCCTCCCCATTTATTTCTGGAAAATGCTCTTTTTCGACGCCGACGGAAAGCGGGTAGAGACGAAAAAGGAGGCGGAAAAAGTCGTGCCTTTAGTCTCTGAGTACCGGGTTTTCAACGTCCTCGACATCGAAGGATTTACGCCCGAAATGTTCAGAGAGGATAAGCCCGAAAGCATCCCCACCCGGATTGATGAATGTGAAACTATCCTTTGCAACAACCCGCACGAAGTCAGCAAAGGAGAACCCGCCTACTCACCACTGATGGACAGACTTTTTATGCCTGACATCAAAGACTTTCACAGCCTGGAGAAATTCTACCACACGTATTTTCACGAGTTGAGCCACTGGACGGGGCATAGCTCCCGCCTGAACCGGGAAATCAAAAACTCCTTTGGTTCTGAAAAGTACAGCAAGGAAGAATTGGTTGCTGAAATGTCAGCCTGTTTCCTTGCGGCCCATTGTGGCATCGTGGTAGAGGATTTGGTAGAGAACAGCGCCGCCTATCTGCATTCCTGGATAAACGCCCTGCATGGTGACGCCCGTCTATTGATGACGGCTGCCAGTGCTGCGGAGCGGGCTGCTAATTTCTTGATTCAGGGAAGCCAGGAAACAGTTTTGGAGACGGTAGGGGAGGAAGAGATGCTTCAAGCGGCATGCTTCAAAAAATCAGTGCAGGCAGTCAAGACCCCGGCTGCCTGTGCTTCCAAATAAAAAGGTATTTGCAAAAACGAAGAGAACCTGTTCCCCACCCACCCATTTCCAGCGGTGTGGCCATTGAAAAACCAAAACTTATGTCCAAGACGCTGCCGCAGCCCTTTCTTTCAGTTAGTCCGTTTCTCTTCCTGCCTTGCAGCCCAGGCAGCCGCATCGTCCCCGCAACAGGAACAGTACCTCCATTTCATTGCATCACAGCCCCTGTTTTCTGCCAACCAGCAACCGACCCGATTTCGATGGCCACGAACCAGCTTGTCCCACCCGGTAACTTGCCAACCCCACAGCCAAGCCAGCGCCGCAGCCTTTTGAGGCAAACCCGCCGACCATCTCTACCGGCAGCGGTGCTGTCCCTGCAGCAGTAGCAGCGTCATCTCAGTACCTCCGGCGACGCTGCCACTGCTTTTTGCCAACCCAATCGACCCGCAAGAAATCCCGCCCATTAAAGCGGAGTGGAAAAAGGTCACCAACCACACTTGCCAAAGTGCCGCCGCAGCCTTTTTGGCCAACGCTGCAAACCCGAACCACACGGCAACGCCAGCACTCCCGCAGCAGGCGCAGCGCCATCGTTTCACTGCACCTTCGTTCCTTTTCACTTTGGCGCTGCCCCTGCTTTTCTGCCAAGCTTCTGCCTACACAACCGTTTTCCACGACCTGGTTATCCCGCCCGTTTGATAAATGCCTCCACAGCCCCCAACCACCCATTTCAATGGTGTGAAAAAAATCTCCAGCCTGACTTTTCTGGATTCACTGGATTTTGCAAAAAAAACAAATGGATATGGTGGCCGAAATAGGAAAGCATAAATGCGACAGTGATGGAAAATCTGCCACATGCTTAGCATCCTTCCATTTATCTAATCAAATCTTGATTACTTACAATTACCGGGCGGAACAAATCCTTCTCATCACGCTTTCCACCATCTTGTCACACCTGCTGTTGCCAAACTCTAAAACATTGGCATCAGATGAAATTTTATAGAGTTCTTCCTTGATTAGAAGTTTTGCCCGGTGCAGCCGGACTTTAACATTGCTTTCAGTGAGGTCGAGACAAGCGGCTATTTCGGGGTTTTTCATGCCTTCTACCTCCCGGAGAACATAGACAATGCGGTATTTTTCAGGTAATTGACCGATTGCCTTTTCAAAAAGCAATTTTCCTTCGTGATTAATCAATTTTTTTTCAGGATTCATCTTGTTGGTATCTGGCATATTAAAAACCTGGATTGAGCCTTCTTGATTTCCGTACAGATTAATGACCCGAAACCTCTTTTTTTGTCGAAGAAACTGCAACGATTCATTGATTCCAATCCTTATTAGCCAGGTTGAAAAGGTGGACCCGCCCTGGAATTGGTGGAGCTTTTCATAAGCTTTGATATAGGTGTCCTGCATGACATCTTCAACTTCATCATCACTAAGGTAGCTCCTGATGACCCGGTACAAGGTCTGGTTGTACCGCTTCAGCAAGATTTCATAAAGTTCTTTTTCTCCATGCAGCACTTTATCCACTACTTGCTCATCCGTCAACTTGGCAGGTTTCAATTTGATGACTTTTAATGGTTCCATTTTTATTGAATTTTTTGGTTAGATGCCAATATTTTCAAAAAGTTACAACTTTCTGTAACCAATTGAACCGTATTGTATCCAATGGTAAAATTTAAATAATCAACACAATGGAAATTACAACAAAAGAAGCAAAAACCGCCCAACTGCAGCAATTGCTCAAAATCACTTTTGGCATCGTTCCTATCGCAGCCGGTGCCGACAAGTTCCTCAACCTGCTAACCCAATGGGACGAATACATTTCGCCCGGCCTTCAAAGCATGCTGCCTTTGGACGCTTCCACTTTTATGATGGTGGTAGGTGTTGTTGAAATCATCGCAGGAATACTGGTTCTTACCAAAACCCGGCTGGGCGCCTACATCGTGTCCGCCTGGTTGGCATTGATTGCTTTGAGCCTGCTCTTTACCTGGCACCATGTGGATGTTGCAGTCCGAGACTTGGTGATGGCTGTCGCAGCCTTTACCTTGGCGAAACTGACAGAAATAAATGTTACTCAACCTACAAACCGGAGATATGGGAAACTGGAAGTACAAAGTCAAAATCCTTCATAAGGATTGGTTGACGCATGACGTAATTCGTCTTGAACTGGAAAGGCCCGGCGGTTTTGAATTCACCGCCGGGCAGGCCATCGAATTAACAATTGATTATAAAAAGTACCTGGGCGATGCCGCTCCCTTTACGCTGACGGGACATAATTCCGAATCATTTTTGGAGCTTATCCTGAAAGTATATTCCCAACACAATGGAATGACCCTGGGCTTGTCCAAGATGCACGAGGGGGAAAGGTTGTTGATTGGGGATGCCTGGGACTCTTTTCAATACAAAGGGCCGGGGACATTTATTGCAGGCGGCACGGGTGTCACGCCTTTCGTCGCCATACTCCGGGATTTGGAATCCAATGGAGGAATAAACAACCAAGCTTTGTTGTTTGCCAATAAAAGAGAAAAGGATATTTTTCTTTCGGAGGAGTTCGGGGAAATGGATGGATTGCGGTTCGTTAATATTCTGAGTGAAGAAAAATCGAATGGCCACTATTTCGGAAGGATTGGGAAAACCTTCCTCCAGGAGCAGATTTCAAATTATCAGCAAATGTTCTACCTCTGTGGTCCGGGAAGTTTTTCATTGGACATCAAAAAGCACCTCATCGAATTGGGAGTAGATGAAAACAGGATTATCAATGAATATTGAATGGTTAAAGAAGGAATAAAGAGTTTTTTAGTTAGGAATCCTTACTATATTTGTCCTGCAATTTTGCATCAACTAAAAACTCTTTCAAAATGAGTAAATCAGTCTTTTACCACGCCGGCTGTCCAGTTTGCGTTAGTGCGGAGCACGACATCATCAACCTCGTAGGTACAGAAAATGTAGAGGTAGTCCACCTCGGAGAAAACAAATCAAAAATTGCTGCCGCTGAAAATGTGGGCGTCAAATCAGTTCCAGCATTGGTCACCCCAAATGGAAATGTTTTGCACATCAACTTCGGGGCTTCAATTGAAGACGTAAAAGGTTAATTTTCCTGCTAGCAGTCAAGTGTATATTCATTTCACTTGGCTGCTTTTTCTTTTAACAACAAAAAATAAGACTTCATGGAAAATAAGGTAAACGTCTGGGACACCTACGTAACCAAAAAAGATGGCACCATCATGCACTTCGACATTCTTGCATCGGTGGAAATTACAGACACGGCTACCATTTACGATTACGGTAAAGAATACCTGAAAACAAAAGGGCAGGAAGGGCAGCCCCTGACTTCCAGGCAATGCAGGTTTTGTCATGCCGAAAAACTCCGCCCGGAGTGGGAAGCTGAAATTACGGACAAAAGCTACTTTATTATTGAAATGGAAGGCTGCGACTAAAATATTGCCCTCTTTGATTAGGGTGACTAACTTTACAGGCAATTACAATGTATTAATCAATCCTTCTAATTTATGAAATGGGCTTATAGCATTCAGCAAAAATTTAAAGCGGCGGTGTTGCTCGCCATCGTTTGTGTCATTATCCTCATCACCAACCTTTTGGGCCGGTATCACATGAACGAACTCAGCGACTCTTTTTCCTCTGTATATAAAGACCGCCTGGTCGCTGAGAGATATATATTTATGCTTTCTGACCACTTGTATCAAAAGAAATTGGCATTTGACAACCGCTCCGAACTAACCGATTCCGACTTCCGCTCGGGAATAGATTCACATAATGAGGCTATAAGCGGGTTGCTGTTATTCTATGAAAAGACCTTTCTTACAGAAGAGGAAGCTGCTTACCTTCAGGATTTCAAGGCTAATGTTACCGCTTTACGAGACCTTGAGCTTCAATACTTGCAATCTCCCGATGGTGAAGCAAAACAAACCGCTACCCGAACCCTGTTCAATGAACGCTTTACCTTAGCTTCGGCTAATCTTCGTCAGCTTTCCCAAATACAGGTCGTGGAGGGCAAAATGCTCAATGACCAGTCTCAGTGTATCTTTTATGGTTCTTCCTTGCTCACCAATTTTGAAATGGTCATACTCTTTTGCATAGCCATTATCTTGCAGGTAATCGTAGCAGCCAGCCAACCAGCCATATCACGAACGTGGCAGCAAGGCAATTTGAATTAAATCATTAGAGCTTATTTGTTTACAATAAAAATACTAAAATGAGCAAAAGCCCATTTGACCCGGTAAGGCAAAACGTCAACCTCTCTGCAAAAATCACTTCCGGCTTGGAGAGAATTGCAAGTGTATTCAGGGTATTGTTATGGGAACACGCAAAAACAATCGGTCTGAGTCCTATTCAGATTCAGTTGATGATATTCGTTTCTTACCATGACGATGGTTTGTGCAATGTCAGTCATTTGGCTAAGGAATTCAACCTGACCAAACCCACTATTAGTGATGCGCTGAAAGTCCTAATGGAAAAAGGTTTGATAAAAAAAGTCCATTCTGAGGTGGATAAAAGGGCATTTACGGTAGCATTGACCACAGAGGGCAGGGCGGTGGTAGAAGAAACAGCGATTTTTGCCAGCCCTGTTGAAGCCTCCATCAATAATTTGGGCAAGGCGGAAAAGGAGCAATTGTTTATCACCCTAAAAGAATTGATATTCCGGCTCAACAGCTTGGGTATTATTTCCGTACAGAGAACCTGTTTCGGATGTCATTACTATGAAAAAAAAGCGGATGGCCATTACTGCCGGTTTATTGATAAAAGGCTGCTGGATGCAGAATTGAGACTTGACTGTCCGGATTATATTGAAAAATCAATGGCTTGACTTACTGGTTTCATCATTAGAGTTTTCCAGCAGAGAATGACAATTTATGACAATAGAGCAAAATATTGATACCATCAGGCAACGGATACAAAAAGCCTGTAAACTTTCAGGACGGGCAACCAATGAAGTCAGGCTTTTGTTGGCAACAAAAACGGTAAACACAGAAAGAATTAAAGCGGCATTTCGATGCGGAGAAACCCTCATTGGGGAAAATAAGGTTCAGGAGGTAAAAATGAAACATGAGGCACTAAATGAATTTCCACACGAACAACACTTTATTGGACATTTACAGACCAACAAGGTTAAGGAAATCCTGAAATATGACATTCAATGTATTCAATCGCTCGACCGATTGAGTTTGGCAGAAAAATTACACCATTGTTTGGCTTTAAATAATAAAAAAATAGACGTTTTAATTCAGGTCAACACTTCCGAAGAGGAAAGTAAATTTGGAATTAAACCTGATGAAGCAGTCTATTTTACAAAAGAGGTAGCGAAATTAAATAGCCTTCAAATCAAAGGTTTGATGACCATAGGGCTATTCAGTTCTGATGCGGATAAAGTCCGTGCGTGTTTTATGCGATTAAAGGAAGTACGACAAGAAATCATTGAGGCGAATATTTCTAATATTCAAATGCGAGAACTATCAATGGGGATGAGCGGCGATTTAGAAATTGCGATAGAAGAAGGTGCTACAATAATCAGGGTAGGTACAGCAATCTTTGGCAAAAGACGATACCCTGATAGTTATTATTGGAATGAGAATTAAAAACTACTCGCCAACTCACGATAACAGCTTAAAAAGAAGAGCAATCAACGGAACAGCCACATGAAAGAATACCGTAACCAAGTAAAAAGTAATCTTGGTCTTTGAGGACTGTTCGGCAATGGTCAGGATGATATTTGTAAAAAACAAAAGAATGCTGATACCAATGAATGCAATAAAACCCGAAAAATAGGACATGGCAAAAATGCTAATAGGCATCACTGCTGCTGGGAGCGACATCAGGGGTATCAAATACCAGAGTACGGTTTGCTTTTCTTGCTGCCTGCAAAAATTATCATACTGTTCGAGGAGCGTTTTTTTCCTTCGAACTTCCGGCCGTCTTATTTCCAAAGCGTATTCTTTAATAGGTTTGACCATGATTGATTTTTTTTTTGATTGGGCAAAGCTATGGCTGGTACCCGGCGAGGGTTTATGACCTAAATCATAAAGCGGAAAATGATAGATGAAAAAATTTTGAGAAAATTCGGAGCGGTAGAAAAGCGGCTCGAAAAAGGGGAAATTCTCTTCCTCGAAGGGAATGAAGCCTTTTTTTATTACCAGATTTTAAGCGGGGTCATCAAAATGAACAATTACAATGAAAATGGAAGGGAGATGATACAAGGGCTATTCACAAAAGGCCAAAGCTTTGGCGAACCTGCGTTATTGGGCAACTTCCCGTTTCCTGCCAATGCCGAAGCGGTGGAAAAAGCGCATCTGATTTGCCTGGAAAAAAGCCTGTTTTTTGAAATGCTAAAAAAATGCCCTGAAATCAGCATTCAACTTCTGGAGGTTATTTCTAAGCGCCTGCAATTCAAGGCCATGATAGCAAAAGAAATCAGCGGGTACGAAGCTGAACACAGGATTCTCACTTTGCTGCGTTACCTAAAAAAGAATTCAAAACAGGAAAAAGAATTTTGTGTCAACATGACACGGCAAACCATCGCCAGTTTGATTGGATTAAGGGTGGAAACTGTCATCAGGTCGGTAAACGAGCTTAAACAAAAAGGGAGTTTGAAGATTAAAGGCAGGAAGATTTACATATAAATTCAGAGAAAATGGCTGGTTATTCAGATTATCATCGTCTTATTTTATCTTAAATAAAAACTGAGGTAAACGAGAAGGCCTTGCAGCAGTATGCTACCATCCAAAATTCCATAATGGTAAAATGGCAAATCTTTCAGTTTCTTATGATTTAGAAAAACGAAAGTAGAAAGGGTAGAAACCGCAAGTGCTGGTAACAAGAAGGCCATGCCCTGCGAGTAATGCATCAGGCAAAGGGCGAAAAACAAGGCCAGCGATGCATTGGCCCATGCAAGCGACTTATTTTCCCCCAACAAAACAGGAATGGTTTTTAATCCGGCAAGCCGGTCTGCCTTCATGTCCCGAATGTCGAAAGGAATAGTTATGGCAAAAACGAAAAGGCATCTTTCGAGAAACATTAACCCAATATGTGTCCCATCATAGACATTTCCCGATTGAATCACCGGCAAGAAAATGGTAGCCGCCGACCAGGCAAAGGCAATCAGAAATGTTTTCAGCAACGGGATTTGCCTGAGCTTGAAAATATTTCTTTTGTTCCCGGAAACCGGTAAAGAGTAAAGGATTGTGACCAACGCAATAGGTGCCAAAGTCAACAGGACTTCTTTTTTGGCAAAAAATATGGCCGCTAAAAACCCCGCCAACGAAACGCCAGTTAACGACCAGAACATAGCCGGGTGCCGCTTCACCCAAACGTGCCGCTCGTGGTTCAGCCCTTTCCGGTTTGCGACAAAAAGCATTACCCTGTAAATGTTGTACTCCAAAAGCGTGGCAAAAAAAATAATGAAAATGTAAGGGTGCAACAGTGGCTCCATTCCCAACAGCACCTGCGACTCAAGCGTGAAGAATGCCGCCGCCAAGGAAATGTAAATGTTCGAGTTGATTAGAAAACGGAGGAGCTTCAAGACATTTTAATTTAGCCGAATTCAATGGGTAAAGATAGTCGGAGAAAAGCGCTTACAAATTTATTTAAGTATGAAAACTTGGACTAAGCAACACTGAAAACTTACAATTTCAATTGCATCCTCAGAGTCCAAATCGCCGCCGTTCTTGACAAAACTGCTACCCCATTGGAGTCTGGTCGAAGAAAAAAGCATTCATGAAATTTTTTGACAAAAAAAATGATGCCGGATAAACTTGTCCGGTATCTAAAATACCTTTAGATTTGTCTTTTTAAAATTATTACATGTTTTCCAAAGCCTGCGAATACGGTATCCGTGCAGCGGCCCACATAGCCCTTCAGTCAGAGAAGGGCTTTCGTGTGGGGTTAAGGGACATTGCGATTGCCATTGATTCCCCGGAAGCTTTTACTGCCAAAATCTTGCAGCAGTTGAGCAGGAACGACCTGATACAATCTTCCAAAGGGCCGCAGGGTGGGTTCGAGATGACCCCGCACCAGTTAAAGACTGTGATGCTGAGCGACGTGGTGAGCACCATAGACGGCAACTCAGTTTATACAAGTTGCGGATTGGGTTTAAGAAACTGCAATGCTAAAAGGCCATGCCCATTGCACAATGAATTTTTGGAAATCAGGGAAAAGTTGAGAATTATGTTGGAAACGACTACGGTTAGGCAACTGGCTGAGGCGCTGAAAGCAGGGGAAGCTATTTTGAAGCGATAGTTTTTTTAAAAATAAAAAGGACAAAATTGTCCGGCACTCAAGGATAGAGCAATGAAAAACGACATTTTAACAGCCGCAGAAGTAAAACGAATGGTGGATGAATTCTACGGAAAAGTGCGCAAGGATACTTTGCTCGGTGGCATTTTCAATGGGGCAATCCAAGACCGGTGGCCGGAACATTTGGCTAAAATGTGCCGCTTTTGGCAGGCAGTGCTTTTTCAGGAGCAGGGGTATCACGGCAACCCCTTTGCCCCTCATGCCCAGCTTCCCATCGGCAAGGAACACTTCGACCGTTGGTTGCTGCTGTTCTATGAAACCCTCGACGAAAATTTCCAGGGAGAAAAAACGGAAGAAGCAAGGTGGCGGGCGGAAAAAATGGCCGAAATGTTCCATTCCAAAATCGAATTTTATAAAAACAGTTCATCGAGACCACTGATATGACTTCCTGTGTAAAATATCCTGCTGCGTTGGCGGCAATTTTTTTATGGATAGGGTTCGTATGCGCCATTAGCTTCATGGAAGCCTGGCTCAAATTCAGGGCACCCGGCATCACGCTGCCGTTGGGCCTGGGCATCGGGAGGTTGGTGTTCAATGCCTTAAATAAAATGGAATGGCTGTTTTTGTTGGTCATAGCCAGCAACTTGCTGATTGCTAAAGGCCTGGGCTGGAACATGCAGAACATACTTGTAGCAGTGCCTTTTGCTTTGTTGGCAGTGCAAACTTTATGGTTGTTGCCTGTACTGGATGCCAGGGCAGGCTTGCACATCCAAGGCCAGGAGGTGCCTGCATCCAACCTTCATTTTTACAATGTCGGGATGGAGTTGGTCAAAGTGGCCTGCTTGGGCTGGGCTGGCCTGCTGCATTTAAAAGCATAAATCAGCCAGCACTTGCTGGCGGCATTTTGATTCATACAAACATGGAATGAAATGATAAATTTAACTGAAAAAACAATCGGGGAAATCGTAGCCAAAGACTACCGTTCTGCGGCTGTTTTCAAGGCCCACAAAATAGACTTTTGTTGCAAGGGAAACCGCACTTTGTCGGAAGTGTGCGAGAACCAAAATATATCAAGGTCTGTGTTAAATGCCGACCTTGAAAAAGCCATGCAGAAGCCCAATCCTGAATACCCCAAATTTGATTTCTGGTCGTTGGATTTATTGGTGGATTACATCGAAAAAAAACACCATCGGTATGTAAAGGGGAAAATCCCGGAAATCCAGGCGTACCTTGAAAAAATTTGCCAGGTACATGGGAAGGCGCACCCCGAACTCATGGAAATCCGGCAATTGTTCGAAGGTGCTGCCCATGAGCTTGTCATGCACATGCACAAAGAAGAGAAAACCCTATTCCCTTTTATCCGCATACTGGCAGAGGCTGAATTGGAAGGAAAGAAAGACCTCAGCCGCCCGCATTTTGGAACTGTTGGCAACCCTATAAAAATGATGATGCATGAACACGATTCCGAAGGCGAACGGTTCAGGAAAATTGCACAGCTCTCCGACGATTACACACCACCTGAAAGCGCATGTAATACTTACAAGGTTGCATTTGCCCTTTTATATGAATTTCAGGAAGACCTCCACCAGCACATTCATTTGGAGAACAACATTTTGTTCCCCAAGTCAATACTGTTGGAAGAAAAATTATTGAACAAACAAAATAGCAAATAATGTGAGTTTTTGTCCATTGCGTTCCTGTCCATAATCATTCATTGTGGACAGGAATATAGCTTTAAAATGAAAATGGTAGAAAAACCACAACTTAGTCCTGTATTTTTTGGAGAGCAATTCAAAGTATTGGAAGTAACTGGAAATGCGGAAGTAAATATGCCACTCTCCATTATTGCACCAGTGAAGTTGTTGTAACCATTCAAAAAGGACGGGCCATTCTGATTATTGATAATGCAGAAAAAGAATTGACGACCGGAATGAGTGTGCTATTTCCAGCCAGGAAGGAACATTCCTTGAAAATAATTGAATCATTGAAAGCACAGGTTGTGATGGCAAAGGATGCCACCATTGAATTTGAATCATAAACAATTTAAAAATTTGTAGTATGCATTCCTACGATACCGTAAGCGAAGCCATGAACGACCTACGAAAAAGAGGCTATACACACGATTTCGCCATTTATGCTGAAAAGGAATGCCTTGTCTGCGGGGAAACTGCTCTAAATCTTTCACCAGAAGAGTTTTATATTGATGAGTTTTATCGTTTTGAAGGTGATTCTGACCCCGGTGATGAAATGGTCGTGTATGCCATATCTTCTGAAAAATACGGGCTGAAAGGGATTGTGGTAAATGCTTTCGGCACTTATGCCGATAGTAATGTCTCAAAAATCGTGAAACACTTGCACCGGCATTTATCAATTTAATGTATCACAAACTATGGATTTTATTAGCGCTTTGGTCAACTTTTAAAAAAAAACACCAGAACAAACAAAAGGGAAAAGTCCCGAAGGGGTGTGTCCTATTTGTTGGGGATATGATGAATATGACGGGAAAATCCGAAAAGTATATAAGGATAAGCAGGTTGCCGTCAATAATCACAAAGACAGTTACATGCTGATTCAAGAATTTGTAGTGAACCATATTGATGGCATCAGGCTAAAAGAAGGAGAATGGACAAGTTGCCCGACCTGTGGGACTAAACATGAGAAAAAACATTCAAAAAGAAATGGAAAACATAAAATCTGCTAAACCGATAAAAAGACATACTGCCCTGCAACCTTTAAGCCGTGAACACCATCACGGCTTATTGTTGTCATGGAAAATACGGCAGGGTTTGAAACTGAACATTGAACCTGCGAGAATCAAAAAATACACCGACTGGTTTTGGGAAAACCATCTGCAACAGCACTTTGAGTTTGAGGAAAAATTCATATTCCCCATATTGGACGAAGGCGACAAAATGGTGAAACGGGCAAAGAAAGAGCATGGCAGGTTGAGGCGTTTGTTCACTTCTCCGAAGCAGCCTATTGAAGTTAACCTATCACTCATTGAAGAAGAACTTGTCGCCCATATCCGTTTTGAGGAGCGAATATTGTTCAATGAAATTCAGAAAATAGCCAACGAGAAGCAGTTGGCATTATTAGAAAAAATTCACCAGAAAATGCCTAAAACTGAAACCTGGGAGGATGAATTTTGGGCAAAAAACAAGAATTGAATTTTATGAAACCTACATACTTCTTTCTGTCCCTATTGCTTTTTGCAGTTTTTGGATGTGAAAACAAACCGAATGAGGAAGCAGCCTTATTGGAACTGTTCCAAAAAGAAAAAGCACTGAACTGCCAACTGGCATCCATGAAGGACAGTATCACTACCGAGTGGGACAACATCAACCATCTATTGCAAAAAAACCTTCCGACAGATATGCCCGCTGAGGAAAAAACGAATATGCTCAAAGTTCGGAATGCCAGTCTTATCCGAATGTTCCAATCTTTTGACGATGTGGACGAAGGGGTAAAAATGGCTTTGGATAAAACGGAGCAACTGGACATGGAAATGACCAAGCGGATAACTGTCCTAAAAAAGGAGGCTCAAAAAATAGAATCAGAAAAAATAGTGCTTTTTCAAAAAATAAATGAAGCATCGGGTGCCGATGAGGTTTCCCGGTTTAAGGACTTGCACCAGTCCGTTCTCTCGGAAAATTGTAACTGAAATTTCAAACCCATTTCATCATATTTCTAATCAAATTATTGACCCATGAAGAAGATTTTTTTACCATTGCTGGCGTTCCTTTTCATCATCAGTTCTTGCCAAAAAGACGATGATGTTTTGGTGACCAGTAGCCCGGCATCGCAGTATTCCTACAACATTCCGCT
>JACJYR010000010.1 GCA_020636005.1 Lewinellaceae bacterium
AACCCACAAACTCCAGCACCTCATTTTCCAGGCCCCGCAGCTCCATCTCCTTCCGCATCACCGCCAGTTCCGATTCCAAAAACGCCTTCTGTTTCGGCAAAAAACCACTGGGTGCCAGCTCTTAGAGTTGGCGCTCGATGGCATGGGCACGGGAGGTGGTATTATCTTCTATGCCGGAAGCTGGGATGCTGTTTTTCAAAACAGATCGAGGTAAGGTTTAAAATGAAAAATCCGGTTGCGCTGATAGCCGGTCGTTTCTTCCAGGATTTGCAGTCGCACAAAATCGGCCAGCAGGCTGTTGGCGGTCGGGGCGCTGCCATGTATAGCGTCTGCCACGTCCTTGGCATTGACCACCGGTTTTGAGAATAAAAACTGTAAAAGCTGACGGGCATTTCCCTGCTTTTTCCCCAGCGTAAAAAGCTGTGCCTCGATCCTTTCTTTCAGGATCAGGATGTTCCTGAAGGTCTGGATGGATGACTCGCTTGTCTCGATCACGCCCGCCATGAAAAATTTCAGCCAATGGTCGAGCGTGTGCTGCTCACGGGTGCGGGTGAGGTTGTCGTAATAGAGCGACCTGTTTTTCTCAAAAAAGGCCGACAGGTACAGCGATGGCCGTACCAGCAATTTTTTGCCCATCAAATAAAGTGTGATGAGCAGCCGGCCGATGCGGCCATTGCCGTCGAGGAAGGGGTGGATGGTCTCGAACTGGTAATGGGCAATGGCGATGCGCACCAGTTCAGGTACATGGATGTCTTCATTGTGGAGAAACTGCTCCAGGTCGCCCATCAAAGCGGGCACCTCCTGGTGGGGCGGGGGTATAAAAACCGCATCCCGGAGCGTTGCGCCACCGATCCAGTTCTGGCTCAGCCGGAATTCCCCGGGCTGCTTGTGCCGCCCCCGGACGCCCTGCATCAGCAGTTGGTGGGTGTGCCGGATCAGCCGGTTGGATAACGGGAGGTTTTCGAGCTCGGCGATGGCGTAGTTCATCGCTTCGATGTAGTTCTGCACCTCCTGCCAATCGTCCCGTTGTTCCGGGCTGACTTCTTCGATGCGCAGGAACGCTTCCTCGATGCGGGTCTGCGTGCCCTCGATCCGGCTGGATGTGGTGGCCTCTTTGGCCTTGTGCATGTAGATGAAAAAATCAATGTCGGGAATAAGCTGTGAAAAGGCGTTCAATTCGCCCAGTTTGCGGTGCGCCTCCGCTATGAGCGTTTCGGTTTCGGGCGAATTGATGATCCACTGGCGGTCCACTTTTTCCGGGATGAAACTGCGAAAGCCGGTTTGCCTGACCCATTGGCCTGCCCGGAATTCACTGACCTTTAAAGGTGCGTTCATTTAAATATGGATTTCTTTATTTAAAATAGGGGCTTCAAATTTAAATAAAGGTTTCCATATTTAAAGTTCAGGGATCAAAATGTGCAAAAATGAGCAACTGGTTTTCCAACCCCTGCAGCTCCATCTCCTTCCGCATCACCGCCAGTTCACTTTCCAGAAATGCTTTCTGCTTTGGCAAAAACCCCCTGGGCGCCAGCTTCGCCGCTTCGTAATCAATCACGTCCAGTTCGTACGGCGAGGCTTCGATGTCGTGGACTTTGCGCATGGTGGCCTGTTTTGGGAAACCGTTCGGCTCGGTTATTTGGAATGGCTGGTTGGCCTGAAGGTCTATTTTCTGGATGGTTTTGCCCAGCAGGAAAGAGTTCAGGCTGTCGGCGGTGATGTTGATGAGGGTATTAGTATGGATGCTGTATTGGTGGTGCGTGTGGACGGGGTAGCTGCGGCGGCAGGTGGGGGCCTGGAGGTGGATCCAGCGGCCCAGGCTGTCGAGGAGCCAAGCCTCGGATTCCCTGCTCTCGATGCAGGTGCCGACGTCCTTGTTGGTGAACATGCCCTCCTGGATTTCGTACTCCACGAACAACATGTCGTCGCTGCGGCTGAACTCGCTGTGCAGGTGGCGCAAGGTGGCGAACTGCTGGTTGTAGGTGGTCCAAAAGCCTTTTTCAAAGAGGGGCTGCAGGGTGAAGCCGGCGGCGATGAAGATGCCAAAGGCGACAGCCTCCTTGCGGTGGTCGGCCAGCTTGTCCTGGTAATGGACGGGCGCCAGCCTGATTTTACGGTGGGCCGAGTTCATAAAAGCACAAATAGTTGAACCAAATATAACAGGTTTTTTTACGGAAAACGGTTCAAAAACTTTTTAAATATGGGGGGCAAGGGGGGGGGACGGAAATGGCATTTCGTCTCCCGGGTGGGGCGGGGAAAGGGGGACGGGGTTTGGAGTTGAAAGTTTCTTGTTGATTGTTGGGGATGCGGGCAAGCTGGGCAAATTGGACATATAGGAGGAGCAACCGGAAGGCTGGATGCGGGCGGCACTTTTGGTTGTTCCCTTTTGATGAAAATCAATGGGCAGGGTGACGTAGGTAATTGACAATCAGTGGGCAGGAAACGACATTGGGGCAAAAGATAAAACCATGAAAAAGCATCCAATTTTTATCGGAATAGTGGCATCCGTGCTTGTGGCGGTGGGGCTGGTTTCCTGCGAGATAGATGATGATTGGTTCCAGCCGGAACTTGCCAACAGGATCGTCAGCGGGACGGTGGTTGACTCCGCTACCCACAGGGCAGTAAAAGGCATCTATCTCGGAGTATGGGAGGGGAAGGACTGCGACTGGGCAGGCGACTGCAATGAATACAAGGTTTACGACGATGCCTACACATCGATCACCGGGGGCTTTTTGCTCAGGTATTATGGGCCCTCCTTTGTCAAATTTAAAATGAGGAAAACGGAGGTTTCGGTGTATGTTGATTCCCTCGCCACCTACAAACCTGCCATTGTCGAAAGTTATTATTGCCCTGCATTGGGGGACTATTGGCACACAGCAGGCTATTATCAAAGCATACAGGTGGATGATACTTTGAAGTTGGAGATTGTGGTTGCACTGAAGTTGAAAGGAGGTTGATCCAACCGGGGTATCCTGTGTTGTAGTCCCCCCCAAAAAATAGGACAACACGTTAATACAAAAAATCCGCTTAACTATGTTGTGATGAAAAGAAGAAAGTTCAATCGAAACTCTAAACCAAAGTGGTCATGGAAGCCCTTAAGGAAAGTCAGAGCTTGAGTGAACTGGCCATGAAATACGAACTGGCCCCTACCCGGATAAGCAATTTGTTTTTTAAACCAGGTTCTTCGGCCGGGTGCCCGGCACTGGCTTTGCCTGCAAGCTGTTCCTTCGCAATCATGCGCTTGGTTTTTTCCGGGTAGCAGCCCCTTAGCTTTACTTTTTTAATTTATCCTGTTCACGGCATTAATCGTTTTTGTGCAAAGCTATTTTAGGACGAATCAACCAATTCTCGAAAGCACCTAAACGCACAAACACCTGAACACATACTCTCCCTAAACAGCACTGACGATATTGGCAAAAACCGCCTCTGCCGACAGCTCCATTTCCTCATCCTTGTCAAGCTCTTCTTCTTTCACCCGCAGCTTTGGGTTCACCAGTTCAAACTCCGTTTCATCGTATTCAAAGATGCGCCAGGCGCCGTGGGCGTATTCGAGGGCGGTTAGGTTTTCCACCCAATCACCAGAATTGAGGTAAATTACGTTGCCAGCGTTTCGCATTTGCGGCTTGTGGATGTGGCCGCAGATCACATAGTCGTAGCCTTCCTCCGTAGCCAATTGGATGGCCGTTTCCTCAAAATCGCTGACGAACTTGACGGCCTCTTTCACGCTGTTTTTCACCTTGCCCGCAAACGACATGCGGGGCTTGCCAAATTTTGCCCGGAGGTTGTTGATGAAACGGTTGATGCGGATCAGCCAGTCGTAGCCCTTGCCGCCCAGGCGGGCCAGCAGGGGCGAATAGCGGATGAACACGTCGAAGATGTCGCCATGAAAAATCCAGTGGCGTTTGCCGTTGAGCTGCAGGATGAGCTTGTCCCGCAGGCGGATGTTGCCCATCGAAAAATCAGAAAAACGGCGGAGCGCATCGTCGTGGTTGCCGGTGATGTAATAGACCGTGGTGCCATTGGCGGCCATTTTCATGATGCGCTGTATCACCTGCACGTGTTCCTTGGGGAAGTAGCTTTTCCTGAACTGCCAGATGTCCACGAAGTCGCCGTTCAGCACGAGCATGGAGGGCTTGATGCTTTTCAGGTAATTGAGGAGTTCCTTGGCATGGCAGCCATAAGTGCCGAGGTGTACGTCGGAGATGATGGCGATGTCAATTTCCCTTTTCATGTAGCAGTAAATGGTTGGGTTAGTAAATTAATGGGAAAGGATTGCTCAGTTATTGCCAATAAGGGCCAAAGTTGATATCAGGTTATTAAGTGCGTGTAAATAGTTGATGATGATTGGGTTAAGCTTTTCGGGACAAATGAATAAAGGTAGGTGGTTTGGCAAGGATTCCAGCCTTGTTTGCTGCTGTGCCGCCAACCTGCCAATAGCTCAAGTTCCCTTTTTCCGTACCCCCCGGATGGGCGAGGGGTAGGCCTGCGGGTTCAGGAAAACCAAGGCAAATGTTTCGTGTTTGTAAAATCATATCCTATGGGACGGTTTTAAAAAAAACTCGTTATTTGGCAAATCGTGTAGATACCGGTTGAGCAAGAGAAGTACCTTGGGAGGGCATCGAAGAGAAAGCCAGGCTGTAACTTACAGCCGCTTCCACACTATCTGCATTGTTTCAAGGTAGGTGCGCCTTCAATGACGAAAGGCATTTTCAAAAAAACAACCATGAAAGAAATAAGAGACATTATCCAATCCTGCGAAACAGCCGTTCAAACTGGCAAAAAATGCGCTTTGGCAACTGTCGTCCATGTGGAAGGCTCCTCCTACCGCCGTCCGGGTGCCCGCATGCTCATCACCGAAGACGGCCAACTGACCGGCGCCATCAGCGGCGGCTGCCTGGAGGGGGATGCGCTGCGCAAGGCCCTCCACGTGATGACTGCACAACGCACCATGCTCGCCACCTACGATACGATGGACGAGGACGACGGTACCCTTGGCCTCGGGTTGGGCTGCAACGGCATCATCCAGGTACTGATTGAGCCTATCCTGCCGGAAGACCCGCTCCATCCGGTGGCCTTGTTGAAAATGGCCCATGCCAGGCGGCAGCAATCCATAGTTGTAACCTTATTTACAACGGAGGACAGGAAAAAGCCGCAGCCAGGCACCTGCATATTCCAAAGCCAGGACGGCAGCATGGCAGGGTCTGCGCCAAACCCCGATCTGGATAGCCTGCTGAAAGACGACATTGCCCATGCCCTGCAGGCCCAATCTTCCTCCTGGCTGACCTGTCCGGCCGGTGAAGGCGAAATGACGGCCTTCATCGAATTCATCCCGCCCGTGATTAAGTTGGTGGTGGCCGGTGCCGGCAACGACGTGATGCCACTGGTGGACATGGCAGACCTCCTCGGTTGGGAAACGATAGTGGTGGATGGCCGGGCCAACTACGCCAGGCCCGACCGTTTCATGAAGGCCTGCCAGGTGCTGTTGGCCAAGCCCGAACAGGTGCTGGAACACATCGCTGTGGATGATTGGACCGTCTTTGCGCTGATGACACACAACTACAACTACGACAAGGCCATGCTGCTCGAACTCTGCCGCAAAAGCGCCCGCCACATTGCCATGCTCGGCCCCCGGAAAAAGCTGGAAAGAATCCTCGGCGAATATCGGGACGAGGGCGTCGAACTGACGCAGGAAAACATGGAGGCCATCTACGGGCCTGCTGGCCTGGACATCGGGGCCGAGACTTCCGAAGAAATCGCCCTTTCCATTTTAGCCGAAATCAAGGCTGTTTTACAGGAAAAAAAAGGTGGCCCCCTGCGGGAAAAAAGCGAACCCATCCATGCAAGGGAAGGGTTGAAGATTTTGGAGCGGGGCGTTTGAACAGGGGTGGACCAGGGATAGATAGGTTATTTCTCTTGATTCCGTTCTGTGGATTGGGCTGGATCAAGGTTACTTTCCGATGCAGAAAGTATTTTCATTTGAAAATCAATTGATTATCACTTACGAGGTACAAATAGGGTACAATTTTTCTGATTTTCGGTTCTCAGTCTGAAACCATTGAACTTGCTTTGTATGTGGCACGTTTTTTTAAAGAAAAGTTTAAAAAATTTACCTTTTATAAAAATTTGCTTTTAATTTGTGTCGTTCTATGCCACCATTCACTTTGGCCAATCAAACTTCCACCATGCTTTATTCCAGGACTTTAGAAGATTCAAAATTTGACTATTTTAAGTCATTTCTGAGCTATGTAGTTTTAGGTGATTTGAGCTATGAAAAGTTAGTGAGACCCATTATCAAGGATGCTCACGACCTTTCAACTGGCGAAAAAAATTTCTATTCAATCAACCGTAATACATTTCCGGTTATTGTCTACTTGGTAGAACAAGACAAGTCATTTTTTGAGAAAATCAACCCTGACAATCTCACTCAAAGTAATTACCAGCACATCCTCAAGCTAGTCTCCCACCAAAGGGAAATCGCTCCAAGCCATTTTGCATGACCAAAAGGTTACTCGAACTTCATTTAGTCCAAGCAGAAAAAGCACTGGATCGTTCATCCGACAACAACTATTCAGACAGGTCAAAACAAGGCTATCATGAAAAGTTAAACGATCTTCATGAAAAAATCCGCAGTGCTTTTGACGAATTAAATGAGACGCCAAAGGAAAAAGAAGTCTTTGAATTAAAACGAGATACCGATTTTATTTTCAAAAGTCTAGAATTTCTTGATAGTAGCACCTTAAACCTCATACCTTTTGAAATTGTAGAATGCCTTAAACATGCTCTATTTGATTGGGTGCAGCCTGCCAATTATATTATCGTCACAAGTTTGATAAATGATTTTAGAAGTTTTAGCTATGATCCAACAATAGCTTTTGACGAACAGCTTTTTCAGTCGTTGCAGCATAAATATCATGTAGAGTTCACTAAACGCCTCATTCAAATTAATTTCCCTCGGTCTTTATCTAGAGATTACCTTGCTTGTGTAGTATTATATCATGAGTTGGGTCATTTTGTTGATTTAAAAAACTTTATCACTTCTGCATTGACCGAAAATTTTTATTCTTGGATTAATCTAAATCCATCTTTTCAAAAGCATGTACTCCCATATTTCCCTTTTCTTAATCTGAAAATGATTGCATCACCAGATGCTCGTGTGAAACAGATCACTCAATTTCATTTTGGTGAGTACTTCTGTGATTTGTTTGCCAGCCAATATGTTGGTAATAGTTTAAACAGTTACCTTTATTTTTTAACCCAAGGTAGTGGAATCACAAGCTCTACGCATCCATCAACAACCAATAGAGTTGAGATTGTAAATGATTTCTTATCTGACCGACAAAACATTCTGCTTGATTTTATAAAGGAGGGCGTGTTTCAGATTACTCAAAATCCGTTAAAAATTAGATACGAACCCATTAAATCTAAAGACTTTTTCAATCTTTTACCAATTGAAATTCAGAACGTTCCTCAATTACATGGTTTATTTCCATTTGGTTGGGAGTTATGGTCAGGAGACAGGATGGCATTCGAGAAAAGCTTAAACACACAAAGTCCAATTCCTTCTGAACAGCTCTATACCATCTTGAACAACTTGATAGAAAAAACCATTGGCAACTTTATAGTAACTCAGCAATGGCAACAGACAATAATACCCTCATCGGTAGCGCATTAACCAAAGACGAAATTCTAAATAGAATTGACAAGGATTTCTTCATTCGTCCTTTTCTTGACAAAGATCGTCAGGTTCACAATGTGGGTATAGATTTTAGGTTAGGTTATGATTTTTTGGTTGCTATCCAAGGCAGAGAAGCGGTTATTGATGCTTCTCTAAATGGTGATTTGAAACAGCGTAATATTAACCAATTCTTCCAGGCAACCCGCCGTCAGTTGGGTGAAACATTCATTCTTCATCCAAACCAAACAGTATTATCAACCAGCTTAGAATTTGTCAAGTTACCGAATGACCTATTTTTAATGCTATTCATGCGGAGTTCTTATGCTCGCCTTGGGTTGTCAGTTTCAACAATGGTACAACCGGGTTTTTGTGGCTGTATTTCGATTGAACTAAATAATCAAAATCATACACCTGTCAATCTCACTGTTGGGGCAAGAATAATGCAAGCCGCAGTTTTTTCTTTGCCTTTCCCAACAGATTATTTTTCAAGCAATCGAAAGTATTATTGCCAAGTGCGTCCTGAACCATCTCATGCCGTGCATGATTCAGACTTACCTATTCTTCATGCCCTTTGGAGCAAAGCCAATAATTTGGACTCATTTTTTCGTCCCACAACCCCAACTGCTCAAGTCTGAACCTCTCAATTAAATCTCCTGCCAACGGATTTTTTTTGAGCATAGCTGCCAATGTTTGTTCCTACCGGGGGGCTAAATGTTTGGCAGGGTAACGGATAACGGTGGCGGCGCTGATGCTAATGATTCTTTGCATGACAGGATAATTCACGCCGCCACCCTCCCATCATACCGCCTCCTAAAGAAATCAAAAAGCACCTCCGTTTTCACTTCGATGTCTTTGTCTTCAAAGGCGGGGTAAGGCAGTTTGTCGAAAAGCAGATTCTTGATAACCACTCGCACCGCCGATTTCGTCTGTTCCTTCTCAAACCAGTTCACTACCTGAAACTCGTTTTCTTTCAGGCGCTCCAACAACTGTTTGGCGATTTCCTTCAATTCGGCCTTTTCCTTGTCGCTGATTTTCTTGTCACGGCTCAGCATGTCTAACACGGCCAATTCTTCCTCGCTCACGTCTTCTCGTACTGACCGTTTTTCTTCCTCGCTCAGGTCGCCGTAAAAGCTCACCAATTGGTCGAAAATCTCTTTTATCGCCCCGTATTCCTTGCCCGTGTTGTATTCTTCGATGATGCGTTGATAGCGTTCGTAATAGTCCACCCGGAAGGGGTTGTCCCTTAACATCTGGTTCAGCTTGTCGGCTATCTTGTCTTTCAGTGATTGGACAGCAACGGGTTGGTTGTCGCCCAATTTTAGAAACTCCTTTTCTATGCGTTCAAAGTCCAACCCGCTTAAATCAACCTTGTTCCCGTACCCCTCAACCGGCTCCATTGCGATGTTCAGGCTTTCAATGGATTTGTCCACCACGTCCTGAACTTGCCGGACAATGGCGGAAATGTCGCTTTCTTCCTCGTTACGGTAGATGACGGCATAAATGGCGTTGATGGCGTCCCGCTGTGGTTGAAAGGCATAAATAGCGTTGTCAGGAAACAGCGCCTTGAATTTCTTGAAAACCTCCCTTGCCATGACCCCAAATTTGTTCCGGGTTTCGTCATTGAAGCAAACAGCGTTCACACCGTCCTGAATGGCCTTGATTTTCCAAACCCCTTTTGCATTGATGGCGGTGTCCAAATCGAAGTCCACATCGTCCCGCAAAAACAACACCGTGGCGGCTATGGTGGCTTTCAGGTCTTCCACCAATTCCTCCAATGGTTTCACGGGTGCTTCTGGTTCGCCGCCTGTCTCGTTGTTTCCGCCCTTTTCGCCGCCAATGGCGTACACGGCCAAAGCCTCCAATAGGGCTTTGTAGGTTTCTATGTAGTGCGGTGCGACATAAAGTTTTAATGAATACGCACGACATATTGTTTTGAAAAATCAGTTCATTGACTTACGGTTAAATTGTACAGGTTTTCTTTTGAAAATCTATCATCAGAGATGGTTCTAAGGATATTCTGGTCTTTGTCCAAGCACAACCATGCAAAATCCTTGGGCGAAAACTTGCAGAACACGACAGTGCCCTTGTGTTTCAGTCCGACGGAAAAGTTCTTTGAGTAAAGGGCAATCGTGCCGGCAGAGGAGACTTTCCTTGGGTAAACGGCATGCGAAAGCAGCCCGTATGCCAGGTTCTCATCAAATCGGGCTTCCTCGAATTTTCTGGGATTGTCGTGAAGCTCGGGGAAGAGTTCCTTTCTGGTCACCTTTCCAAGGCGTGTCACCTTGTAGACTTCCCGCTGGCAACGGGCCGCTTCGTCGAGCCTTTCCTGCAATTGTCCTACATTGGCACATCTGTATGCATCTGCCCAGCGGGCGGACGTGCCCTGGTTGTTCTCCACGTTTGCGTTGTCAGTGGGCCGCTTGGGGCGGTTGAGGATGTGCCTGATGCCCCACGCCGCCAGCCAAAGGGACATGATGGGGATGACATCCCTTGTTGGCACGCCGAAGGGCTCGCCGTTGTCACTCCTGATGGCTTTCGGCACCCCCCATTGGCGGAACAGGTCGAGCATGGTCTGTCTGACCTGCTGGATGTCCGCCATACAGATACGCCCGAGGGGGGAAAGCCTTTGCCTTCAGGATGGCATTGCTCTTCGTGTCGGTGACGTTGAGGTAGCAGCCTTCGCTGCCATCCGCCAGGCCAATCCTTTCGTTGGCGTCCACCTGCCACTCGTCGTTGGCCAGCCGGGGCCTCTCCGGTGGCGGCTCCTTGGGCAGCTTTGCCGGGGGCACGACGATTCCAGGAGCGTCTGCCTTCAAACGCCTTTGGTACTGCCGGTCGCTCAACAGCTCTAAATCGGGGAAGTCCTCTCTGATGCGGGTGGTGATGTACGGCACACCCCACTCAGGGTGCAAGTGCTTGATGAGCCTGACGAGCCGGTAACCTTTCCCGGAGCCGGGCGTCACTGGCCGTCCGCAGGCAGAATAGTTCGGAACAAGGCCGGCCTCCCCCTTCGATTCGTAGGAGGCGCAGATGCTCCTGACTGTATTGTAGCTGATACCGTGGCGATTGTAAAGCTCCAGGTAGCTAACGCCTTCAGTCTGCCTTTCTCGTGCAATCTGTAGTCTGAGTTGTACTGGTTTTGCTTGTCCCATAGGTTTGTGTACTTTTTAACCGAATGTCAAAGAACGTTATTTCAAAACTTTATGTCGCAGTAATTCGCTAAACCTTTATGTCGCACCGCACGTCACCGACACGAAGAGCAATGCCATCCTGAAGGCAAAGGCTTTCCCCCCTCGGGCGTATCTGTATGGCGGACATCCAGCAGGTCAGACAGACCATGCTCGACCTGTTCCGCCAATGGGGGGTGCCGAAAGCCATCAGGAGTGACAACGGCGAGCCCTTCGGCGTGCCAACAAGGGATGTCATCCCCATCATGTCCCTTTGGCTGGCGGCGTGGGGCATCAGGCACATCCTCAACCGCCCCAAGCGGCCCACTGACAACGCAAACGTGGAGAACAACCAGGGCACGTCCGCCCGCTGGGCAGATGCATACAGATGTGCCAATGTAGGACAATTGCAGGAAAGGCTCGACGAAGCGGCCCGTTGCCAGCGGGAAGTCTACAAGGTGACACGCCTTGGAAAGGTGACCAGAAAGGAACTCTTCCCCGAGCTTCACGACAATCCCAGAAAATTCGAGGAAGCCCGATTTGATGAGAACCTGGCATACGGGCTGCTTTCGCATGCCGTTTACCCAAGGAAAGTCTCCTCTGCCGGCACGATTGCCCTTTACTCAAAGAACTTTTCCGTCGGACTGAAACACAAGGGCACTGTCGTGTTCTGCAAGTTTTCGCCCAAGGATTTTGCATGGTTGTGCTTGGACAAAGACCAGAATATCCTTAGAACCATCTCTGATGATAGATTTTCAAAAGAAAACCTGTACAATTTAACCGTAAGTCAATGAACTGATTTTTCAAAACAATATGTCGTGCGTATTCATTAAAACTTTATGTCGCACCGCAACCTGCCAACACTTCAAACACTTCCGGGGTTGTCCATTTTGCGCCGTTCTTGCCTCCGGTGGCTAACCATGTATATTTTGGAGCGATACCCAAACGGGCAAAAGCAGTCATTAAAATAGCCGTCTTTTCGCTTTCAGCAATTGCCAAAATTTGCCCGGTTTCACGGCTCAATTGATGCTCTCCAAAAAAGCATTGGCGAAGTTCCGGCGCTTCAATTCCCTTTTGCCTCAAGATGGATTTTCCGGCAAAATAGACTTTGCCCTTGCCTTTGTCCGGCTCGCTATCTTCTTTCAGGCGCTTGCCAGTAGTGGGGTTGTAAAGCATCACCTTTGCTTGCCTTACTTTCAAATCGGTGTCCACCTGCCAAAAGACCGTTGCGCCGTTCCAATGTTTTGACGTACCAACGTTGAAACACTCAACCAAGTTTGTTACCAAATCGGCATCGAAAAGTGAGTGCAACCATTTCACAAAATTGTTTCTGTCGTATGCTGTGAGTGATTGCCGCAAAGTTTCTGGGGGAATGAAAGACAAATCCTTTAATGGTGGTGGTGGTGTTTCCGGCCTTCCAAAAAGGTCTGCTTGGGGTCTTAAATCTGGGTTGTTGTCGAAATACATCTTTGGCGTGAAATGGTGCTGGCAGTTGCTTTCCCGGTCGCACCTGCCCACATAGTCTGGCAGATAGTTCCCTGTTTCATTGTCCAGATAAAGGACAAAGCGGCGTTTGCCGCAATTCGGGCAAACGTACTTCCGGGGGGATTTGTCAAGGGAAAAACGATGCTGCATTAGTGGAAAATAAAATCAAACGTCAAACGGTCAAACGTTTAAACCATTGATTATCAAAACGTTTGGTGTTTGACCGTTTGACGTTCAATTGTTTAACCAGTAATAAACCTTTCCTTTCGACTGTCTCAACTCCTTTTCAATATCGCCGTAACTCATTCCTTTGGCTCGTAACTCTTTAGCTTTCTGCTTTAGGTTTTCGTCCTTTGGCTCTTTCTTTCTTTGCCCGGATTTGCTCGGCGGCATCCTGTAAAATACCCCTACCGCTTGCCGCTTGAGAATGGCAATGATTCGCAGGGCATTTTCAAAGTCCACATCTTCGCAAGTCAGCACGTCCGAAAATTGCCTGTTCCCCTCAAAATGCCTTAACACGGTGAAAATCATTGCCACACGAAAACAGATAAGCCCTAAGCGGTTTACTGTTCCTTCCAAATCTTCGCTCACGTATTCCCGGATTTCGGCTTTCCATTCCTGAAAGGTTTGCAGGAACTTGGCTTGCTGTTTTTCGGTGAGTGTGACCGTTACGGGCGCTGTTAGTTCCTCAAGATTGGAATGAATGGTTTGAAACAGGTTGCCCAATTCGGCGAAGCTTTCCGGGTAGGTGGTCTTTCTTGCGTCGAACACGTTCCGAAAGTCCGGGGCGGCATCCAATTCGTAAAAGAGGAAACGGCTGAAAAGTCCGTTTTCAATAGTAGGTATCAGATTCAGCAATTGGTCGTATGTGGATGAAAGCACCAACGAAAGGCAAGGGCTTTCAATTTCGACGTGTTCTCGCCCGGTTCTCCTATAATAGGAAATAGGTTCGTGCTGAAAGGCTTTCCGGCAGCCGTCCGAAAAATTGCCGTAATCCTGTTTAAAGGCATCGGCGAGCGTGTCCCCTTCCGTCTCGAAAATGATGCCTTTGCCCCCGTTCCCGGCGAGTAGTTCAAAGATGCCTGTTTTGGAATTGTTGGCAGGCAGAAAAAGCATTTGGGCGGGTGGTTCGGCAGGTGGTTCGGGTGGCGTGGCCGTGCCTCCTTTTTGCTTTCTGAATTGTTTCAATTCCTGCTCGTATTGCAGCTTTTCCGCTTCATAAATCGCCTTTGCGTCTTTGTTGAGGTCTGACTTTTGACGGTGGACAGGTAGCGCCAAAAGCCGGGAAAAGTGCAAACTGCCTTTGCCCGTTCCATACTTGGCAAGGATGTAAACAAAGAGGTTAGGGCAAATATATTTGCCATCGTAAAACCCCTGAACATTTGGCAGGATACCGCTAACCACTCCCAAAGCACCTACCAAAAAAACTTCCATTTCGGAGGCATCGGTGAGTATCTGGCAACCAAAGCGCAACACGTCCGGCAGGTTGTCGAAAATAGCTTTGTCAAAGTGTTTGGTTTCGGAAATGCCCCCTACCGTTTGCCCGGTGTTTGGTTCCAATTCCTTTTCCAACTTGGCAAATTCAGCTTGAAAGGCTGCCAGGTTGTCCAATGGATTTTCTGTATCTTTGTAGCTATTCTCAAAAATATTTTCGTGAGGAGGTATGCCGTTTAACATGGCCTACCTCCTTTTCTTTTTCTGCCCATCAGGTAGCGGTCGGCAGTGCTTTCGATTTCAGAAAGCGGTCTTACTGAATTTTCGAGTAGCCAAGCGTCCACTTTCAATTTGTCAAAATAAAGCCGTTTCCCTCGCTTTGAGTGCGGAATGAGACCTTTTCCTGTCTTCTTATAAACGGTCTGTTTGGATAGCCCGGTGTAGTCGCAAAATTCGTCAATGTTGAAGGCGGTTTTGCCTGTTTCTTTTGGGCTGGTTGCGGGTGGGTTTTCAGAAAAAAACTTTGCAAGTTCCTCCCTCAAAAACTGTCGGGCTTGTTGGTCGGTTAGAAAATTGAAATTTGTATCCATGTGAACGATTTTTTAATTCGCCCACAAATAAAAAAGGTAAAGAAATAGTAAAATATGGGTAACGTTTCATTACCAAAATTACCCCTTCATAACTTCCAAGTCATGCTTCCAACTTTCTGGCTCAAATGAAAACTTTGTCTTTGTTGTTGACCTTTCGGCTTTAAATTGCTTGAAAGTGCTATAAAGGAAGTCAATGAAATAATCTCTTATGCGGTGTGTAGTATATAGGTCTTTGTGAATACAATAGAAAAGGTATCTGATGTGTCCAGTAGGTATTGCTATTTGGTCTAACTGTTCAATGTTTTCTGGTAGTCGTTCTTGTTCAATCATTAAATCAACGTAGCCAACAAGTTTATCAAAATCAACCTGCCTCATAATTTTTTTCTTCTGTGGGTTATATCCGTTTAAAAGGGTAAGGTGCGTGTGTGCTTTTGCTTTTAGATTCTGCAAAATTTCATTTGATTTGTCGTTTGTTAGTTCTGGATTTTTTTCTTCGTTGCCTTTCGACGGTTTTCGATTCGTTTCCAAAGTTGCTGCCTGTAAATCGTTTTTCAGATACCAATTCAAAAAGTCAATTTCAACGGAAGTCGTAAAAATCCAATACCTCGCCTCAGATTCATAAGGGTTTGGATTTTCTCTGTACCCCCATTCTTGCCCAGTTGGTAGTACGTTTATTACACGTTCTTTGACTGCGAACTTTTCTCCCTCTTTGTATTTTTTGATGAAATCTCGCCTTTTGGTTTCCAGTAGCTCAATCTGTTTTTCGATTTCTTTATTGCCATTGGATGGGTCGTATTCTTTGAAAAGCAGGCACTTGTCTAAGTTAGAAATGATTTCCTTCAAAAGGCTTTCCAGTATTTTTCCCTCATCCTCAATGAGGGATTCAAAGTTTATTTTTCGGTATTCCGGTTCTACATTTTTCTCTATATGCGCCCTCATAAAATCGAAATAATCAGGCTTGTATTTGTCAAATAGGTTTTTGATTTTTTCCAATAGTGCGGCATTGCCAAAGTTATTATCTGGCTGTTTCTCCTTCTTTTTTAAGACTTCTATTTCAGCTTCTAAATCAAGTTTTTCCAAGAAAATACGGTATTTTATATAAGGTTCGTAAACGAGTTTACGCCTTGAATTAAGCTCTATTTTCAGGCGTTTTTTAGATAAGTCATCAGGCAATACTCTAACTACTTTGCTGTATTCATCTTCAAACAATAGCTTTTGATCTTCTTTGGAATTAGTCAGATTATCCTTTTTGGCCATCTTATCGTATTCTGTCCAAAGATTCAAAAGGGCTTGAAGTTCTAATTCTAAAAACTTTTCAGGCTTGTGGCTGGAAATTTTCACTCTGTTGTAAAAATCCGATTTCAACTCCTCGAAAGTCCTTATAGGAATGTTCAATAATTGGCTGTAATACTCTCTTTTTTCTTGAAAAAGTATCTGGGTTTCTCTCCTTAATACCGCTTCATTGTAAGCGATAATCTCACTTTCAGAATTAGGCTCAAGAAAAAGATAGTCATCTATTTCTTGCGACCAATGGCGAGCCGAAAAACTAAGGTTATGTTTTTCAAAAAATTTGAGTTTTTCCTCAAACGTCGGAAGGCTTAGAAATTCTTGAACAAATTCTTTGGAAAACAGACTCTCTTTGGTTTGATGTTCGCTGTCTTGTTGTCCTTCCGTTGTTTTTCCGTTGTTTTTCCCCAAAAAATCTTTCAAGAAAAACCAAAATTGGATGCTGGCTATTAGGTGGGTGAAAACTTCTTGGCTCGCATTTGCTAAAAGCACACATTCGGAAAAATCCGTGTACCTTTTTTTGAAAGTAAGATGCTCTTTCAAATCTTTGATTCGGTAATCTCGAATAGATTCGCCTTCTAAAATGTTTGGCGGTAGGATGTATTTTCCACTTCCAAAACGAGCCTGAATGTCATTCATTTCTCGTTCAGCAATTTTGGGGCGCTTTTGGGGTATTCTATCAAAAGCATCTTCAAAATACGCAATCCAGTAACCCACCCTTTTCTTTATGTAGGTAGTTTCATATTTGTCGGGAACGGTGAGGCTACCCTTTTCGTCTATTTCATGTTCATCGAACGGGTGCGGGATAAAGAATTTTGCCTCGATAGCCTTTTCGTATAAATCAAGAATTTCTTGAAAATCGGTTTCACTCAATTTCATCGCTCAAAGATTTAGGCTATTCATTTTATTGATTATGTCCATTTTTTGTTGGACATTTTTACCTCCTAGGCTTCAATTCCTCAACTTTCCTTTCAGCCGGGTCTATCACTTTTTCATTGAGCAACTTTAGCAAATCTTCTTTTGAGGAATAGGTGTAAAGCGGTAAAACCCAAGGGTAACGCTCAAAGTGTTCAAACATGGCATACTCCCTTTGAGATTCTAAAATGATAGGCACAACAGCAAGTGAAGGCAGATGTGGTACTATGTGGCTAAGTTCTTGGGGTATGCTTTTGGCGTCTGTAATGTCCGCAATGACAAACCTTGAAATATTGGCAAGGGTCATAATTGTTTCTGTTATGTCCTTGCTTGCTGGCTTGTCAAAGTCAAATAGGATGGGTAGATATTTTCGCTTTCTAAGCTCATTCTTGATTGCATTCAAAACAGCTTTTCGTTCCTTTGAGAACCTTCCAAGGATAAGCACGGATTTCGAGGTTAATGTGTCTATCACATTTCTGATTTCCTTGTTTTTTAATATTAGGTAGATGAATTGAGCTATTTTGATGTTGTCAACGGTAATTTCTGGTTGTGAATCAGGCGTTATTATTAGGTCTTTTTGTTCGGCTACTTCCCCAACGCAATCCCAAACGTTTATACCATAAATTTTGCAATTATTCATAATTGCCTTTTTAATACGGGTTTCAAGAAAGTTGGCCTCTGTGAGGTCAGCCCCGGTAAGGTTAGTTTTGGAAAGGTCGGCTTCGGAAAGGTTCGCTCTGAAAAGGGTAGCCCCAGTAAGATTTGCTTTAGTAAGATTAGCCCCGGAAAGGTTTGCTTCGTATAAATTCGCTTTGGTAAGGTCAGCCCCTGAAAGGTTTGCTCGTGATAGGTCAGCCCGGAACAAATTCGCTGCCGAAAGATTTGCCCCCGTAAGGTCGGCTTCGGAAAGGTCGGTTTCGGAAAGATTCGCTTCAGAAAGATTTGTCTTTTCAAAGTCAACCAGACTAAGGCAAAACTTAGCAAGTCGAATCTTATTAAGGTTAGCTTTGGAAAGGTCAGCTACTAATAGTTTATCTAAGGGAGAAATGCCCCGACAAATTAATTCTTCCTTTTTTCTCCAATTATTCCATTCTTCGACCCCTTTATAAAGGATTTCAAGATGTCCTTGCTCGGCCATGAGGTAAGTTTTTAAAGGTTTAAACTATTCATTTTGTTGATTGCATCAGTTTTCCGCTGGACAATCACTTTAGCGTAAATCTATGTTGTTTTCAGTTTCATGCCCATCACTTCCCGATGCAGAATCTAACTATTTTTTCAAACTATTCATTTTCAACGAGTTGCAATTGTCTCAAATTTTCGGGCAACAAAATGGCAACAAGGAATGCTGCTTTTCCGCTAAACATCAGCAAAGCATCGGAAAGAAAAATTGATTGTTGAACCTGCGAATTTATAGGGTAAGAAACGCTTCACCGCCTCAACGAGAATATTTTCCCACTATTTGGGTGGTAAATGTAATGTGGTTCTTTTTAAAATTAACTGACTTCCACTGCCTTACAAGTATTGACCTTGCCCATTATGTAGCCACCTGTGCCATTATGGGTTTGCCTGTCAGGCAAGCCTGCCCGTAGCTTTGCAGTAATTTTTTCATCATCAAAAATTTAAAGCTATGGCAAGGCAAAAAGGTCTAATCAAGTATGTCGGCACCATCGGTGATGTCCGGCATTTCAAAATCAAGGGTGAGAAGGGCTACTTCGCCGGCCTGGTCGGCGGACCGACAGCGGAGCAGGTGCTCACCGCTGATGAGTTCAAGCGGACCCGTGAAAACATGGCGGAGTTTGCTGGCTGTGCCAGCGTTGGCAAGGCTATCCGCACAGCGTTCAGCCCGTTGAAGCACATGTTCAGTCGGCGGCTTACCGGGACCCTCATGGGGGTTATCAAGAAAATCAACCTGGAGGATGGCTCTGAGGCACGTGGCCAGCGGGCAATCCTCATCACCCAGGTGCCGCAGTACCTGGAAGGCTTGGATTTCGACCCCAGGCTGTCGCTTACTTCCGTTCTCCGGATTCCGTTCACTTTGACACCACTGGCGGCAAGGATAGGTTCGACGCTCGCCGTTCCGGTTTTCCAGCCACAAAACTTCCTGAATGTGCCAAATGGTGCGACCCATTTCAGGTTAGTCAATGCGGTATCGGCGATTTCCGACTATGTGTTCAATGCAGAGTCCAGTGTTTATGAGCCTAAAGTGACTGACCAGAACGGTGTTTCGGGAATGGCCTACACGGATTACTTGGATGTGAAGGTGGCGACTGAAGCCATCAGCCTTGAGGCAAAGCTCCTTAACGACCTGGAACCAGCGGCTGACGTGGCCGTGCTGAACGCCGTCGGTATCGAGTTTTTCCAGAAGGTCGGTGACAACTACTACCTGTTCGCCTCCGGCAATGCGATGCAGTTGGTGGACGTGTTCTGATTTTACTGCCCGAAAGGGTACGGTTTGTACAATGGTTAAATCCGGGCATGGGGTGATAAAGTCCATGCCCTTTTTCATCCAATTTCAAAAATCATAAGCTTATGGAAACTCAAAAAATGTCCGTCATGGAGCGGCTGAGCGCTCCCACACCAAACTTTTTCAAAACCATCCGGAACCTGGGGATTGTGCTGGGTGCCATTGGAGGCACGTTGATTACAGTTCCCGTCGCCCTGCCTGCTTGGTTATTGGCTGCTGCTAAAGTACTGGTCGTTGCTGGTTCAGTCGCAGCCGGGGTCAGCCAAACGGCGGTGAAGGGCGACAAATGAAAGTAGCGTTTTTGGATATGTTCATGGGATTATGCCGAAGGCACTCCTTCGGAGTAATTTTTGAAGCCCGGGCGATGAGCCTGGGCTTTTTTGTTGCACAGCCTTCAAGGTGCAATCATGTATGGCTTAGGTTGCGGTCAAATAGGACTTATCCATTCTTCTGGTTATTTCTCAATTCTGCGGCTATCGAATAATATCAGCCGTAGAATTGAGAAATTGGGGACTATTTCACCTCTCTTTCAAATAAAATCATGCTCATGGTTTTGCAAAAACTACTGCTTTTATCTACTTTAGCAGTAGTTTTTGCAAAATGGAAAAAGAAAAAGCACTACTCGAAATTTTCAAACGGAACAGGGGATATGCCCAAACAAAGGATATTCTGGATGCAGGCTTGCACCACCAATACCTTGATATACTTGTCAAGGAAGGTGAGGTGGTAAAAATCAAAAGAGGGCTTTACAGGCTCGCTACTGTTAGATTTGATGATGAGATAGAAGAGGTCAGCCGCATGATACCAGATGGGATTGTTTGTCTTTTTTCTGCATGGAACTATTATGAACTCTCCGATTTTGTCCCGCCCGAATATCACATTGCCATTGAGAAATCCCGGAAGGTCGTTTTGCCGGATTACCCACCTATCAGGGTTTACTACTGGAGTGAAAAATATTGGAGCATCGGCATTACTGAAGTCAAAATAGGCCAAACGGCCATTAAAATTTATGGGAAGGAAAAATCGGTATGCGATGCCATCAGGTTCAGGAACAAAATCGGAAAGGACGTGGAGAAGGAAGTACTTCAAAATTACCTCAAAGAGAAAGACCGGAGCATCGAGAAACTGCTGCATTTCGCCCGGCTGCTGCGGGTAGAGGAGCAGATGAAAACCTATTTGAGCATTTTACTATGAGCGAAAAGAAAAACATCGTAGCCTCGGTGAAAGGGCGTTTGCTGCACATCGCCCGGGCGGGAGGGAAAAACCACCAACTCCTCCTCCTCCGTTATTTTCAGGAAAGGTTTCTGTACCGGCTTTCCAGGTCGAGGTTCAATCATCATTTCTGCCTGAAAGGGGCGGCATTCCTGTATGCCCTCGAAGGAGAACAGAGCCGGGTCACAAAAGACATTGACTTTCTGGGAATGGGCATTCAGTCAACCCACCAATCGTTGAAAATGGCGATAATAAACATCTGTCAAAGGCCCTATGAAGAGGACGGTGTCACATTTGATTTGGAATCTTTGACCATCGAAGACATCGTCAAAGATGGCAACTACCAAGGGCTTCGGATTGGGGTCACCGGCCATTTGGACCGGACAAAACAAAGGCTGCAAATTGACATAGGGTTTGGAGACATCGTGGTGCCGGAACCCATGAAAATGACCTATCCCGTTATCCTTGAAATGGATGCACCAGTATTGTATGCCTATTCCATCGAGTCCACGATTGCGGAAAAATTTGAAGCGATGATTGACCTGGCAGAAATCAATACCCGCATGAAAGACTTCTACGATATTTATCACTTGCTGGAAAATCACCCCATCAACAATGAAGTATTGGAACAGGCCATCCAGCAAACTTTTGAACGCAGGGGGACGCCAGCTCCTCAAACCCATAGTCTGTTTCAACCTGCCTTCTATCTGGATGATGCAAGGAATACGCTCTGGAAGGCATGGAAGCGGAAAGCCCAGCTGGATATGGATTTGGAATTTTCGCAGGTGATGAGGGTGATTGTTGAGCGTTTGAAGCCTATCTATCTCAGGTTGTCCTGAAGTAAATCAACAAAGTACATCTTTTTATAATTGCGTTCGGCAGGGGCAACTACGCCGTGAAAAACAGCCTGTTTTGTCGTGGGTTTGGCAGAAAGCAGGCGTAGCCACCGCCATTTACGCAGTCATGCGGAGTGAAATGACTGCGGCTACTCCTGCTGCAGGGCGCCGGATGCTGGCTGAGGCTTTCCAGTGAAACGGGAAGTGGCAGCTTGCATCCTGCGCTTTGGCTGTGGGCTTTGGGGCTGTTTTTCACACCGCTGAAATGGGTGGGTGGGGGTGGAGGAGGCCATCTTCAAACGGGCGGGATAACCAGGTCGTGGGAAACGGTTGTGTAGGCGGAAGCATAGCAGAAAAGCAGGGGCAGCACCAAAGTGAAACGGAACGAAGGAGCAGTGAAACGGTGGCGCTGCGCCTGCTGCGGGAGTGCTGGCGTTGCCGTGTGGTTCAGGTTTGCAGCGTTGGCAAAGAAGGCTGCGGCGGCACTTTGGCAAGTGTGGTTGGTGACCGTTTTCCACTCCGCTGCACTGGGCGGGATTTTTTGCGGGTTGAGCGGGATGGCAAAAAGCAGTGGCAGTGTCGCCGGAGGTACGGAGGTGACGCTGCTACTGCTGCGGGGGCCAGCACCGCTGCCGGGAGCGATGGTTGGCGGGTTTGCCCCAAAAGGCTGCGGTGCTGGCTTGGCTTCGGCGTTGGCAAGTTTTCGGGTGGGACAGACTGGTTCGTGGCAATCGGATTGGGTTGGTGGCGGATGGCTGGAAAGCAGGGACAGCAGCGAAGTGAAACGGAACCTTGTGCAGTGAAACGGCACTGCTGTGCCTGCTGCGGGGGCGCTGCGGCTGCCAGTTCTGCAAGACTTGCAGGGAAACGAACGGGCTTGCAGAACTGGCTGCGGCAGTGCCTTGGGATTGTGCGTTTGGTGTCTTCCGATTGCCACACCGCTGCACTGGGTGGGAGACAGGTTCTCTTCGTTTATGACAAGCTAAGGGGTGAAGGCAGCCGGGAAGCTGGCTGCCTTCACTGTGTTATGGCTCATGCGGCTTGCCGCATTTCTTCGGTGAGTTCGACCTCCTTTGCCTCGGTTTTGAGTAGGAAATTAGCGGCTTTCTCGGCGGCACTGGCCGCCGTCATCAACAGACGGGCGTCACCATGCAGGGCGTTAATCCAGGAACGCAGATAGGCTGCGCTGTTCTCCACCAAATCCTCTACCACGATGCCACAATGGGCCGCAAGGAAACAGGCTGACATTTCGGCCACTAACTCTTCCTTGCTGTACTTTTCAGAACCAAAGGAGTTTTTGATTTCCCGGTTCAGGCGGGAGCTATGCCCTGTCCAATGGCTCAACTCGTGGAAATAGGTGTGGTAGTATTTCTCCGGGCTTTCAAAATCGGAGAGGTCGGGCATAAACAGTTTATCCATCAGGGGTGAGTAGGCGGGTTCTCCTTTGCTGACTTCATGCGGATTCGTGGAAAGGATGGCTTCACATTCATCAATCCGGGTGGGGAGAGTTTCGGGTTTATCTTCTCTAAACATTTCAGCGGTAAAACCTTCGATGTCGAGGACGTTAAAAACCCGGTACTCTGTGACGTAGGGAACGATTTTTTCCGCTTCCTGCCGGGTTTCTACCCTCTTGCCGTTGGCGTCGAAAAACAGGATTTTCCAGAAATAGACGGGAAGGGATTTTGCACCCTTGCGGATGCGGTGTCCTGCGTTGCTCACCTGGTTGAAGGTGGCGAAGCGGGGAACCTCAAAACCGTCAAGGATAAAACGGTTGATGCCCCGATAGATGTGTCCTGAAAAGTGGTTGCGGGCTGCACCCATTGTGATTTGGTTCCAAGTCCTGCGCCAAGGCACGATGCCTTTCTCCAGTTGGGCAATGATGCGGGCTGTCATTTCTTCAAATTTATCTTTTTTCATGGCGGGTTGAATTTTGGCAAAACAGTCTCCGGCTGCCTGATGGCAGCAGTTTGTTTCGTGATTTTAAAATTTGAGTTTGGAAAAGTCCCCCGACTTTTCAGCCGGGGGCGGTGGTGGATAAATGACAACAGTCTTTTAGGCTGCCTTCCTTTTTTCCTTTGGTGTGAACTCTGTTAGCAGGGCGGTTTCACGTTCCTTTTCAGCTTCGATTTCTGCCCTCGTCGGTTCAAGGTGGGTGCTGTAATTTTCGGCAAACAGCGTTTTGGCCTCCATCGTATCGGAGCGGTAAATGTGAAAATAGGTGGCTTCGATGTCCTGAATCAGCAGGCGCTGTTTTTCCAGTTCCTTTTTTGGAAGTGGGGTGAAATCAAAGAATGCCATGTAATAGCATGCACCTTGTTTATTGACCTTCTTTTCCAGATTCACTGTCCATTGTACTTCACAAAGTCCCCGTTTTTCGTAGAACAAATCACGGGCTGCCTCGCTCAGGTTCTGGACGCTGAATCCGTGGAACATGAAAACGCCAATGTGTCCATCTTCATTTACAAAGTACACCTCACACCACTTCTTTTCAGGCTGGCCAAAAAGCCCGTCCTGCAAGCAACGGAAAGCAATAGGGATGACTTTGAAGGTTTCGCCGGGCTTGGTGACTTGTTCCCGTCCTTCAAGGTTCAGAACACCTTTCCCCAGGTCGAGACGGTAGGAACGTGGATTGCCGGGCATGTAGCGGATGTCAAGGTTTTCGAGTTTCTTGATGTCGGAGATTGGAAGCAGATTTTTCATATCGTATTGATTTTAATATTAATTAATTAGGTTGAAAAGTTGGTTTTTCAAGGTGCTGACATACGGCCAGCATCGGCATTTTTCGCTTGTCGCTGCGGCCCGCTGACGCCGGGCGACGGCACCTCTAAGGCTGTGGCTTACCCCTGTGCCTTTGTCGCAAGGCGGGCAAAGCGTCCCCATTACCGACCGGGGAAAGACGCCGTTCAGTTTCAGATTTACCCGCTACCGGGAAGGCTATTTCTCAAAAGAACTGGAAACTAAAACTAAGCCTGTACTAACTGCGCAGTAGGAAAAGGAAAAAACTAAAAGGGAAGCATCCAGCCTTCCAACTCTTCGGAGACCTGTTCAGCACTGGCCCAGGGCGCAGCGTGAACGGAGTAACGGCCATTGCCATAAGGAACGATAAGGCGGACTAATTTAAAGCCCTCTTCTTTTGCCGCACCCGGACAGGCTATTTCCGGGAAAAAATAAGGGGACGGCAGATAGACTTTAAACTGTTTGAAAACGGGTTCGATGTCGAAAGGAAATTCGACGGAGGGAGGCGGCTGCATTTGCCGCTCGGCGGAGGCTACACGGGCAGCCTCCACACTTTGAGCAAGATAATCTGTGTTAAACATGGTGTCATTTATTTTGATTAACAATACCTAAAGATAAACAGAAAGTTTGATTTAAGCAACTGATTTTCAATAACTTAAAACATTTTTATTTCATCAAATTATTAAAAAGAGAGGGCTGAACAGCAGGCAGAAACCACCACCCACCACCTAAAAAGCCACCCAAAGAAGACCAGCTACCCCACCCGGAAGGAGGCACAACGCCTACGGGCATAAACACCAGCACCGGGACACCCAAACCAGCAGCCAGGGCGCACTCAGACCAAGAGCCGGAACCACAGGAAACCCAGGAGCGGGAAGGGACAGCGGCAGCGGGACAAACCCCACCCGGAAAACAAACCCACAGGGGAGAAGGCGAAGCCGCCAAAGCACGAACCAGAGCAGCAGCACGGGCAGCGAAGGCAGCACGGCCCAAGCCGCAGAAAGCAGGGGCCGAGGCACTGAAAAACTGGCAACCGGGAAAGGCAGCAGCCACCACAGATGGCGCACCCGCACCACAGGAAGTAAGCACCGAAGCAGCAACGATACCAGAGCGGCGAAGCGATGCCACAAAAGCGGAAGCGGCAACACTGGAACAGGCAGACGGACGGCGACTGCCACCCACCCCAAAGGAGGAGAAAGACGAGAGAGAAAACATAGTAAAAGATAAAATTTGAAAAAAAGAAAAGGAAAAAAGCGGGGGACAAGCCCCCACACGGACTAAGCGCCAAAGACGCCTGAATGGTAAAACTCGACCCAAGCCAGCAGCGCATCAGAGGCCGAAACACCAACGGCGGCCATGAGCGGCGACAGCACCGGGGACGATGCATACCAAAAATCATCAATCTGAACTGCGGACACCTCGTAGATGAAAACGAGGAGGGCGGGAGAAATGGAAATGGTTTGTGTTGTCATGTCATTTATTTTGATTAACTCCTACAAAATACGACTAAAAACCGACATAAACAACTGACTATCAAATTCTTAAAATAATATTTTTTTTAATAAATTAAAGAAATAAACGGGCAAAAAAGGCCACAGGCAGGAGCAGAAAAGCAGGTAGGAACGGCAAACGAGGAAGGAGCGGCAAGCCGCACACCACCCCTAAATGCCTCTAAGTTTTGAGGGCTGTGAGAAGGGCTGTCACGGCGGGCGCATGAGCAGAAACCTGGCATACCTACACCGATGATGCGCCCGCACATGATGCGCAAGGAACGGCGCCCACTATGCGCAAGCGGGCTGAGCGGCGCAAATAAAAGGGAGCGGGCTGAGCGACCGGGAATGCCGCTTTAATCGGTAGAACGCCAGTGGAGCCTCAACCATGCGCAAGTTTACGGCGCTAATGAAACTACTCGCTGCCTGCGGGCGGCACGATAGAATGGAAGCACCCTCCTCCATAAGGGGGCTGGAATGGTAACAGTAGAACGGAGTGGAGCGCTTATAAAGCCCCGTCAGCCTTGCGGGGCGGAAATACCGATGGTGTCAGTTAGAAGTGCTGTCAGAAGGGTTGATTTTGATGCAAAAAAAGTGCTCTGGAAGGTCTGTTTTTAGTGCAATATCAGTGGGGATTTGCGTATCTTTGGAACGTCATTTATTTGATTAACAACTGTTAATCGAAGCAGGGCTGCCTCTTGGGGCGGCTCTTTTTTGTTGCTTAATATTGAAGTTGGATTCATAGAGGGTGAAGGCTTGAAGTAGTCACGACTTAATCTGATAGTTGTAGTGAATTAAATTAGTAACATTTCATAAGTAAATAATCCACCTAATTAGAAGGTGGATTATCTACAACGAGCAACTGTTTCCTGTCTCATTTGTTTCAATTGCTTTAAGCCCGTCCCGGCAGGGAAGGGTTTTTTATTTTTATTCATTTCAAATCAAAATTTTCAATCATGAGCGAGATAGTGATGAACAAGCTTGATTATGTAAGAATTCAGAAAGCCATCAATGACGCAAAACAAACCCGTTCATTAAAAGCTTCTGAGGCATTGAATCTGTTGCAGGAATTGAAATCCGCAAAGATTGTAGAACCAACCGAAATTCCTGCGAATGTTGTAACAATGAACACGATTGTTAAAATAAGCTTTTTGAACACGAACAAAACTGTTCAATTTCAAATCGCATACCCCCAGGAAGCAAACCTGAAAGAGAATAAAATTTCTATTCTATCACCGATAGCAACAGCATTGATTGGTTATAAAGTGGGTGATGAGATTGAATGGATTGTACCGGCAGGTCTTACAAAAGTCAAAATTGAAGAAATTATTTACCAGCCGGAGGCAGCAGGCAATTTTAATTTGTAAGTGATTTTTAATATAAATACATTTATGCCTGCACCGAATAATGGTCTGCGAATTAGACACTCGCAGACCATTTTCTTAAAGATTGTGCAAATGTCAATGAATGAATTCAGACTTCATTCCATTAAAAATCAAATTTTCGACCATGATAATCCAATTTATGATTTCCGTCGTTGCTCTGATAATGACTTCATGCAACACAACTTTTCCGACTCAAACAAATTTCAAAAATCCAAGCAAAGTCTGCGAACTACCTGCGGAACTAATGGAGATTTCCGGATTACAGATGTGGACAGCAAAACGGTGGCCTGTGTGCAGGATGAACTGGGTGATGTCTTTATTTATGACCTTGAAAATTGCACAGTCATCGAGCAGATAACTTTTGAAGGCCGGGAGACTTTGAAGGCTTGACCAGAGTGGGCAATGATATGTATGCATTGCGGAGCGACGGAGCAATGTTCAAAATTGTTTTTAATGAAAATGGAAAGCCCGATGTGCAGCAAATTGATACAAAATCCGGCATTGGATAATGAAGGACTTTGCTACGATGAAAAACATAACCGCCTACTGCTGGCCCCAAGACGGAAATATACCGACAAAGCCTTCGAGAAAAGCTTCAGGGCAATTTATGCCTTTGACCTTGCCACAGAAAAGATGATGGATAAACCCGCCCTGCAAATTTCCGTTTCAGAGGTTTTAGAGTTGGTGGAGCGAAAAAAAGACATTGAACTTTTCAGGAAAGGAGGTACGGGCGAGGTAAAATTCAAATTTAACATCGCCAGCATCGCCGCCCATCCTGAAAAAGAATTGTACTACCTGCTTATAAGCTCCGAACAGTTCTTATTGACAGTGGATGGGCAGGGTAAACCGCTCGACGTTTTACCACTTGACAACCAAATGTTTCCAAAACCGGAAGGCATCACTTTTCTGGATGCCAAGTCATTAGTGGTTTCTTCGGAAGGTGGAGACACAAATCCTGTGTTGGCTTTGTTTTCATTGTAAGGTAAGTGAAAAAGGAGAAAGGAAAGGCGCTAACCCATCATCTACGATTCTGCCTCGCTAAAGCTTTGTTTATGATAAGTAAGGAGTCCTTCACCTGACTCAATTGACAAGTTTGCCTCTTTACCTTTGATACCTCACCTTCCCCAACTCAATCGGTATCGCCACCTTCACCAGCAGCGTGAAAATAAACGCCCCCATCGCCCAGATGCCGATGGTCACCAGTATTTCCACCAGCGAAGGCGTGTACTCCACAATGTCGCCCCACGAGCCGGGGATGAAGCCGGGCACAATAAGCCCCATGCCTTTTTCAATCCAAATGGCGACGAAGAGCAGCCCACAGGCGAGGGCCAGCCAGCGAAACTGGTTGCGCAAAGTGTGAAATGTGAGGATGCCGGTAGCGATGACGTTCAGCGAAATGGCGCTCCATATCCAGGGTACGAGTCCCGATTTTCCATGTAAACCAAAAAAGAGATAAACGGCACTCTGGCTGTGGTGCGTCGGCGAGTAAAATTCCTTGAACAACTCGGAAATAAGCATGATGAGGTTGATTTGGGCAGCAACGGTGGTCACCAGTGCCAGTTTGCGCAGCGTCGTGTTCGGGATTCTGTAGTCCGTGTAGCGGCGGATGAACGACAGAATCAAGATGATGAGCGCTGGGCCTGCCGAGAATGCCGACGCCAAAAACCGGGGCCCCAGCAGCGACGAGTTCCAGAACGGCCGGGCTGGCAGACCGGCATACAAAAACGCCGTGACCATGTGGATGCCCACCGCCCAGAACACGGAAATCAGCACGCCGGGCAGGTAAATATTTTTGTTCGGTTCCTTGCCCTGGTAGTGGTAAAACAGGATGTACAGCGGGATGGTGACGTTGATAAAAAGATAGCCATTCAGCACGATGACGTCCCAGGCGAGCATCGAATTGGGCCAGTTGAAATAGCCCAGTTTGGGAATCAGGTGCCACGCCCTCGCCGGGCCGCCCAAATCAACCGTCACGAAGGCAAGGCACATGATAAGTGCGGCCACTGCCAGCCCTTCGCCAATTAGCACCGCTTGTTTCAGGTTGATGTCTTTCAAAATGTAGGTCGGCAACACGAGCATGACCGCCGCTGCTGCTACTCCCACCAGGAAAGTGAAATTTGAGATGTACAGCCCCCAACTCACCTTGTCGCTCATGCCCGTGACGATAAGCCCGTCCCTGAGTTGGATGTAAAATGCAAAAGCGCCCAGCAGCATCAGCGCCGTCAGCGTGCCCATCCAGACGTGGTAGGTGAAATTGCCCTTGGTGGCAGATTGGAAACCGTCTTTTATGAATTGAACAAAAACTTGCATGTGGTTCCGTTTGGATACGGCAGATTTGTTGAAATTATTGAATTTTCCTACTGTCTCTCACTTCTCTCTCTCTTCTCTCACCTCAGTCCATGTAATACCAAAACTTTGGCTCCGTGCCCAAATCCTCTTTCAACCGGAACACTTTTTTATTTTCCAAAACCCACCGGATTTCAGAGTTCGGGTCGAGAATGTTGCCGAAGATGCGGGCGCCCGTCGGGCAGGCTTCCACGCAGGCGGGGTTCTTCCCGCTGCGGCTGCGCTGAATGCAGAAAGTGCATTTTTCCATCACCCCCTTTTTACGGAGGCGGTTGCCAAGGTAGTGCTGGGTGTGGTTCACTTCCTCCTCCGGCACCTCCGGGGTTTGCCAGTTGAAACGGCGGCCATCGTAGGGGCAGGCAGCCTGGCAATAGCGGCAGCCGATGCACCAGTCGTAGTCAACCACCACGATACCGTCATCCTCCTTCCACGTTGCCCCGACCGGGCACACCTTCACGCAGGGCGGGTTCTCGCAATGGTAGCACTGGGTGCCTAGGTAGAAATGCCCCTCGGCAGGCACCTCGTGGAAGTAGTTGTCGTCGGCATCGTCGAAATTGAGCTGCCCGTTTTCCATTTCATGGATGCGGATGTACTGCATCTGCGAACTGCGGTCCTGGTTGTTTTCTTTCACGCAGGCGTTCACGCAGTCCATGTAGCCCTGACATTTCGAGATATTGAAAGCGTAGCCGTACAGCACGTTCTCGACGGCTCCGTTGGTGGACACGTTGATGGTCTTGCCGGTGTTGATTTCATACAGCCGTTCGAGCCGTTCCACCGTTTTCGACTTTTCCTCGTCCGACATCAGGCGGTAGTTCTTTTTGAAATACTCTTCCCATTTGAGTTGCCCCTCCTCCCGTTTTTCTTTGTCGGCGGTAATGCTACAGGATTGCACCATGCCAGCACCCGCCAACAAGCCAGCGGTGAGTTGGCGGAAAGCGGCCCGCCGGTTCATGGTTTTGCCCATTTTCATGTCGTAGCCATCCGGCTCTACAGGGGCAGGTTCTTTCTTTTTTTTGCAACCGCAACTACCAGAGCCGCAGCCGCCTTCGGTCTGAGGCAAATCTTCCTCTACCGGTTTTCTTGTTTTAAAAAATAAATCGAAAAGCATGTGAAGGTGTTTTCAGTTTTCAGTTGGCAGTTGGCAGTCGGTGGAAAGTACCTCATCACCACTGCTAACTGCATACTGCATACTGTCATTTCAGCCATTCCGTGTTCAAACGGGCAGGCAATCGTTTTTCAAAAGCAGGTTTGTGGGGGTTGTGGCAACCAACGCAGGTCTGGGAAACACGAGGCGGCGCCCAGCCGCCTACTTGTTTGCCGTGCGCACCGCCCAACCAATCCTTTATTTGGGTGGAATGGCATTGGCCGCAGAGTTCGTAGCTGTGCCTGAATTCTATCGGCGCACCCGTCAGGCTGTGCAGTTGGTTGAAATCATTGACATCGTGGCAGGTAGCGCATTGCATGGTGGCCGTTTTTGCATGGACAACTTCAATGTCCCAGTGCGATTTTTTCTCGCCGGGCTCTTTGCCTGCCTGCAATGCCTCCAGCGACTTGCTGTGGCAATTGGAGCAGGGGTACGATTTCATCTCCGCCAGCCTGTCGGGAATCAAAAACTGCTCTGCCCCCTCCATCAACTGATGGATTTGTACCAATTTCTCTTTATCCACATGGTCGAAGCGGCTAAAGTCATAGTTCAGGCTGTCCACGCTGATTTGTTTAAGTTGCTCCAGAAGATGGTGGCTGTCGCTGTGTTCCTCCTCCCCATGTTCAGGAGTACAGGTCACCCCCAGCACCATCAGCAAAGCAAGTATTCCCAGTACGGCAAGTTGTTTCATGTTGTCTTTTATAGTTGTTTGATTTGTTCGAGTTGTTTGAAAATAGTTTGAAATTGTTTGGGGCACTACAACTTCAAACAACTCAAACCACCTCAAACCATGTCAAACTACTTCCTCACCCACTCCCCAATCGCACTGACCTCCTGTTCATCCAGTTGCTTTTCTTTTTGGTGAAATGGGGTTGCCGGACGTGTCCACGTCGAACCGTCTTCCATCAGCGGTTTTTCAAAAAAATCATGCAGCTTGGCGGGCACATGGCACTGACGGCAATTCACCCGCTCCGGGTGGCTCACCTTGATGGCCGTCGGCGCCGCTGGCCCGGCATGGCAAGCCAGACAATTCTCCCGCAACTGCAAGGTATGTGGTATCACCGGCGGACTACCCGGCATGGCGCTTTGCCCCAATACCGGTGGTGCTGGCTTCGTGAAATTTGAATTTACAAACAAACCCTCCGTCGTCTTCGGCACATGGCACTGGCGGCAGTTGAGCAACTCCGGGTGCGGCGCCACCGGGGCAAAGGCTTTGAACTGTTCGGCATAGCCGCCGTTTTCGTGGCATTGCAGACAGGTCTTTCCGCCGATTCCTTTTTCAGAAACCAGTGGGTGCGGGATGAGCGGCGGCGCACCGGGGTATGCCCGGTTTTCGTAGTACGTGCGCAAGTCCCTGCCGCCTCCGGGCATATTTTGGTACTGCAACGCCATCGCCAGCCGCCGGAAAACGCCCGCCTCGGCAGGGATGGAGGGCGTGTCGCCGGTCTGCATGTAATCCGTATCGGCGGGCTGCTTGCTTTCCTGCAAGGCTGCGAAGAAAATGAACACCGCCGACGCCAGCAGCGCCACGCAAAGTCCGATGATGAAATAGCTTGATTTTCCTTCCATTTTTTTGCTGTTGGCTTTTAGCTATTGGCTATTGGCAGTGCATGGCTAAAAGCCAATGGCCAACAGCCAACAGCCAGTTAAGCTTTCTCCACCTTCACCGCACACTTTTTATAATCAGGCTGCCGTGAAATGGGGCAGAAGCTGTCCAGCGTCAATTCGTTGATGAGCAAAGACTCATCGAAGAACGGCACGAACACCTGCCCTTCGGTCGGCAAGCCCCGCTCGTTGACAGAGGCAGGCATGACGATAGAACCCCGGCGGCTGGTCAGTTTCACCTTGTCGCCCGTTTTCACGCCCAATTTGGTGGCATCGCTCGGATGCAGCTCGGCATAGGCATGTGGCACGGCCTGATGCAGCACAGCCACACGCCGGGTCATCGAGCCGGAATGCCAGTGTTCGAGTACCCGCCCGGTGTTCAGCCAGAATGGGTATTCGCTGTCCGGCGACTCTGGCGGTGGTTCGTATGGCCGTGCCCAAATCCAGGCCTTGCCATCGGGTTTTCCATAAAAATCAAAACTGTCGCCCTTGGCAGCGGGGTCGTATTTGGCATGGTAGCGCCACTTCGTACTCTTGCCGTTGACGTAGGGCCATATCACGCCCGGTTCTTTTTTCAGCACCTCGTAAGGGGCAATGCCGTGCTTGTCGCCTTCGTGGAATTTGTAGTATTCCTCCCAAATTTTCCCCACATGGTTTTCCTTCGTCCACGGGAAATATTTTTCATAACCCATGCGGCGGGCTACTTCAATCATCTGCCATGCATCGCTTATCGCCTCGCCCTGTGGCTGGAGCATCTGCTCAAAGTGCTGGGTGCGGCGCTCCGAATTGCCGAACATGCCTTCCCGCTCAATCCACATGGCGGCGGGCAGCACCACGTCCGCCACGTCGGTGGTCGGGGTTGGGTACACGTCGGAGACGACGACGAAGCGGTCTTCCTTCTTTGCCCCATTGCGGTAGCGTTTCAGTTTGGGCATGGTTACCATCGGGTTGGTGGTTTGTATCCAAATGAACTTGATGTCGCCCCGGTCGAGTGCCCGGAACATTTCCACCGTGTGGTAGGTCGGTTTCGGGGAGATATTGGACACCGGCACGCCCCAGATTTTGGCGGCTTTTTCACGGGCTTTTTCATTGTCCACCGAGCCATAAGGCAGGGCATGGGTCAGCGTGCCCACTTCCCGGACGGTGCCGCAGGCGCTGGGCTGGCCGGTGAGGGAGAAGGGGCTATTGCCGGGCGTGGAGATTTTGCCGGTCAGCAGGTGGATGTTGTAAATAAGGTTGTTCATCCAGGTGCCACGGGTGTGCTGGTTGGGGCCCATGCACCAGACGGACATGACTTTTTTGTTCGGGTCGCCGTAAAGCGAGGCCATGTATTTGATGTCTTTGGCTGAAACGCCGGACAGCTTTTCGACCTTCTCCGGGCGGTAGTCTTCGAGGAAAGCCCTGAATTGCTCCAGCGACATGTCCTTCGGCTCGTCGGTGAATTTGAAATTATCTTCAAGCCCGTAGCCGATGTTCGTTTTTCCCGATTTGAAAACACAATGCTTCTGGAGGAAGCCCCGGTTGTGCCAGTTGTTTTTCAAAATCTCATAACAAATGGCATTCGCTACCGCCAGGTCAGTTTGCGGTTTAAATAAAATGGAGCGGTCGCTGGCCATGCTCGTGCGGGTGGTGCGGGTGGCGAAGTCGATGATTTTCACCCCATTTCGCCGCAGGCGCTGGTCGAGCATGCGGGAGAAAAGTACGGGGTGCATCTCGGCCATGTTGTTGCCCCACATCACGAAAACGTCAGCGTGGTCAAAGTCCTCGTAGCAGCCCATCGGCTCGTCCATGCCAAAGCTGGTCATGAAACCTGTGACGGCGCTCGCCATGCAGAGGCGGGCGTTGGCTTCAAGGTTGTTGGTGCCGATGACGCCCTTCATAAATTTGGAGGCTACATAGCCATCGGGTATAGTCCATTGCCCGGAGCCATAGATGGCAACCGAGTCCTTGCCGTGCTGGGCGATGGTGTCTTTCATCTTGCTGGCGACGAGGTCGAGCGCTTCCTTCATAGTGGCGGGTTGCAGCTTGCCGTCTCGGCGGATAAGCGGTTGGGTCAGGCGGTCTTTGCCGTACAACGCCAGCACGGAGTGGTAGCCTTTCACGCAGCACAGTCCTTTGTTGACAGCACTGGCAGGGTCGCCTTTCACGGCAACGGCCTTGCTGTTCTGCAGGCCAATGAGCAGTCCGCAGCCGACGCCACAGAAACGGCAGGGCGATTTTTTCCATTGGATGTCATCGCCGTCCGGCAGCCCCTTCAACTGGTCGTTGGGGAAAATGATGCCGGGGAAGAGCGTCGCCGCTGCCGCTGCCGCCGAGGCGATGGCCATTTTTTTGATGAAATTCCGTCTGTTGATTTGAATCGAAGACATGTTTTTTTGATTTAGTAGCATCGCCTTTATGCGGTGCACGTTCGTTGGTCGCCGCCTGAAGGCGACGTTACTCTGCAAATGCCGACACCAGCGTCAGGTGCCGCAGGTTTTTCATTCTGTTCAATTTTTCCAGCAAGGCTTTGTCCTCCTCTTCATTTTTTGTTTCGGAAATGACGATGAGCACGTCCTTGTTTTCAGCAGGAATGGCCTCGCAGCCGAGGGCAAGCACTTCGGTGCGCAGGGCTTCCAGTTTATTTTCGCCCGCCAGGGCGAGGTAGCTTTTAATGGGCATTGTGATATGTTTGAAGGTGGTTTGAAGGTGGTTTGAAAATGGTTTGAGTTGGTTTAAAAGTTGTTACGCAACGACCTTCAAACAGCCTTCTAACTATTTCAAACAATATCAAACGTCGTCAATCTTTCTTCGTCGAAAACAGCACCGGCTTCACCGTTACCATTGTCCATATCCAAGTATTGAAAGAATTGCGGTCGCCGCCTTTTACCTGCTGTAAAGTTTCTGTGCCGAACATTTGGGAATAACCAAGGTTCAGGCTCGCCATTCCACCGAAAAAGTTGTAGGTGTAAACCGCATCGAGCTCGGTGCCAAGATAGGAATTCATTTCTTTTCCGGAAACATCGGTGACTGTAACAGGTGAACTGAATCCATGCAAGTGGAGGTCTAATTTGCCAGATTTCCCAGCAGGGAAAGCAGTTTTTACAAAAAAATCAAGCAGGCCGAGCGTCCTGCCATCTTGCCTGTGTGGGCTGCCAACGTAGAAGTAATCCATGAAGCCATAGAACTTGTGGTTGGTGCCGTAGAGCGGGTCGAAGGCGGTGTTTTTGGTTTCGCCCACATCGGTGCCAGAGAGATAGTCCGTGCCGATGGTCAGGTTGGTTTTACCGATTTTGGTGCTGAGGTTGAGGGCAGCGAGGTAGGCGCTGATGTCGGTTTGGGAAATGTCTTCGCCGGACTGGTAGTACAACTCGGCGTCGAGCTGGATGTTGCCAAAAGTTTGCATCCAGCGGCTGCCGAGGGTTTGGCGATAGGAAACAGTGGTGTCGGCGGACTGCTGCCCGTCGTTGTGCAGGAGGAAAGAGACGCTTCCCTGCCCGTATTTTTTGTTCAACCAGCCATACTGCATGGTTTTATAGTTGTTGACGCCGGAATAGAAATTACCGGTCAGCTTGCCCGGTTCGAAGGGTACGTTTTGGTTGTACGCCCCACCGAAGTGGACTTTCCAGCCTTTTTCCGCATTTTCATATTTCACCAAAAGCGCATCGTGCGTGCGGCTCTGCTGCGCCCAACTCAGGTCGCCGAGGAAGCGGGCGCCGTCGTAATCAATTTCCTGGCGACCGAATTTTGCAGACCATTTACCGCTGATGGCCAGCTCCGCCCATGCCTCGTGGACATTGGTGAGCGCCGGGTCGGTTTTGTAAATCTGGCTGGCATTGCCCCAAATGCGGACGTCCTGCAAGTTGAGTTGAAGTTTGATTTTGGGCGCTTGGTAGTTCATGTACAGGCGGGAGCGTTGCTCGACGAAAAACGCCGCATCGGCTTCTTCGGGAAAAAGGCTTTTGAAACCATGTCGGAATTCCGCACGGGGCGGATTTCTCCGGTGAGGGTGAATTGAGCATTGGCAGCGTTTGCTGTAAAAAGGAGGGAGAAAAACAAAAGGGTGGAAAGTCGAACCATTTTATTCATGTTGTAAAAAATATTCAAGACATTGGAGTTAATTCATCAGGACAAGTGGAAATAATAAAAGTCGTTAAACAGCGTAAATCTAACAAAAGCCACTTTAGATAAAGGTACAATAAGTCAAGTCTTGCCTCTATCTAATTTTTAGAGTAATCCCAGAATGGAAAATGGAGCCTGCTTTATATCAATAGTTCCATCCCTTCCCTTGCAACCGCACAATTAGGAAACCTCTGTTGGTATTGCTTTTCGATTTTTTGTAAAAATTCATCATCGTGGTCGGGGTCGTGGTGGGTGAAAATCAGGTGTTTTACCTTGGCCAGTTTCGCCACTTCGACAGCCTGCGAAAAGCTGCTGTGTCCCCACCCCTGGTGGGTTTTCAATTCTTCGTCCGTGTACTGGGCATCGTGGATTAACAAATCGGCATTTCGGCAAAATTCCACTACATTTTCGTCAACGGATTCACCGTGCTCCAAGTCTGTACAAATCACAACTGAACGGCCATTCGCCTCCATCCGGTAGCTAAATGCCCCGCCAGGATGGTTGTGGGGGCGGTAAGTAAATTGGATATTGTCTTCTACCTTAAAATGGGTTTTGTATTCTTCCGTGTTGAAAAATTGGAACTCCGCACCCATTCTGTTTAATTGAACAGGAAAGTACTC
>JACJYR010000011.1 GCA_020636005.1 Lewinellaceae bacterium
TATCGAATACGATTTGACACCGCTGACCGGGAAAGCGCCGGCCCCCAGCGCTACGCTGGTGGGGGCGCTGTTGTAAATGGCCGTATTTGTACCAACATTGGGCGTAACGACTAGATCCTGGGCTACAGCAAAGTATTCAATTACATCGCCAGACGTCACGGCACTGGTAAGCAGTGAATAGTCCACATTGAAAATGAACGGCGAGGAGGCATTGCTGGCCTCCACATATTTCCAGCCGTCGTCCGCTGAGGTATTGGTGGCCGGCAGGACGTTCATTTCCGTTGACTTCTTGTACCACAACCTCGGTTTCGTGCCACCGGCAACATTGACACCGGAAGCATCGGTGATGTCGGCACTCAGGCTGAGCGCATCTATGCAGATGGAGTTGGGTATATTGGTATAAGAGATGCCAGGCCCGGTCAGGTCGAGCAGCACGAAATTGCCCTCGTCCGCCCCGATGTCCGGGGTAGTGACGTTCCGGGTGTTTCCGTCGTAGTCCGTCGTGACGCCGGGTATGGGCATGGCCCCGCTTTCAACCGGCGTCCCTGCCGGGTCGATATGGAGATCCGTAACGCCTATGAACTTTGGATCCTGTGACAAGCTGTTGGCATCCTGCGAGGTAGCCGTTTGCCAATCAAGGAGGGTCGCAAAAAAGGTACCCCCTGTACTGCCCGTACTGCCAGCATAGGATTGAGGGTTTAAATTGTTGACGTACAGGACGTTAAAATTGGAACCACCGCTGCCCCAGGCAAAAGACACCGGAATGTCTATACAGCCATTTTTGATGGCAGGTGTGCTGCTGGATGTCAGGTCATTGACGATGACGTTGTTTTTGATGGTAGGGTTCGTCGTTGTAGTAGAGCTTAACCTGATACCATAGTTGGATTGTGAAGGAGCAGCAGCTGAGGCATTTGGATCCGTATCGCCTGTCATATTGATGGAGTTGTAAACGATCAAGTCCTCATTTCCACCGGTAACCGCAATACCCACTGCCTGGTCAGTGCCCGTGCCATTTGCTTTTATGTTTGAAATAAAATTATTGGCCACCAGGTTGTTGGTGGGGTTGCCCCCGTCCACGCCTGCCAACAGCATCCCAACTGCCGAAAATGTGCGTTCATCTACAACATCGTGGATATTGTTGCCCGTAACGGTTGCATTTTTCACCATGACCGTTGATGGCGTCCAGGTAGCATCGGTGGCAAAGGCAATCCCTGCACGATCAGTTCCAGTGGTTAGGTTGTCATAGTCTCCCCCGACAAACCGTACTTCGTTGCCGGTAATAACGATGCCGTCTTCCTCCCTTGCGATGATACCACCCTTACCTATCTGTTCGGTGCCAAAAGCGCCGGGGCCAATGATGTTATTGGTGATCATCGAGCCTGTATTTGGGTTGGCGGTGGCGCCCCCCCGGAAATAGACACCGTACCTGACCTTGGTGATAGTGTTACCGGAAACGACATTGTTGTCGTTGTCGTTCCCTGCGGTCACGGAGGTAATGGAACTGCTGAGCGTTGACCCTGCAACCACAACACCATAAGTGTTTGAAGTGCTGGTATTTTGTGTGATGCCTGCCTTTAATTCGCAATTCTTGATTTGGTTATTGGTCGCACCGAGCCCCGCCCCATTCGACGACAGCCATATCACGGCCGTGCCTGCTGTGGTGGAGGTGTTCTCAATAATAAGCTTTGCACCGCCCGTGTTCACGCCGTCGATGATGACGTAATCTGCGCCGTTCAACCGGATCAACGCGGATGCGGTAGCACCGGAAGTGCCGCTAATCGTGACTGCATTTGCCGCGGCCGGGCGGATGGTCAGCGTGTTGGTGGCACTGGCGTTCGGGTTTTCCATGATGACAATGGGGAAAGTTTCCGAAGGATAGCTGGCATCAATCAATTCAAATACCACCGGGCCTGCCAAGCAGGGTGTCGTGTTGTAAAAGTCAACAGCGTCGGTGAGTGTTGCAAAGTTGCCGGCAGCGCCAACCGTGTAAGTGCCGGTGAAGGGCGCTTGTACGCCATAGGAGGCAGGGGGGGAAGGTGGCGTTGAGGCAGCAGGCGGGTTTGCCATGTAACCACCGGAACCTGCGGACGGGGAAGTCCCTACGTTGGGCGGGGCCACATTATCCTGGGCTGCGATGTAATAATACACATTGTCGCCCAGCATCGCCGTGCCGCCGAAGGTGAACTCGTACTGGTCACCGCCGAGGGAGGTGGCGGTTGCAGCGGTGAATGGCCCTGCGGGAGCGTTAAGGCTCCAGTACAAAACGGGCAGGCCAGCCCCTGCGGTAGGTACGCCGGACGCATCGGTAATGGTGGCGGTTAGTGTCCTGGCACCAGTTGTGCATACAGTGGCGAGTGGGGTATATATTATATTCGGCGGGGTGATGTCAATGGCGATGCCCGTAAACTCGTCTGCCCCTATATCGGGCGTGCTGACATTGCGCACATTCCCGTCGTAGTCGTCCGTGATGCCTGCAACGGGCGTACCGCCGCTTTCCGTTTGAGTCGGCACGGACGGATCGAGGTGCAGGAAGTCAGCACTGCTGCCAGTGGTGCTGAGGAACGTTGGGTTTCCGGAAACAGAGACAGCGTCCCGTGGCGTTACCCTCGTCTTGAAGTCGGCCAGCGTTTGGTCGGCATTGCTGCCATCGTAAAATATCAGGTTGTTTGGCCCGGGCGTGCCGGCATAGAACAGGTTGTTGTTGGAATCTGCGCCGTAGGTGGTCAGGGTCGTGGTTGACCGCCGGTAGGCGGAGGAATATCCTGCTGCACCGGTAGGTGTAGATAAATTGATGAGGATATTGTTCCGCATGGTCAAGGTCGGGGTCGTGCTGGCATAGACGGCCATCGAGCCGAACAGGGCCCCGGTGCTGGTTGCGTTCAGGTAAATGGTATTGAAGTCGAGGTTGACCGTAGTGCCGCCTGCCACATAAACACCAGCCAATGGGATGGCGGCATTGGCATCGGGTGTCGTGATGTTCCCGATCAGGTTGTTGAAAATATTGGTCGTGCCGGCATTGTGATAGATGCCATAGGCTGTGCCGGAGGCCTGGTTTGCATTCAGGTTGTAGATCTTGTTTTTGTAAACATCGGCGACGGTTGCGGCACCCCCCGTGAAATAGAAGCCGTTGACCTGCCCGGTATGGGTGCCTGCCCCGAAGGAAAGGTCGTGGATAATATTGTTGTAATAGGTAGCAGTAGAAGTGCTCGCAGGGGTGGCGTATATGCCCCTCAAGATGCCTGCTGTGGAAGTTGAAGACCCGCTGACGGCGATGTTCTCAACGGTGTTGTCGTGAACGCTCATGGTGGTCGCTGTGTTGCTTGCGTAAATACCATAAGTAGTAGCAGTGCCCGAAGCTGAATTATTGTTCCTCGTTATGTTCGTGATGGTATTGTTGGCTACCTCCACCGTATTGGCCGTACCGGGGTAGATTAAATAAAGCGTGCCCGAGTTGTCCTTGGTGAGGTTGCTTATCGTGTTGCCGTTCATGAAAATGTTCCGGTTTGTCCCTGCTGTTGCGTTGTTGTAGAAAACGTACGAAGTGGCCGTGGTGGCGGGAAAGGTCTGGTTGCTGCAGATATTCCCGTTCATCTCAAAATTGATGTTGTTGTTGCCGCCCGAATAGGTGCCGTACAAGCCGTAAACAGTGCCGGAAGTGATGTTCGGGAATGTACCGAACTTCACGGTATTATTGTTCATGCTCCTGTTCACGCCGACACTGGTAAAATAAATGCCATAGGTGGTAGATGTGGTAGTGCCGGATTCAAGCGTGATGGTATTGCCGATGGCCTCCTGCACACCCCCGGAATTGGTAGAAGCAAAGGCAATATAACTGAGGGTGGTTTGTAACACCGAAGTATTGGCGATGTTGTTTTTATAAATCAAACTGTCCAAATACAGGGTATAAGTGCCATAAGAAGTTGTCCCTGCTCCCCCAATATCCGTAAAAGTATTATCGGTCACTATCAGTGCCCTGCCATTGGCGCCAGATGTAGAGCCCCTGAAAATAATATGGTTGTAAGAACCATTGAAGGTGTTGTTTTGCACATAAATATAGCGGTGCATGTCGCCCGGGCTTGCACCATAAGACCCCCAAGTCAGGTTCGTTGTTGTCAAATAGACAAATGGGCCGCTAAAGATGGCGGCCCCGTTGGTGGCAGCTTTTCCAAAGCTGAACGTACATCCCGTGATGTGGATATTCTGGCAACCGTCAAAAGGGCTTGTGCCAGATGCGTTGTACATGGCGATAGCGTGTTCTATCGCTGTGGCGGTGGTGGTGTTGGAGGCTTGCTCCGTAAAGACACAGTTCTGTATCGTCACGTAGTCCGTACCATTTATGACGATGGCCGCATCGTTGTTTCCGTTCGCATTGCTACCCGTAAGGGTCCCCGCAAAATCAGCACTGATGGTGAAACCACCACCATTGATGACAACAGGGGCGGCCATGGTGGCCGATGCGTTCAGGGTTGCACTGCCGATTTGGACAGGCCCTGTAAGCGATTGGTTGGCACCGATGTTGAAAGTGACGCCCGGGGCAGCCACACCGTCGGCGTTCAGTGCGGCGATGGCCACGTCGAGCGTGGCGTAGTCACCGGGGATGGCCTTAGGGCCAGATAGTGGTTGTGCCTGTGAAATAAAAGGAAACAGCAGCGAAGCAATGACTAAAAGCGTCATCAGCTTTTCTTTTTTAGGGTGCTGACTGCCTGTTTCCCTTTGATCGTGCAACTTAGTTGCCGAAGGGAAGAGGGTGGTAAATTTTTTCATGTTGAAAAATAATTGAGTGTTTAATGGATTAGGATTTACACGGGCCTTCAAAGTCAGGAAAACTTCAAAGGCAAGGAATATCGTGGCCGAATGGCGGTAAAGCGTCGAAAGGAAAATAGTCTAACGTACGAGGCCTATTTTCCCTTCGATACCCAAGTTTGGTTTCGATGTTTCGATAAAATACTGCAACTGCCTGTTGATGAGTTGGTTGAGGAGGTTTAGCCGGGGCAAAATATTAGCTGTCGCAGGTGCGTGACGTCAGGTATATGAACACATTTGGTATTTGGCGAAATGTTGTGCAAAAGCGGCCACGCTATTTTACGCTTTCCTTAGTGGAGCTGATTAGAAGCCTGATTCGATTGGATAAATGGAGGGAGTGGGCGCTATGCCCTCCTGTCCGATTAAAGGTTTTTTCAAAATGTCAAGACAACGGGATGCTTTTAATTTTTAGCAACCCGCACCAATCAAGGCTATCGTTGGAGAAAAACAGCAGATGAAGACAAAGCTTTGTAAACGGCTTTTGTCCTAAATTACTGTTAGTCAGTTAGGTTATTCAAAATTGAACATGAAGGCGTGAATTATAATGGTGGCGAAGTTAGCGCTGACCTAATGGTGAGGAATTAAAAAAAGATTAAAAAAAAATTAAAAGATTAAAAGTGGATTAATAAAGGCGGGAAAGTTTTATTAGAATGAAAACCTCCGTGCGACCTCCCAGGAGGCCCGATTGGCACATAAAAAAAGCCGGACTCCCCTGCATCGGGAAATCCGGCATCGAAATGTCTTTTACTGTATTGAAATAATTATCGTTCTTTGACAAATGGTGTGGAGAAAAGAAAACCGTTAAAACGGTTTTTGAAATAAGTTATTGATTATCAACCCACGACTTAAGTCGTGGGTTAAAAAAACAGCTATTTTATTTAGCCGTTTCAACGGCTTTCCGCACGATTTGTCAAAGAACCATAATATTATCCACCATTTCTTTTTTCCTTCCATCCTTACCCTCCGCTATCCCTCGCAGCCTATCAACGACGCCTTTTGTCAAGTTTAGCCATTAGGGCCGGAGCGTTCTTTTTAGTAACGATGAAAAAATAACTTCCCTATTTTGATGTTGAAACCCCAGCACTGGAAGGGTTTTTTAAAAATAATCCCGATTTCACATCGGGATTATTTTTCCTTCGATCCTTAGCAGCCATTTAAGGCGTACACCCTGCCAGTACCACCGTAAGCGTACCGCCCGGAGCCACCTCAAACCCAGGCTGAAGTTCTACGGCATCAAAAGCGCCGAAGACCACATTGCCGCCATAGGGTACCAGGCCGTTGGAGGTGATGGTCATGGAAGCTTGATAAGTATCGTTCGGGATAGGGTTCAAATTGACAGCTAATGTAGGTGGACAGCAATCCATAGGCACGTTGAGGACAACAGGGTTTCCGCTGTAAACCGTCACACAGGCCGGGTCGGAAACCTGCCGCACCAGGATGTCATAGCTGCCCGGCAGCATACTGGTGAAGATAGGGGATGCCTGGTAGCTCATACCGTTGTTCACGCTGTATTCCAGGGTGCCGCCGCCAGCAGCATTGATGGCGATGGTGCCCGTGGGCGAACCACAAGTCGGTTGTGCCACCAATACGCTGCTGATGGTCGGGGCAACCGGCGTATTCAGCACAACCGGGTTGCTTCCGTAGGTAGTGGTGCAGGTCGGGTCATTTTGCAGGCGCACCGCAATGTTGTAGTTGCCGGGCGTCAGACCAGGGAAGGTGGCCGATACCTGCCAGGTGGTACCGTTGTCAATGCTGTATTCCAGGGTGCCGGCCCCGGTAGCGTTGACCACGATGGTGCCTGTTGGTGTGCCGCAGGTAGGCTGTGTCAATGTCGGGGCACTTACCATAGGTGCGCTGGGCACGGCATCAATGGCAACGGGGTTGCTTCCGTAGATAGTAGTGCAGGTTGGGTCGCTTTGCAGGCGGACGGCGATGTCGTAGTTGCCAGGTGTCAGGCTGCCGAAGGTGGCCGATGTTTGCCAGGTGGTGCCATTGTCAATGCTGTATTCCAGGGTTCCAGCCCCGGTAGCATTTACTATGATAGTCCCTGTTGATACGGCACAGGTGGGTTGCGTCAATGTTGGGGCACTAACTGCCGGGGCGCTGGGTGCTGTATTGATGGCCACCGGGTTGTTGTCATAGACCATAGTGCAGGTCGGGTCGCTCTGCAGGCGCACTGCGATGTTGTAGTTGCCGGGCGTCAGGCCGCTGAACGTGGCCGATACCTGCCAGGTAGCACCATTGTCAATACTGTATTCCAAAGTGCCGGCACCAGTTGCGCTGACAACGATGGTTCCGGACGGAGTGCCACAAGTCGGTTGGGTCACTGTTGGAATCCCGACCATAGGTGCGCTTGGCACGGCATCAATGGCGACCGGGTTGCTGCCGTAGGCTGTTGTGCAGGTCGGGTCGCTTTGCAGGCGGACGGCGATGTCGTAGTTGCCAGGTGTCAGGCTGCCGAAGGTGGCCGATGCCTGCCAGTTAGCGCCGTTGTCAATGCTGTATTCCAGGGTGCCTGCGCCGGTGGCGTTGACCACGATGGTGCCGGATGGTATGCTGCAGGTGGGCTGCGTCAATGTTGGCGTACTCACCATCGGGGCGCTCGGCACGGCGTCGATGGCGACTGGGTTGCTGCCATACATCGTTGTGCAGGTAGGGTCGCCTTGGAGGCGTACTGCAATGTCGTAGTTGCCAGGCGTGAGGCCGGAAAACGTGGGCGAAATTTGCCAGTTAGCGCCGTTGTCTATGCTGTATTCCAGCGTACCTGCGCCGGTGGCATTGACAACGATGGTGCCGGACGGTGTGCCGCAAGTTGGCTGGGTCACTGTTGGAGCATTCACGGTTGGTGCGCTTGGTAAGGCGCTAATGGCGACCGGGTTGCTGCCGAAAGCAGCCATGCAGACCTGATTGGAAACCTCCCTAGCCTTTATGAAATAGCTGCCCGGCGCCAAGCCGGAGAAAGTGGCCGATGCCTGATAGCTTGTGCCGTTGTTGATGCTGTATTCCAGCGTGGAACTGCCGGTGGCGTTGACCACGATGGTGCCGGTTGGTGCAGCACAGGTCGGCTGTGTTATTGTCGGTGCGCTGACGACAGGTGGTACACAAGGTGGCGGGGTGAATTCATCTGCCCCAATATCTGGCGTGGAACCGTCCCTGGTGTCCCCGTCAAAGTCCGTTGTGATCCCGCCGATGGGTGTTGCGGCCCCGTCAAGCAAGGGGTTGGCCCCGGTTACCAGGTGCAGATCGTTGGCAGCTACAAAAACGGGGGCAACCGATTTCGAATTGGCATCCCCGCCTGAACCGCCCGGCTGGGCAGCCTGCCATCCTGTAAAGGTCACTACACTGGCAATCCATTGCCCGGTTGCTGCCGGGTTGGCGCTGTATAAATCGTTGAAATCAGAGGCCGTTGCGGGCCAGCCTGTCGCAGAAGCATTTGAAACCGCAAAGTGCAGGCCTGTGCCGCCCGTGCGGGAGTTGCTGAAGATGTTGTTCTTTACGTTGACCGTGGAGGTACTGCTCTTTAAAAAAGCTGCCGTGGCGTTTGCTGTGCTGGCCGTTCCTGAAATACTGACAGAATTGTAATAATAGTTGGCCACAGCGGGTGAAGTAGAAAGCTCTGCAATCCCCAATAGAACGCGATCCGAAGCACTGCCGCCATCCAGGCTGACCATGTTGTTGGAAAAAGTGCCGTTGGCGGTTGATTGTGCTTGTAACCCACTTACCACATCAGCCCGGGCGCCCGTGGTGGGGCTGGTCCCGTAAAGGTTAAAAATCCTGTTTTTTTCCACCGCTGTGCCAACGGCCGTCCCGGAAATAATTATGCCCCATATCCGGTTATTGAAACCAGTGCTCGGATTGGCGATTGCGCTTGTATTGCCCGTATTTGAAACCGTGTTCCCAATGACGGTCTGCACACCGGTTGCAGTAATATTGATACCAATGGTTTGCGTATTAAAAGACGCATCGGGCACACTGGCATTTGTAAGGTTGGTTACGGTATTGTTCATAACCGTATGTGCGCCTGTTCCCGATGCTTGAATCCCAAAATAATACTGGCCGGTAGAGGGCGTTGCATTCGTACCGAAATTGTCGATGGTATTGTTGCTGACGTTAATGTTGGAACTGCTGGCAACGTTGATACCATAAGAGTCGCCATTGATTTCAAAACGTTCGTTTGGGTCGGAAGAACCGATGGTGTTGCCGGTAATGTTGCCGATGTTCGCAAAACCCGAATTTAAAATAATCCCATAGCTGGAGGTAAATCCTGTTGCCGTCGAGCGGATGTTCTTGATTGTATTCCCCTGTACGCTGGTGGCGGATGTGGTACCCACCGTCAGGTTGATGCCCCTGAAGGTGCTCGAAGTGGCCAGAAAGCTGCCGCCGGCATTCGGTTGGCTACCGCCGATGGCGTTGTTCAAAACAGAATGCCCACTGCCGCCAAGAATTGATATGGCAACCAGGGCGGCAGAGCGGGGAGCTGTTTGGTAAAAACTGCTTGGGTTGATAGTCCAGCCATTGCCGGCACCGGTTGAAGAAACAAGCACGCCCGAGTTGGTCCAGTTGAAGACGTTACAGCCTGAAATGGTATTGCTGCCGTTCAAGGCGGTCGAAGTCCCGCTTGAGTAAATGGCATTGGCGGGAACGCCTGCTGCATCCGACCTGTCCCGGATATCGCATTCAACAATCGTGTTATTGCTGTTGCCCAACGTGCCGGTGGAAGTGCCGAACACAATAGTCCCACTGGTGGTCGAGGTATTGGCGCCTTCCACAAAACACGACCTGATGGTATTGTTGGTGGCATCGTTGAGGAAAACAAAGGCCTGCCCAGAGGTGCTCGTGTTACGGAAGCGCAGGTACATCCCGCTCTCTGACACCCGGCCATCGAAGGTCACGCGGTCGGCCCCATTCAGCCGGATCATCCCGCCGGCAAAGGCAGTGGAAATCAACCGCTCCGTAGGAGCGCCCGACTGGATGGTCAGGGTATAACCGCCCATGCCTTCTTCGGCCATTTGGTTCAATGCGTTGGTACCATCTTCGGTCAGGTCTGAAGTAATATTGACCGTGATGTTTCCGGTCGCCACGCCTGCATTGAGGGCAGCAAAGAACCCGCCCGCAGTGGTCAGTGTCTCGTAGGTTTCGCCCACGCCCACGTTATAGGCCCCGTTATAGGCGGTTGAAATCACATAGGAATTGGGCGTGCCGCCAATCGGAAATTCGGCAGCAGTCAATGCGACGCTTGCCGGAGGTGCGGCGAAGGTGCCTGCGTTGATAGAAACATTGGGCGTGCCAACAATATCCTGGGCTACCACGAAATACTGGACAATATTGCCGGGGGCCACCCCGCCCATTATCAGGGAATAGTCAATGGTGAAATCAAAGGGGGAACTGCTCCCGTTTGCCTCCGCGAATTTCCATCCATCAGTGGCATTTGTATTGTCATTAAAGGCGTTCGCATCGGTCGAACGTTTGTAATAGACCCTTGGGCGGATACCTGCCATCCCCTCCACGCCGGTTGCGTCCGTTATGACAACGTTGGCAAAGCCGCTGGTAGTGGTACTGGTGTTGTTGCCCAGCGCTGTGTAAACAATGGAAGGCCCTGACATATCGGCAAGGGTGAAACTCCCCTCGTCCGCTCCAATATCGGGCGTCGAGACATTGCGGGTATCCCCGTCGTAGTCATCCGCAACCCCTGCGACGGTTACCCCCCCGCTTTCGGCTTGGGTTGCAATAGCCGTATTGATGTGGAGGAAGTTGGCACTTGAGCCAGTGGTGCTAAGAAAAGGCGGGTTTTCAGAGACCGATTGCTGGTCACGGGGCGTAAGGCCAGAGAGTGCCTTATAGGCAGCCAGGGTCTGGAGGAGGTTCGTCCCATCGCTAAAGATCAGATTGGAAGCGCCCGGCGTCCCTGCGTAGAACATGTTGTTGTTAGAGGCGCTGCCATAGTTGGTCAAAGCCGTAGAGGAACGCCGGTAAGCAACAGCCAGGCCTGTACCTGCCGGCACAGAAGCGTTGACAATAATGTTGCTCCTCAGGTTGAGCGTCGCCGTCGTGGCCGTAGCGCTCGTCGTATGAAAAACGCCCGTGGTGCCAAAGTTTGTCCCGCTGGAGGAAGCCGCCAGGTAAACCGAGTTGAAAGAAATATTGTAAGTGGTGCTTGAAGAAGTGGACGTGACGCTGATGCCACGGATGGCGTCCGTCAAACTGGCCGCCGTTGCCCGCAAATCGCCAACGAGGTTGTTATAGGCGTTGACGGTGGTGCCCCCGGAAAAGAGCATACCATTTACGGCAGGAGAAGTGGTCGTGATGGCCCCGCTTTGGAGCAAATCATAGATTTTGTTTTTAAACACATTGACGGTCGTGCCGCTGCTCACCGAAATGCCGTTGACCACGGGCGAGGTGGCGCCCGAACTGGAAAGCGTATTGACGGTATTGCCGGATAAATTTACCGTTGCGCCGCCCCCGATTGTAATGCCCACAACCGTTGACGAAGCCCCCGTTGAAGATAAGGTTCTGATAGTATTGCCTGTGATATTTGTGGTGGTGGAAGGATTTGAGAAGGACAAGCCTGTGACCGCTCCCCCTGTGCCTGACGATGTAAGGTTGGTAATGGTATTTCCAGATAATGTAAGGGTGGTGGCCGAACCCGAAGTGCCGATGGTTATCCCGGTAATGGCACCCTGGCCTGTGATATTGGTGATGGTGTTGCTTGAAATGGAGGAAGCCGTTCCGCCGATAAAACTCGACGAAATGCCTGTGATTGCATTCGTACCGCCTGTCAGGTTGTTGATCGTGTTGCTGGTGATGGTCTTGGTCGGGGCGCCACCATCCGTGTTGATAAGCCCGGAAAATGTAGTGGCGCCGGTCAAGGTAATATTCGAGAAATTATTATTGCTCCAGGTCATAGTGGAACCTGTTGCTGAGCTCGCATTTGTATTGCGGATGGTCACAGTCCCGCCTGCACCTGTTTTGGAAAATCCGGTGACGATGGAGTTTCCGCTCATGGTCTCTGTTCCCGTTGCAGAAAGGCTTATACCGTCGCTAAAGAATGTAACGCTTCCCGTGGTATTTATAACAAGATTGGTAAAGGTGTTATTATTATAAGACCTGCTTAAAGTGGTGCCTGTGTTTACAATGTAAAGATGGCTGTTCGTTCCCGCTACCGAGTGCGTGATTGATTGGAAGTTGTTGTCGTTGATAGAAAGTACCGTAGTGGTAGTTCCCCCGGTGTTATTAATGCCGTTCAGCGTACCAGATGTGGCAGCATTGAAAGTCCACCCGTTGATGTTGTTGGAGTTGATGTTGATGGCCACGGTGGCAGCGCCGGTGTTCTGGATGAGGTTGGTCGTCCCGCTGGTGGCGTTTGTCGCGTTGCCGGAGAGGGTGTTGCTGTTGATGTTGACCGTAGCAGCGGAGGCCGAGGAAACGATGCCGGTAAAAGCCCCCGAAGTGGCCGTGGTGTAGGTACAGTTCGTAATGGTGTTGTTGTTGATGGAAATGGTGTTTCCAGCGGCAGTAGCGCCGGCAGCGTTTTCAATAGCGGTCAATGCCGAAGTGGTCGCCCCCGATTTAACGGTAATGATATTGTTGGAAATGGTCGCACTGGCACTGGTGGCAGTGTTGTTGAAAATGCCGCGCAGGGTGGTGGCATGGTTGGCGCCGCCGCCGTCGTTGTTGTTAATGGTGTTGAAGGAAATGTTGATGCCGTACTGGACCAGGGTGCGGATGCCCGCTGCTGGGCTGGTGGCTGCGCCGCCGCCGTAGTTTTTGATGGTGTTGCCGGTTGCCAGCGAGGCACCGCCCACGTCGTTCCCCGTGTCCGCAAACGTAAAGGGCGTAGCAGCGGCAAAGCCGATAAGGGCGATGCCGATGTTGCAGTTTTGGATGGTGTTGTTGTAAAATTTATTGTTGGAATTGGTGCCCGCTGCATCCGTAACCGTCACGATGGTAGTAGCGGCAGTGGGCAGCGCGTTCATCACATCAATGCCCCTCGAACCGTCCACTGCCGGGGCCGTGCCGGCGGCATTGTTGATGCGGTTGAGCGTAATAGTGCAGTTCTTTATGGTGTTATTTTGGGCGCCGTTGGTGGCACTGGCCTTGTAAAGGGCATAGCCATATTCCATGGTTGACGGGTTCGTGGTGTTGGCAGGGTTTTCTGCCAGGTCAATCCCGTCAATGGTCACATAGTCGGCGCCTACCAGGCGCCAGATGCCGTCCTGCACGGCGGTACCCGGCGTACCAGTGCCGCCAGTATAGGCAGTGATCACAGGGTTGGCACCAACGCCGCTTTTCCGGAAAATAATCTGATCCGTCACGGTTCCTGTCGCAGTGAGCGAAATGGTGGCGGAAATGGTTTCAGAATAGCCGGCATCCACTTCAAAGATGACGCCGCCGCCCCCCACGCCCTGCGAATTCAGGTCGGCGACCGCCGATGCAATGGTGGCATAATCCACGGGGATGTTGAATGTGCCCGACAATTGGCCATTGGCAACAATGGGAAATAATAAAGAGGCCACGATAAAAGAAACCATCGCCCATCGCTTCATTGGATAGAAACCTGTGGGCTGTGCCTGGCCTGGCAACATGGTCGTGGGTGGATTGAGGGTTGTAAATCTTTTCATGTTAAAAATAATTGATTGTTATAGTGGTATGGAGGGCTGCTCCTTTTTTCGCTGGGACGGTTTCATATCAACATCCTTGCACGTCAGGGCTGTCGTATTTATGGTATAGGCTACAAACACCAACTTATCAGAAAGCACTTGCTGACTGCTGGGATCGGGATGCTGTTTCCAGCATCTTTTTAGAGGTTTCCAAAAAAAATTGGCTCTACTATGATTTCATGTTGCTCGTTTTAGTGACCTCGGAGAGGTCAAATGTTGGTAGTAGCAGAGAAAATGATAACAGCATCCGGTATTTTGACCTCGGAGAGGTCGCACCCAGCCTTTCTACCAATGTTTGACCTCTCCGAGGTCGCCAACCTGGGATCGTAAATGAGCTAAAAAAATAAGCGATGGGATCCTGTCCCTTGCGTATCCCAAGGCAGCCAAGGAAAGAATGCGAGGTCTTAAAGAAGAAAAGCATGGTTGGGAGTTCAAGGCTTCCCGGCAGGCTTCAGTTCTAAAAAATATAATTGTCGGCGCTGTCTATAAAAGGGCAATGAAAAAAAATTGGCGCAAAGGCGAAGGTATAACCCCTTCTATGTCAGTAGATTAAAAACGGATTAAAAACGGATTAAACATTAATGACAAGCCTTTGGCCCTGCTGGAAGGATGGGAGAACGATAGGATAAGCGCTTGCAGTGCCCGCTCCATCCGATCCCATGTGCTGGCCAGAATTTTAAGGGGCGGTTGACTGCCTTTTATGCCAAATAACCACAAATAAAAATGCCGGACTCCCCTGCAACAGGAAATCCGGCACTGATATAACTTTTGCCGTATTCGTAACGATGAAAAAATAACCTCCCTATTTTGGTTTTGTAAACCCCGGCAAGGGATTGTTATTTTACGATAACATCATTCCTGAAATCTTACCATCCATTGCTTCTCGCAGCCTACTGCCGAAAGGGTAGCAGGTATGGTTTAAGACTGAAAAACGGATGGTTTTGTAGCTGTTGGCCGTTAGCCTTGCCAAAGGCAAATGGCCAACAGCCAACAACCAACAGTTTAGCCGCCAGTTACGGCGTACATCCCGTCAACACGATCTCGAACACAGCGCCCAGTACCACCTCGAAGTTGGCCTGTAGCTCTATGGAATTGAACGCACCGAATACCACATTCCCACCGTTCGGCACCGTGCCGTCGGAGGTGATGTCCATCGAAGCCTCATAGGTTCCATCTGCGATAGGGTTCGAGTTCACTGCCAGCGTGGGCGGGCAGGCCGGGCCGACGATGGTGACGAGGTAGTCCTCCGTTTCGCCATAGCTATAGGTGCCGCAAGGAGGCGGTACAGAACTGCCTTCCGTGAAAACGATCCTCATGCCCGTAGTGCCCAGCGTAGCGGATCCCGGTATCGTGACGTTGCCCATCGGTATCGTGTTCAGGCCGGTCGTCGGGCCAAAGGAATACACCAGTTCGCCCGCATCGGTATAGTCACCGTTTTGGTTGTAGTCTATGTAAACTGCTACCCAGGCATCATAATGGTTGCCGCTGCAGGAACCGTTCCTGATCCGGAGGTCGTAGGTGGAACCCTGGTTCACCGTGGTGTTAAAAGCCGTGTTGTCGGTATAGGTCTCACAGGTAGTGGGCAAAGAACCGGCAACGATGGTATTGAAAAATACCGAGTCGATCTTGGTATCGCCCGCGAAGTCGGCATTCGATGCACAGTAGCACTGATAGAACGGGGCCATGGTCACTTCCAATGGCGTCGAGGCAGCCATCATGCCGGAACTGGTGCAGGTGACCACGCACTGGTACCAGGTAGCGGCGGCCTGCGATGTCGTCAGCGTTGGGTTGGTTTCCCCGGTAATGTCGGTATAGGTCACATTGTCGGGGGAGGATTGCCATTGGTAGGTGATGTCAGCACCACTGGATGCCCCCATGAGCGTCAGGTTGAAGCTCGAACCAGGACAGACCGGGTTGGCAGAAGCTGTTGTTGTACCTGCCGCAGGTGTTCCCGTACAAGCAACCGCAGGATCTATCGTGATGCAGTAATCTTCCGCCTCGCCGGAACCGAAGCTGGTACAGGCATCGCCAGATCCATTAGTATTGAACTCGATTCTCGAACGGATCCTCATCCTTGTCAGGCCGGTCGTGGCAGCTGCCGGAATCGTTATGTTTATCGTGCCGGTCATGGCGTTTGTATAAACCTGTGCCCATTCCGACGCATCGAAAGTCCCGTCCTGGTTGTAGTCGATCCAGACCGATACGATGGCATTGAAACTATTGTCAGTCGTTACGCTGAGCGCATAAGTGGCCCCGGCCACGACATTGGTGGTCGCTGATTCCAGGCTATAGTTCCCGGGGGAGCATCCGGCCGTGGTGTTGTTGATACCGTTGAAGGTAACGTTCGTGATACAGGCATCGCCTGTACTGGCAGGGATGCAGTAGGCAGCACATTCGCAGGGGTTCGTATTCATTAAAACCTCCACTGGCGTCGAGTTGGCCATCATGCCGGAACTGGTGCAGGTGACCACGCACTGGTACCAGGTAGCGGCAGTCTGCGAGGTCGTCAGCGTTAGGTTGGTTTCCCCGGTGATGTCGGTATAGGTCACATTGTCGGGGGAGGACTGCCATTGGTAGGTGATGTCAGCACCACTGGATGCCCCCATGAGTGTCAGGGTGAAGTTCGCACCAGAACAGACCGGGTTGGCAGAAGCTGTTATTGTACCTGCCGCAGGTGTTCCCGTACAAGCAGTCGAAGGGTCAATCGTGATGCAGTAATCTTCCGCCTCGCCGGAACCGAAGCTGGTACAGGCATCGCCAGATCCATTTGGACTGCCAGTGTTCCTTGAGCGGATCCTCATCCTTGTCAGGCCGGTCGTGGCAGCTGCCGGAATCGTTATGTTTATCGTGCCGGTCATGGCGTTTGTATAAACCTGCGCCCATTCCGACGCATCGAAAGTCCCGTCCTGGTTGTAGTCGATCCAGACCGATACGATGGCATTGAAACTATTGTCAGTCGTTACGCTGAGCGCATAAGTGGCCCCGGCCTCAACATTGGTGGTCGCTGATTCCAGGCTATAGTTCCCGGGGGAGCATCCAGCCGTGGTGTTGTTGATACCGTTAAAGGTAACGTTCGTGATACATGAAGTACCTGTACTGGCAGGGATACAATAGGCAGCACATTCGCAGGGGTTCGTATTCATTAACACCTCCACCGGCGTCGAGGTGGCCATCATGCCGGAACTGGTGCAGGTGACCACGCACTGGTACCAGGTAGCGGCGGCCTGTGAGGTCGTCAACGTTGCGTTGGTTTCCCCGGTAATGTCGGTATAGGTCACATTGTCGGGGGAGGACTGCCACTGGTAGGTGAGGCCAAGGCCCGGTAGCGGGGAGTTGGCCAGCGAAAGGGTGAAGTTCGCACCGGAACAGACCGGGTTGGCACTTGATACCGTGTTGCCCGGATCGGGGGTGCCGGTACAACTACTACCAGCCTCGATGGTGACGCAATAGTCTTCCGTTTCGCCAAAAGAGGCTACGCCACAGGGCGCCATGCCGGTAGTGTAGGTAACCCGCACCCGCATCCTGGTGGTGCCAAGGGTAGCCCCGCCAGGCACTAACACATCCACTGTCCAATCTAGGTTATTCCCGGAAGTCAGGATAAATTCCTCGCCGGCATCGGTGAAATCACCGTTTGCGTTCCAGTCGAACCACGCTCTGCACTGGTCACCTGAGAAGCCTGCGCCGTTGGTCACGTTCAGGGTATAGGTGCTACCGGTCGAAATGGTCGTTCCCAGGTTGGTATAGTCGGTATAGCCGTCTGCGTCGTCGCTGCAAACGGAAGAGTTGTTGATCGTTACAAAGGTCACGTTGCTGATAAACTCATCCCCTGTGCAGCCAGCTGTCGTAGAAGACGCTGTGCAGAATGCACCGCATTGGCAGGCATCAGGGTTGAGCATCACCTCCAATGGCGTCGAGGTGGCCATCATGCCGGAGTTGGTGCAGGTGACCACGCACTGGTACCAGGTAGCGGCGGCCTGCGAGGTCGTCAACGACGGGTTGGTCTCCCCGGTAATGTCGGTATAGGTCACATTGTCGGGGGAAGACTGCCACTGGTAGGTGAGGCCACTGCCCGGTAGCGGGGAGTTGGCCAGCGAAAGGGTGAAGTTCGCACCGGAACAGGCCGGGTTGGCACTTGATACCGTGTTGCCTGGGTCGGGGGTGCCTGTGCAATTGGTGCCCATTGCAATGGTGACGAGGTAGTCCTCCGTTTCGCCATAAGAATAGGTGCCGCAAGGAGGCGGTACAGAACTGCCTTCCGTGAAAACGATCCTCATGCCCGTAGTGCCCAGCGTCGCCGATCCCGGTATCGTGACGTTGCCGATCGGTATCGTGTTCAGGCCGGTCGTCGGGCCAAAAGAATAGACCAGTTCGCCCGCATCGGTATAGTCACCGTTTTGGTTGTAGTCTATGTAGGCTGCTACATAAGCCCCGTAATGGTTGCCGCTGCAGGATCCGTTCCTGATCCGGAGGTCGTAGGTGGAACCCAGATCCACCGAAGTGTTCAACGCCGTGTTGTCGGTATAGGTCTCACAGGTGGAGGCCAAAGAACCGGCAACGATGGTATTGAAAAATACTGAGTCGATCTTGGTGTCGGCCGTATTGGTGGCGTTCGATGCACAGTAGCACTGATATACCGGGTTCATGGTTTCCTCCAGTGGTGTTGAGGGGGCCATCATGCTGGAGTTGGTGCAGGTTACCATGCACTGGTACCAGGTAGCAGCGGTCTGCGAGGTCGTCAGGGTAGGGTTGGTCTCCCCGGTAATGTCGGTATAGGTCACATTGTCGGGGGAGGACTGCCACTGGTAAGTGAAGCCAGTGCCGGGCAGCGGCGAGTTGGACAGTGACAGGGTGAAGTTTTCATTGGGACAGACCGGGTTGGCGGTCGTCAAGGTATTGCCCGGATCGGGGGTGCCGGCGCAAGGGGCGGCGGTCGAAGTGAATTCGTCGGCGCCTATGTCCGGGGTGGAAGCATCCCGCGTATCCCCATCAATATCCAAAGTCACTCCTGCAATTGGAGTACCTGCACCATCCAATAAAGGATTGTTCGCAGTGGCCAGGTGCAGATCGGACATGGATACGAAAATAGGTTCGATGTCCAGGGAGTTGGCATCCATGCTCGTTGCCGCTTGCCATGCTGCGAGGGTCGTATAATTGGTGCCATTGAACCTTCCCGTGTTGTTGGTGGCACCTGTGCCGGCGCAACGGAGGAGGTTGTAGTCCAAAGTCGATCCCGCAAGCGTGGTAGCAGTGGTATAATAGGCCCAAACATTCCCGCCCAGGGAAGACCCTGTCACATTGAAAATGTTGTTCCTGACGTCAATATTGGTACAAGCGCTGCCAATGTTGCCGTCACCATTGGCAAATGCAGCGCTCAAACCTGAGCTTGAGTTGTTGAGCTGGCCTGAAAGGTGTACACTGTTGTAGTAGTATTTGTCGCCATAGCCAGCGCTTGCAAGGATTCCCGTCATGTTCCAGACACCGCTGATACCGGTCGAGGTAATATTGGAAACCATGTTGTTGTACACCTGCGCATTGGATGGGTTTCCAACGGTAGTATAGGTCGTACTGGTAACCGCAATGCCGTATATTTTGGGTGTGCTTGAACCGGTATAAGACAGGTCATGTATGTAGTTGTTGTAACAAAGTCCGTTTTTAAAGTCCAGCAAACGGATACCACCGAATGGAGTGGATGAGGTGTTCGTTGCGTTGGCCACGTTTTGAACCTCATTTCCGGCGACAACCAACCCATCTTGCCTGTCTGCATTGATGGCCAACAGGGAAAAGCCTTCCCCTGCTACTGCCGTCCCGAAATTGTTATTGGAAACGACATTGTTTTGATCGGGGGAGTTTGCTGCAAAACCAAAAAGGGCGAGGCCGTATTGGGTCTTGCGGAACAGGTTGTTATCAAACGTATTGTTGTTGTTCAACTCTGTGCCGGCAGCCGTTATAGAAATAGTGGCATTTCCGCCTACATAGGCCCCTGAATACGTCGTCGTTGAGGAATTGCCCTCAATGATACAGTTCTTAACCGTGTTGTTGTTTGAGCCGTTGCCAGTGGCCGGCGAGGACAGCCACAGCACGGCATTGCCGGATGTGGAAGTTGTGGTATTGGAAATGGTAAGATCCCTGCTGCTGCTGCCGTTGTTGCTTCCATCAATGATGACGTAATCTGCACCGTTCAATTTGATGATCGACCCCGGGCTGACCGCCTCTGTTATGGTGGCCGTCACCGCACTTGCAGGCCTGATGGTCAGCGTGTTGGCCATGCTCGCACTTGGGTTGCTGTTAATCACGATGGGGAAGGTCTCGTTGGTGCTGTAGTCGGCATCTAACAGCTCAAAAACGACTGCTCCATTGACACATTTAGAGTTGTAATCAGCCACAGCAGCCGTTAGGGTAGCATAGTCGCCCGCTGCCCCAACCGTGTAGGTACCCGAAAGCGATGCCAGGTTGGTATAGGAACTTGGCGTGGTTGGCGGTGTACCCGCAGCCGGTGGGTTTGCACTAAATCCACCCGCACCAGTAGGGGGAGACGCACCCACGTTGGGGGTGCCTGCGTTGTCCTGGGCTACTATATAATAATGTATCACGTCGCCGTTGACAGAGCCTGCGCCAATGGTGAACTCATACTGATCGCTACCTAAAGAGGTGGCTGTAGCTGCCGTAAATGGCCCGCCCGGGGCATTGATGCTCCAGTAACACACCGGCAGGCCAACGCCTGCAGTAGGCACCCCACTGGCATCCGTGATGGTGGCGACCAGCATCCGTGAACCGGGGGTGCATGAATTGTCCAGGGGCGTATAGACGATGTTTGGCGGGTTGATATCAATGGCGATGCCCGTGAACTCGTCGGCGCCGACATCTGGCGTAGAAACGTTGCGGGTGTCGCCGTCGTAGTCATCTGCAATGCCGGCAACTGTCATACCCCCGCTTTCCAACTGGGTTGGAACAGATGGATCAATGTGCAGGAAGGTGGCATCGCTGCCCGTTGTACTCAGGAAGGAAGGGTTCTCCGTGACAGAAACTGTCTCCCTGGGCGCAACGAGTGTTTTGAAATCACTCAACATTTGTTGTGCCGCTGAACCATCATAGAAAATAGGGTTGGTAGCCGAAGGTGTCCCGGCATAGAACAGGTTGTTGTTGGAAGCAGTGTTGTAGTTGGCCAGGGAGTTGGAAGAACGCTGATAAGCAGTGGCCAGCCCTGTCCCGTTCGGGGTGGAATTGTTGACGAGGATGTTGTTTTTCAGCGTCAGGTTGGCGGTCGTCGCTGTCGTCGATCCTGTTGCAAATAAAGCTGCCGTTCCAAAATTGGTGCCCGATGAAGTGGCACTCAAATAAACGGTGTTGAAGGAAACGTTGATGCTGGTAGAAGTCGTAGTCGTTGTAATGTTGATACCTCTGACCGACGGGGAAGTGGCAGCCGAGGTATTGGCATTTGGTGCATTCAAATCACCGATCAGGTTGTTGTAAATGTTCGCAGTACCGGAAGAACCCAGCGAACCTTGCAGGATGCCGGATACTGTAGGTGTAGTAGCCGACGTACTTGTTATATTGTAGATTTTATTGTTGAAAACGGAAGGTGAACTGGATGCGTTGTGAATCCCAGCCACCGTTGTGCCGCCGGTAGTGATCGTATGGACAAGGTTGTTTGACATGGTCCTGACACCGGTCGTTGTAAAGGAATAAATGCCATAAGTAGTGCCCGTTCCATTATGCGCCAGATTGCTCACCGTGTTGAAATTGTAATTTTCATCAACGGAAGATGCAATGTTGTAAATGCCATACAAGGAACCTGATCCCGATGTTTTCAGGCATTTCAGGTTGTCAATGGTATTGTTGTTCACTGTGATGGTACCCGTAGCGACCTGGATGCCATACATGTTACTCGAAGAGCCCGTACCATCTATGCTCATGTTCTGGACCGTGTTGCCATTCACATTGACTGTCAAACCAGTAAGGCTCGAAGACACAAAAATACCGATGGTAGTGCCCCCGGAAGTACCTGTGCGGCTGACATTCTCCACTGTATTGTCGAGCGCATTGATCGTCATGGCTGCATTGGTGCCAGTGATGTAGATTGGGTAGTTGCTACCTGAGCCACTCAAACCTGCCCCACTATAGGTCCACCCCGAGATGGTGTTGTCCTTGATGTTGAGCGTTGCTGGCGTTGCGCTGTTGTTGTAAATGCCATAAAACACGCCCGAAGTGGCAGTCAGGTAATCGCCGGTAAGCATGTTGTTGTTGATGTTGACCGTATTGCCGGCAGGTGTAGAACCAAAACCATTTTCGATAAAAGTAACTTGGCTCGTGGTAGCTCCACCATGGATGGTGATGTTGTTGAAATTGCAGTCCACACTGGCGCTGGTTGAGGAACTATTCAGAAAAATGCCCCTCAAAGTTGTCGCATGGTTTACCCCTGCCCCATCATTATTGTTGATGGTGTTGTAGGATACGTTCAGGCCCCATTGGTTGTTGGCAAAAATCCCAGTGGCGGGGCTGGAGGCTGCGCCGCCTCCAAAATTAAGCACTGAGTTCCCAGTGCTGAGCGCCGAACCACCTACGTCGTTGTCGGTATCGCCCAGATCAAAAGGAGATGTGGCAGCATAACCAATGAAAACTATCCCCGCATTGCAGTTTTGGATGGTGTTCGAATAAAACTGGTTGAACGAGTTGGAGCCGCTGGCTGCGGTTACCGTTACTTGTCCGGTAGCGGTATTCAGCCCGTTGAGGACGGCAATTCCAGTGGAGCCGTTGTGGCCTGGAGCTGTCCAACTTGTATTCTGTATTCTGTTCAGGGTAATGGTGCAATTCTGGATGAGGTTGTGCTGGCACCCGTCCGAATCGCTCGCTTTGAACAGGCCGTACCCGAATTCCATGACCTCAGCGGTGGTGGCATTGGCCCCGCTCTCTTGCAGGTCAATGCCATCAATGGTGACATAGTCACTTCCCACAAACACCCAAAAGCCGTCGGCGAGGACGGATGGGGTGGCGACGGTGCCCACATAAGATGTAAGCACTGGATTGGCCCCTGCCCCGCTCTTTTGAAAGACGATGGGATTGGCAGCGGTACCGGTTGCCGTCATTTCAATGCGGCCAGACAAAGTCTCCGTGTGGCCGGCTGCCACGTCGAATGTTACGCCGCCTGCTCCAACGCCCTGTGTGTTCAGGTCGGTGACTGCGGCAGCTACTGTTGCATAATCACCAGGAATGGTCTTCACGCCCGTTAATTGGGCCTGCGATACAAACGGGAGCAGCAGTGAGGCAATGACTAAAGAGGCCGCCATGATGTGCCACTTTAAAAAATTGCTGCCCGGTTGTTCTTGATCTTGCAACTTCGTTGCAAAAGATAAGAGGGTTCTAATTTTTTTCATGTTGAGAATTTAATGAGTGTTTTAATGGATTAGAGTTTCATTCTTTTTTTCAAAAGGAGTATCCAAAAAGAAAAAGAATAGCCAACACAGAGCCATTAGCCATGGCCGTGGTGATGGTAAAACTTGTAAGTATTATAGGTCAGTTAGCTGTGATGGTTTAAATGGGGGGGACAGCGTACTACTTCCTGCATTCAGCCAGTGGTTACACATTATTAGTAAGTGGTTGGCAGAATGTTCAACAGCTGTCTAAAGGGCACTAATTCTTCTGTGGCAACGATTGGAAGTTTTGATTCAATTGGATATGTGGCTGGAATAGTAGCAAGTGCTTTGTTCTACGTTTGCGGGATGCCCAAAATTTTAAGTCAACGGGATCCACATTTTCTTTCCGGCGACCACCCATGACATTTTTTTGAATTTAAAAGAAGAAAAAACACCAGATGGAGGCCGAGGCTTCACCGCTGGTTTTTGTTCTGAAAAGTTATCAATCAGGATGCTCAATCAAACCAACTTTTGAAATGGGGATTTGATTTACTTGGCCATACCAAGCCTGAACACAGGGAACAAAGTTAAAAAAAGATTAAAAACAACTAAGAATATTAGGAAAAAATTAAAAAACAGCATTTTTTAATCTGGGTAATTATTCGTTTGCAAAAAAAAGCTTCTTTAAAAGGCTCCTGTCCAATTCGGTACTTTTTTTGCTATTATCCTGCATCCCCTGAGAATTTTCTGCATTTTTGCCTCAGCACCGCAAACCCTTCTCGTTAGTTCCCTTATTTTATACTTCTTACCGTTGGCTTTTGGCCATTGGTTACCGGCTTTCAGCCAACAGCAAAAGGCAAGTAACCAATAGCTTACCACGATAGCTGGCGGCGTGGGCTATAAAACAATATTTCAGGTATGAACACCCATAGCTTATGTATCAGCAGATGGCTTGTCCTGCTGGCCATTGCCTGCCCTGGTTGGTTGGCAGCACAGGCGCCCGTCATCCTCGGAAAAGGCAACACCGGCGGCATGTCCGTCATCACCAGCAGCGGGCAGGACAGCACCAGCGGCTTCAAGACCGTTGATGGGCTGGGTTTTTTGCCCAACGAAATTGCCGCCTCCCGCTTCCTCGCCCAGGCCACCCTGGGGGCCGACTTTGAATCCATCATGGCCATGTCGCAGATGAGCTTCGCCGAATGGCTCGACTCGCAATTCATGGCCCCAAAGGCGATAGGCATTTTGCAATACACGCAGGATATTACCGCCGAGGCAGTGGACTCCACCTTCGCCATGGGCGGCAACCCGAACAATATCCAACCCCAATTGTGGTTTTGGCACTCGGCCTGGTGGCAGTACATCATGTCCTCGCCCGATGTGCTGCGGGCACGGGTAGGGCTGGCCCTCAGCGAAATCTTTGTGGTATCGGAACTGCCGGAACTGGACGAGGTGCCGCTCGCCCTCGCCGACTACTACGACATGCTGCTCGACAATGCCTTCGGCAACTTCAGGGATTTGCTGGAAGAGGTGACCTACCATCCCGCCATGGGCATCTACCTCACCCACATGAACAACCCCAAATCGGACTCCACGCTCAACCGCTTCCCCGACGAAAACTACGCCCGAGAGGTCATGCAGCTCTTTACCATCGGCCTTTATAAGCTCAACGACGACGGCTCCCGCCAACTCGACTCGCTGGGCAACCCCATCCCCACCTACGACAACGAGGACATCCAGGAATTCGCCAAAATATACACCGGGCTGACCTGGGGCGATGCCTTTGCCTTTGGCCAGAACCCGCTCAGCGAACTCAGCTACACCCTGCCCATGCAGATGAAAAATGCCTGGCACCAGCCAGGCACCAAGACCCTGCTCAACGGCGTGGTAGTGCCCAACCGCAACCCCGTCAATGGGAACGCCGACATCCACGATGCCCTCGACAACCTCTTCAACCACCCGAACGTGGGGCCTTTTATCGGCAGGCAGCTTATCCAACGGCTGATAACCTCCAACCCTTCGCCTGCATACGTCGGCAGGGTGGCGGCGGCTTTCAACAACAACGGCCAGGGAGTAAGGGGCGACATGAAGGCTGTCATCCGGGCGATTCTACTCGACCCGGAGGCACGGGATTGCGCGCTGGTCTATGACCCTTACCGCGGGATGCTGCGCGAGCCTATCACCCGTTGGACACACCTTTGCCGGGCTTTCAACGCCTTTAGCCAAAGGGGAGTTTACCGCAACGACATGGACGATTTTTACCAAAACACCTTCCAGCGCCCGCTCGGCTCGCCGAGCGTGTTCAATTTTTTCTCGCCGGAATACGTGCCCATCGGGCCGATTGACAGCGCCGGCCTGGTAGCCCCGGAATTCCAGATCACCAACTCCGTGACCATCGTCGGCTACGCCAACCGGCTGCACACCTGGATCATGAACCAAAACCAGGTGATGGAATACCGGGACATTTTTAGCGGCGAATGGAACAACGACAAGTACGTGAACCTCGACCTGGCCGACGAGATGCAGTTGGACGAAACGGCAGATGTGGACGAGTTGCTGGAACGCCTCAACCTCATCCTCTTTCATGGCCAGATGACCTGGGATACCCGCGACCGCATCCGGGCAGCGCTCGTGCAGGTGCCCGACGACGATTTCGAGATCCGTATCAGGATAGGCATTTTCCTGTCCATGATTTCCCCCGATTATTTGATTTTCCGGTAATAACCGCTCCCATAATTTTCCTGGCCCCAAATTGAACTTAAAAACTTAAAAACTTAAAAACACACAAAACCGCCGAACGATATGACTAAAATTTCACGCCGAAAATTCCTCCGGCAAGCGGGCTGTGCAGGCATGGGCTCTGCCACCTTTTTGTCCTCGTTCAACAGCCTCTCGCTCATCAACAAGCTGATCGGCACCTCGCTCACCCCCCCCACGGACTACAAGGCGCTGGTGTGCGTGCTGCTGGCTGGCGGCAACGACTCCTTCAACATGCTCGTGCCGCGCGGCACCGGCGAATACGACGAATACGCCGCCACCCGCGCCGACCTCGCCCTGCCGAAGGCCAGCCTCCTGCCCCTGAACCCCATCACCTACACGGAAAAGCTACTGGGCGCCCATCCTAGCATGGGCGGCGTACAGCAAATGTTCGAGGCCGGGAAACTGGCCTACGTGGCCAATGTGGGCACGCTGGTGGAGCCTATCCCCAATGCCACGGCCTATTTCAACAACACCGTACAGCGCCCGCTCGGCCTGTACTCCCATTCCGACCAGATACAGCAATGGCAGACCTCCATACCGCAAAGCCGCGAAGCAGTCGGTTGGGGCGGCCGCATGGCAGACATCCTGCAAAGCCAGAATGTCAACCAGAACATTTCGATGAACATCTCCCTGTCGGGCCGCAACGTCTTCCAGTCGGGCAACACCGTGCTGGAATACTCCATCAGCAACCAGGGCGACGGCGTGCAGGGCATCGTGCCGGCCGTGCCGACCTGGTACTCCAACAGTGGCTTTCTGAACCGCCTGCGCGACGACGCCATCCAGGACATGGCTTCGGAAATTTACGCCAATGTGTTCCAGCAAACCCTGGGCGGCCTTACCACCCAAACCCTCGACACCTTCGAGGCTTTCAAGGATGCTGTCAGTACGGTACAGTTGAACACGGTCTTTTCCACGCACTACCTCTCCCAAAACATGCGGATGGTGGCCCGCGTCATCGCCGCACGGGAAGCGCTGGGCATGTGCCGCCAAACCTTTTTTATGACCTTCGGCGGTTGGGACCACCACAATGAGGTGATTGAAAACCAAGAGTACATGCTCGGCGTACTGAGCACTGCTATCAGCCAATTGTTCAGCGGCCTGCAGGAAATCGGCATGGAGGACAAGGTGACCCTGTTCACCATCTCCGACTTTGCCCGCACGCTCACGAGCAACGGCAACGGCTCCGACCATGCCTGGGGCGGCAACGCCATCGTGGCGGGCGGGGCCGTGAACGGGAAAGACATCTACGGCTCTTTCCCCGACCTCTACCTCGACAACAACCCGCTCGTGGTGAGCCAGCGCGGCAACCTGATACCGACCACTTCCACCGATGAATACTTTGCGGAACTGGCGCTTTGGTTCGGTGTTTCGCCCAACGACCTGCACCTGATTTTGCCCAACATTGCCCAGTTCTACGATGTCAATTCAGGCGTAAACCCATTGGGCTTTTTATAAAACCCCATATCGTATCCCCAGGAGGCCAACAACCAATAGCCAACTGCTAAATCGAAGTGCTCATGAAAATTTCCATATCACTCACAAACCAACAAGTTTACCTCGCGTGCAGCTGCGTGTCCATGCTGCTGTTCTGTGGCTGGGCAACGGCCCAATCCTGCATCGGCGAACAGGGGAAAATAGGCTGGATGCTCTACGAAAACCTGCCCGGTGGCGACATCCAGAAGTTGTATCACAGCCCCAAGTTCCCCCAAAGCCCCGACTACATCGAGGACCTGAACAACCTGGCCACGCCCACCGGCAACTACAACGATTACTACGGCTCGCTCATCCGGGGTTTCATCAAGGCGCCCGAAACAGGCAGCTATGTGTTCAACCTCACCGGCGACGACAATTGCTTTTTTTACCTCGGCCAGGACACCTCCAGCAACACGCTTTTCCTCCAGGGCTATATTCCCGGTTGGACCAATGTAACCGAGCACAACAAATACCCGGAACAAACTTCCGATACCCTGCAACTGGTGGCCGGTGCTTATTATTTCTTTGAAATGCACCAGCGCGAAGGCGGCGGCGGCGACCACATCCAGCTCTATTGGAAAACACCCTCCGCTATTGCCGACACTGTTTGGCAGATTGTCACGGGGGAGCATGTATATGAAGACCTGTGCAGTACCGTTTGCCCACCTGCCGGTACGCCCTGCAACGACAATGATTCCCTCACCGTGAACGACCAATGGGACGGCAACTGCGGCTGCACCGGCACTCCCACTACCCTACCCTTCAGTTGCATCGGCCAGCGCGGCAGCCTGATGGCACTGTATTACGACACCATTTCCGGCAGCTTTGTGTCGAGTATGTATGCTGCCGCTAAGTACCCCCTCTCACCCGACCGGGCAGAAATCCTGCACAACCTGAGCGGCCCCCTTACCGACAACTACGACGCATTCGGTACCCGCATCCGCGGCTACCTGCGCGCGCCTGCCACCGGCAAATACATCTTCAACGTGACCGGCGACAACGAGGTGCGCCTCATGCTCAGCCCCAATCAAACCACGACCGTGGCCGACGAAATTGCTTGGAACGACGGCTACACCGACGATTACGACCACTACAATACGCCCTCCCAAACTTCCGATTCCATTGACCTGGTGGCCGGGCAATTTTATGCCATCGAAATGGTACACAAAGAACAATCGGGCGGCGACGATTTCTATGTTTTCTGGAAAACGCCACTGGCCAGGGACACCAACTGGCACGTCTTGGACGGCAGCTTCCTCTACCGCTACCAATGCGAACTGGCCTGCCTGCCCGCCGGTACACCCTGCAACGATGGCGACGCCAACACCTTCAACGATGTGTACGACGCCAACTGCACCTGCACCGGAACCCCCTGCGCCGACCCACAGTGCTCCAATGCCCTGGGCTACACCGCTTATGAGCCTTGCGATGAAAATACCGGCAACCACTCTACCAACCCGAACTCCTCCTGGCTATCGTGCGAGCCGAGGCAAAGCCCCAACCCGGAGCGTGGCATGGGCCACTGGATACAGTACGACTTTGGCGCCATCTACGCCCTGGACGATGCCGACATCTGGAACTACAACGCCGCCGGCGCATCGGCCCAGGGCTTCAACGAAGTAGTAATTGACTACTCGCTCGACGGCGTGCATTGGTCGGAACTGGGCACTTTCAATTTTGCCCAGGCGACCGGGACTACAAGTTATGGCGGTTTCAACATGGCCGACTTTGCCGGCATCAGCGCCCGCTTTGTGCTGCTCACGGCCCTGAGCAATTTCGATGGCTCCGGCTGTGTGGGCCTGAGCGAAATTGCCTTCAACGCTGCCACCTGCCCCAGCGCGGGCAGCCCCTGCGACGATGGCAACCCCCTGACCGAAAACGATACCTACAACCAGTTCTGCTACTGCATCGGCACACCCATCCCCGACAACGACTGCGACTCGGTGACGATGATCCGCAACGAAGTGCCCGTCATCAGCGGTTTTTACAATGCGGAACTGACGATCACTTCTTCCGGCTTCATCAAGGTAGGCAGCAACGTGACCTACGTCGCAGGAGAATCCATCACCCTGGAGCCGGGCTTTGAGGTCGAGTTCGGGGCGGAGTTCCTGGCCTACATCGCCCCCTGCGATCCCATCCCGCCATCGCTGCTGAAAAAGCAGCAAAAGGAACAGCAAAAGGCAGAAAAGAAAGCCGAAAAAGAGGCCGCCAAAGAGCGCCGTCAACTGGAAAAACTGGAACGGGAAAAATATGCGCCCAACAAGACCTGGTTGCGCATTTCACCCAACCCGGCCAGCAGTGCTGCCGCTTTGGCCTACAACCTGCCGCAATCAAGCTCCGTGCGCATCGGGGTTTTCGACCCGACCGGCCAACTGGTCACCTGGATACTTTCCGGGCAGGTACAGCAAGCAGGGGTTTATGATAAAACCTTGTCCGTGATGCAATTGCCCAGCGGGACGTACACCGTTTCGCTGTTTACGGAGCGGGGCGTGGTGAGCGAGCGGCTGGTGGTGGTGGAATAGGGCCGTTTTCCGATATCAATTGGGCTTTCCACAACTTTACACTGGGCGCCGGCGCCCAGTTATTTCGGCGGTTTTATAAAAAACATTTTTAATGCAAGAAGAAAATGGAAGGCGGGAAAATGAATTAGGATCGAAGAAAAAGCGATCCCAATTTCACATTGGGATTTTTTAAAAACCAATTTTCCGCTGGGTTTTCCAAATGCAAAATGGCGAAGTTGATTTTCATCGTTGCTTAGTTGGTTTTCAACCAAGTCCGCTCCATTTCGCCCTGTTCAGTGGATATGCTGCCCCCAGGTTCGATTTTCAAGATCATGGCGTCTTCCGAGGTGCCGTTCAAATTCACACCATCAATAAACAATGGGCCGGTTATGAGCATGAGGTCGTCGGTATTGCTTGGGTTGAAATTCCGGAGGGTAATAGGCAGGGTGGAAAAAAGGATCACCGGCTTGTCGCACAGAATGGTCGGCAGATCCAAATAAACAAAACCCCCGGGCAGGCTGGCATCAAAAGTTACCGTGTCGCCCGGTGAGGCGCAGGCAATGGCTTCCCTTAAAGAGCCTGGCCCATCTGGGAGTATGTTGGTCACCAGGAGGCAAGCGCTGTTCCCCCCTGCCGGCAAAATAAATTGGTAGCCCACATAGAAGCTATGGCCACCCTGGCTATGAGTGCCAATGGCCGCCTCACCGACGGTAAAGCCCCCTTTTATGGCGCCTGTATTAAAAGCAGCACCTGCATGGCCGATGGTAGGGGCAACGATACTTTGGCCCTGGCAAAATGTTGTGGCCAGGGCTATACAGCAGGCTATTAAATATTTGTTGCCCATTTGCTATGGTATAATGGTGTTGTTGATTAAAATCACGTTGCTGCCCGCGCTGACGCCCAGGCTGGGCAGGGAGTTCAGTATGTTGTTCGAGATGACGAGGTTGACCGCCGTGGAATTGTTTTCGATGACCTGGCTTCCGCGTGTGAATGAATTGCCGATAAGGTGTACAAAGGAGTCGTACGAGCCATTGGAGTAGGTGCCGTTGACCTGGACGTGTTTTGAGGAGGATAGATCGCCCCAAAAGATATTGTCCGAAATCTTGACCTGGTGCTTGGCCGCCGTGCTGTTCCGGTTCACCACAATGATGAAGGCCTCACTGGGGTGGTTGGAATCGAACTCATTCCCGTTGATGAGGACGAAATCAGCGCCGTCGTTTATTTTCAGGGTAGCGTCCCCACAATTATTGCCCGTAAATTCCCCATTCATAAAAATGATGCAGTCGTCAATATCGCAATTGGCAACGACCTGCGGGTTGTAAGTGGTGCTGCCGATGGTCGAGTTTTGGATTTTGCAATGGGTTATGTTTTCCACCCGTGGAAAGGTGGTGTTGGTGATGTCGCAAAGGGATATATTCCGAAGGGAAACAATGGTGGAAATGTCTCCATTGAAAATACGCCCCCCCGTGACGGTGGAGTTGCTGGGCATCCTGATGGCCCCTTCAAAATAGCAGTTGACAAACTGGATATAACTCCCGCTCAGGATGACATCCTGGAAATGGACATTTGAAACAGTAGAGAAAGTGCCCAGATCCACGACCTGGGTTCCTGTGCCCTGGAAGCCGCCCCCCGTTATCAGCAGGCGGTTGTTGTTCATGGAGTTGAAGTTGGATGATAGCACAATGATTTCCTGTACGTCCACAATATCATTGTTGTTAATGTCTGCAGTGGTATAGTTCGAGTTGTCCAGTTCCACCACACTGCCCGCGCCGCCGGCGTTATTCCAATTGGAAATATCGGCGTTGGTAATGGTGGCAGCGGGGCTGGCCGCGAACAGGGGGTCAACCTCGTCCGCCTTAAAACTGGGGTGTATTTCCGTGGTGGCGAGCGTCTGGTAGTTCGTGCCCCCGTTCAGGTCAACTTCTATTTGCAAAAAATGGAGGCCCGTGCGCGGCACGTTGGCATAGGTGCCTATGGTGGGGCTGCCCTTGCCAATGGCAATGTTGATGCGGCCAAAATCGTCCGTGGCCGTCGAATGGGTCTCCTGGTAGGAAATGGTGCCGGCTGCCGAATTGAGCCGGATGGACGCCCGGACGCTGATGGTCGAATTGGCGACAGGATCGTCGTTGCTGTCCAGGACGGTGCATTGGTAGTTCATTTGGGCCAGCAGGCCCGTCGCTGCGCATTGGAGCAAAATCAGCAGGATGAAATTTTTCATGGCTTGTGTTTAGTCTTTGGCTTGTGTTTCTTCTTCCTTTTTTCCTTTCCCGCCGGGCCGCAGGCTGTCCCCGTTCGGTGGGTTTGCATTGCTGGGGCAGGGCTGGATGAAGGCATCGAAGTCGGCGCCCAGCACGGTGGTGAACCCTCCGTTCAGCACGATGCCCGTGTTGGAAATAAAGTCAACCACTGCCCCGTTCGGCACGGTGGCATTGGCCGATACGAGGTCGCCGTCCGACAGGTACTGCCCGGTGGTGACGCTTCCCGTGACCGACAGGTTGGTGGTGCAGTTGTTGCCGGGCACGACGGTCAGGCCCAGCCTGTTGCCCAGTTTGTCGTAGGTATAGGTGATGGTGGTGCCGTTGGTATATACGGCCTGGGTCAGGCGGTTGAGGTCGTCGTAGGTGTAGGTGATGGTTTGGGCGGAACCATCAATAGTGTATGCAATAATTATCAATATCCGTAATAGTTTCATTGATCAATATTTTTAGAATTATACATCCTTATCTTCCATTTCTAATGTAGGCATCAAACTCTCTCACGAACTCTCGCCCTTCATTTCTAAGGGTGTAATTAACTTTCTTCCACGTTCTCTTGGCGTTTTGATAGGTATCTTTTGCAGATATTTCAAAACCAGCATTAAATGTGGATTTCAGCCCAATCGTTAGTCCACCACCTATGGATGGCTCAAATAATAGATTTTTATGCTTAACCGAAGATGTCACACAAGTTCCAGCAGCCATAGAAATACATGTTTGATTGTTAATAAAAACTCTATTTTGAGTATTTCCGTCACTAACTTGATAATCAAATATGGAAGCATAGGCACCAGCGCCTCCGCCTCCGCCCGCTGACAGAGAAACATCTTTCTTTACATCATCATAGGAAAACGAAATGTTTAGCTCACCCCCAAAACCAAAATAGACACTTGGGCCAATGCTTATCGTATGAACTGCTTCCCCCTTTGGGTCAATAGAAACAATCGGATTATTCTCCGCATACCCATACAAGTTCGTGTTCCAAACCGGGTCTTCGCTCAAATACCGCCCCGTGGCGGCATCGTAGTACCTCGCCCGCATGTGGTACAGGCCGGTGCCCTCACTGCACACGCCCCATTTCCCCACATACTTGAACGGGTTGGCCACCGCCTCAGCGCTGTTCATCACCTGGCCAAAAGGATCGTAACTGTATTGGTTCACGACCGTTTGGCCGCTGTTCGTCATGGCGATGGTGCTGCCCCGGAAATCGTAGTGGTAGTAAAAAGACTGGTTGCTGGCGTCCACCTTGGCTATCAGGCCCATGCCGTACACGTAGTAAGCCGTGATGTTGCCGGCGTTGTCCGTCTCTGCCAGCACGTTGCCCATGCCGAGCACATCCCAGACGTATTTGGTGGTGGCACCGTTCCGGACAGCCTTGCGGCGCAGGCCTGTGCCGTCGTACTCGTAGTTGTTGCTGCCGATGGAAAGGGGCAGATCCCGGTTGTCCCAAGTGGAGGTTAGGCTGCCCTTGGCGGTGCGGTTGCCGTTGGCATCGAACGAAAAAGAAGTGCCGCCGATAGCGGTGGGCTCGTTTTCACTGTTGAAAGCGCCAGTAATGTTCTGAGCGGGGAAATTAGGTATTCCCAAAGGCTCGTTGACGAGTTCCGACAGGTGGTTGCCCAGGGGATCGGAAGTGAACGAGTAGGTGCTGATAATGGTCCCGTCGCTTTTTTTGTTGTCGAGGCCCGACATCCGCCCGGCGGCGTCATAAAAGTAGTCGCAGTAAGCGCCGTTGGGGTAGGTCGTTTTCGATAGCAGCCCGTCGTTGCGGTAAGTATAGGAGGTAGTCAGGCCGTTCCAGCTTGCCGTTGTCATCCTGTCGTTGTCGTCGTAGGTATATGCAACGGTGAAATTGCCCGGGTAGGTCAGTTGCGTGACGTTGCCGTTGTTGTCGTATTGGTAGCCCACCGTTTTTCCATAATAATCTGTGCTGCCCGTTAGGCGGTTCAGGTTGTCGTAGGTGAACGACACGGTGTTGCCGCCCTTCGACACCTGTGTGAGGTTGTTTTTGTTGTCGTAAACATAGCTGGCATACCCATCATTCGTGAGCCTGCCCAGGTCGTCGTAAACATGGGTGAGCAAGGTGCCGTCGGGTTTTTGGTAAGTGTTCAGCAGGCCGTCCTTGTGGTAGGTAAAAGTCTTCGTGTCGTTGCCAAAAGTGGTTGTTTTCATAAAATCCCCCGCGTCGTAGGTCATGGTGGTGGAATGGCCATTGGCATTCTGTACGGAAGTCGGGTTGTCGTTGGCATCGTAGGAATAGTTGGTGACGACGTTGCCACCGTTGCTCACACGCGTCACTTTGGTCACCTGGCCATGAGCGTCGTAGAGATATTGGGTCACCTGGTTGTTGGGGTTGGAGCTACTGGTCACCCGCCCGATGTTGTCGTAGGAAAAAGTGGAGGTGATGCCCAGGGGTGCGCTGATGCTTGTACGGTTGCCCTGCGCATCGTAGCTGAAATTGACCGTGATGTTCAGGGGGTTTTTCACTTGGGTCACCAGGCCCAGCGAATTGACGGTATAATCCGTGACAAAACCTAACGGGTCTATTATTTTGTCCAGGTTGGCGTTGGCGTCGTACTGGTAGGTGGTGATTTTATTCCGGGGGTTTCGGTAGGTCAGCAGGTCGTTGGTCTGGCTGTTGTAGGTAAATTGGTGATAGCTTCCGTCGGGCAGGGTAATCTTGGTCACGTTGCCCTTTGCATCGTAGAGGTAGTCCAGGTCGAACGTCTGGCCGCTGTTGCCCAGGTTGCCGTATTTCACCTGGCTGGGCAGGGAGGGGTCGCCGCCGCCATAGATGTTTTGGTGGCTGATGTTGGTGCCGTTGTTGTTGATGGTGCTGGTGCCCAAAAAACCAGCAGTGGTGAATTCGTTGTCCGTCACCGAATTGATGTCCGTGAGGGTCGAGGAAATGTAGGGGTTGGAGGTGGCATAATGGGCCGACACCGCCACGTCGAGCCTATACTTTTCCACCCCGTTTTCCAGCACCTTTGAATAGAGCAATTTGCGGCTGGCGGGATCATAGTCGTTGTTGATTTTGTTGAGGGCCGGGCGGGTCACCTCGTACAGCAGGTGCCAGCCAGGGTTGGCGCCATAGCTGTAATATTCTTTGATGCCTTTGGGGTTTTGGTACCAGGCAAGGTTCCCTGCACTGTTCACGCTGAAAAACATGATCCGGCTGCCCGCCACATCCAGCACGGAGCTGAGAAAGTCGGTGCCGCTTTGGTAGCTGAACTCCAGGATGCGGCCAGCCGTGCCGATGACCCGGTCAATCCGGCGGGGCGTCTTCTGGGCAGTTTCGGTGACGATCTGGATGCTGTTCCCGTTCCGGTCTTCTATCAGTGTCAGCATGTAGGGGTCGCTGGGGGCAGTGCCGTATTTGGTAAACGTGAACTCGACCTGGTTCTTCTTTTTGATGCGGATGGTGGTGGCGCCAAACGTCGTTATTTCATCAAAAACACCATACGTGTCGGGGTTTTGGGTGGCGTCGTCATAAAAATGGATTTCGCCGGAGGGCCAAAACACCATCGTCTTGGCCGACACGGAATAACCGCCTTCCGACCACGCCGGTATGCGGATGATGTAGGCGTTGTAGGGGTGTGTCCACCCGCCGCCCAGGGGCTGCAAGGGGCGGAATGCTTTTGGGAGTTCAGACAAATATGAATTGTAGGAAGGGGCAAATACCAACGGCAGGTTAAGGCCGGGAATGGCAAAGCCGCCATTGGGGGTGTGGGAAAAATACCCTTCGCCCGTGCCGACGGCTCTGGCCAGGTTGGCAGTGGTAAAATTTCCAGGATGGAAATAACTGGAAGCCATGATGGTGGGCGCTGTGTAACTGGTATTGCAGCCCCCATTGCCTGTGTTCAGGATGAGCCGGTGCAGGATGATGAACACGTCCTGCCTGGTGACGGGCAACGTGGCGTTGCCTCCCGGGGATGTTATCAGTTGCATGTCCCAGGCTTTGTGGACATACCCGTAGGCGTCGTCGCCAGGGCTGACGTTTTGGATGGTGCCGCCGTTGCTGTTGTCGGGGGCAATGTTGAAGGCTTCCAGCAACACCTTCAGGGCATATCGTTTTTGGATGTTCCCATAGGGAAGGAAGTTTAGGAAATCCCGGTCGAACGGCGCCACGCCGTCGCCAAATTCCAGGTAGCTGAGTGCTTTTGCAAAATCATAGTAGGGGTTGCCGGAAAACTGCGATTGCAGATCGACAAAGGGGTTGGGGAAAAACTTGGAGGGATCGGGGTTGGGCAGGTTCCCTTTATACACAGCGTAATAGACCAGTTTTGCCAGGTCTGCCCGGTAAATTTCGGCAGCGGGGTTTACGCCGTTGGAGTTGCCAGCGCCATACGGTTGGGGCTGTACGAAGCCCAGTTGGCACAGGCAAGAGGCGGCATTGTAGGCTTCCACTTCGTTGGGGTCGTTCGGATCGAGGTCGGTAATGTTGGCGCAGTTCCCTCCCCCACTCCCGCTGGTTATCTCGAACACGGCATCCGTGAAATCAACAACCGGGCTGGGCGGCAGCGCCACAGTCTTGTATATTTTAAGGCGGTAGTTGGTACCAGGCGCTGCGCCCCCCACTATCCAGTTGAACGCTCCCGAATTGGGTATGTCGTCCGCCACCACGGTGATGGTGTTGGAACCGTTCACCAGTTCGATGCTGATGTTGCCGCAGAAATTGCTGTGGTTCCATGCAATGGCCATGCTGCTGCCCAGGGCGAAACTTTCCCCGCCGTTCGGGAAGGTAAACGCCATGGACGGGGCAGTAATGGTGATGGCGTTGCTGTAATCCACACCGGCGCCCGTACCCGTCTCGTACATTTTTATTTTATAAGAACCGGCCGGGATGTTGCCCGGATAGATGCCGTCTTTATTGGTGCCTGTTTCCCAGGTAAACTGACCGTCGTTGGCCGTTGGGTCTGCAATAACGGCTACCACGGAATTGTTGCTGGCGAGCACCAACTCTATGGACACATTGCCCACGTTGACCGAAGTCCATTGGATGTTCATGTTGCAGCCCTTGTTGAAACTGCCGCCGCTGGGGCTGGTGATATCAATGGAGGGGACGGTGTTGGTGATGGAAAAAGTGCTGTTGCTGTAGTCCAGCACCGGGCTGGCGCCCGAGGGCACGGTTTTGTAGATTTTCACCTTATAGCTGCCCGTGGCCACGCCGCTCACGGGCCAGGTGTGCGAGCCGTCGTTGGCAGTGTTGTCGGCGATGAGCGCCACGAAGTTGTTGGAGGCGTCCACCAGTTCCAGGCTCACGTTGCCGCAGAAATTGGCGGAAGTCCAGGATATGGGCATGTTGCCGCCCAGGGCGAAGGACTCGCCGCCGTTGGGCGACGACACGGTGAGGCTGGGCGTATTGATGGTGAAGTCGTTGCTGTAGTCGAGGGCGTTGCCCGTGCCGGTCTCGTACATTTTTATGCGGTACGTTCCACCAGGGATGTTGCCGGGGTACTGCCCCCCCTGCTCGGTGCCCACTGTATAACTGTACGAGCCGGAGTTGGAGATGCCGTCGGCGATGACGGCGACCACGGAGTTGGTGCTCACCCGGTAAAGTTCGATGGACACGTTGCCCACATTGACCGAAGTCCACTGGATATTCATGTTGCAGCCCTTGTTGAAGCTGCCGCCGCTGGGGCTGGTAATGTTGATGGAAGGGGGGGCGTTGGTGATGGAGAAAGTGCTGTTGCTGTAGTCCAGCACCGGGCTGGCGCCGGAGGGCACGGTTTTGTAGATTTTCACCTTATAGTTGCCGGTGGCCACCCCGCTCACGGGCCAGGTGTGCGAGCCGTCGTTGGCAGTGTTGTCGGCTATGAGCGCCACGAAGTTGTTGGAGGCGTCCACCAGTTCCAGGCTCACGTTGCCGCAGAAATTGGCGGAAGTCCAGGATATGGGCATGTTGCCGCCCAGGGCGAAGGACTCGCCGCCGTTGGGCGACGACACGGTGAGGCTGGGTGTGTTGATGGTGAAGTCGTTGCTGTAGTCGAGGGCGTTGCCCGTGCCGGTCTCGTACATTTTTATGCGGTACGTTCCACCAGGGATGTTGCCGGGGTACTGACCACCCTGCTCGGTGCCCACTGTATAACTGTACGAGCCGGAGTTGGAGATGCCGTCGGCGATGACGGCGACCACGGTGTTGGTGCTCACCCGGTAAAGTTCGATGGACACGTTGCCCACATTGGTCGAAGTCCATTGGATGTTCAGGTTACAGCCCTTGTTGAAGCTGCCGCCGCTGGGGCTGGTAATGTTGATGTTCTGGGGAGTGCTGGCAGTGATGGTGATGGCCCCCGCCCAATAATCAAATCCTCCAGCTGTGATGGTGGCGTAGTAGTTTTTACTTCCCGAGGTAAAAGTCAAGGTGGTGCTTAAATCTATATAATCGCTGCCGCCGCAGGAAGACAAGTTGCAGGAAGCTACAATGGGGCCTGTGGTAGAATTTTCCCTTATTCTCATGGTGCCGGAAGTACCGAAATTGGCACTACCGCTGCAGGTGTTGTTGGCTGCCTTCCGTATCCTGAAAACAGCATTGCTGCCCACGATGGGGGTAGGCCAAACCCTGAACCTGATGCCATCCCCGCCTGCGTCGTAATTCCCGCACACATACGCCATGGGGCTTTCTGTATAAGTGGTCTGCCCGCACAAAACGGCAGCGCTGGCAAGGAAGAAAAAAATGGGTGCTAAACTTTTCATGAAAATTAAATTTTGAGTAGCTCAAATCGTGTGGCACAAGGCCAGCCAAACCTGTCGTGTTTTTTTGCAAATCCACTGAATCTAATCTTGGTTTTTTTGGCCCCCCCCCCCCCCACTCTACCAGGGAGGGGAGCGCCCAATAACCAAAAAACAATCTACAAACCCGCCCAACAGGCCATGAAAAAACCCCACAATCCAACGAACGCCCGATTTTACCCAATGAAAAAAATAAGCATCAGCCGTTTTCCGAAGGCCGGAGCAGCGCAGCCTGCAAATTTTCCCGGTAGGTTTTTCCGACATTCAATGCGTTGCCGTTGCTGAGGCTTAGGGTGGTTGCTTTCAGTTCCTTCACGTGGAGCCGGTTCACCAAATAGGATTTGTGCGACTGCACGAAGAGTCCTTCAGGTAGGATGGCCGCATAGTGTTTGAGCAGTTGCCAGTCCCAGTACTTCTCACCGGCGGTGACCACCTGCACGGCGCCCCGTTCAGCCTTGATATAGAGGATGTCGCCCAGTTGCAGCACGGTCTTTTCCCGGTTGGTGAGGGTGATGGGCTGCTGGGCGAGGAAGGCCGGGGAAACCAGTTGTTTCTCCTTGTCGCTCAGGCTGTCTTTCAGGTCGAGGTTGGCGGATTCCAATATTTCCATATCCCTGGCAAGCCGCTGGGACTCCGATTTTTTTAACCTGAAAAAATAATACAGCGCTCCGGAAAGGCATACAAACAAAGTGGCCAGGGTGGCAAACAGCCATTTCAGGTTTTCGCTGCGATCCAGTTCCGAGACCACCAACCTGTTCTGTATTTCCAGCATACCGATGGAATCCTGCTTCAGCCTTGTCTCGTACTTGGTTTCGATTTCGTTCAGCAGTGCCTCCTTTTTTTCACTGAACACACTGTCCCGCATCTCGATATACCGCTCCATTTCCTCTGGGGGTATCCTTAGCCCCAGCTTGCTTTTCAGGAGCAGGTAATCCCGGTAGCCCTCGGTCAATTGCACCTGGTTGCCCGGCAGGCTTTCCAGCCCTTTTATGCCTTCGCTGAAATACTGGTAGGCAAGCTGTTCCTTACCTTTTTTCTGGTAAATTTTTCCCACATTGAATGCGGCGGTAGCGGCCTCGGGGGCCAGGCCCGTTTGTTTGGCAAAACCGTAGGCCAATTGCATGTAGTGGAGCGCCGAGTCCAGTTGGTCGCCCAAGGAGTACCAACTGCCCAGGTGGGCATATCCGTAGTACAGGGTCCTATCCTCCGGCCCGTATTCAAACCCTTTTTTCAACATGGCCAAGGCACTGTCCCTTTTCCCCAGGATGGAGTAGGCATCGCCAAGGTTGAACAAGGGGGTGGGCAGCAGCGCAAAGCGTTCGGTTTCTTCTAGCACCTGGATGGCTTTCCGGCAGTGCGGGACTGATTTTTCAAAATCGTGGATCTCGTGGAAACAGGCACATAGGTTGTTGTGGACGATCCCGTACAGCCACTTGTCCACTGCTGTTTGGCCCATCAATTCCAGCGCCTTCAACATCGTTTCAATGGCCGCCTGGAAATCGCCCATGGCCATCATTGCGGCTGATTGGTTGGAATAGGCTTTCACCACCCCGACGGTGTCTTTGTCTTCCACCGCCCATTTCAATGAAATGGTATGGCGCTCCAGGGCTTTTGCAAAATCCCCCGTTTGGTAGAGGATGTTGGCAATGTTTGAATTGGCGGCCCGCCTGCCTCTCAGGTAGCCGAAAACTGTGCTGAGGGAATCGCACTTTTCGTGCAGGGCCAGGGCCTTCTCCAGATCACCCATCACATAATGGCAGCCGGCCTTGTTCGATGTCCCTTTTACGATGCCTTTTGGAAAATGGACTTGTTCGGAAAGGAGGATGGTGGAATCGGCATATTTCAATGCTTCCGAAGGGTTAACATAAAGCAGTTGCCAGCAGATTTCATCATAAAGCAACGCCTTCGTGGAATCTTCCGGCAGCTTGGGCAGTTCATTTTTCAAGCTGTCAATGACTTCCACGCCCTGCGCCGTGGCACCGGGGGGAGAAGCACAACAAAACAGTCCTAAATAGAATATTGGGAAATGGGCAATAACAACTCGGAAAAAAATTTGCATGCAGGACGAATGTTGGATGTTCGCCGCAAGGTAGGAAATGCCAGTGTTTGTTGGGCAAGGCTGTTGGCTAAAATCGCTCCTGAGTAAGGGAGGAAAAGTAAAATGTGCATCATATTTTTATAAAAACCTTCTTTTACTGAAGTTTCAAAATCAAAATAGGGAAGTTATTTTTTCATCCTTACTTAAAGAAGAACTTTTAGAGAGGGGAGTTTTTCCGGATGGCAGGTTTTAAAACAGTTTCTAAGGGCGCCCTTCCGCCCTCGCAATAAGACCTTACAGTAACGGTTACTTTTTTTTACTGGAATGCCTACCCAGGGAAACGGTTATTGCGCCTGCCCGGGTTTCTTCACAAATACCTACCGCTTTTTATCTTCCTATCGAAAAAATCCAAGTCTTTGAATGAAATGTCCAAGCCCATCCGGGCGGGGCTGTCCCATCTTTGGGGCCAATTGTTCACCACTTTTGTTAGTGGCACAAAAGCCAAATGAAAACAGCAGATGCCCCAAAAGCCACTCTATTCATCAAACACATTTCTCAAATGAAAATCACTGCAAACCATCCCCTTCTCGTTTTTTCTTTTCTCCTCATTGCTTTTTTTGGTTTTGGCCAAACAAACAAACAGGCGCAAACCACTTTCAGCCTCGACCTGGCGAGCCTGTCCCAATCGCTGGCGGGTTCGCCCGATTTTTCCGAAAAAAGCCTGCACAAAGCCGGGGCTGTCATCGAATTGCCCATGCCCGACGGCGTGCGGAAGTCGTTCCGTATGTTCCGCACCCACCCGATGCACCCCGACCTGGCAGCCAGGTATCCTGAAATCCAAACCTACCACGGCAAGTGCATGGAGGACGGCGTCTCCGGGGTAAGCGTCACCATTTCCCCGACTGGGCTGCATGCCTTCTTGGTGGATGAAAAATTCCAGCGGGTTTACATTGAACCGGAAGGCGGGGCAGACCCGGCCCGCTATGTTTCATTTTATGAGCCTGCGGATGCAATGGCCAATTATATGTGCCCATACGAACACGGCGAAATGCAGCAAGAAACACTGCATAAACACGCTCCGCCAAAAGGCACCGCCCCGCAAAATGTTGCCGAAAATATGGTGAATTCCCCCCTGGCTATGGGTGATAAACTACGCACATACAGGCTGGCCATGCCATGCACGGGCGAGTTTGGGCTGGCTAATGGAGGGACAGTGGCTTCGGTGTTGGCAGTAATGGCAGCAAGTGTCAATGCCGTCAACCTGATTTACATCCGGGAGATGGCTATCAAGTTTGAACTTGTCCCCAACAACGATCAAGTGCTTTATTTTGATGGTAATACAGATCCTTATTTGAACGATGGCCAAATTCACGATCCGCCAATAGTAGATGATTTAGAAACAAACAACATCGTTTGTAACACCGTCATTGGCGCATCGAATTACGACATTGGTCACCTGTTGCAATACCCCACTTCCTGTCCGGGTTGCGGAGGCTGGGCTGGCGCAGGCCCCTGTATCCCCAGTTTCAAAGCATCGGGCATGAGTATCAACGAAGTCGGCATTCTGATACACGAAATGGGGCATCAGTTCTGGATGCCGCACACGACAGATACCGGCCCGCCCAACCGGTACGATCATATTGCGATTGGCAATACCATCATGGGACGGAACGATGCTTTGCCAGGCAGCAGCGATTATTTCCATGTATCATCTACCGATCTGGCCGCTACCGAGGTGGAAGACCCAGGACATTGCGTGCCCGGCGTTGCAACCAATAACACCATCCCGACCGTGACTGTGGGGACGGGCGGCATGTACATCCCCAAGAGTACGCCCTTCCAACTCTCAGGGTCTGCCACCGACCCCGACCCCAACACAACGCTGGTTTACAATTGGCAGCAATACAACAATGACACGACCTACAATGTGATAAACCATCGGCTATACCCTGTCGGAAATGCACCCATTTTCAGAAACTTTTTCCCGACTACTGATGGAAATGTAAGGACCATCCCCCGCCTCGAAGATCTGGTAAACGATACCATTCCTTTTGGCTTCGCCAATTGCGATAATATGGGCAACAACTGCGACACCCTGGATTTGGAAGGCCTGCCCACTTATTCCCGCAACCTGACCTTTCGACTGGTGGCCAGGGATTTTGAACCCACCGGCGGCGCTTTCGATTATGCGACGCTATCTTTCGAGGTGGATGGCAATTCAGGCCCGTTCAAAGTGACCGCCCCGAACGGCGGCGGCACCTGGACAGCCGGTACCAATGCCGACATCACCTGGGACGTGGCCAATACCGACAACGCTCCCGTGAGTTGCGCTACGGTGGACATCTTTCTTTCCCTGGATGGCGGCTACACGTACCCCATTACCATTGCCACGGGTACGCCCAACGATGGCTCATATACTTATGCCGTTCCGGGCGGCTACCCTCCTGGGACCAATATGGTGCGGGTGAAAATAGCGTGTGCTACCTATGAAAATGTGGTGTTCTTCGACGTTTCGGATAGCGATTTCACCATCTCTGGTCCCTGTATGGCCGATGCGGGTATCATTGTCCCAGGTGACACGGTAACGGCCGTCCAGGGTTCCCCTTCATTGGACTTGAACCTTTCGCCTTACTACGGGCCGGTCACTTCCACCGCATTTAATGTGCCGGGTACCGGCATGCAAACCCAAGCCGTGCTCTTTGATACAGTGCAGGTTGGCTGCTGGGTAGGGGGGTGTTGCCCCAATTATTACAGCACCCTACAATTCCAGGTGAATAAAACCGGTACCTATACTTTTACTCTCAATTGGGCAGGAGGAGGACCGTCGGGATTTTTCTCAGTCCATACCGGCAATTATGACCCCATGAATATGTGCACCGGCTTCATCACGTCCAATTATTTTGAACTGCCATGGCCGGGCGGGCTCGGCGGCGTTTTCCCCATCGCAGGCACATTTGTACCAGGGACAACTTATACCATGGTATTTCACCCATGGATTGGCCAGCCTACAGCTTCCGGAACAGTCAGTTTTTCAAACAATGCAGGCGGGTATGTATTGATAGGCCCAAGCGGGCCTGGGCCCGGGGCGGATTATGGATACACCTACGCTGCCGTCAACACCGCCAACGGCCAAATAGCGGCCATCAGCCCTACCGCTGACTTTACCGGTCTGGCGGCTGGGGCATACGAAGTTTACGGTGTTTCCTATAAATTGGCCAACCCTCCGCCAGCAATTGTGAACCCGAATGATTTTTTGAACATGACCCGGTTGCAGGTACAGGTATCGGCCCAATGCATTGTCTTTAGTGAAAACCATGTATATATGGTCGTTCAACCGGGAGCCTGCACCCCGCCCTCGGTTAGCCCGCCACTCGTCACGCAACCGTCCTGTTCCACGCCTGGCACAATCGTGGTTGATGCGACGGGCAACGGCACCTTGGAATACAGCGTGGACAATGGTGCCACCTGGAGCACAAACGCCTTTTTTTCCGGTCTGGCGCCCGGCAACTACTTCGCCAAAGCCAGACTGCAAGCCGACCCGACCTGTATGGCTTCCTGGGTTTTTAACCCCATCGTGCTGAACACCCCCACAGGCTGTACAGGCGGAAAAACGCTGGACTTCGACGGCACGGACGACTATGTGGCGTTGCCCGCCAACCTGACTGGCACGCTGACCAATTTCACCATCGAGGCATGGGTCTATTGGGACGGCTCGACCTACTGGCAGCGCATCTTCGATTTTGGGGCGAACACCACCACCTACATGTACCTCACGCCAAAAGGCTCGCCCGGCGACAACCCCATTTTTGCCATCACCACGTCTACTTCTAGCGGCGAGGAACGGATTTTATCCTCCGTCAGCGCCGCTATCGGGCAATGGCAACACTATGCCATCACCCTCGACGATGCCACGAACACCGGTACGATGTACATTGACGGGGTGCAGGTTGGTCAAAATACCAACATGACCCTGACGCCCGCCGCTTTGGGCAACCTGCCCAACAACTACCTGGGAAAGTCGCAATGGCCCGACCCTTATTTCGATGGGAAAATGGACGAGGTGCGGATTTGGAACTACGCCAAAGCTGCCTACGAGGTCGCCTGCCAAAAAGACCATGAACTGGTCGGAAACGAACCGGGATTGGTGGCTTATTACCAATTCAACCAGGGAACCGCCGGCGGCAACAATGCCGGCGCCACCACCCTCGACGACCTGACCGCCAGCAACAGCGATGGCACGCTGACGAATTTTGCCCTGTCGGGCAACACCTCCAACTGGACGGAACCGGGTGCTCCCGTACTGACCACGCCCTACAACTGCTGCCCGGCGGGCAACGTCATCTTCGTGAACGACGATGCGGCTGGCTTGAACAACGGCACCTCCTGGGCAAATGCCTTCACCGACCTGCAAACCGCCCTCGAAGTGGCTAACAACTGTTCCGGGGTAACGCAGATTTGGATAGCGGCTGGCACATACAAGCCGACCTCCACCACCAACCGCACGGTTTCTTTTGTGATGAAAAACAACCTCGCCATTTACGGCGGCTTCAACGGCACAGAAGCAAACCTCGCCGACCGGCCCAGCCCCCGAGCGGTCACCATTTTGAGCGGCGACATCGGCACCCCCTCCGACAACAGCGACAACAGTTACCACGTCGTGACCGGGAGCAGCCTCAACAACACGGCAGTTTTGGATGGCTTCATCGTAATAAATGGAAATGCAAACGACGGAAACTACCCCAACGACCGGGGCGGGGGAATGTGGCTCTCCAACTCGGCTGCCATCATCTCCAACTGCCTTTTTTTGGAAAACGCAGCCGGAACTGGCGGGGGCATGACTCTGGAAAGCTCTTCGGCAAACCTCGTCAATTGTGCTTTTCAGGGAAACACCGCCTCGTTCGCAGGCGGGCTTTGGAACGCCTTTTCCGGTGCGCCCACCATCACCAACTGTACTTTTTCAGGTAATGCCGCCTCCATCCATACGGGCGGGCTGCTCAACTCCGTTTCCACTACCGCCACGCTCACCAATTGCATTTTTTGGGGAAACACCGCCCCCGCCACGCTGGACATCCGCAACGAATTTTCCAGCTCCTGCAACATCAGCCATACCTTCTTGCAAGACCCCTCCTGCCCGGCGGATGCCACCTGCGGCGCCGGCATGGTGTACGGCACCAACCCGCTTTTTGTCAGCACCACCGACCCGCACCTCCAGTCCTGCTCGCCTGCGAAGGACGCAGGCACCGCCACCGGCGCCCCCGCTACCGACTACGACGGCAACGCCCGTCCGCAGGGAGCTGGGTACGACCTCGGTTTCGATGAAAACGGTAGTTCCTGCAACAACTGCAACACATACGGCAGCACCGACACCCCCATCAACATCCTCGACGAGAACACCATCTCCTCCATCATCACCATACCGCTGACAGGAACGCTGACGGACGTGAATATCATAGGCCTGTCGGGTACGCACACCTTCCCCGGCGACCTTATCTTCCGCCTCACCAGTCCGCAGGGTACGACGGTCGTGCTGATTCAGAACCAGTGCGGTGACCAGGACGACTTCAACATCACCCTCGACGACCAGGCAGCCAACCCACTGTCTTGTCCGCTGAACGCCGGGAATACCCAGCAGCCGCAAAACCCGCTCTCCGCCTTCAATGGAGAAAACCCGGTAGGCAGTTGGACCTTGAGCATTGAAGACAATGCGGGCGGGGATGTCGGCATACTAAACGGCTGGATACTGGGACTTTGCACCGCCCCCGGCGGCGGTTGCCCGAACACTTTGCTGTTGAGTGGAAATATCACCCCCGGCACTTATCACGCCGCCCAGGACTTGTCCGCCCAGGGCACTGGGCCGAACAGCGGGGGGGTCGTTGTTCTCAAGGCAGGCAACAGCATTACGCTGTTGCCAAATTTCACGACGGCGCCCGGCGGGGTGCTGGAAACGGTCATCGAGGGGTGCCCGCCTTTTGCTCCGCCTGCTTCTGCGGAGAAGGATTGATGGAAAGTCCTCCATTCCCTGCCGCATTGCCAGCAACAGCGAGGGCGGCGGTGATTTATTGAACCAGGATGAATGGGATAAACCAGGATGAATGGGATGCTGCCGGTGCAGCATCCCATTCATCTATCCTGCATCCTGGTTATTTTAGTTCCACTCCCATGCTTGCGAGGGCGGCGGTGATCTTGTCGAAACGAGCAGCATTGGCAGTCTTTTCAGCTTCTATTTGAGCTTTCATGGCTGCATTCTCCATTTTACTGGCGTGAATCTGCGATTTCAATTCATCATTCTCCATTTTCAACGCCCGTATCGCCTCCACCGTCATCGCATCATACGTGCCATAGGCCGTTTGCAGATAACCTAGCTTATCCTCTTCCACCAGCGTGGGGAATACTTCCTGGATATTCTGCGCCGTAAAGCCATACTGGATGCCTTCGGGGCGTTTCGAGCCGGTTTTGTCGTCGTTCCATTCGTAGGTGACGCCTTGCAGGGCAAGCAGGCTTTGCAACATCAGTTGGGAGTTAAGCGGCTGGATGTTCTTTTTCAGGCGGGCGTCGGAGTTGGCGAGCCAGTCGCCGGCGGTGGATTTGGAGGCAGTGCCTTCCACTTCCAAGGCATTGGTGGCGGGGCCACGCCCGATGCCGACATTGCCGCCATTGTTGTTCAAAATTAAATTGGCGGTTGCGCCATTGTTCCGGGCCATGATTTCATTGTTGTCCATGCCGATGTTCAAGCCTGAGGAGCTGCCCAATTGCAAAAATCCGCCCCCTGTGGGCGACACGTCCGAGCCTCCCACCACATGTAGCTTGACCTCCGGCGTGGTGGTGCCGATGCCGACGTTGACGCTGGCCGTTGCGCCGTTCACCCCATTGATGCTGCCCAGCACGAGGCTATTGCTGGCACCAGCCAAGGCATTTGCACCGATGGCAGTAGCGTTGGTCAGGTTGCCCGATGCCACGTCGGCATGGTGGCCCAGCGCTGAGTTGTTGCTCCCGGTGGTATTGGATATGAGGGCTTCCCTTCCATAAGCGTTGTTGTTGGAGCCGGTGGTGTTGTCGTACAATGCCGATTTTCCGGTAGCATTGTTATTGGAACCGGTGGTATTGTAATACATGGCAATATAGCCATTGACGGTATTGCTGCTACCTGAGGTGTTGGTAAAAAGCGCATTAGACCCCGTGGCCGTGTTATCGTCGCCAGTGGAGTTGCGAAGCGCACGGGAGCCTGTGGCCGTGTTGTTGCCGTTGGAAGTATTGGCATACAGCGCCTGAAACCCATGGGCGGTATTGTCGTTGCCGATGGTGTTGGCAAACGCCGCTTTGCTGCCAATGGCCGTATTGCGGATGGCTTCAAAAGCGCCTGCCCCTACCCCATTGTTGTAAAGCGCCGAGTCGCCCACTGCCACAAGGTTAGAGCGGACGGTGTTTTTGTACAACGCTTGGAAGCCAACGGCGACGTTGGAAAAGCCGGTCGTGTTGGCTTCAAGTGCAGACCTGCCGTTGGCGGTGTTGTATGAGCCGCTCGTGTTGGAATACAGGGCGGCAGTCCCATTGGCGACATTGTACGAGCCGGTAGTGTTAGAATATAGGGAAATTGACCCATTGGCAATGTTGAAGCTACCCGTGGTATTGGAATAAAGGGCCAATGACCCGGTGGCAATATTACTGCTGCCGGTGGTATTGGACAAAAGTGCAGAAGCACCATTGGCCGTGTTGTTGCTGCCGGTCGTGTTGGAAAAAAGTGCATACCTACCATTTGCGGTGTTTACGCCGCCTGTGGTGTTGAAATAAAGCGCAAATGTACCAATGGCGGTGTTACCGATACCGAGGGTATTGGCAGTAAGTGCCTCGAAGCCGTTGGCCGTATTTTCAGAACCAGTAGTGTTGGAAAAAAGGGCTTTTGAACCCACCGCCGTATTGCTGACAGCATGACTTGCCAAGGTGGCCCCTATCCCGTTGTTGTAAAGCGCCGAGTCGCCCACCGCCACAAGGTAGGAACGGTCGGTGGTGTTGTAAAGCGCCCGCATACCGATGGCGACGTTGTACGAGCCGGTGGTGTTGGAAAAAAGTGCATTGTTCCCATTGGCAGTATTGGCGTTGCCTGTGGTGTTGGAATTCATCGTATTCCTACCGGATGCGGTGTTGCTGTTGCCGGTGGTGTTGAACTCCAATGTCTGGAAGCCATGAGCGGTGTTGGAATGCCCGGTGGTGTTGGAGAAAAGCGCCTTGCTGCCTACTGCCGTGTTGCGGACGGAATGAAATGAGGCGCTGGCACCCACCCCGTTGTTGTACAGCGCCGAGTCGCCCACGGCGACGAGGTTGGAACGGTCGGTGCTATGGTAAAGCGCCCTAATGCCAACAGCAGTATTGTCGCTTCCAGTCAAGTTGGATATCAATGCGTCCAATCCATTGGCGGTGTTGTAGTTGCCCGTGTCGTTGAAGGAAAGCGTATTCGCGCCATTGGCGGTATTTCCAATGCCTGTGCTATTAAACTGTAGCGCCTTATGTCCATTGGCTGTGTTTTCGTCTCCGGTGGTATTGGAAAAAAGTGCTCTTGAACCAGTGGCCGTATTTTCATTGCCATTGATATTGAGCTTAAGTGCAGTTGAACCGATGGCCGTATTATCACGGCCCGTCGTGTTGGAAAAAAGCGCAGCATATCCATTGGCAGTGTTAATGTCGCCGTAGGTATTGGAATACAGTGACTGGTAGCCATTGGCAGTATTCCCTGAACCACTGGTGTTAGAAAAAAGCGCTTTAGAGCCTACTGCTGTATTGAGGGCACCCAGAAAAATGGCGTTGACTCCCATCCCATTGTGGTACAGCGCCGAATCGCCCACCGCCACGAGGTTGGAACGGTCGGTGTTGCTGTACAGCGACCGGGCGCCAATGGCGACATTGGAGAAACCGCCTGTATTGGAAAACAGCGCTTCCGTCCCCAAAGCGCTGTTGAAAGAACCAGTGGTGTTGGTGTTCATCGCAGCCCTCCCGATGGCAGTGTTCCGGGAGCCGGTAGTGTTCAGGTGGAGCGAATAGGCCCCGCTGGCGGTGTTTTCGTCGCCGGTGGTATTGGAAAAAAGCGCATTCCTCCCCAGGGCGCTGTTCTGCCCGCCGGTGGTGTTGGAGTAAAGCGCGACCCTGCCAATGCCGGTGTTGTTCTCGCCGGTCGAGTTGAAAGTGCCCGCCTCCTGCCCCAGGTAGGTGTTGCTCAAAGAATTGAGGATTTCCAGCCGGGGAACGTTTCCCGCATTTTTGCGCAGCAACATCTGCTCCGTGCCGCCGAGGTCGAAGCGGATGATGTCCTCGTTGGGGCTTTCTTCGGTTTGGATTTTGGTGTTGCCATCCGCATCGGCGATGTAGGAAGTAGGGCTGCCGCCGCCGCTTCCGACCGTCTGCCAGGCTGCACCGTTGTAGAACCAGAAGCCGCCCGTTGAGGTGTCGAACACGAGCAGGCCCGTGGCGGGCGTTGCGATGGCCGTCCGTTGCACCGAGGTCATGCGGGGCACGAGCATGCCCTTGTCGGTGGCGCTCACGTCGAGTTGGGCGCTGGGGTCTGCGACAGCTCCCGAGCTGTTCACACTGAGGGTTTGCTGGAGGTTGGACTGGGCAAAAAGGTAGCTGCATGCCAGCAGCCAGCAGGCAAGGGTGAGGATGTTTTTCATACAATAAAAATTGGTGTTGGTGAATGGTTGAAGTGCGTGGCTGGACGGCCTCAGGCGGCCCGGCCATGCTACCTTTTTTATTCGTTCTTTCCCTCTTTGAGATGAAATACAGATTTTTAGGTGGAGAGGCCGGGTTATCAAACCCGGAAGTTTGGCGCCGCAACCGCCGGGTTTGATAACCCGGCCTCTCAAAACTTAAACGGTGCTAAAATGCCCAATCCACCCTAAAGAGGGAATGAGTGTTTTTATTTTATTTCCTCTTTCGAGAACTTGTAATCGTAGTTCCAGTACGAGCACACGCTGACAAACTTCCAATCGCCGCCGACTTTGCGCAGCACCTTGAAAATCTTGGTCAGGGTGTATTTCGTGCCGGTTTTTTCGGCGCTGTATTCGTCGTAGTTGACATAGGCGAGGTCGCCCACGACGGTGATGAGCATATTGACATTGATGAAATCCGGGTGGTTGGTTTCGGAACTGCTGGTGAGCCAGCTTTTGACCAATTCGTTCACGCCGTCCCAGCCCTGGCGCACGTCGTAGGTACCGTTGCTGTTGTTCCAGCCGATGAAAGCGCTGTTGTCGTGGACCCAGCAGGAGGCCCAGGCATCGTAGTCCCGTTGGTAAGCCGAGTAGGTTTCTTTTTGAAGGGCTGCTTTGATGGCTGCTTCGTCTTTGGTTTGGGCTATACAGGCGATGGTAGCGAAACAGAGGATTGCGAATAAAACAAGTACATTTCTCATGTTGAAATATTTTGGATTGGTGAAAAGAAAGCCCGTTCCGGGCAAGCCCGGAGGGGTGGTTTTTTAGAAATAAAACTGGTAAGGGAAAAAAGTACAGGGATGGTACAGGCTTTATCAGGAATTGGAAATTGGGAATTTAAGAAATTGATAACCAGGGATTTAACATCCCAATTCCCAGTTTCCCAATAATATCTGCCAGACCTCAGGAACCTAATTGCCGTGTGAAGTCAGCATGGTCCCATTCGATGTGCAACTGCGTGATTTTGTTGTTTTCATCCAGCTTAAAAATGAAAATATGGTCGCTGCCGAACTTCATGCCCTTGTTAGGGATGCCAGCGAAATCTTTGGCCTGGGTACCGGAAATCATCACATCGGCCCGGACGGAATTTTCGCCCTCCATCATTGCCGAGTCCACGGTGTTGTTAAGGTCGGGGAAACAGTCAATGAGCGATGACCATATCCCCTTGCCAAGTTCGCCGATTTTCCCCCTGCCGTCTTCGCCCAACGGCTTGAACCAGACTTCGCCATCGGCGTCGCAAAAGGAAAGCATTTTGTCCAGGTCTTGTTCCTGGTAGGCAAACAGGAAGCGGACGCAGGGATTTTTCATCATGTCTAAGGGATGTGTGCTGACGTTTTTTTCTAAAGTTTCCATGTCGTGAGTTTTTTATCGTTAAAATTGGTAGGTCAAAGTTGGCGACCTCGCCTGGCGGCTGATTGTAATTTTGCGCCAAAATTTAGCGGCGGTCGAGAAAACGGAAAAGCTCCGCATTATTTTCTGCATAAACAGAAGGCGCTTCGCCCATAAAGTCCCTAAAGTCCTTGATAAAATGCGCCTGGTCGTAGTAATCGCCAGTGCCGATAAGGCGCTGCCAGTCAACCTTTTGTGCGGAGCCCATCTGGTAGCAGATACGGCTGATGCGCCGCAGCCGGGCATAGTATTTCGGGCTGACCCCGACCCGTTCCAGGAAGCGCCGCTCGAAATTTCGACGGCTCATGCAAGCTCTGCTGAGCAGGTCGTCCATTTTTACAATACCATTGTTCTTGACGATGGTATTGGCTGCCACGTCCAGCGCCAGGTCGGATGGGTTTGCCTGCTGCAACTGCCGTGACAGAAACGCCTCGAACAGGGAAACTTTTGACAGGGGGCTTGGGCTGTCGCCGATTTTTGAAACCAATTCCTTTCCGTCTTTTCCAAAAATGCTCTCGAAGCACAACCGCTCCCCCGTCAGTTCATACATCGGCACTTTGAAGAACGACGACATGCCCGAAGGTTTGAACACGATCCCCGCCATGCCGATGCTGCCCCCAAGTTGCAACTGGTAGCGGGTGGTGAACTGGCCCGATAAAAATGCCGTGGGCGTTTCCCTTTCGCTGGAACGGCTGTCGCTGACCTTGTAACTGTTGCCATAATTGATGACCAGGGAAGTAAAACCGTTGGGGGGCGAATCCACCGTGCGTGGCACAGCACCGATGTCCCATTCCCAAACAAAATAGCACTCCACGAATGGTTTCAGGAGGGCGGACGGTGGATATTTTTGGTAGAATAGCAAAAGGGCAATGGAAAATTTCCCAAATCTAATGTTCCCTTGAAAATTTTTTAAATAATTCCTTAGTGGTGGAAATTTGGTTCTTGTTTTTGGCTGCAATGCTTCGAATGCCCGCAATCGGCGATGGAGGAGATAAAACCTGGTCGCAGTAGGGAAAACCGTAGGCTTCCTGCCAAGCACCTGACCTGCTCACCTTAATTCCACTCTTGGCACGAGCATCCCCTTGTCGGTGGCGCTTACGTCCAATTGGGCGCTGGCATGGGCGGCTGCCCCGGTGCTATTGATGCTGAGGCTTTGCTGGATGCTGGATTGACAAAAAGGGGAAAAGGTTGCCAAGAGGCAAAAGGCCAAGGTGAGAAGAATTTTCATAAAGATGGAATTAAGATGTAAATCCCAAACCTAAGGAGACCTATTCACCCTTGCAATAGGGCCTTTTTGGAATTTATTTTTCTTCCGCAATGCACACTCCTCGTAGTGCCGGTTGGCAAACCGGCAGGAGCGGTATCGGTTTTCAATGGGAAGACCCGGCACCAACGGACTGGTAAACCGTTGCGCCGATTTTTCATTTTATGCCACCGATTGGCTATATTGCTTGCCCCTTCATATATCACAAATAGTTTAGTGTCTTTTTCTGACAGTGCCTCTGCCATTATGGGGCAAGGGGGGAGGCGTCAAAAAAAGGGCGCTAAACAGTTACAAACCTTTTAGATGAAAAAAATTAACAAAATGAAAACAATCATCATTTTCTTTTTGCCTGCTTTCCTGCTGGCATCCACCAACCTTTTTTCACAAGCCACCAATAGTTTCCAGTTGCCCACGGGCGTAAACCCCGATGGCTCGCCGCCCGACGGCAGCGCCATGCTGGACGTGCAGTCCACCACTAAAGGGATGCTCGTACCCCGTATGACCTCGGCGCAGCGGGCGGCAATTGCCTCGCCCGCCACCGGCTTGCTGGTGTTCGACACGGACACGGGCGGCTTCTGGTACTACAATGGCACGGGCTGGGCCGACCTCTCCGCCCCGGCCGGAACGGCCGATGCCGATGGAGACACGAGGATGCAGATGGAGGAAACTGCCGACGAGGACATTATCCGCTTTGACTTGGGCGGCACGGAGCAATTTGTGATGGACGGCCCCCGGCTGGGGGTCATGAACAGCGGCCATTCCGTGTTCATCGGCGATGGGGCGGGGGCCAATGACGACCTCTCGGACAACCGGAACGTGGCGGTGGGCGATTCGGCCCTGTACAACAACGGGGCGGGTGCGACTTCATCATTGCAATCAATTCTCAATACCGCCATCGGTTCCAAAGCGCTTTACAGCAACACCACGGGCAGTTCCAATACAGCGAACGGAGCAGAAGCGCTTTTTAACAACACCACTGGCAATTCCAATACAGCGAACGGGAAGCTTGCGCTATTCAACAACACCACGGGCGGTTCCAATACAGCAAACGGAGCAGCAGCGCTTTTCAGCAACACCCTGGGCATTTACAATACAGCGAACGGGGTAGTTGCGCTTTATTCCAACACCACGGGCAGTTCCAATACAGCGAACGGGGCGAGTGCGCTTACTTACAACACCACTGGCGATTTCAACACTGCAAACGGGGCCTTATCGCTTTTTGCCAATACCACGGGCATTTACAATACAGCAAACGGGACAAATGCGCTTTTTGCCAACACGACCGGAAGCTCCAATGTGGGCATTGGCACCAGTGCATTGCGCAGGAACACTACCAGGTCCAACCTTGTGGCAGTGGGCGATTCGGCCCTGTACAACAACGGGGTAGGTGCGACTTTATCATTTCACTCAACTCGCAACACCGCCATCGGTTCCAAAGCGCTATATTCCAACACCACCGGCTACTACAACACCGCCAATGGACAGAATGCGCTATATTCCAACACCACCGGAATCTCCAACACCGCCAATGGATTGAATGCGCTGTATTCCAACACCACCGGCTCCTCCAACACCGCCAATGGGAGGGAAGCGCTGTATAACAACACCACCGGCAGCTCTAACACCGCCAACGGGGTAAGTGCGCTATATTCCAACACCATCGGCTCCTACAACACCGCCAATGGAGAGTCTGCGCTATATTCCAACACCACCGGAATCTCCAATGTGGCCATTGGTAAATATGCCCTCTACTTGAACACTGACCGCTCCAACCTCGTGGCAGTGGGCGATTCGGCCCTGTACAACAACGGGGTGGGGGCGACTTTATCATATCACTCAACGCTCAACACCGCCATTGGTTCCAAAGCGCTATATTCCAACACCGCCGGCTACTACAACACCGCCAATGGAGAGTCTGCGCTATATTCCAACACCACTGGCTTCTCCAATACCGCCATTGGTTCCAAAGCGCTATATTCCAACACCACCGGCTCTTTAAACACCGCGAATGGGCGCCTTGCCTATTTTACCAATGGCGGTTTGGATAACACCACCTGCATCGGCTACTTTTCCGGCGGCATCAGCAACGTCAGCAACCGCATCGAAATCGGCAACACCAGCGTCTCCTTCATCGGCGGGCAGGTGGGCTGGAGCACCTATTCCGATGCCCGCATCAAAACGCAGGTGCAGGAAAACGTGCCGGGGCTTGCCTTCATATCCAGACTGCGCCCCGTCACCTACCACCTCGACATCCACAAGCAGAACGACCTCTGTTTCCGGGGCAAAAAGGAAATCAGCGAGTGGGAAAGCATGTACGACATCGAACAAAAACAGATGACAGGCTTTATCGCCCAAGAGGTGGAGGCGGCGGCGAACGAGGTCGGCTACGATTTCAGCGGCGTGGAAAAAGCGGCGGACGAGGTGGGGATGTACAGCGTGCGCTATTCGTTGTTCGTAGCGCCGCTGGTGAAGGCGGTGCAGGAGCAACAGGCCGTCATTGAAACGCAAAAAGGGGAGATTGAAGATTTGAAAACGCAACTTGCCAACATCACCGATGCCCTGCATGGGGCAGGAATTGCCGTTGAAAAGTAGGTGCCTGACATCGGCATCTGTAACGATTGTAGATAATCCAAGTTGCGGACGTGGTTGATAGGAGGTTTTAAAATGTTGATAATAAGTTGATTTCATATCAGTGGACGCCAAAATCAACCTGGATAAACCTTTTATCAACCTCCTATCAACCAAAAAAAACTCATCCGCAACTTGAGTTAGATAGTCTTTACTTGCGCCAACGGGGGAAAACATGACGCCAGCGGCGTGCCTGAAAATGTTGGTTGCATGCCTTCGTGTGGAAGTTAGGTGCTTGGAAATGTTGGTTGGATGCTTGCGTGTGGAAGCTGGGTGCCTGAAAATGTTGGTGGGATGCTTGCGTGTGGTGAAAAATGCCCAGTGCGTTAAACCACACACTGGGCATTTGTTTTTTAAGCATTTTATCAACTTGCGTTAGGCTTTGACCCACTTTCATTTTTCTACCGCAATGCCCGCCCCGGCGAGGGCGGCGGTGATTTTGTCGAGTTGCGAGCGAAGGGCGGCGTTTTCTGCCTTGAGCGCCTCCATTTCCGTCTTATCTGCTTGCCGGGCATCATTCAGTTCCTGCACCGATTTCACGAGCGGCACGACGAACTCTGCGTAGCGCAAACTGTACAACCCCTTGCCTTCTTTCGGCGCAACGACCCCGCTGAAATCGTAGCCCGCTGCCTGTGCCGCCGCCTCGACTTCCTGCGCCAGAAAGCCCGTCATCCTGATTTTTTCGATGTCGAATTTCCCAGGGTAAAAGGCGCTCGTGTCCCGGATGCCAGGGTTGGCGATGTTCCATTGTTTTTGTTGGTCAATGTTGTAGGTGACCGGGTTGAGCTTTGTGATAAAGGCAAGCCCAGGCACGTTTTGTTTGACGTTGGTTTTCATGCGGGCATCGCTGTAGGTGCCAAAGCCCACCTGTCCGGCAATGCTGGTCACACTGGTATTCCCGACGTTGATGTGGTTGGTCTGCGTGGTGGCAAAGCCTGCACCGTTGCCGAGGCAGGTAACGTTGGACACGTTGTTCGGAGTGTTTTTGCCTGCCCCATTACCCAACGAAGTGTTGAAGCTGCTCGTGCTGTTATCCCTCAACGCCTCTTCCCCAAGGGCCACATTGAAATTCCCGGAGGTATTGCTGTACAGCGCACTCTCCCCAACGGCGGTATTGTTATCGCCGGTGTTGTTGGTGTAAAGTGCGAAAAACCCGACCGCCGTGTTCAAGTCTCCATTGGTGTTGTTTCGGAGAGAACTCATCCCAACGGCGGTGTTTTGAATACCTGCGGTGTTCTGGGTGAGCGCCGTCGTTCCGAAGGCAGTGTTGTTGCCAGCCGTATTTTTTTTCAATGCTTCAAACCCAACGGCCGTATTGTTTCCCGAAGACACATTGAAAGAAAGTGCATCAACGCCCATAGCTGTATTCATAGTCCCGGTGGTGTTGCTTATCAAAGCATAGTTTCCGATGGCCGTATTATTATTGCCGTTGGTATTGAACCGCAAGGCCAAAGACCCCACAGCGGTGTTCAGATAGCCATTGTTGAACCGGAGCGAACCGCTCCCCACGGCGGTATTGCCAAAACCACTGGTATTGTCATACAATGTTTCCTCGCCCACGGCGGTATTGTTGGTTCCATAAGTGTCGGAATAAAGCGCTGAATACCCAACGGCGGTGTTGCCGTCATTTGCGACATGCGAAAAAAGCGCAAGGTAGCCGACCGCCGTGCATTTGCTCGCCGTGTTGCTGGAAAGCGCCCCTGTCCCAATGGCCGTGTTTTCATTGCCGGTGATGTTGCTGAACAAGGCAGAGTTGCCTATTGCTGTGTTGTTTATGCCCGTTGTGTTTTGTTGCAAGGAGTAAGCACCGTAGGCCGTGCTGCCCGCCCCGGTCGTGTTGCTGAACAGGGAGTAGGTGCCCATGGCCGTGTTCTCGTTCCCGTTCGTGTTGGCGTACAAAGTCTTGAAACCGATGGCGGTATTCCCTGCGCCGGAGGTATCGGCAAACATCGAGTAAGTCCCCACGGCGGTGTTTTCGTTGCCTGACTTGTTGTTGAACAGCGAATAGCTCCCGACGGCGGTGTTCTGCCCTCCGGTCTTGTTCGATAACAGGGCAGAGATGCCGTTGGCCGTGTTTTCGTTGCCGGTGGTGTTCATCAAAAGGGCAGCCGTTCCTGTGGCGGTATTGCTGGAGCCGGTGGTATTGTTGGTCGCTGCTGCATTGCCAATAGCGGTGTTTGCATTGCCTGTGGTATTGGCTTTGCCAGCGTCTTTGCCTACAAAGGTATTGCCCTGTGGGTTGAGCATTTCGAGCCGGGGCGCACCGTTGGCGTTTTTGCGCAGCACCATGTTTTCCGTGCCGCCGAGGTCGAAGCGGATAATGTCCTCGTTGGACGATTCTTCGGTCTGCACTTTGGTGTTGTTGTCAGCGTCGGCAATGGAGGAGGTGGCAGGTATCGCCGTCAAAGCCTGCCAGGCGTTCCCATTGTAGAACCAAAAGCTGCCACCGCCGAGGGCAGGCGGGGTGGGTATTTCATAGACCAGCAAACCGTTGGCGGGCGAGGCAATGGCCGTTCGTTGTGCGCTCGTCATGCGGGGCACGAGCATGCCTTTGTCGGTGGCGCTCACGTCCAATTGGGCGCTGGCGGCGGGGGCAGCGCTGGTGCTGTTGACGCTGGTGGGTTGCTGGATGTTGGATTGGGAGAACAGGGAGGTTGCCAAAAGACAGAGCAGGAAAGAAAGTAAAACCGTTGTTTTCATTGAATAGGTGTTAATTGGCGAATCTGCCGTTCAAATGTACTTGCATGTTCTTGATGCTCAATGCCTTGTACTTCCGGTGGCCCACATATATTTTTACTGCTGCCGTACTGTCGTTCCAAGATGGCCGGGAAACATGAGTCATCCCTAATTTTCAACCCACGATTTTAATCGTGGGCAGGAGCGGAAACTTGATATAAAAACCGTTTTAACGGTTTCTCGCAGTGGCTGAATGCCAGGAGTGGCAAGAGAAAACGGTTAAAACCGTTTTGATTAGCTACTTTATGCTAAACCCCACGATCAAAATCGTGGGTTGAAAGCAGGAGTCTGAATTATTATCAAAAATTCGGGACGGCTCATGTAAGCCCGTCATTTATCTTTCTACCATAATATCTGCGCCTTGCAGGGCGGCGGTGATTTTGTCGAGTTGGGATTTCAGGGCAGCGTTTTCTGTTTCAACGTGCTTCAGTTTTGCAATTTCCAATTTCAAATTTCCAATTTCCACTCCGAGGTCTCGGAGCAGGCTTTGTTGCTCCTGCACCGCCTTCACCAAACTCGGCACGAACTGGCTGTAAGCAACGCTGTAATTGTCCGTCGGGTTTTTCGGCGCATTCACCCCGTCGAAGTCGTAGCCTATTTGCCGGGCCAGCGCCTCCACTTCCTGCGCCACAAAGCCGGTGTGGACGAAAGACTTGTCTTTGGCGGCCTGTTCCGCAGAAGGAATATAGCGCTGGGCAATGCTGTCCGGCATCTGTGCGGTGATGTGGCGTTGCAGTTTATCGGTGTTGATGCGGTAGGTGACCGGGCGGAGTTGGTTGATAAAGGCCAGCCCCGGCACGTTTTCCTGTAAGTTTTCCTTGAAACGCCCGTCGCTGAGGTTGCTCCATGGGGCGTAGCCGCCGATGACGATGCCGCCGATGTTGGCGCCGAGCACGATTTTGTTGTCGGCGTTGGTAATGGCAGAAGCACCCAGCGAAGAGCCTCCGTTCTGGTTGCCGGTGCTGGTGTTGGCGCTTTCGCCGATGCAGGTGTTCCAACTGCCGCTCGTCAGGGTCTGCATGCTCAGGGGGCCGACGGCCGTGTTCGAGCTTCCGCTTATATTGTATTGCAAAGCATTTGGGCCGTTGGCCGTGTTGCTGGAGCCGGTGGTGTTGCTGGTCAGGGCAAAAGAGCCGGTGGCCACGTTGCTGTTGCCCGACAGGTTGGCCTTCAGCGCATTCGACCCCGTGGCGACATTGTACAAAGCACCGCTGCTGTTGAGCAGGGCTTCGTACCCAATGGCGATGTTGTAGGCCCCGATGCCGTTGGCATTCAATGCCCGGATGCCGATGCCGATGTTCTTGTAACCATTGGAATTGCCGCTGATGGCCGAGGTACCGATGGCTATGTTTTCGTACCCGGTGGAGTTGTTTTGCATGGAATTATAGCCGATTGCCACGTTGTCGTTGCCGTCGGTGTTCGATTGCAGGGCGTTGTTGCTGATGCCGACGTTTTGGTTGCCATTGTTGTTATTATAGAGTGCAAAATTGCCGACTGCCGTATTCCTTGAATTTTTGTTTTTGTACAAAGCCGCCAGACCGATGGCCACGTTGCTCAGGCCTGTTTCATTTTCATACAGGGCCTCCTTGCCGATGGCGGTGTTGTTGTTGCCAGTGGTATTAAAATACAAAGCCCCGGAACCGGCGGCGGTATTGTTCGAGCCATTGTTGCTGTTCAGCGCCTGGTTGCCAAGCGCCGTGTTGTAGGAGCCGGAAGTATTGGAAAACAGGGTGGCAAAACCCAGGGCCGAGTTGTTGCTGCCGGTCTGGTTGAGCAACAGCGAAGAACTGCCAAAGGCAGCGTTGTAGCCCCCCGACTGGTTGTCCCGCAAAGCCTGCGAACCAAAGGCGCTGTTGTAGGCACCGCCCGTGTTGTTGTACATGCTTTTTTGCCCGAATGCCGAATTGCCATAGCCGGTGGTGTTGTAAAAAAGTGCCTCGCTTCCAAATGCTGCGTTGAAATATCCGGTCGTGTTGTACGACAAGGATTGAAAGCCGGTGGCTGTATTATCGTTGCCGGTGGTATTGGACGACAGGGCGGAACTGCCGGTGGCCGTATTGTTGGAACCTGTTGTGTTGAAATACAAGGCATAAGCGCCCAGTGCAGCATTGTGGTCGCCCGTGCTGTTGTAGCGCAAGGCCAGCAGTCCCACCGCCGTATTGTCGTAGCCCGTGGTGTTGCCGTTCAGGGAAAAAGCGCCGACCGCCGTATTGTCAAAACCCGTCGTATTGCTGCCCAGGGCCCCCCGCCCATTGGCCACGTTCAGGTAGCCGCTCGTGTTCGACTGCAAAGCCTCGCTGCCGGCGGCAGTATTCTCGTTGCCGGTGGTGTTGGCGGCCCCGGCGTTGGTGCCAAGAAAGGTGTTGTTCAGCGGATGGGTCAATTCGAGCCTGGGCGAGCCGCTTGCATTTTTTCGCAAAACCATGTTTTCGGCGCCGCCGAGGTCGAACCGGATGATGTTTTCATTTGGAAATTCTTCTGTCTGCACTTTCGTGTCGCTGTCGGCATCTTTAATAAATGAAGTGACTCCGCTGCCGCCCGTCAAGTTGAACCAGGTACCGCCGTTGCAGAACCAAAAGCTGCCCGTTGTGATGTCGAAGACCAGCAATCCATTGGCGGGCGAAGCAATCAAAATACGTTGCGCCGAGGTCATGCGGGGCACGAGTACGCCTTTATCCGTCGCCTGCACGTCGAGCATGGCGCTGGCTGCCGGCGCTGCGCCGTCAGCGTTGATGCTGGTGGCTTGCTGGATGTTGCTTTGGGAAAAAATAAGCTGCGCTGCCAGCAGGCAGCAGGTGAGAAGAAGGAAGTTTTTCATGTGCTGTTTTATTTTATCAAATATCGAATTGTCAATTTCGGGCGAAACCCGCTTCGTCTGGGTCAGGCTCCACCAACACTCGCCCCTCGCAGCCGGTACAAGCACCCCGGTTGTCTATTTTTTCGGTAAAAAGGCGGGCGCTGCCTGTCAGTGTAAGCGAGGCATTCGGCTGTATTTCAAGGCTGTTCACCTCCACCTCGCCGGACCGCAGCACCGGGTAGCGCAGCGTGGTCGAGCTCACATCCGGGATGACCACCCGCTGGAACTCGTCTGGCACCCTGCCCAGGCTCCAGTTTTTGTAATAGTGCCAGTCGGACGCATGTCCGGGAGCGCCGCCCCGCCAGGTGTTGGTGGTTTGTGCACACAGGTTTTGGTGCAGCAAAAACAACAGGTGGAATGCGAAAAAAATGGTCGTTTTCATTTGGTCAAATGTTGGCGGCTGCGGCGTCCGGAAACACGGCGTACCTAACGGAGAAGCCAGTTTTTTTAAAACAGGAAGAATTGACACAGCAAAGTTCCGTCCCTGCCGGGCCGTCCGCAACGGCATGTTTGCGTCTTTCCTGCCTTCTGTTTTTGATAAAATACCCCCCAAACATGTCGTTCCCGATTGACCCGCCCTGCGCTATCTTCGCTGGTCAATGTCACGGGGAATTTCCATATCGTTGTTGGGGTGGGCGATGGCCATTGCCGCCGCTTCGGCGCAGCCGCTGCCGAAGGAGTCCGAGTTCAACCGCTTCACCACCCGGGACGGGCTGCCGGACAACAACATCATCTGCCTCCTGCAAGACCAGCAGGGCTTCCTTTGGGTGGGAACCGAGGCGGGCCTGGCCTGCTTCGACGGCGTGCATTTCACCAACTACTATAAGGGCAGCGACCGCCTCCACTCGCTGCCCTCTAACTATATCGTGCAGATGGCAATGCTGCCTACCGGCCACATCGCCATCGCCACCAAGTTCGGGCTTTCCCTGCTCGACCCCGTCCACCGGACTTTCAAAAGCGCCGATGTGCCGTTCGAGCCGGGCATGGAGTTCATGCAAAATGCGATTGGTTCACTCGAACTGACCTCCCGTGGCGAAATCGTGGCCGGCAACAACATCGGTATCGCCGTGTTCGACCAGCAACTCAACCTGCTTTACCAGTACACCCATTTCACAAAGGATGATTTGGACATCAAGCAAATGGGCTTTGCCCAAGACCTGCTGCCCCTGTCCAACGGCGACGTCCTCATCAGGGGTTGGAACGGATTGTGGCGCTACAAGGCTGATGGGCGAAAGGTAGAGCAACAAGATGCCCGGGCATTGGGGGAAACGGATTGGAAAATCTTAGCGTCAGCAGGCCTGCAGGATGTTTCACTGACCCGCCCCTATTTCCCCGACACCATTTGGGTACACAACTACCGCACCGGCGTTTTGGGCAAAACCGCCTTATCAGACACCCTCAAATACGAGTTCCACTGGCGCACCACGCTCCGCTTTGCGAACGACACCCTGCTGGGCTTTGCCGGCTGCAACAACGGCTTCCGCACCGCACTGTGCGACCCGAAAACGCTTTTGCTGAAATTTTCCAGCAACAGGATTTTCGAACAGATCCATTTCAACCAGTTCCTCTACGACCGGGAAGGGCGCTGGTGGCTTGCGTCGGAGAACGGGCTGTTCGGGCAGTCTTTTTCAAAAAAACTGTTCCGTTTCAGGGAGCTGCCTGCTTTCACCGGCGAGGACGGCATCCCTCAGTACCTGACGGGCATGACGAAAATGGGCAACCGTTTTTACATAGCCCAGTTGACCCGGATTTTGGTGCTCGACGAAAGCCTGCGCTGGCTGAAAACCATTGATTTGCCAAAAGAATACTTACAAATCGTGGGCATCTGCAATTGGCAACCCGGCATCGTGGAAGGATGGTGCATCAATGGCTGGAAGCGGCTGCATGTTGCCGAAGACCGTAAAAATGGCGGGCGCTGGGAAGCGGCCGGGCCACCGCTCTACGTGCAGAGCCAGTTGATGGCCCGGAGCGGGGAAATCTGGACGGGGAACTACAAGGGCGTGCTTCGCTACGACCCCGCCACGGGGCAGCAAACCCATTTCGACGGCGAAAAAGAAGAAGGCGGCTTCCCCCGGCAGGGCGCACTGAGGATTGTCGAAACCGACAGCGGCTACCTCTGGATGTGCGGCATCAACGGCTTCGTGCGCTGGAACCCCTTTTCGCAAACTTTCGACCGCCGCTACCAGAAAGCCCCCGGCACCGAAGGGCAGGAGGGGTACTACAACACGATGGCCTGCGCCGGCGGCGAAACGCTGCTGTTTTCACTATGGAACAACGGGCTGTGGACCTGGAGCGGCGGCACGGAGCCTGCCCGGAAACTGCTGCCCGGCACCCCCTCGCTGGAGACCGTCTTTGAAATCATCACCGATGCCAGCCCCCAACACTTTTGGCTGATGTCGAAATCTGGCATTTCCTACCTCGACCTGCCCCGGCTCCAGCAACACAAATTCTCCTACCCCGATGGGCTGCCCGATGAAACAACCATGATAGATATGTTTGTGGACGAGGCTGCCGACTCGGTGTATGTTTGTTACAAAAACGGCATCGCCGTGGGCAGTCGCAGCGCCCTGGGTTTCTCCGAAAGCGCCGGCCCGGTTTTCATCACCGACGTGCGCCAGCTTTCTACGGGCAGGCTGTTGACCACCGCCGCAGAACGCAGGCTGTCACAACCGGGCAACGACCTCTTTGTTGCGTTCAGCAGCCCCGACTTCGAGCGGGGGCGGCTCGTCAGGTATGCCTACCGCCTGAACGGGGGCAATTGGCAAGACCTCGGCGCCAGCAAATCCGTTCGGCTGGTGAACCTGGCGCACGGCGCTTATCAACTGGAGGCGAAAAGCATTTCGCCCGACGGCGTTTCGAGCCAGCCCGCCTGTTTGGATTTTTCGGTGCAACCCCTCTTCTACCAAACCTGGTGGTTCGTGTTGCTGCTGGCAGGGGCGGCCGCCCTGTCCGTTTACGGCTATGTTCGCTGGCGGCTGGCACAGCTGCGCAAAATGGAGGCCTTGCGCCAGTCCATCGCCGCCGACCTGCACGACGAGGTGGGCGCTTCGCTGACGAGCATCCAAATCCTGTCGCAACTGGCCGGCCACCCCGACCCTGCCCGCAGCGGCGAGGCGCTGGGCAAATTGCCCGAACAGGTGCGCCGCACGTCCGCTGCCCTACGGGAAATCGTCTGGAACATCAACCCCAGGAACGACGAACTCGACCTGCTGACAGGCCAGTTGGCCAGGCAGGCGGGCGAGGTTTTTGAGCAGGCGGGCATCCAGTACACGGTGGAATCGGACGAGTTCGGGGCCGGCGCCTTGCTGCACCCCACCGCCCGTCAGCACCTCGTCCGCATCTTCCGGGAGGCGCTCAACAACCTCGTCAAACACAGCGGGGCAAGCCGGGCTTCGGTTGTTTTCAAAAAAGAAAAAAACAGCCTGCTGCTGCGCCTGCGGGACGACGGCAAAGGCTTCGACCCCGCCAATGTGCGACGGGGCAACGGCCTGGACAACATGCGGCAACGGGCAGAAGCCTCCGGCGGCAGCCTGGCGTTGGAAAGCCGGCCGGGGCAGGGCACGGAAATCACGTTGACATTGTCCTTTAAACAAAAAAATCGCTGGTGGTGGATTTGGGCAGGCCGAATGCCGTGACGGGGTTTTTCGGCACAGGAAGGGTTTTCGCCAAAGTTTGGTTGATTTTTGGCGAAAATGTGGGATTATTCTAATTTTCCGCAAAGATCAATCATCTATTATGGCGAAAATCATTGGAAGGCAAAAAGAGGCTGCGCTTTTGCAATCGTTGCTCACCCTCGACCGCTCGGCATTTGTGGCCATATATGGCCGGCGGAGGGTAGGCAAAACTTTCCTCATCCGCTCGGTGTACGAGGGGCAATTCACCTTTCAGGTGACGGGAATCGCCAACGTCGGCTTGTCGAACCAACTGACCAACTTCCATGCGGCGCTGGTGCGGCATTTCCCCCACATGGAGGACAAACCGGTGGCGGGCGATTGGTTTTGGTCTTTTCAAAACCTGATTAGCGCCCTCGAAAGCTTGCCGAAAGAAGGGAAAAAGGTACTTTTTTTGGATGAACTTCCCTGGTTGGACAGCCCAAACTCGATGTTCGTCTCCTCCATTGAGCATTTTTGGAACAGTTGGGCAAGCGCCCGCAGCGACATTGTCCTTGTGGTGTGCGGCTCGGCGGCGTCCTGGATGCTGAACCAGCTCATCAACAACACGGGTGGCCTTTACAACCGCATCACCCACCGCATCCGGCTGGAGCCGTTTACCCTGGCGGAATGCGAGGCGTTTTTCCGGGCAAAGTCGCCGGGCTACGACCGCTACCAATTGTTGCAGTTGTACATGGTGTTCGGGGGTATCCCTTTTTACCTGGAAGCCATCAACCCCGGCAGGAGCGCCTCCCAGAACATTAACGATCTGTGTTTCACCCAAAGGGGCAGCCTGCGTTCGGAATTTGAAAAACTGTATGCCTCCCTTTTCAAAAAATCGGAAAAACACATAGCCGTCGTGGAGGCGCTCGCCCAAAAATCAAAAGGCATGGAGCGGCAAGCGCTGCTGAAAGCTGCCGGGCTGCCCGATGGCGGCAACTCCACGTTGATCCTAAACGAATTGGAGGAGAGCAACTTCATCCGGCGCTACAATACGTTCGGCAAACTGAAAAACAAACCCCTTTACCAGCTTTCCGACTTTTACTCCTTGTTTTACCTGAGATTTATCAAAAACAACAGCCCTTACGACGAGGGCTTTTGGCTTCATGGCCTCGACAAACCAGAGGTACGGGCATGGAGCGGCTATGCCTTCGAGCAGGTGTGCCTTTGCCACCTGCAACAAATCAAACATGGGCTCGGCATCGGCAGTGTCCAAACCCAATCTTCCGCCTGGCTGGGCAGCACCGGCGCGGAAAAAGCACAGATTGACCTGGTGATTGACCGCCGCGACCAGGTGGTGAACCTCTGCGAAATGAAGTTTTCCATTAAAGCTTTCACGATTGACAAGGCCTACGCCGACGAGCTGCGCCAAAAAATCGGCCTGTTCAAGGAAATTACCAAGACCCCCAAGGCTGCATGGCTCACTTTCATCACGACCTTTGGGTTGACACAGAATACCCACTCCCAGTCGCTGGTACACCAAGCGCTGACCATGGATGCTTTGTTTCAGGAAGTGTAGCCAGTTGCCATCAAAAAAGGCCTGCGTCCCTTAAAAAACCCCCCAAACATGTCATTGGGGGTACCGGGTCTGCCGGGTATCTTTGCCATCCATCGGCCATGAAAAAAGAAGCCTTGCAACTACTCATCTACGAAGACCGCCCCGACCTCCGGGCAAGCCTTGAAATGCTGCTCGGCGGCCTGCCCGACCTGCACCTGGCGGGTGCTTTTACCAACTGCAAAAACGTGGCGGCGGAGGTCATCATTCACCAGCCCGACGTGGTGTTGATGGACATCAACATGCCTGAATACGACGGGCTGTACGGGCTGCAGGTCATCAAGGAACTGCGCCCGGAAACGGAGGTCATCATGTTCACGGTATTCGAAGAGGAAGACAAAATCTTCGCCTCGCTCGAAGCCGGGGCGAGCGGCTACCTGCTCAAAGATACCCCGCCGATGAAGCTCTACGAGGCCATCAAAGATGTGATCCTGGGCGGAGCGCCTATGTCGCCCGGTATAGCGAGGCGGGTGCTGGAGCGTTTTAAAAAACCGCCCGTTGCCCATGCCCTTAGTTTTCATTTGTCAAAACGGGAAACGGAAATCCTGCAACTGCTCGTGAAGGGCCACACCTACAAGCGCATCGCCGCCGACTGTTTTATCTCGATGGACACGGTGCGGGGGCATTTGAAAAACATCTACGTCAAGCTGCAGGTGAACTCCGGCAAAGAGGCGGTGGCGAAGGCGCTGCGGCATAAGATTGTGGACGAGTATTAGGCCATGTGCCCTTATTTTTCAATCATGATACCTGCACCGGCGAGGGCGGCGGTGATGAATAGAACTAAGATGTTTGGAATAATAAATGATGGATGGGATTAGGCGTTCGGCTTTATCCCATTCATCCTTCAGCTTTCTGGTTATTTTAGTTCAACTCCCATGCTTGCGAGGGCGGCGGTGATGAATAGAACTAAGATGTTTGGGATAATAAATGATGGATGGGATTAGGCGTTCGGCTTTATCCCATTCATCCTTCAGCTTCCTGGTCATCTTAGTTCAACCCCCATCCCTTGCAGGGCGGCGGTGATCTTGTCAAGTTGGGTTTTCAGTGCCGTATTCTCAATTTCCAATTTCTTTAATTTCTCAATTTCCACTCCGAGGTCCCGGAGCAGGCTCTGCTGCTCTTGCACCGCCTTCACCAGCAGCGGCACAAAGCTCCCATACGCCAGCCCGTAATTGTCCACTTCGCTGGTCGGAACGTGCAGGCCGCTGAACGTAAAGTTCAGGTCTTTGCAAGCCTGCTCCACCTCCTGCGCCAGGAAGCCTGTCTGAACGATGGCGGTGCTTGCGGAATAATCAGTCCCTTCCATGCGGCGCTGCTGGACATCGGCGGGCATGTTCTGCATGACGTGCTGGTCGAACTTGCGGGTATCGAACTGGTAAGTCACAGGGCGGAGTTGGTTGATGAAAGCTAGGCCCGGCACGGTCTCGTCGTGGACGTTGAACTTGAAGCGGGCATCGGAGGGGAAGGTCCAATCCACCTGCCCTTCGATGACGGTGACGGAGCCGTTGCCGATACGGACTTTGTTGCTGGCGTTGACGGTGGAGCTGGCTCCGATGGCGGTAGCGTTGTCTAGGTTGCCTAATGAAACGTCGGTAGTACGACCGATTCCAGTATTGTTGGAGCCAGTCGTATTGGAAAACAGCGCCTGGTCACCGATGGCGGTATTGTACTGCCCGGTGTTGTTGGCCGCTGTGGTACTTCCCCGCAGCGCCCCGTACCCTACAGCAGTATTGTAAGTTTCCCTGCCAGTTGTCCGGTCGTCAGCATAGTACATGGCGGATTTGCCGATGGCCGTGCTGCGGCTATTGGCTTTGTTGAAATAAAGCGTACTATCTCCAATGGCGGTGTTGGCGTCGCCGGTCGTGTTGGAATACAATGCAGCGTGTCCATTGGCGGTGTTGGCGGAACCGGTTGTGTTGGACAAGAGTGATATTCTTCCAGTGGCGGTGTTGTTGATGCCTGTTGTGTTGAAGTAAAGCGCTGCCTGTCCGAAGGCGGTGTTGTCGGAACCAGTTGTGTTGGAATACATTGTTGCCTGTCCGAAGGCGGTGTTATCGTTGCCGGTGGAGTTGGAATACAGCGCTACTTGTCCACTGGCAGTGTTGAAAGTACCGGTCGTGTTGGCATAAAGCGCAGAGCTGCCATGAGCAGAGTTGTTGTAGCCGGTGGTGTTAAAATTCATGGAAGCGGCGCCAGTGGCGGTGTTGTTGGTGCCGGTCGTGTTGGAATTCAGCGCCTGTAGGCCATTGGCGGTGTTGTAGGAGCCGGTCGTATTTTCAAACAATGCCCGATAACCATTGGCGGTGTTGTTGCCTCCGGTGGTGTTTTTATACAGCGCATTCACGCCAGTGGCGGCGTTGTTGATGCCCGTGGTGTTGGTATAAAGTGCATTGACACCAACAGCGACGTTGGTGTTTCCGGTGGTATTGGAATAAAGGGCGTTAATGCCAAAGGCAGCGTTGTTGAAGCCAGTGGTATTGGTTTGAAGCGCATCTACTCCGTTCGCAGTGTTGTTGTTGCCGGTGGTGTTAGCCTGACCGGCGTTCAACCCAACGAAAGTATTGTTCAAAGCCTGGGTCAGTTCTAAGCGTGGAATGCCCGAAGCATTTTTGCGCAGCACCATGTTCTCCGTGCCGCCGAGGTCGAAGCGGATGATGTCCTCGTTGAGACTTTCCTCCACTTGGATTTTGGTGTTGCCATCGGCGTCCGCCAATGTTTTTGGGGCAGATAGATTGGCCCAAGCAGTCCCATTGTAGAACCAGAACCCGCCCGTGTCCGTGTCGAAGACCAGCAGGCCTGTGGCGGGCGTTGCGACGGCCGCTCGTTGTAAAGTCGTCATGCGGGGCACGAGTATGCCCTTGTCAGTGCTCTGCACATCCAATATGGCGCTGGCATCCGGCGGCAAGCCATCAGCCCTCACGCTCGTGGGCGTTTGGAGGTTGTTGTTGGTCTGTCCAAAGGATTCCTGCGGGAGGAAAAAGAAGGTGGCGGCACTGCACCATAAGACGGCAGTAGCCAGAAAAGAAGTGGTCGTTCTCATTTCAATAATTAATTTAAGTAAGAAAATAAGGCATAGCTCTCGCATAATGTTCCATAGACATGGATGGCAGCAAAAAGGCGATACCAATGATAAATAATAAGGTGGAAAGTACCCTGGAAAAACGAACATCCAAGGTGGCAGGACGCTTTTGGAAGATAATTCCTGAGTGTAAGATAAGATTAAGTTTTAAAACGGAACGGTTGTGCGGGCAATTATTTTCCTTCTGGTGCGAAAAAAAACAGTGGGCCGGTGGGTCGGTGTTGCCCCATCGGCCCGCTGCTTGTAGTTATTTCGACAAGGCGGCTTCGAGTTGGGCCATCCTTGTTTTGAGGTCGTTCATTTCGGAAAGCTGGGATTGGAGATTGGTTATTTCCGAATGATTGGCGTGAATCTCCGATTTCAAATTTCCAATTTCTTTTTGTTGCTCCTGCACCGCCTTCACCAGCAGCGGCACAAAGCTCCCATACGCCAGCCCATAATTGTCCACGTCGCTGGTGGGCACATGAAGGCCGCTGAACTGGAAGTTCAATTCTTTACAAGCCTGCTCTACTTCTTGTGCCAAAAACCCCGTCTGTACCCGTGCCGTGCCTTCGGAATAATCCTGCCCGGCCATGCGCTGCTGGCGGATGCTGTCGGGCATGTTTTGCATTAAATGCTCGTCGAACTTGCGGGTGTCGAACTGGTAGGTCACCGGGCGCAGTTTTTCAATAAAAGCCAAACCCGGCACGGCGGCGTCGTGGATGTTGAACTTAAAGCGGGCGTCGGAGGGGAAGGTCCAATCCACCTGCCCTTCGATGACGGTGACGGAGCCGTTGCCGATGCGGACTTTGTTGCTGGCGTTGGCAAAGGCGTAAGAACCTAAGCTGGTCGAATTGACCAAGGGGTTCATATTGAAAGCGTTGGCATAATACCCTACGGCAGTATTGTCATGGCCTTCTATCAACATAAGTGCTTCAAATCCAATGGCCGTGTTGTTGTAGCCGCTCGAATCCTGCGATAGCGCTATTTCCCCGATGGCGACGTTGTTGTGACCAATGGTATTGCTTTGTAGAGCACCTGACCCGATGGCGGTGTTGTAGTTGCCGCTGGTATTGGACAAAAGCGCCTCGCCGCCGATGGCCGTGTTCACCAATCCACTCACATTGGATTTAAGGGCACTCGTCCCAATGGCGGTATTCCAATTGCCGCTGACATTGAACCTGAGGGCATTCTCTCCAATAGCGTTGTTGTAGGATCCGGTCACGTTAGAACGAAGGGTATTATTGCCAATAGCGGTATTTCCAGACCCATTGGTGTTGGAAAAAAGCGCTTTACTGCCCACGGCGGTATTCCCGGTTGCCTCAAAAGCTGAAGACACGTTCAGCCCATTTTTGTACAAGGCTGAATCGCCCACGGCCACGAGGTTGGAGCGGGTCGTATTGCTGTAAAGGGAATTTGCCCCCAAGGCCACGTTGGAAAAACCCGTCGTGTTGGAGTGCAGTGAAAAATTGCCCTGCGCCGTGTTGTTGCTGCCTGTCGTATTGGAGTACAGGGACGAATACCCATTGGCCGTGTTGTTGCTGCCCGTCGTATTGGAATACAAAGCCGATGAACCGCCCGCCGTATTTTGGCCGCCGGTGGTGTTGGAAATTAGGGCAGATAAGCCTGAAGCAGTGTTGTTGCTGCCGGTTGTATTGGCAAACAAGGCATTGTACCCATTGGCGGTGTTGTTGGAGCCGGTCGTGTTCTTGAACATGGACTGGCTTCCCACGGCGGTGTTGGAAGTGCCGCTCGTATTGAAAAACAGCGATTCCCTTCCGATGGCAGTGTTCGAGGAGCCGGTATTGTTTTGTAGGGCCTTGTTGCCCACGGCCGTGTTGCCATTGCCGTTCATGTTGTAACGAAGGGCATCCGTACCAGCAGCGGTGTTTTCGAATCCGGTGGTATTGGAGTTCAAGGCATTGGCCCCGTGCGCTGTATTGAAATAACCGGTGGTGTTGGCAGCAAGCGCCCCCAAGCCGCCGGCAGTGTTGTAAAACCCATCTGTGTTGGCGGCAAGTGCATTGCTGCCGAGGGCAGTATTGGCGGAGCCAGTGTTATTGAATGCACCTGCCTGGTTGCCTACGAAGGTATTGGCGTTGATGCCGTCCAGGATTTCCAGACGGGCCGTGCCGTAGGCATTTTTGCGCAGCACCATGTTCTCCGTGCCGCCGAGGTTGAAACGGATGATGTCTTCATTGGGATTGGCTTCCGTCTGCACTTTGGTGTTGCCGTCCACATCCGAAATCTGGGAGGGCATCCCGGTCATACCGCTGCCGATGGCCTGCCACGCCGAGCCATTGTAAAACCAAAAGCCGTTGGTGTTGGTGTCATAGACGAGCAGCCCGTTGACGGGCGTAGCGATGGCCGTTCTTTGAGCCGTGGTCATGCGGGGCACGAGCATGCCTTTGTCCGTGGCGCTCACGTCAAGCTGGGCGCTGGCGGCAGGGGCTGCGCCGCTGGCGTTGACGCTGAGGGATTGCTGGATGTTGGATTGGGAATAGGAAGAAAGGTTTGCCAGAAGGCAAATTGCCAAGGTAAAAAGAGTTTTCATTAGGAAGGAATTAAGAAGTGAATGCCAAACCTACAAAGACGTTTTTACCTTGGCAATAGAGCCTTCTGGAATTTATTTTTCCAAAAGGATGCCTGCAGTCTGCAGGGCGGCGGTGATGTTGTCGAGTTGGGAGTTTGGGCCAATACTTTTGCTTTCTTCTGCGTGCCGCTTTTTAACTCCAATACCGCTCCCTCCTGTGACGATGTTGACAGTTTCCGCTCCCATTTATTCTTGAAATTTCAGTTATAAAATATACCGGGCAATTTCAGGAACAAACAGGTGCCGACAGGAAAACCTACCCACCGCAAGGATCGACATTCACCGTAAACGTACTCCCCGCTTCTACCCCGAAATTTGCCTGCATATCCACTGAATGATTGGCTTCGAAAATCACATCCTGGCCAGCCGGCACATTACCGTCGGAAGTCAACTGGTAGCCTGCCTGGTAGGTGCCGGAGTTGATAGTGCCGGTAACGTTTACAGCCAGGGCGGTGTACCCTGTTACATTGCCGTTGGCATCCAGGGTGAAGGTGTACAGCGTGTCCCCAACACAAAGGGAATTGATGTGGCCGTTGGCATCACGCCCTACCGGGATGAACGAGCGAGAGAAATTGCCGTTCAGGTCATTAGTGAAAAACAGCGTCGTGTCGCCGCCCAGGGAATAGATTTCAGCAAAAAACAGCGCCTGGTTGAGCGGTTCGGGCCTGGCCGCATCAAAGCGGATAATGCCCAAATCGAAAGTTTTTTTGCTGTCGGTGTACCACTGGTTAGAGATAGAAGCGATGAATTCCTGGGGAGCATTGGCGAAAAAACCATCGGGGAGCATGCTCCTTAGGTAGTTCAGGCTGGGGGTACCTGCCTGGGCCAGCAGCGTGAGCCTTCTGGTATTCAGAACAGTTGAGTTTTGCAAATAAAAAGCATCGACAATGTGGTTCACTTCATGCGCCGACGCCGAGCAAAAAATGGCGGCTATCCCGTCCGGCACATCGTTGGGAAATTGGTTTTCGGGATACGTACCAATGGGGTCTGAAAAGGAATTGATGGAATAATTGGTGCCGCTCAGGATACTTGAAACGCCCGGAGGCTGGTCTCCAATATAGTCCGCAAATGACATGCTGCCAATATCGAACAGCGCGGTGGGGGTGTACATGTACAGTTCGTAGAGATACTCTTTCTGTGGGGAATCCAGCTTCGAGTTGTCGGCCAAAAGTACCGATGCCTGGTCCCAAACGTCGAGGTAGCGCCCTGTCAGGTTCAGTGTGGTTGCAATTTCCGCCTTCCGTGCTGTGGTCAGCGGCAGGGCATCCCTGATGCTGCGCTGCACCCGTTCCCGCACCCACCCCATGTAACTTTCCGTATTGCTGTTGTAAACTGTGCCTTTTTTGAAAATGGTTGGGTAGGTATTCGCCAACCCTGTGTAATAGTTGTACATGCTGTCTCGCAACGCATTGCCCAGCGGCGACTTGTTGGCAATGGCTTTCATGTACAGGTGGGCGTTGACATAGCTGATACGCACCGCTGTGTTGGTCTGCAAGGTGGTTCCAATGTTGGCGGAATACTCGTTGGTCAGTGAATCAATAACCTGCCGCGCACCGGAAAAGCTCATGCCTTGAGTGGCCGGGTACATAGTCACGAACACAGGATATCCCCCGACGTTGTGCCCGGCGTCGTAAATGACATCACTGGTCCAACGCACTTGGCACATACTGCCCACGATGTTCATCGGGTAGTCGTCGAGGTTGCCATTCCACGACCAGCCCAAGCCCAGCAGGAACAAGCTGCCACCCGCATTGAGATAATCCTGGATCACGGTCAACTCCGCCGCAGTAAACATTCCCCAGGCATTGCCGATGACCAGGACGCCCACACCGGTCAGGTCACTGGCTTCGATGGTGCCGGTCAAGTTGCTTACCGTGTATCCTTCATTCGTTAGTTCGGTGACAAGATTGGTGGCATTGCCGTAGTTCACAAATTCAGTGTGTCCAGAGGTCATTTTGACCGTATTGGTATTCGTATGATCGAGCCAATCAACAGCGTTGCTTACCAGTTTGAGGTTGTCCGTGACGTATATGTTGGCGTTGGACATGAGGCCCTCATGGCTGACGGCAAATGCCCGGCCCGTGCCCACTATAGAGGCAAGGGCATAAGCTCCGGGGAAAGTGCCCGTGGCCGGGTCGGCCGCTACGATGGTGACTGGTGCCGTGCCTGTTGGGAAAAGAACACACGGTGCGCCACCCGGAATATAGACGGTGTCAACATTTGCCACAATGCTTGAATAGTTTTGGGAGAAAAGGGAAGTGGAGCCCAGGAAGCAGGCCATCAGTGTAAATAAAGGGAAAATTTTCATTTTGATTTTTTTTTAGTAAAATAAAACTAAGGATCGAAGGAAAAATAATCCCGATTTCACATCGGGATTATTTTAAAAAACCCTTCCATTGCTGGGGTTTTCAAAATTAAAATGGTGAAGTTATTTTTTCATCGTTACTAAAGGTTCTATGATAGTAAGATGATTTGGGACGACGCTTCCCATGGGTTAGTAAAAAAACGCCGTCACAATAAAAGTGGCATGCCCGAGAGTATTCCAGGCATGCCACTGCCTTGTTGATTTCTTTTGGAGAAGATGGTCAGTTCTTGTCCGTGTACACTGCCGGGGTCTCTGCTTTTTGTAGGAACAAGGTCTCCAATTTTGCCAAGTGTTGTTTGATATCTTCCATTTCATTGACCTGTGACTTCAACTGATCCACCTCGGCTTTCAGTTCATCGTTCTCATTTTTCAGCGCCCGAATTGCCTCCACCGTCATCGCATCATAAGTGCCATAAGCCGTTTGCAAATATCCCAATTTGTCCTCCTCCACCAGCGTGGGGAACACCGCCTGGATGTTCTGCGCCGTGAAGCCATACTGGATGCCTTCGGGGCGCTTCGAGCCGGTCTTGTCGTCGTTCCATTCGTAGGTGACGCCATGCAGGGCGAGCAGGTTTTGGAGCATCAGTTGGCTGTTGAGCGGCTGGATGTTCTTTTTTAGGCGGGCATCAGAGTTGGCAAGCCATTCGCCAGGGGTTGCTTTGGAGGCTTCGCCTTCCACTTCAAGCTTATTGGTAACGGGCAACCGGGAAAGCCCTAATTTCCCATTGATGCGCACCAGGTTGTTGTTGAATTCGCCGTAAATCAGCGCCCCGGTGTTGTCGGCAGCCGAGTTTTCGATGTAAAGCTTATCGCTACCCAGTTCGTTGGTGCCTGCGCTCTGCCCGATGAATACGTTGCCAATCCCGGCCACGTTCAAGGCGCCGGCCCCATGCCCAACGTATGTATTGCTGACGCCCGTTTCGTTGAACTGACCTGCATAGCGGCCCAGGAAGGTATTGAAGGAGCCAGTGGTCGTGTTGATGCCGGTGAAGCTGCCCAGGAAAGTGTTTTCGCCGCCGCTGGACGTGTTCTTCCCGGCGAAGGCCCCGACGAAAGTATTGTCGCCACTGGTATTGTACCGGCCCGCCTCCTGGCCGATAAAAGTGTTGGAAAAGTTGGCCGTGCCCATTTCCCCGGCGGCAAAGCCAATGGATGTGTTCCCATTGCCGGTCTTGTTTTGACGGCCTGCATTTTCCCCTATCAAAATGTTCGCAATACCCGTGCTGGTACTATCCCCGGCATGATCCCCCAATGAGATATTGCCACTGCTGCCGGGAAACAACACCTGGGTGCGGTCATACGGGGTGTTTTTCCGCACAACCAGGCGCTCGCTGCCCGCCAGATCCATGCGGATGACATCCTCGTTGGGGCTTTCCTCCACCTGTATTTTGGTATTGCCATCGGCATCGGCCAGTCGAACTGGCGTTGACAGGTCGGCCCATGCAGTGCCGCCGAAAAACCAGAAACTGCCCTTGTCTGTGTCGAACACGAGCAGGCCGGTGGCAGGCGAGGTAATAGCCATGCGCTGCGCCGTCGTCATGCGTGGCACGAGCATGCCCTGGGTCGTGCTCTGCACGTCGAGCATGGCGCTGGTGTTGGGCTGCGAGCCGTCGCTGTTCACGCTGGTAGGCATTTGGATGTTGGAGTTGCTTTGGGAAAAAAGACAGCAGGAGGCCATCAGCAAGAGGGCCAGGGTCAGGGTGTACTGTGTGTTCATGTTGTGATTTTTTTTGTGCTTGGTTAAAAAGAGGCGCAAGATAGGTTTTTGGAACAACAATACATTTAACAGCCCTGGTTAGCGTTTGGGCAAAAAAATGGGGCAAACCAGCAGATGTACTGATTTGCCCCAAAGGAAATAATATTGAAAGACAAGTCGTAAGCTATGCCTGGTTGACTACGGAATGCAGGCTTCTATCAAGGCCTCCAGCTCACCACCTGTTTGTACTTCAAAATTTGCCAACAACTCAATGCTGTTGCCAGCCCTAAAAGATACCACCGATCCACTCTGGACCGTACCGTCTGAGGTGATATCCATGGCTGCCTTATAGGTGCCGGTAGCGATAATCCCCGGAACGGCAAGCGTGCTTGGACAGGCGCTCCCGTCGTCGTCCAGGATGGTGCCCGTGGCCGTGGCCGTGGCAATGTCCGTTCCGCAGTCAGGCGCAGCCGTCAGGGTGACGGTGAATTCTTCGTTCGGCTCTATATCCGTATCGCCGCTTACATTGATGGTGATGGTCTCGGATGTGGAGGCGGCCATAAAGGTCACGCTCCCCGTTGGCAAGGTACCGCCAAAGTCTGCTGCATCGGCTGGATTGGCACCGGAGCCTGTCACGGCGTAGTTCACCGTCGTGGTGCCTGTTGTGAGGCCGCCGCGCGTCACAGTAAAGGTAAAAGCAGTCGTGCCGGCGTTGCCCTCCGCCTTGCTGGCATCGGTGGCTGCGATGGACACGGTGGGCCGGGCATTGGTGTTGCCAAGGGTATTCTGCCCACAGGTAGCATACCAGGTGCTGCCAATTTTCTGGACAGAGCTTCCCGCCGGTGTGCTGCCGCCTTGCACGGCTACGACGTCCGTACTGGTCTGGCCGTTGGCCGGGCCGTTAGTAGCGGCAAAGCTGCCCTCATAGCTGAGGAACTCGAACGCCGTGCCGCTGCAGCTCAGGGCAAAGCCATCCGGTGACCCGTTTTGCAGCACAACTGCCCAAGTGTAGTAAGTATATGTACCGTCATTCGTGCCCACCGTCAGGTTGTTCAGGGTATTGCTGCCATAGGTAGCGCCGTCACCTCCGTTGTACAGGGAAACGGTGATGTTGGACAGTGGTGTGGCGGTAAAAGTGTTCAACACGGCCACTTCGATGAACTCGCCAACGTCCGTGCCGACATTGTCATAGTGGAACTCGTTGATAAAAACGTCCGATGCTGTCGGGCAGGCGGTATCGTCATTCTGGATGGTTCCGTCCGCAGTTCCTGTGGTGATGGTAGCATTGACGGGGTTGGAGAGGGTGACCGTGAACCCTTCATTCGGCTCTAAAGTGAAGTCGCCCGAAACGTTCACCGTAATGGTAGCAGTCATTTCGCTGGCGGCAAAGTTGACCATGCCCGAAGGGAGTGTTCCACCAAAGTCGGCTGCATCCGCCGGGTCGGCACCGGAGCCGGTGACGGCGTAGTCGGCTGAGGAAGCACCCGATATATTGCCGGTACGGGTCACCGTAAAAGTAAAGGGCGTCGTACCGGTATTCCCTTCCGCCTTGTTGGCATCGGTGGCGGCGATGGCCAGTTCTGTCACCGTTGCATCGTCGTCAATGATGTTACCATCGGCCGTAGCTGTGGAAATGGTAGCGTTGACAGGGTTGGACAGGGTGACGGTGAAACCTTCGTTGGGTTCCACATTGGTGTCGCCCGAAACGTCAATGGTAATAGTAGCCGTCGTTTGGTTGGCAGCAAAGTTGACCATGCCCGTGGGCAGGGTGCCGCCAAAGTCGGCCGCATCGGCCGGGCTGGCACCGGAGCCGGTGACGGCATAGTCGGCTGAGCAGGCACTTGTCAGGATGCCCGTGCGGGTGACGGTGAAGGTGAAGGGGGTCGTGCCGGCATTGCCCTCTGCCTTGCTGGCATCGGTGGCGGCAATGGCCAGGATTGCAATGGTGGCATCGTCGTCGAGGATGGTGCCGTTGGCCGTGGCCGTAGTGATGTCGGGGTTACAGTTTAGGACGGGGGCCAGGGTCACCGTGAAGTCTTCGTCCGTCTCCACTGTCACGTCGCCGCTGACGTTGATGGTGATGACCTCGGAAGTAGATCCTGTCAGGAAGGTCACGCTGCCCGAGGGCAGGGTGCCGCCAAAATCCGCCGCATCGGCCGGGTTGGCCCCCGATCCGGTCACAGCATAGTTCACCGTTGTGGAGCCTGTTGTCAGGCCGCCGCGCGTCACGGTAAAAGTAAAGGCAGTATTGCCGGCATTGCCCTCCGCCTTGTTGGCATCGGTGGCGGCAATCGAGATGGTGGGCCGTGCGTTGGTGCTGCCCTTGGTATTCTGCCCGCAGGTACCATACCAGGTGCTGCCGATTTTCTGGATGGAACTGCCCGCCGGCGCATTGCCGGATTGGACGGCGATAACGTCCACGCTGGTCTGCCCATTGGCCGGCCCATCGGTGGCCATGAAGCTGCCCTCGTAGCTGAGAAACTCGAACGCCGTGCCCATGCAGCTCAGGGCGAAGCCGTCAGGGGCCCCGTTTTGCAGGGTTACGTCCAAATAATAATAAGTGTAGGTACCGTCATCCATACCCACGGTAAAATTATTGAGGGTATTGCCGCCGGTATAGCTAGCACCGTTGCTGCCATTGTAGAGCGTCAGGGTGATATCCGATAGGGTAACGGGGAAGCTGTTCAGCACGGCCACTTCGACGAACTCGCCGACATCCGTGCCGGTGTTGTCGTAGTGGAATTCGCTGATAAACACTTCTGTAGCGGTGGGGCAAACCATGCAAGCGGCGGGCAGCGGGCCGCCAGGGTTTGCGTGTGAAACAGTGTTTGCCAGTCCTTTGGTAAGACTGAACATGAACAACAGGGCAGCAAAAGCTGTGCAGGAGTGGGAAAAATTTTTCATGGTAAAATGGTTATTCATTTTAAAAATTTAAGTTTTTAAGGAAACAAGGTTCTTCTCGAAGATTTTTGGCAGGATTCCAGGCGGCAAGTATATCCAGGCTCTAAAGTAATTGGTGCAACCGTTGCCCCACGATGCTTTCCCCCAAATTTTGGCGCATTGCCATCAAATTTTATACAGGGTTAACACAAGGATAAAATGCCATTTGGCCAACACCCACAAATGTACCCATACTGTTTTGTTTCAAGGCAAACTAACGGAGGAAAAGTAGCTAACAAAAAAGGGCAGCCACGTTCGTGGCTGCCCTTTTCTGATATCGTTGTGGAAAATTCCTTCTTTGACAAATACTTTGATACAGTCCAAAGTATCGGTGGTTTAGGTGGGAGAAATTTTTTGCAAAAAATTTCTCCCACCTAAACCACTGATAGAGAGGGATGTGAAAAAATAAAAAATTGAAAATTTTTTATTTTTTCACATCCCTCTCTTCCTGTTTTTATCCGCTCCACAGGATTGATAAAGAACCGGAAAATTCTATGCACGGCCTATGGCGTACATCCTTGCAGCAATATTTCAAAGATTCCGCCCAAGGCTACCTCAAAGTCAGCCTGGAGTTCTACAGAATTCCAGGCACCGAATAGAACGTTCCCGCCGTTTGGCACCAGGCCGTTGGAGGTGATGTCCATCTGCGCCTCATAAGTCCCGTCCGGGATGGGCGTCAGGTCCACTGCCAGGGTTGCAGGGCAGCAGCCGGCAGCAGCGTTGAGGGCTACGGGATTTCCCAAAAAGGCCGTTGTACAGGTTGGGTCGGATTGAAGCCTCACCACAATATCATAAGCCCCTGCCGAAAGGCCGCTAAACGTGGCCGATGCCTGAAAGGTGGCCCCGTTGTCAATACTGTACTCCAAAGGGCCGCCTCCACTCGCATTTACCACCATGCTTCCCAGTGGGTCGCTGCAGGTGGGCTGTGTAACGGTTGGCGCCGAAACAGCGGGGGCGCCCGGCACGGCATTTATGATGACCGGGTTGCCGGCATACCCTGCCGAGCAAGATGGGTCGGACACGAGGCGCACCACGATTTCATAACCGTTCGGTGCCAGGCCGCTGAAGGTTGGAGATGCCTGGAAACTGGCCCCGTCGTCCACGCTGTATTCCAACGGGCCGCCACCGCCCGTGGTGTTGATGACCAGCGTACCGGTGGGGGCGGAACAAGTCGGCTGCGTGATGCTGGGCGCATTGACCACGATGGCAGCGGGCTGTGTGACAGTATAGCTGGCGGTGGAAGTGGCACTGCCGGAAGTGACGGTGACGGTGTAGGTGCCGGCCGTCAGGTTGTTGATCGTCTGCGACATACCCCCGTTGCTCCACGCATACAAATAGCCCCCGCTGCCCCCGGTGGCAGTGGCAGTGGCGCTGCCATTGTTGCCACCGTTGCAGGTGACGTTGGTGCCGGATGCAACCACGTTCAGCGGCGGTGCGGGCGGCACATAACAGACCTGCAGGCTCCAGGCCTGCAGGGAGCCGCCGTCCTGGTTGGCCACATCGTTGATGGTGAGCGTCCAGGTGCCGTTGAGGTTTTCACCGTCGAAGGCCGACAAGGCCTGATAAGGCTGATAGGTGCCATTGTTGGTAGGCGGGCAGGGGATGGTATTGTAGGGGTTGGCGCTCTCATCATCCAGGTTGGTGAGGATGTTGTTCTGGCTGCCGCAAATCTGGCTGAGCAGCGTCCGCTCCGTCGTGGCAGGGCTTTTCAGCTTTACTATCAGGTCGTTGATGTAAGTGTGGTTGATGCTGAGGTTCAGTACGTTCACATCGGTGATGGTACCGGCAGGCCCGATATTGAGCGTCGAAGTAACGGTGGGCGTACCAGAGGAAGATATTGTTTTTGGCACGTCCGTGCTGGCAAACGTGGTACAAGTGAGGCTGAGGGTGGTAAAAGAAAACGGCGTGGAGAACGATCCGGTGCCGCAGGGGTTGACCGCCCTTACTTTCCAATAGTACACTGTGTTGGCGGACAGGGACGTGGCCACAGGGTAGCTGGCCGCAGTCAACCCGGTCTGGTTGACTATGAGGTTGGAAAACCCGGCATCGGTGGCTACCTGCAAATCGTAGGTAGTTCCGCCCGGCTGGGCCGCCCAGGTTAGCTGGGGGGTCAGGGAAACGCCCGTCGCATTGTTGGCCGGCGAACTGAGCACGACCTGCCCCGGCGCAGCATTGCCCAGGGTCAGCGTTACTATTTTTGAATGTTGATCCACCCCGCTGGTGCCGGTCACGGTTATATCGTAGATGCCCGGCGCCGCAGCGGCCAGGTTGGAGAGGGTCATTTGGCTGGTGCCAGGCGCTGCAACGGGGTTGTTGGAAAAACCCAGGGAAGCCCCCGACGGTACGCCCGTGGCCGACAGCGTGACGTTGCCGCTGAAGGTGCCCAACACGCCGATATTGATGTTGAACACCGCATTGACTGGTGCGCAAACGCTCTGCGAAGCTGGCGTCACGTCCAGCGAAAAGGTGTTTTCGGGCGGGCCAATGGTGAAGTTGGTGTTTGAAATATCAAAGAAAATATTCCCCGAACCGCGCACCATGACCCTTGCCTGGGTGGTCTGGTTGTTGGGGATGGTGACCACCTGCGAGCCATCGTTGGGGGTGGCGGTGGCCAACGTTACAGGATAAGTGAAGCCGCCGTCCAACGACAGGAAGATGTCCACATTGGCGGCACTGACCGGGGCGGCAGTCGTGTTGGCCACGTCCCAGGTAATGGTCTGGGTGGACAGGGCGGGCCAGGTCACGGCCGTGTTGGGCGCTGTTACCAAAAAAGGGCCGGAGGTGTTGCTCACCGTTACCACCATGTTGTCCTCTGCCGTGCAGCCGCCGCCGACGTGGTTGTCGCGCACGGTCAGCCGCCAGGCATAAGTCCTGCTGACACTGGCCAGCACTTCCCAGGTGGGCGACACGTTGTTCACGAGATCCTGCAGCCGGGGCAGGTAGCGGTTGGGCGAGGTAGTGCCTTTGAAAGATCGGAACGCAGGGCCGGTCGTATTGGTAGGGCTTGGCAGCGCCGTAAGTACCTGGTTGTTCATTTGTTCCCAGGTATAGGTGATGGGGTCGCCATTGGGATCGCTGCCGCTGCCGGTCAGCACGAAAGGCGTTGATTTTGGGATGGTATAATCAAGGCCGGCATTGGCAGTGGGCGAACTGTTGAAAGAAGTGTTGGTGGAGCAGGTATTGCCGCCGTTGCCGCTGCCACCGTTGGTGCCCGAAGTCACTTCAGCGGCTATTTCCTGCAAGCTGATGGCATGGAAGTAGTCGTCGCTGTTGTTCTGTACGTTTTGGGGGGAGCAGATGCCCGCATAGGCCATGATAGTGGTGCCACTACCGACTTCCATGGCCGTGCCGCTGTTCTGGTTGCCCGAACAGCTCCCGGAACTGCTGCTGAAAGTATGGTTGCCGCCGTACTGGTGCCCCATCTCATGCGCTACATAGTCAATATCAAAAGGGTCGCCGACAGGATTGGAAGAGCCGGTGACGCCGCCCGCCTTGTTGGAACTGTTGCACAGGGCGCCGAGGTAGGCCACTCCCCCACCCCCGGTCGAAAAGACGTGGCCGATGTCGTAGTTGGCATTGCCGATCACGTTGTCGCAGGTGGTTTGGTTTTGTCCCAGCATGGCGCTGCCATTATTGTTGGTATAAGGGTCGGTGTTTGCGTTCAAATAAATCAGGCTGGCGGTGTTCGGGTGAAGATCCATGTGGATGGAGCAATCATTTTCAAAAACACCGTTTACCCGGGTCATACTGGTGTTCATGGCAGCGAGGGCGAGGGCCGTGGTACCGCCATGGAAAGTGGCATACTCGCCCGTGCAGGCCAGGGCCAGCACATAGGTGCGGAAGGTGCAATCGCCCGCCATGTCGGCCATGCTGGGCGGTGCAGCAGGATGCTTGGTCCCGGTTGCCTTGTTGACATCATCGAACAGGCACTCGAACGGTTCGTCCTTTTTAAAGTCCTTTTTGTAATAGGAAATATAGTGCTCAATGTCCGCCGTGGAATAGGGGTCAATGAAAACGGTGCTGCTCTGCGCCGTCAGCACCATGGCATGAAAGCCCCTTTGCGTCATGTCGAAGCGCAGGTAGGCAGTGGGGTCGTCCAGGCCGATGCCTGCGTAAGACCTTATCATGGGGTACTGTTTGCCGAGGTCGGGGTGCATCACCGGGGCCTCCACGATGCGGAAATCCTGGAAAGTGCCGTCCGGCATGGGCAGGGCCAGCACCACGGTTTCGTTGTCTGCTGCGGGGGTCTGCCACATGGGGGCTTCCGCCAGCAGGGCCTTCATGCCGGTCACGTCCATATGCAGGGTCTTGTAGGCCACCGGCACGATCTGCCGCTGTTGGCTTTCCGCCTGGAGCTTTGTTTCAGGAATAAACGACCACAAGCCAGTTGGTTTATTTTGGGAAAACAGGAGGCTGCCCGAAAATAGCAGGCCCATTGAAGCCAGGAAAATTCTCCTCATACTGGAAATAGTTTAGTGTTTGAATAAAGTAGTTGACTAGCTTTTGAGACTATCCTTTTTTTAAATGTCAGGACAGGAAGAGCGGAGTTTCCATCAGGTATGGGGGAGGGGTGAAAAAGTCTGCAAAAAGGTTGCAAAGCAAATCAATTTTTCTTCAAGCTGCATTTTAAGATCAGGGGAAAAAGATACCGGCCAGGGCAACCGGGGGATTTTCAGAAAATCCTATAATCCCAAAAGGGGCCAAAAGCAACAGGGGGGTGTTGCAATTTTATCACGGAAGCAGGCTGGCTAGGGTCGGCAGGGGCCGCCTAATCCCGCCCTGAACGAACAAGGTTGCCCTTCTCCTTCATTTAAGCCGCTACACGGCTTGCAGGGCTTTGGATTCTTCGAGGATGATCGGTTTCCGCCGCTATCATAGCAATGAATGGAAACAGCACTTTTCTCTCTAAAAAAGGCGCTCTTCCCCTCTTTGAGGTGAAATACAGACTTTTAGGTGGAGCGGCCGGGTTATCAAACCCGGCGGCTCCGGCGCCAACCTGCCGGGTTATCAAAACTAAAACGGTGCTGAAATGCCCACTCCACCTTAAAGAGGGGATGAGCGAAAAAAGGATGAATGGGATAAAACCGAACATTTATCCTATCCATCCTTCCACTTACTGGTCATCTTAGTTCAACCCCCTTCCCTTCCAGGGCAGTGATGATTATGGCGGATTGGAAAGATCTGGCTTCAACCGCCTTGCGCAGCGGATAAGGAAAGCTACTGTTTGATAATGGTTTTCAACCCGAGCAATTGGTTGTTCGCATTTTCCACCAACAAAAAATGAAGCCCCGGGCTGAGGCCGTTCAGGTCAATGGTCACGGGGGCATTGGCGCCGGTCAGGTTCAGCACCACCTGGCCGTTGAGGTCCAGCACCTGCACGTTGAAGTTGGCCAGTTGCCCGTTGATGGTCACATAGTCCGGCGTGGGGTTCGGGTAAATGCTGATGGAATTGGTGGCCACCTCCACATGGCTGGGAAACGGCACATATTCGTAGCAACCAATGTCGAAAGCATCGCCGAGCGGCCGGGGCGTACCGTCCAAATCCACCGGCACGAAGGCGCCCACCACGGCCGTGCCCGTGTCGATGGCCTGCGAGTTGTCGGCGAGGCGGTAGTCGCCGTTGGTTGGGTCTTTAAAAATATCGGCCAACGGATCGGCCAGTTGCGAATGGGTATCGAAGCCCAGCGCCTGCCATTGCGCCAGCGGGATGGTGGAGCCATCGCCGGAGGCGCTCATTTTATCGTGCAGGATGTTGTAATCGCTCATAAATTCTGCGGTGTCGTCCGCTGCGATGCAGCCCCGCCAGGCGTGGAAGTTCAGGATGATGTTGTTGTAAATCTGGGTGCCGTGGCAGGAACTGTCCCGCACCAAAATGCCCCAGCGGCCATCCGAGGGCACGATGATGGTGTTGTTGAAAATCTTCGCCCCACGGGTAGAGATGGCCCCGTCCTGCTGGAACAGCGCAATGCCCTGGGAATTGTGGTTGTTGTAAATCAAGTTGTTGAAAATGAGCGGGTTCAGCACCCCGTCCATGTTGATGCCGGCAGCCTGCCCGTTGTCGTAGAGGATGTTGCCGTACACCTGGGCGTCGTGGATGATGCCGTCTTCGCCGGCCGAGAGGTCGCCGTTCATGTGGATGCCGATGTTGTTGTTGCCGTGGCAGGTGTTGAAGCGCACGACGGGCCGGTCGGAACTGTTGGAGACGTAGATGCCGTGCTCGTCAACCGAGTTGGTGCAGACGTTGTGTTCTATTAAAATATCGTCCGTGAAGCCGGTAAAGATGCCCCGCTCCGCATTGTTGTCGCAACTACAGTTCCGCACCACGCAAAAGTCAGCGTTGACCAGCCGGATACCGTTGCCGTTTCCCCCGATGTCGTTGACGATAAACCCATCCAACACCACGTAGTTGGCATTTTCGATGTTGATGCCGTCGAAACGGATGGGGCCGCTTTGGTTGATGAGGGCATTGTTCCCGATTGTTTTAAAAACGACCGGGTTGGCGGCCGTCCCGTTTTTGTTGCGGAAATCGAAGCCTGCATACGTGCCGTCGACCACCAGCACGGTGTCGCCCGCCACGGCCACGTCGGCCCCTTTCTGAATGGTGAGGAAAGCCTGGGCCAGCGATAGGCCGGAGTTGGAATTGTTGCCGGCATTGGAGACGTAGTAGGTAGCAGCAAAAAGCGGGCTGCTGGCAAGGAATAGCAGGACAATCGGAAATTGGTAAACGTGGCGCATGTCATTCTTTTTTAAACACGAAATAGGTTTTCAACTAAGCATGATGAGGTCGCCATGCAGGCAATTGTTGATGGAGCGGTAGAGTTTGGATGGATAATATTAAAAGAAGGATGGGACGGAGCATACGTCTCAGTCCCATCCTTCTTTTTTAATCCCAATCATCTTAGTTCCACTCCCATGCTTGCGAGGGCGGCGGTGATTTTGTCGAGTTGGGTTTTCAAAGCAACATTCTCCGCTTTCAACTGCCCTATCTCCGAATTTACTGACGTGAACCTGCGATTTTCAATTTCCAATTTGCTTGCGTGAACTTTCAGTTTCTCAATTTCCACCTGTTGCTCCTGCATCCCACGTATCAGCACCGGAATAAGGTCGGAGTAGTAGATGCCGAAGCGGTCGGTCTGGCCTTGGAGGCTTCCTGTTTCGTCCACATGGCCGGGGTTGCCAGCTACCACCACTTCGCTGATGACGGGCTGTACCTCTTGTGCAATCAGCCCCAGCTTGGTGCCTTGGCCGTTCTTGTTTTTCCAGGTAAAACTAACGGGGCGCAACTGCATGATTTCCGCAAGGCCATAGCCCAGGTCCAGGATGTTTTCTTTTTCCCTGGCATCGGAAGTATTGATGACGCCGTTCGTGGCGTACACATCGTCCCATCGGAGGCTCAGCGAACCAAGGTCGTAAAAGTCGTCAATCATGGGGAGGAGGGCACCGTCCAGGCTCAAATTGCGGTTGGTGGCCGAGGCATCGTAATCGTACAACAGCGGCAGGACGGTGGTGGAAAAATTGTTTTCCGACAGCCGGATTTCCAGGTCGCCACCGCTGGGCCGGATTTCCCAGTCACGATGCTCGAAGCCGGAGCCTCCGGTATCCAAGAACTGGAGCACCGGATCGCTGGTCGTGAAGATACTGGTGGTTGTGACCCGCACCGTCGTACTAGCACCGCTGCTGATTTCGAGGTTTCTGTCGGGGTTGCTGGTGCCGATGCCCACCTTGCCATCGTCTTGCAGGAAAACCCGGCTGGTGCCATCGTCCGTGGCCAGTTCCAAACCAGCAGCATCGGCGGCTTGCAGTTTTTTGTTGGCAATGATGTCGCCGTTCACGTGCAGGGCCGCATTGGCGGTGGCGATGCCGATGCCGACGTTGCCATTGTCGTTCAGAAAAACCCGGCTGGTGCCCTCGTCGGTGGCCAGTTCCAGCCCGGCGGCATCGTCGGCCTGTATCCGGTGGTCAACAATCAGGTCACCGTTTACGTGCAGCAGGGCATTGGGGGCGGAGGTGTTGATGCCGACCCATCCATCGTCCTTCAGAAAAACCCGGCTGGTTCCCTCGTCGGTGGCGAGTTGCAACCCAGTGGCATCGTCAGCCTGCAATTTTCTGTTCACGATGATGTTCCCGTTCACGTGCAGTGCTTCTTCCGGCTCGTTTGTCCTGATGCCGAAGTTGCCGTTTTTCAAGACCGTCACGGCATTCTTGCGGGAACCTTGTGTCGCGCCGTTGCCAATCACAAAGAGCCGGTCGGCGGCATTGAAATCCGTTTCAGAGAGCGGGACATAATCTGAGTTGAAAGTCCCGAACACGACTTCACCGTATGACCTGGCCAACAATTGGTGGCCACCGCCGATGAACGAATAGCTCCCTGATGCGGTATTGTCAGCGCCGCCACCGATGAACGAAAACCCACCAGATGCGATATGATTTGCGCCGCCACCGATGAATGAGCGGATACCAGATGCCGTATGGCCGGTCCCACATGCAAATGACCTTGAACCTGTAGCAAAATTAGCGCCCCCTATGGTGAAGGATTGGTAGCCCGAACTGGTATTGGAAGACCCACAAGCGAAGGAATAACTGCCGGAAGCGGTGTTGGACACCCCCCCTGCGATAAAAGATGCAAGGCCAGACGCCAAATTCGCCCCTCCTCCAACGACGGCCGAGTATTCGCCGATGTTGGCATCGTCCCATTCGTCGCCGCTAACGCTCCCCGCCCGGAACGCTTTCTGGGCAGGTATCCACATTAACCGCACGCCCGGGCCGGACACAGGCGTGCCTCCAGTGCTGCCCTGTAACAACAGCCCGCCGTCGTTCACTTTGGTGAAGCCTGTGAACACGTTGGAATCTGCTGAGATGCTGAGCCGTTCGCTCCCGGCGGCATCGAAGCGGAGGATGTCTTCGTCGGGGCTTCCTTCCACTTGAATTTTGGTGTCGTTGTCAGCATCTGCCAATGCTATTGGGGAAGATAGTTCCACCCATGCCGTGCCGTTGTAAAACCAAAAGCCACCCGTTGAGTTGTCGAACACGAGCAGGCCCGTAGCGGGCGAGGCAATGGCCGTTCGTTGTGCCGTGGTCATTCGGGGAACGAGCATGCCCTTGTCGGTCGCCTGCACGTCGAGGATAGCGCTGGCAGCAGGGGAAGCGCCGTCACTGTTGACGCTGAGGGGCTGCTGGATGTTGGATTGGGAAAAGAGGGAGGTGGCCAGGAGGCAGAGAAGCAGCGGAAAGCAAACGTTTTTTTTCATTGGTGAAATTGATTTGGTGATTAACCCGCCAAATCTAACCACCTGATTTTTATATTCAATGGCTTAGCCTTCCACTGCTTAAGATATATTTATTTCTCCGGCATGATGCCGGCTCCCTGAAGTGCGGCAATACTTCCACCCTGCGCACCTGTTTTTTTTTTGGCACCACTCCCTGCGATTCAAGGGCAAACAAATATGTTCGCCTCGAAGACAGCGCCCAAAAACACTTCAAAATTGTGGCTCAACAAAACGCCCGAATTGGAATGGAACCTCACCAATGTTGAGTTGGCTACCGTCGCATCGTAGGAAGTCAAATCACCCGACGACCAGTAGGTGCCAGCCGGAACGGGCATACCCGTGACCACAAGGTTTGGTGTACATACCTCCGTAAAGAAATTTGTTTCCGTGCAACTACCTGCCGGCCCGATCCCATTGTAGGGGGTGACTTTCACATAAATACTTGAGTTGTAGGGGAAGTCGCCCGGAGGGTTGTAGGTGGTGACATTGCCCACGTCGAAGTTGTTCAAAATATCCGTACCACCAGGGGAAGTGCCAACATTTAAACGGTATCCGGTGGGGCTGCCCGTTGCCGCAGGCCAACTTAGTGAAGTTGTCACAGGCACATAGTACGTGCCGTTGGCCGGGTTGCTCAGGGAGGTGCAGGCTGGGGGACCACCAAAAATGAAGGAATGGTCAGAGGTGATGCCCTGGTAAACCGTCTCAAACTTCCAGGTGCCGTAAGGCCCGCCGGAAGGCAAAGTCCATGACCACCACCAATAGGATGCCGCATAGTCAACGGAGGAGGAAGCCGTCCAGGTTTGCCATATCGAATTGTCGGGTCGCCGGATCCGGTAGGTCGTCACCTGGCCCGCCAACTGGTCGTGGTAGTAGGCCGCCGTATAGACAGTGTTTCCCGGCAGGAAATTATCGGAGAAGTTGGTGCTTTCGTTCGTGCCGGGACAACCAAGTACCGGTGCGGCGCTATGGGTGAGCAGGGCATTCAAGGTTGATTCGTTGTAGGGCTTCTGGGCCACCCACCAAGTCTGCGGGTTCAGGCTGTTGCAAGGCCCCTGATAGGGGTCGATCAGGTTGCCGGTATTGTAGGGCAGTGCTTTATATACCTCGAAATGGAGGTGCGGTGCGGTGGAGCAGCCGGAACTGGCCACCACACCGAGGTATTCCCCTGCCACCACCGTCTGTCCAACGGTTTTGGAGGTCAGGGAGTTGGTCTTCATGTGGCCGTACCATGCGATGGAGCCGTCGGCGTGCTGCACGTACACGGCGTTCCAGTTGCCGCTGCAGGAGCAGTGGTTGTCGGCGTTGCCGTCCGTTTTGCCGATGATGGTGCCAGGCTCTGCCGCTATGACCTCCACGTAGTTGTTGTCGTAGAGGTACCAGGGGAAGGGCCAGGTGAAGATGTCCGTGCCGAAGTGGCCGTCGTAGGTGCGGCTGCCGCAGTTGTAGTCCAGGAGGTTGCCCGCTGTCAGGTCTTGATCCACAAAGTTGCTGATGCCGTAATAACTGGGCCAAGACAGGGCCGCCGTTTGTTGCAGGGGCCAATCGAAGCTGACAACCATGTTCTCTGCTCCAGGTGCCCCTAAATTGACGCCGCTTTTTTTCAGTTGTTTTACATTTTCCGCCAGCATCTGTTCGATGGCGGACCGCTCTGCGGGGGTCAGGCATTCCGTTTTTTCGGGTTCAAAGCCGCCGCCGCCGTGGTCGAGATAGGGCGTTTTATTTTGGGAAAACGAGTAGGTAAATATAAACAGGATGGGCAAGCTGATAAGCAGGCGCATGATGTGAGGGTTTAGTGGTTAAAATAGTTTTTCCAGCATAGAAAAACCAGCAATCATCAAGTGCCAAACATAATGATTCTACCTGTTTTTGTTGATTTTTTGATGGGTCAATTTTGTACTTTCCTGGCCCTGGATTTTTGGTAGCAGCTGGTAAAAGGCGCAGGGGAGACGGCCCTGTTTGAAGCAAATCAGCCATCAGCCCTGTTTTTGATGCCCGGATGCACCCGTATTTTGCAAGGCCGGGCAGGTTTGGCCTCCCGGAAAAGCCCGATGGTTGAAAGTCGTGCCAACTGTCCGATATTTGCGGGCAACTGGGAGAGCAAATAACGGAACATAAACCCGATACAGATGGACAAACAGAAAATCAATGTCGAGGGGCTGGCCATCTCGATGGAGAAGACCGCCTTTGGCGATTACATCTCCTTGACCGACATCGCCAAACAATCAGAAAGGAAGGCGGGGCTTATCATCATTGACTGGCTCCGCAACCGTAGCACCCTGCGTTTTTTGGAGGCGTGGGAGCAGCAGTACAACCCCGGTTTTAAAGTTATGCAAATGCGTAACTTTAAAGAACTGGCCGACGACAGCCGCCTCGACATCACTCCGCAGCGGTTCATCGAGCAGACAGGGGCCATCGGCCTTACCTCGAAATCGGGGCGGTATGGCGGCACGTATGGCCACCAGCATATTGCCCTGAATTTTTGCTATTGGATAAGCCCCGAATTCCAGGTCTATTTCATCCAGGAGTTTGAACGGCTTAAAAAGGACGAGGCCGAGCGGCTGGGCCTTTCCTGGAACCTGCGCCGGGAACTCTCCAAGGCAAATTACCCCATCCATACGGACGCCGTACGCGAGAACCTCGTGCCGCTGCTGGACTGGAACACGAAACGGGAGGGGCTGCACTTCGCCAGCGAAGCAGACCTTTTGAACCTTGCCGTGTTCGGGATGACCGCCAAGCAATGGAGGGAAGCCAACCCGGAGGCCAAGGGCAATATCCGGGACACCGCCAGCGAAGTGGAACTGCAAGTATTGGCCAATATGGAAAGTACGAACGCCACTTTGATAAACATGGGGTTCACCAGGGAAGAACGGTTTGCCAGCCTGTCGCAACGGGCAGCCCGTGAAATCGAAATACTGGAAGCCGCAAAAACCACGGAGAAGATAAAAAAACTGAAATGACCGGGCTGGTGGGGATGGCCCCTGGTTGATCTGTTGCCGGTGGTGCAGATAGGCTGAGTTTGTTTGGGTGTTTGAGTGTTTTGGCAGGTTGGTTTTTTAATGGCTTGCTGATCGTTGGTGTAGTACCCTACCCTTCTATGGTTTGGCATTGGCTTGAAAAAGAAGTGGTTGATTTTGGTGTTGGGCGCAGGCCGTTAGGCAGCACCCAGTTTTCTTGTGGGGATGAATGTTACTTGCCATTTTTGGATGCCGTGCGCTATTATGATACGTACTTTGTATGCGCATAAAAGTTATGCACTTTTGTTTTTTATCAATTTAGGATCGAAGGAAAAATAATCCCGATGTGAAATCGGGATTATTTTTAAAATACCCTTCCAGTACTGGGGTTTCAAAATCAAAATAGCGAAGTTATTTTTTCATCGTTACTTAACATGATTGAACTATGAGCAAACCACTTCCCTATGCGTAAAGGGATCAGCCCTCCTTTCCCTAAAAAAGAAGACTTCAACGTCCCCGATTTTCCCAAAAAACAAAAATGAAAAGCTCGCCACCCCCCGAACAAAACCAACCCACCACCACCTTATTCCATTGGTGGCGCCTGCCGGGGTCAGGCCTACACTCGCTCCTTTAATTTGAGTATGGTTTTTGCCGAAAAAAGCACAACCCACCTCAGCTTTTCCCATGAAATTGGAAACGGAAACGGAAACACGGAGATAAAGAACACATCGCGTATACAAAGCCTTTTTTGTGCCCGCTTTGCCGCTGTATCGCTGTGTTTAAAAACTCACTGAAAACAAATCCACTGTATGAAAAAACCACTTTTACACTTTGTCAGCGCCCTCTTTTTCCTTCCTGTTTTGCTTCATGCCCAGCCCCTTCCCCACCCCATCCTTTTTTGTACCCAGGTGCCCAATCCGAACGGCTTTGGCTCTTCCATGGAGACCTTCGGCAACCACAACGCCAGCATGGACGCCGTGCCACGGGGCGGCGACCTCTACATCCGCTACCCCGATGGTACGCTGAAAAACCTGACCCAACTCGCCGGGTACGGGCAAAACGGGATGCAGGGCGCTACCGCCATTGCCGTGCGCGACCCGCATGTACATTGGGACGGGCAGAAGGCGCTGTTCAGCATGGTCGTCGGTGCGCCGACGCAGCAGTACCAGGTCAATACCTACCACTGGCAGCTTTACGAGGTGACCGGGCTGGGGCAAAACGACACGCCCGTCATCACGCTGGTGCCCAACCAACCGGCGGGCTACAACAACGTCAACCCCATCTACGGCACGGACGACCGCATCATCTTTGCCTCCGACCGGGCGAGGGGCGGCTATGCCCACCTCTACCCGCAACTGGACGAATACGAGACTTCCCGCATCGTGAGCGGCCTGTGGCGGCTCGACCCCAAAGCCTGCAACATGGCGGATGGGCTGGAGATGCTGACCCACTCCCCTTCCGGAGACTTTTCGCCCATCATTGACCATGCGGGGCGGGTCGTTTTCACCCGCTGGGATCACCTGCAGCGCGACCAGCAGGCTGATGCCGACATCATGAACAACGCTGGCTACGGCACCTTCAACTACACCAGCGAGGCCGCCAATGCCACCCCGTTCAACATTTACCCCGACATAGAAGTGTTCCCCGAACCGCGCAGCAGCCGCACCGACCTGCTTGCCCTCCCCGAATGGCAGGGCTTTAACGGCCAAACTTTCAACATCTTCAACCCCTGGATGATGAACGAGGACGGCACCGAGCTCGAAATGCTCAACCACCTCGGCAGGCACGAAATGGGCGGCAATTATTTTGACGCAAACCTCTATGCCGACCCCAACCTGCATTATTTTTACTCCTCCTCGGCACCGACGCCGAACCCCATCCGTTCTATGTTCCAAATGCAGGAATCACCGATCACGCCCGGCCTGTTTTATGGCACCGAGGCGGGGGAGTTCGGCTCCCACGCTTCCGGGATGATTGTTTCCGTATTCGCACCGCCAGGCACCAATGCGGAGCAGGTACTCATCAACCACATTACCCACCCGGAAACCCGCACGCCCGACAGCAACCCTCCACCCGAACACACCGGCCTGTACCGCAACCCCTTGCCTTTGTCCAACGGGCAGGTACTCGTGATGCACACCTCCGAAACGGATTACGACCAAAACATCGGCACCAGTTCGATGCCCAAGAGCAGCTACGATTACAGGTTGCGCTTCCTCATCCCGCATACGGGCGTTTACCTCAAAGCCGACACCCTCAACAACCTGACGGGTGCCGGCATTTCCAAAACGGTGTCGTGGTGGAGCCCCGACCAGTTGCGGACTTACAGTGGTTTGCTGTGGGAAACCTTTCCCGTAGAAGTGCGCCCTACCCCGCGCCCTGTCAATCCGACGAATGGGGTTGAAACAGTGCCAACCATTGAACAGTCACTCTTCACAGCAGCCAATGTGGACCTGCACGATTTCAAAAAATTCCTCCGCCGGAATAATATCTCCATGCTCGTCACCCGCGACGTGACCAGCCGCGACGATGCCGACGAGCAGCAGCCGTTTAACCTGAAAGTCTATGACAGCGCCCACCAAACGGTGGACGTGGCGACGCCAGACAGCCTTTATACGGTGAAATACATGCGCTTTGTGCAGGCCGACCAGCTCCGGGGTTGGGGCGGACAGAGCAACCCCCATCCTGGCCGCAGGCCAATTGCCCAGTATCTGCACGATTCATTGTCAACGGTTTACAACCTGCCTACCACCGGCCCAATGGGCAGCCAGAATATTTCCCCGGACGGCTCGGTGGCCGCCATCGTACCTGCCAACCGCGCCCTGTCGTGGCAATTGGCGGACTCCATCAACCGGAGCATCGTACACGAGCGGCTGTGGCTGAGCACGGTGCCGGGCGAGGTGCGCGTCTGCACCTCCTGCCACGGCGAGAGCAACCTCAACCAGGCCGGGCAGCCCTCCCCTACCAACCCGCCGCTGGCCTTGACCGATCTGCTCAACCACATCAAAGTTTTTGACCGCGACAACGACGGCATCACCGACATCTACGACGCCTACCCGACCGACCCATCCCGCCACATCGCCGAGCCTTTGAGCGAAGAATTCCTGGCGGGCCTGGTCAACTGGATCAATGAAAATCCTAATAGCGACGCCGTATCATGGCAGGCGCAATCGGCTGTCCCCTGTGGCGGGACTTCTGCCGCCATCAACAACCAGGCAGCCAATGTGCCAGGCACTTTCGACCGCCTGCGCCGCTTTGTGGATTTGGACAACCTGGACGATGTGAAACTGAGCTTCAAAGTGGCCTATGCCAGGTACGATGCTGTGAAATTTGACCGCCTGCGCGTACATGCCCTCACCTGCGATGGCGGGGATGAAATCATTTATGATAAATCCGGCAGCGAACTCGCCACAGCGCCCGACCAGACTGCGCTGTTTACCCCGGCAGATTGCAACCAATGGCGCACTGAGTGCGTCAATTTGACGGCTTATGCAGGTAAAACTGTGGAACTGGTTTTTGAAAACGTGAGTGGCTGGGGCAACCGGCTTTTCCTGGACAGCATACGGGTGCAGGAGTTGGATACAGGCAACCCACTGCCCACTTTCAGCGGCGAGGAAAATCCTTGTGCCAATGATGTGCAGGCTTACACGCTTACCTCGACCCATCCACCGGGGACAACCTACCTCTGGGATGTGAGCGGCGGCACTTTGCAGTCGGGACAGGGAACGACGGGTATTTCCGTGCAATGGGGAGCAGGGGGCGAAGGCAGTGTGAGCGTGAGGGCCGGACAAGCCTGTGTTGCCACCACCACTAAAGCTATCTCCATCCATGCGCCGCCCGTCATCAATGCACCTGCGGTCACACAGCCAGGTTGCCTCGTTCCGACCGGCACGATTGTGCAGTCGGCCAGCGGTTCCGGTTTGTTGGAATACAGCATCAACAACGGGGCAAGCTACCAGGCCTCCCCCACGTTTTCTGGCCTGGCGGTTGGCAGCTATCAATTGATGGCAAGGCCGCAGGCTGCGCCTTCTTGCACGGCTACCTTTACGGGCAACCCCGTCCTGTTGAGCCTGCCGCCCAATACCCTGGCCGTGGACGGCACCCCCATTTCCAGCGGCACCTACCGGGCGGAAGTGCTGCTGCATTCGGCGGGGATGGTGGCCAATGGCGGGAATGTCATTTTCTCCGCTGGCCAGGAAGTGCTGTTGAATCCTTTGTTTGAGGTACAGTTGGGCGGGGTGCTGGAGGTGTTGCTGCCAGGTTGCTATTGAAAAATTAGCGGTGCAGCATAAATAAGATTTTCCGGCCCCTTCCACCAGGTGCGGTTTAAACCGCACCCTGGCCGCCGAAGGGGTTACGAACGAGGGCTCATTTGCCCAATCGTACATTCGATACGCCGCCGAAAAAGTTACGAACGAGGGCTGACGATTTGCCCAATCGTAAATCGTCAGCCGTTTTAGTTCCGTTTCTTTTATTGTAACCCTACCTCTATGCCCATGCCTTGCCCGGCAGACGCAATTTTGTCAAGTTGGGATTTTAAGGCACCCTTCTACCATCCTTTTACTTTCGCCCAAAGAGACTTCCCACCCACTCAAACACCCTGAATTTTCCGTCCCTGGGGCGCTGCTCATTTTCCCCTGTCCCCCCATTTGCCGGCGCCGATAACGTGGAGTTGCAATCCTGCATATAGGCAATGAAATCCGAACCCAATTCAGCAGAGAAGCCGGGTGCCAGGGTGATGCTCGTTCCGGCCCGGAACACGACGGTCGTACTGGCGGCAACCGTTATGTTGCCCATTGTCGCCAAAGTATTGCTGGCGCTGACCGTTTCCATATCAGCCGGGTTGAGCGTAAGCGTAAAATTCAGGGGGCAGGGGTCGCCCAAGCCGGAAATGGCAATCGTGTTAATGCCGCTGCCTGCATTGGAATTGACGGTCACATGTCCACTATAAACCGTTTGCGCAAGGGGCGCAAAAGTGACCGTGACGATTTTGCTGCCGGAAGGCGGGATGATCCCACCGCTCCAGTTGCCCGTAAAGACAGGGAATGGGTAGGAAATGGAACTGACGACAAGGGGTGCATTGCCCGGATTGCTGATGGTAAAAGTGCGTTGCAAGGTGCTGCCGACCGGCACCGTACCAAAGGCCAGGTTGCCACTTAAAGCGATAGAACTGGAAGCACCCACCTGCAATAGTTTCACATTGCGGGTGGTCACCGCACCGTTGGTCAACACGACGGAGACGGTCTGCGAGACATAGCCCGAAGCGGAGTAAACAACGTTGAAAGTTCCTGCCGTTGGCTGCCCGGTGGCATAGTTGCCGGTGAGCCCGGTGGTCGTGCTGTTGAGCGGGTCGGAATACTGGATGGCCACGCTTGCCCCAATGATGTTGGCATTCGTCACACTGTCCTTGACGCTGCCTTCCAGGAAACAGGCTGGGACATAAGTAGGGGTCAAAATATACAACACCCCGGTATCTGCATTCGATAAGTCTTTGTTTTCGGAAATGTTGGTTACCAACAGATTGCCGGAAGGCAGGTAGGGATAAACGCCCCAAGCCCCTTCAAAATGGTCACCCGGCACCGGGAACGGAGGCGTCTGGTAGGTGTCGAACCGTCCGGTCTGGATCAGGTTGCCGGGGCGGGAAACATCCGTGATGGTCATGCCGTCCTCATACCAGGAAGTGATGGCAAAATTCCCCTTCACGTAGGTATTATGGACGATGGAATTGGCAGTGGTGGTCCGTATTTTGTCCATTAGCATGATGTCGGTCGGGTCGCTCACGTCGTAGGCCGCCAGGAAGGAGTTCGGCTTTTCATCAGTGGTGAAGGCATATTGATGATTGACGGACAGCCAGGTATTGTGTGTATAGGCATTGGGGGTGGTAATGTTGCCGAGCAGGGTTGGCAGGGTGTCCACGCCATCGTTGGGGTTCGTCTGAAACTTCACGATGGCCATTTTCCCAGCAATGATGAGGGCAGCATACAGGGTGTCCTTGTGGACATAACCGTCGTGGACGTAGTTCGAACAGTATTTATCCTTATAGACCGGAGCCGCCGGGTTGCTGAGGCTGAAGCGCAAAGCCCCGTCGCAGCCTACACCGGTGGCTCCGTACAAGTAGAGCATGGAGCGGACAGAGTCCACATGCAGCGAATGCACCCTTTGCAATTTATTGTCAATACCAGGGTCAGAAGCGCCGGCGGCATGGTACTTCGTCACCGTGGTGGGGGGCGTACCTGGCAGCCCGGACAAGTCCACGATGCCCAGGCCACCGGTTTGGGAGCCAAAAGGGGGCGGGTTGCCGGGGGGCGTCAGCCCCTCCGAGGTGATGTAGGCGTAATTGCCGAAAGTCCTCACCTCCCGCCATGAGCTGTTGATGGAGTCTTTCAACTGAACCCCCACCCGGAAACAATTGGCGGGATCGGTCACGTCCACGATGACCAATCCCTTGGAAGCGCCCACCAGGGCATATTCTTTCCCCCCTTTCTTGAACCCCCAAACATTGGAAAGCTCCTGACCGGGAAACCGGATGGTGTCCCTCAACACGATGTTTTGGTTTTGGGAGAACAAGTTGAAGCTCCCTGTCAGGAGCAGCAGAAGCATGAAAACGAGAACCGTGTACCTTTTTTGCATGATGCCTTATTTTTGGTGAAGCTTTGGTTGGGCATCCAAAAATACATGGCACCTGGCAATAATCCATTCGTCAACCTTGAAAGTTGAATAAACTCCGTGCGTGCTGCCGCTGCTTGTTGTTTTTTTAAATAATCAAGGCATTTTTACCAAAGTTTTGTTTTTACGGAAAACACCCCACCATCAGCACCTCGAACACACCTCCCAAAATTGTTTCAAAGTTGGGCTGCAATTCCACCCCGTTCCCGGCCCTGAAAACGACGCTCGTCGCATTGTCCACCCTGCCCGTGGAAGTGAGTTCCAGGTCGGCATTATAGGGCCCGTTTGGGATGGGCACCGTGTTCACCGCCAGGTTGTCCGGGCAGAAGAGGTAAATGTTGTAGTCTTCTATTTCCCCAAAACTCAAGTTGGTGTTACACCCGTCTGCGGCAGTTATTGGCCCGTAATAGGTGCTGCGCACCCGCATGTGCCTTGTGCCAGCGGTGGCCGTTGTTGGTATGACCACATTGGCGGTCACAGTTGCACCGGTCAAGGCTTGCCCGATATTGAAAAACTCGCCCGCATCAAGATAGCTGCCGTTGTCATTGAAATCAATATAAACGGCATAATACTGGGGATAGGCCGGCCCTGCCTTGATGGTTACTGGATACGTACCGCCCACCTGCGCCGTGGGGCCCATGCCCAAATAGTCCGAGTAGTTGCTGGCACTTGGGTTGCCGCAGCCGGTGCCGAGGTTTTGGAATCCCCCGAAGGTAAAATCCTGGATGAAATCGCCAGAGGTACACTGGTTACTGTAAGTAGGCAGGCCGCAAGCATTCACGGTAATGCAATAGTCCTCAATTTCACCAAAAGAAGAGTTTCCGCAGGGGGCCATACCTGTGGTATATGTCAATCTGACCCTCATCCTGGTGGAGCCGATAGTGGCAGCGGCAGGCACTGGCACGTCCACCGTCCAGTTTACCGCATTGCTGATGCCGGAGCCTGTCAGGATAAATTCCTCGCCCGCATCGGTGAAATCACCGTCTGCGTTCCAGTCGAACCATGCCTTGCATTGGTCGCCAGAGAACGGCGCACCATTAGTCACGTTCAGTGTATAAGTAGTACCTGCCGTTACCGGTGTGCTGATGCCCGTGTAGTTGGTATAGTTGCCGGGGCCGTTTTGCGCACAAGTGGAAGTATTGTTTATGGTGTTAAAAGTAACGTTGCTGATATACTCATCCCCGCTGCCGCACCCCGTGGTGGCAGATGCGGCGCAATAAGTATTGCAGTAGCAAGGCTCATTGTTGTAAGCAAGGAACACAATAGGGTTGTTTGCATAGGCAGTTAAACAGCCCGTGCTGCTCTGGAAGCGTACCTTGATGTTGTAGTTTCCAGCCACCAGATCGGAAAAGGTGGAGGAAGTTTGCCAGGTAAGGCCGTCGTTTACACTATATTCCAGGTTGCTGCCCGTGGCGTTCACCACGATGGTGCCGTTGGGCACTGCGCAGGTGGGCTGCGTCACCGTGGGCGCTGTGACCACCGGCGGTGTTGTGCAGCCATTGACAATAATGCAATAGTCCTCTGCTTCACCATATTGAAGGGCACCGCAGGGAACTATACTACCAGTATAGGCCACCCGCACCCGCATCCTGGTATTGCCCACCACCGCCCCGGCAGGAACGGTGATGTTTGCGGTCCAACTTATATTGTCACCTGAGGTCAGGGTATATACTTCCCCGGCATCGTTGAAATCACCGTTGGCATTCCAATCGAACCAGGCCTTGCATTGGTCACCGCCGAATGGGCCACCGTTGGTGAGGTTCAGGGTGTAGGAGCTGCCAATATTCACCGCTGTACTGATGTTCGTGTAGTCGGTATAGCCGGCGGGGAGCGACTGTGCGCAGGTGGAGGAATTGTCGATCGTGCCGAAGGTTACGTTGGTGATGTGTTCATCCGGTGTTGCCCCGCAACCACCCGTTGTCTGGCTGGCCGCACAATAATGCGTACACATGCAGGCGTCGGTAAGGCCGGTGTTATTGATAAAATTAAAGATAGTCCGGCCCGTGGAGCCATTGGCGTCCGTCACGACCAAAGAAACCGCATAGGGGCCGGCGGTGGGGCCAAGCACTACGCGGGGGTTGCGGATGTTGGGGTTGCTGATCCACTGCGGCGGCGGGTTGAACGACCATTGATAGGTAGCAACCCCGTTGACGACGGAATAACTTTCCAACTGGAGGGTATCGTTGGCACAGGTGGGCGCTGCATTGTCCACCATGGGCTGCACCAGGGTGGTCGCGGAAGGTTCATACAAATCCACTTCCCAAATCCCCTTGTTGGTGGACATCCTGAGCTTACCCCCTTTGTAATAAGCCTTCATCCGCATCACGCTCGGAAAACTGTACAGGGCAATGGGCAATCCCGTGTTGTACAGGTTCCAGTCGGGCTGTGAATTATTGCGGTACCAGACCTTGCCGGTGTTACTACTGATGTAAACGCCCCCGTCTGTGCCCAACTGGTGCATCATTTCGTTGATGGCCACGCCGTTGAGGGTGGCCGTCGTCAGGTTGGTCCAGGTAGCACCGCCATCGGTGGATTTGAAGATTTTATTGCCGTCCGGGGCACCCCGAAAACACCACCAAAGGGTGTTGGCATCGGTACCGCTGAGGGCAATGGTGGAAACCCGGCGTTGCCCGGCAGTGGGGCCGGTGGGGTTGGCGCATTGGGTCCAAGTCGTGCCGCCATCGGTTGTTTTCCAAAGTTCGCCGTCATCGGGAGAGGGTGAGTTGATCTGGACGGTAGCATAAATAATATTGGGGTCGGTACGGCTCACTTCGATATGCAGCACTTTTGCATTCTCGTTTGGATAAGTAAACAGAGGGGTGAAACTTGCCCCGTTATCGGTTGTTTTCCAAAATATGCTGTCTTTGCCCAGGTAATAAGTATATGCATACCGTGGGTCCCATTCCTGCTCGCCGTTTTCCATTTCCCAATATGCCTCGTTGGGAAATTTGCTCACCCCGAAATTGGTAACGGGAGAGCTGAAAGTGGCGGGCAGCATCCTGCCGCCGAGGTCAGAGTAATACGCCATTCCAGCATTGAAGGGATTGAGGTAACCTGTGGCCGCCTCGCCGCCGCCCATGCGCAGGTAGTCTCCCGCCGGATAGCTCTCCCGGTGGGCAGCGTTGCCGTTGTGGTAGCGGCCGCCCACCTGCACGTCTTCGTTCCAGCCCTGGTCGAAGCCCCACCAGTCAGAGCCGCCCATACCGTTGATGCGGGCCTGGTGGTTGGCGGTGGTAGAGTAAAAATCAGTTGAATAGTTGATCCCCCCATCGGTGACAATCCAGGTATCGTTGCCATTGGCCAGCATTTCCTGGATGTCCGGGTGGATTGGAATAGGCCCGCAATAGCCCCCCATCGTGGCATAAGTGCTGCCCCCGTCGGTGGACTTGAAGGAGGTGGTGGTTGCCACGATGATATGATCGGCATTGGTATGCGAGGCTACAATGGACATATCGTAAAAGCCCTGCCCATTGGTCATGCTCAGGGGGCCTGATGTACAGGGGCCTACCAGGCCGGTTTGGGTGCTCGATGCTTTAACCGTCCAGGTTTCGCCAGCATCATCGCTGCGCATGACGCGGGGGCCGCCACTTGTCAGCAGCAGCGCATAAATGCGGTTGTTGTCGGCGGGGGTTACGGTGAGGCGGCCGCCGCCGTCGTCCGTGACGCCAGTGATCCAACCGTTGGAACGGATGCTGAAGGTCTGGCCGCCGTCGGTGGACTTCCAGAATTCGGTCAGGGTGCCCGTTTTAACCAAAACATAGACGATATTGGGATCGTCGGGTTTGAAGGCAATATCGTAAGAAAGCTTGCTGAGGATGGTCGTCCAGGTATTACCGGCGGTGCGGCGGCGCAGGCTGCTGCCGGCGGCGAGCACTATATCGCCGTTGTCAGGTTTGATTTTAATATCGTTGCAGTTGAAACCGCCCACCGTAAGTGCCTGCGACCAGGAGGCGCCCCCGTCGGTGCTGGTATGTACGCCCGTATTGTCGCCGACGTAAAAAATGCTGGTATTGGTGGGGTGGATGGCGGTGGCGCCCATGTCCGGCCCTACGAAATAGTTGAGGCCCACGGTCGTCCAGGTGAGGCCCTTGTCGGTGGATTTGCCGACGAGGCCGGTCGCCGTGCCGTAAAGCAAGGTGTTGGGATCGCTGGGGGCCACGGCGATGGAGAATATGTTGGCCTGCCAGGAGACGAGGGGCTGGGCGGCGTTGTCGTTAAAATTAAAATAGGTGCGCAAAGGGCCTATCAGCGACCAGGTGGTACTGCTTTCGGGGATGCTGCCTTGCTGGGGCTCGAATTTGGGCAGCAGCTTGGCATCGAACAACAGCGAGCCGTCGGGCTGTTCAAAGGGCCGAACTGCATTGCGCCAGCGCATATAATACTCCTCCCATTGGTTCTCCCGAAACTCGCCCTCGTCTTCTCCATTCCTTATTGCTGCTTCGCGTTCTCCTTCGTGTTCGGCCTCGTAGGCTTGCTCCCATTCCTCAAATGCCTCGTCAAGTTCATGGACGTTTACCTCGATGTCGTCCCGGTAGAGTTGTCTGGCCCAATCGGGCATGTCGGGGGTTACTGGCAGTCGGTAGGCATTATTGGGTCCTTGTGCAAAACCAAGAGCGGCAAAACCGGCAAAAAGAAGCAACAGGCAGGATTTTTTGAAGTTGAAAAGGGTGCTGTTGAATGTTCTCATTTTGTTGAAATTTAGTGTTAAACTGCCCCACGGCTGGTTTTACAGTAGCCGTGAAATGATAGGAATATAGAAATTGGAGTTCACTTAATCAATTGGTTTACAGTCAATTTATCAGTTTCATAGTTTAACTTAATTTCTTAAAACCTATCATTTCACGGCAATAACCGACCTATAAACCCTCCATGATTACGGCATAAATCAATAAAATGGGAAGATAATATTTTAGCCCAAAGATTCTATTGTCGGCAAGGATAAAAGAAGGGGAAAAGGCAAAAAAATGGGGCAAACCAAGGCATAGCTTGGTTTGCCCCAAATAAGGAATTGTCACCATAGTGCAACAATCTATCAGGGGTGTTCGCTGGAAAAATTTTCATTCCATACACCCCTCCGAAGGGTCTTTCTCAGGGTGTGCAACCCGTCAAAATAATTTCAAAAATACCGCCCAAAATCACTTCAAAATTGGCCTGTAGCTCCGTCGAGGTATTGGCGCCAAAAATCACGTTGCCGCCATTTGGCACCGTACCAATAGAGGTAACAGCATTTTGCGCCTGGTAAGTACCGCTTGTAATTGGGTTGGCATTCACAGCAAGGGTAGGAGGACAACTGGCTGCCGAAGCGACGGTGATGCAATAGTCTTCTATTTCACCATAGGAAGACACCCCACAAGGCGCCATGCCCGTGTTCCAGGTCACCCTGACCCGCATCCGGGTAGAGCCAAGCGTGGCCCCGCCGGGAACGGGTACGCTCACCGTCCAGTTTTGTGCGTTGTTGGTGCCCGAGCCCGTAAGGATAAATTCCTCGCCGGCATCTGTGAAATCGCCGTCTGCGTTCCAGTCGAAATAAGCCCTGCACTCGTCTCCGCTGAAGGGGTTGCCGTTGGTCACGTTCAGGGTGTAGGCCGTACTCTTGTTCACCGTGGTGCTGATGCCTGTGTAATCGGTATAGTTGTTAGTACCGTTTTGTGGGCAAGTGGAAGTATTGTTTATCGTATTGAACGTCACGTTGCTGATAAACTCATCGCCTGCACCGCAGCCCGTGGTAGCAGATGCAGCACAGTAAGTATTGGCGGTACATGGCTCTCCCAAGATGGTGATACAGTAGTCCTCCGTTTCGCCATAACTGGCCACGCCACAGGGCGCCATGCCCGAGGTCCAGGTCACCCTGACCCGCATCCGGGTAGAGCCAAGCGTGGCCCCGCCGGGAACGGGTACGCTCACCGTCCAGTTTTGTGCGTTGTTGGTGCCAGAGCCCGTCAGGGTGAATTCCTCGCCGGCATCGGTAAAAACACCGTTTGCATTCCAATCAAACCATGCCTTGCACTGGTCGCCAGTGAACGGCCCGCCGTTGGTCACGTTCAGGGTGTAGGAGGTGCCGGTGCTTACCGTCGTGCTGATGCCCGTGTAATCGGTATAGCCGTCCGTATCATCACCACATACGGATGTGTTGTTGATAGTTGCAAAAGTCACGTTGCTGATAAACTCATCCCCCGTGCACCCTGCCGTGGTTGCAGAGACAGTACAGTAGTTATTGGAGGTGCAGGGATTACCACAGCCTGTGGGTGCGTTCAACACGACCGGGTTCATGCCGTAGGAGGCCATACAGGTCGGGTTGGCCTGCAGGCGCACTTTTATGGTGTAGCTGCCGGCAGCCAGGCTGGAAAACGTGTTGGATGCCTGCCAGTTGGTGCCGTTGTTCACGCTGTATTCCAGGGTGCCGCCGCCTGTGGCGTTCACTACGATGGTGCCCGTCGGAACGGCACAGGTTGGCTGCGTCACCGTCGGGGCGGTAACGACAGGCGGGGTGCAGCCGGCGCTATTGATAGTGATGCAGTAGTCCTCCGTTTCACCAAAAGAAGACACCCCGCAGGGCGCCATGCCCGTAGTAAAGGTAAGCCTGACCCGCATCCGGGTAGAGGCAAGCGTGGCCCCGCCGGGTACGGGTACGCTCACCGTCCAGTTTTGTGCGTTGTTGGTGCCCGAGCCCGTCAGGGTGAATTCCTCGCCGGCATCGGTAAAAACACCGTTTGCGTTCCAATCAAACCATGCCTTGCACTGGTCGCCCCCGAAAGGGTTGCCGTTGGTCACGTTCAGGGTGTAGGAGGTGCCGGTGTTCACGGTGGTGCTGATACCTGTGTAATTGGTATAGTTGCCGGCGCCGTTTTGGGCACAAGTGGAAGTATTGTTTATCGTGTTGAAGGTCACGTTGCTGATAAACTCATCGCCTGCACCGCAGCCCGTGGTGGCAGATGCTGCGCAATAGGCAAAGGCGATACAGGGAGCGCCACCTTCCGTAAAGAAGCTTTCCTCCGAGCAACCGACGGCATTGCCATTGGCATTGTAAGGTTTAATAGTCACATATATAAACGTGCCCATCGGGAAATCGCCAGGCGGGTTATAAGTTGTCACATTGCCCACGTCGAAGTTGTTCAAAATATCCGTGCCGCCAGATGTGGTGCCTACGTCGAGGCGGTAGCCCGTCGGGTTGTTGGTGGCAGCCGACCAGGTCAGTGCGCTCGTGACCGGAACGCCGACAGCCCCGTTGGCAGGGGTGGTAAGACTGGAGCAAGATGGGAATAGTCCCAGTTGGAGGGTGGCCGTGTAAAGCCCTCGTCCATGAGTGGCAGCCGCAATCAGGTTGTCGGCAACCCGGTACTGCAACATGTCCACCCTTACATTGGCCAATCCTATGTTGGTGGGGTCCCAATCAGTCGTTCCGCCATTGATGTTGTCGGTAGACCAAACACCCAATTCAGTTGCAATCAAAGCCTGATCCGGGTTGTTCGGGTTGAAAATACCCCAGCGCACGGGCATGTCGGGCAGGTTGCCCTCAAAGCTTGTCCATGTTCCCGTATTGCCTGCAATAGAAAGCTGGTAAATGCTGTTGACGCCGTAATTGGAGCGGCAAACCATCAGGCGGTTTTGGTTGGTAGGATCCACATCTATGGAAGAAACATAAGCACCGCCCGGAGGGGTAAAAGTAGTAACCGTGGGGGTGCCGGTGTGGGCATTGTCCACCCGGTACACGTTGCCCGCGTCATCGCCCATCCATACCCTGTTGGCCGTGACGGGATCAACCGTGACCGCCGATACCTGCCCCGCAAAACCGGCATTGATTACTACAAAGGTAGAACCGCCTGTGCTGGGGTCGTCCCAACGCAAATAAGAACCTTGGACATCGGAAGCATACAACTTGTTCTGGGTGTTGTCATAGTCGGTTGGGTTTATAAACATCCCATTGTTGTTGAAGCCCGGGTATGCGGCAATGGAAGTCCCTCCGTTCAGGCTTACAGCGTAGTTGTTGCGGGTAAAGGCTGAGATTTGAATATTGGGGTTGTCCTGGTCAATGTGGCAAAAAGCGCCATCACCACCGGAAAAAGAGGTTGTACTTCCCAGTCCGGCCATGGTGAATTTCCGCGTTCCATTGTCCTGTGCACCTGCCAGGAAGTAGTTGCTGCCCGAATTGGGGTGGACGGCACAGGCATAAAACTGGGTGACATTGTACCCGCCGTTTTTGGTCGTGAAGGTCGGCAGCGTAGCCGTGGCGTTTGTCGTATGGGAAATGCCGCCGTCCGTGCCCCAAATGGCATTGGTGCTGCTGCCATTGATGAATTTGATGACATGGTGATCGGCATGGACATAAGCCTGGCCAGTGCAGTTTGCACCCGTCCAACTTGTGATCTGCGACCAGGTGTTCCCACCGTCGGTGGATCGCAAGGCATCCACCCCGCCCACATAAACCGTTTGGGCATCATTGGGATCCACAGCCATGATAAAGTCGTACCAGGCCTGCCCTCTTGTAAAATCAGGATCAGCGGTTCCGTTGTCACAAAAACCTGGCACGGTGAGGCTAGTCCAGGAGGTGCCGCCGTTGGAAGAACGGAAGAGGTAGTCAGCTGAATAGGTGGCGCCGCCCTGGCAGACTGCATATATCCGGTTGGCATCGTTCGGGGCCGTGGCTATCTCTATGCGCTGGTAAGTACCAGCGGTAGGCGTGATGTTCGCCCAATTGCCAAGTGCACCGGTATTGGCACCGTAAGTTGCGGCGTCTGATTTGAAAATGCTGCCGGGGCTGAAAATGCCGAGCGTGGCATACACGTCGCCATCGGCACCCAATTCGAGGTCGGAGGCACTGTTGGTAGCACCGGCCCCAACGCTGGAACCCAATACCTGGGCCCAGGAGGTGCCGCCGTCGGTAGAGCGCCTCACCCCCGAGTGGGTGGCCGCATAAAGGTTGCCCGAATTGTCAATCAGCAAATCCTGGACATAGTAAAAACTTGCATTGTTGGTTGAAGCCAGCTGGGTCCAGGCGCCACCGCCGTTGGTGGTTTTCCAAATCCCCAAGCCACGGACGGCGTCAACGTTGGAATACCCTTCGCCTGTGCCGAAATAAATAATGCTTGAATTGGCTGGGTCCTGCACGATGGAGCAAACCGCCAGGTTGTCAAAAAAGTCGTTGGCTTTGGTCCATGTGGGCGTGGCGTTCGAGAAGTTGGTCGTTTTCCACAAGCCACCCGCCACGCCTGCTGCCCAGACGGTATTGCCCGTGCCATCGGAGGCATCCACCAGGATGGCCCTGGTGCGGCCCCCTACATTGTTGGGGCCCCGCTCCGTCCAGTTGATGCCGGGGATGGCCGTCTCCGCCAACAGTTGCTGCCATTTGGTTTCTGCAAACTTCCGGGCAGCTATCAGCCGTTCCCGGGGAACGACGTTCAGCGCTGGGTCTTTTGTCATGTTGAATTCCTGGAGGTAGCGTTCCAGACTGGCCGCCATTTCCTCCTCGAAATCTTCTTCTTCTTCCTCGTGCTCAAACTCCTTTTCGTAAGCTTCTTCATGTTTGAATTTCTCAGCTTTTTTTGCTTCTTTCTCTTTTGAGAAATAATCTTTGTGCTGGGCAGTAGCCGTGATGCTCAATAGGGCAATGAACAACAAGGTGAGTTGCCATGCCCTGGCGGATAAAGTAAAAAGGGTGGTCATGTGTTTGTCGGTTTGTTCGTTAATGAATCAAATTATGTATGTACTGGAATGGGAAAGCTAGAAAAGGGTGCATCGATGAGAGAGGACCTGAATATCCAATGCAATGGTCAAATGTAGAAAAGGAATTAAAGCCAAAATCTTTTTGGTTAAATTATTTTAACGAGGTGGGACATATTTTCAGGCCCATCCTGGTATAAATCAATCAAAGGGTAAGGTGATATCCTAATTCGGCAACCTAATTACCAGTTAAGTAACGATGAAAAAATAACTTCACCATTTTGATTTTGAAAACCCCAGCCTTGGAGGGGTTTTTTAAAAATAATCCCGATGTGAAATCGGGATTATTTTTCCTTCGATCCTAAGGATAAAAGAAGCAACTGCCAAGGAAAAAAATGGGGCAAACCAGTTACATCCTGATTTGCCCCTCGTGAAGGGTTTCTTGAAAATAATCGCCCTTTTGGAGAATTATTTTTCGTCCAATCCTACGGCGTACAGCCAGTTAAAATAATTTCAAACACACCGCCCAAAATCACTTCAAAATTAGCCTGTAGCTCCGTCGAGGTATTGGCACCAAAAATCACGTTGCCGCCATTTGGCACTGTACCAGTAGAGGTAACAGCATTTTGCGCCTGGTAAGTACCGCTTGTAATTGGGTTGGCATTCACAGCAAGGGTAGGAGGACAACTGGCTGCCGAAGCGACGGTGATGCAATAGTCTTCTATTTCACCATAGGAAGACACCCCACAAGGCGCCATGCCCGTGTTCCAGGTCACCCTGACCCGCATCCGGGTAGAGCCAAGCGTGGCCCCGCCGGGTACAGGCACGCTCACCGTCCAGTTTTGTGCGTTGTTGGTGCCCGAGCCTGTCAGGATAAATTCCTCGCCGGCATCTGTGAAATCGCCGTCTGCGTTCCAGTCGAAATAAGCCCTGCACTCGTCTCCGCTGAAGGGGTTGCCGTTGGTCACGTTCAGGGTGTAGGCCGTACTCTTGTTCACCGTGGTGCTGATGCCTGTGTAATCGGTATAGTTGTCAGTGCCGTTTTGTGGGCAAGTGGAAGTATTGTTTATCGTATTGAACGTCACGTTGCTGATAAACTCATCGCCTGCACCGCAGCCCGTGGTAGCGGACGCAGCACAATAGGTATTGGAGGTGCAGGGGTTGCCGCAGCCTGTGGGTGCGTTCAACACGACCGGGTTCATGCCGTAGGAGGCCATACAGGTCGGGTTGGCCTGCAGGCGCACTTTTATGGTGTAGCTGCCGGCAGCCAGGCTGGAAAACGTGTTGGATGCCTGCCAGGTAGTGCCGTCGTTCACGCTGTACTCCAGCGTACCGCCGCCCGTGGCGTTCACGACGATGGTGCCCGTCGGAACGGCGCAGGTCGGCTGCGTCACCGTCGGGGCGGTAACGACAGGCGGGGTGCAGCCGGCGCTATTGATAGTGATGCAGTAGTCCTCCGTTTCACCATAACTGGCCACGCCACAGGGCGCCATGCCCGTGTTCCAGGTCACCCTGACCCGCATCCGGGTAGAGCCAAGCGTGGCCCCGCCGGGTACGGGCACGCTCACCGTCCAGTTTTGTGCGTTGTTGGTGCCCGAGCCCGTCAGGGTGAATTCCTCGCCGGCATCGGTAAAAACACCGTTTGCGTTCCAATCAAACCATGCCTTGCACTGGTCGTCAGTGAACGGCCCGCCGTTGGTCACGTTCAGGGTGTAGGAGGTGCCGGTGCTCACAGTCGTGCTGATGCCCGTGTAGTCGGTATAGCCGTCCATATCATCACCACATACGGATGTGTTGTTGATAGTTGCAAAAGTCACGTTGCTGATAAACTCATCCCCCGTGCACCCTGCCGTGGTTGCAGAGACAGTACAATAGGTGTTACAAATGCAAGGATCATTGCTGACTGCCACCAACACGACCGGGTTCATGGCGTAAGCCGTCATACAGGTTGGGTCGGCCTGTAGGCGAACCTTTATGGTATAGTTACCGGCAGCCAGCCCGGCAAAGGTGGCGGATGCCTGCCAGGTCGTGCCGTTGTTCACGCTGTATTCCAGGGTGCCGCCGCCTGTGGCGTTCACCACGATGGTGCCCGTCGGAACGGCGCAGGTCGGCTGTGTCACCGTCGGGGCGGTGACCGCTGGTGCTGGCGGGTTCAGCACCACCGGGTTGGCGCCATAGTTGGTCATGCAGGTCGGGTTGGATTGCAGGCGCACCACGAGGGTATAGCTGCCCACTGCCAGGCCGCTGAAGGTGTTGCTCGCCTGCCAGGTCAAGCCATTGTTCACGCTGTATTCCAGGGTGCCGCCGCCCGTGGCGTTCACCACGATGGTGCCCGTGGGGTTGGCACAATTTGGCTGCGTCACCGTCGGCGCGTTGACTGTGGGCGGGGTACAACCACCGCCGCCGGTGACGGTAAGGGGTTTGAAATTCGTACTGAACAAGACGCAACTGCCACCGGAAAGGATCTGGGTGATAGTCTGCCCAACCCAGGTGGCGGGGTTTACAGTAGGAGGGTTTGGCCCTGCCCCACTGTAATAGGAAGCGCCGTAAATGTTATAGCTGCCAGCTCCGAGGCTGCTGAAGTTGGAAGTTGCACTGACGGCCACCACCTGGCTGTTGGTGGTGTTCACCGCTGCATAGGTGTAGCTGTACCCAGCCCCCGGGCCTGCAAGCGACGAATAAACACTGCCTGTACCGGAGAAGGTAAGGGTAGGTGTCGCATTGGCACCGGATAGGGTCCATACGACTACTTTATAGGCCGTGCAGGCCGTCAAGGTTACTGTTGCACTGCTACCCCAGGCGATGGCGTCCCAGGCATTGGAGCCGAGGAAAGTTCCGGCGCAGGGCATCGCAGGGTTATACCCCGCTGCCGTGAATACCGAAAACATGATTTGGCCACCACCCGGATTGGTAATGGTATAGCTGCCGCCGGAAGAAACGGCGAAGTCCAGGGTGGCATATTTTTCACTCCCCCAGGCAGTCTGGCAGGTAGTACCTCCCTGCACGGTGGCGTTGGCCAAAGGCCCGGTCGGGCTGCCCGCCGTGATGCTGAAAGTGTTTTGGGAAATAGCGCTGCCATAGTAATTGCTAAGACCGAGGTTAAGCCCCGGATCCCCTGTTGGCAAGGTCATGGTACCTGTCGGGCAAATATTGGAAAAAGCAGAATTGCAGGAAGAAGTGACCGTGAAGTTGGCGTTTGAAATATCAAAAAACACCACGCACAGGTTGTCGGCACATTCCACCATAACCCTTGCGGCGGTTGAATTGGCCACCCCGGCAGGGAGTGTCACGCTCTGGCTGCCATCGTTGGGCGTATTGGCCAGCAGGGTGTAGGGGAAGGTCAAACCACCGTCAACGGACAGCTTGATGTTGACATTGGTACAAAAAGCATTTGTCCCGTTCATGTCCCAGGTAACGGTGGTGTTGCCGCCTGCGGCAATGGTTTCGCCGCCATTGGGGGCGGTGACGGAAAAAGGCCCGCTCGCACTGACGGTGACTGCCAGCGGCGAGCAATGGATGCCGCCGCCGCCCACTCTCCAGTCGCGCCCCGTGAGGCGGAAGTTGAGCGTCCGGGCTACGGAGGGGAGTGGCTCGAAGTCGGCGGCATAGTTGTTGGCCGCTACCAGGCTCATGATCGGAAAAGTCCGCGTGGGCGACGTGGTGGGCGGGTAGCTCCTGAAAAGGGGCGCTATGGAACTGGCCGCCGCCGTGGCGCCGATAAAGCCCTGGGTGGGTGTCACGCCGGCACCGTCTTCGTCATATTGTTCCCAGGAATAGTAAATCTGGTCGCCGTTGGCATCCGTGCCAGAGCCGGTCAGGCGGAACGGTGTGCTCTTCGGGATGGTATAAGCACCACCACAGGGATTGGCGTTGACCACCGGCGGCATGTTGCCGGTGGGGGTGCCGTCGTGGCAGTTGACGCTGTTCATGTAGTTGACGGCCTTTTCGAGGCTGTTGGCATGGAAATAATCATCGGCAGTGCCCCCATCGGGGATGTTCTGGCCGGCACCGCAAATGCCGTTGTAGGACATGAGCGAGTTGCCGCTTGCGATTTCGTAGCTGTTGCTCGCACTAATATTGGAAGTACAGTTGCTCCCCGTACCGTTGAAGGTGTGCGGCATATCGAACATGTGGCCGAACTCGTGGGCCGCCAGGCCTATCCACCCGGCAGAAACGTTGTCGAAGCTACTGCTCCAGCCGCCTGCTTTGCCGAAACCTGTGCCCAGTGCCCAATTAGCACAAACTACCCCAAGCCCTGCCACACCACCAGAACCCAGCTCTGCCGCCCCTTGATCCTGATCATGGAAGACGTGGCCCATATCGTAGTTGCCACCAGGGAAATTGGCCTCTACGGCCTGGGCAGCCTGTAACACCCGATCCAGGCCCGGATTGAAGGGATCGGTTGCTGGGTTGGTATAAATGAAAGGGGTCAGCAGCGTGAAATTGACCGCCAGTTCCCGCTCGTAGATGGCCTGAATCCCATTGACCGAAGAAACCACGACAGCAGAGGCAGCCGGCGTGGTGCCTCCGTTGGCGGCGTAGAATTCACCCGTGCCAACGATGGCCAGGGTGTAGGTCCGTTTGGTCGCCCCGTTGGACACGGTCATGTTTTCGGCCATGTTGTTGTCGATAATTTCAGCAACCCCGCCCACGGCATCACAAATAAATCCCTTGGCCGACAGGTGGTTGAGCGATACTTCGTGCTGTACCGGGTTGAGCAAATCCAGGGGCCTTATCATCACCATGCCCTCATGCGCAAGGACGACCCCGTTGAAACCATAAGGCGTGATCGAAATCCGGCCGGTGACGGAGGGGTCGTCGGCTGCCTGTACAGCGTAGGTTTTAAAGGTGGGGTACAACGCCGCGAAATCGGGCGCCATGATCGGGGATTCCACCACCCGGAATAAACGCAGGCTGCCATCGGGCATGGGCAGGTTGAGTTGCCCAGGTTTTGTGGTGGCAGCGGCCGTGGATTCCATCGGGGCTTGCTTCAACAACCCGGTCAACTGGTTGATGTCCAGCGTCACTATTTGTTTCTCTATGATGTTTGCCGATGGCAAACTCTGGCTGTTCGCCACGAGCGCATGGAAGAATAGCACAACAAATAAGCTGGCAGTTTTAAGGTTGAAGAAAGAGGTGAAAGGCAGGCTAAAAGTCTTTGCTTTTTTCATACGTTTTCATATTTTTTTTGAAGTGAAACCGGGAAAGCTACTGTTGGGTTAGCAACCCAGTATTGAATAAACAAAACGGGAGGTAAGCCCAAAGCTAACAGAAAATAAATATTTGCCCGGTTTTTAAATTTTATTTGTGCTAAAATATTCCTGCCGCATTTGCCAGCGTACCGCGCCTGGTTGCCCTGCCATCCCAGTCGCGGTAACGAACCTTTATTACCCGGCAGGGGCCGGCCCTTGCAAGAGTTCCAACCTTCTTTCGTTCATTCTCCCAAATGAAACACCCTCACTGGCACCCTGTGCTGTCCGTTGTTAGCGTAGCGCCCTGCTCCAGTTCAAAAGTGGGCAGCAAGGTGATGTTCGGCGCTGAAAGTGTGACATTGGAGCCGGCAGCGATTTTTCCGGAGAGATAAATAGCGCCGCTCGCAGAATAAGTACCTGATGGAATAGGATCCTGATCCAGCGTCAAATCATCAGGGCAGAAGGTGACAGTAGGGTCGTAGCTTTCCGACACTACCGATTCGACGACGCAGATATATTCCGAACCGCCCAAATCTTTCAGGTAGGAAAAGCCACCTGGCAGCGGAGTCACCCATTCCGTACAACCGTGGCGCATACCGCCTTTCTTCCGCTGGTTGGTGTCGTCTTTAAAATACAGCTTGCGCACACCGCCCACGACTTCCACGCCGGTGGCAGTGACCCAATGCCCGCCCTGGCGGACGCCGTTTTCGTCGTAATAACCAAACTCAACCTCCACGTCCTCGCCGTTTTCCATTTCCTGCACCAGCCATTCCCATTGCGGCTTGGCAAAGGGCGAGGCGTTTTGGTTGTCGGCGGAATGCCCGTAGTGCGGGTCGGGCGAGGCGATGTCGTCGCCATTGAAATAAAAGCCCTGGAACTTGACGTGGATGGGCAGTTGGTATTTGTCAATGAACTCCAGTTTGGCTTCGACAAAATCCTTGCGGAACACCCCGCCGTTGTTGGCCCTGTTCATCATGCCGCTCAGTTCCTTGAGTTTCTCCCGGTGGGTTTGCCCGTTGGCCGGGACGTTCGGGTTCGTGTTTTCCAGCCATTGCAGGCTGTTGGCGGCCCCCGCTGGCCCACAGGCGTTTTTGTCGCCCGCATAGCCGGGGCAGGTGACAGGGTTGTTCAGCGTAGAATCCAGATCTATATTGGGTACTTCGCAGCCCCGGTAAACGTAGGTGGTCGGCACCAGGGAATCAATGGGCTGCAGCGGCGGGAGGTAGAACGGCACGGTGGCCGGGCTGTTTTCCAACGAGCCGATGCCCACTTCGTAAGCCACCGTGTCAACAAGCACGGGGAGTTCGTAGGTAATGTCAAAAAACGAGGAGTTCCACACCACGTCGCCCACGCCTACTTGCAACTCGATGGTGTCCAACGGCCCGCCGGGGATGTAGCCCAAATCGCCCAAATCCAGCCACAGCGAAACCCTTTCGATGGTGTCCCTCGGCGGCAGCAGGACGTTCCGGGCAATCCAGACCGGGCTTCCACTGGGCAGGTTGGCGAGCACGTTCATGTACCTCGTGTCCAGGGATGGCGGGAAACCGAACTCGAAAAACGACTTATCCGCATCGGGCACCGCGACAATCGGATCCCAGGGCACCAAATTCATCTGGAGCAGTTCGATTTTTATGTCCAACACCTCGAAGGTGATGGACGGGTCGTAGCTTTCCGACACGATGCTCTCCACCCAACAGGCGTTGTTAGGCCCATCAAAGCCCAGCAGCCGCGACCAGTCGCCGTCGGTCACCCAGTTGTGGTAGGATTGGGCAGTGCCGGTTCCGTTGGTTTGGTCGCCGTCCTGTTTGATGTAGATGCCTTTAAATTCAGTGTTTTCGCTTACTCCCGTCACGGTCACCCAATGGCCGCCATGCCGGTTGCCCATGTTATCGTACCAACCGAACATGATTTCAACGTCCTCGCCCTTTTCCATTTCCGACTTGAGAAATTCCCAGGTAGGGGGCTTGTTCATGGTGCTGCTGCCCTTGTTCTCGGCGGAATGGCCATAGTTGCCGTTCGGCGAGGCGAGGGTGGAATCGGTGATGAAAACACTTTGGTATTTGACATGGATGGGCAGCTTGTTTTCATCAATATAGCCCAACTTTCCCTGCACGAGCTGCTCGGTAGTAACCCCCTCCCCATTTCCGCGCCCCATGTGGCCGCTCAACGATTCCATTTTTTCGCGGTGGGTCTTGCCATCGTCGGGGATGTTGGGGTTCGTGTCCTCCAGCCATTGGATACTGTTGGACGCAGCCGCCGGGCCGCAGGCGTTCCAGTCGCCGGCATAAGTCGGGGTAGGTGGGTGGGCACTGCTGTCCAGTTCGATATTGGGCACCGTACAGCCGCGGTACAGCCAGGTCAACTGTGGATTGAAATCGAATACTGGGTAGGAAAGTATAGGCGGCGGCACCTGAAGGTTTTCAGGCGGGTTGTCGCTGTTGACATCAAAATCAAAATCGCCAACCGTAATGGGTTGAAATTCGGGTATGGGGAAAGGGCCGCCCAGCGTTTGCGGATCGAGCCGCATTGTAAAATTCAATGTACTCACAGGATCCCCTTCCTCGAAGCCCAGCAGGCGCAGGTCATACCAGTAGGATATCGTTTGTGGCTCGGCAAAGGGTAGCAGTGGCAGGTTGCGCACTATCCAGTTGATTCCCGAACCATTGGGGTCGTTTGCCATGACGTTGACGAAGAGCGGGTCAACGACAGGTGGAAAGGTGATGCTGAAAATGCCAAAAGTTGAGTTCTCGATTTGATAGGGGCTGAGCATGTCCACCTGCCGCATGGCGACGGGCGGCTGCGGGATCGCATTGACGGGCTGGGCAGCCATGTTATTCGAGGGATCCTGATCCGGGCCGCCGAAAACCTGTACCACTATCTGGTACCCACCCGCAGGATTTGGATACCACATTTCCGGCAGCGTTGATACCATCTGCACGCCACCTGGTGGGAGGAGCGGGATGCTGGTTTGAAAAAAGAAAACCTGCATGGACGCCATATCCAGTACCTGCACCTGCACCATAGTGTTCATGGCAGGCACGGCGCTTTGGTTGTCAATGGTTACTACAATCTCGGTTGTCTGATGGGCAAAGACCTGTGGGCCGGGAAAATTAATGCCTTGTACCCCGGGGTTCTGCGCCCAGGGCGAATATGTCAGGAACAGCAGCGAGATAAGAATTTCGAGTTTCAGAAAAGGCAGAGGGAAGGATAAAGGAGTCTTCATCTTGTTAAAGGTTTTAACAGGTGATGACTTTGGACGCAAGCCGCTAGAGAGGGGTCGGGTTTAATTGGAAATTTAAAGAGATATAGTTGACATGAATTTCAGACCGGGGGTCTTACGTTCAAAGTCGGATCTTTTTCGAAGTGAAACTTGTTTGGATTGGAAAGCTTTGTGCTTGAAAGCAAGCAAATGTAAGTAAACACGGCAGAATATCAGGGATTTGGCCAAAAATTTTAGGGAGGGAGGAGGAAAAATACGGAAAGGAACCCGTTTAAGATTCCGGCAGACTTTTAAGAGGGCAATGATTTTTTGAAATCATTGCCCTCTCTTCTTTGGTCTTTTTCCTATAACAAGCTTTTCGGGGGGGGCTCATTTATTCTTTCCTTCCTGCCCTTGTCCGCTGAAACTACCCGGGCATGGTAGAATGACAGCATCGAAAACGCCGCTCAACACCACAGTGAAATCCTGCTGCAATACCACGCCCGTATCGGATGTAAAAACGACCGCGCTCCCCCCGGCGACGGTAGAATTTTGGGAGGTCAGATCGCCCATGGACAGATAAGTGCCCCCTGGTATGGGGTTGCCCGTGACGACGAGGTTGGGGGTACAAGCAGGTGCAGCTTCCACCGTGATGGTGCCGGACATGCCTGAACCGCCCGGCCCTCCATGAATTTCACAATAGTATGCTACCGAACCGGCACTGTTAAAAGGGAGCGTAAAAGTCCACAAGCTGCCGGAAGGATCGCCGTTGCCGCCCATATCATCGCAGCCGTCGGCGCAGCGGAAGCTGTTGTCGTCAGCTTTGACGTTGTGGAAGCCCATGCCGCTGTTGGTCCAGCGCACCGAATCCCCTTCCTGTATGGTCAGGGTGCTGGGGCTAAAGGAATTGCCATCTGTGATAATTTCATGTACAGTTTGCCCATGAAGGGCAGTAAGGCTTGTAAAGGCTGCAAACAGCAGGAGCAAAAGTGTGTCTCTGTTTTTCATAAATGATAATTTGACGGAAAGGTTAGTTTGTTTCCCGTTGGTCCGATCGAAACTAATCGCCAAAAGCAAGCTTGATTGGTTCTGGCGATTTGTTTTCAACCCATAACCACTACAATGCCTATACCCGGTAGGGCTGCGTTGATTCTTGAAATTATGTTTCCAAGCAGCATTTTTAGTACCTTATGGTCTAACTTCTTTGCATTTCCGCAAGAAGTTGAAAAACACTTTTCAACTTCTTAGTTCCGGCCCTGCCTGGTTAAGGCTGAAAGCGGAGGAGAAGAACAAATTCAAGTGCCACATTGGACTTAAATCTGTCCTTGATCAGACTATAGAAAATGATATTTTACAGCCACATTTCACGGCATACATTCCTGTAGGACCACCACGAAAACGCCGCCCAATTCTACCGTAAATTGCTGGCCCAGCAACACCCCCGTATCGGACATGAACGTGACCACTGTGCCATTGGCCACCGTTGAATTAGTGGAGGTCAAATCGCCCAAAGATCGGTAGGTGCCCGCCGGGATTGGCGCACTCATCACGGTTAGGTTTGGGGTGCAGTTCCCCACCTCCGGTAATGCAGGGGAAGAAACCCATGTGGCAGTATTTCCAAAAGAAAATATCCGCGTCGAAATCCCGTCACCGTAGAGTTTCCAACCAAGCGCCGGGCTGCAGCTTGGGTTTACCAGCCCCGATATCTTAAAAGTACCCAGGCGGTGGGTGCCTGCCGTTTGATCAACCCTGGCAACGCCTGCGTCAAAGGCCGCCTGGTCAGCCGGGCTTGGGCCGTTCAGGTTGATGAACAATTCATTGCCGCTTATCCCGGTTGACAGGTTTGTATAATAATAATCCCTGGTAGCAGCGGTATTGGGTCCGCTTGCATCGGTTGGGACAAGGAGACAGTTGCCAGGTGAGGCAGCGGGGTATTTTGACAAGACCGGGTTGGAAAAACAGGCTGGGTCAAAGGTGAGTATAAAGTCCGCATGGCCGAGGTAGAGATCGCCGCTTCCCGGGTTGGCGGCAGTTCTTCTCAGGTAAATGTCAAAAAAGAAATCCGTGCCGCTCACCAGCTGGTTCTCCACGTACAACTCCGCTACCACCTGGCCATACAGGCTGGTAAACAGTAGTTGGGTGGCTAAAATGAATGTGGCTTTTTTAATCATGTTGTCAGCTATTTTATGAGGCCTGTTCTTTTTTAGTGCTACCCTACCCTACCCCGTTTCACTACTAAGTAACGATGAAAAAATAACTTCACCATTTTGATTTTGAAAACCCCAGCAATGGAAGGGTTTTTTAAAAAATAATCCCGATGGGAGATTAAATCATGGTGATTTTGAAAAATCACCATGATTTGGAAAATCACCATGATTTGGAAAATCACCATGATTTGGTTTTCAAATTCGAAGCACAGCCGAACCAACAGCGGGGCAATCGCCGCCGCCGCACCGCCCATCAAGGCTAATTGCAACTTTGCAGGACTACCTCGAAAATGCCGCCCTGCTCCACCACAAAGTTTTGATCCAGCAGTACCCCCGTATCAGAAATGAACGAAACGACAGTGCCGTTCGCAACGGTCGAATTATTGGACACCAATTCTCCCAGTGACTTGTGGTTTCCTGCCGGCACCGGGATGCTGACGACGATCAGGTTCGGGATGCAGTTGCCTGTCTGGAAACTTTCCTGCATACAGCCCATAGCACTTCCCGATGTATTGTAGGGTTTAATGGTGACAAAAATCGTGGCGCCGTAAGGAAGGTAGCCCGGGGGATCGTAGGAGGTAACATTGCCTACGTCGAAGTTGTTCAAGATGTCAGTGCCGCCCGGGGTGGTACCAACATCAAGGCGGTAACCCGTTGGATTGCCCGCCGCCGCCGCCCAGTTGAGGACGGTATTGGCCGGTACGTTGGCAGCACCGTTGGCGGGGCTGGTCAGGTTCGTACAGGCCGGGGTACTGCCCGCAAAAACCAGTTCCACAAACTCAAGGCTCCCGATATCCACAGCTGCATCGTCGCAAATCTCCAAAATCCATACGCCGTTCGGGTTGGTACCGTCGTTGAAATCGGCAAAATTCCCCTCCGGGATATAGGTGCCGATAAACGGCGCAGTGCCCACAGTGATGGGGGTGGAAGCGCTCATGCTGAAGTTCGTGACACTGGTGCAGGCCGGATCGTTGGGGTTGCCGTAATTGTTCGCCGAGCCGCCGTTATCCGTTGACAATTCAACCGAAACATTGCTGGGGGAATAGAGCCGGATGTCCAGGTCGCCGTCATAGGTGTGCTCGATGATGATTTTGACGTTCGTCAGAGTCACATTGGTGCCCAGTTGCGTACCGGGCGCAGTGGTCACGTTGACCGGGAAACGGTTGGCCGGCGTACAACTGTTGTCGGGGAAAGGGGCGCCCAACTGGCAGGCAGATGGGTTGGCCAATACGCCGCCGACCGCAAAACTTTCCTCCGCGCACGACATCGCGTTGCCGTTCCCATTGTAGGGCGTAATGGTCACATAAATATTGGCGTAGCTGGGAAAATTGCCCGGCGGATCGTAGGTGGTCACATTGCCCACGTTGAAATTGTTGAGGATTTGCGTCCCGCCGGGTGTCGTGCCCACTTTGAGGAGGTAGCCCGTGGGGTTGCCCCCGGCAGCCGCCCAGGTCAGTGCCGAAGTCTCCGGTACGCCTGCCGCGCCGTTAACCGGATTGGTGAGGAAAGTACATTCCGGCGGCGATATGGAAATCGTATAGTCCTCTACTTCCCCAAAGTCGAAATTCCCGCAAATATCTTCCTGTGAAATAGGGATGTTGTCGTAGCGGCATAATATCCGCAAAGTTGTCGCGCCCAAAGGAACCCCCGCCGGCACGGTAATGGAACCAGTGACCGATCCACCGCCGGCAGCGTAGCCAATGTTGAAGAATTCCCCCGCATCGGCGAAGTCGGTGTCGCCGTTGAAGTCAATCATGGCCACGAAGTACTGGCCCCAGGTTGGCCCCGGGCCCAGGGTGATGGGATAGGTAGAGCCCGCATTCAACGCTGCGCTGATAGTAGTAAAATTGGAGTAGTTGGCGCTGGTGGTGCCACAGCCGGTGTTCAGGTTGCTGATGGTGGCAAAAGTCACGTCGTCAATGTAGTCGCCGGAGGTGCAGGGGTTGTCGAAAGTGGGCATACAATACCCGCCGGGAGGCCCCAATTCCATTTCCCAGGCACCCCGCCCGTAACTGCCCATCTGGATTTTCCCAACGGCATTGTTCACCTCTATTTCATTGATGATGACGTTGGGCAGGCCCGTGCTGCAGGCTGTCCAGTTCGTCTGGCTGCCGCTTTTGGTATAAAGGCCGACATCCATCCCGATGTACAGTTCGTCAACGGAATTGGGCCGGAAGGCGATGCAGTTGGCGGGCAGGTTGGGCAGGTTGTAGGAAACGTTCGTCCAGGTGCTGCCCCCATTGGTGGACTGGAAAATCTTGGAGCCGGCCGTATAGCCCGACAAGGTTACCCAGAGGCGGTTCGGGTCGGCAGGATCGATGGCAATGTCCGTGATGAACAGGTTCGGGAGGCCGGCGCTGATGTTCGTCCACGATGTGCCGCCGTTGGTGGTCTTGTAGATTGATGCGCTTTTGGTGATATAAATATAGCTGCTGTTAGAGGGCGCAATCTCCAGGTTGGAGGTGGTCGTGGTGCTGCCGATAGCACCGAGCATCGTCCATGTGGAGCCGCTATTGGTAGATTTATAGATCTCTTTGTAGCCCACGTAAATGGTAGAGGGATTGTTGGGGTCCAGGGAATAAGGCGTTACCCAGTTGCCCGCCTCACCTGGAAAATCATCGGGTTCCACAATGATGCTGAAGGAGGAACCGCCGTTCGTGGATCGCCTGATGCTGCCGTTTTGGATCGCCCCGTACATGATGTTTTGGTTGGTGGGGTCTATGGCGCAGTTCATGCCGTCGGCCCCGATGACGTGCGTCCAGGTGGGGCTGCCGTTGTAGCGGTTAGTGCCATTGTCCTGCGCACCGCCAATGAGCAGGCTGCCGTTTTGCGGCGTGCCGCCGATGTCGTAAAACTGCATGATGGTAATGCCCACCGAGAGGTTGGTCCAATCGTCGCCAAAGTTTTCGCTCTTGTAAACCCCGCCGTCGCTGCCGGAATAGATGCGGCTGCCAAAAAAAGCCAGATCGTGGATGTCGGCATGGACGTAGCCGATGGTGTTGGGAAACGTCCACTGCGTGATGATGGTGAAGCTCGTACCGCCGTTGGTAGATTTCCAAACGTTGACCCCGCCGATATAGACCTCGTCCGCATTGGCCGGGTTGACGGCGATGGCCATGTCGTACCAGCTTTGGCCGCTGTCATCGTTGCCGTTGGTGTCGTAGCCAAACATGTTCGGGGTATTGGTGCCGACGGTAAAAGTGGTGCCGCTGTCCGTTGAGCGGTAGATTCCTTCAAAGGTGTGGTCTGTCTGCTTGCCGCCCAGCACGTACACCCAGTTTGGCTCGTCCGGCGACACGGCTATTTTAAAACGGTTGATGGCCGACGCGCCCGGCAGGCCGGAGGTGACGATGGTAAAGGAGTTACCGCCATTGGTAGATTTGTAAAACTGGTCGGTGCAGGTGTAAACGATATTGGAATTGCCGGGGTGGATTTCGACATCCTGGGCCGAACCGGTGAAGACCTGTGTCCAAGTGGTGCCCGCGTTGATGGTTTTGTACAAACCATTGCTGGTGGCGGCGAAAATGATGCTGGAGTTGTTGGGATCCATCTGGAGTTTCCTTATCACCCTGCTCTGGGTGACGGCCCAGTTCAGGCCGGTGGTGTTCCAGGTAGTGCCACCGTCGGTGGATTTCAGTACGCCGACGCTGTAGGTGTCCGAGCCGTCGCCGTCGCCGGTGCCGATGTAGATGATGCTGGTGTTGGTGGGATCAATGGCGATACCCGACACGCCGAGCACGGCCTGGTTGTCGGTGAGGTTGGTCCAGGTGGTGCCGCCGTTGGTGGATTTCCACAGGCCGCCAGCAGCAGCGCCCACATACACGGTGTTGGTGTTCACAGGGTCTTGCACGACGACGTTGATGCGGCCGTTGCCAGCGTTCCAGCCTGCGCCGTCCACCCAGTTGGAGGGGCCGACGGGGGTCCATGTACCGCCCGAGCTGCTTTCAGCGCCCTGGGCAGTGTTGAAAGCCTCTGCTTCCTTCCAGGCCTGCGTGGGGTTGGGAAATTTCCCGGTGGGGTAAACCCTCGGCTCCATGAACCATTCCCATCGCTTGAACTGCTTGTAGCCTTTTCCTTTTTCATAGTCCCTGCCTTCCCATTCTTTGTAAAAGGAATCCTGGACGGTGTAGAAGTTGGTGGCGGTTTCCGCCATTTCAATCCACCGCTGGGCAGTGGAGGCTTGGAAAAGCAGCAGCACAAAGGCAGATAGGAGTAAGGGTTTCAGGTGTGAAGTGAGGTTCATAAAATGTGTGAGGTTTGTCAGCAATTCCCGCTATCATAGCAGTGGAGGGTGAACGATGGACGGTGGGCGGAATGCAAATCTTTGGCAATCAAAGGCTTGAATATAGCCAATCCAATTAAGCCAGCCTTGTTAGTGTGAAAATAGCGAGAATTGTTGGTGTTTTGATGTTGAAATAAATTGGTTATTTAGGCGGGATGCCTGTTTTTAATTGCGTAAAGGTATTCTTTCAACATCAAATATTACGCAAAACACGCTTAAAAAGACTTCATCAGGCGGAACATCATCTTCACACCGGTAAAAAGCCCCTGGCCCTTGCTCATGGTATCTTTCGTATAAACTACACTGATAGGCACTTCACACCAGGTCGCATTGTGCAGTTTAATGTACCGGATAATTTCAATGCAAAACTCGAAGCCGTTGCGGCGGATAGCGGCTTTTTGGGCAAACCCTGCGCGGAGGGCCTTCATCCCGGACTGGCTGTCGCTCACCAGCATGCCCGTAAACAGGTAGGTTACCACGTTGGCTATTTTATTGTAAAAAACACGGGAGGGAGGGATGCCGTCGTTGTCGGCCAGAAAGCGGCTCCCAATGACCACGTCCACCTTTTTTTCATGGAGGGTGTTGACCAGGGTGTTGATGTCGTCCGGCAGGTGTTGGTGGTCGCCGTCGAGGGTGACGATGACCTCTGCGCCTTGGGAGAGCGCATACTCGATACCGGTCTGCGTGGCGGCCCCTGCCCCAAGGTTGACGAGGTGGTTGACCACCGTTGCGCCATAAGAACGGGCCACATCCCCCGTATTGTCATTGCTGCCATCGTTCACCACCACGACGTTGTGGTAGTTCAACATCTGCAAATGCCGCAGGACGCCGCCGATGCGCTTGCCTTCGTCCTTGGCCGGAATGATGATGTACAGATTTTCAGTGTTCATGGAAAAAAATGTTCAACTGATGTACGCCAGGGTTTCTACTCTCAAAGGTACGTCACTTTCCTGTTATTTTATTCTATAAATGGCAAACGTCCCCGGATCCTGTACCTCCCCAAATACTCCGTATATATACTGCGTTGCGCCGCCGGATGTTTCCTTTATCACGCGGTTGGTGGCCAGCATTTCCAGGCCGGGGTTTTCATAGAGCAGCAGCATGAACTTCTTGTAGCGCTCCACGAGCAGCTGTTCGGGCGTCCGGTCGCCGGAGGGCGTATTGAAATCCACTATGAGATAACGAAAGCCGGAGGCTTTTAACAGGGCCGTTACCTGCTCCTTGTTCTTGTATTTTGTGATGATTTGGTTGAAAAAATCCAACTGGTTGTCGTTGAACATGCGCTTGTCGTTGGCTCGGATGAAAAAATTGAAACGCCCCCCGACATTGTATATCAGCGATTTATCTTCGGTGTTGATGCTCCTCAACGCACGGCCCAGGCCAGGGTAGTAGGCATCATAGACATTTTCCTCCGTAAAATCGCCCGTTATGTATTGCACGTAGGCAGGATCGTAAATCCGCTTGCCTGCAATCTTGTCCTTCGACAAAATAGTGAGGGTGAGGTTGGAAAAACGGTGTGCAAACCCTATGACCAGGGAAACCGCCACAGTGGCCAAAAACAAATACCGGCCCACTTTCCCGGCCAGCCCTTCCCCCTTGCCCTTGCCCAGCATGACGCTGAAAACAAAGGCCGTCAGCAGCGGGAAGGCCAGCAACCCGTACCAAACGATGCCGGCAGACAGCATCAGCCAAAAGAACAGGTAGGCATAAGTGAAATACAGCAGGCCCTGTTCGGGCATGGGCAAATGGCGGAAACGCCGGGAACCTATATAGAAAAACAGGGCAAAAACAAGTATCAACAGCGGGTAGGTCACAGCGTCGGCATTCCCGGAAAAACGCAGCAGTACCGGTTCGACAGCGCCCTGGTACAGGCGCAGGCACTGTTGGTAAAGGTGGGCACAAGTGACGCCCACCGGCGCTTCCCCAAAGGAGGTGTTGGCCAGGTATTCGCTCACTTCCGTTGGCTTCACGATCTTCATGTTCTTGTCGGCAATGTAGCCGTTGGCCGTGGAAATGACCATCAGGAAAAAGCACGAAACGACCACGGCGGTAGCCAGCAGCGGGGCCTCCCAGCGGCGGGCTTTGCCATTGGGCGGAGAACCTGGCTTTGCCAAAAAACCCAACAAGATGGCAATCGGGACAAATATCAAAAGCAAAACGCCCGTGTCCAGAATGGCGAGGTAAACATTGGAGTTCATCACCAGATCGTAGGGCAGGCTCAGGTAGCGCACGGGCAGTATCTCATAGCCCAGGTAGCGCTGTATTTCTATGCGGATGGCATTGGCTTCTTCCGGCGTTGCCGCCGCACCTGCTCCGGTATTGTTTCCGTAGAGGAAAAAAGCGGCCAGGGCTGTGCCCACGAGGGCGGCAATTGCCAGCCAGTCCAGCACTTTTACAAGGTTGTTAGTAGGCGTATTAGTTGCCATTGTTGGGCATGTTGTTTTCCAAGGTTTGAAGATTGATGGCGGGCGCGGCGGACTTTCCGTTCATCAGTGCGGCAGGGGAAAGGCTACGGGTTTCCCAGTAGTTTTTCGCCGCCCACGGCACAAAGGTAAAAAGCGCAAACATGCCATAAACTATGCTGAGCTTGATGCTTTGCTGGAAATGCGGGCGATTGGACAGGAACGCGCCCAAAAAGAGCAGAAGCGCCGCTGCCAGCAGGCCCCATTGCAGGACATCCGCGCCCAGGTGGAATTGGCGGAGGCCGCCGAAGTCGTCGAGTTTTACCAGCAACACCAGGAAAAGGCTGGCAAGGAACATGGCCCAAAAACCCCGCTTCCCGTGGTATCCATACCAGAGCGCAACCAGCAAAGCCAGCGCAAAATAGATGGTCGTGAGCTTGATGCCCAGTGCAAAACCCGACATAAGCCCCATCCATACGATGGCCGGCGAGGCCTGGAAAATGTTGCCTGCATACCCCGTGGGCGCTGCCTGTCCCTTTTTTGCCGCTGCCGCCTTGGCAGGTACAGGTTTTGGGGCGGTCCCCCCTTCTTCCCCCGCCGAATATTTCAGGAAATGCAGCAGTACCAGCAAGATGGACAGGCTGATGAAAAGCAGGCCCAGGTCTATTTTCAGTTCGGCGGACGATTGTATGGTGACGGAAGGGGTCAACGAAAAAACCAGCACCGCCAGCAGGGAATAATTGGCATCCAGCCGGAGCCAGTTGCGGCATAGGGCGTACATGGCGAAGGCCGCCAGCACCCCGCCGAGGTTGGACAGGGCCAGGCTGACCGCCGTGGAACCGAACAGCACGTAGCCCAGCGACATCAGAATCGACCAGTTGTAAGGTTGATACCCTTCCACCAGCCCATGCCGGCCACCTATCAGCGAAGGGATGTTGGCATAGACCGTGAGGGAGTCAAAACCGGCGGGCATGGGCACGTTGACTGCCGTGAAATTGATGCTCAACAACACGACGAGCAGGTAAAAACTGCCCAGCCCTACCCAATTGAGCTGGCGGTCGGTGGCCAGGGGCTGCCACAAGGTCGCTTTTAAAAATCCAAGCGCTTTTTTCCGCCCAAAAAAGAACAATACGATAAGGCAGGGGTACAGCACGAAGCCATGAAGCAAGGAAACGGTGCCCAACAAAAAACAGCCCAGCACCAGCCCCATCATTCCAGTGGCAATGGCAGCCAGCGAGGCATCCATCGCCGCCGACAGTTTTACTTTTAAAAATTCGTTGATAAGGCTGCCCAACACATAACTGGCAATGGTGACAAGGTAAACGGCCATCGCCGTGCCACCCACCTGCAGCAGCACTTTGACCCCGCGCACCGCATTGAAACTGGCGCTGGGCACCAGGGCATTGAATGCTGCCCCCACGCTCACCATGCTTACCAGCAGGAACAACGCTGTTACCGAAAGGCCATTGAAGAAAAATTTTCGTTGTTTGTCTTGGCCAAACTTCATCCCAAGCCACGAAACCGCTGCCCCTATACTCAGCAACACCAGGCCCAGTCCCCAATATTGGTAATAGGTAAAGGAAAGATAGTAGCTGGGGTGCTTCTGCCAATAATCGAGAAAAACGAACAGCGTCCACAAAACGATGAACAGCGCTGTAAGTACCTGGGGGATAATACGCATGAAGTGGTTTTGTATTTAATTTGAACGGCGGAGTCTTAAGAAGAAAATTCCAAGCCAAACACCTTTCTAAAATATTCAATGTGAAAAAAAACAACCGGGCAACCTTTGACGTAAGCTGCCGTGCAGGCAGAAATTTTTTCTGTTTGGAAGCCCAATCACAATTCATCCCTATTTTGCCGCCCTATGACGACCGTGCCCATCATCATCCTCAACTGGAACGGCATTGACGACACCCTCGAATGCGTAGGCTCGTTGATGCAGCAAAGCTATTCAAATTTCACCATTTGGCTGGTGGACAATGGTTCCGGCGGGCGCGATGCGCAACTGCTGGAAGAAAAACTGGGGGGCAACCCAAAGGTTAAACTCATTTTCAACCGCAAAAACCTGGGCTTCACCCGCGGCAACAATGCCGTCCTGAAGGAAATCCTCGCAATGGCCCCCCCCCCGCAATACATCGCCCTCCTCAACAACGACACGGCAGCAGACCCCCATTGGCTCCAAAACCTCATCCGCTGTGCCGAAGAAACCAAAGCCGGCATTGTGACAAGCAAAATGGTGAACTACTTCGACCACCGGTACATGGACAACGCCGGCCACCGCATGCTCAACACCGCCGAGATCATCCCCATCGGCCACATGGAACCCGTCGGGAAGTTCGAAAAAAGGTTTGAAAACATGGGCAGTTGCGCCGGAGCTACCCTCTACTCCGCAGCCATGCTCCAGCATATTGGCGTGTTCGACGAATATTTCGACACGGGCTACGAAGACGCCGAACTGGGCGCACGGGCCGTGGTGCTGGGCTACAAAAGCATCTTCGAGCCGCAGGCCATCGTCTTTCACAAGATCAGCCGCTCTGTCAATAAAATCAGGGACTACGAGTACCTGCTGAAAATACAGTTGAACATCTTCTACAGCTATTTCAAGATCATGCCCTACCCTGCCCTGCTGGCCAACCTGCCCGCCCTCCTCTTTAAATATGCCTCGGTACTCCTGATGGACGTCGTGTTCCTGCGGTGGCAGTTCTTGAAGGTGATGAGCGAGGCCATCTACCGGACCATTTTCAAGGAAAGCCAACGGATACGGCAAAGCAGGCGCGCTTTTTTCAAAAAACACCACCCCGTGCCAAGTTGGCCTATTATGAAAAAACAGGAGTTTTTCCTCTGGTTCGACATCAAGCGCTTTTACAAGTTCATGTTACTGCGAAAGCCGACTACGTTTGAGAAGTATTGACCTGCCTGCCCAGGCCCACATAAAATAGCAGCAATAACCCGATAACGATCAGGCCCTCCACTGGCCGCACTACATGGAAGGTCACCTGCGGGTGTATCGTAGTCCAAAACCCTACTTCAGGCACGCGTATCAGCGACCAGCGCGCGCCGATGCCGCTTTCCGGCGCACGGACGTGCATCCAGCCCAATCCCATGGAGACAGCCACAAGGGCCGCCAGCGCCAACACTGCAAAAAAAGCAGGCGAGCGCCAGAACCGCCAGCGGATAGGCAGGGCAAAACCAGGCTGTACCGAGCGCACCAGCAACAGGCCAAACACACTGCCCAGCAGGTTGATGATCACGTCGTTGAAATCGTAGTAGTTCGTTCGCTCTGGGGAGAGGTAGAAGTATTGCCAGGCCTCGTCGGCAGCGCCCAGGAGGGTGGCCCATAAAACCGTTTCGCCATATCTTTTTACCAAGGGGAAAATAAGGGTGGCCACCGCTGCATACTGTACAAAATGCACCACTTCGATATTGATGACGATCAGCAGTTTGAAGGAAAGGATGGTAAAAACAACGGTAGCGGCCAGGTAGGACAGTACGAGCTTTTTCAACCCCCTGTCCCCCCATAAGTTTTTCACCAAAACATAGCTATACCAAAGCAGCCCAAGCAGGCTTATCACCAGGATGGTGGTGTTGTAGTCGTCGCGCGTCATGTGGCCGTCGAACACCCAGGCCACAACGCGGCCCACCTGTTCGTGCGGCAGCACAACAAGGAGGTAAAAGACAATCGCGATGGGGACGTTCCACTGCGGCCTGTTGTGCAAAAATGACAGTAGTTTTTGTACCATGCCGGATTTATTGATTTTTTAAAAGCGCTAAGAACGACCTGGCCCCGGCCTCCCAACTGAACTGCCCCGCCTGCAGCAAGGACTGCCTGCCCATTTCCCGGAGCTTGTTGTCATCCCTTGCCAGTTCCAATAGTTTTTTTGAAAATGATCCTGCGTCCTGCGGGTCGAAGTATTGGGCCGCCTTGCCGCCTACTTCCGGCAGGCTCGATGTGGAGGAAACAAGCACCGGCGCCCCGCAGGCCATCGCTTCGAGCACGGGCAGCCCAAACCCTTCGTAAACGGAGGGATAGACAAACAGTTTCGCCATGCTGTACAGCACGGGCAGCTCGTGGCGCCCGGTGTAGCCGGTCAGTACGATGTCGCTGCGAAAAGGGGAGGCTTCCAGTGCGCTGAAGAAGCTTTCGTTCTTCCAGCCTTTCCTGCCGGCCAGCACCAGCTGCAGGGCCGGGCCGGATTCCCGGAATTTTTCATAGGCACGGAGCAGCGCGGGCAGGTTTTTGCGGGGCTCCAGGGTGCCGACGAATAGCAGGTAGGGTTGGCGGATGCCGTATTTCCGAAGCACTGCCCCATCCTGTTCAGGTTGGAAAATGGCCTCCACGCCCGGCCGCACGATATGCGTCTTCCCGACGGCAGCCGGGTAATATTGCTCTAAATCCTGTTTGGTATGGGCAGAATTGGCAATGATGTAGCTGGCCCTTTTCATTATACCGGGCAGCGTTATTTTGTGGACGATGCTGCTCGGCAGGGAATGGAACCGGGGGAAAAGCACCGGCGTCAGATCATGGATGATGGTGATGCGCTTCACGCCTGCGGGCAGGTTGAACGGGCCAAAATGGGCGGGTTCCACCACTACGTCAACCTTTTCCCGGGCCAGCCGCTGCGGGATGGCCGTCAGCGCCCGCCAGTACTGGTGGCCGGGAATAGCCGGGCGGATGGGCACGACCAATTCCCTCACGCCTCCAAACTCTCCGCCGGGCTTCGGTCGCACAAGCAGGTACTCGTTTTCTGTGCCTGCTTTTAACAGCGCATCCAGCAGCCCCCGGAGGTACATGTGTACGCCCGCATATTGCAAGTCCAGGGCATCGCCCAATATGGCTATCCGCATTTTACAATTGTCTTTTGGTCAAAGGTTCACTGGATAATTGGAAATAAAGGTTTTCGTAAGCTGCGATGGTATCGCTGAGTTCAAACTTTTTGAGGGGTGTTTGCCGCCACTCCCCTACCCTGGCCTTTTGCAAAGCTGCCGCCAGCGCACCGGGCGTCATGTCTTCCATTTCGATGAAACGGCCCGAGACCACCTCTTTCAGCGCCGCCCTGCCAGAGGAGACAACAGGGACGCCCAGGGCAATACTCTCCGCAGCCGCAAAGCAAAATCCTTCGCTGTAGGAAGGGATGACGGTACAATCGGAGGAAGCCAGCTCCATTTTCAACTGCCCGAAAGTGAGGTGGTGAAGGATGGAAACATGGCCGGCCAGTCCTTTTTTTTCAATATCGCCCAGGATCTGTTTCAGAAAACCTGCCGGCTGCGTGGGCACAATCAATTTAAGGCGGCTGTCCGGGCATTGCTGACGGAACAGGCGGGCAGCCTCCAGCAAGATATCCAGCCCTTTGGACATGCCCAGCCTGCCAAAATAGGTGTACGTGAAAATGCTGTTCTTTTTCGGGGCGGTGGCAGCATCGGTTTCTGTAAAATCCTGGTAGTTGATGCCATTGTAAATGGTCATCACCCTTTCTGCCGGCACGCCTGCTTTGCGCAGGCTTTCCGAGGTGCTGCCGGAAACGCCGACGAAGCGGTCGAAATCCAGGCGCAGCAGCATCTGTTCAAAAAGGTAGTGCAGCCGCTTCGGCAGCCAGCCCATGAACGGCAGGGTTAACCACAGCGAGGCCCACACTTCGTGGAAGGTGACGACGATTTTTTTACCCAGCAACCTCGCCCCCAGGTACGCTGGCAGGGCAGCATTGTAGGAGGTGGTATGGACCAGGTCGCAGCAGCGGGCATGTTTTAAAACAGGGAAAATGGCAAAGAGGGTAAAAAAATAGCGGTTGAGGAAGCGGTAGCGGTGTATAGCGATGTTGCCCTGTATTTCTTTGGGCGGGTCGCTTAAGGAAAGGCGGGTCGTGAGGATGGTTACGCGGTGGCCGTTGCGGGCCAGGTTTTCGGCCAGGCTCTTAAAAAGCGTCTCCACTCCCCCGATGTTTGGATAGTAGTTTTCCAGTACAAAGAGAACATGCAGGCGGCTTTCATTTTTTTTGGTTTTCATGCCTATCCTTTTTTTCCTTGCCCTGCTCGTCCATGGCGATTTTGCGCACCAGTTCGGTCAGCTTCCGTTCCAGCCGGTCAATGGTGGTGGAGAGGTAAAAGACCAGCAGGAACAACCAGCCCAGTGCTACGAAGATAACGGCGTTGATGTTGCTTTTGAAGCCGAGCAGGTTGGCAATTTCAAAGGAAACGGGGTTGGGGATGATGGCCAGCAGCATGACGGTGATCCAGAAGATGACCCAGACCAGGGTGGAGGTGAGGCCCCTTTTGTTCTTTCGGAACTGGTAGATCGTCCTGCCGATATAGAAAACGCCGATGATGGGCACCAGCCACTGGTAAATCTCTGTTTGCATAAATGTTTTGAATAAGGATCCAGCTCCCCCCAGTCTTCTCAAAGCCCTTTCAATTCCCGGTTGATCCGCTCCAGTTCGAGTTCTTCGGGCAACTTGCTGAACCTGTCCGGGAAGCGCGATTTTACTTCGTTGTTGACCGTTGCCCGGATAGTCATGATTGAACGGTAGTTTTCGATTTCCGTTTTGTCTTTCTCAAAAAAGCTTCCCCAACGGCTGTTTTTGACTTTTTCAAAAACCTCGTTGAAAATTTTTTCGTCCCCTAAAATCTCGGCAATGATAAGGTTTTCTTCCTCGGCAATGGCTTTCATCAATGCTGTTTTCTTTGCTTCCAGCCTGGCCCTCATCGCATCGTCTGCTTCTTTTAACCGCACTTGCTCAACAACCCTGTTGCGTTCTTTTTCCTTGAAATCAACCAACTGCCGGGTGGACACCATCTTGGCAAGATAACCACCAATATTGTCAATCTTCACCCCCGACTGCAATTGGTTCAAGGTATAGGCGATGCCCCTGTTCACCTGTTCCAGCGGATACCGCTCCAGCCAGTCCCGGACGACCTCCTCCGACACCCAATCGGATACTTTTTTGAGGACGCCCGCTACTTCCGGGTTGGGCGCATGGGTTTCTTCCTCCCCGGCTGCCAGTTGCCCGGCTTCCCTTTCCTTGGTATTGCCCTTGATGTGGAATATAAGTTCCGATACGGCCCGGCCTGCCTTTTTTTCTTCGTAGGTGAAACTGATGTCGGTGTGTTTACGCAGGTCAGCTTTTGCTTTTTCGATCACGCGCTGCTTGAAATTGCCATAGAGCGGATAGTTTTCCGAAGCGCCGAGTATGTCTTTGAGGTCGTCCACGCTGAAGCGCCGCTTGCCGATCCGCTCGTACTGCTTCAGCAGCTCGTACATGCGGATGGAATAGGTGGAGGGCAGGCGGAGGATGTTCCTGATATCGTAGAGCAGGAAGCGGTTTTTGAGGTTGAGCAGGTGTGGCTTCAGGTTCGGGTGGAAGCTGATTTCGATGAAGCGCTCCCCCACCCCCTCTTCAAAACTGCCCAACCCTACCACGACGGGCGTCTCAAAGCGCATAACGCCAAGGTCGTGCTCCATGTAGAGGGTGATGATCTTGGACATCAGTTTCCTGGCCGCGTCCCTCAGGCGTTCATAGCCGCTATTGCCAAGCTCAAAATCCTGCACAATATCGTGGAGGGTTATCCGGTACACCTGGAAGTCGGCGTCCTCCTGGTTCACCATAGAAACCATCTTGAGGAAAAGCCTCATTTCGTAGAGGTCGAACCTGAACCTGGCCTCCACCAGATCGTTGCTTTTGCGGATGAGCTGCTTTTTCAATAAGTGCTGTTTTGAAGCAAATATAACAACCGTCGTGAAACGTTATAAACTAATGTTGAAAACCTATTCCCCAATTTGTTATAGTTAGTCCCCATTCCGTTATGGTTCGCTCCCCAATTTGTTATAGTAATTCCCCGTTTTGTTATGCTTCATTCCCCATTCCGTTATACCTATTCCCCAATTTGTTATAGTTGCAGCCAGCAAACGACTGTCCGTCAATTATTTAAAACGCCTGAAAGACTTACAAAAAAGGAAAAGACTAAAAAAATACTACACAAGGGGTTGTTTTTTTTATCAAAGTTTATCGACCTGGATTTTTTCGCGCTTCCTCTAGCTGTACTCCAAGAAGCTGTTTGTAAAAATGGCGGAAGATTGGGCAGGTATAAATTTCAGAAGCTTGGCCTGTCGCTTCCTCGTGGTGCGGAGCGTTGGCATAGTTTCAAGTTTGCGTTTTAAGTTTTTAAGTTTTTAAGTATCTAAGTTTTTAAGTTCCTAATGTTTTACGCCTTTAAGATTCTATGCCTCTGAACGCGCACTATTTTTGCAGATAGGCAGGCTGGTTTTTTCAGCGGCTTCAAGCCGCTGAAAAAACCAGGGCCTTACATCGCCATGAATTCTGGGAAAAAGCTGCTCAGATCGCCCTCAAATGCCTCCAAAGGGGAATCGTAGTTCAATATCCGGCAAGTGCGGAGGGTGAAACTGGCAAAAAACACCCGCAGCAAGTTGTGGTTGCCGGCAACGCCGCGTAAAAACATATTTCCGTAAAATCGTACAATCTTAAAAAAGTAAAAATGATTTTAAGTTTTTAAGTTTTTAAATTTCGTCATAACTTTGCACAAAATATTCATTCATGAAAATCGGAGTATCAAATCTTAAGGGTGGGGTAGGGAAGACCACCGTTTCGCAGAACATCGCAGTTTGCTTTGCGCACCTCGGGTACAAGACCTGTATCCTGGACACGGACAGGAACCAGAATTCAATTTCCTGGAGCGGCGTACGGGACGAAGAGCTGCCCGAGATCCTGGTCGTCGGCAGTACGGATGAGCGGGCTATCACGAAGGCCGTCAACAAACTCAACGATTCCTTCGATTTCGTGGTGATTGACGGCACCCCGTCGCTGTCGGAGATGACGACCCGTGTCATTTTGGCCTCCGACCTGCTTATCATTCCCATCCTGCCCAGCGCCCACGACATCCGGGCCATCCACCAATTCATCGACCGCTACCAGCAGGCGCTCGAATTCAGGGATGACATCCCCGCCTACTTTTTTGTCAACCAGTTCCAGGGCTATACCGTGCAGAAGTCCATCCGCGACTTGTTGCTCCAGTTTGGGCTGCCCATCCTGCAGACCACCTTCCGCGAAAGGGTGGCTTATGTGGAGGCTGCCGTCGAGGGCAGGGGAGTGATCGAATGGACGGACGAGAAGGCTGCCGAAGAGGCCGTTGCCCTGACCAACGAGGTGCTCTTTGCTGCGGAGAAGCACGGGTTTATCAAGCAGGAAAAAGTAAAAGTTTAATGGCGTAAAAACTTAAAAACGTAAAAACTTAATAACTAGTACGACATGTCAAAGAAATTTGTGGATACCTCAAAGCTCATGGCGGCAACTCCCAGGAAAACCGTGGCCAAATCAGCATCGGACGACGAAGTAGTATCTGCCATACACAAAAGCAGCCGATCCATCCGCACCAGCCTGGACATCCCGGAAGACATCCACAAGCAGATCAAAATGCTCTCCGTGGAGCGCGGCATTTCCATGAAAGACCTCATGCTCCAGTTTTTCGTGGAAGGCCTCGAAAGCAACAGGGTAGGGTAGGGGGGAGGCCCGAATTATCCTTGTTTCGTCTGGCTTCAGTTCTCCATTTGCTCAGTTAATGATCGCGCCTTCGTCTCTAACATAGCCATCCCGCCGAACGGTTTTGCCTTTTCCCGCTGCATTATCCTTTCCTGTTTGCTGTTCGTCGGCTGAATGCCGTTGATGTAATGTCCATAACTTTAGTGCTTTTCCGCACCGCTTTGTTAAAATATCCAACCAGAGCTAAGGATTTGAAGGGAAAATAATCCCGACGCGAAATCGGGTTTATTTTAAAAACCCTTCCAGTACTGGGGTTGTAACATCAAAATCGGGAAGCCATTTTTTCATCGTTACGAAGGAGGTAAAGAGAATCATGGAGGTTACCCAACAAAACACAGTTCTCAAGTTGAAGGCTTCCGTGCGCCGGGCCAACTCGGATATTTTGCCGTTTAGGTTGAAAAACTAAGCCGTAGGTGTGGTTTAGTTAAATCAGAAGGAGTGTGGCCCAGGCAGCTTCGTGGTGATTCAGCAGGCTGTTGGTGTGGTTTAGTTAAATCAGAAGGCCTGTTAACCGGTAAGATCTTAAGTAATTAAGATTTTAAGTTTCTATGTTTTTAAGATTTTTTTTGGCTGCGGCCACCCTGTCAAGAATTTTCAAGGGATAAAGCCGACCGGATAAACTCGACGGTGGGCAAATGCGCCTTTAGAAACAAACTGCCTAAGTTTAAGTGACTTTTAAAGTCTGTGGTTTCCTTTTGTTTAAAGAATGGTCATGAAAATCGGCATGTATTTCCTCAGCCGCCACAAATCCAAAGTTGCTCTGCCTGTACCACCTGCAGCCCTTTGGCCAGGTTGGGGTATAGCGGCAGGGCGTGCCGGCTCAGGGTCGTCACGGTGCGGCGGCGGCGGCGCTTGGCCAGCAGGCCGTTCTGGCGGAGCACCTCGAAAAAGCGATCCCGTCCGATAAAAACCTGCCGGGCCTCCAGCGACGGCCTCAGTATCAGGTACAGGTTGCGGCCGCCTACCCGGCGGGCCACCCGGCGTTCATGTTTGACCAGGTCAACTATGATTGCATCCTGAAAACGTTCTTTCGCTTCGTGCCACAATTGTTCGTAATAGGCCTGGCGGCTTTTGCCAAACAGCCCGCACAAGACGGACAGGTCGGCCGCCTTGTAGAATGCTTTCATTTTTTCGACTGTTTGGCGCCAGACTTTTTTCGGATCTCGATCTGGAATTCTTTTTCGGCCAGGTCGATCATCGTCTCCAGCGCCTCGACTTTTAGCTGGGAAAGTTCTAATTGGCGCTTGAGCTGTTTGAGTTGTTCCTGGGCCGACAGCTCGGGGGCAGCGCCTGCCGAAGCTTTTTTGTCTGACATGGTATCCTGGTTTTGGACGCAAAGTTCGTCCTTGCGGCGGTACCATTTGACAAATTCTTTGACGACGCCTTTGTTCTTTAAACCATGTTCTTCGCCCAGGTACCCGACACTGGCTCTGCCTGCAAGGTACTCCTTCGCAATCTTGCGCTTGAGTTCTTCCGGGTAGCGGCCCCTCGGCTTTACTTTTTTAATTTGTCCTGTCACGGCTTTAATCGTTTTTGTGTAAAGCTATTTCAGGACGAGTCATTCCGTCAATTCTTCAAGAAAATCCATCATTAGAGCTTTTTCGTGATTTGGTGTCCGGTTATTTTACGACACGACAATGTTGAAGGCAATTTTAATTAACATAAGGTTGATTATCAGGAAAAAGTGTTTGCCACGAACTAACTTAAAAATTGCTGCCAAATGGTACTTTTGCCACGCTCTGAGGCCCTTGGTACCTTTGGGGTTTCTCGCGTTAAAGGAAACCTGTTCAAATAATTAGCGTAAAGCTGCTGCATGATCAACAGAGTATTCAAGCCCATACTGGAACTGTTGCCGGAAAACAACCGGTGGGAGCGGATATGGAAGCTGGCCCAGGTGGATTTTCAAAAGCGGTACTACGGCAATCGGCTTGGGCTTTTTTGGGCATTGCTGAATCCACTGTTCCAACTGGGGGTTTATTATATCGTCTTCACCAACGTCTTCTCGGTCAGCATTCCCTACTTTGCCCTGTACATGTTTATCGGGCTGTTGTTTTGGATGTTTTTTTCAGAGGCCACTACCAAAAGCATTCAGACCCTGATTAATTACCGGTATTTAATCGAAAATATCCAGTTCAATAAAATCGATCTGTTTTTGTCTTCTACGCTCAGCTCATTCATGGGCTTTGCTTTCAACCTGGCGGTGTTCTTTGTTATTGCCCTGTCATTGGGGCCCCCGGTCACCCTGAATTTTTTGTATTTTCCTTTGTTTGTGGTCAATATTTTCCTATTGGCACTGGCCTTCGGGCTGCTTTTGTCCACCCTGAATATTTACCTGAAGGATATACATCATGTCTGGGACATGGTCACGCTGTTGGGCATTTGGCTTGCGCCCGTTTTTTACAGCGAGGATTTGTTCGAGAAAAAGCTGGGTTTTTTAATGTACGCCAATCCCTTTGCGGGCATCATCATCAATGTGCGCAAAACGGTTTTGTACGGCCAGGCACCTGATTTTTTACTATGCTTTTACAACTTTGCATTTGCGATCCTTTTGTTGGTCTTGTGCAACTTATTGTTCAGGCGGTTTTCTCACAAGGCCATTGAAAAACTTTAAAAATGGATACAGTTATCAGCCTGAAAAATATCAGCAAGACTTTTTACATCCGGGAGGGCCACCACGATTCCATCCGGGAAAAGGTATTCAACCTGCTGAAGGGCGATCCGCCACGCTCCATCCCTGCGCTCAAAGACATTAGCCTCGACATCAAAAAGGGCGAAAACTTTGGCATCATCGGACGGAACGGGAGCGGCAAATCTACCCTGCTGAAACTCATCATCGGTGCTTACCGGCCTGACAAGGGGGGGCGCATCACCGTCAATGGAAAAGTCATCCGCCTGGCCCTGGGCATGGGCTTCGACCCGGAGCTGAGCGCCCGGGACAACATCTATGTCAATGGCTCCATTTTGGGCCTGACCTTCCGGCAGATCGGCAAAAAATTCGACGACATCATCGGCTTTGCGGAATTGGAAAAATTCGTGGACACCCAATTGAAGTTCTATTCCTCCGGCATGGTGAGCCGCCTGGCATTTGCCGTTGCCCTGCATACGGAGGCCGATATTTTCCTGATGGACGAATTTTTTGGCGGCGTAGGCGACGAAGGTTTTAAGGAAAAATCGGAAAAGGTGTTCCAACAAAGCTTTGTCGAAGGTCGCACCATCCTTTATGTGAGCCACCAGTTGGACACCATCCAGGAATATTGTGACAGGGTGTTGTTATTGAATATGGGAGAAGCCGTAGCTTTGGGCAGCCCAAAAGAAGTATTAAACCAATATAAACAATTTTTTCATTAATAAACAGATTATACCAATGATCAGAATCTCCTTTTTATCCGCTGCTGTTTTAATGTTTTTATTGACTGCCTGCAAAGACGAAGGTTTCTTCTCCGAGCCGGCCCCCGCAGGCGCGCTAAGTTCGCTGAGCAACGCCAACAAAGCGCCCGAATACAGTTTGGACTGGATCAACAAGGCCCAAATTGCACCCGGTGAAAATACGGTGCAAGGCAACGACATCGAAATCGTAGGATGGGCCATGGACCCCGACGCCAAGCAAATCGCTTCCAAGGTTTACCTGTCGGTAAACGGTTCGCTTTTCACCACTGAGTATGGCATCGCCAGGGAAGACGTGGCCGGGTACTTCAAAAACCCTGCGTACAACAACTGTGGCTTCGTGGCTAAATTCTCCCGTTCCTTGTTCAAGCCCGGTATTTATTCCATCGGGTTGGTGGTGGTTGGCGCCAACAAATCATCCTACTTTTCAAGCCCGGCCGAGCAGGCAATCCTATTAAAACTCTGAAAGGTGACTATGCTTTGTTCATGAAAAAAAAGCTGTTCCTACATGTCGGCCCGCCGAAAACAGGCACTACCACTGTGCAGCATTTTTTGGCACAAAACAGGGATAAACTTGCTTCGGCGGGCATCCTTTACCCACTCAATGAGCCATCCCATTGGAAGCTGGCCCTGCGCGTGGGTTTGACCATGTGGCCCTGGACGGTTGATGAGACCACGACCCCTTCCTGGAGCGAAATAGCCCAACTATCGGCGGAAAACGCCGACAAGCACCTGCTGCTCAGCTCAGAATCCTTTTCCTACGCTGTTTTATCTGCCAAAAAAGAAGGTTCAATAAAACTGGTGGAGCAACTCCGGTCGTTGGACCGGGAACTGCACGTCATTATCTATCTGCGCCGCCAGGACCTATGGGTAGAGTCTTATTTCATCGAATACCTGAAACATTTTGGGAAAGGCGGGCTGGATACGTTCCTGGAAGAACGGCAAGACAGTTTGGACTATTACAAGGTGCTTTCATTTTGGTCAAACCTTGCTGGTAAAGATCGCCTCACCGTGCGCGTGTACGAGCCGGGGCAACTGCCCGACATACGGGCCGACTTTATGCGTTTTTTGGGAATCGAAGACCTTTCCGGATTCCGGCCCGATGAAGATAAAAACCACCGGCCCAGCCTGCTGCAGATGCAGGTGCTCAATAATTATGTGGAAACGTTCCACAAAAAATTCCCTGCCCCGCCCGGCGACTTCAACAAGCCGTACGGGCCTATGGATACTATGCTGGGGGGATTTTTATACAAAGCATCGCATTGGCCTTCCACGCACAAGTACCGGATATTGCCTTACCGTAAAGCCGAACAGATCATGTCCGGTTGCGAAGCATCCAATGCGCGCGTGGCCAGGGAGTTTCTGGATAGGGCCGATGGCCGGCTTTTTTATGAAAAACTGTCCCCTTACGAACACGACGAGCTGCACTGGCCCCCCCTGCCCGATGCCGAACAGAAGGCTGCGATAGGAACGCTTTGGCGGGAAACCTGCGATTTGATGGGCGAACCGCTGGAGATTTCAGGGCAGGACGGCTATTCAGAATTCGAAAAAACAATGCAAGCCCCTAAAGAAACAGATATGGCACAGGCAGATGCTGATTACAGCGTGGAGCGTTACGCGCCCGAAATGACAGATTTTAAGATAAGCTATGAGCATTGGCACCGCTACCTGTACGCAACCAATTTCTCGAAAGGCAAAACTGTGCTCGACATTGCCAGCGGAGAGGGCTACGGTGCTTTTTTACTGGCTGAAAACGCGGCAAAGGTCGTGGGGGTGGATATAGACGGCGACGCGGTGAGACAGGCCACCCAAAAGTACCACAGGAAAAATTTGTCATTTCTGGAAGGTTCTGTCTCCCGGATACCCATCGAAGGCACGGCCAGGTTCGACCTCATCGTTTCTTTTGAAACCATCGAACATGTGGATGCCGGGCAGCAGGCGGCTTTTATGGGCGAGGTGAAGCGGTTGCTCAAGCCGGGAGGGGTTTTTATCGTTTCCACGCCCGATAAATTGGTGTATTCCGACTTGCCAAACTACCGGAATGAATTTCACGTCAAAGAATTTTACGCTGCTGAGTTCAGGGATTTCCTACAGGGCAGTTTCAAGTATGTGGAAATATTGGGACAGGATATCTATACCTCCTCCTATATCCGTCCGGCTACCGGCCCGGCCGGTGTCCAGGAATACAACCTGGCTCTCGATGCTTCTTTTAAACCACAAGACGATACGGCCCGGCAAGATGCCTACATGGTGGCGGCCTGTTCCGATAACAGCTTGTCGCCATTACCTTCTTCCCTTTTGTTCAATAGTAAAAACAAGCAGGCGGACTACGACCTGAGCTACCAGGTTTTGTATGTTGATACTGGCGCAGGCTTCAACGAAAAAGACGCTTTAAGGATAAATATATTGGAAAAGGACAAGGCTGTCGTTTTTGACTTGTCCGGTTTTCCAGGCATAAAAAACCTGCGTTTCGACCCTGCAGCGTGCCCTGTTTACCTTAAAATAAGTGGTGTTTGGCTTAAAACCAAAGATGGGCAGCAAACTGCCGTTGATTTTTCCACCAATGCCGTGCAGGAGGAAGCTCCGTTCTTCCTTTTCGATACCGAAGACCCACAGGTTTTGCTCGATTTGCCCAACCTGGAGAAGTTCAATACCATTGTTTTCGACTTAGAATATGTGGCAATAGGGGCTGCGGTTTACCCCTATTTGAAAAACTTCGTCGAACAACAAATCAATGGTTCCGCAGCAAAAAACGCATTGTTGGAGTCATCGCTTGGCAGCAAGGAAAATGAAATCAGCAGGCTCTCGCAGGAATTGCAAACGAGCAGCCTGTTGCTGCATAAGATAGAAGATCAACTTGCGCTGCACAGGAGGCTGGCAGAACAGGCTGAGGCGAATGCAATAGAAAAAAAGGCAACAATAGACGCCCTTGGCCAGCGCCTGTCAGAGGCTCTGGAGCTCCTTAAGTCAAAAGATGGGCACTTTCAGCAATTACTGGAAAACCTTCAGGGCGCCTTGTCCACTGTCAAAACCCTGGAGTTTGCGGTTGCTGAAAAAGACGCCGGCTTGAAAGCGAAAGAAGAACGCATCCTCACGCTTTCCAGTCAATTTGACAATTCGCTGCGCGATGCCGAGGCGCTGCGGTTGAACCTTTTATCGAAAGAAGAAACCATTGCCCGGACTGCGGAAAAAATGAATTTCCTTGAAGAGCAGTTGGAGCAATACAAGGTGGAAAAATCAGTATCGGCAGGACAATATAGTTCCCTGGAAACGAGCTTGAACGAAGAGCAGGCCAGGTCAAATGAATTGCTGGCCAGGTTGAGGGAGGCATTGGCCAGGTTGAACGAACTGCGGGCAAACCTGGGCGAGGAGGAAGCAAAGACGGAAGATCTTCAAGCAAGGTTAAAGGAGGAGCAGGCCAAGTCGGAAGGCCTGCAGGCCAGGTTGGGCGAGGAGCGCACAAAGCTGGAGGAGATGCAGGCCGGGTTGGAAGAGGAGCAGGCCAGGTCGGAAGATTTGCAGGCCAGGTTGGAAGAGGAGCAGGCCAGGTCGGAAGATTTGCAGGCCAGGTTGGAAGAGGAGCAAGCCAGGTCGGAAGATCTCCAGGTCACATTGAGCAAGGAAGAGGCAATATTGGAAAAGGTACTGGCCAAGTCGAAAGACCTGGAGGCCAGATTGGACGAGGAACGGGAAAGATCGGAAGATCTGCACGCCAAGTTGGACATGGAGCAGGCCATGTCAAGGCAAGTACAGAAAAAACTGAATGCGGTAGAAACGGAAAATAATGCGCGCGGAAAACACATTGAACACCTGAATGGATTTGTGGGGACATTGGAAAACGACATTCACGAGAAAGACAGGCAATTAACCCATTTGCAACTGGATTCCCGCCAAAAAATGCAGTATATCGGTGAGCTGAAAAGCTCCCTTAGTTTCCGGTTGGGCTGGGCGCTCACCGCCCCGTTCCGTTGGGTGTTCGATGGGTTGAAGATGGGGTTTTGGATGAATTTTTTAGGCATTGCCTTGAAGAATCCGGGTAGTTTTTTCAAAAATATAAACCCGGAAAAGATCGCCATCCTGCGGAAGGCACTGAAAAATGAGCCGCCTTCTTTGATACTTCGAAACTTTATCAACCTGCTCTCTGGCTCGGGCCGCCAAATGGCAGTAGCCCCTAAGAAAGAAGAACCAAAGCCGCTCCCCCCCGCCACGAAAGAGGAGCCAAAAGCTGCATTGCCCCAGCCCAAGCCTCCGGCAGAAAACATTGAAAGCAGAAAGACCCACTATTTCATAGACCAACTGGAGGAACTGGACTTCCATTTTTCCATCCGGGGCTGGCTTTTTGTCGAGTCGCACGAGATAAAAAGCCTTTCCATTGCCATGTCGCAAGGAGACCAGGAGGTGAAATCCGAACTGTTTTACCATATTGACCGGCCGGACGTATTTCATCATTATGGCAATAGAAACGGGCTGCGCAGCGGGTTTGCGGATTCCGTGGAGAAGCCATTCTCCGGCAAGGCCCGCCTGAGCCTGATCGCCACGCTCTCCGATGGCACCCAAACCGTGACCGACCTCGGCGAAACTGACTTCCGCGAACCTTTCCTGCGTACTTTCAGCAGCGCCATACTTGCCAACCGTGCGGAATTCAAGGCTTTGAACGGTAGGGAAAAAAGCGGAAAGCCGTCCGTCGCGCTTTATACCAACGCAGGTGGCAATTATTTTTTCAATGAAATAAAAGCATTGGTGGCCAAGGGTTTTCAATCGGTCGGATATGCCGTCCACGAACTGGACGAAACGGCTGGGTTCGATAATGATGCCCTCCTGCACATCGTCATTGCCCCACATGAGTTTTTTGAAATAGGGGAAGGTAAGAAGTACGTGCAGAAGCCTTCCGACCGCCTGATTTTGCTCAACACCGAGCAGCCCAGTTCGGCTTGGTTCCGAAAAGGGACCGCTTATTTTCCACATGCTGTAGAAGTGTGGGACATGAACCACTATTCCTGGGAGCGCCTACAGGAAAACATTGCCCATGCTCGTTTTCTTCCCTTGGGTTTTGTGAAAGACTTCGGCCTGCTGGCCGAGGTACGGCAGTTGCCCGAGAATTATTGCACCTGCTTCCTGGATGAAAAAATCAGGAAAGGCTCTTTCCTGCAGCGCAATTTTGAAGACCGCCCGATAGACATCCTTTTCGTAGGCCACGCAAGCCCGCGCCGGCAGCAATTTTTTGCCAGGAACGCCGCGTTTTTTGCAAAATACAATTGCTACTTCCACCTGACCGATATAGCGCTCGGGCCTGTGCTGGATACCAAGACGAACATGAACACCCGTACCGCCATCGGGCTGGCGCAACGGTCTAAAATCATCCTCAACATCCACCACGGGACGCACCCGTACTTTGAATGGCACCGGATGGTGATGCACGGCATGTGGCAGCGGGGCCTGGTGATTTCCGATCTATGCGGCGAAGGGCCGCCCTTCGTGGCAGGCAGGGACTTTGTGCAGGCACCCTTGGATGAACTGCCTGAAAAAATAGCCTATTTCCTGGAAACAGATGCTGGTAAGAAGGAAGCCAGGGAGATAATACAATCGGCCTACACCGTATTGACCTCTCAATGCGACCTTGCTCATAAGTTGCAAGAATTGGTAAAACCGTTGCTTGATACCCAAAAAGCCATAGCCCATTCTCCTCCACCTTCCCCCAAAAGAAACAATAAAAGCAAAAAGCATGGGCGCAAGCGAGCAACAAATTGAAGTTGTCTTCCAGGACATTAGTTGCCAAAAGGTAGGGATATCCGGCATTATCGCTTTATATAAGTACGCAGACTTGGTAGAAGAAACAGTCAGCGGCCTGCTATTGAGCAAAGTAGGGCATCAAATTGAATTGTACAAAAAGCTGGTGGAAATGGCGGAATCCAATTCCGCTGAAAAGAAGGCCAAGATAGATGCCGTGAACCAATCTTTAGAACTCCTGAAATCAAAAGAGGGGCACTTCCATCAATTATTGGTCAGCCTTCAAGATGCTTTGGGTTCTGTCAAAACCCTGGAGCTTGCCATGGTGCGAAAGGATGCTGGCCTAAAAGGGAAGGAAGACCGCATCCGCGCACTTTCCAAGCAATTTGACAAATTGTTGTGCGATGCCGAGCGGCTTCGTTCGAGCCTTTTGTTGAAAGAAGAAAATGTTGTTCGGAAAGAAGAAATATTGAGCTTCTTTGAAGTACAGCGGACACAGCGCAAGGAGGAAAAGCCGATTTTGCCGCAACAATTTGAAGTTGTAGGAACAAGATCGAGCGAATCCCGAGCGAGGTCGAACGAGGATCGGTCGAGATTGGACGAAGCGCTGGAAAGATTGAGTGAAGCGCAGTCAAGATTGAAGGAAATGCAGGAAAGATTGGATTGGGTAGCAACAGAAAACAGCGCCCGCGGAAATTACATTGAATACCTGAATGGATTTGTTGCGACACTGGAGAAAGGCATTGCTGAAAGAGATCGACATTTAGCCCAATTGCAAAATGACTTCCGTCAAAAAATGGAGTACATCACCGAGTTGAAAAGTTCCTTCAGTTTTCGGTTGGGGTTGGTGCTCACCGCCCCATTCCGAGGGGTTTCCTATAGGTTAAAGATGGCTTTTTGGATGAAATTTTTGGGCATTGCAATAAAGAACCCGGGTAGTTTTTTCAAAAATATAAATCCAGGTAAAATCACCATTCTTCGCGAGGCATTGAAAAACGAACCGCCTTCGTTGATCCTTCAAAATTTCAGGTACCTGCTTTCTGGGCCGCCCCGGCAAATGGCAGTTGTCCAAGTAGCAGATACAGCAAAACCACTTAGCCCAGCTAAAAAAGAGGAATCAATAGCGGGGCCGCACCAGCCTGTTGCAGAAAGCATAGAAAGCAGCAAAACCTACTATTTCATAGACCAATTGGAAGAATTGGACTTTTATTTTTCCATCCGGGGCTGGCTCTTTGCCGAGTCGCACGAGGTAAAAGGCCTTTCCATTGTCATGTCGCAAGGAGACCAGTCGGTGGAATCTGAAGTGTATTACCACATTGACCGCTTTGATGTGTACCAACATTATGGCAACAAAAACGGGTTGCGCAGCGGGTTCATGGATTCTATTGAGAAACCCTTCATTGGCAAAACCCGACTGAAGTTGGTCGCCACTTTCTCCAATGGGGCCCAATCAACGATTGACCTTGGCGAAACAGAATTCAGTAAGCCATTCCTGGACACTTTCAACAGTGCCATGCTTGCCAACCGCCTGGAATTCAAGGCATTGGATAGTAGAAATATAAATAAAAAGCCATCAGTTGCAATTTATACCAATACTGGCGGCAATTATTTTTTCAATGAAATAAAAGCGTTGATAGCCAAGGGTTTCCAATCGCTTGGGTACTTGGTTCTTGAGCTTGACGAAACAGATGGGTTCGAAAATGATGCGCTCTTGCATATCGTCATCGCCTGTCATGAATTTTTTGGATTGGGGGACGGGAAGAAGTATGCTAAAAAACCTTCCAATCGGTTGATATTGCTCAATGCCGAGCAGCCCAGTTCGGCTTGGTTCCGACAAAGTACGGTTCACTATACCGATGCTATCGAGGTGTGGGACATAAATTATTACTCCTGCCAACGGTTGCGTGAATCCATAGATCATGTGCGCTTTCTTCCATTGGGTTTTGTGAAAGACCTCGCGCTGCTGGGCGAGGTGCGGCAACTGCCTGAAAATCATTGTACCAGCTTCCTGGATGAAAAGATCAGGAAAGGCTCGTTCCTGCACCGTAAGTTTGAAGACCGTCCGATAGACATCCTTTTCATAGGCCACGCCAGTGTACGGCGGCAGCATTTCCTGGCAAAAAATGCTGCATTTTTTGCAAAATACAATTGCTATTTCTACCTGACCGTCCTTGAACTTGGGGTTGTTCTGGATACTAAAAATAAGATGAACACCCGGACTGCCGTTGGGCTTGCGCAACGGTCTAAAATTATCCTTAACATCCATCATGGCACACACCCATACTTCGAATGGCATAGGATGGTGATGCACGGCTTCTGGCAGCGGGGTTTGGTGATTTCGGATATTTGCGGTGAAGCGCCCCCATTTGTGGCCGGCCGGGATTTTGTGCATGCACCGCTGGACGAGTTGCCACAAAAAATAGCTTATTTTCTGGAAACAAAAGCTGGCAAGGAGGAAGCCAAGGAGAAAATACAATCTGCCTATACAGTATTGACCTCTCAATGCGACCTTGCTCACAAATTGCAAGAATTGACAGAACCTCTGCTCGGGCCAAAAAAGGCTCCGGCCCGTTCTCCCCACCCCTCAACTAAAAGAAATAATAAAAATAAAAAACATGGGCGCAAGCGATAGTCAAATCGAAGTTGTTTTCCAACAGAATAGCCGCCAAAAGGTGGAGGTATCTGTTATAATAACCTTATACAATTACGCGAACTTAGTGGAAGAAACACTGAATACGCTGTTAGGGCAAACGCTTGTTTCCTTTGACCTCGTTATTGCAGAGGATTGCTCCACCGACAGCTCGCTCGAAGTGGCGGCACAATGGGTGAAGCGCCATAAAAAGCGTTTTAACCAAATCAAATTATTGCACCACAAGCAAAACCAAGGCCTCGGTATTACCCGAAACACGGCATTCCGGCATACCGAAACGCCCTTTGTGTTTGTACTTGATGCCGACAATATGCTTTATCCCCGTGCCCTGGAAAGGTTGTTGGCCGGGCTGGGAAACACAGATGCAGCCTTTGCGTACAGCTACCTGGAGCATTTTGGCGACAGCGCCAAATTGGGGGGGTTGCAAACCTGGGAGCCCAAAACCCTGCAGTACGGAAATACCATTGATGCAATGGTGCTGATGCGGAAAACTATTTGGGAAAAGGCAGGGGGCTATTCAGAGGATATGCCCTACAATGGATGGGAGGATTATGAGCTTTGGTTCAAAATAGCGGAAGTGGGTGGATGGGGAGTTCGTATCCCCGAAATCTTATGCCGCTATCGTGTACACGTTGGCTCCATGCTGAACGTGGAGACGAACAAAAAGGTGGATGAGCTGAATGCTTATCTGCGGAAAAAGCATAGTTCTTTTTTTGCTGCTCATTCTTAGAGGTCGCAATTCGTTGGCAGCAGGCAAATAAAACTGACAGTAAATAAAAATCATCATTCATAAAAGTGACATCAGGCGATCATTTTCAGAACTTCATTCAATCATACGCTGCGCTGCCAGCAGTAGGCTTAGATACGATTAAAGAAGAAAAAATAAAATTGATAACTGGTATTGAAACAGCCTCATCCATACGGGATTACGGTGGACTTTGGGGCGTACATGGGCTTTATTTAATTGAGGGTGCAAAAGGACTGAGATGCGGCTTTGCACAAATGGTGAATAGGTTCAACGCTGGCATAACGCCAGTTGAGCAGTACAATGAAAAAGTGGCAGAGGCACAAGAAACACTTGACTGTGAATTCAATTTTTATAAGGGTGATTTTCGAGATACTTCAATTTTCTACCACTTCGAGAAAGTCGATGTTTCGTTGCTATATGAGGTAATACTACATCAAGAAAACTACGTGCAGGTCATCAAGAATGTTATCGAAAAAACCAACAGCCATATTTGTTTTGCACAACCAATGATGAAAGAAACATTATTTACACTCCCGTGCAGTAGCGCCTTGCTGCAATTTTACCCAGAAGAGTTGAAAGACCTCATCCGTTATGCTAATTGGTGGGACAAAGAACCACCTGTGGAAACTTTCGACACTCGATACTGGATGTGGGGACAAAGTATTTCTCATATAAGGGCAGTATTTCAAGGCTTTGGATGGGAAGTGGCATTTCAGAAGGTCTTTGAAATGTCTGACCATTGGGTCTATGCATTAATGAGGTTTGCACCGAAAAATCTTAAATAGTTTCAACTAACTAATAATTGGCAGACCGAACAGCGCCCTAGCTGTCACTGCCGAATAAATAAACTCAACACATAAATCATGTTTCAGAAATTCAGATACACCTACCCTACCCTGCCCACGGTTGGCCTGGACGTAATAAAAAAGGAAAAAATAAAACTAACGACCGATATCGGTTCGGCCGAATCCATCCGCGATTTTGGTGGCCTGTGGGGCGTCTTTGGCCTTTACCTCATCGAAGGCGCCAAAGGATTGAAATGCAAATTCGCACAAATGGTGGATGTAACGCCCCGGCCCGAGTTTGATGAGAAGATAGCGGAAGCACGAAAAATCGTTCCCACTGAATACAATATGTTCAAGGCCGATTTCAGGGTGCCTTCAAGTTTCGGGTACTTGGATAAAGTGGACGTTTCCTTGCTCTACGAGGTCATCCTTCACCAGGACAACCACGTAGAGGTTATCAAAAATGTCATCAGCAAAACGAATAAGTGTGTTTGCTTTGCACAGCCCGTGATGAAGGAAGAAATGTTCCAACTGCCTGGCGGCTGTACGCTGCTGCAGTTTTTTCCTGAAGAACTCAAGGATAAAATCCGCTATGCCACCTGGTGGGAAAAAGAGCCGGTGGTAGAGAGGTTTGACACCCGGTTTTGGATGTGGGGCCAAAGTATTTCCTACATATCTTCTATCTTCAAAGGCTATGGGTGGGAGATGAGTTACCAGAAGGTCTATGAAATGACCGAGCATTGGGATTACGCATTGTTGCGTTTTTCCCCCATACAAACAGTTTAAGCTTCCCGAATGAGGTGTCTTTGGTTCGGAGAAAAGTTAGAGGCTGCCCCATTTAGGTCAATTCTGGAGAAATTTTTCCAATATTGTTCACACAATGCTACAATGACACAAGGTCACCGATTAATTTTCTTTGTGTCTTAGTGGCTTTGTGTGAAACATTTGGCATCCATATTTCAGGTTTGACTTCCGGGATCGGGAGATTTGGTTGGAATCTTAAAACTACTCCACACCATATTCTCAAAGAACGAACACCTCTTCTTTTACCCTGTAAAGGTTCGAGGTTTGTTTTGCAAAAATGGAGGAGTTATTTCCTTTTCATTTCGTATAAAAAAAGCGGCGAGACCAAAAAGGTCCCGCCGCTTTCTTCTTTTATAAAAAGCAGGTACTGCTAATTAATTATTTCGTCAAAATCATTTGCTTGGTATCTATAATCCGGCCATCTACGATGAGGCTGTAGGAATAAGAACCAGAGTTCAGTTCGCCGGCATTGATGGTAACTTCACCTTTAGTATCTGCCAATTTCACTTCTTTCAGCATACGGCCATTGCTGTCCATGATCCTGAGGGAAGCGTTCTTAGCATCTTCGGGCAGGGTGTAGCGGATAGCTGTGGTGTGGTTGAAAGGATTGGGTTGATTTTGCATCAAATAGCCGTTGCCATTGCTGGACAGGTCGATGGTCTGGGAACCGGTAGTCGTGCTGTTCAGCGTGACCATCAGCCTTTCGAGCCTTTCGAGCCTTTCTTCCATTGCATTTATTTGGGCATCTTTAGCATCAATCATCTTCTGCTGCTCCTTGATGGCGTTCACCAACATGTAAGTGAGTGCATTAGCGTCATAAGCAAGATAGTCGCCTTCATCTTTCACGACCTCAGTAGGAAGGAAATCGCCTTCTTTCATGACAGATTCAACTGTTTGGCGCTTGTAGCTCGTGATAGTATAAGGTGCAACTTTTTGCATATCCTGGGCTATGATACCAACATATTCTTTGCCATCGTCCTTCAAGCCACCTTTGCCATTGTATTTGAAAAATACAGGCTCAATAGCCATGACCTGCTTCAAGCCGTCCTGAAAAGGCTTTACATCTTTTTTCAAGCGCCTGTCGGAAGGTGCTGTCCAGGTACCACCACCAGGTTTGGTAGCGACACCGTTTAATTCCAATTCAGTAGAAGGGGCAGTCATATTAATACCGACATTGCCGCTTGTACCGTTGACGTAAACTTTGTACACGCTGTTGACCCCGATGCCAACTGCCTGAGTGTTCAGTGTTACGATACCGAGCGTGTTGGCACCTTGGTGGAAAAGTCCACCGCCACCGCCGCCATCTACACCGAATGTAGTGGCCCAGCTGCCAAAGTTAGTCCAGGAAGGATAAAACCTGATGGCTGAGGAACCTGTACCGGTGCGTCCCCATCCAACCAAAACGCCGGCTTCGGCAGCAGCAGCAGCATCTTTGCCAGTGAAGACAAACTGGCCCCTGGCCTGCAGGTTGCCGCCAACAACATCTAATTGGGCTTCAGGTGTAGCGGTTCCGATACCAACTTTGCCATCGGCAATGACTTTGAGCTGAGCAAAGGAAGGAAGGCTGAAAACAGCCAGAAAAAGAGTGGTGAGTAAAGTAAATCCTAAGGTTTTCATGTTGCGTAGGTTTAAAAAATGATTCAATTAATGATTTTTCTAAGCTTGAGCAGGGAAGGTTGCCCTCACAAAGATATAAAAAGACTGAAGAAAAAACTTTTTTTTAAAAAATTCTTCCAATAAGCCTTATTTTCTTTCGGTTGGGGCGGTAATGCCCCAATACTTGTTCGATTTCTTTGGCGAAAGCCTTGTTCAAAAAAAAGCTGCTTTTCGGCGAGCTTACCCTGTTACAGGAGCTAACAATGGTCAACGCTATAAATGCCAGCTTTCTGGATACCGATGATGGGGAAATCAACTTTCGCAGCTTGTCCTGATTAATAAACGCTGCATGCGTTCAATAAAAAGGCAAGATAGAAATACTGTTTTGTTTTTCCCAAAAAAGCTGTCATTAAAATTTTGCTTGCACTTCAGCAAGGTTACTGTTTCTCATCGTTTATTGGTACAAAAGGCGTACAAGCTTCGATGATCGCTTCAAACAAAGCACCCAACTCCACTTCAAATATCCCGTCCAGCAGGATGCCGGTTCCCGCTTTGAACGACACCTCCCTGTCCTTTTTCACCAAAGCATCGGCGCCGAGGTTCATGCCTGCCTGGTAGGTGGCACTGGGCAGAATTCCACTGAGGGTGCGATCATCCGGACAGGTACATGACGCCCCGTTTTCATCAAAGCCCATATCAACGCCGTTGCCCTGCGGGCGGTCGCCCCCGTCGAAATCAGTTTCCGGGGCAGCGAAGGCTATGCCCACGTCTTTGGCGGGCGAACACTCCTGCAAGTGCAGATCGGTGGTGCTGACAAAGAGCGGGTCGGTGGCGTAGATCATGCCATCCCCGCAGACTGCATCGGTGGGGCAAGCCCCTTCCTCCAGCAGCGTGTAACTGATGGTGGAGGTAGCGGAAAGCTCATTCCGAAAGTCCGGTGTGGCGGGTGCATTGTTTCCCCAAAAAATACTGTTGACCACAAAGGCATTGGCAGAGAATGAGTTGAGCAGTCCGCCGGTGTGGACGGTGGCCGAGTTGCCGGCAAAGGTGCAGTTCATGAAGGACGGCGAACTTGAATAGGCGTTCCACATTCCGCCGCCAAAAATTGCGCTGTTTCCCGTGAAGGCACAGTTGGCTAGGTAGGGCGAAGAACCTGCCAGGTGTACGCCCCCGCCTATTGCCGCGTAATTTCCAGTGAACACGCAGTTGAAAATTTCCGGTGACGAATTGACCAACAACATTCCACCGCCCCGGTCGGCAGGTGCGGCCAAGTCATTGTTGGCGCCCGTGATGACGAACCCGTCCAGTACGCTGACGCTGGTGAGACTCGGATGGCCAGGCCCAGGCCTTTTGATGATGATGTCCTGACCGGTGACTATCCGATAGCTGTTGTCGGTGCTGTCGCCGGGTGTGCCGATGTCGCCGCTCAAGGTGGTAACGTTGGCCACCCAGTTCCGCTCGCCGAGTTCGGTTTCCGTGCCGGCAAAACCACCGTAGATGGCCTTGCCGTTGAGCAGGGCAAATGTCGCTGAGCGGTCGGTGCCGGCGGTCGGTTTGTAGGTGCCCGCTGCCACCCAAACCTGGGTGACGTCGCCACATACGGCAGCAGTTAGTCCGTCTTGCAAATCAACGTAAGCATCGGCCCAGGAAGTGCCGTCGTTGGCCCCGGTGGCGTCAGCATCCACATAGACGATTTCAGGCCGGCAACAGGGAGCGGTGAACAAGTTGTTCGCTGTCATGCTGCACCCCGGGTTTCCGGTGAAACTCACCGTCACGTCCACCGGCAGGCCGTTGGCAGGCAGGTTGGTCAGGGTGACGATTTGCGGGCTGGAAAGGATTTCGAATTTCTGCCCGTTTACGACGAGCGAATCCAAATTTGCAGCCCCGGTATAGTAAAAAACACTGACCTGCTGCGAGTAAGTCATGGTCACGGGGTCGCAAACCGGAGGGGTCGGCCCTTTTCGGATATTTGCGATAGCGCAATCTCCCGCCTCAAAATCAGCGCAGACCTCCAATGTCCAGGCGGTCAGTTGTCCTCCGTCTTCATCCGCCAGGTCGTCGATGGTCAATACCCAGTCGCCGTTTGAGCTCTCGCCGTCGAAAGCCGACAGCGTCTCAAAAGGTTGGTAATCTCCTCCGTTGGGCGGACAGGGGATGGATGCGTAGGGGTTCGGGCTTTCATCGTCGAGGGAGAGCAGGATGTTCTGGTCGCCGCCACAAATCTGATTCAGCAGCGTCCGTTCCGTATTGGACGGGCTTTTCAATTTTACACGCAAATCATTGATGTAGTTGTGGTCAATAGCCAGGCCCAGCAAGTTCACATCGGAGATGGTAACTCCTGACGGGATGTTGACCTGCGAGGTTACGCTGCCCAACTCGGGGATGGTCACCGGCACATCTTGGCTTTGGTAAACATGGCAGACTGTACCACAGCCTGGCGGAACGTCAAATGCCTCGGTGCCGTCCAGGCGGTCGTTGGAGTCCCCCTGGTCGGCGCTGAAACCCAGCCCCCTTTTGGCGAAAGCCTGCCAGATCAAACAGGAATTGGCCCCTCCGTAAAGTGCTGTGTCGGCGGCCAGAATGGCGTCTCGGGCATCGACAAAACCAGGGCTGCAGGGCTGCATTTTCAAGCCCTCCACGAAGAGGTTGAGGGCTATGATATTGCCCGCCATGCTGGTATGGTCATAGATGTCGGGGTTAAAACCGTGAGCATCAATCAGTGCCCAGGCCATTTCCCAGAGCATTGCTGTCCAAACATTCCCTTTGGAATGAGGTTCGCCGTATCCGCCTACATTAACGTTGGTCTTGATACTATTATAGGTGGAGCTATTGACGGCCAAATCGGTGGAATAGGGGAGCTGCCGGAAGCCCGGGCCGGTTGTGGGCAAGCCAAGGACCCAGTTGCCAAAACGCCGACTGTCCGTCCCCTCGTCGCCTGGTTTTATGGTAAACATAAGGCTCACAAAATCCGCAATCCCTTCGCCCATCTCTTCGGCGTTGCCGTAGCAGCCTGAATTTGCAGGGCCACCGGTCAATCTCGTGTGGAGTCCGTGCCCGTATTCGTGGGCGACTACTATTTGATTGAATGTAGCATCCCGCCTGGGATTAGGCGTGGTGAAAATTCTGAGGTTCATGACGCCGCTCATCCCATCCGGTGGGGTTCCGAACCCAGCGTTGTTGCAGCAGGGCTGCACGTGCGAAATGACGTAATCGTCTCCTAAGCCTCCATTGCCATAATTATTGGCTTGGAAATTACCTGCCTGTTCGTCGAACCCATACAGGTAAAGCACATCGTGCAGGATGTTGTTCCAGAAAAAATTATTGGTGCAGGAAGCGTCCTCAAAACTTCTTGGTTCTTGGTTCAAATCTAAAGGGAAGTCAAATACCAGGCTAGCCCCACCGTCCGGGGATGCTCCCAATGTCTCTACATCACTGTCGTCGTCGATTTGGGCGTACACGTTGTTGCCCCGGGTAATGGTATATTCGGCACCGGGCACGCCGTCCGTGTCGTGCCAGCCGAACGGCGAAGCGGTCGCATTGGCCGGGTCGGTCACAATCGTACGATCCCCGAAATAAGGGCTTTCCACCGGAGGGGGAAACACATTGTAAGTACCCCCCGTAACCGCAGCCGGGTTGGGTGCCAAATCAACTTTTTCTTGGGTAATATGTGGCGTTTTTCCGGCAGGCTGAGCCTCGTGGATGTCCTCGTGTTCTTCGTGAAAACTGCAATGGCTCACCCAGCTTACTTTTGAAAGCACTTCGCCGGTTTCCGCATCCACCCGAAGGCTCCACCATTCGAGGATGCCCGGCTCCTTGACGTGCAAATCCCAGGCGAGGCGCAGGTCTCCGTTTTCGGCCGGTTGCCACATCAATTTTACCGGAATTTCGTGAGAGGAAAGTTCAGGCTGGCTGAAAACGGTTTCCCGGGTTGCTCCGCCCTTCATCTCGATGACTGTGGGCGCCGCTTTGAGCTGATAACCCAGGTGCTCCGCAGTGGCCAGGATGGCTGCTTCCGCCGTCAGTTGGGGCGTCGTACCACCTGCAATGCGGTTTTTGTAGTTGGGCAAGAAACGATTGCCGACGTACAGCACCCGTCCATCCGCACCGATGTTGACGGTCATGTTTGCTCCAAAAACCTCGATTCCGGCGTGGCTTTGGCGTAGGTACAGGTGCTCGATACCGCTGCCCCGGCTGGTGTGCTGGTCGGTCAGGGTGACTTCCGAGAGGTCGTCCAGCTGTAGCCCCAACTGTTGAGCATTTTTTTGTAAGTACTCCATTACCCTTGAGGGAGGAGGTAGTACCTGAGAGAAAACATTCGCTGAATAGAACAGCGCACAAATAAGGGGGAGTAAAAATTTCATTTTTATTAAATTTTTTGATTTGTGTTTGCCGGCAATTTGGTGCCTGCGTTCCATTTTTAATTGCTATTCAATCACACACTTCGATGATGGTTTCCAGGGTTCCGCCCAACTCTACCGTGAATCCGTTCTGTAGCGTGAAGGAAGTCCCGGCTTTTAAGATGACCTGCGAGCCATTTTGCACGGTACCATCAGCCTGCACCTCCACGGCCGCCTGGTAGGTGCCGGTCGGGATGTTGCCGTTCAAAGTTACCAGGTTGGGACAGCAGGACGTGGTGCTTTCATCGAAACCCATGTCGAAGCCGGGCCCCTGCGGGCGGGCGTCGCCGTCGAAATCAGTGGCCGGTGCCCCGGTGGCCGTGCCGGCGTCCTTGGCGGGGGAGCAAGCTTGCAGGTGCAGGTCGCCCGTGGTGCCCAGTCCGATGGGCGGCTGGGAGACGAAGAGCGGGTCCACGTCGAGGTTGCCGGTGCCGGCGTAGCCGCCCTGCACGATGGAGTAGGTAACGGTGGGGTTACTGGCGTTGATGTTTTCGAATGCAGTGCTGTTGCCCCAGAGGATGCAGTTGGTCACCGTGGGCGAGGCGTCGAAGTTGTACATCCCGCCGCCGCCGATGCCGGCGCCATTTCCGGAGAAGGAACTGTTGGTCAATATGGGGGAGGAGTTGACATTGTACATCGCTCCGCCGAGGGTGTCGGCGTAATTCCCGGAGAAGGAAGTGTTGATCACCGTGGGGTTAGAGGAATTGAAGTTGCGCATCCCTCCGCCGCCGTTGTCGGCGTAATTCCCGGAGAAGGAGCAGCTGGTCACCGTGGGCGAGGAGTTGTTGTTGTTGTACATCCCTCCGCCGGCGTTGGCCGAATTCCCGGAGAAGGAGCAGTTGGCCACCGTGGGCGAGGAGGAGACGTTGTACATCCCGCCGCCGAGGAAGAAGGGGAAACCGCTGGCCTCATCCGCATTCCCGCCGCTGACGGTAAAACCGTCGAGCACGGCTGTACTGTTCAGACCGTTGTTGGAAATGACGTGGTTGGAGTTGTCGGTGTTGTCCCCCGGCGTACCGATATCGCCACTCAGGGTGGTGACGTTGGCCACCCAATCCCGCTCGCCGAGCATGGTCTCCGTGCCGGCAAAGCCGCCGTAGATGGCTACGTCGTTCTGCATTGCGAAGGAGATGGTACGGTCGGTGCTGCTGGTGGGCCGGTAGGTGCCCGCCGCCACCCATATCTGGGTGATGTTGGAGCAGTTGTCGGCCTCGGCCAGGGCATCCTGCAGGTCCGTGTAGGCATCGGACCACGAGGTTCCGTTGTTGCCACCGGTGGCGTCCGCATCTACGAAGACGATATTGCCCGGTGGACAGCAGGACGTGGTGCTTTCATCAAAACCCATGTCGAAGCCAGGCCCCTGCGGGCGGGCGTCGCCGTCGAAATCGGTGGCCGGAGCGCCGGTGGCCGTGCCCACGTCCTTGGCGGGGGAGCAGTCTTGCAGGTGCAGGTCGCCCGTGGTGCCCAGGCCGATGGGCGGCTGGCTGACGAAGAGCGGGTCCACGTCGAGGTTGCCGGTGCCCGTGTAGCCGCCCTGCACGATGGAGTAGGTGACGGTGGGGGTACTGGCAAAATTGGCGATTTCGGTGCTGTTGCCCCAGAAGATGCAGTTAGTCACTGTAGGGGAGCATTGACTATCATTTACCATGCCGCCGCCGGGGAGGTTGGTACTATTTCCGGAGAAGGAGCAGTTGATCACTGTGGGCGAGGAGGAGCTAACGTTGTACATCCCGCCGCCCCTGTTGTTGGTGCTATTTCCGGAGAAGGAGCAGTTGATCACCGTGGGCGAGGAATTGTCGTTGTGCATTCCGCCACCGTTAAAGCCAGCTTCATTTCCGGAGAAAGAGCAGTTGGTCACTGTGGGAGAGGAGTTGTTGTTGTTTTGCATTCCGCCACCGTAGAGGCCAGCTTCATTTCCGGAGAAGGAGCAGCTGGTCATCGTGGGTGAGGAATTGTTGTTGGACATCCCGCCACCGTTGGAGCCAGCTTCATTTCCGGAGAAAGAGCAGTTGGTCACCGTGGGCGAGGAATTGTCGTTGTACATCCCACCGCCATTGAGGGGGAATCCATCTGCTTTCCCTGCCGTGACCGTGAAGCCATCGAGCAAGGCAGTGCCGTTAAGGCCGTTATTATCGTTGGAAATGACGTGGTAGGAGTTGTCGCTGTTGTCCCCCGTCGTACCGATGTCGCCGCTCAGGGTGGTGACGTTGGCCACCCAGTCCCGCTCGCCGAGCATGGTCTCCGTGCCGTCAAAGCCGCCATAGACGGCCAGGTCGTTCTGCATTGCGAAGGAAATGGTGCGGTCGGTGCCGCTGGTGGGCTTGTAGGTGCCCGCCGCCACCCATATCTGGGTGATGTTCGCACAGTTCGAAGCTTCTGTGAGAGCGTCTTGCAGGTCATTGTATGCATCTGTCCACGAAGTACCATCATTTGCTCCACTTGCATTATCGTTGACGTAGAGTACGTTGCCAGACGGGCAGCAGCTGGAGCTTGTGCCCGAAACGGGGGCGCCTGGTTCGACCCAGTTGGAGCCGGCACCAGTCAGTGCGAAGTCGGTCAGGGTGCCGTCGTTGTTGTTCGTGGTCAGGTCGTCGAGGGTCGTCACACCGGCATTGTTGCCTCCGGCGATGCCCTGGTTGAAATTGTAGTAGGCGACCAGGCCGGGTTCCGTGCCCAACAGTTCGAAGTCTTTTTGGCAGTTGACCTGGGAGGCTGTCTTTGCAAAATTCCAAATCCTTACCTCGTCCAGTTTACCGTCGAGATAGGGGTCGAAAAAAAACTGTGCTTTGCCCAAGTAATTATTGGCAAGGTTGCCCAGGTCGCTCGGGGACAGGGTCAGGTTGGTGTTCTGTCCGACCTGTGTACCGTCGATGTAGAGGGTGCCCGTATTGGCCGCAGCGTCCAGGACGACTGCGTAGTGCTGCCACTGGCCAACGGTGGCGGCTACGGAGGAGTTGATGCGCTGTTCCCCGGCAGAGGAAGAAGTGGTGATGGCAAAAATCGGATTGTCGCCCGGGAAGCCCTTTGGCGTGAGGTACATGTAAACATTGGTGTTCTCGCCAAAGTCCATGATGCGCTGCCAGTTGGTCGACCCGTCCCAATAGACCCAGGCCTCAAAGGTGAAGTCGGTCAGGGAGGCGGTCAGGTTAGCCGGCAGCACCACGTGGTCGTCGGTGCCGTCGAAGTCGAGGGTTACCGCAGGAGTAGCAGATGTAGTGATGTTGATGGTGTAATCCTCCACCTGGCCGTAGCCGGAATCGCCACAAGGCGTGTCATTTGGATTTTCGCCGCTTATGGTAGAGTGCAGCCTGACCCGCATACGCGTGCTTCCCGTCATGGCTGTAGCCGGAATGGTGATGTCACCGCTATAGGTTGGCCCTGCCCCGGTCGGTGAATTGAAAACCTCCTCACCTGGGTCTTCAAAATCCATGTCCTGGTTGAAGTCAATCCAAACGATCATTTCATCTGAGAAAGCACCTCCTGTTATTGTACCTGTGAAAGTATGGGTCGAGCCTTGATCGACAGTGGTAGAAACAGACGTGAAGTCTTCGTAGCCTGCCGTGCTGCTGGATGGGTTGTTGATGGTATTGAACTCAATATTGGAGATTTTTTCACAGCAAGTTTCTGTGGCACCTGCTGCGCAGTAGCCGGTGGCCATATCGTCATTCAGGATGGTGCCAGTGGCTGTGGCCGTGGTGATGATCGCATTCGTCGGGTTCGACAGCGTGACGGTGAACCCTTCATCCGGTTCGACGTCCGTATCGCCGGTAACATTTACGGTAATATTTTGTGTGGTTTGAATTGGAGCAAAATTGACGGTACCGCTGGGCAGTGTGCCACCGAAGTCAGCTGCATTGGCCGGGTTTCCTCCAGAGCCGGTGACGGCCCAGTCGGCAGAAGAAAAACCTGAGATGTCGCCGTCGCGGATGACGATAAAGGTGAAGGCCGTCGTACCTGTGTTGCCTTCAGCTTTGTTGGCGGAAGTGGCGGAGATAGAAAGAAAGCTTGTTTGGGAAAATACCGACACTGAAGCAAATAGGAAGCTGAGGAGTAGGAGGGTGTTTTTCATTTTCATCTGATGACAAGTTTTAAGTTTGTTCAAGAGCTGTGTTGGCGGTTAAGGTTGTTAGTAGAAAATGTTTTCATCTGGCTCTTTGGCCATCCACAAATAGCGTGGAATTGTAGATACAGCAAAGGTGAACAACCGCCTCCCGAACGACTTGGACAAATCATTCAAATGCTTGGATTTTTTCAACAAAAGAAGAAAAAAACAGGAATGACTTTGCAGAAAGGTGTTGCTAAAAAATTAATGGTCAATCACTTGCGAAAATCCATCGGCGGTACGCCAAATTCTTCCGAAAATGCCCGTGAAAAATAGGCAGGGTCTGAGAAACCCACGTTGTAACCAATTTCTGATATGCTCATCGGAGAATTTTCGAGCAGTGCTTTGGCTTTGTGAAGCCGGAAACTCTTCATCCAGGCCACAATGGATTGGCCGGTGAGCGCCTTGACTTTGCGGTAGAGTTGGGGCTGGCTCATCCCCACCTCATGGCACAACTGGGTAACCGTAAATTCTGTCTCCCTGAAACGCCCCTCCATGATGTGCCTGATTTTTAACAGGAAAGCATCCTCTATTTGAAGATTCTCATCGGCAATGGATTCCGGGTTGTCCGGTGGCTCAGCATCGGCAGGCGTTGTAAATAGTTGGCTGCCTGCATACCTGGCTTGCAGCTTGGTGCGCAGTTCAATCAGTTTTTCCAACCTGACCATCAGTTCTTTTTTCTCGAAAGGTTTGGCGAGGTAGGCATCCGCTCCCCGCTGCAAGCCTTCGATGCGGGATTCGATATCGGCCTTTGCGGTGAGCAAAACGATGGGTATGTGGCTGGTGCGCTCGTCATTCTTCAGGATTTGGGTGACCTCAAATCCGTCTTTTTCGGGCATCATCAGGTCGCTCAAAATAATGTCGGGGATGGCCTCAAAGGCTTTTTCGATCCCGATAGCACCATTGCCCGCAACGAGGATATTGTAATGGTCTTTTAAAATAGAATGGATGTAGGTGACCACGTCCGCATTGTCTTCAATGATAAGCAGCAACGGCTGATCCGAATCTGCTGATTGGGCTTCCTCCATGTTTATGCTGCTAATTCCGGTTGCCATTAAATTTTCAAATTCGGGCTGCGTTTTTTGAATATTGGCAAGCTGTGTCTCCTGCTTTGCTGGCAGCTTTAGCGTAAATGTTGTCCCTTTTCCGGGCTTACTTTTTACACTGATATTCCCATTCATCAACTCAACCAGTTCTTTGGCCAGGGTAAGGCCAATTCCTGTGCCTTCCCCTTTGCGGGTGGGGCCGTTGTCCACCTGGTAAAACCGGTCAAAAATATGGGGTAGTTTATCCGCAGCGATACCAGTGCCCGTATCCACTACTTTTATGACCAACCAGCTTTCAGTGCCTTGTTGCTCCTCTTTCAAATCAAGGATAATCTTCCCGCCATCTGGTGTGAATTTGATGGCGTTGGAAAGCAGGTTGGAGATGATGCTTTGCAATTTATTTTCATCAAAATCCATCACCAATTCGCTGGTCTGCGGATAAAAAACCAGCGTGATATTTCTGCTGGAGGCAAAGGATTGGAACGACTCGGTGGTGTATTGGACAAAGGGCACCACATCGGCTTGCGCAAGTTCCAACTGCAGGTTGCCTGATTCCAGTTTTGCCAAATCCAGCATTTGGTTCACCAGGCGGAGCAGCCGTTGGCTGTTGCGCTGGATGAGCTCTTTGGAGTTTTCTGGTTTTTCAATCAAGTTGGCCATGCCAGAAATCACTGTTAGCGGGGTACGGAATTCGTGGGTGATATTTGTATAAAGGCGGGTTTTGAGCTGATCCACCTCTTTTAATTTTTCGGCAGCCATCTGCTCTATTTCGAGGCGGTTTTTCAGGCGTTGGGACTGTATTTCTTTTTTACTGAAATAATAAAGTACGCTACCCGTAGCCAGCGCATAAAGCAAGTAGGCCCACCAGGCACGGTACCAGGGCGGAAGGATGATAATTTTGAGCGAAACGCCTTCCTCGTTCCAGAGGCCGTCGTTGTTGGAGGCTTTCACCTTGATCGTGTAGCTCCCCGGCTGGATATCGCTAAGGGTGACTTCCCGTTTGGTGCCGAGGTAAGTCCAGTTGCCGCTCAAACCTTCCATTTTGTAGGCATACTGGTTTTTAAAAGCCTGCCGGAAATTGAGCGCAGCAAACTCAAAAGTCAGTGTGTTTTCAGAAAATGGCAGCGAAATCCGGTCGAGGGCGCTGATGCCTTTCACTTCCACGGCCTGTTCTTGCTCGCCATTTTTCACGTACTTCTTAAGGGAGGAGATAGCTACCATCGGAACAAAGGGGCTGGGTCGGATGCTATCCGGATGAAAAAGGGTAAAGCCGTCCACCCCGCCCGCAAAAATTTCACCCGTCAGGCGGCTGATGCCGATTGCCCTGGCGTTGAAGCAGTCATCCGGCACATCGCCCTTCATGTAGGTGCTGGAAAAAGTGCCTAGCCCGGGATCAAATTTCGACAAGCCATGATCCGTCGTCACCCAGAGAAAACCATGTGCATCCTGCACGATGCCCTGCAGGGTATTGGTGGGCAGGCCATTTTTGGTGGTGAAATGGGCAAACTGCCCTTTGCCAGGGTCGAAAAGGTTGAGCCCACCGCCCCAGGTGCCGATCCAGAGGCGGTTTTCGCGGTCTTCAAAAATGCAGGCCACCCAGTTGTTGCTCAGCGAGCCAGGGTCTTGGAGGTTGTTTGAAAAATGTTGGAAAGTACCGGAAGCAGGGTCAAACCGGTTCAGGCCACCGTTCGTGCCGACCCATACAGTACCCGCATGATCGCAATAGACAGCGGTGGCCAGGCGGTGGCTCAGGCCACTTTCCGAAGGCCGGTAATTCTTGAAAACACCCCCCTCCACTTCGTCCACTCCTATGACCGATAAACCATTGTGTGCGGCGATCCAAAGCTGGTGTTCCTTGTCCTCGCAAATGGAATTGATGAAAATATCGGACAGCGAATTTGGGTTGCCCGCATCCTTCACAAACTGCTGGTAATGGCCCGTCTTAGGGTCGAACATCTTCAGGCCATTGCCCCAGGTACCCGCCCAAATCCTGCCCCTGCTGTCCTGGAAGAGGCAGCGCATCTGTTCAGTTTTAAACCCATCCGGCACATTGGCCCGCTCACGGATAGGGGTAAACTTCCGGTTTTCCCTGTCAAAAACCTGAATGCCATAAGACCTTGAGGCAGTCCAAATTTCACCTTCGGTGGTTTCCAAAATGCCCAGCACATCGTTGAAATTGCCCACCTGGCCGCCGTTGGCTTCCTGTGGGAACACGCCGAACTTTTTCCGGTGGGGATCGAATTTGAAGAGCCCGTTGCCCAGGGTGCCCAGCCATATTTCGCCACTCAAATCTTCGTAGATGTTGGTGATAAAATTATTGTACTGGTAGGTGCTGTCGGGGTCGGGCCAATAGTGCGCTGCCGTTTTAAAATCCGGGGTAAACATTTGCAACCCATAGCCCGACATCCCTGCGATGAAATCCCCAGCGTTTGTTTTGTGAAAAGCGATGATAGTTTTCGTGAAATCCATCGGCTCCAAGCCGAACCGCAGGAGGAATGTATCCCGTCCTGGTTCGTACTGCAAGGCATACCCACTGATGACTGCCCATAAAACGCCATCCTGATCCACCGAAAGCTGTTCTACCCAGGAATTGCCGTTCAATCGGCTGTTATTGGTAGGTACCCGCCGAAAGCTGTTTTTTTTGGGGTCAAATTGCAGGACGCCCTCTCCCCACGTGCCGATGTAGAAACTATTGCCGTACTCAATTATCTGGTTAATGAACAGGTCGCCGGCATTGACAACGACCTTGTACGGCGGCGGGTAGTGCGCAAACGTACCGGTTTCCCGGTCGAATTTTTCCAATGACAGGGAAGCCCCGATCCATAAGCCGCCGGCCTTGTCTTCGTACAAAGAATGGATCTGGTTGTAGGCAATGCTGTTCGGGTTGGCGGGGTCGTTCCTGAAGTGGAGGAAAGCCTCCGTTTTCGGGTCGAACCGGTACAGCCCGTCCTGGGTGCCCACCCATATAAACCCCTCCCGGTCTTCCAAAATTGATTTGATGGAATTGTTGCCCAGGCTGGTCGTGTCGCCCACCTGGGTTTCATAATGGGTGAACCGATAGCCGTCGAACCTGTTCAGCCCGTTCTCCGTGCCCACCCACAAAAAACCCCGGCGGTCTTGTGCGATGCAGTTGATGGTGCTTTGGGAAAGGCCCTGGTCAGCGGTAAAATGCTCGAAACGGACTTGCTGGGCCAGCAGGGGCAGTGGGAAAAGAAAAAGCGCCAGAAAATATTTGATTATGCTCATCAGGGCAAACTTCGGACTTTATGTTCAGAAAAATTCGCCCCCCATTTGTTGTAAGCTGGTTTGTTCGTGCGATGACAAAACAACTTTCTGGAATTTAAATTTAAGACACCAAAGGCAGATTTGCCCCAAAAGGCAGAAGTACCTCTATGGTGTCATAAACTATGCCGTATTACCGGGTGAAAACTTAGTGGTCAGCCGAGTGATTCTTGGCAAGTTGGACCAACTTACTGACCACAAAAGAATAAAGTATGGGTTGCAATTTCCTTAGATGCAAATGGCCAAATCAGCTATTCAACTGTAAGGATTGCCCCAAGTTTAACTTCAAATATCGCCCCAACCTGCACGTCAAGGCTTTTTGCAAAAGCCTGCCATGCCGCCGGGACAATCACAGCCCCGGATGGGATGGCCACATCGTTGCATGAATTGGGCACATATCCTGAATCCCATTCAAAAGGTATAGACCATTGGCTGGTGCCCCCGGTCCAATTTGCCATTGGGTTCATACTGCAGGGCCCTGTTGTTTCAATGGCCCCCATATCCACCGTTGCAGTTCCATTCCCATCTCCATCCAGCGTCCGGAGGTTGCTTTTTTGATCCAAAATCTCAATAACCACAGCATTGTCGCCAGCGTCTATGCAAGGGGAAGTTGTCGTTAAATAAAAGTCATTATTGAACGGATCGCCGAACAAGGGGTCGGCTGTGAGGTTGCCAGAGCCGGGATAAAGGAGGTCAAAATTGCTGTGGCTGATGTTGACTACGCCTCCGCCATAGGTTGTGATCACGGATGGTACACCGTCCCAGAAAATGGAATTAGCGATTGTTATCGCAGCTGAATCACCAGCTTCAATGTCGGTAGGACCATTTTGCCAAAAAGTGCAGTTGGTGATCTTGGGTTCCGAAAAAGCAAGCCAATGCTGTGCGTCGGCAGGAACCGTTTTGGCTTTGAAAGAGAGGTCATTGTAAGCGATCAAATTGCCTTCAATCCTTGGGTTGGCACGACCTCTGTAATTTGCATTGCAAGTCAGGCCATCCGTCCATTCACCTTTTGCATAACATTCAATTCCATGGCCCAAGTTGTGGTGTATAAAATTGTTCAGCACGATCGGGTTGGAATTGGCGGAAGCTGTGCACGGATCGCCTGTGTAAGCACTTCCGGCAATGCCTTCGATCAAGATGCCCCCTTTTTTGTTGTTTTTGATTTCGTTATTGGCGATCGTTGGGACGGCATTGCCCGATCCATCATCAGTGTACGCCAGGCAGTGTACGCCCCAAAGATTATTATCCTGCACGGTGCAATACCGTAACTGGCCATCGAGGTATTCTCCGTAGGCTAACCACTCCACACCATGTTTGCTATTCTTTTGAATGGTACAGTATTCAATAATTTCATCATCATCCCTTATGGTAACCCCTGTTTGGGCATTTTCTATCAAACAATAGCTGAGTACTGCCTCATCATTGAAATTTTGCATGTCCAATTCGATACCCTTCCACGCACCGGGCCTTGCCTGATGGGGCAAGACTGAAAAAATGATAGAATCCAGACTGGTACCGCTGGCAAATAAATTTCCTTCTACTATAAATGGCGCTACACCGGCAGAATCTGTGTTGACTAAAATAACTACCCCAGGTTCAATAACCAGGGTATCAGTGGCTGGTATCGTGACTGGCCCTGTTAGGATGTAAGTCCCCGGACAGCCTGCTGTCCATACGCCGCTCACATCTCCGCTCACATACGTTGCAAAAGGTGAATACATGAAAGTCCCTGGAATGGTATCGGACTGGCCGATATCCGAAACCAGTACAATTTCATTGCCTTCCACATCAGCCGCTGCCATTCTAAATATGGCAGCAGTATCTGACCATTGTAGAATGTTGTTAGAAGGGATTAAGGCATTGCCAGCATGTATTTCACCATTGCTTCCCTGCACGTTGCCAAAATACAAGCCCAGCAAGGTCACTTCAGTGGTATCACCGCATCCAATAGTATAAGAAAAGTCAATAATTATGGTGGTAGGGTCAAAACTTGTTGCTTCCGGTGTATTGCCATAAAAACCCATATTGATTCGGCCCCCATTTGGTAAAGGTTCGTTTCCATACGTGTCAGCCGGGTCGCCGGTGTCTATGCAAGGGGAACTGGGATGCAAGTGGTAATCATGAATAGACGCGTTTAAAAAAATTGGATTGGTGTTGATGTTACCTGTCCCGGATAATCCACCCTCTATGTTGGAGAAGGTGATGTCCAGGTTGGGGATTTGTGTTGCGATGTTCGGGTTGTCCGTGGCGGAGTTCCCCCGGACGATGCAGTTCCTCATCCTGAGGCTGTTGCTGCCCTGCACGTAGATGCCGCCGCCGTTGTTGGAGGAGTTGCCGGTTACGGTGCAGTTGAGGAAGAGCGGGCCGTTGCCGTTGTAGATGTACACGCCGCCGCCCTGGTAGGTGTTCGTGTTGCCCTCGATGAGGCAGTTGCGGATGGTGGCGTTGCTGTTGGAGGAGCTGCAGGTGATGCCGCCGTTGTTGGCGTTGTTGCGGACGGTGCAGTGCTGGACGGTGGCGGAGGTGCTGCTGAGGGCGATGCCCCGGCCGTTGCCCTCCAGGACGCAGTTGTCGATGGTGGGCGAGTCGTTGCAGTTGACGGCGGTGTTGGTGAAGTTGGTGATGCGGAAGCCGCTGACCAGGGTGGCGTTGTTTTCGCCCTGGCCGATGTTGAAGCCAAAGGGGCTGCTGCCCTGCCCGTCGATGGTGGTGAGCCCCGGGCCTGCCTGCGAGGCGACGACGATGGCCTTTCCGAGCAGTTGGATGTTGGTGTTGCCGGGGCCGGCGTAGGTGCCGGGGGCCACCAGTACCGTGTCGCCAACCATTGCAGAATCAATGGCGGCCTGGATGTTCCAATTCGAGTCGACAAATATGACATTGCCTTGGGCCTGTGAAAAGGTGGGTATTAGCAGGAAAAAAATAAAGGTGACGATAAACAGATGGGAGGGGGAGTAATTGTTTTTCATATTGGGCGAGTTTTAGGTGGAAAAAGACAAAATATGTATTGACCAACAAGTAGCAACACATCTCAAGTAACGGTGAAAAAATAACTTCGCTATTTTGATTTTGAAACCCCAGTACTGGAAGGGTTTTTAAAAATAATCCCGATGTGAAACCGGGATTATTTTTCCTTCGGTCCTAAATACTGGCAATTTAGTAAAAAAACCTAACCCCCCAAAAAACCAACGGCACCAGCCTGAAAAAGGCCGGTGCCGTTGCATCCGTAATCCATATACCAAACCCTTTACGGCTTAATATCCAGCAAGCCGGTAGCCGGTACGGTAAGTAGTGCCCCAGTGGCCACATCCAGCGTAAGCCCCTTGCCCTCAAAGCCGGTCGGGACAGTCACATCGCCAGTCGGGATGACCACGTTCTGGCAGGGCAGCGGCACGATGCCGTCGCTCCAGTTGGCGGGATCGTCCCAGGTGGTGCCGTTGCCGCCTCCGTTCCAGGTATTGGTGGCTGAGCCAACACTTGCTACCACAGGAACCCTGGCCGATTCGCAGCCCGTAGCTACCACCCAATCGAAAAAGAAATAGTATGTATTTGTATTGGGCGTGCCAGAAAGTAAACCGGCAGTCAGGTTGCCTACACTGCCGATGGCAGAAGGATAGCTAAATCCCGAAATGGGGTTGTCCCTTATAATACTGCCTGTGTGCGCACTGGAGGCAAGCCGGTATCCCGTGCCGGGAGTTACGGCAAAGTTCAGCGTGAGCGTGGTCGGTGTAGCGCCTGTACCGTAGGTAGTGCCAGTTGCAGGAGGCAGGGTAAACGGGCCCGCTGTCTGGAGGACGGCACCACTGTTATCCTGTAATTGCACCGTTATCGCCCCGGATGCCGTGGTTGGATACACTTGGACAGAAGTGATCGTGAAGTCCTGGGTAGCGTCGAAAACGAGGCCATAGTTGTTTCCATTAAACCCAGTGGAAGTTGCCTGTGGATTTGGACGCCCTGCCGATATGTTACCCCCTCCTTCGGATGCTGCTACATAGTAGGTGGTGGTCGTTGAAATAGCCGGCGTGTTGAAAGTAGTGCCCGTCCCAACACTATTGCCTCCTGACGACATATCGTACCAGTTCAAAGTAGCTCCTGCACTCGCCGTAGCGCCCAAAGCAAGGGAAAAAGGACCTGCGCCACAGGCCGAGGCCGGCGTGGTGGTCAATACGGCAGGGGAATTTACATCAACCGAAGCCAGGGTGGAAGGAGAGGCAGCAATAGGGCCGCCCCCACAGGAAATGACACAGCGGTAGTCCGTAGATGCTGTGACTCCCGTTGCGACGTAGCTGGCGGTGGTTGCCCCTGGTATGTCCGACCAGGTGTTGGCCCCTTTGGGGGAGCTTTGCCACTGGTAGCTGGCGCCCGTGCTGGGGTCTCCGGTCAGCGACAGGGCCACGTCCCCGCTGATGCAGATCGTATTGGGCGATGCCTGCGAAGCGATGGATACCGGGGCAGCCAAAATCGAATAAGTCTTGACGCTGCTGACCGGGAAAGCGCCTGCCCCCAACGCTACACTGGTGGGGGCGCTGTTGTAAATGGCCGTATTTGTACCAACATTGGGCGTACCAACTACATCCTGTGCCACCACGAAATATTCAAGCACATCGCCGGATGCGACCGGACTGGTAAGCAGGGCATAATTTAAACTGAAGGCAAAGGGCGAGGAAGCATTGGTGGCTTCCACGTACTTCCAGCCATTGTCCGCCGCGGTATTGGTAGCAGGTAGCACGTTCAGTTCCGTTGATTTTTTGAACCATATCCTCGGTTTTGTGCCAACGGTGGTGTTGACGCCGGTAGCGTCATTGATGTCGGCGCTCAAACTAAGCGCATCTACGCAAATAGAGTTGGGTATATCGGTATAGCTAATATTTGGGCCGGTCAAGTCAATGGCGATAAAGCTGCCTTCATCCGCCCCGATGTCAGGGGTGGAGACATTTCTCAGGTTCCCGTCGTAGTCGTCCGTGATGCCTGCCACGGTGATGCCGCCGCTCTCGGCCTGGGTTGGGAAGGCCGGATCAAGGTGCAGAAAGTCGGCGCTACTGCCCATTGTGCTGAGGAATTTCGGATTTTCTGAAACAGATGCTGTTTCCCTGGGCGCTACCAATGCCTTGAAAGAGGCCAATGTCTGGCTGGCATTGGTGCCGTCGTAAAAGATAAGGTTAGTCGCGCTGGGCGCTCCGGCATAGAAGAGGTTGTTGTTGGAGGTAGCGTCATAGTTGGCCAGGGATGTGGAAGAACGCTGGTAGGCTACCGACTGCCCGGTCCCGTTCGGGGTCGAGTTATTGCTGAAAATATTGTTTTTCAGCGTCAGGTTGGAAGTGGTGCCGGTAGCGGAAGTCGTTACAAATAAAGCGGCTGTACTGAAGTTGGCACCTCCGGAAGTTGCGGACAGCCACACTGTGTTATAGGAAATATTGATGCTTGAATTGGTGGTCGTCGAAGTAATGTTGATCCCCCGCACCGAAGGGGCCGTGTTCGCAGATGTGTTGGCATTCGGCGCATTGATGTCGCCGATCAGGTTGTTGTAGATATTGGCGACGCCCGCCGTCCCCAAACTGGTCAGGACCAACCCGGAGACCGTCGGCGCACCGCTTGAAGTGCTCTGGATGTTATAAACCTTGTTGTTGAAAATACTGGGGGAACTGGTGGTCTGGGCTATACCGGCGACCGTGGTACTGGCCGAGCTTATGGTGTGTACAAGGTTGTAGGAGAGTGTCCTTATACCGGTGGTGGTGTTTGTAAAAATACCATACGTGGTGCCGGTGCCTTTGTTCGTCAGGTTAAAAACGGTGTTGTGGTTATAGTTCTCATTAGTGGGTGACAAAGCGTTGTAAATCCCATACATGGCGCTGGCGGACGATGTTTTCAAAATATTCAAATCATTGACAGTGTTGCTGTCCACCACTATAGTTCCGGTAGTAGTTTGAATGCCGTACATAGTACCGGTAGCGCCCGTTCCGTCAGTGCTTATATTATTGACATTGTTGTGCTTTACGGTCTGGTTGGCACCAGAGGAAATATAAATCCCCACCGTGATTCCACCTGTTGTGCCAAGCCTGCTATGGTTGCTTACCGTGTTCCCGATGGCATTGACGTTTGCCGCAGCGCTTGAATTGTAGATCAAATAATTGGCCCCGGTAGATGTTGTTGCAAGCGAACCATACGCAGTATTGGAAACGGTGTTGTTCATCAGATTCACAGTTGTGGCCGTTGAACCGGTATTGATGCCGTAAAATGTCCCGCTGGTGGCGGTCAAGTAATCCCCTGTTACCATGTTGTTTTTCACATCAATCGTATTGCCGGCTGCAGTGGTGCCCACGCTTATCTGGATGCCATAAACAGCGCTTGACGTGGCCCCGCCGTGTACGGTGATGTTGTTATTGTTGCAAACAGCGCTTGAACTGGTGGCGGTCTGCAGGAGGATGCCCCAAAGGGTAAGGCCGTGGTTGACGCCGCCGCCGTCGTTGTTGTTGATGGTATTGTAGGAACAATTGACGCCCCACTGGCGGATGGTATAAACTCCGGCTGCACCATTGGCGGTGCCACCACCGCCATAATTGAGGATGGTGTTGCCCGTGGCCGGGGAACTGCCCCCGATGTCGTTGCCCTGATCGGCCAAATCGAAAGGGGACGGTGCATTGTAACCGTCGAAGGCCATACCGGTGTTGCAGTTCTGGATGGTATTGCTGTAAAATTTATTGAAAGAGCTGGTGCCGCTTGGCGCAGTGATGGTCAGCCCCGTGCCTACGCTGGTGACCAATGTATTATTGATAACAAACGCCACGGAACCGTTGGTGGCGCTGGTGGTGGCCCAGTTCCCGTTATTGACGCGGTTTAGTGTGATTGTGCAATTTTTGAAGGTGTTGTTTTGGCACCCGTCCGTGTCTGATGTTTTGAACATGCCGTAGCCATATTCCATCGTGGTCGTTTCATCCGTGTTGGCCACCGACTCCTTCAGGTCAATGCCGTCAATGGTCACCCAATCGCTGCCCAGCAGGCAGAACATCCCGTCGTTCTCGGCGTCGCCCGTTGGGTGAACGCCCACGTACGAGGTCAGGAGGGGATTGGCCCCTGCGCCCGATTTTTGGAACACAATGGGGTTGGCCATCGTGCCAGTTGCCGTAAGGGTGATCCGGCCTGTCAGTGTTTCTGTGTGGTTGGCCGCCACGTTAAAAGTGACGCCACCTGCGCCCACGCCCTGTGCGTTCAGGTCGGTGACGGCCGCTGCGACCGTTGCGTAATCGCCCGGCACCGTCTTGGTGCCGGTAAGCTGTGCCTGTACCTGCCCCCATGCCATGCACAGTGCCAGCAATAAGGCGGTGGTAAAGATCTTTTTCCCTGAAAAGAGTAAGGGTTGGGGAGTGGATGATGGGCCAATAGGAATGGCGTATCCCCCTTTGGAAGTTGAGTGCTGCGTCATATTGATAAGTTTACAGGTTGAAGAGTCCTTTCCAAGCTGTTAAATGCAGGGCTTTGCCAAAACAGATTGCTATATTTAAACACCAAAGGAATAGAACTAAAGGTTCAGCCAAATTAAACATTATTCTTCCTACTGCTTTATAAATTTCGGAAAATTTTGATTCCCGCATAATAGAAGACACAGAAAGTAACAGCTTCACCGCCCGGGCAATGACATATTCTGGTGAAATGTGCGTGTGCATGGTTTTATAGACAATCGTCATTAAAAGTCATTGGTCATTGAAGTCATTTTATTGAAAGTCAGTGACTTAGGATTTTGTCCCAATCAATTTTAAATGTGACTATCTATAAAAAAAATGAAGACAATACCAAAAAAGGCCGTAAAGCCCGCCCTCTCCCCTACCCTTTTTTACGTAGCCCCCCTAAACGCCAACGGCACCGGCCTGAAAACAGGACCGGTGCCGTTGCATCTATATGTCATGTACAAACCTTACGGCTTAATATCCAGTAAGCCCGTTGCCGGCACAGTAAGTAGTGCCCCTGGAACCACATCCAGGGTAAGCCCTTTGCCCTCAAAGCCAGTCGGTACAGTCACATCGCCCGACGGTATCACCACGTTCTGGCAGGGCAGCGGCACGATGCCGTCGCTCCAGTTGGCGGGGTCGTCCCAGGTGGTGCCGTTGCCGTTGCCGTTCCAGGTATTGGTCTCAGCGCCGACGCTGGCTGTAACAGGTGTCCTGGCCGATTCACAGCCAGTAGTCACCATCAGGTTGTAGAAGTAATACTGATAACTCGGGGTGAGGTAATAGTCCACGGATACAACCCCCGGAAGAACGTATGGGAAGGGATGGGTGACTAATCCTGACCTCCATGTATTCGGATTTGTCGTTACGAACCCTATGTAATAGGTTCCTGCGGGCAATACCCAGTTAACCGGGACGGTCTGAGCTACGGTCGGTGTGCCCGAGTTCACCACAGTTGTGTTGCCAGACCAGGTGGCAAATGTAGTACCGGATGCGCTGCCAGTTCTTGCCTCTATCGTGAAAGCGGTGCCCAAAGTCGCTGATGGATAAATATCCATTGTGGAAAGCGTTAAAGGCGTTGTAACAGTCAATATCATATAAGCGCTAGTAATTAACGTGGTCTGAAAAGTACCCGCAGTAGTGAAGTGGTTCCAGGCCCCGTCACCAGGTATGGTAGTAGTGCTTCCCCCTTCACTTGCCGCAACATAATAGGTCGTCGTAGTGGAAATGGGCGGCGTATTGAAAGGAGAACCTGAATAAAGGCTGGTACCTCCTGATGGCGCAGCGTACCATTCTGCGGTAGCGCCGCCACTCACCGTAGCCGCCAAAGCCACCGAAAACGGCCCTGTCCCGCACACCGGTACAGGTGCCGTCGTACTCAGCACCATAGGGGAACTTACAACAACCGTTGCGGGGGAGGAAGGAGAAGCGGCGATGGGGCCGCCCCCGCAGGAAATGACACAGCGGTAATCGGTGGATGCAGTAACGCCGGTTACCAGGTAGGTGGCAGTAGTTGCACCGCCTATGTTCGACCAGGTGCCGGCGCCCATCGGAGAACTCTGCCATTGGTACGTGGCGCCCGTGCTCGGGTCGCCGGCCAGCGACAGGGTAACGTCCCCGCTGATGCAAATGGTGCTGGGGGTTGCCTGGGAATTGATGGTGACCGGTGCAACGAT